>NZ_JAVIYT010000001.1:147500-4347500 GCF_031453245.1 Siphonobacter sp. SORGH_AS_0500
CTCGCTTTGCTAGTGAATCACTTTCTCTCGTTTGAGAAGCTTAACTCCTTCACTCTCTTTTACTTATCTACTTCGTTTGTGATTCTTCGTTTCAGAATCGGAGTGCAAAGGTACAACTTCCATTTTCACTTGTCAAGAAATTTTGAAAATTTATTTTCTCATCTCCTTAACTCTCTTCCCCTCTAGCACCTTCCCTCTTCCAAACTTAAAAGCTCCACCTTTGAAGCTTCTTCCTTTTTACGAACTCTTTACTTCTTTTCGACTCTCTTTCAGAATCGGAGTGCAAAGGTAAGCCATTTTCCATCCCCTTGTCAAGACTTTTTTAAAATTTATTTTCAAAACTTTAAAACCCTCAACTTCCAACCCCACTACCCTTAAACTCCCTCGCAATCCACTCTAAATCAAGAAGTTAAACCCAAGCACCGCTCCCGATTTATCTCCTTCCCCGTCGTTTGGGAGTGCAAAGATGCACCGCCTACACCCCTCTTGTCAAGCCCTTTGCCAAAATAATTTATCAACCACCCCATAAGCCGCTGACAATGAACAAACTAAACAGCAAAACTTTTTTATACCCTCTTGCCTGCCCCCACCAATCCCTTAAAACCTTTCTCCCTCCCCACGAGTTATCTACTTCTGGCCCCTCCCGCAACTTCCCCTCTACCTTATTCCGCCCGTTTACACATTACCTACTTTTTCTATTGCCTTTCCTATAAATACCATTGCATTATACTCTCAGAGAGTACGGAATAGAGCCGAGACCACTGTGGTTGCTCTTCTAATAATAGCTGGTGTTTTTGCATGGTCGACTGATCACCTCGTCTAGCAGGTCCCGTTTGTACTTCGGCTGGATGCTCGGCTTCCATGGCTTTTCGAAAGGTTTCCTTAATAATTGGTCGCATTAAATCGAAATCCAAGTTTTGCTCTGCCAGTAATTCTTTTGTAATCGCCCATAAGTGATTAGGAAAGTTATTCGCCCAGACAGCTGCCAGATGCAGCCTTAATCGTTCTGATGAATTAATCAGGTATACTTCTTCACTGATGGATTTTGCTATCTCTATTAATAAGGTTTCCACACCTTCATCTTCGCCTTCGATACATAAGGGTACTTCTGTCCAGTTTAGCTCCACCTTTTTACTGATACTTTGTAAAGGATAGAAAACCCCCGCTTTCACTTCAACATCACTATAAATAGATAGCTGCTCTCTTAGTGAGGTTAATGGCATGGCTCCAGCGGTGTGTACAATTACTGCGTTTTCGGGCCAGACGATTTGCGGGATGATTTCTTTTATGGCATCATCGGAAGTAGTAAGGAAAAACAGTTCTACTTCCGTTTCCGAGAAATCAAGCTCCTCCATGGGATAGGCTAATGCCAGTTTCTCCGTTAATTCCTCGGCGTGATCAGGATTACGACTATAGATAAAGACTATTTCATGATGGGCCCGTTCCAACTCGACAGCTAAGTGGTGAGCCACATTACCGGCTCCGATGAATGCCATTTTCATAATAGACGATCGTAATTCTGTTTAGAAGCGTTAGGACTGAAGAAGTGTTTTCAAAGATTGATACGCCCGTCCGCTTTCCAGTGATTCCTTCGCCCGTTCCATCGCCTCTTCCATCGAAATTTCCTGAGCCGTGTGCAAGGCTACAGCGGCATTAGCTATTACGACCTGCGTTTGGGCTTTCGTTCCGCGATTATCCAGAATCTGTACCAGAATGTCAGCCGACTCCTGAAGGTTATTACCTCCGGCTAGTTCTTCGGCTTTTAATTGAACCAGGCCGATGTCTTCTGGACTGTATTGATGCGTTTCTTTATCTTTAATTAATAGGAAGTTGCCCGTTAGCGACACTTCATCGTATCCATCATAGGCATGAACGACGGCAAACCGTACCCCTGCCGAACGCAATACTCCGGCATATAGCTCTCCGACTTCAGGACTATACACCCCTGAAAGCTGGCGTTTCACCAGAGCCGGGTTCATTAAAGGCCCTAATAAATTGAAAAATGTCTTGAAACCCAACTCGCGGCGGACATTCCCTACGTGCTTCATGGCCGGATGAAACAGCGGAGCATGCAGGTAACAAATTCCAGCTTTCTCTAACTGTCGTCGCAGACGGTCGTAATCATTGGTAAATTCGTAGCCCAGCTTTTCGATTACCGTGGATGAACCGACCGAGGATGAAACCCCGTGATTTCCGTGTTTAGCTACTGTTTGGCCCGCTCCCGCAATAACAAAGGCCGAAGTTGTTGATATATTAAAGGTATTCTTGCCATCCCCTCCCGTTCCACATACATCCATGGGATCGAATTCGGTAAAATCGACGGAAACGCATAATTCAAGCATGGCCTGACGAAAACCGTTTACTTCTTCAACCGTCAGGCCTTTCATGGCATAAGCCGTCAGGAAAGCGGCGGTCTGGGATGGATTAACTTCGCCTTGACCAATGGAGAGCAGAGCCTGATAGGCCTGCTCGGTAGTTAACGTTTGGCTGGCTAATAACTGGGAAAGTAATTCTTTCATGCGTAATAATGGAGGTTTTGGCCTGGGTTTGTATTCGGTAATCTCAACCTTATTACTTCAGCCAGTTTATTAACATTTCCTTGCCGTATTCGGTCAAGTAAGCTTCCGGGTGAAACTGCACGCCCCGAACGTCATACTTTGTGTGAGCTTCCGCTAGTACAAATCCCTTTTCATCCACAGCCGTTACTTTGAGCTCCTCGGGCATGGTTTCAGGAATTACCGTCCAGGAGTGATAGCGGCACACCTCAATGGACTCGGGCAAGCCCTGGAAAAGCTTCTCCGTTTCATCCTTTATAATACAAGTCGTAGTTACGCCGTGTAGAACATCGCCCATGTTATGCAACTTGGCACCAAACGCTTCGCCGATGGCCTGATGACCGAGACAAACACCGAAAATGGATTTAGTCGGAGCGTATTCCTTAATAAGGTCTAGCATAATACCCGCTTCTTCGGGAATACCGGGGCCGGGTGAGAGTAATATTTTATCGTATTTGACGACTTCTTCCAACGAAATTTTATCATTTCGAAATACATCTACTTCATGGCCCAGTTCCTTTAATAGATAGACCAGATTATAAACAAAGGAATCGTAGTTATCGAGTACTAATATTTTGTAAGGCATCTTTTTGCTTTAGTTGTTGGTTATTAGTTGTTCGTTGATGAATCTCATTTCCTGAAAACTATCAATCGAAAACTCACAACTGATTAGAGTTCTTCGGCCATTTCCATGGCTTTGCGTAAAGCAGCTAGTTTGCTGTGAATTTCCTGTAATTCACTTTCCACGTTTGATTTAGCAACCACACCCATGCCCGCCTGATAAAAAAGCGTATTATGTTTGCTCAGGAAGGTACGGATCGCGATGGCGTGGTTAAAATCACCGTTGAAACTCAAATGGCCAATGGCACCGCCGTATATGCTGCGGTTCGTCGTTTCGTAGCGATTAATCAACGTCATAGCGTTGTGCTTGGGAGCACCCGAGAGCGTTCCGGCAGGGAATGTATCCGCAACTAACTGCAAGGGATTTGTTCCGGCTGTCATTTTACCCACCACTTTTGAGACCAAGTGAATGACGTGACTATAATATTGGACTTCTTTGAACGTCTCTACTTTTACCTCATCACTGCTGCGGCTTAAATCATTGCGGGCTAAATCGACCAGCATGACGTGTTCGGCAGACTCTTTAGGATCGGCCAGTAACTCGCGTGCCAGCTCGGCGTCACGTTCATCGTCACCCGTTCGACGGAAGGTTCCGGCAATAGGGTGAATTTCTGCCTGACCATTTTTAATAAAAATCTGCTTTTCAGGAGAAGAACCAAAGATATGATAGCTGCCGAAATCAAAGTAAAATAAGTAAGGAGAAGGGTTAATGGAACGCAGTGCCCGGTAAACCTGAAAATCATCCCCAGTGAACTCGCGGGAAAAACGACGCGAAGGCACAATTTGGAATACATCTCCCCGCAGACAGTGACTGATGCATTTATTTATTACTTCCCGCATTTCCTCATCGGTGCGATTAGTTACTTCTTCGCCGCTTAGCTTAAATGTATTGGAAGACGATTTAGGCGTTTGAATCAGAAATTCCAGTTGGCTCAGGCCTTCGGTATTCTTGTTTTTGGTATCTCCGTACTGATGTTCAAACAGAAATACTTCGTTTTTGAAGTGATTGAAAACGATTACGTAGCGATAGACATAATAAACAATCTGCGGAATGGCTGATTCTTCGCTTTTGGGTTGAATTTCGATGTCCTCAAAATATTCAACCGAATCATACGTCATGTGACCAAATAACCCATTCGTTGGGAAAGGGTAACCCGAGTTACTTTCCGTGAAACTAGCCGCAAAAGCCCGTAGCGTATCTACAGCGTCTTTTCGGTTTTCCAGCTTAAACTGTTCGGTTGTGCCATCGGGAAACTTTTGAGTAACGACGTCTTCATCCAGAATAAAACTTGCCACGGGATCACAGCCAATGAAACTCAAACTATTTTGCATGGCGTGGTAATCGGCACTTTCCAGTAAAACAGTATTCGGAAACTGGCGGCGTAAGCGTTGGTAAGCACTCACTGGCGTTAACATATCGGCTAGTAATCGCCGGGAATGAGTGGTAATCGGGTAATTTTTCACGTTTGTTCTGGTCTTATAAGTCCAAATGAAATGAGTTAAAACGACAACGCCCCCTGTTCGGTTGAACAGCGGGCGTTGTCGTTAATGCTATAGTTATCGCTTATCTGACGCAAAAAGAGGCTGTTCAACCGAGGAATCCCAGTTGCCACCACCATGCTTTTGCGAATGAAACGTTCATATTCTGATCTGATTAATTTCGGCAAACTTAAAAACAATTTCAGAGTTTGGCTAAAGTGTTACCTTTTTTTTTGTTTTTCACGCCAGCAAACGGAATTTTGATTCATGAAAACAAGACTAATGACTGCTTCGCTTCTCTTTATATCCAAGAATATCAAGCCCTTCGGCACATTACTTTTTCTTACTTTAACCATCGCCTCGTGTACGCATAAACCCGATTTACAGGGATTTCCGATAGAAAAATGGAAGGCAGACAAAGGTGGATGCACAGGTGAACGGAAAACGTTACTCGCCGATTTCAAGAAAATCCGGCAAAATCTGAAAGGCACTTCCTCAAATGATTTCGTGGATATTTTTGGCCGACCCGATATTAACCAAATCGCTGACCGCAATCAGGAATATTACGTGTACTTCCTGGAAGCCGGGCCGCATTGCGAAGACATCACTAAAAAATCAGAAGCGGCTTCCGTAGCCATCCGCTTTTCTTCCGTAGGCCTGGCCGCCGAGATTACCTTCCAAAACGGAACGCCAGTACAATGATTTTAAATTTTGAATGATCGAGGGCGTGAATGATCGAATGATATCATCTTTTTATTACTTCAGCGGTCATCTCGAACGTAGCGAGAGACCTTTCGTAGGCCTAGACCAGACTTAGGAAAGGCTTATTGACTTTCATTCAAAGAAGTTACTTTAAATCCTAAGTAAGGTCCTTCGCTACACTCTGAATGGCAGAAGAAAGGTGTTAGTAGTTAACGCTTCACTCATTCAAAACTAAAAATGAGTGAACAGGTATAAAATCACCTATTCACTCATTCTATTCATTCGCTCATTCGAAATTAACTATGAGCCCAGCGTCCAGCCTTTGCGGTATTCGCGTTTAACGAACTGGTTCGCGTCTTCGAAGTTGGTGATCCGCATTGCGTTACCATCCCAAAGTAGTTTTTTACGACCCGGATACGCAAAGCCCTTACCCTCGGCATTAGGCTTACGAATGTTATAGCTACGAATCGCCAGGTTACCCATTAATACGGTTTCCGTTAATGGTCCAGCATAATCGAACGATGACGTTAATTTTTTGTGAGTTTCTGATCCGAAGCCTTCTTTACATGCCCGTACCCAAGCCGTCTGGTGACCGCTTTCTGGCATTTTCTGAAGTTCCGTTTCGGTCCATTTATACTTAGCCAGATCCTGTTCGCTCACTTTTTTCTTCTCGAAGAACAATTTGGGTGCATTTCCGTAAGTTCCGCAGGTCATAATACCTTTTGAACCAATCAGGATTACCCCGTTTGAGCTGTCGGGATCGCCCAGGGGCTCGTCGGCAGGAATCAGATCTGGGTGGAAAGCACGAATACCACCATCTGACCAGTTCATAGTCACGGCTGACTTATTCTTTTTCGTAGCCGGGAATTTGATTTGAACCGAGCTTGATGGAGGACATCCTTCAGGAATGTACTCGGGCGTCCAGTCTTTGATAAATACCGAACCCACTGAACATTCTACTTCCGTTGGATACCCCAGGCCTAATACCCGGAACGCAGGGTCAATCAGGTGGCAACCCATGTCACCCAGAGCTCCAGTACCGAAATTCCACCAACCCCGCCATTTGAAGGGGTGATAGGCAGGCGTGTAATCTACCCAATCTGAAGGACCAATAAATTGATCCCAGGCGATGCCATCGGGAATATCTTTCTGACCCGTTGGCACCGGAATACCCTGAGGCCAAACGGGACGGTTTGTCCAAATGTGTACTTCGTCTACCGTTCCAATCAGCCCCGCATTGAACCAGTTTACCATCTGCCAGCTACCCACACTGGAAGCTCCCTGGTTACCCATCTGGGATACAATTTTATACTTACGAGCCGCTTCAGTCATCATACGGGCTTCGTAGATGTCGTGCGAAAGCGGCTTCTGAACGTATACGTGCTTACCCGCCTGCATAGCAGCCATTGCGATTACGGCGTGCGTATGGTCGGGAGTTGAGATGGTTATTGCATCAATATTCTTGCCTTCCTTATCCAGCATTTCCTTGTAATTCTGGTAACGCTTGGCATTGGGGAAACGCTTTACGGACGCGTCAGCTACCTTCCAGTCTACGTCGCAAAGAGCAACTACATTTTCAGCTCCGTTATTATAGGCATTCCAGATGTCACTAGCACCTTTGCCACCGGCTCCGATAGCCGCCAAATTCAGCTTATCTGAAGGAGCGGTGAAACCTTTACCTAATACGTGGCGAGGAACGATGTAAAAGGCCGCGGCCGAAAGGGCTCCCTTCTTGATAAACTCGCGGCGAGAGGGGGATTGTTCTTTCATAGTAGGATTAGAAGTCTGAGTGACTCTAACGGTATATTGAAATGTAAAAAGTTAAGTGTTATGCCTGAGAAGCGTAGCGTTCCAGTAACTGCTTCGTTTTCTTAATTCCTTCGTATTCACCGAGCGTATCGCCTTCGTATTCAATGCCGATGATTCCTTTAAAACCCGATTTTTTCACAATTCCCATCATGCGGTCATAGTCGGTTTCTACGCAGTTGCCTTTCGCATCGAAATCGAAGGTTTTGGCAGAAATTCCTTTTGCATAAGGTAGTAACTCCTGCGTGCCTTTGTAGCGGTCATACTCGTCTTCGCACTCGTGGTAACTACCCGCCTTACGCTTGATACAGAAATTTCCGAAATCGGGCAAGGTTCCGCAGTTTTTTAGACCTACGCCTTTTATTACCTCACTCAGCCATTGCCCGTTAGAGGAATAACCGCCATGATTTTCTACGATAACGTTAATACCCGTTTTAGCCGCAAATTCGCTCAGTGAATGTAACCCGTCCGTCGCACTTTTCTTGACTTCATCCGCCGAACCCTCACCTGCTGCATTCACGCGAATGGTTTTGCAACCCAGGAATTTCGCTGCTTCCACCCATTTGTAGTGATTCTCAACGGCTTGTTTCCGCTTGGCGGCATCCTTATTACCGATTTCGCCTTCCCCATCAATCATTATTAAATGGTTCTTTACGCCGTTGTCTTTACAGCGTTGTAGCAAATCCTTGAGGTAAGCAGAATCTTCCGCTTTGTCCTTGAAAAACTGGTTCACGTATTCCACTACGCTAATACCAAATTCTTTTTTGGCAAGGGCCGGAAAGTCAAGATTGTCTATTTTTTTGGATCGCAGGGCTCGGTGTAAAGACCACTCGGCTAGCGAAATTTCGAAGAAAGGCTTTTGCCCCAGGGTTCCCGCCCAAAGGTCAGCTGCCGGAAGGGTAGCCGCAGCTGCCAGGCCCAGATTCCGCAGAAAGGAACGTCGGTTCTGTTGCATATTTATAAGGTTTAGAGCTGTCGCTTTTCGGGTTGAAAAGTACAGAAGATTTTTTGAAAAATAATACGTTCACGATGAAACGAAGGAAAAGGCCTACGGCTCTTCTCTATGCATCTAGAACGTCAGGATAGTGTTCCTTCTGTAGTTCCTGAATATTTAAGTGGTAAGCCATTCTTTTTATAGTTACTTTTGAAGGACGAAAAAGTGGATAATAAGTTCATTTTCAGTTTTTTGACGCCCCTGTTATACCTAATCAATACATAGCTTATAGTATTTGGAAAGTTTTTTCCTAAGAAAATCCAAATTACGAAAACTGTTTATTGATAAACTTGTTCTTTATTAAGGAAATGAGCAGTACCGTTCATGCGTTGCCTCAAAAGACAACGAAATTTAAGAAAATGAAATCGTTTCAAATTCCCGATACGTTTAAGAGTCCAGTTATCGGTGCGATCAAGGAATATCGCCGGAAGCAGGATAAAATGAAGAAGGATTTTAGTCCGACCCTACTTGATTTTGGGCCGGTACGGTTTCTTATTGCCCGTCATTTTGGCTTCTGCTATGGGGTAGAAAATGCGGTAGAAACGGCTTATCAGATTATTAAGGACTATTCTTCCAAAAAGATATACTTACTGAGCGAAATGATCCATAATCCCGAAGTAAACCGGGATTTACTCGATCAGGGCGTTCGTTTTATCATGGATACCTCTGGTCGTCAACTGATTCCCTGGGAAGAGTTAACGGCAGATGATATTGTGATTATTCCGGCTTTTGGAACGACGCTTGAAATTCAGGCTAAGTTATCCACAATCGGAATCCAGACTGAACAGTATGATACTACTTGTCCTTTCGTAGAAAAAGTCTGGAAACGGGCTTCTTCCATTGGCCAAAGTGATTATACGATTGTGATCCACGGAAAACCCGCTCACGAAGAAACAAGGGCTACGTTTTCTCACGCCCGTCAGAACGCTCCTACGGTGATTGTCAAAGACATGAAGGAAGCTCAGAAACTGGCGGCGTATATGAAAGGAGAAAAGTCGGCGGAGTTATTCTACGAAGAATTCAAAGGTCAATACTCCGAAGGTTTTAGCGTAGAGAAAGATTTAAAACGCATTGGAGTCGTCAACCAGACAACGATGCTGGCTTCTGACACCCAAGCTATCGCGGATTATCTGAAACAGGTAATGGTTGAAACCTACGCTTCTGAAGGTTCAGACATTACAGCCCATTTTGCTGATACGCGGGACACCCTTTGTTATGCTACCAATGATAACCAGTCGGCAACGTATGGTTTGCTGGAACAAGCAGCGGACTTATGCGTAGTAGCGGGAGGTTATAACTCCTCGAATACTTCGCACCTAGTTGAGTTGTGCGAGGCAAAGTTACCGACCTACTTTATTGAAAATGCGGCTAAAATTCTGGATCGTGACTTAATCCGGCATTATGACCTGCACGAGAAAGTGGAGAAAGTAACTGAACATTACCTGCCTGACTCCTCACCCGTAACGATCATGCTCACGTGCGGTGCTTCCTGCCCGGATAAAGTGGTAGAAGATATTCTGATTCGCCTCTTATCCTTTTACCCCGAAGCGAAACCTCTGGACGAAACCATGGAAGCCTTTGTGTAAGCTTTTAGGGCGATGGTTAACTACTACTAATAATTCTTTCCTGTCTTTCAGAGCGTAGCGAAGAACCTTACTTAGGGTTACAGGTAACGTTTCTGAAGGATAATTAATATAGAATGATCGTTTTTAAGTAATATCCTTCTGAATAAACAAAAAACGAGCCGAATATTCGGCTCGTTTTTTTGTGCTTTTATTTCATTAAGGCACTGCTCTTCAGCTTTATTTCGGTTAATTTTCGCTTAGTATCCAGCGTAAAATCACCCTGCATCATCCAGTCGTAATAACTTGGTTCGCGTTTGAAGATTTCCTGAACGGGCTTACCGGTGTGTTTACCAAAATTAAAGACGACGACGCCGTCATTGTTATATTTCATCCGCTGGGCAAAATCAACTAATTGACCGGACGTTAACTCGTGCAGAGCATCCATATCATTTTTTATGGGAGCCCAGGTTTCTTCTTTATTCTTTTCGATCTCAACTCCTTCGTACCGCTTCACCATTGCATCTAATACTTCCAGCGTAGCCAGTGTATCTGCTTCGGCAGAGTGGGCATCTTTCAGGCTTTTTCCGCAATAAAATTTATACGCTGCTGAAAGATTACGCGGTTCCATCATGTGGTAAATCCGCTGAGCATCAATCAGGCGACGGTTTTTGGTGTCAAAATCAATGCCCGCCCGAAGAAATTCTTCCACCAGCATAGGAACATCAAAACGATTGGAGTTGAAACCCGCCAGATCACAGCCTTCCAGAAACTGAGCCAGTGACTTAGCTAACTGTTTAAAGGGAGGTTTATCGGCTACATCTTCATCATACAGACCATGAATCAAGCTAGTTTCCAGCGGAATAGGCATTTCAGGATTAATCCGTTCCGTCCGTACCTGTACCGAACCGTCAGGCATAGCTTTAGCAATGGATATTTCGACGATACGATCCCGAATTAAATTGATGCCGGTAGTTTCCAGATCAAAAAAAGCGAGTGGCTTACGGAGTTTCAGACTATGTTGCACGGTGTTCCTCTATTTACTGATTATTCAAAAATACACCAATT
This sequence comes from Siphonobacter sp. SORGH_AS_0500, assembly GCF_031453245.1. Taxonomy (NCBI): domain Bacteria; kingdom Pseudomonadati; phylum Bacteroidota; class Cytophagia; order Cytophagales; family Cytophagaceae; genus Siphonobacter; species Siphonobacter sp. SORGH_AS_0500. Next base: position 158,288 of record NZ_JAVIYT010000001.1, read on the forward strand.
TCCCCGGAAATGGTTCAATGCCTTTTTGATAAAGCGAAAACATCAGGAGTCATTCACACTCAGAATCAAGCGTTTATTAACTTTATATTAAATCAATAAATGTTTTTCGTTCCTCATAAAAAAAGAGTATCTTTGTCCGGCAAATAAGAATAGCACTGTTATTTGCCATGTTGGACTCCTCCAAGTTTCTCTTTGAAGCACTTACTTACGATGATGTGCTTCTGCTCCCTGCCTATTCGGAAGTTCTCCCCCGCGAAACTAGCACCGAATCATTTCTGACAAAAAACATACGCTTAAACATGCCCCTGGTCTCGGCAGCTATGGATACGGTTACCGAATCCGAAATGGCTATTGCGATGGCTCAGGAAGGCGGTATTGGCATGATTCACAAGAACATGTCGATTGACCGTCAGGCGGAAGAAGTTCGTAAGGTAAAACGTTCAGAATCAGGGATGATTCTCGATCCTATTACTCTTACAGAAGGCGATACCCTGGCGGATGCTCATCGTCTGATGCGGGAAAATAAAATCGGCGGTATTCCCGTCGTTGACGCTACGAACAAGCTGATCGGAATTCTGACTAACCGTGACATTCGTTTTCAAACGAAATTAAGTCAGCCTGTTACGGAGATTATGACGCAGGGCAAACTTATTACGGCTCGTGCAGGCATTGATCTTCAGGCTGCCGAGGCTGTTTTACAGGAATATCGCATTGAAAAACTTCCCATCGTGGATGAAAATCAGAAGCTGGTCGGTCTGATTACCTATAAAGATATCCTCAAGAAGAAAAATCACCCGAACGCCTGTAAAGATTCTCGCGGTCGTTTACGTGTAGGAGCTGCCGTTGGTGTTACGCCTGATTTACTGGATCGCGTAGCTGCTCTGGTAAAGGCAGGAGTGGATGTCATCAGTATTGATACCGCTCACGGCCATTCCTTAGGAGTTATCAACGCTTTGAAATCAGTAAAAGCCGCTTTCCCAAATCTGGACGTTATCGTTGGTAACGTGGCTACGGGTGAAGGTGCCAAGGCTCTGGCCGATGCTGGTGCAGATGCCGTTAAAGTAGGCGTTGGTCCGGGTTCGATCTGTACAACTCGGGTCATTGCAGGGGTAGGTATGCCTCAGCTTTCTGCCGTATACGAAGCAGCAAAAGCCGTAGCTGGTACGGGTGTTCCTATCATTGCGGATGGCGGTATTCGTTACTCTGGTGATATTGTTAAAAGCCATCGCAGGTGGAGCCAGCTCTATCATGATGGGTTCCTTACTGGCTGGTACGGACGAAGCTCCAGGTGAGATTATCATCGCTGAAGGCCGTCGTTTCAAGAGTTACCGGGGCATGGGTTCTGTAGAAGCCATGGAAGAGGGATCAAAAGATCGTTATTTCCAGGATGCCGAAGACGACATCAAAAAGCTGGTTCCCGAAGGTATCGTAGGCCGTATTTCTTACAAAGGCCGTGTAGGTGATATTCTGTACCAAATGGTTGGTGGTCTGAAAGCCGGAATGGGTTACTGCGGAGCTAAAAATATCGAAGCGATGCAACAGGCGAAATTTGTAAAAATTACCGCTGCTGGTGTTCGCGAAAGCCACCCCCACGATGTAGTTATTTCGAAAGAAGCTCCTAACTATAGCGTGAAATAAGGTTGTTTGTTGATGGTTATTAGTTCTTAGATTACTTTCAGTACTAAAAAAGGTCGCTTGAAAGGCGACCTTTTTTAGTGTACGTTAAAAGTTACTAGAAGTGTTTACCAACAACGAAAAACCACTAACAAACCATTATTTCTTCCGGAAGAACATCGTTAACGGCACCCCGTCAAAGCCAAAGTGAGCCCGGAATTTGTTTTCCAGGTAACGCTCGTAGCTTTCTTTGATGTACTGAGGATAGTTACAGAATAATACAAACGTTGGACTTGGCGTGGGTAACTGTGTCAGGTATTTGATCTTCACGTATTTACCGTTAATTGCTGGGGGTGGGTACGCTTCAATTTCCGGCAGAATCAAGTCGTTCAGTTGCGAAGTTGGAATTCGGCGACGACGTTGTTCGTATACCTCAGATACCTTCTCTACCACTTTAAAAATCCGCGTTTTTTCGGTTACCGAAGTGAAGATGATCGGAGCATAATCGATGGGGGCCATTCGTTGGCGTAACTCCTTCTCTAAAGCAGGAGCCGTGCGGGAATCTTTCTGAATTAAATCCCACTTATTCACCATGATGACAATACCCTTTTTTGCCCGGTGAGCCATCCCAATGATGTTCATGTCCTGAGCCTCCAGACCACGTTCAGCGTCCAGAATAATAACGGCTACATCACATTCATCCAGAGCCCGCATCGACCGCAGGGTCGAATAAAACTCAATGTTATCATTTACCCGAGCTTTCCGACGCATTCCGGCGGTATCGGTAATGATAAAGTCATTGCCATACAGCGAGTAACGCGTATGAATGGCATCGCGAGTAGTTCCGGCAATGTCCGTTACGATACTCCGCTCACGACCTAATAAAGCATTCAGGAAAGAAGATTTTCCAACGTTCGGACGGCCCAGGATAGCAATCCGGGGAATACCTGCTTCGGGATCTTCTACACCCTCGTCTTCAAAATGAGACACTACGGCATCCAGGAAATCACCCGTGTTATTACCGTTTTCTGCGGAAATAGGGAACGGCTCGCCTAAGCCTAAGGCATAAAACTCAGCCGCAGCGTGCATCTTCTCAGTCGTATCAGCCTTGTTAGCCACTAAAATTACTGGCTTTTTAGAACGACGAAGCACGTTAGCAAAATCCTCATCCAGGCCCGTCAGACCTGCAATACAGTCTACTACGAAGATAACAACCGTTGCTTCATCCATAGCAATCTGCACCTGCTCGCGGATGGCTTCTTCAAAAATATCTTCGGAGCCAACCACGTAACCACCCGTATCAATCACGGTAAAAAATTTACCAGTCCAGTCCGCATATCCATAGTGACGGTCACGGGTAACCCCCGAAACGTTGTCCATAATGGCTTTTTTCTGCTCGATGATCCGGTTAAACAATGTGGATTTACCTACGTTAGGCCGCCCCACAATAGCAACAATATTTGACATGATGATTTTCGCTGGCATAAACCCGCCAGCATCGGTTTGACCAGCCGTTTCTCGGCCGCTTCATTGAAAAATAAATAATAGTATCCGTTCCGACCGATACAATCACTACCCTCCATGAATGAGCCTTTCACCTGTGTATGAGGCGTATTCATGCGTTGAGAGTCCTTTCGAAACAGCTATTACTCTTGAATGTACCCGAACTCCCGGAGCTTATTTGCTTTACTCCGCCAGTCGGATTCTACGCGAACGTAGGTTTCCAGGTGAATTTGTTTTCCAAAAAAGGCTTCCATTTCCTTACGGGATTCAATTCCCACTTTCTTGATGGAAGCTCCTTTATGGCCCAGTAAAATAGCCCGTTGGCTGGAGCGTTCCACATAAATCTCCGCCAGAATCCGAATGATGTCATCGGTTTCCTTGAAAGAAGTAATGACCACTTCCGAGCTGTAGGGGATTTCCTTTTTGTAATTGAGAAATATTTTTTCCCGGACGATCTCCGCCGCAAAAAAGCGTTCGGGCCGATCCGTCAGCGAATCCTTATCAAAAAACGGCGGATGTGTAGGTATAGCTTTGACAATCAGGCTGAATAATTCTTCCAGACCCAGTTTATGCAAAGCAGAGATGGGTAAAATCGTTTGGGTAGGAAAACGGTTCCGCCAGTGAGCAATTTTTTCTTCAACCTGCTCCTGAGTAGCTAAGTCTACCTTATTGATCAATAGAATAACCGGTGTATGATCAATTCGGGCCAGCTTTTCAATGACGTCATCCTCGTCGTAAGCTTCAAAAATATCCGTTACGAACAAAATCACGTCGGCATCTTCCAGCGAACCCCGTACGAAATTCATCATCGACTGGTGTAACTGATACTGAGGCTTGATAATCCCCGGCGTATCTGAATAAACCAGTTGAAACGGGATACCATCCTGCACCCCATTCACAATCCCCATGATCCGATGCCGGGTGGTTTGAGCCTTCGAAGTAATGATTGAAAGCCGCTCGCCTACCATGGCATTCATCAGCGTTGATTTGCCCACATTGGGCTTTCCAACAATACTGACGTATCCCGTTTTATGATTATCCATCGTGTAATTCAAAAAAATTATAAAAATATTTTTTAGCTATTTCACTGAAAATCAGTAATAATTAAAAAATAATTTATAGTACTCCCTTAATTTTTACACAAAGGTATTGATTTTAATTGAAATGCCCGTATATTTGCAGTCCAATAACACACCGCGGGATGGAGCAGTTGGCAGCTCGTTGGGCTCATAACCCAAAGGTCACAGGTTCGAGTCCTGTTCCCGCTACTACAAAGCCGTCAGCAATGGCGGCTTTTTTTCAGGTCTCGTAGTACAACGGATAGTATGTGAGCCTCCGGAGCTCAAGATTTAGGTTCGATTCCTAACGAGACCACTTTAAAACAGTTAAAGCCCTGAAAATCAGGGCTTTTTTGTTGCCCCATAGTTAACCCTTCAGTAACCAAAAACAGAGATTTGCTTTTAGATACCTGGCAGGTTACCAATCTTATCTGGTTATTCATCACAGAAAAATTCAATTAATTGCGTTTCGAAATCTTTTTAAAAGTGTACTTTTTTGAAAAGTTTTGGAAATTATCTTACTACAGTACTACAAGCCTATAACTATCTAACTCACAGAAGCTTAAGTGTAGTAATTTACTTTTTTCATGCTACTACAATTCAGCTTTTACCCTACTACAAATCATTACTTTCCTATATGTGTAGTAAGTTGTAGTAAAATGTAGTAACTTCTTATCTTGTTAATCTCACTACACTTAATTAATTAATAATCAGTTAATTGTATCATTTTTGTAGTAAGTAGTAACTTAAATGGTCAATTATTTCTAAAAGTGTACTGCCTTACCCAATAGCCTTTTCTCGGAAAAATACTATTTGTACGATCTGTTGTTTGGGGAAACCTTAAAAAGGCTAAAGCCCGGCCAAAGGTAACGGGGTTTAGTTTGTGCGAATGAGCGGTTAGATAGGACAGTTTTTCCATCATTTCCGATGAAGTAAGAAACTCTGCTTCTGGATGGCCTTTCTCTTCGGGAACGAAGTACCGGGTAATTAACTCGGTCTCGGGGTTTGATCGCTGGAAACTTCGATTCACCTTCTCTGACTGCTCTATTTCTTCCCGGTTCATTTCGTACATGAATCCGCTTTTGAGCAATCCATACGCCTGCGACCAGACCTGATCCATATCGATGTCATGCTGATAGCCCCCCGGCCCTCCGTTGTTGTGAATGAAGCCCTGTACTTCGAAGATCAGCCACCGGACGTTACCAGTAGTATCGGTCAGGAACTCACTCTCGTTCGTTGAAGCCACAAATGAAGCTCGCCGGATACCATCTGACTCTCGCTTGGCGTAAGGCAATCGTACCCGAATGATATGATCCGTGAAAAAGGACTTAGCTTTATTAATATCCGTCTTGGAAAGCGTCGCTAATTCGTCCAGATTGATTAGAAAGTTTCTGCACAGGGCAATTCGGCCATCTTTATTTTCAAAGTCTACATTCTCTTTATAGTAAGATTTGAGCGTTCCTGAAGCCAGAAACCGTAAAAACGACGTTTTACCGTCGTTCTGAGAACCTACTAATGTAAGGCACTGTTTATTAAAAGGACTTGCTCCAATGCCACAGGCTACAGCTCTCACCAGCCATTTACGGAACATCGCAGTAAACCATTCAGGATCGGGCGTTTTGACGTAGGTACACAGTTTGGCAATGTAATCTGGGTCTCCTTGCTCCCACCTGGGCAGTGATTCAAAATAATGGGTGATGGGATCATAGCGTTCAACCTGACTAGATAGCAACAGGGCTTCGAGTCTCTTCTCGAAGCCATTGAAATTTTTGTCGTAAAGTTCACATTTAAGGTCATTATCATTCAGCACAGTGTACTCACTGGTGCCGCTCTTCGAACGAGCCTCTAAATCATTAGAAATAACATTCAGTCGAATTTCGTATCGATCAAACAGGTATTGTTTCAGTCGCTGATAAGGGTTTTGTTCCCCTTCCGACTTAGCATTAGTACGGGCCATTAACGAGTAGGTTTGCAGGTAATAGGATTATAGACGGGGGGGGCGGATCGGGAAGGGCTTTCCTGAAGGTATGGGTCTGGTTCGCTTACGTCCTTCTGCACGACCACCTCTCCAGCAGGTAATTAATTGCTTCCTTAAAGCCCGTAGATAAGGATCATTAATACCATCGATGGACATAAGCAATTGCTCATTCTTTCTAGGAGAATGAGCAAAACTGACCTGCTGAGCATCCCTATTAATAGGCTTTCTTTCGATAGGCGGTTCTGCTTCAAAGCGGGCAATCAGCGTAGAAAGATCATTGAGTGGGAATGGTAACCGGAACTGATCGGCATCAGGACTATTCCCAGAAGACAAGGAAGGTACAGCATTTGCAAAAGTGCTGATTACGTGTAATTTTGCCATTGAGTTTTAAGTGATTAAAATTCGTTTAGTGGGTTACGATCTCCATTAAACTTTTACATGGGTTGGATATTCTTAAGAGGTAGGTAGCCTTACAAAAGAATTTGAAGCTTAGCGTCGTCACACGCTAGGCTTTTTTTATGAACTGTTCTTCTTTTTTGCTTTAGCTTCAGAAACGGCCCTTGCTACGGTTTCTGGCTTCAGCCGGGCATACAGGCTCAGCGTTGTTTTGCTGTTGCTATGTCCCAAGCTGGCAGCCACCACGTCCGGGGGAATCCCGTATTCATTGAGCATCAAATCCGCGTGGCTATCTCGGGCGGTCTTTGTAGTTAAGGGAAAGCTTAAATCAATGCTCCGGGCTAAGTACTTCAGTACCCGGTTTCGATGCTGGTTTTCATTGACGGGCAGCAGCCGTCCGGTTCGGCGTACTTTAGGATGATTCCGGTAGCGTTCAATCGTCTCTAAGCATTCATCATCCAAAATTGGGAAAGCCTGCACACCTGATTTCTGCCGCCGTATATCCAGATAAGTCAGGCCATCGGGCGTTTTCTTTACCTGTTTTTCGGTCAGATTAGCCAGATCAATGTGGCTCAGGCCTGTAATGATCTGAAAAAGAAAAATGTCTCGTTCCAAACGTTCCGAGTCATCGAGGCCTTTGAGTGTACGTAGCCTTTCCAGATCGGCCAGCGTGAGGTATTCTTTCGGTTTGGGCGTACTGGTATGGGTGAAGGTTTCCAGCGGATTACGTTCCAAATGTCCGTCCAGAACGGATAATTGCAGAACGGCCCGCAGCTCTTTGATGTGCCGGGCCATTACGTCCGGTGCAAAGGCCCGAATCTTTCCGAAGTAATGCTCCAGATCGTAAATGATACTGGGTTTTACTTCGGTCACTCGTAGATCAGGCTGCTTCCAGTTGATAAAGTCAACTAAATTACCGAGCCGTTTTCGAACGGCCCGGTCGGTACTGTGTCGGATTACTTTTGCCATGAATGCTTGGTTTTACCTTCCACAAAGGGAGCATATCGCACCTGATAATGCCGTTCGATTGCTTCCAGGAGCGTAGGTGGCTGCGGTCGGTCTCTCCCACTCACTTCGTTACGAACCTGTTTCAGATCAATCGGCAATCCGGCTACTTCAAGCCGGGTTACTATCGCTACAATCTGGCCCCTGATCTGCCGGAGCCGTTCGGTTTTCAGGCGGTCGCCGTCTACCTCGAAGCGATCCGGGATCAGTTGCCCGGCTTCAACTTCTATTCCGGTTGATAACTGCACTGTATCCTGATCGGGATAGCTAATCTTTAAGTAAATGCTACCCTTCTGGCCCCGGTTATAAGCGGAAATGCTTACGCCCATCTTTCGACGTTTATCCTTATTCGGTAGCGATGTCTGAGCCTGCTGAAGCTTGGTTTCAAATTTTCGGGCTGCATTTTCTATGGAAGGCCTTTTCATTACTCGGTTTTATCATTTAAGTACTCATTCTCAAGGTTTTTGGTAGCAATGCTGACCCGATCTGGAATAGGAATTCCTTGTATTTTCATCCAGTCCAATCCTTGCAGAAACCGTAGCCAGTCATTTTCATGAACACCAGAGATCATGCAGAGCTGCTTTCTAACTTCTTCCATCTTGCGATTCAGCAGCATATTCTCTCTGAACAGAGCGGAAATCTGTGCTGCGGTTTCGTAAGAGCAGCCATTAATGACCTGACCTACCAAAGCCGACGCTCGCTCACATTTTTGAAAGATGGCCTCTGGTGTCAAATCGTTAAAATTTGTTACATAGGTCTCATTCGTGCTGAATGACTTGAAATCGTCTCCGTTGTTGTTTACTTTTGAAGTGTTCATAATTGTTGAGTTTTTAACAATTATTCCCCCGGCTGGTCTCGACTACCTCCGGGGGATTTTTTTGATACCTGATTAAAGAATGCTTTGCAAGTGAGTAGGTTGCTCCAATTGTCTTTCGTTCATAATTGTTTGATGGTTAAGTAACTACGGTCTCGACCCCGCAGAAACCGGATTAGATTAAATCCCTGATATCACATTCCAGAAATGTACTGAGAGCCTTCAGCTCATTGGGGCGGGGCTGTGCCCGCCCGGTACGAAGTTTCCAGAAACGTAATTGAGCAATGCCTAATTGGCGGTGAAAGCGATCATCAAGCTTAACAGAAACTCCTTTACGAGTTTGAAAAGCTTCAAAAGCTTTTTGGATTGGCGGCTTATCCGTTCGAATAGCCGAAACTACAGATGCCATATACAAATTTGTTAATCATTTTGTGCAAAAATACAATAAGATTATTCAAATGAACAAATACTGATTAACATTTTCGATAAAAATTATTATTCGAATTGTTAATAACATTGTATAAAAATAGAAAAGCATGTCACTTTCTGATAAAATAAGAGCGGCGAGGGAATCACAGAGGGTGTCGCAGTCGGAATTAGCTAAAAGATTAGAAATTGATCCCCCAGCGTATCACAGACTTGAGAAGCGAGGAGAAAAGCTGAGTATCGAGCAAGTGGAGAAGATAGCTACAGCCCTAGGTATGAGCTATATTGAGTTATTGACTTATGGTGAAACACCTAAGGGTTCTACTGATCAGGGAGAAGTAGCGAAACTAGCCGAAGAAAACCAGCGGCTTAATCAGTGGTTGAAGGAAAGAGGCGAATTGTTGGATACGTATAAGGATAAATATGTGCAGGCTGTTGAAGCTATAGCGGATGTGATAGAGAGCATATATTTAAATACGCTGGTAAAGCATCCTAATCGCATTGAAACTAAAGTACATGATGTAGATGATGACGGAAAACTAAAAAGCGGTTACAATATTAAATTAGATTGTTCCGAAGAGACAAAGCAGGAAGTGTTAGAAGAAGTAGTATCTAAGTATTACGTAAGGGAGCTTCTTGATACAGGGCTTATAGAAAAAGACGAATACTTCAAACCTTTCTACGATGCTTTAGATAAATACTATTACGCACAAAATACAGAGAATGCCTTGAAACTAGGTTTTGCTTCTGCCGAAGAATGGGATGAACTTAATAGAGAAGCTAAGGAGAAAGGGTTTGATGATTGGTTTGTTTATTATAAGTATTTGGCTGAGCAAAATAAAAATAGATTATAATTGTCAACAACAATAATAGATAATCAATCAATATGACTCAAGAACAGCTATTGCAAATTATAGATGATGCAAAGGAAGAACATCTATTAAAAAAAAGTACAACTCAAAATAAAGACTATCATAAAAGTTTCATAGATAATATATTACCATTGATAAACAATCTAACTCAATCGAAAGTAAGTGACCTATTAACAAATAAATTACAACTATCATCTTCCAGATACAATGAGCATGAGTACTTACAACTTGCTTGCGAGAGTACAATAGTATCTTATTTCGCTAATTTATTTAATGAAAATTTTATTTATGAACCAAAATTAAATCAAGGGTCCGATAAAAACGTAGAGTGTTCATTTACACATAAAGGCGTAAAATATAATATAGAAGTTAAAACGCCTGACTACAGAGAGCAACGTATAGAAGGAAATCCTCAGTTCTTCAGCTTAGGTAGATTACCTGAAGAACATAGAAAACTAGCCGAACATGTCATGGAAGGCGTAAGAAATGTTGCAAACGATGCTAATATTCCTCAATACCAAAACTTTAAAAGATTAGATAATAAACTAAAAGACTATTTATTGTCAGCTCAAGAGAAATTCAGTAATAACAGTACTCATAATGATGTAAATATTCTATTCGTAAATTGCAACACCGATAGAGACGTGCATCTATGGATAAACTACTTATATGGAAATGAAGGTTTTTTTAGTAATAAAAAAAGCAATATATTACCTATAGAAGAATATGACAAAACGGATATAGTTGTATTAACTAATATATATTATAGACATAAAAATGAACAATCAACAAATTATATATGTGATTCTTTTTCTTTAAAAAAATCCTTCAATTTAGCTTTTGATAATCCATACAGGCAAAATGGACAAGAATTTAAAAATGACGGAATAGCTTTATTTTTTGAAGAGGTTATTCCTAACAACTATAGTGAAGACTTTATTTCCTATATACAAGAACAACGGCCTGCATTCCTCCCATACGAAGCTTGGGAGCAAATTGGGTTTATATACTACTTGAATCTTCTTAAAGCAGCAGATCACTTATATTTTTGATTGGCCCTATACTTAGACAAATATCTTCAATACCTTCATTAATCTCTAACTTTATATCATAATTCTTATAATTCCATATACGTCCATTCCATTTTTTTAGTCTTATGCATTCTAAGTCAAATTCTTCAAATTCATTATTAAGATTATCATCAACTCCAAACATTTTAATTAAATAATTTGTCAAATTTTCGTATTCTTTAAACGATGTAAAATGTGAATAATTTTTACTTATACGCCTAAGTAATATATATTCATTATTGTCCTCTATTATATGATTTACATAATTAAAGAAATTAAAGTATTTATAATTTGATTTAATTATATAAGTTATTCTATTATATGCTAATGAATTTCTTGTATGAAGTACAATTCCATATTTAACATTATTAAATATGGAATTAATGAAATAGTCAGAACTGTAGTTTTTAGAAAAAAATGAATCTATATTCTTTTCTAAATCATCAATGTGGATGACTTGAGTCGAAACATTTAGCAACTTATACAATATAGAAGATTTTTTTAAAAAACCTTCATCCTCTGACACTACGATATCAGTGTAACCTCCATAAGCTGAATGTAATGCATCGTTAAATAAATTAGTATATTTAACAGATCTACCTTTTTCTTTACTAATCCCTAAAATATCTAGGGATAAATATGCATATACATGGTAATTAAATTCTGTTTTCTTTAAGCTATTATTATCAAAAAAGCTATCTACATATTCTTTAAACTTCATTTTAAGAGGACTGTTTTTCAAATCATCATCAAAATCAAACGAATTATAATCTATAACAAACTTGTCAACTCCTAAATATGAATGCAATGATCTTCTTAATTTTCGATATATATCTGGATCATTGAATATACTATTTGTTTTATCCCAATAGTTTTGTATCCAAGATTTTATTGAAATATCACCAATATTTATTGGCATAATACGAGACAAATTTTCGACAACTTCATCAGGTAATGAGCTAATGTCTATGTCAAAGTTTATCTTAGTATCTAAGATATCTTTAAGTACACTAGAAAACTCTTTGTATTCTGGATATAATGCCATCCAAGATGGCACACTGTCTATATTCGATGCAAGCCAATCTAAGTTAAAAATGTTTTCAGTTGTATCTGCTTCATAAGCTTCACGTGGATTTACTATAAATGGAACAAAATTTTCGGTATCATCATTATACATCAAATAGTTATCTTTGACTATTTGACACATAAAATCAAGATCTTCGAATTTTTTCTCAGTTTTGTCCTGATGCAAATCTTTTATGTGTGCATGAGAATATAGAAAAAGTAAAGAATCATCATTATCTATAAGCTTACTTTTTAAATTATTTGAATTAGTATTCTGTTTAATTTTCCTATAAACATTGCTATCGAGATATACTCTTACCATAGTTATTAATATTTAAAATAGGTTAGTTTAGTTATAAAATCATGTTTTATAAATCTAAAATCAAATATTATTTACAGCATTTGAGAAATTATTACTATTAGAATTAAATAATAAAATATGTTTTAGCTTGTCCCAATACTCATCACCTAATACTTCTTTCATCTTATTAAGTACTAATAGAGCAAAATTGTAATCGAAATTATTCCAGACTTCATCTAAAGTAAATTGAGTAAGAGAAGAGTTCAAATTAAGTTTGAATTTAGAATTAACATTAATACTTCCCAAAACTGAAATAGGCCAATTTAGAAAGGCTTGCATATGTTGGCTATTCCAACTTTCCGGGAAAGGATTTATAGGTACATTAATTCCATGTAAAGAGATACTGCATCTTGACATAAATAAATAATTTACTGTATTTGATAGACTAACATTACTATTTGCATCTATAAATAGACTTGAAGATTCTTCATAAATCATATTCATATTAGGTTTTAAATTTCTATATAACCCGTATGTAGTACTATCAATAACGATATTTTTTACAGGAATATGGATATCAATAACTGGAGTATCAAACAATTGTAAAAAAGCAACCATTAGTTTACCCGTTATGCCTAGTTCCGGATCTTCTAGGTCGATATTCATACAATTCACATTTTCATTATAGTTCCACGTATGATTTTGGCTCATAATATTTTCTAAATAATCACTATTGATAATATCGCTACTTATAGTTTTAACTTCACTATCTGTCTCAACAATTATGGGAACTGGGGGATAAGGGATTTCATATTTAATATAATTTATAAAATCAATATCTCGCATATGCCAAACTGGATTATTATCTTCTCTCAACCTTATTATAGTGTTTGTTCCAGGCTTATCTCTGGTACCTTTAGTTATCCAAAAAATGCTATCTTGACCTTCAACAGTTACTGATAATGAATCACTTGAAGCATAGGGTCCTAGTACCCTTTTAGTTTGCACGTTGAAATTATCTGCTATCATAAATACAGACAGAATACCAATGCCAAATCTAGAAGTAGGAACAAATGATAACTTAGACTTAGCTCTTAGTTCAAAAAAATCTGTTGATTTATAGTAGGAAGTTCCAACTTTTGAATAGAATTTATCTATAATTTCTTGATCCATTCCCATACCATTATCTTCAACTTCTATATACTTTTCATGACCATGAGCTTTAAATCTTACTATAATTTTAGGTAAATATCCTTCACCCCATTTATCTTCAAGACTTTTTCTTAATAAACATGTGTCTATTGAATTCTGAAGTAACTCTCTTATAGCTACAGATGGATTACCATAAAGCTGAGTACCCATCAATAAATCAATAACTTGTCTCTTGTTTAACTCAAACTTAGTTTCCCTATATATATACTTAGCATTACCATCAAAATCCTTTTTGGCTCCAATTGCTCTTCTATCAACTTTAAATTCTATTTTTATTTCCAATTGTCTTTTAGCAAACTCTTGATCGTTATTTAGAATACTTAATATATGATTTCCGTGACTCAACTCTTCATCAATTATATTACAAAACTGATGAATAGTATATTCTATAGCAGGGGATTCGCAACTAGCATTGTATCTAATTAAGTCAGGAGAAATAGTCCATGACTGTATAGATCGATGTTTATTCCATTCTGCTTTTGAAGTATCATTTTCTATATATAACTGATTAAATAAAGTATTTGGTGTACGTTTAGAATCAAAATCTAGTATATCTGAAAGTCGCAACAATAACCCTATTAAAGGAAAACTAATAAACGTATTTTGCTCACATATAAAATGCTTATCCATGCTTAATAAGTCAAGAGCATGCTCATTATGACTTACACATAGTCTTGCTAACATTACAGACAAATCAAGGCTTTTATATTTTATTCTTTCATTCCATTCATTTTTTATAATACTTTTTGCTCTATCGGCGTGAGTTATTCTTATATATTCTGAAATTAAATATAATTTTAAAGCGTCAGCTTTACTTTGATTTCCTATCGAAATACTTCTATTTATTTGATCTAATATTAAAGGGTTTGACAAACAGAATATGTCAAAATCTTTATAACTTTCAATTAAATCTTCTCTTATATTTAATTTTTCTGAATCCCAAAACTTATACCAAGTATTAACTTCTTCAACCTCTGGAGCCATACCAATATCATGATAATATGCTGTAAGTATTAATAGCATTAATTCAGGTATGGATAATTTGTTTATGTTTTCTTCTCCTAAAAGTTTACCCATTATATCTAAAACCCTTGATAAATGAACTTCATCATGAAGAGTATACTGCCTCATGTATATTACTACGGTTTTCATTCTATCAATTGAAGAAGACACTACTTCTTCTACCAACGGTATAACGTTAGTATCCCCTATGGCATCACACTTAGCCTTTAATTCTTTAAAAATTGAGTTGCCTCTCAATGATTGCATAACATCTAACATATTATCAAAGCCATTTTTGCTTTAAAATGCATGTTTCTATTAGAAATGCAAAATATTTATCTTGATTTTTTCATAACTTCAGCATTCTATTTTTGTGATTATTTCAAATCCATAGTGCTCGCTCTCATCCCCTGCCGTTGTCACTCGATACATAATGTTCTTGGGAATTAGAATGATTGCCGTTACCATTCTTTCCTGTTGCTCTGGATCAGTCTTTAACCATACAGGTTGTCCAATCTGAAATTCCAGTTCAATTGTTAATTGTGTCGTTTTCATCAGAAGATTTGGGGTTCGGAATTGAGGTAGACTCGTTTTCTGGTTTTAGCTGCTCCGTACTACCTGATTTTGTTTCGATCATCAAGGGCAGTTCAGGTAATGTTGATAAAATTGGTTCTTTCGCTACCAGCGTTTCTTCTTTCGTTTCACTAAGCTTTAGATAGGCCCAGATGCCGTACAGTAGCAGCAGAAAGCCTATTACAAGCAACCAGCCATTTCCGCTCCTGTCGTCATCATCCTGTTTAGGAATGGAATAGTACCCAAAAGAGTTACTGCGGGGAATAAATTGAATCTTTGCCATGATCTGGTTAGCTAAGTTGTGTATGAAACGCCTGTATTAATCCGATCACCACTTCAGGCATATCCTGAACGGTAATTTCATGTATACGACCATCCATCATCAAATCCATTTGATGGCCTTTCACCTGGGAGAATAAGGTTTGTAGCTCTGCTGATTCATATTGAGCTAAACGGGCTTTGAGCTGCTGCACCAAATCAGATTCACTGCTCAACTTCTGAGTACCTATTTGAACTTTATACTCTTCAATGGCTCGATGAGCCGCCTCCTGTCTGACTTTATCCAGATTCTGGCCCGCCAGCTCCTGAGCTTTTTCCAGAGCCTGCTGGAAGGTTGTTTTCTCCTGTCCGCTTTGCCACTGAAGATTATGCAGGTTCTCTTCCAGCACGGCCACTCTTTCCGTGACATTCGTATAATCATCCAGCCGGGCTAAAATCAGCTCGGATAACGAAGTACCTAAAGCCTGAGCTTCTTTCAATAGGTTTGACTTACGCTCCGGGCTCACCCGGACGCTAACGGTAGTAGTAAGGGCCTGACTCATTTTGATCGGAATTTTCCGGCAAACACCGGGATTATTAGTTTTTGTCACACGTTGTAAGACATCGTATGATGAATGAGGTTTTTCTGTTTATCGGTGTTTACCGAGGCTGTAAACAGTGTCTCACAAACCGGGATTTACCGGGTATTCCTCGGTATTTTCCCGGATAAAAGGGCTTTTCAATGGTGATTTTGCCTGCCCCGGTAAATGCCGGGAATGTATGACATCGTATGACACGGTATGACGATGTGTTACACAGTCGGACATTCCCGGATTATAGCCGGAGTTTACCGATGAAAGGCTTCATCCTGATTTTCGCTGCTCAGCGTATAACCGACCATCAAACCAGCCAGAAAGAAACCGGGGCTGCCCAGCAGGCAGGGTAAAAGCGGCATGGTTACTTTCAGAGCCTGACGAATGATAGGCGTAATTTCCTTTTTGAGAGCTGTAGCTTTGGGTGAAGCTTTGGTAAAAGGTAAGGGTATGGGAGGGGCTGCCGAAGCAGAATCATCCGTAACGGAAGGTATTTGAATAGAGGAAAACGGTAGCCCGGAAACGAACTTTAGGTTTGGCTGCTGCCGTGGAAAACGTATCATGTCTTTTTTATAAGGGGTTGGATAAAAATGAGCGTTTACTGATGGTGTTACAGACGTTCGCTTTGTCACACGTTTGTAATACCATGCAGTAAACGCCTGCAAATTGTAGCTTTTGGCTGTACGCCTTTGAACGGTTTCGTACGCTTCTGAACGTTTACGACACAGTTCTGTGCATTACCTTAAAAATGAAGCGTCTTATATTTGAACTTCTTGATTTATACTGCTCCTATCTTTTATTATTCGTATGGCTACAATCCCCGAAACAGAGTTCCCTCTCATATTACGTACTGACTTTTCTAATAATGATTTAGTCAATATGCTCTATGAGGAAGCACTAAAAGGTAATCAAGAGGATGAATACACTCCATATGTGGAAGTTTTGAATGATCAATCCTTTGAAGGTTTCACCCCGCAAGATCTTCTAAAATTAATACCTAAAGATTACGCTCATAATTTCATGTTTATCTTAGATAGCTTGACTATTCAACACCCTGAACACCCATTTATTTGCCTATCTCTGAGTGAATTTACATTCGGAGAAACATTGCGTTTCATTCCTAAGGAACTATACATATTAGAAAGTAATCTATTTACTGCTAATATGCTCTTTGAGGAATTTATTGACAAGACAGACATTGATGGCATTTTTCGAGCAACAGGCTGGTATTCCTAATTTCATTTTAGGAGCTTAACGTTCTCAGGAATTCCTGTATATCATTTTCAGGAAAATCGTGATAGTTACAAAAGTCTCTGAGGCGTACCTTTCCATGTAGATGAGCGGAAGCAGGATAGAGTATTTTAATCAGGCGGCTAACCTCAAAAGCTGATGTACGCCCACACCGTAATACAAGCTGGATCTCTTCGGTAGTAATGAGGAAACGGGGCTGCTGCATAACGCTAGATCAAAGGAATATATCGGCTATTAGGACGAGCCGTTAGTAATTCGTTGAAGTCTTTATATCCCTGATAAAGAAAGGAACCGTCAACTATGGAGAAGCCCATTTCTTCAAAACGAGTCAGTGCCCGGTGCCCTTCGTTGTCATTATCAAGGAAGCAATTGAGCTGCGTACATTTCCACTCCTGAAGCACCGGCAAAGCCGCTCGCAGATGCGAAGTAGAATTTAATACGATGGTAGGATAGCGGGGACTATCCAGATCATAGTAAGCCAGAGCCGAAAGGAAATCGAAAAAGCCTTCGAATACGCATACTTTCCCTTTCAGACTACCTTCGAATGTGGTAAATCCCGCAGGTTTGGTCTGAAATTTAAAACCCGCCCCATTGCGAAGAGCGTAGCCTCCCAGATCATTAGCGAACCCGAGAGCGAAGTATCGTTTCCCTTCCCTTTGATAATGAACTTCCTGCACATACTGATTAGCTAAGCCCAAAGGAATTCCCCGGCTTTCTACGTACCGGATCAACACCGGATGTTGCAGGGGGATTGCACACAGTACTTCGAGTTGACTTTCTCTATTAACCTTTAGGCCGCTAAAAGAAAAAGCAAGGGTAAAAGGGCTATTCTCAAAGCTTAGAAGCTGCTCAACCGCCTTTCTGAAGCTGATTCGTTCCAGGAGCTGACACAACCGGATTACATCCCCCTTCTCTCCTTCTCCACCAAAATCAGCAAATACGTTTTTAGTGAGGTTTACAAAAAAGGAAGGTGTCGACTCCTGCCGGATCGGCGAACAGTAAAGCAACTCATTCCCTATTTGCTTGGCAGGTAAGATGCCCTTTTGTTGCAGGTATTGAGGTATAGAAACACTTTTGGCCCGCTCAATTAAGTCTGTTGATAAAGTTTGCATCTTCTTTCTTTTAGCGGCTTAAGGTTTGAACAAAAATGAAACTGGTAACCTGCAATAGTTGGTAACCTCTATGCTGGTAGTAAGTAAAAGCCAATAAAAAGACTTTTACGAAGAATAAAGAGAGATGATACTTTAGAAATTGAGAAACCTTATTTACTGAATTAGAAGAAAATCGGCTAGTTATGGCCTGATTATGAACATATTGAAGGGAGAGTTCGAGGCCTAACGAGACCACAATAAAGGCCTGACTATTCACTAGTCAGGCCTTTATCTTTAATACCATTGTCGGTTTGTATTTATAGATCTTACCATAAAAAAGCGGCTACTGATTTTAAGATCGGTAGCCGCTTTTTTATGGTAAGATCTGTTATTTCAGAAAAGGCAGTTTCACTACTACCGCTTTCAGGTACTTGTTACGAATGTTAATGTAAATCTCGGAACCTACTTTGCTGTATTCTGCCTGAACATAACCCATACCGATACCTTTGTTCAAACTGGGTGACTGCGTTCCAGAAGTTACTTCACCGATGATTTGTCCCGCAGCCGTCATGATTTCATAATGCTGACGGGGAATGCCACGGTCAATCATTTCAAAACCAACCAGCTTACGGGTAACGCCGTTTTCTTTCAGCTTTTTGTGGAAATCACTGTACGTGAATTCTTTATTGAATTTTGTAATCCAGCCTAAGCCTGCTTCAATGGGCGATGTCGTATCGTCAATGTCATTACCGTATAAGCAATAACCCATTTCGGTACGTAAGGTATCACGAGCACCCAGGCCTACGGGAACGATGTTAAACTCCGCTCCGGCTTCCATGATCGCGTCCCACATGGCTTTGGCCTGATGATTGGGTACGTATACTTCCATTCCACCCGCTCCGGTATAACCCGTTGTAGCAATCAGAATATCGTCAAAACCAGCCACGGTTCCTTCCTTGAAAGAATAGTAAGGCATTTCTTCCAGATTCAGGTCGGTTAGCTTTTGCATAGTCGCTACACCTTTAGGTCCCTGAACGGCAAAAAGTGAATAGTCGTCTGATACGTTTTCCAGCTCAACGCCTTCAATGATGAATTTCTGTAACCAATTCCAGTCTTTCTCAATGTTGGAAGCATTAACTACCACAAAGTAATCGTTTTCGCTGCGACGGTAAATCAGCAAATCGTCCACGATACCACCCATTTCGTTGGTCAGACAGGAATACTGCACTTTTCCGTCGTACAGAGCCGCTACATCATTCGTCGTGACGCTTTGTAAAAACTCAAGAGCTTTTTCGCCCTTCACGCGGAATTCTCCCATGTGAGAAACATCAAAAATACCCACCGAGTTACGAACGGCGTGGTGTTCCTGGATTAATCCGGTATAAGAAACGGGCATTTCAAAGCCAGCAAAAGGAACAATTTTTGCTCCCAGAGCTACGTGTACGTCGTGTAACTGAACTTGACGAAGTGAATCTGACATGTACAAAAGGATCTATTGTAGGAACAGCAAAAATAGTGGAAAAATAAGCTTTCCCACCAGTAAATGCGTTCTTACTCAAAAAGGAATCCAATTAACCTACCAACAAGGCAGAGGCTTCCCATAGATTGGTCCGTAAAGCTTCGGCTTTAGACTGAGTACCAGGGCTGGCGATGCGAATGGTACGAACGCCCGCTTTTTTGCCCGCCTGCACGTCTCGCTCCTGATCGCCAATCATCCAGGATTGAGTCGGATCGATCCGGTGCTTAGCCATCGCCTTTTCGATCATTAGTGAATCGGGCTTGCGTAACAAAGAATTCGTATCAAAATCGGGGTGATGAGGACAGAAATACAAATCGTCTATGACATTACCGCACTTTTCCTGCAAGAATTCGTGGCATTTCACCACATCCTCTTTTTTATATAACCCTTTGGCAATTCCTGCCTGATTAGTAATCACAATGAGCATGTAGCCAGCCTCCTTCAAAAGCCGTAAGGCTTGCACTGTCTCGTCGGTAATGATCAGATCATCCGTGCAATATAAATACCCCGGACTATCTTGATTTAATACACCGTCCCGGTCCAGAAAAATGCATTTGTTCATAAGGTTCCTTGCTTGTAGGTTCTAGTGATGAGGCCACACGAATAGTATTATGCAAATAATTATTTGCATATAATGCTAATATAGGGATTGAAATGAATCGGTCGAACTTTGTTTTTAAAAAATTTTCTTAAAAAAAAGCCTGCCACCTTTAGCAGGTAACAGGCTTCTTCACAGAAAGTAAACGCTTTTCTAGGAGCGTTCTTTATTTCTATACATTATCCTTCATTACCCAGAGACAGACGGTTCCAGGGAATACGGCTAAGCATGAGGATCAAAGCAATGCCGAAGAAGATCAATGAGCTTTTATGCTTTACCGCGTCAGAGGTCGCTTTTTTGGCTTTGCTATACCCTACGTGCACCAATGCAATGGCAACAATCATGACAAAAATGTGCTCAACTGCGAAATAACGGATCGTCGTATCCTTCATCGGGTTGATCCCTTCAATCTGGAATGCTTTGATGCCATATAAAGGACTCAGAACAAAGTACAGGATTAATCCTACCAATAACTGGACATCGCAGGAAATCATAAAAAACAGACCTGTTTTGCGATCGGCATCGGTATACAGACTATGAGAGGACAGGCCACGTGCTGCCCGAATTAATGCCAGAATAGCCAGTACCAACACTACCCAGCGGAGCCAGGAGTGAATGGTAAGAAAGGCGGGGTAAAGAGATTCCATTTCGTTTGCTTCGTTAAAATAGTAGGCTCACGGGAAAGGATGAGCTGGAATGTTCGTTAATGAGCAGGCAAACAAACAGCCCAGCCGTTAAATCACCAAATACCCGAAGTGATTAAAATGAAAAATGTTGCTCATCGCTCGTTCCAGAAAATGCTCAGCCCGTCTTTTCCCGCAGTAATTAATTCGGGATAACCGTCTTTATCTAAATCCTGTACAACCATATAAATCCCGGTTCCTTTGGTTTCTCCGGCAGGTCCATAGGTAATGATGTTTTTTTCAAATTTCTGACCGTTCCACGTGAAGTAATAGATTCCGTAGGAGTCAGCTGCTCCGGCATCATTGTCATTATGAGCCCGGTAACGCTTGCCTGTGATTAGCTCTGGTTTTCCATCCCCATCAATGTCCCGCCAATGCATTTCGTGATACTGGGAGTTCTCCGTATCTATGGTTCGTTTCTCCCAGACAATCCGATTGCCGTCTTTTTTATGTTCGTACCAGAACAAACCGTAATCGTGAGCCTGCCCAGCAATGAGGTCGTTTTTTCCATCCCCATTCACATCGACTACCAAAATCGGGATGCTTGCCTGGCCTAAATTCAGTTCACCGTGAAAAATCCAGGGCTCCTCAAAGGGTTTCTCGGGTGCCTCTAGCCAGCCATCAGCCAACACAAAGTCGCCCCGGCCATCGCCGTTTACATCGCCAAAACCCAGACCATGCCCCTGGATCGGATGTAAGGTGTAAGCCTTGAATGTTCCTTTTTTTCCTTTTTCAAGGCGGTATACTCGCAACGGATTATTAGGGGTATTAGGGACAATTTCGGGCACGCCGTCACCATCGATATCCCAAGCTCGGGTGGTTTCTACATTTCCACAACTGTCAATGACATGCTCAGGCCATTCCTTGGAAGAATGGCCGGGATTCTCACGCCAGCGAACGGTATTTCCCCACCAGCCGCCAGTGATAAAATCCATTCGACCGTCTCGATTTACATCCAATGGAATGGTTGAAAAATCATCGTAATATTCCCCCTGAGCTTTTACCTCTCCTATCCGATGCCGTTTTTTGAAATTCGGTCCTTCATACCACCAGGCACCCGAAATCAGATCTGGTTTTTTATCTCCATTTACATCAAATACCCCCACCGACTCGTAGCGTTCGTCGCTGATTTTCTGCTGGCGAAATTTTCCTTTGTCAGGATATGCCACCATTACGACAAGCACAAGCAGGCCTCCATAAATGGTTTTCATAATTGAATTAGTTGGTGAATCAAATACGCTGCTAGTTAACCTCCAGGCTATCTTTTCCGGGAAGTGTCGGGAAAGCTGCGTGTGGTTCTGTTTGATACCAAAAAATCGTACTGGCTACATCCGAACGTTGTTGCAGGTAACGTCCTTCACTTCGCCAGCCCAGATCCTGAATGGTTACTTTCAGGTCTTTTTCAAAACGAATAGGGTCTAGTAAGTGCCAGCGGTAGAGTCCGAATCGTTGCTGAGAACGATACGTCCCGTCAGGGCGGATTACCTGCGGCAAGCCCGCGTAAGGCGTAGAAAATTCTACGTATTTTCCTCCCCGGTCAAAATTATAACTGCCGCAGAAGTAATCTTCCGTTCCTGTGCCCGCAATGGTAGGATAGTCTTTGTCACCATCCATAAAGAACTTTATCTCCCCTTCTCCCCACCAGCCCGTATTATGCACACCCCAGGCCAGGTACGTTCCAACGTAATGGCCTTTTCCCTTGATGCCGTCAACAAGGGTAATAGCCTGCTTAGGATCATGACCATTGGCTCTGCGAAATTGAGCATGGAAATAAGCCGCATCTTCCGGTACTTCAGTCAAAGTATAGTCAACCTGATAATACAGCCGCATTTCGTGCTCGTCGAGGTTCTCCATTGTAATGCGACATTTTTTTCGAAATGGCATGGGCCAATAACAATTGAAAGCACTACCGGGATTTACGGTAACAGCCAACGAATTCAATGGAGCGTATTCGCCCCAACCCATTCCAAAGAAATCTCCTACGGGTACCTCAACCGAGGGCGTTTTTTCACCATCCCAATAAAATCGAAGAATGCTGTATCGCCAGTTACCCGTTGGTGTCATCCAGATGTGCTGAATTTGCCCGGAACCCGAGATTTCGGCCAGCGTAAAGGTTTGCTTTGGTTTTATTTTTATAAAAGGATTTACTTTCCAGCCCTTCCCCAAATCGCGGGCTTCCCGACGAGCATTAGACTGATTCTCCCGATAATCAGAAGTATCGGCCATACCGCCTTTGCCGCGTTCTCCCGTAAAATTTTCCGGACTGATGGAGCGGGTTTGGGCATTGGAAAGGCGGTAGATATTGGAAAGCCCTACATCAAGGCCATTCCAGGGTTTGGTTTGAGCATGCGAAGAAAGGAAGCTCAGCATCAGGCTTCCGAGTAATAAATATTTCATAGTGGTAATTAGAAAGAGGTTACGAGCGAAAGATCGGAATTCCCCCACTTTTATTAAGGTAAATTCACAAAAAGAGCCCTCTGAAAAACAGAGGGCTCACGGTTATATTCACAAAAATCTATTTTCAGAATTGATATAAGGCTCTGATTCGCAAACCAGCGGGGGCTTTTTCCTGCCGGAAAGAGCATTCTTTCAGATTTGGAGCCAGGTATGTTTCAGCCTGCACAACCAAATGATTCCATTGCTTTTCAATTCCCACACCCGCATTCACGTTATTGAAAACAGAAGCTTGCCAGGGTTTGGCAATCACTTGATCTCTAATGGGGTTATTATTCCATTTTTCGAGGTCAAACTTAAATTTCTCTTCTACTTTCAGATCAAACGTTGTTCCCGCCGAAGCATAGAATGTCCAGGATTTTTGCAAGGGGACCCGATAATTCACGGCTACGGGCATTCGAACAACCTCTGCTTCCGTAGAAATATTCTTGACCACAAAAATCGGAATGGGTGGAATATGAGGAACATATCGTCTCTTGAAATCAAATCGATTTCGTTCCATAAATACCCGCTCGTCTTTATACTGCTGACCCTGAATGACTCCTTTACTCAACCCTAATGAAAGTCCCCAGTGCTTGCCGAAATTTACCCCCGCTACTAAGGATTTTCCAACGTAATTTTTTTCAAGATCCAAACCAACTCCCGCCCGAACATTAATGCTATTCTCTTTGGGTAGACGAATTTTAGGAGCTTTCGCTACTTTTTCGGAAGTTACCGTAGAGGAAGAAGAACCCGCCGCCCAATTGTAGAACTTACGTTTGACCGGAATTTTGGCGAACACTGGCACCCCACCCGGAAAAGCTTCAAAGGATAGTTTGGGGGCTAATGTTTTAGTAGTAACGGCTGACAAAACTTCAACGGCTGATCGATTCTGAGCCTCTACCAAACTAGCGTTTAGCTCCTCCGAAGACGTTTCTCCAACTGCTCGTTTCTTCGAGTTACCTGAATGGCTACGCTTATCTTTAGGACTAGCAAAACGTTCATTACTGAACTGATTAGAGCCAGCCCTGACGCTTTTACGTTCCTGAATAAGCTCTTGATTGGTATAGCGAGGTTCAGTATCTGACTCTTTAATAACCCGTTCTTCCGTTACGTTACTTTTTACTTCCGTAGAAATAGTACCTTTCCTAATTACTGAAAGCCGATCTTCAGCAATCGCGACAGATTCATTTTTCTCAGCTTCTATGATTGGACGTTGTGATTTTTGTACGGAAGCACTTCGCTTTTCAGTTGAAGTAACAGCTTCCGTTTTTTCCAACTTGTCAATCACCAATGCTTCTTCTGCCGGATAATTTTCCACTGAAGAACCCGATGGAGTTAGTTTCTCAACGGAAGGATGAGGTAAAGTTGATTCATTCGAAGGGGTTTGAAGAGTATAAGATTCGGGTACTCGCGTTTGAGCGGCTTGCTGCTTTACTTCCTGCTGCAATTGGGCAACCGTCTGTTTTAACTCTTTATTCTGCTGATATTGAATAATGTTGGTAATAATCAAGACGGAAGCTACCAAACCGGAAGCTCCGTAGCCAACCCATTTGGCTCCGGTTTTGGCCCACCACGAGACGGGCATCTGCTGCTTGGAAAAAGCCTGGAATGCAGACCAATCCTTTTCTTCGAAAGGAGGCTCAATCCCTTCCAACTTTCGTCGGATGGCTTCATTGAAACGATCCGTTTTCATGGCAAAGACGTATTCCCCCAGTTTTTTTGTACCACATCAGGATAGGATTCCATAACCATTTGCTGAAGAATCACGCGGGCTCGGGCAAAGTGTGAGCGTACGGTTCCTTCCTTTACATTTAGCTGATCAGCAATTTCCCTTAACTGATACCCATCCACGACGTGCATGAGAAAAATAGATCGGTAAATGGGACGTAACTGCTGAACCAGTTCTAATATTTCTTCTGCGGAAATCTGATCCACAATTCCTTCGTCCAAAGCCGGTTCAGTGATGGCTTCAAAACCAATTTCACTATGAAATTTCTGATTTTTACGGAAATGACTAATCGCAGAATTAACCATTATCGTACGTAACCAAGCCTTGAAAGGTAATTGTGTATCGTAATTAGGCAGGCTTTTAAATACCTTAAAGAACCCCTCATTTAAAATCTCTTCCGCCTCTTCCACATTTGAAGAATACCTCAGACAAATACTTTTGGCATAACTGAAAAACTGCTGGAAAAGCACCCGCTGGGCCCGCTGGTCTTCCAACAAGCAGGCCTGAATGACCCCTTCGAGGTCATCATCAGAAAAGGATGATTTTTTCCGGAAAAACAAAATGATCGTGGTTAAGGTCCTTTGTTATGCCTTTACGCAGCCCTAGCCCCTGGCGTTGCAGGCCACCACAAACTTTTTTACTGCCCTTACTCAAGCTGCTACTAAACTGTGGCGATTCGTCTGCTAATATATCTGATTGACAGATGATTACTCTCTTGTCTGATTTAATTTTCATTAAAAAAATAAATCTATTTCGAGGCTTTGCAACGCAGTTCCGAAAACCTGCGTATTCGCTATCAAACACATTTTACCCCATAATAACTTATGAAAAACTATTGGATTGCTTTAGTAATACTGATCGGGACTTGCCTGATGAGTTGTAATCGTGAAGACCTAGCGACCTCTACGTCAACGGAAGAAGCGGCGGAAGTGATGACACTTTCGGCTGCCCGGGTTGCCGTTGCTGCGGACTCGGTTACCAAACAGAAATGCAAAGGAAAACTAACGGCAGTTGATATTTCGACTTTGTCTTCAGCTATTACCACGTACATTCAGCAGACTTACCCAACCGCAACGATTAAACTGGCCGCCAGCGACGAAAAAGGTAATCTGATTGTGGGTATTACAGTAGATAATAAGCCCAAAGCATTACTATTTACTGCTGCAGGAGTCTTCGTTCAGGAATTAAGTCATTACCAGAAGCAGGCGAAACTTACGGAAGTGGCTCTGGCTGATTTACCCACCAGCATTACTACTTATATCACTGCCCATTACGCCGGTGCTACGCTTGAGAAAGCAGGTAAAAATGCAGATGGCGTCTATTTCGTAGCCATTAAAAGTGGTAACTCTATCAAAGTATTACGTTTTGACGCAAGCGGAACTTTCGTGGAAGAACTCGCGAAAGAAGCTCGTCCGAAGAAACGTCATTAATAGTTACCCGGTAGAGAACCTACCGGGTTTTTCATTCACGCATAACTCCCGCTCTCATGGAATCATTACTGGAAAGCAAACCCAAGGCAACCAAAGAACAGACTCAAGACTGGAAGGAAGCCGAAAACTCAACGTTACCCCTTTCGGAGTGGCTGATTGAAATGGTAGTAATGAGTATGACTATTCTCATAGCATACGCTATTCTGTAGAGCGGTGGAGGCATCAAAAAGAAACCCCACGCTCCTAAAAGGAATGTGGGGTTAATGTAGATCATGTGACTCCACCGCCTTGGTGTCACGTTACTAAATATGTACCTTATAAGACTCAAGTCGCCACTTGTCCTTATTGTCAATTCAAAGGTAACGTGACTTTAGTGACTGCAAAGGCTTCTTCGACGGACTGTAGATTTCAGGCTTTATTTGGGTAATAACCTTGTATTTCCTGTTAGTATCCAATCGTAAAGCGTTTTTGTACAAATTGTGGTTTTTCTAATTCATCCACAATAGCTACAGCCAGGTCTTCTACTGAGATTCGGCTTTTGCCTTTTTCATCGAAAACGGGGCTTTCCAATTCCGTACGATATTTTCCTGTACGTTCGCCAGGAACGAGTTCGATGGCTGGGCTTAGAAACGTCCAGTCAATCGTTGATTCTTTTTTAATTACATTCAGAAAGTCACGGGCAGAAGTAGCTCCGGCTTTCCATTCTGCGGGAAATTGAGGCGTATCTACTAATTGCACTCCTGGAGCAGCATACAAACTTCCGGCCCCTCCCACAACGATCAGACGCGAAACGCCCGCTTCTTTCGTTCCGTCCAGGATGGCTTGTGATCCTTTGAGAAAATCCTCGTACAGGTTTGGGTTAGTCCAGCCCGCGTTGTAAGAACTCACAACGGCATCATGACCTGCTACCAGTGATTTTACTTCTTCTTTGGTCTGAACATCACCCGCTTTCACCGTTAGAAATTCGGACGTATTCGTGATTTTATCGGTATTCCGAGCGATGGCCGTTACTTCATGACCGCGGTTTAAAGCTTCGTTTAAAACGGCAGTTCCTACAAATCCAGTAGCTCCAATGAGTGCAATTTTCATTTTATTAGTTATTTTTGTTTCCTTGGTTACTTTTAATAACTCAAAAGTAAATCAATGGTTTAAGCCTTACAAGAAGGCATTTTTCGATAACTAAGGCACATGGAAGTAACTATTGTTGATACTCAGGAAAATCCGGTTCAGGAAAAAATAGAAAAAATTTTCAGTAACACCGATGGACTCGGCGTCTGCCCCATTCGTGGCATTCTTGACCGGATTGGGGATAAGTGGTCATTCCTAACGATTATCCACTTAGGCAATGCCGGAACGCTGCGTTTTAATGAGTTAAAGGCTCAGATTGGTGACGTTTCCCAACGAATGCTGACCGTTACCTTGAGAAGTCTGGAAGAAGACGGGCTGGTTCAACGGCAGGTGTATGCCGAAGTTCCGCCTCGGGTGGAATATCAGTTGACTGCTTTAGGTAGAAGTCTGCTGCAACGAATGATTGACCTCGCCGAATGGGCCAATATGTACAAGGCAGAGATTGTGAAGGCTCGGCAGAAATACTCGGAGAATTAGTCTATCAAAAAAATGCCCGAAAGTTTTAGAACTTTCGGGCAGTCAATAGGCTACCAATAACTACAACATCTTCTTCAAACTCAGCATTTCATCCCGAAGCTTGGCAGCATTCATAAAGTCGAGTTCTTTAGCGGCCTGCTCCATTTCTTTCTGCACCTGTTTGATGCGTTCGTTAATAGCATCTTTATCCATATAGGCCATCACAGGGTCGGCAGCCAGCGATATCTCCTGAGGTTCCACATAATAATTTCGAGAGGGCTTACCCATGACATCCGCAATGCTGGTTTGTTCCAGAATTACGTCTTTCGATTTACGTACCGTTCTCGGAGTTATCCCATTATCGGCGTTATACTCCATTTGTAAGGCCCGGCGACGAGCCGTTTCACTAATGGCTTTTTCCATGGATCCCGTAATGCGGTCGGCGTACATCAATACCTTACCGCGATCATTCCGGGCTGCCCGACCAATCGTCTGAATCAGTGAACGAATATCCCGCAGGAACCCTTCTTTATCAGCATCCATAATCGCAACCAGCGAAACTTCCGGTAAATCCAAGCCTTCCCGCAGGAGGTTAACCCCCACCAGTACATCAAAGATACCCAAACGTAACTCCCGCAAAATTTCGACCCGTTCGAGCGTTTTTACTTCCGAGTGAATATACCGGCACTTCACGCCTACCCGATCCAGGTACTTGGAAAGCTCTTCGGCCATTCGCTTGGTCAGAGTGGTTACCAGCACCCGCTCCTCGCGTTTAATGCGATCATGAATTTCATCCAGTAAATCATCAATCTGGTTAATGCTGGGGCGAACTTCAATTTCCGGATCTAATAGACCCGTTGGGCGAATGATTTGTTCAACAACAACCCCTTCGCTCCGGCGTAATTCATAATCAGCGGGCGTAGCAGAAACGTAGAGCGTTTGTAAGGCCATACTTTCGAATTCCTGGAAAGTCAAAGGACGGTTATCCAGAGCACTAGGTAAGCGGAACCCATAATCAACCAGAGCTTCCTTACGCGAACGGTCACCGCCCCACATCGCCCGAATCTGCGGAACGGTTACGTGACTTTCGTCAATCACCATGAGGTAATCTTCGGGGAAAAAGTCCAGCAGGCAGAAAGGTCGCTGGCCGGGTAATCGGTTATCAAAATAACGGGAATAGTTCTCAATACCCGAGCAATACCCTAACTCCCGCATCATTTCCATGTCGAATTCCGTCCGTTGCTTAATTCGGTCGGCTTCCTGCAAACGCAGTTCTTTTTCGAAAAATTTGATCTGTTCCACCAGATCATCCTGAATTTCGTGCATGGCCCGGGCCAGCGTATCGCGACCCGTTACAAACAGATTGGCCGGGAAAATGGCTACGCGGTTTTCTTCGCCAATCTTCTTACCCGATGCCGGATCAATCCGATGAATGGCTTCGATTTCATCCCCAAAAAAGATGAAACGATACCCAAACTCTGCATAGGGTAAGTGAACATCAACGGTGTCCCCTTTCACCCGGAACGTTCCCCGGGCGAAATCGGCTTCCGTTCTCGAATATAAAATCTCAACCAGGCGATACAGGAACTGGTTTCGAGAGTATAACTCTCCGACCCCCACCCGCATAATGCTCTTACGGAATTCGTCGGGGTTACCCATACCGTAGATACACGAAACCGAAGCCACCACAATCACATCCCGCCGACCAGACATCAACGCTGAAGTGGCTGAAAGTCGAAGTTTGTCGATTTCCTGATTAATGGCAAGATCTTTCTCGATGTACGTATTCGTCGTGGCGATATACGCCTCGGGCTGGTAGTAATCGTAGTAACTGATGAAGTACTCGACGGCATTATTGGGGAAGAACTGCTTGAACTCGCCGTACAATTGAGCCGCCAGCGTTTTGTTATGGCTGAGAATCAGCGTCGGACGGTTAATTTCTTTAATAACATTAGCTACCGTAAAGGTTTTACCCGAGCCGGTTACCCCCAGCAAGACCTGAGCCGGTTCATTTCGGTTAATTCCTTCAACGAGCTGCTGAATGGCTTTGGGCTGGTCGCCCGTGGGCTGATATTCAGAGGTTAATTCAAAATTCATGGCGTTCGGTTCAGCTTCTTTACACAAAAAAATCGAAAGGACAATCAGCCCTTTTCGAATGAGTGAAACTACTAAAAAATGGTCAGAAAGATACGATTCGGGCCATCCAGACAGTAACGCTTAAAAAAGCCTTTCCATTCCAACTTTTTGAAAAAACTTGGGGTCTTTCGCGTAGTTGATGTAATCCATTAGTTACCCTGCACCTATCCTTATGAAATACCTTTACTACTTCTGCTTTTTCTGTATTGTGACGGTATATTTGACTAGCTGCCAAACGGTACGTAATTACCGACTCGGAGCTGGACTTCATGCTCATGATCTGATTTATCAACCTAAACCCTTCGCTCCTAAAGACAGCGGTGTTCATTCAGCGTGGTATGTGGGTGGCGTTTATACCGTGGGCGATGGTTACAATAGAGCTACTAACGCATCAAAAAATGGCTATAAATTTGGGTTAGCACAAGTAAGCAGAGCTCATAGCTGGAGAAATGCAAGTATCTCTTACGGAACTTTTGGCTTTATTGGAACGTATGCCATTGGTCCTTATACCTTTTCAGAATACGATACCACGAGTCATACATCTAGCCCCAGCTATGGGAGATTATTCAGTCAATACGCGGGAACGTATCACTTTTACGGTTGGGGCATGAGGGGTAGTGCTCACCTAAATGCATGTATTGGCGGGGGAAAAAATGTCAATTGGCGGTACCTAGGAATTGAATGGGCTTACAGTCAGGAATATGGCTCATTGTATGATATTCGCCAGAAAATACCTAACAAGACCATTTATCACTCTCGTTACGTAGGCTTAGGCTCAAGAGAATATACGGATAACTGGATCGTTGCTTCTTCCCGAGGGTTAACAACGTTGGCTTTATCGAGTGAATTGGTTTTCAATCATTTCCCCGACAACGAAGGAGCTATGATTCTAAAAGCTACCTGGGGAAAAACCATTACGAAAGATTATACCGGCCCTCAATGGTTTAATACTTCAAATATCATGCTGGCCTTTCAGGTTGAAAGGCATTTGGCATCTTGTACAATAGGTAATAACGCCCGAAAGCCCGCTATCCAGTTCGGTTATATTTATCGACTAGGAGAATTTCGAACAAAGAAAAAGCGAGCCAGTAATTACTAGCCCGCTCTTTCTTCATTAGTAATAACTTTATACTAACTCATTTGTATTCAGATATTCAGCGATCTGAACGGCGTTCGTGGCTGCTCCTTTACGCAGGTTGTCAGCTACGATCCATAAGTTCAGGGTGTTCGGCTGAGATTCGTCCCGACGGATGCGACCCACGAAGGTTTCATCTTTGCCGTGAGCCGTTAATGGCATCGGATATACCTGATTTTTCGGATCATCCTGAACCACTACACCGGGAGCTTTTTCCAGAATAGCCCGTACTTCTTCCAGATCGAAGTCGTTTTCAAATTCGATGTTAACTGCCTCTGAGTGACCCCCAATCGTAGGAATACGTACCGTAGTAGCCGTTACCGCGATGGTTTCATCCCCCATGATTTTCTTGGTTTCATTCACCATTTTCATTTCCTCTTTCGTATAGCCGTTATCCAGGAATACGTCGATGTGAGGAAGTACGTTCAGGTCGATGGGGTGAGGATATACTTTTTTCACCGTATCATCGCCTTTACGCTCGGCAAATAACTGGTCGACCGCCGCTTTACCCGTACCTGTTACAGACTGATACGTCGAAACGACTACGCGTTTGATTTTATATTGCTGATGCAGCGGGTTCAACACCACCACCATCTGAATCGTTGAACAGTTGGGGTTTGCAATGATTTTATCTTCTTTCGTCAGCGTGTGAGCGTTGATTTCGGGTACTACGAGTTTTTTCGTAGGGTCCATCCGCCAGGCTGAAGAGTTATCAATTACAAAAATGCCTGCTTCTGCAAACTTGGGAGCCAGCTCCAGAGAAGTGCTACCGCCCGCTGAGAAAATGGCGATTGCTGGTTTAGCAGCAATGGCATCTTCAAAACTAACTACGGTATATTCCTGTCCCTTGAAGCTTACTTTTTTACCCACAGAACGCTCAGAAGACGACCGGAATGAGTTCGGTGATGGGGAAGTTACGTTCTTCCAATACTTTTAACATCTCACCACCCACGAGGCCGGTGGCTCCAACTACAGCAACTTTCATTGTTTTGTAACGAAGAAATTATAGTGAATAAATAGACTCTTGTTTTCGTAATATGCTCATATTCAACAGCAACTTTCGTACCAGTGTTGAGGTATGGACATAAAAAAATTCGTCACCGTGAAGGAGAGAAAACCGACAAAACAATTCTGGCAAACGAGGGTCGAGGCCCCGCTCACTCCGAATGTTCTATTTAATTTTCTTTGTGTTCACTGTGACGAATTGTCGAATTGGCCGCAAAGTAAGGGGTTTCTCGGCGATTGAAAAACAGTTACCCTGTTTTTTTATTTTTCTTTTGAAAAGTATTCCCAAACAAAGGCTAGCTCAGTGCATAAAATGCCAAATCTCCTGCGGAGTAATGCAGGCCGTTAAAGGCACATCATCTGAGGTAATATCCGTAATGAGTGGTACCGGCTCGAAAAATGAAACGCCAATCTTCTGAACCTCCTGCCGACAACGGGATAAAAACCGATCGTAAAAGCCCATGCCGTACCCTACCCGATTTCCAGCCAGATCGAAAGCCATTAACGGAATCAGGACTGCATCAATTTCAGCATCCGCAATTTCCGGCGAAGTTCCTGGGACGGGCTCAGGAATTCCCCATTGGTTTTCCACAATTTCGGTGGTCTCGGTTAGTAAATAATGGGTTAACCGTCGGGTATCTGGATTAGAACGTGAAACCACTATATTAATCTGTGGATAACTCTCTTGAACTCTGTGGATAACTTCATACATATCCACCTCTTTCTTCTTTCGAATGGGTAAAAAAACGTGTAAGGTGTGAATAGAGGTTACCAGCGACGAAAGAATTAAATGTTGAGCAATCGCCTGACTGTGGATAACTAGTTCCTCATCGGTTAATCCCTGCCGTTTCTGACGGAATTCTTTTCGTAGTTCTGCTTTAGTCATAACGCTGTTTTTCGGTCTCAAGCCATTCTTATCTGCGATTTCAACCTTTCTTCCCGCTTATTGACCATTACTACTGATATCATTTACCTTCTTCCAGGCTTGCACATCTGCTAATTGAATTCGAAAGTAAAGAATTCCTGTTAAAAGAACCTTCTAAATAGACATAGCCATGAAACGCTCCTTAATTGCCATCACCGCTTTATCCACCTTTGCTTCGGTAGCTTTTGGACAAGCCCCTGCGGATACGTTACCCACCTTACCTACCAAACCAGTTAAGGTATTAAGCTGGATTCCTGCTGTGACCCACGGTATGGATTTCTCTTTCGGACTCAATGCTCTGAACGTGAAAAACTCGAATGGCATCTCAGGCTATGACCTTCGTCCACTGGGAAGTCGCTTCGTATCCATCGGTTCTTCTCACCGTTTTCGCTTATACAAAGGCAACAAAGCCGCCTTCGCGTTGAAAACGGGCGTGGAAGTTAGTTGGAATAACTTCATGTTTCAGGAAAACAACGTAGTTAATGCGGCCAATGGACAGGTTACTTTCCCCGAAGCGGGTCGTCCTCTACAGAAAAGTAAATTAACTGCCGCTTACCTTAATATTCCAGTAATGCCCACAGTAGTGTTCCGCGAAGGAGTGGTTTCTCAGGTTAGTTTCGGGGGTTATGCGGGTATGAGACTGGACAGTTACACGAAAATCAAAGATCAGGATGGTAACAAAAGTCGCGATCATGGTCGCTTTTACATGAATAACATACGTTACGGCGTAGCTCTTGACATTGCCTTCCGCAAAGCGGGTTCCTTCTTTGTTCAATATGATTTAAATAATGTTTTCCAAACCAATAAAGGTCCCGAAATGAGTGCAATTAATTTTGGAATTCGTTTATAATATAGTTCCATACTTCCCTCTTAATCGGGCTTTTAAAAGCGATAAATCGTTGCTTTTAAAAGCCCGATTAACATTTAAATTAATTCGTAATATTTATATATTTACAAAGTCCATAATCAATTAAAATATTAATCTCCACAACTAACCTTGTCCATGAGAAAATTATTCCTTTTTCTATCTTTATTACTATTCGCGTTATCATCTCTTCAAGCTCAAAATCTAGATAGCTTAAAGCTTGAACATGAAAAAATTGAAAAATCTCTTCGCTATCAGACTGGTGTTATTAAGCTGGAAGAAGGCAATGCTACGCTCACGGTTCCGGCAGGCTTTCAATTTCTCGACAAGAAACAAAGCCAGTATGTCTTAACGGACTTATGGGGTAATCCAGCCGATGAATCTATTCTGGGATTACTTGTTCCTGTCAATCACGGTGTCTTAGGAGAAAAAAGCTGGGTCTTTACCATTAGCTATGATGCTATGGGTTATGTCAAAGACGATGATGCCCAGGACATCAATTACGATGATCTTTTAAAAGAACAACAGGAAGAAATTGACGAGGCTAATCCTGAAAGAATTAAGCAGGGTTATCCCCCATTCGAGTTAGTTAAATGGGCTTCTGCACCTTATTATGATAGTAATAAAAAAGTACTTCACTGGGCTAAGGACTTGAAATTTGGAGATAGTGATGAACATACGTTAAACTATAATCTTCGAATTTTAGGAAGAAAAGGAATTTTCATGCTTAATGCTGTTGCGTCTATGAGTGAGCTTCCTGAAGTAAAAGCAAATATCGATAAAGTTTTAGGCAGTATTACTTTTAATCCCGGCAGTACATACGCTGACTATCTTCCCGATGTGGATAATGTTGCGGCCTGGACCATTGGAAGTTTGGTAGCAGGTAAGATTCTGACTAAAGTAGGATTCCTAGCACTGATATTGAAGTTTTGGAAAGCCATCATCGTAGCTATTGCCGCGGGCTGGGGAGTTATAAAGAGATTCTTCTTAGGTCGTAAAAAAGAAGAACTGGTTCCAGAAATTGAAGAAGATCCGACCTCTTCAACTGAAGCTTAGTTACAACCACTTTTAAATAAAAGAGCTCGGTAGGACCGAGCTCTTTTATTTAACTAGTAAATCTATTCTTCGTTATCATTCCTTCCACTGAATCGCACAACCCACCGATTTGGTTACGTTCAACATGACGGGTTTACCCTGAATGAGGTTATTAACGGCATCTTCTACATATCTCCGGGTTACGCCAGAGGGGTCCTGTGAATTATCATCCAGAGCACCCATGTACTGAACGGTAAATTTATCGCCTTCCCGAACCAGAATATAAACCTGAGGCGTACGACTCGCTCCAAAGTTCTTTGCCACTTTCTGGGTATCATCAAACAGATACGGAAAGGGGTAACGCTTGGCATTGGCTCTTACCTTCATGTTTTCATAGGAATCTTCTTCATAAGCCGAAGGATCATTGGGATTAATGGCCAATACCGGAAAACCCTGCGATTTGTACTTGGCGTCCAGAGCAATAATGCGGTCTTCATAGGCTTTCGCGTAGGGGCAGTGATTCGTTGTGAATACCACAATGACTCCTTTGCTGGCCCTAAATTCGGACAGACCCAACATTCGGCCATCTACATTTTTCAGCACGAAATTGGCAACGGTTTCTCCAATATTATATCCCCGCTGATCAGTCGGATGATCGGCAGCCTTCAGCGTACTCCAGGCTAGCAGACCTATCCAGAGGCAGAGGCAGGTTCTATAAATTCTCGTATTCATAGTAGTCGGTAATAATTTTTGAGCTTTGTACTTCCCGGATTAGATAAGACGGCTCTGGCGGATTTATTTTTCTTTCACAAGATTATTCCTCAATCGGTTAATAACGAATACTCGTGAATATTTATTTATTACCTGCCGTAAAACTATATGATTATCAAAGACAAATATAAAAGGGCGGCTCTGGATGCAGAGCCGCCCTTTAAGGTATATCATAGCTGTAAGAAGTGCTTATTCTTCACCAGCTCCGGGACGTTGAAGTTTACTCCGACGAACGCTATAACCAAAATAGATCACCAGACCCAGGGCCATCCATACGATCAGACGAAGCCAGTTTTCCTGACCTAGTCCATAGATCATTAACAGACAGGTAACTGCACCCAAAATAGGCACTACGGGTGAGAAAGGTGTTCTGAAGGGACGAGGTACATTTGGATCCGTTTTACGCATGATTACCACGCCGAGTGATACCAGAACGAACGCGAATAATGTACCAATACTGGTCATATCACCTACCACGTCACCAGGAACGAAGGCAGCGAAAATACCTACGAAAACGAAAAACAACATATTCGAACGGTAAGGCGTGCGGAATTTAGGGTGTAACTGGCTGAATACTTTAGGTACCAGACCATCGTTTGCCATTGAATAGAACACCCGAGACTGACCTAACAACATCACCAGAATTACGGATGAGAAACCTGCCAGAATAGCCACGGTGATCAAAGTGCCTAACCACTGGTAATCGTGCATATATTTCTGAATAGCATACACCACCGATGCTTCTTTACCTGCCGTACGGAATTCCGTATAGTTAGCAATTCCCGTTAATACGTGACCAAAAAGAATATAAAGAATGGTACAAATCACGAGCGAAACGAGGATACCAATCGGCATGTCACGGCTAGGATTTTTCGCTTCCTGAGCTGCGGTTGAAACGGCATCAAAACCAATGAAAGCGAAGAATACAGTACCTGCACCGCCCACAATTCCCCAGAACCCACCAAAGTCTCGGGTTACACCTGCGGAATCAGTCACTCGCGTTGCTTCAGGAATGTAAGGCATGTGGTTGGCAGGGTTAATGTACTGCCAGCCCAGAGCAATAAAGAGAATGACGATCGCTACTTTCAGGACAACGATAACTGCATTAACGGTCGCTGATTCCTGAACGCCACGGATTAACAACAAGGTTATACAGAAGAGAATAAATACGGCCGGAATATTCATAATTCCATGCGTACCCAACTCTGAAACCTGAAAGGGTGAATGACACCACTGATAAGGGATCTCAGTCCCAAAGATCGTGGCCAGAAGCTTGTTCAGATATTCGGACCAGGCAATGGAAACCGTTGCAGCACCCAAAGCGTACTCTAATACTAAATCCCAACCAATGGTCCAGGCTACAAACTCACCCATAGTTGCATACGAATACGTATAAGCAGAACCCGCGATGGGGATCATGGAAGCAAATTCAGCGTAGCATAAACCAGCCAGGGCACAACCCACAGCGGCCAGAATGAAAGAAATCGTTACAGAAGGACCGGCACTATCAGCAGCGGCGGCAGCCGTACGTACGAAAAGACCCGCCCCGATGATCGCTCCAATCCCCAGAGCAATCAGGTTTCCAGCGGTAAGTGTTCGTTTTAATGAGCCTTCACCTGTGGCTTCCGCCTCGTTTAGTAACTGTTTCAGGGGCTTCTTTACCCAAATGTTCGCCATACAAATGTTCCGTTAGGAGTAAAATTTAAAATGTTGTCTAGGTTATCAATGAAGCGGCAAAATATTATTCTTCAAATATGCAAAAAAACAGAGCGTTACCGCAAACGTGTCTGCTTTTTTAACTGAAGCTATTCAAGAAATGAAACTGGATCAATCTTCTGTTATATGCCGTTTCGGGACATTGAAAAGAAGTGACCCTAAAACGGGCACGACAAAAAGAACGACCGTTGCAATGGATACGTACAAGTCCGCTTCTTCGCCCTCCAGAAACGTACAAATGGCGGTTTCCTTGAAGAAATGACACGCCGCGGAAGACATGAGCTTCAATCCTAAAAGCCCAATGACCAGAAAAGCAACTCCTTCCAGAAAAGGAAATTTCTCCATGAGTTTCACGAAAGACTGAGCCACAAAACGCATCGCCAGAATTCCGATGAAGACGCCTGTGCAGATCAGATAGATATTATCGGTGAAAGCAACGGCGGCAAAAACGTTGTCAATGGAAAAGGCCAGATCCATCACTTCGACCAGAGCAACGGTTGCCCAGAACTTGCCAAGCAAACCAATGGTATTCCGGTAAAACCAGGAATCTTTTTTCTGGATTTCGTGCTCTTCTTCGGGCTGAGAGCCTTTGAAAAAGTAGCTGAAACAGAGATACAGCAGATAAATTCCGCCGATGGGTTTTAGCCACCAGATTTTTACGAGCCAGGTAGCCGCCAGCAGACAAAGCCCCCGAAATAAATAAGCACCAATAATACCGTATTTCAGAGCTTTGTTACGCTGTTCAGGCGATAGGTCCATGACCATCGTAGCCAATACAGCGGCGTTATCTACGGACAGTAAACTTTCAATCAGGATCAAATTCAGGATAACAAAGCCGGCGGCTTCCAAGTCATTCCCGAGTATTTGGTGTAGAAAATCCATTCTGATTTATCAAAGAAAATTGGGAGAGTATAGGCCCATACCCAGCAAATTTAAGGCATGGAGGGCTAAAAGCTTCATTTTAATGCGATCCTCCGGCAATTATTTACTATAAATCGTTGGATAAGCAGGATTAACACACTTCCTTTTCAAAAACTAAACTATCCTGATTTATTTTGCGTTGCCGACTAATATCAGTGCATAGATGACGCAGGACGGAGGAATCTGCTCATTGGTTTTCCCCATTCATCGTCCTCGACTCATTCAACATTCATGAAAAAGTTACTAGTATTATCTCTCTGGGTATGGACGGCCATCGCGGCTCAGGCCCAGGTGGTCAAGCCTTACGCCCTGAAGTTCTCCCTTTCCAAAAACGAAGTTAAGGTGGGCGAAACGGTAGACGTGATTGTAGAAGTTGATGTAAACAGCGGATGGCATATCTTCTCTCCCGATCAGGATCCCGACGTGGGACCTCTGCCAACGGTAATCAAGTTGAAGAAAAGTGATGCGTACGAAACCGTAGGCAAATTCCGCACGACGAGTAAGCCCATTGAAAAAATGGACGAAATCTTCGACGGGAAAGTTCGCTTTTTTGAAGGGAAGCCTGCCTTTCGCCAGACCGTCAAGATTCTGAAAGAAGGAGCTAAAATTGAAGGAAACATTGGCGGTCAGGTTTGCCAGGACGATGGCTTATGCATTCCCATTAATGATGGTGATTTTAATCTAACCAAACTAAAAGTAATTGCGGCGGCAACGCCCGTTACGGAAGCTCCCAAAACCGAAGAAGCAAAAACGCCCGCTGTAACCAGCACGCCTGCTGATACGGCCACCTCCACAGTAGTTGCACCAACCACGGAAGATACGGATACTATAGCGACGGGATGGGCACCAGTAACGGAGGCCGCTGTAACTCCAGAAGAGGCAAAAGATCAGAAAAGTGGGGTTGGCTTCGGCGATGTTGTATTAGCCTTTCTAGCGGGGTTAGCGGCAGTAGCAATGCCCTGCGTCTATCCTATGATTCCGATGACGGTGGCCATGTTTACCAAACGCGTTGATTCGCGGATGGAAGGCATGACAAAAGCCTTGTTCTATGGTGTCTCGATCATTCTGATTTTCGCTTTTTTCGGAACGCTGATTTCCGCCGTCTTTGGTAGCGGATTTGTGAATTTTATCAGTACGCACTGGATTCCCAACGTATTTATTTTCCTGATTTTCGTTCTCTTTTCCCTGTCGTTCCTCGGAGCTTTCGAGCTGAATTTACCCAGTGCCTTTGTGAATAAAGTAGACGCTCAGGCCGATAAAGGTGGTTGGGGTGGTATTTTCTTTATGGCTTTTGCTCAGGCTCTGGTTTCATTTTCGTGTACGGCTCCGATTGTGGGTACAGCAGCCATTCTGGCGGCCAAAGGCAGTATCTGGGATTCGGCTTTACTAAACATCAGTTTCGGTACGGCCTTCGCCTTACCTTTCGTGATTGCAGCCTTTATTCCGAGCTTTTTGAAAACCATGCCTAAGTCGGGTGGCTGGCTAAACACGTTGAAAGTTCAGTTAGGTTTTCTGGAGTTAGCTATTGCGTTAAAATTCCTGAGTGTTCCCGATCAAACCTATCACTGGGGCTTACTGAACCGTGAAGTATATCTCTCCCTCTGGATTGTCATTTTTGCTCTGATGGGCTTCAATCTATTGGGCAAAGTATTAATGTCTCACGATAGCCCGGTAGATCGCGTTTCGATTCCCCGTACGTTGTTCGCCATTGTAATTTTCTCCTTTGTGGTCTATCTGATTCCCGGCTTATTCGGAGCTCCGCTAAAGCCACTCTCGGGTTTATTACCTCCCGAAACTTCGCAGGAATTTAACCTGCATCACAATGCTCCTACTGCACAACTGGGAACAGGCAGCACCTTACCGGCGGGACGGAAGTACGCCGATTTTCTGAAGTTACCCCACGGACTGGAAGGTTTCT
This sequence comes from Siphonobacter sp. SORGH_AS_0500, assembly GCF_031453245.1. Lineage (NCBI taxonomy): Bacteria > Pseudomonadati > Bacteroidota > Cytophagia > Cytophagales > Cytophagaceae > Siphonobacter > Siphonobacter sp. SORGH_AS_0500. The sequence continues at coordinate 198,776 of NZ_JAVIYT010000001.1, forward strand.
TTGATTACAAAGAAGGCATTGCCTATGCAAAACAGGTGGGCAAACCTGTCTTTATTGACTTTACGGGTCACGGTTGCGTGAATTGCCGGAAGATGGAAGAAACGGTTTGGAGTCAGCCGGAAGTACTGAAACGTTTACGCGAAGATTACATCATCATTTCGCTGTACGTGGATGACAAAACCGAGCTTCCCGAAAGTGAACATTATGTTTCGAAAGTGGACGGCAAACCCAAAACCGCCATCGGCGATCAGAACCTGGACTTTGAAATTTCAAAGTATAACTTCAACGCCCAGCCCCTATACGTGTTAATCGACCCAGATAATGATGCAACACCACTGGTAAAAGCGGTTGCTTACGAGCCTAACGTGGAGAAGTTTATCAGCTATCTCGACGAAGGAAAAGCAAAATTCAGTCAGCAGAAGTAATGATGAAAAGCCATCCCTTTAACAGGATGGCTTTTTTCTTTCTGGAGTAATGAAGCCAGACCTGGGGTTTGAATTTGTCCCCAAGTCTGGCTTCCATAGCGAAACGAAGGAACTTATCGGGAATTGAACATAACTCGCCTTCTTCAGACTCCGCTTACATTCACAAGTAAGGTCTTTCTCTTTGTTCAAGATGACAACTTAAACTTGTGCCCTAAAGTCTAACGAACGTAAATTTTAGCCAGCCCTTTATGTTTCTTTAATGACAGCCGATTTACCTTTGAATCTAAAAAGAAGGTTTTGAGAACAATCAGTAGGATACAACATCCAACTCAAAACCTTGAAACTCAAACTCTGAAAGATGCAACTAGTCGTCGCAACCAATAACCGTCATAAGCTGGACGAAATTCAGACTTTTTTAGGCTCTAGCTTTGAATTAAAAACGTTAGCTGATATTGATTGTACCGAAGAACTTCCCGAAACCGGACGGACGCTGGAAGCCAATTCACTCCAAAAAACCAAGTACCTCGCTGATTACTACAATGTTGATTGTTTCGGCGATGATACCGGACTAGAGATTACGGCTTTGAATGGCGAACCCGGTGTGGACTCCGCTTTTTATTCGGGTTCACGAGATGCTCAGGCGAATATGCAGAAGGTATTAACTCAGTTGGAAGGAGTTACTGATCGCTCAGCTCGTTTTCGTACGGTTATCACGCTGATTATTCAAGAAGAGATTTATCAGTTTGAAGGAATCGTGGAAGGAACCATACTAGAGGCTCCCCGTGGCGATCACGGCTTTGGATACGACCCTATTTTTCAGCCCGAAGGTTTTGATCGTAGTTTTGGTGAAATGACCATGGAAGAAAAAAACGCCATCAACCACCGCACCCGAGCAGTCACGAAAATGGTAGAGTTTTTGACGACTGTGTGAGATAAGGTATCGCTGGCAGCTTTTTCGCTGGTAGCATGGTGTGAATTAGTTCTTTACTTCAGGTTACCTCATAAAAAAGCTGCCAGCTTTTCTGCTGGCAGCGACCTTCTAAAGGCTATTCTATTAACTACAGATCAACTAACAACTATTTCTCCCCATTCCCCAGCGTATCGCCAGCGGCTTTTTTGCCTTTCTTCCCTCCTCCAAAAACAGAGAAATGAACGTAACGTTTGGGTTGCTGGCGAAGGTCAACGAGCAGTTTATCCAAATCCCGAATCGACTGATTCATGTTGGTGTATAACTGATCATCCTTCAATAGTTTTCCAGCGGTTCCCTGACCTTCTTTCAACGCCTGTAACATGGCCTGTAATTCAGCTACGGTCTGGTTCGCTTTTGCTACGGTCTGACCTAAACGAAGGGCATTCAGCGAATCCGTGAAGGTATTTGCCTTGGCCATAATGGGCTTAATGCTTTTTTCCGTTTCTACCAGTTGAGCAGATAACTTACTCAGGTTGGTAGTAATACCCGTCAGGTTTTTGCGGTTTTCATTGATCGTAGCCCGCAGAGCCAGCCCGGTTTCATCCACATTAGCCAGTAACTGATTCAGCACGTCGCCCGTTTGCTTGAAACGAGAAACGACTACATTCAGATTACGAATCAGTGAATCCGCGTCAGTCATAATGGGCAAAGCTTTATCCTGTAAAGCCGCCGTTAAGCCCGCCTGTTTATTTCCTTTAAGTGTATCGCCAGCAGCGATGGCCGAGCCTTTGCCAATTTGCAATTGAATTACTTTTCCCCCAATGAGCCCGTTATCACCTAACAGGGCTACCGTGTTGGTAGTGAGGGGAATGTCTTGGTCCAGCGTGAGGGTTACCAGGATTTTATTATTATGTTCCGTGAGAATACGGGTTTCTTTAACTCGACCTACCGCTACGCCATTGAGCATAATCTGATTGGAGGAGGTTAGTCCATCTACACTATCATACAGCACATAATAATCTCGGGAACTGGAAAACAGATCGGACCCTTTCAGAAAGTTGAATCCGAAGTACAAGACAAGCCCTGAAACCAGGGTCATTATTCCAACTTTTATTTCTTTTGACATGGCTTTTCAAATGTTCATTGAACAATAGTCAGTACTCAGGCAGAAGGTATTGGTATGCGATACTGACTATCTAGACAGAAAACTCCCAAAAGTAGCCCATAACCGGGAAATTGCAGAATAGGATTCTAAAAACACTGAGCCAGACCTTAGGATTTGGCAAGCTTAGGTTTCCGGTGTACCTTTGTCTTTCTGTGTTAGTTAGGCCATTTCTGGAAAGCCAATAAACTGACAATCAGATTAATTTAGCGAAAAAATCTACCATTTACATAAACCTGCTTTATAGCCATGTCAACGGTTACCGCTTCCCGCATTGAACGCGACACCCAACTTTTCGATCTCATTGAGAAAGAAGCTCATCGCCAGGAATATGGCATTGAATTGATCGCTTCTGAAAACTTCACGTCTAAGCAAGTGATGGAAGCTCAAGGCAGTGTATTAACGAATAAATACGCTGAAGGTCTTCCCGGTAAACGTTATTACGGCGGATGCGAAGTGGTTGACCAAGTGGAACAACTGGCTATTGACCGGGCGAAAGAATTATTCGGAGCTAGCTGGGCAAACGTTCAGCCTCACTCGGGAGCTCAGGCAAACGCAGCCGTTTTTCTGTCATTCCTGAACCCTGGTGATAAAATCCTCGGTTTCAGTCTGGCTCACGGGGGTCACCTTTCACACGGTTCTCCTGTAAACTTCTCGGGTAAATATTTCCAGCCTTTCTTCTACGGTGTAGAACAGGAAACGGGTCTGATCGATTGGGATAAAGTAGAAGAAATCGCTTTACGTGAGCGTCCCCGCCTGCTGATTTGCGGTGCTTCAGCCTATTCTCGTGACTGGGACTACGTTCGTCTGCGTGCCATCGCTGATCAAATCGGAGCTTTATTATTAGCGGATATTTCTCACCCTTCGGCTCTGATTGCCAAAGGGTTGTTGAATAACCCCATGGAACACTGCCACATCGTAACGACAACGACGCACAAAACGCTGCGTGGTCCTCGTGGTGGTTTGATTCTGGTGGGTAAAGATTTCGAAAATCCTTTCGGTATTACCACGCCTAAAGGGGACATCCGTACTATGACCAGCCTGCTGGATTCTGCCGTATTCCCCGGCACGCAAGGTGGCCCGCTGGAACACGTGATTGCGGCTAAAGCCGTAGCATTCGGTGAAGCTCTGACGGAAGAATTCGGCGAATATGCCATTCAGGTAAAGAAAAACGCTCAGGTAATGGCTCAGGCCTTCATCGATAAAGGGTATCAAATCAGCTCTGGCGGAACGGATAACCACCTGATGCTTATTGACCTCCGCCCCAAAGGCTGGACAGGTAAATTAGCTGAAAACACGCTGATCAAAGCTGACATCACGGTGAACAAAAACATGGTTCCTTTTGACGATAAGTCTCCCTTCGTTACTTCCGGTATGCGGGTAGGAACGGCTGCTATGACGACACGTGGTCTGAAAGAGAATGATATGTTACAAATTGTAGAGTGGATTGACGACGTGTTAACGCACAACGAAAATGAAAGCTACATCGCAGAAGTGAAGAAAAAGGTAAATGCCTGGACTGAAAACTTCCCGCTGTACCGCTAATTAAATAATTATAAGGTTGAAGATCGTTTGAAACAGTTTAAAAGCTTTGAAGTTTACTCTTCAAATCAACTGCTTCAAACGATCTTTTTTATTGAAGAGCAAAAAATGGATAGTCAAAGGTTGAAACGTTCGGCTCTGATCTATTAATTTACTCTTTTGAACATCAGTATAGCCGAAATTTTTATTCATATTTAACATTTATACAATGCCTCTGGATCAACATTGGGACGAAAATGAAGAAGAAACGGGCGGTGAAATGACCTTCATTGAACACTTGGAGGAACTTCGCTGGCACATCATCCGGGCACTCGCGGCCATTATCGTCTTTACCGTTCTGGCGTTTGCTTTTCATAACGAAATCTGGAATGGCATTATCCTGGCTCCCAGCCGACCCGATTTCTGGACCTATCGCAAGCTTTGCGATTTAGCCCAGATCGTGAATGCTCCTGATTTATGCGTTCAGAAAATTGACTTCATTCTGATTAACCGGGAAATGACGGGTCAATTCATGATGGCCATTACCTATTCCTTTTTCATTGGTTTATCACTAGCCTTTCCGTATGCCTTCTGGGAATTATGGCGATTCATTAAACCAGGTCTTCGGGATGTGGAAATTAGTGCTTCCCGGGGGTCGGTATTTTGGGTAACGCTCCTGTTTTTCTGCGGGGTAACCTTCGGTTATTTTGTGGTCAGTCCCCTGGCCATTAATTTCCTTGCTGATTTTAAGATTGATGAATCCATTCAAAATCAGGTAGATATTTCTTCTTATGTGAGTTTGCTGGTAATGATGGTTCTGGCCTGCGGTCTGACTTTCCAGTTACCGATGATCATTTTCGTGTTATCGCAGGTGGGGATTATGACTCCTAAGTTCATGCGGGACTATCGGAAACACGCCTTCATTGTTATCCTGATTATTGCGGCGGTTATTACTCCTTCACCCGACGTATTCAGTCAGATGCTGGTAACGGCTCCTTTATTATTACTTTATGAAATCAGTATTTTCGTTTCGGCAAGAGTGAATAATAAACGGGAAAAAGCCCGACTTGCCAGCGAAATTGCAGAAGAAAACGAAGCTCGATTTAGAGAAAATAACTAGGAAAAAGCCTCTGAGAAATCAGGGGCTTTTTTGTTAGTTACCGATTTGCCATTATTCCCACAGTCGAAGTTTCACTGTGGATAACAAGCATATATTCCTTAACTGATATCTCAAAAGAATGGAGAGATCAGGGGAAACTTTTAGATTATGAACGGTACCTCATGACCTAATAAATTAGAAGAAGATAATAAGGTCCTTCGCTTCGCTCTGGATGAAGGAAAGAAGTTGATAACCTACTGAAACGTATCATCATCTTTTTGACCAGAAGTGACAAATCGCGTCTCTACTTTAAGGTGCCTTGCCAAATAATAATAATCAACGCATTACCCGTCGAAACCTGCAACATCACCCCTACTTTTAACGTATCGTATTTTGAATAGTAACCCCGCAAGAAATGAAAAAATATATACTGGTATTACTAGGATCATTGGTCTTCTATCCTGCCCTGGCCCAAAAACCTCTTTCACTTTATTCACAGAAACAAACGCAATTATTGGAAAAGGCGGCTCGCCAGTTGGCCGATCAGGAAAAGACCTCCTATACGAAAGCTCTGGATCTTGTCAATAAACGCGGCTGGTTTGTCGAGCGGCTGTATGCCAATGGTCGTCGTATTAAACTTCAAGGGCTTGATGCTCTCGGAGAACCGGTATATATAACTACTTTTTCGAACGTAATTGCCGCCGCAACAACCCGCACGAATACGCTTCAAAAGGGAGGAAGTCTGGGATTAAGTCTTACGGGTGGAAGCTCCGTTATGAATGGCCGTTTAGGCGTATGGGACGGTGGGGCCGTTCGCCCAGATCACGTGGAATTTTCAGGTCGGGTAACGCAGGTAGATAACGTCACGAGTAATAACTCACACGCTACGCACGTGGCCGGAACAATGATTGCCAGTGGAGTTAACCCATTAGCCAAAGGTATGTCTACGGGAGCTTCGCTTCGGGCCTGGGATTTTAACAATGATATTTCAGAAATAACCAGTGCTGCTTCGGGTTTGTTAATCTCCAATCACTCCTACGGACAATTGGCGGGCTGGCAACTGGACGAAGACGGCACGACCTGGCGTTGGTACGGCACCGATGCCGTCAGCGAAACAGAAGATTATAAATTTGGCTATTATAGCTCTAATGCTCAATCGCTGGATCGCATTGCCGTTAACTCACCCAATTACCTGATCTGTTTTGCGGCGGGTAATGACCGCGATGCCAATGGAACCAACAAACCCGCCGACGGAGCTTCGTATAGCATCGGTTCGGGTTCTACAACCAGTACGAAAGTCCGCAAGAGCAATGGAGCTTTTGATAATATTCCAACCTATGCTACGGCAAAAAATATCCTGACCGTTGGAGCAGTGTATGGCTTACCTCAGGGTTATAACTATGCTTCAGATGTGCAGCTAGGCTCATTCAGCAGCACTGGACCTACCGACGATGGGCGTATTAAACCTGATATCGTTGGCGATGGAGTCAATGTTCTCTCTTCTACTTCGTCGGCCCGCGATGCGTATGCTACGCTTTCAGGCACTTCGATGGCATCCCCTAACGTTTCGGGAAGTCTGTTTTTGCTACAGGAGCTTTACAGTCAGCAGAATAACAACCAGTTCATGCGTTCTTCCACGCTGAAAGGATTAGTAATCCATACCGCAGATGAGGCCGGAAACAAGGGGCCAGATTATACCTACGGCTGGGGATTACTGAACATGGAGAAAGCCGCCAAGGCTATTCTTAATCAGGATAAGAGTTACTCCATCGCTGAACGCGAATTAAGCTCAGGGCAAACCTACACGCAACAAGTGATTGCTTCCGGTAAAGGTCCGCTAGTCGTAACCATCGCCTGGATTGATCCCGAAGCAACGCCCTTAACCGTCAATGCGGCGGCTTTAAATAACCGTACACCCCGATTAGTGAATGACCTGGATATTCGGATTTCAGATGGAACAACGACCAGCCTTCCCTACATTCTCGATCCTGAAAATCCTTCCGCTCTGGCCACTCGTGGAGATAATATCCGGGATAATGTTGAGCAGGTTGTCATTGAGAATCCCGTTCCCGGCCGGACTTATACCATTACCGTTTCTCACAAAAACAGTTTATCCGCCCCTCAGGCTTATAGTTTAATCATGAGCGGTATTGGCGGAACGGCCTACTGCTCGGCTCTGGCAACCAATACGAATGTCAGTAAAATCAGTAAAGTCGTTTTCGGTACCATCAATAATGCCTTACCTGAAGGTTGTTCAACAAATCTCGTATTTGCAGACCAAATCGCTGAAGTATCTACAGGCCAGACCATTAATTATGAAATTACCGTAGCAAACTGTAACGGAACCAGCACCAGCAAAACGGTAAAAATCTTTGCCGACTGGAATCTGGACGGTGATTTCGAAGATGCGAATGAAACGCTGGGAACTTCATCCGTTTTGCAAAGTGGAGGCCTATTCAGCGGAACCGTTACTATTCCTTCGGGCGTCACTACCGGGCAATTCATTCCCTTACGAATCATTACTCAAGAAGGCTCAACAGCTATTACGGCGTGCGGTAACTATACTGCCGGACAAACGCAGCAATACGCATTGAAAATTGTTACGCCTGCCAAAGACGTAGGCATAACCGCATTGCTTTCGCCCGAAGTGAATTTTTGTTCCGGCGGCAGTACTTCTGTGCAGGTAACGGTGAAGAATTTTGGTACAGAAAATCAATCTTCTATCCCCATTACGGCTCAAATCAAAGAGGGATCTACCACGGTAGCCACCTTTTCCGGCCAGACCAGTATTAATGCCTTTCAGCAGAAAAATGTGTGGTTGACGGGATCGTTTACACCCGAAGCTACCAAAACGTATACCATTACTGTTACCACAGCCTTACCGGGAGATCAACAATCCAGCAATGATGGATTAACGCAAACGCGGACGAGTGCAGCCCTGGTTACTCCCGTCGCTACCGCTCAAACCTGCGGAACAGATACGAAGGTAACCTTGCGAAACTCTGCTTCCGGCACTGCTTTCTGGTACGATTCGCCCAGTGGAGGTAACTTACTCGCCATTGGTAATGCCACTTCTATTACTCAGAAACCCGCCTCTGGTATGATCTATGCCAGCCTGAACGAATTCAGCGGCACGGTAGGCCCGGCTAATAAATCGGTTTATCCGGGTGGTGGATATAACCAGTTTACACCTGCGATTACTGTACATGCCGATATTCCGGTAGTACTGGAAAGTGCCCGATTATACATTGGCAATAGCGGTACGATTACTTTTTCGGTTGTTAATGCTTCGGGAAATATATTCTCCAGTGTAACGCTGGATGTAACGGCTACTAGAAATCCGGCGGCAACGGGTGCCAGTACGGACGACGCTAGTGATAATGGGGCCATTTACCCACTCGGACTGAACATTCCGGCGGGAGATTATCAAATTCAGATTGCATACGGCAATGGAGCTACGATTTACCGAAACCTGAGCAGTAGCACCAAGCCTTATCCATTCAGTATCAGTAATATCTTTTCGATTACGGGGAATGGAGCTGGTAGTGCCGCTTATACCTACTATTATTACTTCTACGATCTGAAAGTAAAAGCCAGCGGTTGTTCCAGTAATCGGGTTGCAGTGCCCGTAACAGTAGGAACGGTTACCTCGCCTGCCCGCATTACCGCCGGAGATAGTGCCCTGGTGTGCCAGAACGGAACCCTCACCTTACAGGCTAACACTGGAACTGGATTCATCTATCAATGGTACAAAGAAAACCAGACGATTTCTGGGGCCACTTCGTCGACGTATACGCTCAACCAGGCTGGAAGTTATACAGTAAAAGTTTCGGAACCTTCGGGTTGTGAGACGACCTCTTCCGCTACAGTGGTACGCAGTCAGGCTGTAACGATTCCGACCATTAACCGTCAGGACTTACAGCTAACTTCTTCCGCAGCAACGGCGTATCAATGGTATCGGGATAGTACGCTGATTTCGGGAGCCTCATCTCAAACCTATCTGGTTGGGCAATCGGGTTCTTACCAGGTGGAAACTACGCAATCGGCTGGTTGTAAAGCCCGTTCGCAGGCCGTTACCGTGGTTATTACATCGGTGGAACCCGTTCAGAAGACAACTATTTTCAAGGTATCACCGAACCCGGCTCAGGAACGTATTCGCATTGAATATGATAACCCTACCGCTTCCAATGTCTCGGCAACTATTTTGAGTAGTGATGGGAAAACGCTTCTAACGCAGCAGATGTCTCCGTTAGGAACGGGTTATTACCTTGACGTAGACGTTTCCCGCTGGAGTAACGGATTATATCTTGTGCAGATTATCGACGAACATGAACGGGTAAGTCAACGGTTTATCAAGAATTAAGTCCGTAGAGACCTCAATTAATCTGTTTAGCCTAATCAAACCCGGTTACAGTAAACAGATTAATTGAAATGGAAAGCATGAGACGGGATCAATCGACGTCTCTACGGGAATAAAAGGAAAATGCGACTCGTTTCAGCGAGTCGCATTTTTTATGGTGGTCTATTCCTTCGCCTGTAATCTCGAACATAGAGAGAGACCTTCTGTAGGCATGGGACTATTTTTGGAAAAGGCTCATTAATTTCAATCAGAAACTATTACTCGCAACTCATAAGTAAGGTTCTTCGCTACGCTCTGAATGACAGGAAAGAATTATTAGTAGTTAACCACAGTACAACCTCTAGTTTCCTCTAAAGAACTGAAGAATAACGATAACCAATGTCGAATAAAAGGTACTGGCTATAATCTTAATCAACGTCGGAGCAATCAAAGCCAGGCTTAAAGATTCGAGACTGAAAAGTAACGCATGATGCAGTAATGCGGCAATGAATGTATAGCGAATCACCCACCAGAGATTCATCACTTCCAGTGTAGGTTCGTTACGTTCTTCGTATCCTCGGGCAGGTGTTAATAACCTCAGAATACCGGGACGGGCAAAAGCCAGAAAAACCGTACAGGCCGCGTGTAATCCTAACGTATTATAAAAGAAATCGACGAAGAAGCCGGAGACGAAGGCCAACAACAACACCCAGGTTTTGGGAGTATCAAAAGGCAAAGAAAGAACGCTGGCAATGTATATAAAGCAAAAGGCATGATCGAAAAGGATCATGCTTCGAAAGAAAAAGACCTGAAGCAATAAGTAAAGAACTACCCAAAAGGCAATACCTAAAATATTTCGATTCATGGGGTTAAATGCGGTTTGGGTTTAGGGTTTTTATGTTTGGAGTTTGGAGTTCGTTATTAACTCTAAACCCTAAACTCAAACCGCTAAACTCTTTTACTTGACGGTACTTTCGAGTTGTTCCTGCTCTTTCTGAAGGCGATTATTAATGATATACACGTAGGACAGGTTACGTAAATCCGTCGCAAGTTTTACATCAATATCCCAGAACGTCTGGTCTGAACTAACGCCTAATTTTTTAACAGTGCCCACCATAATTCCCGCCGGGAAAACGGAGTTAAAATGCGAAGTAACAATAGTATCCCCCATTTTTACCGACTTATAACGCGACACATCGAAGAGCTTCACGATCTCGGTATTTTGTCCTTCCCAACGGCTGGAACCAATTTCTCCGCTACGTCGTACCTCCGAAGAAACCCGCATGGGCGGATCAATGTGCAGAATAGAAGTTACCAGAGAAAAATGCTCGGAGCAGCCTTTAACGATACCCACTACACCCGTGGGAGAAATAACACCCATTCCCGGCTGAACGCCATCCGCTGTGCCCTTGTCGAGGGTGAGGTAGTTATTCTGAGCCACAACGATGGAGTTTTTCACCACTTTGGCTACCACCGGCTGAAACCGCGTAGCAACCGCTGAATCCGCTTTGTAGTTAATAACGCTGGGTACCTGTTTATTCTGGAGCTTGGTTAACTCCGCATTCAAACGGGCGTTTTCAGCCGCCAAGCCCGCATTTACCTGCCCCAGATTCAAATATTGCGTGACGGAAGCCTGTAACTGAAGGCTTTTGGCCACGTAATAATTGGACGTGTGGAAATAAATCGAGCTTGGGTAGTTGTTAAACTTGAAGTAAAACCACAAGCTTAAAACTTCGAGCAGGATGAATAAAATAAAGGCCCGCTGCCGGGCTATAAAAGCAAAAAGCGAATTCATGCAACGGGAAGCAAAAATGAGAACGTAAGTAACCGAGTCAGTTGAGGCCTGGGTTACTTACGTTTTACGCTGTCCTGAAATTAACTAATAAGAACGGCCTTAAATTTATCCAGATCTTTCAATACTTCGCCCGTTCCACGAACGACAGCCCGCAGAGGATCATCGGCGATGTGAATCGGAAGTTTTGTTTTTGCACCCAGACGTTTGTCCAATCCATGTAATAAGGCACCGCCACCCGTCAGGTGAATACCGTTGTGGTAAATATCCGCCGAAAGCTCTGGAGGTGACGTTTCAAGAGCCTTCATGGTAGCTTCCTCAATTTTCGAGATCGATTTATCAAGGGCATATGCAATCTCCGAATACGTTACTTTAATTTCTTTCGGAATACCCGTCATCAAATCCCGACCACGGATTTCGAAATCCGCGGGTGGGTTTTCCAGTTCGGGTAAGGCTGCTCCTACTTCGATTTTAATCATCTCAGCCGAACGCTCGCCAATCAGGAGGTTATGTTCCCGACGCATGTAATCCACAATATCACGGGTAAAGACATCCCCGGCAATGCGAACGGATGCTTCACAAACGATACCCGAAAGTGCGATCACGGCAATCTCCGTTGTTCCCCCTCCGATATCCACAATCATGGAACCGTTGGGTTGCTGAATATCGATACCGATACCCAAGGCTGCGGCGATGGGTTCGTGTACCATGTACACCTCTTTTGCACCGGCATGCTCGCACGAATCTTTTACAGCTCGTTTCTCCACTTCGGTAATACCGGAAGGAATACAAACTACCATGCGGTGAGAAGCGGTGAAGAAACGCATGCCTTTGCGTTCGTCAATCATTTTAATCATCCCCCGAATCATCAACTCGGCTGCCGTAAAGTCGGCAATAACGCCATCCTTAAGGGGACGTATCGTTTTGATGTTTTCGTTGGTTTTTTCGTGCATTTGCATGGCTCGATGACCAATGGCCAGTACTTTGCCAGTGGTTTTATCGAGGGCGATAATAGAGGGTTCGTCCACTACTATTCTGCCTTTATGAATAATGAGCGTGTTGGCCGTGCCCAAATCGATCGCTATGTCGCTGGTTAGGAAATCGAATAATGCCATTGGAAGCCTCTGAGCGTCAGTTTTTTTAGTTCAATTCTTAGGAATGTGCAAAATTAGGCAATCTTCGAAGAAATATCTTCGAAACGTTTTTTAAATAATACAACTTTAACTTTAGTTGTTATTTGCCGGTAGTATAGGTATTTCCAATCTGTATGTAATAAATTCCAACGCAGAACCAATTCACTCAACCATCTGTTAATCAGTACGTAACGATATAATTTACATGAAAAAAAATTCAAAAGAAAATCATACAGTCACGAAAGAAGAACGTTTCCTCAATCAACTTAAAGCCGAAATTCACTCTTTTTTTGATATTAATTACAAAGAAGCCTTCACTATTTCGGAGTTATGCGATCAGATGGATGTACGGGGAAAGTCCCTGCGGGAGATTTATCGCCTCATGATCGAAGAGCTCAACGAAGAAGGAAAATTACTTTTCGCTCAAGGTAAGTATCAGGTAGATACGGGCTTACGTTACCGCACGGGCCGGGTAGAACACACCAACAAAAATTTTGCGTTTGTTGTGCTGGACGACGCCAAACCCGACGAGCCTGACGTATATGTTCCAACGGATAACCTGAATTCTGCCATGGATGGCGATCAGGTACGGATTTCGATCTGGAAAGGCAGTAAGCGTTCTGGCTATCGTCCCGAAGGCGAGGTGCAGGAGGTTCTTCACCGAACCCGGCAGGAAGTTGTAGGAACTTTCGAACAGATGAGTCCAAAATATGGATTCGTTTATCCCGACAATCGCCGGATTTATACGAATTTTTTCATTCGAAGTGAAGATTTTAATGGCGTAGAAGACGGTCAGAAAGTAATCGCCGAGATTACTAAATTCCCCGTAGAAGGGCAGCGGGCCGAAGGTAGGGTTAAAACTGTACTAGGAAATGCGGGTGATAATAACACCGAAATGCACGCAATTCTGGCCGAATTTGGTTTACCCAATGAATTTCCAGAACACATCACAGCGGCGGCAGAAGCCATTCCGGAGAAGATCACCCCGAAAGAAGTTAAAAAGCGTCGGGATTTCCGCCCCATTACTACGTTCACGATTGACCCCGCCGATGCCAAAGATTTCGATGATGCTCTTTCCATGGAGTATCTCGAAAATGGTAATATCCGCGTAGGCGTTCACATTGCCGACGTTACCCATTACATCCAGCCGGGAACGGAGTTGGAAAAAGAAGCCTACGCCCGAGCTACATCGGTTTACCTGGTTGACCGGACCGTGCCGATGTTACCCGAAAAGCTTTCCAATAACCTTTGTTCGCTTCGGCCTAATGAAGATAAGCTGACCTTTTCAGCCGTCTTTGAACTTGATGACAAGGCCCGAATTATCAATGAATGGTTTGGCCGAACCATCATTCACTCGGATAAACGCTTTAGTTACGAGGAAGCTCAGGAGTTACTGGAAGCTGAATTAACAGAAAGTGAAACGCCTGCCACGCCAGAAGCTACGGACAAGCCCAAAGGCCGAAAGAGAAAGGTAGAGGCCACCGTTAATTTCCAGAAAGATTTGCACGTGTTGAATGATCTGGCCAAAACACTACGGGCTGAGCGTTTCCGTAAAGGAGCGGTCAATTTTGAAACGGTTGAAGTTAAATTCCGTCTGGATGAAAATGGGAAGCCTCTCGATGTATATCAGAAAGTTCGGAAAGACGCTCACAAGCTGATCGAAGAATTCATGTTGCTGGCCAATAAGCGAGTAGCGGAATTTGTCTTTAATCTCAAGAAAGACGAGCCTCGTAATACGATGGTATACCGAATTCACGAAGCTCCCGATAAAGATCGCTTGAAGACCTTTGCGGATTTTGCTCTTCGTTTCGGCTATCAGGTCAATGTAGAGGGGAACATTGCCAGCTCGCTCAACCGCATGATGACGGCAGTGGAAGGTAAGCCCGAGCAAAACCTAATCGAGAACCTGGCCGTACGAACGATGGCCAAAGCTCGCTATTCGACGGAAGAGATTGGTCACTTTGGTTTGGCTTTTGCTCATTATTCGCACTTTACCTCTCCCATTCGTCGTTACCCGGATATGATGGCTCACCGTTTGCTTCAACATTACCTAGACGGCGGCAATTCAGAGAACCGGAACGAATACGAAGGTCGCTGTAAGCACAGCTCCGAACGCGAGAAAATGGCCGCCGAAGCTGAACGGGCCAGTATTAAATACAAACAGGTTGAGTTCATGCAGTCGCATCAGGGCGAAGTCTTCGACGGTATGGTTTCAGGTGTTACCGAGTTTGGTTTATTCGTGGAAATCAAAGAAACCGCCAGTGAAGGTATGATTCGCTTGAGTGATTTGAAAGATGATTATTATGATCTGGATGCTGCTAATTTCCGATTAGTAGGTCAGAATTCAGGACGTATTATCAACTTTGGAGATAACGTTCGGGTGAAGGTAAAAGAAGCCAACTTAAGTCGCCGGATCATTGATCTGGAATTATTAGGCATCTTGACTACGGGCGAGTCTCCCCGACTCAAACCCATTCCATCCTCAGGTAACAGGGGTGGGAACCGAGGCGGTGGGAACCGAAATCGTAAGCCTTCCAGCTCTTCGCCAAGAGATAAAAATCGAAATAGTTCTTCTCGAAAAAAACGCTAATTACTAAATAATAATTATTTAAGAACCGGGTCGATAAGATCCGGTTCTTTTTTTTAGAAGATGAGCGATGCTTCCAAAATGACATTTTACCAAATGATAGAGCCTATTACCTCTTCTTTTGAACGAAGGAATAGACCTTGGCTTTTAAGATTGATAATGATACCTTATGACCCCATAAGTTAGAAGAAGGAAATAAGGTCCTTCGCTTCGCTCTGGATGACAGGCCCTGATGATATGATGTCCCCACAGGTGTGCGATAATTATAAATACCAACCAGTGTCCCCGAATTTCATCCGGATCCATCCAGACCGGGGAAGTAACATTCAAAGAAATCTTCCCAAGGCCAAGTAAGCTCTACACCCGCTCGTACGAAGGGAAAAGCCTACTTACTTTTATTTGAATTTCATTGACAGATTATCTCTAAGGTATTTGTATGATTATCAAATAATTAATAAACGCAAACCGAAGCTTTTACCGGTTATTAATAAATTTTTTGTAACTTAAATCGTTTAAAATACACGACTGATCTATACTTCGGTATACGCTTCATACAGCATTTACTCTAAAGGCCTCTGTACTCTATGCAACACTCTCCAATCTCTACTCTATTAGGGCAACTGGACGAATACAAGCGAAAGTTTTATACCAACTTGCTGTTAAAGGGTATTCTCTTTTCGGCAGCCGTGGTGCTTTCGGCCTATTTGCTTTTGAATACCCTCGAATATTTCGGCCATTTCGGCACGATCTTCCGCACGGTTCTTTTCTTTGGTTTTGTCGCCGTCTTTCTGTTTTCCATCATCTTCTGGGTAATCAAACCATTGGTGTATTTATACGGAAAACAGAAGCCCCTTTCCAATGAACAAGCCGCTCAGCAGATTGGACGTTTTTTCCCGGAAGTGGGTGATCGATTACTAAACACGCTTCAACTCGTTGGACTGAATCATAACCAGAACGAGTTAATCCTGGCTTCTATTGAGCAGAAGTCACAGCAACTGACGCTGGTCAAATTTGCGGATGCGGTTAAGCTCAATGAGAATAAAAAATACATCAAGTTCGTAGCCATACCGGCTTTGGTCATAGCAGCCATTCTCCTTGTCTGGCCGCAGTTTTTTACCAAATCCACGACGCGGATTGTTTATTTCACCAATGAATTTGCGGAAGAGGCTCCCTTTACTTTCCTGCTTGAAAACAAAGAATTACAAGCTTTCAGAAACGAGGACTATACCGTCCAATTAAGGCTTCAGGGCGAAGCCATTCCCGAAGCCGTGTATCTGACTTTCGAAGGACGACGCTTCAAGATGGAATCGACCGATCAGCGGCATTACCAATACACCTTCCGCAAAGTGCAACAGGATATTGATTTTAAGTTTGAAGCAGCGGGTTATACCTCTCGTGCGTACGAAATTGATCTCATTGCCCGACCTAATCTGACGGGTTTTGCGGTGAACCTCCATTACCCGGCTTATCTTAATAAACCCACTGAATCCGTAGAAAACACGGGTAACCTTTCCGTTCCTGAAGGAACCCGCATTGAATGGGAATTTGACGCGTCTGAAACAGATGCTGTTAACCTGGCTTTTGAAGGAGAAACTGGACAACAGACTGCGAAAAAGGCCCTGATTGGAGGATTTTCTTTTGCTAAACAAGCTCGTAAATCCGGCGAGTATCAGGTTTTTCTGAAAAATAAATACGCTAACAATCGCGAGCCGGTTAGCTTCTTCCTGAACGTAATTCCCGATAAGTATCCTACCATTTCACTCGAACAATACCGCGATTCTACTTTATATAACTATCTGGTGTTAGGTGGAAACATTGGGGATGACTATGGGGTATCGAATCTCAAACTTTTTTATCGCATCCAGCGGGAAGGCAAGCCTGAGCCTAAAGCATATGCTTCTCTGGGTATTCCCTTCTCTAAAGGCCAAACCATTCAGAGTTTTTATTACCAATGGTCTACTGATAGTCTTAGACTGGCCCCGGGCGATAAGATTGAATACTTCGTTCAGGTATGGGATAATGATGGCGTCAATGGAGCAAAAGCAGCCAAGACGGGCGTAATGAACTATTCCATCCCTTCTAAAAAAGCGATTGACAAGGAAATTGAACAGGCCATTGATAAAACCGAGCATCAGATGGACCGCTCTTTGAGTAAAGCTCAGCAACTCAAAAAGGAACTCGAAGCTCTGGAAACTCGCCTGAAGAACAAACGTGATCTGGATTATCAGGATAAAAAACAGGTAGAAGAACTGCTGAAAAAGCGGCAGGAACTACAGGATGAAATCCGGCAGTTACAGGAATTGAACCAAAGCTTAACCGAAAAGCAGCAACGTTTCAGTGAACAGAAACCCGAGTTAGCTAAGAAGTTCGAGCAGCTCCAGAAGCTCATGAATGAGTTAATGAAAAACGACTCGGATAAACTCTATGAGCAACTCAAGGAAATGCTGGAAAAAAATCAGGACGAACGCATGCTGGACTTGCTGGATCGCCTGAAGTCAAAGGAGCGTAATGCCGAGAAAGATCTGGATCGGGCGATGCAGTTATTCAAGCGTCTGCAACGCGAACAAAAGTTGGATAAGTCTATCGAAGAGTTAAAAAAACTGGCTGAAAATCAGGAACAATTAGCTCAGAAAACGGATCCGGGTAAAGATCAGAAATCAGATAAAAATCAGCCGAACGATTCAAATAATGAGGACTCTAAGGATCCTAAAAATGATAAGAACGAAAAGGACTCTTTGAAAAATCAGAATACCGACCAGAAAGATCAGGATTCTAAAGAGAGTCAAAAGGCCGATGAAAATGCCTCTCCCCTTCAGCAGGAACAGCAGAAACTACAGGATGACATGAAGAATGTCAAGGAAGAGCTGAAGCAGGTGGAAGAACTAAATAAAGAGCTCAAAGACATGGAAAACATGGATATGGGCAAGCAAGAGCAGGAAGACATCTCCAAACAGCAGGAACAGAGTATGCAGGATATGAAGCAGGGCAATCAGAAATCAGCCGCTAAAAAGCAGAAGCAGGCCGCCCAGCAAATGCAGAAACTGGCTCAGAAACTGTCGGACATGAAACAGGAAGCGGAGATGGAAGAGAATCAGGAAAACATGGATCACCTACGCGATATTCTGGAAAATCTGGTTCACCTGAGTTTTGATCAGGAACGCTTAATGAAGGAGTTCCGGGGCATTCAACTGGCTGATCCTCGCTTCGTAAAACTGGCTCAGGAGCAAATCAAAATGCAGGATGATGCCAAGATCATTGAAGACAGTTTATACTCCCTGGCGAAACGCGTCATGCAAATTGAAGCATTTGTTACCCGCGAAGTAGGCAGTATGAAGAAAAATATGGACGATGCTGCCAAGTCGATCCGTGAGCGGAAACTGTCCCAAGCCACCGCTCGCCAGCAGTTTGCCATGACGAACATGAATAACCTGGCTCTGATGCTCTCGGACGTGCTCAAGCAAATGCAGGATAACGCCATGAATATGATGGCTTCCGGCAAAGGAAAAGGCAAAAAACAAAAAGGCAACGCCCCCGGCATGAGTAAGCAGCAGGAGAAAATGAATCAACAAATGCAGCAGATGCAGCAGGGTGGTAATAAACAGGGTCGACAATTCTCCGAGCAAATGGCACAGATGGCTGCTCAACAGGCGGCTATTCGCAAACAATTGCAGGAAGCTATGGAACGGCTGAAAGGAACAGAAGCAGGTAAGAAATTGCAAAACGAAGCGAATGATCTTATGAAAAAGATGGATCAGACGGAAGAAGATTTGGTTAATAAGCGGCTTACTCCAAATACCATTAACCGTAATAAGGATATTCTGACCCGCTTACTGGAGTCTGAAAAGGCGATTCAGCAACAGGAAGAGGACGAAAAAAGGAAATCAGAAACGGCAAAACCCCTTCCTCCCAAAGTCCCCCCTGCCTTTGAACAGTACGTAAAGGAGAAGCAAAAGCAGACCGAGTTATTACGAACGGTTCCGCCCTCTCTGGCTCCGTTCTATAAAAAGGAAGTGGATCAGTACTTTAAAAAACTTCGTTAATCCTACTGAAAGCTGAATCGAAAGGTTCAGCTTTTTTCTTGCTTCAGGTTTATGATTGCTGTGATTGTTAGATTGCAGCACCAGCTTGTACGTTATTAATAGTCAGGTCGTTAGTTATGCACGATCTTATCCACCGGGTTTTCCACAGAGTTATCCACCGTTTCATTTTCAGGCTTCTATCCTACTTGAATTCGCCTTATCTTTGTGATTCTCAATTTGTTTCTGAATGATTCGCTATTTCATAGAGGACGTAGAATTTAAAGTCCCATTTCCACAAAAAACTCGTCGCTGGCTTAACACGGTTGCCTTGGCTGAAGGATTTAAAATCCATGAGTTAAATTATATTTTCTGCTCTGACGAGTATCTACACAAGATCAATATTGAGTATCTGGATCATGATACGTATACAGATATCATTACGTTTGATAACTCAGAAGAAGAGAGTCTATTAAGCGGAGATATTTTTGTAAGCGTGGAACGAGTTGAAGACAATGCCCGTTCACTCAATACTCTTTTTTACGACGAGCTTTGTCGGGTACTCGTGCATGGCGTCTTACACCTTTCGGGGTATCTGGATAAGACGGATGAAGAGGAAGCTGAAATGCGTCGTTTAGAGTCTCACTATCTGGCTTTAAGACCTTAATATTTTCACGTGAAACATTACTTTTTGATAAAAAAATAAGTTTCCACGTGAAACATTCAAAAATTACAAAAATTCACACAGCCCTAACGTTTACTCATACAAAGCACTAAGTACTGAAAATGAGTAACATACAAAAAGATGTTTAACGAGTACGATGTCATAGTAGTGGGAGCCGGCCATGCCGGATGTGAAGCGGCTCATGCGGCGGCTCAAATGGGATCGAAGGTATTGCTCATTACGATGAACATGAATACCATTGCCCAGATGTCCTGCAACCCAGCCATGGGTGGAGTAGCCAAAGGTCAGATTGTGCGGGAGGTAGATGCCCTCGGGGGTATGTCAGGTATTATCTCTGATAAAACCATGATTCAGTTCCGCATGCTCAACCGTTCGAAAGGTCCAGCCATGTGGTCTCCCCGATGCCAATCCGACCGGATGCGTTTTGCGGAAGAATGGCGTCTGGCTTTGGAACAAAATAAAAACGTCGATTTCTGGCAGGAAATGGTTTCAGGACTTCTGGTGGAAGAGGGTAAAGTAACCGGCGTTCGCACCCAGCTCGGTATTGAAATCAAATCCAAATCTGTCGTACTAACCAACGGAACATTCCTGAATGGATTAATTCATATTGGTGAAAAACAGTTTGGAGGAGGACGTACCGCTGAACGAGCAGCGACTGGCATTACGGAACAACTCGTTCAATTAGGTTTTGAAGCCGGACGAATGAAAACCGGAACGCCGCCACGCGTGGATGCTCGCAGTCTGGATTATTCTAAAATGGAAGAACAACTGGGAGATGAGCTACCCGGTAAATTTTCTTACCTGGATACGCCCGTATTGCAAGAACAACGCAGTTGCTGGATTACGTATACCAATCACGAAGTCCACGAAATTCTGCGGACTGGGTTTGAGAAATCGCCCATGTTTGCGGGTCGGATTAAAGGATTAGGTCCTCGCTACTGCCCTTCCGTCGAAGATAAAATCAACCGTTTTGCGGATAAAGATCGTCACCAGATTTTCGTAGAACCTGAAGGATGGAATACCGTTGAAGTGTACGTCAATGGGTTTTCAACGTCACTGCCTGAAGATGTACAGTATGCTGCTTTGAAAAAAATTCCCGGCTTTGAACAGGTACGTATGTTCCGCCCGGGGTATGCTATTGAGTATGACTTCTTCCCTCCAACCCAGTTAAAGTCTACGCTGGAGACCCAACTGATTCAGGGGTTATTCTTTGCCGGACAGATTAATGGAACGACAGGTTATGAAGAAGCCGCTTGCCAGGGACTCATGGCAGGTATCAATGCACACAATCAAGTTCACGGAAAAGAGCCTTTTGTATTGCATCGCTCAGAGGCTTACATCGGGGTTTTAATCGATGACCTGATTAATAAAGGTACGGAAGAACCCTACCGGATGTTTACTTCCCGGGCCGAATACAGAACCCTGCTTCGTCAGGATAATGCGGATCTTCGCTTAACTGAAAAAGGCTATCAACTGGGGCTGGCTTCGGAAGAACGCTACCAAAAGGTGCAGGAAAAGCGGATGATGACCGCCCGATTGATCGATGACCTCAAAAAAATGAAGGTTACTCCCGAAGAGGCAAATGTGGGTCTGGAGCGTCAGAACTCAGCTTTATTGCGGGAAAAAACCAATTTATACCAACTTTTAAAGCGTCCAGAATTGGATATTCACGGACTTCTTGACCTGAGCACTGCTACAGCGGAACTACGGAGCCTATATTCAGACGAAATTCTGGAGCAGGCGGAGATCAATGTGAAGTATGAGGACTACATGGAACGGGAGCGAAGTCAGGTGGAAAAACTGAGTCGCCTTGAAAATCTGGTCATTCATCCTAACTTCGACTATAGCAAACTGACGGCCTTATCTATTGAAAGTCGGCAGAAGTTAACCCGTATTCGTCCCGAAACGCTGGGCCAGGCTTCCCGCATCAGTGGGGTATCTCCCTCGGATATTTCAATCCTGATGGTGCATCTGGGCCGATAGCCATCCAGACTTTCTTATGAAAACCCCTTCCTCCGCGAAGGGGTTTTTTATTAGCCTTAAGCATATTTAACGAAGTCATGAAAGATGCTCGACCGATATGCTCAGGGAATCAAAACTCATCGGCTATTTTTGAAGCATGAAAATGGAAACCCTCAGTTGCTGCCCAGTGTGCAAAGGGGAGCGACGTACCCCCTACCTGGTTTGCAAGGATTATACTGTTAGTCAGGAAGAATTCACACTGGAGCAATGCCAGTCCTGCGGCTTTGTTTTTACAAATCCACGTCCCGCAGAAAATGAAATTGGAGCCTATTACCAATCGACCGATTATATCTCTCACAGTAATACCAAACAGGGATTAGTCGCCAAAGCTTATCACAGTGTTCGGAAGATTACGCTTCAAAACAAGCTCAAACTGGTCAATGAATTAAGCCCTAAAAAAGGTCGCTTACTCGATGTGGGTTGCGGCACGGGCATGTTTCTATCAGTATGTAAAGAGGACGGCTGGCAAGTAGCAGGCATTGAACCCGACGCCGGAGCCCGCCAAATTGCAGTCGAACAAACGGCTGAACATATTCAGTCTTCCATTCTCGAAAGTTATGCAGGGGAGACCTTTCAGATGATTACGATGTGGCATGTGTTAGAGCACATTCATCAACTCGATGCAACCCTAAACTGGCTGAAAGATCGGGTAGCGAATCAGGGTCATCTGGTCATTGCGGTTCCCAATTTGCAGTCTTTCGATGCTCAGGAATACGGTAAATACTGGGCCGCTTACGACGTACCCCGCCACCTGTATCACTTCTCACAAAAGGCCATTCAACAATTAGTATCAGAAAAAGGATTTACACTGACGCAAACCTTACCCATGCCTTTCGATTCGTTTTACGTGAGTATGCTCAGCACGAAATACCGGGATGGTAAAATCAATTATGTGGAAGCCGTACGGAAAGGGCTTCGCTCGAATCAGTGGGCCAAAAGCCATCAGAACAATTACTCCAGCCTTATTTATGTATTCAAAAAAGCGTAACCATTTCACCGCATTATGCTGGGCCATCATATGGATGATCGGGCTGGCGGGTTGTGCCCAGCAGAGTTCGCCGTCGGGTGGAGAAAAAGACTTAACGCCCCCGAAAGTGGCTCGCCAGGTACCTGAAAATCTAACGACGAACTTTAAAGGGAAAATCGTTGAGCTGGATTTTGATGAGTATATCAACATCGATAACCTGAATCAACAGTTACTTATTACCCCCGCCATTGAAGGAACGTTTGACTTTAAAACTTACCCCAAAGGCGTGCGGATTACTTTCGAAAAAGACTTCCGCCCCAACACCACTTACACCTTAAACTTTCGGAATGCATTCAAGGATGTAACCGAACGCAACCCTGCCCGGAACGTTAAACTGGTTTTCAGTACAGGTACTCAACTTGACTCGCTTCGCTTGCAGGGAACGGTGAAGGAGTTACTTACTGACCGTCCGGTGTATGATGCTCTGGTCGGATTATACCAGGTAAGTGACACCCTGAAGTTTTCGAAAAACAAACCTTATTACCTGACGAAGACCGACAGCTCCGGTCGATTTAATCTGGAAAATATGGCTCCGGGACGGTACTGGCTAGCGGCTTTGAAAGACGTTAACAATAACCTTTTATATAATACCGAAAAAGAAGCCATCGCTTTTCACCCCAACCCTATTACCATACCCGGCTTCACGGATTCGCCCGTTCTTAAAATTACAAACGCTGACCAGTCGCCGCAG
This sequence comes from Siphonobacter sp. SORGH_AS_0500, assembly GCF_031453245.1. Classification (NCBI taxonomy): domain Bacteria; kingdom Pseudomonadati; phylum Bacteroidota; class Cytophagia; order Cytophagales; family Cytophagaceae; genus Siphonobacter; species Siphonobacter sp. SORGH_AS_0500. The sequence continues at coordinate 222,185 of NZ_JAVIYT010000001.1, forward strand.
CGAACCCCCAAGACGCTGGCAACATCCCGGACTTTTTCTCTGATTTATCCCAGAGGCATTACTTCGGTTAAGGTTAAATTTGCGGGTGACAGCTTGCCTTACGCTCTGATGGAATCCAACCAGATCCGGTTTTATAATACCATCAATTCTACGGATACCTTACGGGCCAGTGTTACCGTTCAGGATTCTCTGGGTCGCAATTTTACCAGCGATCAAAAAATTCGTTTCCGCGAAAAAGGCAAACGTGATGCGGATACCCGCGAATCTCTGGAAGTAAAACAAACGCCGAAAAGTGGAGAAGACATAGACGAGGTTTTTAAAATGCAGATGGTATTCAACAAACCCATCACCCGCTTTAATCCGCTATTGGTCCGCATTCAGGAAGATACTATTCGCGATGTTAATTTCACTGCTAACGATTTTGAATGGAATGCCTATCGAACGGAATTCAAGATCGAAAAGGAATTAAAATTCAAACGCGACGTTCGCAGCCTTTTTCCGAAAGGCACTTTCATTTCCATTGAAGAAGATACCGTGCAGGCCGTAAAAAATTTGAATCCATTACGTGATCCCGAAAAGTACGGGACCATCAGTGGCGAAGTTCGAAACGTCCAGTCGAATTATATGGTCGAGTTATTAAGTGCAGCCGATTTCAAAGTGATTCGCAGCATTCCTAATAAGAGCCCTTATACCTTTACCGCCGTCCCTCCGGGAACCTATAAGTTAAGGCTCATTCTGGATTTGAATAAAAATGGTAAATGGGATGCGGGTAATCCTGATGAATTCATTCCGCCTGAGCCCGTCATCGTCTTTCCGAATGATATTAAGCTTAAGGCCAATTTCGAGTTACTAGGTAACGACTTTTCATTGTAGCCAGTTGCTTATCCCCATCAAAAGCCTATCCCACTCGGACGGGCTTTTTTATGCCTGAAAAGACCGATAAAAGGCCTTTTTACTATGTGGAAAAGTCCGGTGGAAAAAGTCATTTTGGGTCCTAAAATAGGGGACTACGGAAAAGCTACATTCTAAATTAAAAATGTCCAAACTTTCTGTGGATAAGAACGTTGATAAACCGGCTTTTTGCTGTGGATAGTGGGGAAAAAGCCTGTGGACTATTCATAGGGCTATCCACAATCCAATCCCTAAAGACTGAAAATGAAAGTTATCCGTTGAAAACTCCCGAGTAATCCCCGAATCATGAACTAGTTATTAACCGTTTTTCCAGGGGTAAAAATTATCCACTTTTCCACGGTGTATAACTCTTCAAAATGTGGGTAAATAGAATTTAATTGTAAATCAGTATATTAGATGTGCACAAAGATGTGGGTAAGTGTGGACAAGCCGTGATTTAATCAACGATGATCCAATCAAGTGTTTTTGAAAAAAAATTTATTCACTTTTCCACCGGCTTTATAACAACCATTAAAAAAGATTTTAAAAAAGAATTTCTTAATAAATGTAAATGGTGAAGAAACTGTTCAGACTGTTCTTTTGCGGAGCTCTTCTGATTTCGTTTGGGAGTAATGCTCAGATTATGCCCGCTCAGGTGGAGACGCCGGAAGTTCAATTGGGGAAAGAATACCTTCGCAATGGGGAATATGAAAAAGCCCGTGCTACCCTTGAGAAACTGGCTAAAGAGAAAAGCCTGCTGGCGGAAGTATACGAGCCTTACCTCGAAAGTCTGGTTAAGTTGAAAGACTGGAATCAGGCTGAAAAATTTTTGAAAAAGCAGATGAAGGAAGAGCCCGAGAATCCCTTCTACTCACTGGACTATGCCCGTATGCTCGAAAGTCAGGGAAAAGTCAAAGAAGCTGATAAATGGTATAACGAAGCTTTGGTAAAAGGACAGCGAAAAGAAGAATGGACGTATCGGCTCGGAAAGAACCTGGCCGATAAAGATCAGCTCGATTGGGCCCTAAAACTCTTCCAGGAGGCTCGAAAAGCTCAGCGTGACCCATCACGCTATTCTTTGCAGATCGCTCGTCTGCATCGACTTTTGGGCCAATCGGAAGCCATGATCGAGGAATATCTCGTCTTTGGATCGAATGAAAGTAATACCGATCTGGTGCAGGGCATTTTGCAGGATGAAATGAAAGACGAGAAAATCGTACTGGCACTGGAGAAAACGCTTTACCGCAAAGTACAGGAATTGCCCAATGAGAAGTATTACGGGGAAATGCTGATTTGGTTCCTGCTCCAGCAGAAAGAATTTGGGAAAGCCTTCATCCAGGCCCGTGCTCTGGATCGGCGGTTAAAGCAGGAAGGTCAGAAAGTTACGGAAATTGGCTTCCTCGCCATGCAGAACAAAGACTACGAAGCAGCGGGGAAAGTTTTTGAGTATTTGGTGAAAGAATACCCCAAAAGTACCAACTATCCCGTTTATCGCCGTTTGTTAATCAATGCCAAGGAAGAAGTGGTTAAGACCACTTATCCCGTGAAACAGGAAGATATCCGGGTACTGATTAACGAATACGGTCGCTTGTTAGCGGAATTGGGTGAAAACCCCCGTACGCTGGAAGCCCTGCGTAACTCGGCTCACCTCTACGCGTTTTACCTCGACGAGAAAGATACAGCCGCCGCCATTCTCCAGAAAGCCATTCAGGCGGGTGGAATGGATCAGGATTTTGTGAATAAGTGCAAGCTGGAGTTAGGTGACGTTTTCCTGTTGAAAGGCGAACCCTGGGAATCCACACTACTTTACTCGCAAGTGGAAAAGTCAGCGAAAGACAGTCCGATGGGTTACGATGCCAAGTTGAAAAACGCGAAGTTGTCGTATTACAAGGGCGATTTTGAGCTGGCCAAAGATGTACTGGATATTCTCAAAAAGGCCACTACTCGCGAAATCTCCAACGATGCCATTGAGTTGAGTTTATTAATTCAGGACAATACGGGCATGGATACCACCGAAACGGCTATGAAAGCCTACGCGGCGGTAGATCTGTTACTTTTCCAGAACCGGACGGATGAAGCTCTGGCTTCGCTCAATGACCTATACCAGAAATACAAAGATCATTCGCTGGCCGATGAGATTCTCTGGCGAAGAGCCAATACGCTGATCAAGGAAAACCGGACGGATGAAGCCATTGAAGATCTCGATAAAATCATCAAAACCCACCCTCAGGACATTCTGGGTGACGATGCTTTGTTTTTGATGGCGAAGCTTCAGCAGGAGAATAAAAATGATAAGGAAACGGCAATGAAGCTGTATCAGGAAATCCTGACGAAGTATCCCGGTAGTATTTACACCGCTGAAGCCCGCAAACGTTTTAGAAATCTTCGGGGTGATGCAATAAATTAATCAATCTTTTCGATTGTTAAGTTAGAGTTCGTGGCTCGTGGAAATACCGTTGAAAAACGGACGTGGGCCGCAACTGGATGAGCCACGAACTTCTATCCCCCTCTTTTCGTTGTGGAAAAGTCATTCCTATTGTTAATAACCCAACAAAGTTATCCACATGTCTACTTTAAGCCGTCTTGTCAAGCAGGGCCTTTTCTGCGGTTTGGTGTTTCTGTGCGGACCCGCTTTTTCTCAAAATTCTTCTGATAATCAGGAAGATAAGTTTCCAACTTGGAGTTACGGCTCGCAAAAACTACAAAAAGGGCCTTGCGACGTATATCTATTTAAGTCTAATCAACATGCCGAAGGCGTTGTGGATAACATTCTGAAGTCGGCGGGCATGGGTTTTGGGAAGCGAAACTTTCAGGTGGTCGAATGTCCCAATACCGATAACTGTTATGCTACCATTATCAACGGAGTTCGCTACGTAGTTTATGACAATGCCTTTTTAAAGCAGGTAGAAAACCGCACCCGCACGGATTGGTCGGCTACTAGTATTATGGCTCACGAGATTGGTCACCACATTTTGGGTCATACATCGGACGGTACCGGCAGTCGCCCTGATAAGGAGCTACAGGCTGATTACTTCTCTGGTTTTGTTATCCACAATCTGGGGGGAACTTTGGAAAACGCCCAAATTGCGATTCAGCTTTTACAGAACGACGAAGGCGACGCGACGCACCCTGCCAAACGTGATCGATTATCCGCAATTGAGAAAGGATGGCGTGAAGCGGATAATTTTTACCCACGTATAGCGAATAAAGTTCCAGATTCCTCCCCTACCCCATCGGCTCCCGTTGAAACCAAAGCCCCGGTAATAGTAGCAGAAGCTCCTGCCCGCACGGGTTGTGTTACCGGCAACTGTTCGGAAGGCATGGGTTCCTATGTCAATCGGAAGACACTGGAGAAATACGAAGGGCAATGGAAAAATAATCGGCCTAACGGGGTCGGTACACAATTTTACGCCAATGGCAAAAAGAAATACGAAGGTGATTTCTTGAACGGTCGTTTTGAAGGCAAGGGAACGCTCTGGTATACCAACGGAGCGGTGTATTCCGGAGACTTTTACGCCGGAGTTTGTCAGGGTGTGGGTATGCTTAAATTCAAAAATGGCGACCGCTATATTGGCGAATTTAAAAACGGTTACCGACATGGCCGAGGTAAATACGTTTATTCCAGTGGATACGAAGAAGTTCTGTACTACATCAAAGATGCTCGACAGGACAAAAAATAACGATTTATTTTTCAAATGAGAAGGCCGGATTACCGGCCTTTTTTTATGTATACTCGTAACTGTTTTCGGAGTATTCTTTATTAAGTATAACTTAGACTTGAAATCTGAATACTTAGCCACAAACCACATTATAATGCAAGTAATAACCTCCTCATTTCCCAGCGAAGCGAAAGAGTACCCGTATAAGCGAGTTTTTGAAGTATTAACCCGATTCGTTCAGGAAACGAACAGCCAGGAAGCTCTAGCCTCTAAAAAGAATGGTGTATGGGAAAAAATACCGGCGGCTGAGTTTCTTCGTCAAGCCAATCTGGTGAGTTTAGGTTTGTTGAAAGCGGGTATTCGGAAAGATGATAAGATTGCAATTGTGTCGAATAACCGTCCGGAATGGCATTTCATTGATTTCGGAATTCAGCAAATCGGAGCGGTATCGGTTCCCTTATACCCTACCATTACTGTTGACGATTACCGTTACATTCTTAATGATGCCGGAGTAAAAATTGTATTTGTATCCAATGAAGCTCTGTATGGTAAGGTATCTGAAGCGGTCAATAGCCTTTCCGAAGTACCTCAAATCTATTCCATTGATTCCATTACAGGCGTAAAGAACTGGAAGGAGCTAACGGATCTGGCGAATGAAGCAGACATTCCGTCGCTGGAGGAAATCAGAGAAACCGTTCAGCCTGAGGATTTATTAACCTTGATTTATACGTCAGGTACGACCGGAACGCCCAAAGGAGTCATGTTAACGCACCGAAATGTGATCTCTAATATTGAAGGCGTAAAACCTTACATGCCCATGAAACCTCACGAGCGGGGGCTAAGTTTCCTGCCTTTGAGTCACGTATATGAGCGGACCATTCTCTACGTGTATATGCGATACGGAGTATCGGTTTTCTACGCTGAAAGCATGGATACGATTGCGGATAACCTCAAGGAGGTAAAGCCCACTGTATTCACGACGGTGCCGCGTCTTTTGGAAAAAGTGTACGATAAGATTGTGGCCAAAGGGTATGAATTAAAGGGAATCAAGAAGCAGTTATTCTTCTGGGCTTTGAAGCTAGGGCTTCGGTATGATCCCGCCGTTGATCAGGGTTTTTGGTATAATACGCAGTTGAAACTGGCTCGCAAACTCATCTTCAGTAAATGGAAAGAGGCTTTAGGCGGGAACATCAAAATCGTTTGTACCGGATCGGCGGCCTTGCAGCCCCGTTTGTCCCGCGTGTTCTGGGCGGCGGAAATCCCCGTAGCCGAAGGCTATGGCCTGACCGAAACTTCGCCCGTGGTCTCCGTAGGCCGGGTGAATCCGCCTGACCTGCGGGTAGGTTGCGTGGGTAGTGTGTTGCCCGAAGTAACTGTCAAAATTGCGGATGATGGTGAAATTCTGGTCAAGGGTCCCAATATTATGAAGGGGTATTATAACCAGCCGGAACTGACGGCTCAGGCTATTGACGCCGAAGGCTGGTTTCATACGGGTGATATTGGCGAAGCCGTCGAAGGCCGTTTTCTAAAGATTACGGATCGAAAGAAAGAAATGTTCAAAACCTCGGGAGGTAAATACGTAGCCCCTCAGTTGATTGAAAACAAGCTTAAGGAATCGAAGTACATTGAACAAATCATCGTGGTGGGTGAAGGTCAGAAATTTCCATCGGCCATTATTGTTCCCAACTTCGAGGCCTTGAAGGTGTATTGTAACCTTAATCAGATTGAATACTCTACGCCCGAGAAGATGATAAAAAACGAACAGGTACTGGAAAAACTGCACCTGGAAATCGAAAAGTTAAACGAAAGTTTTGCCCAGTTCGAACGTGTGAAGAAGTATACATTACTCAGCAAACTCTTTACCATCGACGCCGGAGAATTAACTCCAACGTTGAAAATCAAACGCAAAGTAGTGGTTCAGAAGTATAAGGATTTGATCGAAAGCATGTATAGTTAGTTGATAGTGGTTGGTTATTAGTTTTTCTTTCTAACAACTAATAACCAACCACTCAAATTACTAAACTGTCGCCCGCTTTCGCCAGATGGCGTAAAACGGTAAGCCCGTGGCCATTAATAACAAACCTATCAAAGCCTCTGTTGTACGGTTAAAAAGGGTGTTGATCACTAGAAAGCCACAGAAAATCAGGAAGAGGGCGGGTACTACAGGGTAACCAATCACCTTGTAGGGACGATTGACATCTGGCATTTTCCGGCGTAAAATGAACACGCCCAGCGTTGTAGCTCCGTAAAAAATGAACGAAGCGAAAATAAGCATATCGGTTAACTGATCGAACGTTCCTGATAAAATCAGTACCGAAGACCATACGCCCTGCATCCACAATGCTTTAGAAGGCGTATTAAAAACCGGGTGAATATAATTCGCTGATTTAAAGAACAAACCGTCCTTCGCCATCGCGTAAAACAAACGCGAAGCCATCAAAATCGTACTGCTGGTACAGTTGAATGTCGTAACCAGAATCAGCAAAGAAATGGCTAATCCACCCCCTGCTCCCAGAAAATGCTTCACGGCTACCACCGCTGCGATACCATTTTGTGACTTATGCACATTAATAATCTCGTCAATGGGTAATACGTAGAAGTACACGAAGTTCATCAATAGATAAATCGTCATGATGATCAGTGTACCGATAGTTAAAGCCCAGGGGAGATTTCGTTGCGGATTTTCAATTTCTCCACCGATATACCCCAGATTATTCCAGCCTTCATAAGCCCAGAACGCACTTAAACAGGCCAAAGCTAAGGCACTCAGAAGCGTTCCTCCTGACATGGCTTCAGCGTTAAAATCAATCGAAGGTTGCTGAATATTAGCCCAGCTTCCAGTGGATGAAGTTAACCCCAGAATAATGATAACCAGCATGGTTCCAATCATGGTTACCGTCAGAATCCGGCTGATGGTTTCACCCATTTTTAATCCTCGGGCATTGAGAAAAGTCAGAGCTAACACCAGTCCAATGGCAACGGCCTTAACACTGAGGTTATCCAGCGGGTGCAATCCCAGAAGGTTAATATCCGCCAGGGAGGCGGGCGTGGCGGGTAGGGTAATGAGTGAGCCTAACGATTGAGCGAATACGTAAGAAATGGAAGCAATCGATGCCGTTCTGATGACCGCGAAGTTGGTCCAGCCGAGCAGAAAGGCAAAAAAGCGATTGTAGATGGTTCGAAAATAGACGTATTCCCCACCCGAATCCACGAGCATACTGGCAACCTCTGCATTACTGAGCGTTCCGGCCAGACTAATTAATCCTGCCAATAACCAGGCCGCCAGCACCAGGCCCGGCGATTGTAGCTCAGCCGACATGGGGGCTACTTTTTTAAAAACGCCCGTCCCGATAACCGCACTGATAACAAACACAATCCCGGATACCAGGCCAATAGACCGACGAAGATGACCCTGTGATTCAGGCATAAGAATAGTTTATGTAGGTAATTTGATGAAATATGAAAGCAAATTCGGAAAAAATAGGCATTACTGGGTGTTTGTTTGGAATTAATATTCGTAGAGACGTCGATTTATCGCGTCTAATTCCGCGTATCTATTTCAAATAAATAGGAATCAGATAAAAAGAAGACGCGATAAATCGACGTCTCTACGGATTAGGCCTAGCAGAATCGCTATTCTTCACAAAATCAGGGTAACTTTGTCTTTTACGAAGCAAATTAGTATGGCTCTCACTACCTTAACCGCTATCTCTCCCGTAGATGGCCGCTATCGCCGGGCGACGGAATCCCTGGCTCCCTTTTTCTCAGAGTTCGGGTTAATTCACTATCGGGTTCGGATTGAAATCGAATACTTTATTGCCCTTTGCGAATTGCCGCTTCCCCAACTGGCTCAGTTTGATACGGCTCTTTTTGGAAAGTTACGCTCCATTTATACAGAGTTTTCAGAAACGGACGCCCTCCGAATCAAAGAAATTGAGAAAACGACCAATCACGATGTGAAGGCCGTTGAATACTTTATCAAGGAAAAACTTAAAGATCTGGACATTGAGCAGTATCTGGAGTTTATCCACTTTGGCTTAACGTCTCAGGACGTAAACAATACGGCTATCCCATTATCGCTAAAAGAAGCGATGGAGGCAGTCATTACTCCTGCCTTTGAGGAAGTTATCCACAAGTTAACCGAACGGTCTGAAAGCTGGAAAGACGTGGCTCTGCTGGCACGTACGCACGGTCAGCCCGCTTCTCCAACCCGTTTGGGCAAGGAGATTCTGGTATTCATCGAACGTATTAAACAGCAGCAGGCCCTGTTAACCGCTATTCCACACGCGGCTAAGTTCGGTGGAGCAACGGGTAACTTCAATGCCCACTGGGTCGCTTACCCCGCTTTTAACTGGCCTGAGTTTGGGAATACGTTTGTGGATAACTTGGGATTAACCCGTAGTAAGTACACCACTCAGATTGAACACTACGACCATCTGGCGGCTTTACTGGATACTTTGAAACGCCTGAACACCATCCTCATTGATTTTTCTCGGGATGTGTGGACGTACGTTTCCATGAATTACTTCAAGCAAAAAATCAAAGCGGGGGAAGTCGGTTCTTCGGCGATGCCTCATAAGGTTAACCCCATTGATTTTGAAAATGCCGAAGGAAACTTCGGAGTGGCGAATGCCTTATACGAACACCTGTCGGCCAAGTTACCTATTTCACGTTTGCAACGCGATCTGACTGATTCAACGGTACTGCGGAATTTGGGTATGCCTTTGGCTCACACACTGATCGCTCTGAAATCTTTACTTCGCGGCATTGACAAATTGGAATTAAATCAGGCGGCCATCGATGCCGACCTAGAGGCCAACTGGGCCGTAGTAGCCGAAGCAATTCAGACGGTATTACGTCGCGAAAGTTATCCACAACCTTATGAAGCTCTCAAAGCCCTGACCCGGAAGAACGAAGCGATCACTGAAAAAACGATTGCTGAGTTTATTGAGACTCTGGATGTGTCAGAAGCCATAAAAGCCGAATTGAGAGCCATTTCGCCCTTTAATTACCTCGGTGTACTTGAATAAGTCTAAAAATCAGGTTTCGTTCGATTTGTGGACAACAATTTTGAGTGTGGAAAAATATGTGGATAAGTTGTTGATTTTCAAAAATTAAGGGTGGATAAATAATCGGTTTTAAGGCTCTGAGAATTGAATAAAAATTTAGAGTTGGGCAGTTGAGCATACGTATCGAATTCTCAGTGACCCATTTTCCACCGAGTTATAAGATTTTGGAAGCATCCCCGTTTGGTAGCTGTACCATTCGGGGATTTTTTCTAAGCGATTGTTTTATTTTTGAAGAATGAAGATTTTGCACACAGCCGACTGGCATTTAGGAAAGAGACTTTACCAAACGGACTTGCTTGAAGACAGCCGTCGGTTTGTGGACTGGTTGTTGCAGACCATCGAAGAACGGCAAATTGATGTGTTACTCGTTGCGGGGGATATTTTCGACACGGCTAACCCTTCTACGGAAGCGATGCAGGTGTATTACGATTTTCTCAGAAAATTAATACGTCTGAAATGTCGGCTGATTATTACGGGTGGTAACCACGACTCGGCGGCGGTCCTCAATGGCCCCCGCGAGTTACTGGCCTTATTGGATGTACACGTCATTGGCGGAGCCTGTGATGATTGTCACGAAGAAGTCCTTCCCCTACTCGACCGTCATGGAAAACTTCAGGCTGCCGTCGCCGCCGTTCCTTTCCTGCGGGATCGGGATTTGAAACGTTCGGTGGAAGGCGAAACCTTTGAAGATCGCCGCATGGCCGTTCGGGCGGGTATTCAGCGTCGATACGACCAGGTGCATGCTCATGGCCGAAAAACCTACGCTGATGTACCCCTTTTAGGCATGGGTCATTTGTTTGTGAATGGCTCTGCTACGTCCGACAACGACGAAAAACTGCATAGCATTGGTACACTCGATTTGTTTGAGGTAAGTCTTTTCCCTGCTTTCGATTACCTGGCTTTGGGACATATCCACAGACCTCAAATGTTAGGGAAAAAGGAGTATGTTCGTTACTCGGGCTCGCCCGTAGCTCTCAGCTTTAGTGAAAGACTGGATGAGAAATTAGTTATCCACATCGAGATAAAGAATAATAAGATTATTGATATTCAGGAAGTTAACATTCCTAAATTTCGCCAGCTACGCCGATTCAGGGGGTCATTCACCGAGATAGAAACGCTATTGAATAGTTATCAACATTCGGATGAGTTATCCACATTAGCTGAAATAGAAATCCACGAAGAGCATCGCGATCCGGCATTGATTGATCAGGCAAAGGCTTATTTTTTGAAACTGAACCATTCTCACCTTTCCGTGTTGAACTGGCGATTCAAATTCCAGCAACAACTCAAAACGACTGATGAATTATTCGGTGAAACCATGGCTTTGCCCGAGCTGGCTCCTGCTCAGGTATTTGAGCAGTGGTTGCAGGAAAATGCTGGTTCTGACGAATCCAAAGTCTTATTAACGGAAGCTTTCCACGAGTTGATGAATTCGGTGCAGTAAAGCCTGAATTCATTCCCTGATGATCCAACATCCGAATGCGTATTTTAAAAGTTAGTTTCGAGAATATTAACTCCTTACGGGGCCAGCATACCATTGATTTTCAGAATGAAGCTGCGTTTCGCAACTCCAATCTTTTTGCCATTACCGGCCCCACCGGAGCGGGGAAAACCACAATTCTCGACGTAATTACCCTGGCTTTGTATCACCGAACGCCTCGATTGGGAGAGGTCAATAGTAATCTGCTGGAAAAACTGGGAGGTATTCTCACCCGGGATACCAATCAGGCTTATGCGGAAGTTAGCTTTACCACGCCACGAGGGTCGTACCGGGCCAAGTGGAGTTTACAGCGGGAAATCATCAGCCGGGGAGCTAATAAAGGACAGTCCCGACTGGATGAATACGCTGAAATTGCTGATTTAGAAAGTAATACCATTCTGGCCTCGAAGAAAAAGAAGGAAGTTCAGGAAGAAATCCGAAAACGGGTTGGGCTGGATTATGAACAATTTGTCAAAGCCATCTTGCTTTCGCAGGGCGACTTTGCGGCTTTTCTGAAAGCCAGACGCGAAGAACGGGCGGAGTTACTCGAACGGATTACGGGTACGGAGATCTACCGGAAACTCGGTATGGAAGCTTTTTCCCGCTGGCACGATCACCATAAAAAAGAAATCGAAAGCAAACAACAAAGCCTTGATCTTCAGAAAATTCTTACGGAAGAAGAGCTAAAAGTCTTGCTGGAAGAAATAGAAAAGCACGAAGAGTTATACCGAGTATCTGAAACAAAACGAAAATCGCTGGAAGTACAGGTGCAGCGAAAAAAGCGGATTCGGGAAATTCAGACTGCTCTCGACGTACTGCATCAGAGAGAATACCCACGTTGGAATGTGGATAAACAAACCTTTGATACGCAGGATGCTCTGGTCCTGGAACGGCATGAACGAGTCCAGCAATTTTCAGAACCGCTTACGAACTATCAGCTACAGGAGCAAAGCCTGAAAAGCACTAAGCTTCAGTGGGAACGGATTACCAAAGAGCAGGCACTGGCTCAGCAAAACCAGAAGCAGTTACTATCAGACATTGCAGGACTAGTAACGGAATTAGTGACGGCCCAGTCAGCTCAGCGAAGTATTGAGGTTTTTCGGGAAAAAGTGAGCCAGAGTTACACGGATCAGCAGATGGCCAGCCAGAACTGGGGAACGGCTAAAAATCAGGCGTTTGAGTTACTAACCAAAACCCAGTCGCCCGAAATTCAGTCCTTCTGGAGCCGTGGAGCGTACGCCGATTGTCTCAGTATTTCCCGCGAAGCCTGGCAGGAAATTAATCAACGCAAAACGGAACTTCAGCAGTTATACCAACTAGACAAGAACACCGATGTCCAAACGCTTCGCCAAGAGTCGATGCAACGGCGGGAAGCGTATCAACAACTGGAAATTCAGGTTCGACATTACGAAAATCTCCGAAAGCGATTAACGGATTATGATCGGCAAGTGGAAGAACAACGAAAGTTAATCCACGAACAATTACCACTTATCCACAAATCCACACAAGAGGTAACGGAAGCCAGAAATCTACTACAAATCGCTCAGGAAGAACAACTTAACTTTATTAGGGAAACATCAATCCCCCGGTTACGCACAGAGTTATCCACAGAACAGCCTTGTCCAGTGTGTGGATCAACGCACCATCCCGTTTTGTTAAAAACGGATGAAGAAGATCACTTCAGTGTGGATATCTATTTGCGGGAACTGGAAAATTTAAAGGCCCGTTTCGAAGCCCGGGAAAGAAATCTGGCGACCCTGGAAACCCGTTTGCGTCAACTGGAAAATGATAGAAAAGGAATTGAGGTAAAGATTCAGACGTTAGAGGCAGAGAAAGCCAATGCTCAAACGGAAGAAAAACCCATTATTCAGGTGATCAGTAAGTGGAAAGCTGATTTAAAGATTGAAAAAATTGGCAAGTCCGAAGAAGTCCGGGATTGGTTGCAAAAAGAAACCGAGCGTTTCCAGCACTTGGAAGAATTACTAAAAATTCAGGAGAAGAGCGAAAGTCTGGCTCAATTTGGCCGCCATCTGAAAGAAGGACTGTCTTACTTCCAGAAACACCAGGAACTAACGGACGCGTTAAAAAAGCTTTACGTAAAAGACATCAAGTTTCTGGCGGGCGATTGTGACGGGTTACTCCAGAAACTGGTGCATAAGTCCTATTCTCCTGAGCAATATACACAGGAGTTAGAAGAATGTCAGCAAAGTTATACACAGGCTGAAATAGCATTTAAAAGCCTGAAAGATAAGTTATTAACAGAGTTATCCACATTTGGATTTAGTTCAGTGGAAGAAGCCAAAGCCGCGTTACTTTCACCGGATAACCACCGAAAATTAACGCAACAAAAAGAACAACTTGTTCAACGAAAAACGCAGCTCGATACCCAACTGGATACCTTAACTCAGGAAATAACGCTTCTTCAGGAACAGGATGAGGCAGCGATTGAGATTTCCACTTTACTAACGGAAATTGAAACGCACAGCATGGTTGAACGGGAGTATCTGCAAAAAATAGGAGGCTGGAAGCAATCGCTGAAAGATAACGAAGTCAGTCGGACTGAGCACGCCAAAAGGCTTGAAGATATTGCGGAACTGGAACAACGTTATAAAAAATGGCGGTTATTAGCCGAAGGTCTGGGGGATCGGGAAGGGAAAAAATTCAATCAGTTTGCTCAGAAATTAACGCTGGCTAATCTGGCTCGTTCGGCCAATAGTCGACTGAAAGATTTATCGGATCGATACCTATTGTTGCCGCCCGAAGGAGACGAAGAAAACCTTTGGGTGCTGGATCGAAACTTCGACGAACGCCGGGCCGTTTCTACCCTATCCGGGGGCGAAACATTTCTGGTGAGTCTGGCTCTGGCTTTGGGACTTAGCGATATGGTATCGAAAAACGTTCGGATTGAAAGTTTATTCATCGATGAAGGCTTTGGTACACTAGATCCCGATACGCTGGAAATTGCTCTGGGAACACTCGAAAAACTCCAGGCGGAATCTAACCGCATGATCGGGATTATCTCGCACGTAGAGGCCTTAAAAGAACGCATTACAACGCAGATTCAGTTGCGGAAACAAGCCAGTGGATTTAGCGAAATGGAAATCGTAGGATAAACTAAAACCCTTTGGCTAAGGTTGTTACTAGTAAGATTTAAAATTAATACCATATGTCGATTACATCGCAGGCAGAAATGGCCGGAATGAAGGAGGTAAGTCAGGCCGTAGCTCTTACCCTGAAGGAAATGCGGACATACGCAAAACCGGGTATGACGACGAAGGAACTGGATAATTTTGGTGGAAAAATCTTAAAGGAACTCGGAGCTAAATCGGCTCCCAGGGCTTCTTACGGTTTCCCGGGCTGGACTTGCATCAGTGTGAATAATGAGGTGGCTCACGGCATTCCTTCGGCTAAGAAAATACTCCGCGAAGGCGATCTCGTCAACGTAGATGTATCAGCTGAGTTGAATGGTTTCTGGGCGGATAATGGCGGTTCGTTTGTGTTAGGAAACGATGCCAGGAATCACCAGCGGTTAGTAGATACTTCGAAGCAAATCCTCCATAAAGCGATTCACCAGATCAAAACGGGTGTTCGGATTGCAGATATTGGCTTACTGATTGAAACAGAAGCTAAAAAGGCGGGCTACCGGGTTATTAAAAACCTGGCGGGGCATGGCATTGGCCGCAAATTACACGAAGAACCCAGCGAGATTCTGAACTGTTATAATCCGCATAACAAATCCCGATTCAAGAAAAATGCGGTAGTAGCTATCGAAACGTTTATCTCTACGCATTCCATTTACGCCGATGAGGCCGGAGACGGCTGGACTTTACTCGGCAATCGCGGTGGTTATGTAGCTCAACACGAGCATACCATTGTGGTAACAGACGATAAGCCCGTGATTCTGACAGAAGCTAACGAAATCTGGAGCTGATTTTAAGATAATTAATTTTAAGATAATTAATGGATGCCAGCTTTTCGCTGGCATCTATACTTCTCAAAAGTTGTAAAATGGGGCACGCTGCTTTTTGGAAAGATATAAGAGTAAAATACTGATAACCGTTTACTGACGTTTCAATAACGCTTTCTGTAGATAATCAACGGAAAAAGTGGTAACGGGCTGAACACTTCCTTTTTTCCCGGAAGTAACTTCAAAAACTAACTCGTCGCCCTTTAGTTCATACGTTGACGTCAACGTAATTCCTTCGGTTTCAAAAAGGCTAAATAGTTTATTTTCAAAACGATAGGAAGGTAATGCAGTACCATCTCCTTCATCAATGACGTAATGACCTTTGCTCTCGTCAACTATCTTCAATGTATAGTCTTTAACTGCGGGATGCTTGGTGGATAAGTATTCCGTTTTCCACAACCAGACCTGAGGGTCCTGCGTTTCGGCTACGGTTAACAGAATCTTGACGCTATCTTTCAGCTGCCCTTTCTGATACATCCGCATCATACCTTCCCACTTTCCAAGACACGCTTTACCAAATGAAACCTGAGCTTTTACGGAGCTTAGCGAAGCCATAATTAAGAAAAGTAAAAGTCTGATTTTCATAAGGTTGTAGAGATTTCTTAGGTAAAGAAGCGATAAATCGCGTCTGGCTTAACAAGGGTAATAGCTATAGGGCATTCAACTATAGCCGAGTGACGGCATGTTTGAGTATCATAAAGCCGCTGCCCGTCGGATACGGTCATTAATGGCTACACCTAAATCCTGCTCGGGTAATAATTCGGCGTAAATATGATCCAAGTCCAGGGCATCGAGTCTTCGCATAGCCGCAAATAGCTGGCGGGCCGCTTCGGCATAATTACCCGTAGGCGAAAGAATTTCCTGATGGGTAAAGCCATAATCGGTTTGAAAACCAAGGATTCCGATCCGATCCGACAGCGGTAGCGTTTCCAATTCTCCATGAATTGAAAGCGGCGTGCGAGGGGCGTAATGACTTTTCAACATCCCCGGAGCCTGTGGATTAGAGCTGGAATGGGCCCTTACCTCGACAGTTCCAATCCAAGCCTCAATCGCTTCAATGGGTGTTCCTCCTTTTCGGTACACTATAACGTCATCGCCTTCAAAACCGACAATGGTAGATTCTACCCCAATTTCGCAAGGGCCACCGTCTAAAATATACGGAATCTTATCGCCTAACTGCTGCTCGACGTGCTCAGCCGTCGTTGGACTTATGTAGCCGAAGGGATTCGCACTGGGAGCGGCCAAGGGGAAAGGTAACTGTTCGAGCAAAGAACGAGTCAATGCATGCTGAGGAATGCGGACGGCCACGGTATCCAGCCCACTGGTTACCAAATCCGGGATTTGCGGGGCTTTGGGTAAAAGGAAAGTAAGCGGACCGGGTGTTAATTTTTCAGCTAGTAACAGAGCTTTCTCGGGAATGTCGCGAACAAACTCCTGTAAACGTTCAAATGAATTGGTGTGGATAATAAGCGGATCAAAAGCCGGACGATTTTTTACCCGGAAAATGGAAAGTACGGCCTCTTCATTCAAAGCATTACCTGCCAGTCCGTAGACTGTTTCCGTTGGAATACCCACCAATGCTCCTGCTTCCAGAAGCTCTTTCGCCCGTTGCAAATCCGTCCCGATCATTTTCTTAGTTTACTGTTTTCTGTCTCGGGTTTTCAGTTTTTAGGCTGTTTATACCCTCTAATCATTACAAAAATACGGCAAAGCATTTTCATTTTATAAAGAAAAACGACCTGCTCTGACGCAGGTCGTTTAAGTACTTAAGTAAATCAGTATTATTTAATTCGGAATATAACCTGAATGCGAGAGGTAAACTTCACCTTTTGGTATTCCAGATCGCTATCAGCAACCTCAGCGGTACTTGCATCTGCTTTCATTAGAGCCATCCGAGGCATAGCCATGTATTGTGGATAAATATCGCCGTCTTCAACTTCGTGAATTTCCAGCACTTCACCCAATTTTCCGCCTAAAGCCTCCACCATGTACGTGGCTTTCTCGCGGGCCTCTTGCAGAGCTTTGATTTTGTTATCCTTACGTAACTGCTCTTTTTTCGAGTAGTCTACCCGGCTGATGCGGGTGCTGCTTACACCACGGGAATCTACTTTTGAGAGCAAGTTATCCACATTATATAATTTCGAAAGTTTCAGTTGATACTGTTTGCTTTCCAGGAACTGAGCGGGGTTTTTCTTTTTGCCCACGCTGCTCTGATAACCTGAAATTCCCTGAATACTCAGAGCCTCTTTAGGCAAGCCCGCTGCCTGAACGGACTGAGCTAACTGTTTTTCGAGAATATCAATGGTCACTTTATCTTTTTGATTTTTCTCGTCGTTGTAATATTCCTTAAGAGTAATGCTCAAATAAAACTCATCGGGGTCCACTTCAACTTCGGAAGTGCCCGTGATCTCGATTTTACGAACGGGTTCTTTATCCACATTTTGAGCGAAAAGGGTGGTACTGAATAATAAGGTTCCGGCAAGCAAAAGAATGTTTTTCATGACTTTGTGTAATTAATTGGTTTTTGAATCATTTCACCCTTTGGATGCAAGCGACTCAAAAATTCCATAAAAGAAGGTTGTTAATGAAAGTTAAAGAAAATAGTACTCTGATAATCAATTAAATAATAACAAAAATAATTTCAAATTCTATTAACCACAGAGTTATCCACACATTGATTTAATAACTCCTGCTGAGTTAGGCTGAGTGAAGGATGCATAAAATCCGGGGCGATCTCAGCGAGTGGAGCCAGCGTAAACCGACGCTCGGGAATGTACGGATGTGGCACCTTCAACTGAGGCAAGTCTAAAATTTCTGAGCCATAATACAGTAAGTCAATATCCAGTAAACGAGCTCCCCATTTCTCCTTCCGAACCCGCCCCATTTCAATTTCAATGGCCTGCGTCTGGGCTAGTACCTCCAATGGTTGTAATGCCGTTGAAAGTAATAAAACCTGATTCAGAAAATTAGGCTGATCCGTCAAGCCCCAGGCCGCCGTTTCCCACAGACTGGATTGTAAAGTAACCGTTCCAACTCGTTCGGAAAGCAGCTCAATAGCCCGCCGAAAAGTCTCCTGACGATCCCCCAAATTAGCCCCCAAAAGCAAAAAAATATCCAAAGCAATGTTTTTAAGAACAAATAACTCAAAACCCTAAACTCAAAACGCTTCTAGCTTCCCCAGTTCTCCCGATCCAGACTTCGATACTGAATCGCCTCAGCTAAATGTTCAATTTTGATTTCTTCCGAACCCGCCAGATCCGCAATGGTTCGCGAAACGCGAAGAATACGATCGAAAGCCCGGGCGGAAAGCTGCAATTTATTCATCGCAGTCTTTAATAACATCTTGCCCGCTTCGCTTAGTGCACAAACTTGCCGAACCATCTCAGAAGACATCATGGCGTTGCAATAGATGCCCGGATTATCCTTGAACCGTTCCGTCTGAATATCGCGGGCTTTAATCACCCGCTCCCGAATCTGAGCACTGGGTTCCGATTTGCGGGTGGAGGAAAGCTGGTCGAAATTGACGGGTGTTACCTCTACGTGCAGATCAATGCGATCTAACAGAGGACCTGAAATTTTACTTAAATACTTACCCACACTTCCCGGTGGACAACTGCATTCTTTTTCCGGGTGGTTGTAATAGCCACAGGGACAGGGATTCATACTGGCAATGAGCATAAAATTTGCCGGAAATTCTACCGCCCAGCGAGCCCTTGAAATACTCACCGTTCGTTCTTCCAGGGGTTGTCGCATGACTTCCAGAGCCGAGCGTTTGAATTCGGGTAACTCATCCAGAAATAAAACGCCATTATGAGCTAGTGAAATCTCGCCGGGTTGAGGCATGCCCCCGCCTCCTACCAAAGCTGCATCAGAAATCGTGTGGTGGGGATTACGGTAGGGTCTTCGGGCAATGAGGGTCGCTTTCGTCCCGAGTTTACCCGCTACTGAATGAATTTTGGTGGTTTCCAGAGCTTCTTGCAAAGACAAGGGAGGCAGAATGCTCGGCAAACGCTTCGCCAGCATGGTTTTTCCAGCTCCTGGCGGACCAATCATGATAACGTTGTGTCCACCAGCGGCGGCAATCTCCAAGGAGCGTTTGATGTTTTCCTGACCCTGCACATCGGCAAAATCCGTTTCATATTCATTCAGTGTACTCAGGAAAATATCCCGCGTATCCGAAATCGTAGGTTCAACCTCCAATGTGCCTTTGAGGAAATCTACGGCTTCCTGAAGCGTCGTTACGCCGATGACATCGAGGTTATTCACAATCGAAGCTTCCGAGGCATTTTCTTTCGGTAGAATAAACCCCTTGAATTTATTCTTACGGGCCTCAATCGCGATGGGCAATACGCCCTTAATAGGCCGAAGTTTACCATCGAGGGATAACTCTCCCATAATCATAAACTCTTCCAATTTCTTCAGGTTGGCTTGTTCTGAAGAATGAATAATACATAAAGCAATGGGCAAATCGTACGCCGAGCCTTCCTTACGCACGTCAGCCGGGGCGAGGTTAATGACCGTTTTGTTACGGGGATAAAAGTAATCCTGATATTTAATGGCCGCCTCTACCCGTTGCACGCTTTCCTTGACGGCACTGTCGGGCAAACCGACCAGATAAGTGTTGTTCCCCTGCCCCACGGTAACTTCAATGGTTACCATCGTTGCATTTACCCCAAAAATGGCCGCTCCGTACGTTTTTGCCAGCATAATCAATCAATGAGAAAATAAACAACAAACTTAAGGTCTTTCCTCTGACAAATGGAGCCGATAAGTAATTGGGAGTAGTCTGAACACAGAAAACCCCTCGAAAGGCATCTCCCAAGGGGTTTTCTGTGCGTTAATAGGATTAAAAGCTGGCTTCCAATAACTCTTTT
Organism: Siphonobacter sp. SORGH_AS_0500; assembly: GCF_031453245.1. Lineage (NCBI taxonomy): Bacteria > Pseudomonadati > Bacteroidota > Cytophagia > Cytophagales > Cytophagaceae > Siphonobacter > Siphonobacter sp. SORGH_AS_0500. Next base: position 242,125 of record NZ_JAVIYT010000001.1, read on the forward strand.
ACCTTTAGTTCGAGTGGTGATAAAGCCGTTGTATCATCTGCACTTTTCACGGGAACATCCAGTCCATCACAGTATTTCCACAGCTTTTCTGATTCGTAGGCCGAAATGATTTTGGGGTGAACGTAATATTTTTTGCTCACCGCCCGCGTATTACCTAGAGCTTCGGCTACCAGGTCGTAACAGCGATTTATATTTTTCTTGCAGGCTGTTGGGGTATCGAACAAGCCTAAAGCCTGGAAAGCTTCGAAGGCTCCTAAGGTACCACGCCAGGTTCGGAAATCTTTGGCGGTGAATTCTTCGCCAGTAATGTTTTTCAGGTAGGCATTGATATCGCCTGACCCTACGCTTTTATGATTACCGTCGTTATCAATGTATTGAAAAAGCTCTTCACCGGGCACGTCTTTGCACCGCTGAACGAGCTTGGCTAGCTTTCGATCTTTCAGGCTGATCTCGTGATAAACGCCCTTTTTTCCTTTAAACCGAAACGTCACTTTCGACCCTTCGATATCGGCATGTTTATCCTGCATGGTGGTTAATCCATACGAGCCGTTCTGCTTTTTGTACTCTTCGTTACCAATGCGAATGCTAGTTTTTTCCATCAATTGCACGATCAGAGCAAGTACTTTTTCATAAGGCAAGCCTGGCCGCCGTAAGTCCTGTTGCACTTGCTGGCGAATCTTGGGTAATAACTCAGCAAACTGAATAATGCGGGAGAATTTAGTTTCGTTTCGAACTTCGTTCCAGTCGGGGTGATAACGGTATTGTTTACGTCCCTTGGTGTCATAACCTGTCGCCTGCAAGTGTCCATTTTCCAACGGACTTATCCACACTTTTTCCCAGGCTGGGGGGATCACCAGCGAGCGGATTCGGCGTAGGGTTTTCCACGTCGCGAATGGGCTTTTTATCCGCATCAACGTATCGAAAAGACTTACTGTGTCTAAGTCGAAGAATACCCGGCTGGTCGTCGGTCGTATAGATTAGACCCGCCACTTTCGCGGAACGCTTGGGATCTTTCGACCACAGACGAGTTCGACGACGACGGGCCGGTTTTAGAGGCAAAGGAGGTACAACACTCATATATATTCAATTTTGGGTTGGAACAGTAAATGATCCATCGGTAATGAATCCATTACTAATTCTCTTTTTCAGGATCGGGAGCTTCGTTGTGTTCCTGATGACGAGCGTCGTCCTGCTGATGGCGATCAGCTCGATCGATGTTTCCTTTCTCTCGCAGACTTGGTTCGGTTTCAATATCAGTTCGGTCGAACTCTCCTTTTTCTTCCTCGAAAGACTGTTCATAGTTTTCAAAACCAGCATCAGCGTTAGCTTCCAGTTCTGACGGATTAAGTCCCACATACAAGCGATTAGGCTCTTTTTTATCCGTATTTTCAGCGTTTGGTGTCGTTTTCATGGCTTATTCTATGTTAAATAGAGTAGTACATGAAAAAACAGTTCCTTCGCTTACATTCCCCTGTAGGCACTTAGGAATTGTAGAAATTATTACCTAGTGAAGAGACAATAACAGTTACGTGTAAGTAATCCGTACTTACACAAAAACTTATTTACGTATTTAAGTAAAATATTATTTAAAATGTATAGGATTGGGAAAGCGGAAAGAATAGGAAAGAATGCGTTGAAGTTTTTCGCTGGAAATGATTTTGAAAGAAAGTGGTTCTTTCGGTACCTCAAAGACAGGCGGTTGCCAGTGGTGATCTTTGGCATTTTGTTCGTACACGTCCCGTCGGATGGGGTGTTCGGGGCAGACTACATTGAAAACCTCACCCCAGCTATTCTGCTCCATGATGCTTTCCACGATGTGGATAACATCGTCCCGGTGAACAAAGTTGACGGGAACATCGCCCGTATGAACCGTCTTGCCAATAAAGTACTTCCCCGCAATTCGATCATAACCCATTAATCCGCCACAACGCAGAATAGTAATCGGAAAGGGACTTTGCTGAAGTAAGTTTTCCACCTCAACCAACGGATGATCAGAAATAACCGGGCCGTTTTCATCGATGATACCATTGGTATCTGGATAGACTGAGGTCGAAGAAATGTAAATAATACGACCTTGAAAAGAAGTTAAGCTTTTAAGTAAATACTTAATTTGTTGAGGATGGAAAGCATCCCCTTGTTTACCAGCCCTTGGAGGGATACTAATAATCAAGACATCCGCGTCTATCAAAGCGGAGAGATCACCTTCTATTTCTGGTTTGAAATTCAGTAATACGGGTTGAATACGAACCTCCTGCAAAGCGGGAATTTTCTCAGGAGTAGTAGTTGTTCCGGTAACGATATACCCCTTCGTTGCAAGAAAAGCTCCCAACGGTAACCCCAGCCAGCCGCAACCCAGAATACTGATTTTCATTTGTTTAATGTTGAGTAAATAAGTAAATACTTACAGATAAAATTTCTTCCAGCGGATGTACGTCTCTACCTCTTCCGAAACCATATAACGAATGGTTCGTTCGGCTTTGATCTGGGCTCGAATAAAGGTGGCAGAAATGTCGAGTAAAGGAGCCTCTACCATTCGAACATTGGGATGATGCTCTAACTCACTCGGCTCGGAATTGGGCCTTGGATATACGTATAAGCCAAAATCATTCAGGATTTTTTCGTGTTCTTTCCAGTTCGGAAATTGGCCGAGGTTATCGCCACCGATGATTAACCGGAAGGTATGCTGCGGGAATTTTTCCTGAAGTTTAGTTAACGTATCAACGGTATAACTGGGCCGGGGCATGGAAAACTCTACGTCCGTTACGCGAAGTTTTGAGTTATTCTGAATGGCCAGTTCCACGAGCTTATAGCGATCTTCTTCGTGAAGTAACTGCTTATTTTTCTTGAAGGGATTTTGCGGCGAGACCACGAACCAAACCTGATCCAGATCGGTGGTTTCGGCCATTACATTCGCCACAATCAAATGCCCAATGTGAATCGGATTAAAAGAACCAAAAAATAGACCAATATTCATTGTCCTGAATTTAGGGTTTTAAGGTTTAGAGTTTAGGGTTTTATAACTCAAAACACCAAACCCTAAACTCAAAACTGCACGTTATTCTTCCGCCTGATCGAGCCAGGATTTGGGTAGGTCTTTGGTGGAGCGGGCTCCGAGGGCTTTGATTTTCTCGGCGGTGCGGAGCATATTTCCTTTGCCTTCGGCCAGCTTCTTGACGGCTTCATCGTAGGCGTTTTGGGAAGATTTGAGGGTATCTCCTACTTTTTGCAAATCCCGGATGAAGCCTTCAAACTTGTCGTATAACTCTCCGCTGAGGCGGGCAATCTCGAGCGAATTCTTACTCTGCTTTTCAAATTTCCAGATGCTGGAAACCGTTCGTAACGTTGCCAGTAAAGTGGTGGGGCTTACCAATACAATCCGCCGTTCCCAGGCAAAATTGAATAGCTCAGCATCCGACTGGATCGCCAGACTAAAGGCGGGTTCAATGGGCATGAATAAGAGCACAAAGTCGGGCGTTAGTAAGCCCTGAGCCGTTTCGTATTTTTTCTCCGCTAATAGTCGGATATGGCTTCGCACGGAACTCAAATGAGCCGTCAGGTATTTCCCGCGTTCCATCTCATCATCGCAGCCCATGCAACGTTCGTAGGCTAACAGAGAAACTTTCGCATCCACAATCAGGTGTTTGTTGTCGGGCAGGTAAATAACCACGTCCGGCCTAATCAGAGCGTTATCCACATTCTGGGTTAATACCTGGGTATTATACTCAGCTCCTTTCATCAGGCCTGAGCGTTCCAGTACTTTTTCCAGAATGACCTCACCCCAGTTTCCCTGTTGTCTGGTATCACCTTTGAGGGCTTTAGCCAGATTATCAGCATCCTGACTGAGTCGCTGACTCAAATCATGAAGCTTACGAACTTCGGCCAACAGGCTCACCTTGTCGCGAAGTTCTTCTTTGTAGTTCTCCTCAATTTTTCGCTCGAAGGCTTGAATTTTTTCACCCAAGGGATGCAACAACTGATTCAGGTTAAGCTGATTCTGTTCGGTGAAACGCCGGGATTTTTCTTCAAGTAAGTCATTGGCCAGGTGCCGAAATTGCGAAGAAAGTTCTTCTTGCTGGAAATGAAGCTTATCCTCCAGATTGCGGTAATCTGCTTCCAGAGCGGCTAACTGACGATTCAAATCCAGGGTATTCTGACGCTCTTTTTCCAGCGTCGAGCGAAGCTGACTAGTCTCGTTCTGGAGCGACTGAAAGGAATGCTCAGCCACTCGGAGCTGTGAGCCCTTCTGGCCTTTGGTAGCCATCCAGGTTGCTACAGCTCCGATGAGCAAGCCGGTAAAGAGAAAGAGAAAATCGCTCAAGAATGAAATGATTAAGAACTCAATTCAAATGCTGATCCAGAATGTTCGACAAACGAACATTGGCTTCTTCTTTCAGGATGGGAAAAGCATGAAGTAACTCGGCAGAAGTAACCACCGAATGCTGCTTTTCTTCCATTTCAATAGATGTTACAAAAGATAAACGATCTAATAACTGCTTCATAAAAACAGCCTGATCATCAGGAATTTCAATCGTAATTTTCATGACTTTTAATAGAGTTTGGGAAGGTTTGAAAGTTAGAGATGGTTTGAAGTCTGAGGTACGTTTTCAAACCTCAAACCCTATTAACCTTTCAAACGAATTCCAACAATAATCAACTAATTACTAAACAGCTCCTTCTTTCAGACGCTCGGCGTTTTCGGCGATGCGTAACTGTTCGATGAAGTCACCAATTTCTCCATCCATAACAGCGGGAAGGTTATAAACCGTAAGACCAATGCGGTGATCGGTCACCCGTGATTGTGGATAATTGTACGTTCGGATTTTATCGGAGCGGTCACCCGAGCCAACCATGCTCTTGCGGGCACCGGAGATTTCGGCCTGTTGTTTCGCTAATTCCATTTCGTACAAGCGTGAACGAAGAACAGTCATCGCTTTCTCAAAGTTCTTGATCTGCGAACGTTCGTCCTGGCATTGTACCACCAGCCCGGTAGGTAAGTGTGTGACCCGAACGGCAGAGTACGTGGTGTTAACGGATTGTCCACCGGCCCCTGACGAACAGAAGGTATCTTTCCGAATGTCGTTCATGTTAATCTGAACGTCCACTTCTTCGGCTTCGGGTAATACGGCTACCGAGGCGGCAGAGGTGTGAATCCGGCCCTGCGTTTCCGTCGCGGGCACGCGTTGTACGCGGTGCACACCCGACTCAAACTTCAGCTTTCCGTATACGTCTTCTCCCTGCACGGAAGCAATAATCTCTTTGAAACCACCCGAGCTACCTTCGGTCTGGTCCATGATCTGGAACTGCCAGCCCTGATTCTGGGCAAAACGCTGGTACATACGGAAGATATCACCGGCAAAAATGGCCGCTTCGTCGCCACCCGTACCGCCGCGAACTTCCAGAATGATGTTTCGGCTATCGTTAGGATCTTTCGGAATCAGTAACTCTTTTAATTCCTGTTCTATTTCGTCCTGTTTGGGTTCGAGTTCGTCGAGTTCGGCTTTTGCCATTTCCCGAAAATCTTCGTCTTTTTCTGTGGATAATACTTCTTTGGCAGAAGCGATCTGTCCGAGCAGCAACTCGTATTCCTCGTACTTTTTAACGATTTTTTCCAGATCTTTATATTCTTTACTAAGGGCTTTATATCGCTTTACATCGCTTGCCACTTCGGGCTGCACGATTTGTTGGGATACTTCCTGAAAGCGTTCGCGTATGGCTTTTAATTGCTCAAGCATGGTCGTGAGAATGAATCATTTTCCTTCAATTTCATTTATGAAGGATAAAATTTCTGCAAAGATAATTATTATAAGAGGTTCCAACGAAAGAACCTATAGCAAAGCGTTGATGTTAGGAGTAATAGAAGATTTATCCATCGGAAAACCAGTTACTCTAATTATCCGTAATTTTACTGCGTGAAAGTTATTCCATCCTTCATCGTTCTTTTTCTGGTGCTGACGGCTACGGCTGTTCAGGCCATTGATATTCCCTTGTTCGGAAAAACCCGAAAAGCGGTGATCAATGGACAGGTAGTACGCGTGAAACGGGCCACTATTATTTTAAAGGTAAGTCCTGAAATTCGTCTTTCTACGTTCAACACTCCTTGGGGCCGTCGGCAGTTTGATCGCCTGAGTGAAACATTCAATATGGACTTTCTTCGTCCTGGTCGAGTTTTTGCACCTCCTACGTATCTGCGGATTAAAAGTGCATCCTTACCTTCGCCGAATATCTATCGGAACGAGACTGGATTATTGATCTCCTCCAGTCCGAGTCTGGTTACTCTTTAACATTATCTTTTATGAAAATACAGGGATGCATACTTATCTTGGGTATGGTGGTTTGTAACGCCTGCGAATTCAAGCGGCTGGATACGGCTAAAATGAAGCAGGACATGGAGAATCAGCAGATTAAGCACGTAACCAGCTCTCAGCTTTCTACATTTTCCAGTGAAAAGGGCGAAGAACTGGCTGGCGTTTTACAGCAACAACCCGTCAGAGCTTTACGTAATACCACCTTCGTGGATTCGCTGGCAAAAGCCTCGGCTTCTCGTATCGTCTTCGTCCCCACGCAGGACCTGAGTAAGCCCCAAACGGATACCAAAACGAAGGAAGTATTTGCCGCCTATCAGTACAGTGCAGAAAAGCACTTACCTCAGGAAACGAATATTCAGCAAATTGGTGACGGCAGCGAGTGGTTATATACCGTTCCCGTTGTGATGACTAAAGAAATAGAAGCGGCACTGGTAAACAAAAGTATCAGTAATCCAGTCATTCAATCGGTACCGCAAAACGACTTGCTGGGCCTGTGGGCTATTTACCTGAATCGAAAGGAATTGATTCGGCAGATTGATCCTAAAAAACTGGAGAAAAAGAATTTATAAGCACCACAAAGAAACGTTTCTACGTTGTTGCCTTGATCGAATATATCTTATAGAACCCTATGGAAAACCATTCAGATAAAAATATCCGAAACAGTTCTTCTACCGTTCGGCTGCCTTTGTTACTGGCCATTACCATGGCTGGCGGTATTCTGATTGGTGCTACGTTCTTTGGGGGGCGGCCCAAGTATTCGGGTGACTTGGTGCGTAACCTGAATAAATTTCGGGAAATCATTTCCTGGATTGATAATGCCTACGTTGATTCAGTCAATACTGATACGTTGGTGGATTATGGTCTGGAAAGAATGATGACCCGCCTTGATCCCCACAGTGTATACATCCCGAAAAAGGAAGTTGCTGCTGCTAAGGCTCAGCTTGAATCGGGTTTTGATGGTATTGGGGTAGAATTTAATATTTTCAACGATACCGTTTTTGTCATTAATGCCATTCCCGGAGGTCCGGCAGCAGCAGCGGGCTTACGCTCGGGGGACCGCATGATTAAAGCCGACGGTACTTTACTGACGGGTAAGAACATAGACAATAAACTCATCTTTAGTAAACTTCGCGGACCGGGTGGAACGCCCGTCAAGCTGGACATTCAGCGTCGCGGTGAGAAAAACCTGCTTCCTTTTACGGTCACTCGCGGTCGCATTCCAACGTATTCGATCTCGGCGGCTTATATGATTGATCCCCAAACGGGTTATATCAAAATTGATCGCTTCGCTGAGTCTACTTATACCGAATTCCGCAATACGCTGGCTTCGCTGAAAAAAGAAGGTATGACCCGCCTGATGCTGGATTTACGCGGCAACGGCGGCGGTTTCAAAGACCGGGCAACGAATATTGTTGATGAATTATTGGGAGGTAATAAACTGATTGTCAAGACTAATGGAAAAAGTCCTCAGTTTGACGAGGAAACTTTTGCAAACAAAGAAGGACTTTTCGAAAAAGGAGCCGTGGTCTTATTAATCGATGAGAATTCGGCTTCGGCATCCGAGATTGTGGCAGGTGCCTTGCAGGATCATGATCGGGCGTTGCTGGTGGGTCGTCGCACGTTTGGCAAGGGATTGGTGCAGACGCCCATTGATCTTTCGGATGGTTCGCAGATTCGCATTACCGTTTCGCGGTATTATACCCCCAGTGGCCGTTGTATTCAGAAACCTTACGCCGTTTACGAATCCGATGATCGGTATAAAGACGGCGAATTGTTCGTGGCAGATAGTGTGAAATTCGATAAAAAACAGGCCTTTAAAACCGATCATGGTCGTCCTGTGTACGGCGGTGGCGGTATTATTCCTGACGTTTTCGTACCCATTGATACTACTTACCGAACGCGTTATTTATACCAGTTAGCGGGCAAAAATGTGATTGCAGAATATGCCTTCCGTTATGCTCTGGATAACAAAGCCCGGTTAGGCGGACAAACGTTTAAAGAGTATCTGCAGAAATTTAACGTAACCGATGCCATGTTGAATGAAGTCGTAGCTATGGCGGCGGCTTCAGGAATCAAGCGAAATGAGGCCGAGTTTAACCGTTCAAAAGGGTATGTGCGGGATCAGATTAAAGCTCTGGTAGCTAGTTATGTCTGGGAAAAACGGGCTACGACTGCCGGACTTCGCAATGAGCTTTATCAGGTTTTAAATGCCAATGATCCCCTGTATAAGAAAGCCTTGAGTGGTTTTCCACAGGCTGATCAAATGGCGGTTAACCAGCTTAAGTAACAACGTATTTCGATTTTGAAAAGGTGAGTAGGCTGAAATCCTATTCACCTTTTTCTTTGGTTTTTCTCAATTGCCAGGACACACCAAGCCAGGTGCGGAAATTCCCCGATTTAAAATCCTGACGTGAATAAGGGGTGATTTCGAAAGCAATGCCCAGTTGTGGGACTTTTTCCAGCGGATATACCCGCGTTCCGACGCTCAAGAGGTAACCCTGAATGAGACGGCTACGGGAATCCACAATCTTACCAACGATACCCATGTTAGCTCCTACCCCGGCGTAAAACAAATGCTGAGGCTTGCGAACGAAAGTTACCATCGGAACCACTTCCGTATTTAAGGAAGAAAAGATGGAATTCGTCTGAAAACGGGCATCTACCCAAATTCGATTTTTAGGATTGCTGCTTATGTTCAGAATGCTGTTAAAAGGGTAATAACCCACCGCCGCCTGGGCAAAAAGCGACTGAGCAGAGGTGAAGAAGAACAGCAAAACGAGGAAGTAAAGAAATTTCATGGGAGAAAGTTTTGCTCAAAAGTACGATTCTCTCGCTCTCATTGCTCACCGCTTTGGTAATTTGCCCCCTGGCTGCTATACCTTTGCGGCAAAGTTGCTACCGATCATACTGATCAGACGTTTCGCAATGAGCGTACATTTTTCACATGGGTGCTTTAAAGAAATTAGCCAGTGACACGGCTTTATATGGTGTCAGCAGCATTTTAGGTAGGGTAATTGGCTATCTTCTGGTTCCCTTACATACCTCCGTATTCCGACCCGGCGTCATGGCCGAGCAGGTTACCTATTTTCTTTGGGTGGCTCTGTTAAACGTGATTTATGTATTTGGGATGGAGACTACCTTTTTCCGGTTTGCGTCCCGTGAGAAAGATCGTTTTCAGGAATTTTATAACCTTTCCATTACGGCCATTCTGACCGTAAGTGCCATTTGTTCAGGCTTAATCATTCTGTTTTCTTCGTCCATTGCGGAGGAATTTGGTTATCCTGGTCGGGGGCAACTGGTTAGCTGGCTTGCCATCATCATGGTTATTGATGCTCTGGTAGCCATTCCCTATGCCCGTATTCGCCTCGAAAAACGGCCCCGAAAGTTCGTAGCCATTCGCGTGTCTAACATCATGCTGAACGTAGGGTTGAATTTTTACTTTCTCTGGTTTTGTAAAGGCATTCACGACGGACATTTTCTGACGTTTCTGCAAGGAACCTGGTTATTCAATTATAATCCTGAACTAGGCGTAGGTTACATTGTATTTGCCAATCTGATTGCTAACCTGGCAACGATCCCGATGCTATGGACAGAGTTTCGGGATTTTCGCTTTCGCTGGGACTGGAACGCTTTCAAACCCATGTGGATTTATGCGTACCCGATATTAATTTTAGGATTGGCAGGAAACTTCAATCAGCTCTTTGACCGTCTTGTGCTTGAACGCTGGTTACCCGAAGGTTTCTACCCCGGTCGCACTTCCAAAGAAGCTCTGGGTATTTATGGAAACGTATACAAACTTTCCATATTTATGAGTCTGGTCATTCAGTCGTTCCGATACGCAGCCGAGCCTTTTTTCTTTTCGAAGGCTGAAGATAAAAATGCCCCCGGCGTATTTGCCGATGTAATGAAATGGTTTATCATCGTCTCGGTATTAATCTGGGTAGCCGTTTCGATTAATCTGGATTTAGTAGCCGAGTTATTTCTCCGCCAGAAAGAATACTGGGAAGGGCTGGACGTGGTGCCGGTGCTGTTACTAGCGAATTTATTCCTGGGTATTTATTACAACCTCACCATCTGGTTCAAGCTTTCAGACCGCACCCAGTATGGTACCTTACTAACCTTCATTGGGGCCGCAGTAACGCTGGTTGCTAACTTTATACTCATTCCCTATTTGGGTTATCTGGGTTGTGCCATTGCTTTCGCGGTCTCCTGCTTTATAATGATGGTTACCTGTTATGGATTGGGCGAAAAACATTACCCTATTCCCTACTATGTTTCGTCGGCGGTGGGTTATCTGCTGGTGGGCGGTGGATTAATCGTTATTTCTTCATTTATAAAAATTGAAAACCTTTGGCTTTCGACTTTCGTACATGGTCTGCTGTTGTTAGGCTTTATGATAGGTATATTAGTGAAGGAACAAAATTCGTTACCACTGGCCCTTCGCCGAAAATTGGGAGTTTTTTTACCATTAAATAAATAAAGGTCTATATAATGAATTTATTGTACTATAATTGTGATTCCTCACAAGAAGATGATAGTACTGTAAAACTGATTTTATTCAAAAGAACCTTTGCTGAAAAAGCCTGATTGGTTAAAAATTACCATCGTGCTTGTTAAAATCTGTTAAATATGTCGTCCAGAGGCTTCGTTTGACTGAATCATTTTTGGTTATTTGCGTAAGCTCATTAATTTTGATTATTACAAATTCTTAAAAAAAAACCGGATAGGAGATACTACATGCAGCACCGCTCTACGTTAACTAAACTGGAAAGTAAATGGCAAAAGTCCAATTTAGCGACAGTGAGCTGGTTTCGCTATATATCCGTGGTAATGAGCGTGCCTTTGAGCATTTAGTAAACAGATATAAATCAAAGGTTTACACAACCATTTACCTTATCGTTAAGGACTCGTTTGTGGCAGAAGATTTGACTCAGGATACCTTCATCAAGGCCGTCGATACGCTGCAATCAGGACGATATAACGAAGAAGGTAAATTTCTTCCCTGGATCGTACGAATTGCTCACAACCTCGCAATTGATTTTTTCCGCCGAGAGAGACGCTACCCCGAAGTGGTGTTCGAAGACGGAAGCAATGTGTTTAATACGTTAGAATTTGCGGACGACTCCATCGAGGCGACGACGATTCGTAACGAAACGTATGAACACCTGAAAGATCTCATTACGCGGCTCCCTGAACCGCAGCGTGAAGTACTGGTTATGCGGCACTACGAAGACATGAGCTTTCAGGAAATTGCTGATGCAACGGGCGTTAGTATTAACACCGCGTTAGGTCGTATGCGTTATGCTCTCATCAATTTACGGAAGATGATGAGTAAAAACGTACGTACGCATGATACAAACCTTTACACAAAATGACATTCTTCGTTACGCTTACGAAGAAACCACTACGGAAGAAAACCAGCAGATCGAAGAACTGCTCATGCACGACCATGAGTTACTCCTGTTCTATCTCGATGTCATGGATTTGAAAGCTGGTCTGAATAAAATTGAGCTGGAGCCATCCACCCGCGTAATTGATACAATTCTGAACTACTCGAAAGAGAAGCGTCAGCAAAGCCAGTCCCGTCAGCAGTATCACTGAAACGGGATTGGTTTTTTGTTTATATTCGCGTACCCCTCTCCATTGACGAGACGGGGTTTTTTTGCTTATGACTAAGAAAGAACGTTACGCAGGCCTGATTGCCTACTTTACCGAACATTTTCCCGAACCTGAGACCGAGCTGATTTATCGAAATCCGTATGAATTACTGGTGTCGGTTATTCTTTCTGCCCAGTGTACGGATAAACGGGTTAATATGGTCACGCCTAAATTGTTCGAGCGTTTCCCAACGCCTGAATTATTGCAATTGGCTAGCCCTGATGAGGTTTTTGAGTACATTCGCTCGATTTCCTACCCTAATAATAAGGCGAAGCATCTGGTTGGAATGGCCAAAATTCTGGTTAACGAATTTGGTTCGGAAGTTCCTGCCAAAGTCGAAGATTTGCAGAAAATGCCGGGTGTAGGCAGAAAAACGGCAAACGTAATTGCTTCGGTGATTTACAATCAGCCGACAATGGCCGTCGATACGCACGTCTTTCGGGTTTCGCATCGTATGGGGCTGGTTAATAAAACGGCAACGACCCCGCTAGCCGTTGAGAAGGAATTGATGAAATACATTCCCAAAGAAAAGGTACCCAGAGCTCACCATTGGTTGATTCTACACGGACGATACGTCTGCCTGGCCCGGTCGCCAAAGTGTCAGGAATGTCAGCTAACGGAATTCTGTCAGTACTGGCAGAAAAATTTAGTAGCTATTCCTCTAAGAAAAGAGCTGAAAAGCCTGTAGTACCCGTTCTATAAAAAAGTATAACCTGATATGTTCAATCTTACGCCTGCGGTTCGAATTATATTGATTGTGAATGTGGCCATGTACGCCATGCAACGACTGATTTTTCCTCAGATTACGGATTTGCTAGCTCTGCATAGTGTGAGTTCTAGCTTATTCAATCCCATTCAGTTTGTCACATACATGTTTCTGCATGCCGTTAATGATTTCGGGCATATTTTCAGTAATATGTTTGCCCTGATCATCTTCGGGCCCAATTTGGAGAATCTTTGGGGCACCAAGCGATTTACATTCTTTTACTTTTTTACGGGTATTGGAGCAGGCCTATTGTATTCAGGGATCAATTATTATGAATACAATCAATTATATCAATCAGCCCTTAGGTTTATTCAAGACCCAGACCCCACAAATTTCGTAGGTTTTGTCAATGACCATGCTCCATTTCTGAATTCAGAGCCATGGGTGGGTCAATACCTAAGAAATCCAGATAACACATTTTTGCAAAATCAGTGTATTGCTTTGACTAAACAATACCTGGGAATGGTGGTCGACACCCCCATGGTGGGAGCGTCTGGAGCTATTTTTGGATTGTTGATGGCTTTCGGAATGTTATTTCCTAACACGGAGCTGTTTTTGTTCCTGATACCGTTTCCAATCAAGGCTAAATATTTTGTAGCTTTATATGGTATATTCGAGTTGTATTCTGGTTTACACCGCAATCCGGGAGATAACGTGGCACACTTCGCCCACATTGGCGGGATGTTGTTTGCGTATATTCTGATCAGATACTGGGCCCGGCAACGAAAAAATTTTTATTAATCAGGCATTATTTTTTTAGAACCCAAACCTAGCCGTACCCGTTATACTAGTATAGCTATTTGTATGGCCATTAGGAGCAGTATTAACATTATAATCGGGTTATGAGCGGCTTTGTAGACGACATAAAAGAGGCCTTTTCCAGACGGGACAACGGGTTGATTCAGTTAATCCTGATCAACGTATTTGTATTTCTACTCTTACTGGTGTTACAGGTAAGTTTTAGTCTTGCCGGAAAAGCGGGTATTTACGACATCATTCTGAACCAGGTGGCTTTAAAATCCAACCTGGCTCATGTGCTTTACAAACCTTGGACTTTACTAACCTACTGTTTTGTACATCAGAACGTCCTGCATATTCTTTTCAATATGCTTTTTCTGTTCTGGTTTGGGCAGTTGGTGCAGGAATATCTCGGTAGCCGGCGGCTGGTTAGCATTTACCTGTTGGGAGGCATTTTCGGGGGCTTTGTCTTCATTGCCCTTTACAATCTGGTTCCTTTGTATCAGAGTCAACTGGATGTATTAAATCTGGGAGCTTCGGGGGCCGTCTATGCCGTTATGTTAGGGGCAGCAACGCTTTTGCCCAATTATACTTTCCATGTATTGATCATTGGTCCGGTTCGAATTAAGTACATTGCTGCTTTCTGGGTTATTGTTTCTTTCGCTCAGATTCCGGGAACTAACGCGGGAGGTAATATCGCTCACCTGAGTGGAGCCTTATTTGGCTATATGTACATTCGGATGTTACGTCGGGGCATTGATTTAGGCCAGCCCGTGGAAGCGGTCCTGGATTTTTTCAAACGTTTATTTGCCCGTCAGCCTCGTCCTACCATGCAGGTGAAATATCGTTCTCAAACACGGACGACTTATACGACTTACAGCACGGCTACTGCCGAGGACTATCCGGGAGATGAAGAAATTGATGCTATTCTGGATAAAATTTCAAAATCAGGCTACGAAAGCCTGACTCGGGAGGAAAAACAGAAGCTTTACAAAGCCAGTCAGAAAAACTAAGCGAACGGCCCCTCGATCTTCGAGGGGCTTTTCTGTGGAATACATACTCTATTAAATCGTACACGTAAGTTATTTTACAGTAACTTTGTGCCTCATTTCCTAAATGATCCTGCTGAAACGTTGAAACATTTCATGACTTTCAGCTGTTTAGGATAAACTACGACTAATTGACTGAGTAAATTACAACGAGTCACTCATTCAGTTTTTGAATCTCTTATGCAATGCTTATTACGCCTGGTCCTTTGTTAGCTCAAATTGACACCCCTGACGAGCTGCGAAAACTTGATAAATCGCAGTTGGTTCAGGTCTGCCAGGAGTTACGTCAGTTTATCATAGATAATGTCTCGGTATACGGCGGGCATTTCGGAGCTAGTTTGGGAGTGGTTGAACTTACCGTAGCTCTGCATTACGTGTTAAATACGCCTGAAGACCAGATGGTTTTTGACGTAGGTCACCAGGCTTATGGTCATAAAATCCTTACTGGTCGGCGGAATCGTTTTCATACCAATCGCTTTTATGGTGGACTTTCGGGCTTTCCCAAACGGAAAGAAAGCCCTTATGATGCCTTTGGTGTAGGGCACTCCTCTACTTCAATTTCGGCGGCTTTAGGTATGTCGGTAGGGGCTTTGCATAAGGGTAATACCAAGCAACAGCACGTAGCCATTATTGGCGACGGAGCCATGACGGGCGGTATGGCCTTCGAAGCCATGAACCATGCGGGATCGTTGAAAGACAGCAATTTGCTGATTGTTCTCAATGATAACTGTATGAGTATCGACCCCAACGTGGGGGCTTTGAAAGATTACCTGACGGACATCACTACGTCTCATACCTATAATCGGGTTAAAGACGAAGTATGGAATCTGCTGGGTAAGATGAGTAACTTCGGTCGGACGGCACAGGAAATTGTCTCCAAAATTGAGAATGGCCTTAAGGCCACGTTACTGCATCAGAGTAACTTATTTGAATCTCTGAATCTGCGTTATTTCGGCCCCGTTGATGGTCATGATATTGATCATCTGGTTGAAATTTTCTCCGATCTGAAAGATATTCCCGGTCCTAAAATTCTGCATTGCGTTACCGTTAAAGGAAAAGGCTACGCTCCTGCGGAGAAAGATCAGACCAAATGGCACGCTCCCGGCAAGTTCGATAAGATTACTGGTGAGATTTTCAAGAAGGTTTACGAGAAGCCCCAGCCTCCTAAGTATCAGGAAGTGTTTGGAAACACACTCGTGGAACTGGCCGAACAAAATAGTAGTATCGTAGGCGTTACCCCCGCCATGCCGAGTGGTTCATCCATGAATATCATGATGAAAGCCATGCCGGATCGGGCGTTTGATGTGGGTATTGCCGAACAACACGCGGTAACCTTTTCTGCCGGAATGGCTACGCAGGGGCTGACGGTATTCTGTAATATTTACAGCACCTTCATGCAACGAGCGTATGATCAGGTTATACATGACGTGTGTATTCAGGAATTACCCGTTATTTTCTGTCTGGATCGGGCTGGTTTTGCTGGTGCCGACGGTCCGACGCACCATGGAGCCTATGACATTGCTTTCATGCGATGCATTCCGAACATGGTGGTGGCCTCCCCGATGGACGAGCGTGAGTTGCGTAATTTAATGTTCACCGCTCAAAGTGAAGGTTTCCAGTCTGGTACCCAGTCCATGACCATTCGTTATCCTCGGGGCGAAGGTATAATGCCGGAATGGCGTACGCCTTTTGAGTTAATGGAAATTGGCAAAGGCCGAAAAGTTCAGGAGGGAGAAGACGTAGCTATCTTAACCATCGGCCACATTGGTAACTACGTTCCCAAGGCCTGTCAGTTACTGGAAAAAGAAGGCTTACACCCGGCTCATTATGACCTGCGTTTCGTAAAACCCCTGGATGAAGCCTTATTACACGAAGTTTTCCAGAAATTTGATAAAGTCATTACTGTCGAAGATGGCTGTCTGATGGGTGGTATGGGTTCGGCGGTAGTTGAATTCATGACCGAACATGGGTATACTGCCAAAATCAAACGTCTAGGTATTCCTGACCGAATTGTGGAACACGGCGAGCAAATAGACCTACATCGCGAATGTGGTTTTGATCCCGAGGGCATTGCCCGGGCCGTTCGTGAATTGGCAGTCGTAACGCTGGTTTCCTAGGTTTTAAATAGCATTGTATTGAATAGAAAAGCCCATTTCTTAACGAATGGGCTTTTTTCTTGAAAAAAGAAACTATCAGCAAGTCGCTGGGCACGATTCTAGCAGTAGAATCGTTGAACACAAGCTATATTTGATTTAAAACTTAGCAAACATGGAATCGGCTTCTGATGATAAATTAGACCGGATCATTGAAGCTCGGATGAAGCTGAAAGATCGGTTTGAAGAACGCATGAAAGGCACGCCTTCGATTGCGGATGAAACCCCACAGGGAAGGGGACCTATCAATCGGCATGGGATGCCACAAACGCCCGTTGGCCAGACCTTAACCCAGAAGTGGCCGGTGTTAGATTTGGGCTATCACCCCAACGTTTCACTGGACCGCTGGCGATTAACCATTGATGGAGAAGTGGAAAATCCGGTCATTCTGAAGTGGGATGACTTCATGAATCTACCTCAGGTAGAAGACATTTCTGATTTTCACTGCGTAACAACCTGGTCTAAACTGGATATGGTTTGGAAGGGTGTGCGATTGATGGATCTGGCGGCACTGGTTCAGCCGAAAGAAACCGCTACTCACATCATGTGTTATGGGTATGATACGTACAGTACTAACGTTTTGCTGGAAGAGGCCTTGAAACCTGATGTATTATTGGCCCATACCGTCTATGACGAACCCTTACCCGTAGAGCATGGCGGTCCGGTTCGAATGATTACGCCTCAGTTATACGCCTGGAAAGGCTCCAAATGGATCAAACGGATTCAGTTTTTACCCGAAAATAAACTTGGTTTCTGGGAGGAAAGAGGCTATTCTAATACGGCCTATCCCTGGCGTAATGATCGCTATAGCTGATGATAGTTCTGGTATGGATAAGTACTTTTTTGCTCGGGCTAATACCCGGGCAAAAGCCCGCCAAACTGGTTTTTGCGGAGGGAAAAAGTCGGGAAATTCGATTGGGGCAGAAGGAAGAAAAGAATAATTGGCAATCGGCATTGAGTGATTCCAGTGTGGTGCGTATTACCAGCGTTTATCAAAAACCTGTGCGATCAGATTTGATCGGTGAACGAGTGTACACGGTAAAAGGAGTGAAGAAAGGGAGTACCCTCTGGATTTTGACGGATTATTCTGTAAAACCAGCCCGAACTGTGCAGTATCTCATCGTGGTTCGATAAAGGCCAAGTTACTACGGCGAGTGATTTTTTCGTACCTTGCGGCTTCAATGACGCTGATATTCCTGTACAGCATTGACGATCAGTAGGTCTACCGTCATTCTTTAACACTCACCGATCGCGAACATTTATATTTTTTTTATGACCATCCACCGAGAAGGTATTGCTACGTTGTCCCTGGCATTGGCCATTTTACTAGCGATTAATGCTACTATTGCCTATGTCTTTCCTGAACAAACGTTGGTAAGGCAGCTAGCCATTATAGGTAGCATTATCATATACCTGATTATCCTCCAGTTTTTTAGAAATCCCCGTCGTAAAACGGTTCAACACCCTAAACAAATCATTGCTCCGGCGGATGGTAAAGTAGTGGTAATTGAAGAAACAGTGGAGACAGAATACTTCAACGGCCCTCGTCGGCAGGTAAGTATCTTCATGTCGCCCGTGAATGTGCATATAAACCGGAATCCTATATCAGGCGTAGTGTCGTTTTTCAAGTACCATCCCGGAAAATATCTGGTAGCCTGGCACCCCAAATCTTCGACTGAAAACGAGCGTACAACTATTGTTGTTCGTCATGAATCAGGGGTGGAGGTAATGTTTCGGCAGATTGCCGGAGCTCTGGCCCGACGGATTTGCTGGTATGTGAAAGAAGGCGATGTAGTTAATCAGGGAGAAGAATTTGGCTTCATTAAATTTGGTAGCCGTGTAGATATTTTTTTACCGCTTGATGCAAAAATTCTGGTTAATCTAGGCGATAAACCCGTTTCTGGAAAAACGATTATTGCTGAATTAGCATAAAAGTAATAAACCGTAGAAATAAAAAGCAGAGCCTCAAAAGGGCTCTGCTTTTGCGTTTTGGAGCCTTAACGATTTTTAACAGCAGTATTTTTTGAAAAAATAGTTTCTCTTTCCAACTTTCTGACTTTCACCAGTGTCTTCTGCTTGTCTTTCCTGTAAAAGCTCAATAACTATGAAACGTATCCTCGCTCTGGGAAGCTTATTGTTGGTTTTAATCTCCTGCGAGAAAGAAAAGGTAATCGTAGGTGATTCGGAGCGATTACGCTTCATGGAGCAGGAAATCCTGGCCTTGATTCAGGACAAGGCCTGCCAGGGAGAGCGGGTATGTGGGAGCATTGCCTTTGGAAGCAAGCCCTGCGGCGGCCCCTGGAAATACCTGATTTATTCACTTACGCCGACAGACGTAGAAGTGCTCAAGGAAAAAGTAGAGGATTACAATCTGCTGGAAGCAGAAGTAAATAGTCGGGAAGGCAAAATTTCAGATTGCGTCGCAGTAACCCCACCGGCAGTTACTTGTCTGGATGGTACCTGTGGACCAATGAAGTAAAGATTCTAGGTCGCATTCTTCTCGTTACCCATACAATTTCAAGTGAATGACAACTGGTTATGCCTATGCATAACCCTAGCTTTGCTTTGCCTTTTTTACGAATTGCCTTTAACATTCAAACACCTTTTTCTATGAAAAAATCACTACTCGTACTGGCTGTCGCTTTGCTGGGTCTGACTTCCTGTAAGGACCAGTGCCATCAGACAAACGTTTCCCGAAATCTAATTAGTAAGCAAATTTCTACTGCTGACTTACGTAACAATGGCGTTGCTATTGCAGGAGCTAAATCGCTCGAAAAGCCGGGTAAAATCTACGTAAAGGGCAGTTATCTGTTCATCAATGAAATCAAAAAAGGAATCCATATCATTGATAACAGCGATCCGAATAACCCTAAAAACCTTTCTTTCCTGAGCATTTTAGGTAATGCGGATATGGCCGTAAAAGGGAATATGCTCTATGCCGATAGTTACACCGATTTCCTGGTTTTTGACCTGTCGGACCCTACTCAGCCCAAACTTTTAAAACGGATTGAAAATGCTTTCACCAGCGGCATGGTAGAAGGTGTGAGCTGGTTTAGTAACGCCAATGGAATGAATCCTGCGATGGCTCCCACGCAAATTACAGACTATGATGTAGAACTAATTACCAGTGTGATTGAAACGGATTGTGAGGGGAACATGAATCCCTGGAGTAATCCCTGGCTAGTATTCGACAGCTTTTTTAATGCCTCCAGCTCGTTTTCTGCTTCGTTATCGTCCAGTTCATCACCAAATCAGGGCAGCGGAACGGGTGGCTCGATGGCTCGTTTTGCGATTGTGAATAATACGCTTTACGCCGTTACCAATCAGAATATGCAGTTGTTTGACATCAGCCAGCCACAAAATCCGCAGAAGGGCAACGTGGTTACCCTGGGATGGGGCATCGAAACCATCTTCCCGTATCAGGATCGGCTGTATGTAGGTTCGACAACGGGCGTACATATCCTTTCCAACGCCGACCCGAATAATCCCGTTCGAGTGGCTACGCTGAGTCACGTACGGGCCTGCGATCCGGTAGTAGTGCATGAAAACCATGCCTACGTTACGCTTCGGCAGCAAACGATCTGTGGTGGCTCGCCTAGTAACCAGCTTGATCTGATTGATGTGAAAGATATGTATGCTCCCAAATTATTAAAATCCTTTCCCATGGAAGGCCCTTATGGTTTGGGCGTCGATCATCCAACTTTATTTGTGTGTGAAGGTAGTCACGGACTAAAAATGTTTGACGTTAGTAATCCGCTGGAGCTAGACAAGCACTTACTGAACCATTTTAAAAACATGGATGCATATGATGTTATCCCGCTGAGTACAAAGCTGTTATTACTGATCGGTAAAGACGGTTTTTATCAGTATGATTACACCGATCGTAATAATCCTCGACTACTAAGCAAAATTCCCGTAACCCGTCCTGAAGCCTAATCTTTTCGTATGAAATCAACTCTATTACTAGCAATGCTGTGTCTGAGCGGGTTCTGCTATGGCCAGGTTAATCAGAAGAAAGGGTATACTAATACTAGCGAAATGGGTGTGCTTTTGGGGCAGGTAGGTCCAAATAATAGTTCTCCGGTTAGTAAAACCAGTTTTACCGCTTCCAGCTTCAACGGTTATCGCCTGATGCACTGGCTGGCAGCGGGGATCACCGTGGGACTGGATAGTTATAAAGGCAACCTTATGGTCCCCATTTCTTTAGGTTTGCGGGGAGATATACTGAAAAATAAAACAGTAACCCCTTTTTATGCTTTGGACATCGGTAAAGGTATGACCTGGCTTGCCAGGGACCCATCGCTGGATTTTAAGCGGGGTGGTCTGCACCTGAATCCGGCAATAGGCCTGCGTTTTGCTACTAATAGCGGAACGGGTATTACCTGGAGCGTGGGCTACAAACGGCAGATTTTAGAAAGCGGTCGATACTTTGGGGAAGACCAGGGTACCTACTACGATTATGCCTACAATCGAATCAGTATTAAAATGGGAATGAGTTTCTAAAACACGTATTTCCAGCAATGAGTCCTATGATCACCGTTCTGGTTGATTAATAGGACTCGTTACTCTTTAACGAGTTAATGAATCTGATTTCTGAAGGTTCACATGGACAGTAGAACTGAAATGCCGCAAGACGAGTAAAGTATTAATAAAAGTGTAAATACTTGCTTGATGATTGAGGACGAAATGTAAATAGCCAAGAGAATGAATACTTAATGTTAATCAGAATTTTAACCCAATAGATCCCGAAGGTTATCTCAGTACCTTTAGAAAAACTAAATAGAAAAGTTAAGTATATCTATAAAAATCAAATTAAGGCTTGGTATTTTATGGATATAGATAGAAAAATTTTTGTTCGTATGAAATACTATTCATAACAATGTCTCGTATTTGATGATTAACTTACTAATCACTCTAGGTGATTTCTGATTTTAAGCCTCTAATGCCATGACCAAATCTTTGTTTTTATTGAGCTTGATAGGTGTTTCACTGATGGCCTGTGATAAAGAAGAGAAAGCGGATCAAATGCAGGCCCGTACGCTAATTCAGAACGAGCAACCTCCGGTGGGATCAGAAGATTTTTATATTAATTCTGTTCAGCGGGAAGGTAATGTGTTGAAAGTAAACGTCAAGCACGGCGGAGCCTGCTCTCCTACCCCCCAATTTGATTTGTACGAAGTAGGTGGGGAAGATCCCTGTTCGATGCCCGTTACCGTTCAGGTCGTTTTCAAAAATCCGGCGGAAGAATGTGTACAGGAAAAAGAATCGGAGTTGTATTTTGACATTTCGGCTCTGAAAAAAAATACAGCGAATTGCCAGGATAAATTACAGGTTCTGGGTTACGAGGAATGGGTAGATTTATAGTCTTAATCTTCTACAAAAAAGCGGCTGCTTTCTCAGAAAGCAGCCGCTTTTTTGTAAGGTATAGGTAACTTACCAACGCCACTCGTTTCCTAATACCAGTTCATCTTTCAGGCCTTGTTTAATGAGAAAATCTTTGGTCTGTTCGTTGCTAAGCCGTTGAGTGGGTAGTTCTTTTGCGTTAGCAAGGGCATACAACAGCATGCTGGTATAACGAACCGTATTTCGTAGTCCTTCTTTGTTGACCTTATCGAAAGTGTCCAGATTGGTATGATACGTCATGCCAATCGTCGGTGGAAGATGGCCCAGGGGCGTTAATGTGGGAATCCCTTCCAACATGAAAGGCTGATGGTCTGAATGCAGGCCGGCCCGGTTCATGATTACGTTTTTATAGTTTGGGTCCAACGATTGCATATGATTGCCCACCTCCTGGAAAAATCTTTCCATGTTATTCCAGCCAGAGATGTTCACGCCTGAAGGCTGGTTCGTCATGTCCAGATTAATCATATACTTGATTCTGCCGAGCGATTTACGATTCTGCCGGATGTAGGCCTTCGAACCTAATAAGCCCTGCTCCTCGCCCATGAAAAGCACAAATTCGATGGTACGGCGGGGTTTCAGTCCCAGTTTTTGAAACGTGCGGGCAATGTCTATCACAGCGAATGATCCCAGTCCGTTATCAATGGCTCCAGTGGCCAGATCCCAACTGTCGAGGTGAGCTCCAATAACAATTTTATCCCGGCTTTTGCCTTTGATGGTAGCAATGACGTTGCGGCTGGTGGATTTTTTGCTGGTATTTCGCATATCCACCAAAGCCATGAGTTTTTCTTCCTTCATCCATTCCCGGATTTGCTGTCCATTTTCCAACGAAATACAAACAGCCGGAATACCAATCAGAGAGCCCGTTACCGAAGCCGTTCCCGTTAGCAGCACATTTCCGGGAACAGTATTCACCATTACGATGCCTGAAGCTCCATATCGAATAGCCAGAGCCGTTTTTTCGGAACGATGCAGATTTTTAGCTCCTGAAGGAGCCGCCAGTAAACCCAGATTGGCTAAAGCGATACGTCCCTTAAGGCGGTCTTTATTGGCTTCGAAATCTGCCTCTAGCCCATTGCCTACGTCTACCAGGTCTGCACTGACATTTGCTTCCAGCGGAGAATGAGCCAAAGCAACGACCGGAATATCATGAAAATTATCACTCTTGCGAGGGGCGATGGCCAGCGTAACCGTATCCCGAGCCCAGGTTTCTACCGAAAAAGGCTGGTAGGCTACGTCCTGAATGCCATAGCTTTTTAATAAATCATACGCATACGTCTCCGCTTTTTCGCCATTCGTGCTACCCGTTAGGCGGTGGCCAATGGTACGCGTAGCTTCACCCAGCTTTTCGTAAGCCTGAGAATTTTGTTGTACTTCAGAGGAAATGCGGGAAAAAACAGCGTCCAGATCATCTTGATCTGCGGCGGCAGTAAGACCAACTAAAACCACTACGAAAAAGGCGTAGCGGTACCTAGGGGATTTCATCGTGGGTATAAAGTTCAATCGTTAAATGTATGGCTTGGTAGAAAATATCGTGCTCGACTTAAAAATCAGACACTTAATAGGCGTGAATTAGCGAATTATAGACAAAAATACACAAAGCCTGAACGTAATAGGATACCGCTTACAGATTTCTCGCAAAGGAATTTCTTAAAAAAATAAAAAAACACTTGACAAGGGCTGTTTTTTGGCTACTTTTGCAATCCCAAACGGGAAGTTACTACAGTAAACCGAAGTGGTGGAATTGGTAGACACGCACGTTTCAGGGGCGTGTGTCTTCACGGACATGCGGGTTCGAGTCCCGCCTTCGGTACAGCAAAGGCCTTGTAAGTTTCTGACTTGCAAGGCCTTTTTGTTTTATCGGCTACAAAAAGCTTAAAAGACTATTTTTCCTTCGGTGGAATTATGCTGAAAGCTGAATAATTCAATATCTCTTTTGAATGGTAATGCCGCTAGATTTCTCCAATGGCTTAGGTACTATTAGTAAATAGAGCGATAGTACCTAACTACAACCGAAATGGGTTTTCTTTTATAACGTATTCTCCTATTATTCCTGATACTCATCCAACCTCTTCTGTCACTCATAGTCGTCGGAATTGGTGAAACGGTAAGCTCAGCCAGATTTCTTATGAAACTAATATAGACTACTATCATTTCTTATTAATACTACGAAGGTTAACGGCTTTATACTGGCTTCATTATTCTAAAATGAAAAAGCTCCCGAATCGTACGACCGGGAGCTCTCTATCTATTTAATAAGCACTATTCAGCTTTAACCGTTTCCAGTTTTAATACTCGGCTGGTCCATGCTCTTGATTTTTCTACTAATTCAGGCTCTTTCGCTAAGGGTTTACCATACGAAGGAATCATTTGCTTGAGCTTGTTTTTCCAGGCTTCTGAATTTGACTTTTCGGCGAAACAACGCTTTAACAAATCAAGCATGATAGCCACAGAAGTTGAGGCTCCTGGAGAAGCTCCTAATAAAGCGGCGATAGAGCCGTCAGAGGCACTTACTACCTCGGTACCGAACTCCAGAATACCCCCTTTTTTTGGATCTTTCTTGATAACCTGAACGCGTTGTCCAGCGATTTCCAGTTTCCAGTCCTCTAGCTGAGCCGTTGGCATGTATTCTTTCAGGGCATCCAGACGATCCTGCGGAGACTGACGTACCTGATCAATCAGATATTTAGTTAAGGGAATGTTCTGAATTCCCGCCGCCATCATCGGCCCAATGTTATTGAGCTTGATGGATTTGGGCAAATCCATGAATGATCCATTTTTCAGGAATTTTGTAGTAAAACCGGCGTAAGGTCCGAAAAGCAGAGCTTTCTTACCGTCAATAATCCGGGTATCCAGGTGAGGAACGGACATTGGAGGTGAACCTACGGATGCTTTACCGTACACTTTTGCCTGATGCCGTTCAATAATAGCAGGATTTGTACAAACCAGCCACTGACCGCTCACGGGGAAACCGCCGAAGCCTTTGCCTTCTTTAATGCCTGATTTCTCAAGGAGTGGCAAAGATCCGCCGCCCGCTCCGATGAAGATGAAGGGAGTAACCAACTGGCGTTTTTTCCCGCTTTTCCGGTTCTTTACTTCCAGTTTCCAGCGACCATCTTTCTGACGATCAATGTCACGCACTTCGTGATTCAGGTGAAGGTTAACGCCAGGCAAGGATTTCAGGTGATCAAAAATGCGGCGGGTTAACTCTCCAAAATTCACGTCTGTGCCAATATTCATGCGGGTAGCCGCTATTTTTTGGGAAGAATCGCGGCCATCCGTGATGAGCGGTGCCCATTCCTGAATTTGCTTGAGATCCTCCGAATATTGCATGCCCTTGAACAAGTGATTTTTGGTGAGGGCGGTATGACGTTTCTTCAGGTAATCTACGTTATCATTACCCCAGACAAAGCTCATGTGAGGAGTATCCACAATGAATTCTTCGGGGTCTGAAATGATGTTATTCTCAACCAGATAAGCCCAGAATTCCCGCGAAAGCTCGAAGGATTCTGCAATTTTAATGGCCTTGTTGATCTCAACCGATCCGTCGGCTTTCTGGGGGGTATAATTTAATTCGCAAAAGGCGGAGTGTCCGGTTCCGGCGTTATTCCAAGCATCAGAACTTTCGGCAGTTACTACATCCAGGCGTTCAAAAATTTCGATGGTCAGGTCGGGCTGCAATTCCTTGAGCATCATACCCAGGGTAGCACTCATGATCCCGGCACCGATCAATATAACGTCAGGGTCTTCCTTTACAGATTTTTTACTGGTATTCATAAGGAAAAAGATTACTTACAACGAATGGAGTGCGGGACCTGGATTCGTTTTTTCAAGGTATCAATTCCCTTGCCATCCGATTCCCAGACGATTGATCTGGGTAAAGCCCGCCCGGAGTAAAAACTGTAAAATTGCCGGGCCACCTTTGCACTCAAAATTGGTGTTCAAAAATAGTGGGTAATCGATAGAACTTTAAGCCTTTCACCACAGGATGTTGGTATTTTATTATAGCTTCCCATAGAAAAGGGTTTCTTCAAACCATTTTTCAGTATAAGACACTGTTTTTCGGAAAAGAAAAATCAATGTAAAAACTACGGAAAGGGGATTCCGGTTTTCAGACCGTTTGAGAATACCCTTTTGAAGACGCTTTTTCTTCGAAAAACACCCTAAGTATCACAATTTCAGGCAACAGAAAGTTCCGGTTTATCCTATAGTTTTCTATTCAATATGTAGAAGCGGTGGATTGCGTCTATTAATAGCTATATCAAATAGATGGAAAGGAAAAAGAAGGAGGAGATACAAAAAAACTCCCTTTCAAAGAAGCCTCTGAAAGGGAGTTTTTAGGAACGAAAAAGAATCTTATAAGTCGATTGCTTCGCCGTACGCAGCTTCCGTAGCACCTTTCACGGCCTCAGACATGGTTGGGTGAGGGTGAACGGTACGCAGGATTTCGTGAGCCGTCGTTTCCAGTTTACGGGCCGCTACTACTTCAGCGATCATTTCCGTAACGTTGAAACCGATCATGTGAGCTCCTAACCACTCGCCGTATTTCGCGTCGTAGATTACTTTCACGAAACCATCACGAGCTCCGGCTGCCGTAGCTTTACCAGAAGCAGCGAAGGGGAATTTACCCACTTTCACGTCGTAGCCCATTTCTTTCGCTTTTTTCTCAGTCAAGCCGACCGAGGCGATTTCAGGAGAGCAGTACGTACAGCCAGGAATGTTACCGTAATCCAGAGCTTCGGTATGATGGCCTGCGATATGCTCGGCACAGATGATACCCTCAGCCGTAGCTACGTGAGCTAAAGCCTGGCCAGGTACGCAATCACCAATGGCATAGAATCCAGGAACGTTGGTTTCATACCACTGATTAACCACGATCTTGCCACGGTCAGTAGCAATACCTACGTCTTCCAGACCAATGTTTTCAATGTTGGCAACCACACCTGCTGCGGACAGTACTACGTCTACGTCAAAGCTTTTTTCTCCATCTGGAGTTTTTACTTTCACTTTGCAGCCTTCACCACTCGTATCTACTGATTCAACAGAAGAGTTCGTGTAAATGTCGATGCCTAATTTTTTGTATTGTTTGGCCAGTTCTTTCGAAACGTCCTCATCCTCTACGGGAACTACGTTCGGCATGAACTCTACGATGGTTACTTTCGTACCCATGCTGGCATATACATAAGCAAACTCTACGCCGATAGCACCTGAACCAATCACTAACAGCGACTTGGGTTGCTTTTCGAGCGACATGGCTTTGCGGTATTCAATTACCTTCTCGCCATCGATTTTGATATTGGGCAATTCGCGAGCCCGGCCACCCGTAGCGATCACTACACCTTTGGTTGCCGTGTAATCCGTTTTTGCACCGTCAGCTGCGGTTACTTCAACGGTTTTGTTCGCTTTTACCTTACCGTAACCCATGATGACGTCGATTTTATTCTTCTTCATCAGGAAAGCTACGCCTTTGCTCATGGAGGTAGCTACACCGCGTGAACGGCCAATGACGGCACTGAAATCAGCGTTATAAGCACCATCCTGGATAGTAATACCGTAATCCTTAGCGTGTTTGATATATTCAAAAACCTGAGCTGATTTTAAAAGGGCTTTCGTCGGAATACATCCCCAGTTGAGGCAGATACCTCCGAGGCTTTCTTTCTCGACAATTGCGACTTTCATGCCCAGCTGGGAAGCACGTATGGCAGTAGGATAACCACCGGGGCCGCTTCCTACTACGATCAAATCATACTGTTGAGCCATTGTTGCGAAATCTTTTTAAATGGTTTGGGCCGAAGCCACACAAAAATAGAAGAAAACCCGCTGGAAAGAGAACTTCCGGTTTGAAGTTTCCAATTAGAGGTAGGTTATGTTCATTAAATAGAGGAATTTCCGGGGTAATACACCCTATTTAACGCACAGAAAGTCAACAAGTAACGAGTACAAAAAGGTTTCCTTAAAATACGTAGTTGACTGCTTTTAAAGTCTCCCTTGGATTGTTATCTGAGGAGACTTTAAAAGCTGAACCCTGCTGTGGTTGAAAAAGTAATGACTCTAACCCCGGAGGGGTTGAATAGGGGTAGCCTCAGGTGCAACCTGGGGGAAATGGGGAGAAAATCAATTATCGGGGTTTCCTCCCCGGATTATCATCCGGGGCTATTAAAAAGTTTAACCCCGCTGGGGTTGAAAAAGAAATGACTCTAACCCCGGAGGGGTTGAATACGAATAGCCGCGGGTGCAACCCGGGGGAAATGGGGAGAAAATCAAATATTGGGTTTCCTCCCCGGATTATCATCCGGGGCTATTAAAAGTTTAACCCCGCTGGGGTTGAAAAAGGAATGACTCTAACCCCGGAGGGGTGGAACACGAATAGCCCCGGGTGCAACCCGGGGAAAATGGGGAAGAAAATCAAATATTGGGTGACGTCTCCCCCGGAGGAGTTGAATATGGATAGCCCCAGGAGCAACCCGGGGTAAACTAAAACTTCGGACAGGCCAGTTCTTTTTTACGTTTTCGCGGAAAGGGCTTTGGATCAAACAACGCCTCGAGTGTGTAGGAAATAGATAGCTCATGAGCCCCGCCTGAGGCCATACTCAGTGTTGAAATAGTAGCGTCGTAGCTGTAACCGATGGAGAAATTGTCCTGTCGATATCCCACCAGAAAAACCAAAGCATCGTGGTTATTCAGTCCCCGATCGTACTGTTTAATGGGAATGCCGCGGTACCAGATGCCCAGCGTCAGCGGGTCGTAAGTCATGTAAAGTCCTACATCCAACTGATCAAATTTTCCCTGTTTCTTATAAAGAATAGCCGGTGAAAGACTTCGTTCACGCCCCATATCGGCTCCGAGGCCATTTCCTAACTCCCAGCCCATCAAAGGAATTTTGAAACCTCCTTGCAGACTAATTTTCATGGGTAATCGCTCGGGATTGGACGAGAAAGATTGATCCGGACGGTTGAGGTGATGCACTGAAATGCCTCCCCAGAATCGGTCAGAATAGGCTAACAAACCACCCGAAAAATCAAGGTAATTGATGCGTGGACCCGCATCAACGACGGGGTCGTTATAAATGGGCGTGACATTTCCGGGGCTGGTTACGTCGTAGTTAAAAACCAGATCATAATAATTCACACTCCGATTCACGTAAGAAGCCTGAATCCCTGCCCTTAGTCGAACCTCCTCGCTCAGGCGGGCCTGATAGGAATACTGCAAACCCACATCCAGCGTGCGAAGGTTACTGAACTGAGCGTCGTTCATGACCATAAAACCCAGACCCGAATTAATTTTATCGATGTACGTGTCAACGCTGGCAATGGTTGTGACGTAATTAGCATTAAGAGCAGGCCATTGGTTGCGGTAGTTAAGCGTAGCTCTGGTAGCCAGAGCCGAGCCAGCAAAGGCTGGATTCAGATAAAGCGGAGCGGCATAAAACTGCGAAAGCTGCGGATCCTGAGCCCGAAGGTCAAGGCCCATGCACAACAAGGCAGCGAAAAGAAATAAATGTTTTAGCATGGCAGACAACCAGAAATCGGATGCATTGGATTAACGATTCATTCAACAACTCCGATCAATCATGACATTCTTGTGAACGCATTTTTTAAAAATATATTCGTTCCGCCGGGGTTTTTGCAAAAGTTCAGCAAGTTGCACAAACCTTCACAAAATTTGTAGCCCAAGTTTCCGTTAATTTTCAGGAAATTGCTCCTTCTTAACTCACGAACGTTCGAACTACCCATGTTTAAACGGTGTCTTAGCGAGGGATTACCGCCAGTAACAGTGAATAACTCAGCGTAGTAGTCTGGTGTTTGCCTCTGAATTCAATCCAGCCCAGAGACTTTCCCCGACCTACGTCGTCTAAAACGTATAAAAAGCTTCATCGGGTATGATTCGAAAGATATATTTTACATTACTTTTCTGGATGGCCTGTTGGGGAATTGCCGAAGCCCAGACCATTAAG
Source organism: Siphonobacter sp. SORGH_AS_0500 (assembly GCF_031453245.1). Lineage (NCBI taxonomy): Bacteria > Pseudomonadati > Bacteroidota > Cytophagia > Cytophagales > Cytophagaceae > Siphonobacter > Siphonobacter sp. SORGH_AS_0500. The sequence goes on from NZ_JAVIYT010000001.1 coordinate 272,148, forward strand.
GTAACCGGGCGAAAATGCGAGCCTGAGCAGGGTTGTAATGGCGACTCTACCCGGTTTGAGCTTACTGGCGTTACGGCTTCTAGCTGGAACTGGACGTTTCAAGATCCCAATTCTCCCGATCCGCAGGCCAATAGGTCAACGAAAGCAAAACCGGCTCACCTGTACCTGCAACCGGGTTCGTACAATGTTAAGGTTACTGTAAATCTGACTAACGGAAAATCGTACACCCGAGATACTACCATCCGAATTTCGGCTTTACCACCTGCTTTCGAGTTTTTTCAGGGAAAAGAAGATACGACCATTTGTAAGGATAACCCACTGGTTCTGGACCCTTATGATTCCAAATCTTTTCAGGGAACCCCTCCTGCGGAAGGGACAGTTAAGTATCTATGGTACCCAACGGGTGATACTACCCGAACCATTACGGTAACGGAAAAAGGATGTTACTCAGTCGAAGTAATGAATGCCGATAGTTGCACCGTAACGGATCGTATTAATGTCAAAATATGCGGTGAGTCGGATCAGCAGGCCTCGAAATGGTACTTCGGATCTAACGCGGGTATTAACTTTGAAGGAGGACAGCCTTCGGCTATAACGGATGGAAAAATCAATACGCCGGAAGGAACCTCGTCTATTTCCAATCGAAAAGGTGATTTGCTTTTTTATACGGACGGAATAACGATTTATGATGCCGAGGGTAACCCCATGCCCTCCCGTGACCCTTCGGATACTACTAGTTTGAACGGGAGTCGAGGTTCTACGCAGGCCGCTCTGATTGTTCCTCAGCCGAGTTGTCGCGGATGTGAAACCATTTATTATGTGTTTACCACCCGCGATGTAAACGATTCCATTCGATGTCTGGAATACACCCGGGTAGATATGCGGGGAAATGGCGGGAAAGGAATTATTCTCGATAAAAATAACCAGACGGGTGAATGTAATGTCAGCGAGCGGTTAACCTCGATTCAAAACCCGGCTGATTCATCGTACTGGGTATTAAGTCACGAAAACGGAACCAGTAAATTTATTCTCAAACGTCTGACCAAGAGCGGGCTGGAAGATGCGAATTCTCCTTCGATTGGGCTTCCCCATACCACTAAATACCAGGGGGAAGGCCAGATTAAATTTGCTACTTCAGGCGGGAAAATGGGCGTGGTAATTCCCGGTCCCGCCCGGAATTACGTCGAGATTTATAACTTCAATGATTCTACCGGAGCCATTACTCCCCCCCCCATTACGCTCGATTTAGGGCCGGCTCCGCCCTCTGCCTATGGGCTGGAATTCTCCCCGGATGGCGAAAAAGTTTATGTCAGTTTGCGAGGGAATGACAGCACAGAATCTGTTTTGTACCAATATGACCTCACCGGAGCTGACTCAACCACCATTGCTTCTACCCGCATTGAGGTAGCTCGTTCTGAGAAAGAGTTTGGAGCCTTGCAATACGCTCCCGATGGCAAGATTTACATGGCTATCAAAGACAGCGAATATCTCGGAGTCATTACCCCTTCCAGCGGCGATTCAACGGAAGTAGATTTTCAACTGGATGGTTTTTATCTGGCCGGAAAACGGAGTCAACTAGGTTTACCCAACTTCGTTCAGAGTATTATTGAGCCTCCGTCGGGGCCGGGCATTAGTGCCGAAGATGTCTGCTTCGGAGAACCAGTGGAATTAACCACAGGGGCCATCTGTGATCCATTGAAGGATAAATATGAGTGGGATTTTGGGGATGGTTCGGCCAAGGGAACCAAGCAGTCCGAGACGCACTTATACGCGGCTCCGGGAACGTATACGGTTACGTTAAGGCAGTATAATGATTGTAAGGATACAACGATGACTCAGCAGGTCAAGGTCAACCCACAGCCCATTGCAAACCTTGGTCAGGATCTGAATGTATGTTCACGGACGGTAACGCTGGATAGCAAAAACCCCTACCCGAATAGCAAATATTTGTGGTTCAGAAATGGTCGGCAATTAGCTGTCGATAGTACGGCTTCCAAAATTCAGATCGATTCATCAGGACGTTATGTAGTGGGGGTATTAATTGGCGATTGTTATTCGCTGGATACGATTAACGTCATCCTCGAACGACCGCCGTTATATAGCTTAGGCCCCGATAAAAAGCTGTGTACGAATGACACCCTTCAACTGGATGCCCTGCCAGGAGGAGCATCGTATCTATGGAATACGGGTCAGAATACGCAGGTAATAGACGTAACGCAGGCTGGTAATTATTCTGTAGTGGTAATGATTCCCCGAACAAATGGCATTACCTGCGAAGTTACCGATACCGTACGCGTGGATTTATTACCTCTTCCAAACGTCACCGTTCAACCGGAGGCTTCCCTTTGTCAGCCTAATAATCAGTCAATTATGCTGAGTGCGGGGAACAACATGAATTACCAGTATCGATGGCTACCGGGGAATGAATCCACACGAACCATTACGGTCAACCGAGTTGGCGTTTATACCGTTGAAATCAGCACTAGCGACGGGTGCACGGAAGCTCATGCGATCAAAGTAATAGATTTGTGTGAACCCCAAATCTTCGTCCCGGATGCCTTCTCGCCCAATGGTGACGGTCAGAACGATCAGTTACAGGTCATTACCAATCATATTTCCGATCAGGATTACGAATTCCGGGTGTATGACCGTTGGGGTGAACTGATTTTCCGCACCACCAATCGTAACGAAATGTGGGACGGCACCTACAAAGGGCGGACATTCCCGCCCCAGACCTATGCATGGGCCGTTCAGTATCGAAGCACGTATTTCCCGGAACGCGGCGTCGAAACGAAGCGAGGGGCGGTATTAATTGCTAAATAAGTATTTTCAAGGCTGCTCGTCTGAAGACCAGCAGCTTTATCTTTACTATCCTGTTAACCTCAATTCTATGATTCGCCCCTTTTTGTTACTTGGCAGCGTTATTACGTGCCTCTCCTTTCACCCTCCCCAAAAATATAAACTCGTCTGGGCTGATGAATTCAATACCAATGGTGAGCCCAATCCGAAAAACTGGACTTTCGAAAAAGGGTTTGTCCGCAATGGAGAATTGCAATGGTATCAGTCGGAAAATGCTCGCTGTGAAAATGGTTTCTTAATCATAGAAGCCCGAAAAGAATCCCGGCCTAATCCGCTTTATGAGGAAGGAAGTATGGACTGGCGGAAGAGTCGTAAAACAATTGATTATACCTCTTCAAGTTTGTTAACCAGAGATTTACACGCGTGGCAATACGGTCGTTTTGAAATGCGGGCGAAGCTCGACGTTCAGCCCGGCATGTGGCCCGCTTTCTGGACGCTGGGCATAAAGGGCCAGTGGCCTTCCAACGGTGAAATTGACATCATGGAGTACTACCAGAACACGATTTTGGCTAATACTGCCTGGGGCACAGACCAGGCATATAAAGCAAAATGGAATTCCGTAAAAACACCCTTGTCAACGTTTAATGACCCTGAATGGGCCGATAAATTTCACGTCTGGCGAATGGATTGGGACGAAAAAGAGATTCGTTTATACGTGGATGATCAGTTACTAAACACCACGGAATTAAGTAAGACGTTGAATGCTGACGGCTCTAATCCCTTCCACCAACCGCATTATGTGTTAGTTAACCTCGCTCTGGGTGGCGATAACGGTGGCGATCCAAGTGCCAGCAAATTCCCTGCCCGTTACGAAATTGATTACATGCGGGTATATCAGAGAGGAAAATAATCAATAAGTTAGAAGGCCAGATAGAGATTGCTTTGCAACCTATCCGGCCTTCTAACTTATTGATTACTAAAAGCCTGTGATTATCCAAACGAATTTGGTCAGGAAAATCAGGTATGTAAAAAACTACTGCACGGGTACATCATAAGCATTCAGGTTAGCCTTAGAGGTAGTGCCCAGTTTAGCTCCATACCCAGCGGCAACAATACCAACCAGTAATCCGAAGAAGCCCATGATGGCTCCTTTGGAAGCGGCTGAAGCAGCCTTATCAGCAGCCTCGCGGGCTTTTTCTGCGGTCTCACGTTTCGTTTGCTCAAATTTAGCCGCGGCCTGTTTGTAGGTGTTAATCCAGTTATCCACAATCTGCTCAGATTCTGCCCGGCTTTTGTTCGTGCGTTTCATAACGACGTTAACGGCATCTTCGCGATCTACCTGATTAACCGTAGCCTGACCCTGACGGAACAGACGATCAAATAAACCATTAGCAATATCGTCGGTAGCTTGCGGATTTTCAGCCGCCTGATCAGCAGAGGCCTTAAGATCTTTACCAGCCTGATCTGCTTTACGTTCCAGCGTATTAGGATTCAGAGCTGGATTTCCGGTCTGACGTAAAAGGGTATTTACTTCGCTACGCAAATCTTTGAGGTCCAAATCGTTGATATTAATTCCATTTTCAGCTAGGGTTCCTTTGACTGCTTCTCCCAATTGAGGACCTGCTGCGGAGGCTACCGAACCAGCAGCTGAACCGGCCGTGCGAACAATGCCCCCTACGAGCCGACTAGCTCCTCCAATCAGGCTACCAACCGTAGTGGTCAGAAAATAGATGGTCAGGAGCGTCATCAGACTCCAGGTTAGCACACCGTGAATAATACCGTCAAAGAAGCGGGGAGTACTTGCCAGCCGACCTGCCACCCATCCTCCGGCCAGTAAGGAAAGCAGGCTGCTGATGATATACCAGATTGCCGTTCCGATGCCTAGTCCGGCGGTAGGATTCTGTTCTTCCACGGGATCAATCGTAGAAAGGCCGATCCCTAACCCTAGTAGACTTAATAACAATTGAGAGACTACTGCAATTAAAACCCCAGCAAATACAGCACTCCAGGAAATCCGTTTAACGGGTGCTAATGACTTGGCGTATACAATTTCACGTTCCATAAAAGTTGAATAGTTTAAGTTTTATTTTACTCAATCAGAGTGAGTAGGTGCTTAAACTAAAATTTCATACCAATTATTTATTAACGTTACATTTTGCTTAGCAAAAGCCCCTTTATGTGTGATTTGTTACCTAACCTTTACAAGAGACGTTTGGGTAGTAGAACTTCCCGAACGCTTTTTAGAAGTTTGGAAATACGAGCTAATGAAAAATTGGAATGCTCTTAAAACCTGGTTTACTGCTCTATCCTTATCATTGGTAATAGGTAGCTGTTCAAATCTGTCTCCTGAAAAAAGACCAGATGATTTTAGCTTTTAATTTCCTCGGATTTTAGTGAGTATAACTCAGATAGTCAGCTATTGCAGGGGGCATTGAAAGATACAGTGTAACCCTTTCTACGGCTGAATTAGATCGATTATATAAGGCGTTTCAAAACGTAGAGTTTACAAATTTCCCTAAACACTTTATTGATTTACCTTTTCTTGAAACGCTCCCCTGTTCAAGGATGACTATTGAATATTCAGCCAATCATGAGAGCAATAGGTCTGAATACAGCAATTGCTTTGCCCCTACACTTCAGTAGAGGCAGGAAAAGCGATTCCATGAAATAAGTACTTTTATTAGTGATGTGATTTACTATAAATCAGAAGTGAGTAAGACGATCGAATTCATTGGACCAATTATAGTAGAATAACTTACCGAATCTGATATACATCCACCAGTTGTTTTACCTCTTCCAAGGTCCGGGTAGGTTTTTCCAAACCTTCGGGAATAGGTCGTTTGGAGAGGGTCTGGAAGTATAATACGCAAGCATCCCGCCACCAAAGGGCTTCGCGGTGCTGAATGCTGAGTTTCCCTTTTACATTCTCAAAAATCTCAGGATCAATCTGATTTTTAACGCCCTCCCATTGTTGTTGCATCCGGGTTACTCCGGCTACACCTGCGTAATAGCGGTGGCAAAGTTCATCCCAAAGAATTCTTCCCGAAGGCATGGGATGCGTCCAGGGTACATGATGAAACCAGAGTAAATATTCAGGTGGGCAGGAAGCGGCATCCCATTGTTTCTGCACTTCAGGAGCATACAAATGCAGGGCTTTACTGCCCGATTCAGTACGGTCAAAGCCAATACCATTTTCATCGGCTTTGTGGTAATACACTGAAGTCCAGTCGGGCCGGACGTTTTTAGCAAGCCAGGGGTTGGGCCCATAATGCAGGTTATTACCCATGATGTGATGCAAGCCCAGCGGCGTCATGTAATTCACCAGCGTTTCGCGGGAATTGACTAGCATGTTCTGAATAGTCGCAACCGCTTTGGTATCATTCGTAAGCGTCATACGAATCCATTCTTCGGCGATTTTTTCCGAGGAAAGCGTATAATCCCAAGCCAGACGACCAAAGGCATACCAGTTAGCCTGCCCCATCGGATGGCCCGTCCAGTTACGATCAGACCCTGTATTAGCGACGCCCGCCATGCCCGTTTTCTGATAACCATGTACCGAGCCATCAATAACTTTAGCAACTGTAGAACCCTTACCCTTCGCGTAGGTATCCGAATCCAGACATTCCTTGAACAGAGGAGCCATATAAGCCAGATGGGTAGCAAAACCCAGGTATTCCTGAGTAAGCTGAAATTCCATCATCAGAGGGGTTTGGGGCATGGCCCCGAAAAGCGGATGAAAGGGCTCGCGGGGCTGAAAATCAATTGGTCCATTTTTGACCTGAACCAGTACGTTTGAATCAAATTTTCCGTCCAGCGGCTTAAATTCTTCATAACCTGCCTTGAACCGATCCCCGTTGGGATCAGCTTTATAGACAAACGAACGCCACATGACAATTCCTTGAGGATAAGGAGCTAAAGCTTCAGATAACATCCGGGCACCGTCGGTGTGGGTACGGTCATAATCCTGTGGGCCGGGCTCACCTTCGGAGTTCGCCTTTACCAGATACCCACCGAAATCAGGAATCAGGGTATAAATTTCTTTCGTTTTTTCGGCCCACCAACGCTTCACTTCCGGGTCGAGTGGATCAGAGGTTTTAAGTCCACCAAGCGTTTTCGGAGCTGCAAAAAACACGGATAGGTACACCTTAATACCATACGGACGAAAAACGTCGGCCAGAGCAGCTACCTTTTTGAGGTATTCCGGCGTAAGAAAGCGGGCACTGGCATTCACATTATTCAGAACGGTTCCGTTAATACCAATCGAAGCATTCGCCCGGGCGTAATCATGGTAACGCGGGTCGATCACGTCGGGTAAGTCAAACCAGTGCCAGAGTGTAGACCCGGCATACCCCCGCTCAATAGTGCCGTTGTTATTATCCCAATGATTTAAAAGTCGATACTGAACTTTCGGACTGCTGGTAACATTCAATTTTTCTAACGGCTGTAACGTCTGAATTTCCCTTAACAAAGCAAAGGTTCCATAGAGTAACCCCGTTTCTGTTTTAGCCGAAATGATAAGGTTTTTCGAGGATTGCGAAAGGTGATAACCTTCCGCATTAACATGCTCAGTGGGATTGATCTTCAGGAGAATACTTCCCGCATTTGCAGTCTTTTGAATGGTCAGGTTTTTTCCGGTTAACCCCTTAATGGCGGTTTGTAATTCTTTCGCCGCCACTTTCATCGTCGGCGAATCACTGGGAATGGTAATACTTTGAAGATGGTTAAGAATAGGTTGAACCTTACTCAAACGATCATATTTCAACCATAAGCGATAGCCATCATCTGCTCGTGCGTGGGTGACAAAAAGTAGAAGCGTAACGAATAAAGCCTGCGAGAATCTTTGAAAAGCAATAGACTTATGAAAACGAAAGAAAAATGCCATGATCAGTCTTTGATTGGATAATACAAAAGAATGATTTTTTTGGCTTTTATAACGACTGTTCGACTTATTATTCATCGTAAATCCAATCAGGAAGAGATGAAGTAGAGAATGACCAACGCTCAACTAGTGATGACAGCTACGAGCAGGGTTCAGATTGGGATAATCCATTAAATGCTGCTGCTAGCGTGGCCTGGCCAGCTTTTCGCTGGCAGCATAATCTTTGGGCTTGGACAATATGTTAAAAGGCAGAATAGAAAGGGCTTGCTGCCAGCGAAAAAGCTGGCAGCGGAAGGAAAACCTATTAGCCAGCAAATACAATCTCTTACACTAAATACCGTTATAAACAAAAAACTACCAACCAATAACTATCAACCGCAGCGGCGGCCGCTAACAACTAAATACAAAACCTATTGAACATTTTTGAAAAAGGTAGGCGAGTTCCCGTATAAAGGCGTCTTGCCGTCCCATTTTTCAATAAACTGCTGCTGAATCAATAGAGGAGATAAAGTACGTTGACGCAATTCATTGGCTTTGGCATCTGCCTCGGCTTCTACGATCTTCTTCCGAGCCTGGGCTTCGGCTACGCGTAACTCGTTTTCCACCTGCATCGCCTGCTGAACAGCTTCGTTTTTAGCATTAATTGCTCTGACAATACTCTCGGGGTAACCCAAGCCACTGGTCAATTGCTCCAGTAAAAAACCGTCGGCTTTAAAGGAAGAATCGAGCGTATGTTGTACGTCATTTTCGAATTGTTGACGGTTGGAAATTAGCTCATCCGTCGTGTATTTATTCATCTGAATACGGAAGGCATCTTTCACATAATTAAGTAAAGTGGTCTTCGTAATTTCAGGAATATCTTTTCGATACTTGGTGAAAATATGCGGACTTTTTCCGGCCTGAACGCGGAAAGAAATCGTAGGATCTACGGTAAAAACACTACCATCTTTTGCGTTAACGGTAAATGCTTCGTAATCCGCCGTTTGCATATACAAAGGCGATTGATACACATCCTCTGTGAAAGGATTATACCAAACTCGGCCTGTTACTAATACCACATCTTGTACCCCTTTGTCGGACCCATATTGTTTGACCCGAATCCCTTCATGTCCGGCATCAATGCGGGTACAGGAGTATAGGAATAAACTAAAAAGAGCGGCAATGATTAAGGTAAATTTTTTCACGATTTTAAAAAGGTTAAGGTGAATTTAAAAAGTAAATAATTGATAAGTAATAAACCACTGAATCCAATAATTCCGAGCAAAACGAAAGCGTTGGACGCTTTAGAAAGCCATTCAAAAATCCAGGTAATGGCGTATAGGTCTAACGCGATGAGAAGGGGTGCTAAGATAAGTAAATAGGTTTTCCTGTCCATGTGGATGTTGCCTCTATCAACTTGATTTATAGAAGTTTAGACAAATATACATCGATACTAAAAGAGCAGAGGAACTATTGTGATGAATGTAAAAAGAAAGAATTTGTTCGGTAAATAGATAGGATGAGATAGAATAGTATACTAAAAATGAAATAGTTATTGCATATATAATAAATGTTGATGTCCTCAAGTAGAAAAACAGGGCATCAGAGTAAAAAACTTAACCAATTTTCAGATCATATTTACGCAACAATCCTACCAGACCTTCCGTAGAAAATCTAGCTTTTTTAATCAAATTATTTTCGGGATCAATGGTATAATTATAAGCGGTTAAAAAGTTAACCTGATCCAGTTTGGTTTGTGAAAAAACGGCGTTTTCCAGATCACAATGCTGGAAGTTACTACCCGTTAATACGCACGATGAAAAATCTACACTTTTCAATGAACAATCATCAAAGAGTGTCTTTATCATTTTTTTATTAGTAAAAAGGCTAAAGTCTAACTTACACTTTTTAAAACTTACGCTAAAAAATCCATTTTCGCAGGTGTTGAAGTGCACCCCAATTAACTTGCAATCATTAAAGGTAACGTTATTTAGTACGGAACGGTTAAGCGGTAACATAGCCATGTTACAACTTACAAAGGTACAATCCGTAAAACGATTGGATGAAAAGTTACTCTCAGAAAAATTGCATTGCTTAAAAACACAGTTTTCGAACTCTTTATGGCGAATTTGCTGCCCCGAGTAACTCACTTTATCAAAAATCTCGTCCTGATAAAAATCTAAGTCCATTTTCAAAAAAAAAATTTTGAAGCTTCGCTTCATAGTGATCCCATAAAAAACCCGCAGCTCATTGCCGCGGGTTTTAGTATAGAGAAGGAGGGTGTCCTAGAAATCTTCGTCTAACGCAAATTTGTTAGCGTCTTTTTCCTGCTGGTTAGCCATAACGCCGGCTTTCTGATATTCACCCACGCGTTTTTCAAAGAAGTTGGTTTTGCCTTGCAGCGAAATCATTTCCATGAAATCAAATGGGTTCGTAGCGTTGAACTGTTTCTCCAAACCGAGGGATATTAAGAGACGGTCAGCAACGAATTCGATGTATTGACTCATCAGAACGGCATTCATACCGATCAGAGAAACGGGCAGAGCGTCCGTTACGAATTCTTTTTCGATGGCAACGGCATCCAGAATGATCTCATACACTCGCTCTTTCGGCAGTTTGTTTACGATGTGGCTGGTGTAAAGCATACACGCAAAATCACAGTGCAGTCCTTCATCGCGGGAAATCAGCTCGTTTGAAAATGACAGACCGGGCATCAGACCCCGTTTTTTCAGCCAGAAGATCGAGCAGAACGAACCAGAGAAGAAAATACCTTCTACGGCCGCAAAAGCGATCAGACGTTCGGCGAAGTTGTCGCTATCGATCCAACGCAGAGCCCATTCGGCTTTTTTCTGCACACATTCAATCGTATCAATTGCCCGCAACATCCGGTCTTTTTCAACGGGATTTTTGATATACGTGTCAATCAGAAGAGAATAGGTTTCTGAGTGAATATTTTCCATCATTACCTGAAAACCGTAGAAGCATTTGGCTTCGGCGTATTGCACTTCACTAAGGAAGTTCACGGCCAGGTTTTCATTCACGATACCATCTGAAGCGGCGAAGAATGCCAGTACGTGCGAGATAAAGTGGCGTTCGCCATCGTTGAGATTTTCCCAGTCTTTCAGATCCTGGCCCAGGTCAATCTCCTCGGCTGTCCAGAAAGAGGCTTCGTGCTTTTTGTACATTTCCCAGATGTCGTGATGCTTGATGGGAAAGAGAACAAATCGCATCGGATCTTCTATCAATAGCGGTTCATTTCCAATGTGCTCCTGAGCCATAACGGATTATAATTTTTGGTTATGATTTAAAGTGGGACTCCGTGCCTGCTGCCCCAAAGAAGGGGTAACTAGCTGAAAACCAAATTCGAATATAGGGCAATAAAAACGGCCCGACCGGGGCCGTTTTCTTTTACTCTCTTTAATTTTGAGAGGGTACTTCAACAAAATTAAGCGTTTCGACGGGTGATACAAGGAATTTTTTGAAAGAAGAAAACGGGCTTTTAGGGAACCTTTTTATAACATCCGTCAGGCGTGGCATTTAAGCCAAAATAACCTTTGATAAATTTTAAATGCGAGTGAACTTTCCCTCCGTATGGTAGCCCTTCATTTGAAAATTTTGATCAAAGAGGATGAAACTGGCCTCGTAACCTGCCCCGAGTCGGCCCAGCGTATGATCTTTTCCAATGATTTGAGCGGGGTAAAGCGAGGCCATTCGCAAAGCTTCCTCCAGTGGAATGCCAACCTCATTAACGCAATTCTTCACCGCTTCAATAAGCGTCAGCGAAGAGCCGGATAAAGTACCGTTTTCATCTTCAAAACGTCTGCGTTCTGGATTGATCGTGAATCTGTATTCGCCACGGGTGTCTTCAGTGACGGCATCGGTAATGAGGAAGAGCCGATCTCCCATCATTTTCTTGGCAATTCGAACGCTGGCAAAGTCTACGTGAATACCGTCGGCGATGATACTGGCCCGAACCGACGAATCCAGCGTAGCTCCTAGTAGCCCCGGCTCGCGGCTGTTGAAAGGCGACATGGCATTAAATAAATGAGTAACTAGCCCAATGCCCCGATCAAAGGCCTGGATGGCTTCAGTATACGTCGCGTTTGAATGCCCGGCGGAGAGAATAATGGGACTGGACAGCAACCATTCCAGCACTTCAGGGTCGGCTTCTTCGGGAGCAAGAGTCAGGTAAAGGGGTAAATCATCCGCAGCTTCAACTAATGCTGTCAGCTCAGCGATAGTCGCTTTTCGGATGTAGGAAAGCAAATGTGCTCCTTTCTTGACGGGATTAAAGTAAGGCCCTTCCAGATGCAGCCCTACCAGTCCGGCTCCACCCTGCTGTCGATAACTCCGACAAGCCTGAATAGCGGCCAGCATTCCGCTTAATGGCCCCGTATGGTAAGTAATCTGAAAATGGGTAGTCCCGCCCTTGAGGTGTTCTTCGTAGGTTTTCTGGATGGTTTCTGGTGTAGGCTCGGTGGTAAACAAAGCCCCCTTCCCTCCATAAACTTGAAGTTCAATCAAGCCCGGAGCAATGATGCTATCGGAGCAATCGATTACTTCTGCTCCTTCGGGAGCATTCTCCTGAATACCTATGATGGTTTTACCATCGGTCAGCAGGTATTGATGGTCGATAAATTCTAAACCCGTAAAGATGCGGGCATTTTTAAAAGCAAAGAGGCTCATAACGTATGACGTTGAGCCTCAAAGAAAACTATTGTTGATGACTTATGAGTCAGTATTAGAAAATAATAGAAACTAGCCAGGTTATGAAAGTAACCCACAGTAATGCTCCCATAGGTAAAGCAACAAACCAAACCAGGGTATTTAACCGATCGTATTTGACGGGTTTTTTAGCTTTGGCAATCTTCTTAGTTGTTCTGGCAACCTGAGTAGAATCAAAGTTAATGTAGCTGACAGGAGCGGATATCATAATTAACGTTTTTTGAGGTGAGTTAAACTCAAACTTGATAGAACAAGATTAACACCATTTCTGAACAAGGTACCTTGCCATTCGATAGATGGTATGTTTTTCCCGGTAAACATCAAAATAGCCAGACGAATGGGTTTGTTTTGACTATTCGCTGATTTAATAGTAAATAAACGAGTTTTTTTTGATAATTAATATAGTTTTTGGTGTTTGATAATTGATAATAAATCTATAAATATGACAAAATAAAGGGAAAAGTTCTTATTTGATTGATAGTATTGTACTAAGAGTAGATACGCCAGTTTCATTAAAAGCCTCAATAGCGAAAAAATAATTTACATCTACGTTCAATGCCCTTAATTCCAGGTAGGATGGCTGATCTGACCAGACCTGATAGGTTTGGTAAAGTTTATCAGGAGCAATGCCCCAGCGAATGTTATAGCCTACGGCACCGGGCACTTTTTCCCAGCGGATATCCGCATTTCGCTGATCTTTCTGTCGAACCACTTTCAACCCGATAGAGGTATTAGGCACTTTTCCGGGCGTATTCCCGAAGATCCGAACATCGCTAATCGCCAGATGTGGACCAGCCGTATAGATATGTTCGTACCGGATGTAACGCGTACGTACAGGCTTTGAAAACGCTACATACGCACAGGCCCGATCTCGCCTGGGTTCGCTGGATAAGTCCGTGACTACTTCCCAGCGTTTCCCGTCTTTAGAATGCAGAATTTTAAACTGTGTATAAACCGTGGAATCGCTATTATATACATTGTTTTCATAATCGGTATAATTGACTTGAACGGCTTTTACTTCGCTTTCATGCTGAAGATCGACCGTCAGCCATTCACCCGGTTGGTTATGCTGGGCAACCCAGAAGGTTCGTGGGTTTTCATCGGTAACTAAACTGGCTCTGAGCGTGTCTTTTGTGGAAGAAGCGGTAACCGGTTTCTGATAAGACAACAGCATCCAGCCCGTAAAAAGCTCGTCTTTATTTTGCCATTTTTTTGTAGGCAGGTAATGCGGAAAATCGCCAAAGCGGGTGTTCGCATACATCTGATCGTCCTGGTCAAAGCCAGCGGGGAACATCGCCAGTCGTCGTTCCATACCCCAGTTTACGCCAATCCAGGGTGTGCCTGTATTCCAGTAATTACCGTAAATATCCTGAAACGTATTCCCATGTCCGGCTCCGTTCATAAAGCCGCCTGGTTTGTAGGAAATAGGGTTATAAGGAGCATATTCCCAGGGGCCAAGCGGGTCTTTGCCCACGTAAGTGCCGGTGGCGTACACGTTATATTCGGTGCCCGGAGCTCCGTATTGCAGGTAATATTTTTTGTTATGCTTGGTCATCCACGCTCCTTCCACGAAAGGTTTTATCAGGTCGGCGTGATTCGGGCCGAAGCGTTCCCAACCGTGTTTCCAAGGGTCGAGCCAGAACATGGACTGGTAAGGACCCGCATAGGTGAGGCGTCGTTTATGGTCCAGCTCCGCTCCGAAAATGGGATAGACGTTGGAAGAGCCCCAGTACATAAACCAGCGGTCGGTATCGTCATCGTGAAAAATAGCTGGGTCCCAGGGACCAATGTCTTTGGGTAGTCGCGGTAACCAGCGATTGTAGAACTGCAATTTGCCCTTTTCCGGCTCTACCGAATAAAGAATGGGTCGTTGTTCAAACGTAGACTGAAAAAGAAAAAGCGTATCGTTTATCGAAAGGGCCGCCGGAGCACACATATCCTCGAAGGGCCATTTGTCAGGAGTAATAAACTTCCAGTTGGAAAGGTCTTTGGAATGCCAGTAACCCCCGGAAATCGTTACAAAAAGGTAATACTCCCCCTTGTGATTGACAATAACCGGATCGGCCCCAGAACGGTAGGAAATCTTTTCATTCATCTGCTCAAAATTATACCGATACCCAATGTCCATGGGGTTACAGTAGGTTAATTGGGCAAATGAGGTAATACTGCTGATGAGCAGTAAAGTAATGACGAGGCAAGCGTTCAGGAATCTCGTTTTCATAGCATTCATGGCTGGTTTGCTTAGCGTAAAAGGAGTACAAAATTGGGCTTTTAGAGGGCTGTTGCAAGCGTCCAGATGTGAAGTTCTTTACAACCGTGTTCAAGCAATACCTCCGCACAGGTTTCGAGGGTTGATCCCGTAGTAATAACGTCATCAATCAGGGCAATTCGTTGATTTTCAATGCCGTTTTTTTCAATAACCTGAAAGGCATTCGCTACATTCTGAAAACGCTCCATTCGACTTTTGTTGGTTTGGCTGGTCGTCGCCTTTACTTTTTGCAGCACATCACTTCTCCACGGAATTCCCGTTACCTCTGAAATGCCTTTGGCGATGGAATCGCTTTGGTTGTACCCCCGTTGCCGGAGTCGACTTTCGTGTAGAGGTACGGGTAATAAAAGGTCGGCAGTAAGCCCGGCGGTTTTGATTTCCGAACCGAATAGCCGCCCCAGCCCTTCGCCTACCTCAGGCTGGTTGTTATACTTCAGTTGATGAAGCAAATGCTGAACTTTTCCGCCCTTCTGAAACTTCAAGTAAGCGTGGGCACTGGTAATCTTTATCTTTCCGGCAAATTTTTCTTCGATGGTCGAGTGGCCCGTCAGGCAGCTTTGCGTGCGGGGTAAGTTATAGTGACAAGTAGTGCAAAGAAGGTATTCTCCTTCGGCAAGGGCCTGCTGGCAACTCAGACAAATACGCGGAAAAAGAAGGGCCCAGAAGGCCTTCCAGTAGCTTTTCATGGTTAGGGTAAGTTTTTGGCTAACTTCGCTGTGAAAACGGAAAGTGAGATTACCATTGACTAAGTAATCCGAACCGGAAAATAGATAAGGCTGTTTTTCAGCGTTTACTTCATACTAGCTATTAACAACACATGTCACTCGTAGAACAATTCGACGAATACCGGGGCCGAATGAATGAACGCATTTTGGGCTCTGATAACCTGGTTATCAAACGTTTATTTAATCTTGACACGAATACGTATTCAGAAGGAGCTGTTTCCAGCAAAACCAAGGAAATGATCGGCCTGGCCTGTTCAATGGTGTTGCGTTGCGACGATTGCGTGAAATACCACCTGGGTAAATGCCACGAGCTGGGGGTTACGGAAGCCGAAATGCAGGAAGTTTTCTCCATTGCAACCGTCATTGGCGGAACCATCGTGATTCCTCACCTGCGGCGGGCGGTGGAGTATTGGGACGAATTGCAGGGTAGTAAAACCGAAGTCTAATGAAAGAAAAAGATCAGGAATGGGAAAGTTTGCTAGATCGGCTGGAAAGCATGATTGGGAAACGCCCCAACGATTTAAACGGTGTTCTGTTTCTCATCGGCGTGCAGGAACTGGGTAAAGGCCACCAGTTTTTTACCAAAGAACAGAAGCAGGACCTGATGCACATCGCCGTTTGTAAAGTATTGAGCTACAGTGGTTATTATGAGCTTGAAGGACTCGATGCTGAAGGTTGGCCGCACTGGAAACTAGCCAAACCGCTGCCTTTCGTCGATTTATTAAGTCAGGAAGAATTGCTGAAACAGCATGTATTAGAATATTTCGAAAGAGAACAGATTTAATCATTAAAGCCCTGTCGTCGTTCAGGCGGCAGGGTTCCTTTCCCCTATTGTTTGCTATGAAACTGATTACCTACAACGTAAACGGCATTCGCTCGGCCATGACCAAAGGTTTTGCGGAATGGCTGGAAATTACCAATGCCGATGTTGTTGCTCTACAAGAGGTAAAGTCGGATCAGAATCAGTTTGATAATACCATTTTCGAAAAGATGGGTTATCAACTGTATTGGCATCCGGCAGTGAAGAAAGGGTATTCGGGGGTCGCCTTATTAACGAAACACACGCCTAAACACGTAGCATACGGTTGTGGTAACGAAATTTACGACCACGAAGGGCGGATCTTACGGGCTGATTTCGAAGATTTTTCCTTCATTAGTTTATACCTGCCTTCGGGTTCGAGTGGCGAGTTACGTCAGGCTTTCAAGATGGAATTTCTGCGTGATTTTCAGGACTATATCAATGAACTGAAAAAGGAAATCCCCAATCTGATTATTTCCGGCGATTACAACATCTGTCATCAACCCATTGATATTCATAACCCCAAATCCAACGCGAACTCCTCGGGCTTTTTACCGGAAGAACGGGCCTGGATGGGTAGCTTCCTCGAAAGCGGATTTATCGATTCTTTCCGCCATTTTCATCCAGAACCGCATCAATACACCTGGTGGAGTTTCCGGGCCGGGGCACGGGGTAAAAACCTGGGCTGGCGAATTGATTACCATCTGGTTTCAGAGCCCTTACGTGACCGATTAAAAGATGCCGCGATCTGGTCGGAGGTGAAGCATTCAGATCATTGCCCGGTTATGCTGGAGATTGATTAATAACTCGTGGACGAAAAATACGATTGCAGGTATACCGTCGCCGAATACGCCAGAGCAAGGGTAAAACCGATGATTCCTATGCCGCCGAGTAACCCAGTGATGAACCGTAAAGGATTGGTGCTGGTTCGCCATTGCCAGGATTGGGTAAGGCTATCGACGATTAAAGGAATGAGTAACAGAATGGCTGCGTAAGATACCCAGGACCAGAAAAACAGAGCCAGCACTATACCTGACCCATAAC
Organism: Siphonobacter sp. SORGH_AS_0500; assembly: GCF_031453245.1. Taxonomy (NCBI): domain Bacteria; kingdom Pseudomonadati; phylum Bacteroidota; class Cytophagia; order Cytophagales; family Cytophagaceae; genus Siphonobacter; species Siphonobacter sp. SORGH_AS_0500. The sequence goes on from NZ_JAVIYT010000001.1 coordinate 289,367, forward strand.
CCAGGTACAAACCCGTGCAGCGGGCACAGACGGGAAATGGCTTTCCTTGCCAGAAAAAAGAGCGATCAGGACGACGGTGACAGGCAAACATACCGAAGGGGATGAGTTAAACGTTTAGCAATGAATTACGCATGAAATAGGCTTTTTCATCAAATTTTTCTGATAAAAACGTCGGTAAGTACTAAATTAATGCTGAAAAAGCTCTATATCGCTGAAGAATCTCATCCTTCTTTGCTATGAATCGTGCCGCTTTTTTAGAACAGCTTTCGGCAGAGCCTTTTGATGTGTGTATCATTGGCGGAGGGGCTACAGGAGCCGGTTGTGCTCTGGATGCCGCTTTGCGAGGGCTAAAGGTCTGCCTGATTGAAAAGGAGGATTTTGCCGCCCAAACATCATCGAAATCAACCAAGCTTATTCACGGCGGTGTTCGGTATCTGGAGCAGGCCGTGAAGCAATTGAGTCCCGATCAGTTTCGTATGGTACGGAAAGCTCTGCACGAACGCCGGACATTACTTCAAAACGCTCCTCACCTCACGCGTCCGCTGGCTTTATTGACGCCTTGCCATAACTGGTGGGAAGGGTTGTATTATACCATTGGTTTGAAGATGTACGACTGGCTGGCGGGTGGCCGGAATATTCAGCCGAGCCGCTGGTTATCGAAATCGAAGGTAATAGAGTTAATTCCTCAGTTACAGACCCAGCATTTGCACAGTGCCGTTCTGTATTACGATGGACAGTTGGATGATGCTCGTTTTGCTCTGGCTTTGATTAAGTCGGCGGCTAAGGAAGGGGCGGTGGTAATAAATCATACGAAAGCTCTGGAGTTTGGGTATTCCAAGTCGGGGAAGCTTCGTAAAATGGAAGTGCAGGATACCTTAACGGGTAAAAATTATAGCTTGACCGCCAAGGTCTTTGTCAATGCTACCGGACCGTTTGCGGATCATATCCGTACGATGGCTTCTAGCAAAGCTCAACCCCGCATGCGGGTCAGCCGAGGTTCGCACATTGTATTGCAGAAAGAACATTTGCCGGGTAATACGGCCATTCTGGTCCCTAAAACGGATGATGGACGCGTACTTTTTCTCATCCCCTGGAAAGAGCAGGTATTAGTTGGAACTACCGATCTGGAAGATCAACTCAACGAGCGGCCCCTGCCAACGGAAGCAGAAAAGCAGTATCTCATTGACTACGTAAATCGGTATTTACAGAAGCCGATTACGGAAGTAGAAGTAAAAGCAGGTTTTACCGGACAGCGACCCCTGATTGAAGCCACGTTTGCCAGAGAAACCAAATCGCTGGTACGGGATCACGAAGTAGAAATTGATGATAAAACGAAGTTAATCAGCATTCTGGGCGGAAAATGGACTACTTATCGACTCATGGCGAGTGATACCATTGATGCCGTTTGTGAGGTATTAAAAATCCGAAATCGGGATTGTGTAACGGAAAAATACCTCTTGTCGGGGGCTGAAAATTATACACCAGACTTATTTCTGAAACTTCAGGAAGAATATCAATTCACGGAAGAAATTGCCCGGCATCTGGCCCGAACTTACGGAACGGAAGCCCGGAACGTCGCTGATTTAACGCGTGAAAATTCCGCTTTGAAGGAGCTTTTAGTGGAGAATCACCCCTTTATTCGGGCTGAAGTCGTTTTTGCCCGGCAACAGGAAATGGCCTGCACGCCCGAAGATATTCTGTATCGTCGATTAGGACTGGGCCTGATGGATGAAAAAGCCACCCAACAGACGTACGCACAGGTAGAAAAGCTATTACAAGCCTAATAAAAAAGGCCCGAATTAATTCGGGCCTGACCAAGAGCTTAATAATCAGCGAAGATCAATATTCGTCTTCGTTGAAGAAGAAGTCATCTTTTGTCGGATAATCCGGCCAGATTTCTTCAATGCTTTCGTAAGGTTGACCGTCGTCTTCAAGTTCCTGAAGGTTTTCAACTACTTCCAGGGGAGCACCCGTGCGGATAGCGTAGTCAATAAGTTCATCTTTAGTTGCAGGCCACGGAGCATCCTCCAAGTAGGAAGCAAGTTCAAGGGTCCAATACATGCGTTTTCCCTCCTAATGATATAATGGGTCCAGAAAAATGACTGCAAAAGTAAGTCTTTTTTGTTTTCGTAACTGACTTACCCCTATTTTTCGCCCGAATAAAATAAAAAACGTTCCAAAAAGTATCGTTCCTTTCTAAAAAAAAAGAGCGTTCTCTCCAAAAGAACTATAAATTATTGATTATGAGCGAAATGCATTCGTTTGAAAATAGTAAACTACGGAAGGTAGAAGTTTGTTCGTTCAGTTTAGAGTCTTGTCTTGCTGCAGAAAGGGCCGGTGCAGACCGAATTGAGTTATGTGCCTCCCCGTTTGAAGGAGGAACCACTCCCTCCATGGGATTGACTCTTAAAGTCTTACAGTCGGTGAGTTTAAAGGTTAATGCGATCTTACGGCCCCGAGGCGGTGATTTTTGTTACGATGATTTAGAATATGAAGTCATAAAATCGGATATCGAAGCCTTTAAAAAAGCGGGAGTTCATGGCCTGGTGCTGGGCATTCTGTTACCCGACGGTCAGGTGGATGTGACCCGCACGAAGGAACTAGTAGAGCTAGCGGCCCCGCTTCCCGTCACTTTTCACCGGGCGTTTGATTTTGTGAAGGACCCCATTCAGGCTCTGGAAGACGTGATTGCTACGGGCTGTAAACTGATTTTAACCTCAGGCTGTCAGGATAAGGCTCCCGATGGGGCTGAATTGATCAGACAATTGGTAACGCAGGCGGCGGGCCGAATTGAAATCATGGCTGGAAGCGGCGTTAATGCCGCCAATGCTCAGGCCTTACTAGATACGGGAGTGGACGCCCTGCATTTATCAGGCAAGGTAAGCCGCGATAGCCGGATGATGTACCGCAAAGAAGGAATTGCCCTGGGAGGAGTGCCCTCCGTGCCGGAATATGACGTTTCTTATACCGATTGGGAACGGGTACAGGCGGTAGTAAAACAGGTTCATGCTCCTACTAACGAAGGTCGAAAGTAGGGCTACACACGAGCAATTTAAAAGCTTCAAGGCTATTTCCAGCCAAAGTTCGTACTTTTGAAAAAGCATCAGGCATAGACCCAGCCAGGTCTCTGAGCAATTATTCCATGGAACGTGTCGAGGCAATAGATTACCCTTCAACCGCGTTCGTGTTTAACTGAATACGCACTCTCATGATAAAACCGATTCTTAATCAGTTTATTACGTTTCGGGAACAAGGTCGAAAGGCATTTGCTGTATTGATTGATCCAGACGATGTACGGATGGATGAATTTCCTTCATTGCTGAAGCGTGCTCAGGAAGAGCAAGTTGATTTTTTCTTTCTGGGTGGTAGCCTGATTACGCAGTTTCAGATGGGTGAAATCATCGCTCTCATTCGGGAATACACGAAAATTCCAGTGGTATTGTTTCTGGGGAGTAACATGCACGTGCATCCCTCAGCCGATGCCGTTTTGTTTTTATCGTTAATTTCGGGTCGGAATCCTGAATATCTGATTGGGCAGCAGGTGGTAGCGGCTCCGATGCTGAAAAAATCAGGACTCGAAATTCTTCCCACAGGGTACCTGCTCATCGACGCGGGCCAGCAGACGACGGCGTCGTATATGTCGCACACTACGCCGATTCCTAATAATAAACCCGCAGTAGCAGCCTGTACGGCTATGGCCGGAGAAATGCTGGGTTTACGATTAACGTATATGGATGCCGGAAGTGGAGCTTTGAAAAGTATTACGCCCGAAATGATCGCCGCCGTTCGCCAGAGTGTAGAAACGCCTTTGATTATTGGCGGTGGCATTGACTCCGCTCAGAAGGCAAAAATTGCCCTGCAAGCCGGAGCCGACGTAGTCGTGGTAGGAAATGGAATTGAAAAAAATCCAGACTTACTACCCGAAATTGCAGCCACCGTTCGGGCTATGAATGAAAAACTAGCGGTTAATTTGTAAGTAATAAAAAGTAAAAGCCTGAGTCGTTCGGACTCAGGCTTTTACTTTTATATCAGAAAAGGCTTAAACGCCTTCCGCTTCTACCAGTTTCACTTCAGGAACCATGCGGGTTAGTAAAGTTTCAATACCTGCTTTCAGGGTCATGGTGGAAGAGGGGCAACCGCTGCATGAACCTTGTAATAATAACTTCACTAGCCCCGTTTCCTCCTGGAATGAAGAGAAGCTAATGGCTCCACCATCCATTTCAACGGCTGGTTTTACGTATTGATCCAGAACGGCTTTGATCTTGACAACGGTATCAGAATCCTGCTCACCATTAATAACGTCGTGTTGCGTTTCGGCGGCGGCACGGGTTAATACGGGCTTACCCGTATCCATGTAACGTTTAATGAGTTGCTTCGTTTCAAATAATACTTCTTCCCATTCGGTCTCTTCGTCTTTCGTTACGGTAACGAAGTTATAGGAAATAAATACCCGTTGAACCCAGTCATTGCCGAATAATTCAACGGCTAAAGGAGAGTTTTTTTCGGGAGAGATGGCTTCTTCAGGAGAAGCAAAATCGAAGGAAACGCCTTCAGGAACCAGTTCGAAGTTGATGACAAACTTCATGGAATTCGGGTTCGGCGTCGTTTCTGTATAGACAAGTACCTGTGGTCGGAGCATAACGCTGGGAATATCTGTAGTTATAGGTGTTTATCCAACACGAATTTACAGGTTTCGGTTTCAGGTTATCCGTTTTTAGTAATGAAAATCAAATGTAGAAACGCGACTTCATTGCGGCTACCGGGCTGAGGAACTGGTAGCATCATTCCCAATAGCACTTCCTTTCTAACCCAGATGCGATAAAGTCGCTTTTCTACATTTGATAACAAACGAAAAATCCCGTTTGAATCACATTCAAACGGGATTTTCAATGCTTGGTGTAATCGGGTTTTAGTAAACGGAAAACAGCTCACTAAAAACGGAAAACCGACTAAGCTTCTGCTTCTACGGGAAGAACGCTAACGAAAGAACGTCCTTTCAGACCTTTCTTGAATTCTACAACACCGTCAGTTAAAGCGAAAAGTGTGTGGTCTTTACCGATACCTACGTTGCGGCCAGGATTGTGCTGAGTTCCGCGTTGACGAACTAATACGTTGCCAGCAATGGCTGCTTGTCCGCCGAAGATTTTTACGCCGAGACGTTTACTTTCCGATTCCCGGCCGTTTTTGGAGCTACCGACCCCTTTCTTGTGTGCCATGATCTTGTTTGGTTTTTAGTTAATAGTTTATAGTTGAGCTTATTGAAAAACGTTCCAACCTCCTCAACTCTTCGCTACAACCAATTACAATGAAATTTCTTCGATTAAGATTTTCGTCAGGTCTTGACGGTGGCCGTTTTGCTTCTGATACCCCTTGCGGCGTTTCTTACGGAAGACAATGACCTTCTCACCACGAACGTGGCTTAGGATCTTAGCTTTAACGCTAGCACCTGAAACGACAGGAGCACCAACGGTAATGGCACCATCATTGTCCACCAATAGAACCTTATCCAGCACAAGGGCAGCACCTTCCTCACCCGCTAAACGGTGCGTGTAGAGGTATTGGTTTTGTTCGACTTTAAATTGCTGACCTGCGATCTCGACAATTGCGTACATTTTAAATTATGTTTGGTCCTGAAAAATGGACTGCAAAGGTAGTGAAATCTTTTGACAATCAGCAAGTCGCGGGGAAAATTTGTTGTTGGTTATTGGTTATTAGTTGTTTGAAATAATTCATAGATGTTCGTACATCCATTTGCTAACCACTAACAACCCCTACCTAACCCCTCAAAATCTACTCCAGAATCCGCTGAATATCATTCGCGTCTTTTAGATAACCCTGAAAACGGTCGTAACTATCGGATAGCATTAATCCCTTGAATTTCAATAGGTTGTTGATGTATTCATCCAGTACATCCAGAATGTTTTCCCGGTTTTGACGGAAAATAGGAATCCAGGTTTCGGGTGAACTTTTCGCCAGACGAACCGTACTGGCAAAACCGGAACTGGCTAATTCAAAAATCCGGTTCGCTTCTTTTTCTTTTTCCAGCGTGGTTAGGGCCAGAGCAAAGGAACAGATGTGTGAAATGTGTGAGATATAGGCGGTATGTACGTCATGGGATACGGAATCGAATTCCGTAATCTTCATGCCTATCGATTCATAAAGCTCTTTTACCGTCGCAACAGCGTCCGAATCTGAGTCGGCAGCATCGCAAATCACATTGTATTTTCCGGTGAATAAGCCCCGAACGGCTGCTTCAGGCCCGGAATACTCCGTACCCGCCATCGGGTGCGTTGCCACAAACCGGCGACGGTTCGGATGATTCTTCACTGCTTCGACAATCGGACGTTTCGTCGATCCTACATCGATAACAATTTGTTTATCAATCCGGTCCAGTACGTATGGTAGTAGTGTGAGCAGCCCGTCAACGGGTACGGCCAGTATAATAAGGTCTGATTGGTTAATGGCATCGTCGAGCAATGCCATTTTATCTACTAATTTCAGTTCAAGAGCCTTCACGACGTGCTCAACCTGCTTATCCACCCCAATGATGGTATCTGCAAAGCCTGATTCTTTGAGGGCCAGGGCCATCGAGCCGCCAATTAAGCCAATCCCAACAATTCCTACAGTCATGTTCGTAGTTTTCAGTTTATGGTTTTCCGTTGACAATGGGACTTAGCAAATGCCTCGGGTTTGCCGAATTCGTAAGATAGAAGCTTCAAAAACAGATACTTCTGCACACAGCGAAATCCGAATATAACCATTGCCTTGCGACCCAAAAATGCCGCCTGGGGTAATGAATACGTTGGCATTATAAAGAATTTCGTCGGACAACGCATACCCATCTGCATACGTCGAAGGAATCTTAGCCCAGACGAACATACCGGTCTGTTGGGGATCATAACTACAATCCAGCAGGTCGAGTAACTCAAATACTTTTTTCTGACGCTCGGCGTAGATGGCATTCAGTTCATCGTACCACGATTCGGGGTTATTCAACGCTTCAATGGCGGCTTCCTGCAAAGGTAAAAACATGCCCGAATCCATGTTGGATTTGAAGCGAACGACGTTTGCCAGATGCTCCGCACCACCGGCCAGCATGCCCATTCGCCAACCCGCCATGTTATGTGACTTGGAAAGCGAATTTAATTCCAGAGCCACTTCCTTCGCTCCGGGCACCGAGAGGATGCTGTTGTACTCGTTATTTAAGATAAAACTGTAAGGATTATCATTGACAATCAGAATACTGTGCTCTTTACCAAATGCTACTAACTCTTCGTATAAGGCAGGTGTCGCTTTTGCTCCCGTAGGCATGTGAGGATAATTTACCCACATGACTTTCACGTTGGATAAGTCCGTTTGAGCTAAGGCTTTCAGATCGGGTAACCAGCCATTTTCTTCCGAAAGATCGTATTCCCGAACTTCCGCTCCGGTCAGTAATGACGCGGCCTTGTACGTAGGATAACCTGGATTAGGAACGAGCGTAACGGTGCCCGGTTCCAGGTAACTCATGGCAATGTGCATGATTCCTTCTTTTGAACCGATCAAGGGCAGAATTTCATTCGCTGGATTAAGTCCTACGTGAAAATAGGTTTGGTACCAGGTCGCAAATGCCTGACGCAGAGCGGGCAAACCTACATAGCTTTGATAGGCATGGTTGCGGGGATTCTGAGCAGACGTGCTCAGAGCGTCGATGGTTTGAGACGAAGGAGGCAGGTCGGGGCTGCCGATACCAAGGTTAATCACGTCGAGGCCACGGCTCTTCATTTCGGCGATTTCCTTGAGTTTCGTCGAAAAGTAGTATTCCTGTACCAAACTGAGCCGCTGAGCGGGCTGAATCGTTGCCATGTTATTGGGTATAAAAACAAAAAACCGACTCCATACGGGCCGGCTGCGGAATGATGCAATGCTTTTTGAAAAGACAATTTCCTACCCGGCTCTACGCATTGGCGTAGTAGTAATAATAAGAAGCCGTGTACAGAATCGTTGCCATAGTTGTAATTAGACCGGGCAAAAGTATTGGGGATTTTTGAAATCGCCAAGGAAATGTACTGGAAATGTTAAGGGTAACTGTGAAATGACATTGAGACGTGATTCGCCGCGTGGGAGTGCGTCTTTCAACTTCCCGAAAGGCAGCGTGCCTCGGTTTACAATTTTCGGGAAGTTCAAGTAGGCCTGGAAACGCTGGCCAATTTTTTTTGGTAACTTATCGAGCATTAACTTCTAATTTCAGAACGGTTATGGCTACCCTTCAACGCACGTTTATTAGTCAGGAAGAATACCTGCAAACTGAACGAACCGCTACAGTAAAAAGCGAATATTTCAATGGTCAGATGATTACCATGACTGACCTTAATGAACTTACTTCCGAAAATCAGGGGGGTAAGTATCACAACTTAATTCAGGAAAACCTGTCAAGAGCCATTGACGAGCATTTACAGGAACAGGGGCTCGGCCACAGCTTTACGGGCGATCAGCGAATTTTTGTAGCCGAGACCAATTATTATACCTATCCTGACCTGGCCATTACCGTAGGCGAACCCGAATTTTCGGATAGCCAGGTAGATACGTTACTCAACCCGGCAGTGATCATTGAGGTCATGTCTGCGAAAAGCAGCAATTATGACCGGGGCAGTAAATTCGAAAATTACCGTGCACTCGAATCCCTACAGGAATATCTGGTAATTGATTCTCGCCGATTTTATGCAGAGTTATGGCGGAAGAATGAATCGGGCCAATGGGTATTAACTGATCAGGCTCAGCACGGTTCGGATATGCTGCATCTGAAAACCATCGATTTATTTATCCTGATGGATGACGCCTACGAACAGACCGAAGGCTTACCCGAAGAAGAGTTCTCCATTCGGTAAGAATTTAGTGATCCTGTCAGTCAAAAGCCTCGCTTTCTCTGTGTAAAAAGCGAGGCTTTTACGTAGGTGAAATACTAAAATGAAAGTCAGGCCACTAGCTTAAAAGGGCATCTGAATCTTTAACGATCCCTACACTCAATCGAAAATCCGTTCGTAACTTCACGGCATGGAAGACAAGCAGTTTGTGGTTTCGGCCCGAAAATACCGTCCGGTGACTTTCGATTCAGTGGTGGGGCAGTCGCACATTACGACGACGCTAAAAAATGCCATTCGGACGAATCACCTGGCTCAGGCGTTTTTATTTTGTGGACCTCGTGGAGTGGGTAAAACGACTTGTGCCCGAATTCTGGCTAAAACGATTAACTGCCTGCGGCTGGATAACCGCGTGGAGCCCTGCGGTGAATGCGAAAACTGCGTAGCTTTTCAGAACAACGCTTCGCTGAACGTACATGAGCTGGATGCGGCTTCCAATAACTCCGTGGAAGACATTCGTAACCTGATTGATCAGGTGCGTTACCCGCCCCAGATGGGTAGCAAAAAGGTGTACATCATTGATGAGGTGCACATGCTTTCGACGAGTGCTTTCAATGCCTTCCTGAAAACGCTGGAAGAACCGCCAAGTTATGCCATTTTCATTCTGGCGACGACGGAAAAACATAAGATTCTGCCTACAATCCTGAGTCGTTGTCAGATCTTTGATTTCAACCGGATTCAGATCCGGGATATGGCTGACCATCTGGCTCATATCGCAGATAATGAAGGAATCAAGGCCGACTACGACGCTTTGGAGTTAATTGCCCAGAAAGCCGACGGTGGTCTACGGGATGCGTTGTCGATGTTTGATTTGAACGTTACCTTTTCTAAAGACGGTCAGATTCATTACCACGACGTTCTGAGTAATCTTCATATCCTTGACTACGATTATTACTTCCGTCTGACGGAGGCTTTACTGGCTGAAAGCGTCCCACAAGCCTGGTTATTGTTCGACGAAATCCTGCGGAAAGGCTTTGATGGTCATCAGTTTGTGGTCGGTTTACTCGAACACTTCCGAAACCTGATGGTCTGCAAAGATCCCGCTACGGTTAGCTTATTACAGGTATCAGAGTCGGTGCAGAATCGCTATCTGGAACAATCGGCGAAAGCGTCGCTGTCCTTTCTGCTCTCTGCAATGAGTCTGGGCAGCCAGTGTGATATTACTTATAAACAGGCCAAGCAGCAGCGGCTACACGTGGAGATTACCCTCTCCAAAATGGCTCACCTGCCTTCGGTATTACACCTGGCCGGGTTACCCGCTCAGGGAAATGGGGAAGTGCCCGAAAAAAAAAAGTTAACGCCTGAGCCTGTTGTTGAAAAATCAGTAACTCCTCCGCCTGTGGCTAATCCGGCACCCGTGGTAGCACCCGTAGTTACACCTCCGGTACCCCCCACGCCAGCGGTAGCCGTAACGCCCGCTCCGACGGTTGTCGAAGAACCAGTGGTTACTTCGGTTGCTGCTCCGCCACGTCCGGCTAAGCCCGCTACGTCCCGCTTAAGAGCCACGATTGATCTTAATAATTTTGAAGAAAAATCGGATGTAACAACGGAACAGAAAGAGTCCATTGTCCGGCAGAATACGCCTTATACCGAAGAAGAACTGCACAAAGCCTGGCACGAATTCGTGGAAATCCGGCGGCAGGGCGGCTCGATGAGCGAAGTAGTCATGCTTGATCGAGTCTTTACTATAGAAGGGAACGTGATTCAACTGGGGGTGGATAACCCGGTGCAGCTGGATTTGCTAAACGATCTTAAATCGGACTTATTAATGTATCTCCGGCAAACGCTGAAGAACGGTCAGATTCAGATTCATGCCTTTGTGCTGGAGCAGCAAACCAGCCGTCAACCTTACACCCAGGCTGAAAAGTTTAATTACCTGGCCGATAAAAATCCGGCTTTACTAGATTTGAAAAATACGCTGGGACTGGATTTTGACTGGTAATATACAAGAGCCCGTTCGCTCTTGTGCCCTCATTCTCTTATCTTTGCGACCCCAAACCAATACCTTTACCAAATACATGGTTCGGGTATTAGCGAATAGCCCTTCATGAAACAAATTGACGTTTGTCTGACTCCCGAGCTGCTCTATCAGCATAAAATTGATAATTCCATTGTAGTCGTTGTTGACATTTTTCGGGCTACGTCCTGCATGGTAACAGGCTTTGCTTATGGAGTGCAGTCCATCATTCCCGTAGCCAGTATTGAAGAATGCGTTCAACTACGCGACCAGGGGTATTACGCCGCTGCCGAACGGAATGGCATGACGCCCGAGGGGTTTGATCTGGACAATTCGCCGTTTAGTTACATGAACGAGAAGTTTTCGGGTTCAACCATTGCCGTAACTACTACCAATGGAACGTTGGCGATTACCAAATCGCGGGCGGCCGTGAAGGTAATGATCGGATCTTTTCTGAATCTGGAAGCCTTAACGCAATACCTCCGCAATCAGCAATACGACATTCTGGTGTTATGTGCGGGCTGGAAAGGTAAACCTAATCTGGAAGACACCTTATTTGCCGGGGCTCTGGTAGATCGTCTGCAAAACGAATTTATGATTTCGGAAGACGCCGCCATGATGGCACAGCGGCTTTATGTCGGGGCAAAAGACGATTTGTTAGGTTTCGTGGCGAACTCTTCGCACGTGCGTCGTCTGCACCGCTTAGGCATTCATAAAGACATTTCTTACTGCTTACAACACGATCTCTACGATGTATTACCCGTTTTGCGGGGGAATCAACTCGTGGCGATGTAAACCGCTCATAGGAAAATAATTTCGAACGCAGGTAAGGTTTATGACTTTATCTGCGTTTTTTCATTCAGAAATTACCATCAAAAACGTATGAAATACCTTCCCTACCTGATTTTATTCATTACTCTGAGCGTGCCAACCTTTGCTCAGAAAGCCAAAAAGCCTGTTAAGAAAAAGGGTAAAGTAACCGTAAAAACGCCCGCTTCCCAAACCGCTCTTGATGCTCATTTGCTTCAACCTGGTCAAGCCTTTGCGTATGACATTGTGAAGGGAAATCTCGGAAAAACCGACCCTCAGGATGCTGATAAGAGTTATTACGATATCTATACCCTGAGCTTGAAAGAAGGCGAAGAACTACGGTTGGAAGCAGCAACGGATTGGTATCGCATTGCCATTTCATTGGAAAGCCCTGATAAGCAGGTGCAGACGAAAAAAGATACCGATGAATTTCCGGGTTTTAGTATCCAGAAATTGAGCTATAAAATTCCGGTCACGGGTACGTATCAGCTCAAAGTATCCTCCACCGATCCTAACAGTGCGGGCGATTACGTGATTCGGAAATACCTGCTACCCGCCGAAGTAATCCTTCCAACGGAGCAGGCGGATTTCTGCGAGCGGGTTAACTTTCTGCTTTCTCAACATCAGGATCATTTCAGCCGGATCAAGGGCAAGAAGACCAAAACCGATAAAAAAGCAGGCATTACGGATCACTTTCAGACTTCGTTCGCTTTTCTGCCCGGAAAAAATTCTGAAATTATTTTTGAGACCGAACAGGAGAAAACAAAATATCAGGCCGTTTTGGGAGAATTCTCAACGAAAGATCAGGCTAAACAACTCTTCACCCAACACGTCAATCAGTTGAAAAGCTGTTTACAAGGCTGGGAACCAGACGAATTATCCGGTGAAAAATTCGAACAGTTTGGCGTGTCGAGTTATACCGATTTTATATCCCTGACGGTGAAAGAAATAGGTAAGAAAAAGTTTCAGGTAATCTTAGGCTTAGATTAAAAGCTGGCTTAGTCAAGTTACCGCCTGACCCAACACGCTCGCAAAAGATCATAAGATTCTTCGCTTCGCTCTGAATGACGGATTCTGTTATGAAAGTAATGATGTCTCCTTCAGGTATGAAATGATACCTCGCAGTCGCTCGGCTCTAGCCGAGCGACGAGGTAGTCTGGTAGGCCTCTGGCCGATGTTCGCAAGCCTGTTTTGGTTGGGGAAAATTGTTGGCTGATCCTCTACTGGTTCGCAGTCTACCGGCCAGAGGCCTATAGCTAGGTAGTCACTCGGCTAGAGCCGAGCGACTGCGGGGTATCCTTCAGGTATAAAATAAGCTATCATTACCAACCGTGTCTGTTCCCGGATAAAATCTGGGGGCTCGATAACAGATGGCTGCATAAACTCTACTTCCAATGGTCACCCGAATTAAGCAGAGGCTTACTCCTTTTGGTTAACTCTTATTTGTTAGACAGTAAGTAAACACTTAAAATAAAAAAAGCCCTTAATAAACTAATTATCTCTAAGTTTAGTTATATACGTAAGAACTCTTTTTAGAGTGAACTTGGCGGAACACTCTGAAAACATTATATATGAACTCCTGCGGCTCTGCGGCAGGAGTTCTTTTTTTGTATATAGCTGGTAATCTCTTAGGGTTTGATCACAATAATTCTTCTTTTCTACTAGTCTGAAATACAACCTTTTTCGTGCGTTTGGCGTCCTGTATAAAAATCACTGACCCATGAAAAAATCACTACTGACGATTGTTCTGTTTTTTAGCTTGGCTAACCTAAGCTTTGCTCAGTGGAAAACCCGCCTTGGAGCCAATGTACTCTTGTTACCCCTTCGTACGCTGGAAGTCACCGCAGAATTTCAAAAGCATCCGGCCTACAGTTTAACGCTTCATTCAGGCTACGTACATCGATCGGGTTATATAGGTTTGAGTGGCCTGAAGTTTGATGATATGATTGATGAAAGAGCTACTTCCGGTTGGTTTGGGAAGGTCGGTGGGCGATTATACCTGCTAAGTGTAACCGGGAAAGAACCTGCTACCAATATTTTCATTGGGGCTCAAGTGATTGCCTCTGGTTATCAGCAGAGTGGTATTCGGCGAGACTTTATGAATGAAAGTAGGGAGGACGTTAACGTCAGTGGGTTACTGGTGGGAGGTGCCTTAACTGGTGGGTTAACCTTCAAACTTTCGAAACGTTTTCGGCTAGAAACGGGCGTACAGTATGGTTTTCAACCCCAACGGAATAACTATGTAGGTAATATCGTTCGCAACTATCAGCCAGGTTTTGGCGTAAGCCGGGGTGGCGAACCTGTAAGAAGCATTCAGGGGTTCATTGTACTAAGTTTTTTGCTCTGACCGATACCTCCGCTGCGGTTAGAGTAAAGAAGTCGAGTGACCCTTCTTGCAACAAAAAAGCACTTACCAACAATAGATACGAGGCAGGAGTGAGTGTATTAAATGGCAAAAACACCTAGTCCGATTTCAAAAGCTGCTTAGGCAGATAGCCAAACTTCCGTTTGAAGGCCGCCGTAAAATGCTGCGGGTTTTTGTAGCCTACCAATGCGGCCACTTCGGCAATGGTCTCGTATCGGCCACTGGTGAGGAACTCCTGAGCCCGCTCCATCCGCTGGTCGGTGATGTACCCGAAAATGGTGGTCCCGAAAAGTTGTTTAAAGCCTTCCTGTAAGTTGGTCCGGTTGATGCCCACGGTTTTCGATAGCGTCTCGATGGAACAGGGCGTGTCCAGATGGGTAAGTAGTAAGGTTCTGACTTCCTGTAGTTTATCCTGCGTTTTCTTCTTCAATATGGGCTGGGTGTCTCGGGCCGACAAAATCTGATCAATCTGAAGCGTAAGCAGCTCCACGATTTTTGCTTCCACGAACATTCGTTTCAATGAACCCACGTACTGACAATTCCGAATCTCGGACAGCACCTGAATCATACGGGGTGTTATCGGGTAACTCTGTTGGCCCAGCAAAGCGGGTTGGGCTTGTTCAAGCCGACGGCCAAACGTACCCAGTTGTTCGAGGTCGTTATTGAATATCTTACGCAGAAAATCCAGCGATAATTCAATTTCAACGCTCGATCCACCGGGCGTTTTCAGGTACGTTAAGGGGCCTTTCAGTGCGGGGTAAAACAGCAGGGCATGCTGTCCTTTGGTGATGAGCGTATGCGGTTCGAAGTCACCTTTGGGCTGGTACAGACAACCTTGCGTGGTTAATTCGAAATGCATTTGCAGGTACGGAAAATCGCTCTCGACGTAGTGGGTGAACGAGAAATCGTGCCGTGACTGAAAAAAACCGGCAATAACTCCGTCAATGGAAAACCGCTGAGCCTGGGAGTGGATACCCGCATACCTGAATTCAGTGGTGACTTCCCGAATGCCAGTGGAGCTTCCAGCCTTAAACCCTTCGGAATACTCCTTTACAAAGTTATGTTCCCGGATGGCGTCGGAGCTAAATACAATTTTCATAAAAGGCTGTCTATGGCGGCATTAATACTGCATCTCGCGTTACCAGGGTGGCTTTATCCAACCCTACTTTTGTCGCTATTAAGAATAAGTCTTAATAAGCGAATGTACAGATAAATGTGTAAAAGGCTACTATTTCTGCTGGCCTTTCTTGCTTCCTGGGTGGTGAACGGACAATCCGTCCCCTGGCTATTCAAAGGAAGCGTAAAGGATGTGAAAGGATCGGTCTTGCCGGGTGCTACGGTAAGCCTGATCGAGCTAAAGAAATACACGACAACAAATTTCGACGGTCAGTTTGTGTTTTCCGCTCTTCCGCAAGGAACGTATCAGGTGCAGGTGACGCACCTCGGCTACCAGTCGTCGACACAGGTGGTTCGTTCCGGTAATCAGTCCGTTGTGGAGCTTACGATTACGTTGCAGGAAGACGCCCGCCAACTTTCGGAAGTGCGGGTAACAGGTAAAACCGAAACCCAGCAGGCCAAATTGCAACCGATTAAGGCAGAGGTTATTAACACCAAGGCGGTACAGGAGCAACCCGCTACGCTGGTTGAGCTAATGAACCGTTCGGCGGGGATTCGCATCCGGCAAACGGGCGGATTGGGCTCCGACGCGGGTTTGATGATGAATGGGTTTCAGGGACGGGCCATCAAGAATTTCAAAGACGGCATTCCGATGGATTATCTGGGGGCTGGCTATAACATCTCGCTTGTGCCAGTCAATATGCTGGAACGGGTGGAGGTATACAAAGGCGTGTTACCCACCAGTTTAGGAGCCGATGCCCTGGGCGGTGCGGTGAATCTGATTACTAAAAAATCGCTTTACCGGTATGCCGAAGGGTCGTACGAAATCGGTTCGTTCAATACCCATCGCCTGTCGTTGAATGCACTGTATACTGATACCACCCGACGATTCTTCGTCGGGGTCGATGCTTTCCTCAACCGCTCTGACAACAACTATCCGGTAACGGTCAACGTAACGGATCAGGAAACGGCCACTCAGCGACCCGCTACAGTGCGGCTTTTTCATAACCGATTTACAAACTATTACGCTGAAATCTACGGCGGACTGACTCACCTACGCTGGGCGGATGAACTGCGAATTGGCGTGACGGGCTTCGATATTGATCGGCAGAACCAATACGGTGCCACGATGTCGCAGCCCTTTGGGGCCAGCGTGAGTCGACAGTATTCCATCATCCCGACGCTACGTTACCGGAAAACGGTGGGTAAACTCAGCATCGATCAGTTCCTGACGACCAACACGATTCGCGTTACTCAAACTGATACGGCCCGAGGTACCTACGACTGGTACGGGAACTTCATTCCCAGTCCATCCCGTCAGGGCGAAATTTCTGTGCGGGGAACGTTGTCAACGCTCGATTTTTCATACCATACCTCCCGTACAAATCTGGCTTATACGTTCAACGATCAACACCGACTGGAATTCAATCTCGTTTCGTCTAACATGACCCGCGTGGGCCGCGATCCGCTGGGCGTTACGTTTCGGGAGTCGGGGCGGGACATCCTGACCGTGAAGGCGAACTATAACAAAGCCGTTGCCGCACTGGGCTTAGCCTCGACGTTGCTCAAAGAACGTCTAGCCAACCAGCTGATTGTCAAGTTCTATCATTACGACACCCACGCGATTGATGCCGATTATTACGGAACGGAACAGCCCCGTTCGGCTTCGATCCAACGCTGGGGAATTGCTGAAGCCCTTAAATTTTCATTGGCTCCATCAACGTTTCTACGGGCATCGGCTGAACTGGCCACGCGGCTGCCGGAACAGGACGAACTCTTCGGCGATGGTAACTTTAACCGCTCTAATTTTCAGCTTCTCCCCGAGCGGAGTACGAACGTCAATCTGGGCTTTCGGACCGAAAAAACGGGACGTTATACCCTCGAAGTCAATTCCTTTTACCGGATTACGCACGACATGATTCTGCGGGTTCCGGTCGATTTTCTGTTCAGCCAGAACCAGAACGTAACGAATGTACGGGGCTTGGGCATGGAGTCGGACCTAACCGTTTCTCTGTGGAAATGGCTGCGGGCCAACGGGAATTTCACGTATCAGAATTTCCGGCTGTTCGATACGGGCAACCGCATTGCCGAAGGTTCCCGGCTTCGCAATACGCCTTATTTCTTTGCCAATCTTGGGCTTACGGGCACGTGTTCGCACGTACTGTCCTCACGCGATAAACTCCATCTGTATTACTACTACCTTTTTGTAAGGGAGTATTACCTGGACTACGTACCGAAAGCACAGGAACCAAGCGGATTACTGGGCCTTTGGGGCAAGGCCCGGTTCGATGCTCCCAACATCATCCCCAATCAGTCGCTCCACACGGTTGGGTTTACCTATAACCCCGTCAGCCCCCGGTTTTCGGTGGGGGTTCAGGTTAAAAACCTGCTGAATACGCCCGTTTACGACAATTTCCGCATTCAGAATGCGGGCCGCAGTATCCACCTGAAAGTGAATTATATTCTTTATTAATCAAGTTTGTATGAAAACGTCTGTTTCCCAGTTTATTCTTTCCTGCCTGACCATCGCCCTGCTCGCTGGGTGTAGCAAAGACAGTGCTGATAACCCAACGCCAACCCCGACTGCCAACGCAAAATATGTGCTAATGACCGATGTGACCAAGTTTCAGTCACCGGGTTATCTGACAGCGTTCACCAGTATACCGACCGGGACCGTAAACCCCATTACGTCGAAAGCGTTGCAGGTCAAATCCGCCTTTGGCTTTCGGGCTTTCGGAAAGTGGTTTTTCAACCGTAGCAATGCGGCTGGTGATGTAGGGCTGCAAAAGTATACCGTAGCCGACGATGGTAGTATTGTCGATGGAGGCTTCATTGCGGGTTCCACTCAATACGTGATTGCCACGGAAACCAGCGGCTATTACCTGGACGAAACCCGGGGAACGCTCAAGATCCAGAAGTTCAACCCGACCACCATGCAGCGAACCGGGGAGATCGACCTGTCGTCCCTGCAAAAATCCGGGGTGGAATATCAGGTTATTGGCAAGCACACGCTGGCAACGAAGGAAGGTAAACTGTACGCCGGTATTACCTATGGCACCAAAAAGGCACTGGGTTACGGTGACGATATTTACAACTACATTGAGTTTGCCGTGATCGATATGGCGACGGATAAACTGGATAAAACGATCAAGTATGAGGGGTTGAAAGGCGTGGGCTGGGGTTCCTCGGCTAATAAGATGTGGAGCCTCGGCGATGATGGGGCCCTGTATTTCTACAGCACAGCACTGGGGACGGGCTTTACTAACTCTTCGGTGATTCGGATCAAGAAAGGCGAAACCGATTTTGATCGTAACTGGATACTGAAAGCCAATGACTTACAAAACGGAGCTTCCATTGCTACTGCCTTAGTAAAAGGCGGGAAGATCTATATCGAGTTACCTTCTACTCCGCTGGCGGCTAACTTCTCCAACCTAACCAGCCCAATTTTTGAATATTACGTGGTCGATATGGCTACGGGCCAGAAAACGAAAATTGAAGGGATGCCGCAGCATGATTACTCCTATGCCAACGATTATGGGATTACCGAAATAGATGGAAAAATCTATTTCTGGGTTCGGAATCCAAGCCAGAAAGTTGACGGCTATTACGTACTGGATGGCACCAAAGCCACACAGGTATTCAACGTAGCCCACGAGGGCAGCCTCTGGGGCTTTGCAAAGTTACAATAGGTTTTTATGCGACAGGATTAACAAGATTGATTCTGTAAAATCCTGTGAATCCGCCCGGCGAACCGGCTGTCAGAAAATAATCGAACACGTATGAGCACGACCAAACAGGTAAAAACCTGGTTTCAGATTCACAAGTGGACTAGTCTGATCTGCACGGCTTTTCTGCTGATGCTGTGCGTGACGGGCTTACCTCTGATTTTTCATGAGGAAATTGAGGGATTGGAACCCAAGCTGGCTCCCACCTTGCCCGCCAATACCCCCAAAGTAAGCCTGAATAAACTCGTGGAAACCGGGCTGCAAGCCAATCCCAGCAAAGTAATACGGTTTCTGTACTGGGATGATCACCAGCCTAATACTGTAACGCTGAGTTTATCCGATTCGCTAACGGCTCCTCCCACTAATTTCAAAACGGTCATTATGGATGAGCGAACGGGGAAAGTGCTGGAAGAGCCCAATGATCAGGAGGGTTTTATGTACGTCATGCTGCAACTGCATACCGACATGTTCATGGGAATGGGCGGTAAACTGTTTCTGGGGCTGATGGGAATGCTGTTCGTGCTGGCGATTGTATCGGGGCTGATGCTTTATGGGCCCATCATGAAACGATTTGATTTCGGGATGATTCGTACCGAGAAGTCTTCCCGGCTGAAATGGCTGGATTTACACAATCTGCTCGGCGTCGTAACGGTGGCCTGGGCCGTTGTGGTCGGTTTTACGGGCGTCATCAATACCCTCTCGGAAGTGGTGCTGGGTTTATGGCAAGTAGGTCAACTGGCGGAGATGACGGCTCCCTACAAAAACGCGGCTCCCCTGACGGGGAAACTCAGTTCGCTAGATCAGGCCTTCGAGGTTACCCGCCGGGCCGCCCCCGAGATGGAACCGTATCTGGTGGCTTATCCGGGAACGATGTTCTCCAGTAAGCACCACTACGCCGTATTTGCCAAGGGTAAAACACCCCTTACCGAACGATTGATCAAACCGGCACTGGTTGATGCCAAAACGGGAAAACTGACCGATATGCGGGACATGCCCTGGTTTGTCAATGCCTTATTTCTTTCGCAACCGCTCCATTTTGGCGACTATGGGGGACTGCCGCTAAAAATAATCTGGGCACTTTTCGATCTGGTAACCATTGTGGTCTTAATCAGCGGTTTGTATCTGTGGTTTGCTCGCAACAAAGCAACCAAAGCTCAGATTGCCCGCATGGGACAGTCGAAGGCAAAACAGATCGAGAACGCTGAAATTTTAACCCTTAATTCGCCCGCAACTGATGACTAATCGATTCTGGCATATCTGGACAATTCCGTTGTTACTGGCTATCGTCAGCCTCGGTGGCCTTATTTCGGCCCTGGTCGGTAATGACCTCTGGGACGTGTTATCCTGGCTTACCCTAAGCATTCCCCTACTGGTTATCGGGCGGTTTTGGTTATGGCCGCAGGGAAATAAGAAAGCTGTAAAGTAGATTCATCTGCTCATTACCCTAAAAAACGACACGAGTCTGCCCGTGTCGTTTTTTGTTTTCCATTTGAAAGTAGACTTGTTTCGGAGGGAGGTTCTAATCGTTATTATTCTCTGCGTGCCTTTCCGTAGCCGACTTGTCTTCTGCCACGCCCGATTTCCAGTACGCATAGGCATATAATTCGTCTTTCGTCCAGCCTTTTTCCTTTTTGAGGTATTGACGTATCGCTTGAACGGAAGAAAATTCGGCGGCCACATACGCAAAGCGGCTCTCGACCGGAAGGGGTAACGTCTGTACTACCTGAGCCAGTTGGCTGCCTTGCTGCGGATGCTCGTTATGAAGCCAGATGAACGTGATAGCTGCCTTCGTATGTAAGGGCTGTTCGTCCTCCTTGTCATGTACTTCAATCACACAGGTTCCTTTGGCCGTTGCCGGCAGGTCTTCCAGAATGGCCCCCAACACCGGAATGGCGGTAGCATCGCCCACCAAAAGGTAGTGGTCGGCCTGCGGATATAAATCGGTCTTGCCATCTTTCATCAATACCCCTAACCGATCTCCTGCTTTAGCACCGATGGCCCAGCCCGACGCGGGACCTTCATCGCCGTGAGCGACAAAATCGATCCAGATTTCTTTTGTATCCAGATCAATGCCCCGGTGGGTATACGTTCGTACGGTTGGTCGAACCGCTTCGGGTTGCGGTTTCCACTGCCGCTTTTCGTAGTCGAACTCAGGGAAAACGACGGTTTCTACACCCTTGGGTGGGATCAGGATCTTATTGTTGACGCCCACGGTGGTGTTGCTTATTTTCACAACATCGTCTCCTGTTAGAAAGACACGAATGTAATGCGGAGTGATGTATTCCTTCCGGCTGACTGTCAGCGAAGTCTGTATAGGTGTGATAGGTGTTTTGCTCATGGCGATACTGATTTGATGTAGCTGTATGATGAAAAAACGAATTCAGATCCTGAGTTGAGGCATTAGAAACCAAGTGGGTAATCTTGGCCCGTCATGCCGTTTCGTATTGATTTTTTTCGGATGATACGGCGGTTTGGGCTCTTCGCGTGGCGTAATAGATCAGGAGTGTAGCAATACCGATCAGTAGCCAACTTACATCGGTTCCAAATATGTACGGCTTGCCTTCGTTCAGAGAACGCCAGAGCCAGTCGCCGGTTCGAAGGCCATTCGCCATAGGAACCAATACTGAAAAAACGCCACCTAGCAGCAGAAACAAGCGGGTTTGCCGGGCTTCTGTTTTCAGCCCTAGTCCGACCAGGGCCAGAGCCAGCCAGGACAAAAAGAACATAGCGTTTACCTGCATGGCATGGGATTCGGGTTGACCCGGCACGGCCAGTTCGGCGATGAATAGCAACGGAACGGCCGGAAACAGACTCAGGCAAATAGCGAGGTAAATCATCGTGACCCGATGGTGAAATCGCTTTTGCTGATCAGTGTAGTTTTTCTTGTTGCGGGCTTCTTTCCAGAGCAAAACGCCACTGATGATGACGAAGCAGGTAAATAGGGCCAGCAGGAAATAGATTCCTTTGAGCAACAGGCCGCCAAAGCGGGCAAAATGGAGTCGGGCAATGCCATCGACCACGGATTGAACGTACGTCTTACGACCCGGAAGAACCTCAACCGCTTTCCGGCCGTCTTTCATGTAAACCGCAACCAGGCCATCGCCCGTAAACGACGTTTGATCCGCGAGTCGGGCAGAGGCCAGGGCGTCAGTCCGGTTCAGGTTCCTGATTTCCAGAACCGTGGCCGTGTAGCCTGGGTAGTCGGTCGCGAGCTTGTCTACAATCGTGGCGATGGATGGATTCCCCTTCGTAACGGGAGCCTTCTCCGCTAGTTGAACGGTTTCATTGGGTCGGATGAGTCCATAGATTTTTTGTTGATCGCCCCCGTACAGGATCATCACCGCCGGTACAAGAATCAGGATCAGTAACAGATAAAACGCTCCGGTAATGGCGTACATGAGCTGGAAGGGAAGCCCGATCAGGCCGAAAACCGTGTGGGCATTCGTCCAGAGTTGCTTTCGGGAGCCTTTCAGTGAAAAACCGTAGAATTTAGTCAGGATGTTCCGCCAGTGAATAAGTACACCCGTTACGCTGGCAAATAGAAAAAACAGGGCAACCAGTCCCGCAATCCAGCGTCCGACGTAGGGCACCTGATCCAGATAGTGCAGCCGAAATAAGGTTTCACCCACCGTGGTCGGCGGAGAATCCGTCGATTGGAGTTGTCGGGTAACGGGATTGTACAGAAAACCCACGAATTCCGATTGGCCTTTGGGTTTCGCCAGCGTTCCAAGAATCGAAAGCAGGGGCTTTTCTTCAGTAGGAAGGATGATGCGTATTCGCTTGCTTTCTTCGAAGTTGGGATGAAGCTGTTTGATCTGGTGAATAACACCGTCGTAGTCCATGCTTTTGGCCATCGGAATACGGGCCGAAGGATTCTCCCACTGATAGAATTCATCCCTGAAAAGCGTGAAGGCCCCGGCAAAAAAAATGATGTACAAAGCGACGCTAATTACGATTCCGGATACCGTATGGGTATGGAAAACAATGTTATACGTCCGATTCCCTAATCCGTTCAGTTTCATCGTTGTTTATCGGGCGAAATAGATAATTCCAGAGAATACGACACTACTCATCAAGTAAATACCCCAGATTTTCCAGCCGTTTCGAGCCAGAAAAGCCAGGATCATCAGCCCTACCCAACTCGGAAAAAACGTGAAGGTAGATGATAACAGCACTTGTTCCCGGAAGGAGGTAACAACGGCTAGCAGGAGGTGAAAGGCCGTCGCCAGCAGGTACCCGCCAATGATACCCGCCGATAGTTTCAGGGCTCGCTGGCCCGGTGTGGAGAGGTATTCCTTTCGGGCTGGCATCAGAAAAACAAGTCAAGGAGTACCAAACCATGCATCAGCCCAATCAGGCTATAAAAATACGTCTTCCCTAAAACAGCCGTGAGCGGCACCAGCATCAACGCCAGACTGAGTGCACACAGGCCGATCAGGCACCCGCTAACCCAACCTTCGGTCCTGATCAGTAAGCCCGTTGCCAGAGCAATCAGTAATGCTGCCAGCCACGACGACCAGGCGGCTGTAAACCGATACAGACTTGCTGGAAAGTACTTGGACTTAGAATAATGCAAGTAGGTTCCAGACATAATTAAGTAGAGTGCCAGCATAAATTTTTTCACAAAATTATATTTAATTAGATTAATTACAAATAGTTTTGCAGAGAAAATTCTACACTTATCTGACAAAATCGTGTCTATGAAACGATTGGTACTCCTGGCGTTTTTAGTCGTAATCGTAAACCCCTTGTTTGCCCAGCGTTTTTCCCTGCGAGGACGGGTGGGCGATGAGCAGGGTAAACCGTTATCGTTCGTAACGGTTTATTTGAAAAATACAAAACACATTACGCAGAGTGATAGCACCGGGCAGTTTCTGCTTCCCAGCGTAGCGTCGGGAAACTATCGGCTGGTTACTAGCCACCTGGGGTTTAATTCGGTTGAGCAGGAGGTAGCAATCCGGCAGTCTACCACGCTTGATCCCATCGTGCTCACGAGTACGGCAAAAAACCTGGACGAAGTGGCCGTAAGGGCTGAAAAGCAGACCAAAATTCAGGAGACGAAGCCGATTACGATTAGTAGTGTCCAAATCAAGGAAGTGGCTGCCCAGAATGTGCTGCTCACTGATGTGGTAGACCGCTTGTCGGGCGTTCGGATACGCCGGTCGAGTTCCTTGGGCGATGCCTCGGACATTTCAATCAATGGGATTCGAGGAACGGCTGTTCGGGTGTATATCAACGGATTACCGATGGAATTTATCTATCCACGCTTCGATATTTCCACCCTGCCCCTGGGCAATGTCAAGCGGATTGATGTCTACAAAGGGGTACTACCGGTGGAGGTAGGGACCGATGCCATGGGCGGAGGAATCAACCTGATTACGGAACAGAAAACCTACAATTCGCTGCGAGCCTCCTACAACGTGGGTTCCTTCAACACCCATCTGGCGGATTTTACGCTGGGGCTGGCAAATGCAAAAAACTATTTTATCACGGTGTCGGGAGCTTACAATTATTCGGCGAATGATTACCGGATGAAGGCCCTGGTGTTCGAGAAAAACAAGACCGAGGAGGTCCGGCGTTTTCACGACAAATACCAGATGCTTTTTGGCAGCGTTACGGTGGGCGTTCATAGCAAGCCCTGGGCCGATGAAATTTCGTTAACGCTCAACCAGTCAGGTGGTTACAAGGAACTTATGAATGGTGCCCGCGTGGCCAGTACCGCCATCGGTGAGGCGATCTACCATGCTAATAATCTTTCTTCGACGCTGAAATACGAGAAGGCCTTTCTGGGCGAAAAAGTCCGGTTCAGCACCGTAGGGAACTACAGCCGAGAACACATGAACTATGTCGATACGACCCGAAATGTGTATAGCTGGAGCGGGGCTATTGTGGGCCGGAGAAGCTATCCTGGCGAGTATAGTTATGGCTACTCGGACACCTATACTGACAGTTGGGTTAACCGAAGTACGGCCTCAGTGAGGCTAACCCCAAACCATACGCTGCTCGTTTCCAATCTGTACGCCAAGCAAAAAATAGCTGGCGAAAATCATCTCGAATCGCCCGAGAAGGATTACCTACGGATTCCCCAGCATTTGACTAAAAACATCGTGGGTCTACAGTATGAGGGTCAGTTTACGAAGCTCACGTTCACTACCGCCCTGAAACGGTTTGACTATACACTGGATGGAGCTGAAAACTACACGTTCCAGCTGATTCATAAAAAAGGGAGCTTCTGGGGATGGAATACGGGCCTGAAATACACGATCAGTCCCGCTCTCTTTCTGCGAACCTCGTTCGAGAAAGGCTACCTGATTCCGCAGTTCAGTCAGTTTGTAGGCAACGGAGCCGACATCCTGCGAAATACCGATCTCATTCCCGAAAGCAGTGACAACCTGAATCTAGGCGTCACCGTAGACTGTCCCGTATCGCCTACGTTCCGAATCGCGAGTGCCCTCAACGGCTTTTATCGCAAACAACGCGATGTCATTTTTCTGGGAAATACGGTATTCCGGCGGTACGAAAATGCGGATGAAGTACGAACAATCGGGGTGGAAGGCGACGTAGTGCTAACGCATCACAAAGGCTTTTCGCTTAAGACGAACGTGACGTTCATGCGGAAAAACTTCACCAAAGTGAAGGGGACCGAGAATCAGTTTCTGGTTGGAGCGGCCTTTCCAAACAATCCTAACTTCTTCGCTAATACGGAGTTGTCGTGGCAAAAAAAGGGCCTCTTCAACGCGAACGGTGAGTTCAGAGCGTACCTGTTTTATAATTA
This sequence comes from Siphonobacter sp. SORGH_AS_0500, assembly GCF_031453245.1. Lineage (NCBI taxonomy): Bacteria > Pseudomonadati > Bacteroidota > Cytophagia > Cytophagales > Cytophagaceae > Siphonobacter > Siphonobacter sp. SORGH_AS_0500. Next base: position 315,015 of record NZ_JAVIYT010000001.1, read on the forward strand.
TATCGCTCCCTTCAATTACATCCAGGTGGGTAACGACAATAGCCCCCGCAAAACGCCGTCTGCTTACGTACCGGTGCAGCACCGCAGCGATGTCGGTGTTTCCTACAAGCTGCTCAAGTCCGGGCTGACTACCTCACTCAATGTGCTGAATATTTTCAACGCCGAATTGTTCGACAACTTCCTGGTACCCAGGGCTGGAACGAGCGTCAACGTCAAACTCATCTACGAAATCGCTAATTTTTAATTAAACCATGAAGAACCGTTTATCCATTGCCGTACTCGTTACGGGAGCCTTTTTGGCGTGCTCAAAACCGGCGGATCCCACCCCCGGCACCGATTCCAAATACCAGGAGGAAGGCTATATAATGGCCTCTATTTCGCAGACATCGGCTAGCGAGACGTATTACGCCGGTTACTTCCCGACGCTGCCTTCGGGATCGGTTGACCTGACGACCAAAGCCAGCTATTCGAACTTTGTTCCGCGTACGGCCTGGAAAAATTATCTGTTTGGTCCTCCGCTGGTGAGCGACAAGAAGTTGGCTAAAATGGCCGTTGTGAAGGCCACTGGTGCTATCGAAGAGGTAGCCAGTATTCCGCTGGTTGATTATTTGCAGGCCGTCATCATTATCAACGATCAACTGGGGGTTTATTCTACGGGAGGTAACCGCACATTGTTCATGTTTAACCCGTCGACGATGGAATCCCTGGGGCAGATCGATATGTCATCGGCCCAGAACTTCCCGAATAATGACCTGAACAACTACGCTTATCTGACGTATCGGGCCAGCGATAATCGTCTGTTTGCGGCACTCTACACCAACAGCTACAAAACCGGCCAGTATTATGATGCCCAGAATGTGTACGTGGAGGTCATCAACCTGACGACCCGAAAATGGGAAAAAACGACGGTCTATGAGCAGGCGACTTACCCATTCACCCGGGGGGCCAACAACGGCATTGTTGATGAAGCAGGCAATGTTTACATCATCACGCAGGGGCAATACGGGCTGGACGGGCAGCTCGGACCGAATGCGGCCAAACGGTCTAAACCTCAGATTTTAAAAATACCGGCAGGCAGCACGGATTTCGACAAGTCGTATAGCTTTACCCCTGTTACGGCAACGGGCTTGCCCAATCTGATGTTCCAACTGTTGCTCGGTGGGGTTTACGATGCTAATGGCATCATGTACGCCTGTCTGTCGGGTCAACCGGACTCGGCCCGTTTGCTGGAACTGATTGCCAAACTGGCGACCAATTCGATTACGTCGTCGGAATACCAGGAGCTTTCGAATCTGGCCTTTTACGACCCCAATCAGCGTTGGGCCAAACTGGATCTGAATGCCCAAACGGCAACGTTTATTTCGGATATGCCCCTGACGGCGGGCTATGCCTACCCAATTACGTATAAGTACGACGGCAAAATTTACATGCCGGTCTACAACACATCGTTGAAGCAAAACGGCATGTATAGTTATGACCCGGCCACGGGTAAGTCAACGTCCCTGAACACGCTAGCCGCCGGCGGTATGATCACCCATTTCTTCAAATTGACGAAGTAGAAGGGGGGCATTTTTCCAGCAATTGTAGCCAGGTAGTGGCTTCGCATAAAAAGTAAATCGGCACGGAAGCAACTCGGTGCCGATTTACTTTTTGTATTGTCCCGTTTGTCCACGATTGTATCGCGGACGAGCGGGTGTCTCCACGTTAATAAGTTAGTTTTGTAGCACCCCATAAGCACAGGCAGATACGCTGAAAACAATAAAAATACCACAAGACGGAGTGATTACGTAGCGGCCATGGTTATCAGGCTTAACGAACGATCAGGCAGAATGGAATACCTAAAAATTGAGCCGGCAGATCACTTAAAACCTTATGTTCAGTGGTTTGGGCTATTGCGAAGCCAGCGGAGTGAGGCATTGACGCATACCTTCAGGATCGTTTCGGATGGCTGTCCGGGGCTTGTCTTTCAGCAAACGGCGGATTCTTTTTACACTATTGACGGAAAACCTTTCCCGCATCTATACCTGCACGGTCCGGCAACGGCCCATTCGCAAAATACGGCCTTCGGAACGTACGATATGATCTTTGTGCATTTCCAGCCACAGGCCTTAAAAGCTATTTGGGGGATGGATGCCCACGAGCTTACCGATGGCTATACCGCATTGGACAGCGTGCTGAAAAATGACCTGTGCGACAGACTTCTTAGCTCAGAAGATACCAACGAAAAAATAGCCTTGCTGAGCGATTTTCTTACCCAGCAACTGATTCGCAACCATCATAAAGCCGACGGCAGAGTCGCTTCTTTTATCCGGCAGATGGCCAATCATAACTGTAGTTTGAAGGAAACACAGTCGCAACTAAACCTCTCCGAACGTTCGCTGGAACGGCTGATCAAAACGAATATCGGTCTTTCTCCCAAACGATTCATGCGAATCAACCGATTTCAGTCGGCACTTCGGTTACTGGATACGCAGCCTACCCAATTGCTGACTTATATCGCTTACGAAAACGACTATTTTGACCAATCGCATTACATCCGTGACTTTCGGGAGTTTGCGGGTGCAACGCCTAAAGAGTTCTTGGCGAGAGCAAACGGTCCATTGGTTAACTTCCCCGAATGGACCTAATTACGGCTGTCGGGTTTGTACAATTTCTGGCTATTGGTCGCTCCTACATTTGACTGGTCAATTAAAAACAGTGAAATGGAGCAAGCTAGAAAAATTACCGTATTTGGAGCTACTGGTAAAATAGGGTCTGATTTGATCCAATTGTTCTCGGATGCCAAAATACCCGTTACGGCGGTAACGCGTAACCTGAAACGAGCCATCCCGTTACCTTTTGTGCAATGGCATCAGGCCGACATGGCCCATGAGGAGCAACTGATTCCTGTCATAGCTGAAGGTGGTGGCGTTTTCCTGACCTCAGGCCCCAGTCCAGATTTTATACAGGAGCAAACGAATGTGATCCGGGCCGCCCAAAGAGCAGGGGCCGCCCATCTCGTTAAATTATCTTCCGGGGAGGCCAATGCTTCCTCTCCGCTCTTTATTCCCCGGATGCATGGTCTGGTCGAAGCGGCCTTAACCCAAGCGGACATTCCCTATACCATCCTAAGGTCTAACGGCATGATGCAGAACTGGCTGGGCGATCTGGCCGAAAGCGTGCGTAAAGAACGCAAATTCCACGAATCAACGGGCGATGGGAAAAGAGCCTACGTAGACAAAAGGGACGTTGCCGAAGTAGCTTTCAACTGTTTGACACAGCCGGAAAATCACTACGCTAAAACCTATTTCCTGACGGGTGGCGAAGCTGTGAATTATAATGATGTTGCCGCAGCGATTTCCAGCGTGGTTCAACAGCCAGTGGCGTATGTGCCTGTTTCTCTGGAGGAAGCACGCCGGGAGATGGAGCAGCAAAACCTGCCTCCCGCTCTGATCGAAACCTTTATTGCGTATGACACCGCACAACGTAACGGCGAAAAAGCGTTGGTTACCGATTGTGTGAGCAAACTACTGGGTCGCCCACCGCGAACGATAGACCAGTTTTTTGCCGATCATGCCGACTGTTTTCGGTAGACATTACTGGATTTAAATATAGGTTATTATAGAACGAATTTTTGTCATGCTGACGAAGCACCTTCGGATGAGAACTATTTTTGTTGCCAGCGAAGATGCTTCCTGCCGCACCGGCGGACCGGTCAGCATGACAAAAAATAATCTAACGTATTCCGGATAGCCTGCTTCTATACCTAGCGAGCACCAATTTCGATAAGTCATATCTGCGATGATTTGGATTGTGCATTCATACGTTTTCCACTACTATGGTGTACACTTATCAAGGCTTAGGTTATTCAATATCGATAGCCCGTAAATATAGCCAAAGTAGTTAGTGCAGGATTGGATAAAGCAGAGAAAAACTACATCATTAATAAAGTGTAATTTTTTATTTTGCTTCATTTCTGTAAGCTAGCGGAGATATTCCGACGTTTTTCCGGAAAGTGTAGATAAACCTTGACGGTGTTTCATAACCCAGCGAATAGGCGATTTCAGATACAGACCAATCGGTAACTTTTAGCAGCATACGGGCTTCCTGTAAAATTCGCTCGGTAATAATTTCTGAAGTGGTTTTGTTACGGATGTGCTTTACCGCTTTGTTGAGATGATTGGTGGATATGGATAGCTGACTGGCAAAATCGGAGGGCTTCCTCAGTTTAATATTATCAGCCGACGTATACAGTGGAAATTGAAGTGTCAATAACTCTTCAAACAATAAGGTAATTCTGTTGTCTGCCCCATTTCTTACGCTTGCTTTTGCAGGTATCTTATTCATTTTCATCGCTTTGTGAATAAGATCGTAAGTCAGGTTTCGTATGACGTCCATTTTGTAGTCATACTCAGAAGAAAGTTCATTTTGCATATTGTCCAGGATCTTTTCAAATTCCTGATACTGACTTTCCGATAAATTAAAAACATTTTCCTGTACATTTTGGAAAACAGGATACGTTTTTATATTTCCGTAATTGTTGAAAAATTCTTCGTTGAAGATGCAGAAATATTCCCGAATCGGATCGTTGTTTTCTTCCAACAGAAAAGGCACTAACGGATTGATGAAAATCAAAGCATAGTTTTCGATTTCAATAGTCTTGTCGGCGTAGTGGCATTTACATTTTCCGTTTACAAGTTTGATTTTGTAGAGGCTTTTCCGGCTAAACGACAACCGCGAAATGGCCTCCGCTCTTTTCTCTAAGGTGTCAATTTTCAGCACGTCAAAATGACCATTTCCCCATTGGAAATAGGGAGGAATATTCTGCTTTTTCGATTTATAGAAATCCGCTATTGCGTTCGGCTCCTTCATCGTGCAAATGTAAAAAATCAATATCCCCAGGGGTGATTACTGATTGATTTTCGATACACTTTGCCTGATTGCACATACTTCCCCGAGGCTGCACTGGCTAATTTTGCCATAAACTTATCATGTGAAATACACGGTATCAGGTTCAAAGGACGTATTGATAGTTGTTGATTGGGGTATCCGTGCCAATCCCAAACCTCAACGCAGAAGCCACGCATTACAGTAGCACTTAAGCGGTGAAAAGCAAGTGCTTTGGAAAAGGAATGTCCCCAATGGCAGGCAGCGTTCCAGTTGGAAAAACGTCAAAATTCAATCAATAATTAAAATCCATACGATGAGTTTAACAGATTATAGAACTTTAGGAAAATCAGGATTAAGGATTAGCCCGCTTACATTGGGAACAATGACTTTCGGGGAAGATTGGGGTTGGGGTACAAATCCTGCGGATGCCCATGAAATACTGGATTATTATATTCAACATGGTGGCAACATCATCGACACGGCAAACATCTATACCAAAGGACATTCCGAGAAAATTATCGGGGATTTCCTGGCAAAGAAAACCGTCCGCAGAGATGCGTTGGTCATCTCTACAAAGTTTTGGGGCAATCTGTATCCCTATGATGCCAACGGTGGAGGAGCAGGCAGGAAAAGTATCATTCAATCGTTAGAACATTCATTAAAACGCTTGCAAACTGATTATATTGATCTCTACTGGCTTCACGCTTTCGACCCGCATACGCCTATTGAGGAAACGCTATCCACATTGAACGATTTGGTCCGAGACGGGAAAATAAGGTACATCGCTATTTCCGACACCCCGGCCTGGAAAATCACAGAAGCTCAACTGATTGCTACATTCAGGGGTTGGTCCGCATTCATTGGTTTGCAGTTGGAATATTCGTTATTGGAACGTTCTGTAGAAAATGAGTTAATCCCAATGGCTTTGGAAATGGGGTTGGGTGTTATTCCGTGGTCGCCACTAAAAGAAGGAATTTTAAGCGGAAAATACACAAGAGGAAATAAAGGGCAGCATTTAAGTGGCAGAAATGAAAGCCGGATGAGTGCCGAACTACCCGAAAAAGCCTATCAGATAATCGACCAATTGGCATCTATTGCAAGCGATAGGAATGTACCTGTATCGGCAGTTGCCATTGCCTGGGTAATGCACCAAAAAGGAATTACTTCGACTTTGCTTGGAGCCAGAACTATGGAGCAAGTGATACAAAATATTCAGGCTTCAGAATTAAAATTATCCGACAAAGAATTGCAATGGCTACATGAATTGTCTGTCCCGGCCTTACCTTTTCCGCACAATCTACTAAGCGGAACGGCAGATTTGTTGCAGGCAGGCACTACGGTTAATGGTATAAAATCAAATGTGGCTAAAATTCTTCCCCAAAGTAGCAATGACATTTATGAGTAACCTCAAGGCCATCGCTCAATTTCGCGGGAATACGGTTACCAGGCAGACCATAACATCGATGAACTTATATGGAAACAACGATTTTGCCTGTGTTTCTAAATTCTTCTGCAGCATGATGAGCTTCGGCAATCTGCTCCAACGTAAATTGTCTATCGTCTATCAAGGGCTTTACTTTCCCCTGTTCTACGAGTTCGGTGATGTGCTTTAAGATTTGGCCATGTTCCTGTTTTCCTGCTGCATCATTATAAAGAACAGGCAGGATCATATACACCGTGTGGAACGCCAGTGCTTTTTCATGGATAGGCGACAGATCAATCGTATCCAGGGACACGGTTGTTACGATAGTTCCCTTCCTTTTAACCGCTTCAAAGCTATTCGTTAAATGCTGATTTCCAATGGTGTCGAAGACTACATCAAATCCATTACCGCCCGTATGTTTATCTATAAAATACGTAACGGTTTCTTTCTTGTAATCAATCGTATAATCTGCTCCTAATTCCCTGGCTATTGCAGCTTGCTGTTCGTTGGAGATCGTTGCATATACTTGTGCCCCTGATATCTTGGCAAACTGAACGGCCAAGTGCCCGACTCCGCCGACACCGCCATAAACCAGTACTTTCTGGCCGGGCTGTAGGTTGGCTCTCTGGAAAATCGCTTCGTAAGCGGTAATTCCTGCCAGGGGGATTGCGGCCGCTGCTGCAAAATTCAGGTTGCCGGGCATTTTGGATAACAACCTGTAATCCGCTTTTGTATATTCAGCCAAAGCTCCGTCGATTCCTGCTACGCCACCGATGCAACCGTAAACATAATCCCCCGCCTGAAACGCGGTGACATTAGCTCCCGTTTTTTCCACTATTCCCGAAACATCCCCGTGAAGTATTGCCGGAAAGGCAGGGACCAAGTGCGGTAAATGCCCGCTTCTTATTTTATAGTCAATGGGGTTTACCGATGTGGCTTTTACTTTTATAAGAACCTCTTCATCATTAATTTCCGGCACAGGCAATTCTATTGTTTCGAATACTTTACCTGCCGCCCCAAAACTGTTTAATACGACTGCTTTCATTTTATGCTATTTTTTTTGTTAGCAGGATAATGGGTTGCTCAACCAGCATGGTGTCGATTATCGCAGCAAATGCTTTTACATGCGGCTGGTGGTTATGCTCCTCTAAGCCCTTGGCATCATTCCATATTTCATAGAACGTAAACGTGTCGGGATCATCAACGGTGGTGTGCAGGTCGTACCGGAGGCAGGAAACTTCCTTGCGGCTTTCCTGAACAAGATTTCCAAGGATGTCTTTTAGCTGGCTACGGTATTCGGGCCGCCCCCTGACAATGGCGGTGATGTAAACCTGATCATCGCTTTTGTCGTCTGGATGGAAAATAGATTTAAGGTGGTTGTGATACCTTTCCTGGTAACTGTCCACCCGTTCCTGGGTAACGTTCTTTTCCAGATCGTGAAAATGAATACCTTCCATACGTTCAAGGGAGAGGAATGCATTCATCCGGTGAAAGCCAAATAAAACGCCATCGTCTACACTCGTCTGGTTGAAAAATTCACCCGGCAATGTAAACGCCGTTTCAGGAGCATTCCAGGTAGTGGTTACCAGATACTTCCGTCCCTGCATCGTGCCTCCGGTGCCGTAATTGATATTGGGATTGTCGGCCTTTCTTCCGTCGCTGTAAAACATCCCCTTTCGGTGTCCTGCCGTAAAAACCTTGTCCACATATTCCTTTAGCCGGTAGGGCATAGAGAACCACCATACCGGAAAATGATAGATGATTACATCTGCCCATACATATTTCTGAACCTCTTCAAGCAGGTCATAATCTTCGTTGATGTCTGTAATTTGAAGCTCAAAGCCTTGTTCTGGCGTAAAGAATGTTTTGTCCAGCTCCACCAATGTGCTGTTGAACTTTCCTCCTGAATGGGCAAAATGCTGCCCGCCGTTAATGACAAATATTTTCATGGTTGATAATCCTGATTTTCGGCCAAAATTATTCCGCTGCTTTGTATAAGAAAAATAACTTAAATTTGCCTTAACTATAATAATAATTAGATATGCAGGGTAATTTAGAGTGGTTCAGGACGTTCAGGGCTATTTATGAAACCGGGACTATGAGCGGAGCAGCAAAAGAGCTTTTCGTATCGCAACCGGGAGTTGGACTTCATATCAACGCATTAGAAGCATACACCGGCTTTCCGTTATTTGAGCGTACTGCACGACGGATGATCCCAACTGAAAAGGGAAAACTATTGTACAAACAGATGATCGGTGCCCTCAATTGTCTGGAGGAAATTGAGCAACGTTTCAAACAGAAATCCGGAAACATCAATGCTACCGTCAGCATCGGCATGTGCGTGGAAACATTTCAACACGTTCTTGAAAAGTACATACCGACGTTGGATTTCAACCTGATGATGCAATTCGGAAACAATAAACAGCTGTTACAGCTATTGGAGCATGGTTCGGTAGATCTGATTTTAACAACAGAGACCAGCAATTGCAGCAGCCTGGTTTTGAAACCTTTCACTACAGAGAAATTCCTGCTTGTCTCCGGAAAGCAAACCGATATTTCCGGCTTTCAATCCTCCGATAGAGAAGCATTGATGGATTGGCTGAAAAGCCAGATATGGTACAGTACCGCGGCTGATATGGAATCGCTTAGCCGATTCTGGGAAGCAAATTTTAACGAACGCCCCGACTTTGTACCCAATTACATTGTGCCTAATAAGTTTTCCATCACCCGGTGCTTATCCGGTGGAAAGGGGTTGGCGATACTCCCTGACTTTTTATGCAGGGATGCCATAGAGACGGGTGACATTATAAAACTTTGGGAGGGGTATGTGGATGTGGAGAATACCATTTATTTCGGACAGAGAAAAAAATCCCTGTATGCCAATGAAATAGAGTGTATAGAGCAGATGCTGAGAAACGAGTTTAAGAGCTAATTATGCATACTTATTTCGCGACTTGTTACACGATCATAATGAACGATAAACTCAGGCAGTACATAGAAGAAGTCATCAAACTGACGGACATAAGCCTCAATGGCTGTAAATGGCAGGGTTGACGTTAGAAAAGAATTATTCCTCACGAGTCCATTTCTGACTCCAAAAGTGTAAATCCAATACAATACTTAACAGTTCTTTTCCTTTGGCTGTAACTTCATATTTAATTTGTTGAGGAACAGTTTCAGGAATTTGAATTTTAGTTATTAATCTTTCTTGTTGTAATTCACTTATTCTTTTGCCTAATATTTGGTCCGAAATAGTAGGAAACACTTTTTTTAACTTGCTGAACTGATAAACATCTTTTGAAATGCAGTATAGAATCTGCATTTTCCAACGAAGCCCAATAGTTCCCAAAACTGCGTTGACATCACAGGCTTCTGCTAAAACCTGTAGATTATCCATATTGGATGAGCCTATTTTAATTTCACTTGACATAATAAAGAAAAGATTTGAAACTCATTTTAGGGTGAGTTATTGCCCCCCTGTTGGATACTGCTTTACTTTGGTGTAAAAGTAAAAAGTACTGAACATCATGCATGTATCGAGACATTTATTAGTAATACTTATTCTATTGTTCATTGTAGGAACAAATAGGGTTCTTGCTCAACATAAAACGGAAAAACCTGTATTTGTTTTAGTTCACGGAGCCTGGCACGGTGGCTGGTGCTGGCAAGACGTGACTAAAGAGTTAAGGAAAAAAGGCTACGAAGTTTACACACCAACACTTAGTGGCTTAGGCGAACATAAAAACCTGATTGACGAACCTATCGATTTACAAACACATATTACCGACATCATTAACTTCATAGAAATGGAGGATTTATACCAGGTGATTTTAGTAGGACATAGTTATTCAGGTACGGTAATCGCTGGCGTTGCGGATAGCATTCCCAACCGATTGAGCCAATTAGTTTATCTTGATGCCATGATTGTCCATAATGGTGAAAGTGCCCTTTCTATCCAAACAGAAGAAACACAGAACCAACTAAACCCATTAATGGAAAAGAAGCAAAACGTTCCCCCAATCCTGGCAGAAAACTTTGGTGTAACCGATAGGCTAAAAGCCAAATGGGTCAATGAAAGACTAACTCCACAGCCTTACCGTACATTTAGCCAGAAATTAAAATTAAAACATACGTTCGGAAATAACATACCACTGGTTTACATTGCTTGTACAAATCCACAGTTACCAGTTTTGAAACAATTAAGCAAAGAAGCTCAAAGCAATTCTTTGTGGACTTACTACGCTTTACATACAGGACACGATGCTATGATCACCGCTCCGGATGAATTAACCAAGCTGTTAATTAAAATTGCAAAATAAAAGAAATCTGCCCACATCGGCTTGGTAATAGGAGGGCTGAAGTAAAAGATTTAACGGCAGGTTTTAAATTGAAATTTTGTATTTTAACTGAATATGACAACGCTAATAGCCTTCCTTTTATTTTTAATTTTCTTATGTATTTCCTCCATTCATTTCTATTGGGCAGCGGGTGGGAAATGGGGAAGTGATGCCGTGCTTCCTACCAAAGCGGACAACAATATAAAAGTTTTAAATCCTGGTATCGTATCAACATTAATTGTAGCATTTGGTTTACTGGGTTTTGGTTTTTTTATTTTAATAGTAACGAAACTGGTAACGTTTAGCCTACCCCAATGGCTTACTACCTATGGACTCTGGATAATTGCGGGTATTTTTATGCTAAGAGCAATTGGAGACTTCAATTATGTTGGTTTTTTTAAGAAAATTAAGCACACAAAGTTTGGGGAAAGTGACACGAAATATTTTTCGCCCTTATGTCTCGTAATTGGCGTATTAACAATAATTTTAGCACTGAAGAAATAAAACTATTGCTAATAAGAGTTTAGCTTATCTATCGTTTTTAAATGGTTTAAATGATTGCTTCGCAGTTGGTATCAAGCGGACTGATTCCGAATTTTTGAGACAGGATGTGCAGAATCAGTGGCAGGAATTCTATTACCTTATTAACCGTTCTATTTCCTTTTTTGTAAGTTAGTAAATAGAAAATGGTTGACTAGGACAGTACTCCATTGAACGCTTGTGCTTCTATTTCCGCTCCTTCGCAAAGGCGTTTTCTGCTAGTAGTCATTGTAACAAATGACCACAAGACACAACGCTAAACACTCTATAAAAAATTATAATATGTTTATAATTTCATTGACCTACAAGAAAGACATTAGCGAAAGTAGAAAAATTCATTGAACCGCATATCCGGTTTCTGGACAACTATTATGCCGACAAGAAATTCATTTTTTCCGGCAGAAAAAATCCGAGAACAGGTGGCGTTATTTTAGTTCGGAATGTGGACAGAGAAACCTTGACTGACATCATCAGACAAGACCCTTTCTATCAAAACGAAATTGCCGACTATGACATCACCGAAGTAATTCCAACTAAATATGATGAAGACTTTTCTTGTTTTATTGAATAGACAATCTACCAGGAAGAATCAAACCATAGCAGCAATGCTAAACCGGAAGAATGCCTGTTATACTGAAATAACGATTTTCCCCACCATATCCCCTTTTTCTATCCTTTGATAGGCTTCTTTGACCTCTTCCAGGGTATAAATGGTATCAATAACGGGATGAATATGGTTGACCTCAATGGCACGGTTCATTTTTGAAAAACTTTCCGCACTCCCCGTCGCCAGTCCTTGGATACGTATAAAAGACAAATTGATGGAATGCTTGTGAATGTCAATGGGTAATGCCGACCCTGATATAAATCCGGCAGTTGCCAGAAAGCCGTTTTCTTTGAGTGATAGTAACGACTGTTCTATGGTTTTCGTCCCTGCAATATCCAGGGTAACCTCTACACCCTCGCCGTTGTTAAGCCGCAGGACTTCCTGGTGCCATTCTGGGTGTGCAGTATAATTGATGACGGCATCTGCTCCCAGTTCCAACAATTTCCGTTCTTTTTCCCGGGTGCTGGTGGTAGCGATTACTTTGGCTCCGGCTGCCTTGGCCAGTTGCAACGCAAAAATAGAAACGCCCCCCGTACCTTGTGTAAGTACGGTTTGCCCGGGTTGGAGGTGGGCCTGATTGATGAGGGCGTGCCAGGCCGTTACGGCTGCAATGGGCAATGTAGAAACCTCTTCAAAACTTAAGTTGTCGGGTGCTTTCACAATGCCGTATTCGGGCAGACAAACGTATTCGGCCAAAACGCCTTGCGTTTGCCAGGCTACCCTGGTGTGGTATTCTTTTTGAAACTCTCCTTTCACCCAGTTCTGCACATATTGGACGGCTACTCGGTCGCCTACTTTCCATGTACTTACGTCTTCGCCTAGGGCCTCGATCGTGCCCGCTCCGTCGGATGCCGGGGTATAGGGCAGTGGGGGGAGGTCTTTATAAAAATTGCCGCTTGTCAATAATACGTCCAGGTAATTGAGCGATACGGCTTTTATCCTTACCAAAACTTCACCACGCTTGGGACTTGGTTTCGGGATTTCTATTACTTGTAAGTTTTTTATCCCAAACTGATCTAATTGTACGGCTTTCATCTGTCAATCGTTTAAAATTTTTCTCCCAGTGTAATACGAAGCCTGTTGAGTGCATTCATAAGGGCTATGCTGGCCGTCAGCTCCACGATTTCCTTTTCTGAAAACAGTTTTCCGAGGTCGTTTTTGATTTTCTCCAGATTAGGAGAAAGGGAACAGACCGCATCTGTCCACCGGAGTACAAGCTGCTGCTTTTCGTCAAACGATACGGAGTGCTGGTAGCCGGGAATTTTGTCGATGAGATTTTGGGAAACACCCATTTCGCGAAGCTCATTGGCGTGGAAGCTACAGCAATACGAGCATCCGTTTAGCTGTGAGGTTCTCAATTCTGCCAGAGCGATTAGCGTGTTGTCTAATCCCGACCGGCGTATGCTCGCGTGAGATTGATAGAGGTAGCCGATGGTTTCCCTGGCTATTTCTTTATAGTTCATTGCGTTGTTTTTGTAGGAAACAAAGTTAGAACAGACCTCCTTCACGGAGCCGTAAAGAAATGGGGAAAAACAGTATCCTAATGGGATATGGGCAGGAAAGCTGTTCAAATGCGTACCTTTATACTATGAAACAGCTCAGTGATACGTTTGCTATCGAGATTGCCGAATACAGCGAATGGAAAGAGAGAAACAGGAAAAACAACTTTTTTGAACTGGCGTACATCCTGGAGGGAAAGGGCCTTCATAGTGTTAACTATATCAAATATCCCTATCAGAAAAACGGTATATTTCTTTTACCTGCTGCGAAGTGCCATACGTACGTGATCGAAGAAAAGACCCGCTTTCTGTTTGTACGTTTTACGGGAAATTATTTCTTAGCCGACCTCAAAAAAACGGTGGATTATAGCCATTGGTTTAGCCGATTGAATTTCATTATAGGCAATCACACCCATCTTGCCGGTGAGCTAATTGACCATCCTGAAGAGAAAGCACAACTGAAAAGGCTTTTAGAGGTGATACGCTATGAGTATGATAAGCAAGAAACCTGCTCCGCATTCGTAATCCAGAATACGTTGGTTGCTGTGCTGGCGGTCATTTGCAGGAATATCCAGCAGCGAGCCTGGGATGGACGAACGTTCAACGACCAAAAGTTTACGGATTTACTCAACTTCATCAGCTTTAATATTCTTGACCCTGAAAAATTATCTGTCAAGTACTTGTCTCAAAAATTCCACATCGCGGAAACGTACTTTAGCGAATACTTTAAACGCAATGCCTCGGAGCGATTTCAGGATTATGTATTAAAGTCCAAACTTCGGATTGCCCAATCAAGAGCAAAATTTACCGATACGCCCATACAGGAAATCGCTCTTGACTTAGGATTTACGGACAGCAGCCATCTTAACAGAATGATGAAAAACTATTTTGGCAAAGGGATGAGGGAAATACGAAAAGAAATGCAGGGATAGAATGGCACGGCTCCCAATAAGACGTCGACTCTGGACAGCTATAGATGATTACTGGTTTGGAAATATTCAATTATAAAATTCATAATCGTTGCTCACTCATGGAAAGCCTAAAAATACTATGTAGGCTTTCTCTGTATAATCTCGGTAAACCGTGCCTTATGGCGAAACTTTGTTAGGTTGAAGCAATTCCCTTCTTTCCAGGTATTGGCGTAAAACGATCATTGTAAAAGCAAGCATACCAAATACAACGGTGATCCAAGGCGTGAACTGCACCCCTTTAGAAACAATGAGCCAACCTCCCACGGTCGTTCCCACGGTTACACCCAAGTTGCCAAATGACGTAGCCAGGCTGTTGGCAAACGCCATGGCTTCCGGTGCGGAGGAAATCATGTAGGTAGACGCATTCAGAAAACTTGGCGAATACAGAAATCCCCACAAGGCGATTACCAGGATGGTAGCCATCGTGTTGCCTCCCGAAACGTGCAACAGTATAGGCACGATGATGGTCCCTGAAAGAAAAAAAGCGACGGTATAGGGGATGTTCTTATTCAGCATTTTACCGGCCGTCCAGTTGGCAAGCACACCGATAATGCCAAATACAAACAACATATAACTAACCATGGTGCCATCCATATCTTTGGCTTTATTCAGGTAATCGGCAAAGTAACTATAGGTGGAAAACCACGCCGAAATCATAAAGAAATTCATCGCAGTGCTGACCATGAACGTTGGTTTAGTCAGTATTTGCAACTGGCTTCCGTAGGACTTTTTTTGGTTTACGGGCATAGGTGGCAGTACGAAATAGATAGCCAGCAAAGCCACCACGCTGATCATGGCCTGCACCATAAACGAGTATTCCCAGGAAAAACGGCTAGCTATATACGTAGCGAATGGAACGGTGGTTACCATGGCAATGGCGACACCACTGAATACGATACTCATCAGTTCGTTCTCGTTCTGTTTATTGCCTTGCGAAACCGCTACGGATAAAGCCGTTGCGATATAAACCGGCTGTAAAAAGGCTGGCAGTATCCTGACGAACATCAACAACCAAAAGGGCGGTGAAAAAGAAGAGACAACGCCTGTAACGAGAAAAATTAAAATAGCCGTCAGCATCACTTTCCTGCGGTCAAAGCCTGAGGCCAGCAAGGTCATAAAAGGTCCCGTAAGGGCGATGACCAATGCAAAAGCACCCAATAAATACCCTGCTGTATCAATGCTGATCTGGTAATGTGCTGCCACTTGCGGCAAAATACCGATGATGCCAAATTCGGTAGTAATAACCGCTAAAAACCCCAATGCTCCTATGTATGCGTATTTTTTCATTGCTTATTGAGTACGGGCTCAAGTTCAATACGTTGAGCTGCATGTATACTATATTGATGTTGCATCAGTCGTCTAGTGAAGCATAGATGACATTCTTGAACAAGTGGCCTATATCTTCAGAATAGGCATCGTACTGCTGAGTATAGACCAATCCGATCAGGTGCTGCTGCTGATCAACCCAATAATGGGTATTGAAAATACCACCCCAATAGAATGACCCTATAGAAGGGGATTGCAGGTACTTATTGAGGTCGGTAACCAGGGCAACCCCAAGGCCGAATTGTAACCCGGCAGGTCTTTTGATCTCATCCGGGAGTTGGTTAGTCAATAGAAGTGCTAACGTTTTTGAACCAATCACTCGCTTGTTGCCTACGTATCCTTTGGTGAGGAAGAGGCTCAAAAATTTGGCATAATCAGCCGTGGTAGAAACTAAGCCAGCTCCCCCGGAGCGGTAAATACCGTCAGCTAATGGATAAGCCGGATCATTGCCCTCATAGATGGGGGCACTTACCTCGCTAAATGTTCCATCTTTATCTTTTACCGACAGTCCAACCAATCGCTTGGCTTTTGATTGGGGGAGATGGAAATATGTGTCCCTCATTCCCAGCGGCTCAAAAATTCGTGATTGAAGAAATGTATCCAGTGACATACCGCTCCAGATCTCTATCAGGTAACCCAGCACATCATCATTCAAACCGTAGGTAAATGATGCTCCCGGTTGATGAAATAGGGGTTGTTTCGCGAGCAACAACATTTGATCTTTTAAAATACCCTTGCTGCCGATGCCAGTTCCAATGCCTGCTTTGGCATACACGGCATTGATGATGCGATTGCCCGAAAATACAGGGTAGGCTATACCTGAAGTGTGGCGGAACAAATCCCGAATGGTGATTTCCCTTTGTGCCGGAACGGTCGTGTAACTACTGTCGGCGGGATTGAACTGGTCCAGTACTTTGGGATTTTTGAAAGCCGGGATATATTTGGATATGGGGTCGTCCAACAAGAATTTTCCCTCTTCCCAAAGCATCAGTGCGGCAAGGCTTGTGATGGCTTTGGTTTGCGATGCGATGCGAAAAATATGATCCGTCTGTAAGGGTTGTTTGGTGGATACATCGGCATAACCAAAGGCTTTATTGTATAAAACGTTGCCGTCCTTCATTAGCAACACATTCATTCCCACGACTTCATTGGTTGCTATAAGTCGATTGGATAAGTCGTCTAGTTTCTTTTCTAACAAAGTCGTTTGAGCCGAACTGCTTAGGATTACTAGACTGGCGATGAAAGTAAGAACCTGTTTGTGCATCATTAACTTATTTGAATTGACCCCACAAACCTATCGAGCAACCACTATTTTTGCATAGTATACAGCTATTTGTATGGTACAGACAAATTTGTAAGTAATGGGTAAGCGAAAAGAAACGTCAACCAATTTGTTGAACGAAAACTACATCGTTGAAAGCTGTGATTTGACCTATGCCGTTTGTATGATTGGCGGGCGATGGAAATTGCTTATTCTTTGCAAGCTTGAAAATGGGAAATTGCGTTTCAGTGAGCTCCGGGACAGAATTAACGGGATTACAGAACGAATGCTTACGCTACAGTTGAGAGAGCTTGAAAAGGAAGGTTTGGTAAAGCGTACCGTACATGCGGAAGTGCCTCCCAGAGTCGATTATGAACTAACAAGTATTGCTAAAGAGTTAGTGCCTATTTGGTCACAATTGAGTAATTGGGGAGGGAAGCATAGAAAATTGATGAACAAACCAAGGTAATACCTAAACTGCTCTTGCTTATTGAACTACTGTAAATCAGGGTTATTCTTGAAGGGTTCCAGTTCATTTTTATAATCCGAAGAACGTATGCCTTAGTCTGATTATGAATGAGTGTGAAGAAAAAATTAGCAGTGATTTTAAGGACTGGAAAATTTGATAGTTGTCTGTGATGAAAAAAGCGGTTACAGATATTCCAAAATACGATCTGAAAAAGTTTAAATCCGTTCATCGGGAAGATGATGGACTAGCCTCCTTCGGGTACAATCATATTGAAAAAGCTAAAACGATTGAGGGCTTTGAAATCTATTCCAGCGAAGGTCTGATCCGTTCTATCGGTCCTTTAAAATCTGATTTTTACAGGGTGAGTATTACCGTGCAAGGCTCATTGGACATGCAAATTGGGTTGGACCGTTTCCCTAACAAGCCTCGGACGCTGGCGTTCACATTTCCTAACCAGATTTTTTCGAAAAGCAATTTTTCTGCCTATACGTTCGGTTACTATATCCTATTCAATACTGATTTTCTGAACGATCTGATTCCATCCATAAAAATAACAGATGAATTCCCGTTCTACAATCTTTCAGGAACACCTGTTTTTCAGGTTTCAGCCGATGAGCTGGAGGGAATGGTTGAGCTGTTGATGAAAATGAATGCCGAACTGCAAAGTACGAAAACAGGTCGGGAGAAGGCCATCCGAATGTATCTGTATCTCTTGCTTTTAGAGGCAAAAAGAAGCTACGAAAAGCAAACTATTAGTGATGAAAGTGAAGATAAACCGGAAAGTTACCGGTTGGCCAGCCGTTTCAGAAAATTGGTATCCATACATTATTTAACCAAAAGACAAGTGTCGGATTATGCGGAAATGTTGGGTGTAAGTGCCAATCATCTCAATAAAACCGTAAAAGAACATTCCGGCCATACCGCTTCCGAGGCCATCAGGGAAATGCTTTTGCAGGAAGCGAAATCACTGTTACGGTACACCGATCATTCAGTGGCGGAGATTGCCTATAAACTTGATTTTTCAGAACCGGCTTCGTTCAACCGTTTCTTCAAAAGCTATACAGGAGAAACACCGCTCACGTTCCGGAAGATGAATAATTGAGTATATAAAAGGCCGTATCAGGTCAATGTTTTTGCATGGTTGGGGTAGCAATTTTGTTCCAACTTTTAAAAGCAAAAATGATGACTTTAGAGCACAAAAAAATCGTTATTGCCGGAGGTACGTCCGGTATTGGATTATCCACCGCGTTGTTGCTTCTGAACAAAGGTGCAAGCGTTACGGTAACGGGAAGAGATGCAGAGAAACGGAGATCTGCATCCGCAAAAGGATTACAAACTGCCGAGGTGGACAGCACTAACCCTGAAGCATTGCAGGCATTTTTTCAATCCCTGGGAAATATCGACCATTTGGTTATCGCTTTAGGCAGCAACAAAGGCTTGGGAAACTTTACGGAACTTTCGCTGGACGATTTACGGAAAGGTTTTGAAGAAAAATACTGGCCGCATCTCAACACCTTGAAATCAGCCATTCCGTTTATGAATCCGGCAGGAAGCATTACACTGGTTACCGCTATTACCGCTACTGCAAAGTTTCCCGGCACGTCAGGAATTGGTTCGGTAAATGGGGCGTTGGAAATGATGGTGCCCATTATTGCCAAAGAAATTGCACCTGTCCGCATCAATGCCGTTTCGCCCGGAGTAGTGGACACGCCCTGGTGGGATTTTATGCCAGCAGATAGTAAGCAACAGGCTTTTGAAGGCTATGCCTCACAAATTGCAGTCGGCAGAATTGGAAGACCGGAAGATATTGCATACGCTATTCTTTTTCTCGCCCAGAACGACTATATGACCGGGAAAATTTTGCCCTGCGATGGCGGACTTTCCTGACAGGTCAACACGGCCGATACCCGAAAAGATCAGCAATGATGGCTTTGGGGTTCTAGTGAGTCAATCCTTCGCATCTTTTAAGGATATTCAATCTCGTATGTGCCCATCAGTTTTTTACCATAGTTGATAAGCATTTCTACCACGGGAAGGGCTTCTTTTCCCTTTTCGGTAATGCTATATTCCACTTTCGGAGGCACTTCCGCATATACTTCTCGCTGGATTAATCCATGGGCTTCTAAATCTTTTAGTTGGGTGGACAGCATCTTGTGGGTGATATGCGGAATGTCTTTCTTTAGTTCACCATAACGCATCGTCTTGGTTCTCAAACGCCACAGAATAGGCATTTTCCACGTTCCGCCTATATGAGATAAGGCAAACTCTATGGGGTTGTAATACAGTTTTCCGTCGTGCTTGAACTCTGGCATATCGATAACTTTTCAACGCTTCCCTAAGAGTAAGTATAGCACAAAAAAGTGTGTGATGACTTTTTACGTACCTCGTGAGCAAATTTGCACAAAATGGTACCACAGACAACTAAATTATGGAAAAGTTGAACGTAACAGAATCCCGGAAGGCATTGGTGGATGCGGCCCGTCAATGGGCAACAAAAGAACAGGTTCCGATAAACCTTGTTGTCAATCAGTCTATTGATGAAACGTTGCAAGTCAGGATTTACAGAAATAACGAAGCCGTATATGCACTACCGGTACTTATTTTTTTGCACGGTGGAGGTTGGTTACGAGGAGATTTAGATACGCATGATGATGTTTGCAGGCGTTTGGCTTCGGATGGTAGTTTTATGGTCATTGCCGTAGATTATCGTCTTGCACCGGAGCATGTATTCCCGGCTGCGGTGGATGATGCTTTCACTGCTTTTCAATGGATATTGGATAACGCCAAAGCCATTAATGCCGATGCCCGGAATATTGCGGTTTGCGGGGATAGTTCCGGTGGGAATCTTGCTTTGGCATTAGCTCAAAAAGCAAAAGAAAACAACAGGATGCTGAAAGGCATAGCGGTTGCCTATCCGCCCTTGAACTATGATTTTGAAACGTCATCTTATCAGCAATTTGCTGATGGCTATGGGCTCACAAAAGACCTGATGAAATGGCTCTGGGACAGATATCTTGGAGACGCTGCTACTGGTGAAAACCGTCTTGCATCTGTTCTGAAAAATAATTTTGAGCATTATCCCCCGACCTTAATCATTGCTTCTGATGAAGATCCCTTGCGTGATGACGGAAGACAGTTATTCGAAAAGATGCTGACGGCATCGGTTGCTGTAACCTACTCCTTTCACCCACAACACACGCCACGCCTTTTTACTACAAACGTCCGTAGAAAAAGCAGCTAAAGTTGCCCAGCAGGAGATTATAGACTTTTTAAAGAATAAAGTTTTTATTGCGTAAAAATTTTATTCTTTACCAACGGTTTAGCTGAAAAAGGATTGTCTTTATTGAATGATTTGAAAGGGGAAATTGGTTCTTTGGTAGTTTGTTCGATGCAAATATTTAACCATATACAGTAATAGGGTAAGGTAGAAAGACCGAAATTGCTAGGTTGTTCAACGTCTGACCCAAGGGCACTTACTTGCAAAAAAATAAAAAGTCATAAGTACTGTTTCTTTTACTTGTGATTTCCAGAATACCGTTGCAAACAATGTTCTATCAAAAGTTCGAAGTGTGCTACGGAATACTTCGAACAAATGGAAATTGAATGTATTTATTGAGGCTTGATCTTTACAATTTTATTGCCTTGCAATATTACAAGCTCCGTATTCTTTTGCTTTTTAAATTCAATCAGTTTTTCGTATGCCTTTTCAAGCCCTTTGAGAATTTTATTTTTTTCTTCAAGCTGTATTTCAATTGTTGTCATAATAATTCTTTAAAATGGTGAATTTATCTTGGTTCATAATGTTGAGTAGACCATCAATTGTCATATCGGCTAAAAGATCGTGTCTGCCCTCCGAATTGTCAAAAATCAAAGCCCCGTCAACAATTGGGAGATAAAGGTCAAACAAGTTCTTAATGCCTTTTATGTATCTTCTTTCGATTACTTCAGGGTCAATATTATGTCCACCTTCAGACACTCTTATTTTTACACGCTCCTTAGCCAATTCAATATTTTGAAGCCAAAAGAACAACAGGGTTACACGATAACCATTTTCTTTTGCCTCCACAATTTTGCTTTTATAACTCCTGGTTGATAATGTTGTTTCAAACGCAAAGCTTTCGCCTTCAGATAATAGCTCATTTATCCTGTTCAACATTATTCGCCCGGCTTCAAAAGAAACCTTTTCCGGTTGAAATGGAGACAGGCCTTTTGCAATCTCATCGGCATTGACAAATTCTTTACAGTCTAAAATTTCAGGTAAAATCGTAAATGAAGCAGTCGTCTTTCCTGCCCCATTGCAACCTGCAATTATATAAAGTTTTTATCATTCATTCATTTTCAATTGTGAGTTGTGTAGCTCTTGTTATATTACTTTCTCTCCACCAACTATTATCAATAGCTCCACCTTCTCCTGCCCAGCAGCCAACAACCGTTCATAAAGCTTCTTATTCTCTTCAATGGTTTCCATCAACTTATCGAGCGGACTGAATGTGCAATTATGATTGGTGCATTCACAGTTTAGTTCTCAAACGTGTCTAAAAAAATTCACTAACCCCTCATCCGGCCTATTCTTTATCATTCCTTCCAGCATACCGAGTATCACGCTGGTAGACCAGATCAGCGTATCTGCCAGGATCTCCTTCGCCAGCAGCAATCCGTATTGCTGGCTCGTGCCCAGATCGTGTGCCAGAACATCTTGCTTTATGCCCATTACGTCACACATGCGTCTTACGTTTCATCCGTGATGAGGTGTTCTGATAGATTATTTATAGAGTAAACGTAATTAACTTGTGGCACATGTACCGGGCGAAATCTGTGGTAATTTACACAGGCTTTTGGTAAAATACACGACCGGTGTGTAGGTTGCAAAGCATGGTCGCTGTTGCTTTGTATCAACAAAAAAATAAACTGTGCAAACCGCAAGTCCCCAGATTACTAAACTCATCACGCACAGGCCGGTATTTTATAAAGCGTTCAGCAGAGTCCATAGCAATATGGCAACATTATTTCACTATTGCGGCTGAGTGGCAAATGGCTACAGGATAGCAGCTTTCAAATAGGCTATATGGTGGACATTGCCTGCAAAAATGGCCGGCTCATCATCACCATTGCCAAAGAGCAAAAGTATGAAGCATTGCGAGAGCGGGTGTAAATCTTTACCATATACAGTAAGGCAGAAAGGCCAAAGTTATCCCAGGAGTATTTTAATTCGCTCGCAGGTCTTTATCATTTCTCCCTGATGGAACCGGTATGTTGGGCCTGCCACGCCTATCACAGCCAGAATACGTCCTTTACACAGATAAGGCACAGCCACGCAGTTTAACTCTTTCTCGTATTCTTCAAAATCGAGGGCATAGCCATTTTTTCTGATGCTCATCAGCTCCTCCTGGAAAGCCGCCATATTTCCATCGTACATTTCTTCCAGGAAAACCCTGGAAAGATGTGGCGAATACGCCATAAATACCTTGCCGATTGCGGTGTGCTTCATTTCAAATTCCCTACCCAGTTCCAGGGAGATGCGTACAGATTTGTTGGGTTCACATTTGTATTCATACCGGAAATGGCTTCCCAACTGAACCGCTAAATAGGCGGTTTCATCCGTATCTGCACTTAATTTTTCGATAAGCGGTTTCAGCTCCCTTTTGATCTGGTACAGCGATTTATCGGGAAGGTACAGTTCGCTGATTTTGGGCGTAATCCGATAACGGGGCGAACGTTCGTCCTGCTCCACATAGCCCAGTTCTTTCAGGGTATTCAGGAAATTGTGTACGGTCGTATTTTGTAAGCCGACAGCTTCCGCTATATCGTTCAGTCTTACCAGATTACCGTTGGTAGCAATATAATGCAATATCTCAAATGTTCTTTTTACCGATTGAATCATAATTATTCAATATTGGTGAATAAATAGAGATTTTATATCGATTGTCTCTTAATTAGTTCAAAATTAATACAGATTTGCTCCCTAAAAAGTTGGAAAATGAAAAGAAAAGTGATTGTCACGGGAGCAGCTGGAGGTATAGGCAAAGGAATTGCCGCTGTATTTGCTCAGAAAGAGTACGAGCTGGTTATCGTAGACCGTAATAATGAACAGTTGCAGCAGACCCAAGCCGAATTTATCGCCTTAAATCCGGCATTGGGCATCCAAACGGTCGCCACCGATTTATCAACCCCGGAAGGTAAGGAATACCTGTATACACAGGTTCCCGAAACGGACGTATTGGTCAATAACGTGGGTTATTACGAAAACATAGATTTCTTTGACTTGCAGGAAGTCCATTGGCAAAAGATGATAGACCTCAATTTTATGATCGGCATGCAGCTTTCCCAAGTCTATTTCCGGAAGATGCTGGACAAGAAAAAAGGCAGGCTCATCTTTATTTCATCCGAGTCTGCGATCAATCCCGACAGCGAGAAAATCCATTACTGCGTGGCAAAGACCATGCTGCTCAGCCTTTCCCGTAACCTGGCAGAGCTGACCAAAAATACGGAAGTCACCGTCAACTGCATTCTTCCCGGCCCTACGCTGACCACCGGAACCGAAAAATTCATTACCGAACGTTACAGCCCCGATTTAAAAGAGGCAGAAAGAAAATTTATGGCAAGCCGACCCACTTCCATTATCGGCAGGCTGATACGCCCCGAAGAAATTGGGAATGCCGCAGTCTTTCTGGCGGATGAAAACAGCGGGGCCATCAACGGAAGCAATCTTCGGGTAGAGGGTGGTATCGTAACTAGCATTATCTAACTTTAAAAACATCCTACAATGACAACATTTCAGACCAGCAATATCAGTCTAGAAACGGCGAACATGCTGATAGACAGAGCGATTGGAGAGGCTTTAAAGGGTGATTTTGCCATCGTCGCTTCCGTGGTGAACAAAGACGGAGTACTGATCGCTCTCAAGAAAATGGATCATTCGGTAACAGGCCCGGTTGAAGTGTCTATCAAGAAAGCGAGAACGGCAGCACTCTTCGGTTTCAATTCCCATGAGTTTGGCAAAATCGCACAGCCGGGACAGCCCATTTACAGCATCGAAAATACCAATGGCGGAATGATCAGTTTCGGTGGCGGTGTAACGCTGCTAAAAGACGGTAAGGTTATCGGAGCGTTGGGCGTTGCGGGTGCTTCTGTGGAGGATGATGAGCGGATTGCACTGTTGGCTGCGGGGAGTGGGCAGTTTTCATAAGGGCGAAAATATATATAAGATATGCCCCAGACGGCGGGTTCCGCCTACGCCATTACGTACAAGTACGACGGCAAAATTTACGATGCCTGTCAGTAATACGACGTTGAAGCAAAACGGTCTATACAGTTACGACTCGGATACTGAAGGTAACCTTCCCTGAGCATACAAACCGATGGGGGCATAATCACTCATTTCTTTGAACTGACGAAGAAGGAAAAGGCTTGGCCCATGCGGGCCGGGCCGGTTTCAATCCAATTTGCTGAATACTTCCCTATCGTAAAAAATTAAAAAATAATACTGGGAAGTCATGAATAGAGGTATGTCCTTTATCTCAACAATTTCAATGCTAATTTCAAAAGCAAGTACAAAGCGATTGCGTTAGCAAGCTCACCGCGAACGATTACCCATCATGCCGACTGTTTTCGGTAGGTAGTACGGGTTTAGGAATCTGGGTAGGATGCACCGATTCCCTTTTTTGATTCCCCACAGCTAGCGGGCAAATGATGTCTGTCGGCTTCAATCTAGCGTAATTAGAAGAAACGTTACAGTCTGTTTCTTTTTTGATCTACATCAAGGTTTCCGCGGGCGGACTTCGGCACTTTTGCAGGGTCAATTATCGAAAACGTTGGTCCCATGAAGAATTATTTCAAGTACATCAACACCCTGTTTGTGGTGATCCCGATGACGCTGATCATGGCGTTTGTCGGCCTGATGCGTAACTATGGCTTTGGTCCCGATTGGGGCATGAAGTTTCTAAAGGCTTGGAGTGTCATGCTCCCCGTGGCGTATGGAGCTGCCTTCCTGATTATTCCTAACGCCCGTAAACTCGCGGAAAAAGTAACGAACAAATGGTAACTTAAGTAACACGGAGTGAATGCACGAACAACTAAGTCAGTACATTACCAGTCAGATCAAGGTCAATGAAGAGGAACTAAGGACGATTCTCTCGTATTTCAAGCCCCTGACCCTAACCAAAAACGAACTCGTGGTAACCCACGGACAAACCAGCCAGCGGACCTACTTCGTTGGCAAAGGTTGTTTACGCGTGTGCTTCATCGACGAAAAAGGACAGGAAGCCACCCGCTATTTTGCTTTCGAGAACCAATTTGCCACGGCTCTGGTCAGTTTTATTACCAGCGAACCTTCCGAAGAATTCATACAGGCGGTTGAACCCACGGAACTGCTTTACATTAGCCATACAGATTTCCATCAATTACTGGATACAATTCCGCAGTGGGAGAAATTTTATCGCTACTATCTGGAGAAGGCGTATGTGAACAACACCAAACGGCTGATGTCTTTTCTGATTCAGGATGCCGCCGAAAAGTATCGGCTGTTACTGGCCGAGAATCCAGTCATCGTCAGACGTCTTTCCAATAAACTAGTAGCCTCTTACCTCAATATTTCGCAGGAAACGCTCAGCAGGCTGAAAGCCAGAGTGAAATGAGGATCGTAACCAATCGTTTTCGAACAGCTCCAAGGTGTTTGTTACCGGATCAGCGGTTTATTCCACAACCTTTATCCGCTTGTTTCTCTCGGCGGTTTCCCTGCCCCAGCGTGCTACGGCTTCGAGCAAGGGGATAAGCGTTTTGCCGAAATCGGTCAGTTCATATTCTACTTTTAAGGGCGGTTTGCCGGTATGGACCGTCCGTTTAACCAAACCGTCTTCTTCCATTTCTTTGAGTTGCAGGCTTAAGGTCCGCTCTGTAATCACCTTACATGCTTTTCTTAGCTCACTATATCGTTTTTTTTCGATTAAGTGAATCAGGATTACTGCTTTCCATTTGCCGCCTATGTATTTCATTGTCAGGCTGGTAGTACAAGGGAATTCCTTATCGTCTATACAATACATCAGTTACTATCGTTTTTGACCATTATTGCGAAGGTATGACACTATACTTAGTTTTGCAACTATAAAAAGTATAGTTAAATCAAAAATCGAAAACAATGCATTTTTTAGACCTTGCCAAAACCAGGTACACCACCAAAAATTATGATCCGAACCAGAAAATTTCGGACAGTAACGTGCAGCAGTTAAAAGAAATTTTACGGTTAAGCCCGTCATCTATTAATAGTCAACCGTGGAAAGTCTTTTTTATTGAAGACGAAAAAACAAAAAATGAACTGGCCGATGCTTCGTACTGGAACGCCCAACGAATTAAGGACGCAAGCCATCTGGTTGTATTTACCGCAATCGATGCTATTGAAAAATTTGAGCAGCAGATTAATGAAAATTTGCCGGTAGGTTCGGTCAATTACTACAACAATTTCCTGAAACCATTACCCGAAACGGAAATTAGATCCTGGCTACAGCATCAGGTCTATCTTTCGCTCGGCTTTTTCCTATCGGCCTGTGCCAGTATGGAAATTGACAGTACCCCGATGGAGGGTATTCAAAATGAAGAATACGACAAGATACTTCAACTGAACGGTTACAAAACGTTGTTTTCCGTTGCTGTGGGTTACAGAAATCCCGAAGACAGTAACCAGCCATCGCTGAATCCGAAATCGCGTTTGCCTTTAGACCAGATCATTCAATCTATTTAAAAACGTGAAGAAGTATGTGTTAGCTCTTAGCGTGCTGATAGGGGCAGATGCTTCTTCGCAAACGGTCAATTATGAGGTCTTTACCACGGTTGATCAATCTGTAGGAAACATTGCTTTCACTTATGCGGGCGATTTGGTATATAGCCACCATCCCTTTTTTAATCCTGCTTTCAGAGTAGTGCGATATGATGCTAAAAGTAAGACAACCACTCCGTTTCCAAATGAAAAATGGAACACGCCCAGACAGACAGACGACCATTTCCTGAGCAGTGTTTTAGGCATTCGTAACGATGAAAACGGTATAGTCTGGATGTTGGACATGGGGTATAGAAATGCTATCACGCCAAAAATTGTGGGCTGGAATACCATTACTGATCAATTGGAGCGAATTTATTACCTGCCCGAAACGTCGGTTGTTCCGACTTCGCAACCCAATGATCTGGTGGTGGATACCAGACACCATGTTTTTGTGATTGCGGACGAAGGCATTGGAAATGGCGGCAACGGCAGCACCGCAGCTTTAATTGTGGTGGATATGAAAACCGGTAAAACCAGAAGGTTATTGGAAGGGACAAGGACTACTTTACCCGAACATAAACCCACAATAATCAAAGGAAAACCTTTGGGAATAAACGGTAAAAATATTTTAGTAGGTTGTGACGGTATTACCGTGGATAAAAATTTTGAATGGCTGTATTATGCCCCATTGAACGGCAGTAAGCTATATCGTGTAAGAATGGCCGATTTATTGAACGAAAGCCTACCTGAAAAAGAATTAGATCAAAAAATAGAAATCTATTCAGCGAAACCCAATAATGGGGGCTTAAGCATTGATGAGGCAGGGAATTTATATGTAACAGCAATGGAAACCAATAGCGTAGCGGTTATTCTGGCCAAAGACAAAAGCATACACCCAATCGTTACTGATGAAAACTTACTTTGGCCAGACGGCATAAGCTATAATACGGCAGATGGTTATATGTACGTTTCGGCGGCACAGGTTCATTTGGGAGCGATTTTCAATAAAGGTAAAAATTTGGTAAAAGCACCGTTTTATATTTTCAGGTTTAAGCCTATAGCGAAGGGCGTCGCGTATCGATAAGTCTACGTCCATCCTAAATTGTTAACTCAAAAATATCGTTCAATTTTCCGAAAAAATCGCGGTTCTAAAAGAGTAGTCCGAATGTGTTTTGTTCGATATTTTGGTAGAATTTAGATTCAGAGGTAGAAATCTATTTTTTTATCTTTATCCTTATCGAAAATATTACCGAAGAACATGGATGATAAGATGAACTAGTTAACATTTTTATCACACTATTTACAGCCTTTCCTACAAACGTATAGAACAAGCCCATGAAAGCAGCTTTAATTTTAATTGATATTCAGAATGATTATTTCCCCAACGGAGCCAATGAGCTTGTCGGAAGCGAACAGGCAAGCCTTCGGGCCAGGGAAATCCTGACCAGCTTTAGAAAGAAAAATGATCTTGTCGTACATATTCAGCATGTATCAACAAGAGCAGGCTCCACCTTTTTTCTCCCTGACACATTCGGAGCAGAAATCCACGAACAGGTCAAGCCCCTTGAAAACGAAAAAGTAATCGTTAAGCATTATCCAAATAGTTTTCGGGAAACCGAATTGTTGGTGTATTTGAAAGAGAACGATATTAATCATTTGGTCATAGCGGGGATGATGACCCATATGTGCGTGGATGCCACCGTAAGGGCTGCAAAAGATCTAGGTTATACCATTGAGGTTATTGCAGATGCCTGTGCAACAAAAGATCTTGAAGTAAACGAAATACCTGTAAAAGCGAAAGATGTTCAGACCGCATTTTTAGCAGGATTGAATTATTTCTACGCTACGGTTAGAAAAACAAAAGACTATTTAGGCCACGAGTGAGGTTAGGAAAGAAAACCGCACTCTCGGGACTATTTCAAACGGAAAACTGCTTTGGTAAAAGCTGGGCTGAAGTGCTAAATTAAAATATTGGTATCTCTAAACTCGGCTTTTACTTCATATCTCATCTTATAATGTAATTCCGTCTGTCCAACGGTTTGAAAGTTTAAGCTTTCGTAGAGTTTTTTAGCTCTATCATTAATTTTAAAAACCTGTAGTTCAATATTTTTTTTCTGTTCTATTGCAGTTTTAATAACATCGAGAAGAACTTTAGTTCCAATTTTTTTACCTTGAAAAGATGTTTCGATGAGAATACTTTCAATAAATATACTATAATCGTTAACCAAAGTTGAAATGTAACCAACCTCGTGATTTTCGTTAATTATTATTTTAATTTTATTAGGGTCAAATTGTCTTTTATGAAACTCAAGCTGTACAGTATTGTCCCACCCCCAAATTTTCTCCACAAGTTGTCTCGTAGAATTTGTTTTAATTCTAAATGTCAATTCAAAGTCATTTTCGTCTGATTGTCGATAAGAAATCATTTTCTTTGTTTTTTCTTTTGATATAAATTATTTACTCACCAAAATTATAACATCTTGGTCACTTTATAGGTTATAATTTTCACACTCTTAATTACTGATGTTTCTGAATTATTCATTGTCTGTTTCGCTGTCGTCTTAAATTAACTAAACAAACTGTTTTTCCTGTACTGAGTCAGGCTGATATTTTTTATATTTTTTGAAAAATTTATTCAGATGACTTTCGTCAGAAAAGTTGAGAGTATGTTGGGGAATTGCAATAAGCCGAAATAGCAGCCCACTAGTAGTCGGTAAGTGCTTGCCACTGAGAAGTCATACGTTTGTTGCTTGGTCGCTACAAAGTTGGCCTGACTACCAGCTTATTGCAATTCTCCAATATATTCTAAATTATAATTTTCTACAGACCGGAGCGTATTTTATTAAGGTTTTAGAAGAAGATTAAAGATAAACTAAGTAATGAATTAAATAGTAAGTCGATACATTTGAATTGGTAAATTTTGCAATTTGAATCTTCAATCCATCATTTACAGTGAGCCACATTTTACGCCGGCACATCGAAGCGATTACTCCCATCAGCGATAAAGAGTTTGACTATGTATTATCGCATTTTCAAACAAAAAAGCTCAAAAAACATCAATTTCTGGTGCAGGAAGGGGATGACGTGGTCAATGATTATTTCGTGGTTTCCGGCCTTTTGAAAGCGTATTTCGTCAACCCTGATGATGGAAAAGAACACATCATGCAATTTGCCTGGGAAGACTGGTGGATTACGGATTATCAGGCCTACTTTAACGAAGCGACCGCCACGCTGACGATTGACTGCATCGAAAATGTGGAAGTCCTGTGCCTTTCCTTGCACAACCGGGATAAAATCTGTGCGGAACTGCATCAAATGGAACATTTCTTCCGCCGGAAATCCAATGCCGGATACGTAGCCTTACAACGCCGGATTTTGTCGCTGCTCACCAGCTCTGCCAGGGAACGGTATGAGCAGATGCTCAAAAGTTACCCCTCACTTTTCCAGCGGGTTCCCAAATCGTATATCGCTTCTTACCTCGGGGTTTCGAGGGAAACCCTGAGCAGGCTTCGTACTTCGTCTTAAATTACTTGCTCAAAAACTCGCCTTTTTCGCTGACCACCTTATTGCCCCATTCCGTAATGGCTTCCAAAACGGGAGTAAACGATTTCCCGAAATCAGTCAGGCTATAAACAACCTTGACCGGTGGTTTTTGGCCATAGACTTTCCTGGATAGTAACCCGTCTTTCTCGAGTTGTTTTAACTGTAAACTTAGGGTCATTTCGGTAACAGAGGGTATTTCCTTACGAAGTTCACTATATCGTTTGGGTTCGTTCCGCAAATGGTATAAGATAACTGCTTTCCATTTTCCCCCCACCAAATCCATCGTGAGACTAACCGTACAGGGATAGGTTTTCTCGTTCAGTTTCACATAATCACCAATACATTCTGTTTTCATTACGTATCCTTTTTTGCACCTATCCATTTCGATAGATATTGTAAAAGTAGGGTGCTCAAAATAGTTTCGCAACTATACTAATTATAGTTTAAATGGAAACTAGAGCAATGGAGTCAAACGTAACAGGCTTGCAGGAACCAGATGACAAGCCGCTCATTACGGTCGTTGGGGTTTTGGGAAAACAGGGACAGAGTGCTGCACACGCGTTGCTGGAGAGCGGGCGGTACCGTGTACGCGGCATTACCCGCCGTATTCATTCGCCGGAGGCACTCAAATTGGCAGAAAAGGGCGTTGAACTCATCAGTTTGCCCCTCGACCTCGGCTATCAGGACAAGTTTGTGCAGGCATTCAGAGGCTCTGCTGGCGTTTTCCTGATGACTCCAAACATTGCCCCGCCAGCGACGCACGAATTTGAGCTGGGCAAACAGCTGGCCGATGCCGCCGTTGAAGCAGGGGTACAGCATATTGTTTTCAGCAGCCTGGAAAACGTCGATGAAATATCCGGTGGAAAACTGTTCGCTCCCCATTTTACGGACAAAGCCCGAGTAGAAGCCTATATCCGAACCCTGCCCTTAACCAGTTCATTCATCTATATGGCTTTCTTTTTCACCAACCTGATCGAGTTTTATACGCCCCGGTTAACAGGTGATACACTTGTATTTCCAATCTATCTGCCCAAAGATTTCCGTGCACCGTTTGTTGATCCGCTTACGGCAACCGGACCTGCTATTTTGGAAATGTTTTCCAATCCTGATCAATATTCTGGTAAGTCCTTACCCATCATCGGTGATCTAATTTCCCCAGAGGAACTAGTGGAAACCTTTACTAAAGTTACCGGACAAAAAGCGGAATATAGCTCTGCTTATTCACGGGAAGAAATGCTCCGTCATTTCCCCGAATTCGGTTCAAACGAGGCTTTAGTACAGGAAATTTTGGGGATGACTGCCTATGCGGTTGAATATGGATATTTTGGCAAAAACCGCGACCTGGAATGGAGTCGGCAGATGAATCCCCAAAGTCTTACCTGGGAGCAGTTTCTTCGACATACAGGCTGGACGGGTCAAAAATGGATGTATTGATGAGGATCATAAGATCCATGATTACGATCAGAACCAGCAGTTAGTGTGATGTAAATCACACCAAATCTGTGATTTACCTCCTGTGCTGAATTTTCCATTTTGCTGAATTTTGTTCGGTCAGTAAGGTCAATGAAAATGAAAGGATTCACCATTTCAGCGGTTTTAACGGCGTTCAGTGTTTTGGCATTTTCAAATCACTTGCAGGCCCAAAACAACCATTCAGTACGTATGGAAAAGAAAGTTTTATTCGTGGTTACGAGCCACGACAAGAAAGGCGACACCTGACAGCCCACCGGTTATTATCTGGGCGAAGTATCGCATCCCTGGGACGTATTGCATGCTGCGGGTTACGAGATCGATTTTGTGAGTCCGAAAGGTGGTAAAGCTCCCGTAGACGGCCTTAACCTCGACGATGCCGTCAACCGAAAGTTCTGGGAAGACCCCAACTATCACCACAAAATTGAACATACCTTGACGCCTTCAGAAGTAAAACCTGAAGATTACGTGGCCATTTTCTACGCCGGCGGACACGGCACGATGTGGGATTTTCCCCAAAATGAAGCCCTGGCAGCAATTGGGAGGAAGATTTACGAAAACGGCGGTGTGGTAAGTGCCGTTTGTCACGGGCCATCGGCCCTGGTGAACGTTACGTTGAGCAATGGAAAGTACTTGGTGGATGGAAAAAAAGTCAATGCGTTTACCAATGAAGAAGAAGTGGCCGTAAAGCTGGACAAAGTGGTTCCGTTTCTCCTGGAGGAAAAGCTGAAAGAGCGAGGGGCCCTATTTGAAAAATCAGGACTTTGGCAACCGCATGTGACCGTTGACCAGCGGCTGGTTACGGGACAAAACCCGCAGTCGGCGAAAGGGGTGGGGGAAGCGGTTTTGGCGGAATTGGAAAAACAATGATGATCCTTGCCACAAACTATTTCGTGACCATGTCGGGCGATTGCCCGTACATGGTCTGTTTGTTATATTATCCTAACGTTTCGATAAAACTGAGGTACCCCGGAATGCTCTGCTCTACCCATTCCTTGGTTGCATTGTGTTCCATCCCATAATAGGCGTAGAAAGACCGGTAATCGGCTTTTACATAGTCAAAAGTCAGTTCAAAAGGTCGGGTTAGTTCTTCCAGCGTATATTTATATTTTTTCGTTGACATAAATTCATCTTCAGCTATTCCGGCAGATATGGCCAACGCAATTCTTTTCCCAGCCATTTTATAGCCGCTTTTGCTTCCGTAGGCCCAGCCACGGATTAATACCTCGTCAAACCATTTTTTCAGGAGCGGTGGCGAACTGAACCAATAGAGTGGAAATTGAAATATGATTTTATCATATTGCTCTATTCGTTGTTGTTCCGCCCGTACATCAATCTTTTCGTCCGGGTATGTGTCGTATAGTTTATGGATAGTATATTTTTCCGGTTGTTTCTCTAATGCTTCTATCCACCTTTTATTAATGACCGAATGCGTAAGATCAGGGTGGATTACAATAATCAATGTTTTCATGAAGTAATCGTGTTAGTCAATAGAAAATTTGCTGCCGATCACATCAAGGTAATCGTCAATGGTCTGGTTGGAGCGAAGCTGTAAGATCTCGGCGGTATCGCTGCCCACGGGATTACGAAACGCGTTAATTTCACCAATCGCTAGTTTATAAATGGTCTCCACAACATCCGTTATTGCCGTATGGGGCGAATGCGGATCGGTCAACTTGGTTGTCAGAACCTTACTCAGGTTGGCGTTTATGCTGTCGTAGACCGGGTCTTTATCGGTCGGAAACAGGATGGCATTATCAACCAGGGAAGACTTGAAACCGCCCGGTTCTACCAGATGAATATCAATACCCAATGCTTTCAGCTCAAAGAAAACTCCCTCCGTTAGTCCCTCCAAGGCAAATTTGGACATGGCATACACCGAAGCCAGTGGTATATCAACGGCCAGTCCCGACAAAGAACTTACGTTGATAATCCGGCCTTTTCCCCGTTTTCTATAGTAGGGGACGAGGGCTTGCAGCATCCTGATCACGCCCAGCACATTTACCTCAAAGATTTGCTGCACTGCGTCTATCGTGGTGTCTTCTAATGAGCCTAACACAGCTCTGCCGGCATTATTAATCACCAGATCAATTGTTGACGCGGACAGGTGCAGCTCCTCAAAAAGTGCAGTTACGCTTGCTGCATTGGTGACATCCAGTGGTTTTTCAGACACATTTTCGTAATCTTTCCACATTCCTTTCGGCTTCCGGCTCGTAGCGATGACCTGCCAGTTGTGATGGGCAAAATGTTGCACCAGTTCCTTGCCCAACCCTGAACTTGTGCCCGTAATCAATACCGTGGGGTTCATATCACTAATTTTCTTACAAAGGAAAATCAGCAACAGCTACTTCCGTATATTGACGACTAATTGTAAGGTACATACAAAAATGTTAGTGATGAGTAAGATCAAAGAAAGCTCTACCAATTTTCAGAACAAACAGCTTTTAACGGATGAATGTGACGAGATCTATTCCGTAAGCCTCATTGGTGGACAATGGACACTGGCTATCTGCTGCCATCTTGCCAATGGAAAACTACGCTTTGGCGAACTGAAAAAAAGAATCCCGAACATCACCGAACGGATGCTCACGTTGCAGCTCAGGAAAATGGAAGAAAATAAACTCGTGACGCGTACCGTATATGCAGATGTTCCTCCATGTGTTGAATACGAGCTTACGCCTATTGCCCA
The DNA here is from genome assembly GCF_031453245.1 of Siphonobacter sp. SORGH_AS_0500. Taxonomy (NCBI): domain Bacteria; kingdom Pseudomonadati; phylum Bacteroidota; class Cytophagia; order Cytophagales; family Cytophagaceae; genus Siphonobacter; species Siphonobacter sp. SORGH_AS_0500. The sequence continues at coordinate 349,770 of NZ_JAVIYT010000001.1, forward strand.
ACAGCTCATTCCTATCATAAACCAACTGGCAATGTGGGGAAAGGAACATAAACAAAGCATTTCCATGGGAGCGTAGCGAAATGCCATTTGTATGACTAGTCATAATAGCAGACCATATGCAAGGAACAAACGAAAAATATGAAAACGTACCGAATGATGAGTTGAAGATTAAAATTAACTCCAACGACAATCCTTATCCTGCTTCTGACATTCAGCAAAAATTTCTCCAACCTCGTAGGTTGACTTCTTATTTTATCGTTTTAATAGACTGCGGTTCTGTTACTTACAAATTAGACTTACAGGACATTACGGTCACTAGTGGCCAATTGCTTTTTGCAATGCCAAATCAAATTTTTGAACCCCCTACGATAACAGGTAATCTTAAATACTTCAAGGTATTATTCGATGAAAATACCTTGTCATTGTTACCCCAATACTTTCCATTTTTAGTTAATCCATTACACACACAAATTATCAATTTTGATGCTCATACAAGGGGAAGAGTAAGGAAAGTTTTTGAAATTATAAATCAGATACTTTCTATAGATAAACATTCAACCGACTCAGAAATAAAACTAGCCTACTTGAGTTTACTGTTGTCAGAATTAAATAGTGCGTATTTTAAATATGAACCAGTTACTGTTGTAAATACCAATTTGTTAAAGTTTATTGAGTTTAAATTAATGGTTGAAACGCACTTGGTAGAACAACCATCTATTCATACCATTGCTGAGAAATTAGCTTTAAGTACAAACAGCTTATATCGGCTCGTAAAAGAATATTCTGGAACATCGCCCAAGGATTTTTTTACAAACCGTTTGATGATAGAAGCCCAGCGGAAACTACGTTATTCTAATCTTTCTGTAAAAGAAGTAGCGTATGAGCTAGGATTTAATGATCCTGATTACTTTTCAAGACTTTTTAAAAAATGCACGGGGAAAAGTGTAAGTGCGTTTTTAGCCCGGCAAGATTCGTCAAGATCATAAATGGATTTGTCCAGCTTCCCTGTTTTATAGCTATCTACTTTTGCTTTGTTAATTTAAAAGCAAAGAAATGAAATCAGCATTAGTAACAGGAGCTAACAAAGGCATTGGCTTTGAAGTAGCAAGGCAACTTGCTCAAAAAGGAATGTATGTTTATCTCGGCAGTCGCCAAGTAGAAAATGGTTTAGAAGCCATTGATCAATTGAAAGCGGAAGGGATAAATAATGTAGAAGCTATTCAACTTGACATAACAAATGAGGAATCGGTAAAAGAAGCCCGTATAGAAATAGGCAAGAAAACAAAATCATTGGATATTCTTATCAACAATGCCGGAATCTACGGTGGCTATCCGCAATCTGCATTTGATGCAACTATAGAGCAGTTTAAAGAGGCATACAATGTCAATGTTTATGGAGTAGTAAGGGTTACACAAGCATTTATTGATTTGCTGAAAAAATCTTCTGAACCTCGTATTGTCAATGTTAGTTCAAGTCAAGGTTCAATTACCTTACACAGCGACCCTTCTTACAAGTATTATGACTACAAAGGTGTCGTTTATCTTTCTTCAAAAGCGGCCTTGAATATGTATACCGTTGTATTGGCATACGAACTGAAAGATACCAATTTCAAAATAAATGCCGTTTGCCCTGGATATACGAAGACCGATTTCAACGGTCACCGAGGTCCGGGTAGTGTGGAAGATGCAGGAAAGCGAATTGTGAAATATGCATTAATGGATAGGGATGGACCTACGGGGAAATTTTTTAGCGAAGAAAATAATCCTGAAACGGGAGAAATTCCTTGGTGACAACCAGAGCTCTCGTCAATCGTAGCCCCAGAAAATGGGGCTTCTTGTTGTTAGATCAAGGTATTTTGTCAGAAGTCTACCTACGGAATGTGGGCCGTTGAGTTGCGTAACGTCAAGCCGATGCTGCCAGCCGTGTTTTCGGTGTCAGCCTTCAGGTCGCTCATAGTTTGCCATTTCTGCCATCCCATCACCAGTTCTCCAAACATTGCGATTTACCAATTCGCTAATCCTCCAATTAGTGCCAATTTTGATAGCTTGTGCGGTCAATACTGCCCCAGCAAGGAAGTGTTTGTTATGAAGTGGCGAATTTTCATCATCGCCTGCCCACAAATGCATGGCTGTTAAATTGGCTCGTAAGGTTGCTGTGTGGTCATAAATGTCGATGATGTAGTCTGTAATGACATGATGTGTCGCTTTAAATCGGGCGAAACTTTTTCGATGTCCATCAAGTATGTTATCGTGTCCAGTCGTGACTGAACCGTTCGGTCTTAAAATTTTTGCGTCTTCGGTAAAGGTAGTTTCTACAGTAGTTTTATCCAGTTTCTTGTCATCTATTGCTCCGAAATAGTTGGTCAGCAAATGGCTGATTTGAGCTTTTTGAATCAATATGCTTAGTTGGTCTTCCATTTTTGTAGTGAGTGTTCAGTGCGTCAGCGTTGCCGGTAAAATGATTGGTAAAGTCGGTAAGGGACAGCATGCATTTATTAATCGTCCTGATTTGTTCAGGATCATCTCATCTTTGCCAAACCGCCCGGCGGCCCAGTTTGGCAAAGATGGGATGGGAAGATGAATTCACGGATCAATAACATTCTATTGAATGTCCTTCTTTAATTGACGCGTTCCCCAATCTTTTAAATGTTCAATAAATGGGGTAAGTTCTCCGCCCGTTTCAGTGAGAGCGTATTCCACTTTGGGCGGGATTTCGTGGTACACTTTCCGAGTGATAAGCCCGTCATCTTCTAATTCTCTAAGCGTTTGCGTTAACATTTTGGGTGTTACGTCAAAAAGCGATTTTCGGAGCTCACCGTATCGCATGATGGTATTTAAATGCAGATACCAGAGTATTCTGCCTTTGTATTTCCCGCCAATTCTACGAAAAGCGTAGTCAACTGGACAGGAAGGTTCATTAATAAATTTTTTGCTCATTTGTAAATTTAATTAATTGGTTTTTAATGTTGGTATATTTTTAGTTCGTAGGTTACAAAATAGTGCATACTTGTCACAAGTATACTGGTAAATTAGTTTTGCCTCACTAATTATTAAAAACCAGACGATGAAAGCATTTATTTTACAAGAGGCAGGAAGTGTGGATAAACTTATGACCTCAGAAGTTGAAACTCCTATCATCAAAAGCGACGAGGTTTTGGTAAAAGTAGTAGCAATTAGTATAAATCCCGTAGATGTAAAGGCAAGAGCTAACGAAGGTATTTTAGATTGGATTTTTGGAAAAAACAGACCCGTTATCTTAGGTTGGGATATTTCTGGTATCGTTAGTGAAACAGGAATTAATGTGAAAAATTTCAAACCGGGAGATGAAGTTTTTGGAATGGTGAATTTTTTCGGAAACGGTAAAGCCTATGCCGAATATGTGGCTTCGCCAGCAACTCATTTGACATTGAAACCCGGTAATGTAACCCATCAACAAGCGGTAGCTACTTCAATGGTTGCTTCCACCGCTTATCAGGCCTTGGTAGACGTTGCCCAAGTAAGAAAAGGCGATAACGTATTGATTCACGGAGCTTCGGGAGGTGTAGGGCATTTAGCTGTGCAAATTGCCAAACATCTTGGAGCTTATGTTATCGCAACTTCGTCTGCCAAGAACAAAGAATTTTTACTCAATATGGGTGCAGATAAGCATATCGATTATACCCAAGAAAAGATTGAAGAAGTAGTAAAAGATGTCGATATTATTCTTGATACTGTAGGCGGAGAAACGTTGATGAACTCGATACATAGTATCAAAGACAGCGGTGTTATAGTTACTTTGCCTTCGCCTGAAATACCCCAGGAATTACTTGAAGAAGCATCAAAAAAAGGAGTAAAACTTATTTTTTACATGGTAGAATCTCGAAAAGACACCATGGATGCAATCGCTTCCCTTCTAAAAAAGGGTGTAGTAAAGCCTCATATTTACAAAACTTTTTCGTTTGAAGAAATAAGAGAAGCTCATTTGGAAGTAGAAACAAACCGGGTAGTTGGAAAAGTGGTGGTAACTATTTAAAAGTAAGAGCAAATAGCCTTTTTATACCAATGATTTATTTTCTATTATGGTGATTTAAAATTGAAAAGGTTTTACCTATTATTTATGTTGAAAAATAGTAGGTAAAACCTTTTTTTAACTTATAAAAAAGAGTTAATACATTTTGAATTATTAATCCCTATCAAATAAAAACAGTAATTCAGTTTTCTAAACAAAAGTAACTTTCAATGAATCCTATTAATGTGTTTTTTTGATCTCTTCTTCGGAGAAATTTACTGCCTTGCCTAGTGGAAAAAATTGTTAAGCTCAATTGCCGGACTTTTACCCCTTTGCTACGCCCGCAGCTCTGCTAAAACTTTACAGTAATAGTTCTGGTGCCCTCAAAATGACTAATAGCCTCGTTTGGTAAATGGGCCTGGGTCTCGATTTGCCATAGCTATTTCATCTACTTCTTTCTAGTTAGCCAGCCTATGTAAATGGATGACTGAAAAAAGCGGAGGGGCGGTTCAAAGCCTGCTTCCTGACACAAGGTCGAGAGCCGTTCTTCTGAAACGGCATACAGTTCCTTTTCTATTCGGTTCAGACGACTGCTGACTTGTTCCTGCTCTAAACCGTCTGGCAAGAGAAGCCGGAGAACCTGTAGATTTTGTTTGATCTGGTTTCTGTCGCCCGTAATGTCCAGCAATACGAAGGGTGCTCCCGAAACCAATCGATCCCCAATGTCTTTCAGCAAGTTTAGTTTATTGCCGTTGTCGTCCAGAAAATGTAAAACCAGCAAAAGCGTGGCCGCATCGTATTTCTTGTCGGTGGAAAGATCAGAAACCAAACCTTCCCGTAGCGTTACGTTGTCGTAGGGTTGAAGTTTTTCGCTGGCTTGTTTGATCATGTCCGGCGAGGGGTCAACGCCAGTTATGTTCCACCGTTTGGGTGCCTGGACAAATTTTTCGATCTCGTTCCCCGTTCCGCAACCAACCACCAACAAATCACTGCCTTTTGTTTCGCTGAGTAGTTTGGGCAAACGCTCCAGGAAATAACTATAGTTGGGTATCCAGGTTTCTACAAACTGGTTGTAGCCTGTTGCTCTTTCGTTTTCAAATAGTTCTACGGTGTTCATTCGGTCTTCTATTGGTGGAGTGTATCTGCCGCTTTAAGAGGGACTTTGCCTGACATAGAATACGTGCTAGTAGCCAGTGCTCTTCGGACTGATCGGTATGCAGATTTCTTCTTCTGATGCCGGGTCGTTATTGTCGTATTTCTCGCCTAAAATTTCAAAATGTGGCCTGTTGTCCAAAACGTAGTCCGAATTTGGTAACCACACTCCAAGAATGTATTGAAAAATGGAATTATCTGTACTTAAACCTTTGTAATCAAAAACCGCGTAAAGCCCGCTTGGCAAAACATAAGTTTCCATTTCGTTGGGCACATGGTCAAAGTCCGACACTTCAATAGTTGCCCACCTTTCAAATTCATTAGTTGGTTTAAAATTCTCAAAATGGGTCGGCTGATAAACAACCAATGAAATGAGATCTTCTGTCAGGTGGTTGGTTATCTCCTTTCGTCTTGGCTTAAAGCTTTTCCAAAGTTCGCCAATTTTATAGTTGGCAAAGCTCATAGTCAATCGTTTTCCGACTAATTTCTTTTCATTTGATGTTTCTATTCTTGGTGTCATTTTTCTTTATCAATACCATTATCTATCTAAACGTCCCGAAGCACCCAAAATTGAAAATTTTGCTTTTGCAATTCGGTTGGTTTCAAAGTCAATGGAATAGTTATAAGAAGTCTGAAAGTAAGATTTTCAAGTATGGTGTGGACAAGAACGGCTTGTATGATGTATAACTGTCCCATACAGTACTTATTAGGTCATCGCTTAAAGGTAATGGTGCCGTCAGAAAATGCCAAAGCCTATCGCAGATCGTCGAACGCCACGGACGGTATCGCACTTATCAGCTACTAATCTCAGAAACCATTACCCGATCTTCCCCTGCCCCCAACTCTTTAAAACTCTTCAATAGTATCCCCAACGTCATCAAAATAACCACAACGTCGATCAGGGTGCTGCCCCAGTAGATGGCCCGGACGCCGAAAAAGCGGGGGAAGAAAAGCATCACGGGTAGGTAAAAAATCACCTGCCGGAGTAGGGCGATCAGCGAGGTCTGTTTGGCTTTTTCGATGGAAGGCAACGTAACCAGAACCATGAACACGATGGGAAGGAAAGGCAGCACCGCCAGATACACCCGAAAATCGGTCAGTTGCTGCGTCGAAACGGCAATACCGGGCAGAATGCTGTGGATAGTCGATAAGGGAAATAGCGTCATAAAAAGCCAGACGGGGACAATCAACCCGGCACCGCAGGCGGTAAATAGCCAGTACGAACGCCTTACCCGATCATAACGACCGGCTCCGTAGTTCATGCCCACCACGGGTTGGAGGGCCCGCATCAGGCCAATCATGGGCGTCATCAGAAACAGAAGAATACGGTTGCAGGCGGTGTAGAAAGGCAAGTCGGCGTCGGTACCGTAGTGGGTGATGGCGTGTAGAACGACTATGCTTTGAATAACCGTCATCAGCGTCAGGATCATGCCCGGCAGGCCCGATTTGAGAATGGACCCGAGCAGGTCTTTCGGCAGCCGTAGCGTTTTCCAGTCGGAGGCAAACGAAGCACGTCCCGTCGCGAAGTACCAGAGCCCCACCAGCGAGTAGACCAGCATACCTGTGTTGGTGGCCCAGGCGGCCCCGTCTACGCCCCAGCCGAACGTCTGGATGAAAATGGGTTTCAGAGCTACGTCGACGATCAGACCTACGGCAATCATCCAGGCGGCTGTTTTCATTTTCCCTTCGCCCCGCACCATCATGTTCAGGGCCAGCCCGTGAATCCAGAAAAACGATCCGAGAATCGTTACCCGAAAATAACTGGAGCCATACCCCAGCACGGCTCCGCGGGCTCCTAAGGCCCGCACCAGCGGTTCGGCCAACCCATACAAGGGCAAACAAACCACCACGGCCAGCAACAGGCAAAGCAGGTTGACCGTGCCCAGTAGTTGGCTCAGCCTGGCTTTTTCGTTGGCTCCCAGCCAGATACTGAGTACAGTGCCCGCTCCCGTACCGACCAGACTACCCAGCCCCAGCGTGATTTGCGACAGTGGGTAAGCCATGCCAACGCCAGCCAGAGCGTCCTGATTCATCAATTGGCCGACAAAAACGCCGTCCAGAAAACTGTTCAGTCCGTATAAAACCATTGCCAGTACGGCAGGCCACGCCAATTGCCACAGTACGGTGGTTAATGCTCCGTTCAGGATCAGTTGCTTCTCTTTTTCAATCATGGATAAGGCTTATTTTTCTTCGAAAAGTCTGGTTAACAAGGCCCGATTGCCCACGGAGGCCCGGAGCTGGTCATAAAACACCGTGGCTGGAATTGGCTTTGGCGACAGCCTGGCCTGTTGCAAAAACTGTCCGATGAGTCGATTCAGTCGGGGTTTGCCCACCGTTTTACTCAACTCATACAAGGCAGCTCCTCCCTTTTCATTGAATACGTAGTCGGCCTCTTCGTCGCATTGCAGCAACGAGGGTTCTTCGTTCGTCTCCTTCGCCCGACCTTTCAGGTATTGATCGCGGCTTTTGGTCAGATGGTGCTGAACCGCTTCGGAACCGTGTGTTTGCTCAAGCTGACACAGGGCCAGATAGTATGGAATGGATCGGGTAATGAGTGGATAGCCCTGCGTTCGGCTGACGTTGGCCTGCTGCATAAACTGCTGGGCGATGAGTCGCGTAACGACAAAGTGCAGGTAATCCAAATCACTGGGTGAACGTACGTCGGCAATCCAGCCGTGATTTTCGGGTAAAACCAGTACGTTGTCCTCGGCAAACAGTTCTTCATCGTAACGGGGGCGTTCGGCGATCCGTAGCGTCGTGTAGGGATAAGGCCCCAGCCACCGACTCAACGTATCGAGGGCTTGTCGGGCGGTTGTTAACAGATGGCTGGTATTATAGGGGTGCCCCAGATGATAATACAACTCAATGGCAACGGGCTTGCCAGCTATCCGATCCGTTGCTTTTTTGACGGCATAGCGAGCCGATAGCAGATGAAAAGCGAAGGCGGTCGGCTGCTCCGACCGAAACCGATAGTAGCGTCGCCCTTGTTGTTGCCATTCCTTTTCCAGTTTTCCCGGAGCCACAATCCGTTGGTCGTCAGTCGTGCTGATGGTCAGGATGTAGTCGGGACGTAACGCCTGCGTCGAGGCAAAAAGCTGCTGCGAAGCCCGTTGGTCGGTTGGGGCGGGTAGTCGATGGGTCAGTTTAGCCAAGCCGTAATCGGGGCGATACTGGTTTTCCTTGAGTTCGCGACGCGGATCGTAGCCAAAATAAGGCAGGATGCCGGAGGGCAGAAAACTACCGTTGAAGGTTAGCTCCGGTTGCGGATCGCCGTTGGTGTAGCCCGTATGCTGCAAGGTACCGACGGCCGTAACAATCAGCGAGTCATTGGGCAAAAGAGGCCAAGGCAGTCGGTATAGGGCATGACGTAGCGTTGTATCTTGACGAAGCAAAGAAAGTGGCTTGCCGTTGACCGACAGGCTGCGAAGTGCCGAAAAATCCATCCATTCCACATGAAGGGTATCCATCGGCAGTAAGGTGCGGTTCTGCACATGAAGCTGCGTGGTGTAGCTTACGTTTCGCTCGGCAGGGTAAAAATCAAGTTGAAGGTTGAAACGGGAAATAGTGGGTTGTGGGCTGTAACGATATGAACTATACGTTTTTTCATACAGGGCCGCTTCGGTTCGGGCTTCTTCGTTTGTTTGAAAATGATTGTCAACGTTTACGGCCTGGTAAATGCGTTGGCCGCAGAATCCAAAGCCAAGCAACCCACCCACAAAAAGAACCAGCGTAACCGGACTGACTTGTTTTTTGAGATGGGCCAGCCGTTTGCCCAGGGGCGTCAGCGTACCGCGTTGCCAGAGCCAGAGTCCGACCAGGCACAGACTTACCGCCAGCGAAAACCAGTACAGCATATACCAGCCGTGAGCCAGGGTAAACAGGCCGTTGCCGTTCATGTCGGTGTTCATTTTCGTGCCCGGCGAAAACATGAAGTTCAACCGGTTCTGCTCGATGACATCGGTTTCGTGCAGAATGAGGCTAAAGAGCAGGAACAGAATGGTAATCCAGTGGGTCGCGTACCGATTGGCCGTTAATCCAGCCACAAACACGGTTAGTAAAATGTAGAGGACGTATTTCGGTAACCAACGGATGAACAGATCTTCGCCATACACCATCCAGTCGAAATCGTAATAGCCTTTGGCCGCCTGTACGCCCACCCCGAACAAGGTAAAGCTGACCAGAATCAGGAAGGCTACGCCCGTCATGGCTGCGATCTTTGAGAGTAGACTCACCCACGTAGGTACAGGTAAGGCGTCGCCAATCTGCCAGAATCCGGTGCTACTGTTCTTAAATAATAGTTCGGTCGTATTGACAATCAGGAACATCAGGATGTAAAACGCCATCGGCAAGGTAACCGACGTGATCTCGACCGTTACGGGGAGCGTTGGGGCGGCTGAGTAATACTGTTGCTGCCAGACGGCGGTGTAGCCGACGTACATCACCAGGAGAAGGGTGAGAAAAATTCGGAAGCCCAGCGGTCGAACGGTGGTTTTGAACTCCAGCCAGGCCAGCGAAAACACCTTGTTCCAATCCGAAGCGGGCGAAAAATGCTGGCGGGTTTTTCGGGTGGGCAAGTCAGTCCGTACGGCAACCATTGGGCGATGGTCGGCGGGGTTGGTTTTGCTGACCGGTTCGGTTCGGGAGATAAAGGATCGGAATGAAAACCGTCGCCACGCCAGCCCTAACGCCAGCATCCCGAGGGTTATCCAGATCACACGGTTCCAAAGCAGAAGTCCCGCGAAATCAGGGCTAAAGCTGTTTTTCTCGGCGGGTGATAAATGCTCCAACTGGCTGTGCAGGACCGAAAATGCCGTTGGGTCGAGCAGCACCGTTTGCGGATTACTGTCGAAGGTCGTTTCGCCGAAAATCATCAATAACAACGTCAGCAGGGCCACCATGTAAGCCAGCTTCGGATTGCGGAACAGCACCGAAATACCAAAGCAAAGGGTATAAATGATAAAAACGTTCGGCAGAAAAATCAGCAGAATACCCCGCAGAAAAGCACCCCACGCCACCGGACCTAGATTATCTATGGGGAGGTAATTATACAGCATGATGCCTAACAGGTAGCCGCCATATAACAGTAGTAACACCACCAGCGACCCCAGATAACGGGCCGCAAAAAAGGTATTTTCCGTAGCCCGCGTGGTGTAGAGAAACGAAGCAGTTTTGTATTCCAGATCTTTTCCCAAAACCAGACTTCCGAAAATTCCCGCCACAATGAATCCCAGGTAACCCATCCCCGCTAGCACCGTATACACGATGGCCGGAGCGTTGGCAAAGGTGCGGTCGGCACTGTAAAACGCACCGGAATGGTGCATGTAATACACGCCCTGAGCCATCATCAAAAACAGAAATACCCAGGTAAATACCTTTTTGAGGTGCTGCCGGACTTCGAAGCGATAAATCGTGCTGAACATGGCTTAAACGGGTTGCGGGGTGGTTTGCGACAGTCGTTTGAAGTAGGCGTCTTCGAGCGTAGGTATTTTTCGCCAGAAACCGGGGTCGGGCATGGTTTCCTGATAGACTGTAATGATCAGTTTACCCGCGTGAAAGCGATTCGAAATCACCTCGAACTGTTGCTGATACTGCCCCAGCAGGTGTTTGTCGATCTGTTTTTCCCATAGGCAGCCGTCCAGTGCCGTTTCAATATCGGTTGGTTTACCGGCCTGCAACACCGTTCCGTTGCCAATGATTGCCATGTCGTTGCAGAGCGTGCTGACGTCTTCTACAATGTGCGTCGATAGAATAACGATGGTGTTTTCGCCAATTTCGCTGAGCAGATTATAGAAGCGGTTGCGTTCGAGCGGGTCGAGGCCTGCCGTCGGCTCATCGACAATCACGATGCGGGGTTCGCCGAGCAAGGCCTGAGCAATGCCAAACCGCTGTTTCATCCCGCCCGAATAGGTGCTGAGCTTTTTGTGCCGCACTTCGTACAGATTCACCCGATGCAGCAGCGTTTCAACCGATTCTTTCTTCTCGGCTGCGTGGGTAATGCCTTTCATTTCGGCGATGTAGAGGAGCATTTCCTCCGCCGATACATTGGGATAGACGCCAAAATCCTGCGGCAGATAACCGAGTACTTTTCGCATTTCGGGCGGGTTGATTCAGTACGTCAATATCATCCAGAAAGATGCTGCCCGTGTCGGCGTCCTGCAACGTAGCGATGGTCCGCATAAGGGTCGATTTACCCGCTCCGTTCTGCCCCAGCAGGCCAAACATGCCGTTTTGAATGGTCAGGGTAATATGCTTAAGAGCCTGTTTCCCATTGGGATAGGTCTTGGAAAGATTCGTGATCCGTAATTCCATAATGATTTTTCTTTTTGACAGCCCGGCTGTCGAAAACAACGTTTAAAAACCAGCGTTCAACGTAACGCCTATGGTGCGGGGAGCCCCCTGTGCGACAGGCGATTGAGCTTTTACCGTAGTGGCATAGGCAAATGTCAGGTAGCGAACATCGCCCATATTTTTACCCCAGACGCTGATTTCGACCGGGCCGTATTTTACCCCTGCGTTGAGATTAATTAGGCTAAACGGCTGCTGGATCAGGTCGTTGTAGTAGTTCATGTACTGCAAGCCCAGATACTTCCATTCGGGGGTCACGAAGAGAGCGGCTTGCTGGCCCAGCGTGTGCCGATACGTAGCGGCCAGACTGGTGCTGAGTTTGGGAGTGAAAATCTGGTGGTTACCCGCGTAGTCTTTGTTTTTGCCCGCTCCGTCAGATAGAATCAACGACTGGTACTTCGTATCGACCATGCCCAGATTGTAGTTCACCTCCAGTCCTTTCAGGGGGAGGGCGGTCAATTCCAGTTCGAGGCCCTTGTTTTGCAGCTTTCCCACATTATCCGTGATCAGATCGGGGAAGGCCACGCTTTGCTGCTGATCTTTCCAGGCAACGTAGAACAGGGCCAGATTGGCTCGCAGGCGACGATTCAGCCACTCCGACTTGACGCCTACTTCGAAATTATCGGTGAACTCAGGCTTGTAATTCAGCTTGTTAGCCCGTGCGGTATACTGGTTAAAGCCCCCCGACCGATAGCCGCGTGAGTAGGTGGCGTAGACCATCAGATCGGAAGTGGCTTTCAGCGAAAAGCCAAGCTTGGGCGACACGGCATCGTTATGCCCGTCAATGGTTTTGTCGGGAGTGATCACCGTCGGCGTTTCGCCCGGTTTGGCCATTTCGGTTCGATGCGTCAGCGTCCGGTTTTCGTAATCATACCGTAAGCCCGCAATCAGATCCAGTTTGCTGGTCAACGCGTAGGTCGCGTGTACGTAAGCCGCCAGACCCTGTATTTTTTTGTCGGAGTAGATGAAGCTCGAATAGGGTGCCCCCGGATAATAGGTAGCTGCATCGGCTCCGTAACGGTAAACGGTTTCGGCTTTTTTTCGGTCCATAAAGCCAAACAGTCCCGCCGTAAACCGAAGCTTTTCGTGCTGATTACTAACCAGCTTAAACTCCTGCGTAAGGGTGTTTTGCGGCTGGAAAGGCATTTCGTAAAGCATGAAATCGGCAGGCGAATAATCGACGTCATAATCCTGGTATGTATCGCTCATAAACGTATGGCCTGTCAGCGACGACAGTTCCATGCCCTTGAGTTGATACACCGCCTGCAAAGACGTCGTCACCAGCTTTTGCGTCTCCCGATTGGTACCGTTCTGGTTGATCGTCAGCGGCTGTTGCTCCGCCATCGACGCAAAGGTATAGGGGAAGGTTCCGGTGATGTGGTTGTACTCACCCCGCGAATGAAGCGTGAAGGACAAGCGGTCCGAAACCAGGTATCGCAGATTCAGGCTTCCGCTGTAGGTTTCGGGTTTGTCAAACTTTCTGCCCGTATAGAGATTCGTAAAGAAACCGTTTCGGGTATCATAAATCCCTGAAAATCCAGCAAATAATTTGTGTTTAACGAGGGGCCCCGACAACCCTGCTGCGTAGCGTTGTCGACTAAAATTACCTAATGTAAGCTCCCCAAAACCGTGGGTCATATTGCCCGGTTTACTGGTAATGATATTGATTACCCCACCCAAGGCATTACGTCCATAGAGCGTACTTTGTGGACCCCTCAGCACTTCTACCCGCTCGATATTCTGAATCTGCACCGAACTGGAATACCCGTCGAACATCGGAATGCCATCGACATAAATCCCGACGACCGGATTCTGCGAAAACGTGTTTATGCCCCGAATGGAAGTCATTGTCAATGTTGGTGAACCCACGTTCATACTCATCAGGTTAGGTACCGACATGAGCATATCGCCCATCTCCTGAATCCGGCGTTCCTGAATCTGCCGACTGCTGAGCGACGAAACCGACAGAGCCGTCCGCTGCTGCGTATTCGCGTATTTTTCAGCCGTAATGGTTACGGGACTTAGCTGTAACGTTTTGGTCGTAGCCGTCAGCACAACCGTAACTGTTTGGCCGTCGGCAACCGCAACTAGCTTGTGGTCAAACTGATAGTTCAGGCTGCTGGCCTGCAATTCGTAAGAGCCGGCGGGTATATTGGTGAACGAAAAACGCCCCTGTTCGTCAGATGTCTTACCGCGATGGACGGGTTTCAGTTCGATGGTAACGTCGGTGATGGGTTGGCCATTTTCCTCTTCCACCCGTCCGCGAATCGTAGCCCCCCGCTGAGCTAGCACTAGGCCAACATTCAACAGAAACAATCCAAGAAAATAAATAAGTCTGCCCATGTAATGTAGAATAATTCTAAATAAGTAAGTAGTTTCGGCAAAACTACGGACTCGGGGTAGAGGGGGCGGTACGTCAGCCGGAGTGAAACATACGTGAAAAGGAATTTTATGCATCTGAAGATACACCTTCGCGATCTGGAAGAAATCCTCCTGGAGCAAACCGTTGACAGAGCGATGCTGGTATCCAATGAGCCTGTCATAGAACGGGTTACCACCATTGATCTGGCTTCAAGCCGGGGAACGTACCGGGAAATACTGCTCGACGGCATCCACATCGGCTACGGCGATCTACGGCTCAAACAAACCACGCTGCTGCAATTTGAAAGTGATTTTGAGACGGTTGAAATGCATTTCGATCTGTGTGGGCAGAGTGAAGCTGCATTCCGGGAGCCGGGGGTAACTCCCTATCAGTTTAGCAGCAATACCCATAATCTGATTTACGTGCCCGGCACGAAAGGAACGATGCACCTGAACGCTTCGCATGCCCGAATTCTGGAAATCAATATTCGTCCGAGCGTATTTGAACACTACCTGTCAGGCTCCGATCACCACCGCCTTGCCGCCTTCCAAAAGCACATGCAGCACCAGCAACACAGCTTGCTGGGCCGACATAATCTGCCGATCAGTCCAGCCATGCACCACGTGATCGAGGCCATTGTTAACTGTTCAAAAACGGGCGTCTATAAAAAGCTATTTCTGGAAGCCAAAGTGATCGAACTCCTGATGCTGCAACTGGAGCAACTGCTCGAGCACAATTGTGAGGGATGTCCGCATCTAAGGCCGCAGGACTACGAAAAGATGCATCACGCCAAAGCCATCCTGCTCACCCACCTGGACGACCCCTATTCCCTGACGGATCTGGCCCGGCAGGTGGGCACCAATGAATTTACGCTCAAAAAAGGCTTCAAGGAACTGTTTGGCACGTCTGTATTCGGCATGCTGGGCGACGAACGCATGAAAAAAGCCCAAACCATGCTCCTCAACACTACCAAAAGCGTCGCCGAAATCAGCCAGGAAATTGGCTACAAGTACCCCCATCACTTCAATGCCGCCTTTAAGAAAAAGTTTGGCGTACCGCCGGGAAGATATAAGAGTTTTGACTGATCTTTATTCCTTGAAGGCCTTTCGACTTCTTCTAAAGACATCCGCTGGAGGAATGAAGAGGAAATGGCAAAGCCGCAATGAAGAACCTCAATGATTAAATCAATCTTTTACTAACATCTATACAACTAAATTTGAGCTTATTTATATAGAATTTCCTGAATAGTAGTGACATAGCCCTTGTCATCAGGAAATCTTCTTTCAGAATCAGGCCAGACGCATTGTAATACAGGAAAATCAAAACCTTCGTAGTAAGTAATAGCTCTACCTAAAAACTCCTCATAATTGTTTTGAGTTACCGTTTTAAAAAGGCAAGGATAGTCATCTAGGATATCGTGGTAAAAGGTGTCTGGTTCTCGGATCATATTATTTTCTATGTCGTTGCCAATATTATTTAAGATCACGTGAGCTGATTTGTGCTCTATACCAGAAATGATTATTTCAGGATGGCCGAATGTCTTAAAAAGGCCTACCGTATAAGAAAAGGGAGGTAAGGTATCATCGACAATGTTAAAAACAATCCACTTATATTTCTCGACTCTATCGAGCAATTCTTGACGTATATTTTCAGCCATCTGTAGGAACCAACTTTCAATTTGAGCTTCTTGGTGCAATTTAAAAGGATCGATGGAAATAGGAGCCATACATTTGCTTCAATACAACCATTAACAAGAATACTAGATTGGTTTACAGGTAGATAGACTTTTATAAACGCCCCATTCTAAAATATGGAAGAGATAAAGACTATTAATTAGCTATAGTAACCCTTTTGCAGAGTAACCATGATTGAAAAGGATGCCAAAGGAATATACATAACTACCCAACGAAGCCTGTGGCTAGTCTTCGTTGGGTAGTTATGTTACAAGATTTTTCATTCATAAACAGTCCCGCATTTTATAATATGCGTCTGTCGGTCAATCAGTTGGAATTTATTTTATGAAATTCCCTTTAAAATGATTCGCCTGATAATGATAAATACCCGGTGCCAGAGTGGAGACGTTAATGACTTTTTGATCGGCTTGATCCAATGGGGATTGAAAAACGGTTCGTCCAACTGCATCAATAATAACAAGCAGCCCGGTTAGTTTATTGCCATTAAAATCAAGGGTCAGAAAATCCTTTACGGGGTTAGGATACACCTTCACAGATGTCGGCATTACCTGTTCCACCGCTCTGATCACGGAATACTGATACGTTCCGTCCAGATCCACTTGTTTAAGCTGGTAATAGTTACTGCCCTCCAAGGGAGACGAATCAACCATTCGATAATTCAGCTCCCGTACGCTAGTCCCATTGCCGGGAACGAAACCAATTTTTTCGAACGTTTTCCCATCTTTACTTCTCAGAATATCAAATCCAAAGTTATTTTTCTCAGAATAGGTAGTCCAATCGAGCTGTATCCCATTTTCGACCGATTTGGCCGTAAATCTGCCTAAGCTGACGGGTAGTGCTTGCTCGATTAATTGCAATTCTAAACTTGCTGCCGTGGTTGGTAAGCCAGGGGTTAGGTACGCGTTGAAGGATTGCAGGGAAGGTTGACCCGCACTGGTAACCCGACTGAATGAGGCTGTTCCATTGGTAGTGGTCAGGTAGTAACTGCCTAAGGGGGCCGGAATACCCACATACACCCCCGTGCTTATGCCTGACTCTACCGCAAATGTCAGCCATTGCTGTTGTTGGTTAGGGGCAGTATTAACGGACTGCTGCTTCGAGGAGGCAATCGCTCCAGAGCCTTCAAAAACTACGGTTCCGGCTCCGTTGACCAGAACGGGGGTATTGGCAGGAATTTTTCCAGTGGTAATAGCTCTTCCGACTACTTTCGAATCAGCAAAATCCAACGTATAGGCTTTGACGCCCTCTGGAATAGTAGCTTCGAAGGGTAAAACCAGCATTCTTGCTCCGTCTAACGTACTACGATATACTGCTGAAGTGGCCGTGAAACCCTGGGGTGCATAAAAATCGCCTCCTCCTTCGCTAAGTTCAAGTTTCGTACAATTCTGTCCGTTGATTACGTTGGTTTTGTCACTCACCGTGCTGGTTTGTACATAATACAAACCATTCTTATTGGCCGCCGCCGCGTGCCAGTTAGTTTGGGTGGGAATATTGGTCACATTGGTAAGGTCAAGGGAAGTATACGTAACGTCATCCAGGCAATCCATTAAATAACTATCCGCTGCACTGTACACGCCGGAAAACTTGTACCCCCGTTCATTACCAATGGCAACGTACACATCTTTGAATTTAAACGTTAGCCGGGAAGCCGCGTTCCCACTGGTAATACCAATGATTCCGATACAACCATCGGTCAGTACGTCCTCGGAGATATTCAGAACCCAGTAGAAGTCGTTTCTTTTGTCAAAAACAATACTGCCGTAATTTTTTGATTTGGTCTCTCCCTGCTTGTTTACGTAGTAAAGCGTGGTATTGCTCGAAGAGTAGTTGTAACTAGAGGAAAGGCTTTCTACCTGAAATACCAGGCGGTTAAACTTTCCACCCAGTGGCAGGTATCCGTTAGTCGCGTTTGTATTGGTACTAAACAGGGGCGATGAATTCAGGAAGGTAAAGGTTTTGCCGCTGAGCTTATATCCGGTACCAAATGCTTGCGAGGTTGGCGTTTTGTTATCAAGCTTCTCGTAGTTGACGAGTTCACTAGTCATTTGTGAGGGTTCGAAATCCCCACTCTTGGTAAAAACGAGTGTGGTCACACTAGAGGCCTTGATGGTTACCTTGGGTCGGTTGGTTTGCTGGGGAAAATCCACGTTGCTTTCAACCATGCTTTCCGTCTGAGTCGTACTAATGGATTTGCCTTCATTCGAGAGAAAGGGTAAATCCACGGACAGATTATAAGTGTTCGAGGAAGGATTAATGATCTGAACTACAATTTTATCACCCGTTTCGGAAAGGTAAGAAGACCCTCTTAACTCACTCGTATTGTCATTCCAGCTATTTTGAATGCGGGTATAACCCGTGACATACTTGGCGTAATGCGAAAGAATACTACCTCGTTTGGTCATTACCCCGGCAGTACTTCCAAACATACCATCTCCGAGAGGTCCGTAATACCGTTTGGTTGCATAATGAATCCAGGCATTGACATTAGACAGCAGGGCCTGATTCACGGCGTTTGCGAACGAAAAACCATCAATGGACCAGTTGAAGTCCCGGGAGCCACCGTCGGAATTCCAGTTAATGAGAAACTCGGTCATCCACACTTCTTTTCCCTGAGCCTGTACATTGAGCAGGCCCGACTGAATTGCCCCATACTGATGACCGCCGAATATATCAAAGTGCGGAAGTACCTCGGGATTCACAAAAGCACTGGCGTAATTATCCGTGATGCCCACACTCTCGGGTGCGATGATCTTGCAATCGATTAAATCACCATAGCTTTTAATAAAGGAGGCCATTTGGGCAGGGGTCCAGATGCATCCGGCATAATCTACCTGATAGTCAGGTTCATTCTGTAGTGAAATAGCCTCTAGTGTAACGCCATTTTGCCGTAAATAGGTGACAAAGTCGTTGAGGTAATTGGCGTAGTCAGCGTAATTTTCCTGCTTTAGGTATACGGGTTGCCATACGCCATTTGCATCCTGATAACGGGAGGCAATGGTATTGTACGTTTTCCATTCCGCCGGCATTGACCAGGGAGAAGCGAAAATCTTAATATTCAGGGATTGTGCTAATTGGGCTGTTGTTAGCACCTGCCCCCAGTTATCCTTGCCAGTAGGTATGTAGATACGCATGATGTTGTAGCCTGCTTCACTGCCTGCCCCCCACATCTTGCGTATTTCGGCTTCGGTCATGTGGTTATACCCAAACTGAGGACTATTGACGAACCCCCCAAAGCCCGTAATTTTCTGGTACTTCTGGTCTTTATTCACTTTGACGGTTGCCGTTCTCACCTGAGCCTGAACGGTAGGGTGAAGTACGGCTGCCAGAGCCAGCATAATCACCGATTTCATAAGGATAAGTAATTGTTTTTTCATAGGTGTATTAGATTGTTTTGTAATCGGGAAACCAAACTTCAACGGGATTGAATGATACCTTACCGACCATTCCTGTCAATAAGAATGATCTTAGGCACTGATGCATAATCCAGTTATTTGATGGAAATACGAACTATTAACAGCAAGCTATGTGGTTTTCTAAATCCCTTTGCAAACCCGCTTACCTACAACCAACTTCTACATACTTGCCATCGGTAATTATTCTATAAAATATTTATTAATTGATTAATAATCAGTGATATAATGTCTATAGGTCGTATGATCTCGACCGTCTGGTTCATAACAATCTATGGGAATGCAGAGGCTTTAGGAGTAAAATAAAATATGTATTAATCGATATATAATATGATTATTCCATTGGCAAATGTATGGCATTGGAAAGAGGAAGAGCGGATACAAATCGTCATATCTCTTGAACTAATGTTCAATCCCTATGAAAATTTGCTAGACTGATCGTAAAACCTCAGGTAGTTGCTCGGTAACTTGCCCATTTTAAAGGCATAGGGATGCTTGAAGAAGTTGTGTAGAAGGGTACATTTACCCTCACTTCCTTTCGTTAGGGTAATCCTGAACATCCCTGACGGAGTGGTAAAAGAGATGCTTATACAGACCTGAATCCATCATGAGCTGGCTGATGTCTACTTTAGTTTCGTATTTCTCTTCATAGTCAGGTTGTGGTATTGCTACCTTCTGCTTCCTATCGTCTATTGATACTAGATGGATCGCACTTCGAAATCACTTACTGACTATTCATTTACTATTTCTTATCTTGGGCATCAAGCTTTTATAGTAACACCCTTATTTAATTCAGGCCTAATTGATAGGCAAATCAGTTACTTACAGCTTTAGCTCTATTAAATGGCAACCTTTTAGCTTTGATTTATGGTATGGAAAGACCTCGTAATAAAACCACTCTAAGAAATTCTTTACTGATCGCCAGTCTACTGGGTTTGATCTTGACTAGCATTTTTCTCAATCGCCGTAGTGTACATCAGATTCAGGAGGCTTCAGCTTCCATCTACAAAGATCGTTTAGTGCCAACGGCTATTATTGCTAAGTTGACTTCACAAGTTTATAGCAAACGGCTCTTGCTGGAGTCCTACGTACTAAGCAATACGAAGCTACCACTGAGCCAGGTAGCCTTCGCTCTGGATCGTTCCAATCGACAGATCGATTCATTAATAACCAGTTTCGAAGAAACGAGTCTAACCCTTCGAGAGGCAGATCAGTTTAATGCACTCAAACAACGGCTGGAAACGTATAATAAGTTAGAAGGAGAGGTAATGAAGAACCCTAAAGATCTGTCACAGGCTCGACAGGTTCTTTTGACCGGAACTGGAAATATTGCGTTCAGTCAGGTGATCCAAACCCTAACGGAATTGTCGGCTCTGCAATTGGCGGTTGGCCAGGAGTTACTCAACCAATCCAATGGTCAGTCGAATTACATTTATGTATTAACTGCCTTGCAGCTTGGCCTTGTATTATTAATATCATTAGTGCTATTCTGGAAGCTTTAATCCAGCAAGCAGGTCCTCTTTAGAACATTCAAGGTTCATAAGGGGTCACGTTAACCCCTGGAAAGAGTACACAAATTTGTCCTGTACCCTAAGCCTTTAGGACGGAAATGAAGCAAGCCTGGCTTTTATTTTTGATAAGAGATTATCAAAAACTGGTTTGGAAGTTAGTTTCTGCAACTGTGAGCATAACGCATACATTTCATGGCACAGCAAGCGGTCATCTTGGCCATAATCCCAGATAGGATTAATATGTTCCAGGACTAGTGCCTCAAAACTAACTTCCGGTATAACCAATAGGATAGCACCCTGCGGATCGCGTATCAACAGTTCCGGATGATGTTGGGACCGGTATAAAAATAGCGATGACAACGCACGCAAACTAATGATAGCCGTACCGGGATCGTTTACGCCCGTGCTGAGGGCTTTTAAGGTAATTTCTCTTAATTGGCTAAACCCGTATAAAAAATTACCCTGGATCGTTTGGATCAGGGGAATAAACATGAATTCAAGTAGCTGGTGCTGTAACTCCTCCGGCAAGGACTTGCTGGTTGCCAATACAGGAGTACCGGGTAATACAAACGTTCCAGGGGTGAGGAGAATTTTAATTTGAATCGAATGCTCTAGACAAAAGGCCTTCAACCCTTCTAGCTCAACTCCTTCAAAGATACCCGACTTCACCGCTTTCACGTGGAAGGGGGTTGTAGGCGACACCTCAAGTGAAGAAGGCTGCTGGTGGGCACACGCCTTTTTCATCGAGGCTAACGTATCATCAAATACCTTCTGTATAATAACCTCATATTTAACAGACTGCGTAATGTAATGAAGAAAGTAGATAAATAGGAAAATATCGAAAATAGTAATGAAAATCAACAAATAGGTACTGAGTGCTGGTATATAAATCCCTGATTCTACATCCCTGATCGTGCTAAGCAGAAAGAAAGCGTAGATAATGGTTCCGATGTAAGTACCTAAAACGGACTGCTGAAATTTGTTGCCGATTAATTGCCCAAGCACCCGGTTACTCATTTGAGAAGCGGCTTGGTTCAGCACGATCATAACCATTGAAAAGCTAAACACCGTTAATGATAAAATGCCAGCGGCAATGGCTCCAATGATACTTCTTGCCGTCGAAGCATCTTTCAGACGAAGCCAATCAAGCTGGCTTTTAATCAGCTTTCCTGGTTCTGAATAGTCTAAGGTGATCATTAAGCCACCTAAGGCGAGAAATCCCAGAGCAATGATGGCAGGTAAGAACGCAATACTGTTGACGGTTTTTTGATATTTTCTTTTAAAAAAGTTATTCACACTCATTCGCCTGTTTATTAAGTTAAAAACTTCCTCTTGGTAACCCAATCTCTTCTGCACCGTTTCCATAGGTCAAGGCATGATCAGAAAAGGAGCATACCATCGATTTCGATGGACTGTTTTCATCTAAAAGTCGATGCTGTCAATAGGTGAATGATCTAACGTATACCTCTGTTTTGCAATCCCAGCATTTCAAGCTTAAATGGATCTACGATTCCCTTGCCTGAGATAGTCATGGAGCTCAGCTATTATGAACTGATGTTATCTGTTATAATAGCTGAAGCTATGAAAACGCCTTCATTTGGATTGCATGCTGAACCGTTGGGCTAGTAATGAAGTCAAGCACGGCTTCATTTTTCAATTTTTTAGCTTTTCATGCCACATACCACCCGGAATTTTTAGCCTAAACAGACACAAAGCTCTACACCCCGATACCAAAAGTATCGGGGTGTAGAGCTTTGTGCAAGGTATTTTACTATGGGATGAGGAGGTATGAAAAAGGTTATTTCTTATTTCTGGCGATGAAAAATAGTAATGCTAGTAGATACCCACGCTGGACACATGAAAAAATGCTTTGTGCATCGTCGGCAACGATAATAACGTTTGGGAAAAAGCACGTTACGAACAAGGGAAGGACGGCGTGTCCGTTCAACATCTTTGGAGCGGCAATAGGGGCATTGCTTGGTTAAGGATAGCATTATGCGTTTATTAGGTATGGGATAATGCTTTGAATTTAATTATTTTCATAGAAATTAACTATACTAAGTAAAGCAAAAATTAACTTTTTTAACATAAGTTATCTTGTTCAGTTGACTGAACTATGGAGGAATTTTATTGAAAGACCACTGGCTTCAAAAGAAAATCTATTCCTTTTGGTAATAAGGGGTTAAATTCAACGGTGCAACTTCTCTCCCAACTTTAGTTATCTAAAGAAGGGCCAACTGATAGGATAGTTTATACGGGCATGAACTGTAATGGGGCATCGATGCTGTAGTTTCAGACCTTTTTACTGAAATCACATCCTAAGGAATGATCAGATTTAACGTTTCAGACGCTGGAATTAGTTAAGACCTTTCGAGCTGCGAGTTAACTAAACCTTTTCCGTATAAACCAGACAAACACTCCTCATCGAAGTGGTCATTTTTTTGCTGGTCATTAACCTCAGATCACAGCGGGGCTTTCTGAAATAGTTTTTTTATTTTGGTAAACTTTATTGTGCTGGTGCTATAGAGTTTACATAACGATTGATTAGGCGACAAATATGAGTGATGTAGCAAAAGAGATTGGACTGTTGTTAACGTCTCTGACGCAACAAGGAAAACTAGCCTTTGCTTACTCGGTAGTCGTGCGAATGCAGCCTCAATATCAAGTATTTTATGATCGTGAAGGTTGGGGTGATCCAGCCGTGATCAAAGCCAGTCTAAGAGCGATACATGATAACTTAGTAGGTACCCGTTCGATTACTCATATAGATTTGCTACTCGACCAACTTGAAGCCGTGATTCCCGATCTGGATGAGCATGAATCGTATCTTGCTTCGTATGCGATGGATGCCGGGTGTGCCATTCATTCAGCTTTGGAATACCTGCTAAAAAGCCAAGACGAGCAAATTATCAACGTTGCCATTTTGGGCCGGGATACAGTCGATATGTATGTGCAGGAGTTGCGTGATCTGTCACCAAATGACCCAGCTTTAGAAGAAAAAATAGCAACAGACTTATACATGGTCAATGAAGTAGGTCGTCAGCTCAGTTCTTTACAGCGATTACAAGGGGTAACGGATTTGGATGAGAAGCTATTAGATGAGCTTGCAGCAGGTAAGATGATTGATATAGACTTACTTCCTAGTTAACATACAGACACTTATGCAAAAGCTAGCTTTGCAAGAAACAATACTAAGTTGAATAAAAATCCTACGAAAACTAATAAACACGGCATTACCTAGCCCCACTCTAATTTGAACTAATAACGGCTAGCATTTTTTGTGCCCTCAGATAAGACGATTTGTAATTTTTATCAGGTGACTCAGCTGCTTTCTCGTAGTAGAGTTTAGCTAGGTCTTTACGACCTTGAGCTAACTGGCTATACGCGTATATTTCCCCGATGAAACGTTGGGTCTTATCGTCGATTTTTTTGTCTTGCATTAATCCTTCCATTAGCTTATCCGCTGCTAACAGTTTTTCATCTTTTGTATTTGCTGGCTTATAGCCCCCTGGTAAACTGTACCAATATTCCCACATTCCCCCTTCATTATACTGATTGAATGTGTTCTTCACCAGTTGCAAAGCCACTTCCAGCAAGGCTACCGAAACCAACGTATCTGGCTGTGCACCATTCTCCTCTAACTGTACATAGTAACGAGAAGCACTATCAAGGCCTACTTCGTCTATTTTGTCTAAAAGTTTCTCTTTGCGATAGAGAGCATGTGATTTGGAATAGGTCTCATAGGCAAACGAGCTTGGAAAAAGGGTTGATAACTTTTGTAGGTGATACCCCTTTTTTATTTCTTTCTTAATATCAATTATGTAAGGATTTTCAAAATCGTGAAAGTAATAAACGTAAATCAGACCGCGTTTCAAATCATATATATTCGAATACTGAGTGGATAGCTTTCCCTCCTGTCTGGTTTGACTCAGGATTTTTCTAAAAAGAGGCACTGATAATTGATCGGCTTTACCAAGCATTTGATTGGCTATATCGTAGCGTCGACAAGAATAATTACCCGTCTCTACTTCACAAATATTGAAGTTAGTATTGATCTGGTACATCCCTTTCTTTTCAACCTGGATACCAGCATTTATGATTACTGAGTTCCCTTGAGCATCCGCTAAAAGTGCCTGAGAAGAAAAGGCATAGTTATGCGTTTTCATAAATTCTAAGGCTTCCTTGACGGTTTTACACTTACCCAGTATTATAAAGAAAAGATCGCCTTGGAAGGGGTGTTTAATTGTATAGTTAGAAGGGTTAATATTCTGAGCGGTAAAGTCGAAAAATAATCCATGTTCATTTATTGCCGCCTGGGTGGCTAAATCAGGGTGACCAAAGCACACTGAACCATACCGATCTCTTGTTGCTGGATTAAACCAGATTCTTGAGAAAGGGGTGTAATCATCCTCATTAGCGGCAGCAAACACTTCGCCTTTTAAGGCCGCTGAGATCACCGTACAGGCTTGAGTTTGTTTGGCACATAACAGCGTGACCAATGCTAGCGAAAGTACCCAATGTATTCGATTCATGATGCTGATTTAGTTTGGCACTGGCTTTGATCGGCCAATAGATGGCATAAAGACGAAAAAAGAAGTCAAACGTTGCATCGATAATTTAAATCATTCAAAGAGATTGATTATGTCAACGAGGGCTCTCTTCTTAATCTATCCAGAACTATGGATCGCCCCGCTCTTCATTCTAATGCAGCAATAGTACAAGTATAAGCAGGGCCATTAGGCCATATCTATTTCAATACCAATAGAGAAAACAGATTAATTCAGTAAGATAATATGACAAGTAAGTTGCAGAATCGGGAGAACAAGCTCCATTCTGCACTGTTTTATTCTCCATTTTGCACTGTTTTTTTGACGTAAATGAATGGTAAAGATTTAATAATCAGATACTTATATTTTATATATATTACTTAAAGTGCAAAATAAATATATATTATTATAGATTTTTTTAGGGAGTATAGGGAATAAAGCTCGCAGAAGAAAAAAAGTAATTAATAATAAAAACGTTTTGCACTTTATGCACTTTGGGGCTTTTTGAAGGGCTTGAGCAGACCGTACATGAAAGATGTTGGCGAGTTTGCTGGCGAGTTAAAAGAAAAAGCCACTTACGAATGAACGTAAGTGGCTGACTACTAGGCTCCCGAAGCTGGGCTCGAACCAGCGACCCTCTGATTAACAGTCCGTGGATTATTGGTTTTATATGGTGTGATATGATTTGTAATGTTCTGATTATTAGATTATTACGAATTTTATAAAATCAAGATGATTCGTATGAATACGGATTTCTTGTGCAAATCTTGTGCAAATTTTTCTGTACCTTCCATACATGAATACGAACGTTGTCATTTCGCTGGATACACGCCGTCCGAAAAAGGATGGTACATGCCCGCTGATTATGCGGCTCGGGCATCATGGTAAAACGACTTCCATTCCTATTGGAATAAGTCTAAATGAAAAAGACTGGGATGAAAAGAAACGCACTGTCAAGAAAAGCTATATCGGCGTTAGCTCAGTCTCTCGACTGAACAACCAGATTCAGAAGATCAAATCGGATGCGATGGATATCATTCTTAAGCTCCATGAAGCAGATATTCTTCAAACATTATCCATTACATCGTTGAGAGATCGCATTACTCAAAAAGATGTGCGAGATTCTTTCTTTCAATTTGCCAGTCAGTGTGTCGATGAGTTGATCGAAGCACACCGGGTAGGTACAGCCAAATCCTACAAGGGATTAATCAGTGTGTTAAAGGATTACCGGGAAGGGCAAAGATTTACTCTTCAAAGAAATTACCTACGATTTCCTGGCAAAGTTTGACACGCATCACAAGAGTAAGGGAAATGGAGTTAATGGCCTGGCTGTTTACATGCGAACGATCCGTGCTATTTACAACAAAGCGATCAAGTCTGGATTAGTCGATAAAGAGTTATATCCGTTCGATGATTATAAGATCAAAACGTCTCCCACGGACAAACGGGCACTGGACAGCGAGTTTCTCAAAAAGATTATCGAGTTAGAGATTCCCGTGAATCATATCTGCTTCAACACTCGCAATTACTTTCTGGCCAGCTACATGATGTACGGCATGAACTTCGCTGATATGGCCTATCTCGAAAAAAGTAGTTTAGTCAACGGGCGAATTAGGTATCGCCGAAGAAAAACAGGGAAGCTTTACGATATCAAAATTACTCCTTCGCTTGAAAAGATACTGGGGCATTATCTGGAACAAAATCCTGTCTCGAAATTTGTGTTTCCGATTTTAAAGCGGGAAGATCCGGTACTGCGTGATAAGGATATTCAATGGGCCCGAAAAAGATATAATAAGAAACTCAAAACGCTCGCCACTCTCTGCGGAATTGATTCAAATTTGACCAGCTACGTTAGTCGTCACTCATTCGCAACCCAGGCAATGCTGCATGAAATCCCACTGGCTGCCATTAGTACGATGCTTGGGCATTCTAGTTTGAAGACCACAGAGATTTATTTGAAGGGGCTGCCTATCAATGTCCTGGATGACTACAATGAAAAAATTTTAGGGTAAACTCAAATGTCTAAAGTACAAAGGCAAATGTAAAAATAGGATAGTCCTGACTACCTCGAAATAGTGTTGAGCCTATCTTTCTGCTTCTGTAATTCAATATTTAGCTCTACTTTTCTATTGAACTGCTTACATTTTGCTATCTGAGACTCTAACTTCGTGATAGTGCTTTGTACTTCTTTCCTGTTTCGCTCAATTGTTACCAAATCTTTCAAAGTGGGTTCTGTTGATCCACTTATTTGCTGGCAAATATCCAAATAAACCAGATCTAAGTTTGTTCGTAAATTCAGGGAAAATGGATGACTATCAATACTTATCCAGGCACTGTTAAACATCCAGTCAATCACAGCACTATCTGCATTCAGAGGATTAGTATGCTTCTGGCAGGCGGATATCAATAATTCATGTCCATAGGTGGCACAGCAAATCAAGTGATAAGGAATTGCTTTATTAATGACTTCAAGGACAGCTTCAATCCCTTCTTTCTTTCTCAGTTCGAGGCTGAAAATCTGTATTTCCTGAATTTCATCTCCTGTTAAATTAATGGTATCGAAGCTGAGCTTGTTTATCCACCGCATTCGCTCAATCACATCAACAAATAACTTTTTTTGTTGCGACGTAGCTTGGGTATCAAAAGCATTTTTGGGAATGCTCCTGCCGATCATAGTTCTTGAAGGAAGGTTAAATACATCCATCATTTTACGACAATAAAACTTACAAGGGTGAAGTCTTCAATTCCCTTGGGCATTCCTATTGTTGCGGTTCCACCTGCTTTAAATAGGCTGAGTACTTCTTTCTCATCTCCGGTTTTTAGAATGGAACGGATACTTTTTTGCAATAACTGGGAATAATCGTGCATATCACGGAAATCCCGTGTTTCAAGATTAAGCTGCTGGCAAAGTTCCTTCAACGGTTCAGTTTTGCCCTTGCAAAGTAGCCGTAGCATATCCAATGATTTCTTCGCTTCTAAATAGCCATGTAATACATTCTCATTTTCCTGAATGTACACCACGTAATACGGGGCTAACCGGTTCAGTTTATCCTTGTCTACAGAATCACTTATGTTCTTTAAAACAAAAATCACCCCGCGTTGATCAGCATCACTTGCTCGCGTAACGGCATGCAATCCCAAGGGAATAGAATCCGGATTTGGATATATTTTAACGAAATTAGCCAGATCCACCCTAAAATCATTCAATCCAAGATCAGTTATACTGACTCCTTCACGGAGATCTTCCAGGTCAACAACTTCTTCTTGCAGCCTTTTCAGTTGGATTTTTCTATATTCCAGATCTTTCTCATCGGCATTAAGTATATTGTCATCGCCTGTGCTTGCTAGGTTACTGATGGCCATTTTATTCTCTACGCGCTGCTTGAGATTAATATAGGCATCCAGTGTGACGTCCGGCCAGAAATTAACCATGGTGATGGTGTCGTTCACTGAGCCAATCCTATCAATACGACCAAACCGCTGAATGATACGAACGGGGTTCCAATGAATATCGTAATTAATCAGGTAATCACAATCTTGTAAGTTCTGCCCTTCCGAAATGCAATCTGTTGCAATCAGAATATCGATTTCTTCCTGAATATCAGGATAAATGATTGCTTTTCCTTTAGATCGTGGTGAAAAGCAAGTTAATAGCGTATTCAGATCAGATGGAACAGTCTTGGATGAACAAGCTCGTTTTGATCCCGTAATCAGAGCGGTATTCAGACCATGCTCATTCCTAAAATAATCTTTCAGCTCTGAATAAAGGTAATTTGCCGTGTCTGCAAAAGCGGTAAATACGATCACTTTTTTGTTCCCGGCATTAACCGGGTTTTGGATCTTATCTACAATAATTTCTCTAAGCTTACCTAGTTTCAGATCATCTTTCCCTCTCAGCAATTCAATTTCTTTCAGGAGTTCGTTGATGACCAAGAGATCAGCAGAGAGGTCTTCCTGCCATCTTACTTTATCCATATCAGCGATATGAACTTTAACCTTGCTCCCGAAAACATTTTCCTCTTCTCCCCAATCCGGCTCCCAATCGAACTCTTCAGATGTAGGGTCTGCCTGAAGGCCGGAATACGTGTTAGCATCCCCCCGCGCAATTGCGCCTAATCCTTCTTCTATTAACGCACGAATATTCTGGAGAGTCAGAGCAAAAGAATCGACGGAACTTTCTATTCGCTTTAAAAGATTGATGCGCATCAGGAGCTGTAAGCTCTTTTCACGGTCCCTTTGCTTGAAGGTTCCCGACTTAACACGCTTATCATATTTCTCCGCGTAAAACGGAATTTTGCTTGGCAGAATGTAATTTAAGGGTGAGTAAATCGAAAGATTCAGAAACTCTAACCAATCGGCGATATGTTTGTAATTTAACTCCGTTCCTTCCTTTAGTGGGCTGTAAATCGAGATTGGTTTATTCCGTTGAGGAAATTTCCCGATTGCTGTCGTGTCGTAATAATTGGTGATATGTTTACGGGAGCGGGCAATCGTAAGGCTATCTAATATTTGGAAAAAATCAAAATCCAGCGCTTCCAAAAGCCGGTCTGAGGTTCTTTCTTCAGTAGGTAGTTTAGACCAACTGTTGAAAGCCTGCTGCGCCCGCCGGAAAACTAGTTCGATTCCAAGGTCTGTATCCAGTTTCTCATCAATTTGCTCGGCTGCACCCTCATAGGCCAGGGCAAGCTGATTACGCAGATCGTTAAAGCGGTTATTGACAGGAGTAGCCGAAAGCATCAATACTTTCGTTTCAATTCCCTCCTGAACGATCTTCCGAAGTAATTTCTGATAGCGGTTTTCCTTCCCTACAACTGTGTTGTTGTTACGAAAATTGTGCGATTCATCAATGACGACTAAGCCGTAGTTCCCCCAGTTAACACTTTCGAGGCTCCTCCCGTTGCTAATTCCTTTGTCTCGTGAAAGGTCTGTATGAAACAAAACGTCATATCGAAAGCGATCTTTCCCTAAGATGTTGTTCTTATCGTTGTGTCGGTAGGTGTTCCAGTTGGCCTCAAGCTTTTTAGGGCATAATACCAGAACATCTTTATTTCGCTTCTCGTAGTATTTGATAATTCCCAGAGCTGTAAAAGTTTTCCCCAGGCCTACACTGTCGGCAATGATACAGCCGTTGTATTTTTCAAGCTTGTTAATCCCACCAATGACAGCATCCTGCTGAAAATTGTACAGCTTATTCCAGATGACGGTTTCTTTAAAACCGATGCTGTCATTCGGTAGATTGTCCAGTGACAAGTCACTGAGAAAGTCGTGAAAAATATTGTAGAGCGTTACAAAATAGACAAATTCCGGACTGTTTTCCTGATAAGCTCCCGCCAGATAACGCAGCACGCTTTCCGTTACTAGATCCGTATTTTCGTCGTTATTCCATATCTCGTCAAACCATTCCAAATAGCCTTCGGCCATTGGGTAGTTGACTTTTGTTATCATTGAGCGATGGCCTTTCCGGGAAGTAAAACCCAGGTCGGGCGATGTAAATCCAGCAAATCCTGAATAGGATGCACTATCTTCAGGCCCGTTATCAACGTGGATCAGGCTATTCAATGGCGAATTGCCAAGGGCGTTTGTTTTAAACACAGCCTTGTCCTTCACCCACTGTGCGCACTCCCGTGAGATGGCCTTCTGAGTCATCTCGTTTTTCAAACGTAACTCAAATTCACCACCACACAAATCAGCCTCTTTCCGGATGTTCGGAATGTAAAATTCCCGCAGCTTTGGTTTAGACTTCTCCTCCAGGAAAGTCGGAGTTGTAAAAATAAACCGAAGCTCTTCAATGCTCTTCAGTTCTTTCCTTAATGCTTCAAATGCATAGATTGAAAAGGCAGAAGCGGCTATACTGAGCTTACTACCCTTTCTGAACTCCAGCTTCAAATCATCTCCCAGACGATTATCAATGTTATTGAAGATTTTCATCCAAGACTATTTAACCTGTACTATTTCCAGCATTTGTTCATAACTGCTGACTTTTGAGAACTTCACTTCCTGTCCGCTGATTGCTTTGAAATGTTCCCCGGCACAATGGATTTTCAGCTTTTCTATCTCACGTAGCTCTAGTTCTGAATCCGTACCCTTGGTTTCTGCTACAAAATAGATGTGGCGGATGGTGTCCTTATCAAACACAATGGCCCAATCAGGGCTATAATTAGCAACTGGCGTGGTAATGTAGAAGCTTTTCGGAAGCTTAGCGTATACCTGAACGTGGTTGCTATTTTCCAATGCTTCGGCAAAACGGGCTTCGGTTTGTGAATCAGTAGTCAGAAAGTCATAAACGTGCTTTTTCAATGTTTCTGACTGCCGAATAACGGATTTGTCATTCACAAATACGGTTTTAGCATCATGCCTGTCATCAACTTTGTGATAGACGATGTTATTGATGATCAGACTGGCCTTTACTTCATTGATTAGCTTGCTGGTTCGGGCGATAAACTCCTCTGGATTTTTCCGGATCATTAGAAACTTGCCCGTATCAATGCCCTTTAATATCTCTACGATGGTTTTTCGGGTAAGGTTGGTATGTTTGACAACCTCTCCAACCACATCGTATCTTGTATTTGTATAGACATCGGAATTGAGTTTCTTGTATTGACGGGAAGTCTCGTGAAAGGCATTCTTCTCCTGTAACTGCTCTTTCGTGCTTTCCTCCAGCTCCCCGCTGCGGATTTCATACGTACGCTCCGAAATGTTCAAATCAGCGTTGATCCGGATTTTGGCATCAGCAACCAACTTTTCCGAGTTAAATTGTACTTCATAAATAGTTTTCAGGTTGATCTTATTCCAAAGCTCCTGAAATTCCTTTTTATGAAAATTGCTGTTCGTCTGAATGGTAATGCTTTGCCGGTCATTCTCAGGTTTAATGGCTTCGCCCATATAAACGGATCGTAGCAATTGATTCACGCTATCCCGAAATGCTTCCAGATGAGTTGGAAGAGGGAGCTTATTTTCATCAATCAATCTCCGTCCGTCCTCCGTAATTTTATCATCGTCGTCTAAAACATCCTCTTTATAGAGATACTTGTTCAACTTTTTCGCCTCTTCGGAGGTCAGGCGTTTTTGATTTCCATGCTCATCAGTTAAAAGTTTACCCGTTAGAAATTCAACGGTCGCTTTTTGAGGTCTATCTTTTAAGGTAGCCACAATTTCTGATTGCAGGCCTCGGGCGAATTCTTCATAGCTTTCAGAGGCAATAATTGTCAGTTTATTGATTTCATGTACCTGCTCTCCGGTCACTTCTTCGTCTTGCCGTATTCCATGTTTATTGACCGAAAGTCGCATTCCACGTCCAACTTCCTGACGACGACGATTAGTTGAATCCGAATGTTTGAGGGCACAAATTTGAAAGACGTTCGGATTGTCCCATCCTTCTTTTAAGGCAGAATGCGAAAAAATGAAGCGAGTGGGTTCATCAAAACTCAGCAATCGCTCCTTATCTTTCATTATCAGATCATAAGCACTGATATCATCCGTCTCTTCACTTCCTTTCTTAACTGAGGGATCAACCAATTTTCGCTGCTTATCAACAGAAAAGTATCCGTTGTGCACCCGCTCTGCCGAATCGCGTTGCAGATATTGATTGTAATTGGAAGAGAATAGGTCCATATACTCGTTCCTCAAATGAACGTACTCCTCCTCAAACATCTGAGCATATTCACCCAAACCAGGATTACCATCCTTATCATATACACGGTATTTATCTACTGAATCGATGAAGAAGAGCGATAGTACCTTGATTCCCTTATCAAAAAGCTCACGCTCTTTTTTTAAATGGGAACTGATCGTTTCTCGGATTTGTATTCGCCGGAATGCTTTTTCGTCCAGATCGCCAATAGCCTCTCCGGCTTCGATTATTTCCCCATTGATCACCACCCGGTTAAAATAGCCATCGACCTCTTCTAACAGCCAGTTTTTATACTGAGGCATTTCGCCGGAAAGTTCAAACAGGTTGGCACCTTTTTGAACTTTCTCGCGTACCCGCCTGACGCCCGTTCCATTACGCTTTTCGTACTCCAAGACAGCAAGAGGGGGCTTTGAATTAGAAAGCTGAATTTGTTCCAGATATAAATACCCACTGGTTCCGGTAGTTCCTTTAATGTTGATCCC
This sequence comes from Siphonobacter sp. SORGH_AS_0500, assembly GCF_031453245.1. NCBI lineage: Bacteria > Pseudomonadati > Bacteroidota > Cytophagia > Cytophagales > Cytophagaceae > Siphonobacter > Siphonobacter sp. SORGH_AS_0500. Next base: position 382,891 of record NZ_JAVIYT010000001.1, read on the forward strand.
CTTCACCTGGATTTTCTTTACTAGCTTTTTGTTATAGGCATCCAGTGCATCCAAGCGATAAACTTTGTTGTATTCATGTTTATGGGTAGCAGAATAACGGAGCGTACAAAGTGGATTAAAATCCTGCATACTTTCCAAGGTTCTATCACCTTCTACTGATTGGGGTTCATCAATAATCAGAATGGGATTGGTCTGAGCGATAATCTCAATGGGTTTTCGGGTACCGAACTGATCAAGCTCCATATAAATACGACGTGCATCTTTACCCTTAGCGTTGAATGCCTGTGTATTTATAATCATCACACTGATGCGGCTATCCGATGCAAAACTCTCAATATCCTGTGGACGAGATGAGTTATAAATAAATGGGCTAATGCGATGTCCATACCGCTCCTGAAAGTGATCTTGCATCACCTGGAACGACTTATAGACCCCTTCGCGAATTGCAATACTGGGAACAACCACAATAAACTTACTCCAGCCATAAAGCTGGTGCAGTTCATACATGGTGCGGATATAGGTGTACGTTTTACCCGTACCTGTCTCCATTTCGATGGTGAACTGATAGCCCTTCTTTACTCCTTTGGGCTTTTCAAGGGATTTACTTTGGGTGATATCATTTTGCCGCTGAACCTGCTGAATGTTCTCCAATAACTGGTCTTCAGTAATCTGGATCTGCCGGTTTCGGTAACCAATAAGCTCCTCTACTTCCAGATCCATGCCAAACTGACCTTTACTTGCCGACCTCGCTTTGGCAATCAGTTCCTTGCTTTTTTCCAGCGTAAAACGGTTCGTTTCTCTGGGTTGCCCCAGAAAGCAGTCGGTGATGGCCTGAACAGCATCTAACTGAAAGCTTTGTTCTTTAAATTGTAGTTTCATACTTTAAATCACACGCATTTCAGTATCAGGGCTCAATTGCTTAAGCAACTGTCGAACATTTTCCTTGGCCGTATCATCTTTGAAACTCTGGTCCCGAAACACAATACGCAGCGGTTTATAGGATGCTATTTCCTTTGCAAAGGCCTCATCTATTCCCTTATCAAAACAGGCTAGCAATGAGTCCTGGGCTACGCGGAACACCTTTTTATCAAGTACCAGTAGTGGCTCAATCTTATAGAAAAGCGGTAAGCCCCAGTCCAGCATGACCTGAGCCAATAGATCATCAGCGGTACGATCCGGTTTGATATTGTCTGCGAATATGTCTAGTTGATCCTGCTGGTAATCTTGGGGGCGATAATATACGTCCTGCATATTACTAGAGTCCAAACGATAAACACGGAAGCCAGTATCGAGCTGCTTAGGCTCCTGACCACTAAAATCCAATTCTTTAGATTTTTTCTGAGCGAGCTCTTCTTGTATTTTTTTCCCTACCCGCCGAATACGATCTTTACCAATGTCACAGATGTTTTTATATCCAGCATTGTATGCCTCGCTTTTTTCATCCATTGCTTCGGGGAGCTGAACCATGATGAATTTGCGATTAACTCCATCCTCTGCATTAAGCTGCATTACAGCGTGGGCGGTCGTTGCAGAACCAGAGAAAAAGTCTAAAATTATCCCTCCCTCCTTCAGGCCAAATTTTAATAGAACCTTTATAAGTTCTGATGGCTTAGGGTAAGAAAAATAATCTACTCTACCAAAAATACTCTCAATCTCTTTGGTCCCATGTTGGGTGAAAATTTCTTCTATAATTGACGTAACTTTTAAAGTTTTTTCATTTCCGTCTTCGTCCCTTAGATATTGTTTAATATTAACAGTATATTTTCCCACTGAATCAACGTTGAACTCTAATCCATCACGTTTTAGTGCATCATAAGTCCGTTCTTTTGACCATAACCACTGCCTCTTTGGCCAAATTGAAACCCCATCTGGCCCTGGAATTTCGTACACAAGATTTTTTCTTTCTCCCATACTTTTTGCTGCTTCTAATGGCTGAGTTCTGTAGGGACCTCTTTCGTTAAAGAATTGATCTTTTTTTGTGTAATACTTAGCAATGAATTCTGGGTTATTAGCGACTTCGATTGTGTTTAAAATAGATCTATTTTTACAATAAAATAAAATATACTCGTGTAAGTTTACTATGAATTTTTCTTTTGCACCGCCACCATAGCGTTTCTTCCAGATGAAGCACTCAATAAAGTTCTCTTCTCCTAATATTTCATCGCACAACTTTCTAAGATTATGAATTTCGTTATCATCTATGGATAACAAAATCATACCCTCCTCCGTGAGGAGATTACGGGCTAGTTTTAGACGGGAATACATCATGCTCAACCAATCAGAATGGTAGCGTCCAGATGTTTCGGGATTGGCTACTAGTCGCTGGTTTTGCTCATCTACCAATCCGCTTTCCTCTTTGAACTCTTCAGTAGCCTGGGCAAAGTTGTCCTTATAGACAAAATCATTTCCTGTATTATAAGGGGGGTCAATGTAGATCATCTTGATCTTCCCAAAGTAGCTTTCCTGCAAAAGCTTCAGCACTTCCAGATTGTCACCCTCGATATACAGGTTTTCTGTCTCATCAAAGTTGAGAGAGTCTGCACGGACCGGACGTAGGGTTTTGGTAGTAGGCAGATTGGCCGTAACAATCGCCTCCCGCTTACCGGGCCATTCTAGACGATAACGTTCTTTGCTGCCCTCAATCACCTGATGGCTAAGCTCCTGCTTCAGTAAGTCGAAATCAACAGCCTTTCCATTTTCAGTTTCAGTAATACAGTTTGGGAATAGGGCAGCCAGTGCTTCCAGGTTCTTGTTGACCTGATCGGGACTGGCCATGTCAAGACGGTCTCCCACTGATAAATATGGTATTATGGACTTTTCCAACTATTGAACTATTTTGAATTTACTTTCTGCGTACCGCTAGAGACAAAGATACCAATATCCTTAAACCTAAAGATACATTGTTTTTTATAGCTAAAGGAGAACAAGGCTGGGAGAATAATTCTTCTTTTCAAGTCACATTGGACCCGCTCTTACGGTATCTATTTCCAAAAAGTACGTGATTGGCACAGATAAACGCGATCTGACACAATATCAAAAACGAGTTTTAGTTTCCCTACCTTATTTGATGAGAGAGGGCAGTCGCTAGAACTCAGATTTTTATTTGCGTTTCATGATTGTATGATAGGTTTCTATAATCTACTCCAATTGATGTACATACCTCTTGGGACTATAGTGATTAAGCGTTTGTTGGGTTTGCTAGCCTAAAATACTATTTTACTTTTGCGGCATCAGTACGTTACACCGATTTGTAAAGTTCTGATGTGAAAATTTGTTCATAAGTTAACGATCGTTTACTTATGAACATGAGGCACCTCTTTTTAGCGTTTCTCTACGCCTGTAAATACTTGTAAATCAGGATCAATCTTTGCCAAAATAACCTCTCTTTAAGCAAATCCTGTTCAAATATATACCATGGTTTACTCCTGAACAGAAGGGCAGGTAATTAGCTATGAAAGAGGCCATTGCTTACTACCGCGTATCCACCCAGCGACAGGGCCGCAGTGGATTAGGATTGGAAGCTCAACAGGCAGCCATTGCCAGTTACTGTCAATTTCATGACTATGATTTGCTCGATGAAGTGATTGAGGTTAAATCCACGCGTAAGCAACAAAGCCGCCTACTGGAAGCTTTAGAGCAATGCAGGTTGCTGAACGCTTCGCTGATAGTAGCCAGGCTTGATCGGCTGGGTCGTGACGTGGAAAAAATAGCTCGGCTTATCAAGTCAGACGTGGAAATTATTGTCACTGATAACCCTCATGCGACCCGGTTTACCATTCACATTCTGGCCGCAGTTGCTGAAGAGCAACGCCAACGCATTCGCGAAAATACCAAAGATGCGTTAGCTGCCGCTCGCAAAAGGGGCGTCGTGCTGGGGAAAAATGGTAAGCGATTAGCCAGACAAAATCAACAGGCAGCTCAGGCTTTTGCCAGGCAGCTTTTGCCAGTAATCCAAAAACTCAGAAACCAGGGAATTACCACCTTTCGAGGGATCGCTGAGGAACTCAACCATCAGGGCGTTCCCACTTTTCGCGGTAACGCTCACTGGCATGTGAGTACCGTCTTCGCTCTTATTCATCGATTACCCAAATAATTTTTATCTGAAATGCTTATGAATGCAAACGCTGAAATCTCCGCCCTTTTTAATGATGCAGCCTGTCTAGAAATGGCAATGGGTCTAAACGCCGTACCTGCTGCCTTAGTCCATGCCGATTGTGACTGCTCGGCCTATTATCCATCTCATCCCTCTGAGGAGAATGAAGAATCTGATTCCTGCTCGCTCCCCGCACTTGCTGCTTAGGCCGCTTGAAAAGGGCTATTTCTACGCAGTGAACTGCTCCTTTCCGCGTTCACTGCGTATTCTCTCTCCCATTCAAGCCGAGGTCTTATCTGCCATTGATGGTAAGACCTCGGTGGCTGGCATCGCCGAAAAAACGGGTCTTTCTTTAAAGACTTTGGAAGAACTACTTTTTCTGTTGGCCCAAACGGAAATCGTTCGAACGGATCAGGCTTTTTCGGAGCCTGTTAAACCCCCATCACCCGAGTCACTGAACTTCTGGGTTCACACTACCAACCGTTGCAATCTCGGTTGTAGTTATTGCTATATTCCAACCCTGCATAATCCAGATGGGATGGATGAAGCGACCCGAAAGCAGTTGCTTGAAAAAGTGGTAGAAACGGTCAAAGCTCGAAAACTTAGACAGGTGAGGTTTCGCTTGGCGGGCGGAGAGCCCTTAACCCAGTTCAAATCCTGGAAAGCCTTTATCCCGGACCTACGAGAACGGCTTACCCCCTATGGCTGCCAATTTGAGGTTTCTTTTTTGACCAACCTCACCATTTTAACTGACGAGGTCATCGATTTTGCCAAAGTTCACCGCGTCAGCTTTGGCGTGTCGATTGATGGCGTAAAGGCGTATCAGGATGCCAGCCGCCCGTTCAGGCAAGGGGCAGGTTCTTTTGAGGTAGTTAATCGAAATTTAAAACGACTGTTGGCTGAACAGATTCGGGTATCGGTCAACACGGTGGTGAATAATCAGAATCTGGATGGCCTACCGGAATTGACGCAGTACCTGATTGATCTGGACATTCCCTTTCGCTACTCGGTTGTCAAAGGAGAAGCCATTGACGCGGATAAGCTGGAAGAGAAGCTCATGGCTTCCTATGCAGTAATGAAGCAGGCCATCGGGCAGGGCTGGTCGTTTACTCGCCGTCACCAGTTCTGTGATCTAAAGCCTACAGAACTAGGCTTTCAAACTTGTGCCTCCGGCTTTTCGGGAGGAGCCATCAATGTAGATGGGACGTTGCATTACTGCCATGTACACGTAGGCGACGCGTCTAAGTCCTTATACTCTATTTTTGATACAGAGCTGGATTTAGTCGAGATGATTGAGGCGGGTAGCCATGAAGAAGCAAAACGCTCAGCGGATTGCAGGAACTGCCGCTACCGCTCCGTGTGCACCAGTGGGTGCCCCGTGTATCGGATCAAAGACAAGGATCCGCAGTGTAGCCTCTACCACAGGATCATTCCCCTGATTTATGATCTTCAGGCTCAGGAGCGACTTAAACAGCTTCAAGGTTTCAACATGCTTTAACCCTTTTTGCTCTATTGTTCGCTTACACCTCTTGCTAGGGATGTAAGAGCACATGTCTTTTGATGGTACCCTCGTTATTTCAGTACTGGCCTTATTTGCCACCTTTTACCAGCTGTATCTCCAACGTAGCCATAATGAAAAATCGGTTCGACCCTTTGGTCAGATTGATTTGGAAGACCGCAAAGGGCACATCGCTGTTCGGATCAGCAATAACGGAATGGGCCCGATGATCCTAGATGAAATTCGTTTTGAGAAAGATGGCAAAGCCTATACATCTATCAAGGAATGCCTAGAATTAGACGCTCGCTCTTACACCAGCATCACCGTCGGTGGCTCCATTCAAAAAATTATCCTGCCCAATGCTCAGCTCATCGTTTTTGAAACTAAAGTAGATGAGATTAAGATAGTTGAAGTTCGGAAGCACTTAACCCCAATTATAGTGAAGGTGCGATATCGAGATATTTACGGGAATCTATTCATTCTCGAACGGGATTTAAAATGGTTTAGAAGATATGGGGAAACCTAATATAAAACCATGCTAGGTTGGTAAAGGGATATTGTGAATTACTAATACGTCAAGCATGGTACATTTAATACATGTACATTGTATGTCTAACTCATAGATAAATTAAGGGAGGAACTTAAAAATAATAAGTATTAAATACTATAAGTATAAGTCGATAATTAAATAATTCTTAACGCAAAACTAAATGAAACATAAAATAGCCGAAAAATTCAAAGGTTGGTGAAAGATAATCCTTCTTTGATTCTAGCTGCTATTCACCTAATTGTCTTTAATTAGTATAGTGTCATAATGGTGCAAAAATAGTATTAAGTTAACGCTTGCTTAAAGTGGATCAGTATGAACCGTGATAATATAGTATATAAAATCAATTCTATAGGCTAGAGATTAGAAAAATCATTCTAAAAAATGAGATGTTACTTATTAAATATATTTAAAAAAATATTATAAATTTCACTGCTTTTATTAATTTGGGAACATCTAGTACAAATAGGCTAGATATTTTTATACTATTATTCTTAATCACCTTTGGATAAATGAATGAAGATAACATCTATTGAAATCAGTAATTTTAGATTATTAAAAAACGTTGTTGTTTCATTAGAGAAAGAAACAACAGTCATTGTTGGTCGCAATAATTCAGGTAAAACTTCACTTACTGAAGTTTTTCGCCGCTTAATTGGAGACAAAAATCCTTCCTTTTCCTTGTATGACTTTAGCATTTGTGCAATTGATAATTTCAAAGAAGCATTAATAAAAAAAATAGCAGGTGAAGAAGAAGATGTAATTCGTGCCTTAATTCCATATATTCAAGTTAAATTAACGATTGAGTATCCAATTGAATCGGAAGATTTAGGTGCTCTAGGAGATTTTATTATCGATTTAGATGTCAATAAGAATGAAGCTATTATAGTTGTACAGTATTGCCTTAAAGATGGAAAAATAGGTGCTTTATTCGATGGCATTGAAGATACAAGTGATTCATCAAACAAAATATTGATAAAATTACTTAAAGAAAGAATTCCAGACTTATTCGAAACAAGAATAATTGCCCAGGACCCTTGTGATGAGGATAATACATGTGTCATGGATTATTCTAAATTTAAAGCTGTTTTAGGGGCAAGCTTCATCAATGCACAAAGAGGACTTGATGATATAACCCATACAGAAAAAGATGTTCTAGGTAAAGTATTGGCCCAAGTATTTAAAACTTCTAAGTCATCATCTGCTCCCGAAGATCTTAAAGAAAAATCAGACGCACTTCGACTTATTGTTGATGATATTCAAGAAAAAGTAGACAATGAATTTACTTCAAAATTAGATAAATTATTACCTGCATTAGAAATCTTTGGATACCCAGGTCTATCAGATCCGAATTTGTGTACAGAAACTACGATCGATATTGGTAGAATTTTAGATACTCATACGAAAATTAGATATAAACAAGGAAATGACTTGTTTCTACCGGAGACTTACAATGGTTTAGGTTCCAGGAATTTAATTTACATTTTATTTCAATTGTATGAGTTCTTCTGCCAATACCAAAGCAGACCCGTGTCAAATGGGCTAGACATTATTTTTATAGAGGAGCCCGAAGCACATTTACATCCTCAAATGCAGCAGACCTTTATTAAATGCCTTTCAGATATAGCACGTGTTTTTTCACAAAAATTAAATGACGGTGTATCTTGGCCTGTTCAATTTGTTGTTTCAACTCATTCAACACATATAGCCAATCAAGCCGAATTTAGTGCCATAAGGTATTTTCTCACATCTAGTAATGAGCAAAGAGAAACTACTGTTAAAGATTTACGGAAGGAATTTGTGACCGCTGAGCTTCAAGAAGACAGAGATTTTCTACATAAGTATTTAACTCTTACAAAGTGTGACCTGTATTTTGCAGATAAAGCAATTTTAATTGAAGGTCCGGTTGAGAGAATGCTAATGCCAGTGCTGATTGAAAAAGTTGACGCGACTAGTGCAGAGAGTGACCCGAAGCTCGGATCACAGTATATTTCGGTAATAGAAATCGGAGGAGCATATGCCCATCACTTTTACAAGTTCTTAGACTTCCTTGAATTGAGATGCTTGGTTATTACTGATATTGATTCTGTTAGTCGAACAGATGGAGAAAGAGTGACATACCAAGAATCTCTTGTAAAAAATGGTTCACACACTTCAAATGCAGGGATTAAAAACTGGTTTGCAAGAGGAGAAGATGGGCACTATACGTTATCCAAATGTGTTGCGAAGACATCAGAAGAAAAAGTTTTAGGGTCTAGAAGAATTGCTTATCAGATTCCGGAAGAGGGATTAGAGGGAGTTGGGCGTAGTTTCGAGGAGGCGTTAATACTTGCAAATCGGGAAAAATTTGATATTCAGGGTGAAACTTGTTTAGAAATAGAAAAATGTGCAAGTGAAAAAGCACCTTCAGATAAAAAGAAGACAGAATTTGCACTTAAATATGCTTTAGAAGAAACGGAATGGAGGGTCCCTAACTATATAGCTGAAGGATTGAAATGGTTGGCAAAAAAACCAAATTTACCAGCTGACGATGTTCAACAAGTTATACAAGAACTTAGAGTTTAGAATATGCTAGAGGAGAATCAATTTAGTCCCGCAGAACAAGCATCTCTTGAATGCCTTGAAAAGGTGTTTAATGCAATCGATAATGATAATAATTTTCGTGTCGAAGCGGGTGCGGGTGCGGGAAAAACGTACACTCTTATCAAAGCTCTCAAGCACCTTATTGCAAAGAATGAAATTGATTATCAGAAAACAGGAAAAAAAATAGCCTGTATTACTTATACGAATGTTGCAAGAGATGAGATCAGATCTCGTACTGACAACCACCCTATAGTACTCGCTGATACAATTCATGCATTTGCTTGGCAAGTAATACAAAGTTTCCAAAAATCATTAAGAGAACGAATAGGTAATCTTGGTGAGAAATGGATGAATCGAATAGAGGAAGCTGGCGGCATAAAGAAGCAACAAGTAATTTATAGCTTAGGTTATCCTAAAATAACTGAGAGTGAAATATTCTTACATCATAATGATGTAATTAAACTTTTTACATCGCTTCTAAGCGATATGAAGTTTAAAAGAATATTTTTGACTCGATACCCAGTTTTATTGATTGATGAATATCAAGATACTAACAAAGATCTAGCAACTGCAATAGTTACTAACTTTATTCAGACCAATAGGGGGCCTTTAGTTGGCCTTTTTGGTGATCACTGGCAGAAGATCTACGGAACTGAATCTTGCGGTTTAATTGAGGCTGAAGAACAAAATCTTATAGTTATTGGAAAGCGAGCAAATTTCAGGTCAGATAAGTTAATTGTGGGTGCTTTAAATAAAATGAGGCCTGAATTGACGCAGTTTGAATATGATCCAAGTTCTTTAGGAGAAATTTTAGTTTTTCATTCAAACCGCTGGCAAGGGCAGAGACGCATAGGTGGCCATTGGGCTGGGGATCTCCCACCAGATGTAGCACATAACGCTCTTGAAAAAGTTAAAAACAGATTAAGTGAACAAGGGTGGAGTTTAGAACCAGGCAAGACAAAAATACTGATGTTAACCAATAATGTCTTAGCTGCGGAGCAGGGGTATCAAACTATTGCTTCTTTATTTTCTGATAATGATGAATATCTGAAAAAAAAAGATGATTATATAGCTTTTCTAACAGATACAATTGAAGTTGGGTCAGAGGCATTTGAGCAAAGGAAGTATGGTACAATGGCTGATACCTTTAGGATAAATACAGGGGTTATTCGGAAACATTCTGATAAAAGGAGCTGGCATGAAAGCATGATGCGGCTTAATGAACTTCGTAGGAATTATACTATTGGTGATGTAATTGATCATTTGAAAGAAACAAATAAACCACGATTAACTCGTAGAATTGAAGAAAAAGAGAAACGAATCAAAGATATTAGTGCTGTAAGTGAAGAAGACCGAAGTGAGGAAGATAAACGTTTATTTTCTAAAGTAATGTCTATACGTTCTATTCCGTATACTGAAATTTCAAACGTTGCTCGATATATTGAAGATAAAACTCTTTACTCAACAAAACATGGTGTAAAAGGCGCAGAGTTTGAAAATGTTATTGTTGTATTAGGCCGTGGATGGAATCAGTACAATTGGAGTCAATTTCTAGAGTTTGTACGAGCTGGACCTATCTCAGCTACAAATAAGGATTCATTTGAACGTAATAGGAACCTTTTTTATGTAGCTTGTTCAAGAGCAAGGAAAAGGTTATGTCTATTATTCACTCAGGAATTATCTTCTGAAGCCATTTTGACCTTACAAGATTGGTTTGGCGATGTAATTGACGATAATTTATTCGAATCGTAATCAATTTCATTATATATATCAGAAGATTAAGGAATTAAAGACACCTCTTTTTTATCTATCACTTTAATATTGTAAAAAACTTTGAACTATAGTGGGGGATATTTGAGAGGTATACTATTTAAATCATAGGGGAATTTATCTATATAGCAATTGGTTAACCTTCAAATACTAATCCCTCCGTCAAAGAAGTGCAAAAAAGAAGATGATGTATTATTTATTAATGCCACTGATTATTTAGGGAAAGGAAAGAGACAAAATCTTCTACGTGAAACGGACATCGATCTAATCGTAAAAACATATCAATACCGTAGAGAAGTCGAAAAGTATCCTTGACGGGTATCAATGGAAGAAATTGAGAATAATGAGTTTAATCTTAATATTTATCATTATATGAGTACCTCCGTCGAGGTAAAAAAAATGACTTATGAAACGTAAGTAGGTCTTTAGCTGAAATAAATACCAAAATAAGAGAGACCACTGATAGACATGATGTTTTTTGAAAGAGTTAGGACTACCGTGTATTGATTAACTCATTATTTAGTAGTGTAACATATTTTTTTAATCATGAAACTCTCAAATAGGGAAGAATATTAACGAATTTCGATTGATACTTTAAAATCGGTTATTAAACTAATTCGCATTAATATAATGATAACAAGAATGAATTGGGCAAAGCTGCTCTCTACAAAACGAGTTTCTGAATTAAGTACAGAATGTTTAGCTACAGAAGCTGAGGCCATTAAAACCCAATTTACTGAAGCACGGACTCCTTTTGAGCGTGATGCAGACCAAATTATATATAGTACACAATTTCGCCGTCTACAAGACAAAACGCAGGTTATTCCATTCCCAGAATATGACTTTGTCCATACTCGCTTAACCCATACTCTCGAAGTAGCTTCCGTAGGACGATCACTCGGAAGGTTAGCTGGACGGCTGATTCTTAAAGAAGAGTCTATACAAGATTTGCCAGAGGGCTTTAATGAAGGAGATGTAGCAGATGTGATTTATGCTGCGTGTTTAGCACATGACATAGGGAATCCTCCTTTTGGGCACTCGGGAGAAGACTCAATCTCGCATTACATGAGTAATGCAAACCTATCGTTTACTGGTTCAAATGAAGATATCAAAAGAATAAGAGATCTAACAAAATTTGAGGGCAACGCAAATGGTTTTCGTATTATGGCCCGTTGTAGAAACAAAGTATTAGATCCTACTTGCGCAACGCTAGGAGCATTTAGCAAATATCCTCGTGAGTCATTTTTGAAGGAAGAATCTTTACTGACACCTGCCCAAAATGTTTCTAAAAGTCAAACTAAATATGGGTTCTTCCAAACTGAAAGAGATATCTTTAAGCAAGTTGCTGAAGAATTAGGACTTATTCCATGTAATAATTTTAGTAACGAAGATTATTCTTGGAAAAGACACCCTTTTGCTTTTTTGATGGAGGCTGCTGATGATATATGTTATAAAATGATTGATTTTGAAGACGGTTGTCGATTAGGGCTAATCAATTTCAACGAAGTGTATGAAGAGATACCAATAGGTAAAGAGAAAAATTCCATTAAGCATATCGATCGTTCTCCACGAGAAATTTTATTAGAAATAGCTAAGATTGATAACTCATTTGACCCCAATTACTCACAAAAAGTTAGTAAAAGAGGTCGAGCGGAATTAAGCTATTTACGGTCTAAAACTATAAACGTTTTAACTCACTTGGCTTATCAGGTATTTGAAAAGAACTATCATTCTATAATGGATGGCAGTTATGACCAGGCTCTCGTAGATGATATCAGTAATGATATCGTGTACGAGAACTTAAGTGCCATGAGTCATCTTATAAAGAAATACGTTTATAACTATCCACCTGTGCTAGAATCTGAAGCTGCCGGCTTTAAAGTTATAGGGGGCCTTCTACGAGCATTTGCTGATACTGCAAGTATATGTCAGTCATGTGGTGAAGTAAAAAATGCGGAACAAAAAAAGCTAGAAAGCCTTTTACCTGAAAAGTACAGACCCGTCACTGAAAGTATTCCGGGTACTTTAGATTTTGAGATTCAGCATAAACGCTATCTTGATATTATAGATTATATATCTGGAATGACCGATGGTTTTGCAATATCCTTATACCGAAAAATTGAAGGAATTGCTTTACCAGAAATTAGATAAATTCTGATTGTAGAATTTAATCATAGGTATTGAATTAATTATTATAGTGTGGACTAGTGTTCCACACTATAAAATTTCTATAAAAAGATTTTAATTAATTTCCAGTGGAGGGTAGCTTAGATGCACGTTATAAGACTCATACTATCTTAGTAAATTTACTGATCCTTAAGCCTTGACTTATTAATAATGACGAATAGGTTCGAATAAAATTGCTTTGTTCTAATATCAAAAATACTTTGAGACTTAATTAAGTAATACTTTCAATAAAAATAAATTATTTTATTCGTTTTTTATATTAAATAGTGATTATATGCAATCAATAGCATAAATGTATTCTACTATTTAAGAATATTTCCTATCTTTTTGAAACTGCTGTCAAGCAGAAATCCATTATTATCAATATACCATTTTTGAAATAAATTATCTTGTACGAGGTATGGGTATTTTGTATTATTTGAATTGACTACTATGCCTAATATCGTCTCCTGATTATTTTTTTTATAAATTAATTCTTTACCATTTGAAATATAGAAAACATCAACAGGCTTATCTATAATATTTAGAAGTTTATTTTCGAACAAAAATTCATTGTTAAAATAACCATTATCAATTGACCATAATTTAGGGGTAACTGACATGGCAATATTATCAGTTGTAATAAGATATGGGGAATCCCATGAAGTTGAAGCTTTTATCTTAGCATGTGCTAAAATTGACCTTGGTAATGACTCTATAGTATTCCTTTTTAATCTTTCTATATTTTTAAAAATACTATTTTTAGATATATAATTAATATTACCATTTTTCCAACCTCTTTTAATTTCATCAATTCTTTTTTGTTTAGAAGGGTAATTTTTTGGATTATCATCTGCTATTGTAGAAATAGCTGCAATTGCATCTTGTTCTGTTATAGACTTATAGATTTCTGATAATTTCCTCATTTGAAATCCAGAAAAGTAATCGGCTCGTAGTTCTATGGCTTCGTTAGTTTCTTCATATCTATAATAATCTCCTGTAAAATGATGATTTATTTCATGAAAAATAATTGAAATTATAGCCCATGTGCTTCCACATTTTTCATTGAAGTTTAACAATAATTCGGGATTAAATTTAAAATATGGTTGTTTTCTGTCTACGCCAGCAGATGCATACCTTACGCTTGAAGATTGGTAAATAGTGTATATGTTATTATCAATTCCTAATTGTTTTAAGGTTTTGTTTACCCACATAGTAAATGGAACTTCAATAGAATTTAAATTACTTACACTTTCGTATTTATATGATTCCACTATACCGCATTCACTGTAAGCTTCTTCAATATTTAGGGTATCTACATTCGCTTGAGCAAAGCAAACTATATAAGAAGCCCAAAAACAGATAAGTAAATAATGTTTAATATTAATCATACAAACATATATTTAGAATTTTACAGGAATTAATTCAACGCGTAATAACCAAGACTTTTCCTTAAAAAATTCAATATTTTTGTTATATAAGTTATAATTTATCTGAATATTAAACATGGCGATTCCTATATAAACACCACTTGAAAAAATACTTAAATTTCTAAACTCAGAATCTATTTCATTTTTTAAACTGTATTTATTGTTAATGATATTTTTTTGCCATCTAGTGTTAATGCCGAACCTGAAAATATCTCCATTATCTTTATCTCCTATTTTACTATTGTAAATTCTCAAATCTAAGTTTGGGTTTATAAGCATTCCCCAACCTGGGTTGTATACGTCTTGGTTAAACTTATCAATATCAGTAAAAAAAGTGATGTCAGCATTTAATAATATGAATGAACTGTTCCATAGCTTTTTGAATGCTAATGGTCTGCTAATATTTAGTACAATATTTCCCCCGCCATTTGTCAATTTCTGCAAAGCGATTTCTTGGGAAGTTTTTAGAGAATCCTTTAGACTTGATTGGACTATGTTAGTGCCTAAACTAATTCTAAAAATATTTGATGGCACTAGAGATATCAATTCTACATAAGCTGAATTTGTCTTAGAATTATTAAATCCTGGTCTAATTGAGGCTACAGAAAGACCAGCTAGTTTGCTTGCTTGATCACTATCATAAAATTGTGCTAAATCATTATCTTTACGAAAAGGCAGAAGCCATTTAGTATCATTTTCAATTACACCAAACTCACCCTTAATTGACTTTATCGATGGACTTATAGATTGGCTATTTGCAGAGAATAACCTAAATATGAATATAATTAAGAGTAGTTTTTTCATCTTGTAAAAAGTTGAGATTTAGTTATCAAATATCCCTCTAATATCTAATTAATAATATACCTATTTATGGGTATGTTTTTATTAATACAGCTTTATTAAGTTATAACTTAATATGATCTTATTTATAATTCACTTTAACTATATAATTATATTTATACAATCTAATATAGTGCACTAGTTATATTCCTCTGTTCTCTGGGGTAAAAAAAGGGGTAACAAAACATATATCAATCTTATAATTAAAGCTACATCAAATAGTTAAATAACGTATCTGAATCCCTCACCGACTTGATTCAAATGGTTTGTATCTGAATGTGATGCCTACGGGCAAACGGGCTTGGCGTCTGCGGCACTATTTTCTAGGAAAAGACAAACTGCTAATCATGAGCCATTGGTATTACTTTATCAAAAGCCCTTGAGAAACGTGATTTAGCTAAACAATCCGTCAGCGAAGGTATATACCCATCTCTACGAAAATAGGAACTCAAGAAACTGGCTCGTTTTAACAGGAATAGACATTTGAACTCGTTACTACAGTGTGGTATACACATTAGAATGTTCGTAATATTGACAAACCATATTGTCTGATAGTGTCCCCATTGGTATCGGTTTGTATAGCACCATTAATCCCTACTGCAACTTTAGAGGTTATAGAGTAACTATAATTAACACTCAAAATTCCTCCTAAGCTTATAGTTCTTTGAGGATGCATATTATAAAGAACCATAACTGGAAAAGGTAACTGAGTGGCTGCTGGAAAAAATACTACTATTTGATCATAGAATGATGAAGACTCATATCGACCCAAGACACCAAGCTTTGCCATTAAGTTACTACGCTCTGTTCTTACAAAGCTGTAGCCTATCTTTCCTGCAACCTGGATGCCTCCAGTAGTGTATCTATAAGATCCGTCATAATTATTGCCTCTATCATCCGAATAAAAGAGAGGATAATTACCATCGTGCAAGCTATAACCTATACCTAAGCTATAAGACCACTTCTTTTTAAAAAATTCACTGTATTCCGTGTTAATAAAAACACCTGGCAAATCCCCGCTACCATGTTTACTGTAATTAAGATCAATGGAGAGACTTCGCTTGGCGACCATCGCAACAATGGGCTTACCTAGATGGTCTGAATCAATCTAAATGAATTCTTAAGATAAATCACTCATACATTCTCTTGAACCTTTAGGATCTCGAATCAAAAGACTAGCCCGTAAAACCGTTGCTTTTTACAAATTTAAGATTATGGATGATGAAATTATTCACTTATTTATTAATCGAATATTTTTTGGATTACACCTTTTGTACATAATCGATTTGTTTATTATTATCAAGGAATTATTCTTATCAATAATTTTTATTTTAATATAGGTTTAGGTTGAAAAATAATTTTAATAAGTGACTTATATAAAGGCAAACTTCGAGTAGGTTTTAGTTAAATAAGTATGATAAAAAAATATAAAATTGTATGATAATAATATTTAATCATTAAATTCACAACGATGATAAGTGCCTTTATAAAACAACCTTAATCGAAACAATTATGAAATCAAGAACTTTAACCTTACTTAAGAGTACTCTGATTTTATACGTCACGCTTCTATCATCTTGCAGCCATGATAAAGCTGTTATAGATAAGGAATCAGTAGACATAAACCAGATTTATAAACTAGAAGAGCCCGCACTTCTGGATGATAATATGTATCTACCTAAGGGTACTGAATGGCACTATACTAACGAAAAAGGGTCAGCAGTATCTTTTACTCTTCCCAAAGGGTACTCTTATTTAATGAAAAGAGAATCTGACGGTAGTTACTATGTTGCATCAGACCCTAGCGGTGGGAGTGGGTACTCTTGCTCGTGTTCTAAATCAGGCAGTTGCAAGGTTTTCTACCAATCAAAGGTTGGGTATGGTTGTTTGCAAGATGGATGTACAGGTAGTTGTACAGGAACTCCTTCTACACCTAAAACGCCAGACAAACAGGAAACAATAGTAGGCATACTTAATAATAAAAATGATCAACTAGAAAACCTATCGGCTTATAGTAACAGGGCCAGTTTAACCACAGAAGGGAAAAAAGCTTTCTTTATGCTCCCAGAGGTCCAAAAAGAGCTAAGTAAAAATTATGATCTATTATATAAAAACTCCGCAAAACCTGATTTCGATAAGATTGATCCCAATAATTTACCCTCTACTTATTTTATTGGTAAATTCTCTCTATTGGGCGTTGAAATAGGATTACTTCTTCCTAAAGAGGAAAGTTTATTTAGAGTTATACCTGGATTAAGAACAATGGCGGCAGAACCTGCTCCTCCTGCATGTAGTTGTTCAGGGAAACATGGAGGAGATAATTGCAAACTCCATAAAGATTGCTTTTTAGGCAATTGTGCATATTCTTGTTCAGGCTGTACCACTTGCTCAATGGCAATGGATTAATTACGAACTGATAAGGCACTTTATCATTGAAAGATAGAAGGAATTAATCAAAATACTATTTGATTAATTCCTTCTATCTTTAATGAATAGAATTAAAGCTATATTTTAACAGAAGACAGTGTATTTACTTTAGTATCTTGTATATTATAAAAAGAAAGTCAACTCATCGCGAAACAGTCTAAATCTCTCATGGGTTTATCTTCCAACAGAGTACCTCTTTTATACGACGATTTGGAATCCTTAGTACTATATATTTAAAGCCACTTGCCCTAAATTATCCTTGTAATTATAATAATATATGTTATAATTGCAAGGATGATTACTCGTGAAGCTCAAACTGAAATTGCTGAACTCTTGGAAGAGTTTCCAGCCGTTGCCGTTCTTGGCCCTCGTCAA
Organism: Siphonobacter sp. SORGH_AS_0500; assembly: GCF_031453245.1. Taxonomy (NCBI): domain Bacteria; kingdom Pseudomonadati; phylum Bacteroidota; class Cytophagia; order Cytophagales; family Cytophagaceae; genus Siphonobacter; species Siphonobacter sp. SORGH_AS_0500. The sequence goes on from NZ_JAVIYT010000001.1 coordinate 400,620, forward strand.
GTGGGTAAAACGACGTTAGCTGAAACCATTGCCACGGCCATTAGCCCCAATCCCATCTATCTGGATCTGGGAAGCCCTACGGATTTGGCCAAATTGCAGGAACCCGAGGCCTATTTCGAATTGCATAAAGGCCAACTCATTATTTTGGATGAAATCCAGCGGGTACCGGAGTTGTTTGCGACTTTGCGGGGTGTCATCGATCGTCGCCGCCGAGAAGGATATAAAACGGGTCAATTTCTCATGTTAGGGTCGGCCTCACTTGATCTATTAAAACAATCCTCCGAATCTCTTGCGGGTCGTATCGCCTATAAAGAATTATCAGGTTTGACAGCGACGGAAATCAGGTCTTCTCATGTGGGGGATCAAAACCGACTTTGGTTGCGTGGGGGATTTCCTGACAGTTTTTTATCCAAAACCGATGCGGCTAGTCTTCGTTGGAGGCTCAACTTTATCAGTACCTACTTGGAACGGGACGTACCACAATTAGGGCCGCGGATTCCGGCGATGACTTTGCGGCTTTTGTGGACAATGCTAGCTCATAATCAAGGGGCTCAATTAAATATGGCCCAACTAGGGGCAAATCTTGGCATTGCCATACCCACGACCAAACGTTACCTAGAATTACTGGAAGACTTGTTATTGATCCGTCATCTGCGTCCGTGGTCTGGAAATGTGGGCAAACGGCTGGTTAAGTCGCCTAAAGTTTATATTCGTGACAGTGGCATTACCCATGCGTTATTGAACCTGACGGCTATGGATGACCTCTTAGGGCATCCGGTGGTAGGATCGAGTTGGGAAGGGTTTGTCGTAGAAAACCTGTTATCCTGTTTACCGGTCGGTGCTACACCCTGGTTTTACCGGACATCGGCAGGGGCTGAAATTGATTTGGTTATTGAACGAAACCGACAGCAGATTTATGCCATCGAAATTAAGCGTTCTATGACTCCCGTACTCTCTAAAGGGTTTTATTTGGGCTGCGAAGACATGGGTGCGACCAGACGGTTTCTGGTTTATCCAGGTCGTGAACGCTATCCGATTGCTAAAGATGTCGTAGCGATTTCTCTAGCTGAAATGATGGAGGAACTTCGTAGTATTTAATAAATCAGCAGTAAAACCCACCATTTAAATCAAAGAGTAAGTATTATACTAATAACGCAATCAACAGCATTCCTCAAGATTGATGACATTAGAGTACAGCTTCTAACGTCTAAAGAAGGGACAAATGATAAGATAGTTGATACAGGCATGAACAGTAGTTAGGTGTTGCTTTGCAGAATAATCCCTATGCAATCAATCCGACTTCTTATAACAGAAATAGACGATGGAACATCCTATCATTTACATAAAATCTTGCAAAAATAATTGATGTTGGGCTCTTGAAGCCGCGTTGTCTCCAGGAAGCGTTTCCGCTCATTGACATTGAGGTAAAGCCGTTTACCCGTCAGAGGGGCTCGCAAGTCTAATAATGCCATTTTTGTGCTATTCCAAGAAATATGAAAATATAGCTACCACAAAACAGCAAAAGGGCAATAGAGCGGGGGGCTAAAGGACGGCCAGGTTTCGCACTTTAAGGAGTAAAAGGCGAAATGATGTTATTTAAGCAGTAGCATCATGGGATAGTTGCATCCTATTGTTGATGTCTGGCTATAGGAATAATCATAACAGTGAGGCCGTCTTTCTGTTTGACATGGCTGCGGATGCTCTAGCAGCAGGTCTTACGAAGGTTCTTTTTTAGGCGGGCGGTGAAAAATGGTAACACCTTTCGATATCCATGCTGGACATATGAAAAAGTGCCTCATGCATCGTTGACAGCGATAATAACGCTTGGGAAAAAGTACGTTACGAACATAGAAAGGACGACGTACCCGATCAACATCTTTGGAGTGGCAATAGGGACATTGCCTAGTTAAAGCCAGCATAATAAGTTTATTAGGTATGGGATAATGCCTTAAATTTAATTATTTACCGAGAATTTAACTATTAACATAAATTAATACTTAACTTATATTAACATAAGGTAAACATTGTTGGGGTCTGAACGCTTGTTCGGATAGACCAAAGTCAGATACCCCGGAATGACCTAAGGTAATACAAACAAATGAAGCCTCCTTTAACAGAGGCTTCAAGAACGAAAGAAGGGGGTGGAATTAGGAATACTATTGCATATCTACATCAAACGTAGCCATACCTCCCGCTAAATTTATCCGGTTATTCCCAAATAAAAGATAGGTGGTTTGAGCCCTTTGGGTGTAAGCAATACGGTTATTGAAAGAATCACACATTGCTTTAGAGATCGGATTTCTTGGAGAAAAACGAACCGAGTAGGCAGGATACCTCACCTGATAGTCGCAGTCATTGGGATGTTTAGGATCACTTTTGTAAGACCAGCCAGTATGACTGATTGTTCCCCCATTCACTAGAGAAGCCGTAAATGGATGCGAATCCTGAGAACAAGCCGCCACCTTTCCTGCTTTGATAGGCTCTGCCGTTTGCCAGTATAATAAATCAATAGGAAGATGAACCTTCGTTAACACCAGGCTAAGTTCTTCTTCTGAGAGTTGATTGTATGGTTTGTGGTAAGTATTCATAGAAGCCTGATTCACTTTTTTGCTGAACTCTTCAAGTTTTTTAACTTCAGCAGTCAGAAGGCTCACCTGACTTTCACTTACACGTCCCTGAGCATTAGAAAAGTTTTTTGTCGTTTTTTCAAGAACATACGTATTAAGTATCTTATTAAAAAGCTCTAACTCATCAAAGCTCAGCTTTTTGTAACGAGTTACCCAATTTTCTATCTCTTCGGTGGTCGCCTGATTTACTCCCTGCTTAACAAAGGCCGCCATCGCTACCTCTTGCTCGTTTTGAGGCGTTACTTGCTGGGAAGATGGCTCTTGGCAGCCCAAGATGAGGCTGGTGCCAATAATAGTAGTAATAAATAAACTAAAGGATTTCTTTTTCATAATAGTAGTTATGATAGAATCATACTTTTAGCTGTATAGGGATGGTTAAAACAGCCTTTTAAAGTTGATTTTTAGTGCTTTAATAAATCAATAAGACGTCCTTATCTCATGTTTACGTCATAATTAGCAGTACCAGTATATAATTGAACCCCTCTGTTACCGAATAACAAATAAGTAATACTAGCAGAAGGATAAAAGACGGATCTTCTAGCAATTTTGTAATTCCAATGACTACATAATAGCTGAGATAAGTAATTATCTGCAGAAATTTCCGAACGAAATCCGCTGTATGAAAATTCATAATCACAGTCATTAGGGGCACTGGGTGTCGCCCGGCGAGTCCAACCCGTATGATTGGCAGGAGCATTATCCGTTTTGCTAGTCACATAGGGAAAACTGGCGGAAGAACAGGCCATTATTTTCGCTCCCTCCTTCCCAAGAGAAGGAGCCACGATGCCAGTTAAAATCCCATCGAGTTGTTCAGGAGTGAGTTTATTGAACGAAACGCCATACTTCTTTACAGCCAGCTTATTGACTTCGCTGCGGTAGATCTCCACGTTTGCCGTATGTTTTTCCAATGCTGCCTGCTGGGCAGCACTTACTCGGCCTCCGGCTGCTGATTGCAATTCTTTTTCTAAACCTAAGCGGCTTATCTCTTTGTTAAATACTTCCAGTTCTTCAAAAGTTAAATTCTTATACATCTCGTCCATGGCGGCATAATGATCCTGCATACCCGGTTTTACGGCATTTTGAGCAAATGCTTTGATTTTATCCACATTTATATGTGACCCTTGAGTAGTAGCAGGGCTCACTTCCGTTTGGTCGGTTTGGCAACCAATGCCTGCTATCAGTAAACAAGCCAGTGAAGCCGAAGCGAAAAGAGTGGAAATTTTCATTTTCTTCATTGATAAAAACAGTTAGAAATTGGTTTGAATAAAAAGCGGATGAATAAAAATGCGTAAGGGGTTAGTAACCGTCGTTCTGAGTTAGCTTCGGATTGATGGTTCGTTCCCGTTCAGGGATGGGATAAAGCGTATTTCGAATCTGGATATTTTTGGTCTGGACTAAGACGGCTTTGGCTTTGCCGGTGCGGACTAAATCAAACCAGCGGTGGTTTTCAAAGGCTAGCTCTACGCGACGTTCGCGATCAATAGCCTCTCTTAACGCGGCTTGGCTCAGACCCGTCCAATCGGGCAAAATACCAGATTGACCCGACCGAGCCCGGCGACGGACGCTGTTAAGAGCTTCCAACGCTTCCTGAGAACCGCCCTGCTGTTCATTTAACGCTTCTGCATATACGAGCAACAAATCTGCGTAGCGGTAGACCCGAACGGAATTGCTACTGCCAACGCCACTCCCCCCTTGGGTTCCGCCAGTTGCCGATGGATCGAGGTATTTAAGGGTGTAATTGACATTGACTACATTGCCTGAAGCATTGATATAAGACGTTTTGAGGGAAGCCTCTTTTCGAGGATCACCTGCTTCATAAGCTTCGACTAATTCATCACTCGGGATATTTCGGCCTACGCCATTACTACCCGTAACGCCCGTAACCGAAGAGCCTGAACCCGCCGGAGCAAATAATTCGTGCAGGTTATGGCCCAGAAAGTTGCCCGTTCCAGACTGAGCTCCGATAAAGTATTGAACTTCAAAAATGGACTCTCGGCTATTCTTTTGCGTAACGGCAAAAACATTTGCGTAAGAAGGCAGCAATTGATAGACTTGAGAATCCATTACTTCCTTAGCCTTAGCTGCTGCCTGTGCCCAGTTTTTACGGGTTAGGTAAACCTTAGCCAGATACGCTTTGGCTGCTCCACGGGTAGCCCGGCCCAAATCAGAAGAAGAATACGTAGCAGGTAAAGCCTCGGCTGCAGTAAAATCAGCGATAATCTGCGTATAGATTTCATCTTCAGAAGCCCGGGCGGGTAAATTAGTCGGCAGGGTCTGTTCCAGGTCTTTCGTTTCCTGAGTAACTAAGGGAACGGGGCCGAATAGACGTACTAAGTTGAAGTAATACAGTCCCCTTAAAAATTGAGCCTCTAGCATGAGCCTGTTCCGAAGGCTGGCGTCCATGCTTATACCCGGTAAACGATTCAGTACCGTGTTACAGCGAGCAATTCCTAAGTAGTGGTATTGCCAGGCTTGCAATACCGCGGCGTGACTAGTACCTAAGGTCAAATTATCAATGGATACATCCGGATCATCGGTATTATCGGAAGCCACTTCTGCCAAAAGCCAAATTCCTTGTGTGCTGCGATGAATTTCCTGCAACGGATTATAAGCAGCATTTGTGGCTACAATAGCATCCTGAGAAGTTTTGTAGAACGATTTTTCATCGGCTACCGAGCGGTGCTCGAGTTGAAGGTATTTGTCGCAAGAGCTAAACAATACAGGGCCAAGCACTAACGTGAGGAGGAAGATAGATCTTTTCATGGGAAGATTAAAGAGAGAGGTTCAGACCAAACATGAACATGCGTTGCAAGGGATAATTCGCATCATCATAGCCACTTACCAGAGGATCGTTCCCGGATCGGCCCACTTCCGGGTCATAACCCGAGTAAGAAGTGAAGGTGATTAGATTTTGAGCAGATACGTAGGTTTTTAATCCTTTTAAGTGCCACTTATTCAGTAGTTTAGCGGGCCATTGGTACCCTAGGGAAATATTTCTCAGTCGTAGAAAAGATCCGTCTTCAATCCAGCGGGTAGAGAAGCGATTGTTGTTATTACGATCTATCGCTACGGCTCGGGGCGTCTTTCCATCGCCAGGATCACTCGCCGAACGCCAGCGGTGGAGCGTTTGCGTGGAGCCATTATACTGGCCCAGCATGGATTCCCGCTTCTGACGAGTGACATTGTAAATCTGATTGCCCTGTACACCTTGAAAGAAGATGTTCAGTTCAACGCCTTTGTAGGAAAAGGCATTCGTCATTCCATACACCCAATCAGGCGTTGGATTACCGATGATGGTTCGATCATCATCATTAATTACTCCATCGCCGTTGACATCTTTAAACTTGAGGTCTCCGGGCTTGGCAAACGGTTGAACCGGAGAAGCTTCTATCTCCTGAGCACTTTGGAAAATGCCTTCCATGACATAGCCATAGAAAGAACTTACGGGTAATCCTGCCCGGATGAGGGTATTACTGCTTAAAATAATCTGGCGATCGGCCTGCCCTAGACTTACGACATGGTTTTTATTGAGTGCTGCATTCAAACTAGTCGTCCAGCGAAAAGCTCCGGGTAGATTGACGGAGTTAATCGCAAATTCCCATCCTTTATTCTGCATTCCTCCAATGTTCTGCGTAGACCCCGAAAAGCCCGTCGTATAGGCTAAAGGAGTACCTGACACCAGCATTTGATTGGTATTCTTTACGTACACATCCGTAACCAGGTTGAGTCGATTGTTAAACAACCCTACATCTAGCCCTACATCAAATTGAGCGGTAGATTCCCAGCCTAAACGAGCATTGGCTAGGATGTTGGGAGCTAAGCCGTTCACGGCTTTGCCGCCAAAGGCATAATTGGCCGTCGCTACGCTACCGATGTAGGCATAATAAGCCAGGCTATTGACCCCATTCTGAATTTCGCTATTCCCCGTTAATCCATAGCTAAGTCGGATTTTAAGATCATTCAACCAGCGATGATTAACCAGAAAAGGTTCCTCACTAATATTCCAGCCCGCAGAGATAGAAGGGAAGTACCCGAATCGTTTTTGAGGACCAAATTTGGAAGATCCATCCGCCCGCATGGCTACTGAAAATAAATACTTACTACGGAAGGCATAATGAGCCCGGGCCAGAAAAGACGCCATCCGCCAGCCTTCTCGAAAAGAGTTGGTCAAATCGGTCTGGCCTCCATTGGTCGTCGTTACCAAATCATTCGGGAAATTGGTAACCCGGCTAATCATCCGTTCAAAGTTTGCTCCCTGAAACGTGGCCCCACCTACCAGCGATAGGTGATGATCAGCGTGGAAATGTTTGGAATATGAAAGAATATTTTCGTTTAACCAGCCTAATTCCTGAGAAGCAAAAGCAAAGCCGGAGCCTACACTGGGCGGCGGAGTACCGGTAGACGTAGGAATGAAAATATTATTTTTCAAATAGTTAGCATCAAGACCGATGCTGGTTCGAAGCGTAAATCCGGGCAAAAAGGTGTATTCCGCGTAAGAACTGCCAATCATCCGGGTTGTATTGATGGGATGCCAGTATTCCAGAGCGGATGCCAGGGGGTTATCAATCAGTGCAAAACCGCTGGTATAATTGGGACGGGCATAGTTGCCGCTAGCATCGTAAACGGGAATGGTCGGCGTTTGCAGTAAAGCACCATAGATTAAACCGCCCTGCAATTCATTCCCCGTCGCCCGGTTGATGGTATTCGTCGCATTGTTGACGGTGATACTACTGCCTATTTTAAACTTTTTGAATACCTGCTGATCCAGATTAAGCCGGACTGAGTAGCGTTTGTAACCGGAAACTTTAATGATCCCGTCCTGATTAAAATAACCCAGCGACAATGCATACTGGGTGAATTCATTACCCCCCGAAATGGATAACTGGTAGTTTTGAATGGCCGCTTTTTTGAAAATCTGATCCTGCCAGTTCGTACTGGTTGTTAGACTGGAAGGATCCGCCAGTTCGGGAATGGGCCGGGCGGCTACAGGCACCGAAGCCGGATTACCTAAATCTGCCCGTGCATTGCCTCTGGATTCATTTATTAGCTCTGCGTATTGGCTGGAATGAAGCGTTGGTAATTGATGAGCAACCGATTGTATGCCATAGTACGCGTCAAGTTCCACCCGGGCCTGACCAGCTTTTCCTCGTTTGGTAGTAATCAAGACTACGCCGTTTGCTGCTCTGGAGCCGTAAATAGAAGCCGCTGCTGCGTCTTTGAGGACTTCCATTGAAACGATGTCGTTGGGATTGATGGCACTCAAAGCGTTATGTACAACCCCGGTTCCAAAAATTCCCGCCGGGCCATTATTGTTCGTCGTTCCCCAATTGTAGAAAGGTACGCCGTCAATCACGTACAAGGGTTCATTACCCGCGGTAATCGAGCTCGTACCCCGAATACGAATGTTGACTGACCCACCAGGTTGACCAGAAGTTTGCGTGACCTGAACTCCGGCCACTCGCCCCTGCAAGGCTTGGTCCATACCCGTAATCGGTACCTGTCGTAATGCCTTTTCACTCACAGACCCAATAGACCCGGTCAAATCTTTGCGAAGCTGGGTGCCATACCCAATCACCACCACTTCATTAAGACCCTTGATTGAACTCCTTAGTTTGACATCAAGCACCGACTGGTTGCCTATGGGATGTTCCTGGGTATCCATCCCGATGTACGAAAAAATAAGGATAGCTTCCGGACTAGGCACCGCTAGAGAATACCTTCCTTTGCTATCGGTAACGGTAGCTTTATACGTTCCTTTAATCAGCACATGCACGCCAGGCAAAGCCTCACCGGTTATCGCATCCGTAACCACACCTGTAACGGTAATTTCCTTCTGCTGAAGCTGGGTTTTAGAGGTCGTCTTGGCGGGACTGTGCTTGGGTTTTTCCTTTAAGATCACATCGCCTCCCCGAAAAATAGCCTCCAGTGGAGTATCCTTCAAAAGTAGCTCAAAAGCCTGCTGCAAAGCGATGTCTGCCAGCCGGATGGACACAGACTTACGGGGAAGTAAGTGGGGGTTGTAATAAATACCAATTCCTGATTTTTCAGCAATGGCCTGTAAAGCTGCTTCTAAGCTAGTGTTACTAAAGTGAATAGAAATTTTCTTTTGAGCAATTTCGTCCTGAGCGGGCTCATGCTGATACCCAAGCCCTAATTGGGCGTGATGCACTTGTGCAGAGCTGAGTAAGGGCACACTGAGCAGACAACTTCCAATCAGGAAGCAGAGCAGTCGTTTCATAAAGAGGTACGTTTAGGGCACGAAGAACCGGATCACTTCCTTGCAGAGGTGTGGTTGATTTGAGTAGTAAAAGTTGAGTGATTACTTTTCTGAGAAAACGACCGTGTCGTTTTCGATTCGGTAGTTAATGTTCAGCGAAAGCGATAATTTGGGTAACAATTGAGCTAAAGGTTCATAGCGGCTTGTGGAGGTCAGGTATTTATTCCGCATCGAAGCGGGCCAAAGCATTTTTACACCATAGAGTCGTTCCAGTTGATTCACTAAAATAGGAAAAGCAACGTTTTTGAATTGGAGAAAACGACCTTCTTGCCAACTCAGGTAATTTTGAACATCACCGGATTCTACCTCCAGACTTCCGTTGTCAAGAGCCTGCCCCCATTGATTTTTGACCAGACTAACGGAGTTCCCCTGAGCGTTACTCAAAACGACCTTCCCTTCCGTAACGGCTACCCAAAGGCCCTGTTTGTGTTGTTTGGCATTAAACTGCGTTCCTAGGACGCGGATGGAAGCCCGGGAGCCTTCAATGATGAAAGGTTGATGCTTGTTAGGAAATACCTTAAAAAAAGCTTCACCCCGGAGCTTCACCCGACGAAAATCTCCCCAAAATGACTCCTGATATGAGACTTGTGCCTGATGATTTAATTGGACCTGGGTACCATCCGGAAGTTGTAAAGGACGAAAAGGCGTTGACGTATAAATTACCGGTTGAGTTTGATACCAGCGTACGATTGCTCCTGCGGTCCCCACAATGAATAAGGCTAGGCAAGCCGCTGCTGCCCAATTTTTCAAGTGTATTTTTGAACCAAACGAAACCCGCTTTTTACGGAGGATGGTATTCATGACTGCATCCCCTTTCTGAAAGGAAATATCAGGAATATTCTGCTCCTCAAACGTATCCCAGTCCTTCTCCATGAGATCAAAAAAAACACTGGAAGGCTGCTTCTTTAACGCTTCACTTAAGAAGTGAAGTTCTTTCGCATCACATTGATTGCGAAGATATTTATCAAAGAGGCTTGCTATGGATTCGGGTGTATTCAACGCTTTTTCAGACTTGTTATTCTATCTACAATCAAAGTGCAGTAAGGTATTACTCTAACAGAAAAAATAATTCACTTGCAGGCGTATATAACATCCGGGAGACCAGTAAAAAAATCGGAACAGATACCTCTGAATTCATTTCCAAGGATTGACGGATGCTTTTCAAGGCTTTATTGATCTGTACCTTAATGGTATTTTTAGAAATATTTAGCTGCTGAGCAATCTCTTCGTGAGATAACCCCTCCATGCGACTGAGCTGAAAAATTTGCCTTCTTTGAGGAGGAAGTCGCTCCAATGCACTTTGAAGAATTTCCTGATAATCGTTCGACACAACCTCCGACTCCGTTTGCTGATGTTCTGCGGCATTTTGACTGACAAACTGCTCGAAAGCAGCGTGATAAGCACTTTTCTTAAATTCGTTAAAAATCTGATTTCGACTGATCCGAAACAAGTAAGCCTCAAAGTTTAGCTCGGGCTGGAGCGATTGACGCTGTTCCCAAATTTTTAAAAACGTATCCTGAAGAATGTCTTCTGCCGCTGCCGTAGATTTAACGTAGCGAAGGCTAAATCTGAAAAGTTTGTTTCGATAGCGGTGAAACAAGATTCGAAAGGCCCGCTCATCTCCGTTTGAAACGCGGGTGACCAGCGTGAAATCGGTTAGTAGTAAAGACATACACGTGGAAGGTAAAGCTTTACAGGTAAATGTAGACGTACTTTTAGATAGAGCCTGTCAAGGAATGATGTTGATTATGTTATCTTTCTATGAAGCAATGCCGTACGGACTTTAAAATTTATTGGGGATTATTATAAGTAGAGAGTAGACGAGACGCTTTAGGCCAGTTAACGTTAGCTAGGCTTGTTATATGTGTCCCCTTCAGTACTAATTTTAGGCCTGGTCCGCCGCAACTATATAGCGTTTTAATTATTCAACCAAGTAAAGGTAATGATTCGTCTTGCCAGTAGCCGAGCCTTGGTAGGCCATGTTTTTGTAAAGATGGATTACACAAAGTCTACGAAACACCACTAATCCCCATTTTTTCCTGTCATGAGAATCCTATTTATCTATGTTGTAGCCACTACTTGATCTGATCGTAAGGGATAAAATTACAACTGTCAGTTGTTGCCTTTAGAGTCAGACAACTGAATCGGGTAGAGCCCCTCTCTTCAATCACTAACTGCTCAGCCCCCTGTTGAATAGAAGTTAAAAAAATAAATTTGATCAGTGTTCAAGTAATGTCTCTTTGGCTAACAGAAGACTCTCCACCAGAGTTTGTCTGTAGGGGTAGGGGCATCTTGCTAAAACAATGCTTGCCCGAATGAAATGTACTGTTGTTGTAGCGGATCTCATACAAATAGAAGCAATAGTGGCACTACCTCATGCTTTAATAATACTGTTGAAAGGCTCGAATGATCAATGGCACTTGAGTACATTTTTGAATAGTTTTTGTTGTAAAAAAGGTATTGGCTCTTATAGTGATCTGGACATTCATGCTAATTGGGGGCACGCCACAACAAAACCTGTTATACAATCCATGAATTCAAGCACTTAGGAGGAAAATGGCGATGCGACATTTGGCAGGGCAAAGATTTTCTGCTCTATCCGTTTGCAGGGCGTGCACCAGTCTGTGTACATGTCTACAAATACCGGTAGTTTTTTGCTGCACCACAGCGAGCACCTATGGATAGTTACCTTTAAAAAATGATGCCCAAAGGCTTATCCTGCCCAAGCACACTAACGCTAAGGCCAGGAAGCAGTAAAAAGGTCAGGATAAACAAGATCAACAGGTGACGTTGTTGCACCAAGATACCGATAACCCATGCCAAAGACATGCGTGTCTGGGTTAACTGCTTCGGTCATTCTTCTTTCTCCACTTTTTAGAAATAAATAGATCAGGGCAATCAGGGTGTTGTTTGACTATTCCTCTATGCTTTTCGAGCTTTTTAAATTGATCAATCGGAACGTCACCACCATTATAAGTGATGTAGAAATTGCCGTCTTGACCTAAGTAGATTTGTCGAAAATTACCCTCGACTTTGTTGTCCAAAAGCTTCATAATTTCATTGTCATGCCTATTACTCATCATTCTGTCTCCGGTAAGGGGCGAGGGCTTTCAAAATGCTCTTAGCACGCAAACCCATATCTTTATGGTATCACGAGAAGCAATGCAGTCAAAGTCTATAATCTTATGGTACAAAGTGCCTTCTGATAGAACTCCAAAGCCTCAGCCACCTGTTCGACGACCTCGTGCGGGATTGGGGTTGTTTCTGGTTCGGTGATGTAGGGGCAGGCTGCTTTCCAAGGGCGTTGTAAACGATGATACCTATTTCACCTTTCATGGCAACATATAAATACCCTGGCCCATCCTCTTCATCTTCCATGCATGCGACAATCTCATTGTAAGCTATCTGATAGTCATTGTCTATCGTCACCCCATCGGCTGCCTTAACATTAAGCCGTCCGGTCGCGGCGGGGTGATCAAACATACGGGTTGTGCCTTTAATGATTTGATGTGTATCCCATTGATTGATTTATCCCTTTAACCACTTGGCGGTTTGTTAAAGGGATTTTTTTAGGTAAGGGTCTTCTCATCTGTTTGCTTCGAAATACATACTCCTCACTAAAGGCTCTTTTAAGCGTGCAATGCCCATCACAAGCTCTTTAATGGTGTTTGTTTGGGAGCGGGGTATCTTTGAGCTATACTCCTCTTATCAGAGTAAAAATATGTATCAACTTTGTAATTAAAGCTACATACAGTTAGATAGTTAAATAACGTATTTTAATCTTTATACTTAGGCTTCGTCAACATGCATTACTGTCACTGGCGTAGACAATGCCCAACCTTTGATACAAAATTAGGCATTGTCGAAATGGCTAAACGGAGCAGTCATGGGGAGGAAAACGCTCAGCGAATTACAAGTCCTGCCACTACCGCTCGGTGTGTATGAGTGGGTGCCTGGTGTATTGGGTATGCCCCAAAGAAAGCCAGTCCTAATAAGCCACCATTTGATGCTAATTTTAGCATTGTTTTATTGTTTTTTATGCTGAAAGTAGCATAAAATAAAACCTAAAATGTCAAGTTATCAGTCGACTTCTTTCTACAAAAAGGAATAACTCTTATGCTTTGATTGAAGCATGCCTGGAATTAGATAATCATTTTTATGTAACAATTCCTGTTAATAGCTTAGAGAAAGGCCATTTTGCCAACTATTTGTTTGATAGTAATTGAAATCCGGACTTTAGAAGAGAAACAATCGAAAAGAATTTTTGTTGATGCCATCAGAAAACAGCTAAGTTCGATTACTTTGAAAGTCGAGGGGTGGGCTATTTATGATAGCCTAATCACCGCTGAGCGAGATTTTTGCTGGTTCCCAAGAAGATAAATAAGGCTATTCTTATTCTATTACTCAATTCAAGTCAATGCTATAAATGGCATTGACTTTTATATTTTATATGCTATATTTAGCATTATAATAATAATTAATTAGGTTAGATATAGCATAAAATGACGTATTGGGACCGAAAACTAATTCGTGAGCAACTCGACAAACGGCTGAAAGGCTCGTTAGTGCAGTTATTGCAGGCTGATTATGGCTGGATTAAGCTACTGCGAGATGCATTAGGAATGTCAACGACGCAACTAGCTAAACGCGTAGGGATTGACCAGTCGCGTATTTCAAGACTTGAGCACGCTGAAATCGATGGAGACCTCAAACTATCCTCCCTTAAAAAAATAGCGGAAGGGCTTAATCTTCGCTTTGTCTATGGATTTGTGCCTAAAGATAGTTTTGAGCAAGTCGTCAAAGAGCAAGCCCAGAAGATCGCTAAAAAGCGTATGGACCGGGTTAATCATACCATGCGTCTGGAGGAACAAGAACTATCGGTAGAGGAAAAGGCAAAAGCTTTTGATGACTTAGTGCAAAAAATACTCCTTGAAGATGCAAAAGATTTTTGGGATCAATGAACGCATTTACGTTTCCCGAGGGTGCAACCCCGTTAACTCCTGAAGAGCAGGAAGGCTTAAAACTTAAGCATATCCTGACCCGTAGTGAATTGGATCGGTGGGAGCATGAAAACATCCAAGAGGCGTTTGCCTGGCTCGCTAGAAGACGTAAAACGGATATTTTAGATGAACGTTTTGTTCTGCAACTGCATGAAAAAATGTTTAATAAAGTTTGGCAGTGGGCCGGCAAGTTTCGTCGTACCGATAAAAATATAGGTGTGTCCTGGTCGCAAGTGCCAGTGGAATTGCGACGGCTGTTAGACGATACGAAAGCTTGGATTGAATTTAATGCCTATTCTCCAGATGAAATCGCTTACCGGTTTCATCATCGGCTAGTCTGGATTCACCTGTTTTCAAATGGAAATGGTCGGCATTCGCGGCTAATGACGGATGTTATTCTCACTGAGCTTTTGAATCAGCCCCTTTTTACGTGGGGAAAAGAAGATCTGTCCAGTGCTAATGCGGTCCGCAAACAATACATTAAAGCACTCAAGGCAGCGGATCAATATGAGTATACCCTTTTGAGTGAATTTGTTAGATCGTAAACAATGTCAAGTTTTTTGATCAAAAAACTTGACATTGTTTCTTTGTGAAAAGGGAATGGCAAGCAATTGTATCCATGATTGTGTAGTCAAACTGCTGCCTTTGGGGTTTGTTACTGCTTGGTAACATTAAGTAGGTTAGGTATAAAATGCCAGTTGAGCTTCTGACTTCTTTGGCGGGGCTGTTCAGAAAATCATCTTGCCCAATGCTAATAAGCTTATTGTTTTTGAAACACGGATATACAAAGTGGCGGTTGCTTTTTAAGTCAGCTAGAGCATCGTTTCAGAAGCCCTTGAGGGCATCTCCGTTCATCGGCCTACATGATTGATGGTACTCTAGTACAGCTTTTCATAAATTTTCGTTGCCTAAAGAATAGCTTGATGATACCCTAGGTTATATGGACATTCATCGTAACTGGGGGCATACTTGGGGGCAGCTAACAGGATGATCCATTTTAATATCAATGAATTCAAACATTTGGGAAGGATCTGGCAATGCGGCTACGGGCACCACTCTCTTTTTTACTGACATTATTGGTCGTTACGCGAGCGAAAATTATTCCATTTTCGCAGCATCTTAATTATATCCTCACCTTATCCGTCTGCGTCCATCTAATACCCACATTAATCAAAAATGGGGGCATGGATGGGGGCATGAACTTGCCAATCAATACTGGGATTTGTAGCCACGCGAATCAGGGGGTGCACTAATGGCTTTGTCAAATATGACCTGTCAAACAGCGAAACCGAAAAGTAAACCGTATAAGATGGCAGACGGAGAAGGGTTGTATCTGGAAATCACTCCATACGGCACAAAACTCTGGCGGCTTAAGTACCGAATTCATGGTAAGGAAAAACGCATTTCACTGGGGGGCTACCCTGCCGTTTCACTAGCCAATGCCCGTAAGGCCAAAGATGATATGAAACGAGATATAAAGATTGGCATTGATCCCGTCTTAAAGCGGCTACAAGCCGCTCAGACGCAAGCGTTGAGCGGCCAACTCGATTTTAAATCGATGGCCCTGGAATGGCACGGCAAGCAGATGCCTTTATGGAAGTCCAAACACGCCAACATCATTAAACATCGCTTTGAGAAATATGTATTTCCGTTCTTAGGTAGCTTTCCACTGGCGGATATAAAACCCTTGATGATGCTCAGTTGCCTTCAGAAGATCGAAAAAACAGCCCCTGATCTATCTCGTCGAATGAAGGCAGCGTGTAGCCATGTTTTTAAATATGCCATTGCTACGGGTCGGGCAGAAAGCGATCCCACCTATGGTCTAGAGGCTGCCATGAAGAAATTCAAGCGAGGGCATTATGCGTCCATTTCGGTTGATGAATTTCCCCAGTTTCTCGTTTGTATGGCTAATTATCAGGATCGTGTTCATCGCCAAACTTTTCTGGCCCTCAAACTATTGCTGCTGACATTCGTGCGTACGGGTGAACTGGTGGAAGCCAGATGGGACGAAATCAATTTTGAAAAGGCGATGTGGGTTATTCCAGCGGAACGGATGAAGATGAATTTACCTCATATCGTTCCGTTATCGCATCAATCGCTAGCCCTTTTGCGAGAGCTCCAGGCATTGAATGCGCACCGGGACTTTATTTTTCCCGGTTATTATAACCCGAAAAAACCGATGAACAAAAACACGATGCTGGTTGCCATCAAACGAATGGGCTATAATGGCAAAATGACGGGTCATGGCTTTCGTGCCCTTGCTCTAGGCATTTTAAAGGAAAAGTTGGGCTACCCGCATGACATTGCGGATCGGCAACTAGCACACGTTCCAAAGAGCAGTGTTGACCGTGCCTATGACCGTGCCCAGTTTTTAGTTCAACGCACCAAAATGATGCAGGAATATGCAGATTATATTGATCAAGTGCTAAAGACGTATGGTGATGGTTAATGACCCTGTCAGATACTTGTGAAAGTTAAAGATTGCCTTTTAGTACAGGTAGAGAGAGTACTTCATATTGAATTCACAGTGGGAAGAACCTGCCGTACGATTATTACCAAGCTACAGAAAACGATAGCTTGTGTTTACTAGAACGGTCTTATTAAAGTAAAGAGATCATTTCTTAGCTTTATCCTTATTTATATGCCGGGCTACCGATTATGAATGTCAATGCTTCCCAGTAATCATGCGACACTCCTCAATCAATTGAAAGCCGATATTCGTCAGTCCAGGCAGCGAGCAGCCATGACCGCCAACCTGGAGCTCCTTCAACTATTGGCGAATTGGAAAAGTAATCCTTGAGCAACAGGAACAAGCGGGCTGGGTAGCCAAAATCATCGACCAGTTGTCCCGTGATTTACGGTCCGATTTCCCCGATATGCAAGGTCTTTCTCGTCGGAATCTGTTGTATAGGCGGAAATTTGCCGAGATGTATCCTGATCCTACATTTGTGCAACGACCCGTTGCACAATTACTCTGGTCGCATCATTTTATCGTAATGGACTGGATCAAAGAGCCCCGAGAGCGAGAGTCTCATATTCACAAAGCTCTGGAGCATATGTGGTGATTGAGTTAAAGCGAGGGAGCTTTAAACCAGAATATGCGGGCAAGCTCAACTTTTATTTGTCAGTAGTCGATGATCAATTGAAAACGGAACAAGATCAACCTAGTATTGGGCTACTGATTTCTCAGGATAAAGACAAAATCATAGCTGAGTATGCGTTGAAGGATATCAATTAACCCATTGCTATCTCTGAATATCGTTTGACCGAAAATATTCCGGCTGATTTGAAAGGTACCTTACCGACGATTGAAGAGTTAGAACGTGAATTACAGGGTGACTCTAGCTCCACGTAACTTTTTATGAATTTTCATCAAATACCAAATACCGGACAATGACAAGTTCTTCTAAAATATCTATTCCCTGCATTCCCTATTCCCAATTTTTCTAAAAGGGTGGGTAGGGTAACTATCTTTCGTGCAGCTTTCAAAAGTTGATGGTGTTTAACCTTTGAAATTACTAGATTAATGGTAAACTAGTATAGTGGGGTATCTACATTGGATGCCAATGATATTGCCACTATACTTACGCTTATAATTCTCTTGACTAACGTATAGATGGTTAGGGTAAAAGTGACTGTGGGTACCTATCATCATTTTTTATCTCCCTAAAAGTCCCTAGCTTTGGATAAAACCCCGCCTTATGACTATTGAAAATGAAAAGATCTCTTTAATGCCGATTGAAGGGAGACAGATGATCATCTTACTGAATTTACTTGATAAGTCTTTTAATTTTTACTGCCTGGGTTTGTTGACTCAAGGGCCATTAACTGCCGAAGGTTTGTTTCAAAAGCTACGGCAACGCTTTTCCTTTTTACTGGTAAAGACATTTCAAAAAAGAATAGATGTTTTACTGGCACTGGGCATCCTTAACGTAGTAGGGGATGAAAAACCAGCGACTTATCGGGTAGATCCTATGTATGATCAGGCCTTACAAGATCTCTATACGGGAACTAATGACCCCTACCTGGAAAACCTTTCTAAATACTCCTAAGCATTCGATAGGTACCATCATTACCGTTCATGAACAAAGGCAAGACATTTGTCTAACTTGAACCGTTACCTACTCATGCCTCTAACAACTTTATTAGCCAAACTTTAGGCTTAGTAATAATTTGATCTCTAGTTGGATACTAAGTAAATAAATAGTATTTATGTAGATTTAGATAACTGCTTACTAAAGCGGATTCTTTACTACTTCAGTTCTTTTATGACGTATTTAATTGCTTTCCTTTTAGGAAAGTCTTTTCCCACGTGCAATGAAAAACGTGCCCCTGGTATTAGTGGTAGAAGATGATGACGACGATCAGTTCCTTCTTCAAACCGTGGTTGCTCAGTCTGAGTCTGCTTGTGAATTAGTATTTGCCTCTAATGGAGAAGAGGCTTTGGATCAATTAGCTAGTCTGAAGAAAAAACCAAGCTTTATTCTTACTGATCTTAATATGCCCAAGCTCAATGGACTAGAACTTTTAAAAACGCTCAAAGTCCATCCTGATTGGAACAGAATTCCAGTAATCATGCTGACGACCACTACTTCTCCCGATGTTATTGCTCAATCTTATGAGTCTGGAGCCAGTAGTTACGTGAGTAAACCCCCTTCCATTGAAGGATTAAAACAAGTTTGGCAGAACCTGTATGCTTTTTGGATACTGACGGCTCAGGCTTCTGGCTAATAAAAAATTAATTCAATTGCAGAGTTGTATTCAATACGTTTGATTTCTATACTCGTTTAATGAAATAAGCTAAAGCCTATCTTTACTAGGGATAGGCTTTTTTTGCCCTATATTCTGTGAACGGCATTTTGAAAGCCCAGTCTTGTCAAAAGTTCCAACCATTTACGTTTGAACGAGTTATACTACTACACTTTTGACTTTATATATGCCAGGTAAGTTTGATAACGAAGCGGAGAGAGATTCTCTTCGAGATCGTTTAGATATAGATTTTGCCTTGAATTCAGCCGGCTTAGGCATTTGGGAGCTGAACCCGATTACCATGCAGGTGCTTTGGGATGATCGCTGCCGGGAGCTTTTTGGTCTGGCCACAGATAATTTCCTGCCTTACGAGCAAGCCATTGCCTTTATCCATACTGAAGATGTTGCCCGGGTCGATGCGGCCGTACAAAAAGCTTTCGAACCAGAATCGGGAGGACTCTATGATGTAACCTACCGCACGATGGGTGCGGATGATGGCAAGCTTCGTTGGGTCCGTTTCTATGGCAAGTCATATTTTGATGAAACTGGGCGAGTCTACCGCTTTGGAGGCGTAGCTCAGGATGTAACCCAAGATGTACAAGCTCAGCAACGTCAACAGGCCACTCAGCGGCAAATTCTGGATTCCTTTGAAGCTTCGCCCGTAGGCATTGCTTTACTGGATCAGAAGGAGCTTACGTTTCTGCGGGCGAACTCCTTTTACGGGGAGCTCGTGGGAAGAAAACCAGATGAAATTGTTGGGAAACCGTTGATCGAAGCCCTTCCTGAAATTCAGGGTCAGGGTTTTGTCAAATTATTGCAAGGCGTTCTAGAAACAGGCCTTCCTTATACAGCCAAGGAAGCCTCCGTGACTTTAGAAAGAGGAAGTGGCCTTGAAACCATTTTCATAGATTTCACTTACCAACCCTTGTTTGAACTGGGAAGCTCTCAGATCATAGGCATTCTGGTGATCGCTACGGATGTAACCCAGCAGGTACAGAGTAGAAAAATCATTGAAGCTCGGGAAGCGCAGCTCCGGGACATCATTGCTACGGCACCAGCAGCAATGGGACTCTTTGTAGGCAGGGATTTAATCGTTGAAATGCCCAATCAGGCATTTATTGATATTGTCGGCAAAGGTCCTGACATTGCAGGTAAACCCTTGAGAGAGGTCATGCCTGAACTAGAAAATCAACCCTTTCTTAAAATCCTCGATGATGTCTATACGTCAGGGGTGATGTTTCAGAGTGATGGCTCTCAGGTAAACATCGTGCAGAATGGGGTGATGACGTATAATTTCTACAACATTACCTATACCCCTTTACTCAATGAAAAAGGAGAAGTGTATGCGATTCTGGATATTGCCATTGATGTGACCGAAAGCATCCGGACCCAGAAGCAGTTGGCAGAAGCTCAAAGCAATTTAGCCCAGGCCATTGATATGGCTGAATTGGCTACCTGGCAGGTGGATTTTGAAACTGGTAATGTGGAGTACTCCCCTAGACTACGCCAATGGTGTGGATTAGAGGGGGATGAAGTATTAAGCATTCCCAGGGGGTATGAAGCGATTGACCCAGCCGATCATGCAAAATTAAAAGCAGCGATGGATCATTGTCGCCGCTTCCCCAATGATGCTCTCTTTGATGTAGAGTATAGCGTTTCTAATCTAAAAACCGGGCAGAAACGTGTGCTGCACGCTCAGGGGAAGGTAAAACTAGATCAAGAGGGGAAGGTAAAGAGTATGAGTGGTACCGCTCAGGATATTACGCTGCAAAAAAATACGCAGGTTGCGTTGGAGCTATTAGTCCAGGAGCGAACCGAAGAGTTAGAAGCGACCAATGAAGAACTACAAGCTTCGAATGAGCAAATTTTTCAAGCCAATGAGCAATTACTTCGCTCGAATGAAAGCCTGGAAGAGTTTGCCTACATTGCCAGTCACGATCTACAGGAGCCTTTGCGAAAGATTCGGCAATTCACTGATCGTCTAGATCTTCGCCATCGTAGCAGCTTAGGGGAAGATGCTCGATTTTTAGATAGCATCCAGAAGTCTGCCCAGCGGATGAGTTTGTTGATTGATGATCTGTTGACCTTTTCAAAAATTTCCAGTGGGTTCCCTAGTAAGCAAAGCGTTTCCCTAACTAGTGTGTTAGCTCAGGTAGTAGATACCTTATCTGTATCTATTGAAGAAACTAAAGCGGAAATTAGCCTGGAATCCTTACCAATCATTCAAGGCGATGAGCGGCAGTTAGAGCAGCTCTTTCAAAACCTGCTTTCCAATGCGCTTAAGTTTTCAAGTAAAGATGAAAATGGAAATCCGGCTCAGCCTTACATAACCATTACTCACCAACTGGTAGAATACGACCCGCTGAGTTCAATGCTGAGTTTTCAGCCCCTTCAAGCCCACTATCATCAAATCATCATTCAGGATAATGGCATTGGCTTTGACAATCAATATGCTGAACGAATCTTTGGGGTATTTCAGCGGTTGCACGGCAAAAATGAATTTGCGGGTACGGGAGTAGGGTTGGCCATTTGTCAGAAGGTAGCTTTAAACCATGGCGGCTTCATTATAGCCCAAAGCAAACCAGGCCAGGGAGCGACTTTTTGCGTATATTTGCCTAATTAGTGCTTTTATATTTTATAAGTATCCCAACCCTATGTCTTTAAAAGGCCCTATTATTTCTGTTGAAGATGATGAAGACGATCAGTATTTAATTAAGGACGTCTTGCGTGAGCTGGGTGTTAGCAATGAAGTATTGTTTTTTAGCCATGGAAAAGAGGCACTTGATTATCTGCTCACCACTCCGGAGCAGCCCTTTCTTATTCTTTGTGATGTCAATATGCCCATGATGAATGGCCTGGAGCTTCATTCACAGATTTTTCATAGCGAATTCCTTCGCAGGAAGGCTATTCCTTTTGTCTTTTTAACGACTGCCGCTAATAAGAAATTGGTCAATGAAGCCTATGAGCAAAGTGTGCAGGGCTTCTATCAAAAAGCTAGCTCCTTTGAAGGTTTTAAACGGCAGCTGCAATATATTATCGAATACTGGAAAGGATGTATGCATCCCAATAGCTTTAGCTACTAAACGTAAGATAATAAGCTCCTATGCTCTGAAGTTATTTCGTTCGCTTGCCTAACGCGATGTGCTTCCCCCAAAAGGTGATCAGCGTTTGCCAGAGATGGGTCAACTCATGATAGCTTTTAGGTTTGACCACAAAGGCATTCACTCCTCTTTGATAGGCCTGGTTTATGATCTCAGCATCATCGTAAATGGTAAGCACAATCACAGGCACATGTTTCCATTTTTTTAAGTGCCGTAAACGATCTAGAAATTCCAATCCATTTATACCCGGTAAGTCATAATCCAGGATGATAAGATCCGGATGAATTTCAGCTTTCTCTATATAAGTCAAAGCTTCTTCAGCGGAAGATAAGAAATGTAAATGGCAGGGCAATGCCTGCTTTTGATAACTCCATTCTAAAAGCGAACAAAAGTCGGAGTTGTCTTCAATGACTAAAAATAGGGGTGTAGCTCTCATGACTGGTACTAACTATTAGTCCCCAAACGCCTGATCATCGGGATGAATAGGACTAAAAATCTATTCTAACTCATCTACTGGCAGTGGGTTTACTTTTCATCTCAGCCGAAAGAAAAGTGTACCTTTGAAAAAGTGTTACATGGCTGCCTCAAACATGCTCACCACTAAATTAATCCTACTTTCAAGCTTTGGGTTGCCTTTCAGAACTATAAAGGAAAGACATTAGGGTGAAGACAATTTCTCCAGTAGTTGATGATACTCCTGAGTTGCTCTTCATAGGAATCCATCGAAGTAGATTTTTGAAAAAAGCCCTGCACACTTTGTTCATACGCTAAATTAACGACTTTGGAATTGGCTGCAGTCGTTAAAAAGACAAAAGGAATAGCCTTCTTGCGAAGAAACTCACTTTCAATAATAGCCTGATGCAATTCAACCCCGTTCATCACGGGCATATTGATATCACAAAGGATCACAAATGGCTGTTCAGTGGTGGTTAATAAATAGTCCAGTGCCTGCTTGCCGTCGTAGAACGAAAGAATTTTGTTTGAAACGCCTAGTTCTTCAAGGATAGACTCAAAAATAAAATGATCGTCTGCATCGTCATCAATTAAAAGAATAGGACCTTGGTGCGACATGTAAAAGAGAATTAGTGAATGAAAACAAGTTAGGCTTTCTACTAGAAAATAGAGTTTACAAACTTAATCCACAAAGGAGGTATTAATTTTAAAAGTTCAATCTTCGACTCTGTAGCTTCAATAAAAACTTATTAATTAAAAAAAGCCTCCTTGAAGTTGAGAATTATTAGTGACAAGTCTATTAAAAAACTTAATTAAGTAATACGTGTATGTCTTTAAAAATGGAACGTTCATCGTTGAATAGAATCAGATTGACAAGGAAAACTGTTGATTAGGTATTATCTTTCGCATTAGTTTATCCGCTCTTATTCATGTCTCGTGAGTCATCTGCTTCCTTGGTACATCATCCATTTTCTTCCTTTGAAGAACTCTCTATTGCTTTAAAAGCCGCTAGAGTTGGGATATGGAGTTTAGATATAGAAAGCCAACAGGTACGTTGGGATGATCGCTGTCAGGAGATTTTTGGAACTTCAGGAGCCTATACCATTGCTTATCAAGAGCTACTCAAATTCATTCATCCCGAAGATCGAAGGCAGGTGGATGAGGCATTAATTTGGGCTTTAAATCCCGCGTCCCAGGGAAACTACGAGGTTGAATTTAGAACTTGCCCAGCCGCGAATCAGCCCCAACGCTGGCTTCGTTGTATTGGTAAAGTGTATATTGAAAGGGAAGTGACTCGCTTTTCAGGTATGGCTCAGGAGACTACTGCCATCGTAGAGTCTAGAAAACAGTTAGAAGCAAGTGAGCGGCATTGGCGTAGTTTAGTCGATCATTCAGCTACGGCCACGGCTATTTATCAGGGAAGAGAAATGCGAATTCAGGCCGTCAATCAGGCCATGATCAACATCTGGGGAAAAGACGAATCGGTAAGAGGCAAAACCTTCGATGAAGCCATTCCCGAAGTAGCTGAGCAACCCTTTTTAACGCTTTTACAAGGCGTCTACGATACAGGGGTGGCGTACTATACCCCTGAAGGTCCGGCAATGTTGGAAGTAAAGGGGCGGTTGCAAGAATTCTGGTTTACTTATTCCTATGTTCCATTGAAAAGCGAGTCTGGCCAGGTATATGGCATCATTCATACCGCTACCGATATTACACAGCAGGTGCAGGCTCGCCGGGCGTTAGAAATCCAGCAGGAACAGTTTAAAGCTTTAATGGAGGGCAGTTTGCTATTAAAGTGTATTCTTACTCCACAAGGTACGTTTACCTTTCAAAACCATCGGTACGGAGAATATACGGGTCTAAGTCTGGAGCAAAGTAAGCAGAAAGGCTGGCAAAGTCTTTTGTACCCCGAAGATTTGCAAAACCTTTCCTATCACATTTTACAAGGTTTCCTTTCTCAACAAACTTTCTCCTTTGAAGGGCGGCTGCTGAGTGGGAAAGGAGATTATTGTTGGCACGAGATAGAATTTGTAGCTTTATTAGATGAAAATAAGGAGCTTTCGGGCTGGGTCTTTCGGGCTACTAATATTCACGAGCAGAAAACTCTGCAACAGCAATTAGAATACCTGGTCCAGGAGAGAACCGAGGAACTGGAAGCTAGTTTAGAGGAACTTCAGGCCCTAAACGAAGAATTGGTAGCCAGTAATGAAGAGCTTCGTGCCACGAGTGATGAATTAAGTCAAAAAAGCTTAATGCTCGAGGAAAGTAACGGGGCCTTACAGGAGCGAAGTGAAGCACTAGGCGCCTTGAACGAGGAGTTACAGGCTACTACAGAAGAGCTGGGTGAATACAATCAGCAGCTTTCACTTTCCAATGAACGCCTGCAACGTTTCGCATACGTGGCCAGTCATGATTTACAGGAACCCCTTCGCAAAATCCAAACCTTCGGCTCGTTGGTTATCCAAAAATACGGCGATCCCTTAGGAGAGCAGGGACTTTCCTTTCTAAATCGGATTAGTAAGGCGGGCGAGCAAATGTCTACTTTAATCCAGGATCTACTCACGTATTCACGCATGACAGGTGGACAAAATCCGTTTCAAGTAGTTTCTCTTCAGCAAATCATCGCTCAAGTAATGGATATGTTAGAACTGCCTATTGAGCAAACGAAGGCTATGATTGAAATAGAGACCTTACCCGCCATTATGGGAGATGAATTTCAATTGAGTCAGCTTTTTCAGAATCTTCTTTCCAATGCCCTTAAATTTTCAAAGCAGGGACAAAGTCCTCAGGTTCGTATCTCGGCTCGAATCATTCGAAGAAACCAATTACCTATTGCAGTAAAACCGCTAAGCAAGGTCGATCGGTTTCATCAGATTAGCGTTATGGATCAGGGCATCGGATTCGATGAGCAGTTTCTAGACCGCATCTTTGAAGTTTTTCAGCGTTTGCATAGCAAACAGGAATTTAGCGGGACGGGCATTGGCTTGTCGATTTGTCAGCGGGTGATGGAAAATCATTTAGGAGCCATTACTGCTGAAAGTCGCTTGGGTCAAGGAGCCAGCTTTCACGTTTATTTCCCGGGTTAAAACAAAGATATTATCTATTACTAGTTTAATGGATATAGAGCTAACCCTAAATCTGAAATAAGGCTTCAACGCTATGCGGTTTGCGGATAAAGCGGATACCAGCCGCAAGCAGGACTTCAAATTATATTTTTTGTACTGGCCACGTCGGAATAATGCTATTTGTAGCACTCAAACGGATATCCTTACGCGCAGCCCTGTAAATTAACTGGTTTGACATTTATGTAAGATTATTGAATTATTATTTGTCTAACCGTTTGATATACGCCACTGGTTTGTTCACTTAAGAGTGCTTGATCAGTGGATGATTAAAGCAGAGGTAGAAGAGATACGGCAAATAGTAGTTTCATAAAGTATAGGTAGTAGATGTTGAAGAATGACAGAATAAATTTCTGTCATCTATTCTAACATTAATGCTCATTATTCCCGTCGCATTTTCGAAATATAATCTCCTGTTTATTTTCTAACGGTGTACGTTCAACGTTTTGAACTCTAGTAGGCGGAGGTAGAGAATGTCCGATCTTCTTTCACAGGATTTAAAAGAACGAATGCTCATCAATGGTCAGGATCATTTAGATGGCAATGACGTAGATCGTATGCCAGTGGTTAAGCTCTTTACGCCTTTCGGAAGAGCTACCTGGATTTTAACGGAGCTTAACCCCATGGATCCTGATATCGCATATGGGTTATGTGATTTGGGATTGGGTTCCCCTGAATTGGGCTATGTATTCATCTCTGAAATGGAAAGCATTACCCGATTTGGAATGCCAGCTATTGAAATGGATAAACATTTTAAGCCTGAAGACCCTTTATCTGTTTATACGGAAGCGGCTCGTCTGGCGGGCCATATTACTGAAGACCCTAACCTGCTGAAACGGGCAGCCGTTAATTGTCTGATGCGTTTATCGGGTAAGAAATTGCCTAAGCCAGATCGGTGAGTTCAACTCTTCAGGAACACTCGTCATTGCTTGAATTTCGAAGGGAAGCTCTATCGAATTGGAAGCATCAAGGAAGGGTAGAGGTTATCGGGTAATAGGGCAAAGGTGTGAGGTGCCATCCTTGAACACCGTACTAAAAGCAATGATTGGCTGGTCTTAATAGAACGCACATGGGTTAAATGTTATCGTACGGTTATGCAACTACTGCCCGGAGAAACGTGAATCCCGTGCTTATCAAGCTAGCCATCCAGTAGCTAAAGCCCGTATGATAGAAGTAATTCCAAAGAGAGTGGGCTTCTTATACCATCGTAGAACAATCCCATCGGGGACTCAATTGCAGCTTTAACACTGTCAGCAATCATTGCAACTATTCTGCGATGATCAATCGATGAGATTTGCCTTTCATCGATTGATCATTTGTATGTGAACTGTAAGTAAAAACAAAGATGTCCGAGTAACTATCTTCAGGCACTGCTATCAATAAAGTTGATCCTGTTTAACCTTCATTAATCAATCTCGAATTGAATTGACGCTCCCAAAGCCGTCCTGTACGGACTTGATCTGTAACAAAAAAGCAAACACCAACCTCGTTACAGCTTTTGATTAAAAGGAGTCTTTTATGCTAACCCCAATCCTGCCCGAGTTAATGGACCGGAAGGCCGCTACCAAGTATCAGGGAGTGATCCCTGATAACTCTATACCAACCAAAATGCTGCCCGAACTAATGGATCGGAAAACCGCTGCCAAGTATCTGGGAGTGGCCCCGGATACCTTATCGGTCTGGGCATGTACCAAACGCTATCCGCTCAAACGCATCAAAATAGGTCGATCAGTCCGTTACCGCCGCAGCGATCTGGATGCGTTCCTGCAAGAAAGACTCTGCTCATAAAACAGACAGGCCGGAAAAGTTCTGCGAAAACTTTTCCGGCCCTAGTTCGTCACCCACCGATTTCTAGCGAGAATTCTAATGAATAGCGAACCTGCTAACCATATATCTATTTCCGAAATATTGGTCAAGCTTCATCTGTTACCGGCTTCACTCGAAGCGTCATCCTCTTTTTATCCATCCCCCTTTCATCCCGAGCATTGGCCTACGTTATGCATCAAACAGGATACGAATGAATGGTATGACGCCAGCCTCGAAAAGGGGGGCACACTCCTGGATTTTGTCTGTGAATATCTGTCCTTTCAAAAGGAAGCCTCTACCCAGGCGGATGCGAAGCGTTGGATCGAGAACATGGTTCGCATGCCCGATCACCTTCCGCTGAAACTGTACAGACATCCAGAGCAGCATCAACGTGAAGACGCTCTACTGGTATTCAAGAAAGCTGGTCTCATCGAGCATCTGGGACTTATCCGCTACCTGGAAAAGCAGGGTATTCCGCTGACAGTTGCCCAGCAGCATCTCAAGCAGGTCTATGTGCTCCATAAGAAAACCAGAAAGCATCTTTACGTTTTAGGTTTTGATAACGAAGAGGGCGGCTACGAACTCCGTAATCCTTTCTTTAAAGGCTGTC
This sequence comes from Siphonobacter sp. SORGH_AS_0500, assembly GCF_031453245.1. Lineage (NCBI taxonomy): Bacteria > Pseudomonadati > Bacteroidota > Cytophagia > Cytophagales > Cytophagaceae > Siphonobacter > Siphonobacter sp. SORGH_AS_0500. Next base: position 428,365 of record NZ_JAVIYT010000001.1, read on the forward strand.
TTCGGCCCAAAGCACTATCTTTCATCCGAGGCAGCGTTCCCGGCACGGCTACTGTGCATGTTTTTAAAAGTTGCTGGGATTTTCTCTCGGCTCGTACTAGAAATACAGCCCCGTTTCAATCGGATAGTCTGGTCTTGAATGCGTACGAGTGTTTAGGGCAGGTGTATCCCTACTTGCAGCATTACGGCTACCAAACGCTGTATTCCTGGATGGATCACGATGCAGCTGGCAAACGGGCCACGGCTTATCTCACAAATTCGATCCGCTCCATCGAAGGTCTGCATCATAAGACGATGAGCCCGGTCTTTACTCCGCACCGGGATGTGCACTCCTGGCATTTAGCCCGGCTTCGGAACGCGGAGGGCTAGATGACAGCAGAAGCATTGGATGTGACCTCGCTTTTAAAAGTCAATGAGATCGAACTCGTCTATCGTAATCCCATTGCGTACGAAAACCGACTTCAGGTCTGTTCTTCGCAGACTGCTTACGAGATTCTTCGCCGGACCTGGAATGAAAATCGCATCGAGCTCGTCGAAGAGTTTAGAATTCTCCTGTTAAACCAACATAACCACTGTCTGGGTGTTTCGACGATTTCGTCGGGCGGGTTAGCGTCCTGCCTGGCGGATCCCCGTCTCATTTTTGCTACGGCTCTTAAAGCCGGAGCGACCAGTTTGATCCTGGCTCATAACCATCCCAGTGGTAACCTGACGCCCAGCTCTGCTGATCGGACCCTGACGACGAAGTTAAGGGAAGGCGGTAGGCTACTCGACATTGCCATTTTGGATCACCTCATCATCACGCCTCAGCATTATCGGTCCTTAGCCGATGAGGGCTTGTTGCCTTAAGCGTGAAACAGGGTTTGGAAGCGGTACATAAAATCAAGACTGCCATCGTCAATCGGGTTTATAGCCAGGAATGTACCCGGCCCGCTCGCTTTCACCAACCACAATTTTCCCCGGCTTTCAGCCTTCCTCGCGAGCCAAAATTCTAGCCGGTGCACTCGCTTGATAGCCGGGTCATTTCATTCCTGTAAACCCTCTCTTGACATGGAGCTTTCCTCATGACCCGTTCTTCACCTTCCGTTTCTTCTCATCACGCCAGCGATGCATCCCCACCTACCAACGATCTCTATGCCCGCATTACCGGTAAAATCATGGCGGATTTAGAGCAAGGCCAGCTCACCTGGCGTAAGCCCTGGAACGCCGAGCACCTGAATGGTCACATCAGGCGGCCTTTGCGTTGGAATCAGGAGCCCTACACAGGTATCAACACACTGCTGCTTTGGAGCACTGCCGCTGAAAAAGGATATGTATCTCCCTACTGGATGACGTTCAAGCAGGCGTTGGAATTAAAAGCCAATGTTCGAAAAGGCGAGAAGGGATCACTCGTGGTGTATGCCAACACGATCACGCGGGAGGAAGAAGACGCCTCGGGAGACATCACGACCCGTTCCATTCCGTTCTTAAAATCCTATACGGTTTTCAATGCCCAGCAAATTGAAGGGTTGGCAGAACACTTCTATGCCACACCACCGCTGAAAGAAACCTCTACAGTAACTCGCAATGAAACCTTAGACCGCTTCTTTGCCGAGACCAAAGCGGATATCTATACGGGTACGCAGGCTTCGTACTCGATCACGACGGATCGGGTGCAAATGCCGCCCCTCGAAAGCTTTGAAAGCACCGAAAGCTACTACGCCGTACTGGCCCATGAAATCACTCACTGGACCCGTCATCCCAGCCGTTTGAATCGCGATCTGGGTCGTAAAAGCTATGGGGATGCAGGCTATGCCAAAGAAGAACTGGTAGCTGAACTCGGAGCTTGTTTCTTGGCGGCTGATTTGGGCTTTGAACCCATGCCGGAAAACCAGCATGCAGCTTACATTCAATCTTGGCTGGATGTGCTCAAACAGGATAAACGTTTTATTATTCAGGCGGCATGCTATGCAGAGAAGGCAGTCAAATACTTGCATACACCTCAAGTCAAATCATTTGAATAGATAATCATTTATGTCAAATATTTTTAAAAATGTGAATAATTAATAATTTTTAAAAATACAGTACAAATATAAATTTTCATAGCAGTGATAAGGGGAGATAATCTTAGTTTTTAAATAAAATAGAATAAATTATCTCTAAAATAGAAATATGTATAATAACGTTCTTATTTTTTTATTTATATTTGAAATAGGTAGGGTATTCAATAGTGGTTATTCATAATGCTTAAAATATGTTGTGGCTCATTATTATTTACTGTGATTTATTTAAAATATAATACATATGATGTTATAGTGAATTTGAATTGTAGATGAATAAAATTTAAATAGCATGAAAGTGTCTATAATAATATCAACCTTTATTACGAAAATAAGAAGAGAAAAAATATTAGAACTTCTTATTTCAATATCTCAACAAGAAGAAGTAGAAAAAGAAGTTATTATTGTTAACAATAATCCTAATGAAAAAATAGAAAACCTGGATTTACAGAATTTTTCCAAAATTATATATAGAGTATTTAATATAAACATTCCTGGTTTAAGCAAAGCCCGTAACTTCGGCATTAAAATGTCAAAAGGTGATATTTTAATATTTGTTGACGACGATGTTGTGCTAGATAGAAATTATATAAAAATAATACTAGAGGCTTTTATAGCTACTAATGCAATGTGTATCGGAGGAAAAGTAATATTAAATGAAAAAAAAATTCCTGAATTTTTAACAAGTTATTTTCTAAGATTTATAGTGCCGCCTGATTACCCGAAGTGTCTTTCTGTTAAGAATAAACCGTATTATATTATAGGCTCAAGTATGGCATTTCAGAAAAAAGTTTTTGATAAATATGGATTTTTTAATACAAAACTAGGGCGATGTGGTGAAAACTTATTATCAGGTGAGGACATTGAGATGATAAGAAGAATAGAAAAGTCTCAAGTTTATATTGAACCCTTAGCTATTTCATTTACTAGTTTAGGGTATAATCGTACAAAAAAAATGTTCTTTATTAAAAGATTTTTCTGGCAAGGAATTACTGATGCGATAATATTTTCAATTTCACCAAAAGATTTTTATGATTTAGCAGAAATTAGTATCAGGAATGGATTGATGAAAAATATTATAAATAAGTTAAAGGAAGCAAAGTATCTTGAATTATGTTGTGCTATATCTCGTTATTCTGGATATCAGTTGAAAAGTATTCATCTTAAAATTATGAGCGCTATCTATGGATGATCAGTTAAGAAATATTATATTTAAGAAATATAATATTGATGTGCAAAACACTTCAAGTATCGAAGGAGGGTATCTTACAAACAACATAGAGATATTGTCATTTGGGAAAAGATTTTTCTTGAAACAACAAAGAACCGATACAGCTTCAAATATTGGATTCATAGAAGATATTGAAGATACACTTTTCCAAGCTGGGATTCCAGTTATTTTGCCTTATAAGACAATAGATGACAAAAAACATTTTATTTTTAATGATCAAATTTATACTTTATACCCATATATAAATGGACATAAAATATCTTTTGATAATTTAGAGAAAATGCATATAGAAGCGATGGGTGATTTACTGTCTAAAATTCATTTAGCTACAAAAATCGAAGATACTAAAATTCTCGGAAATAATATTAGAGAAGGATGGGATACTGGCAAAAGTAAGTTAAAGTTACAAAAAATATACGAATTGATTGATATAAAGAAAAATAAAACAATTTTTGATATAAATGCTAAGAGTAATATTCAAAAAAAAATTAGTTTTTTAGAGAGTAATACATTGAAATTAGACGATTTAAATATAAAAAATAATTGTATACTTCATGGAGATTACTGGCAAGAGAATGTGTTTTTTGCTAAAAATGGCAAAGTTCAAAACGTTTTTGATTTTGAAAAATCAGTAATAGGTGCAGATTGTATTGAACTCATTAGGTCAATGTTTATTATATGTTTTAATTCTAGATATAATACTAATAATTTTGAAAAATCAACTAGGTTTTTGAATTCATATTTGTCTATGAATCCTATTAATAAAACTAATATTAAAAACTCAATACATGCCTATATAATGAGGATATTTCATTCGAATTGGATTGAAAGCGAACATTACATTGAAAAAAATTACAGATTAGATAGTCTTTATGTGAATAGTATACAAAATGTAAATTTTTTTAGTGAAGAAACAGATTATTTTATAGATAAAATTATTAATAAACTATGAAATAAAATTATTAATTTTATCTATTTTATTTTGATTAGAATCTATTCCTTGTTCTAAGATTGAGACAGAATATTCATTTATAATTTTTGATAAAATTAAATCATTGCATTTTTTAATTATTGGATTCTTTAGTATAAGAATTTTAAGTAGAGGTTCGTATTCTAATTTACTATTATATATAAAATTAATTATATAATTAGTTTTTTTAAGTGATAGTTTTTTGATTTTTGATTCAAAAATGTTACTGTTGAATTGCACCCAAAAAATATGATTCACATGAAAATAACTTATTGTATTGCAATTAAACATAAATTTTATATTATTATACTTAATAAGTAATTTTTTAGTATCAATAGTATTTTCATTTATTGAATTTCTTAAATCGATAGTAGGAAAAATTTCTAAAATGGGTTTTCTAATAGTTATGCCTTTTGGTAAGGAAATTCCAATCAAATCTCCCTTATTTACGCAGATATATAACTCACTATTACATACATAATCGTATTGATTGTTTATAATTAAGTTAAGCAATGTCGTTGTTTTGCCAGCACCTGGATTTCCTAGTAATACAATACTATGTCCATTTTTGCTACAAGCAGATGCATGGAACGGTACAAATCCTCGACATAAGAAGTAAGTTTTAGCAAGTGAGAGAAAAATCCTATTTGAATTATCTTCTTTCTCTAATAATTCATTGCAAAAGATATATAGTGATATTTGTGACCTATCCGTACGAGATATTATTAAAACAGAATCTTTATTATGGAAATTGAGATATGTTTTAGTATGCATGTTTAAGTGACTTATATTGTTGAGGCTTATGATATTATTGTAAAAGTATTTATCATTAACTATGTATATGCTGTAAACTTGTTTGATCGAAGGATGAATAATCATTTTATTGAAATACTTAATTGTATTTGATAAAGCACCTTTTTTTTTGGAATAAAATTTTATTATAGAATCTTTTTTATTAATTCGTAATGTGACTAATTTCATTTTATTAATTAAGTTTATTATCGATATAATTCTTTTTTGTGATTTTATCTGATTCATAGATTTAAAATTTATTTTTAATGTCGACTATTGTTAACATAATAGTTATGAACAAAGATAATAAAATTGGCAAACTTATTGCTATCGAAGGTGTCAGTGGTGTAGGTAAAACAACTATATGCAAAGAAATCTGTGCTAGAATAAATGGTATTTACTTTAAGTACCCTACGCCTCCATTCGAACAAATTCGTAATGATGTTGATAGTACTTGTAGTGCCATTTCTCAATTTCTATATTATTTAGCGAGTTTACAACATTTATCAGATGAGATTTCAAAATTAATAATTAGTCGTAACGTTGTAGTAGATAAATATATTAATACAACAATTGCTTATAATAACGCAATTAACTTAAATATATCAATTCCAGATTTTGTTAATATAATTTTGCCTGATTTTTCATTTCTTATAGAAGTTGAAGAAGATATTAGAATTGATAGAATAATACTTAGAGATAAGAATATATCTTATAGAAGTAACGATCTTCTTGAGAAAGAAAGGCTAATTAATTCAAGATTAAGGCAGTTCAATTCTATAGTTGTATGTAATAATTTAGAAAAAGAATATGCTTTACAAACTATAATTGATATTATTTCTTGAGTATGAGGATAGCAATTTTTATTGAGGGGGAATTTATACCTTCTTATAGTGGTGCTTCAAATAGGTTTCATTATTTGTCTAGACATTTGCAAGAATTGCTAGATGTTGAAATTATTATTATACTATGTGACAGAGGATGGTATGATATTGATAGGATCAAGAAAGAAAAATTTACTACTTATATTTTACATCCTTCTGACTTCTATAATAAGTCAGAAGTTCTTAAACGCATTTTGCTCATTGAAAAACCTGATATTCTTCAATTCGCCAATCTTGAAAATGCTATTTTTCAAGGTATTCCTCTTTCTCTAGAATTGAATACATATTTAGTTTTCGAATCTCATTTCGATGACATTGAGTTTGGTAAGTCAATCGGTGTCTCTAATAAAAGACTTGATAAATTATCAAAGTTATCATCAGTTTTTGGAAAATCATTTGATACGGTTATTGCCTTAAGTAGTGATGATGTAATTCAAATAGCAGAACGACTAGAGATTCTTAAGGAATCAATTAGTATTATTCCAAGTGGTGCTGATATATTTGATTTTTCAGCTAATTTATCGAACATTAATAATAAAAAAGCAGTTTTCTTAGGGAATATGTTTTTTCAGCCTAACGCAAATTCTGTATATCAGATTAAAGATGTAATTAGTCCTCAAATTCCTGAGTTCAATTTTTATATTTGCGGTGATGTTCCTAATCAAATGAGGAGATTTATTGAAAGTGAAAAATTTGTATTTACTGGTAAAGTTGAAAATTTAAACCTTGTATTTAAGGAGTCAACCATTGCACTTGCCCCTATAACTGGTGGTGCCGGAATGAGAATTAAAATACTAAATTACCTTTTAGCTGGTATACCTGTTATCACTACAAGTGATGGTGCTAGGGGATTTCCAGATAAAAGCCTTTTAATAGTTGAAGATGATTTAGATAAATATGGTACTATTATTAAAAATCTAGTGAATGATTATGAACTATATCAACAATATTCGATTCAAGGCCGTGATTATATTTTAAAGAATTTGTCTTGGCAAAAGGTTGCTATAAAAGTGCATGATATTTATAAATGTGTTTTACTAAAGCCAAGAATTGATAAGAAATTATTTGATCCAAAGCTCTTTTCATTTGTTCAGGAAGATCCAACTTGGCTTGAAGAAGCAAATAGTAAAATGAAAAATTATAATGCTATAAACTCTATCAATAATTATACTTATTTGCTTATACGAAATGAGAATGTTTATGAATATTGAACTTTCGAATAAAACTATTGCGTTTGAGGGAATGCCTGGTTCAGGTAAATCTTCTGTTTTGAGCAGAATAGTTTCTAAGTTTAGAACTATCCATTCTATTGATGTAATCGACCAAACAATAGTTGATGAAAATATTGTTCATTTGGATGTATTAGAAAGAAGTAAGAAGTTTATTTTAGCTGAAATTGCAAAGAATGAAAGTATTATTTTTGATCAAAATAATTATCGTTTTTTTTTACTAGATAGGTGCTATATCTCGTTAATAGCCTATCAGTACTCATTAGCTAAGACATTTTCTTCGTATATATCTAATAAAGCGTATAATTTAATTAGACATAGTATTATTAATTTAATCGCTGAAGGTAAATTAATTGAACCTAGTCTTTTAATAGTGTTTATTACTTCACCTTCAATCAGCATTGATCGAAGAAAAAACTATTTATTTGATCAAGACAATGAAATTTGGTTTAACAGCTTATTTTTGCAGAATATGTATGATTTTTATACACAAGAACTATATTCTGAATATTTTACTAATAAGAGTAAGTTTATCATCACTAATGATGTTTCAATAGATTGTGTTGAAAAGGCTGTGATTAAATGTTTAAATTTATAATTGATTTTAGTTTCTTATTTAGCCTAGTAAATTGATTTGATGTTTTTTGTGCAAAAAAATAGATATATTATTGGTTCGCATTTTATGTTAGTACATCTATACTTTCTACTAAACTTTCCCCTTCATTTATGTTATTTGTATAGCGAGGATCTACTGTACAAATAAGACGAGGTAGGTGGTCTAATAATTGCATGAATAGAGATTCTAATTCATAGCCTTTTAAAATTATTTGATGAGATGAAAAATCCAGCCGAATTATATTTTTGTCGTGACTGGGTAAAAACTCGGCGGCAATCAGATAGGCATAATTAAAGAAATAACGTCGACCATCAGGCCAAATCAGACATAGGTTCCGGGCGTAGCCGATGGGGTGAAATGTATCATGATTGGGTACAACCTGGATTGGTTGCTTGCCCTCTGAGCTCGCCGGGTTGTTTTCCCGCATCTGGTCAAAGCGTGTTTTAAATCCGTGGTCCATCGTCTTTACTGATCTGCTTTTGTTTGGGCGTGGGTTGCTTAAGTGGGTCCTTGATCGGTTGTCTTGGCAATTGCTGGCGGATGATTTGCTCGGCCAGTTGCTGGGTTTTAGGTTGTTTTGTTAACAGCTCTAAAGCAGAAGTGCGATCTCCCACCCGCTTGGCGTAGTTTAGTAAGGTTTCTTTATCATCCGTGTAAACGCGAGCCCGATCTCGGCCACGAGACACCGAAACGTAGAACTGTTTCGAGGTGGTGGCCGGAAACGTTTCGGCGGGCTGCCAGATGAACACTTCATCAACGGTTTTCCCCTGCGAAGCATGGCTGGTCACGCAATAGGCATGAGCCAGGTGACCAAACTCCTTACCAACCCGGTATCGGGTTTTACCCCCTGACCCTAGCAGAGTGATTTGCCCGTCTTTTTTGACGGAGGCGACCTCTAGCAATTGCCCGTTATTGAGTCGTTTGTCCTGATCATCAAAACCGTTACGGGTAATACGGATTTTGTCTCCTTTGGAAAGAGCTAAGGGCTTGGATCGATAGATTTCATAGGAACTACTTTTATCGGTCGGTAACACTTGCGTCTCTCCCTGACTGTTGGCAATGGTAACGTGATGATCCGTACATTCAGTGACTTTCCAGCGACTTCCCCGCTGAATACCGGAGAGGTTCTGGTTGAATTGAATGATATTTCCCTCTTCAATGATCGACCAATCTCCTTTTTCAGCTTCGGTTAGATTACGATTCACGAGCCGATGCACAACAACTTCCTTCTTTCCCAAAAGGCCTTCGTCCCGCAAGTCCTTGCGAATGCTGAGCGTTAATTCATCTGCCTGCTGACGGGTGGGCGAAATGACCAGAATGGACTTTTGGTCTTTGACGGCCTGCTTATAATCCGCCAGCAGTTCCTTCGTGGGGTTCAATGGATCAACCGCAGTAATCGCTCCAAGTCCATCGAGTTTTTTTAAAGCCGACTCAACCATCCCGTGCGACAGATCCGTGACGATCGATCGATAATCTTCGTTACGCTGTCGGTAAATTTTAGTTACCTCTGCCGTTTGAATCCGCCCCACGGTGTTGAGAATCCGTAACGCGTCCCCGCGAACCACGCTGGAATGTTGACGCGTATCACCGCCCAGGATAAGCCGGGCATTTTGCCGGGTCGCTAGTTCTAGCAGAGCGGTCATGTCCTGAGTGCCCAAAAGCCCCGCTTCATCCACCCAAAGAACTTGCCCTGTCAAGGTTTCCTGTCTTTTTTTATTCAGGAGCAATTGTGTGACCGTGTCTGCCTGCTTGAACCCTTCGCTGCGTAAGACCCCATGCGAGGCTTCCGATGTGGGAGCGACGACGGTGACCGTCTTGCCAGCAGCTTCCATGTGCTTGACGGCTTCTTGCATCAAGGTCGTTTTCCCAGAACCTGCCACCCCTCGGATAATAGAAACCCGATTAGAGGTAGTCAGGACATGTTCCACGGCTTGGGCCTGCTTGCCATCCAGGGCAAGCTTGGGAGCTTCCAGATACAAGGGCCTGAGTTTGCCCTGACCGCTGCGAGCGAGCTTAACCATGCGATGCTCCTCGGCAATCACCTGCCGGGTTGTGAGGAACTTCTGATTCCCATCGTCAATCGCGATGACCCGTGGATCGGCCTGCAAGCAGCGATCCACAGCGTCAAGTGCAATGGATCGCTGTCCAATGCTCTGTCGGTAGGCACTCGCCAGCAGGCGGCGATCCGGCAACACCGAAGCCCGCTCAAATCCGTGGAGCACGGCCTGATCGACGCAATCCTTGGCATGGACGATCTCCCGGATCATCTCCGGTGCGTGCCGGATGATCCGGGCTCCGTCCTCTGGGTTCCCTTTCGGGTTTAGCTCCTGGATTTGCCGTTTCCAGTCAGCTTTAAGCTCGGTCATGCTCACACCCGTTTGTTTTTTGCTGCGGGTGCGGGCTCCCAGTTCGCTAAGCTCGTGGATGTCCGTAATCCCTTTTTCTTTGGCAACCCGACCAATCTCATCCGTACGTTTGGAGAACAGCTTAATGACGTCTTCAGGGACGTTTTCAATTTCAAACGACTGCTCAGTTCGACGGATACCATACCCTAAATCGATGAGTTGATCTGATAGGTACTTGTGAAATCGAGCTTGGTAGTAGGGCATATCGCGTTTGATGTCGCCGAATTGGCCTGCTTTGACGCGGCCTTCGGCTTCATCAAACGTGGCGTTGAAGACAAAGCAGTGGGCATGTAAATGAGGGTCGGGCAGATGCCCTTCGACAGGCCGGGCCGTCTGGTGAATAAAGTCCGCCCACATCAGTTCACCGGTGGATCGATCACTATAGGATCCTTCCTTGCGAACGCGAGCTTTGCTATCAGCTTCAATATCCAGCATCGTCTGATGCACACTCGCCTCGAAGGCTTTGAGCAGGTGATCGTCCTTGGCTAGGGCGTGCAGAATCGATAAAGATTTTGGGCTGTGAAAGTTAATGTCATACCCCACACGTCGTTCTTCGTTGGTTCGGGGCGTCAGGGGTTTCCCCGTCGTTGGGTTGACATTTTCACACAAAGCAAAGAATACCTCTTTGCTGGCTGGGCCCGTTAATCCCAATCGTTCGGCCAATTTGCCCCGCACATGACCGCTCATCTCCTGATCATTGATGTAATAATCAGCTTTGGAAAGGGCCTGACTGAAATAGGATTTGGCATGGTCAGCGTTGCTGGCCTGGATCATCCGAATCATGGGAGCAGCTTATAACAGGATCTTGAAACCAGCTTTTCATTCCACCGAGCCTTAACGACGAAGCCACAGCCTTAATACCAAGCCTTCGAGGCCTTCGATTAGTATACGGAATGCCTCAAGCTACAGAACGCAGCAGAAAACAAAAAATCAGGATGTGATAGGCCATACGAAACCCTTGTTTCGCCAAACGAAGCCCCCGAGTTGAGCTTTGCCGGGTCACTGCCCTTCTTATTTACAAAGCAGCATGGCGATCGTTTGAGTCATTCGGTTCAGCTTTGTATTTCATGGCACGTGGGAGAATCTCCTTTCAGGGTTAGTCGATTTATGCTGTCAGCGTAGTGCAACCCGGACGGGACGACGCTTATCCCTGATTTTTTACGGTGTAAAAAATCATCTGACGACTCCGCTTCGCTCCGGGGAGCTGTCCCGTCCGGGTCGCACTCTTTTCGCTGCCATCATCGACCAACCCTGAAAGGAGATTTACGATGACCACAGAAACCCAAAACCAAACCGAAAAGAAATACCCAACCCACGCTGTATACTTCCTGACGAACAAGAAGGGCAGTGAGCAGAAAGAATGGAACAAAGCCGGTGCAGCTTGGATTCACGCAGATAATGATGGCATGAATATCTCACTGAGCCTGTTTGGTATCCGTATCCCGCTGGTGGTTCGCAAGGTTCAGCCTTACGTCCCAACTGCAACACCAGTGGCACCGCTTGAGCCAGTAGATATTTATTCTTAGGAATAAATTCTATCCATTGACCGCTTAAGCCGGGCAGGGTGACTTGCCCGGATTTTTTGTGTCCAAGGTCAACGAACCTTTTTCTATCCTGAGAGCTGAATCCATCCGATGAAATGGCCGTACGCCTATTCCTCCCACCACGTAATAGAAGCATAAACTATAGGTCGGTTGAAACGGAAAACACACCATCACTTCAACCAGTACGCATATCCCATATTTTGCCTTTCATTAAACGCGAATCGGCTCAGAGCTGTGTGACGAAAAGCGTATACCCGGTAACGGCTAGTGTTAAACGCCATCAATCATTTTTGCATCAGACATCTCCCCTTAGCACTGCTAAGGCTAGTCATGAAACATCGACAACCTCATCATCAACTATGAATGAGCTGGCGAGTTGGCGTCGCATCTCTGGGTCCGTTGGTCGTCGTCCGTAGAAGGGAAAGCCGCGTGTTTCCTCCACGGGTCGACCTTCGATGAAGGATCTAGAGAGTTCTTCATTACTGATATACTCATCTATTTTATCCATGACGAAATGATCGCCTTGTCGATACGCAGCCCGGTAACTCAATGCATAAAAGATGCTGCACCAGAGAATAAGTAGTCCTACGTATTGACTGAGCATGAACAGTCCAAATCCAATGAGGAAGAAGAAAGCGGGTTCGAGAATGGTTTCAATGGTACGGGTATCACAGGTTTTCCCCATCCAGGTAAATGCTCGGAAGCGAGGGTGAATGTGGCCAGTCGAAAGGCTGAATCGGGCAAAATCAAAGACGGAAGGTAATCGTTTGATCTCTTCCCGCCGCTGTAGGCACATGTAAATAAAAGCGGCCAGGTACAGATACCAGCTACCGAATGATAGAACGAAAAAGCCGAAGCCAAATCGAGGACTAATCTTACTGAAAATAAGACTAAAAAAGGGCGGGATCAGGCACAAAACAAAGGTAATGAAAAGAGCGGTCGAAAAAGAAAAGTAACGTTCCCCCATGTTTCGACGAATAAACACTTCCAGAAGCAGGCGAGGCCAGGAGCAAAAAGCTAGAAAAAAGGCTGCTAAATTGTCCTTAAGCTGACTGGTTCGTTTAAACACACTGCGGTAATACAGATTCTTTTTCATGATTGAAGTTAGTTAGGGTATTTAAAAGAGTGAGGCTACTAGTCAATAGGAAAGTAGTGTTGGTTAAAACGCATTTTAACGTAGTTGACCGTTCCCATCAGGCTGTCGCCCTGACGGTGTAGGTACCCTTCCACGCGAAAGTCATTTTGCGGCCCGCCGGTTTTGAGCCGAACGAAGCCTTCTGGCCTGACGGCCCGTTCCAGCTTCAGAGACCGCGACTGCGTTTGAGAGAAATTCTGGGAGACGGTGATGCTTTCGGAGCGGTCTTCAAAAAATGCGTCTCCGATCAGTTCAGAGGCATATTTATTCGTTTCAATATCCGCGTTGGCGTGAAAGATCTTGGTGGCCAAGGTCCCTAAAAAGCTTTTGACTTTGAACTCAGCTTTCCCGCCGCCCATGCAGGCATAATAGTTGGGTAGATTTTGCGAAATATAGACGGTAGCAACCCGGCTACTCCGGGCTGTGGCCTGAAAATCAGCGTCGTGTTCGTGGATAAAGTTTTGAGCTTCGTCCGCCCACAGGAAAACGGGATACCCATTCGTTCCTATATCCCGTTGCTCTATGGCCCGTTGCCAAAGGTACTTGAAGAGAATCTGGCAATCCCGTCCCACTTTGTGATAAATCTTGACGGGGAGATTGATGAGAATGACTTTACCAGTCAGTGAATCTTCTGGCATTACGGTAGACTGCTCATCCCGGCAAAACAGCGAATAAACGGGTTCGCGAAGCAAGCGGAAAAGAAATCCCGAAAAAATAAAGTCGATAATGGAACGGGTCTTATCCGTTAGCGGGATGAAATTTTCTACAAAAAATTGATCGATGTATTTGAAGAGCCGGGCCTGAGGAACGGCCTCCAAAAGTGCCTCTTCCAGGAAGGCGTCCTCTTGTAGACGTTGCTGATCCTCAAAAGACAGGCCAGTAAACCATTCTTCCGCCCAGGCATTGACTCGGGCCTTGGCCCGTTCAAAAGCTTGATGAAAATACTTGATACCACCGTGCTCATCATCGGTTTTGAGCCCTTCAATGGTTTTTGGAATGGTCTGAACAATGTTATAGAGATCGCTAATGGAAACATGGCCGTACGCTAGTTGGCAAAGATCGATGACATTGAACATGAGCATGTCCAGGGCGGTTTCCCAAAAAGCATCGTCACTTTTACCCGCATCTTTTTCCTCACCCGCCCGAATGACGGTTTTAAGCACATCGACCAGGTTTTCGGTGAGGGGACTGCCACCGCTGGATTTCGCTGACTCGTAGTGAAGAAAGTTGAATCGGTGCGGGCCACCGGGTTCGAGAATAATCAGATCCTCGCTCCGACCCGTTTGCTGACAGTATTCGATCCAGGCTTGTTTTTCATCGGGTTTGACGGTGAGCACTAACCCGCCAAAGCCCGCTTGAAGGTATTTGAGGGCTAGCATTCGACCCGAGCCGGAAGTCTTACCCGATCCAATGCCGCCGAAAATCTGTACGCCTTCGACCGCATGACGGATGGTCCAAAATCCGCGTCCCATTGACGCGTCCAGTGTCAGAATGGGCTGATCGAGATCCACTACGTTCATCATCTGTTTGAGGTGAGTTTGAGGAGGGATGTCTGATGAGGAATCCAGAGGGGAATACACGGGATCCTTAGTATGGGCTAATGATATTTGTCTCAGAAGAAAATAAAGCAGCTAACGATTCAGGGTTCTAGAAAAAGTAAGAGGCCTGAAAAAAATAGAGTAGATAGAAAAAAACATAGCAGATAGATTGAACGGGGTGATGACGATTACTCAAAATAGTTTCATTTTTCGAACCTACAGATAGATTCATAAGTAAGGCCTAGTTTCTCCCAATGAATCCTTCTTTTTTCCTAACGAAGGATTTTTAATAGAGCCATGAATGCCACAAAAAATGATTGTTATTCGGCTATAAAATGGGATATATTTCGATAGTTATGAACGATTTTAAGCAGTTTAACGAAGGTTAGTGAATAAGCTTATTTGGGAATTTGCGTGCTTTTATAATTATTTGCAAAGTCTCCAGTTTAGAGTGTTCATTCGTATGGGAATAGCTGATGTAATACGTTTTATTACTATCTATTTTTTGTTTCTACTTGGCTCTTATTTTAGTTATGGACAAGCGGATTCTGTGGACTTTTCTATTCCTAAAAAAGTACAGCCAATGATTGGGAGTAGGAATTATACCCGCTTATTAGATAACCAATTAGCCTATCGTAAAGCAGTAGCCCAGAAGGACACGGCTCAAATGGGAGAAATATGTTATTTACTTGGTAAACGTTACGTTGCACTCGGCGATTACTTGGCTGCTAATCAGTGGTTTTTCCGAAGCTTACGAATCAGAGAACCAAAGGGATATTCCGAAGCCGTGGGAAAGGTATACACTCGGTTATCAGAAAATCATTACATAGCTGGTCATTTTAAGGAAGCAAGACTATACGCTCGTCGGGCCTTAATCAACCATCAGCATGTCCATTCGTTGCGAGGCTTGGTATCTTCTCACATGGTTTTATCGGGTGCTTATGAACGTGGCTATGAGTACTATAAAGAAAAGGATAAACGTAAGGCCGCTATCTACTTAGACAGTGCCCATTATTGTGAAAGAGAAGTCTTAAAATACGCCCGTGCCATGCAACCCTCTAGTGAGCTGGCGAATGTTTATACGATCTTTTGTGCTAAATATAGTGAAAGCGATCCGGTAAGAGCCTTGAGTTACGCAAATTATGCCCTTGCAGTCTATACAAAGCAGCACGATTATAATGGTATTTTTAATATGCAGCTGAAGTTGGTAACTATTTATACCCGTCAGCGAAAATTTGATCGGGCGTTGACAGCCTTGGAGAAAGCTCAAAAGCTCGCCAAAGAGCATCAACGCTCAGACTTTATGCAAAATATAGATATGGAAAGGGTTTCTATGGAGCTCTCCCAAAACAGGGGACAGTGGAAAGAAGCTTTCCATCATTTGGAAAAAGTTCATAGGTATGAATTAGACGCTCTGTCGACTGACCGGGAAGGAGCCTTGACTCGTTTGGAAATTGAATACGAGACGCAAAAGAAAGAACTTTTATTACAGGCTAAAAACGATGAATTAGCCCAACGTAATCAATCAATCGTACTCGTATCTACGTTGCTTCTGCTGACACTCCTCATGAGTTTTATTTTTTTTAGATTGTTTCAAAAAAATCGACGGATCAGTCGCTGGAATGCGGGACTTGTTAGCGAGCAAAACCATCGCGTGAAGAATAATCTTCAGGTAGTGTCTAGCCTATTAGGATTACATCTCAGTCGGCTTTCAGATCCAGTGGCCAAACAAGCCGTAGAAGAAAGCCAGCTACGCGTGCAGGCGATGGCCGTACTCCATCGCAGGCTGTATGATGGGGATCAACTCGTTAAAGTAAACTTAGCCACTTATATACCTGATCTGGTGAATGGCATTTTGCAGGCTTACGGCTTTGGAACGCTTCAGCCAGTTTACCAGCTTCAGTCCATCTGGTTGCACGTCGATAAGTCTGTCCCCTTGGGATTGATGATAAATGAATTACTAGTCAACGCTTGCAAACACGCATTTACTGCTACTGAAAATCCTTCTCTGATGATTACCTGTAGTTATCAGGGATCGCGTGTTCATCTGACGGTAGCTGATAACGGGCCAGGCTTTTCAGAAGACCCCGCGAACGCATCCTTCGGGATGTGGCTGATTACTATGCTCGCCGAACAATTGGAGGGAGCGTACGAATTTCACCATAACCCCGGAACTACGTTTGATTTATCCTTTAACGGCTAAGGCATGGAAGCATTACGAATACTTATTTTCGAAGACGAGTTAATGGTGGCTCACGACATTCGGGAGAATTTAATTAAATACGGGTATGAGGTGAGCGGCATTGCCCGGACGCTTGAAAAGGCCCTGGGTATATTAGAAAGCTGTCCTACCGATATTCTATTGGTAGATATACAGCTCAATGGTCCTCTGGATGGCATAGAGATCGTGCAGCGATTGTCAAAGCAGTATTCCATTCCGGTCATTTATCTGACCGCTCACTCGGATATGAAAGTGTTAAATCGAGCCAAACAAACCAATCCATCCGCTTATCTGATCAAGCCCTTTCGGATGGCAGAATTACCGCTCCAAATAGAATTGGCCATTCATAACTTCTATCAACACCCGCTTCCGAATCCGAATAAGAAAAGTGATGGGTTCCTGTTGTCAGTCGGTGGTATTTTCATACGGGTCTTCAATCACGAGATTATTTACATTGAAGCAAACGGACCTGCTTCCCAGTTCCATCTGACACAAGAGGGGTATAGCCGTATTCATCCGTATCGAAAGGTGGAGCTTTACGCAAACCTTGGGTATCTCTTTGACCATCATTTAACGGATAATTTCTACCGATTGTCTAAATCGGAAGGGATCAATCTGGATCATGTGGATGGAATTGAAGCGGACGAGGTACTATGTAGCGGCCACCGAATATCCATTCCCACGGGTCAGCGAAAGATCCTGCTCGAACGGTTCAGCGTCATTCGATCCCGATAGACATGGTGGGTAAGCTCAGCGTTGAGTTCGCCAAACGAAGAAGGACGTAAAGGGATTAAAAGTAACGGTTGTTAGCTTGTAAGGAAGGCCCGTGTAGGGCTCAAAGGAGGCGAGGTCTAGACGACGGGGCTCAGGCGTTTCCGTTGAATCTATGAGAGAGGCCCAGGTAACGGCTTCCTTGCGTCCTTCTGCCATAGCTTCTTGCCAGGCTTCTTCAAATCGATCTTTATCGCCATCAAACAGAGTCTCAAGGAGATAGGTTTCATAGTCCATAGATCCGACCCGTAAGAAATACAAAGCCTACTTCCAGTTTACTAGAAAAACAGACTATGTCAAGTGTCAAAACGATTTCTTAGCATGGCTACCCCAGAAGATCACTCTAAAAAATACGCGTTTCCGGAATGGCTTGAATACATCGAAGAGATGGTCAACGAAGCCCGCAAAAAGATGGAGCTACTCGATAAACAACTGGATCGAACGCCTCGCGAAAGAGACACGCCTCAGGCCTATGTACCCCGGTATAATCCTCCTGGATTTTTGAAACCTTCAAAACCGACTAATCCAGCTTATGTCGTGTACGACCTGGAAAAGAAAAAGGAGACTATTGAAGCTAATGTAAATGAATGGGTAGAACGTCAAATAAAAGAGCTTAATCTTGACGACGAGACCGCAAAGCAGCTACGTCAGGCAACGCTACATACGCTCTATCCGAACCCCTTTGAGGAAAAATCCAAGTTGGAAATGAAGGGATTATTGAAGGCAAAGAAAGATATCAATTATTCCCAGTACTACATGCTAAAGCTAAAACAAGACGTTCAGCAAGAAGAAAAAGAAAAGCTATCCCTCATACGTAAAGAAGCATTAAAAGAGAAGAAACCGTTTTCGATCTCCGCTCGATTTACGCAATCGCTTAGCTATACGAAGGTTCAGGAATCAATTCTACCCGAAATCCCCTCAAAAAATGGCAAGGGTAAAGACCTGCCCATTAAACAATAGCTTATTTAGACGGAGGGTCTATGTCACGTGTTTTACTGGGGGATGATGAAGGGTTACTTTTACTGAGGCGGTCTTCTTGAAGCCAGGACGGCATTTTCGCTTTGACTTGTTCCGACAGATATTGCTGACGTCCCTCTCGCATGCCTTGCAAGCGAGGACTATTTCCTGGAATAGCCGATAGTTTCTCGGCCAATTCAGGCAAGTGCTGGGCCAGCAGATAGCTGTCATTGAAGCCTTTGATATAGTCAGGATGAATGGGTTCTTCTTCCATGCTAGAAAGTATTTCGAGCGTTTCTGTTTAAATAGTCTTCAATGGAATTCCGGTCGTATAGGATGATTTTTTTCTGCGGCTGTGAAAACCGAATTTTCCCTTCATCTCGAAGCTTTTGAAGTGTTGTTTTCGATTTGATTCCCAGCAATTTCATGGCTTCCCCATCATCTACCCAACGGCTACTTACTTGGGAGGACGTTTCCTTCAAGCGGGTAACGACTTGATCGACCAGTTCGTAAAAGGCGGCTTCTTCGAGGCAAATAACTTGCATGGATAAGATTGCTAATGCGATACTCGAACATACAAAATCTCTCGCGTTGCAACAAGCATTTGAATGAAGTGCTTGAGTACTAATTTATACTACCTTTCTAGATATACATGATTTTAATCTGTAATCCAATTTGATAATTAACGAAGTAAGAAAAAGTAGTACTTAGTGAGTAACCATAGTTCCTTTAAAAAGCTATTGTAAATTCCCAATCTAGATTTTGTAGCTTTTCTTTTACTTGGTTTAGGGAGTTTATTAATGCTTCAAAGGTCGGAGGGTTTTCTTCGTAAATCATTTCTTCCAACATCTTCTTATAATCACTGGACCAGGCATTAATCACCTCATCAGGTGGAATAGGATTCAGCGATTTAGGATTATGCAGGTTATAATCGACGTTGCCAACTTTAGAAAACGTAAATCGATGCGAAACGATGGTTTGGTAAAGCTCTTGATTACATAAAGCCCGTTCAGCAACTGCTGTTTGAGAAAGATGATGCACATCATATAGATGGCGGCTTAGCCGATCGACTCTTATCTTTTCCGGCGGACGATGAAATTCTTCGTGAAGCAGAAATAATTTTTCTAAAAATGTCCGCTCTGCATCAACTGTAGGAATCTGGACAAGCGGAGCTGCGAAATTGCTTTCTGCATAAAGCTCGTCCACTAGTGAACCGAAGAGGCACGGGCTAAAGGGTTCACGAAGAGAACGGCAACCGATTTCAATTTGCACGCGTGGTTGAACATAGCCAGGTGTTGAAATAATAGGAGAGTAGTGAATCTCAATGATCCTTGGGTCCTGATCACTGTCTGCTGAGGGCACGATGTGCAACGTTACATCTTCCAGTCCATTTTCTGAAAACTTTTGCTGTAGTTCTTCAAAGAAGGGGCCGGTGGTATATGCTCCTGCTGCTTTTCGTAAGGCGGTCCTTTTGCTTTTGGTAAGCTCTCCTTCAAAACCTAAGAAAGCTCGGTCTATGGCTAAATCAATATCTTCAGAAAAACGATGAATGAGCTTCCATGCCTTACTGAGAGAAGTTCCCCCTTTGAACACGAGATGAGGGGCTGCTTCCATTTGAAAAATGATGGCCAGGGTTTGAGTGACCCACCAATCTTTTTCTACCGCAAAAGCAGGCATGCCAGTCTGATTACTAATTGCTTGAAAGATGGCTTTCTTGTCAGAAGCAGGAAGCTGGTAAAAAGAATTGGAGGTCATCTTATAAAGCCTTTTTCATTATTTTTTGAATCCATACCGGAGCCAAAGGGATGTCATGAGCTAAATCGGCGATGTTTTCCTTTTTAAGCAACGTTATGATTTTTTTTTCTTCTTGCTCACTGACTTTCCCATTGCCTAGTTCTTTTAAGGCCTGAATCACTAGGCGGCTAGTTTTACCTTTGGCAAGTAGGTTTTTAGGAGTCGTTTTCTTCAATTTAATGGTTCGCTTGCCCACCTTAATCTCACGTGGAGAACCATCCGTGAGTAAAACTACCTTCATCGGGATCTGGGTACTTAGCCCCAAGGCATTTAAAGCGTAAGCTCCACTCGGAACGGTTTTGATTTTATCGCGTTTGGCAATGGCTTCAGCTACTTCTTCCGCAGAGGGCAAAACGGAGCCAATAAGTTTGCTTTCCTTAGGTCTTACGTAGATCCCTTGAGCAACCCGAATAAGTAGCTTTTTGTCTTCCAGGCGATCCAATGCCTTTCGTACCGATTCAGACGAACCATAGCTTGCAAAATCCTCTGGAAAGACGAGAATACCCTTTGGTTTTGCTTTAATGCTTCTTTCTATCTGTTTTTCAACGCTTTGCATACGAGTAACACCTATAGAGTTGTCACAAATTTAGTAATAATTTGTGACAACTCTATATCTATCACATATCACAAATTTTGTCAAGATATGTGATATGTCCCCGTGCAGATTAGGGAATTTGAAGCTATCAACCAAAGAAGATTATCTAGGGATAGGTAAAGTACGTATAGTAAGGAACTGCTAAATGCGATTACATGAAGTAATAATGAAAACCAATGGTCAACAAAGCATATAACCTCCCATGCCTTCAGATAAGGCGAATGCAGTTTATAAAATGGAATAGAACCAAAGATTCTAATTCTGCCAATCGAAAAAGACCTGCTATTTTGACTAATCATTGCTAATGCAGGAAGGATTCACAGGAAAAGTCATTTATCTTATTTATACTTGGAAAGTATCTATGCAGGAGAAATGAGAAAGCAGGGAAACGAATAAAAGCTAAATTTTCGATTTATCTTTCGGTTAAGAAGAATGCACTCGAATGAAGTGAAAATAATCGAGCGAAATAAAAAATATTTTCCTTGTGCAAATCTTGTGCAAATAAAAAAGCACTTACAAGTTTTATCTCGTAAGTGCTTGACTACTAGGCTCCCGAAGCTGGGCTCGAACCAGCGACCCTCTGATTAACAGTCAGATGCTCTAACCGACTGAGCTATTCGGGATTGCGTTGAAAGCGAGTGCAAAACTAAGGCATCAAACAGCCGAACGCAAGTGTTTTGTAATATTTTTTTAATTAAATGATCCGCGAGTTTGGGTGTACTGATCGTACTGCTCCTGGTATTTTCTTCTAAAGCCCAGAGGATCAGAGATTCGCTTATACACTTGACTCGTTTCTCCCGTTCCGTGAATGGAGATCGTTCCGAAGCCAAACATACGGCCCCAAACGCTTTGCTCCACCTGAATGCTCTCTACCTTATTTAGATTGAGCTCAACCGTGTCCCGAGAAATGAATCCGGTTTTCACGACCAGTCGCTTGTTGGTAATAACGAATTCATCGGACGATCGTTTGATCCAGGCGGCAATCGTCAGTGTAAATAGCGAAGCCCAGGTGAAAAAGATGGTCCAATGATACGTGGTTTCAAAAACGACGTGTTCGTCTTTGATAAGATGGTTATTAACGTAGCTACCCATAAGTGTTTTATCGTTGCAGTAATGAGGAAAATGCCTAGCAAAAATAAGCCTTCCGCACGTCTCTCGTCATTCTCTCTCTAAAAATGTGCCACTAAAAAGGGACATGGACTACTTTTTTCGTTTCAAAGAACTCTTCAGTAAAATAATCCGAGAGTTCGTAGACTTTTGTCTTTCTTCCAAGCTCTTTAAGTTCCTCTTCTAAGTCCCCGCCTTTTAGGTAAAGAATGCCGTTTTTAAGGTCGTTAAACTGATTTTTGTGAACCTTGGTCTTCACCCAGCTGTAAAAGGGCGTCAGACGCGTTACGGCTCGGCTTACTACAAAATCGTAGGCCTCGGCTGTTACCAACTCTGCACGCTTTTGTTCAGCCCGCACATTTGTAAGTCCCAAGCCTTTCGCGACTTCCTGTACAACCCGAATTTTCTTGCCAATGCTGTCCACTAAATGAAATTGGCATTCAGGGAATAAAATGGCCAGCGGAATGCCGGGAAAGCCACCACCTGTGCCCACGTCCAGAATTTCGGTCATGGGTTTAAACTGCATCACCTTCGCAATGCCCAGCGAATGCAGCACATGACGTTCGTAGAGGTTATCTACATCCTGACGGGAAATCACGTTAACCTGTTCGTTGAGGGTGCGATATAACTCGCCGAGTTTACTGAATTGTTCTTCCTGCGTGGGAGTCAGGTCGGGAAAATATCTTTTAATAATGTCCATCGAGTATTGAATTTAATGTTTGGGTTTACCGCCAGCTCATTTTTTTACTGGGAAAGGCTGATACCACCGCCATACTGAGTAAATACAGCGTTAATGTTAAATCGAAAATTGGGAACTGATAGCCGGGAATGGGATGTGCCAGCTTCCGGCTGGCTTTGTACCAGATGATCCAGGTCATAAAAAAACGGACGAGAAAAATGCCGATACTCCAGCCCATCCATTCGTAAGGGTTTGTGGTGACCGAATACCAAAGAATGCCCCACAAAAATAGCCAGCTTGTTACGTGTGAGGCCGCTAGCAGCCCTAATAAAAACTGATCTTTTTTCCGGTAATAGCTGCCCACCGAAACGTGCCGCCGTTTTTGATGCCACCATTCAGCCCAGGTAACTTTGGGAACGGAATACATCAGGCTTTGGGGATGTAGGCAAACGGCTGTATTGGTAGCGTTCGCAACTTTGTTAATGAATAAATCGTCGTCGCCGCCCAGAATGTGCATGAATTCCTGTAGTCCGTTTTGATGAAGAAATAGTGATTTGCGGTATAGCAGATTTCTTCCTACTCCCATGTACGGATTACCGACCAAAGCAAAGGAAATATATTGCAATGCCGTATAAAACGTTTCAAACTGGATAAAGGCGTTTACGGATGAATCCTTTCTGAAATAAGGCGAAACCCCTAATACAATATCTTTAGTGGGGCTTAGCTGAGCCACCATGCGTTGAATCCAGCGGCTGGAATGAGGGCGACAGTCGGCGTCGGTCAGTAAAATGACTTCGTACTGAGCCGCATCAATTCCCTGTGTGAGAGCGAATTTTTTGGAAGAAACGCCTAAGGGCGTTTCTAAAATGGGAATCACTTTTAACCGGGAATAGTGCTGAAGAGCTTCTTGCAAAAAAGTTGAACTTCCATCGGTCGATTTATCGTTGACAATAATGATTTCAAATGTTTCGTACTCTTGTTTTTCGAGTAAAGGAATTAACTCCCGAAGGTTTTGCAGCTCATTCCAGGCACAGACGATCAACGAAACTCCCGGAAGTAGTTGGGGAGTAGACGAGGGTACCGAAACGAAAGCCGTTCGGGCAAATACCAATAGATACAGAAGCTGAATACCGCAGACGATACTTAGCAGAAGGAATTCAGTCACGACAGGGTTTGAAATTCAGGCCGCAAAAATAAGCGTTTGTTGCTGAAATATAGGCGTTCTGACCTGCGACCCCTCGATTGTCCTTACCTTTGCAATCTTTTAGAAGAGAACCATGCAATTTGATTTAATAAAACAGGACGCCCAGAGTAAAGCCAGAGCCGGGCGTATCCAGACCGATCATGGAGTGATTGAAACTCCAATTTTTATGCCCGTAGGAACGGTTGCCTCCGTAAAGGCCGTACACCAGCGGGAGTTGAAAGAAGACATTAATGCTCAGATTATTCTGGGAAATACGTACCATTTGTACCTGCGTCCGGGACTTGATATTCTGGAAAAAGCCGGAGGTTTACACAAATTTAACGGCTGGGATCGCCCGATCCTGACGGATTCAGGAGGTTTCCAGGTTTACTCGCTGGCGGGTACAGGTCGTAAGATCGATGAAATGGGCGTAAAGTTCCGCTCGCATATTGATGGCTCAACGCACACCTTTACGCCCGAAGGTGTCATGGACATTCAGCGAACCATTGGGGCTGATTTTGTGATGGCTTTTGATGAATGTACGCCTTATCCCTGCGATTATGGC
This sequence comes from Siphonobacter sp. SORGH_AS_0500, assembly GCF_031453245.1. Taxonomy (NCBI): domain Bacteria; kingdom Pseudomonadati; phylum Bacteroidota; class Cytophagia; order Cytophagales; family Cytophagaceae; genus Siphonobacter; species Siphonobacter sp. SORGH_AS_0500. Next base: position 452,616 of record NZ_JAVIYT010000001.1, read on the forward strand.
TATGCCCGTCGTTCAATGGAAATGACCCACCGCTGGTTACAACGTTGCTGCGACCGATTCGACGCCACTGAGCCAAAATATGGCCACTCGCAGTCACTTTTTCCGATAGTACAGGGGAGTACCTATCCAGATTTACGTCGTCAGTCGGCTGAATTCATTGCGTCGATGGGTCGGGAAGGAAATGCCATTGGCGGACTTTCTGTAGGCGAACCCGCCGAGGATATGTACGAAATGACGGATCTGGTTTGCTCGATTCTTCCTTACGATAAACCTCGTTATTTAATGGGTGTAGGCACGCCTGCTAACATTCTTGAAAGCATTGCTCTGGGCGTGGACATGTTCGATTGTGTATTACCTACACGAAATGCCCGGCATGGAATTTTGTACACCACGCAAGGTATTATCAACATTAAAAACGAAAAATGGAAAGATGATTTTTCGCCAGTTGATGAATTTTTAGGAGGGTATGTAAGTACTTTCTATAGTAAAGCTTACCTGCGTCATTTATTTAAATCTGAAGAATTACTCGGCCCACAAATTGCGAGTGTTCACAATCTAACCTTTTATTTGTGGTTAGTTAAAGAAGCTCGTCAGCAAATCCTGAATGGCACTTACGGCACCTGGAAAGATCAAATGATTAGACAGGTCATGCATCGATTATAGGAAAATCTCCGAAAATCTTTGCGGTCGTCCAAACAGGAAGTTTTTTTTCGTCGTATATCTGAAACCTGGGATTCTGCTTCGCATACAAATAGGGTTTATGCATGAATTAACCTCTATTTTTGTGCAACCTGTTTCCAACTGTCAACCTGGGAATTGATTTTCAATTCCAGTCCCTTTAAAAAAGAGCTTATGAGAATTGTACGCTGTCTGTCTTTTTTAGTACTCGCAGGAATGATGGCCGGAAAAGCCGGTGCTCAAACCAAACCCTATCAGCCTAACGCATTATATGAAGGTCCTAATGCCTTAAATACCTGGTCGATTTCGGTTCGGGGTGGGTCACCTCAGTTTCTGGGAGATTTACGGGAGTACGATTTCTGGCCCGCTCCTCATCCCAAAGAATACGCTCCTGCTTCTGAGCGTGGAGCTATTGGTTTTGGGCTGGATGTGAACAAACAACTTTCCCACTTATTCGGAGCCAGCCTGAAGCTCGACGCCGGTAACCTTCGGGGAGCAAAGAGCCGCATTTATAACTCTTATTTTCGGGCGGAGTATTATCAGGCTGCTCTGGTAGGAAGTACAAACCTGAAAAGCTTACTATTTGGCCCTAGAAAGCTGAACCGCTGGAAATTTGATTTACACGCGGGCGTTGGGGTCATATTTTTTAACTCTACGGCCTATGAAATTGGAACGGGTCGCGTAAAACGCAAGTCAAACATTACGCAGGAGTTTGTCAATGAAAGCGGCATTACGGGTCTTCAGGTTTCTTCCCGGAAAATGACTCGTGAAGTAGTTTTCCCCGTGGGACTGGCGATTCAGTATGAGTTATCACCCCGTTTTGACATTGGTCTGGACATGGTGCTGAATAACGTGAATACTGAAAAACTAGATGCAACCGTAGGGGGTGATAACTCCAGCATGTATGATTTCGGTGGTAACCGGGGCGATATCAGCGATTACAAACGCGGTAATTCAGCCCTTGATAAATACGTAACGCCTTACATTTCTGTGACTTACAAGTTTGGGAAAAATGCAATCAAAGTAGGTCGCGATAAAACCTGGGACGCTTCGAAAGGAACCTATAACCTGCGTTATACCGATCCTCGTTTGTTGTACGTACCAGAAAAAATCCTATCCATGTCTGAGATTGATTCGATTGCAAAAGCGAACCGTCCGAAAGATATTGATCCTCGTTTATTACTGGATTCGGATAACGATGGCGTTTCTGATTACTTCGACAAACAACCCGAAACACCTGCCGGAAGCATTGTTTCTGGAGCTGGGGTAGCCATTGATTTTGAACAGGTAGTGAACTCAATCATTCCGGGTCAGGCTTGTCTGGAAGTGTTTGCGAACATTAACTTTGAAACCAATCAAAGCACGATTAAGCCCGAATACGAAGAAATGCTGTCGCGGATTGTTGAGTTACTGAACCGTACCAACTGCCGTCTGCAATTAACGGGTCACGCCGACCGTCGCTCTTCGGATCGTCATAACATTGCTCTTTCTGAACGCCGCGTACAGGCCGTGAAGAAATATCTGGTGAACGCCGGGGTAACGAACCCCAGCCGAATCCTGACGGAAGCCTACGGCTCTTTCAAACCCATCGGAGATAACACTTCGAAAGCAGGCCAGGAGAAAAACCGTCGCGTAGAGTTGCGATTCCTGCCTTAAGTTTAGTAAATGCCCGAGCACAAAAAAAGGAAGCCTTTTGGCTTCCTTTTTTTGTGCTCGGGTCTTCCGTCATCGCAATCGCGGACGAATAAATTTTACTCTTTTAGATTTTGTCGAATCCACAATAAGGCACCAGCACTTTTGGAATGTTGATACCTTCAGGCGTCTGATTGTTCTCCAGTAAAGCCGCCAGGATACGCGGTAAAGCCAGAGCAGAGCCATTCAGCGTGTGCAGTAACTGGGTTTTACCATCAACCTTATACCGAAGCTTCAGACGGTTCGCCTGATAATTTTCGAAGTTAGAAACAGAGCTACATTCCAGCCACCGCTGTTGAGCCGCAGACCATACTTCAAAATCGTACGTTAAAGCAGACGTAAAGCTCATATCGCCGCCGCACAGACGGATGATACGGAAGGGTAACTCCAGTTTCTGTAATAACCCTTTCACGTGTTCTACCATCTCTTCTAGAGCCTGATAGGAGTTTTCAGGTTTCTGAATCTGAACCAGTTCTACTTTATCAAACTGATGCAAACGGTTCAGACCCCGCACGTGAGCACCCCAACTACCTGCTTCCCGACGGAAACAAGGCGTATAGGCCGTATGCTTAATCGGTAAATCCTGATCCGCTACGATAACATCACGGTAAATATTCGTTACCGGAACTTCCGCCGTTGGAATCAGGTATAAATCATCTTCGCTGGCGTAATACATCTGGCCTTCTTTGTCGGGTAATTGTCCCGTGCCAAAGCCAGAATCTTTATTGATCAGAATTGGGGGCTGAATTTCCATGTAACCGGCCTCTACGGCTTCGTTCAGGAAGAAGTTAATCATCGCCCGTTGCAGACGAGCCGCTTTGCCTTTATACACCGGAAAACCCGCACCCGTGATTTTATTACCTAATTCAAAATCAATGATGTCGTATTTTTTAATTAACTCCCAGTGAGGCTGAGCGTCTTCGGCCAGCGTGGGTTTGTCGCCCCACAGGTAAATTTCTACGTTTTCCTCCGGCGTACGTCCTTCTGGAACGCTTTCGTGGGGAAGGTTAGGCAGTTTTACCAATTCGTCCTGTAAAACAGATTCGATCTGACGAAGCTGTTCTTCCAATTCCTTGGAACGGCTTTTCAGTAAAGCGGTTTCGGCTTTGGCAGTCTCGGCTTCTTCTTTTTTACCTTCTTTCATTAAGCCGCCAATTTGTTTGGCCAGGGCGTTAGACTGAGCCAGCGTCGTGTCGAGCTCGACCTGCGTTTCGCGGCGTTTCTGATCCAGCGTCAGCAATTGTTCGATGGCCTCTTCGGGTTGTTTGAAGTATTTCTTCTTTAAACCGGCCAGCGTTAATTCTTTATTTTCCCGGATGAAGTTGAGTTGTAGCATGGGTAATCAGGGCTTTTGAAAGCCAGCTAATGAGTCGTCAGATAGAAAAAGAACGCGGATTTCTTCTGATACAGTCGAGATCCGCGTTCAAAAATAGCTTCTCGTTATAGAAATCAGGGAGCTGTGAAAATGTCTTTCATGGTGTCTTCGTAGTGGAACAGACGCTCATTCAAGGCATTCAAGGCTTCGTTTTTGGCAGAACCATCCACTAAAATGGAAATGTTATGCTCCGAACCACCGTACGAAATCATCCGAATCGGAATATTTTTCATTGCGTCGAGTACTTTCAGAGCTACGCCTTTTTTATCAGCGGAGAAATTACCTACAATACAGATAATCGTCTGATTGTAATCGTGGTCTTCCAGATCGGCAAACTGCTTCAGTTCAGCCGTGATTTTCTCCAGGTTTTCTGGATTATCAATGGTAACCGAGACGGATACTTCCGAAGTAGTTATCATATCCACGGGTGTTTTGTATTTCTCAAACACCTCGAATACGCGACGCAAAAAGCCGTAGGCATTCAGCATACGCGTCGAGTGAATATAAATAGCAGTGATACCATCTTTGGCCGCGATAGCCTTGATTTCCCGTTCGCTCGATTTCGTCGCAATCAGTGTACCAAAAGCTTCAGGTTCCATCGTATTCTTCAGACGCACGGGTACGCCGCGTAATTTAGCGGGAGTAATCGTGCTGGGATGAAGAATTTTCGCTCCGAAATACGCCAGTTCAGCGGCTTCCTCGAAGGTTAACTCACGAATCGGGAAGGTTTTCTTCACGATGCGAGGGTCGTTATTGTGCATGCCATCGATGTCCGTCCAGATCTGAATTTCTTCCGCCCGAATGGCTCCACCGATTAGTGATGCAGTATAGTCCGAACCGCCACGTTTGAGGTTATCCACCTCGCCGCGGGGATTCCGGCAGATGAAGCCCTGAGTAATGATGATTTGCTTGTCTTCGTGCTGCTCCAGCATCTGACCCAGGGTTTCTTCCGTGAACGAAAGAACGGGTTCATTGTCGGCATCAATCAGCATGAAGTCCAGAGCGGGGAATAAGACCGAGCTTTCTCCCTGCTCCCGCAGATAGGCTTCAAACATCTGCGTGGACAGAATTTCTCCTTCAGCTACGAGCTCTTTTTCCTGCTTAAGTGTAAAAGGACGAATAGAGGTTACGGACTGAATAAACGAGAACTCTTTCTCTACGATTTGCTGTCCTTCTGCCAGTCCTTCGGACGTTTGATACAGCTCGGGTAGGAAAGCATCATAATGGGCCCGTAACTCGGCAATTTTCTGGGTAAGTTCTTCATCATTACCTGCTTTCGCTAACTCACCCATGGCAAGCAGGGCATTCGTAGAGCCGGATAACGCGGAGAGAACAACAATTTTTTTGCCGCTGTCGGCGGTAATCAGGTTTCGAATGGAGTGCATCCGCTCGGGTTTCCCAACGGAAGTACCACCAAATTTCCAGACTTGCATGAGAAGGATAGTATTGATTAAAGTTTGAATATGTAGAGATGTTTGAGGGCGTTTGAAAGTTTAAGAAGGTTTGAATAAGTTTGACGGGTACAGGGCATTTACCTAGCCTTCTCAAACTTTCAAACGGTATTAAACTTCAAACCAGACTCAAACGCTAAAAAGAAACACCTAACATTTTAATGGCGGTAATGGCGGCTTCGTCGCCTTTGTTTCCGTGAATGCCACCCGCACGATCCAGAGCCTGCTGCTGGGTGTTGGGCGTTAGTACCCCGAAAATTACGGGTTTATTATACTGTAAACTTACGTTGGTAAGCCCCTGAGCTACGGCGTGATTGATGTAGTCATTATGCTTGGTTTCACCCTGAATAACGCAACCAATGCAAATAACCGCATCGATGTGCGAAGCCTGAGCCGCCAGAGCTGCTCCGAAGCTTAACTCATAACTGCCCGGAACGCTGCGTACGTGAATGAACTCTTCGTTGGCTCCGTATTTCACCAGCGTTTCGTAGGCTCCGGTAAAAAGGGGACCAGTAACTTCGCTGTTCCATTCTGCTACGATGATAGCAAAGTGTTTTTCAGAAATATCAGGAAGGTTTTCAGTGCTGAAAACGCTTAGGTTTTTAAGTGCAGAAGCCATGATTTAGCTACAGACGAACTACGATGAAACAAAAAAAGGGATGTGACCGTGTGGCCTCATCCCTTTCATTTTTAGTGCTTTAAGCCCTAAACTACTCGGAAGCTGGCCCTTCAAGAATGGCCTTGTATTTCTTTGCAGATACATACTCAGCCGATTGAGGGTATTCCTCAATAATCTTGGAGTACGAATCGATGGCTTCCTTGTTTTGCTTGGCTACTTCGTAAGCCGTAGCCAGCTTCAACAGGTACGTAGGGGTAAAGAATTTATTGGGTTTGTAATCAACCGCTTTTTTGTAGTAGCTGATTGCATTTTCAGTATCTCTTTTCTCCAGATAAGCATCACCGATCAGGGCGTAGGCACGAGCCTGCACCAGTAAATCATTGCTGCTGAAATCTTTCAAATGCTCGATGGCATCGTCAAACTTACCCTGCTTCAATAAAGCAACACCAGCGTAGAAGTTCGCCAGTTTCCCTGATTTCGTAGAACCGTATTCATCGGCAATAGAAACCAGCCCTTCAACGCCAGGGCCTCCTTTCAGAGCTTTGTTGAGAGAATCAGCTTCAAATTCGTTTACTGCCGGAAACAACGCCGCAGAAGCGTCTGCGTTTTGAGAATCCTGCCAGGCCTGGTAGCCAAAGAAACCTGCTACAACGATAATCGCCGCAGCAATGATGCCGTATACAACTTTCTGATTTTTATCAAAAAAAGACTGGGCTTTTCCGAACTCGCCCGCTAATCCTTCGGGGCTTTCCAAGAACTCTAAGCCGCTGTTTTTCTTCGCCATTGTTAGGTGCTATTGAAATTGGAACGCAAAAGTAAGCAACCCTAAGGACAGCTCAAACGATTACGCCTAAACTTTTAGGCGTATATCCAAAATAGTTCCAGATTGTTTTAACAAATTAGCGTTTAGTACTTTCCATACTCGTGTTACCATAGGCCGGACAATTGTTTTTCCGTGCACACGAGGCCAGTGATAATACGGCCAAAAGAGCGATCAGGTAAGCAGACTTTTTCATGAATATTTTCGAGTAGTTTTAGTGTCCTCTTTCTTATACCTCAGCAAGTTACCACTTTTTTAACGAAAAAGGGAATAAGTCCTTTTTTCGGACCCATTCCCTTTCTAGTCGTTTATTTTTCCTGTTCTTCAGCTACAGAAGCTTCCTGCTCATTGATAGCGGCTTCTTCCTGGGCCTGAGCCTGGATATTCGCGGACTCATTCACTCCTTCTTTGGGTTCGAGCCCATAGCCCAGAATCTGTAACATGCTTTCGTGCGTTTGCTGGGGAGCAAACAGACGAGTGGTGATGTTCCCTTCTTCGTCCAGATCGACAATAACATGTTTCGGAGCGGGAATCAGGCAGTGCTGAATACCGCCGTAACCGCCCAGAGACTCCTGATACGCTCCCGTATGGAAGAAACCGATGTACTGATCTTCGTTTTCAATGTCAAAGCTCGGTACGTATAAATCCTCCGAATGGGCTTCGGTATTATAGAAATCCTGCGAGTCACAGGTTAATCCGCCGAGGTTTACTTTCTCGTAGGGCAGATCCCAGTTATTGACTGGCAGCATGATGTATTTCTGGCCAATACCCCAGGAATCAGGCAACTGCGTAATGAAGCTGCCGTCAATCATGTACCAAAGCTCGCGGTCGTTCTGCTGCTTTTTGTCGATTACCTTATAAATAACGGCACCACTTTCACCGACGGTATAACTACCAAATTCAGTGAGAATATTGGGAACCGGAACGTTATTCTTATTACAAATCCATTGAATGTTTTCAATGATTTCGTCGATCATCGCCTGATAATCGTATTTGAAGAATACCGAAGTCTGGATGGGTAACCCCCCGCCGATATCAATCGAGTCCAGATCAGGGCAGACTTTCTTCATCTCGCAATATTTGAACATAAAGCGAGTCAGCTCCGACCAGTAATAAGCGTTATCCTTGATACCCGAGTTAATGAAGAAGTGAAGCATTTTTAACTTCAGCTTCGGATTTGGCTCAATCTTATTCTTGAACAAATCCATAATATCGGAATAACGAATCCCCAAGCGTGAGGTGTAGAACGAGAAGTTGGGTTCCTCATCCGTCGCAATACGAATCGCCAGGTTAACTGTTTCTGCGTGGGTGTTCTCGATGTAATAATCGATTTCCTTTAAGTTATCCAGTACCGGAATACAGTTAAACCCATCGTTGATCAGGTTGGTAATGTATTTTTGGTATTGAGGTAACTTATAGCCGTTACAGATGATGAATGTATTTTTAGTCAGTTTTTCCTGACGATACAATTCTCGAATAATGGCAATGTCATAAGCCGAAGAAGTTTCCAGGTGGCAGTTATTACTCAGAACTTCTTCGAGAATAAATTGAAAATGTGAAGACTTCGTACAATAACAATACGTATAACTTCCCTTGTAATTGAATTTCTTCATGGCATTACGGAACAGCAAACGAGCGTGTTCAATATGCTCTTCAATTTTGGGTAAGTACGTAAGTTTGAGCGGGGTACCGTACTGACGGATGATATCCATCAGGGGTACGTTGTTGAAGAGGAGCGTGTTTTTCTCGTCAACACCGAACTCCCGGGTTGGGAATTCAAAAGTTTGCTCAATGAGATCAATGTAGTTTTTCATCCTTTGGGACGGAAATACATTTTAAGGGTGAATTTTCGTAAAAAAACTTGTTTTTCGTCGAAAAGGCTGTTGACAACTGAAGTTATCCACTGACCTATTCATAAACGAGCGTGCGAATTTGCACGGAAATTATAACCTTTGCAACCGAAAAACTCCTGCAATAATTGCAGGCTCGGTTATTTTTTTTCTCTGTTTTCTCAATTAATAGTGAGGAGGACGGAAAGCCTGAAAATTAATTTTTTTAAAAGCTGATTTTGAATGACTTCGCCCAACGAAATAATCAAGTCTCAACGCATACATTTTATTGCCATCGGTGGAGCAGCCATGCACAACCTGGCTCTCGTCCTGAACCAGAAGGGAATTACGGTAACGGGTTCAGACGATGAAATTTATGAGCCTTCCAAAACTCGCCTGGATCAGGCGGGTCTGTTGCCCGAACAGATGGGTTGGTTTCCCGAAAAAATTACGCCAGAGCTGGACGCTGTGATTCTCGGCATGCACGCCCGGGCGGATAACCCGGAGCTACTGAAAGCTCAGGAATTAGGCATTCGGGTATTCTCCTATCCTGAATTTGTCTTTGAACAAAGTCGTAATAAACAACGCGTAGTCATTGCAGGAAGTCATGGTAAAACCACGACTACAGCCATCATCCTGCACGTTCTGAAATATTTCAACCGGAAATTTGATTACCTCGTTGGAGCCCGCGTCGCTGGTTTTGACACGATGGTGAAATTATCGGATGACGCTCCGCTGATCGTGATTGAAGGCGATGAATATTTCTCTTCACCTATCGATCGTCAGCCTAAATTCCTGCATTATCATCCCCACATTACCCTGATTTCGGGTATTGCCTGGGATCATATTAATGTCTACCCCGAATTTGAGGCTTACGTACATCAGTTTGAATTATTAGCCGAAAGCTCGCCCAAAGGTGGAATGCTAATCTACGACGATACTGACGATGTGGTGTCCGTGATTTCCAAGAAAGAACGGGCGGATGTACAACCTTTCGGATACACTGAACACCCCCATGTGATTCGTGAAGGAGTGACTTACTTGTTAAAACCGAATGGTGAAGAAGTGCCGCTGAAGATTTTTGGTGGGCACAATATGAAGAACCTGAACGGAGCCAAAACGGTACTCGAGAAAATCGGTATCGAAGACTTTATGTTCTACGAAGCGATTCAGTCTTTTACCGGAGCGGCCAATCGTTTGGAGCGGGCGGGTGAAAATGAATCAACGGCAATTTTCCGTGATTTCGCTCATGCTCCCTCTAAACTGGAAGCGACGGCTAAAGCGGTGAAAAATCAATTCCCTGAACGCAAGCTGGTAGCCGTTGTGGAATTACATACGTTCAGCAGCCTCAATAAATATTTCCTGCCTCAGTATAAAGGTAAATTCAATACGCCCGATGTGGCCGCGGTTTATTACAGCCCGCACACCATTGAGCAGAAGAAATTAACGCCCATTTCGCCAGAAGATATTACCGAAACCTTTGGTAACCCTAATCTGAAAGTGTTTACGGACAATCAGAAACTACGGGAGTTTTTATTGGCTCAGGAATGGAATAACGCTAATTTATTACTCATGTCCTCCGGTACGTTCGACGGACTGAACCTGCCCGAACTGGCTGCGGATATTTTGAAGTAAGTGGTGAGTTTGGGGTTTTGTGTTTAGCGTTATTTGGAGACTAGACTTAGAAATATCCAATAAAATAACCCCATCGGGGTTAAATATGGGTAGCCCCGTATGAAATGCAGGGTTAGGTGTGGAATAAAACCCTGACCGAGTTAATAGACCTGAGTGATTACGAAATAAAACAATCCCATTGGGGTTAAATATAAGTAGCCCCGTGTGCAATGGAGGGTTGCGGATGCGGACAATAAAATCCCTCCCCGGGTGATCCACCTGGGGCTATTATGAAATTTAACCCCGATAGGGTTGTTGTGTTATAATTAGAACTAACTCAAAATACTAAACCCAAAACTTCAAACCCGACAAGCGGATATCGAATGGTGTCCGCTTTTTATCTTTCTGTATATGAGAATGTTAACGATTTTATCCGTACTTTTGTGCCTCGTTTTTCAAAGTGAAGCCCAGAAAACGTCGCTTACTTCGGGAATAGTGGGTCAGGTAACCTGGAAATCAGGTAATCAAATGCCCTCGCCCGATCGGCCCATAAAAGCTGCGAAAGGTATTAAGCGGGAAGTCTGGATTTATGAATTAACACCACAGAGCCAGACTGAGCAACTGGATGGTTTTTACCAACGCATCCGAACCAAACGGGTAGCAAAAGTAGTTACCAATCGCCAGGGCAAATTCAAAGTGAAACTGGCTCCCGGAACGTATTCCATCTTCACCAAAGAACATCGGGGACTCTGGGCAAACATCTCGGACGGCGACGGTAATGTGTATCCCATTACGGTTGAAGCCGGAAAGTATACACCGGTGCAGTTTGAGATTAACTACGCAGCCGCATTTTAGACCATTAAAGAAGCAGAACCCCTCGACGAGCCGTTGGGTCTCTTGTCTTACTAGTCAATGAAAACCAAAACATTACGCAAGAATAAAGTCAATATCGTGACGCTGGGTTGTTCTAAAAACCTGGTAGATTCGGAGAACCTTTTTACCCAGCTCAAAGGCAACGGGTATAACGTCGCTCACGAGTCAGAGAAGGACGATTCGCAAATTGTGGTGATTAATACCTGTGGCTTTATTGATAACGCCAAGCAGGAATCCATCGATACCATCCTCCGCTACGTAGACGCAAAAGCCGAAGGTATCGTCGAGAAAGTATACGTAACGGGCTGTTTGTCGCACCGCTATAAAGATGAACTGGAGCTTGAAATTCCAGAAGTTGACGCCTGGTTTGGAAGTAACGAGATGCCTCGCTTGCTTAAAACCTTAAAGGCGGATTACAAGCATGAATTGGTCGGGGAACGCCTGTTGACTACGCCTGCTCATTATGCTTATCTGAAAATCGCTGAAGGTTGCGATCGTCCCTGTAGTTTCTGTGCGATTCCGTTAATGCGGGGTAAGCACGTGTCCCGGACGATTGAAGATCTGGAAACGGAAGTGCGTTCCCTGGCTCGTCGCGGCACGAAAGAGCTGATTCTTATTGCTCAGGATTTGACGTATTACGGACTGGATATTTACAAAAAACGGAATCTGGCAGAGTTAATGGATCGCATTTCGGACGTAGAAGGCATCGACTGGATTCGTCTGCAATATGCGTATCCTTCCGGTTTTCCAATGGACGTGCTGGATGTAATGAACGCTAAGCCAAATATCTGTAAGTATCTGGATATGCCTCTGCAAACGGGTTCGACAGAATTGCTGAAAGTCATGCGTCGTGGCATTACTCGTGAAAAAACGGAAGAACTCATTCATTCCATTCGTGATAAAGTCCCCGGTATCGCTTTGCGAACGACGTTAATCGTCGGTCACCCCGGCGAAACAGAAGAGTTATTCGAAGAGACCTACCGTTTCGTAGAAAGCTCCCGCTTTGATCGTTTGGGGGTGTTCCAGTATTCACACGAAGATTCGACGCATTCGGCCACGATGGAAGACACTATCCCAGCCGAAGAAAAACAGCAACGGGCCGACGACATTATGGAATTGCAACAGGGCATTTCTCTGGAGTTGAATCAAGCCAAAATAGGCAATACCTACAAAGTATTGTTTGATCGAAAAGAAGGCGGTTACTTCATCGGTCGTACGGAATTCGATTCTCCTGAAGTAGATAATGAAGTATTAATTCCCGCTACTCAATACGTAAGTCAGGGTGATTTCGCTCAGGTGCGTATTACTTCTGCGGAAGAATTTGATTTATACGGAGAGTTAGTGTAAAAGCAATGCTAGTTAATAACAGAAAAAAGGATTGAAAGTCAGCTTTCAATCCTTTTTTCGTAGAGACACGATGAGTCGCGTCTGGGTGCGAATAATACTCGTTTAAACGTGAACAAGTGAATTAGTGAAGCTTAGAGGCGATGAATCGCATCTTTACGAACGGGGGTGAAATGTATGAAAAGCACCAACCTGAAAACTTTTTGAACTAAGCCAGACCTGATACAGTTTGTTTGCCAGTCCCGTTTTACGAACTTCGGGCTCGAAATCCCGGTATTATGCAGGTTAGCTGTATCTCTTTAGCCCACACGCGGCAGTTTTCTTCGCTTTTTCAAGAGTTTATTTCTGGTCAGGAAAAACTGAAACCTTTTTATGGAGAGTTTCCTGATTTAGAAGGATTTAGAAAGCAAATTGAGCAGAAAAAATTCGATGTTGAGAAGCGAAAAACGCTCGTTTCTGTCCTCGAAAAACAATATGCAACCATTGAGAATAAACCCGACTTTAGCGTTTTACTCAATGACAAAACCTTTACGGTAACTTCAGGCCATCAGCTTAATATTTTCACGGGTCCGCTCTACGTAATTTTTAAGTTAGTAACGGCAATTAATCTGGCGAAACGGCTCAAGCAGGAATTCCCGGAATATACCTTCGTTCCCGTCTATTGGATGGCTACGGAAGATCATGATTTTGAGGAAATCAATCATTTTCGCCTTTCGGGCAAAACCTATACCTGGCATACCGAGCAAAAAGGAGCGGTGGGCCGGATGAACCCGAAGGAGTTAGCCACTTTACTAAAAGAAATTCCCGAACGATTGCCACTCTTTGAGCAGGCATATCTACAACACGAAACATTGGCAGATGCCGTTCGGTATTACATCCACGAATTATTCGGTGCCGAGGGATTGATTTCGCTGGATGCGGACGATCAGGCTCTGAAAGCCGAATTTCGTCCAGTTATTGAAGATGATATTTTCAATCATACGGCATTTACGCTCGTACAGGAAGCTTCCGAAAAACTGGAGCAACTGGGGTATAAACAGCAGGTAACACCGCGTGAAATTAACTTTTTCTATCTGGAAAATGGCCTGCGTGAACGGCTGATTCCTGAAGAAAACGGCGTTAGTGTGAATGAAACCAATCTTGCTTTTTCGGAAGCGGAAGTACGAAGAATGCTGGAGGAAAGCCCTGAAGTTTTTAGTCCGAATGTCATTCTGCGTCCGGTGTATCAGGAGGTGATTCTGCCTAACCTGGCTTACCTGGGCGGGCCGGGCGAGCTGGCGTACTGGTTACAACTCAAACCCGTTTTCGATCACTACCACATTCCCTTCCCGATTCTGATGCCTCGTAATTTTGCGATGGTTATTAGTCCGGCGACGCAGCGACGCATTACTAATCTGGAATTGGAGCTTGGCGATTTATTTGAGAACGAAGCAGTATTACGGAGGCAGTACGTAGAAAAACACGCCGCGTATTCGCTCGACATTACTCCTGAAACCCAGCAAATTTTAGCGGCGATGGAAGGCATTCGGAAGAAAGCTTTGGTGGTTAATCCAACGCTGGACGGGCATATCAAAGCCGAAGAACAGAAGCTCAAAAATTGGTCCGATCGACTGGATCGACGAATTTTTGCCTCCGAAGCTCAAAATCAGGAAACGGATATGCGTCATTTAAGCGAACTGAAGGCCCACCTATTCCCCGGTGGCGGCTTGCAGGAACGCACCGATAACTTCCTGAATTTCTATCTGGCCAATCCTAAATTCATCACCCAGTTGCTGGATACATTCGATCCACTGCGGTATGAGTTTTATATCCTGAATGAAGAATAATAGGAACGGCTTGGTAATCTTACTAGGCCGTTCATGTTTTATAATAGAATAGTGCGATGATCTCTGTAGAGACGCGACGTTATCGCGGCTGGGTAAGAGGTAAATTTTGTTACCCTTGCCTTATTTTCTTCCGCCATGGCTGGTGAGGACACCAGCCATGGTGAGAGATTTTCATTTCCTAGCCAGCCGCGATGAAGTCGCGTCTCTAGGATCTGTGGTTATTTTCCCGGATAATACGTCTGGCTCAGGCTATAATACGGAACCAGCAAATGGTGAATAAATATATTTTTAGAGCTATCGGGATACTGTTGCCGATAAGCATCGTTAGGCTGTAAAATAATTGGCGAACCTGCCCGCATGTAGTTATTGCCCTTTTCATAATCCGGTTGAGGCAAGTCCTTTTTGTATTTCTTGATTTGCGAATACATCATCTTTCCTAAATTCTTACGAAAACGTTTTTCCGCAATTCGCGTGGCCCGATCCATCCGATTAAAAATCCGGCTCAGTACGATACGGGCAATGAAAGGCTGTTTTTTTAAAGTAGGCCTAATACTTTCGAAAGGGTTAACCTTATTGAAATCTGAAAGCGTCTGAATGGAAAAAGGCGTTTCCGGAACCCAGTCCGAAGCATTTAAAACGGTGTAACTCCACCCATCGCGAGTCAAAAACTCATAATCATAGGCGAAGTATAAATTACCCGGTTTAGGAGCTGCACTGCAATAGGTCTTGAAGCGAATATCCTGAGGTATTTCTTTGCGATTAACTAAATCGGCCAGATACGCACGTGTTAAGTACGCTAAAGCACCGCCCTGACTGTGTCCCATGATTAGAAATTCGCGGGTACCCGTTTTGTATAACTCCTGAATTTTTTCAACGATGGTCGGAGCTAGATCCGACAGCCCGATTGTCCAGCCAACGTGAACCATTGCCCTGGGGTTTTGAGCTAATTGATATCGAAAAACCCTATCGTTACCCAGTTTCAGTTCGCCCGTAGCCGGAATCATGGCGGCGTAGAAATTCTCCAGCCAGCTAGGGGTTTCCTGAACAGTTCCACGAATACAGATTACACCAACGCCATCCGTTCGCTTCCATAACTCCCAAAGATTCTTTAATTCCGATTCAGGGCTGCGGTATAAACGTTCGTAACGGATGGGCTTGGGAATAATGTCAGTTTTGGCGGTATCTACTTGTTGATGAAATAATTGAATCATTTCCCGGTACTCGTCGCCATCAAAACCAGGTTTTAGTTTTTGAGCAAAAGCCGACGAAAGGCTTACTCCCCATAGAAGAAAAAGTAAAAAGGGTTTCATAAATACAGGTTGGAAAAGGTGAATTTTTTAAAAGGAATAGGTTTTTGCACAAAAGAATAAATTAAAGTCAGCTTGTTACCGAACTTACGAAAAAATTAGAACAAAATCTTATGCGTTTTGCCACGAAAGCCATTCATGCCGGCGTTGAACCCGATCCCTCTACGGGAGCGATTATGACGCCTATCTATCAGACTTCTACCTACGTTCAGGAAGCTCCGGGCGTACATAAAGGATACGAATATTCCCGAACCCATAACCCCACCCGAACGGCTTTGCAACAGGCTTTGGCTGCTCTGGAAAATGCGAAACATGGCATTTGCTATGCTTCCGGCTTGGCGGCTACGGATGCTCTACTGAAGTTATTTAAACCCGGCGATGAGATTATTGCTACCAATGATTTATATGGGGGAACGTACCGAATTTTCGTTCGAATTTTCGAAGACTTTGGCCTTAAATTTAAGTTCATCGATCTGGGCGATCCGGCAGTAGTTGATTCGGTTTTTACTGAAAATACAAAAATGCTCTGGCTGGAAACGCCGACAAATCCCTTACTTCGAATTCTGGATATTAAGACTTTAGCAGAGAAAGCCAAAAGTCGCGGAGTGATGACAGTGGTGGATAATACGTTTGCTTCGCCTTTCTTGCAGAATCCATTGGATCTAGGAGCCGACATCGTCATGCACTCGGTTACCAAATACCTCGGTGGTCACTCCGATACCGTTATGGGAGCTTTGATGCTGAATGATGACGAGCTCGCTAGCCGTCTTCGTTTTATTCAGAACGCTTGTGGTGCCGTGCCCGGTCCACAGGATTGTTTTCTGGTATTGCGGGGAATCAAGACCTTACACATTCGCATGAAGCAGCATTGCGAGAATGCCCGGCAGGTAGCGGAATTTCTGGTGAATCACCCCAAAGTAGGGAAAGTCTATTACCCCGGTTTGAAAAATCACCCCGGTCACGAGCTGGCAGCTACGCAAATGCGGGATTTTGGCGGAATGCTTTCTTTCGAACTCAAAGGCGATGATTACGAAGAAGCCATTCGGGTAATGTCGAGCTTTAACGTATTCTCTCTGGGCGAATCGCTGGGTGGCGTGGAGTCCTTATGCACGCATCCGGCAAGTATGACACACGCCAGTATTCCCAAGTCCGAACGTGAGAAGTCAGGGCTGAAAGATACCCTGATCCGGCTAAGCGTGGGTATTGAAGATGTAGAGGACTTGATTGAAGATTTAACCCAGGCGATTGGGTAATCAACAAAAAAGCTCGACCCATGACGGTCGAGCTTTTTGTTACTGAAAGAATCAGGCTTAAGCCGTAATTCGAACCCTCACCTGTACGGGAATGATGGTTGCTCCGTTATCCAGCGTTACCAGGAACATGAAGGCAATTTCACCACCTGCTACAACCAGGGCACGGTTTGCCGCTGATTTTGATTTAAACTGAGACAGACTGGTTGTGAATTTAGCCGTGGTTCCAGTAGCTGCAATAGGAGCGGAGATATAAGTTGCCGTAGCTACTCCACCTGCGTTGATACTGGTGCTTCCAGCAGAAACTTTCGTGATTTCTTTAATCGTACGACCACTACTTTCGGGGATCGAAAGCGTAAATTCTAAGGCAGTAGTCGAATCCTTGATAGACTTAGTAATGTATGGATTGAAACCGTACGTTGTTGTCCCTGGAAACGTTACAGGCACCTCCGGCCGGTTGTCTTCGTAGAATGTTCCGTAGTCACTTTTGCAGGACGTAAAAGCGACGGCCATGCACAAGCTTAGGATGAGAAATATATTTTTCATTTGTGTCAATGATTAGAATTGAAACTAGTTAACGTCCCACCAAACCCGCACGTTCTGTAAAACGTTGTTGGGGAAATTAGGGTTACGAGCAATTTCCTGATCAATGTAACGAGCACGTACCGGACGAGTACCATCCACGCCAACAGCGTTTTGGTGTTGGGCTAACGTTGGGTAACCGGTTCTTCTCCAGTCATTCCATTGCTCTAAGCCGTTACCATACTGAGAAATGTATTTCTGCGTAATGATCTGCTTGATTTTATTGTCGTTGCTACCTGAAAGCGTTACTACTGTTGGGTTCGCTGCGAAATAAGCGGTAATGTCAGCGTCTGAAATACCTGCTGAGCTCATGGAAGCTTTGATGCCTTCTTCGTATAATTTCTGAGCATCACCAGCGGTTCCTAAACGGATTACTGCTTCTGCCAGAATAAAGGCACGCTGCCAGTTAGTAATCAGACGAACGGGGCCTACGCCATTTTCTCCAGTTACGTATGTACTGAACATAGAGCGAGAAGTTGCTGGTGGTGGTGAACCAGCAAAGCCGTTGTCGATGGTTACGTAACTACCACTAGGTCTGGTAACGAAAATCGGCAGGCGAGGATCGTTCAGACCCTGAAGCAGGTTCACAAAACGAGTACTGATCAACTGATCCGTGCTAAACGATGAGTTATACGTATAGGTATAAATCGGACTTTGGCTACCTACCTGACCCCCAAATTTAACGCCCAGATTCTGGTCATTGGTGGTAATGTAGTTATTGCCCTGAAGTACTTCGTTAATGATGGTTTTTGCCCGATCAGGATTAACGCTGCTGATTTGCATAGCCAACTTCAATAACAAAGTATTACCCGCTTTTTTCCAGTTATCCATCGTACCTCCATACACTAGGTCATCAGAGCCCGGTTTGGTGGTGCTGGTTTTTTCTAGATCTGCTAATCCTTCTTTTACTAAGTCGAAAAGGCTTTGGATGCCTTTTTCGCTATTACCTAAGTAAATATCCTGCTGTGAGTCCAGACGAGGTTGCGTATTCGCTTCACCTTTCAGAGCCTCTGAATAAGGAATATCTCCCCAGGTATCCGTTGTCAACGCAAATGTATAGGCCTTCATGATTTTGGCAATTCCAATGTAGGCATTGGAGTTGGTCGTCTGTGCAGCTTCAATCAGTTTGTCGTAATTAATTAAGGCACCTGCATAGATTTCAAAACGCCACTGGTTACCGAAATCAGAACCGTCTGTATTGTACCGGTCCCAGGTAGCAGGGCTACCATTGGCTCCGGCAGTTACACTCATGATGACGCTGGCAAAACGGTTCAGATCGTTGGCATTAGCGAAAGCAGAACCCACCAGGCCACTAGGCAGCAAGGTCGCTGGAGTAACGGTGGTTGGGTTATTCGGCGTTTGGTTAATATCCAAAAAATCAGAACACGAAGATAAAGTGGCTAGCGAGCAGGCAAAAGTCAGCCCGGTAACCCATTTTTTATGTCTTGATAAGAATGTCATGTGAATCATAATTAGAATGTTACACGAAGGTTAACTCCATAATTGCGAGTTGTAGGAATCCCGTTCAAATCCAGACCCTGGATATTACCAGCACCTTGTGTGTTGATTTCAGGATCGCTGGGGAAACCAGGAGCAAACATCCATAAGTTTCTGCCACTCACGCCAACACTAATATTTCCAAATGGGGTACGACTCAGAAGCGTTTTAGGAAGAGCATAGCTTAAAGAAACTTCCCGTAAGCGGTAGGCGGTAGCATCAAATACGGCTCCTTCGGAAGCCAAACCACCTAAGCCCGCCCAGTACGTTTGTGCTGATACCTGGATATTGTTAGGACGAGTCGTTCCGTCAGCGTTTTGAATAACACCGGGCAGAATACGAGGCTGATCGCGATCAATACCCGTGATCTCTGTTTGTCCGGCACTTCTCATGTCAACTTGAGAGAAGGAATAAATCTGACCCCCTTTATTGATGTCAAACAGAGCCGACAATGTAATTCCTTTGAAAGAGAAGTTGTTCGTTAAGCCAGCAATCCAGTCTTTTTGTGGGTTTGAAATAACCTGACCAGCAATACCGGGCAGGAAACCACCCGTGTTAGGGTTAATCAGTAACTCACCACTTTCTGAACGGGCATTAGCCGTTCCAATGATTACACCATAAGGATAGCCTTCCGCAATGGATGGAGAGATACCTATGAAGCCATCACCGTTGATAGTTGAGTTAGTAACGCCTGGAGCAATCGAGATAACTTTATTGCGAATACGAGTAAAGTTCAGCATCAAATCCCATTTGAATGATTTGGTGTGAACCGGAGTGGCTGATACCTGTAATTCAATACCACGGTTACGCATTTCTCCGATGTTCGTAGTACGCGTGTCGTATCCGCTGGAGTTAGAAATGGCTACGTCAAAAATCTGGCTGGTACTTTTGGTATTGAAGAAGGTAAAGTCAATACCTAAACGGTTGTTGAAGAAACCTAAATTCAGACCTGCTTCGTAAGAGGTAACAAATTCAGGCTTCAGGTTCATAGAACCAATTCGATTGCTGATTTGGAAACCAGGAATACTGCTGCCGCCTACACTTAAAGGGAAGGTTACGTCAGCCACGTTATTACCAAAGGCAGCCGTAGTGTATACCGATTGTAAGAGATAGGGATCAGCATCACGACCTACCCGGGCAATGTTACCACGTACTTTGGCATACGAAATAACGTCTGATTCAACTTTGAAAGCCTCCAAAGGAACGAAGCTTAACGCTGCTGAAGGGTAGAAGTAAGCGTTCTGTCCTTTAGGTAAGGTAGATGACTGATCTACGCGGCCGGATAACTCCAGGAATAAATAAGATTTATAATCCAGCGATAACTGGCCATAGTGACCAACCAGTCTTCTTCTGGTTGAAGATTCGTAAGAGCTCGTAAATACCGAACCGTTGCTTACGTTATCAAAACCAGGAATCGTTAATGCCTCTGCACCTACGCCTGACTGTTTGAATGAACGCTGGTTGAGGTTTTGACCTAATAACAACGTAGCATTCAGCCCTTGCACGAATAAATCTTTCTTATTCGCATTGATTAATAAGTCACCGTTTAATTCTGAACGGAACCGTAAATCTTCATCGATTTGTCCCTGGGGGGCACGAGCCGCTCCAATGCGTAAAACTTGTTTTCTATTATCAGTATACGTATCAGCCGTTACTCGGTAACTAACGTTTAACCAATTGGTGATGTCATAACCAACTGACAAGTTTCCGAAGACACGATCAACGTTGCTTTTATAGAATTCGTTTTCCAAACTCCATAAAGGGTGGTTCTGACCGTTTACGAAGTAGATACTTTTACCTGTAGCATCCTGGTAAGGACGTCCTACTAAATCAAAGCTTCTGGGAATACGGGTGATCTGCCCAAAGGCACTACCGCCATTACCCATGATTGTACCAGTCTGAGCTGACTTCACGTAAGTGATAGTTCCTCCTAACTTAACCCCATTTTTCAGTTTTGAGTTACCCCCTACCTGAACACTATGGCGGTCGAATCCACTACGGCGTACTACCCCATCTTGAATGGTACTTGAAATGGTTGCGGCAAAGTTATTGTCCTGATCCCCACCCGCAATGTTCAGCGAGTTTTGAAACATAGTTCCTGTTTGGTAGAAATCACGAACGTTATTCGGATAGGCCTGATAAGGAACGGTTTCGCCCCACGCTGTCTGTACGTTATCAAAACCAGGCGTTCCAAAAGCAGGTCCCCAGGAGGCCGTAGAGTTGTTTACATAGTTGTTCTGCGTACCTTGGCCATACCGGTTTTGGAACTTAGGCAAGTAAGCTACATTTTGCCAGTTAACGGAGGAATTAAACGTCACTTCTGTTTTACCGTTCAAACCTTTACCACTTTTCGTAGTGATAACGATTACCCCGGCAGAAGCCCGTGAACCATACAATACCGAAGCCGCGGGGCCTTTTAGTACGTTGATCGACTCGATACTCTCAGGGCTGATGTCTGAAAGACGGCTGGAAGGCTGCGATCCGAAAAGCGTATTTTGAGAGTTATCCACATCGTTACTGAAGATAATACCATCCACAACGATCAAAGGCTGGTTGTTACCGTTGAAAGAGGTAATACCCCGGATGTTGATGTTGGTAGAAGCCCCCGGAGCTCCCGAAGAACTCGTGATGTTTACCCCGGCTACTTTACCCTGTAAGGTGTTAAGTACGTTAGGTTCAGAACGTTGAGCTAAAGCACTGCCATTTACATTTTGAGTGGCGTAACCCAGCGAACGAGTATCCCGCTCGATTCCCTGAGCCGTTACTACGACTTCATTAAGGGATTCTGAGGTAGGTTGTAATACTACGTCAATGGTTGTTCTGCCGTTAATGGCTTCTTCAACCCGACTAAGACCAATGGAGCTGAAAACCAGCGAGGTAGCGTTATCAGAAATGGTTATACGATAATTACCGTTAGCATCGGAAGTAGTTCCCTTAGTAGTGCCTTTCACTACAATGCTCACGCCAGGAATTGGTGAGCCGTCATCACTGGAAGTTACTCTACCAGTCACAACGCGATCCTGAGCCTGGGCCGTCCACCCGAAAAGCAGCAGGAACGTGAAGAATAAAAGTTTCTTCATGGTTTGTGGATGAATAGTTGGTTAAGAATGAAAATACAAATTGGGTACGCGTAAAATCCTGAAATAGCTCCTGGAAAACCAGAGCTTAATTAGGTAAGCAAAAGACAATTGCTGGAAAATGGAATGAATGCTGAATGAAGAAAGGATAGATATTGCATAGGCTCATAAAATGATGAAGTTGGAATAAAATTACTTACTATGTCATTTATTGAAATGAGCATAAATTACTAAAAAAGTAAATAATTTGATGCTCGTTTCTAAAATGGGCTACAAAAATAGTGGTTTTAAATAAATGGCAAAATTTTATTTGGATAAAAATTGCCGAAGAAAGATTTTAATAAGCTATGAAGCGAGGTAGCCAATTTTTAGAAATGTATAAATAGAGGCTTTAAAGGGTATTTTTTTATTAAAAATGAAAAAAAGAGCCTTTATAAATCCCAAATATTAAATTTTCAGATGATGAAATTATTTTTTCGAAATTTTGCTTTCATTTCAGGATATTCCAAAAAGAAGCAGAATCGTATCCCTCAATGTGGGTTGAGTATTAAATACTATGTATCTCTATTTTATGCTTAATTTAGTGAGTAAGAAAAAATATAAAATAGACCGGGAAATTTATAGATTAGATAAAACGACATAAAAAAACGACTAGCCTTATGAGCTAGTCGTTTGAGTAACATTAATAGGTAATCTAACCAAGGATTAGTTATCCCTCATTAAAGAGTTCAGAGCCAATTCAGAAGCTGCAATCGGCCAGATGTAACCATTTTCATTGGGTGCTTTCGCTGAAATAGAGCCTTTTGCTGGTATGGTTTGCTGCAAACGCATTAAATCGCCATTACGTAAGCCTTCGCCTAAGAATTCAATTCTTCTTTCCAGCAAAATTCCATTGATCAGAGCGGCGGCGTTAGCAAAACTTCCAGCCGTGAAAGTTGTCGTAGCATCCGAGCGATTACGAACAGCATTTAATAAAGCAACTGCTTGAGCGTCTACGCTGTTTGTGGAACGAGCCCTAGCTTCAGCTAGGTTTAATAACACTTCTGCGTAGCGAATCACAGGTACATAATCATGGAAAGTAGTTGGCGTTTTATATTTATTTAACCAGGTTTTGCCACTGTTAGATGCTAAAAGAGATCTTCTTTTATCCGTTTCTTTCCAGCTCGTATTCGCGATAATTCCGTTAGGGTTCAGCGAATATTCCTTATTACCAACCGTTGGAGAATAATAGTAACCCAATTGATTTTGAGTTCCTGGGTTATCCCCAGCATTCGCTGTCATTGGCATCGAGAAAATAGATTCTGCCGTTGTGTAGTTGGTGAAGATAGTCGTAATGTCTGGCTGTAAAGTATGAGCTACGCCCGTAGGAGCAGTAAACGGAGCCGCAGTACTAACAATTTTGTTCGCTTCAGTTATCACACTAGCGTAGTTCTGCATAGCTAGATAAACCCGGGTTTTCAAGGCAATAGCCGTGTTTTTATGAGCACGAGTCGTATTGTCATTCGCCGTTGAATACGTATCAGGTAAAGCGGCTTCGGCTTCGTTCAGATCTTTCAGGATTTGAGCGTAGACTTCAGCAACGGTGCTTCTGGCAATTTCAGACTGGCCAGTACCTTTAATACCCGTTAAACGAAGAGGCACTCCTGGATTATTACCATTACCATCTGCATAAGGACGAGCGTAGTATTGTAGTAAACTAAAATAACTCAATGACCGAATAACTTTGGCTTCAGCAATGTAGCGGTTTCCGGCATCGTTACCCACAACGGTATTACCAGTGGCCTGCATCCCTTCAATGAAGATATTAGCTTTATTGATGGTCAGGTAAGCGTATTGCCATAAGCGTTCAACGGCTGTAGCACTGTTAGTAGGGTTCAAAGACCACACATCTGAACCTGTTACCAGGTTAGAAGTTTCGTTGATGAACTCTTCCCCACGGACGTCTCCGTAGATTACATAGCGGCCTCCGTAAAAGTTACCATGTTTCATGGCCTGATATACCGATAAGAGCTGGGTGGTAATGCGGCTTTCGGTACTAAAGGCAGAGGCATCAGAAACCTCAGTTTGTGGAATAGGAGTCAGGTAATCTCTATTGCAGGAAGAAAAACCTACCAGAGATAAGCAAAAAATGGATGCGTATATGAAATGCTTTTTCATGAATGTTCTCTTTAAATATTAGAACCCAGCTTTGATACCAAAAGTGAAGGTACGAGCATTACCTACGGTGTTTCGGTCAACACCCTGACCGCTGTTACTTGAGAAACCATTAGATGATACTTCTGGGTCTGGACCAGGGTATTTAGTTAATACTGCTAAGTTCTGACCGCTTACATATACCCGAAGGCTATTCATTTTTACTTTAGTTAGTAATGCGTTGGGCAAGGTATATCCCAGTGTTACGTTTCTAAGTTTCAGGAAGTCACCCTTAAATACGTTGATATCCAATGGCATGGAAGAACCGTTCGATACGTTATCATTGAATACGGGTTTCGCGTATTTCTTATCAGTATCTCCTTCTTTCATCCATGCTTCTGTTAAGACATCACGAGCATTATTCCACCAACGCTGATCGTGCAGACCGGAGTTGGTGCCATAATAAACATTGAAGCCTAATTGGTAGGTCAGCATTACCCCTAAGTCAAAGTTTTTGAACTTGAAGTTGTTATCCCATCCACCGTATTGCTTAGGGTTAACGTTAGCATACATAACCCCATCAGCGGCCTGAGTGATGGATGTTCCGCCTGTTGGACCCACGTAACGAGTTAAACCGTCAGGAGTAGTTGAGTAATTAAACTGACCTGATGGGGCGTAGTATTGGTAATATACTTTTGTTCCTTGCTTATTAATAAAAATACGCTTACCCGTAGCTGGATCAACGCCACCCGTACGAACCACCCAGAGGTTACCAATTGAATAACCAGGAGCTGTTTGGTTTACCGTTTCCAAACCACTCGTTCCTGTTTGCAGAACATCCATACCAGGAGCTAAAGACGTTACCTCATTTTTATTGAATGTAATATTGAAATTGGATGACCACTGGAAGTTACTCGTATTGATGATACGAGCATTAAGGGCTAATTCCAGACCTTCGTTATACATCGTTCCAATGTTTTGAGGAGGATTGGAAGGAAGGCCCGTGGAAGGAGCTTGTGCTACATAAAGAATCAGGTTGTTGATGTTGTTTTTGTAGTAAGCCACTTCTCCCGTGATGCGATCATTGAGAATACCAAAGTTGAAACCTACATCAGTTTTCGTACTGGTTTCCCATTTGAGGTTAGGGTTACCTACACTGGAGAAGGCCAGCGTAGATAAGCCACCGTATAAGCCAGAGTTATACGTGGAGTAAGGAGTATAGTCACCAATACCACCGATGTTACCCACTTTACCGTAACTGCCGCGTACTTTGAAGCTGCTAAAGATGTTATTCAGTCTGGCGTTTTTCCAGAAGCTCTCTTGTGTGATTTCCCAACCTGCAGAAGCTCCCCAGAAAACCCCTTTTTTCACGCCTAGAGCAGAGTATTCATCCTGACGTAAGTTACCGCTCAGGTAATATTTCTCTTTGTAGTTGTAGTTCAAACGACCAAAGCCAGATAACAGATAATTTTCTCCGTATACTAAGTTAGTATAGTTGTTGTTAGCCCAGCCTGCCTGTAACTCAGTGTAGGCATTGTCAGAAATATTCTGGCGGTTTAAACCAAATCCTCTCGATGTGTTACGTTGCTGCTCTTGTCCAATCAACAAGCTGAAGTTATGAGCTCCGCCGAAGCTGCGATCATATTGAGCGGTGTTGGTCCATAACCAGGTTTTTTCTTTTCTGAAGACACCTGAGGCATTTCCTTTCGTGGCGAATCCATCACCTGTCAGAGGAGATTGAAAAATATCGTTGTCAACTAACAGGAAATCAATACCATAAGAGCTTTTCAGAGTAAGACCTTTGATCGGACTAATCTGAATGTAAGCATTAGACTGGACGTGGCTTACTTCTGAGTTAGAACGGTTAAGTGCTAAAAGAGCCGTAGGATTATAATACGAGATGTTCGTGATACTCATATTATTAGAAGAACCAATGGCTGCGTTGTCACGATTGATATTAAGTGACCCATCGTTATTGTAAGGAGCCAGAATAGGAGGTAATACAATAGCCAGACGTCCTAAACCACCGGTATTGAAAGCTTCACCATTCAAAGAGCCGGAAGAACTAGCCGCTAAGTTCTTTTCATTGGAGTAAGAAATCTTACCGCCTACCGTAACGGCTTTCGTTAATCTGCTATCTACGTTAAATAAGGCATTTAAACGCTCAAAGTCATTTTTGCGGATAACGCCTTGCTGGTTCGTATAACCCGTAGAAAAATAATAATTTGTATTCTCACTACCGCCAGACACGTTTAAGTTATGGCTATGAGATACGCCCTGACGATATACCTGATCCTGCCATTTCGTATCAATAGGATTACCATTGGCATCGTTCGTTTGAGTTAATGTCGTCGTGCGGGCATTAGGGTTATTCGCAATGGCCATCCGCTTGAAAGTCAGATATTCCTGAGCATTTAGCATTTCAGGCAGACGATAGGTATTAGAAACACCAGCCCATCCATCGTAGCTTATGCGTACTTTACCCGATTTACCTCTTTTGGTAGTAATGAATACTACCCCGTTAGCGGCCCGGCTACCATAAATGGCGGTTGCTGCGGCATCTTTCGCTACGTCAATGCTCTCAATATCATTAGGATTGATACTGGCAAGTGGGTTACTGGAAGCATTTCCCGCACTGTAGTTCCCTGTAAAGGTAGGAACACCATCTACGATAACCAGCGGATAGGAACTTAAAGAAATGGAGTTCGTACCGCGAATACGGAACACCGGAGGAGCGTTTAATACACCACTGGGAACCGTGATCTGAACTCCAGGCGTACGGCCTGCCAGGCCTGATTCAAAGCTCTGATTAGGCATTTGAGCAAGCTTTGCTCCGGCAACCGAACCAATGCTACCCGTAGCATCACGCTTACTTTGTGTACCATACCCAATAACCACAACTTCCGAAAGTTCGCTGGAATCGTTAATCAGTTTAACATCAATGACGCTTTTGTTGGCTACCTCGATTTCCTGTCTCTGAAATCCAATAGAAGTGAAAACAAGCACTACATTTCCGGAAGGAACACTGATTCGATACTTCCCATCCGCATCAGTGGTTGCTCCCCGGCTGGTTCCTTTAATGCTCACACTAACGCCGGGAACGGTACTTCCATCGTCAGATGTAGTAACCACTCCGGTCACTACCCGATCCTGTCCATAAGCAGCTACTGTCGCTGTCAGAAACAGAATGTTTAGAAAGAGTATTAATCTCTTCATGTTTAAAGAATTGGTTAAGAATTAAGAATGAAATCAGAGTATATATTTATAGAAGAAAATGGGACAACTACAGAATACCCTAGCGAAAGGATATGCCGGAACAGCAACCAGAAAGGTTG
Organism: Siphonobacter sp. SORGH_AS_0500; assembly: GCF_031453245.1. Taxonomy (NCBI): domain Bacteria; kingdom Pseudomonadati; phylum Bacteroidota; class Cytophagia; order Cytophagales; family Cytophagaceae; genus Siphonobacter; species Siphonobacter sp. SORGH_AS_0500. Next base: position 479,918 of record NZ_JAVIYT010000001.1, read on the forward strand.
ATGGTACTGCTTCGAAAAAAGTGATTAACTAAACCAGAAAAGGAGGAGACAGTTTTCCCAAAATGAGCGTAGATTTATACATGATATTGATGAAGTTTTAGTTAAGGGAATATTACAATAGACTACAAATGTAATAGGAATCTAATGTCAAGCAAATCAAATATCAATTTTTAACAAAACACCCGTATATTTCATAAGTTTTACTGATAATTAGATAAATATACCCTCTGAATTAAGGATTTTTACGGAATATGATTCTACTAGTATAAGTCAATATGCTCTTTTGAGAGGATCTGAATCCTATGAATAGTGCTATTTTAATCTTGAAATCGATTCTTCTGAACAGTCTTATATCCTCCGGTAATTACGAATGAATAACCAGAGCAAGCCTGGAACATACCGCTTTAAGTAAGCCCCCATTACTTCTGTAAAACCGCCAATCCATACTTCTTTTTTCCCTTTCTTCAGGGCTTTTACAATCGCTTTGGCACAGCTTTCGGCAGAAAGTCCTTTGGAGGAGTGACTATCAAGTTGATTGTGAGCTTTTCCGCTGGAATTCAGGGCGTTAAGTGAAAGTGAGGTTCGGACATAACCCGGACAAACGAGGGTTACCCATATGCCTTCTTTCCAGATTTCGGCCCGAAGAGCATCAAAAAAGCCTCGTAGGGCAAATTTAGAAGCAGCATAAGCCGTGCGTTCCGGCGTGGCTACGTAACCCGCCAGACTACAGATAGGAACGATGAGTCCTGTACGTTGCTGAATGAAATGCGGTAAGACGGCTTTGGTTAGGGCAATGACGCCAAAATAATTTACTTCCATTAATCGGCGATCAATGGCAAGCGGGCTTTCCAGAGCGGAGCCTCGCTGACTGATGCCGGCGTTCTGAATTAAAATATCAAGGCGGCCAAAGGTTTGGAGAACCGTATGAATTGCTTCGGGAAAGGCTTCGATATGGGTGATGTCCAGTGGTAGAATGCATACGTTTTCTGTCGGAACGGGTAATGCTTGTTTAACCCGTACCAGCTCGGCTTCTCGCCGGGCAGACAAAACCAGCCGACAACCTTCGCGGGCCAGAGCGTGAGCCAGGGCCTCCCCGATGCCGGAGGACGCTCCAGTAATCCAGACCACTTTATTAGAATAGAAGGCCATAAGAACGAAGAAAGATTGTCTCGCAAAATACGCGGATTGGCCTAAAATAAAGAACCGTCGCTTCAATGAAACGACGGTTGCTCTCACCCCAAAACTTAAACTACCCACAAGGGGATTTCTTTATAGCGATTCGCCGTGGCGATTACTTTTCTATGAATTCAGAGAACTGAACAAGCTTGAAAAAGGAAAAACAGACTCAAGCCCGCAGAACTTTAATCAAATAACTCAAAAGATATTTTACTAATTTCGGGAAATATACTCTTCTCGATTTTTTGCCGATCATATCGAATAAAAGCGAGATAAGATGGGATTAAAACCGCAAGCTATTCCACTTTTCCGGCATTAATGGCTTTGAATAATGCTTCGCCGTAAGACTCGCTGATGGGAATATGAACCTGTCCAATTTTAATTCGCAGGTTGCGAATGGACTCGATTTTATCAAAGGCGATAATGAATGATTTATGGACCCGCAGGAAAGGTCCGCTGGGAAGCTTTTCTTCCATGGCCTTCATCGTTAAACGGGTAATCACCGGACGGGTTTGCCCTTCGAGATAAATCTTGACGTAGTCTTTTAAGCCTTCCACGTAAAGAATTTCCGAAATGCGGATTTTTACCAGTGAATAATCTGCATTGACGAATAAGTATTCTTGCGGAACTGCGGGTATTTCAGGAACGGATGCGGTGCTAAATTCCTGATTTCTAAGATTATATAAATCGTAAGCTTTATTGACGGCTTTGAGAAAACGCTCGAAAGAGACGGGTTTTAGCAAGTAATCAATCACGTCGAGGTTAAAGCCTTCGAGGGCGAATTCCTCGTAAGCCGTTACAAAAATTACCATCGGTGAGTTTTTCAGACTCTGCACAAATTGCACGCCACTGATACCCGGCATCTGAATATCCAGAAACAGTAAGTCAATTTGTTGCTGTTGCATTACTTCCTGGGCTTCAAACGCATTTTTACAACGTTTAACCAGGTTCAGAAAAGGAACTTTGCGGATGTTATCTTCTAGTAAATCAAGAGCTAACGATTCATCGTCAACGGCCAGACAATTGATCATAGTTTCAGTCGTTTTGGGTAACTAACTAATTGATTAATAATCTAAAAATACATTTATCAACCGTTAATGGCTTCGGTCAAAGATCGGTCTTTTAACGGATGGTCTCCATTGAAATGCAGTGAAAGCTGGACTTCATACCATTCTCCGGTTTCACTGATGGTTAATTCGTGCGATTCAGGGTATAATAAACTTAAACGACGCTGAACGTTTGGTAACCCAATACCTGAACTGCTGTCTTTCACCTCTTTAAAGCGGCGATTTACTTTGTTTCTTACCTTGAAAATGAGCGTTTTCCCTTGTGCCTGCAACATAATGTCAATGACAGGATCACTAATAATGCCGACGCCGTGTTTAAAGGCGTTTTCCACAAACGGAATCAGCAGCATGGGTTCGATAGGCTGATGTGAAAGCCTGTTGTCTGCTTCAAAATTAATTTTTACGTCGTTACCGAACCGAATTCGCTGCAAATCAATATAGTTATTGAGGTACTTGATTTCTTTTTCTAACGAAACCCGCGTGCCGTTAGACTCATACAACATGTAACGCATCAGATCCGAAAGCTGAATAACGACGGGCTCAACCATATCCGATTTTTTCCGGGAAAGGGAAACGATGCTGTTCAAGACGTTGAACATAAAATGGGGGCTGATCTGCGAACGTAGAAAGCTTAACTCAGATTTAAGTTGCTCATTTTCCAATTCTTTCCGCTGCTGTTCGTCGGCTAGATAGTCACTCAACAGACGATAGGTGGTACTAACGGCGAGGATGAAGAAAACGGGAAAAAGCGTATAGATCGTGATTCGGGCCGAGGGTAACTCGGGGAAGAAAACGTAATTGCGTAAGCTTAGATTAATGGAAAGAACGGCTGTCATCGACAGCAGAATGTAAGCCACATAAAACCAAACTCCCTGGCGTTTTAAGACTCTGGGAATGAATATATTAGCATTTACATAAAACAAGGGGATGGTCAACATATTCAGCAAAATGATTACCTCATCGGGTACTTTTACGCGAGGCGTACCCGGGGGATTCTGAGGTGATCTGAGCAGAAAAGGCAGGGACAGAAAAAATGCCCAGAAAGCCAAGTGCATCAGAACAGTCAGGCTTTGACTGAATTTTTTAAATTTCAAATCTCGCACAAGTCGTCCGTGTGTTGTTCTACAACTAAAGTAATTAAGCCTAAAAATTTTAAATTTTCAATGCGTCGAACTTCCTGATTACCGGGATAAAGCTTCCATTTCGAGCGATCTTCAAAGGCCTGCTTTAGGCCAGGGGTAAGCGAAGCGTAAAGGTGCTGCCCTGATGAAGCTCACTTTGAACGGAAACAGAGCCGTCGTGCCACTCAGCAATGCGTTGACTTACGGCCAGCCCGATGCCATATCCCGTATAACGAATCGCATTATTTCCCCGGAAAAATGCCCCGAAAATCCGTTCCTGATCTTTTTCGGCAATACCAATACCCTGATCCTTTACGTGAATAAAGCAGTTGGACTGCTGGCGTTCGATGGTAATGTAAACCGGATGCCCATTTGAATATTTGCAGGCATTGTCCATGAGGTTGGTTAATAGGGTTTTCAACAAAGACTCATCGCCCGTTACCTGAATATCATCCGGTTTCATTTCAAAAATTGCCGGGTCGAAACAGATGTCAGTTACTTTCTGGGTTGCTCCCATGTGCGACTGAATATCAAGTAATAAATCAACGACGGATAGGGTATTTCGCCTCAGCACTTTATCGAGCGGACGAGCCAGTTGTAATAATCCGTTCGTTAACCCGATTAGACGTTGGGTATCCTGAAACAAGTCCCGCAGAATTTCCCGGTATTCTTCGGCGGACAACGTTTCTTCCAGTCCCGACTGAATATCCGTCTTCATGGCCGTAAGCGGCGTTCGCAACTCGTGAGAGGCATGAGAAACGAAGCTTTTCTGTTGCTCAAAAGACATATCCAGCCGATTTAGCATCTGATTGAAATTAATGGCTAGCTGAGCAATTTCGTCCTTCCCATTTCCTTCCGAAAGACGTTCTTTGAGGTTTTGAGCCGTAATGTGCTGTATTTTTTCATTGATTGTCGCTACTGGTCGCAGGAAATAAGCGGACAACCAGCCACTAGCCAATACGGTTAGCCCAACGCCAACGAACCAGCAGATGAGGAGCGTATTCCGTAGGTTGCGAAGTTTATATTTTCCGAATTTATCGTAGGCCGAGGCTAATACCACGTACTCACCCTTGGAGCTATCAATTTTAGAAGGAAAAGCCAGCCCAATCTGGTCATAGACACCCTCGGTATATTCAACAATTTTTTCCTCCCGAACTTCTGCGATTAACCTGCGGCTGTATTTAACGGGTTTGTCATCGATACTAGAATAAACGAGCTTATTTCGGGGATCAAAAACCAGCACTAGCTCCTCGTCCAGAGCCGTCAGGGAGTTTTGGTCTATGATTCTAAGTAGCTCATTATTAATCTCTTTGACATCAATCAGATACCGGGCTGTCGTTCGGGCTTTATTTTCCAGTCGTCCCAGAAAAACTTCATCCCGGTGCCGCGACGAATCTTCGTAAATGACGTATGAAAACAAGGTGAGTAAGCTCGCAACGATGAGCGTAAAAAGCAGAGCAAGCTTGTAACGAATCCGCATGAATCAACGAGTAATGAATTAATGTTCAGGACGTAAGACATACCCCTGTCCCGCCTTGGTCTGGATTAACTTAGGCTCAAAATTGCGATCTACTTTTTTACGGAGGTAAGCAATGTAGACTTCAACGATGTTCGTACCAGGATCAAAATTCAGTCCCCAGACTTCTTTCAAAAGCTCGGCTTTGGTAATCAGTCGGTTTTGATGGAGTAGTAAATATTCCAGTAGGGCGTATTCTTTCGCGGTTAATTCCAGCTTTTCCCCATCCCGGATAACGGTCTTATTGAGCAAATTCATTTCCAGATTCGCAATCCGTAGTTTCGTTTGCGTCTGGGATTCTTCAATAAACTCATTTCTGCGAAGCAAGGCCTGCATGCGGGCGTGTAACTCCCGGATGTCAAATGGCTTAGCCAAGTAGTCGTCCGTGCCCTGTTCAAATCCTTTTAATCGGTCTTCGGTATCATCCAGAGCAGTTAACATCAAAATAGGCAGGCGGGGCTTCTGGCGACGCAATTCTCCGCAAATGGCGTATCCATCCAGTCCGGGTAAAACCACATCCAAAATCACCAGATCAAAACTGGAGTCCAGAGCTTTTTGTAAACCAGCGGTTCCGTCAAAAACCGGAGAAACCTCGTATCCTTTTCGACCCAGGGTTCGGGAAATACTCTCCGATAACCGCTGATCGTCTTCAACCAATAAAATTTGCTTTGCCTGCATATCGTTCAACTACTTGGAATGCTACTTAGGTACTAAAGATACGGGATTAACTACTGCTAAAGGACGATTAGAATGCAGTTTAACCCATTAAAACCCGAAAACATCCTTTGGAAACCGTTTGGTCGGGGTAATGAATTGTATCTTTGCCACCCATTTCTTATTTAGCGTCTATGGATCAGCGGTTACGAAAAACGGAGCGATTGAAGAGTAAAAAAGTCATTGATCAACTTTTTGCCCGCAATGGTAAAGATATCCTGGCTTTGTTTAGTTATCCGCTCAAGGTAAATGCTTTGGCGGGTGCTTCGACGGCTTTACCACAAGTAATGGTTTCGGTTTCCAAACGCAATTTCAAAAGAGCAGTTGACCGGAATTTACTCAAACGCCGCCTGCGGGAAGCTTACCGTTTACATAAAGAGATCCTGTTAACCAACGATCAGTGGCCCGCCAGCATTGCCATCGTTTACGTGGCAAAAGATATTTTACCCTTCGCTGACATTGAAAAGAAGATGAAGTTTATGCTCAAGCAACTCGGGAAAGCCAGTAACTCGGCCTCCGCTTCACTTACCAGGGAGGAATAATCGGGTTCGAAACGACAAATCTCATCTTTCCATAATCCAAAATTGAAATTTTTCCTCTAAATTGTTCTGAAATCGCATTTATAAAGCCAGCCATAGATTCATGAAACACACCGCTCTGAAAGTTGGCCTTCTTACCACATGTCTGGTGGGAGGGCTCGGATTATTCTCCTTTACTGATCCAGGAGAGCGGACGTTCGAGATCATGAAGAATCTCGACATTTTTGCGACGCTTTTCAAAGAGCTTAATACGTATTACGTAGATGACGTAAACCCTAATAAAACCATACGTACGGGGATTGACGCCATGCTTAAAAACCTCGATCCGTATACCGTTTATTACCCCGAAGACGACATTGAGGATTACATGACCATGACCACCGGGAAGTATAACGGAATTGGTATTCTGACTCAGCAGCGGCAGGATAAATTCTTGGTTATCATGGTGTATGAAGGAACGCCTGCCGAAAAAGCAGGCATTCGCATTGGGGATGAGATTTTAAAAATTGATGGACTGGACGTGAAGAAGCCGGGCATCAATGTGGATAAGTTAATGAAGGGGCAGACGGGTAGTGCCGTAAAATTGAGCCTTCGTCGGTTTGGTCAGGATAATACGGAGGAGATCAGTGTTACTCGCGACGTAGTGAAGATGTCCAACGTGCCTTATTTCGGCATGATTAATGATGAAATTGGATACATCGATCTCAAAGATTTCACCGGAACGGCATCCAAAGAAGTACGTCAGGCTTTTACCGATTTGAAAGGAAAAGGCATGAAAAAAGTAATTCTGGATTTACGTGATAACCCCGGCGGTCTGCTAAATATGGCAGTAGATATTTCGAATATCTTTGTAAATAAGGATTCCGAGATTGTTAGTACCAAAGGCAAAGTAAGCGAGTGGAATAAAACCTACACGGCCCTGAATCCGGCTATGGATGCAGAAATTCCGCTGGTAGTATTAACCAACAGCCGTAGTGCTTCGGCAGCTGAGATTGTAGCAGGCGTTATTCAGGATTATGATCGGGGTGTACTCATTGGTCAGAAAAGTTTCGGAAAAGGGCTGGTTCAGATTACCCGTGATTTGAGTTATAACAGTAAGCTGAAAATAACGACGGCTAAATATTACATTCCCTCTGGACGCTGCATTCAGGCGATTGATTATGGACACCGGAATGCGGATGGCTCGGTAGGTAAAATCCCGGATTCGTTACAGACAGCGTTCAAAACCCGAAAAAGTGGACGTACCGTTTATGACGGCGGTGGTATTGCTCCTGATATTTTGGTAGATCACCCGGCTCAGTCGGCTATTTTGACGAGCTTATACCGGAAAGGCTATATTTTCGAGTATGCTAATAAGTATCGCCACGATCATGCTTCAATTAAGCCGGGTCGTGAATTTAGTCTGTCAGACGCTGAATATCAGGAATTTGTTAAATGGCTAGGTGATAAAGATTACGATTATACAACCGATGTTGAGCGTAAATTTGAAGAACTGGAAGCTTCTGCCAAAAAGGAAAAATATTACGATGTCGTTCAGGAACAGCTCAAAGTCTTAAAAACGAAATTTGCTCATAGCAAAGACTCTGATTTATTGAAGTTTAAAGACGAAATCCGGTACATGCTGGAGCAGGAAATCATTCTTCGCTATTATCTACAAAAAGGCCTTCGAGAGCATTCTTTTAGTAAAGATCCCGAGATTATGGCTTCGCTAAAAGTTTTTCAGGATATGAACCGCTATCAGAGTATTCTTAAAAACGGGGCTTCAAAATAATCCTCATGAAAAGAGTTCAGTTTGCAAAAGCTGAACTCTTTTTATGAAGCAGGCAAATTAATAATATCCTCAGTATCAAAGATTAGCTTCTGTTTTTTGAGCTAAAGGTTTGTATTCAAAGGTCTAATTTGCTTAGTATTGTTACTTGTTTCGTATTAACATTAGCAAAGATGAAGCCATCTTTTGAACACATAGATGCTTTGCCCGATAGCTCATTTACCTTCCGAGAGCATATTTTAGAGGCCTTTGATGCTCCGTATCATTTTCACCCCGAAGTGGAATTAACGCTGATTCTTTCTAGTCGGGGAAAGCGATTTGTGGGAACGAACGTATCAAATTTTGAAGCAGGCGATTTAGTATTAATGGGACCTAATATGCCCCATTACTGGAAAAATGAAAACAATACCGATCCTGCTCACTCGATAGTTATTCAGTTCAAAGAAGAGTTTTTAGGCCCTGATTTCTTCAAAAAACCAGAATTCTTACCCATTGCCCGCTTACTTCAAAAAGCAAAATCAGGGCTACATTTCTACGGAAAAACGGCTGAATTAGCTAGCAAAGAACTTCAGTATTTATTAAAAGCCAGTCACTTTCACCGATTACTGGGGCTTTTGGATTTATTACATACCCTGACGGAAAGTAAGGAAGTGAACGTTCTGGATACCAGTCAGTTTTTCGCTCAGTTACCCAAAACAGATTACGAACGGCTGAATAAGATTTATGCGTATATGTCTGAGAATTTCCGTCAGGAAATCCGGCTAGAGACGATCTCTGAGTTAATTAACATGACACCGCAATCCTTTTGTCGGTATTATAAGAAGGTAACTAAAAAAACCTTTGTGGATTCGCTCAATGAGTACCGCATTCGCTATGCCAGTCAGTTACTGGTTTCTGACGGGGATTTAACGGTTTCAGAAGTATGCTTTCAAAGTGGCTTTGGAAATATATCTCATTTCAATCGCCAATTCCGGCAAACCACAGGCTTAGCTCCGCTTCAGTATCGGAATGAATTCCTGAAAACAGGCTTATAATCATTTTGGAAAGATAAAACTTGTAGAGCCTCGACTTGATCGGGTCTCTTACGCCGTGGCTGGTGTCGCACCAGCCACCCCATGAGTGGAGAGGCCCTGGGCCGAGACTTGCCTCTTCCGGCCAGAGGCGGTCAAGTTGCGTCTAAAGTAAGAGGGGCGGTCATGAAAAACCCCGGCTCACTCCTGGTGAGCCGGGGTTTTCACGTGTATCCTTCTTCAAGGAATGCCTTATTTTTTCTCCAGCAACTGGAAGAACTCATCCAGACGTGGAGTGAGGATAATCTCGGTTCTGCGGTTGACTTTACGTCCAGCCGCACTCTTGTTAGAGTCCTTGGGTTCGTACTCACCCTTGCCGGCGGCGGTCAAACGAGCGGGATCGACCTTGAACTTGCTTTGCAGCAGGCGTACCACGGAAGTGGCCCGGCGTACGCTCAAGTCCCAGTTATCCTTGTTGACTTCGGTAGCGATGGGGACGGCATCGGTGTGGCCTTCCACCATGACTTCGAGCTCGCTGTGATCGTTGATGACCCGGGCTACTTTTCCTAAGACTTCCTCAGCCCGGGCATTGACATTGGACTGACCGGTAGCAAAGAGGAGTTTATCGGAGATGGAAACGTAAACGACTCCTTTTTTCACTTGTACTTCCACGTCCTCATCATTGACATTGGCCAGGGACCGCTTGAGGTTCATGACCAGGGTCATGTTCAAAGAGTCCTTGCGTTGAATGGAAGAGTTGAGGCTCTGGATGTATTTACTCTGCTGATCGATGGCTTCCAGGGAACGTTTGATGGACTCGGCCCCCTGTTTGGAAACGATGGAGAGATCGGCCATGCGGTCGAGGAGCCCGGCGTTGGTTCGTTTGAGGTAGTCGAGTTGATCTTCGACTTCTTTGACGCGGGCAGATTTAGCCGAGAGTTCGGAGTTTTTGGAATCGAGTTGAGCCTGCAGGGAAGCGGACTTTTGCTGGCAGTCGCCGAGTTCGACGCGGATGCGTTCAGCCAGGCGGGCGTTTTCGGCCTGGAGGTCGTTGACCTGGGTTTGCAGGGCCCGGGCTTTTTTCTTGCTCACGCAGGAGCTGGTCATTACGGCTGTGGACAGAGCCAGCATTACCCAAATTTTTCTCATAATGTGGATACTAGTTTTAAAGGGGATTTAGCAAATTCAGTTTTCAAGTGCAAATATACCAGACTGTTGATGAGTATACCATGCAAACATATACGGTATTTTAACGAAGGATGGTTCTAAAATAGCCGAATTTGCTAAAGAATAGATGAAATAGGCAGATACCCGTCCTCGCCTTTAAAATCAAGGGCTATTTTTTGAAAAAAACCGTATTCTTACGTTTCTGAGGGGATTTACAAAAAACTGACCGGGACAAAATTTTCCCGGTCAGTCCATTCCCAATTTTCTTTAGTACTAGTAAAGAACCTTAAAATTCCGCAATTTCAGTAACAATTGTAGCCTGGAGGCAATTAGAATTTTGTTAGAATTTTCAGGAGCTATTTAGGGGAGCAGAGGTGAGGCCTCAGCCAGTGGATAAGCTCTTACTCTCATTTCAGGTGTAAAAGGGATGGAGTAATTACGCTAATGTAGTTAAGCATTTAACGAATAATAACCGATTGGTAGTAATAACTACGAACCTATCCTAATAGAAAGAATGAATGCTAGTCAAAGTTATTGGGTTACAATTTTAAATGCCTAGTTTCTTTAGGCTTAACAACCAGATAACTCTCTAATTTTCTTAGTCTTAAATGCCGGATTACACTTTTCCTGCCCGTTAAAGTCATCAGGAAACACCATTAATAACTAATTACTAAACAATGTTGAGAAAAATCAGGTGCTAGCCATAGAGACAAAAAAGAAAAGGTTCAGCTTTTTACAAAGCCGAACCTTTTCTTTTTTACTCATACTTTACTATTCTTCTTCAGAACTAGTAGCTGCCGTACGAGGAGATTTTTCTTTTAATGATAATTCATATCCGCTGATACCTTCTTCTTCATAAGTGAAAGGTTTGATATCAAACGTATAATCGAACGTTTTGTAATCCAGGCCAATTCTATCGAAAATTGCTCCTAAGGCAATACCATGACCACGACCACTTTTGGCAATTGGGAAAGCATCTGTATCTGCCTCATCTGCCTTCACTAAAAAGAAGGAACCAACGCCTCTTTTTCTTTCTTCTGTACCTACTTTGAATGAGCTGGTTGCAGGGTCTGCTTCCAATAATTCAAGTACAGCAGGAGATAACAACAGCTTTCCTTTTTTGGAAATAGAAGTAGTTGGGGCCTCTTTCGTTTTGGCTGACTTTTTCTTTTCCTCTACATTGTCGTTAGGAGAAAAGAAAAGAATTGATTTTTTTTTCATGAATTGATAAATAATTAATTGTGCTGCTTGTGTATAATAACGAAACAAATATCTGATTTATGCTTTAAAAAACAAATCATTGGTATCATAAATCGGTAGGTATGGATTTTTTAGAAGCAAAGTTGGATAAAATAGGACCTTAAATTTACTTCATTACTCTAATTATGTAACTCCATTAAGTTGACGTTTGTTTTTAAAAAAGAGTTTTAAATGGGGCGTTATCTAATAAATACCTGTTCAGACGAACTGCCAAATTAGACTAAATATGTACAAATAGGTTTAAGCTTGTTGAAACTAATAGTACATAATTTCTAATTTATTTAGCTAATAAAAATTTGTTTTATTACCAATTATGAGGGTACACTGACTCGAAAATATACTTTTAAAAAGTAATGTAAAGATGTTTTACATTAAGGTAAATACTCATTAGCTAATCTTTAGGTACCTTATTTTAGATGTATTAAATTATGTATTTTAGGCACGAAAAAAATATTCTATCAAGGTATTTGCCAAAAGAGTGTTTGGGTAGGTTAGTAGGTTATAATGCTCAAATAATAGGAACTTTATAAAGATTTTATTTGTTTTTTATAAACACAGAACCCGATTGGATATTAATTTGAATGGCTAATTACTAGGGAGTTACGGATATTTTTTCGTTATCTTCGGCTTGTCTAGGCCATTCTTCTTTTAATCGGCAGTTTTCTTTACCAAATCCATGAAAAAAACTCATTTATTGCATTATTCTTCCCAAGCCTTGTTGTGTTTGATTACTTTTTTCTTGCTGGCTTGCGGAAAAGATCCCGAACCAAATCCAGGAGAAGTTGCCGATAAGTATTTAGTTAAAGTTGAAACTATTGATTCTCTATCCGTTGATAAGGTAAAATCTTTGGTCGCTACTTCTAATCCCTTATATGGAACCCTGGTTTCTTACGGTGTTAAAGCCTATCGGATTACCTATAAAACGAAGAATACCGATAATCAGGAAATTGAAGCTTCAGGAGCCATCGTCATTCCTGCGTTAAGTGCCAATGCAAGTGCCGTTCCAATGGTTAGCTATCAGCACGGAACAATTTCGACGGAAGCCCAGGCTCCTTCTAATCTAAACCCCAGTGCTGGTAACGATGCACAGTTGGTAATTCTGTTGGCAGCCCAGGGGTATGTAGCTGTTGCTCCCGATTATATTGGTTACGGAGCGTCGAAAAATCTGGCACATACGTATGAACATCGTCAGGGTTTATCGCAGGCGAGCCTGGATTTGCTTCGGGCAGCAAAGGAATATTTTGCGAAGAAAGATACCCGTTATTGGGATAAGCGTTTGTACCTGACAGGTTACTCCGAGGGCGGATACGCTACGATGTCCTTATTGAAGAAAATAGAAGAAGAAGCGGCTTCAGAGTTTAATTTAAGAGCAGTTTCGGTGGGCTCAGGAGCTTACAACAAGACTGAGTTTATGAAGTATATCGTTAATAATCAGGCTACCACGACTGTAAGTTACAATCGCTTATATGCCTGGGTATTATTGACTTATAATCGAATTTATGGATTAAACCGCCCGGCTAGCTATTATTTCAAAGAGCCTTATGCTTCGCAAATTCCAGCGGAAGTGAAACATCAGTCGGATTTATCTTCCCTGGTTATTAATACCAGCATTAGCAATACGTTTACGGATTCGTTTAAAAAAGGGTTGAATGATGGAACGGATACGGGTTTTCTGAATGCGGTGAAGGATAACGACGTTTATGACTGGAAGCCCAATACTACGCTCTGGATGTATCACGGAACGGCTGACGATCTGGTACCGGTTCTGAATTCCCAAACGGCGTTTGCTGCAATGAAAGCAAAAGGAGCAGCAAAAGTGCAGTATTTCCCCGTGAGTGGTGCAAATCATACTTCCGCTGTCTTGCAATATGCGTTGGGAACGCTGACCATGATAGGATCTAATCCTTAAGACTGAGATGAACAGCCATAAAAAATGCCGAATGAACTTCATTCGGCATTTTTTATTAAGGCATCTTTTTAAGTCCTTCCCATTTTACTTTCCAGTGCCTGGGTAAACCGGGGTTTTCTTTGATACTTCCATCGAAACCGGCACACAAAAGAGCGACAGTGGCCAACAAACCGCCATTGCCGGGCAGGTAAATGCGTAAACGTCCGTCCTGGAAATTATGACCGTTAGGTAAATACGTATTTTTCTGGACGGGCATTAACAATGCGTCAATTGCTTTTTCGGGCTGATAGAGTCGGGTAGCCGTCATGGCCGTCATCGGAAAATCCCAGCCCCAGGTGTGGTCCCAGTTCCATTTTTCCCAGATTAAATCCAGCGTTCGGTGCATGATCGTTGAATCCATTCCAGTTTGCTGGGGCATTACGCCTAAAGCCCCTAATACGGCTGGGTGATCAGTCATCCAGTTGGGATTGGTATAGGAATCTGGAGCACTTTCGGTAGCCAGGTAAACGCCGTCTTTTTGAGGCAAAGGCGAAAGTTTCTGAAGTACATCGTCCCATTCTTTTTTACGACCTAGCTTTTGCCGTTCCCGCCATTGCTGGGCTGTTTCCAGAGCCCAACGCCAGTAGGTTAGTTCGAATGTAGGGTTAAAGGTTTCTTCCTGATGAAAACATTCCTGAGCGGGAATCAAGCCTTTGCCCAAAACATAACGGTTCCCTTCAAGGGTGGCATAGGAGGCCATAAAATCAGCCGTAGCTTCGACCAGATCAGCATATTTTTTCAAAACTTTGGCATTAGCTTTATCCCGGTAACCTAATTCAGCCAGGTAAATAAAATGCGGCTGTTGCCAGATCAGGAAAGCTCCGACGGACGAAGGCGTTTCATTACCTTCGCGGTCCGTCATTTTCGGCCACCTGATGCCCTTATATCCTTGCCGAACGGCGATAGCCTTTGCTTGATTTACCGTTTTTCTGTACCAGGCCAGACTTCTTTCCATTAATTCTGTTCGCCCCCAGAGAGCAAAATGGACCCCGTGCCACCAGTGCATTTCCAGGTGAGGTTTGCCGTACCAACTGTTATAGGTCAAGCCCGTTTCCTGCGGCGGCATGGACTGGGTACAGTTAATCTTGGTTAGGTATTGGGAAAGAATAATGCGGCGTTCAAGTTCTTTCGCTCGTGGATCAGTAGTTTCAGAAAAATCAATGGCCGCTCCAGAGGTCCAGAAGCTTTTCCATCCGTTACGACTACTGGTCTGCGTTTCTGCGAAAGTAGGAACCTGAGCTTTTTGGGGGCTAAATAAGGCAGATAATGTCAGTGTCGGTTCGGTTGAAGTAAGCAAAAATTCATGGGGTTGTGCGGACTGAAGCGTGGCCTGCCCATTCCAGTTCAGATGAACAAAATATTGATCCTGATCCAGCTTATGTTCAAGCAGGGCGGAGTTTCTTGATTTAGTAACTATTCGTGACGTATGCTTAGTCGACTGCTCATAATAAGCTCCAGCATCGACAAACTGATTCGTAGGGTAGGGAAAGCGTAACCGAATCCTTAGACGCTTTTGAGCGAACAATGGGGATTTGATTTGAGCCGCTACGGCGTCTTTGCTTTGGTGACCGTAGGTTAACACCTCTACTGGCGTACCTTCTAGCTTAAAATGGCTTTTAATGGCTCCCGTCCACATGTTCAATTCCTGACGAATACCCGTCAGATCCGAGGGTCGGGCTTCGCTTCCATCCTTCTTGAGTAATACCAGGCCCAGATTCCCCAACTGAAGGCGGTGCGGATTCTGGCGGGCAAAATCAATGACTGCTTTTTCGCGGGCCGTCGAGCCTTTCTGAACCGCATAAGTTACCTGTCTTCCCTGTTGCGGGTAAGGCTTCAGCGATTCTTCCAGTTTGTAGTTGTCAGGATTAGGGAAGCTATGCCAGCCCCATTCCGACTGCGTCCCCAGGGGAACGCCCTGAGCGTAATAGGCTGGAAACGTCTGTAAACCCGTTGCATCAACGGTAAAGGCAAAACGACCATTACCTACCGAGACCGAGGCCAACGTATCCATTTGGGTAGTAATAACCGAATGACGCTCTACCAGTGCTTGTCGGTTAATCCGTTGGGCAAATAATAGATCGGGTAAGAGCACCAAAGTCCAGAGGTATTTTCTCATCGATTTAACGAGTAAGTTATCGAAGAGACGGTGGAGAGGCGAGATAGCCCTGTAGGAAATGAAAAAAGGCAGACGCTGCCGTCTGCCTTTTGATTTATTTATGCTTGGAATGAAAGCTTAAGCCATATTTTCTAATTTCTTCATGGGCTAAAGCTAACTTTTCGGAAAATAAAACCTTTCTCCTGAATTGCTCATCAAGTTCAGGGTTTTCCTTGACCTTGAGTTGGGCGAGCTGCTTAAAAGTTAACGGAGTCGTTTTCAAAGCGGAATACAATGCGTATTGTTTTATAGAAAGAACTTACAAAGGAGTTTTAGGTCCTATACAGAAAAAATAAAACCCGCTCTAAAGCGGGTTTTATAAAGCTCATCTAGACTAAATATCGCGATTATGATCCACACATCTCGCAACCTTCAGGATCATCCAGCGAGCAGGCAATAGCTGCCTTTGCATCTTCTTCTGACCACTTGATAGGCTCCACCTCTTTCGTCATCACAGGTGTTGAGAGAGCAGCTTGTGCTTCAGGCGTTGCCAGGTAGTTCATTGCCTTCTCGTGCACAGTGGCCGTACTGGGCTGAATGGCTACCTGAGCCTGCGTTTCTACCGTGAACTTGATGGCATCGGCAGCGGCTTTGGTACGCAGGTAATACATACCCGTTTTCAGTCCCCGCTCCCAGGCGTGGAAGTGCATGGAGGTGATTTTACCGAAATTGGCATCCGTCATGTGAATGTTTAGCGACTGGCTCTGGCAAATGAATGCACCGCGGTCGGCTGACATATCAATGATGGTTTTCTGCTTGATTTCCCAAACCGTCTTGTACAGTTCTTTCAGGTTGGCAGGAATTTCAGCAATGTTCTGTACGGAACCGTTGGCTGCGATGAGTTTATTTTTCATCGTTTCGTTCCATAAGCCCATTTTCACAAGGTCACGCAGCAGGTACTTGTTCACTACTACGAATTCGCCGGAAAGTACCCGACGTACGTAGATGTTTGAAGTAAAAGGCTCGAAACACTCGTTGTTACCCAAAATCTGGCTCGTCGAAGCCGTTGGCATCGGAGCTACCAGCAGGGAGTTACGTACCCCGTGGGTTTTTACTTTTTCACGCAACGATTCCCAGTCCCAACGATTCGAAGTAGGTTTGACACCCCACATGTCGAACTGGAAGATACCCTGAGAAATGGGACTTCCGGCCCAGGTTTCGTACGTGCCGTATTTCTGAGCTTCTTCCATCGAAGCCTCCATGGCTCCAAAATAGATCGTCTCGAAAATATCTTTGTTTAACTGGCGGGCCTCTTCGCTTTCGAAGGGCATGCGTAGCAATACAAACGTATCTGCCAGACCCTGTACTCCTAAGCCGATCGGACGGTGGCGTTTGTTCGAACGTTCCGCTTCAGGGACGGGGTAATAGTTAATATCAATGATCTTGTTGAGGTTACGCGTAGCTACTTTCGTAATCTCATACAGTTTTTCGTGGTTGAAACGCAGGAATCCATCCTCACCTTTTTCCACGAACTTAGGCAGAGCTAAAGAAGCGAGGTTACAAACGGCTACCTCATCAGCTGCGGTGTATTCAATGATTTCAGTACACAGGTTCGAAGACTTGATCGTACCCAGGTTTTTCTGGTTCGACTTGCGGTTCGCGTGGTCTTTGAACAGCATGTAAGGAGTGCCCGTCTCGATTTGCGATTCCATGATCTCGAACCACAGATCCTGAGCTTTTACCGTACGGCGAGCTTTGCCTTCACGCTCGTATTTTTCGTATAAAGCCTCGAATTCATCCCCGTATACATCCGATAAACCAGGGCACTCATGGGGGCACATTAATGACCAAACGTCATTGTCTTTCACCCGCTTCATGAATAAATCAGGTACCCAGAGGGCGAAAAATAAATCGCGGGCCCGGAGTTCCTCTTTACCGTGGTTTTTCTTTAACTGAAGGAATTCAAACACATCGGCATGCCAGGGTTCAATGTACATGGCAAAGGAGCCTTTGCGTTTTCCACCTCCCTGATCTACGTAACGAGCCGTGTCGTTAAACACGCGAAGCATAGGAACAATACCATTGGAAGTACCATTCGTGCCTTTGATGTAACTACCCGTGGCCCGGATGTTATGAATGCTCAGACCGATACCGCCCGCCGACTGCGAAATCAGGGCACACTGTTTCAGCGTGTCATAGATACCGTTAATGCTGTCGTCCTGCATGGTTAACAGGAAGCAGGAAGATAACTGAGGTTTCGGCGTACCGGCGTTGAATAACGTTGGTGTCGCGTGCGTGAACCAGCGTTCTGAAAGCAGGTTATAGGTTTCAATAGCCGACTCAATGTCGCTGCCATGAATACCAATCGCTACCCGCATCAGCATGTGCTGAGGACGCTCGGCAATTTTACCGTTTACTTTAAGTAGATATGATTTCTCAAGCGTTTTGAAGCCAAAGTAGTCGTAACCGAAATCACGATCATAGATGATAGTAGAATCCAGTAATCCAGCATTTTTCTTTACTACATCGTACGTATCCTTAGAAATCAAAGAAGCATTTTCATTCGTCTTGGGATCGACGTAATGATACAATTGCTTCATCGTTGCCGAGAATGACTTCTGCGTATTTTTATGCAGGTTAGAAATGGCGATACGAGCTGCCAGGGTTGCGTAGTCGGGGTGGCGAGTCGTTAAAGAGGCCGCCGTTTCTGCTGCCAGGTTATCCAGCTCTACGGTGTTGACACCATCGTAGATACCAGAAACTACTTTCATTGCCACTTCAACGGGTTGAACGAAAGCCGGGTCAAGTCCGTAGCAAAGCCGCTCGATGCGGGCGGTTATTTTGTCGAATTTTACCGATTCGCGTCGGCCGTCTCGTTTAATAACATGCATATTTTCAGCGAGTTAGAATATTTCGGGAATAACTTAAAAACTTGGGTTGAGGTAAAGATGCTCACTAAGGGAGCGGGTAAGTATTAAGCAAACATGAAAAGCTGAACTGCATATCTTTTACAATCGTTCCCACTGAACCTTAACTTTTCAAATGTGAAATTAATGTTAAGAACGTGGACTTGCAACTGCCTGAAAGTTCATCTAACTCACTAAAATTCCGTGCCGCGAAGGCTTCTCGAACGCATTGAATTCAGAGACAAAAAGTTACGACTCGAATGATTATTCGCCCACTGGAGCGATAGAATTGAAGAAACTTTAAAAAGTCCAATAAAAAGATTTTCAGTGGGATAGCTAATAAAAAACATTCTAGTAAAATTTTGTAACATTCCCAAAAGATGATTATTTTTGCGGCCCGTTCATAAAGAATCGTAACTGACTAACTATCAATATAATGGCGAAAGCAGACATTCATCCTGGGTACCGCGAGGTAGTATTCTGGGACCTTTCAAGCGACTATAAATTCCTGACCCGTTCAACTTCAGACACGAAAGAGACGGTAGAATTCGAAGGAAAGACGTATCCTGTAGTGAAAGTTGAGGTTTCTTCACAATCTCACCCTTTCTACACTGGTAAAAACGTACTCCTCGATACGGCTGGACGCGTTGATAAATTCAACAAACGTTACGGTAAGAAATAGTCCGTTTTTAACGAACTCCAAAAGAGGCGGTTACCTGTTCGGGTAACCGCCTCTTTTTATTATGCGGCTGGGAAAATGGGTATATGTTACTAATGCAATCGCGTCTATTCCCAACCATCGTTTTTAAGCAACTATTAGTAGGATACATAATTTTTTCTTCCAGTGAGCTAATCACAAAAAGATAATATAACTGCCTCGGTAATATTCAAAATTAAGTACCTAAATATGCAGGGTATAAAATACACACACCTTTATACTTAAATTTTCATGAAGCATTTTTTACCTATGCTATTAGTCCTTTTATGGACTTTTTCTTCTCATGCCCAGACGTGTGGATGTGACTATACGGTGACAAGTAGTGGCTATTATGGCCCCGGCAATTTACCAGTCCAACCCGGCCAAACCGTTTGTATTCAGGCAGGTCAATATACAAATCTTCAGTTTTCTAATCTCTCTGGAACACCAGCAAACCCAATTATCTTTAAAAACTGTGGAGGTGTAGTCGAAATAGAAAATAATACCTCTACGGATGCCTTGGCCTTTGCTAATTGTAAATACTTCAAAGTTACGGGTACTGGAAGCTCTCAACAAACCTATGGGATTCACGTCAAAGGGACTGGAAGTGGCCGAATGGGGTTATCGGTTATGGATAAAAGTACTAATTGTGAAATCGACCATTTAGAAATTAACAACGCAGGCTTTGCTGGAATTATGACCAAAACGGATCCTTGGTGCGATCCTGCCACTTGGCGTGAAAATTTTACCATGTATAATGTCAATATTCACGACAATTACATTCACGACTGCGGTGGCGAAGGAATTTATGCCGGGAACTCGTTTTGGGGTGGAGGATCAACCATCAATTGTAATGGAACAAGCATTACGGTTTATCCACATAAAATAGTGGGTTTAACTATTCACCATAATCTAGTAGAACGTACAGGAGCTGAAGGAATTCAATATGGTTGTTCTCCAGATGCGAAAGTGCATGATAATATTGTTAATTCACCAGGTATTTCTCCTTTCGCTAATTATCAAAATAATGGCATCCAAATTGGGGATGGGTCTGGCGGTGAACTTTATAATAATACGATTAAAGATGCCCCGGGAGTAGGAATTATTTTTTTAAGTTTTGCTGCTAATCAGAAAATATACAACAACTTAATTGTACGTTCTGGAAGTACAGGTCTATTTGCCGATAAACGCGTTGGGTCCTTCCCGGAATCTACACTGAAAGTATATAATAACACCTTTATTTCTCCGGGAGGGGATGCTATTCTTTTATATAGTACAGAGAATGCTCATTATATTACTAATAACGCTTTAATAGCCCCAGCATCAGGACAATACATTAAAACGGCAGCGGGCGTAAATACTCAGAATAACAACAACTTTATGGGTGGGGTTTCCGCTGCCTCATTTGTAGGAGCTAATGATTTTCATCCTACATCTATATCGCCATTATTAAACCAGGGTTTATCGATTCCTGACCTTACGTTTGATCGGGATGGGAATGTACGTCCCCTGCAAAATGCTTTTGATATTGGCTGTTATGAAGTTGTATCAACACTTAATACTGATACAACAGCCTGTCATGCAACAATCACTACCAGCGGCTATTATTCAGCTAGTACGCTAAATGTACAACCCGGACAACGCGTCTGCATCCAGGCCGGGTCTTATAGCAATCTTTACCTGGCTAACTTTAGTGGAACTGCTTCCGCTCCCATTACTTTTAAAAATTTTGGTGGCAAGGTAAGCATTTCTAATACGAATAATGACGGAATCGTTTTTAATAACTGTAAGAATATCGTCTTTACAGGTTCAGGTGTTGATTCTATAGCCTATGGAATAGTAGTAAATAAAACAGGCTCTGGCCGTATGGGAATGCTGATAAGCTCTCTAAGTACAGATGTAGAAGTTGATCATGTAGAAATTGGGAATGCAGGCTATGTGGGAATCATGGCTAAAACGGACCCAACCTGTGATCCATCTACCCAGAGAGGTCAATTTGTGATGAAAGGAATTAAGTTACACGATAATTACATTCATGACACTGGTGGCCCAGGCATTTTTGCAGGTCATACTTCCTATGGGGCTGGAGTGACTGTTACCTGCTCTGGAGCTAGTCAAAACGTATACCCTCATCTCATGCAAGGCTTAAAGGTTTTTCGGAATGTATTAAGCCGAACCGGAACAACGGGTATTTTATATGCCAGTGCTGCCGATGCTGAAGTTTACGGAAATACTATAACTCAGGCCGGGTATCAAAACTATAATATGGGTATTCAGATTGGGGATGGGACCGGTGGATACTGCTATAACAATAAAATCAGGCAAACTACTGGAAGTGGAATTTACATCACAAGTATGGTAGCTGATCTTTCCGTACATAATAATTTAGTAGTTGAAAATAGTGCTTACGGAATCGTGTCTACCTCTGGGGCTGGAGGAGTTAACGGTACCAAGCTACGTATACTAAATAATACTGTCGTACCTACGGGGCAGGCTGCCATTCATTTAACAAATACGTTACCAAAAGTTCAGGTATACAATAATGCAATGGCTAGTCCTAACGGTCAATATTTACAGTATGCGTCTGGTGTGAATCTATTACAAGCGGGGAATTATCAAAATACAATCCCAAATACGAAGTTTGAGAATTTGCAAGATTACCTTCCTAAGGATGATTCTCCTCTGGTTAACAGTGGTATAAAAATTGATTCTCTGGGCATAGTAACTGACTTATTGGGCACAGCTAGACCTCAGCAAGGTTCCTACGATATTGGCTGTTACGAAAAGATTATCGCCACTTCACTTTCTTTTGTAAAACAAAGTGAGCTTATAGAAAGTGATGCAACAAGTACGCTCAGTATTTCTCCTAATCCTTTCTCTAATAAAGTATCGGTGAGTGTACCAGACGGTCATTTACAGTATTTATATGTGTATGACATGCAGTCCCATCTATTACGTACCCAAAATTTAGTAGGCACTAAGGTATCTTTAGACTTACAAGAATTGCCTGTAGGTATGTATATGATTTCCATACCTACACAGGACGGGGTCTTAACCCAAAAAGTAATTAAGTATTAACTACTTAGATATTTACGAAACGCTATACCTGCCCAAAAATAGTAGGGTAAGCATAGTGTATTTCAAATACTGTTTCCTATAGGAGCTACTATATTTTTATAGTTAGCTCTTATAGGAAATTTTTGTTTACCCTATAATTATTTTCGCTTGATATAGAAATACTTACTTAGTAATATCATATAATCTCATCGTATGTATATGATAGTTTGAATGGCTGGTTTTGCAATTTCCTTATAGTTTGTAATGATTTTATTAATTATAAAACTGCTTAAGTATTAGATTGATTGAGTATACGAGTAATTGAAGCAAATGAACATTAATCACTCACTCCGGCAAACGCTCGCTTGCTCGTTTCATGCAGAAGGGATAACCTGTTCCCTCATTTATGCTGCCAGCAGGACTCAGGTCTAATAAAGCGTACAGTTTGGGGTAGCACCGGTTCTGCTTTAGCCTGATTCTAAACAGCTTGATGGGTTCACTAGCGGTTTTACCGCATTACTTCTGCTCTCCTTTCCATTTAAATACCTGAATAACGCCCGACCCTTTTTTGCCTTCACTGGAAATATATAAGGTACCGTCAGGGCTAAAGCAAAGGCCTTCGGGCTGCTCTAATGCTTTCGGATTTAGTTTTTCTACGTGGATAAAGTTACCGCCCTTGCGATCTAGTACTAGTAGCTTCTGACCGGAAGCAGCTAAAATGTACACCTCTTGGGTAATCGGATGCACCGCGATGGCAGAGGGCCGGAATTTGGCGTCTTCACCTGTAAACCCCACGCTCTCGAAACTACGCTTCCGTAAAACCAGTCCCCGACGGGATTCTTTTTGTACAGGATCGTAGAAATAGACGTAACGACTGTCTTTATCCACGCCTTTGCGTTTGGTTTCTTTGGCGGCAATGAAAAAGTTTTTTGTTTTGGGATCAAAGCAAAGACCTTCGAGTTCATTTTTGTCGGGCAAACTAAGATCCAGCATTTGAATATGGGTAGACTTATTCGTCAGAAAACCGCCCGGCTGTGAAGTTTGCCCGAGGGTGAAAACGAATAAACGACCGTCACTTCGGAGCACATAAAATTTACCTTCGTGATAGGTAATATCTTCGTAATCTCCCTTCGTCCCCCACATTCGCTGATCGGTCACTTTTCCGGTTTGGGCGTCGATGAGAAATAAATCGCCCTCTTCGTCATTAATTGCTGCCAACTGACCCGCCTTTACATAAGTAATGCCAGAGATTTCCTTAAGCGAAGCGGGCATTTTAAAAGTCTGAATGGGATTTTGCAGATCGTAACTCAGGGGCTCGAGCGTACGCGACTCCGATACTACTTTAACTTTTGTTTTCTGAGGCTCCTGCTTCGTTTCAGCAGTTTGACAACTTAAAAAGCACCAACTTAAACTGGTTATCAACAGATACTTCTTCATAAAGGCTGAGTGGTTAGTAAGTATGGAAATTCTTGTAATAAATAACAGACGGTTGCAAAGTGTTGAATGTCAGTTGATAGTTTGGCAATCGCAGCAGCTAAAAACCATCAGCTATTAATCAGGCTTTCTTGTCGGAATGGCCGAGGGGTTTTTCGGGAGCAATCAGGTCGCGGACCTGCTGTTTTAGTTCTTTTATTTCGGGAAAACCGCCCGCTCGTTTCCGGTCAAAAATTTCTTCGTCATTGATGTAAATCTTGAATCGACCGGAAACTTCGGCGGGCCTCAGGGCGACTTCCCCCAGTTCTTCGGTAAAGGTGGTCAATAACTCCTGTGCCAGCCAGGCCGAGCGTAATAGCCAGCCGCATTTGGGGCAATATTCAATGGTTAATCGGGGTTTCATGAAGCCAATCGTTGGGTTTACCTTCAAATCTTGCCATCTTTCCTTTACGTTCCACCAACCTACCCTAAATTTTGTGTTAACCACGACTCAATTAGGCCAAAAAGGCGAAGCACTGGCGGCTCAGATCCTGCAAGCTAAAGGTTATGAAATCATTCACCAGAATTACCGGGCTGGGCGGGCCGAGATTGACCTGATCGCTCGAAAAGACGACTGGATTTTGTTTGTCGAAGTAAAAACCCGAACCAATCTTTCCTACGGTTATCCTGAGTCGTTTGTCTCGCCTAAAAAAATAGAACGCATCAAAAAAGCGGCGGATCAATTTGTCTACGAAACCAACTGGCGGGGAAATATCCGGTTTGATGTCATTGCCATCAGTATGAGTCGAACAAAAACTGAAATCGAACATTTTGAAGATGCCTTATAGAAAACATTAATCCTCAGAGTAGGAATTCTATTTCGTACTCTTTTGTACGTACATCTCTATTCCTCTAAACACATGAAAAAAATCTTCTTATCGCTTTTACTCCTCTGTTCGATGGAAGCTTTTGCCCAGAAAAAATACGAAGCCAACTGGGCTTCTATCGACTCCCGGCCCATTCCCGGCTGGTTTGAGGATTCCAAATTTGGAATTTTTATTCACTGGGGTTTATTCTCGGTGCCCTCTTTTGCTCCCACCGCCCGTGACATTGACGGCGTTTACGACCAGTATTCTGAATGGTACTGGTGGAAATGGCAGGATAAGAAAGGCCGGACGTCTCCTATTTTCCAGAAATTTCATGATCGGGTATACGGAGCGGATTTCAGGTATCAGGATTTTGTGAAAGATTTTAAGGCCGAGTTATTTAAACCGAATGAGTGGGCGAAAATCATTGAGCAATCGGGAGCCAAATATGTGGTCTTGACTTCCAAGCACCATGAGGGTTTTGCCCTTTGGCCCAGTGCCCAGTCCTGGAACTGGAATGCCGTAGATGTCGGCCCACACCGCGATTTGCTGGGGGATCTAACGACAGCGGTAAAAGAGAAAGGTTTGCATATGGGTTACTACTATTCGCTGTATGAATGGTATAACCCCTTATATAGAAAAGATGTGGATAAGTATGTGGATAACCACATGATTCCGCAGTTAAAAGACTTAGTGACTACCTATAAGCCCGATGTGGTTTGGACGGATGGGGAGTGGGATCATCCATCAGAGGTGTGGAAAAGTACGGAGTTCCTGGCTTGGCTTTATAATGAGTCGCCTGTGAAGGAAACGGTAGTGGTAAATGACCGCTGGGGCAAGGAAACGCGTTCCAAGCACGGAGGCTTCTACACTACAGAGTACGATTTAGTGCACGAGGGTAATGCAGATAACATGAAATTCAGCCGTCCCTGGGAAGAATGCCGGGGCATTGGGGGTTCATTTGGGTATAACCGGGCGGAGATTTTAGAAGATTATTCGTCTTCCGCTCAACTTATCCACATACTTGTGGAAAAAGTAGCTCGGGGAGGAAATTTACTACTGAATATTGGCCCCACCGCCGATGGACGAATTCCAGTCATTATGCAGCAACGGCTCAAAGATATGGGCGATTGGCTGAAAGTGAATGACCAGGCGATCTACGGTACGCGTGCCTGGGCACAGGCTCCAGCCTTCAGGAAGGGTAACAAAGTTTTCTTCACCCAAAAAGGAAAAGATATTTATGTACTGACGACAGAATGGATGGATACCATTCCCGTAGAAAACATTAACACGCCGAAACGCGTAACGCTGCTAGGGTATAAAGGCGAAGTTAAAACCAGTATGAAGGGTAGCAAATTAAGCATTACGGCACCTAGCCTGACCCCAGTGACGATACCTTGTCAGTATGCCTGGGTATATAAGCTCGAAGGAGCGGCGAAGTAATAACTAAAAAGGCAACTGACTCAAGCAGTTGCCTTTTTAGTTATAGGGATCTTCGAAGTCGTACCCTTCGGTCTAACCAGGTCTTGGGGTGATTTTTCCAATAGGATTCCAGCCCGGCGAAAACGACTAAAGTGGTTACTGTTCCGATGATGGAGCCGACGTAAATGTCAACCACAAAATGCTGAAATAAATAGACCCGGGAGTACGCTCCCAAGACGGCTATTGCCAGAAAAAGCCAACCCCAGTTTTTGTTGGTAACTAGAAGCGTTAATAAGCAGCAAAGAGCAAAAACCGAGGTAGAATGGCCCGAGGGAAAGCTGTTAACGCTGTGCAGGTTCAATCCTTCAACCGTGTGAAAAGCCCAGCCCGAATTTTTGTAAAAAGCACTGGGGCGTAATTCGCCTTCGTAAAAAACGTGTTTAAGAAGTTGCGTAAACTCGCCCGCCAGCAGGAAAGATAAACCCGCCGCTAAAGCCCAGCGGAAGCGGACGAATAATAAACCCACGGCTACACCAAAACCAGTGGCTCCATCGGCCAGATCGGTCAGGTAATAGAAAAAACGATCCCAGAACGGATGATTATACCCATTTATCCATCGCATGAGTACGGTTCGGTCCAGTTGCGACAGCATACTTCCCACCACAATCAGAAGGATTACATAAGGCAGAAAAAACGAATAATTCTGACGAATCAGTCGGAGAAGCATTTGGGTGAAGTTGTAAGTGGATGGTTATTCGTTGTTGGGTGAATCGTTGATAATCAGAGTAGTGACTGGTAACTCGATTGAACAAGTAGCCTCATCACGCAAAGTAGTAGGTGGTTACTAACAACCCAAAACTAACAACTAACCTAGTTATCCATATCATTTTTATACTGTTCGAAGGCCTGGAAAATGGCTTTTGAGAGCTTATCCTGCCCTTCTTCGCTGGCCAAAAAGGCTTCTTCCGTAGGGTTAGATAAATACCCCGTTTCGATCAGTACGGACGGAGTAGCCGTTTCCCACAGAACCAGGAATCCAGCCTGTTTTACGCCGCGGCTAATGCGATCCGCTCGTTTGAAATAACGTTCTACTTTCGAGGCAAAATTAAGGCTACTTGACAGATAAGCATTCTGATAGTTTTCGAGCATGATTGCTCCCAACGGCGAAGAAGGGTCGAAGCCGTTATACTTCTTCTGATAGTTGGCTTCCTGAAGAATTACGGCGTTTTCTCGCCTTGCTACGGCCAGGTTTTGTTCGGATTTGTGCAAACCCATTACGTAGGTTTCCGTTCCGTAATAATCCCGGCGAGTGAGGGCGTTGGCGTGAATGGAAATAAACAGATCCGCCTTATTTCGGTTAGAAATAGCACTACGTTCGTGTAACTCTACAAAAACGTCGCTTTTTCGGGTATAAATAACTTTGACGTTGGGGTAATGATCTTTAATCATCTGCCCAACACCCAGAGCAATGGCCAGTACGACGTTCTTTTCACGGGTTCCATTTTTGCCGATAGCCCCCGGATCTTTGCCGCCATGACCCGCGTCAATCACTACCGTCCGCAGGTTTTCTTCACTGGGAGCTGTATGGGTAGGGATGGGCCTTTCGGACGATTGATTCGCCTGAAAACTAAAGAGAAAGATTACTAAACCCAGAAGGGGCCATACATTAACACACTTTAACTGGCTTTTTTCACGCATGCTGCAAAAGGTTGGAAGAGTTACTCTGTATTTTTGCCCGACAAATTTAAAGGAAAAAGCTATTACATGACCGGCAAAGCCAAAGTCAGTGTCTTATCTTCGCTTTTATTTTAGTTGGGAATTCTCAATGATTTATTAAGTGTCAACGGAAAATGCTTTAGAAAGTTTTCCAATCCCCTGTCTAAAAAACGGGCTCATTGAATGGTTATTAAATTTCAGAAACGTTGAAGAACAGTTTTCTTTTGATCTTTTTTGTGTTGCTCGGTTTGCAGGCCTGGGGACAACGTCCGGGATCAAAACGTATGGCTTTGCCTTTTGGAGGTGTTCGACGACCCGTAGCCGCCGATTCTTTAAAACCGCTTACTCCCGCCGACTCCGCGAAGATTGCCAAACCTGATTCGCTGGCTGATGATAGTGATTTACAGGCTAAAGTCGAATACTTCGCCCGCGATTCCACCATTATGACGGCTGATGAAAAGATTGTCGAACTTTTCGGGGATGCCAAAGTGGATTATCAGGACATTCATCTCAAAGCGGATTATATCAAGCTTAACTGGGAAACGAATGAGGTTTACGCCATTGGCCGGAAAGATTCGACTGGGAAAGTTATCGGTGAACCTATTTTCGAGCAGGGAGCCGACACCTACAATACCAGCGAAATCCGTTACAATTTCAAGACCAAACGAGCCGCCATTAAAACCATCGTAACCAAGCAGGGCGAAGGAAACGTGCGGGGGCGAATTGTCAAAAAAGATAGCTCTAATAACTTCTTCCTGCGGGGAGCCTTTTATACCACCTGCGACTTATTACATCCGCACTACGGCATTCAGGCTCCGAGGATCAAGCTTGTGCAGGGGAAAGGCGATAATAGGCAGGTCATATCCGGGCCTTTCAACTTAGTTATTGCGGGAATTCAGCTACCGCTGGGATTACCGTTTGGTTTCTTCCCTTTTTCCGAAAAACGTAAATCTGGTTTTATTCTGGGAAACTACGGCGAGGAACCGCAAAACCGGGGGTTTTATCTTCGGGACTTCGGGTATTACTGGGCGGCTAATGATAACCTGGGGCTAAGGTTTACGGGCCAGCTTTATTCCAAAGGAGGCTGGGGAGCTGGTTCGCAGGGGAATTACATCAAAAAATACAGATACAGCGGTAACTTCAGTCTGATTTATAACCATAACAAGTCAGGAGATGAGATCGGTCCAAACCGTACGATTTCGAATGACTTCAGCGTGCAATGGTCTCACACCCCACAAACGCTAGGTCGGCCCTATAGTTTTTCGGCTTCGGTTAACATTGCCAGTAGTAACTATACCCGTAATAACGAACAAAACCTGACGACTTCGACTGGTTTGGGGCGTTACCAGCAGAACGTCTTCGGGTCTTCCGTTCAGTATTCCCATAATTTTGGTCAGTTCATTCAAACCAGTGCCAACTTCCGGGTAAACCAGAACGTAACGACGCGAGCATTGACGGCAGGGGTAGGGGTGAATGCAGCCGTTACGCAATTCCAGCCTTTCCGTAGGAAAAAAGCCGTTACTCCGGCCTGGTATGAATCATTCCGCTTAGGGTTGAACCTGGCTAGTAATGTGGATATCTCAAATAATATTCAGCCTCAGATTGTGAGTAACAGTTCCTATGGCAACGAGTTCCGAATCGCGAACTACTTTCCTGATACGGTAAATACTACGACAACTTCTTCAACTACTGCAACTACTTTAGTGACAGGTAATATACCGTTCAATATTGAAAACCTCCCCAAGATTCTGAGAAACAGCCAGGTAACTACTACGTTTTCCATTCCTATATCCTTACCTAACTTCAAAATTGCCCGTTATATCAACGTAACGCCAGGCGTAAGTTTGCAAGGTAACCTTTATACCAAGCAGTTTAGTTATCGTTATATCAAACCCGGAGAACTAGTGTATGGCGTTCGATCAGATAGTGGCGGGGTATACGTAGATACATTAAACCGGATTGCTCCTGCGTATAGTTATTCTACTTCGTTAGGAATTAACACACGGGTATACGGAACGTATTACTTCAAAAAGCTAGGTCGTCTGGAGGCCATTCGCCATACGTTTGCTCCTTCCATCAGTTTGAGCTATACGCCAGACTTATCGAGTAAATTTTATCAGAAAGTACAGATTAACGAACGGGGCGATACGCGTCTATTATCCAAATTTAGTAACTACAGTGGGGGGGTAGGTCAGGCGGCTTCGGCCAGCTTTAGTTTGACCAACCAGCTGGAAATGAAAGTTCGGGCCAAATCAGATACGGCCAAAGAGGCTTTTCAGAAAGTGAACCTGCTGGATAACTTCGGCCTTTCGGGGAGTTATAACTTCCTGGCGGACTCCTTTAATCTCTCGAATCTGTCGTTGGTGGCAAATACCGTTATCCTTAAAAAGTATAATGTGAACTTTGCTTCCAGTTTTGACCCTTACGACGTTGTTCAGGATGAATACCTGTTGAGTGGGCGAAGGGTGAACCGATTGAGAGTAGCGAGTGGTAAAGGACTGGCCGCTTTGCAAACCATGAATATTGGTTTCAGCACGGGTTTTAAAGGGGGCCAGAAGAAAAATAAAGATAATAAAGACCAGCAAAAGAAGAAACCCGAAGGCGTTAGTGATGCCGAAATGCGGTTCATTCAGAGTAATCCACAGTTGTATATTGACTGGGATGTCCCCTGGAATGTCAACGTGAGTTACAACTTTAGCTATACCAAATACGGTTTGGCTCGGGCTCAAAAGTTCCAGACGCTGAGTATGAACGGCGATATTAAACTGACGGAAAACTGGGCCATGACGTTTACTACGGGCTGGGATTTCGTGCAGAACGCTCCGTCATTAACCAACATCGGTCTGACCCGTAACCTGCACTGCTGGGAAGCTTCCTTCAACTGGACGCCTATTGCCCAGAACCTGCGGGGGGGGAACTATAACTTCGAATTACGCGTACGTTCGGCCATGCTGAAAGACCTGAAGCTATCCCGCCGCCGGAGTTTCTACGATCAGGGCGGCTTCTAATAGCCTTGAATACAAAGAAAAATCCCCGATCAGCCTAGGGCTAATCGGGGATTTTTCTTTGTAAAGAACTTCGCTTACAGATTCATCAGCGATTCCCGACGACGCATTTTGCCCGCAGGAATGCCAAACATCATTTTGAAGCGACGGCAAAAATACGCGGTGTCTTTGTAGCCTACTTCCGCACCGATAGCCCGAATGCTCTTCTTCGAAGTGCGTAACAGGTTTACGGCAGCTTCCATGCGTTGATACTCGATGTAATCCTGAGGGTTAATACCCGTCAGCATCTTGAAGTACTGACCTACGTAATCTTCCGATACGTTAGCTACGTTCGCTAGTACCTTATTAGACAGATCGCCGCCGATGTTGTCTTTGATGTACGTGAAAATATCGATCAGACGAGGATCTTTGAAGTACGTACTGTTGGTGGCTAATTGCTCTACAAACAGACGGTGCTTCAGGATGTAACGAATGATATTGATAACAATTTCTTCCGTCTTGATCTTGATGATCCGGCCCCGGCCTGCTTCGTCACGGAAATCCTCCGCGAGAATTTCTTTCAGAGCGTGAGTCAGTGACTCCTCGCCTTTGATGAGAAAGGGAGGTACATCTAAGGACGTAAAAAAGTTAACCGAGTCGAAAACTTTAGCTTCAAATGCCACCAGACCAAAGGAATGGGGGATTTTCCCGATTTCAGCAGGGTCACGACGGGAGTCGAAATAGCGTTCCCGGAAGGTCAGAAACTCTTCGTTGGAAATGCTTTTAGGGTTTTCGCTGCTGCCGTAAGTAATGCTTAAAGCTTTACCCCCAGGAATGAAGAGCATATCGCCAGGCTCTGCCCGGATACCATCTTCTCCAAATGACACCTCTCCGTCGTATAGAATCAACAGGGAGTTTTCGATGTCATAAAAGTTTTTGATACGGATGGCTTGTTGCATCCGAATGTGCCGGGCCTTGATAAATCGGACGCCCAGCGACTCAATGATTTTATTGTAATCTTCCATTGCGATGGGGTAAGGCCTGGTGAATTTCGAAAGTGTGGCCTTTCTGAATATAGGACAAAACTAATAATTGTATTTTTAAAAGCAAATTGGACAAAAAAAATAAATGCATTTAGAAATCTGCGTTTATTTTAAAATAATGCCTATTTGTAAAACAGAAAATAGAATAAGGACCTTACAAGACCCTAACGTTTTATTGCATTTCTAAGGTTCCCTAAAGACATTCAAGGTAATAGAACGCAATAACGTGAAATTTATTTACTAGACTATACGTCTTAATGAGACGAGTTTTTTATCTATTAAAAAATTGTTAATTGTTGACTGCACCTGTTGATGACCTTACCGGTCCTTAGCTATTAGAGAGGATTAGCTAATACGAACATACGCCTACTCACATACTCACTCCCGTAGCTTTTTATTGCAAGGCCTGATGTTGTGGAAACAGAAGTAGATGGCTGACAAGAAAAGCTTACTCTATGGAAAATGTATGCTTGCATACATTTTTTTAGGCTATCTGATTATAAAGCAATGCTTTAGCAAAAAGTACTTTACAATTTAGTAATGAATGGGAGAGGAAAATTATGCAATCATTTTTCAAAAAAAGAGGTATTACTTTTCAGTAAAAGGTCTGAAACAAAGCGATTTATAATAGAGTATATCTCTCATTATCTTTGGTACAAATTGCCCTCTTTGATTATGCACCAGTATACTCCTTCTGACAGCCTTATCAACTTGTTGTTTGAGAACGGATTTCGTGAAGTGACGGAACAATATTTTCCCCACAGTCACGTCCGTCTTGAACTGAAAGGAGAAGCCTATCATCCCGCGTATTTCCAGCGAGCGTTTCGTCATGGAACGGGAACGGCTCTAATCATTCTCAATTACCTCACCATTCGGGTTCTTTATCGCACCTACGTACTGGTTGAAAGCCGTCGCCTGGCTGAAGATGAAGCACAAGCCATTGTTACGTTCTGCAAGTTACCTGCCAAGCAGCAGGGAATTCTGGCTGGAAAAATCTCCAATCTTTCGGAACTGATGGCTGCAGTAGATCCTGCTAAAAAAATAGAAGCTCCGGTTTCCAAGAGCTTCTATGCCATTAAATCGTAAGGATGAGTGACTAGTTTGCCGCTAGTCCTAGTTTTGACTTGCAGTACCTGCCCCAGCATTGAATTGAATTTGATGCTGGGGTTTTATCGTTACGTTCGTTTTACGGGTAGGAATACATCCAGGACAGTTGGCAGTCCAGGTGGTGTAATCAGTCCAGTCACCACTTTTAGCGGAAATATAGTCGGTAATGACAGTCACCTGTTGAGTCGCGGTAGCCTTACATCCGTACAGGTTTGCAACCGTGAGGGTATAGGTACCCGAAGTGGCTCCGGTTACCCCAGTTAAGACTGGATTAGCTACTGAAGAGGTATAGTTATTAGGACCCGCCCAACTGTAATACAGCCCACCAGAGGCCTGTAATTGTAAATTATTTCCTGCTGAAAGCGGAGAATTAGCCGTAATTGCTGCCGAGACACTGCCAAGAGAATTAGGGACATTAATACGAGGAGAGAGTAAGACATTATCATAAGCGTCTCGTACTTTCAGTTGATAACTTCCCTGGCTCAAGGTTGCCTGTGACCCACTAGCGGTGGTATTAACTCCATAATTATCAGCAGTATTAACCCAGGTATACGAAGTCCAGTTTGCATCTCCTTTAACTACCATCTGACCATTAGTACAGGATGGATACAGGCGAGTAGACGGCAAGGCTTCGTAGGGCGTAAGGCTTGAAAAAATGGGATTCAGAGCATCGAGCCAGGCTTGGGCAGCCGCATAATGCCCGGCTCCGCTAAAATGAATGTCGTTAGCATCACGGTAGGTATGCGTACTGTCGTTATGAATGCCATCGGTTGCAGGACCAGCGTATACATTCGTGTTGTTTGCAATCAGACTATTCTGTCCGGCAATGATGTTGGGGTTTACCGTTGACGGCCCTGAAATAGCGAAGCGACTGGCTCGAGCCACTACCCAGGCCAGATTAGGCTTATTACTTTGTTGGCGGCTTTGAGCAATGATTTGACTCCAGCGATTGGCAAAAACGTCACTGGGTGTATTCAGGTAGTTATCCGTTTCGCCCAGGTGCATCAGAACGGCTCTGACTCCAAATTGAGCGGCATAGTTATTAAGTGTGATCCGAAGATTGGCATAAGGTTGCCCCGCAGGGTAATTGTATCCAAAGGCCGAAGTAGAAGTGGCATTCTCGTTTAAACTTTCAAACCAGTTAGCGGTAGCTGAACCAGACCAGCCGGCTTGAAAGAAAGCTACTGGAACCCGCAATTGATCCACCAGTTTATCGCCGAAGGCTCCCCAATACCAGGAAGAAAGACCAAAGGGAGAAATGGGCGTAGTAGCGTCCAGATGAACGAAAGATGGAATAGCGACCCGATCCTTAACGCTGCTATAGCCCCATCCACTCCAGGTGCTGGGGTCGCCGGGGTTCGGTTCTGGATTGGGCCTATAGCCAATGGCTACGGCACTTACCTGATCGTAACTGGCTGAGGGACCAGTATTATTGGCATCGCCATTGCCAGTAGCGTTAGACTGCCCTGTAATGATGAATACTTCGCCAACCCCCACTTTGGAGAGTGTTACTTCAGAACCCAGCTGTGAGCCGTTCCGATAGGCCTGTACTTTCAAGTCATACCAGCCTCCTTTCACCGTTACGTTCCCTTGAAAGTAACCATTGGAGGGGGTGGCGGTAGTCGTACCCGGAAACTGCCAGAGGGATTTCCAGCCTTCATCTTCCGCCGCATTAGGGCCAATATTCGTACCAGAAGCTGTCTGAAAACGAACTTTGATTTCATCAACGGGTTCGGAATAATTTCCTGCAACGGTAATCGTAGCCTGGTTCTGATTGTTACGCTGGTAAACAGACCTAGAAGTTGGAGAAGTGAGGGTTATTTGAGAATGAGAGAGGAGAGGAAACAGAACTAATGAATAAAGAATGAGACAGTAACGATGATACATTTAGATGTAGGTTTTATTAAGACGGGGACAGACAAAAGTACGTAAAAGCATCCATTAGGCAAGTCTGAAAATCTGCTCTTCTGGAAGAAGGGGGAAACGATTGAAACGTAAGTAAAGCTGAGCCAAAACAACGACGTCTTCCCGGCAATATTCAGCGATTGCGGTAAGGTCGTTTTGCTGGTAATAGGTTGCATTAACCTGGTCGCCGGAAAGATTTTCTTTGCTGGAAGGGATTTCAAATAGAGCCGCTAGTAACTCCAGGCTGGTGAAGTTTTTATAATCGCCAAACTTCCAGAGCTCCATTGTGTCCAGATGGGGGGTGTCATAACGTTTCCAGTTCGGATTCCACAGCGGTTTGGGAATTTTCAAGCCCTGCACCATCAGTCGGCGGCATAGGTAAGGGTAATCAAACTCGCGGCCATTGTGGGCACAAAGGGTCAGTTTGGGTGAGTAACGCTTTTCAATCAGATCACAGAATTGTTGCAAAACTTCGGCCTCCTCATGACCGTGAAACGTGCGGACACGGAAGGTGAGTTCGTCGTTTTCATCCCAATGAAAAAAGCCCAGGCCGATGACAATGATTTTGCCAAACTCGGCGTAAATCGCGGCCCGTTCCGGGTAAAGCTCGGCTTCGGTACGCTCTTCATCGTTTTTTAGCCTTCCGGCTTTTCGAATCCATTCTTTCTGGAGGCGTTCAGGAAGTTCGGTAAAATCGGCTTTCCCGGCAACAGTTTCAATATCGATGAATAATAACTGTTTGGTAAAGGCCCGAAACTCAAGGGGAGACATAGCGTAGGGTGTAGGTGGCTTTTAAATCATGCTCCGAAATAACGAAGAAGCCCCTCTATTGTAAAACCTATTTAGTAACTAGTTGACAGTTATTGGTTAATAAATTGATAGTCAGTATATTATAGCCGAATTATAGATTATGAAATCATTACAAGATCTTAAATAAATATCTGTTCTACCTAAAAAGCGGCTCTTATTCAAAAAAGAACCGCTTTTACAGATTGTCTAAAAATAAGATATAAATAAATGCTGCTTCTCTGGATGAAATCCGGGGACACGATTGTGTATTGAAATCCATTTCATACCTGAAGGACACATCATTACTTATCACCAATGTCTGTCATTCAGAGCGAAACGAAGAACCTTATGACCTTTTGCTGGCTTGTTGGTTAGGCGGTAACTTTATTAAGTCAGCTCCGCCCCATTCCGCCCAAGGTCTCTCCCTGCATTTGACAGAACAGTTGAGGGTTAATCACTGGTGCGAAATTTCATCTCATTCCCACGATAAGGCAGATTTTACCTGCCGTTATCCCCCAAAGTTTCAGAAGCCTTGTTTCACATGAATGTCTTCCATTATAAATTTTAGATAGCTTGCTAGGTATAAGCAATGAGATTAATCGTGAAGGACGCCTTCGCGTTGCAATTGGGTAATGGAAATCAGATGTTGTTCGTCGAGGCTACCCGGAACGAAAATGAAACGCTTGTCATAAATCTGATTATCAATAAAGTAACTTACCCAGTATTCGTTCGTCAAATGAAAAACGGCGGGGTCAATTAACTCGACTGCCTGATGCCCATTCGCGGGAATTTCTTTATAAAAATGCCGTAAAGTAGAGGTTTGCTGAGGAGCTTCGCCCAACTGATCGGAATTGCTATAACCCCGGGAAGTGACGAAAACATTGGTAATGGGAACCTCATTTTTGTTAATCAGATACACCCGCCATTCGGCTGCATTGGCCTCGTTAATATCGCGGGTGATGGCTACTTTTACTCCTTCAACGGGTAAAAAAGGAATGTCTTTTTTCATTGGTAAACGTATTTTTTCAAGGCATCCAATCTCACATTTCTGCGAATGATAAGCCCATTCCTGGAAGGACTTATGCGTGTGCCTTGGATTCGATAATAGTCATTTCAAATAACTCGGCCAAGTGCGTTTTTACGCGTTGAGCAACTTCGTTGAAATCAAGCTCATGGCCTACTTCCTTCGCCAACGAGGTAACGGCTTTATCTTCAATGCCGCAGGGAACGATGTAATCAAAGAAAGCGAGTTCAGTATTTACGTTCAGGGCGAAACCGTGCATGGTTACCCAGCGGCTGGCTTTCACGCCCATCGCACAGATTTTCCTTGGGTTTTTCTGTTCCAAATAATCCAGCCAGACGCCCGTTAGGCCATCAATGCGACCCGCGGCAAGACCGTAATCGGCACAGGTACGGATGATGGCTTCTTCCAGCGTCCGCATGTACCAGTGAATGTCGGGTTTGAAATTATCCAGGTCGAGAATGGGGTAACCTACCAGTTGGCCCGGCCCGTGAAAGGTAATGTCTCCGCCCCGATTAATTTTATAGTAATGAATACCTTTGCTTTCCAGCTCGGGCTCGGTTTGTAACAAGTGCTCAGGTTTACCGCTTTTGCCTAAGGTAAAAACAGGCGGATGCTGCACAAAAAACAGGTAATTCGACGTAGGCACCTGTTCCGCTTCGGGTAACTTTCGGTTCTCTACTTTTCGGGCTACTGCTGCTGCTAAGGTGCGTTCCTGCTCGTCCCAGGAGGACTGATAATCCCGTAGGCCCCAGTCCTGAAAGAATACTTCTTTATTCATGATCTTCTTTGCCTTCCATCAATCTGCAAATGTAGCATTCCTGATAAAACGGTTCCGATTCTGGAAAGGTTCGGCGTAAAAAGAATAGGCAGCCGGGAATCCCGACTGCCTGGTGTATTCAAAAATTTCGTAAAATGTTACGAAAATAAGTTACCGTTTTTCAGGAAATCCTGCCATTCGGCGTCGTTACTTCGATACCCATAACG
Source organism: Siphonobacter sp. SORGH_AS_0500 (assembly GCF_031453245.1). Classification (NCBI taxonomy): domain Bacteria; kingdom Pseudomonadati; phylum Bacteroidota; class Cytophagia; order Cytophagales; family Cytophagaceae; genus Siphonobacter; species Siphonobacter sp. SORGH_AS_0500. The sequence continues at coordinate 517,212 of NZ_JAVIYT010000001.1, forward strand.
AACGACTTCTCCCAGAACAATCACTGCTGGATTAGATAGCTTGTGTTCTAATGCCAGCCGGGGTAACTCCTGAGCCGTGCCGAGAGCCGTTCGTTGCTCGGCCGTGGTGCCGTTTTGCAGAATGGCAGCGGGTAAATCAGCTTTACCCATTTTGCAGCAAAGCTCAGCAATTTCTTCCAGCTTATTCATGCCCATCAGTACCACTACGGTTGCGGTGGTGCATAAGGCCAGGCAAAGATCACGAGAAAGCGAACCGTCGGTTTTGGTGCCAGTAATGACCCAGAAACTCTCGCTTACGCCCCGGGCGGTCATGGGAATTCCGGCGGTTCCGGCCACGGCCAGAGCCGAAGAAATACCCGGGACATAATCCGTTTCAATCCCAAATTGACGGGCGTATTCGATTTCCTCCTGACCCCTACCAAAAACGAAAGGATCGCCGCCTTTGAGCCGCACGACGTGACCCGACGCATAGGCTTTCTCCACAATCAGATCATTGATACTTTCCTGTGAAAAACTCTGTCCGGGGCGTTTGCCAACGTAAATCTTCTCCGTATCGGGAGAACAATGGTCGAGTAATACGGGATCAATCAGGGCATCGTAAAGTACTACCTGAGCCTGTTTCAGGACTTTCACCGCTTTCAGGGTGATGAGATCGGGGTCTCCCGGCCCTGCTCCAACGACGGTCAGTTTAGGGTTTATTTTTTTGCTCATTCGTATAAACTCAGGCCTTGGTAGCGACGGCTTCTTCGCGTACGCTACGGGCCCGTTGAATAAATTCAAGTGCTTCGGCCAGGAAACGAGCTGCGAATTCTGCCGAGGGTTCATTCTGGTTGATTTGCAGCGTCTTTTCGGTGAACGTTTTACCACCAAAGGTAAATTCTCCCGTCTCTACGTACTGCTTATCAAATTCCTTAATCACCGCGTGCTGCGTGCTAACGTTTACGCTTTTATCGAGCAATAAAGCTTTCGCTCCCGAAACAAAGACGCTGTAGCTGTGGTAAATCGAATCGGCGTAACGACCTTCTTCAAAAGCGGCCTTGGCCCAGTCGTATTTTTCTTCCGCTTCAAAAATCAGCGTTGCTACCAGGTCAATAATGACGCTGGCACATTCTCCAACTCCAATTTCGGTGGCAAATGCACCCGTCTGGCCCCAGTCAACGAAATCGCTGTCAACTACGGTAGTCAGATCGGTGAGGGGTTTGAGTAAGCCGTAGAAGTACTTCTCGCCCTGACGGTCATAATAATTGTGGAAATATTCTCCTTCTTCGGCGTTGGCATCGTAATCGCTCAGCAACCAACGCAGGGCCTGCGGACCGCGTTTGGATGGAATCTTGATGACTTTGTCAGCCACCCGACCTTGTCCATCGCCAAGCGTCGCACCGCCGAGTAATACTTGCAGAGCCGGTAATACCCGTTTGTCAGGAGCTTTCATCGAGCTGCCATGCAGACCGATGTGAGCCATACTGTGTTGACCACAGGCATTCATACAACCCGAAATCTTGATTAACAGGTCGTTATTAAAAATCAGATCAGGGAATTCGTTCTGAATGACTTTTTCCAGTTCCAGTGAAATCGAAGTCGAATCTGAAATAGCCAGGTTACAAGTATCCGTTCCGGGGCAGGCGGTGATATTGGCTGTACTGTTGGCTCCTGCCTGAGCAAAACCATGAGCCGCAAGGATGGTATAAACCGTTTGTAAATCTTCACCTTTCACAAAGCGAAGTAACAAGCCCTGATTAATCGTAACGCGAACGTCATCAGCCACGTAAGAACTCAGTTGTTCAATCAGACTACGGCTTACTTCGGAACGAATATTACCCAGGGGTACGCGAACAAATACGCCATAATAACCCGCCTGTTTTTGAGCAAATACGTTGGATTGATACCAGTTGGTCAATTCAACCGAATCGAAGGCAGGTTCCGTCGTCGCTAAAGGAGCCACTTCGTTTTCTGGGGCTTCAATTTCAAAAGTTTTGGATTTCAGGGCCGTCCATTCTTCTTCCACCAGACGCTTGAATTCATCCAGACCAATTTTAGCGAGCAGGAATTTCAGACGGGCCTTATGACGGCTATTCCGCTCGCCATGACGATCAAAAATTCGTAAAACCGCTTCAATTGTTGGAATCAACTGATTAGCTGGCAGGAATTCATAATACAGATGAGCCAGAGCTGGTTGAGCACCCAATCCGCCGCCTACATATACCTTGAAGCCCCGCTGCCCATCCTGAATTTTAGGAATAAAGCCCAGGTCATGCATGTAAGCTAAGGCCGTATCCTCGTCTGTACTGGAGAAAGACATCTTAAACTTACGGCCCATTTCCTGGCAAATCGGATTACGCAGTAAATAACGGAAAGTAGCATCCGCGTAAGGGGTTACGTCAAAAGGCTCCTGGGGATCGATACCCGCGGTTGGAGAAGCCGTTACGTTTCGAACCGTGTTTCCACAAGCTTCCCGCAGGGTAATATCATCTTTCTCCAGGTTAGCCCATAGTTCAGGCGTACGATCCAGACTTACGAAGTGAATCTGAATATCCTGGCGAGTGGTCAGGTGAAGATTTCCCGTTGAATATTCATCCGAAATATCAGCAATCCGTTTCCACTGTTTGAAAGTCATTTTGCCGTAGGGCAACTTAATCCGTACCATCTGAACGCCCTGCTGTCGCTGTCCGTAGACACCACGAGCCAGCCGCAGACTTCTGAATTTTTCTTCATGAATCTGGCCCTCCCGGAAAAGACGGATTTTACGCTCTAAATCAACGATATCTTTTTCAACCAGGGGATTTTCAAGTTCAGTGCGAAAACTTTGCATATGCAATAAGGCTTTTATTCTATCGAATAAATAGAATTATCTTACAAACGTAGGACTCTTACTCGTAAAGCCCAAACCCTAGTACGAATATTTTAGTGCGGAATAAGGAAAGTATTTTCTTAAAATCAGACGATTAAGAAGGGGAGTTTAGGGTTTTGAGTTGTGGGTTTAAAGTTTTGAGTTGTTATGTTGTTTATAACTCGAAGTAAATGATACTAATATACAGCACATGTATGGGATACCATAATCTACTAACTAACGAAACCCTAAACTCCAAACCCACAACCCTAAACTCATCCCTCATCTACTCAAAACAACTTTTCATCGATGAATTATTGAAACGGGTCATAATCCGTTTTTGAGCCTAGTAAACCTAAACAGCCCTTCCCTATCAGAGAGTCAATTCAGTAGCAAAAAAGCCTTCTATGATACACCCCTGGTGTTAAACAATGAAAACGAAATCCTATCTCTACTTACTTATAATCAGTCTGAATTTCACGGCTGCTATGGCTCAGCAAGGAGCTATTTCGGGCCGCGTAACGCAGCCTTCCAGCAAACCCGTTGCCGAAGCTAAGGTAGTTCTCATCCAGCCCGCAGACACGACCAAGCGGCTGGCAAGCCAGACAGACACTTCCGGTAAATTTCTATTCAGAGGACTCGAATACGGGCCAGCTTACCGCTTGCGGGTAGCTAAGGCGGGTTTTCAAGCCAAAGAAGTAGAGGTAGCCCCTTTGCGGGTACCTACGGATGTCGGCGTGATTCCCTTAACCACGGTGGGCGGCAGCGTTACTACAGATACGATTAAACCAGCTTCCACTCCGGTATCGGCCGTGCCTTCCAACACGCCTGCGGTTCCGGTGGTTCCGGTAACGTCCGCTCCTGCGAATGTAGCCCGTCAAACGGCTCCCCGCGATACCACGCCTACGCCCGACGCCACTACGCCGCCTCCGACGGTTCCGGCCCGAACGACGACCCCTGCAACGGCTGGGCAGGGCATTGAATTGAGAGGTCGGGTGACGGATAAAAATGATAACTCTTCGCTTTTCGGAGTAACGGTTTTATTAATAAATGCCCGCGATTCTACGCAACGCAGTGGCACAACGACGGATGCCGATGGCCGATTTGCCTTCCCCAACCTGAGCCGTGGAGCGTATCGCTTACGACTTTCCTACATTGGGTATAACACCGAGCAGGTTCAGATTCGTCCTTTTAACAGCGTGCAGGATTTGGGAACTTTACAACTTTCTTCCAACTCCAGAAACCTGAAAGAAGTAACGGTCAAAGGCATGCAGGAACGCGTGGAACAAAAAGCCGATACGCTGATTTACAACGCTGATGCCTATAAGGTAACCAAGGATGCAAACGTGGAGGATTTGGTAACAAAAATGCCCGGCATTACCATTGAAAACGGTACAATCAAAGCTCAGGGGCAGGATGTGAAACGGGTATTAGTGGATGGTCGGGAATTTTTTGGTGATGATGCTTCGCTGGCCTTGAAGAACTTACCTTCCGAAGTTGTCGATAAAATTCAGGTCTTCGACCGCCTGAGCGACCAATCCCAGTTTACGGGTTTTGATGACGGTAATGCTGAACGGACGATTAATATTACTACGCGTACGGGTAAGAACAACGGTCAGTTTGGAAAAGTATACGGCGGGTATGGAACCGACAACCGTTACTCGGCGGGGGGAAATATCAACTTCTTTAGTGGAGCTCGCCGGATTTCTCTGATTGGCTTGAGTAACAACGTAAACCAGCAAAACTTCGCCATGCAGGACTTACTCGGTGCTCTGGGTTCCAGTGGTGGTGGCGGTCGTCCTGGCGGTGGTGGAAATTTTGGTGGTAATCGCGGCGGTGGGGGCAACCCTGGTGGTGGCGGAGGAGGATTTGGCGGTAACTCCGCCGGTAACTTCCTGACGGGTCAACAGGGTGGTATTACCTCTACGAATGCTCTGGGCTTGAACTATACCGACAACTGGGGTAAAAAAATCAAGGTAACGGGCAGTTACTTTTTCAATCAGGCCCGGAATACTACGGAAAGTGTGTTGCAACGGACGTATTTTTCAACGGCTAACAGAGGTCAGATTTACGATCAGTCGAGCTTTTCTTCCAATAATAACCAGAACCACCGGGCTAACTTACGGCTGGAATATCAAATCAATTCCCGTAGCTCGTTAATCTGGACGCCGCGTATCAGTATTCAGAATAATAACAGCAACAGCAATGTAAGCGGGATAAATACCGAAAGTGAAACCGGAGCCAAGTTAACGGAAACGAATACCAATACTTCGGCTCATAGCAATGGCTACAATTTCTCGCAAAACCTCTTATACCGCTATCGTTTTGCTAAGCCCGGACGTACGATTTCAATTGGGGTAGGAACAACGCTGAACACGAATAACCGGAATGGTTTCCAGCTTTCACAGAACCGTTATTATATCAATGACTCACTGGCCACGATTAATCAGCAATCGGAAACGCATACGAACAGTAATAACTGGTCGGCTAATGTGAATTATACCGAGCCGATTTCCAAATCGAGCCAGTTACAATTCAGTTATAACGGTTCAATTACCAATAGTAAGAGTAACAAAGAAACGTTTGACTATAACGAACAAGCACAGTCCTATTCCAATCTCAACACGATTTTAAGTAATCGCTTCGATAACCAATACACGACCAATCGAGGTGGCATTTCGTATCGGTTACGCACGAGCAAAGCGTTCCTGACCTTGGGCGGCGATTATCAAATGGCAGATTTGTCAGGTAATCAGGTGTATCCACGAGAATTTTCGGTGAATAAAACGTTCCAGAATTTCCTGCCAAATGCGGATCTGAACTACAAGTTTACGCAAACGAAAAACCTGCGTTTTAACTACCGTACTTCGACCAACGCTCCTTCCATTACGCAGTTACAAAACGTGTATGACATCACGAACCCGCTCTTTATTTCCAGTGGTAACCCTGAGCTGAAACAGGAGTACAGCAATAACTTATCGCTGCGTTACAACAGCACGAACGTCGCTAAATCGGTGAACTTCTTTGGGGGTTTGTTTGCTACGTTTACGCAGAATAACATCACTAACTCCACCTTTATTGCCAATCGGGATACGACGTTGGCCGAGGGCGTTCTGTTAACGCGTGGGTCCCAGTACTCGCGTCCGGTAAACTTGCAGGGCTATCGTAGTATGCGGGCCTTTATGAACCTGGGCTTACCCATTCAGTCCATCAAAAGTAACCTGAACCTGAACGGTGGCGTAAATTATACCCGCACGCCCGGTTTAATCAATCAGGTATCAAACATTTCAAATAATTACGCCTTCAATGCTGGAACGGTGCTGGGCAGTAACATTAGCGAAAACCTGGATTTTTCGGTATCGTATAATGGTTCTTATAACATTGTTCGTTACTCCATTCAGCCGCAGCAGAACAGTAACTACTTCTCACACACGGCTCGTTTCCGTCTAAACTGGATTTCTCGCAAGGGCTTTACCGTTAATCCTGACGTTACCAATACCCTTTACAAAGGGCTGGGAGCAGGGTACGACCGTAGCTTTACGCTGGTTAATCTGGGGGTTGGACAGAAGATTCTTAAAGATCAACGCGGCGAAATCCGTCTGACGATTTTCGATTTACTGAAACAGAACAACAGCATTAGTCGGAACATTACCGCGTCCTACGTAGAAGATAATCGCACACTGGTGCTGAGTCGCTACTTTATGCTGACGTTCACGTATAACCTGCGAAATTTCAGAGGAAGTAATGCCTCGAAAAATTAATTTAAGTCATTAACCCAAAGGCCGCTGAAGAAATTTAGCGGCCTTTTTTATTACTCTGGTAGAGACGCAATGAAGTCGCGTCTGGGAAAGAGGCGGTTTTATTACCTTTCAACTATTTTCATTTCCCAGCTAAGACGCTATAAATGGACGTCTCTACAGGCTGTTAAAAACAGAGTTCAATAAAATATAAACTTCTTTAAAGTAATTTCTCCCCGCCTTCGTCTTCTCCTTTGTAACCGACTATTCAAGCGGACTGATTCATGGCTGAAACCTCCACGCGTACTGTTCTTTCGACCGTAAAACAATACGGTGGAAAACTGCTGGGGTTTATCCGTGGGCAGGTGCGTAACGACGAAGACGCGGAGGATTTATTACAGGAAGTCTGGTATCAGCTAAGTAAGGTGGTAAATCTGGATGAAATCGAAAGTATCAGCGGTTGGCTTTTTCAGGTAGCTCGTAACAAAATCACGGACTCGTACCGAAAGAAAAAAGAAGAACCCCTTTCCATGTACGAAGAGGACGAAGACGACCACCGCATTCGGCAGGTTTTACTGACGGAACCTCAGACGCCGGAAGACCAGTTTTTCAGAGATCTTTTCTGGGAAGAACTAATGCAGGCTTTGGATGAGCTTCCCGAAAAACAGCGACAGGTTTTTATCTGGAATGAACTGGAAGATCAAACCTTACAGGAAATTGCCGATGAAACGGGCGAAAACCTAAAAACGATTATTTCCCGGAAACGATACGCCGTACAGCATTTACGGAAACGACTGGAAAAGCTTTATAACGAACTGAATCAACTATAAGTCATGGGACGCCGACGCCTTTTCTTTCCCCTGTTTTTCGTGGCCGCTTTTTTCGGACTTTCTTTCATGGTACAGACGCTTTGGAATCATATTCTGGTGGATGTAACCACAGTGAAAGCCCTGACGTATCCACAGGCCATGGGGATTTTGGTATTAAGTAAAATTCTATTCGGGGGCTTCGGGCCGCGACCTCAACGTACGCCGTTTGGTGGCCACCAGCGTTGGCGGGAGAAGTGGAAAAACATGGATGAGGATGAACGGACTCGTTTCCGAAGCGAATGGAAAAGGCGGTTTGGAAGAGATGAATAAAAAATCAACATCAGTTAAAGTAATTCTTTCGCAGGTTCGTCCTCCCTTTTGAAAACAAATGATACCATGAATAACACCATCTTAAAATCTATTCTGGCGGGAATATTACTGGGCGGTGCCCTGTTTGTCCTACCTTTTTTTCTGCTGAGAATCGCTCTCTTTTTCTTATTCATCGGAGCCATTTTTAGACTCTTTCGTGGCCCTCGTCACTGGGGACATCGCAGACCGTGGCGTAGTGACTTTACCGACCGAATTCGCCAGATGAGCGATGAAGAATATGCCGAGTTTAAAAAACGAGGATTTTGCCGTCCCTTTGCAACTACCAATCCACAACCCAACGCATGAAACGTAACCTGAATCCCTGGATTGTTGCTGTAGTGGCTATCCTTACTTTCGGTGGATTAACGGCCGTAATAGGCCCCCGCCGATTCGAATCTTTCCGTCAACAAGGCATGTTTCATGATACCTGCCACGAACGGTATTACGGACATCCATCGCCGGGAGATTTACCCCAAGATAAGTAACTACATTGAGTCTTTCAAAAGCCATGAAAACAAACGGGACTCTGCGTTAACGCAGAGTCCCGTTGCTATGAATTGCCACCGCAATTCTAATCCTTCGCTGTCATTTAGAGCGAAGCAAAGAGTCTTACTTTAGGATTAGGGAATGGCTTTTGCACTCGCCGCAGTTACTCGGCTCTGCCGAGTAACTGCGGCGGGAGAAGTGCAGTTTACCCCTTCAGTCACTGAGCGTATGAGAAAAAAAGACAAGCTGATTCAAGAAGATCACACCCAAAAATAGTAGAAAACCGCCTGCAGTAAACCAGAGGAACCTACGGATTCTAATGTCCTTTTCTTGCTCGGTTAATCGCGTGGAAATATTTTTTGAAATGTGCGGACTAATAAAAAGCATATAGGCTAGCAATAGCCCTATAATACTCACGAAGCAAAAGATACTATATAGAGGATAATTAGACAGAATGATTCCTTGATGATAAAGTAACCCTGTAATAAGTAATTGAATAGCTAGGTAGTAGAATATGAACATAGCCCCTATCGCAGTGTTAATTTGAGATTTTAATAGAGTAACAGTGGTGTACTTTCTCCAAAAGAAAAAGCAACCGTCTTTCACCTCATTTAGATACGTATAAAGTTTCATAGGTAATGGATTAGCTTCTATAAGTCATTTCCCCAAAGTCACTCGGCTCTGCCCAGTGAAGAATCTTACTTTAAAATGGCGGTATGGTTTCTTCCTGGAAATTAACTAGCCTATGCCGAGTAACTAAACTCTGACCGGAGTATTAGAATGGTTATTTGTTACCTGGTAAGTTTCTTGTATAAGACGGCCGGAGGCCTACAGCTAGGTCGTCACTCGGCAGAGCCGAGCGACTGCGGAGAATCTTACTTTAAAATGGTAGGATGGGTTCTTTCTGGAAATTAACTAGTCTCTGCCGAGTGACTGCAAAGTTTTTATACGCCTTCTCGCACCGCCAGTACCGTATGATCCTGCACTAATGTATTGAGGAAAACCCAGTCGTCGAGATCCGTTTGAATGCTGGTTACCTGCTTCACCTGTTCGGCGGTTTGAGCTAACAGATCGAAAGTGTGGTGTTGCTGCGTTTTTCGAATCACTTTTCTAATGGTGGTAATATCACGGTCAGACAGAAGCAATGCCTGCGGGAATGTAACTTCATAATCTGGGTACTCGTTTTGAGTAGGCAGCAAATCACCCAGCTTGACAGGAGCTCGAAGCTTCACCACTGCCGTCTTAGCTGCCCGGTCGCCGAGGCGTTGACCACTGAAAATGGCCATGGTAACCAGCCCAATCATCCCTGAAAGCACCCAAACATCCACGAGGCGTAACAACCAGCGAAGCAGATAATCGCTGATGGTAGTCGGCGTTCCATCCACCCGAACCACCCGTAGCCCCAATACTTTCTTGCCAATGGATTGTCCATTCATGAAAACCTCCGAAAGGAGACTGTAAAACATAACGGGTAAAGCAATGAATAGAAGATACAGGCTGATGGTCAGGTTGCTGTCCATAATCTTACCGCCGATCAATTTCCCAATCAGTAAAGAACCCAGCAACACCCAGGCTCCCATGATGAGCGAGTCAAGAAGAAAGGCCAGTATGCGGTCGCCGATGCTGGCGGGAAGAAATTCCAGGGTAACGTTCTGATTCGTCTGAAAAGCAATGGTCGGATTCATGGGTAGCGTTGAGCGTTTGGGATTTAGAGCAGAGAGTTAATGATGATCTCTCTATGGTTTAAGTACACTTTCCTTTGTTTAACAATTTATACTGAACGCTAAACACAAAATGCAAAACTCTAAACAGTATCACTGAGCGAAGAGCGAATTACGAAAAAGTTTTTGCTAATTTGGCTCGAAGGCCAAATACTTTACTCTTATCACAGGTCTTTCGCTGGATTCTTATGCGGGAAGCAGTTTTTATCAAACAGAATACGGAAAAGTGGAAACACTACGAAGAAGATCGTACCCAGAATCCTGATGAGCTGGCCGAGCAGTTCATTGAGTTGACAGACGATCTGTCATATGCCCGTACCTTCTACCCGGACTCGCCGGTGACGCGTTACCTCAACACGCTGGCAACGCGGTTTCATCAGAAAATTTACGCCAATCGGAAGGAAAAGAGTAATCGCCTGTTTCGCTTCTGGGCCTATGAACTGCCTTTCCTCTTCTATAACTCCCAGCGACAACTGCTCTATGCTTTCCTGTTTTTCTTTGCAGCGACAATTCTGGGTACGGTTTCGAGTTTATACGACGAAAGTTTTGTTCGTCTGATTTTGGGGGATGGGTATGTTAATATGACCCTCGATAATATTCAGAAGGGCGACCCGATGGCCGTCTATAAGTCCCAGCAAATGACGGTTTCGTTTCTGACCATCACGATCAATAACATTCGGGTGGCGTTTGCGGCTTTTGTGTACGGCATCGTGTTTTCGGTGGGAACGGTTTACGTTTTATTTCAAAATGGAGTAATGCTCGGGGCTTTTTTTACTTTTCTGTTTCAGCAAGGCGTGATTCGGGATGCCTTATTAACCGTCTGGATTCACGGAACGCTGGAAATCTCGGCTATTATCATTGCGGGCTGTGCCGGGTTAACCATCGGTAATAGCATCCTTTTCCCGAAAACGTATTCCCGCTGGGAGTCTTTTCAGCGGGGAGCCCGACAGGGAATGAAAATTGCCATTGGCCTGATGCCGATTTTCATAACCGCGGGCTTTCTTGAAGGCTTTGTTACTCGGCAACCTTTATATCCCTTGGTTAGCATTCTGATCATAACCCTTTCGGCTTGCTTTATACTTTGGTATTTTGTCTGGTATCCCATTCAACTGAACCGCAAGGCTCAGGTAAACCGATAATCTTCTACCTTAATTACCTACCTGAAACATGCGTCCGATCCGACTTCGCGAAGAGCGAGATTTTAGTGAAATTATCAACGTTACGTTCCAGTTCACTTTTCAAAACCTGCGTACGCTGGGACCCGTTTTGCTTTACTTTGCGGCTCCGTTTTCTCTGATTTCGGGCATTGCTACGGGCTTGTTTCAGTCCCAGCTTTTCAGCCTGGCGAGTGATCGCTACGGCATGGCTTCCTCCTTCAGTACGGCGGGCTGGGGGATAGAATACCTGCTGAGTATGTTTTTCAATCTACTGGCACACATCGTGATGTCGCTGGTGGTGAGCACGTACCTCGTTCAATACCTCAACACAGACGGCCCCATTGAGCCCGCTGACATCTGGCGGGTGGTTTCCCGTAAACTACTTCCTGCCTTAGGAATGTATATTCTATATGGCTTGAGTCTGTTGCTGGGAGCCATTCTCTGCTTTCTACCCGTGGTCTATCCCTATACCGTCTTCAGTATGGGAACCATCAGTATGGTGCAGGAAGATTTATCGCCCATTGGGTCCTTGCAGCGTTCGCAGGAACTGGCTCAGCTTAGCTGGAGCGATGGACTGTCGACGTTCGGAATTCGGATTCTGGTAACCATTGCCGCGAGTTTTCTGGGAGCGATTTTATCCGTTCCTATGTACCTAATTATGTTTCTTCAGGGATTGAAAGTATTGGGAGAGAACCTGCAATGGATTATGATGTTAACGTCCATTATTTCGGTTGGCGGTGCAGCCATTCTGGGCGGATTAGTAGATGTTGCTCTCGGTTTTCAATATTTCTCTTTGGTGGAGAAGAAAGAAGGCATTGGCTTAATGGAAGAAATCAGTCAGATTGGTATCCAAACCAGACGCGATGAAGAAGAGTAATATTCAGTTTATGGTTTTCAATGGAGGTTAGGTGCTGTATATCCTATGGCTTAACCGCAGAGTTGCACGGAGTTCGGCACAAGTTACGCTAGGGTTAATGCTCAGTTGAAAACCGTAAACTGAAAACAGATAATTGAACAAATGAGACGTTTAATACTATTTTTTATAATCGTTACTCAGTCCGTTTGGGCTCAGTCGGGCAGCGATTCACTGGGGGTTGGAAAGAAAGTCCTTCCGGTAGAAGCGGCTCGTCCGGCTTTGCGTCAGCCGAATGCTGAACTCTGGAAAGACATTACTACCTCCCGCGATTACAAATACAGCTATGATCCTGAACCACCGACGGGTTTTCTGGATGAAATCTGGCAGCGTTTTCTAAGTTGGTTATTTGACTTTCTTTATAGTTCTACTACCCGCACCGGTCGCGAATGGATTCAGATAGCCTTTATTGCTGCTATCGTTGTTTTTGTAATCTATAAATTGATCGGCATGGATAAAATGGGGCTTTTCAAACGAAAATCCGACGGTGTTGCTTTGCCGTATGATACGCTTTACGAGGACATTCACGCCATTAATTTTCAGGAAGCCATTGAAGAAGCCAGTAGCCAGCGAAATTTCCGGCTGGCCGTGCGATTATTATACCTGCGTGCCCTCAAAACCCTGACAGATCAGGAGTTAATTGGCTGGCAGATCAACAAGACGAACCGCACTTACGTCTACGAAATAACGGAACCTTCCGTACGCAGTCGCTTCGAGCAGTTAACCTCTTCGTTTGAGTACGTTTGGTACGGCGACTTTCCCATTAATGAAGAACGGTATCAGGAAATAAAGCGGGAGTTTGATTCCTTCAAACCCGTAACTCAGTAAGAATGATGAAACTGAAAAATTCCAAATTTAGCCTCATTCTGCTGGGCATTGTGGCTCTGTTCATCGCAGTAGAATATTTCCGCCCTCGCCCCATTGACTGGACGCGTACGTACCGTAATGACCAAAAAATACCCTTTGCCGCTGAAGCTATTTTTGATTTATTACCCGGCCTTTTCCCCAGCCAGCCGGTTAAATCAGTACGGGTTCCTTTTTATAATTTGGAAAAGGAAAACGAGTGGCCGCTGCGAAGTACCTATCTGTATATCAACGAGAATTCTACGTTTGAAACGCCCGATATTCGAGCTTTATTCCGATTTATCAAGCGGGGTAATGTCGTGTTTTTATCGGCGAACAGTTTCCCGAAAGCCATTCTCGATACACTTCACCTGAAAACGGGGACGCATAACCTGATCGATTTCAATCGGGCGTATCAGAGCCAGCAGGAGGCAGAAGAAAGTCAGGAGTCGTTTTACAACCGGTTTCGGCTGGATACGATGACCATTAATTTTCTAAACCCAGTGTTTGCTCAGGTAGGGCAGGGGTATGTCATGGAAAAAGAAACGGCTGAAAACCATTTTATTACCACGGACTCTACCCGAATGGGAACAGCTTTGGGGGTAAACCAGCACGGGCAGTATAACTTTCTGCATTTTCGGCTGGGGAAGGGCGAGCTATTCCTGCATTCGGCTCCTGAAGTCTTTACGAACTATTATGTATTAAAACAGGGTTCGGATAATTACGCCTTTAGAGCTTTGTCGTATTTACCTAACCTGCCGATTTATTACGATGAATACAGTAAACAGGGCCGCGAAGGTGAACAAAGTTTGTTACGTTTTCTCTTCACCACCCCAAGCCTGACCTGGGCTTATTACCTCACCCTGGCAGGGCTGGGATTATTCATGATTTTTGAAAGTAAACGCCGCCAACGGGTCATTCCGGTGATTGAACCCGTCAAAAATAAATCGCTAGAATTTGTAGAGACGGTGGGTCAGTTATATTACCAGCAGGCCGATCACGCCTCGATTGCGGAGAAAAAAATTCAGTACTGGCTGGCGTATGTAAGACAGCGATTCAACATATCTACTACCGAACTGGATGAAGAATTTAAAGAAACCCTAACGGCCAAAAGTGGACTGGAGCGGTCCGAAATTGACCGTCTGCTGGGACGGATTGGTCAGGTACGATACTTTTCGGGAAATCTTCCTGAAAATCAGTTAGTAGACCTCAGCAATCAGATTGAACAATTTTATCAGCGTACGAAGTAATGACAGACATTGAGGAGAAAATTAAGCGTATTCAGCAGATTGCTCAGTATTTACAAACACTGGAAGCAGACGATGCGGCTTTATTTTCCCGATTGAATGAGATTCCAAAAGCTACCGTTGAGGAGTTACTGGAAGATTATAAACAGGTTACCCAGAATTTTCAGCCCATTAACCTTTTACGTTACGAAGTATTAAATCAGCTTCAGGAAGAGCGTCCGCCGCTGAGTGCTCAGGACGTGGATTTTTACCGCGAACGAATCGAGCGGAAAGACACGGATTACTTTCTGAAATACGGCGTTAATGTCGTGGATGGCCTGGCTAATCATACCAAGAAAGATTCCTTTAGTCTGTACCGCAAACAGGGAAAGCATTTATACTTTCGATTATTATACACGCTCTTTTACCGGCGAATTGAGTCCCAAAAAATTCACCAGACTCTACAGGATATTGCCGAAACGATTGCTGACGAGCTAGGGATAGAGAAATATAAAACCCACCACGTCGATTTTAGGGGCAGTACCAACATGGGTACGCTCAACTGCTGGTTAGCGTTGTTTCCTAAAAACTGTTCTTCGCACCGGCATTGTCACCATTTGTTTATTACTATCGAAGCAGAGGGATTAAAAGCAGGCTTATGGTCGGGGGAACAAAACAAGCCTTCTTTCGAAGGATCTGTGCAGCGTTTTCATACCTACGAAACAGCTTTGGCCTTTCTGAAGCGTCTGAAAAGCGACTATTATGTCTGGAATCAGCGGGAGCTTCAACTTCAGGAGAAAGTAGCTTCGGTTCCGATGGAGGTAATCCAGCCAGCAGTAGTAGAAGAACCCGACGTTCCCTATGAAATACCGGCGTATACCCAGTCCGATGCTCAGGCTGAGTTATTTCTTTCGGACGAACGTTTCCGGGAGTTGCTGGAAGCCTTGCATTACAAGCAGAATGTAATCCTGCAAGGGCCGCCCGGAGTAGGCAAAACCTTTGTTGCCAAGCGGCTGGCTTATACCTTGCTGGAACAAAAAGACGAAAGCCGAATCGAAACGATTCAGTTTCATCAGTCCTACGCTTACGAAGATTTTCTACAGGGCATTCGCCCGGACGGCGGCGGAAATTTCTATTTACGTAACGGTGTTTTTTATGAATTTTGTCAGCGAGCCCGTCAGTCAACGCAACCTTTTGTCTTCATCATTGATGAGATTAATCGAGGAAATCTGAGTCGGATTTTTGGTGAAGTATTTCAACTCATCGAAAGCGACAAACGAGGTCCCGAAAATGCCATTACCCTGACTTATTCGGAAGAGCGTTTCTACGTTCCGGCAAATGTATATTTGATTGGCACCATGAACACCGCCGACCGTTCGCTGGCATTGGTGGATTATGCCTTACGTCGTCGTTTTGCCTTTGCAGACTTATCCCCGGAGTTTGGAGCTGATTTTCAGAAGCATTTGGAAAATCAGAACGTATCTACAGGAGTTATCCACAAATTAGTGGATAAAATAAAAGTTATCAACGAAGTTATCCACAATGATCGGCAGTTGGGCGGTGGATATCTCATTGGACATAGCTACTTCACCCATCCGCAGGAGCCTTTTCAGGAATGGTATAAGCGGATTATTAAACTAGAAATCGCTCCGTTACTACGGGAATACTGGTTTGATCAGCCCGAATTGGCGGAAGAATACATCCAGTTTTTGTTGAAGGAATAGCTAGGCTATGTCGCTGCTTTCGAAAGTGGCTGTAAGGGATTTATACTTTCGAAAAGCAACGATAACCGCCTCTTACCCAGACGTGATGAAGTCGCGTCTCTACATTACAGAAAAAACATCTACCCACAGTCGCTCGGCTTTGCCGAGTGACGAAATAGCTATAGGCCTCTGGCCGAGTGGTATAGAAAACCATTGGGGGAGGCAAGCATGGAGTTACATTTTGAGGCAGATTCTATAAGCTTATAGAGTCTGAGTTGTTGCCACCAACGTGACTAGGTTTGAACAGCTTTTTGGTATTTAGAATCAAAAATTACTTTGTCGGCGATTTGTAATCCCAGCTCTTTCTGTGTTAAACCTACTATAACATATTGGTTATGAATTGATTGATTGAGTTATAAAATCATAATTAAGAACCGCCAAAAGGAACACTGTGTATTTGTTTCATAGAATGAAAAATTAAGAAATAACTTTGTATTCGTTACATTTAGGGAATAAAATGAAGTGGATATTATATGTTAATTCCCAAGTGAAATTGAATTTAATTTTCTACCTAACTAATGAATATGAAGTCTATGTTTAAGC
The DNA here is from genome assembly GCF_031453245.1 of Siphonobacter sp. SORGH_AS_0500. NCBI lineage: Bacteria > Pseudomonadati > Bacteroidota > Cytophagia > Cytophagales > Cytophagaceae > Siphonobacter > Siphonobacter sp. SORGH_AS_0500. Next base: position 533,606 of record NZ_JAVIYT010000001.1, read on the forward strand.
CCATACAAAGGGAAATTTTTTTATTAATCTTTCTGTTTTTAGGAATAAAAATGCCCGGATTTTGTCAACGTACTTACGAAAAAGGTTATGTCGTTTTTGCTAAACAAGATACAGTTCAGGGATTTATTGACTACAAAAACTGGGAATATAGCCCTTCTGAAATAGCTTTTAAAACTTCACTTGACCAAGAAGCAAAAATCTACACAGCATATGATGTAGCTACTTTCTTTATTGAAAAAAATAGAGAATTATATGATGCTCATCAACTAAGCTATATCCCTATTTACCCTGATATTGTATATAGGCAGCTACCTTACAATCGGGTTTTAAAAAATCTATTTCTTCAACGATTGTGGAGTAATGGGACGGTATTTTTATATAACGCAAACATTAGCGAAGGTCATAAAGATCGATTTTGGGTAAAGAAAAATGGCGTAATGACAGAATTAGTTCATTATACTTTCAGGAGGCAGTATAATAATGTTGTTTATGAAGCTAACATTTCTGAATACGAACAACAACTCAAAGAGCTAACGAAAGATGCTACTCATTTTTCAGGAAAAAAGCCTTCGTATACTTCACAATCGCTGGTTCAGTACTTACATGAATACAATGAGGCCCTTGATGGAACCAAAGAATACACGCCCGTAAAAGATAAATACGATTGGTATATTGGCTTGTCGGGTAGCTTGGAGACGTTTAATTTTGATGAAAATAGTAAGGGTAATAATCCTACTTGTGGAACAAGTGTTCGAGTGAACTTACCTCGTAATTTCAACAATGCATTCATAAAAGCTTCGTATCATATTACTACTGGCCTATCTGTATGGAATTATGATAAAAAGATGTATGAAAATGAACTCCTGAAAGCCTTTGAGTTCTCGGCTGGCTATTATCTGGGTCATTCATCCGTACAGCCCTTTTATTCGCTTGGTCTAGGCATGTATAAACTCAAATACGATGTTGGAGGTGTTTTCTTCCCAAGTGTAGGCGTTTCGTACAAGAAAAAAATTGAACTGGAAGTTACGCGGTTTATGGATTTCATGTCTCTGCTTGGTATAGCAGATAAACATTTATTAGTTCCGCCCCGTATTTCCTTGAGTTATCACTTTAAGTTGTAGTTTATTCGAATCTGGCTATTTGAATTTTAAATTCAAAAACAATACAATGATATAAGCCAAGTTATTGCTGCCAGAGAAAATGCTGGTAGCAGTATTCTTATTCGTTAATTACCAGCTCTACAATCCGAAGCAGTTTTGTAAAGGGTTTAAGTTCGAAAAGCAACGATAACCGCCTCTTACCCAGATGTGATGAAGTCACGTCTCTACATTACAGAAAAAAACATCTACCCGCAGTCACTCGGCAAAGCCGAGTGACGAAATAGCTATAGGCCTCTGGCCGGGTGGTATAGAAAACCATTGGGTTCAGATAAGCATTATAGGTACCTAGACTTTTTGAGTCAGCCAGCCAGAGGCCTACAATCAGGTGGTCACTCGGCAGAGCCAAGCGACTGCTACCATAAGCTACCGTGCCAAGCACAGACCTTCGATCGCATTCGTGCACGAACAAGAAATAGCGGTTGTAACTAGCTTGACCCACTCCCGATATCCCCAGGTTTCGGAGTTATCCACAGTTAGTATGCTTGGTGGTTTCATTAAAAAACCAAACTCTATTTGGCAAGCCCGAGGGAAAACTCGAATTTTGCGGCTCTAATACTAAAATAGTTACTGGTTTCAGTGGAAAGTCTTTCGATGAAAGCTGCTGCGAGTTGAGTTCCGACCCCAATTACTTAGGACTTAGACTTCCACTGATTATGAAAAGCAAACTCGGATGAATCTGTATTCCACCAAACACCAGAGTCCAGACGTTAGTCTTGAAGAGGCTGTTTTCCGGGGACTTCCCCCTGATAATGGTCTATATATGCCCGACCATATTCCCACGCTTCCTCTTTCGTTTTTTGAGAATATTCAGAATCTGTCCTTAACCGAGATTGCTCTGGAGGTTTCAAAAGCATTAATTGGTGATGATATCCCGGAAGCGGATTTAAAGCGAATCATTGACCAGTCCATTACCTTTGATGCTCCCGTCGTTGCGGTGGAACCTGACACCTATGTGCTGGAATTATTCCACGGTCCTTCCATGGCGTTCAAGGATTTTGGTGGTCGCTTTATGGCTTCACTGATGTCGTACTTCCTGGAAAAATCAGCGAAGGAAATTCATATTCTGGTGGCTACTTCGGGCGATACGGGTGGTGCCGTTGCTCAGGGTTTTTACCAAACACCCGGTATCAAAGTAACGATTCTTTACCCCAGTGGAAAAGTTTCTGACATTCAGGAAAAGCAGTTAACCACGCTTGGAGCCAACGTAACGGCTCTGGAAGTAGACGGTACGTTTGATGATTGCCAGCGACTGGTAAAAGAAGCATTTCTGGACGCTGATTTACGAGCGAAGTTCAATCTGGCTTCGGCTAATTCCATTAATATCAGCCGCTTGATTCCGCAGTCGTTTTATTACTTCAATGCCTACGCCCGCCTGAAACACTTGGGTAAACCCTTAGTGTTCTGTGTGCCTAGTGGTAATTTTGGTAATCTTTCGGCGGGGATTATTGCGTATCGGATGGGTCTGCCCGTTCGCAAATTTATTGCCGCTACGAATAGCAATCACATCGTTCCTGACTATCTGGCAACGGGTACCTTTGAACCAAAACCTTCGCAGGAAACGATTTCTAACGCGATGGACGTGGGTAACCCCAGTAACTTCCCCCGTTTATTACTCTTGGGGGGTGGCGATTGGGAAAGCGTAAAAGATCTGGTTACGGGTGTGTGGTATGACGATGCGAAAACGCAGGATACCATTCGTCGGGTGTACGAAAACACGGCTTACCTCGTTTGTCCGCACACTGCCATTGCTTACCAGGGACTGAAAGACGTGGTTGCTGAAATGAATGAGGACGTAACGGGTGTGTTCCTGTCGACTGCTCATTACGCTAAATTCCTTCCAACGATGGAAGCAACCTTAGGAACGACTTTACCCGTACCAGAGCGTCTGGCGGAGTTACTGGACAAACCTAAAGTAGCCACACCGATGACTACCACTTTCGCCGATTTTAAGGCGTATTTGTTGCAATAACCCTTTCCCAATGTATAGTGAAGAGCCGGGCGAAAGTCCGGCTCTTTCGTTTGTATTAAGTAGTAACAGCTCTGGGAAATTGAGTCTTGACCGTGTATAGCAGTCAACGAAAAGTAAGTTAAGGTAATAAATAGAAAGAAAAGTGGGAATTTTTTCCCCAAAAAGCACCTTGTTATTCGTTTGGTATCACTTTTTGATTTTAATAACCCGTTCGTCAACCTGAGACAAAACTTGAAATTTATCACCACGTTCAACCAATCATTTATTCAGTACATCAACCTACAATTGAAATTTATAATCCAACCTACGTTTTATTAATTATTAAAATTATCTTTTCAACCTGTCATTATCATTCATTCCAACCTACGTTATTTTTTGCCATGAAAAAGAGTTTGATGACCATTAGTGCTGCTTTGCTGGTGAGTGCTTTTACGCTCACTTCCTGCGAAGAAAAACCAAAAAGTGCTCGTGAAGATTTAGCCGAAGCTCAGGAAGACGCTCGTGAAGAAAAGGCTGAAATTAACAAAGATCTGGCAGAGGCAGAAAATGATGCAGCAGCCAAGAAAGCGGAAGTAAATGCTGAATTGAAAGGCGAGGAGCGGGAATTCATGGCTCGTATGGAAGCTCAACGAGATAACATTGATGCCGAGCTGAAACAGATTAACGCAAGAATTGATGAAACCAAGGGCGAAGAGAAAGCTCGCTGGGAAGCCCGAAAAGACCGTCTCGAAAAACGTAAAGACAAAATCGAAGACGATATGGACGAACTCAAAGGCGGTTTGAAACGCGACTGGAAATCGTTCAAATCAGACGTTGAAAATACGTTTGATGATGTAAAGAAAGACTTGAAAAACTAAACATATCATTCGAGTTAATTCAAGGTAAAACCATTCAACCATGGCTAAAAACAGTTTATTAGGATACGCAGCTGCCGGAGCGGTAGGCGTACTGATTGGAATCGTAGTTGCTCCTGAAAAAGGCAGTAAAAATTTCAAAAGCGTAAAGCGTTTCATTAACGATTGGGCAACCAAGATGCTGGATGAAATTCAGGCTGGTAAAGACAACCTGGAAGATTACGCAGATGAAGCTCGCGACAAAGCATTTGAACTGAAAGGAAAAGCACAGGCGAAAGCTGAGGATTTTGCTGATGATGTTCGTCATACGTACGCTGACGCAAAATCGGATGTTAACAAATCTTTCTCTTAAGAGAGGCTGTTTATCCAATCCATAAAAAAAACCGGTAGGCTTGCTTACCGGTTTTTTTTATGGATTGGATAAATGGACGTTAGAACTTGATTCCTATTGCCGCCAGGAAGTTAAATCCGGCTTGTGGATAGTAATAATTTTCAGTAGTAAACTGTCCTTCTGATGTATAGCTGAACGTATAGCCATTCGATTCATAAAGTCTATTGAAAACGTTATTGAGCAGTAAACTCAGGTTTATTTCCTTCACAAATTTGGGCTTAATGCTATAAATCGCCCGAACATCGTTTGTGAAGTAACTGGTTAACTTGCGGTTTTCATCCTGCGTATTATCCAGATATTGTTTCCCTACGTACTTCGCCAGCCAGCCTAATTCCAGGTTTGTAACGGGCTTCCACAGTAACTGTCCACCGGCAATGACATTAGGAGAAAATGAGATGTCCGTATTATTGAAAGTAGCCTGCGTTTGGGTAGGACGACCCAATGCGTCGTACACATCGTAATTATCGTAATAAGCCGTAAACGTCTTGATTTTATTCCGGCTAAAAGTTGCGTTTGCATTCAGCGTAAGTGTTTTCGTGAATTGAAACGCTCCTTCTACTTCAATACCAGAGCGGTAACTCTTGCCCGCGTTCGTTCGCGTAGGGCTTCCTACGTCATTCAGCTTTCCAGTTAATACAAGCTGATCGCGGTAATTCATGTAATAGCCATTTACATTCAAAGCCAGCTTCCCGGACTGGTATCGATACCCAGCTTCCCAATCTTGCAACCCTTCCGCTTTGGGGCGACTCTGAATCGTAGATTGCGTATAATCGTCGCGGTTAGGTTCCCGGTGAGCTACGCTAAAGGAGGCATAAGCGGAGTGATGCTCATTGATCTGATAATTCAGTCCAAGTTTAGGATTGAAGAAACGAAGAGCCGCCTGTTGCTGCGTGTTTTGACCGAGGCTTCCAATCCCGTAAAAATCATAATTTACTTTTCGGAATTGAGCATCCGCAAAGACATTGAGTTGTTCGGTTAACTGGTAATACGCTTTGGCGTAAAAGTTAAGATCGGTTTTACTAGCGTCGTCTTCGTAATAACGCGTACGAATGTTAGAGTTACTCGCAAAACGGGCCCAGATGACTTCCCCAAAATGTTTGCCGGTGTACTTATTCCAGCCCCCACCAATGTTCACTTTCAGCTTTTTGAAGGAATCATAATCAAAGGAGAAGACCGTCCCGTAGAAATCATTATCCAGCCATTTCCGACGAATCAACGTCGTAGTGTCTATCGTAACTCCACCAATGACTACGGGTAATAAACCGTAATCGCTTAGGTTTTGCTTAGGCTTGTATTCCTCGAAATACCCACGGCCTTTGGTGTAATGCAGGTTGAAATTGAAGGTCCAGTTACGGCTCAACTGATGGGAGCTGAGCAACTGATAGTTATCCTGCTGATAGTTATCTGTCTGATTATCGTAAGTAAATTCGTTATACGTCCGATTGGTTGTTAGCAACGCTTCAGGTACGCCATTCCAGGCCTGATAGGTTTTTTCAATACCGGAGAAAACATTCAGACGAACGAACGATTTCTTGCCAAAGTAAGCCCCTGACAGATAAAACGATTTGAGATTAGAGCCCGCCCGGTCAATGTATCCATCGGAAGTAAGTCGGGATAAACGAGCATCAACGGTAAACTTGCCGTTAATCAGGCCGGAACCAACCAGAACATTATTTTTGATGGTATGAAAAGAACCGACGCTGTGATTCGTTTCGGCGTAAGCATCCTTGCGAAATTCATTGGTTTGTACGTTTACGGTCGCTCCGAAAGCACCTGCTCCGTTAGTAGAAGTTCCCACCCCCCGCTGAATCTGAATGCTGGTGGTACTACTGGCAAAATCGGGCATGTTTACCCAGAACAAACCCTGACTTTCGGCATCATTATAAGGAATACCATTCAAGGTTACGTTAATGCGGGTGGCATCCGAACCGCGAATGCGAAAGCCCGTATAGCCAATACCCGCTCCAGCTTCGCTTGTACTGACCAGAGAAGGCTGAAAATTCAATAACACGGGTAAATCCTGTCCCAAGTTCTGCTTCTGAATCTCTTCTCCACCGACGTTGGTGAAAGCCATACCCGTCCGCTGATTGGCCCGTGTGGCTGAAACCACGACTTCATCGGCCATGTACGAACTACGAACCAATGCAATCTGAAGTGGTTGTGACGGATCCAGATTAACGCGTTGTTTTTCGTAACCAAGGTAACTAACCTCCAGCGTTTGAGCAGTAGCGGGAAGATTACTTAAGGAGAAAGTACCGTCGGACTTCGTTGTTATGCCTCGCTGGGTTCCAATGACCCGAACACTAGCACCGGGTAAAGGCTGTCGGTCGGCAGCATCGATAACCGTTCCGGTACTATTTTTCTGGGCATAAGTGGTGAAGGAAAGAAAGAAAAGACCGCACAGCAGGACTCTAAGGAAGGCCGTTGTGCTTCTTGCGGAAGTAATAAAAGTCGCATGCATAGGATGTAACGCCAAGCGACAGGTAAAGGGGCTGAATCCCGTCTGGGTTCAGTAATACTAGTAAATGAAACGATGGATGATGTGAAAAATTCGGCGGACTATTGACAGTACATGCTGAATTTTCAACGCTTTCCCTTCGACGGCATTATCCGTATCAGGTTCAATGGGTATGATCTCAGCCCGTTGGGTAGGGCACCCCTTTATGCGATCAGTAGAACAAAGGTAGGCGTTTGTGTTTAGTTCAAAGGGTTAAAACCAATTTATTTTATAGGGTAATCGCCTGCGTTCCAACCTTTGGAAAGAACCTGGGGTCTTTAGATGGTCCTTCCATAACCTTACCTACCATGAAAGTTTTCACCATGCTTTGCTTTATGGGCATAGCAGCCTTCCTGGGTATGACGCTCGCCTCTACCCAAAAACAGGTTCAACCTATTAATGCTGTCATTGGCGACGAGAGTTACCTCGAAACGTTTGGCCGTTGCCCGGATAACCAGACTTCGGAAACCTTTCGAATTGAAACCCATCTGGCTTACGTGACCACAAAACTGCGTTCTCGTAATGTCAGTTACCTGCCTGAAAATCTCCAAAAAAAGCGAAAGCAGATGCTGGAATTGTTACAGCAGTATCGGGATGAAGGGCGGTTCCCTAAAAACTACGATCATCCTGACGAACGTCGCCCCTGTTTTATTGATCGCGACGGAGCCATCTGTGCGGTAGGGTATCTGATTGAGCAAACCGCGGGCCGGGAAGTAGCCGAGCGAATAAACGCCCGGCATCAATATGATTATATTCAGGACATGGATATGCCGGAAGTGAAAGAATGGATTCAGCAATCAGGATTAACGGAAGAGGAATGTGCGATGATTCAGCCGAGTTATTTTAGTTATGGTTCCAGTGAGTACGTATCTCGAAATCGTATTTCAACTGCGTACGGAATTAGTTCCGGGATTGCAGGGGGGCTAAGTCTGGGAATAAGTGCTTTGAATATACATCAGCTTCAAACAGGAAGTAATGATAAATGGATACCAGCAATAGGAATGTTATCTGGAGCAGGGGAAATAGTATTAGGATTAATCAATCGGCCAGAGCCTTTAGGTACAGCTTATAAAATTGATGGTAAGTATGTGGATATGAAGAATATGATTTGCGGGGGCTGCTATGGTACACTCACCGAAGTATACTACACAAATCGGCATCAGGAAATACTCTCTTGGGCAAACGTAAGTTTAGGGGCCTTAACTATGGCTTTAAGTTCCTGGAATCTATTTCATAAGAAAGAAGAGAATCAGAAGCACTTTCAAACAAGTACCCGGTACGGGGTAACCGCTTTACCTAAGTCTGGGATTCGAATAACGATGTTGAAAAGTTTCTAATTCCCTCTGTAGAGACGCGACTTTATCGCGTCTGGCCGGGAGAAGAAGATAAATAAAAGGGTAACAAGACCGCTTCTTAACCAGACGCAATGGATGCTCGTCTGGCTGGTAGGTAGAATGAATGAGAGGTAAGAAAAACCGCCTCTTACCCAGAGGCGGTCAAGTTGGGTCTGAATAAGAGGAGCGGTCATAAAAAACCCCGGCTCACTCCTGGTGAGCCGGGGTTTTCACGTGTATCCTTCTTCAAGGAATGCCTTATTTTTTCTCCAGCAACTGGAAGAACTCATCCAGACGTGGAGTGAGGATAATCTCGGTTCTGCGGTTGACTTTACGTCCAGCCGCACTCTTGTTAGAGTCCTTGGGTTCGTACTCACCCTTGCCGGCGGCGGTCAAACGAGCGGGATCGACCTTGAACTTGCTTTGCAGCAGGCGTACCACGGAAGTGGCCCGGCGTACGCTCAAGTCCCAGTTATCCTTGTTGACTTCGGTAGCGATGGGGACGGCATCGGTGTGGCCTTCCACCATGACTTCGAGCTCGCTGTGATCGTTGATGACCCGGGCTACTTTTCCTAAGACTTCCTCAGCCCGGGCATTGACATTGGACTGACCGGTAGCAAAGAGGAGTTTATCGGAGATGGAAACGTAAACGACTCCTTTTTTCACTTGTACTTCCACGTCCTCATCATTGACATTGGCCAGGGACCGCTTGAGGTTCATGACCAGGGTCATGTTCAAAGAGTCCTTGCGTTGAATGGAAGAGTTGAGGCTCTGGATGTATTTACTCTGCTGATCGATGGCTTCCAGGGAACGTTTGATGGACTCGGCCCCCTGTTTGGAAACGATGGAGAGATCGGCCATGCGGTCGAGGAGCCCGGCGTTGGTTCGTTTGAGGTAGTCGAGTTGATCTTCGACTTCTTTGACGCGGGCAGATTTAGCCGAGAGTTCGGAGTTTTTGGAATCGAGTTGAGCCTGCAGGGAAGCGGACTTTTGCTGGCAGTCGCCGAGTTCGACGCGGATGCGTTCAGCCAGGCGGGCGTTTTCGGCCTGGAGGTCGTTGACCTGGGTTTGCAGGGCCCGGGCTTTTTTCTTGCTCACGCAGGAGCTGGTCATTACGGCTGTGGACAGAGCCAGCATTACCCAAATTTTTCTCATAATTGTGTGGTAAGGTTTAGCGAAATGGATTCACTGTTGTAAAAAGACTCGCAAAAAAGATAAAAAAATGCTACGATGTCAAACCCTTTCATGTTAAGGACTTGTTAAAGTAGCCTAAATACCTTACCCCGAAAAGTTGGAAGGTAAGTGACTGGTAAATAAAATTATACAGAATGGGAATGATCTGGAGGAGCTTCGCGTTATTACGATAATGACCCCCAGCGTATCTGCAATGTCCCGGCTCAATGCCCGAAAATCAGTATTTCGGGCAGAAATAAAAGTTAACTTCCAATGAGCCAAAAAATTACCTTGAATTAGCACTAGTATTTTTCTAATAATTCGTCTATTTTTGCACCCCGATTGCCGGACTGTAAAATTTCGTTAGTTCTCGAAATTCCCGGCAGCCAAGGGATCCGTACGGAAACAAACACAATCAAAAACCAATAATGGCAAGAGATTTAAAATTCACTCGAAACATTGGTATTGCCGCCCACATTGATGCCGGGAAAACGACCACTACGGAGCGTATTCTTTACTATGCGGGTGTTAGCCACAAAATCGGTGAAGTACACGATGGTGCTGCTACCATGGACTGGATGGAGCAGGAGCAGGAGCGTGGTATTACCATTACTTCCGCTGCTACGACAGTAAACTGGAAGTATCGTGATAACTCTTATCACATCAACATCATCGATACTCCGGGTCACGTTGACTTTACGGTAGAAGTAAACCGTTCATTACGTGTACTCGATGGTCTGGTATTCCTTTTCAGCTCAGTTGACGGCGTTGAGCCTCAGTCTGAGACGAACTGGCGTCTGGCCGATAACTACAAAGTTCCCCGGATCGGTTTCGTTAACAAAATGGACCGTTCAGGTGCTGACTTCCTGAATGTAGTGAAGCAAGTAAAAGAAATGCTGGGTAGCAATGCAGTACCTCTGCAATTGCCTATCGGTGCGGAAGATGGTTTCCGTGGCGTAGTTGACCTGGTAAACTTCCGTGGTATCATCTGGAATGAAGCTGACAAAGGTATGACCTTCGAAGTGGTCCCCATTCCTGAAGATATGCTGGAAGAAGCTACTGAATACCGCGAGAAATTACTCGAAGCAGTAGCTGAATACGACGAAACGCTGATGGAAAAATACTTCGAAGATCCTGAGTCGATCTCTGAAGATGAAATCCTGGCTGCTCTTCGTGCCGCTACGATCGAAATGAAAATCGTACCTATGTTGTGCGGTTCTTCATTCAAAAATAAAGGGGTACAAACGATGCTTGACTACGTGATGGCTCTGATGCCTTCTCCGCTGGACAAAGAAGCAATCGTTGGTACAAACCCTAACACGGATGCTGAAGTAGTTCGTCACCCAACGGAAGCGGATCCTTTCGCAGGTTTAGCATTCAAAATTGCTACGGATCCCTACGTAGGTCGTCTGTGTTTCGTGCGTGCTTACTCTGGTGTATTGGAGGCTGGTTCTTACGTTCTGAACACGCGTTCAGGAAACAAAGAGCGTATCTCTCGTATCTTCCAGATGCACGCTAACAAGCAAAACTCAATCGATCGTTTAGCGGCTGGTGATATTGGTGCAGTAGTTGGTTTCAAAGACATCAAAACGGGAGATACCCTTTCTGATGAGAAGAACCCAATCATTCTGGAATCCATGGATTTCCCAGATCCCGTTATCGGTTATGCCATCGAGCCTAAGAAATCGGCTGATCAGGATAACTTCTCTAAAGCGATCACAAAACTGATCGAAGAAGATCCTACGTTGAAAGTTGAAACCAACGAAGAAACAGGTCAGACGATTATGCGTGGTATGGGTGAGCTTCACTTGGAGATCATCATTGACCGTATGCGTCGTGAGTTCAAAGTGGAAGTAAACCAGGGTGCTCCTCAGGTAGCTTACAAAGAAGCTCTGACGAAGAGTGCTGAACACCGTGAGGTTTACAAGAAACAAACGGGTGGTCGTGGTAAATTCGCCGATATCGTATTCGAAATCGGGCCACGGGAAGATGGTAAGCCAGGTCTGGAATTTGTGAACGAAATCGTGGGTGGTACGATCCCCCGGGAATTCATTCCTGCGATCCAGAAAGGTTTCGAAGAGGCTATGAAAAATGGTCCTCTGGCTGGTTACCAAATGGATTCTATGCGAGTTCGTCTGTACCACGGTTCTTTCCACGATGTCGATTCAGATTCGCTGTCATTCGAAATGGCTGCTCGTCTGGGTTACAAAGAGGCAGCTCGTTCCGCTGGTGCGAAACTGATGGAACCTATCATGGCCGTTGAAGTATTGACTCCAGATGAGTACACCGGACCTATCACGGGTGACTTGAACCGTCGTCGTGGTATCATGAAAGGTATGGATACTCGTAACGGTGCTCAGGTAATCAAAGGCGATGTACCTCTGTCAGAACTGTTCGGTTATGTAACGGATCTGCGTACGATGTCTTCAGGTCGTGCCACGGCTAACTTGACCTTCTCTCACTACGAATTCGTTCCACAAAACATTGCGGAAGAAGTAGTGAAGAAAGCAAAAGGCTTATAATTTTTAGTTGATAGTTAATGGTTATTAGTTGATAGTACTAAAATCTAACAACTAATAACCAACAACCAAACCAAGACTTCCCTGCCGGAGTAAATGGTTCTTTCGGCGAAGGGTTTGCGGAAACGCATTTTTTAACGAACCAGTTATTAACTCTGATGAGCCAAAAAATTCGCATTAAGCTCAAGTCATTTGACCACAATTTAGTGGACAAATCGGCTGAACGCATCGTGAAAGCCGTTAAGGCTACGGGTGCTGTGGTAAGTGGTCCTATCCCCTTGCCTACTGATAAGCAAATCTATACCGTACTGCGTTCACCTCACGTTAACAAAAAAGCTCGCGAGCAATTCCAGCTTTGTACGTACAAACGTTTAGTTGATATCTACTCGACTTCAGCTAAAACGGTAGACGCCCTGATGAAGTTGGAACTTCCTTCAGGTGTTGACGTAGAGATCAAAGTTTAAGTAGCTTAAGTACTAAAAAAGCCCGTCTCCTTTCGAAGACGGGCTTTTTTAGTTTTACAGAAAAGCTAATAATACCATTGGATTGAGTTTAGTAATCATTCTTTATGCACATCTTTAAACTTAATCATATCTAGTAGCCGTTCTTCTTTTTCTGGATCGAAACCGCAGGAGGTCTTGAATTCTTTGGGATTTTCATACGTGCCGAAAAGCATATCCCACCAGACAATATCGCCGTAATTATTGGTGTGTTTATTATACTCATGATGGATGCGATGCATTTCGGGTCTTTGAAAAACATAACCAATCCACTGAGGCGTTCGGACGTTGGTGTGATAAAAAAATTCTCCTAAAGCCGTACAAAGCGTATAAATAGCTCCTGCTTCCATCGAAAGCCCCAGAAAGGTGTATACCAATAAACTGCCAATGATAGAATTGACGGTCATTTCCAGCGGGTGTTTGTAAAAGGAAGTAATTACCTCCAGCCGTTGAGGACTGTGATGGATTTGATGGAAATGCAGCCACAGAAAATCATTGGTATGTCGCCAGCGATGCCACCAGTAAAATACGAATGTTGCAATAAAATAAGCCAAGACACCGCCTCCAACATTGCCGATGTAAGACGATACATGTAGAACACTCCAAGCAGATAACCACTTTTCCCAGGTATACCCTGCCAGGGTTACAACACCGAGTTGAATAAAGTTAACCCCTAGTACCCGAACGGTCCAGGTTGGAACCTCTGGAAGCTTCCAGCCAGGGAGCATTCTTTCCAGAATAAAACAAAAACCAAATACTAAAAAGATGTAGACTAGCATGAAGGTAGAGCGTTATTGAACGACTCAAAACTCATGCTTTGGGGGTTACAATCCTTTTACAAATGTTAAATAATCACTGCCGAAACTCTGCTCGTATGCGGCTAAGGGTTACCTGAGTGATGCCCAGGTAAGAAGCAATGTAACGGAGTGAAACCCGTTGCAGAATATCAGGAAACTGACGAAGTAGAATTTCATATCGCTGTTCGGCGGTATGAAAGGCGAAAAGCTTCATGCGTTCATCCAGACGAAGATAATTTTCCGTAATCATCAGACGGCCCAGCCGCTCGGTTTCTGGGAAATGGGTGAATAACCAGTCAATATCTGTATTGCAAATCGAACAGATCTGGGCGTCTTCCAGTATTTCAATCCAGTAATCCGTTGGCTTTCCGGTGAAAAAACTATCAATGGCACTGATGATCTGACCTTCGAAGCCTAACCAGGCGGTTATTTCCTGTTCATTATGGTAATAATAGACCCGGCCGACGCCTTTTTCAATGAAATGGAAATAAGGGCAGATGTCACCCGCTCGCTGAAGAATCGTTCGTTTAGGGAGGTTTCGTCGCCAGGCTATCTGGTCAATGGCCTGTACAGATTCGGCAGATAAAGGCATGAACGCTGACGCGTAGTCCAGAAATGATTTCATGATAGGTGGATGGGTATAAAAAAAGCCTCGCCCCTTTACGGGCAAGGCTCTAATTTAAGTTACGAAAGGATAGGGATTAATACCCACCCCGGAATTTATACGTATCGGCTACTTTCTTAATGGCTACCATATACGCCGCAATTCGCATGGAAACATTGTATTCCTGTGACGTAGCATATACTTTATCAAAAGCATCTTTCATGGCACGATCCGACCGACGGTTAATCCGGTCAAGCGTCCACTTATAACCGATGCGGTTTTGTACCCATTCGAAGTAAGAAACGGTTACTCCACCCGCATTCGCCAGAATATCAGGGACTACCATGATGCCTTTATCATTGATAATTTCATCAGCACTGGCAGAAGTCGGGCCGTTGGCTCCTTCCACGATCAATTTGGCCTGAATGCTACCAGCATTATCATCGGTGATTACGTCTTCTTTGGCGGCTGGAACGAGTACATCCACAGGAAGAGCCAGTAACTCTTCATTGGAAATTTTCGTAGCCCCTTCAAAGCCCTCAAGTTGTCCTTTATGCTGGTCGCGGTATTGCATGGCTTTCTCAATGTCCAGCCCATTTTCGTTGTAATACGCTCCAGTTACATCACTGATGGCTACTACTTTGACACCGCGTTCCTGTAATAAAGCAGCCGCATGTGAACCTACATTCCCAAAACCCTGCACCGCGGCTGTGGCCCGGTAGGGGTTAATGCGAAGTTTTTCCATGGCCGAAATAGCGGCAGTCATTACGCCCCGGCCCGTGGCTTCCTTGCGGCCCAGCGAACCACCCAATACCAGCGGTTTGCCCGTTACAACGCCGTTTACGGTCATGCCGTAGGCTTTGGAATATTCATCCATCAGCCAGGCCATCTCGCGTTCACTCGTGCCCATGTCGGGGGCGGGGATATCGCGGTCGGGGCCGAAAACGTCGAGCATGGCTCCGGTATAGGCCCGCATCAGCCGCTCGATTTCTCCGGCTGACATCTCGCGAGGATTACATCGAATACCACCTTTGGCTCCGCCGTAAGGAATATCAACCACGGCACATTTCCAGGTCATCCAGGCAGCTAAGGCCTTTACCTCGTCCATCGTCACCCCCATATCGAAGCGAATGCCACCTTTGGATGGACCTAAAATGGTGGAGTGAACCACGCGGATGCCTTCGAACACTTTAACGGAACCGTCGTCCATGGTAACGGGTAAGCCCACAACCACTTGTTTACGGGGCACCATCAGAATATCATACATCTCCGGAGAGATATTGAGCAATTTAAAGGCCACATCGAACCGTTGCATCATGGATTCAAGTGGATTTTCCTGTTGCAAGGGTGCTGGCTCTATATAAGTCATGGCTATGTTAATTTTGTTATTAAATAGGACTATAATAATATTTGCCCCATTGGTCGCAAACTTAGCAGGATTATTCTTAGAAAAACAAAAAACTCTACCAATGGTTAGGCGAGCGATTTGGCAACCTGTAAAGCAAATGAATTAAATTTCAAAGGGTAATTTTGATAAAAGTCATTCAAGCCAAAGAAATAATGCTTTTCTAAGATAAAAGGGCTAAATAATTTTTTAAACTATTTGCTTAAATCGCTTAAAAAGTTATTTTTGTTACCTTCTTTTCGGAGAGGTAAGGGGCTTTACTAAATGAGTATTCCTAACGTGAGGCTGCCCTAGAATAGAAACTATTTATCGCTAAAGTTCGTTTATATTCCCAACAAACCCCGTGAAATATGTCCCCAGTAGAAGAGAAGACCCGCTATTCTGAAGAAGAATTAAAAGAGTTTGAAGAGATCATCCAGAAAAAACTTGGGGATACCAGGACAGAATTGAATTACATTCGTGAAGCCCTGAGTAAGAGAAATGACCCTGGTACGGATTCAACTTCAAGTAGTAACAAGTCGTTAGAAGACGGTGCGGATACCAGCGAACGTGAGAACCTTAGCCAGTTAGCCGCTCGTTTACAGAAGTATGCGACTCAGTTGGAGAATGCTCTGATTCGTATCAAAAATGGTACTTACGGCATTTGTGTAGACACGGGAAAACTGATCCCTAAAGAGCGTCTGCGGGTAGTGCCTCACACGCAGCAGACCATTGAAGCTAAATTACGGAAACAGAGTTAATCAGAGTATTGATCGCTTTTCTTTTCCCCTTGCATATACACACTATTTGTTAGTGTTCAGAAAGGCCAGCATGCTGGCCTTTTTTGTTACTGTTTTTTATAAATTCGGCCCATTTGCAACGTAATTGTACGGAAAAAAGGCATCCTTCGTTTTAGCTTCATCCGTTCGTTCCTTTAATTTTTCTTCATGCGAATTCTTCTTACGCTCTTTACCTTATTACTTACCAGCAGCACTTACGCTCAATTGTCGCTTACGCCTACTCGCATTTTTGCGTCAGGGGTAAACATTAGGGCCGAAGTAACCCCAGCGGCAAAAATGAACGATACCGCAAGGCTGGGTTACTCCCGGTTCAACGTCCAGGGCATTGTTCCTATTCGCGGGGGGGCGGGGGTGAAGTTTCATAACTTCAATCTTCGCAAAATTGACGTAGAGATTAATCAGATGTTTTTGGTGGTAAATGCGGGCTATCGGCAACCGAATTTTTCATTCGATAAAAATGATCAGGGCATTTATACGGGTTCGCTGGTATTAACGGGGATTCACGCCAGTTTGCGGGATAAAATTTGGTTGTATGCGGCGGGTTTGGGTGTCAGCGAAACCGATGAGTTACTGAATTTCAGCAAAGCCCGTCCGTACGGAATGGGTGGAGCCGTTCGGGTACGCATTGCGGGTCCGCGAACGCAATGGTTTTATGGTGGGGCCGTAGTTTTTGAACCCGGTCGCATTACGCCTATCCCCATTGCCGGCATCAATACCCGCATTGCTAAAGGGACTCGTCTGATGCTGGTATTGCCCTTACAGGCTTCAGTTTCTCAGAAAATAACGAAGAAAGTTTGGGGAGAAGTAGGCGTTGCTGCGGGTGGTTTTAACGCCGGATACCTGACGCCTAACCTGAACCCTAATGCCCTGCGACTGGCGTACCGACAGGCAAAAGCGAGTTTTACAGTTAACTACAGTCCCATTAAACCCGTACAATTGTCTTTTGAAGCAGGTATGACAGGTCTGCGAACGCTAAAGACCATGCGAGCGGGGGATGTGCTGGAAAAGTTTACTATCAATAGCAGTCCTTTCATGGCCGTTTCCTGCTATTTCAATCTCTCCAAATCCATCCTGGATTCAAGAGGTTTCGGGTCAGTTTTGTAAAGAGTTTCGGGTTTTGAGTCTAGAGTTTTGAGTTTTTGACCAATTTTGGAAGATAGTATTAGAACCAGAATCATAAGAGTTGTCGATACATAACTCTCAACTCCAAACACAAAACTCTAAACTCTCTTGGAAACGCTTCACCTGTCTTCACATGATGCTGTTTCGTTTGAAATTCATGCCATGTCATGGATTGATCATGAACGGCATGTACATACCGAAAGTCCGCACCGCCATGATTATTACGTGATCATTGGCGTAACCGAGGGCACAGGAACGCATATTGTCGATTTTCAGACCTATGAGGTTAAACCCGGAAGCTGGTGGTTTCTATCGCCCGGTCAGGCTCATCAGTTGCAAATGAATGGTCCGCATGAAGGTTGGGTCGTCAGCTTTACGCCTGATTTTTTCTGCGTTTCGGAAGCTAACCGCGAGTTGCTCATCAATACCGGACTTTTTCATAACCTGCTGGAGTTCAAACCCTACTTCATTCCGCCCGAGCAACTGGATTTACTGGAGCCTTCCCTGCAATCGATCCAGGGCGAATACGAGGCAAAGCGGCCCCTGCGGGAGCATATGTTGCGAGCCTGGTTACAACTTTTTCTGGTTCAGGCCTCTCGAACGTTCGACCATCAATTACTCATGGTGGCGGAAACTTCAAAAACGGTATGTCTGGCTCGTCAGTTTCAGGAGTTGGTAGAACGCGATTTTACCCGCAAGACCAAAGTTTCCGATTACGCCGAGTTACTGCACATCACGCCCAGTCATTTGAATGATTCGGTGAAGAAAGTAACCGGGCAGCCCGCTTCCGAGCATATCAAGCAACGTGTGGTTCTGGAAGCGAAGCGAAAAGCCTTCTTCGGAATGACTTCAGCGAAAGAAATTGCCTTTGATTTAGGCTTTGAAGATGAAGCTCATTTCTCTAAATACTTTAAAGCTAATACGGGTCAAACCTTCACAGAATACCGAAAAACCATCCGTAATAAGTAAAGTTAACCCGCTGGAATACTTTTGTTGAGAAGCTTTCTGGTCTCAATCCGTAATTCTGACAAGGAATTCCGTGGTTTAGACAATGATAAAATATATGTATATACATACATTTGTATCATCAAACATTCACAAAGCTATGTCAACTCCAGCCAAATGGGTCATCGACCCCACTCACTCAGAAGTACAATTCAAAGTAAAGCACCTCGTTATCACAACGGTAACGGGCCAGTTCAATGAATTTAGCGGCGAAGCAACGGCGAGTGATGATTTTTCAGACGCTCAAGTTTCCTTCGAAGCGAAAATTGATTCGATCTCGACGAATAACGAAGCTCGGGATGGTCACCTGAAAAGCGAAGAATTCTTTGCGGCTGATCAATACCCAACGCTGAAATTCGTCTCCACAGGCATTACTAAAAAAGACGAAGATTCTTTCGTTCTGAACGGCGATCTGACGCTACGTGGCGTGACCAAGCCCGTTGCTCTTGAGGTAGAATACGGCGGAACAGTTGTTGATCCTTACGGACAAACGAAAGCAGGTTTCGAGTTGAAAGGAAAAATCAACCGTAAAGATTTCGGATTAACCTGGAGTGCCGTTACCGAAGCGGGCGGTGCCGTCGTAAGCGACGAAGTTCGTCTGATTGCTAACGTGCAATTTGTAAAACAAGCCTAATTACACTTCATAAAAGAAAAAAGGGTTGCCTTCGGAAGAGGGTAACCCTTTTTTCTTTTATGAAGTGTAATATCCTCTTCCTTCGTCATATGATCCAATGGAATAATCTTAACTCTCCTTGAAAAGACCCCAGCAGGGTCAAACATGGATAGTCCCAGACTGGATAGTGCCAGGCTGGATAGTCTCGAATTTCATCTGGGGGAATGAAAAGACAACCCCCCTTTCGAGCTATTCATATTAGACCTCTTCAGGGTTATCAGGGAAAATTGATTCGAAGCTGGCCCGAATTTTTAGCATTAGTTCCTACACTCAACCTTAATTACAAAGTATATGAGTAGTTCAAGAAAAGAAGCAATATATGCGGCACTGCGGGCTGCAACGGAGGCTGCCCTGAATGATTTGGTAGGCCAGATGGAGACGATTCGTTCAAGCGTTATGGACGATCAGGATGAAGCCATGAGCGAATCTTATGAGTCTAATAGCGAAATGTTGATGAATGACCGTCGGGATCTGGAAGGTCATGCCGACACCATACGTCGTGATCTGGTAACGCTGGATCAGTTCGGTACCGAAGAACAGCACGATACCGTACAAGTTGGAGCTGTGGTGTTAACCGATCAACGAAATTTTTACATTGCGATCAGTCGCAATTTCGAAGTAGACGGCGTAGAATACACGGGTATTTCTACTTCCGCTCCTATTTACGAAGTATTGGAAGGTAAGAAGGCTGGTGATACCGTCAAATTTGCCGATCAGACCTATAAAATCTCCGAAGTTTTCTAAAAAATAGGTTTCTATATAGATCAAAAGGGTTCTGGATTGGTTACATCCAGAACCCTTTTTGGTTTTCCTCTATAACAAAACCGTTAGATGCACCTGAAGGCGTTGTTTGGCCTTGCTATCACCATTGGCTAGCTCCTGAGCCAGGGGTTGCTGAACGTTAACTCCCGCCACAAACCTTCCCCAATAAGCTTCCACACCCGCCGTGGCTAACGTAGCATACCCACCCGTCTGGGCGTTGCGAACGCCGTTTTTTAAATCCTTTGCGGAGTATTCTGCGGTGAGTCCTGCATTAGGCATCAGCGTCAGATTCTTTCCGGCACTGGTTACATAAAAGACCGAAGTGGAACCACTGAGACGATTACCGAAGCGATAATGATCAGAATTGGTAGTAGAGATGCGGTAACTGACATCCGAGTTCCAGCCCCAGGATTGATAGCGTAAGGTATAAATGGCATTCACCAGAAAATCCGTACTTCCCGTACCCAACTGAAAATTGGCATTCGCTCCGAGCGATCCATCGTCCACAAAGTTAGAGCGACCCGTTGCCAGCTTTACGCCTCCACCCAGCAGTAAGGTATGATTGAAAGCCCGATCCAGCGTATCCATGTTGGTATTTAGTACATTGTAATTAGCTAGAATCGTAACGTCACCCAATCCGTTCAGCCGGGCGGAAGTAGCTGCATCCTGCTGAAAGTTGAAATTATAAGGTACAAAAGCCAGCATTTGAATTCGTTGGGTTGGATAGAACCGTCCCCATAACTCCGTCGTCTGAAAGGTTTCTTTGGTGCGAAGCAATTGTGAATTCAGGTGTGAATCGTAAGTACGATAGCGATAGCGAACGCCAATGAAATTGCGGTACGATTGAGGCATGATGCCATAATAAGCATTCCCCACGCCACAGCCGCAAATGTCGCAGGCCCGGCCCGGAAGGCTTATGGAAAAGAGCAGAAGAAATAAGAGTCGTTTCATTTACTCAGCGGCAAAGCGTTTATTTTTGAGAAATTCTTCGTCGGTTAACGTTTTCAGGAAAGCCACGATCTGCTGGCGTTCCTGCGAAGTAAGAGCAATACCCCGGGTATTATTCTGGCGTAAAAGCGGGTCCAAATTTTGGGTATCCTGAACGCCTTCTGCATAATGATCCAACACGGCTTCAAGCGTATAAAAACGACCATCGTGCATGTAAGGACCGGTCACTGCCACGTTTCGCAAACTAGGTACCCGGAAGGTATACTTATCTTTTTCCAGTTCAGTTACCCGGGCTCGACCCACGTCTTTTACCCCCTGAATGAACAGGCCATTATTACGAAAACTATGGTCGGTGAATAAGGCTCCTTGGTGGCAGGAAGAACATTTTTGTTCGAATAACTTCAGCCCCGCCTGCTCGTCAGCCGTCAGGTTTTCGCCTTCCTTGCGGATGAATTTATCGTACCGGGAATTGGCCGAAACCAGCGTAAGCATGAACTGGGAAAAAGCCTTGAGGAAACGCTCGGTTGTGATTTCTTCGGAACCAAACGCTTTCTTAAACAGCAAAGGATACTTCTTCGTCGCTCGTAACTTATCCAGTACATTTTTCGTGTTTTCGCCCAACTCTACTTCGTTCGTAATCGGAGCAATCGGTACTAAATCCAGATCGAAAACACCACCGTCCCAGAAGAAACTAGATTCCCAGGCCAGATTCTGAAGGGGTAAGGAGTTTCGCGTACCCATCAGATTATTGATGCCGTGACTTACATCATGGCCGTGGTGCGTAAACCCGTACGGCTGCGAATGGCATTCGGCACAGGCGAAGGTATTATCCCGCGAAAGCAAAGGTTCATTGAATAGGGCTTTCCCAAGTTCTACGCCAGCGGTAGTCATTGGATTACGTTCAAACGGGTACACGGGTTTCGGAAAATTAGCCGGAACCGTAAAGCTTACTTCCGGGTTAGATTCGTTCGGCGAAGAACAGCCCCACACCAGAAGTAAGCTTACGGAAAGAAGCCCCATTCTAATCATTATGCGTATGGTCAACCGTGAACATATTCACATAATTGTTCGCCAGTGGCACGGCGGCAGCGGGCATGTGAATGGCTGGGGTATCGGCAATTTTAACCGTAGTCTTGCCCGAGAAAAGCTTTTGAAGATTGGTGATGACGTGTATCGTTGGAGCAATGTTCTTCCGCACCGTAGCCAACTGATTCTGCGGGAAGGGAAGGGTAACCGTACGAAGATTATTGACGGTGGCACCAGTCATGCCGCCAAAACCACCTACGTGGAACTGAAAGCGACGGATACCCGCACCGTTCGCGGGAGCTGTGGGTGAAGTACCCTCCAGTTTCAGAAAAATGTAGCCTGAATTCCAGCCCCAGTACATACCGTCCTCACCGTACGACCCTTCGTCCAGCACGCCCGTACGTTCAGCCACGGGTGAAACACTCTTCGCACTGTCTACACCAATGGTGAAGGTAACCTCCTGGTAATCTCCCGCCGGAACGTTCTTCAACACAGGTTCCCAGGTTTTATTATCGACCTGACGAATCAGAAAATATTGATTGGGGAATTTGATGCTTGAACCGTCCGTTTTTTTCAAAGAAACGTTACTAATGAAGTAATTGAAGGTACTGACTGTAAACGATTCCCCCGTGCCGGTCTGATACGTAGTTTCGCCCAATACTAGCTTCTGAGCCCCGACGCGGTTATCAAATTCCAGAATTACGTCGTTGGTATCACCCGCGGTAACAGGCGATGGAGTTTCTTTCGTGCAAGAGCTTAGCACGGAAGTGAGGAAAGCAAAAGTGATGAAGAGAAAAGAATGGAATTTCATGTGAATATGAGATAAAGTCTCACCGAACCGGGAAGCCCGGAGGTTCGGCAAAACGCTGATTTTTCAAAAATTCAGGATCACTAAGGGTACGTAGAAAAGCAATGATTTTCTGCTTTTCATCGGCGGTTAATGGAATGCCCAGTTTGCCATTTTGCTTGAGTAAAGGATCAAGAGTAGGAGTATCCTGTACCCCGGACGAATAATGTTCGAGCATTTCGTCCAGATTTATAAAGCGACCATCGTGCGTGTAGGGTAAGCTTTCGGCGATGTTTCGCAAACTGGGAACCTTGAATTTGAAGCGGTCGCTTTCCTGCTTCGTGACGGCATACCGGCCCTCGTCGACCACCATTTGAAGGGTCGGTTTGCCGTTGACGTACACAATTTTGGTTCGTTCGTATTTGGGTAAGCCGTTATTTCGGAAGCTACCGTCGGTGAATAGTTCTCCCGCGTGGCAACTTTTGCAGCCTTTACTTTCGAAGAGCTTCAGGCCCTCAAGTTCGGTTGCCGTCAACGTTTCGCCTTCCTTGCGAATGTACTTATCATACCGGGAGTTGGCTGAAACGAAGGTTAACATGAACTGGGTGAGGGCATCCAGCATTTTTTCAGCCGTAATGTCTTCCGTTCCGTAAGCCTCCTTGAATAACGGTGGGTAACCCTTCGTCCGTTTTAGTTTATTGACTACGTTTTCCATGGTATCATCCATTTCATCGGGATGCGTAATGGGTACGATGGCCTGTTTATTCAGATCTTCGACGGCTCCGTCCCACATGTAATGCTTTTGCCAGGCCAGATTCTGAAGAGCCAGCGAATTCCGCAGGCCAATCCGGTTATCAATGCCGTGACTTAACTCATGCAAATGGTGGGTGAAGGCGTAATACTGCCGGTGACATTCGCCACAGGCAATGGTGCTGTCCCGCGAGAGAATACCGTCGTAGAAAAGCTGTTTCCCTAAAGCGACGCCTGCTTCCGACAGTGGTTTCTGGTCAATCGGATAAACGGGTGCCGGAAAGTTTTTAGGTACTGAAAACAGGGGCATAGGTTCTGAAGGCGAAGTCCCTTTGGAACAAGCCGACAGAATGAGGAAAAGCAGGAATACTTTTCTCATAGTCAAGAAAATAAAGAGGTGAACGAACCTTCGAGACGCAGCAAATCAGGAAAAACGAACGTTTTTCATTCAAAGTCAGAGCAGTAACGAAAGCTTATGCTTGGGGAGGACGGAAACAGGCCGACAGGAAGGAAGAATAGGCCGGGAGCTGATAAGGGGGAAGGTCGGAACGTAACTCAGCAAAAACGGCGGGCTCAAAACGGATTTCCAGCGAAGCAATCGATGCCGGAAGTTCCAGCAATTGCTGCACCAGACGGGAGCCAGCTTCTCGTTCTTGGTGCTCCTGAGTGGCTTTTAACTTTTTAGCCAGGTAACACTTGCCATCACAATGTAACTCGGGATGAGAACGGTTTTCGCAGAGGTAGTGAGCGATGTAATCCCTCCTTAACTCGAAGTCAACCAAAATAACGGGGACTACGAGCGTGCGTAACATCAGAAGCGATGTCAGCAAGTACACACTGAGTTTCCGTAACGTTGAATTCATGGGTACAAAACTATAGCAGGAAAAATGAAAGGCTGGAATTTTTGTGAAAAAACTCGGAGGAGGTAGTTATTTTTAATAACCTCGATGGGGTTATAATATGGGGTTATGATTTCGAATAGGAAAATAAATTCTATTGAATTACATCTGGGGCCGTCCAGACCACATATAATACCTTACTAACGAATTTTAGGGGTCAAGTAATCCAAGTATTCAGCGGGATTATTCATGAGACATAACCATCGGGTCAGGGTTTGTCAACCGATCCAGTTCCCGAATCATTAGCGATTTAATGCGGGGACGAGCGGTCCACATAATGCCATGTCGCTGGTTCGCCAGGTAAATCACTTCCACCTGAGGCGACTGCGTCAACTGCCGGGCTGCCCAAATGGGATTCTCAGGATATAACAATCGATCTTCCAACCCATGCACCATCGTAACTGGAATGTGAATCTTTTTCCAGAGGGGAACCATGCTTACTAAATGCGGGTAATGATTCTGCTTTTCGTCGTCGGCTACGTGAATAAATCCGGGAATCCAGGCGGAGAAAATGGGAACAAGTTTAGAGATCGGATAAATGCGTTCGGCTCCGGGTTTGTACGAACCACAAACGAGTAATAAGCGATCAAAGTAATCGGGATGATCCATTGCTATGCGGGCCGCTACCGTCGCTCCGTACGAAGTTCCGAACAGTAACGTCGGACGTTTATCCTGAATTTGCCACAGCATTTTAGTTAATACCGCCGATTGTTGCCCAATGAACTTCTCTCCCCAGCCATAATCCGATTCCCCATACCCTGGTCGGTCGGGAGCAATGAGCTGCGTACTTTTCTGTAAATCAGGGTCGTTCAGATACGAACGTAAGCCTTCGAGTGAACTGGGCGAACCGTGCATCAATACCATCTTCCGGGGTAAGGTATCCGAGCCGATTTTCAGGTAGCGAATGGTCCGTCCCAGCGTATCGTAATACACGATTTTTACCGGAATGCCTTTCTCAATCAAATCTTTACGAATTTCCCGCCGGGAGTAACGTCGGTGTTCGAAACAACCTGAAAGGAGAAAAAGGAATGGTATACCTACTACTATTCGAAGCAAAAACAAACGGAACAATAGGATCACTGGGTCAGAGTTTTGTTCATAAAAAAAGGGTATAAAATGCAGAACATTCTATACCCTTTTTATAACGTATCCACCCGGAAAACGTTTACGCCCGAAGTATTACTTTTTTATTAACTTAAAGACATACACTGGGCTTTCCTTTACTTTCTTACGGAAAGAATCTGACAGCGTTACGGTTTTGTCTTTCGATTTCAAAGATTCTTTAGAACCCAGTAACTGAACGGACTGTCCTTTTTCCAGGACGGGAATCTCCAGTGAAGCGGGTAATTTTTCGCCTTCTTCGGCCCGGTACAATGCATACATCGTTGAGCCCTTCTGCGTATACGCCCACTTGCCAGACTGATACGGAGACACGGCTGTAGTTTCGTAGATCGCTTCACCGTTTACGTTCATCCATTTCCCAATCTCTTCAAGCCGCTGATAGGCTTCTTCGTGCCATTCGCCGTCGGGGCCGGGGGCTACGTTCAGCAAGAGGTTACCACCTTTCGAGACGATGTCTACCAGGGTATGAATCAGCTTGCGAGTGGATTTGAAATTTTCTTTTGGAATATAACTCCAGGAATCGCCCATGGTCATGCAACTCTCCCAGGGGAAAGGAAGAGCCTTGTCAGGAATGGATTGCTCAGGGGTAACGTAATTCTCATATTCGCCCGTTACCGTCCGATCCACCACTAACAATCCGGGTTGGTGACTGCGAGCCATTTTTGCAATATTGGCCATGTCAATGTCCTGATCGAACGGAATGGATTTCTGCCAGCTAACGGTCGAATCAATCGTGCTAAAGGGTCTTACCCAACCGCCATCCAGCCAGAGAATGTCCATTTTCCCGTAATCAGACATTAACTCTTCGATCTGATTGTACGTGAATTGCTTGAATTTATTCCACTTTTCAGGATACTTTTTAGGGGCGTAACTGGAATTGCGATCTTTCGGAGGGAAGTAACTCCACCAGTAATCATCCGTATGCCAGTCGGGTTTGGAAAAATACGCCCCTACCATAAATCCCTGATCGCGGAAAGATTTAAAAACTTCCTTCGCTACGTTCGCTTTAGGATTTGTGCCGAAAGGCGTGTTAGTAATCTTATAATCCGTCTGTTTAGTATCAAACATACAGAATCCATCGTGGTGTTTGGTGGTGAACACCACGTATTTCATCCCGGCATTTTTAGCCGCCGTTGCCCAGCGATCAGGATTGAATTTAACGGGGTTAAACTGCTGAGGAATGGCTTCGTAAGCTTTTTTATACTCGTACCAGTCTTTAGAATAGGGTCCTTTACGTTCGCACCATCCTTCGTCTTCCGGGCATAATGACCAGGATTCCACAATGCCCCATTGGCTATAGGTACCCCAGTGCATCAGTAAGCCAAACTTAATTCCCTGCCATTGCTTTAGTTTTTGCTGAACGGCGGGATCCTTGGGAGCGACGTAACCGAAGCTTTGCTCGGAATGTTGCTGGGCTAGTAAGGGAGTGGTAGCGGCCAGCAAAAGAGTGGTAATCAAACGTTTCATCTGGAAGAAAGAGAAAAATACCGCCCGAATTCTCCTGAGAAAATCCGAACGGCGGGGGGATAAAGGGTTATATTGTAGCCAGTAACTGATCCATCACGTAGATGTGAATGCCAATCCATTTGGCCCTTTCGCCAAGCTGGGAAATTTCAATACTTAAATCATTTCTGAAATCGCTCAGGCAATATTTATTGATCGCCTGACCAATCGGATTAGTAATAAACTGATCGGCTTTTACCACAATTCCATCTACAATCACAATCTCAGGATTGAATAAGTGAACAGCCATGGAAAGGCCTTTGCCTAATACCGTGCCCACATCAAAAAGAATATCGATGGCAAAAGCATCTCCTTCCAGAGCGGCTTCAATAATCATCTCGATATCAATGTCTTCGATATGATCCATATATGCGGAAAGCTTCGAAACTCGTCCTTCGTTCAGTCCGCGTTGCACCCGGCGAATGAGTGAACGGGCCGAAGTAATGGTATCGAGGCAACCTACTTTACCGCAGTGGCATAACTCGCCATCGGGATCCATCTGAATGTGACCTAGCTCGCCCGCAAACCCGGAAGCTCCCTGGAAAATTTCACCGTTCAGAATAATACCTAAGCCAACGCCCCAGTCGATGTTAATGGCCAGTACGTGTTTTTTGCCGCGAGCCAGCCCGAATCGGTGTTCGCCCAAAACGGTGGCTTTGGTATCATTAATCACGAAAACGGGCAGATTAAACTCTTCAGAGATCAGAGTACTGAGCGGTTTTTCTTCCTGATTAATTCGCCGATAAGTCATGTTCGTGCCCGTCTGAAACTGAATCAGACCGGGCATGGAAATGCCAATGGCTACAAAATGAGAGGCTTCGACCTGCGATTCTTCGAGGGCTTGGCGGGTGAATTCCAACAACGCTTTGGCAAAACGAGGGTTATCTTCCAGACCTAATTTGATGTCTTTTCTGAAGATAACTTCCCGCTGAAGATTCATGATGACCACTTTGGTATCATGCGTGCTGATGTCTAGGGCAACGACGTATTTATCCTGAACATTAAGTCCGAACAAAACCGGGCGGCGACCGTGATTCCCTACGGCAGTGCCGAAAGTGCTAACCCACTTTTCGTTTACCAGTTCTTCAACAATATTGGTAATGGAAGGAACGCTGCTGTGCAGGCTTTTGGCTAGCTGAGCCAGTGTAGAAACTTCCGATTGATACAATTCAGCCAAAACGCCCCGGCGGGAAACGCTTTTCTTGTAATCAACTACACTTTTTTTGGATTCAATTTCTTCATCGGGTGGAGACACATACATCACAGTAATGATTTAGAGCGATAGATTTCAAATAATTTTGTTGGAAACCAGTGGGACGATAGTAATAGACTACTTTTTAAAAATTTATTGTAAATAAACACTTGTTTTATAAAAATATTAACAAATTATTTACAATGTGGTCGATTTTATAGGAAATGTCAGAAAAGTATTCTTCATCTTCACATTAAAATTTCACACGGTAACCATCGGCATCCATCAATTTCCATAAAACGAATCTATAAAATTTACGCTATAGATTGTTTAAAGATTTTGTTTTTGGCTGATTTACAGAATTTTATAACATTTCACTGTACACTCTATCACTTCTCTACACCACATGACAACGCGTCGTTCCTTTCTTCGCTGGTCTACTTTAGCCGTATCCTTAAGTCCAGTACGTTCTTTATTTGCCTTGCCTAAAGCGGCTGCCGTTAAACCCATCGTCGTTTCAACCTGGGACAGCGGATTAGCGGTTAATGCAGTGGCCTGGAAAGTGCTTAAACCCGGTGGGTATGCTCTGGATGCCGTAGAAGAGTCGGCTAAATCCATCGAAAAAGAAATCAGTTGTTGCGTGGGTCTGGGCGGCAATCCCGACCGCGAGGGGCATGTCACGCTGGATGCCTGCATCATGAATGAAAAGTACGATTGCGGATCAGTAGCGGGTCTGGAGCGAATTCTTCATCCCATCTCAGTTGCTCGTAAAGTGATGGAAACGACGCCACACGTCATGCTGATTGGAGAGGGAGCCCAGCAATTTGCCGTAGCAAATGGCTTTAAACTTGAAGAAGATAAACTCTCGGCTGATGCAGAGAAATCGTACAAAGAATGGCTGAAAAAATCGGAGTATAAGCCGCTGATGAATATTGAGCAGCAACAGGGGAAAACTCCCAAGCGTGCTGCCGGAGGCCCCTTTGCTCCGAATCAGTTTGAAGATGGTTCGTTCAACCATGATACAATGGGAACTGTTGCCATGGATGCCAAAGGCCGTCTTTCTGGCTCCTGTACGACCAGCGGTATGGCTTTCAAAATGCGGGGCCGCATTGGTGATTCACCCATTATTGGTGCGGGCTTATATGTGGATGGTGAAGTCGGTGCGGCGACCTCATCCGGGCAGGGTGAAGAAGTAATCCGACTGGGAGGTACTCACCTTGTGGTGGAGTTCATGCGAAATGGAGCAACGCCGATGGAGGCCTGCAAGAAAGCCGTGGAGCGTTTGGTGAAGATTAATCCTAAAAAGGCCAAAGATTTCCAGGTAGGTTTTATTGCCATTAACCTTCAGGGTGAGGTAGGAGCTTACTCCGTGAACAAAGGCTTCAGCTATGCCGTCACCAAAGCCGATGATGGTGGAAAAGTCTTTATGGCGGAGAGCTATTACAAATAAGGTAAAAATTGTGCAACCGTTTGTTCTGCTTAGTACAATCGTTTGCTCAGGGTTAACCTAAAAATACTTCATCAACCTCGACTTATTCATCACTTATCTTGATGGTCAAAAGCCCTGCCGAGCAGGGAAAGAAACCTCTTTTTCATGAAACGTTTTATTCTTTCAGCCTTTTTGGCGGCGGCCAGCCTAACCTCTTTTGGTCAGTCCATTATTCCCCAGCCCGTTTCTCTGCAGCAGGGGTCGGGTAAGTTTCAGTTTACGAATCAAACGCAGGTGGTAGCTTCTACGCCCGAAGCAAAACGTCTGGCGGGTTTGCTTAATCAATACCTGAAGAAACGGACGGGTGCTGAATTGAAAATCGTCAGTAAAGCTCCCGCTTCAAATTATATAGCCTTTATTGAAAAGACGGGTTTACCCGCTGAAGGCTATGAGCTAAAAGCTACCCCACAGAGTGTACAGATTTCGGGTAAAGATGCGGGCTTGTTTTACGGATTACAGTCGGTAATGCAATTGATTACGGGCGACGCTAAACCCGAAATAGCATCTGTTACCATCGAAGATCATCCGCGTTTCGGGTACCGGGGATTAATGATGGATGTGGGTCGCCATTACATGCCGCTTTCGTTTATCAAGCAGATGATTGATGAAATGGCAATGCTGAAATTCAACCGTTTTCACTGGCATTTAACCGAAGACCAAGGCTGGAGATTAGAAATCAAAAAATACCCGAAGCTAACTCAGGTCGGAGCTTACCGGGATGAAACCCTCATTGGAGGGTACGGAGACCGCATGCCTCAGCAATTTGATGGGATTAAATACGGCGGTTTTTACACGCAGGATGAAGCCCGTGAGGTGGTAAAATATGCGGCAGAACGACACATTACCGTCATTCCTGAGATTGAGTTGCCCGGTCACGCCACGGCGGCTTTGGCGGCTTATCCCGAATTAGGCTGCACGCCCGGTCCGTTCAAAGTTCAGACGACCTGGGGGGTGCATAAAGACGTGTTCTGCCCGAAAGAAGAAACCTTCCAGTTTCTGGAAAATGTTTTAACAGAAGTAATGGACATCTTCCCTTCGCCCTACATTCACATTGGTGGGGATGAATGTCCGAAGGATCGCTGGAAGGAATCGGAGTTTTGTCAGAATCTGATCAAGAAAGAAAACCTGAAAGACGAGCACGGCTTACAGAGTTATTTTATTCGCCGGATCGAGAAATTCCTAAACTCAAAAGGTCGTAACATCATTGGCTGGGACGAAATTCTGGAAGGAGGGTTGGCCCCCAACGCAACGGTGATGAGCTGGCGGGGTGAAGAAGGTGGAATTGCGGCAGCGAAGGAAAATCACGACGTAATCATGTCACCCAATGGTTATGTGTACATTGATCATTACCAAAGCAAAGATCGCAAACAGGAGCCACTGGCCATTGGCGGATTTTTACCGCTGGAAAAAGTATATTCTTATAACCCAACGCCAAAAGAGCTGACGGCTGAGCAGCAGAAGCACATCAAAGGCGTTCAGGCTAATTTATGGACAGAATATATTCCAACGGCGGGTAAAGCTCAGTACATGTATTTCCCCCGAGCAATGGCTCTGGCCGAAGTAGCCTGGTCTCCCTTAAATCGTAAAGATTTCACGGAGTTTTCGGAACAACGCTTACCCGTCTATTTACGCAAGCTGGAGAAACGGAATTTATACTTCCGGGTACCGGAGGCGATTGGAATGCCGAAAGAGGATATGCTTCGGGGAAGTCAGTTTACGATTAACCTGAAAGCTCCCGTAGAAGGAGCCAAAATTTACTACACGATTGACGGGTATATGCCAAGTGAAGCAACGTATCCCTATTCAAAGCCCATTTCATTAACGATTCCGCAGAATCGCCGGGTTGATTTGAAAACGATTGTGGTAACGCCCGCAGGCCATCGCAGCATCGTTTCGACTACGACTTTGGTCAATGGTACCCCCATGCCCGACAAGCAACCGAAGAAGTAATACAGTTCTGGCATAAAAAAATCCCGACCGTCAAGGCCGGGATTTTTTGTTACCCATGTTTCCGGCGTTTCAGAGCCAGGTCGTGAGCGGTATCGTAATAGCTTCTGAGGTTTTTCCAGTCAAATACTTCGGAAATGCTTTCGGTACGGTTTCGCTGCATGATCCGGTCGCGGCGGGAGGTACGTACAAATTTGAACAGTAACTCGGAAAGCGTTTCTGCGGCCTGATGAAAATCCTGATGGCTGCGGTTTAGCACATAAACACCCCAGTTTTCCGGATCGGCCATGATTTGGTTCATATAATCCCCAAAACCGGATAAATCACTGGTAATGGTAGGAACGCCCCGCACGACGCATTCCAGTGGTGTATAACCCCAAGGCTCGTAATAACTTGGGAAAATTCCCAGGTGACAACCCCGCACGAAATGGCTGTAATCCATCCCAAATAGGGGGTTGGTTGAGGCAATGAAATCAGGGTGATAGACGATCTTCACGCGGTCACTTTCGTGGTTCTGCATGTTCGATTTCCGAAGGAAATCAACGATAGCATCTTCCTGTTTCAGATAATGCGTTACCGTTTTAGGTAACTGATGGGTCTTCCACGACTGAATAGTTCGGCGTAAACGCAACTGCCAGTATTCATCCACAAACTGATTCAGATCGGGCATCTTTAGCTCATTACTCGTGGCTGAAGCCATGAATAACTGCTCACCAATCTGTCGCTCAATCGCTTCGCAGGTCTGCCGGATTTCGGCCATTACGGCCCGCGTTTGCAACACATCGGCATCCATCGAATACACCGGATTTTTAGTGACGATGAACATCACCACCGTCATGTCCGAATTGGTTGCCTGCAATTTGGCATTCAGTCGGCTCAGGGCTTCGAGTGTTAAGTCGTAGCCCTTGTTATTATACTCAAATCGACCTGAAGTAAAGAAATATAAGGTGCGATCCAGATCGAAGGAATAGTTCTGGAAGAAGTGACCCATCACAAATTGATGGATTTTTGCCTTATACTGAACGTGCAGGTTCTGGAACTCATGCGTCGCTGTGAATCGGGTAACATTCAGGCCGTTAGGTAAGGTTAGATCGCATTTACGACCTAGCAAAAACTCGCATTCCTTAGCCGTAACGTCCGAAACCGTCGTCATGACGTGACAGTTCTGAGCCGCCAGGTATTCAATCGTTGCCTGCGTTGCAATGCCAAAATGCTGAGCTTGTTCCCGCCAGTTGAACGTCGGTAATAACTCGTAGAAATTAGGAACGTTGGGAGCCATGTAGCGTCCCAGCATGGTAGCATGCGTGGTGAAAACCGTCGCTAATTTCGGAGATTCATGAGCAATATAGGGAAGGGCCGTAGCGGCCATCCATTCGTGAAAATGAGCGGTTATGTCATATCGACCACTATGATCACGGGATAGCTCATTGAGGAAAATACGGGTGCATTCTCCAAAAGCAATGACCTGATTAACCAGATCTTCCGCGTTAAGCGTAGAAAGCTGATGCTTTTCCCAGAGGTCGTACTTTAACTGATCCAGCTGATTAAACAGCGTGTAAAAATTAAAAAGCACAATGCGGGGCTTTCCGGTGACGAGCCAGTAACCATACTGCACATCGAAGCCCATTTCCCGCATTTTTCGTACGGTTTTACCCAACGCTGAATCGTCGAGATCCGATATGGGTTCGAACTCAGCCAAGGCTTTTTCCGGGAAGTAAGGCCCAAGTAAAAAATAATCATCGCCCCATTTTTCGACCATTGCCGGAACCTTGGAGCGGATTACTGTATAAATACCCCCAACCTGATTGCATACTTCCCAGGCTATTTCAATCAGTAGGCGAGGTCGTATCTTGGGCTTAATGGGTTCAACTTCGAAAGCCATAGCCGAGTATTAATGTAAACAATGTGAATTGAAAGTTCTTTGTGCCTAAACTACTTTGAGCTACCAAATATAGAATGGTATTTTTCAAGGGAATTATTCGTCTAAAATAATCTTAAAGTTTTATGCCAAAAGAGTAGGATTTTTTTTGATACACCATACTCTGGCTCATTTTTATTTATTAAAAGGCTATTAATGAACTACGGACGACTAGCTAAAAAAGACTGTAAAATGATAGTAGCCGAAACGCGATCAATAACGCCTTTATCCCGACGATCTTTCTTAGTAGTTCCCATCGCAATTAAAGACTGCATAGCCATGACGGAAGTAAATCGCTCATCGTGTTCATGCACTGGGATTTCCGGAAAGGTTTTCTTCAGAATTCGTAAAAATCCCCGCACATGTGGCGTATTGGAAGTGTCCGAACCATCCAGATTAGTGGGCATTCCTACTACGAAAGCTTCTACCGCTTCCCGCTGGCAGTAGTCTTTCAGAAAAGGGATGACCTGCGTTGAATGCACGGTATCCAGAGCCGTCGCAATGAGTTGCAGAGGATCCGTCACGGCGAGCCCTACGCGTTTGGTTCCATAGTCTATAGCAAGAATTCGTGCCAATAGTTTAAAAAATTAAGGGATTATTTAGTAAACGGTAATGAAAAACCAGATAAAATAACCTCCGGGATTTAACGTAAAAAATTGACTAATAATTAATTAACCCAACAATTCGGATCAGCTAAAATAAATAGCTTCAGGGTTTTTGCTGGGAACCGTTTGAAAGTGTGAAAAGGTAAGAAAGTTTATAAGTATTACAAGTATCTTAAAACCACTATCTCATATCTTTCTTCCAGTCTTTATAACCAACTAGGCAAAGAGCCAGATAAATGGCGTATAAAAGAACCGTCCAGTATAAACTTTTATACGCGTAAACGAAGACGTAAATGCCGTCTACGAACAACCATAACCACCAGTTTTCTAGAAATTTTCGTCCCAGCATCCACTGGGCAATCAAACTGATGGTAGTGGTAAACGAGTCGACCAGGGGCAGACTGGCATCGGTAAACCGACTTAGTAGCCAGTTCAGAAAGGCCGTGCCGCTCAGCGTAATTAGCACCAGCCAGCCGATGAGATTTCGAGGCAAGGTGCGAACCTGGAGTTCCGTATGGCCCTCTCCGCCGTATAGCCACTGGTAAAGTCCATAAACGCTCAGGATGGTAAAAACGATCTGTAAACCCATGTCACCATAGAGCCGGGCTTCCCAGAAAATGACTGCGTAAATCACGACGCTGATGATGCCCCAGAAAAATCCCCATACATTTTGACGGGTATTATACCAGACACAAATGACGCCGGTAATTAAGCCGGCCAGTTCAAGCCAGTTGGTTTTTATGTAGGCTAGAAATACGTCCATTCAGTAGGGCTAATTTGATAAAAATCTGAACTTTGCTCCGGGTCTCAGAGTTTTCTAATAGTCTCCCTGTCGGTACCGAGAAATTCGGCTTACGGCGGGGTTTATTGCGTTCTGTTGCGTTTGAAAACCCATGCATACGATTCATAAACGCAGGAACCGGGGATCCATTTCCAGACAAAGTTGTGTGAAAACCCGGTAGCAAAAAGCGAATTTTTAAAATAAACTCGATGCTAGTTAAAGATTTGTTAACGCTGTATCGCAATGATCCGTTTATCCGTCTCATTAGCGAACGAATTCAAAGTAAACAGCCTAATGATTACCATCTTCAGATCAAAGGATTAGCCGGAAGTCTGGATTCGGTTCTGGTGGCATCCCTCTATCAGCACCAGCCGGCGTCTTCTTTGCTGGTTTTGTCGGATAAAGAAGAAGCGGCCTATTTCTATAATGACCTTCAGAATTTGCTGGGCGAAGACCACGTCCTGTTTTTTCCAATGTCTTATAAAAAGCCCTACGAATACGAAGAGATTGATAATGCGAACGTATTGATGCGGGCCGAAGTTCTGAACCGGTTGAATGAAAAGGGACATCCGTTATTAATCGTCACCTATCCAGAAGCTCTGAGTGAAAAGGTTATCAACCGGAAGTCACTCGTGAAGAATACATTTACGGTTTCGGTGGGCGAAAAAATTGATACTGAATTCCTGACTGAATTTTTAATTAGCCAGGATTTTGAGGGAACCGATTTTGTGTACGAAGCGGGTCAGTTTGCCCTGCGGGGGGGAATTATTGACGTATATAGCTACGCTAACGAATTCCCCTACCGGATTGACCTTTTCGGTGATGAGGTAGAATCCATCCGAACGTTTGATCCCGATACGCAGCTTTCCAAAGAATCCGTTTCCCAGATTAATATCGTTCCCGACGTTCAGACCAAGCTTATTCAGGAGGTCCGGGAATCGTTTTTCAGCTTTTTTGGCAGAGAAACCCGACTCTGGTTTAAGGATGTGGAGTTAACCCTCGAACTGATCGGAATCTGTTTTGAGAATGTTGAGAAAAGCTTCAACGAAATTGTAGAGCGGAGCGGCGGTATCAAGGTGATTCATGAACCTTCCCAGTTGTTTGAAACCCGTCGCAGTTTCCTGAATCATATCAATGAATATCCGAGCGTAGAATTTGGGAAACGGTTTTATTTCAAAGCCGCCGACGGGGCAACCGAATCACCAGCAGACCTTCGCGTTAATTATGCTTCGAAACCCCAGCCCAGCTTCAATAAAGATTTCAATCGGCTGATTGAAACCCTTCATGAACAACAATACCGGGGGTATACGAACATTATTGTTGCTGAAACCCAGAAGCAACTGGAACGATTAAATACCATCGTAGGAGAATCCAATGACTCGGTTCGTTTTCAGGCCGTGAATGTTTCCCTGCGGGAAGGGTATATTGATGATACCCTGAAAATCGCCTGTTTCACCGATCACCAAATTTTTGATCGGTTTTATCGGTATCGCGTTCGGGATAAGTACAGTAAGTCCAAAGCCCTTACGCTTCGCGAACTCAAAACACTGGCTCCTGGCGATTTTGTTACCCACATTGACCACGGCATTGGCCGTTTCGCCGGACTCGTGAAGATTGATGTAGGTGATCACAAACAGGAAGGAATTCGCCTGGTTTTCAGGGATAATGATACCGTTGTAGTGAACGTGCAGAGTTTGCACAAAATCGCTAAGTATACGGGTAAGGAAGGCACTCAACCCTCGTTGAGTAAGTTAGGGTCACCGGAGTGGGAAAACAAAAAGGCGAAGGTCAAGCGGCAGGTCAAAGACATCGCGGCGGAGCTGATCGAGCTGTACGCCAAGCGGAAATTTGCTCCGGGTTATGCCTATTCGCGGGATAGTTTCTTACAAGTCGAGATGGAGTCGTCGTTCCTTTACGAAGATACCCCCGACCAGGCTTCTTCAACGGCGGCGGTAAAAGAAGATATGGAAAAACCGCACCCTATGGATCGTCTGGTTTGTGGGGATGTTGGGTTTGGTAAGACGGAAGTAGCGATGCGAGCCGCTTTCAAAGCCGCTGCGGATAATAAGCAGGTGGCGGTGCTGGTGCCAACCACGGTATTAGCCATGCAGCATTACCGTACCTTTCGTGACCGTTTTGAGCGTTTTCCAGTGAAAGTCGAATACATTAACCGATTCAAAACCACGCAGCAGATTAAGGAAACGCTGAAGCGGGTGCAGTCTGGCGAAACGAGTATTCTCATTGGAACGCACCGGATTGTAGGAAAGGACGTCAAGTTTAAAGATCTGGGTCTGCTCATCGTTGATGAGGAACAGAAGTTTGGCGTGAAGGTCAAAGATCGGTTGAAGGAATTTAAACTCAATGTGGACGTATTAACCCTCACGGCGACGCCTATTCCCCGAACGCTTCACTTCTCGTTAATGGGAGCCCGTGACTTATCCGTTATTGCTACGCCACCGCCGAATCGTCAGCCCGTTACGACGCAATTAATGGTATTCGACGAACTAAAAATCCGCGATGCCGTCATGCTTGAACTGAAACGCGGCGGGCAGGTTTTCTTTGTCCATAACCGGATTGGTGATCTGGAAACGCTGGGTAATATGATTCTGAAATTGGTGCCAGACGCTAAAATTGGTATTGCCCACGGCCAGATGGATGGCGATCGTCTGGAAAAGGTAATGATGAAATTTATTGAAGGAGAATATGACGTTCTGATTTCAACGAATATCATCGAAGCCGGACTGGACATCCCGAATGCCAATACGATTCTGATTAATCAGGCCCATTTATTTGGCTTGAGCGATCTTCACCAGATGCGGGGAAGGGTTGGCCGATCCAATAAAAAGGCGTATTGTTACCTGCTGACCCCTGCTCTTTCGTTACTAACCAGTGATTCCCGTAAACGCCTTCAGGCTCTGGAAGAATTCACGGAACTGGGCGATGGATTCAAGGTAGCCATGCGGGATTTGGACATTCGTGGAGCAGGAAATTTGCTTGGAGCTGAACAAAGTGGCTTCATAAACGATTTAGGCTTTGAAACCTATCATAAAATCCTCGACGAAGCCGTCCAGGAGCTGAAGGAAACGAAGTTTAAAGACCTCTTTGCGGACGAATTAGCCAAAGCCGCTAAAAATCTGCGGGTGGAATGTCAGATTGAAACGGATTTACCCGTCCTGATTCCTGAAAATTACGTATCTAACATATCCGAACGGCTCAGTTTGTATAACCGTCTGGATAACCTGAAAGAGGAAGCCGAGTTACAGAAATTTCAGGCCGAAGTAACGGATCGATTTGGTCCGGCTCCAGAAGAAGTTCGTGATTTGATTGGTTTGGTGAAGGTTCGTTGGAAAGCAGAACAAATTGGTTTTGAAAAATTAACGCTTAAACAAAATACATTGAAAGGAACTTTCGTTTCAGGTGAGCAAGAAGCTTACTTCCAATCCGAAAGATTTGGCCGAGTACTTGATTTTGTGAAGGCTCAACCCAAACGCGTTGCTCTGCGGGATGTCAAAGGGAAGTTATTACTACAAGCCGAAAATATCCGGCAGGTAAAAGACCTCGATGAGTTATTGGGCTACATGGTCGCCTCGCCCGAAAAAATGAAAGCCTAACGAAGGCCGATTTGAGTATTTAAACCGATTTTCAAAGATTAGGTAATAGGAATGACTGAACGGTTATCAAGTAATTCCAGCCAATCTTCTATTTTTGTACGATTTTGTAAGCGATTTTAAGTGAACGTCCATCTCTAAAGCAGAATTGGACGTTCACTTAAAACAGAAACCAAAAGCGATATTCCAAACCATATACATAGCAATGATGAGAATTGCGTCAGTTTATTATTTGTTGGGGGCGATGGTGCTACTGACAACGGCTTGCAAAAAGAACAAAACGCCCGATAGTGCCCATATCGGGAAGAATAGTACGGCAACAGGCATTGCGTATAACACGAAAGAAGGTTTTTCAACGCCTAAAAGCTTTAAAGGGCAGCCAACGGGTCCTAACCTGGTGTACGTCGAAGGCGGTCGTTTTGTGATGGGTTCGCTGGAAGAAGACGTAGCGGGTGTTCACGATAACGTAGAGCGTACAGTAACGGTACAATCCTTCTTTATGGATGAAACCGAAATAGCTAACGTTCACTACCTCGAATATCTGCACGCCATTCAGAAAGACTCGACTCAGGAGTTTTACGAAGCGGCTTTACCCGATACCACCGTATGGGCGGGCGAAATGGCCTTCAACGATACCTACGTAGATCAATATCTGCGTTACCCTGGTTTCCGTATGTATCCGGTTGTGGGTGTTTCTTGGGTACAGGCACAGGATTACTCAGCTTGGCGTACAGGAGCCGTAAACAATGATCTGGCTCGTAAAGCAACCAGCGGCGGTAAGAAAAAAGGCAAGAAAGGGGAAGAGGCGACAGCAGAAGCTTCTAGCCAGCAATATACCGGAGGCCGAGCTGCCATTGAAACGGGCTTCGTACTGCCGAATTACCGTCTGCCAACAGAAGCAGAATGGGAATACGCAGCGAAAGCTTTGATCGGTACGCAATACCTGGATGAAAACCAGTCGAATCAGCGGATTTATCCCTGGGATGGTTCTTCGATGCGTAAAAGCTCAGGTAAGAAAAAAGGTACAATGTTAGCTAACTACAAACGGGGTCGCGGGGATTATGCGGGTATTGCCGGTAAAACGAACGACGGTGCCATCATCACGGATGAAGTGTATTCATATCCTCCTAACGATTTTGGTCTGTATAACATGGCTGGAAACGTAAATGAGTGGGTATGGGATGTATACCGCCCCACCACCTTCCAGACGTTCAGCGATTTGAACCCTGTTCGTCGGGATGGTTACCTGGATGATGAGAAAAACTACGGTAAAAAAGATAACAACTCCCTGTTGGACAACCGTACGCGGGTGTATAAAGGTGGCTCATGGGCAGATATTGCCTACTGGTTGGCTCCCGGAACTCGTCGTTACCTAGATCAGGATTCGTCAACGGCTACCATCGGTTTCCGTTGCTCGATGATTGCTTCAGGAAGAAAGAGATAATTTAATTTCCAGTTTAGTTGAAAAGAAGCTGCCCACTTGGGTGGCTTTTTTTTGTTTGAAGTGGGTTAGTTTGATTGTTTGAAGTGGCTAGAGAAGGTTTGAGGTGAGAGAATTCTAAAAGCTCTGCAGTCGCTCGGCTCTGCCGAGTGACCCTATAGTTGTAGGCCTCTGGCCGTCTGACGCAGAATAATCAAAGTAGCGAAGTATGGCCTGTTTAACCAAAGTGTTTTGCCGGCCAGAGGCCTGGTCTCCAGTGCGTCACTCGGCAGAGCCGAGCGACTGTGAGAAATAAGGTCCTTCGCTTCGCTCTAAATGACAGGCTGAATAGGTTTGAAATCATTGCAAAAGCAATGATTTCAAACCTATTCAAACGAAAAAAGAGTTGCAAACCCGAAAGTCTGCAACTCTTTTCTTGAGAATATATTCCTCAGAACTATACGCGGAAGTGAGAGAAAGCTTTGTTAGCTTCAGCCATCCGGTGCGTATCGTCTTTCTTCTTCACCGCAGCACCTTCGCCTTTAGCAGCTGCTACGATTTCGCTAGCCAGACGCTCTACCATGGTCTTCTCGTTACGACCACGAGCATATTTAATCAGCCATTTCATGCCTACTGACTGTTTACGCTCGGGACGAACTTCGGTTGGAACCTGGAAGGTAGCACCACCTACACGGCGGCTCTTTACTTCTACCGTAGGCATAACGTTGTTCAACGCCTTTTTGAAAGTCTCCAGACCATTTTCTTTGGTGCGGTTCTCTACTAATTCCAGAGCACCGTAGAAGATGTTATAAGCAGTAGACTTTTTGCCCTCGTACATGAGGTTGTTTACAAATTTCGTTACGAGCGTCTCCTTGAATTTAGGATCCGGTAATACGTACCGTTTTTTTGGTTTTGCCTTACGCATGACTAAGTTACGTTTGAATGTTGATGAGAACGCGTCGCTTCTGCCCGTAACAGTGGCTTACTGCATTCTCGGATGTGTTAAGCCCTCAGTCTTTCGAACTGACGACGATGGATCAGAAAAAGATTACTTCTTCTTACCTTTTGCAGGAGCTGCGGGAGCCTGACCGGGTTTAGGACGTTTCGCACCGTATTTAGAACGAGCTTGCATACGACCTTTAACACCTGCAGTATCCAGAGCACCACGGATGATGTGGTAACGAACCCCAGGAAGATCTTTCACACGACCACCACGGATCAGTACGATAGAGTGTTCCTGTAAGTTGTGGCCTTCTCCGGGGATATAGGCGTTAACTTCTTTACCATGTGACAAACGCACACGAGCTACTTTACGAAGAGCAGAGTTAGGCTTCTTCGGTGTAGTTGTGTATACACGAGTACACACACCACGTTTTTGAGGGCAAGCGTCAAGAGCTGGAGACTTTGATTTCCAAGTCACACGCTCACGACCCTTACGTACTAGTTGTGAAATAGTTGGCATGATGTAAAAAAATAAAAAATGTTCGTCTTGAAAAACGGACTGCAAAAGTACTCTCTTTTCGTAAAAAAGACAAGCTTGTTTTCGTTTTTTTAGTTCCGGGGCGGATTTAATTAGTCAGACTACCAGACGATTAAGGGTAGTGTTTGGGGTTTTGAGTTTGGAATTTGAAGTTTAGCGTTGAGGGTTTGGGGTTAATTTAGTTCGGGCAGAGAATGATTTTAAAGAAGAAATAAAACCCCAAAGGTGGATCCGTATGAATAACGTGGACCTAGCCTAGGGTAACGGTTTCAAATTACGAATCATTAATCCCTTCTGAAGCTGTCTTTCTTTTTTCAAAGATTCCGATCAACTTTGGCTGTACTGTGTTTATTACATCAAATACAATTTCAATAGACCTATGACTTATTTCCTCGAAAATGATTATCTCAAAGTAGCCATCCGCCAGAAAGGAGCGGAATTGGTAAGCCTTTATCATAAAGAAACGCATCTGGAATACCTCTGGAGCGGGGATCCCGCTTTCTGGGCCAAACATTCCCCCATTTTATTTCCAATCGTAGGAGCTTTGCAAAACAACGAGTATCACTACGAAGGGAACTCGTACAAGCTAAGCAGACACGGTTTTGCCCGGGATATGGAGTTTGAACTGGAAGCCGAAGGTGAATCTGATCTGACGTTTTTATTGAAGAGTAATGCCGAAACGATGGCGGTTTATCCCTTTGAATTTCGGCTGCGGGTGATCTATACGTTGCGTCAGAATGAATTATCCGTTCAGTACAAGGTAACCAATCACGATTCAAAGGATTTATTTTTCTCCGTGGGTGGACACCCGGCGTTCCGCGTTCCTTTCACAGACGAAACGCAATACACGGATTATTACCTGGAGTTTAATGAAACGGAAGACTTCCATCGTTGGCCGCTGGCCGAAGGGGGCCTGATTGACGTAACCCCCGAACCTGTCGTAGAAAATAGTAACCGCATTGCTTTATCTCATGAGCTTTTTGCGGAAGATGCTTTGGTGTTTAAGCATCTGAAATCTACTTCGGTAACCCTGAAATCAGATCAGGTTCCTTATCAGTTGAAATTTGATTTTGAGGACTTTCCTTACCTCGGCATTTGGGCCGCTCCGAAGGCCCCTTTTGTTTGTATCGAACCCTGGTGCGGTATTGCCGATAGCGTTACACACGATCAGAATTTAGAAACGAAGGAGGGGATTAATCGTCTGGCTGCCGGAGAAGTATTCGAACGCACCTGGAAAGTAACTCTTTCTTAAAAAATGGAGAAGTAAGAGAATCCCAAAAGAATTGAAAATGAATAACTCAGCGTCATGAACCCGGGTTTTCGCAATGGGATGATACAAAAATTGCCAGCCGAGAAGCTGGCAATTTTCATTAAGGGCGTAACTTTAATTCCTTTCCCGCAATGTCCTCCCAGCGGTATAAGTGAAAGGTTCGATCCGTACTCATGACGACAAACAAGCCGTGTTTAAAGTCATTATTCAAAGGCACGGAAACCATTTCCGAGCCATCACTTTCCATGGCCCGCACGTCCACAATTTTAACCAGCTTATGTTCAAAAGGCTTATTCGGCGTTCCTTCGCGGCTGAAAATTTGGAAGCGATTCGCTCCCTGATCCGATACCAGGATATAACCCGTGCTGTCGGTTAGTTCATAAATCGAAATGCCTTCGTGATCGACTTTGAAGTTTTCGGTTGCAAATAAGGCTAACTCTTCATTCCCCTTTTCAGGATCCGCATAGTACTGGCGAACGCCTTTGCCTTCGTCCGAATAATACACATAACCCAGCTTGTCATCCACTACGATGGATTCAATTTCCTTCAGACCGCTATAAGCACCGAATTTCCGAACTAACGTGGCTTTAATTTGGCCCCTTCCGTCATCGTCAAGGCGGTACTGCCAGAGGTAACCTCCCGTAGTAGGACCCGTCTTTCTACCTACAATGGCATAGATTACGCCTGCTTTGTTTTTATACATCGAAATGCCCATTAAATCGCGGTATTCTGGCTGGGTTTCTCCTTCAAAAACTTCGATACCGCCGTTGTCCACGGGTTTCAGGTCGGGTAAAGAAAAAATTCGCAGTTGGTGCGTCATGCGTTCGGTGGTAACGGCAATGTCCGTGGCCTTTCCGTTCAGCATCAAACCGTATTCAATGTCAACGTTATTGGGACGCTTCAGTCCTCCTATTTTTTGCTGAATTTTTCCCTGAAGGTTGAAGACATACAGTCCTCCCTCTACGTCTTTATCCGTCCCGACAATCAGACTTTTGGCCGGGTCCTGAGGGTTAATCCACACGGCCGGGTCATCAGAATCGTGAGCCAGTTTTTCGGTAATGTACAGCGGTTTGACCGCCTGACGGGAAATCGTATTCCGCTGGCAACTGGTGAACAGAGCCAGTCCGGTTAATAATAACGCACTCGTTTTCAGTAACATCCTTTTATATAGATACAAAAAGTCCCCACGAAAGGCCGGCTGACATGGGGACTAGTAATGACTTATTTCGTCCCCAACGCTCCGATGTAAGAACCGGGAGCGGGTGACGTATAGGTTACCCCATTTACACTTAGACCGTTTGCATATAGACGGGTAAAGTCTGTTTTGCCTTTGCCTAACGCTGGAGAGCCCGTTTGTAAGTGAAAATCCCAGGAGGAGTCGTAGCTGGAATTCATGCTGGACGTAGACAGGGGGTAATTCACCAGCTTAGGATCATTTTCTCCAGCTTTCGTACTCAGAATATCATTCGTTCCTTTTACGATTTCGGTTGAAGGCTGAAATTGATCCACGCCCGTCTGCGTGTATCCGTAATAGAAGTTATTTGCAATGACGGAACGGGTATCTTCAGGGGCACCTTTGTCCCGCTTAATACCGAAACGGTCGTTCACCAGTAAGGTATTGTAAACGTCCGCACGAACCGTTTTTTCTAACCAAATAGAACCACCTTTGATGGTTGGACGTCTCCAGCCTGCGTTCACAATCGTGTTGTTGTAAGCCACGATGTAAGCCTGAGGCGTTTTGTCACCCGCGTTGGAAAGCTTCAGAGCATTTGTGTTGGGGCTATAGATGACATTGAAAGCTACCTCAGCCTGTACCCCTGACTTGATGTTAATGGCTTCGCCACCCGACACGCCCGTGGTGTGGAAGGTGTTGTTCATGATTAACACTTTACCACCTTCGAGGTAAAAACCGTCTTCGTTGAAGTGACGAATGGTGCTGTTGGCCACGACAATTTTAGAGCCTGTGTTTGAAGTATATAATACCGGAACGTGCTCACCCGCTTTAGCTTTGTATAACTGAGCCTTAACCGAAGGAGATTCTTCCGTAGTGACAGCTCCACCGTATTCAAGAACAGTGTTTGAAAGGACTAATTCCGTATTGGTGGGGCCGGCAATCAAACCACCCCAAAGATTACCGAAGTTATTAGCCGCCGTTTTCCAGGCATCAGGCACGGTGAATTTTACGGGGTTGGCCGTCGTTCCCATGCTGTAGAGGTTCCCTCTGATGAGGATCTCAGGCTTCACAATCGAATCGCTCATCAGAACGGTTACGCCTTCTTCAATGGTCAGGGATTTGCCTTCGGCAATCTGGAGGTGTCCCGTCACTTTGTAGGTATTCCCTTTTTTCCAAACGCCTTCCACGTTACCGCTTACGCTTTCTTCGGTAGGGGCTGGGGTAACCTGCGTTTTTTCGGAATTTTTGCTACAACTGGTTAAAAAGGCCATTGCCAGACCGGTTGCAATAAACAGTTTGTTCATGATTGTTTCTGGATAATAAAGATTTTGTAAAAGCTTGAATGCTAGA
Organism: Siphonobacter sp. SORGH_AS_0500; assembly: GCF_031453245.1. Lineage (NCBI taxonomy): Bacteria > Pseudomonadati > Bacteroidota > Cytophagia > Cytophagales > Cytophagaceae > Siphonobacter > Siphonobacter sp. SORGH_AS_0500. The sequence continues at coordinate 578,419 of NZ_JAVIYT010000001.1, forward strand.
ATTTAAAGCGTAAACCAAAGACGTAGCTACGCTGGTAATAATCCCGACGGATGAGGGTTTTGCCCGCTTCGTTTTGATAGGGCAATCCTTCGTTAACTGACTCAGCGTTTTTGATGTACACTTCCAGCGGCGTGTTGAGCAGGTTATTGGCTTTCGCAAAAACGACCCACCGATGACCCATGGCTTTTTCCAGCGAAGCATCCATTTGAATGAAGGCTTTTTGCCAGAGGTCGTTATTGAGGAATTGAGAAACCGTATTAATTCGCTCGCCGGTGTAACTACCCGCTACCTGAGCGTCCCAGCCATCATTTCTGTACAGCACAGTCAGGTTACCAATGTGGGCAGACTGACCATACAGAGGACGCGTTTGGTTGACGTACATAGGTACCAAATCCCCGTTTTCGTCACGGGTTCGGATAAATTTGGCGGAGGTAATTCGGGACAGCGTATAGGTATAATTGGCCTTGATTCCCCACTTGCTGAAGTATTTGATGTAGTCTAGTTCAAGCCCGGCGTTCTGAGCATTCCCGAAGTTACCCGGCGTGTAAAAGATAGACTGCCCACGAACGGGATCCCGTTGTAACGTATACTCGATAGGATTTTGAAGGTATTTGTAGAACAGTCCCACCATGAACTGATCGGTGTGAGTGGGAAAGTGTTCATAACGCAAGTCGATGTTATCCGCAATTGCCCGCTTCAAATCGGGGTTACCCCGCTCCTGATATTCTTCCTGAACGACGTTATAGGGAACGATCTCGAAGAAGCCCGGACGGTTCAGCGAACGGAAGTACGAGGCCCGCCAGTTGGTCTGTCCATTCGGCATGTATTTCAGGTGCAGGCTGGGTAATACATCCGTGTAAATCTGATGACCCGTCGGACGATCTTCTCCCATCTGATTTTTCAGTTCATATCCCTGATCCGTATTCTCTACTCGCACGCCGCCCAGAATTTCCCAGTGTAGAGGCGTTGCCTTGGCCTGTACATAACCCGAAGCTGTTTTCTCGGAAGCATCGTAGGTCATTGCACTACCAACCGAACCTCGCGGGTTCTGAATCGTCCAGTTAATCTGATCGTAGGATGTGAAGTCTTCGCCGTAACGGGCAAACAGGTTGGTGGGACGAAGCTGGTAGTTATTATAGAAATTACTCCGGTTTTTCGTGCGATAGAGCCCACCCGCCTTCCATTCCACGGGCGTTTGACCCAAATGAGAACGATAACTAAAATTCAGGTAAGCCGCCAGATCGGTGTCTGAATTATGCTCCCAGCGACGGTACGCATCCTGCACGGTTGTTTGGGTTTCGATGAAGTTTTTACGTTCGCCTAGTAACGGAACCTGCGTTTGATCGGGCTGTTGGTTCGTTGCCTTCGAATACACTGCTGACCACTGCACCTCAAAAGGATCGCTGATCTGGTGTTTACCCTGCAAGGTGCTCGTCAAAATCTGCTGCTGCGTCAAGCGGCTCCGGGTATCATACCCCAGCGTCGCATTTCCGGCAATCGGATCGTACCCGCCAATGGTTAATTGTGTTGATTTGGTATCCCGAATCTGGCTGTTGTTCAGGTTAATAAAGGCATTATATAAAGAGAGTTTATGTCGATCATTCAGCCGGTAATCCAATTTCGTGTGAACTCCGTAGCGTAACTGCTGCTCGGAATACTGACGCTCGCTTAACTTGGTAAGGGTTACTCCTTTTTGAGTGTTAACGGTTTCAGAGTCAAAAAATAAACTATTACTTCCGCGATAGGTGTTTTGGTAGCTTCCGGCTACGATAACGCCTAGTTTTTGATTTAAAAAGCGGTTACCCCAGGAGAATCCACCCAGTACATTCGGTGGCGGCGACTGCTTTCTATAGGTCGAAGTAACTTTCGAAAAATCGGCTGGCGTGGCATTGTACTGATTACCGTTGCGTTCGTAAGGCGATTTCTTAGTAACGGACTTCCAGTCATAACTCATGAAGGGCCGATCCATGAACAATTCGCTGTAACCCGTCGAAACGTTAGCGGTGAACAAATGTTGATTCGGAGCGTCTTTCATAACCAGATTGACGGCTCCTCCAATCGCGTCGCCTTCCATGCTTGGGGTGAGGGCTTTGTAAACTTCAAGCCGATCCAAAAGATCGGAAGGAAAAATGTCGAGTGGAACGTAGCGGTAGCGGTTATCCGGGCTTGGAATTTTCACGCCATTGACCAGCGTGTAATTATACCGCTTGTCCATCCCCCGAACGATGGCGTACTGACCGTCGCCGTTGCTATTTCGTTCGATGGATACCCCCGAAACCCGTTGGATAACGTTGGCAACGGTAAGGTCGGGAGATAACTGGATGGATCGTCCCGAAACGATATTCATCACCTGATCCGCCGAACGTTCCAGGTGACGGGCGGTTTGATCCGTCGCTCCTTCACGGCCCGTCTTTACGACTACTTCCTGTAAATTTTGTTTGTGGGAAGGTTCTAGGAATGCATCAAGAACAACGGTTTCAGTGCCGGAAATTTTAACTTCTTTAGTAGTAGATTGAAAGGTGATAAAACTGATGGTAACCCGGTAGGTTCCGGCTGGTAAGTTTTTAATCGTATAGCTGCCATCATATCCCGAAAGATCATGATACATCGTATTTTCTACGCGAATAACGGCTCCAGTAACAGGTTCACCGGAAGATAATTCAGAAACTTTCCCTTTAATAGATCCAGCCCAACTGTAAAATGAAATAAGGCTGATAAAAACAATAATACTATAAATCTTTCCCATCGAATGAGTACTGATTGAGTAAGCAAAATCAGCACGAGAATCAGCTCGGTATTCTTACTGATTTTCGTTTGATGGGTCGAAGGTGCAGGATGAAAAATTAGGAGTCAAGGAAATGGAAAGCCGAAAGAAGTTCGGTGACTGAAGCCTCCGTTAGCACGAAAGCAACAGTGTTAACAAAAAGTAGTTAAGCTGTTGATTTTTAAATATTTATACCGTTACAAAACCGCCATTAAGTTTGCGTTATGGCAATATTACCAAAATGTTAAGCCCCTAAATTCCCTGAATAAAGGCTGTGAGGCTTTCACCCGCGGCCAGGTTAAGTTTTTTCCGCAGACGATACCGGGTAACGCGTAAACTGTCCTGCGAGATACCTAATAAAGTGGAAATATCAGATGAAGTCAGATTCATTTTCAATAAGGCTACCAATCGTAAATCAGAAATAGATAATTGATCCGAATGGAGCCTTAACTTTTCAAAAAAAGATTGATGTACCTGCTCAAATGTGCTGCTGAATTCGAGCCAGTATTGATCATGGCTAAAACTATCATTAATCTGCTGAACAATTTTCTTAATCTGCTTTTTGTGATCACGTTTATCGTCTTTTATTAGTTTATCTAAGTTACCTTTCAAATCTTCCAATGCCTGATTTTTCTGAATGATATGTAAAATGTGAGTGGATAATTCTTTCGAACGAATAGCAAGTTCATTCTTTAACTGCTCTTCCTGCAACTGCTGATTCCGTAACTTCGATTGCATGAGTTCCCGCTGCGTTTCGTATACCAATTGATTTTGTCGACTGAGGGTCTGCTCATTTCGAACTTTCATTTTTTGCCGATTGTAAGCCAGGCTCACCAAACCAATCAGTAGCAAAAGACCGATAATTACCGCGATGGTCATGAGTTGGTTGAACTGACGTTCATTAGTCAGTCGCTCAATCTCATTATTCTTCTTTTCCGTATCGAAAAGCGTTTGGGTCAGGGCCAGTTGCTGGCTACTTTCGAGTGAATAAATTTCGGCTTCGTAAGCCCGACTCAAGGATACGTAATGGTAGGCACTGTCGTTCAGACCCATCAGGTGATAGGCTTTTCCAATGTCATTGGTCGAACCACTCAGGTAATGGCGTTCATGCGTTTGCAGGCCTAGTTCGTAGGCTTTTCGGCTATAAATTAGGCTTTTCTGAAAGTGACCCGTTTTGCGAAGAATGTCGCCGAGGTTATTATAGATTTCAATGCGGAGTAGCGAATCTTTCGTCTGAAGATTAACTTTTAGTGCCCGCTGAAAGTTAACCTGGGCCGAGTCGTAGCGTTCAAGATCCTCAAAAATGCTCCCCATGTTTTCGTAAATCTTGGCCGTTCCCTCCCGATTGTGAGCGGAGAGATACTGATGGAGTGCCTGCTGCTGATAATAAAAAGCACTGTCGTAGAGTTGTCTTTTTTCGTACAAATGCCCGATGTTTCCGTAGGTAGTCGCTATACCCGAGGCATCCGATACTGTTTTGAAAAGTAGTAAGGCCTGTTCGTATTGAAGTCGGGCCTGCTGGGGTTGCTTGCTGTAGTAGTAAAGTTCACCGAGTGCATTATGATTTTCAGCGAGCCATTTCTTTTCTCCCAACTGCTCTAGTTTTTGACCTGCCTGAGCATAATAACTGAGCGACTGCGGGTATTGCCCGGCGTGAAAATAAAGTCGTCCGAGCGATTGAAGTGCCTTCGCTGCTACCAGTGGTTTTTCGGACTGAAGAGCTATTGCATATTCTTCCTTCGCCTGGATGAATGTTGAGTCTGATCGGCCTTGATTTGAACGTATATTTTGTCCAAATCCTGAACCATAAGACAACAAAATTAGTAATAAGCCGCTACGCCAAAGGGCTGAAATCATGGTTCATAGGGATCGTTTGAATCTGGAAGTTAAGACTTTTGAATGGCCGTAGAGATTAACAAATTGTTAAGGGATGGAATGCTGGGCGAATAAGAAGTATATTCAAAAAAGAGTAAATCAGAGATTTTTGAATCAAATACAAAGAATTTGTCTATTTTATTTGTATTTGTTAATTCTAGTTGCCATTTTTGATACACGATATGAGTAAAAAATAAAGTCAATCGTTTCCGCCTATTCCAAACGCCACGATTATGCAGAAGAACTTGGTTCGTAGCAAGGAAGATTACCTTCGCCACATTTTATCGACCAGCTTGCAGCACGAGGAAGAAAGCCCAGGGTGTTCGGTACCCGAATGGTTACCCATTCCTAAACCGGAACAGTATCCCTGTATCGCCATCACCTCCGATCCGGTTCGGGAGGGAACGGCTTTATTCTTCGAAGTAGAGCTGATTTACTTTACTGATTTTCTGAATCAGAATTAATAGGCATTAACCTTTACCTAAGAGCATTTCCCGTACGAAGCCACCATGATCGCAGCCCGTGTTTCTGATGAGACACGGGCTAATTTTTATTTTAACATGGTTTCCTGCAGCCGCTTGGCTGAGCGACTACTGCGGAGTGGGCGAAGGAACTAGTGCTAAGGCTGCCAGCGTGGCCCGACCAGCTTTTTCGCTGGCAGTCTTAAGATAAACTCACTAACTGTCATCCAGAGCGAAGCGAAGGACCTTACTTAGCTTCGTGAAGGCTTCTTGAAGGCAAGCTGTAAACTTCCGCAGTCACTCGGCAGAGCCAAACGACTACGGAGCGGAGTATGATCTGGATTTGTTTGAGTCCTTTGACAATAATTTGCGAAGGTTTGATAAGTTTGAATTTATTTGAACGTGGCTTCCTTGATAAAGGATGTGCCGACAAAATCAGATGAATCTGATCAAGTTACTTTAAACCTGACCAAACGAATTCAAACCCCAAATTCAATACATGCAAGACTTACGCTATCCTATTGGCCTGTTCGTTTACGAAGGCCCTTACTCGCCTGAGCAACGAAGCGAGTTAATCAAGTCCATCCTTCACGTACCGAGTCAATATCGTCAAGCTTTGGAAGGTTTATCGGAACAGCAACTGAATATGCCTTACCGTGAAGGCGGCTGGACGGTTCGGCAAGTGGTGCATCACGTAGCGGATAGTCACATGAACGGCTATGTTCGTACAAAATTGGCTTTGACCGAAGCCAATCCAAGCATCAAGCCTTATGAAGAAGCCCGTTGGGCCGATCTGGGCGATACTTTCGAAACACCACTGGACGTTTCGCTGTCGCTGCTGGAAGCCTTACACGTTCGCTGGGTCAATGTATTCAAAACCATGCAGGAGGCTGATTATCAGAAGACCTTCTTTCATCCCGGCTCACAGCAAAGCGTAACGCTGGACTATCAGTTGGGTAATTACGACTGGCATGGCCGACATCATCTGGCTCATGTTACCCGTCTGAAAGAGCGGATGGGCTGGTAATAAATAAACCGGGGCGGATCAATTGACCCGCCCCGGTTTCTTTAAAAACCAAAATGAGCACTGGCTTTAATCGCAAAATTCTGCGAACGGGTATCCCGGTAGGTTAATCGGTGGAGGGCCGTTATCTTGATGAATTTGAAGATATTGTCAATGCCGTACCCAATTTCCATGTAAGGGATGCTTGGATCCAGAGAGCCATAGTCATAGTGCGTACGGGATGGAAGTTTATGGTGATCGATGAATTCGTGGTTTTGAAGACTTTGCTGACCCACTAAGGCATTGAAAAGCATAAAACTTCTCAGTTTTAACTTCTGGATGACCGGAATACGGTTGGTGAGAAGCCCTTCGAAGGAATGGTTAAACTGTAGAGAAACATAGCGATCGGAGACGAATTCAAAAAAGTCCATCAGGTTAAAGGCATTCCGGTTGAACAGCCAGGTTGGATTACCCAAATGAGGAAATAGCAACATGGGAGGGACAACCGATGGCGTATAACCCATCGAAAAGGAGTAATTAGATCGTCCCCATAATCCCATTTGTAATGTCTGGTAGGCTGATAACTGGAAGCGGTGGTAATTAAAATTGCCATGCACTAAGCCCGCAAAACCCCTTACGTACCGGAACGAAATCACTGGAATTCGTTTGGTGCCCAGTGTGATCCGTTCGTTGCCATCCATTAAGTATTGCTCATTTTTGGCATAACGGGCTTCCAGGGTAACAAAGGTATCGTAGAAGTTGGTTTGGCGGGGTGAATTTTCACCCAGATGCGGGGCAGTTTTATAGAAGAAAGGAAATTGTGGCTCGTACTTACGATTGTCTATGGAACCCGAAAGCGTAAGGTTACGAATAACATCGGACTTGAAAAAGAGCTCATAATCGGTTTGCATATAAGAGCCACGGACTTTCCCAAAACGCGTAAATGCATAAAACAGCTTGTTATCGCCAATTTTATCAGGCGTTAAACCGATGCGTTCAAGGTCGTGGTAATAGCGAATTCCGGCAACGGTCCATCTTTTTCGTGAGAACAGATAGTTCACCTCTCCGCTATACTTAAATCGCTGATCGAGCGTACCGTAGGCCAGATGGCCGCGTAAAATCCAGTGCTTACTGAAATCAGAATTGGTGCGGACGCCCATTCGTAACCGCAGGCCTTCAATTCGGTTCCAGGCAGCGGAATACAGGTAAGGGCCAAATTCCACGTAAGGATACTTTTTCCAGCCCGTGGAAATAAGCTCTGCTACATCCACATACGTTCGGACGATGGGCAGATTCTGAAGGGTATCAATCAGTTTTCTGGCGAGGAGATCCTCCGAACTAAGGTTTTCGGGGCGGATTTTGGCCCAGAATTCAGGCGTCACTTCCTTGAAATCTTCGGCTACTTCCAGATTTGGATTGTAGAAACTGAGCGGATGTTTCTTATTAAGGACAAAATCCTGATTGTACAGATCAAACTTAGCCAGCATCCCCGCGGATTTATTGGTAAGCTGAGCAACGTCAATCATAAAGCGGGTTTTGTTGGGTAACCACGTGGAGTCAGCCCCGTTAACCACCATCGTTAATTCCTGATCTATTTTTAATTTGTCAATAAAATTCAGGTTAGCTTCTTTGCCAATGGTAGCTTCCACTTCCCGCAAGGCATAACGTGTAGTATCAATGTAGATCTTCCCCGTGAAGGCCAGGTCAGAGCTGCGTCGGGGTTTGAACTCAATGGCGTAGCATACTTCATTACCCACCGCCAGGGTATCTTCCAGATAAAAGTCATACGTACTTTTCCAGTGTTCACCCATGGGGGAAAGCAAGTCCTTTCCTAAAAACGTAATGTAGTTATGTGTGAAATTTAAACTCTGAAGAAAGCTCCCGCCGGTGATTTGTGAAATGAAATTTCCGTCCTTAACACCTACCCCTTTCGTAGCTGTTTTAAGGATATGTTCTTTGCGTAACTCCGGCGAATGCAGGTAGTAAAAACGTGAAAAAGTTTCGGAAACAAACATGGGTAAGATGGGCTGACCGTCCTCGCCTGCCAGAAACTCGGCTTGCTCAATTGCCTCAGTCATCTTGCGGACTATTCTACGCTTACGAAACTTCTCGGAGACATTGTCTACATCCAGTTCGATTTTGGTGTAACTGGTATACTCATAAGCTTCAACGGGTTGCCGATGTTTGAACTGACTACGAGCGTTTCGAATGATGGCGTAGGCCGGATTTTCGCCAGCATGAATCACTACTTCTCTTAACTGAGCCGTGCCGGGTTCTAACTGAATATTAATCTCCTGTTCGGTTACCTGAGTTTGTAAAGCTTTCGAACGCATGCGATAGCCGATGTTCGTGGCAATCAGAGAATCACTCAACTGACTGGTTTTGAATGAATAGTAGCCTTCAAAATTGGTAGTTGTACCAATGGCTTTCCCTCGTAGGGCCACATTGGCAAAAGGAATAGGTTCTCCCGAAGAGGCGTCTGTAACCCGACCTTTGATGAGGTACTGCCCAAAAGCAACGGAGGGTACGCAGAAGGCACACAGAATGAATATTCCTTTTGAGAATAAAGAAAACATAAACTCTGATTGATAAAGTAATGGGGTGTCTTATATAGGTAATTTTGACTAAAAATACACTATATAAATGAGCAGCCAATTTACTGATAAATTAACTTGAATGTAGATTTTTAACATTAATTGACAATTAAATACTACCAAGTAGTAGGATTAGGAGGTATGTATTTTATTACGTTTAGCGGATGTATTTCTAAGAATTTTTACTCTTATTCTGCTCAAATAGCTTAGATAGGCAGGGTATAATTAAGACTTTAAAAAATATACGATTTATAGCTTGAATGAATGAGTCGACCCATTAAAATTCGATTGAAAAATCGAGAGCGAAGTGGTGCCTTTAAGGAAGGCTTTGCGGAGGAATATTAGCTTAATCTCGCAGAATTAAGTAACTAGCCGAACCTATTAGACGAAGTAATCAAACTCCTCTGAACACTATGAAAAAATTCCTCTTCCTGGGCTTGCTAGTTCTAACCAGCACTATTGCGATAGCTCAGAAACCCGTTCGCGTGGCCGTAGCGGGTATTACCCACGGACACGTGCCCTGGATTTTGGGTCGAAAACCTGTGGGCGATATTGAACTCGTCGGTATTGCTGAAAGTAATCAGGAGTTATCTCAGCGGTACGCTTCCCGGTATAAGCTCGACCCGAAGCTGTTTTATAAAGACCTGACAACTATGCTCGATCAGACGAAGCCCGAAGCGGTGGTAGCCTTTGGGTCGATTTATGAACATAAAGCAGTTGTGGAAGCCTGTGCTCCGCGAGGTATTCATGTCATGGTAGAGAAACCGCTTTCAACGAACGTGAAAGATGCTGAGCGAATGGCAGAGTTAGCCAGGAAACATCACACCTTACTACTCACTAATTACGAAACCTCGTGGTACCCAAGCATTGAGAAAACGTATCAACTAGTGATGGACAGCACAGCGGTTGGAAAATTCAAAAAAATGGTGGTGCATACGGGGCACGAAGGGCCCAAAGAAATCAATGTTAATCCAGAGTTTTTTGAATGGCTAACCGACCCCGTGCAAAACGGCGGTGGGGCCCTCATTGATTTTGGTTGTTATGGAGCCAATTTGATGACTTACTTCATGAAGAATGAAAAGCCGCTTTCGGTAACAGCCGTTACGCATCAATTCAAACCTCATATGTATCCCAAAGTAGACGACGATGCCACCATTGTGATTGAATACCCCCATGCCCAATGCATCGTGCAGGCCTCCTGGAACTGGCCGTATAGCCGTAAAGATTTAGAAGTATACGGCGATGGTGGGTATGTAATTACCGAAAATCAGGAGAAATATAAAGTTAGAAGTGGTAAAAAGAAGGAGGAAAAACGGAATATTACCAAGCAGGAACTACCCGTTTACGACGATCCTTTCGCCTATTTTGCGGACTTAATTCGCGGCAAAATAAAGCCTCATCCCTTGTATTCGCTGGAGAATAATCTCATAGTCGTACGCATTCTGGAAGCCGCCCGGGAATCGGCCAAGACAGGGAAGATGGTGAAGTTATAATCTGTTCCAAGTGTGAAGATCAAAGAGCATACCAAGTTGGGTGTTCTTCGGAACAGTTAGATTATTTATTAAAAAACTATAACGATGAAAGGGAAGAAGTCTGAACTCACGGGTCACTTGGATATCATTATTATTGATAATCAAGATGACGAAGAAGGTAAAATAACAGAAAAGAGAGAGGTTTTAATTCACGGTGATCCTGAGGGTTTGAAATCACTTGCCCGCTTATTAATTCACTTGGCTGAAATGAATCAAGAAACAATGCATAACCTACCCGTAGGTGCTAGAGAACATTTCCATTTAAGGCCTAATATTGAACTGAGTAAAAGTTCATTTGAAGTGATAGTTGGACGGTTAGATGCCAAAGGAACAGGAAGTTTCTACCCTAGGTACATTTCGAAAGATTAACAACTTTGTAAACTACTATTAAGACAAAGGTCTAAATGATACTATGGAATAGTAACATTTGGAATGAATGTTCTAAACAATATGGCCCGCTGGTGCGAGACTCTATCTCGTTCCTACCCTAAAGGCAGGTAGGAACCTGCCTTTAGGGTAGGAACCTGCTGTATATAAGTTTTCTATCGCAGACGCTTTCCTCAGGCATCCGCGACACAGTCGCGGACGAACAGTATAATTCCGCTGTTTTGAGTAATGTCACTAACAATGCTTATAAGAATTTAGGCACATACATGGCTGACCATTTCAGCCGAATAGCAGATGAAAACCACTCAAAAGCCAGTGCCGGTTGCGTTTTGGGCAATAACAGAGGGTCCGCTGCTGACCTCAATATGGTAGGCATTCATTGCTACATTGCGGGCATTTTGTAGAACTAATCCCGTACGGGCGTTGATGTGCAGGTTTGACAACGTCAGGTTCTGAAGCAGGCTGTTCGTCAATCCCACCAGACTACCCGCGTTTTTGGCACCCGTTACCGTCAATTGGTCAATAGTTAGGCCTGATACCGATGGTATATCATTGGGATACCCATTATTACTGTTGAGTGAATACGCCAGGTCGATAATCAGCGGACTGGGCACGTCGGTCATGGTAATCTGCTTATAAGACAGGTTCTGAATAGACCCACCGAGTCCTGACTGCGATTTAATGCGGATACCATTGGTCGTTCCGTTAAACGTACAATTCGTCACTGACACACCCGTTACGCCGCTAGAGGTTTCACTACCTATTGACAAACCGTGTCCATGCAGAAACTGACAATTTCGAATCTGAATGTCCTGACAGGGCTGGATGATCTGCCCATTGCTGCGTCCACCTTTGATGGCAATATTATCGTCACCATTGTCAATGGTACAGTGCTGAATCAGCACGTGTGTGCAGTTAGCCGGGTCGATGCCGTCTGTATTGGGTGAGTCAGGCGGAGCGGTGATGGTCAGATTCTGAATCGTCACATACCGACACTGGCTAGCAACCAGGTGAAATGACGGTGAATTAATGAGCGTGAGTCCATCAATCAATAGGTTTGTAGAGCGGGTTATGTAAATCAGGCGGGGGCGGCTGAGGGTTTTACCACTGTCCCGAAACCGTTGCCACCAGATGGCCCCGTTCCCGTCGATGGTGCCTTGTCCTTTCAGGCTCACATCGGTCAATGAATCACCATTGATCAGGTTGGGGAGTTTACTGGTGTAGTCAGCAGCGTTGGTGCTGGCCAGCAGCGTGGCCCCAGATTCCAGTTGCAGAGTTACCCGGCTACGTAGAATGATGGGACTGATCAGATACTTTCCGGCGGGCAAAATCAGCGTACCGCCCCCGGTTGCTCCGCAGGAGTCAATGGCCCGTTGTAGGGGCTTAGCCTGGTCGGTAACGCCATCGGCTAGCAACTGGAGGGTTACCGATGGGTTCGTGGGATGGGGCTGATCCTGCGGCCTACAGGCCAATAATACTCCTAACAGACTACTAATGATGAGCGTGGGAAACAGGGCAATTAAACTGTTTCGGTTGTTCATTACTATTTGCTTTTGAATCCTTCGCAGTGCCCTTATCTAACAAGGGAAGTAGATAGGGCACGTTTGATGATCGTTCCTCAGGTCGTGGTATGACTCATCAGCTAGTCATTGGTTTAGTAACCATGAACACAGATTTAGAGGGGATGCATTGCTGACAAAAAAGCAAAGAGGAGTTATTAATATTTGGATGACTTTAGACGGGTCCGAGTATTCATCTCGAAGAGTATTCCATGCCAGGTATCACTCGACATGGTAGATGCATTCAGTTACCAGTTGTAAACGCTCACGGCTCTAAAATTTAAGGGGCTCCTATTTAGAGTTAATACTTGAATTAGATCGGATGTTATAGAGACAGTTTTTAAATTTATCTTACTAGCATTTGACTTTACCTGATTTTAATAGCTCTAAAATAGTTTAGCTTGTGTCTCAGTTTTATATAAGACGCAAGTTCTAAGTCTTTCGTTATTGATTAACAACGGGTGCTCAAATTCATATTGTTTTTCTAGCCCTATTTTTACCATAATACGTTCTGATTTTGTATTGATTTTTGGTGTAACTGAATATATGTTTTCAAGTTTTAATTCATTTAAAGCATATTGAAGGCATTTCTTCGCCCCTTCTGTTGCGAAACCTTTATTCCATTCACTGCTTGTTATTCTCCAGCCGATGTCAATACAGGGAGTGAATTCAGCTTCATACGTTTGCTCACAAAGTCCTATAAAACCAATAAATTCATTAGTCTCAAGTTTATCCACTGCAAAGTAGCAAAATCCTTTATCGTCAAATTGCTTTTTCATTCGACCAACAAATTCAGTAGTCTGTTCTTTTGTTGGAATACCTGGGAAAAATTCCATTACTTTTTCATCTGAATTTATTTCGTGCATTTTGTCAATGTCTGCCAGTTCCCAATTCCTAAATCCAAGTCGTTCGGATGTAAATAGGTATTTCTTGTCGTGTTCCATTTTTGAGTATAGGTTAGTTTGAAATAAGGTCTAGCTGTTGAACATATACAAGCCCAAACAAATAGCTTTACTGGCTTTGGTGAATAAGTTAACTGTAAGGATTTATTATTTCCTTAGATACGCTAATACTCTATTCTGAATATATTCCCGCTCTGTTGGCCTGGCATCATTATCCATATCATTGTGCTTAATAGGGGTGAACTGAATCCTAATACCGAGTTGTTGAGCTTCTGTATCCGTAGGTAACACCCCATCATCGGCAGGATAATCTGCGGATCGTAAGGTAAATAGTTGAGGTTTAGATGTTCTGGGTAAGTCCATTCTTCGATTGTCCAGGGTAATAACCTTGCTTACAAAATCAGGATATTGATGAGCAAATAAAGCCGTCATATCGCCTCCATTGGAATGACCCATTAGTGCTAATTTAGCATAATTCAATGTCGGATATTTGGTTTTCATTTCCTGTAAGACGAAATGAATATTCTGAACTCCTCTTTCCCAGTTGGATCGTCTAACTAGTTGCGGTTTTCCAGTGCTCGGTAGAAGACTATCCGTTGGTAATTCATGCTGGATGCTAACGATAAAATATCCCTTTGATGCTAAAAATTCGGTCAGGTACGAATATTCTAAATACGCTCCACCCTTATTCTGCCCATACCCATGACTGAAGATTATAGGAATACCATTTAGGTTACTTTTAGGCTTATATATAGCAATCGGAATACTTCTGTTTCTGCTCGTATCGAATAGAGTTAATGTATCAAATTGAACGTTTTTTTTTGTATTAGCTAAGGGCTTTTGTTTGCTGCATTGAGCGAAAATAAAAAGAGCAAGGGCTATGATAAAATATCTCATTTCTAAATAAAGAATCAGGAAAAGTATACGTATTGCCAAAGGTAATAGAGTGGGTAAAATCTTCAAAGCCCGTGAAACCTCAAGCTTACTAAATGATTTAATGATCGTACAAAAATCAGAATAGCTTCATCGAAGATTCATTAACTTGTCCTCTCGAATGAAGACCTTCTGTGGAATCAGGCGACTTCAGCATTACTAAAGTTCCCTCATGATCAAGTACGTTCGAAAAGTAAGTAAGTTCCTTTGCTTCGCTCTGGATGACAGGTACAATAAAAAGCATCTGGGGCAGGAGATCGAAGCAACCTATTCGACAAAACTGACATCTTCGGACAAACTAACAACTTGATAAGCATGAAGTTCATCACCTGTATCTTACTTATGATGAGTCTGGCAACGGTTGAAGGCCTGGCTCAGAGCCATCCTACGGCGAGTGTGGTTCGTATGCAGACTTTACTCCAGCAAACCTCGGATACTGCAAAAGTCTATGTACCTGAAAAGCAGTATGCGGTGCAGATCAACCAGTGGATTATTCCGCTGGATGAAACGACGTTAATGGATTGGAAAAAGCAGGATGGAGCGTATGCTGTCCAGTTTTTTCTGCAAAAAGGGACGGCTATAACAATGGAACAGGACCCGGGCTTTCGACGAGCTTATGGTGAGGTAAAGCTGGCTTCCAAACAAGCGTGTCAGGAATTCATCCGTTTGTTTGATCGACTACGGGTGGAAAGAAAACGATCCTGATAACGTTAATGAGATTTTATAGAAAAGGTCCTTCGCTTTGCCCTATATACAAGAAGGCCAGGGAAATGAATAGCAACAAAAAAGCTCTTCCGTTCGAAGAGCTTTTTTGTTGCTATTGGATGAGTGATTAAGCTAACTCCATCTTTAGGAACTTCGCCGTGTGGCTACCTTTTACTTTAGCTACGGTTTCGGGTGTTCCTTCGGCGATGATCTGGCCGCCGCCGTTACCACCTTCGGGGCCTAAGTCAATCACCCAGTCGGAAACCTTAATTACGTCTAGGTTATGCTCGATAATAAGGACGGTGTTTCCTTTCGTAACCAGCTTTTGAAGCACGTTGAGCAAATGCTCGATGTCTTTAAAGTGCAAGCCCGTGGTAGGTTCGTCGAGGATATACAGCGTCTTGCCCGTGTCTTTTTTCGATAACTCTTCGGCCAGCTTCACTCGTTGAGCTTCACCGCCGGAAAGGGTAGTCGCTTGCTGCCCGAGCGTCAGGTAACCCAAGCCTACTTCGTTCAGGGTCTGAACTTTACGGAGGATCTTGGGCTGGTTTTTAAAAAACTCTACGGCCTGTTCTACGGTCATGTCCAGCACGTCGGAAATGGATTTACCTTTGAAACGTACTTCCAGGGTTTCGCGGTTAAAACGCTTGCCTTTACACACTTCGCAAGGGACGTAAACATCCGGCAGAAACTCCATTTCGATCTTTTTCATCCCGGCTCCTTCGCAACCTTCGCAGCGACCGCCTTTGACGTTAAAACTGAAGCGACCGGCTTTGTATCCCCGAATTTTTGCTTCGGGTAACTCCGAAAACAAAGTACGAATGTCGCTGAACATACCTGTATACGTAGCAGGGTTCGAACGCGGGGTACGACCAATCGGCGACTGATCAACTTCGATTACTTTATCCAGATGCTCCAATCCTTCAACGGATTTGTAGACCATCGGTTCGCGTTTGGAGCGGTAAAAATGTTGATTCAGAATCGGGAATAAGGTTTCGTGAATCAGCGTACTTTTCCCCGAACCTGAAACACCCGTGATGGAAATCATTGTGCCGAGCGGCAACTTGAGGGTTACATTTTTCAGGTTATTACCGTTCGCTCCGCTAATCTTCAGCGTTTTGCCGTTTCCTTTTCGACGTTCCGCCGGAATCTCAATGCTCCGGCGTCCGCTCAGGTAGTCGGAAGTAGTGGAATGATTTTCGAGGAATTGCTGCGGTGTTCCTTGTCCAACGACCGAGCCGCCGTGGCGACCGGCACCGGGTCCAATATCAACCAGATAATCCGATTCGAGCATCATGTCTTTGTCGTGTTCGACGACCAGAACCGTATTACCCAAATCGCGTAAATCTTTAAGCGACTGAATCAGTTTGACGTTATCCCGCTGGTGAAGGCCAATGCTGGGTTCATCCATAATGTACAGAACACCAACGAGTTGAGTGCCGATTTGTGTGGCCAGACGAATCCGCTGAGCCTCGCCACCCGATAAGCTTCGCAGGGGCCGATTCAGCGTCAGGTAATCCAGCCCGATG
Organism: Siphonobacter sp. SORGH_AS_0500; assembly: GCF_031453245.1. Classification (NCBI taxonomy): domain Bacteria; kingdom Pseudomonadati; phylum Bacteroidota; class Cytophagia; order Cytophagales; family Cytophagaceae; genus Siphonobacter; species Siphonobacter sp. SORGH_AS_0500. Next base: position 594,663 of record NZ_JAVIYT010000001.1, read on the forward strand.
TTGAGCAGAAAGCCAATTCGTTTGCGAATCTCTTTCAATACTTCTTTACCGATTACCTGCTGACGATCACTGATGCGGTCTTCCAGCCCCATGGTCCAGGACGCCAGCTCTGAAATTTGCATGTTTGCCAGTTCGGCAATGTTTTTGTTATCAATCTTGAACCAAAGGGCTTCTTTCTTCAGTCGGGCACCGTTACATTCCGGGCAGGATTTAATCACCAGAAAGTCTTTGAGCCAGTCCTGAATCTTGTCCGAACCACTTTCCTGTTGACGTTTCAGGAAGTTAATGATTCCTTCGTACTTAGTATTCCACTCGGTTCCTTCGTACTTTTTAGACGGTACGGGTACGGGTTCATCCGTTCCATACATCATCATTTCCAGAGCTTCGGGCGGGAATTTTTCAATGGGTGTCGTCAACCCAACCTTGAAGGGCTTCAGTAACACTTCCAGTTGTTTGAAAATCCAGAGTTCCCGGTATTCGCCAATGGGAGCAATGGCTCCTCGGCTGATGCTCAGTTTTTTATCGGGGATGATCGAATCAATGGTAATTTCTTCAATCACGCCTAAACCCTGACACGTCGGGCACCAGCCGTAAGGGGAGTTAAACGAGAAAGCATTTGGAGCAGGCTCATCATAACTGATGCCTGAAACGGGGTCCATCAGGTTTTTCGAGAACCAGCGGGTTTGATCCTGGTCATCCTGAAGCAACATCAAACCTTTACCCATTTGCAGAGCTTTTCCTACGGACTGACTCAGCCGGAAGCGGTCTTCGTCTTTGGGAATAATGCGGTCAATTACTACTTCAATGTCGTGGATTTTGAAGCGGTCGAGCTGCATTTTCGGTACGATGTCCTGAATTTCGCCATCGACCCGAACTTTGGTATAACCCTGTTTGGCAATCTGAACAAATAGCTCGCGGTAATGTCCTTTCCGGCCCCGAATGACGGGAGCCAGTAAGATCGTTTTACGGTTCTCGTAGTCTCTCAAAATCTGATCAATGACCTGATCCTGTGAAAACTGCACCATTTTATCGCCCGTTACATAACTAAAGGCTTCACCCGCACGGGCGTAAAGCAGACGCAGAAAATCGTAAATTTCCGTCGTGGTTCCTACCGTTGACCGTGGGTTTTTGGAAGTCGTTTTCTGTTCAATGGAAATAACGGGGGAGAGGCCTTCAATTTTGTCAACATCGGGCCGCTCCATCGAGCCAATAAATCCCCGGGCATAGGCCGAGAAGCTTTCCATGTACCGACGCTGGCCTTCCGCGTAGATGGTATCAAATGCCAGCGAAGATTTTCCCGAACCACTGATGCCCGTAATGACCACCAGTTTGTTTCGGGGAATGGTTAAATCAACGTTTTTGAGATTGTGCTCGCGGGCACCTAAAATTTCGATAAGTTCCTGACCGTTGGATTCGGTGGATATTGTGGGAAGAGTGGTTTCTGCCATGAGGTCCTAACAACGTAAAAACAAGTAAAGTTACCGCTTTTAAGTATTTTTTTCAGTGTCCAAACCGAAACGAATTCGGGTAAATAGATACCTTCGTAGATTAATAAAATTTTTTATTATTGGATAGAGTCTGAAACGCCACCTTTGCTCTTCTAATCATAAAAAAGCGATGCTTCACTGCTTAGCCCACTATTCCTCCAAGAACGAATGAAAAAGCTCGTCATACCTATTCTAGGCTGTTTCTTGAGCCTCAGCAGTCTTGCCCAGCAAGCCCCTAAACCCTACGGAGCCGTCCCTTCTGCCCGTCAATTGAAATGGCATGAGACGGAAGTCTACAACATCGTCCACTTTACGCCCACAACTTTTGAGGACAAAGAATGGGGCTATGGGGATGCCAATCCTACTACCTTTAATCCTACTAATTTCGATGCCGAGCAAATTGTTCGTTCGGCTAAAGCAGGGGGATCTAAAGGAATTGTCTTCGTAGCGAAACACCACGACGGTTTTTGTCTCTGGCCTACCAAAACGACGGACTATAACATCTCAAAAAGTCCGTTCCGCAACGGAAAGGGTGATATGGTCCGGGAAATGATGCTGGCTTGTCAAAAATATGGTATGAAGCTGGGCCTGTATTGTTCGCCCTGGGATCGGAATAATGCGGCTTATGGAACAGATCAATACCTCGCAATTTATCAGGCTCAACTGAAGGAATTATATACGAACTATGGCCCGCTCTTTATGTCCTGGCACGATGGAGCGAACGGGGGGGACGGCTATTACGGCGGTGCCCGCGAATCCCGGAAAATTAATAACCTGACGTATTACGATTGGGATAATACCTGGCAGATTACCCGGAAACTACAGCCTAATGCCAACATTTTCAGCGATGTAGGCTGGGATGTTCGCTGGGTGGGCAACGAAAAAGGTTTTGCCAACGAAACGTCATGGGCAACGTTTACGCCAACTTCTGCCGATGGTAAAAGCAAAGGCGTACCCGGCAACGCTAACGACTACGATGCTCCCACAGGAACGCGGAATGGTGAGAAATGGATTCCGGCTGAATGTGACGTTCCCCTGCGTCCAGGCTGGTTTTATCATGCCAGTCAGGATGGGAAATCCAAAACGCCTCAGCAGTTACTTGAACTGTATTACAAAAGCGTAGGTCGCGGAGCGGCTTTGGATTTAGGGTTATCGCCTGATAAAACCGGACAACTGCATAATGACGATGTAGTTATTCTGAAAGCTTTCGGTGATATACTTCGCAAAACCTTCGCAACAAACCTGGCGAAAACGGCTCAGGTTTCGGCTACAGAAGGTCGCGGAGCGGCTTTCCCTACGAAAAATATTCTCGATAATAACCGTCAGACCTATTGGGCCAGCAAAGACCAGGCAACCAAACCGGAAATCATCCTGACCTGGAAAACACCCGTTACATTCAATATTTTGAGTCTTCGGGAGGCGATTGCTTTAGGGCAGCGAATCGAGGAGTTTAAGCTGGATGTTTGGGAAAACGGACAGTGGAAAGAAATACATACCGGAACAAGCGTGGGTGCTTTACGACTGGTGCGTTTGCCGAAGTATTACTCCACGGAAAAAGTCCGCATTCGTGTGACGAAATCACCCGTTGCCGTAACGATTAGTGAATTAGGCGTTTACGCAGAACCCGAACAGTTAGTAGCTCCGGTCATTCAGCGTAATCAGAAAGGGATGGTGAGTATTGAATCACCCGTTTCGGTGCGTGAAATTCGGTATACGCTGGACGGTTCAGAGCCCAGGGCTAGTTCGGCTTTATACACGGAGAGCTTCTTATTACCGCAGGCGGCAACGGTCAAAGCCCGAGCGTTTGGTAAGGCTCAGAGCGGTCCGGTTGCCTCGATTGATTTTGACATTCCTTCGACGAAATGGAGCATTGATCAAAAAGCAGATCGGGCCATTGATGGAGATGTGAAGACCATCTGGGTTTCGGATAAAAATGAAAAATATCCCCACACCCTAACGCTGAATCTGGGAGAAAAAATGACGCTGAAAGGTTTCACGTACACGCCGGATGCTTCGGATCATCGTCGTGGTACCGTGTATAAATATCAGGTTTTCCTGTCGGATGATGGACAAAACTGGGGGCAGGCGGTAGCGGAAGGACGTTTCGACAATATTCAGAATAACCCGCTGGAACAACGCGTGTTGTTTAAAAAAGCTCATTCGGCACAATACCTGCGTTTTGTAGCGGTTGAAGCCACAGATACTAGCGAGACGGTAGCCAACGTAGCTGAACTCGGCGTTATTACTAAGTAGTTAGGAGGAGATCGTTAAGGATCGCCGGGAAATGATCCTTAACGATCTGAGTTTGAAAAGGGGTTTCCGAACTATATTTCCTGAAACTCTAAACGGAAAACAGTCAACTTAATCATGAATCGTAGAGATTTTATACAAAACACGGCTCTGGCCGGAGCGGGTCTGATGCTTCCCCTGTCGGGTATGGCCGCCAGTTTCCCCGAAGTGCGGGTTCCGGCTTCCAAGCGGAATTTCACGAGTAAAGCAGTAGAAGCCACTATTCAACGGGTACAAAAAATGATTGCCGATGAAGAACTGGCCTGGTTGTTCGGCAACTGCTTTCCTAATACGCTGGACACTACGGTTCATTACAGCGAGAAAAACGGCAAGCCCGATACGTTCGTCATCACGGGTGACATCGATGCCATGTGGCTGCGGGATAGTACGGCTCAGGTGTGGCCTTACCTTTCACTGGTGAAAGACGATGAGCCTCTGAAAAAACTGATTGAAGGGGTAGTTCGTCGGCAAACGAAGTGTATCCTGATTGATCCTTACGCGAACGCCTTTTACAACGGCCCTGGGCATAGTGAGTGGTATTCGGATAACACCAAAATGAAGCCCGAACTGCACGAGCGGAAATGGGAAATTGATTCGCTGTGTTACCCCATTCGGCTGGCGTACGGGTATTGGAAAACGACGGGCGATACCAGTCCGTTTGATAATGAGTGGAAACAGGCGATTCGACTGATCGTTCAGACGTTCAAAGAACAGCAACGCAAGGAAAATCGCGGACCTTATAGTTTCACCCGTAAAACGGCCTGGGCTACGGATACTGTTCCTGGAGATGGATGGGGTAACCCAACGAAGCCTGTAGGATTGATTACCAGTATTTTCCGTCCTTCGGATGACGCTACGACGTTTCCTTTCCTGGTGCCTTCTAACTTTTTCGCGGTAGCATCCTTACGTCAGGCAGCCGAAATTAGCCAGAAAATTGGTGACGCGGCATTGGCAAAAGAATGTAAGACGCTGGCGGATGAAGTGGATCAGGCTCTGAAGAAATATGCTATTGTGGAGCACCCGAAATTCGGTAAGGTGTATCCTTTCGAAGTAGATGGTTTTGGTAACGCCCTGTTCATGGACGACGCAAATGTGCCTAGTTTACTGGCCTTACCTTACCTGGATTCGGTTTCGGTAAAAGATCCGATTTATCAGAATACGCGTAAACTGATTTTAAGCGATTCAAACCCTTACTTCGCGAAAGGGAAAGAAGGTGAAGGAATTGGTAGCCCTCACACGCTGGTAGACAGCATCTGGCCGATTGCGGTAACGATGCGTGCGTTAACTTCAACAAGTGATACGGAGATTCGCGATCAGTTACGCCAACAAAAAGCGACGCATGCCGGAACGGGCTTTATGCACGAATCATTCAATAAAGATGATGCCGCTAAGTTCACCCGGAAGTGGTTTGCCTGGTCAAACACGCTGTTCGGTGAGATGGTATTGAAAGTAGCCAACGAACGCCCTGCGATTTTGAAAGGGAAGTTATAGTTGGTAATGGTGTAATCATTTCATTAAACCCTTCCGGGATTAGGCATAGGTCTGATTTTGGGAGGGTTTTTGATTTGGGCATACTAACTACTAATCCTGGAGGGGTTGAATTTGGGTAGCCTCGGTCTGGATAGCCCTGGATGATAAACCGGTGAGGGAATAGCTGGATTCATATCGGGAGAGTCCCCGGGTTAGCACCCGGGGCTATTCGTATTTGACCCCGCTGGGGTCTTTTGCCAAATATGAAGATATAAAAATTGAGTATAATTGCTTATTTTTTTGGTTGATTTTAATATCTTGCGTTAACCTTCAATCAAAAAATAATGCATACTTATACGCAGACCTTATATCAGATTGTATTTTGTACTAAGCATAGAGAACCTACACTTCTTAAAGAAAATCGGCGTAGTCTATTTTCTTATATGTGGGGAGTGCTGAAAAAGTATAACTGCCATGTGTACCGAATCAATGGTGTTGAAGATCATTTACACTTAGCTATTAATCTTCACCCCTCCGTTGCATTAGCAGCATTGGTTAAGAACTTAAAACTCTCCAGTTCAAGCTATATTAAAGAACAAAATCTATTCAAAGATTTTCGGGGCTGGCAGGTGGGTTACGGAGCTTTTACCTATTCTCAAACAGAGAAATGGATTTTAATCGAATACATTAAAAATCAGGAAGAACACCATCAGGGAAAAACTTTCACAGATGAATATAAGGAGTTACTAAAAATCCACGGAATTGACTTTGACGAAAAATACCTGCTATAAAGCCCAGATGGGTGCAATATGAATATCCCCGGTAGGGATGGATTTGGATGATACCAAGGGAAAACAGCCACGATATTCAGGATAAACCCATTTAAACTTATTTATGCAACTTTATGCAACAAGACCCCAGCGGGGTCAAATATAAATAGCCCCGGGTGTTAACCCGGGGAAATAGGAGTCCCCAAATTATCATCCGGGGCTACCCAAATTCACCACGCTGGAATTAGCATGCTCCAACCAAAAAAGACTACACAGCTAATCATCAATTCCAGACCAAACTCAATCCACGATCTTCACCCGAATGCTATGCGGAGCGGGGCGATTGCCGCCAAAGTATAAACCCGTCTTATACGCAAACTTCTTGTTATGCGTAAAGCGTACAGGTTCGCCTTCCATGACGCGGTATTCTTTCTTGTGATAATCAATCTTGATACTCAAATGAACGGGCTGGTTAATCGCAGTTTCACCTACCTTGAAAGCCGTCCGTTGGCCGTCTACATAGGCATAGCAGGCCAGATCAATTTTCTGCGTTTCCGGATTCCACCGCCAGCCTACGCGAGCTCCATCCACTTGATGGGGGGCTGAACCTAAACTCTGATTTTTAGAACCTACAAAGCCCAACCCAATGACCTTATTCCAGTCGTTTTGATCTACGCTTTGCAAATCATAAATGCAGGAACTATCAAACGTAACCGTAGCAGAAACCTCCCGCGGGCTGATCAAAACCCCCGTTTTTCGCTTGAAAGTAGGTTCATGATTAAAGGCTTCAATCACTACCCAGTCTGGATTAGACAATAGAAAGTCAGGTACGCAGGACTGGAAAAGCAGTCCTATCCCCAGAAAGAAGCTCAAATACAGGGCAAAAGATGGAAAACGCATAGAAGGTCGGTTGAAGTAATGTAACGCTAAAAGCGGGAATTTATGTTTTCAAGACCGTAAGCACAAATTCATTCTTTCTCCTTTTCGCAGAAAAAACCTCATTCCTGAAAACGATTAGTCGATAAGTAATGACCAAAATACATCAGCAATTTCTTCGGTTCAGTTTGTTCATCTATGCAAGAATTGTATTTCCGCTAGCTGCTTAGAAATGGTACCCCATTCAATTAGCCAAAGAGAACTGTCATAAAGAATTACCGACCCGACGGCGAAGAATTTGTCATCATAAACGGCACCCGCCAAGGTACATGTGGCCTTCTCTTTTTTCTACCGGAGCCGTCCATTCACCTCGATTGCATCTAAAAACGGTTGAAGTAATGGATGGTGAAAAAGCAGGGGAATTCAATGGAAAGGAAATGGAAGGCGGAGCCACAACGATTCTGGATCTACCGCTAAACCCTGCGAAAACTTTGAAGGAGCTGAGATTAACCGCTCTGCGAATGACGTAGTGATTGGGTTAATGAGCGTAACTTTGATTAGGGCTGAGTAACCATTCAAAACGGGTCCAGGTACTCGGACCACTGCATGGATTCCGGTAAGGGGGTGTTACTACATTCAATGTGAATGACCCGACGTCGTTGCTGATTCGTTGTTCGGCTGGAGGCGTGTAGTAACAGGGGTTTCATGAACATAACGGCTCCTGCGGAAACCGAACAAACTGCTTCGGTTTCCTGAGTCCAGTCAATGGTATCTGGCCGATAAATTCCTTTCAAATGCGAACCCGGAATTACTTTCAAGGCTCCGTTTTGCTCGTGAGTATCGTCCAGATGAATGCGGATGGTGAAGTTGTTTTCCAGAATAGTCAGGGGCGGTTGTACCGCAAACTGGTTCTGTTTCACCGTCCAGGGGCCAAACCCTTTTTCCTCTACTTTCCGATCTACTGAAATCGTTAAATCCTGATGATAGGCAACAAACCAGTTGGATTGCTCGGGCTTATCGAAGTAAATGGATTTAACGATGAAAAAATCCTTGCCGAAAGTTTGTGTTACTAACGTCTTTAATTTTTCATTGAAAACGGTTGCCAGGGTTTCGGGAGCCTCTTTAAAAAACTGACGAATCGCAAATAAATCATTCGTCTTACGAAATGTCGATTTATCGGTGTCTAACTCCGCAATTTGTTCTAAAAGCGTATGAATTTCCGAGGGTTCAAAAATCGGTTCAGTAACGGCAAAGCCCTCTTGGGCAATCTGTTTCTGTAAGGTATCCATACGGTTTATTATTTCTGCGAAAGCGTCGTTTTTTCGATGGCTTCGTAAGCCGCATCCATAATCCGGCGACGGATGCGAAGGCTGGTAATGAGGTTATTGTTCGCATTAGGATGCACCCGATTGGAGAGAAATATAACGACTAGTTCCTGAGCCGGATCAGCCCAAACGAGTGTACCCGTAAAACCGGAGTGTCCGAAACTGCGATTGGATGCGTACGAAGAAATATAGGCATTCCCATTCCCATCGGGGTTTCGATCCCAGCCCAGGCCACGGTAACTGCGTAGGGTATAGTTGTAGGAAAACATCGGAACCGTGTTGGGCAGGAAATAGCGGCGACCTCCGTAATACCCATTTTGCAGGTTCATCTGCATCAAAATGGCGAGATCATTGGCGGTACTGAACAAACCCGCGTGACCGGAAACACCGCCCTGAATGGCGGCATTCTGATCGTGAACGGTGCCGCGAAGAAGCGTCTCCCGAAAAACTCGATCATCTTCGGTTGGAGCAATTTTCCAGTCAATGACTCCGTGCATCAACGGACTGAAGAGGGTATTATACATGCCCAGCGGCTCGTAAAAATTCTGCTGTACAAATGCATCAAGGGGCTGATTAGAAATTTTTTCAACCAGACGACGCAGCATAATCAGTCCCAAATCCGAGTAAATGTATTTGTATCGACCACTGCGATCCCGCTGGGTAGTCATGGGGCTTTGTACGACCCATTTCCAGACGGAATCAATGGTGGCGGGTTTGGTCCACAGGTCGCGGGCAACCATTAAGGTATAGTTCAGCGTATCGACCCGTAAATCAAAATCAGGACTAAAAATGCCTTCGGGTTTCGTTTTTTCCCAGAAAGGTAAATACGCCAGCAAGCCTGACTGGTGCATTAATACGTCGCGAACGATGAGGTTTTCTTTTGTCGTCCCTTTCAAATCAGGCAGGTAATACGAAAGCTTTTGATTCAAGTCCAGATCCCCGTTTTCGTTCAGCAGCATAAGGGCTTGCAGGGTTGCCGCCACTTTAGTGACGGACGCGAGATCGTATAGTGTGGTGTCTCGCACGGGTTCGAACGGCGTGAGAGCGTAGGTGAGTTTTCCGTAATTTTTTTCCCAAACGACCCGGCCTTTTCGAGCGATCACCACCTGCCCGCCGGGAAAAGCCCCCTTTCGGATGGACTCGTTCATAATGTTATCAATCGTCTGAAGCTTGCCACTATTCATGCCTACCTCCTCCGGTAGGCCATAGGTAAGTCGCCCGATAGCCTGCGTCGTTAATCCATGCCCAACCGGGAAAAGTCCTTCCACCGAAACGGGTAACTTACCCAGGGCGGGTAAAGCTCCGAACACTACTTCTGCGGTGGCTTTCTGAGCGAAGGGATCGCCTTCATAACCGCAGAGTAAGGTAGGCACTTCCGGGAAATTTTTCAGGCTGTAAGGGTTGCCAAACGCACAAACTATAACCTGATTACCTCGCTTGACTAGTTTCTTCACAAAGTCAACAGAAGCCCAGGATACGCCGTAATTCTGAGTTACTTTCTGCCGCATTTCGTGCAAACTCACAATTACAACCTCACTGGAATCAAGCTTGCTAAGCATTTCGGCGTAAAAACGTTCGTCGGTTTTGGTGCCGTTGGTATAACACTTCACGTTGGCGTATTTACGTAAGGTGTTCTGAAAAACGTTGTTTTCGCTTTCACCCACCGCAACCGCACTAATTTTCAGCGTATCTAACTGAACCAGCGGTACCAGCTTTCGGTCATTTTTAACCAGCGTGATGGCATTTTCGTACAAGCGTTCCCGTAGGGCTTCCGACTGCGGCGTTTTCAATTCCTTCACCAGGTTTTTGTCCACAGGAATGGTCTGGAAAGGAACGAGTCCGGCATTGTATTTGGCGTAAAGAATTTTCTGAACGCGGCGATTAATCTCGTCTTCCGTAATCTGTCCGCTGGTAATAGCCTGCTTGATTTTCACAATGGAAGCACCCACACTTTCTGGTTGTAACAAAAGATCATTACCCGCCAGTAGGGCCTGTAAATTGGCATCGGGAGCTGGTTTCCCTTTCGTAACACCCCGCATGTTCATGGCATCGGTAACGACTAAGCCATTGAATTTGAGCTGATTTTTCAGTAAATCAGTTACAATAGGAGCAGAGAGCGTAGAAGCAATAGGCCGGGATTCATACGCCGGAACTTCCAGGTGAGCTACCAGAATGCTGGCAACCCCATCGTCAATCAAAGCTTTAAAAGGCGGTAATTCAAACTGATTCAGACGAGTCTGATCGTGCCCAACCTTGGGTAAGGTGCGGTGCGAATCGGTCTGCGTATCGCCGTGACCAGGAAAGTGTTTGGCACAGGCCAGTACACCTGCCGCTTGCAATCCTCGGGCATACGCTTTCCCTTTTTCGGCAACGTTATTCGGATCTTCTCCGAAGGAACGATACCCGATGATCGGATTAAGGGGGTTAGAATTTACATCTACCACCGGAGCAAAATTCATCTGAACGCCAATGCGTTTGCACTGACGCCCAATTTCCATGCCCATGTCATAGATCAGGTTATTATCCTGAATTGCTCCGAGCGTCATCTGGTGCGGAAAAGAGGTGCCCAGAGCTAACCGCATGCCCAGCCCATTCTCAGCATCCAGAGAGACCAGTAGGGGTACTTTGGAAAGGTTCTGGTAACGATTGCTCAGCTCCGCCTGCGAGTAAGGATCGCCCTGAAAGAAAATGACGCCACCGATATGATAAGCCTTAATCAATCGATCAATGCTGGCATAATACGATTCATAACGATTGGAGTAAGTTCCAATCACAAAAAACTGGCCGATTTTTTCGTCCAGGTTCATGCCGGCAAGCGTACTGTCTACCCACAACTGTGCCGCAGAAACTTTGGTGACATCCGCGTTTGAGCGAACTTCATGGGTAGAGTCGGCAAGCATTACTTCACTAAAACTAGAGGTATCTATCGGAGATTTCCAGGCTGTCAGAGCCAGCAGGCCACACATTCCCAGAAAAACTAACTTATTCTTCAACATCCTGATCATCAATACGTACTACGAGAACGCGAAATTATCTCTAAACAATTGCATCAAAACATATATATTTAAAAAAATAGGCTCGCTTTTCCGGGGGATTTGGGCGAAATTCGCGTTCCTACATTATCCAACACGCCCGGTTTAGAATTTATTCAGATTCTTACCGAAGAAATAAGTTTAAATCGGAATTCGTTTTTATAGACTCCGAACACACTTTCATGCAAGATATTATTCAACTCCTACCCGACTCCATTGCGAATCAGATTGCGGCTGGCGAGGTCGTTCAGCGACCGGCTTCGGTGGTGAAGGAGTTGCTTGAAAATTCCATTGATGCCCAGGCTACGCAGATTCAACTGCTAGTAAAAGACGCAGGGCGAACGCTGATTCAGGTCATTGATAACGGGCTTGGTATGTCAGAAACCGATGCCCGTATGTGTTTTGAGCGACATGCGACTTCTAAAATTCGCACGGCTGAAGACCTTTTCAAAATTCGTACCATGGGTTTTCGCGGTGAAGCTATGGCTTCCATCGCTGCCGTGGCTCAGGTAGAGTTACGGACGCGTCGAGAAGCCGACGAATTGGGAACACACCTGAAAATTGAAGCTTCTGAACTCAAACTTCATGAACCCTGCCAAACGCTGACGGGGACGAATATTTGCGTAAAGAATTTATTTTTTAACGTTCCGGCTCGACGTAACTTTCTGAAATCCAATCCTGTTGAAATGCGTCATATTCTCGACGAATTTCAACGCGTAGCTCTTTCGTACCCTGATGTAACATTTACGCTGCATCACGGGGAAACGGAAGTGTATAACTTACCTGCCGGGAAAATGTCCCGACGGATTGTTGATTTATTCGGAAAAAATTACCGTGAGCAACTGGCCGATACCCGCGAAGAAACACCCTTTGTGAAGGTGAGCGGATTTATTGGTAAGCCTGAGTTTGCCAAAAAGGTGAGGGGAGAGCAGTTTTTCTTCGTGAACCAGCGGTTCATCCGTCATGCTTATTTACACCACGCCGTTCTGAGTGGTTTTGAAGGACTGATTCCCGATGGAAGCCATCCATTTTATGTTTTAAATATTGAAATCGATCCGGCCCATATTGATATTAACGTTCACCCCACAAAAACAGAAATTAAGTTTGATGATGAACGTTCGGTCTATGCCATCGTTCGGGCGGCGGTCAAACGGGCGACGGGAGTGTACGGACTTGCTCCAGCAATTGATTTTGAGATGGACGTAAATTTGCTGAGCCCGGCAAAGTCACTTTCGTTTGAGAAAAAAGATTACGCCGTTCATTTCGAAGCCTCTGCTAATGAAAATCGGAAGGTAACTGACGAGGAAAATGAGCATTCTCCCCGTGATACCTACCACGCTCGATCGGCGGCTCCGAAGCGGAATATTAACAGTTGGGAAAAGCTATTTGAAGGACTGGAAGGCCCGGTCAAAAATGAACGTCACAGTATTTTTGACCTTCCCGAAGAGGTATTACCTACGGTGAAACCTTTCACGCCGCCCGTTTCCGAAGAAGCAGAAACATTGCCAGCGACGTCGAGCATTACCTTTCAGAGTAAAGCTAATCGCATCCAGACGGAGGAAACTTTTCCGGAAGAATCGCCTACGCCAGAATCTGAACCGCAGGAAACGGTTAGTTTAGGACAGACATTTAGTTCGAAAGCCATTCCATCCAAAGCATCAGCGAAACCTTCTTTGCTGGATTACGAACGAATGCTGTTTCAGGTACATAACCGTTACGTACTCTCGCAGGTAAAGTCAGGATTAATGGTCATTGATCAGAAAGCGGCTTATGAACGCATTCTGTACGATAAATACCGGGTTTCGCTGGATAAACGTAATGCGGCCTCCCAGCAGCTATTGTTCCCGAAAACGGTTAGTCTAAATCCCGTTGATTTTCAGTTGGTGCTTGAAATTGAGCACGAGATTAAAGCATTGGGTTTTGACTTTGCGGAGATTGGTAAAGATGCTTTTATCCTTTATGGCATTCCGGCGGATGTCACGGATGAAAACGAAGAGGACTTATTCGAAGGACTGTTGTCTCAGTTTCGTCAGCATTACTCAGAATTGAAATTGGATCGCCCCGAAGCATTGGCTCGTTCGTTTGCCAAACGTTCGGCGGCTCGTTACTTAACCCGACTATCAGCGGAAGAAATGAGTGCTCTGGTTGATCAGTTATTTGCATCCAGTAATCCGTCTTACACACCCAGCGGCGACCCTACTTTTACGATTTTAGGCTTAGATAAAATCGCGGGATTATTACGGTAATACATTGCCTGTCAAATATTTACAAAAGACCTCTTTGCCAAAAGAGGTCTTTTGTAGGTATATGTAAAAGGTTAAAAGTCCGAAGAGCAGTTTCTGTGAACAATGTAGAGACGCGACTTCATCGCGTCTGGGTAAGAGGTGATTTTAGTAGTAGCTAACTCCACCACCCAAATGTTGATCCGCGACGCAATCGTGGATGCTGGAAAAAGTGTTTTTAACGCTTTAGCGTCGCAGACGCTATTCCCAAAATCCGCGTTGAAAACGCGGACTAACTATTTCTAAAAACTTAAAACCCCAAGGGGGTGAACTTATGTATTAGCCCCGGGTGATAACCCGGGGATGGCTATGTATTAACTCCGGTCTGGATGGACCCGGTCTGGATGATAACCCAGAGCAGAGCATTTTGATGATAATAATCTGCGAAATCCTCAGAAATAAGTCTTACAAAGAGAATAGGAAACATTAAATCTCATTATTTGCAACCATGTTGCAAATAATGAATATATTTGTCTTCAGAATTGAGAAGCAACTCCAGAAGGCTGGAGCATCTGTAAAAATGACAAAGGCATGAAACGTACGTATTGGCTTTATCTTCCTTTAGTGGCACTGGTCACTTTATCTTCCTGTAAAAAAGATAACAAAGATCCAGAACCCGATGAAAATGAGTTGATTACTACTGTAGAATTAACGCTAAAGGCAGGTAATGAAACAGCAAAGGTATTTACCTGGAATGATCCCGATGGTGATGGTGGTAATGCTCCGGTTATTACTCCCATCAGTTTAGATAAGGGCAAAACCTATACCTATTCGCTGCGATTCCTGGATGAATCAAAATCACCGATAGAAGATATTACTGAAGAAATTCAGGAGAAAAAAGATGAACACCTGGTGATTTTTACACCTACACCTTCCAGCTTATTAACGGTTACGATTACCGATAAAGACAGCAAAAACCTGAATGTCGGTTTAGCCGGAACGATTCAGACGCAGTCTTCTGCTGGTACTGGAAAACTAAAGATACAATTGCGTCACCAACCCGGAACTAAAGACGGCACTGCTACGCCAGGTTCGGATGATGCAAATATTGATTTTGATGTGGAAATCAAATAATCAGAATGATTGGCACGAACCCTGAAGGTTCTGATTAAAAACGCTAGAAACAGTGGCTTCTCTGGGGCCGCTGTTTTTTTGTTTCGAAGCGTATTCATTAACCGTCAAAACGTACCTTTGTCGAACTTTCTTGTTGAATAGATCGTATACTTTTAGTACCGAAGCCTGTGATTTTCAGGTTCTATAAAATTTTGACTGACGTGGTCTTACCGTATAAAGAAGAACAGAATAGCAGTAAAAAAGGAACAGGTTGCCAAAATGTTCGATAACATTTCGCACCGCTATGATTTCCTGAATCACTTTCTGAGCATGGGTATTGATATTCTCTGGCGGAAAAAAGCAATTCGCTTATTGAAAGCCGAGAAACCTCAAACCATTCTTGATATTGCGACCGGAACGGGTGATTTTGCTCTGGAGGCCCTGGCTCTGAAGCCTAAAAAAATTATCGGTGTTGATATTTCGGAAGGAATGTTGGCTCATGGCCGTGAGAAGATCAAGAAGATGGGGCTTGAAGGAATCATTGAGTTGCAGAAGGGCGATTCAGAAAAGCTTCCCTTCTCGGACAATTCCTTTGATGCGGTGATCGTTTCATTCGGAGTACGGAATTTCGAGAATCTTGAAAAAGGCCTGACGGACATGAACCGCGTGTTAAAACCGGGCGGAACCTGCGTGGTTCTGGAGTTTTCTAAACCCCGTGGTTTTTTCTTTAAGCATTTGTATAGTTTTTATTCCAACCGTATTCTGCCGGTAATTGGCTCCTGGTTTTCCAAAGACAATTCAGCGTATACGTATTTACCCGAGTCTGTTCAGGCTTTTCCCGATGGCGATGATTTCCTGGCCGTTTACAAAAAGGCAGGGTTTAGTCAGACCCGGGCGATTCCATTAACCTTCGGCATCAGTTCCATTTATATCGGTAAGAAATAGTAACGTATGAAGCGTAAGCTACAAGCGAATAACTTTTTGAAGTCAACAGATGTCCAATCTGTGGTTTTATACATTAGTAAAGCCGTACCCAATCCTCAGAAGCTTCCGCTCTGGATTGCTCTGCTGGGGTGTACGCTAATGGTTCAGAAAACCTTCGCTCAGAATACGCTTTACAAGCGGAAGCACCTGGAGTTTTATGACGACAAAATGGTGCATTACGGTTTCTTTTTTGGCGTACCGAATACACGTTTTCAAATTAAACATAACGAGGCCTATAATAGCCCTCCTCAGGATTCAATCCGTTCGATGAATACACCCAACTCGATTGGCTTTCGAATGGGTTTCCTGATGAACGTTTACATGAGCCCCCGGCTGGATTTTCGTTTTTCACCCTTAACGATTTCCATTTACAGCCGTCCGGTTGACTATACGTTTGTTAGTGGGAAGGAACAGGAACTCATTCGGGAATCGACTTGGGTTGAGTTTCCGTTTATGTTAAAGTATAAATCCATTCGTCGGGGGAATACACGAATGTATGCGGTAGCCGGGTTTCGGGCGGGGCTGGAAGCCAACGTGCGGAGAAGACAGAATATCAATCGGGGTAATGGACAAATGTCAACGAAGTCGGCCGATTTTGCTGTGGAATATGGAGTAGGGTTGGAACGCTTTTTCGAATACTTCAAATTTACGCCGGAGTTACATTTCTCGCATGGCATTGCCAATATGATTCAGCCCAGTAATTCCATTTATAACGCCGGAATCCGCCGAATGACTACGCATACCGTAACACTTTACCTGATGTTCGAATAAGAGCTGTTAGATAAAAGGCATACAAAAAAGACCCCTCAGAAAGCTTTCTGAGGGGTCTTTTTTGTATGCCTTTTGATGACTAATCGTTCAGATTGTAATGATTAACTTTTTCACCTCGTAAAATAACGGCCAGATCAGCCAGAGGGATATTTTGCCGAATGTACGCGGGCGTTTCCAGATCCGTTTCCCAACCCTGATCGTGGTGATCCAGTTTGGTAATGAATTCCTGAATCATGCGTGCATTCGTAACCGAAGTATCTTCTTCCCGCCAGATTTCTTTTTCCAGCGTCTTTACGTCTTCTTCCAGCGTAGTGGGTTCGGGAAACTCGAAAATGGTTTCTGCTTCCGTCAGGGCTTCACTTTCGGCTTCGGTTGAACCAGCAGTAACGGGATTATTAAAAGACGCCTGAGGCGTTTTATCCTGTAAGTAACTTCCGTAGCCGTACGAAGGTGAACTATTGGTAATGGGTGTAGTTGGCTTGGCAGAGCTACCCTGCGAGTTACCTGGGTTCGATGGACGTGACGCAGGTTGCTGAATCAAAGGTTCATCAATAGGACGCTGATAAACCGAGTTGCCGGGTAAATCAAAACCTGCCGCAATGATGGTGAAACGCATGGCTTTACCCAGGCTTTCATCAGGGATAGGGCTGATTTTCAGCAGTCGGGCTTTTCCTCCAATTTTATCCTCAATGTACTTCGTAATAGCCTTTTGCTCCATCATCCGCATCGGATTGTCTTTGCTATACGAAATGGTAATCAGGATGCGTTTCGCACCTTTAATATCACGATTATCAAGCAAAGGTGAACTTAATGCTTCTTCTACGCAGGTGACGGCACGATCTTCTCCTTCGGCACTGTACAGACCAATTACGGCTTGTCCGGCACCTTTGAGGATCGTTTTTACGTCATTCATATCGGAGTTGATCTTACCCGACTTGGTAACGATCTCAGAGATACAGCGAGCGGCGTTGGCTAAGACGTCATCGGCTTTTGCGTAGGCGTCGTCAACGGTCATGTCAGGATACAGCTCAAGTAATTTTTCGTTCAGAATCACTACTACTGTATCGCAATACTTTTGCAGTTCACGAATCCCTTCGCGAGCCTGCTCAATTTTATCTTCTCCTTCATCATCAAAAGGAGCCGTAACAATGGCTACTGTCAGGATGTTCAGATCATTGGCAATACGGGCAATAACCGGAGCGGCTCCCGTACCGGTGCCTCCGCCCATACCCGCAGTAATGAATAACATCTCGGTGTTATCTTCGAGTACTTTCCGAATTTCGGCTTCACTTTCTTCTGCTGCTGCCCGACCCTGAGCGGCATCCATACCAGCTCCAATTCCTTTTTGGTTAACCGTTTGATTACCCAATTGAATTTTATAGTCAATAGGACTTTCGTCGAGAGACTGACGGTCAGTATTACAAACAATGAAGTCTACGTCTCCAATATTTTGGTTAAACATGTGACGGACTGCATTACAGCCACCACCGCCTACACCAAAAACTTTGATGTACGAACGAAAGTGCTTAACGGAGCTAAAGGAATAATTATGGTCAAGAAGCATATTTTAAGGTTGGTTACGTAAAACTGAGTAAGGCAGACTCAGTTTCGTACTAAGTTAGCTTGAGGACTTATAGTAAAAATGAGTATAAGCTTAGGTATAAAGTATAGGTGGGGAAAAAGAGAAACTCAAACGGCTTATAAATGGGCCGTTTGAGTTTTTATTATACTGTTTTGGGTTCCCAGCTATCAGGTCGCTGGCCACCCCTTGATTCAAATTCGTCTCTGAAAATGGCTTTATACCAGGAATTCAGGTCCATTCGTAAACGCCACCATTTCCACTCCTGCTCGTTTTCTGGCTGATCCTGCTCTTTCGAGGGTTCCTGAGGAGCTACGGGTTCAGGCGTTTGGGGTCTGGGTGGATTGGAATAACCGCCACCCCCATTGGAGTACCCACCTCCATTGTTAGTGCCGTTACTAGTGGGTTGTGGGCTATGATGCTGGCTCGTAGAATAGGTATGTGGAATATGTTGAACCGGAGGCTGGACAGGACTTGGCACTGACACCAGCGATTCATACAATTCATCACGAGGATCCAGTGAACGGAAGCCTAAGCGAACCAGACCCAGAGCCGTCGCATACGACAGGTTATTGGTTGCCTCCGGTTTCTGTTTATTGAAACCCTGATTAGGCCGGCCTACCTGTACGTGCATACCCGTAACTGAGCGGAATACG
This sequence comes from Siphonobacter sp. SORGH_AS_0500, assembly GCF_031453245.1. NCBI lineage: Bacteria > Pseudomonadati > Bacteroidota > Cytophagia > Cytophagales > Cytophagaceae > Siphonobacter > Siphonobacter sp. SORGH_AS_0500. The sequence goes on from NZ_JAVIYT010000001.1 coordinate 613,237, forward strand.
TCCTGAATACTATCCAGACGTGCACCACCACCCGTTAACACTATACCCGTTTTAATTTTGCGTTCGTAACCTGCGTGGCGAACCACAGCTGCTACGAACGTAGCAATATCTTTTACGCGAGCCTCAATAATGACGGCTACGTTTTTCAGAGATACATTTTTGGGAGGAAGGCTTTCCAGTACATTCGGTACGGCAACAACCTCATTGATGCGAACTTCTTTGTGCGTGGCTGTTCCAAATCGTAACTTCAGATCTTCCGCTACGTTTTCTGAAACGTCACAACCCACTTCAATATCCTTAGTGATGGATTTACCACCAACGGGGAATGAAGCTACGTAACGAACAAGTTCGCCTTGAACAATAACTACGTCGGTTTTACCGGCTCCAATGTCCACCAGAACGGCTCCGTGCTCTTTTTCCTCATCGCTCAGAACGGCCATAGTAGAGGCCAGAGAAGACAGGTAAACGTTTTTAGGAGGAACGTGTAAGCCCGCCCAGTCCAAACTTTTCAGTAAGGTACTGAGGGGTTTTAAGGGCATGGTAATCACCTGAAATTTACCCCGCAGGTGCGTTCCCGTTACCCCAACAATGTGATAATGTTCTTCCGAATCTCCGTCAACGCTGTATTCCTGAGGTAGTACGTGGAGAATGGCCGATCCATCAATTTTAGTACGGCCTACACTACCCAGTAAACGCTGTAAATCGTCATGACGAACCTCATCTCCCTCCGATACGTAATCGCGGGAAATATCGCTGACTTTAGGTATACAGGTAACCTGATGACTGGCTACACTGATGAAATATTGATTGGGAGTAACACCAGCCTGCTCAATAGCCTCGGCTAATGCTTTCTTTATAAACTTACTGACAAAATCAGGGTTAAGGATAGCTCCTTTCGTGACAAGATTTTTGAATTTCTTGTCCTTGAATTCAACCCGACTTACGCCACGCACGTCCAGCTTGTCGTCGTGATCTTTCTGACCGATCACCACGCAGACTTTTGTCGTTCCTACATCAATCCCGCAAACAATCTTTTTCTCCATACGGCACAGCTTTAGGGTTGATTGGTGATAGTATTCATCAACTTAGCCTAACTATTATTGGTATCCATAAAAGGATGTAAATCCGATTATAGTTTAAAGTAATAAAAAAAATCGGGCATTGACTAGTAGAAAGCTTTCCTTATTACTCAGAAATAAGAAAATAGTTGCCTAAAAGACAGCCCACTAAAGTAAAAAAGCTTTCTAAAATTAGTCAAAATAAATTTACTACTAGCAAATATTAGCAAAGCCTTCTAAGGGGTGGCTATTGCGAGGCTGTCTGCTGTTGCCCGCGTGCAGACTACCTGATTTTTATATTTTACGCTTACTCTGGAAAAGCTATTCCAGCCCCGTAAGGGTAAAATATTCCGGAAGAATAAATTTATCTTCTGGAATTTAATGTCTCTCGAACTTGCTGAGCCAAATTCAATGGGCGTATCACCCACTTGCGGCCACATCGTAATTTCACCCTTTTGGTCTACCTCCACCCATTCAATCTGGGCTTTCCACAGAGAATCCTGATCAATGGCTCTGACCAGATTCAGCAGAGCCGTGTCCTGAGGAGCCTGTAAATGATTCTTACGATCAAAATAAGGACCCGAAATTAATAACACACGAGCTGTATATCGCTCCGACAAAGGCATAAAACGACCTTCTTCGTTCAAATACTTATCTAAGCCGTTGTCCGGTAAATCAGGCTGAACCAAGCGGGCAACGGGCCGATGCGTTTCTACGCGTACTTCTAGCCAACCCCGCAGGTTTCGGGAAATCTGGCAGTCTTTTACCAAAGGACTAGATTCTACCCGATTTTCCAGAAAGTTCAGATCAATCTGATCGAACGGTCTTCCTTCCAGCGGCTTTTTGCCTGACTCTGATAATAAATTACGTATATCCTGCTGTGCTAACAAAGGCAATTGCTTCTGCTCATCATTGAACACAATACTAACCTTTTTACAGGATTGGGAAGCATACCATTTTTCGGCGAAAATCACCAGAAGAACCATAACTATGATTCCCAAAACGGCCTTCACCCAGTTTCTTAACCGAAAGATAGAAAACTTCTCCAAGTCCTTAGGGCCTGATTTTCAAAATTTATCGTGCGGTGCAGCGATTAGGCCCTTTCGGGCGTTTGCTGACCTTTATTTCAATGAGAAATAGATCATTTCCCGGCAATCTGACCTTCCAGATAGAATCGTATGGGGTCAATCAGGGTATCTATATCTCCCGCTCCAATCGTTACCAGAATTTCAATCGGAATAGTCTTCAGTACCTCTAAAACATTGTCTTTCTGACAACGAATTTTTTCAGCACTGGTGATCTTTTCAAAGATAATTTCCGAGGTAATTCCAGGAATGGGTAACTCCCGGGCTGGATAAATATCGAGCAATATAACCCGGTCTGCCAGCGATAACGATTCGGCAAAACCTTCCTGAAAATCCCGGGTACGAGTAAATAGGTGTGGCTGGAAAATGGCAGTCACGTTTTTCCCCGGATATAATGCCTTTACTGATTTCAGAAATGCTTCCACTTCCGTAGGGTGGTGGGCATAATCGTCAATATAAATGGCTTCAGGATGTTGTAAATGATATTCAAATCTTCGCTTTACGCCCCGGTACGAATTAATACCCTCCCGAATTTCTTCGGGCGAAAGCCCAGCTTTTAAACAAACGGCAAAAGCCGCTACTGCGTTTTCGGCATTATGAAAACCAGGCACCAGCAGGGCAATGTCTTCACAAATTCCTTCTGGATAAACAATTGAAAACTTGAACCGATTGTCAGCAATTCGACAGTTTTCAACGTGAAAGGCTCCGGCTTCGAAACTGTATGTACGAATCTGAGCCCTGGTTTGATTGCTCAACGACAAACCATTTCTTAAAAATAAAGTCCCTTCGGGCTTAATCTGACTTACAAAATCACCAAAAGACTTTAACACTTCTTCGCCGGAGCCGTAAATATCCAGGTGATCCGCATCCGTTGAGGTAACGATTGCCAGATCGGGATGGAGTGTTAAAAAACTACGATCAAACTCATCTGCCTCCACCACGCACAAAACGTCACGTAAGTGTTCAGTGGGGTCGTTCAGTAAAAAATTAGTATGGTAATTCTGGGTTATTCCGCCTAAAAAAGCTGCTACATTTCGTCCGCTATGCTTCAGAATATGAGCAACCATAGAAGAAGTGGTCGTTTTTCCGTGCGTTCCCGCTACGGCAATCAGAAACATTTCTTCGGTTAATAAACCCAGTACCTGCGAACGCTTCAGAATGGTAAATCCATGTTCGCGGAAATAGGCCCACTCGGTATGATCCTTAGGAATAGCGGGCGTTAATACTACCAGCGTATCTTCTGAATTTTTATAGGTATCGTCAATTTGCGAAACGTCGTCCGTAAAATGAATGGCAATGCCTTCCTGCTCTAAAGTGGCCGTAAGTCGGGTCGCTGTTTTATCGTAACCCGCTACCTGGTAGCCATTTACATGGAACCACCGGGAGATGGCACTCATTCCAATTCCTCCAATACCGAGGAAGTAAATAGACTTATACGAGCGAATCGGCTTAGACTGGGTCATGTAATGAACTGAAATAACCTTTAAAAGAGACTCTGAGATTTAGTTTTTGTTTACACTAATTTAAAAAAAAACTCAAAGTACTGATTAACAGATAGGTAATAGGATTTATTGAGAAATTAACTTCAAAACTTCCTGTGCGATTTGCCTGGCAGCCTGCGGTTTAGCGAGCGTTTTAATGCGGTGGCTCATGATCTGAAGTTTTTCGGGATTCTTTACGAGCTCCAGCGTTGTGGGAATCAGGGTTTGACGAGCTTCGGAGTCTTTCACCAGAAGACCCGCATTTTCCCGAACCAGAGCTAGAGCATTTTGGGTTTGATGATCTTCAGCGGCAGTTGGTAAGGGAACAAAGATGGCTGGTTTTCCTACCAGACATAACTCTGAAATAGATAACGCCCCTGCTCGTGAAATGACTACACTCGAAGCAGCATAAGCGTAAGGCATCTGGTTGATAAAATCAGAAACCCAGATACGGTTTGAACCGATAGACTTGACCCGTTGTCGGGCCTGGTCGATATATAACTTGCCGGTTTGCCAGATAATTTGATACCCCGCCGCGAGTAATTGCTCCAGCCCGGCATCAATGCTCTCATTGATCGTACGGGCTCCCTGGCTGCCGCCAATGATTAATAACGTAGGAACCTGTGGAGAGAGGCCTGCAAAATACTCCCAAACCTTCGGATCGTCTGAAGAAATACTACCAATATCGCTTCGTACCGGATTTCCCGTCATAACCAGTTTGTCAGCCTGGAAAAACGATTGCATCGAAGGGTAGGCTACACAGATTTTACTGGCTTTTTTGGCCAGAAATTTATTGGTAATCCCTGCGTATGAATTTTGCTCCTGAATCAGGTAAGGGATACCAGCCATACTGGCGGCTAGCAGTAAAGGACCACTGGCATAACCGCCGACCCCAACGGCAGCATTAGGCTTGAAATCCCGGATAATCTGACGTGCAGCCAGAAGGCTTTTCGCTAATTTCAGTGGAAAACCAAGGTTAGCAATCGGATTTGAACGATTGATTCCCGCAATATCCAACCCCACAATCTGGTAACCTGCCTGCGGCACTTTTTCCATTTCCATGCGGCCATTCGCTCCGACAAAAAGAATTTCTGTCGAGGGATCATTCTCCTTTAAAGCGTTGGCAATAGCAATGGCCGGGAAAATATGCCCGCCTGTTCCACCTCCACTGATGATGATGCGTTTTGACACGTCGTTTAACTGCTAATAATTACTAAAAAAAGACTTATTGATAATAGATAATCGTTCAGCCTCAGTAAAATTCTCACAAAAAAACAACGTGACGCCTGATAAGTCAATAGGAATTAAGCGGCAAGAGCTTCTTTTCCAATGACTTTTGCTGAATTCGCTTCTGCCGCTTCCCGACTAACGCTTAAAATAGCTCCGATGGAGATACCCGTAAAGAGGAGCGAAGAGCCACCCCAACTAATCAGTGGAAGGTTTTGACCCGTTACCGGAATGAGCTGGACGGATACGGCCATGTGTACCAACGCCTGTATGACCAAACTGAAGGCAAGACCCGCCGCCAGAAAATAACCAAAGGCCTGGCCACTTTCAATCTCTGCTTTTTTCAGCTTTCGGAATGCCACGTATCGAACGCTGCGATACAGTAAAAACAGATAAAGTATTAGCGTGAAAACGCCGCCCAGAAAGCCCCATTCTTCAATCAGAATGGCATAAGCAAAATCCGAATAAGCCTGCGTCATAAAGTTTCTCTGAAGACTGTTACCGAGGCCACGACCTACCCAGCCGCCAGAAGCCACAGCAACCAGACTGTATTCTTCCTGCGAATCAATGCGACGATCTTCGGGAGTCAGACGCTCGGGAGGCCTGATTTTCTGAATCATTTGAGACACCACGTTGGTCGGACGACTAAAACGGCCTTCCCAGGTTGTTCCTCGGGAACCCAACGCATACGCGACACCAAGGGCAATCGCTCCAGCTAGGGTGAGGTAAAATAGGTAACGAAGGGGTACTTGGCCAATGAACATTAATAACCAGCAGGGAGCCATTAATAACAAGGCCGCACTACCGGAGTTCAGGGCCAGTAAAAAACTTAGGAATCCGCTCCAGAAAATGGGGGGGACGAACACCAGTGGGTCCCGATAATTTGCCTTTAAACGCTTGGCTAGCATGGAAGCCAGATTCGCAATTAGAGCGAATTTGGCTAAATCGGAAGGCATGAAACCCGAAAAAAACGGAATAGGCAAAGCCCGCTTGGCTCCCCCACTTTCAATGCCCCAGAATTGCACCAGAATTAACAACAGAACGGAGAGATACAGCAAAAATCTGGAAAGGCCGGAATACATACCAAAGGGGAGGCGATGGCAAACCAGAATGATTCCCAAACAAAGGGTTAAACTCCCTAAATGTTTGAATAAGAATGACTCTCGACCGGGAAGGTGTTGAAACGCATAGGTTCCCCGGGCGGAAAAAACGACGATAGTACCAATGGCCAGCAGGGCAAATACAATGTTCCAGATGGCACGGTCACCTTCCAGACGAAAAAAAGCACGGATTCGTTCGAGTGTCATAAGTACTACAGAGGAAGGCTGAATGATGATTTGTTTACAAATGTAAATTATTTACAATTGGAAATAAAAATATAATGTATAAAAAAAGCTTCAACCTTGAATTTCACAAGATTGAAGCAAAAAATAGGTAGAAATGTTTTAGCCCTTGATTAATACCTGTTCCTGATGGTAAATCTTCGTGTAAGGTTTAATGCTATGGGTTAACCAGACATTACCTCCCACAATGCTATGATGGCCAATCACGGTTTCGCCGCCCAGAATTGTCGCACCGGAATAGATAACTACGTCGTTTTCAACCGTTGGATGGCGTTTTTGGGAAGCCAGTTCTTTACTTACGCTTAACGCTCCAAGGGTAACGCCCTGATATAACTTTACATTTCTGCCGATTACGGTCGTTTCTCCAATCACAATGCCGGTGCCGTGGTCGATGAAAAGATATTCGTCAATTTCGGCGGAAGGGTGAATGTCGATACCCGTGCGGGAGTGGGCAAATTCCGTTAATACCCGAGGTAACAGCGGAATATTCAGATCATAAAACGCATGAGCAATGCGATAAAAAGCAACCGCATAGAAGCCGGGATAGGCCCGTACGATTTCGTATTCGCTCGTGGCAGCCGGATCTCCTGAAAGAATTGCTGAAACATCGGTGCGGAGCAAATGATAAATTTCTGGAATCTTCTCGATAAACTGAGCTGACACATTCGACGGAGAATCAGGCAAATGACTGTGCATGGATTGAAGCATATCCGTTAAATCCCTTTCCAGGCGGATGAAAGCTTCTCCCAGTTTATCGACTGAGTGATAATGAATCTTGGTTTGTTCGGGAAACAGTAGCAGAATCAGGCGGGTAACTAAACGGGCTACCGCTGACGTAGGCGGAAACGAATCCGTAGTAGAGTGAATCTTATGCAAAGTTTCCAGAAAGTCGCGGGGTAACATGTAAAGCTCGTTTATACAAGTGTAGCAATCAATAACTTTTGAAATCTATTAGACTATTCTAAAACGCATGAATAGGTTCCTTAGCGTCGGGTTATTTTGTAGATTTTACCTTTTTCATTCGTAACTAATAAATCATGATTGGTTACGAAAACCAGTGCTTCTACCTGACCACGTCCAATTTTTAGACACGAAAGTGGATGTTTAAAATCAATTTTTTTCTCTTCAATCGCAAAGAAAAATACTTTTCCGTAGGTAAGCACTGCGAACGTTTGCTGGTCGGGACTAATATCGGCGGCCGTAATCATTCCATTCAGTCGAATGCTGTCTTTGAGTATTGCCGTATAATCACCCGCCCGGGCGGGTAGGGTATAAAGTTTGGCGGTAGGTTTTCCCCAGTTTTTGGAAAAGAGGTACAAGCTGTCGTTGGCAAAGAAAAAAGCTTCGCAGTCAAAGTTTTTTTCGGACTTCTGCGGCGGAAAATCCTTTTGGTCAGGGTAATGGTATGTGATTTTTTCAGCTTTAGTTGAGGAATGAGAATCGGAGACTTTATAAATGCATAAATCCTTACGCGTGTTGGTATTATTACCCGTATCACCGATGTAAATGTTTCCCTGTGGGTCACGACTCAGTTCCTCCCAGTCTTTGTTCTGAAGATCGGGTAGAGCCCAGGTGTAGAGTAAATTACCTACCGAATCTACCTCATAGAGTTCAGGTTTTCCGCCAGAATCATTATGCGTCCAGAATGTGGGTTTACCCGAAGCCGTTGCCAGACCGGAATTTTCATTAGCCACGGCTGGCATATGGCCTACCTGCTCGATGCGATACTGTCGTTTGGCTCGCGAGAATCCATGGCGATGGCGGTCGGACTGGCAGGAGCAAAGACTCGTTTTTAACCCAAAAAGAAACAAAAACAATTTTGTAAGCATACCTAAAATAAGAGTTCAACCTTTTGAAGTACGAATGTACTATGAATTCAGAATCTACTTTCCCTTATCCGATTCGATTAGCCGCTAGTTTGATTTGCGTCTTACTGATTATCTACGGGTTATACGCCCTGCAAGGCATCGTTACGCTGATGCTGTATTCGCTGCTACTGGCGATGTTACTCTTTCCCTTATGCCGTAAGCTGGAAAGCTGGAAACTGCCACGGGTCGCGGCCATTTTCGTTTGTCTAGTGGTACTGATCGGTGTACTGGCCGGAATCGTCTGGCTGGTTTCCATGCAGATGGCTAATTTTACAGACGATTTTCCCAAGTTTCAGGATAAAATGAATGCGGTGATTGATCGGGCTCAACGCATGGCTGACGATCAGTTTGGACTGGATAAAACGCGTCAGAATAACGAAATCAAACGGATTACGAATGACGTCTTGCACAACAGCGGAAGCTACATCGGTACGTTTCTATCTTCAACGACTTCAACCCTGGCTGATTTATCACTCGTTCCCATTTTCGTTTTCTTTATTCTTTTATACCGCGATTTCTTCCGAAGCTTTCTCTATAAACTTTTTTCCAAAACCCGTCGCCATCGTCTGGATGATGTCCTGGGAAAAATTTATGTGGTGGTGCAGGGCTATCTAACGGGTTTGGTACTGGTAATTGGCATCGTAGCAGGATTGAATACGGCTGGGTTATTAATTCTCGGCATTGACTACGCCTGGTTCTTTGGAACGTTAGCAGCGGTGCTATTATTAATTCCGTATATCGGCATTTTGGTAGGCTCATTACTACCCACCATTTATGCCCTGGTCACCAAGGATTCTCCCATGTATGCCGTTGGCGTTATTGGGGTCTTTAGCTTCGTGCAAATTCTGGAAGGGAACTTCATTACACCCAACGTAGTCGGTTCGAAGGTAAGCGTTAATCCGCTGGCAGCGATGGTCGTATTGATTATGGGGGGGCAGTTATGGGGAATTTCAGGACTGGTGTTAGCCTTGCCGGTAACGGCTATTATGAAGGTCATTTGTGATCACGTAGACGGGCTGAAACCTTACGGTTTTCTGCTGGGAGACCCAGAATACAGCCGGGAATTAAAACCAACGACCCGGTTACCCAAACTAGACAGTTTGCGAAAACGAAAAGACAAAGTAGAAAAAGCTCTGGCTAACGAAGAGCAACCTCAAAATCAGGAAGATACTAGAAATTAAGCGGATCAAAATTTTTAAAATGGCCGTTCAGCCGGATGCGTTCTTTGGTTCGTTCCAGTTCGTCCATAATCGGCATAATACGGTTTAAATGCCGAAGAATGAATTCCTGACGGGCTACTTCCGAAGGTATTTGAATAAGCTGGTATTCTTCGGCAATGGACAATCCGATTTTGTGACCAATCTGAAAAGAAAAATTGAGCGGAAGCTGATCGAACTCAAAGGAAAGTTGCAGGTGATGGTATAATTCTCTCAGGCGTTCAACTAGGCCGGGAAGGATAACGTGGTTGGGTATGGCCTGCAAAAACTCAACTTCGCCGCCTGCGTACAGTTTGTCCTGAACCGGATTTTGAAACGTAGTAATTCTGAAAACGTCAAGTCCCTGCGTTTGAATGTCCATCCGGCCATCGTCGTATTGCTTTACCAGTTGAACGATTTGGATTGAAGTGCCATAATGCATCACATGATTCGGCAGATAAACCGGAATTCCGAAGGGCTGATTCGAAGCGAGGCATTCGCTAATGAGCTGAATATATCTTGGCTCAAAAATGTGCAGATTTAACGCTTCGCCCGGAAAAGCGACCAGATTCAGGGGAAATAATGGAAGGAAAGGCATAGGTTCAGGGTACGGGGCTTGGGTGGACAAAGGAAGTGAACCTTTCCTGACTTTTCAGGGATTGGTTTCTACAGTAAGTCCCACATTCTGAATTTCAGGCAGTGGATCCTGACGCATATACTGTTCTACCTTAAACGTGTACGAACCCGCTTTGGAGAAACGTAAGTTTTTGATAGCTAAAAACTTATGGTCATAAATATCTCCCAATCCGTTTCCGGTCGGTTTGCCCGTCGTCGGATTTGCCAGTATTAACTCATCCAGATTACGTTCAATCGTTTTTCCATCAGGCCCCGTCAGTGTACGGGTAACGTAAAGGTTGTAATAGGGATAGGATTTTGTATTACGAAGGTTATAGTACAGGTTATAAGTCTTCGTAGTATCCTTAATTTCAAACGTAAAGCTAGGAACCGTCTTAATGGGCCATTTCGCGTCCTGTAAATCAATATTATCCTTGAAAACGGCATTCGTTTCACAGGCAGTCAAGGAGACCAGAGCGAGAAAAAAGAGAAAGATTCGCATAAGAATGAAAGTCCCGGAGACGATTCATCTCCGGGAGCAAAATCATTTTTGAGAACGTCCCTGATTGGAGTTACCTCCGCCACCAGAACGCTTTTTCTTATTTTTAGGAGCAGGACGATTCTGTGCCTGGAATTTCTTATCCATCCGCACCAGATCGCTATTAATGCCCGAGGATTTGGGTTCGGCCACTGGTATTAATTCCAGTTCTTCAAAATTGGCTGGAATAATTCCACGGTTATTCAAAGCTACAATTTTCATTACCTGCGGAATGGCAACCGGATACCAGTTGTCATCGCCCCGGAAGCTAAACCACATGATTTTACGGAAAATATCCGTTTTAATCAGATTGGCTTCGCCTTTCTGAACTCTTAACGGCGTTTCCAGCGTAGGAATATCCCGCAGAGCGTCGATGTAGGTCTCCAGCTCATAGTTGAGACAACATTTTAACCGTCCGCACTGACCGGAAAGTTTAACTGGATTGAGCGAAAGGTTCTGATAACGAGCAGCTGAGGTAGTTACGTTTTTGAAATCTGTCAACCACGTAGAGCAGCAGAGTTCCCGACCACAAACGCCAATACCACCGATACGAGCGGCTTCCTGACGCAGACTAATCTGCTTCATTTCAATCCGCACCTTGAACTCACTAGCCAGAACTTTAATAAGCTCCCGAAAGTCTACGCGTTCATCCGAAGAGTAATAAAACGTAGCTTTCGTTCCATCAGCCTGAAACTCAACATCCGATAACTTCATGTTGAGTTTCAGCTCTTTCACAATCTCGCGGGCCCGGTACATCGTAGGCAAATCACGAGCAACACTCTGCTCATGTTTTTCGATATCCTTTGAGGTGGCCTTGCGGTACACCTGACGAATTTCGGGGTCTTTAATTCCTCGTTTGACAATCTGTAAACGAACCAGCTCGCCCTGAAGCGAAACAAAACCCAGGTGATGACCGCTTTGCATTTCAACTACTACCGGATCGCCCGTGTAGAGTTCAACCTGAGCCGTATTACGGAAATATTCCTTCCGACCCCCTTTGAACTTCACTTCAACCAGGTTACTCCGTTGATTCATTGGCAAACCTAAGCCCGGAGCTTCCATATCCGACAGCCAGTCGAATACGTTCATTTTATTACAGCCACCCGTTCCACAGGCTCCATTGTTTTGACAACCTGATACGGAAGTGGCATCTTTATTCCCCTTGGTACGGATGCTTCCACAGCCACCCGTTCCACATGATGCACATCCCATTTTTGTATGTAGAATTTTTGAATGATAGAAAGTTTGAACGCGACTCCCGAGAGAGCTTTCATTCATTCAGGTATTCTACCATCCAAAATTATAAAAGATCGAGGCCGATGTCCCGTCGGAAGTACTTGCCTTCGTATTGAACCGCAGCCGCCGCCATTTGCGAACGCTGGCGGGCTTCAGCAATGGACGTGCCCAGAGCCGTAACGGCCAGTACACGACCACCATTAGTTACTACCGCACCCGTTTCGGAATGCTTGGTTCCGGCGTGGAAAATAGTAGTATAATTTTGTTTTTCAGGTACTTGGATAATGTCACCCTTTCCATATTCACCCGGGTAACCACCCGCTACAACAACGGTAGTAACGGCTGTTTTGTTGGAAACGGCGAAGTTTACATATTTCAATTTGCCTTCTGCAGCGGCTTTTAAAATCACCAGCAGATCTGAATCAATCCGGGGTAACACTACTTCCGTTTCCGGATCGCCCATACGGCAGTTATACTCAATGACGTAAGGGTCTCCATTAACGTTCATCAGACCAATAAAAATAAAGCCAACGTAACGAATCCCTTCCGCTTTCAGTCCAGCCATGGTAGGACGAACAATTCGTTCCTCTACTTTTTTCTGGAAAGCATCGTCTGAGAAAGGTACGGGAGAAACGGCCCCCATGCCTCCGGTATTAGGGCCTGTGTCGCCTTCACCAATGCGTTTATAATCTTTGGCCTCAGGCAGAATATGGTAATGTTCGCCATCGGTCAACACGAATACCGACAACTCGATTCCATGCAGGTATTCTTCGATTACTACTTTGTGAGAAGCGTCACCAAACTTGGCTTCCACGAGCATCTCGCGGAGCGTAGTCTGAGCTTCTGCTACGTCAGCAGCAATGATAACGCCTTTGCCAGCAGCTAAGCCATCGGCTTTCAGAACCAGCGGAAACTGTTGTTGGGTGATATAGTCTAGCCCTTCTTCCAGCGTTTCTTTCACGAAAGTCCGTGAAGCTGCGGTTGGAATCTGGTTCTTAACCATGAAGTTTTTAGAAAAATCTTTCGATCCTTCTAATTGAGCCCCTTTACTATCAGGACCCAGTACTAACACTTTTTTGAGGTCTTCCCGACTCTCAAAATAATCACGGATGCCCCGAACCAGCGGTTCTTCGGGACCCACAATCACCAGTGAGATATTGTTTTCGAGGACAGCAGCAGCAATGGCTTCAAAGTCATTGACACCGATGGATAAATTGGTTGCTAATTGAGCCGTCCCGGCGTTTCCGGGAGCGACAAATAACTTTTGACACAAAGGACTCTGGGCGATTTTCCAGGCAAAAGCGTGCTCGCGGCCGCCAGATCCTACGATGAGAATGTTCATCGGATAATTTTATTGCTGCTGTTGTTAATAACTTAGACCGAAGCCCAACTCATCAGAAGCGTTAACGTAAATATGTAAAAATGAACAGAAAACAAGATCAGATTAATGACCTAACTCGCTGTGGAATTTGATACGCATCAACCGAAGTTCTTCTTCTGAATATTCGCCGCTTAACTCTTGTAGGGCTACACTCATCGAATCGGTTTCGGCACTCATGAAGTACTCATAAATCTCATCCTGACGATCATCATCCATTAACTGATTAATGTAATAATCCAGATTGAGCTTCGTACCTGAATAACAGATGTGCTCGATTTCCTCAATCAGCTCCGTCATGCCGAGGTCTTTAGCCTCTGCAATTTCTTCCAGATTGATTTTTCGGTCAATTTGCTGAATAATGAAAATCTTAACTTTCGACTTGTTCGTGGTAGTCTTTACTACTACTTCGGTTGCCGTTTCGATTTCATTTTCTTCAACGTATCGGGTAATGACTTCAATGAACTGCTTTCCGAATTTGACGGCCTTACCCATGCCTACGCCCGTAATCTGAGCTAACTCCTGAACGGTAGAAGGATAGGTAGTGGCCATTTCCTCCATCGAAGGATCCTGGAAAATTACATACGGAGGAATGTTCTTTTCCTTGGCAATCTTCTTTCGAAGATTTTTAAGCATCTCAAAAAGAGCTTCGTCGTAAGCTTTCGCATTCGAGCTAATCTCTTCCTTGTCGTCTTCTTTCTCTTCGGGCTGATGGGTGTAATCGTGATCTTTCGATAACGAAACGACATAGGGAGCTTCCAGGAACTGAATCGCTTTTTCGCTGATTTTCAGAGTTCCGTAATTCTCGATGTCTTTATCCAGAAAACCTAAAATCGTCAGTTGCTTGATAATCGAATGCCAGAACTCGGGCGTTTGCAAGCCGTCGTCTTTTTTATCCGTAGCCTTCGTTTTCGCTTTTACGATTACGTTACCGTCTTCGTCTTCTTCTTCGGCATCATCGTCGTCCTGATCGTTCTCGTAACCCAGCTTGTATTTGCCTTTGCCGAAAACGTCCAGCTTATTATGGCCGTGGCTAACGACATAAGGATTTTCAACGCCCAGTAATATATCCGCAATGTGGTTACAGTCGAATCGACTCCCCGTCAGTTGAACGGCCTTCAGAATCCATTCCACCTCATCCTGCATTTTGAATTTCGGCGTAGGTTTCAGGCAGTTATCGCAGAAACCGCAATCTTTTGGGAAGTATTCACCAAAATAACCCAGTAACTGACGACGGCGGCAGAGCCCGATGTTTGAGTAACTTACCATCTCCATTAACAGAGCTTTGGCGTTATCTCGTTCCGTAACGGGTTTGTCTTTGTTGAATTTATCCAGCTTGACGATATCGTCGTAGCTATAGAACATCACGCAGTTACCCTCCAGTCCGTCGCGACCAGCTCGACCCGTTTCCTGGTAATAGCCTTCGAGGGATTTAGGAGCGTCGTAGTGAAGAACAAACCGAACGTCTGGCTTGTCAATGCCCATTCCGAAAGCAATCGTTGCGACAATGACTTCCGCTTCTTCGTTCAAAAAGGCATCCTGGTTACCCATCCGCGTGTGCGGATCGAGTCCGGCATGATAGGGCAGGGCTTTTACGCCGTTTACGTTCAGTAACTCCGCAATTTCTTCAACCGTCTTTCGGCTCAGGCAATAAATAATGCCCGATTTCCCAGCCTGACTCTTGATGTATTTAATCAATTGCTTGTTAACATCCTTCGTCTTCGGGCGGATTTCGTAGTATAAGTTTTTCCGGTTAAAAGAAGACTTAAAAACGCAGGCATCCTCCATTTGCAGGTTCTTGATAACATCCTGCTGAACTTTGGGCGTTGCCGTAGCGGTCAAAGCAATGAGTGGTAATTCCGGGTTTATCGTCTCAACGATGTGCCGAATCCGGCGATATTCAGGTCGGAAATCATGCCCCCACTCCGAGATACAGTGAGCTTCATCAATGGCAACAAAGGAAATATTAGCTTTTTGTAAAAAAGCCAGGTTTTCTTCCTTCGTCAGCGATTCAGGAGCTACGTATAGAAGTTTTATTTCGCCATTCAGTACATCCTTTTTGACTTGGGTCATTTCAGATTTACTGAGCGTAGAGTTTAGAAATTGAGCATTTACCCCCACTGCATTAAGCTGATCGACCTGATTTTTCATCAAAGCAATCAATGGAGAGATAATAACCGCAGTTCCTTCACTAACGACTGCTGGTAGCTGGTAACACATGGACTTACCAGCCCCGGTAGGCATAATAACGAAGGTATGGTTTCCTGCCAGGAGATTACAAATAATGTCTTCCTGCTCACCCCGGAACTGTGAGAAGCCGAAAACCTCTTTCAACTTCGTCTTGAGGGTTTCCTTCAACGACGCATCAACGAGCATGGCCATTCGTACTTTTCTTCAACATCAATTGATGGTTAGATGCTATTAAGGGGAAATATATCCTGACGCTATACGTCGGGAATCAGAATTGAAATTAATAAAAAAACTCTGGACAGACCCAAAATCTTTTTCTATTAGGAAAGAAAATGAGGCAGTAAAGCCTTACGCCTCGTCAGTAATTGACTTACTAGCGAAGACGTTCGAAGGCATCTTTCACTTTTCTTTCATCAATTCGGATGAAGCGATTGGCTGCTACATTGGCAAGAAGAGCCACAGCAATGGCAAAAAAGCCTATTTTAAAGCTACCGGGCGTTTCAGGATTAAATAAGCCATTTGCTTTAATGTGAGATTCGTATGTAGAAAGACCCAGCAGGGCAATCATTACCAATGTATTTACCAGATTCAAGAGCATTTGCCGAACGCGGTTCGTAAACTGAACCAGCGAAAACAAAGCCAGACCCGCCGCAAGAATGGCTAAAGCTGCTAGATACCACTTGGATTCTTCTACAACCTGACTTGCTGCGTTGGTATAAGTTAGAGAAAAAGCACTTAAAGTAGCGGACTGTCCTCCGATGGTTTTTTCCCAAATGGGAAAACCAAGAAACAGACCCATAGAAACAATAATCAGAGCTAGAAATAAAGTTTGGGGACGCTGAAGCATATACTTTTCAAATGGGAGTTATTAAACATCGATAAAGGATCATCACAAAAACCTCCCAACTCGCTTAGGTGATGAGTGTGTAAAGTTAAATGGAGAATTAATGAAATGACTAGTATCAAAGTTAAATAGATTTTTTAAAAATATTTTCAAGAAATAAGTTATTGATTTTTAGATATTTATTGGCTTGAGAAATAACTTGAGTAAAAAAAACCGTAACTTTTTTTTACTCTACTCTTGACAAACCCCCTTTTTCGAGCGTACATTTGCATTCCCAAACGACGGGTAACACAGTAAAAATAATAACAAGCGAAAGTAGCTCAGCTGGTAGAGCGCGACCTTGCCAAGGTCGAGGTCGCGGGTTCGAACCCCGTCTTTCGCTCAGCATAAAGGCTCCGCAGGTCGGAGCTTTTTTTGTGAGGCCCGGGTGGTGGAATGGTAGACACGAAGGACTTAAAATCCTTTGGGCAGTGATGCCTGTACGAGTTCGAGTCTCGTCCCGGGTACAAAAGCCTGATAAGCAATCGCTTGTCAGGCTTTTTCTTTATATATCCTTTTGGTTTGAATGAAGTCTGATCATCGGGTTTCATTCTCTATCCTGCTTTTTCGTGAGCTTCGTTTTTGAAAGAGATGTATTAACTTTCCTTCTCAATACAAATCTTTACCTAATACTCATGCGTATTCTGATTATTCTTGCTCTTTCCGCTTTCTCGTTGGGAATAACGCAAGGCCAGACTATCAAAAAGCCGCCTCTAGAAGTGAGTCAGCTTCAGAAAGATGTCTATGTTCACGTTACTTATGGCATCTATCAGAATCAGGCGATTCCTTCCAATGGACTGATCGTAAACACAAAAGAGGGTGTCGTATTAATCGATACTGGCTGGGATACGAAAGCAGATACCGATAATACCCGACAAATTCTGCACTGGGTCGACCAGCATTTGCATCAGCCTGTAAAGCTCTGCATCGTGACGCACTCGCATGACGATCGGGTAGGGGGCATAAGCGAATTAAAGAAAGCGGGCGTTCGTGTTATTAGCACGCCCCTGACGGCTCAGAAATCAATCAAAGAAGGTTATGAGTCACCTGAGGCCATTTTGCCGTCTGATACGAGCTTTACCATCGGAAAAGTACCTTTCCGGTGTTATTTTCCCGGAGAAGGCCATACCAGCGATAACATAGTGGTTTGGTTACCCAGCTATAAAATTCTGCACGGAGGATGTCTGGTGAAAAGCGTAGCCACCTTCGGCATGGGTAACATCGCGGATGCGAACCTGAAAGAATGGGGAAAGTCGATGAAACGACTGATGCAAGCATTTGGCTCTCCCAGGTGGGTCATTCCAGGACATGATACCTGGGGAGACCATAAAGCCCTGGAGCATACGTTCCATTTGGTGGAAAAATTCAGTGCTTCCAAGCCTTAAACAGGCATTCATGCACACAAAAAAGAGGCTGTTTCATTAGGGTGAAACAGCCTCTTTTTATACAGCTTTATTTAAGCTACTGCCTTGAAAATAGCCTGATAAGCTTTAAATGCTTTCTTCGCTCCTTCTACAATGGCAGGCTCATGTCCTGCTGCATTTGTTATCAGATAGGTACCAAAAGACTTCCAGCGTTCGCCTGTATTTTTACCGTATCCATTATAAAACTTTGATTCTACGGCATATGTCCCTAATTCAGGATGAGCCTGTAACCAGCGTTTAATGACCTGTCCACCTAGCATGGAGCCTTCCGCTACGTAAGCGGCCCCCAGTAATTCTGATGTATTCCATCCTTCGAAAACGGTGCTAGGAGCGGTCTTGGGAGATGCTTGTATGGCCGTTAAATCGGCTTCAATCCAGGCGGCTTTCCGGCGTTCTTCCAGTGGATAGTTATCAATTGTACTTAAGGCAACTTCTAGAGCTTTATGAAAGGCCAGATGAGCCTGTAATAAATGCTTATATTGATCGGTAGTTAAAGTTCCGCCTTTCAAAGCATCGGTATAAAACAATTGTTCGGTTTGTTCGTGTAACTCCCGAGTCTGTTCTTTAAGCTGACTTAAAATTTCTCCCATGAATAATTATTGATTGGCTTTTTGAGCGAGCCAGAAATCCAGAGCCCGTTGCAACATATCGCTTACCTCGCGGTAACCCCCGGGTTTCACCAGATAGGCGTTCGCCCCCAGATCGAAAGCTTCCCGCATATCCTTAGGGTTGTCTGAAGTACTGTAAACGACAATCGGCAGATAACGTCCTTTGGCATTGGAACGAATCTGCTGTAAAACTTCAAAACCGTTATTACCAGGTAGATTTAGGTCAAGTAATAACATTTTAGGAAGAATAGCTTCCTCTGTTTGGTAGTTACCCCGGCTCAACACGTAATCAACGGCTTCATTACCGGTTGTAATAACTTTATAAGTAGGAGGCTGATTTATTTTTCCAATAACCCGTTTGAAGATGTCAACATCATCTGGATTGTCTTCTACATACAATACATCAATCATACCTGTATTAAGTTTAGGCTAGGGGAAATGAAACATAAAAGGTAGTCTCACGGCCCGGCTCACTAAAGAACCATACTTTACCATGATGCCTTTGCATGATCCGTTTAACGATGGCCAGCCCTACGCCATGCCCTTCATATTCCTTTGCATTATCTAACCGTTTAAATAAATCAAAAACCTTACCACTTTGATTCATATCAATACCAATGCCATTATCCGTGACGGAATAAATAACCTCCTCGTTCGTTTGAATGCCCTTAACAGTAACGCAAGGATGTTCGGCCGTTTGGGAATACTTAATGGCATTAGTCAATAAATTGGTGAAAACCTGCATAATCATGGTTTTATCGCCCTTGATCGGTGGGGTCTCTCCAATGTCAATGGTTAGTAATTCATTTTTGTTAGTAACTAACAGTTCTTCCCTTAAGTTATATAATAAATCTTTCATAGGAAGAGGCTCCGCCGACATTTCCGTGCGACCACTACGGGCATAATGTAAAATTTCCCGGATGAGATCACTCATCTTATTACTGGCAGAAACAATTTTCTCAAAAAGGGGAATTGTTTCCTCATCGAGCCGATCGCCATAATCCATCAGAAATACTTCTGAATAGGTCTTGATCGAAGCCAGCGGCGTCCGTAAGTCGTGCGAAACAGTATAACTGAACGTGTCTAGTTCTTCGTAAGCTAACTTTAACTGCTCATTTAAAATGCGGATCTGATTGGCTTTTTGAGTAACAATCTGAAGAATATCCTCTCGAATTTTCAAGGCCGTATTGATTTCAGCCTGCTTCCATGATTCGGAGGTATTTCTAACCAATTGCGTCCATTTCGCGAAACTCTTCCGTGGGCTCAGGCGGTTTCTTCCAGCTTCGTCCGTCCATACCTGTTTATCATCTGGATTTCCCCCCCAGGCCACTTGCTGCATAACCTCCGGCTTAAACCAGATCAGGTATTCTTCCAACTGTCGTGAAATCACAATAGCCATCATGCCCGATGCGTCGTCGCGGTAGTCAATGGCGGGGCCGAAAACTTTGGAAAACTGATGGGTGTGAAAGATGGTATCTACCTTATTATTTTTTAGCCAATCAGCTATTTTTAAAATCTGGCTTTCAGACGGCGTTTTTCCAACGGTATGTACCTTCCCTTCAAAGAGCAAAGCTGCTCCAGAGGCTAGCGATATATCCAGAACTGTAGTGGCCTTTTGGGTTAAGCCCTGAACGACATTCCAGTCGCGTTGCATTTGCTCGAAAAGTATCTGTTCATTCCGCCAGAGACGATTAACCATGCTCAAATCTTCCTCGTCCTTGCGGAATTCCAAGGCGGCTGAAAGAAGCTGACTAATCATTTTCCCAGACATTCGGGAGTTATAGTCAACCAGACGTGGATCATCGTAATGATGGCAGGAAATCAGCCCCCAGAGTTCCCCTTTGTATAAAAGCGAGAAACTCATGCTGGAGCGAACGCCCATATTTTTCAGATACTCAATATGAACGGGAGAAACGGCCCGCAGAATAGACTGACTCAGGTCCAGAGGCTGCCGGGTTTCCATATTCATGCCCGGATAAATCGCAACCGAGCGAGCTTGGGAATCAATGATCGTCCGAACAAAGTTCGTTTTATATAACTCACGTGCCTGTTTAGGAATGTCAGAGGCAGGATAATGCAGGCCCAGAAAAGTTTCCAGATGGTCTTCTTTGGCCTCCGCCGCTACTTCGCCGTTCCAATCTTCGTCGAAACGGTAAATCATGACCCGGTCATACTGTGTGATAGCCTTCATTTCCACGACCACGCGTTCCAGTAGCTCCTGAATGCTTTTGCTTTGCTGCATACTGGACATGACCCGGCTGACCAAAACCTGCAAAGTGCCCGGAAAAAGAACCTCATTTTTGGGTTCAAATTCCAGCATATATAAATCATCCATGAGATGAATAACCAGGTAATATTCCCGGCCATCAATATGGACGTTAAAGGGCGTCATGCCTTCAAAAGAGCCCTGCTTTTGGGCAATCTGAATTAACTGAACCAGCTCCCCTCCTTTTAATTCCTTCATTGAAAGCAATTGGAGCGGCTGGTTAATAATATTTTCGGCCGTACTGGCGAGTAATTCTTCTAAGTTAGTACTGAGCTGACGAACTCGAAAAGAGGCATCAACGGCTAATAAATAACCATGAGCCTGAATATGTCCCAAATGCCGGATGGGTTCGTGTTCGCAAGCCTGAATATCTATATTTTGCATATCTTTGGGATACTGTTCAATCAGTGCTGGCCAGTATTAAAGCCAGGATAAATTAAAAGCCGGGGGAAAGTTCATACTTAACACCAGACAAAAGCATGGAGTTTTAAAATTACGATTTTATTTCAGGACAGACGAGGAAATTAAACCGGATCCAAAAGATTGAATCTTAATTTGTTGGCTCATAAAATAGAGGTTTAAGTAATTATCATCTGATAAAACACTTGACTGCTTATGCAGGTTAGGTAATTAATCGGGTAGGTTGGATTCCTCAGTATTGTGCTGGAAACTGCTCCCATTTGATAGGAATTAATTAAGGTATGAATCACTCAGATACGAAGGAGACCGCTGGCTTCATCACTGTATCTTCTTCCGGAATGATCTTAGATTTCAGTTATCATCTGCTACAGATAACCGGGCTTTCAGCTATTCATATTCTTGACCAACCCTTAGATCTTTTTCTTCTACAAGCAACCTGGGAACGCTTACAAGCCCAACCTACGGGAACCTTGACTTTGCTAAACCCGGAAATTACATGTATTGAGTTTCATTACCAGATTCATGAAACCCGGTTGGCCGATCAGAAGACTTTTCAAATTACCCTAAAGCCCAAAGATGAAGAGCGGCAACCTGCTTCGTTTACTTCGCTGGATAACGACTGGTTATTAATGAATAAAATCTTTGCTCACGACCTGCGAGAGCCTCTGCGTAAGATTTTACTCTATATAGATATGATTCGGGGGAATACCCAGAATCAGATTACTGCCGAAAGCCTAATGTTACTTCAGGTAACCAACGATCAAAGCTACCAGGCTCTGCAATTGCTGGATTCCATTCGCCAATACACGTCTTTTGCAACCAATGAAAAACGGACGTTGAAATCTATAGATCTCAACGAGATGGTAGAAAAAAGCTGGCTACGTGTAAGTGATGAAAACGGACTCAACACAACAGTATTGGAGAAAACCCAGTTACCCGTTATTAAAGGGCAGGGAACGATGATTCAGACCCTTTTCTATCAGCTTTTAGATAACTCCGCCAAATTCGCACACCCCAGTCGGCCTTTGCAGATCAGAATTGAAGCCGAATTACATTCCCAATCTGTTGAAATTCGAATTCTGGATAATGGTATCGGTTTTGATGACCGATATAAGGAAGATATTTTCCGGTTATTCAATCAGCTCAACCGCAATTCGCCGGGTTACGGAGCGGGTTTAGCCTTCTGTAAGAAAATTGTAGAAAGTCACCAGGGAAAAATAGTCGCTCATTCCATCCCACAAAAAGGAACGGTGTTGACGATAACCCTCCCCCTTCATTCCCGTTGAAAGCCAGCGGAAAAGCTTTTCTTTACCCATATATTATTTTTCTGTGTCCGCTCCGTTATTGTAAAGTAAAAACGTTAACTTGCTTAGCGTCAAAACTCTCGTAATACCATGGGCAGAAAAGTATTAGTGCTGAATCAGGATTACTCAGCCTTGACGATATGCTCGGTCGCCAAAGCTTTTTTACTAGTCTACCTTAAAAAGGCCGATTTGATTTCAGAGTCTCAAACGGAAAACCTTCGGAGCATTTCTCAATCTTTTCCCTTGCCGACGGTTATTCGCCTGCACAAGTACGTATACTTGCCTTATCGGGGAGTGATGTTAACGCGTCAGAATATTTTTAGACGCGATGGCCACCAGTGTCAATACTGTGGAACATCGGATGATTTGACGCTGGACCACGTACTACCTAAATCCAGAAGCGGCAAATCCAGTTGGGACAACCTTACTACGGCCTGCAAACGCTGTAACTCCCGCAAAGGTGATTTCACCCCTGAGGAAGCCGGAATGGTGCTGCGGCAGCGACCTTATAAGCCTTCATTTATTATGTTCATCCGGGACTTCTCGGGTATTAATGATGAAAGCTGGTTACCCTTTCTCACTCGAAAAGAGAAGAAATTTGTTAATTAAGTTACGAAAGCTTGAGCCGAGTGCATGTGAAGAGTGGCCCACTGATTTTCTTCGGAATCCTGCGGGTAATTCAGGATCATTTTTGACATTCCATCCGGGAATTGGCTTTTGCCGCACAGAATCTGCTAAATTTGACTAGTAGATATTAAACTGTGACTGAAGCATGCGGGAAGATTATTTGAAAGGGGACAGAGAAACCCTATCGAAAGATGATCGGGAAGTAGAAAGAGCCCTTCGGCCTTTAAGTTTTGGCGATTTTACGGGCCAGGATAAGATTCTTGAAAACCTGAAAATATTCGTTTCGGCGGCAAAAATGCGGGAAGAAGCCCTGGACCACGTGTTGCTACACGGCCCTCCGGGTTTGGGAAAAACGACCTTATCCAACATTATTGCGAATGAACTCGGGGCGGGTATTAAAATTACGTCAGGGCCCGTGTTGGATAAACCGAGTGATCTGGCGGGTTTGCTGACCAACCTGCAACCGCACGATGTTCTTTTTATTGACGAAATTCACCGACTGAATCCCATCGTAGAGGAATACCTATATTCTGCGATGGAAGATTATAAAATCGATATTCTGCTGGATTCAGGGCCGAATGCTCGAAGTGTACAAATTGGACTGAATCCCTTTACGCTGATTGGAGCAACTACGCGGGCGGGCTTATTAACCTCACCTTTGCGAGCTCGTTTTGGAATTAATGCCCGACTTGAATATTATGATGCGAAGTTACTAACAACCATCATCAAGCGTTCCTGTAGTATTCTTAACATGCCAGTGGAAGAACAGGCAGCCTTTGAAATTGCCCGGCGGAGTCGCGGAACACCACGGATTGCTAATAACCTCCTGCGACGCACGCGGGATTTTGCTCAGGTAAAAGGCGGCGGGCGTATCACCGTTGACATCGCGGAAATGGCCCTGGCGGCTCTGGATGTCGATCATAATGGTCTGGATGATATGGATAATCGTATCTTGAGCACCATCATCGAGAAATTCAAAGGGGGACCTGTGGGTTTATCTACCATTGCCACGGCCGTAGGAGAAGAGGCAGAAACGATTGAAGAGGTATATGAGCCTTTTCTGATTCAGGAAGGTTATCTCAAGCGTACCTCCCGAGGTAGAGAAGCGACGGAAAAGGCGTATAGTCATTTGGGGATTTTGCCAAAATACCGGACAGGGGAGCTTTTTTAAAGTTCAATGGCTCATTTTACTAGATTTTATGAGAATATTTTATTGAATTATGGCAAGAATTTTTTGTTTTATTCGATAATTTATTAATTTTGAATTCATAGCTAAGAAAGAAAGTAAGCAAGAAGCACCATTCAGTATATTTATACTCGACTGGAACAATGATTACCTTTTAGCGGAATTACTGGAGTTGAATAATACACCACCTAAATCCCTAGTGAAATGAAAAATTTGAACCATTATCGGCTCTTGCAGTGGATCATTTTTTCACCGATTCTGATTCCAATCTGTATCCTGACGGGAGCATGGGAAGGAATTCAGCATACGTTTGGAAAAGTAATCCAGCAAATCAAGACAGACGTGACAACAGATGTTGCTTAACTTGTCTTCCTCTTCTGATTGACATCAACCTTAATTGATAAATATATTTTCTTAAAAAGCTCTGGATCAACATCCAGGGCTTTTTTTATGGATTCTGTTGAGCTAGAAATTCTGCTGTTTTTTCGATCATGTGATTATGACCCGAGTTGAGAATAAATCGCTGGGCTGTGGGAATCTTAGTGGTAAGGGGTAGAACAGAATCGGGAGGCATCATCCGGTCAAATTCACCCATATAAAATTGAATGGGTAAAGCATGCCGATTAAAAAGGGTGATGAGGGAGGACAACGAAAAATGGAAATGCCGAAACGAAACCCAGGATAAAAAAATCCGCTTCCGTTTCTCAGGAGAATCCAGCATCCAGTGTACAAAACGGGACATGCTCGGATGAATGATTTTCATACGTTCGCCAACGCCCGTCCATTTCATGACCAGAGAAGGGTTGAAAGTAACGTATTTGAAAATTCGCCGGGTTAATCGATTTCGAACGGCGAAGGTATAGTAAGGATTCTTTAGAATGCCGTCGGGAGCCAGCAGGTATAGCTTGTTAACCTGATCAGGCAGCATTTCAACCGTAGTCAGGGCAAATCGCCCACCCATGCTGAAACCCACTACGCTAAAGCGGACAATGCCTTCTTTTTTCAGAAAGTCCGAAATTTGCTGTTTCCATTGAGTTTTATCGAGCGTAATGGGATGAACCTGCCGTTTGGTATTCATGCCGTGAAAAGGTAAATCGAAGGCGTAAATCGTATATCGGTCTCCCAAAAGCTTCACCCAAGGTTCGTAAGCGGTATGATCCTGCCCAATGCCATGAAAAGCCAGCAAAGGTTCCGGGCCATTTCCTGACTTGGTATATGTTACTAACTGCATACAAATAAAGTCGCGATGATTATAATGGCTTAAAAAGAGCCTATTAAAGATATATTTTCTACACTACTCTTTGATCAGCTATTGCAAATGCCAAGTAATGATGACAACAAAGTCTAAGTTTTCCTCCTGGCATTACCCGTACTGTTTTACTAATGCTAATGAATGATGGCCATAAGGCTTGCATTGATCTACCCTATACAAATTTAGTGATCTACATCTTTAGAAGAGAAGCCTAATACTTCATTGAGGGTTATTTTCAGAGAGGATAATAAAATTTATAAATAATTATTTTTATTAAGTCTAAATAAACTATATTTGTTTTATTATAACATTGAGCGATAAAGTATAATAAGTTGAAATGCTTATTAATAGATTTTTCTGACAGAGCATTGATTGTTTTAAACACCTATAGATTTTAAGTGTAAATATCCTTTTTCCTTCTAACTATTAAATAATTGTTAATAACATATTGTTATTAACAAGCTAGTTTATTGGGTTATTATCTTTTAACTAAATCTCTATTATTATGCTTAAATTTACACTAATTAAGGCAATTTTTGCCGTAGCTTTGACAATGATTACTATTCTTTCTTGTAATAAAGAAAGCCCGATAGTAGACCCAATTAAAAATGAAAATGGTTCTGGTTTGACAGAAGAACAAATTGAGAAAAACAGAAATATATTTTCTCAAGTCCTTGCGAGATCTCTAAAGAATGAAAATGTAAGAATATTATTAAAAAAAGCCTCTCTCAAACGGATTAATAAAGATACGGACGTATTATTTCATTTAGTAAAAGATGAAATAATTGAAAAAAATATTAGTTTTCATGAATACTTAGCTTCTATTTATGGAGATAAAGAAGAATTTATCAGAATTGTCAATAGTATGCCAGTATTGACAATTTTAGTTCCTAGTGTTGTGAATTTCAATGCAGAAAGTTGGAATACATCTATTCAAATACCTAAAGTAGCGGTTTTCCCTAATAAAGTTTACAGAAAAAAAAATAACCATAAGTTTATGATGACTTATGATGTTAATGTCAAAGAAGAAGAATTAGCACTAAATATTTTTCCAGATTATCCGATTATTGTGGTTAAGGATAATGAAAGAATACAGGTGAACAATGGGAAGGTTAGAGGAGTAAAACAACTGAACTCATTTGTAATCAGGGATTTAAATTACTCATTTATTGACGAGTCATTCAACAATCTGAATGGGACTAAATTAAGTTCAGGTAGTCGCCTTGCAACCTATGACAAGTTTGATTCGAAAGTAAAGTTAGCTTATGAGAATAATTTACAGTATCCTCGGGACTACATTTATTATAATATAGCACCTACTATTGGTAATGCTACGGGTAGCTTTAATAGCTCATATGCAGAACATCTAACTACTATACAGTTGGTTAACTCTGATATAATAAAAGAACTTGTTGACGACCAAATAACAGATTATGATGGGTATCCTTCTTTTGCAGATGGTGACCTAGAATTTATTGTAAAAGTAATAGGTATAAATAATCAGAATAATGCTGTTGAAATAGTTAATAAATGGTTTGATGTTCCTTTCCTAGGGCTTGTAAATTTATATCATCAAAATAATCAATGGTATTATGGATCAAGTACTAAGCAGTATATTTTGCCAACTCCATTGGAATTGGTACCATGGAACATGCAGCAGTATGGTGACCAAATAAAAGTAGTATTAATGGAAGAAGATGCTACCACTTCTTATACACAAAGTATAACGATAGGAATAAGCTCAACTTTTGGATTCAATTATTCCAATTCAATAAAAGATGGGCCAAATTTTGGAAGCAATACCAGTAATACCAATAATGTTTCTTCTACGTATAGTCTACAGGTTTCAGGTGGACATGATATGCTATATGATGCCATCATTCGGTGGGACGATAAGATCTTATATTGGGATGAAGAGGCAATTCCAGGGTATCCTAATCCTCCTTTTAACGAGCATTGGGCAAGAACAAAAGAATTTTCCACTGGTAAAGCAATTATTACTATAGAGCCCATACCAAGGAGATAAATTCTAATGACTATTTCCAGCTAAGACATTCTAGAAAATAGATAGTCGATGTTTTACGACCAGCATTTTTGTAGAATGTCTTAGCTTATTTTTATTTATACTAAATAGATATAAATTTTATATACTACCTTTGGAGTCATACCTCTAGAGAGTCGCTCACTAGATTCTTAATGCGTACTTCCACAAAGTATAGTTTTCTCATAACTAATTAGTCAAATCTAGCCATGACTTTTAAAAAAGCCATCGGACAAGTTCACCTCTGGCTCGGCCTGGCCTCGGGAATTATTGTATTTATTGTCAGTATTACGGGTTGTATTTACGTCTTCCAGGAAGAAATCCGTGATATGACCGAAAGCTGGCGTTTTGTTAAAGAGCAACCTAAACCCTATCTGGTTCCTTCACAATTAATAGCCATTGCTGAGAAGAAATTAGAAGGGAAGAAAGCTACTTCGCTAACCTATACAAAGCCGAACGAAGCAGCCGTTGTGGGTCAGTTTGATCGCAAAAAACGGGGTAGCAAATACACTTCAGTATATATAAATCCTTATACAGGCGAGGTGCTGAAGGTAAAATCCATTGCTCGTGGGGGAAACGACGGAGACTTTGACTTTTTCCGTTTTATACTCAATGGCCACCGGGCTTTATGGATGCCTTATGACATTGGTCGGCCCGTTGTTGGTGTCGCTGTCCTGATTTTTGTTATCCTTTTAATTAGTGGAATGATTCTCTGGTGGCCTAAAAAGTGGAATAAGGCCAATCGGGATAAAAGCTTCAAGGTAAAATGGGATGGAACCTTCAAACGGATGAATTATGATTTACATAATGTTTGGGGATTTTACAGTACCTTTTTCTTACTCATTATTTCCTTAACGGGTCTGGTATACAGTTTCCAGTGGTTTAGTAAGGGCTTATATTGGGTAACTACAGGTGGTCGCAGTTTGTCGTTTGAACGGAATACAGCCCTGTCTGATACAACCCAAAACCTTCCGGTTACTATTACTAGTGTTGATAAAGTATGGCTGAATCTGACGGATCAGGGAAAATCACAGAAGGCCATGTTTGTGAACCTGCCGCAAACGCCCAAGGATGCCATCAGTGTCACGGTATATCTTAAGCCGGGGACTTATTATAAAACGGATGTTTATACGTACGATCAATTCACTCTCAAACCACTAAAGGCGGCGGGACCTTTCAGTGGAAAATACGAAGATGCGGACGGTGGCGATAAACTCCGTCGGATGAATTATGATCTGCATGTGGGAGCTGTGATGGGCTTACCTACGAAGATCCTGGCCTTCCTAGCCAGTTTGATTTCAGCTAGTTTGCCCGTTACCGGATTCCTGATTTGGTGGGGGAGAAGAAAAAAAGGCGGCAAGAAGGAAGAAGGTAAAAAGCCCGTTCAAAGAAGAACAGCGGTTGATTCTCCCCGTAGATCGGCTCCGGTAGTGCGTCGCAAGGTAGCTCAACCCCTGGCGGTTACGGATGAAGTAACGGTAATTAAACCAGAAGTAGAGTAAAAGAGTATTCAAACAGGTAAAAAGTAAAAGGGACAAAGCCGTTTGGTTTTGTCCCTTTTTACGTTACTCCGAGCTTAGCTCTGCTCTTCGCTTACGTCCGACATTAAGTATGCTTTGATGAAATCATTGATTTCTCCGTCCAGCACCGCGTCAGTGTTTGAAGTCTGGTGATTCGTGCGGTGATCTTTCACGCGGCGATCATCAAGTACATAACTGCGAATCTGGCTACCCCACTCAATTTTTCGCTTAGTTGCGTCCAATTCAGCTTTAGCTGCCAGCCGTTTTTCCAGCTCCATTTGATAAAGTCGAGATTTCAGCAATCGCATCGCCACTTCCTTATTTTGAAGCTGGCTGCGTTCCTGCTGACACTCGATAATAATTCCCGAAGGTTTGTGTTTCAAACGTACAGCCGTTTCTACCTTATTCACGTTCTGGCCACCGGCTCCACCGCTTCGGAACGTATCCCAGTCAATATCGGCCGGGTTAATTTCAATCTCGATGGTATCATCCACCAAAGGATAGGCAAAGACTGAAGCAAAGGACGTATGACGACGGGCATTAGAATCGAATGGAGAGATCCGAACTAGACGGTGCACGCCAATTTCTGCTTTCAGGTTACCGTAAGCATATTCACCCAAAATCTCAATCGTTGCTGATTTAACACCCGCGACATCGCCATCGGCCACGTTCACGACGTTAATCTTGAAGTTATTTTTTTGAGCCCACATGGTGTACATTCGCAACAGCATGTTCGCCCAATCCTGCGATTCAGTTCCGCCCGCTCCGGCATTAATTTCCAGCACGGCATCCATATTATCGCCTTCATCCGACATCATTTTCCGGAACTCTACTTCAGCCAATTTAGCTTCCAGCTTGGCCGCTTCGGCATCGACATCAGCTTCTGACGCTTCGCCTAACTCCTGAAATTCCATCATGGTTTCGGTATCGCCCAAAAGCTGATTGAGCTGATCGAAACCATCCGTCCAGAATTTTAGCCCACGAATTTCTCTGAGAATTTTTTCCGCCCGTTCCCGTTCATTCCAGAATTCAGGATCAAGCGTTTTTTGTTCTAATTCTTCTATCTGGTACTTTTTCCCATCGTAGTCAAAGATACCCCCTCAAGGCCTCTATGCTGGCCTTCAAGTCTTTCAACTTGTCTTGTGTCATAATGGATTGGATGCTGGGCCAGAGGCCTTTCATCGTTAGTGATTAGAGATACAAAAGTAAAGAGCAAGGCTCTAAAAAGCGAAAACCTGACCGAAGCCAGGTTTTCAGTGCTTTCGTCTCCGTAGAGATTAAAAATATTTAGCCCGGTAATCTTTCACATTCGCTTTCTCGCGAACGGCTTCGTTTACGAAGTAACCTGAGCGTTGTAATTCCGTTTGCAGGGCGGTCTTTTTGTATTGGCTATAATCAGCAATGGCAGGAGCATCCATTTTCTTCAGGGTTTCCATGATGAATACACCACTTTCACCTTTGAAGGGCTGCGATTTCTGACCAGCTTTCATCCCAAATGCTTTACCTAAGGCGGTAGGATCAGCACCTGCGGAGTTCAGTAAGCCGCTGTTCAGAGTCAGGTCGTTTGCTGTTTCAACTAAAGCACCGGCACCGTACTTCTGAGCAATTTGCTCCAAACTACCTGCACCAGCTAAGCCGCTTAACTTTTTCAGGATTTCTTCGCCTTTCTTCTGATTACGAACTTTCGCAGTTAACTCATCGCGGAAGTCGTCTACTTTTACTTCGTCTTCAGAGGTTTTACCCGTCAGGGCAGCTACGATATACGCATCGTTTACTTCAAAAACCTGAGAAACATCACCTACATCCGTTTTGTCTTCAAAAGCCCAACGAATCACAGGCTGAGCGTTTTGCATCATGTTCAGGTTCGTAGAACCTTCAGGAACACGGTTTGCTTTCAAAAGAACGATAGATTTATCTTTCTTAGCAGCGGCTTCCATCTGCTCCAGCGTTTTATTAGCGGCAGCAAATTCATCAGCTTTGCGATAAACCTCATCACGAGTAGCCTGGCTGGGTCCAAGTTGTTTCGAAACAGCCACTACACGGTACTGAACGTTATTTTTAGGCTCTGTTACTTTAATGATGTGGAAACCGAAATCCGTTTCAACCAGATTTGGTAATAGGCCCGTGCCGTTGTAAGCAAATACGGCGGTTTCGAAAGGCTTCACCATCGAACCGTTGTTCTGGAAGTAACCCAAGTCGCCTCCACGTTGAGCGGTACCGTCTGTACCATACTGAGCGGCCATTGCTGAGAAATCAGCTCCGCCTTTCAATTCTTTCAGAATGTTCTCTGCACGAACGCGAGCCGAAGCTTTTGCCGAATCGGACTGATTGGTAGGACGAATCAGAATGTGGCTGGCCTTAACGGTATAAAGCGAGTCACGTTTCATACCTGTATACTTATAGATAGTATAGGTATTGTCGGTACGGAAAGGACCTGCAATCTGACCGGGGAAGAAGCCTTTTACCGCTTCTTTCAATTGATCATCCATGTCACGCAGACTCCAGTACAGCGGATGCGGTACGTCAGAATTCATACGTGCAAACGAAGAATCGTTTGTAGCTTTAGCCAAATCTTTGGCTAATTGCGTTAATGTATTCTTAAGAGCAAGGCTATCGGCTTTCGAAGGAACAACTCCAAAAGCGACATAATCCAGACTACGAGTATTGGCACCCTTATACTCATCTTTGTGAGCGTTTAGGTAATCTTTCAATTCAGAATCCGTAACCTTGATGGTTGAATCCGCCATTGAGTAGAAAGGAACATACAAGTATTTCGCGTCAACTTTTGCCGTTTGTGCTTCGTAATCCTTCTTCGCTTCTGCTGTAGTTACGTAACTGGACATGCGGATCAGGTTCACGTAACGAGTCATCAGGTGTTGACGCTGAATGTCACGCACAAACGCCTGCCAGCCCAACTGCTGGATAGAACCCGCAGGTAATTGCTGAATTTGAGCACGCTGTTGTTTTACCCGATTGATATCGAAAATGCCCGTCTGAGGATCGGTGAAGCTCTGACGAACGGCGGGATCAATGTATTTACCAAAGAACATGTCCTGCTTTTCATCTTCTGAAAGCGTCAGTCCCAGGGCATCAAATTCTTTTTGATATGCATAATCAATTAACAGATCATTCCAAACCTTCTCGCGAAGCTGAGCGATCACCTGATCGTTCGCGGATTGACCGGACTGAGCTTCGTATTCCATACGAGCCTGGTCTAATTTTTTCTGGAAATCCTGGGCCAGAATGCTATTTCCGGCAATTTCACCTACTTTCTGAGTCTTCCCTCCAAAAAGTCCCCGTGATCCGAGGAGGTCACCGCCCACAATAAATAAGATGAGGGAGATGGCAATAATGGTAATTGCAATTCCTGAACGTTCTCTGATTTTGTTAACTAAAGCCATACGACCATTTTATTAGAACCGCAAAATAAGGGTTTTTTTCGATGATTCCCAAACGAATGCAAAGGCCTTTTGTTTGATATTTACATTGAAAAAAAGTTAGAAATTAAAAAGTATTCTACGTTTTTGTCCACCGAATGGGCGTGTTTTAAAGGAGATGCCGTATTTTCACCGACTTGAAATAGGAAACCTGTCGTGTAGTTAGCGTTGTATACTGAGCGTATGAAGCCTTGAAATTCGGGATCACTCCGTCTTTTCATGAGCTTAATTCTTTTGAATGACCCTCTTTAACGTCTGGCATTGAACATTTTTTGATAGCCGCATTGAACGAAGCAAATAAAAATACTACAACCATCACGGTTATTGGTGGAGGTAGCTGGGCAACGGCCATTATCCGCATTCTTTCAGAAAACGAAGTCAAGATTCGCTGGTGGTTGCGAAATCGGAAAGATGCCGAGCATATTCGTAAGTTTCACAGCAACCCCCGCTACTTGAGCGGCGTAGTGCTGCATCCCAAACGGGTGAAGCCCTTTACTCGTTTACACGAAGCTATGAAGGGAAGTCAGGTAGTGATTCTGGCGGTTCCTGCTGCATTTATTACAGAAGCCCTTGCTGAATTAAGGCCGGAAGATTTTACGGGAAAGACAATCGTATCCGCCATCAAGGGCATGGTTCCCGGAGAAAACTTGCTAGTAACGGATTGGCTGGAAAAAAACTACGGCGTTTCGCAGGATCAATTCTGTGTCATTGCAGGTCCCTGTCATGCCGAAGAAGTGGCCTTGGAGAAACAGTCATATCTGACCATTGCCTCGCCCGAAATCCAGCGGGCAACGGCCTTTGCCGATTTAATGACTTGTCGCTTTGTAAGTACCCAGCCCTTAACGGATTTATACGGAGTGGAATATTGTGCGGTAATGAAGAACATTATCGCTCTGGCCTGTGGCATTTGTCACGGAATTGGGTATGGCGATAACTTTCAGGCCGTACTGGTGTCAAATGCCATGCAGGAAATAAAGCGGTTTCTGGATGTAATCTATCCTTATTATCGGGATCTGATGGGTTCGGCGTATCTGGGGGATTTATTAGTAACGTCTTATTCGCAGTTCAGCCGAAACCGAACCTTTGGCAGCATGATTGGCCGGGGGTACAGTGTTACCTCCGCTCAAATGGAAATGAACATGGTTGCTGAAGGGTATTATGCTGTTAAATCCATTTACGAAATCAATCGGCAATATGAAGTTGATATGCCCATAGTGAATGCCGTTTATTCAATCTTATACGAACGCTCTTCACCAGTGATTGAAGTGGAGATATTGAAGAATTTATTGCGGTAAATAATTTACAGTGTTTATAAAATAGCTACTTCTTAGAAGTAGCTATTTTTATTAGAAGAAAAATATTAAATTTGAAACCGTCTTTAAAATGCCAGCCAACTCTTATTTTATTTAAAGAATAGGTAGCAATATTTAATGAATTAACCAATGACTTTAAGACGTACCTTTCCGTTAATTATTTGCCTAATCCCCATTATTGCTTTTTATTTAATGTTGTATCATTTTTCAGTGAATTTACCTTGGACTGATGATTCAACATTTATGCATTATGTATATCAGAATGAGGAGAGTAGTTCTAATTTTAAAAAAATATTAATTGAGACTTTTTCTGTACATGCAGATCACAGAATTGCTGTGCCAAGAGTAGTGATGTATCTGATTTATTTAATAGAAGGTGAGATTAATTTAAGATCAGTAATATTAATAGGTAATTTAAGTATACTTGGTTGTTTCTTTATTGTATTAAGATACTTTCAAATATCTAAGCTATCTCTTTGGTTTTTTGTTCCTGTTAGCTTCCTGCTATTTCAGCCAGTTTATTGGGAAGATGCTCTTTGGCCTATCTGTGTTTTACAACATAGTCTAGTTATTTTTTTAGTATTGGTATCCTTGCAATTACTGCAAAAAGAAGGGAAATGGTTTTTAATGACATCAATCATTTTCGCCGTACTTGCTATATACACTAGTGGCAATGGACTTTTGATTCTAATTCCAGGCGTATTGCTACTATTATTTCAGAAAAGAAAAATAGCTGCGGTAATCTGGAGCATCGGTGTTATTGTAGCAATAATCTGTTACTTCATTGATTTTACTAAGGGAGGGCATACGCATGTCACAGAAAGTTTATTAAATCCAATACAATTTATAAAATATATTCTTGTGTTTCTTGGAGCAAATGTCTCCCTTAACTATGTGAACAGGGCTATCTTTTTAGGAATTTTAATTTTACTAGTATGGGGAATAGCATTTATAAGTATTATACGTACAAAAGATAATAAATTTTTACCCATCTGGGGTTTATTAACATTTTTGATTTTGTCTGCAGGATTAGTGTCTTTATCGCGATCCTGGGTTGGTGTAGGTATTACTGCAAGGTATCAGATTTATGCTACCTATGCTGTTACTACTGCTTATGTGTTGTTCGTAGCGTTAATTAATAAATACGACTGGAAAAAGTATCTTAAAGTTCCTTTAATAATAGGAACTGGATTATATGTATCTTTAATCTGGTTTATATACTGGCCTATCATTTGCTACCGGAAGGATCTTTTGGTGGCTGAGACAGTTAATTGGAAACAAAATGGATTTTTCTTGACTGTAGACCAGGACCATAATTTAGCTACTGCAAGATTCTATCCCTATTTAGTTAAAAAACGCTTGTATACTTTTCCACAGCATATGTATGCTCCTGATGAGGACAAAACAAGTTCAGATGAAGTAATAAACTTTCAGTATCATCCTGATGAGATGTATTTTGGAGGAAATTCACTTGTAGTGGAGGTGCCTGATATAGACCAGAATATAAAGACTAGTTATTTGATTTTGAAAGATTCATCAGGAAGAATATTTCTAGCTCCACTGAAAGCGAACTCTAATTCTATTAAAAATTTTTTACGAACGGGCTTGCTATTCTCTAAGGGAGGGAACGCAATCATTCTCGTTGAAACATTACCTCAGGGTACCTATCAATTTGGGTTATATTCAAATAATCAGGTTAAATGGTTAGCTCAAAAATGGGAAAAGCAATAAACCCAACTAAAAAGGGAAAGCCATTGGCTTTCCCTTTTTAGTTGGGTTTTGTAATAGAGATAGATTTAATTTTTAACCTTTTTCCTGTTGTTGACTCATTTGGAACGCTGATGATGATCTTTCTGATGATACCCTGCCAGTTTTCCATGTCGCCAACAGGTAATTCGTATGTATGATATTGGCCATCATTAATTAAATTAAAAGCTGTACTGGCGTCACTGTAATCGTTAAGTCTCGAAGATCGTTGTTTGAAGCATGAAACGTTCATTTGTTTACCAGTACCATCATAAGCAACCTGGAAATAAAGCTTTTTATCTTTTTGTGAATCCCAGAAAATATCCGGGCTGAAAAGAATAACTGGATATTTATCCAGTTTAAAACTCCACTCGCCATTGAAGGGAAATCCCCCGTCATCAGTATCTGTATAAAAAGTCCAGTGTTGCCGATCAGATGTGAAATAAAAGTTAGGCTTGATTTGTTCTTCTTTATGACTTACTGCATATTGACGAACATCTTCCACTGATCCCATAATATAGGCTACTTTGCTTTCATACCGAATATTGCGATCCAGCACTTCAGGCATGTGAGCACCAAAGCGTCCCGTATTTCCGCTGTATTCGTCTCCTTCATTAGCCTTGCCCATAAGCTCTACACTAAAGTAGTGAGTATGGGGAGCCCAAAGGCCTAAACCGACCCCCTTGCTATTATATAAATAAGTCCATCCTTCAGGTAAATACATTTCAACACTCGCTGTATTATTATTTGTAAAAGGAGGTGCAGTTAGGTCGATATCAGTAATATTGGATCCTGTATAGGGAGCTAAACCTAAATAAGCTTTAGCTCTGGTAAAATCAGAAGTAAGGAAACCTCCACCCAAATCTTGTCCTCGGCCTAAAAGTGGAAAATTATCTGTACGATTTACTTGCAATACATTACGTATCTCCAGAGCATTGCCTTTTAACTCAGCATAAGTTTCAACGGTACACTCACACGGAACGTTATTATATCCCCATTGCATAGGAATAGTTTTGAAATAAAGCTTATTCCCATCTTGTCGCCTTTCTATTACTCGTGAGCCATTCCCATAAACGTCTCCAGTTTGAATAGGATCCCATCCAATTCCCTGCCAGGCAGGGTGAGGAGATACCCCATTAGGTTTGTAGGTTTCAATAGGGAAAGAGTAATAAGCATATTGGAGTTGTCGCCCTAAATCATGATTGTTAATAATGTTTTTAGAGCTGTTTGCAGGAGAAAGATAGGTTATAGCCCCACCATAGTCCATATGAAAGCCTACTTTCATAGTTTCACTAGTTAGATAAACCATAGATGAGGGCTTTACTTCAGGAGGAGTAGGAGTAGTCCCACCACCTGATCCATCACCGTTTCCCGCAGGGTCTACCGAACTTTGCTTCTTTTTAGATATTAAAAAGTCTAAATCTCCACAACTGACTAGAACGCTACTGAATAGGATTAGAGTTAAAGCGTTTGTAAGGAAGTTAAATCGCTTCATAAGCGGTTTACATTTATAGTTTATAATTCGTGAGAAGGAGTTTTGAAACCAACACTTTAAAGTTTTAAACCGTATTCTTTGATTAATAACTCTTTCGCTATACTTTCACCATTTTTGTATAGATTCTTATCAAAAAGAGCTGCGTGGCCGCTATTTAGTCCATTAGCCCAATCGTGTGTAGCATAAGGATCAAAATCAACATGCTTTACTTTGTAGCCAGCGTTACTAATGTGCCAAAACCAGCCTGTTGCAGTATCTAGTCCGTCAATATTACCAAAGGCTGTTGCTGCCCCCTGAGGGATGGTAACAGGACGAGCAAGGTGCAGGTTAATTAATGCTGTATACTCGTTTAATCGACATTCAGGGATGGGCCATGAACTTCTTCGATTCATTTCATATTCAAAGTGCTGGGTCCTTGCTCCTGGATACTCTTCTACCAGCGTCAAAACCTCCTCTTTAGAAGGACGATAGTTCCAGTAAGTTTCGCTATCACACTTTTGGGCCGTATAAGCCGGGCAATTCCAACACTGTCCTACTTTACCTACCCCAATATGGTCACCAATCTGATCCAGGTATACACCTAGCAAGTCTCCTGTATAAAGTACATCATTATGGGTAACCATTAAAAATTTCTTATCTGATTTTTCCCAGGCGTATTGGTAACGGATTGCATGGCGAATGAAAGGAATCTTCATTAACCATTCTTTTTTGAAAGGATTGGTCCATAACCAGAACCAGGGTTTATATCTAATTAGACGCTTGCCTAGCAAAGGGTATAGAAAGGAGAAATCTGTTCCTTCGGGCTGTTTGCGTTCTTCTATGAAGTAGATTTTATCGATCCATTGACCCGAATGCTTTAATAAGGATAATAGCGTGACTGCAGTCTGGTAAGGCTTGCCGTAAACGTTAATGGCTACATCTACTGAAGGGCGAGATGGCATAAATAACAACTAAATAAAACAATTGAGTGAGAAAAGAGGCTCGACTTTGAAAGGCTGTAAGGTCCCTCTCACAAAGAAAGGTTATTAAGGCCAAACCTCTCGACAGGTAAGAAAGTTTTATAGAAATATAAAAACAAATTCCTTCGTTTCCCGGCAAACTCCTAATTTTGCACGAATTTTGCCCGGCCACTTCCGGGATGTTGATCGTTATTTAGTCCGTGTTAATGATGTCTGCGTTGAAAATCAACGAATTATCATTGATAATGGCTTGTTAACAGATACCTGAAAAAATGCCCAAAAATCCCGACATCAAATCCGTCCTGATCATTGGCTCTGGTCCCATTATCATCGGTCAGGCTTGCGAGTTCGACTATTCTGGCTCTCAGGCAGCCCGCTCACTCAAAGAAGAGGGCATCGAGGTCATTCTGATCAACTCCAATCCCGCTACTATCATGACGGACCCCATTAGTGCCGATCATGTGTATCTAAAGCCGTTGGAGCGAAAGTCCATCATTGAGATTCTTGAAAAACACAAGGTTGACGCCGTTTTGCCGACAATGGGAGGCCAGACGGCGTTAAATTTAGCTATCGACTGTGACAAGGCCGGTATCTGGAAAAAGTACGGGGTGGAAATCATTGGGGTTGACATTGACGCCATTGAGACGACCGAAGACCGCGAAAAATTCCGCCTGAAAATGCTGGAATTGGGCGTTGGTGTTTGTAAAGGACGTACCGCCCGTTCGTTCCTGGAAGGAAAAGAAATCGCTCAGGAGGTAGGTTTTCCTCTGGTAATCCGCCCTTCATTTACCCTTGGTGGAACAGGTGGTGGTTTCGTGAATGACCCCAAGGAATTTGATGAAATGCTGAATCGGGGCTTGCACGCTTCGCCAACGCATGAAGTACTGATTGAGCAATCGATTCTGGGATGGAAGGAATACGAGCTGGAGTTACTCCGCGATGGTGATGGTAACTTCATCATTGTTTGCTCGATTGAAAACTTTGACCCAATGGGAGTTCACACCGGCGATTCTGTAACGGTGGCTCCTGCCATGACGCTGCCTGATACCCTGTATCAGAAAATGCGTGACATGGCTATCATGATGATGGATGGCATCGGGAAATTTGCGGGTGGATGTAACGTTCAGTTCTCGGTTAACCCCGAAAACGACGCTATCATCGCCATTGAGATTAACCCTCGCGTCTCACGTTCGTCGGCTCTGGCTTCAAAAGCGACCGGTTATCCTATCGCGAAAATTGCTGCGAAAATGGCCATCGGTTACCGTTTGCACGAACTGATCAACCCCGTTACGGGCAGCACGTCAGCGTTCTTCGAGCCTGCCATTGACTACGTGATCGTTAAAGTACCCCGCTGGAACTTCGATAAATTCAAAGGTTCAGATCGTCGTCTAGGACTTCAAATGAAGTCGGTAGGCGAAGCCATGGGTATTGGCCGCAACTTCCAGGAGGCTCTTCAAAAAGCCTGTCAGTCGCTGGAGATCAAGCGAAATGGCATGGGTGCTGATGGGAAAGAACTGACGGATCAGAATGCCATCCTACACTCCCTGGCTAATCCTTCCTGGAATCGTCTGTTCCATATTTATGATGCTTTCCGTTTAGGAATTTCGTTCAAGAAAATTCAGCAATTAACAAAGATTGACCGCTGGTTCCTGTATCAGGTGGAAGATCTGGTTCGTCTGGAGAAGGAAATCGAGAAACATACACTCGATACGATTTCGAAAGATTTATTGGAAGAAGCCAAGGTAAAAGGCTTCGCCGACCGTCAGATTGCTCACATGATCGACTGTCTGGAAAGCCAGGTGTATGAGAAACGTAATGAGCTGGGTATCAAACGGGTCTACAAATGCGTAGATACTTGTGCGGCTGAGTTCGAAGCGAAAACGCCTTACTTCTACTCAACGTTTGCTAGTGGTTCACAGGCAGAAGATAACGAGTCTGTTGTTTCGAATAAGAAAAAAGTAGTCATCTTAGGTTCAGGACCGAACCGGATTGGTCAGGGGATCGAATTCGATTATTCCTGCGTTCACGGCGTGTTAGCGGCGAAAGAAGCAGGGTACGAAACGATCATGATTAACTCGAACCCTGAAACAGTATCGACGGACCCTGACATTGCTGATAAATTATACTTTGAACCCGTATTCTGGGAGCATGTGTACGACATTATTCAGCATGAAAAACCTGAAGGGGTAATCGTTCAGTTGGGTGGTCAGACGGCTCTGAAACTGGCAGAAAAACTTTCCAAATACGGTATCAAAATCATCGGAACGAGCTTCGAAGCTCTGGATTTAGCCGAAGATCGCGGAGCCTTCTCAAGCTTGCTTCGTGAACTGGATGTGCCTTATCCATTATTCGATACGGTTGAATCCGCTGATCATGCGGTGGAAGTAGCTCGCACGCTGGGTTACCCGCTGCTGGTGCGTCCTAGCTACGTATTAGGGGGCCAGTCGATGAAGATTGTGATTAATGAAGAAGAACTGGAACAACACGTGGTGAATACACTCCGTGACATTCCAGGCAATAAAATCCTTCTGGATCACTTCCTAGAAAACGCAATCGAAGCGGAATCTGATTCCATCTGTGACGGTGAAAATGTATACATCATCGGAATTATGGAGCACATTGAACCCGCAGGTATTCACTCGGGAGATTCTCACGCGGTATTACCAACCTTTGATTTGAGCGAAAACGTACTCAAGCAAATTGAGGAATACACTAAGAAAATCGCGGTTGCTCTGAAAACCAAAGGCTTACTGAATATTCAGTTTGCCATTAAGGATGAAAAAGTGTACATCATTGAGGCTAACCCCCGGGCGTCTCGTACGGTGCCTTTCATCTGTAAAGCTTACCAGGAACCTTACGTTAATTACGCAACGAAGGTAATGTTGGGTGAGAATAAGGTAACGGACTTCAAGTTCAATCCGGTGAAAAATGGGTATGCGATTAAGATTCCGGTATTCTCATTTAACAAATTCCCCGGAGTAAATAAAGAACTCGGGCCTGAAATGAAGTCAACGGGTGAAGCCATTTACTTCATTGATGATCTGACGGATGAAGTCTTCCAGAAGATTTACGCCGAGCGTAACTTATATCTGAGTCGATAAATAATCCCGCTTTTCTTACGAGCCTCGCTTCTTCTGGAGCGAGGCTTTTTTATGAATTAACTTATCATGATTTGAGATAATATTTCCCAGGGTATGAACTGATACTCTGAACATTGGGGATTCTGTTCATCAACTTTTATAAGGCTCATTTTCCTCTGCGAGGGAACGTCTTTTTTCTGATAATAGCCGTATTATGTACCATCGACCATTGTTTTGGTCTCAACTCACCTATGTATGGCTTATATTGAAACCGCTCCCGGTGTTCAGGTCTTTGTAGAAGACTGGGGACAAGGACAACCTGTCGTTTTTCTTCACGGCTGGCCTTTAAATCATAAAATGTTTGAATATCAGGTTAATCAGATCGCAAATCATTATCGCTGTATTCTGATTGACCGTCGCGGCTTCGGGGATTCTGATAAACCCTGGCAGGGTTATGATTACGATACCTTATCGGACGACCTGGCTGCTGTGCTGGACGCTCTGGATCTGTACGATGTAACATTGGTTGGGTTCTCGCAGGGAGGTGCTGAAGCCATTCATTACATGGCCCGTCATCAAGGCAGACGCGTATCAAAGCTCGTATTGTTAGGAGCTGCTGCTCCTCATATGCTGAAAACGGAAGACTTCCCCGATGGCGTGGACAAAAGTACGTTCGATGAAATGATTGAGAAGTCACTTCAGGACCGGGCGGCTTTCATTGAAGATTTCTCAAAGCAGTTCTTTGGGGTTAGTTTACTCAACAACCCGGTAAGCAGCAAATTAGCCGATTGGTTCCACAGCCTTGCTATGGAAGCTTCGCCCAAGGCAACGGTAGAAAACGTACTTACTTTCAGCCAGGCGGATCTTCGGGCCGACTTGCCAGGTATTACTGTGCCAACGCTTATCATTCATGGTACAAGTGACCAAGTAGTGCCTTTTGAAATCTCTGGTAAGTTACTTTCAGAGAATATTCCTAATTCGCAATTGATAGCTTACGAAGGAGCTCCTCACGGATTCTTCTATACCGAATGGCCTCGACTGAATCAGGATTTACTTGATTTTTTTGCCACTCCGGTATTAACAGAAACAATCACGACTACGACTACCTGGTAGTAAACCAGAATAGATGATTAATAGAAAAAAGAAGATTTAGGTCTTCCTTTTTCTGTTTTATTAAGGTCGGATAAAAAGAAAAGGGACTGTAAAGCCCCTTTTCTTTTTATAAATAAGTTTTGCCCGAATTAAGCAAGGAACAATTTAGCGATGCTTAATACCTGATCTTTACCTAGGGGTTCATCGAAACCTTCGCTAAGCGTATTTTTATCTTGGCCAGCAATTTTGCCTACCAGTTCAACACCGCCTTGCTCAGTATTCAATTCACCTTCATAAATAGCAGGAACCGCAGGAGCCATGCCATTTTCCATGCCATTCCCCACAATCCAGCCTTTCTGGCCACGGATACTGCGAACAACTGCCGCGTGACGAGCTTCAACCGCATGGATCTGAAGAGCAACCTGTAATAAATCAGGAGATTCCATCAGGTTTTTAGCTTCGTTTTTATACGCCCGTACACCTAAGTCTTCAAAAGATTGCGATACAACCAGGAAGGTTTGGTAATTGGTGAATACGTCTGGATAAGCTGCGTAAGTAAACTTAGGCTTTTTAGCATCGGCAGATAAGCCTAATGCACCTTCCAATAAACGAACGTGTGCCGTTTCATGTTTGCTGATGGTTTCAAAGACTTCACGCTGACTCTGAGGAATGATGCCACTCTGAACACCCTTCATGTAGTAATCTGCTTCGAGGTATTCTAACGTTAATGCGTACTCCAGTACACCGCGGGTTTGAGTGGGTAAATCAGCACCATAAGCTTTATTAACTACGGATGCGAAAAGAGTAGGTAGTGCCGCCAGAGCAGTAGCTTTAGCTCCATTTTTCAGGATGTGACGGCGATTATAGAAGGATAAACGTTCACCTGATTCAGGATCAAGTTCATCAATTTTTGCGAAAAGTTCAAACAAGTTCATAATAGCAAATAGGGTTAGTTATTTAGGTAAGTTTACACCAGAAATTTTGGTTTTGATAAACGTTTGAGCGATAGGCAATACTTCTGCGAAGGTCATTGCTTTATCTAAACCATTGGCATCAACCTGGCCGCCTGTAAACTGACCATTGAAACCCTCCAGTAAAGTACTTATGATGGCTGCGTGACGAGCTTCCACCGAAACGATTTTACCAGCAAGAAGCAGGTAAACAGGTGTTTTTAGAAATTTACCTGCTCCATTATAGGCAGCTACACCCAGGTTTTCGAACGCTTTTGCTGTTGCCAAAACACTGGCACGGCTTGTGAAATCGATGGCTGAGAAATTAACCTCCAGCGAAGGAATAACCAGGC
Source organism: Siphonobacter sp. SORGH_AS_0500 (assembly GCF_031453245.1). Lineage (NCBI taxonomy): Bacteria > Pseudomonadati > Bacteroidota > Cytophagia > Cytophagales > Cytophagaceae > Siphonobacter > Siphonobacter sp. SORGH_AS_0500. The sequence continues at coordinate 656,408 of NZ_JAVIYT010000001.1, forward strand.
TTGGAGCAGCAGCAGAAATCGCAGTTTTAAAGAAATCGCGGTGAGCTACTTCGTGGTTTTTGAGGTCAGTCATGACCGTCAGTTCCTGTGAAGTGATACCCGAATACGGAGTAGCTACGATTTGCGTGTAAAAAGCGGCTTCCAATTGTTCCAGTGCATAAGCGTAGTTAAGAATTCCTACGTCTCCTGAACCTAAATCAACCGTACCGTCTGGAATGGGGTTACCATTGTGATCCGTACAAGAAGAAGCATAGATAGCAGCAGCGGAGAGAGAGGCTAAGCTAGCAGATTTGAGGAAGGTCCGGCGACCTAAAGCCGCTTTGTTTTCCGAAGTCGTACCGGAAGAAGTAGACTTGTTTGATGAACTGATCATAAATTTTATTGAAAAAGGATTAGTAAATATAGATTAATACCTTGGGTTGATAGTAATTGTACTTAATGAATGAAAACGTCTTTACTAGATACTATTGATCAAAATCTTGCAATTAACAAAAGTCAATTATGATCGCAAAGATATACGTTGTTATTGAGTACTTAGATTGGCGGTTTAGAAAAAAAATAGAAATTATTTTAACTCATTTACTGAAAGTGAACTATTGATAATAAATAGTATACTTTCAATAGAATGGACTCTAATTAGTACTTAACTATTGGTAGGTTACGAGAAATTGCCAAATCTTCATGTAAAAAACCTTACCAAAGGCTTATAAATATATTTTGAATAGAAATGAGTAATTTATTTCTTACTTACCATTTTTCCACGTTTTGGATAAAGACAGAAATGCCCCAATGCGGGAACGATATAAATCACCTTGGTCGTAAGCAACTTTACCTGCTATGGAAAGGCCATTTAGATAGTTAGGACTAGTCTTTAGTAGTAAGAGAGAAGAAAACTGATGGGCCGGAGTAGGAAAAGGAAAACTGTACGTACCTCGATTGAGGGTATAGGTTAATCGGGCCTGGAGAATTATTTTCCCCAACAGTAACCCATCACCTGCCAAATGAAATCCTGTTACCCGATTGACTGGAAAATAATTTTCAGTGTGCGGTAAATTTTCGTTAGCTAATTCCCGATGCAAGGGTAGTAATGGGGTTCCAATGGCCTTATCATAATAAGACCAGCCCTGTACATACTGGGAGTGATTGAAGTAATTATCCCCTCCCTGAAAACGAGCGGTAATATCAAAAGTTGATCCGGCCTGGTCGTTCGTGGTCAGAAACTCAAAAAGTAATTTATTGAGCCGGGTAGACTTATCATAAGCATGCGGAAGGCTCCAGCTTAATCCATATAATCCGTCAAAGTGATTAAGAAATAATAAACCCGAAAGATCTTCGAAAATATGCTGGTGGTAGAATAACAATGATTGTCTTTCTCCTTTCACCGTCAAGGCAATGTCATAATTTCCTAAATGGTTGCCTACCCGGTTTTCGCCGTCAAAGCCCGTAAACCGATCGTTTTCGCGTTCCTGAGAAAGTTGCCCAAGTAAGATGCCCCATAAGAAATCTTTGGGAGCCGTAGTCAGGTGTCCATTTACAGCTACGGGGGAGTTTTTCAGATACTCTGCATGCCCACCCCACTGCACCATGTGATTAATGCCGAAGTAGAAGGCAACCTTGCCGCCGGGTTTTCCGAAACGGCCATGCAGTGATTTGTAGTGCAGGTAAGCTCCCTGGATATAAGGAACGTCAAACCAGCCGTGAGCAAAACTTGCTTTTAAAGCAACGAAGTTATTGAGGAATTTCAGAGGAATAAATCCGGCTGTTCCGATCTGAATTTTAGGAATGGGTAACGCATTATTTGACCAGACGATAGAACCGGAAGTAAGGGTGGTATCAGTAATGCCAATTAATTCTTTCCGGCGACCTCCCCAGAGTTCTACTCTTCCGTAACGCAACTTGGCATAAGCTTCGGGTAATACAAACTGTTTTTCAGGTCCGGTAATCTGAACGCCTTCTACGCCTAAACCCCAATCAAGTTTACGACGATTAGCTTTATTTGAATCGGGTAAGGCGGTGGCAAAATTCAGCGAGGCTCCAGCCCGGAAGATACCCGCTGGGCCTTTGAGGGGTATTAGCCCAAATTCATTGGCTCTTAACCAGAAAGGAGTTTGTTGATCTCCGCCCGTTAAGCCATCGGCCTGAATGTGAATTTCATAGGGTTTTCTGAATTGAGCAGACAAGCTGCCCGTTGCCCCCAAAAGCAATCCGCAGCTAAAAAGAAATAATTCTAAGGGGTGGGGGCGGAGGGCCATGTTATAATATAGAGGAATAAAATAATTACCTAAAGGCAGTAATACTAACAGAATAAATAAAAAGTTGTTTATGAATTTTCCGTGAACTCTTTAGGTCGCCTTCTATTTTTGTAGATATATTCCTCTTCCAAACAGCTATGAGTAAACTACTTGAAATCGCTAAAAGGCTTAACGCACTGGCTCAGGCAGGGTTAACCTATTCGCCTAATGCGTATGATCTGGAGCGTTTTTCGGAGATTCGGGAAATCAGTGTGGAACTGCTCCATGAATTGACGGATGAACCCATTGAAAAAATAGCTCCGCTTTTTGCTAGTGGAATAGGAGAATACCCAACGCCCAAAGTTGATGTTCGAGCAGTGGTGTTTCGGGGAGAAGATGAGTTGTTAATGGTTCAGGAAAAAATTGACCATTTACGCTGGACCTTACCGGGTGGCTGGGCCGATGTGGGGTACACGCCCTCGGAAATTGCCGTTAAAGAAACCGAAGAAGAAACGGGCCTGATCGTTAAACCTGTTCGCCTCCTGGCCGTCTTGGATAAACGCCAGCATCCCCATCCACCACAGCCCTGGTACGTTTATAAATTTTTTATTCGTTGTGAAGTAGTTAGTGGCGAAATTCGTAGCGATGGACACGACATTGGGCAAGTTCGCTGGGTTCGCCGAACGGAATTACCGGAGCTTTCGTTGTCAGAAGACCGTGTCACGGCTTCACAGCTCGAAATGCTATTTACATTTGTAACAAATCCCGATGCTCCGGCGTTGTGTGATTAAGGTGTCGTTAAAAATTTAGACTTAACGAAATGATATTCAAGATCTTTTTGGTCATCATGGCCATTGGTTTCATATTTCCCCGCATCGTGCGTTGGGTATTCCGTTTATTTTTGAAAGAACAATTTTCCCGTGTTGAACGGGAGTTTCGTCAGGATCAGCAGCAATCCAGCCAGTCGCGTCCCCGCGAAGGAAAAATCAATGTAGATTATGCACCTCCCCGAAAAGAGGGTTATAAAGGGGGCGATTACATTGATTATGAGGAGGTGAAGGACTAGTTTATGACCGCCCAGGTACTCTTTCGTCAGCTTACCCAACCGCTTTCTGAACTCTACGATACCAACGAAGCCAAATCCATTGCTTATCTGGTTTTGGAGGGGCGTTATGGCCTTACCCGAACGCAGGTTTTAATGGACCTACCCGTGACTGCACCAGTTATGGATATAGAAGGCATTATCGAACGCCTGAAAAACCAGGAACCCGTGCAGTATGTATTGGGTGAAGGCCATTTCTACGGGCGAACCTTCACCGTAGCTCCCGGCGTATTAATTCCCAGACCCGAAACTGAGGAACTGGTTCACTGGGCTTTACAGGAATTGAAAACGAGGAAAACTCCACAGTTACTGGATATTGGAACGGGCTCGGGCTGTATTGCTCTGACCCTGGCCGCCGAACGCCCGGATGCTCAGGTAACGGCTTTTGATATTTCGGAAGAAGCTTTGACTATTGCCCGGGAAAATGCTCAGCGGCTAGCTGTTACGGTAGCGTTTCAGCAGGGGAATGCATTAGACCCTGAAGAGTTACCCGCTTCGCTTTTCGACGCCATTCTTTCAAACCCACCTTACGTAAAAGCATCAGAATCGCAGGAAATGTCGGCACACGTGCTGGAACATGAACCTCATCTGGCTTTATTTGTAGAAGATAACGATCCGCTTATTTTCTACCGGGCTATTGCTCAGTACGCTTTTTCACATTTGACTAGCAAGGGCTTCTGTGCCGTAGAAATCAATCAGGCTTTGGGATTGGAAACGGTTGAGGAGTTTAAAAAAGCAGGTTTTTCAAACGTGGAGTTACGGCAGGATTTATCGGGTCGGGATCGGATGGTTATGGCCCGGCTTTAAACGGAATTTTCATTAAATATTTTACCTGAATTAGTTAAATACTTCTATGGCCGATTTGCAACATGCCCGGAAAATCAAGCAGATGTTTGCTGAAATGAGCAAAGTCGTGGTAGGACAGGAACGTCTGCTTAATCGCCTGCTGATTGGTTTATTTACGGGTGGCCATATTTTGCTGGAAGGAGTACCCGGACTAGCAAAGACATTAACGATTAATACACTGGCGAAAGTGCTGGATCTGGATTTCCACCGAATTCAGTTTACGCCCGATTTATTACCCGCCGATTTGGTCGGGACGATGATTTTTGACCGAAAACTGGATGATTTTCGGGTTCGGAAAGGCCCTGTCTTTGCCAACCTAATTCTGGCAGATGAGGTGAATCGGGCTCCTGCTAAAGTACAGTCGGCCCTTTTGGAAGCCATGCAGGAAAAGCAGGTAACCATTGGAGATCAGACTTTTCCGCTAGATAAGCCTTTTTTCGTCATGGCGACGCAAAACCCCGTGGAACAGGAGGGAACCTATCCGCTTCCCGAAGCCCAGGTAGACCGTTTTATGATGAAAGTATTCGTAGACTATCTGGATAAGCAGGACGAGCTGGAAGTCATGCGACGGATGACCAATATGGAGGCCGTCTACGAAGTACAGCCCATTTTGAGTAAGGAAGAAATCTTCGCGATTCGGAAAGAAATTAACCAGATTGCCATTTCAGAAACCCTTGAACATTACATCATCGAGCTGGTTTTTGCGACGCGTAGGCCACTCCAATATGGCTTGAAAGAAGAAGCCCGTTACATTCAGTTTGGAGCGTCTCCCCGGGCCAGTATTGCTCTGAATTTGGGAGCTAAAGTGCTGGCTTACTTTGATGAACGCGATTACGTTTTACCCGAAGATATCAAGGAAATAGCCCCGGATGTATTGAACCATCGGGTTATTCTAAACTACGAAGCCGAAGCCGACGGCATTTCCAGTTTGCAGGTAATTGATTCCATTCTACGAAGAGTAGCCATCGGTCGATAACTCAATATTCCTCCAATCGTTTACGATAAAGAGCGGCATTATCCGCCTCAAAGCAAACGAAAATTACCCGCTCGAAAGCGTCTGGATGCTGGTTAATAAAACTCCGAACGGTTTCAACGGCGACTTCCGCAGCAGCAGCTTTGGGGTAACCGTACACTCCGGTACTAATGTTTGGAAAAGCAATGGTTTTCAGGTTGTTCTGAACGGCTAGTTTCAAACTGGAAGTATAACAGTTAGCCAACGTTTCTGGCTCTTTTTGCTTGCCTCCGTGCCAGATAGGCCCTACCGTATGAATTACTTTCTGAGCGGGTAACTTTCCGGCTGTAGTGATAACTGCCTGCCCCGGCATACAGCCGCCCTGTAAAGCACGGATGGCTCGACATTCTTCCAGAATGGCTGGTCCTCCAGCCCGGTGAATGGCACCGTCAACGCCACCTCCGCCGAGTAAGGAAGAATTGGCTGCGTTAACAAGGACATCGACTGCCAGTTTAGTAATGTCTCCCTGAATAACTTCTATCATTTGAGTGGTTGGTTAGTCGTTGTTGGAATGGGTAAATATATATACCATTCGGATTGATTACCCTAGTAAACGAAGCATCCCGAAAGTTCTAAAACTTTCGGGATGTTAAATTTATAACAACTAGTAACCAGCAACGATCAACTACTTACTAATCTCCAACATGGCCTTTACGGCTTTCAGAGCTTTCACGCGGGTTTCTTCGGGAACCTGAATTTCGGGCATTTCGTAATACATGCAGTTATAAAGCTTTTCAACCGTATTCATCTTCATGTAGGGACATTCCGAACAGGCACAGAAGTTATTTTCATTGGCCGGAGCTGGAATAATCAGCTTGTCGGGATTGGCAATTTTCATCTTGTGCATAATGCCCGCTTCCGTTGCTACGATAAACTCCTTATTCGGCGACGTTTGCACATAAGCCAATAAACCCGTGGTACTTCCCACGTAATCGGCTTCCATCAGAATATCTTCTTTACATTCGGGGTGAGCGACTAATAAAGCGTTCGGATGTTCGGCCCGGAGTTTAGCCAGTTTCTCCCGGGAAATATCGATATGAACAATGCAGGCACCGTCCCAGAGAATCAGGTCACGTCCTGTTTTCTTCGCTACAAAACGGCCCAGGTTCGCATCAGGAGCAAAGATGATCTGACGATCTTTTGGAATGGATTCAACGATTTTCAGAGCGTTTGACGACGTACAGATAATATCCGTCATGGCTTTGATATCGGCAGTACAGTTGATGTAACTCACCACCAAAGCTTCGGGATATTGAGCTTTGAAGGCTGCGAAATCTTCCTTAGGAGCCGAATCGGCCAGTGAGCAACCCGCGTTGAAATCAGGAATTACGACTTTTTTATTCGGATTGAGGATTTTGGCCGTTTCACCCATGAAGTGAACCCCACAAAAGACGATCATATCGGCAGTAGTTTCCTCGGCAGCCTGAGCCAGACCAAGACTATCCCCCACAAAATCGGCTAAATCCTGAATTTCACCGTCAACGTAATAATGGGCCAGAATAACCGCATTTTTCTCCTTCTTCATCCGAAGGATTTCAGCCTTTAAATCAACATTTTTAGGGACAGAGCGACTGATATAGCCAATTCGATTGACTTCCTCCTCAGGGCTCATGGGAAATACAGCAGGCATAAATTCTTTTAGTTTGGAGTTTTGGAAGTTTTGAGTTTTGAGTTGAGGGTTGTAGCGTTCTATTAACTCCTAACCCCAAACGCAAAACTCTAAACCCAAAACATTTTTCTCGTTGTTACCAGGCTTTCAGGCTTAAGTCTAGGCTTTTGACCTGATGCGTTAATGCTCCTACCGACACGTAATCTACGCCGCATTCGGCATAAGTGCGGATGGTTTGTTCATTGATGCCACCGGAAGCCTCCGTGGGGTATTTTCTATTGACCCGACGAACGGCTTCCCGCATGTCTTCAAAGCTGAAGTTATCGAACATAATCCGGTGCAGCAACTGCGTTTCACCTACGCGTAAAACCTCATCCAGCTCCTTCAGGTTTCGTACTTCAATCTCAATTTGCAGATTTTTACCCGTTTCTTTCAGGTAGTTATTCGCCTTGGTAATGGCGGCCTCGATACCTCCGGCATAATCCACGTGATTATCCTTAATCAGAATCATATCGTATAAGGCGTACCGATGATTTACCGCTCCACCAATACGGGTTGCCCATTTTTCGCAAATGCGGAAATTTGGCGTGGTTTTACGGGTATCGAGCAACTTACATGGTAAATCTGCAATCAGATCAGCGAGGCTTTGGGTGTAGGTGGCAATACCGCTCATGCGTTGCATGCAGTTCAATACCAGCCGCTCCGCTTTCAAAATGGATTGGGAACGACCTTCTACTGTTAAGACAATGTCGCCTTTCTGAATAGCCGTACCGTCGTTCAGTAATAATTCTACTTTTAGCTCTGGATCTACTTCGGCAAAGATGAGCTGAGCCAGTTCTACACCAGCCACAATTCCGGTATCTTTTACCAGCAACCGAGCCCGCCCCGTGGCCTCAGCGGGAATGGTTGAAAGCGAGGTATGATCGCCATCGCCAACGTCTTCCTGAAGAGCCAGGCGTATAAATTCGTGAATATCTTGTCCGTACATAATGAATCGTGAGTGGTCCAATACAGCCTCGTTTCCGGGGCGAAAATAATGGATTTCGTAAAGAGTAAGTCCTTTCAGGCCTTTTATCCTATAATGGTTTCAGAAGCCATTTATAATTCGTTCTTTGAAAATTAATGAAAAACGCTAACCCGCTGTTGCTATAAAAATACTTCCCTTGGTTAAAGAAGACTTTCAAAAACAATCATTCATTGCGGAAGGATTAAGCGAGCAAGAATGGCTCGACTTACGCAAACAACTTTGGCAGAAAGGGCTGAACGTGAGAAATGAATGCATTCGTCCGGGAGAAAATCAGCGAAAGGAATCAGTTGAGTAAAGTATTTTTGAAGAAATCAGGGAAAGATGCTTTGCCTTTCCAAGGAAATTGTTATTTTCGTCCCCCAAATGAAAAAATCACGTTCCATAGCACGGGTATTCAGCTTGTTTCTGGCAAGTGTGTTACTGATTGCTTCGGTTGCAGTGAAAGGAGTGTCGGCAAGACCTTTGCCGCTTCCCGCCGCTCAGACTGAAAAATCAGACCATACTTCCGGTACGCCTAAAGCAACCGTGCAGGCACTTTCCCCGATGGCGACAGTCACGGTGGCCGATTTTTCATTTACGCAGGACTTCTACCTGCTGCCACCAGCGGTTTATAGTTTTGAAACGGTAAAACCGCAACCGACGTCGATTGGAATTACCCAATTCCGACTTCCTTATCATGAGGTGCTTTTTGAGCATGTCATATCTCCGAACGCTCCGTAGTTTCGGGTGAATGGGCAGCCTGTTTCGCTTTCCTTTTCCTCCTTCTATTAGTAACCCCCTTTTCCCTTTTATTTATACTCCAATGACTTTTCGTAATTGCGAATAGTCAAAAGCTCAATTCTCCATGCAAAATCGTGGTGTTATAGTGGCTTTAACCGGCGTATTTGCCGCGTTATGCCTCTACTACCTCTCTTTCACGTTCGTGTCGCAGGATTACAAGAAAAAAGCGATCGAATACGCTACTGACCTCAAAACGGGTGAAGTAGACAAAGCTAAAAAACAACGCTACATCGACTCTTTGTGGAAAGAAGATGTATGGTTGGGAAGTACGCTTCAACAAGTTACCGAGCGTGAACTGAACCTGGGTCTTGACCTCCAGGGCGGTATGCACGTGATGCTGGAAGTTTCTCCGGCGGACATCATCAAGTCCCTTTCAGGTAATAGCCGTGATCCTAAATTTCTGGAAGCTTTGGCCGCTACTCAGAAAGAACAGGGTAACTCACAGTCTAACTTCGTGGATGCCTTTGCCAGTAACTTCAAACGTCTGAACCCAGACAAAAGACTGGCTGACATTTTTGCAAACGCCACGAACCGTGCGACAATCAACTTCCAGACTTCTGATGCAGACGTAGTGAAGATGATCAAAACGGAAATGGACGGTGCTGTGGATCGTGCCTTCCGCGTTATTCAGCAACGTGTGGATAAATTCGGGGTATCTAACCCTAACATCCAGCGTATTCCTAACTCAGGTCGTATTCAGGTTGAATTAGCTGGGGTAGACGATCCTGCTCGGGTGCGTAAACTGTTGACGGGTTCTGCGAAACTGGAATTCTGCGAAGTATACGAATTACAGGAATATGCTCCTGCTTTAGACGGACTGGGTAACATCTTACTGGAAGAAGAGCGTGAGCAAAGTGCGGCCCTGAAAAGCCCCGCTACGCAAAAGTCTTCTGCCGATACGGCTGCGAAAGCAAATGGGGGCTTAGCTTCTGCTTTAACAAAAAAAGATTCAGGTACTGCTAAAACCGATACCGCGAAGTCAGCTAATGCGGGTACGGCTTTAACGAAACTGTTCATCCCTATGCAGGATGGACTGGGTGTGGCGGTAAAAGATACGCCTCGCGTGAATGCTCTTTTAGCTCGTAACGACGTTCGTGCCTTATTCCCCTCAGATCTGAACTTTGCGTATGAGTCTAAGCCTCGTAACATCAACAATAAGGACATTATGGCTTTGGTGGCGGTAAAACGCGGCCCGAACGGTGAAGTTCCTTTAGATGGCTCAGTAATCACCAACGCAACGCAGGATTACGATCAGAGTGGTCGCGTGGACGTTTCCATGCAAATGAACGCCGAAGGTGCTCGTAAATGGAAAAACCTGACGGGTGCTAACGTAGGTCGTCGTATTGCTATTTTGCTGGATGGTTATGTACAATCAGCTCCCGTAGTAAACGGCGAGATTCCTAACGGTAACTCTAGCATCTCGGGTAACTTCACGCTGGAAGAAGGTAAAGATTTAGCAACGGTACTGAAAGCGGGTAAACTGCCTGCTCCAACCACTATTGTAGAAGAGGCCGTTATTGGTTCTACTCTGGGTTCTGAAGCTGTTAACGCGGGTATTATTTCATCGGTAATTGGTCTGGTAGTAGTGCTGTTGTTCATGATCGCTTACTATAACCGATCAGGATTTATTGCCGATATCGCTCTGTTAATCAACTTATTCTTCCTGTTGGGTATCATGGCCTCTTTAGGCTCGGTATTGACCCTGCCTGGTATTGCTGGTATCGTGTTATCGATTGCGATGGCGGTGGATGCGAACGTACTGGTGTTCGAGCGGATTAAGGAAGAATTGGCTCTCGGAAAGCCCATGAAACTGGCCGTAGCGGATGGTTTCAAAAACGCTACGTCCTCAATCATTGACTCCAATGCTACGACGATGTTATCTGGTCTGATTCTGTTATTCTTCGGAACGGGTCTGATCTTAGGCTTCGCCGTAACGCTGGTAATTGGTATCATTACTTCGCTGTTCGCTGTATTCCTCGTGAGCCGCGTATTGATGGATACCTGGGTAGATAAAGGCTGGAAAATCAACTTCGTTTCTAATCTGACGAAAAACTGGTTCAAAGATTCATCTTTCGACTTCGTATCGAAACGTCGTCTGTACTACACCATTTCTTCGGTAATCATCGCGGCGGGTATTATTTCTGTAGTAATCAAAGGATTTGGTTTAGGCGTAGACTTTAAAGGTGGTCGTACGTACGTGGTACGTTTCGACAAGAGTGTAAGCACGGATGAAGTTCGTGATGCCCTGACTGCTCCTCTGGATGGTGCTCCTGAAGTAAAAACGTACGGTGGTAGCGGTATCGGTGGTAATCAGGTATTAGTTACAACGGATTACCTCGTAGATCAGACGACTGTTGAGTCTGATCGTGAAGCTCAGAACAAATTGCTTCAGGGTGTTAGCAAAATTGGTAAAGCAGAAGTATTGAGTTCATCCAAAGTTGGCCCTACGATTGCCAACGACATGATTTTCTCATCGCTGTACTCCATCCTGGCGGGTATTGCTGTTGTATTTGCGTACATCCTCCTTCGCTTCAAGAAGCTGGCCTTCGGTTATGGAGCAATGGTGGCCGTATCGCACGACGTTCTGATTATCCTGGCGATCTTCTCGATCTTCAATGGCTTCCTGCCTTTCTCACTGGACGTAGATCAGTCGTTCGTAGGAGCCTTACTGACGATTATGGGTTACTCCATGAACGATACGGTCGTTGTATTTGACCGGGTTCGTGAATACCTGCGGGAAGGCAGTGCGAAAAACGAGTCGATCCCAACGATTATTAACAACGCCCTGAACTCTACGCTGAGCCGTACGGCCGTAACGGGTCTTTCGACGATGCTGGTACTGATCGTACTATTCTTCTTCGGTGGTGAAACCATTCGTGGTTTCTCGTTCGCGATGTTGATTGGGGTTATCGTAGGTACGTATTCTTCGCTCTTCGTAGCAACGCCAATCGTGGTTGACTTCCTGAAAAAAGATCAGGAGAAAAACGCTCTGGCCGCTAATGAAGTGAAAGTGGTAAAACCTGTGGATAAATTTGCAGTTCCTTCTCCCGAAGATTTCCTGATCGAAGGTGAAGAGCAGCAGGTTCCTGAGGAAAAAGCGAAGAAAGAGAAAAAGGATCGCATCATTAAGCCGAAACTTTAATCAGTTAACCGTTTTTGGTTGTTAGTTGACAGGTAATGATACTGTATAAATTGACAACTGAAAACGAATAACTGACAACTATCATAAAACAGGCCTGCCGAAGTTCGGTAGGCCTGTTTGCTTTCTGAACGAATCGTAATACATGTATTAAAACTCTACGGGTAATACGTACCGGAAATGAAAGAAATAGCGGCTCTGGGAAAGGATAACCAGAGGGGAAACGAATGCTAACTGCGTCCAGCACTACTTCAGGTTGCGGCCTGAAATCAATAGGAAATGAATAGATAATCTTGCATAACTGCTGATTGCGGCAAGAGAACAGTTATACGAAAACAGGAGAGTAATCAATGCTGCGAAACAGATTTCTAAAGTAAAAAAGCTACCCCAAACGAAGCATGACTACTTACGAACGAAGGTAACAAAAGAATAAGCTACAGAATGCTTTTCGTCAGCGGGATGATCCTCTCGCTTAATTAACTCAAAATCAGCCGGATCGAATGCCGGGAAATAAGCATCGCCTTTGAATGCTCCGTGAATGAAGGTTAACTCCAGTTGATCGGCCTTGGGTAAGGTTTCAGTATAAATTTGAGCTCCCCCCAAAACGATGACCTCTGCTTCATCACGGTATCGTTCTAATGCTTCTTCAATACTGCTTACTACTTCGAAACCCGGATCTACCTCATAATTTGGTTGACTGGTAACCACAATATTGCCTACTTCCGACCAGAGACGATCAGGGGTATCATAGCTCTTTCGTCCCATGATGGTTTTCTTTCCGCGGATCAGTTGCTCAACGTGGGCGTGATCGTTTGGTAAAGAAGGCCAGGGAAGTATCCCATGATTGCCAATTAGGCGATTGGAATCCATCGCAGCTACGAGTGTAATTTTCATGCCAAGTATATCGAGGTAAAAGATAGGCTTCTACTTCAAAAATAGTAAGCTCTTGGTTAAGTATCCAAACTAAAACTGCCAGCAAAGAGCCGGCAGTTCAGTACATTGGGGTATGATTTTGAAATCAGGCCGCCATGCTGAAATGGTCAGCAGTTTCGTCGGGGCTGATTTTCAGAACGTTGGCAAGCGTTAAGGTAATGAGCGTTTTGGAGGCCATCCAAAGTGGAATTCGGGCAATTTGCGAGAAAAGATCAACGGTAATATCAGCATGTTCGCCCAGATATTTCATTAATACTTCTTCTTTCCGACCGTATTTGAACTTGATGTCCTGCACACGGTCTTCCCATTTCAGAATTTGCCGAACTTCCTTACTAGCCTGAATCGAACGGTCATTGACCCGGACGTAGGTTTTCTTTTCCTGTTTGGCAGCATCCAAACTTACATAATGCGGACGTTGCTGACTGCGGGGAATACGAAAGACCAGCACTTCGCGGTCATTTTCGACGTAAACTCGTTCGAGGGTATATTCAATCTCAGGGAAGCAATACTTTTCAATGGCCCGACAGAGGATAAACTCATCGTCGTCGGCGAATTTCAAACCGGGAACGGATTTGTCGTCGCCTACTCCGACTAATAGGAGCCCCCCCTGTGTATTCGCGAAAGCGACAATCTCGCGGATAATTTTTTCGGGATGGTTTGCTTTGAGCTTGAATTCCAGCCGTTCGCTTTCACCTTTCTTCACCAATTCTTTCAGGGCTCGAAGATCCATCGTGCCACGTACACTGCGGGTTGCGGTTTTCTCCGCCATTCCCGACCAGCCATCCTTCATGACCATCGTAGTTAGAGGGTTTCTCAAATTTACTTAATCGATTCAAAGAAAAAAGCCTTCTCTTTGAAATATTTTTTACTTCTGAAAAAGGATTTTCTTCCCGAAAAATTCCAAACATTTCGACCTGATTTGTCGTTTCATTTCAGGTATCATTCGATCACATTATGGAGCTGTTCTGGAATATTTTAATTGCTATCGGAACGTTTTTTCTCATGGAAGCTGTAGCCTGGTCTACGCATAAATACATTATGCATGGCTGGCTGTGGTCCTGGCATGAAGACCACCATAATCATCATCCCGGCTTTTTTGAAAAAAACGATTATTTCGCCGTGGTGTTTGCTACCGTAGCGATTTCTTTGATTATTGCTGGATTACAAGTCCCCGGTTTGGGTTTTCTTTTATGGATGGGGGTTGGAGTTACGGGCTACGGCATCTTCTACTTTATCTTTCATGACGTAATCGTACATCGTCGCATCAAGATCAAATTTGTAGCCAGATCCCGCTATATGAAACGTATGATGCGGGCTCATTATATTCATCATAAAGTTCATACCAAGCGGGGAGCCCAAGCCTTCGGCTTCCTATATGCCCCTAAGAAGTTTGAAAAGATGAAAATGTAGTAGTTTTCAGTCGTCGGTTTACTGTTTTCAGTTCTAGCAGCAATAGTATGGTTCAAATAAAAAGAGAAGTCCTTCCCATGTGTGGAAGGACTTCTCTTTTTTAACTGAAAACTGAAGACGGTAAACCGACAACTTACTTCTTGAGCATATTCATGTTAGGCAGTTTCATTTTGCCGTCCTGGACTTTGTTCATGGTTTTCATCATTTTCCGCATCTCTTCGAATTGCTTCATGAGGTTGTTCACCTGCTGAATGCTTGTTCCTGAACCTGCGGCAATCCGGCGGCGACGTGAACCGTCAATTAAATCCGGGTTTTTACGTTCTTTCAACGTCATTGAGCTAATAATGGCTTCGATGGGTTTGAAAGAATCATTGCTGATATCCACATCTTTAATCGCTCCACCCAGACCCGGAATCATGCCCATCAAATCCTTGATATTACCCATCTTCTTGATCTGCTGCAACTGCGAGTAGAAATCTTCGAAGTTGAACTGGTTCTGACGAATCTGCTTGTTAATGCGGTTGGCTTCGTCTTCGTCAAAGGCTTGTTGAGCCCGCTCCACCAGCGAAAGCACGTCCCCCATGCCAAGGATACGGCTTGCCATACGATCAGGGTAGAAGATGTCCAAATCTTCCATTTTCTCGCCCGTCGACATGTATTTGATGGGCTTATTAACCACCTGACGAATCGAAAGGGCCGCACCCCCGCGAGAATCCCCGTCTAACTTAGTTAAGACTACGCCGTCAAAATTCAGACGATCGTTGAAGGTCTTGGCCGTATTAACGGCATCCTGACCCGTCATCGAATCCACTACGAAAAGCGTTTCGGTGGGTTCAATGGCTTTCTTCACGTTCTCAACCTCCTGCATCATGGCCTCATCAATCGCCAGACGACCGGCGGTATCGATGATGACTACGTTTTTGGAGTTCTTCTTGGCGTATTCAACGGCATTGCGGGCAATTTCAACGGCGTTTTTATTATCAGGCTCTGCGTAAACTTCTACACCGATTTGCTCTCCCAGGGTTTGAAGCTGGGCAATAGCCGCCGGACGATAAATATCGCAAGCAGCAACGATTACCTGGCGGCCTTGTTTCTTGATGCTATTAGCTAGCTTTCCAGTAAAGGTAGTTTTACCCGAACCTTGCAGACCCGCAATCAGAACAATGGCAGGAGAACCTTTCAGATTGACGCTTTCAGCCTGACCGCCCATCAGAGCTGTCAGTTTATCGTGAACAATCTTTACCAGCATCTGGCCGGGTTCTACCGCGATCATGATTTTCTGACCGATGGCTTCGTCCCGGATCTGGTCCGTAATATCTTTAGCTACTTTAAAGTTAACGTCGGCGTCTGTCAGGGCCCGGCGAATTTCTTTAACGGTCGAGGCCACGTTTACATCCGTAATCTTGCCGCTACCTTTCAGCGTACGGATGGCTTTATTGAGCTTGTCCTGTAAATTATCAAACATGGTGAATAAGGAAATGCTGTAAAGTGTGGCCTAATGAGAGCCTTGCATAAGCTTTAGAATCCCTCTACAGATCGTATTTTTTGTATTTTCCTGCAAAGTTACCATTCCCAATTGAGTAATTGAATAGATAAAATGGTATAAACTGTTTTTTTTTAGCTTCATTTCCCTGTCCTGCTTACCTTTGGGGTTCAATTCATTACCTGACTCTTTCCGACGTCTAATCATGCAGAAAATTAAAGTAGCGAACCCAGTCGTTGAACTCGATGGGGACGAAATGACCCGAATCATCTGGAAGTTTATCAAGGAAAAGCTTATTCTTCCCTATGTTGATGTCGATATTAAATATTACGATTTAGGAATCGAATACCGTGACGAGACGAATGATCAGGTGACGGTAGATGCAGCAAACGCTATCAAAAAATACGGCGTTGGTATTAAATGTGCCACAATTACTCCAGATGAAGCTCGGGTGAAAGAATTCAACCTGAAGCAAATGTGGAAATCACCTAACGGAACGATCCGTAACATCCTGGATGGTACTGTATTCCGTGAGCCTATCGTTATGCAGAATGTTCCTCGTCTGGTAACGACCTGGACTTCTCCTATCATCGTAGGCCGTCACGCTTTCGGTGATCAATACCGTGCAACGGATTTCGTAGTTCCCGGAAAAGGGAAGCTGACGATGAAATTCGAAGGCGAAGACGGAACGGTACAGGAATATGAAGTATTTAACTTTCCCAGTGCTGGTGTTGCCATGGGTATGTACAACCTGGACGAGTCAATTGCTGGTTTTGCTCGTTCTTGCTTCCAGGTAGGTCTGCAAAAAGGCTGGCCTGTATACCTGTCTACGAAAAACACCATCCTGAAAAAATACGATGGTCGTTTCAAAGACGTATTCCAGGCTGTATTTGATGCTGAATTCGCTGAGAAATTCAAAGAAGCAGGCATTACTTACGAACACCGCCTGATCGATGACATGGTTGCCGCAGCTCTGAAATGGAACGGTAGCTATGTTTGGGCTTGTAAAAACTACGATGGTGACGTTCAGTCTGATACCGTAGCTCAAGGTTTCGGCTCTTTAGGTCTGATGACTTCTGTACTGTTAACTCCCGATGGTTCTGTAATGGAAGCAGAGGCTGCTCACGGTACGGTAACTCGTCACTACCGCGAACACCAAAAAGGTAACCGTACGTCTACGAACCCCATCGCTTCGATCTACGCTTGGACGCGTGGTCTGGCGTTCCGCGGTAAACTGGATGGTAACGAAGAACTGATTCGTTTCGCAACGGCACTGGAAGAAGTTTGCGTTGAAACCGTTGAAGCAGGTAAAATGACTAAAGATTTAGCCATTACCATCCACGGTAACAAAGTAAACCACGGTGAGCACTATCTCTACACCGAAGAATTCCTGGATGAGCTGGACAAAGGCTTGCAGGTAAAACTGGCGAAGTAATTAGAGATCGTCTGAGCTAATAAAAAGGCACTTATCCACAGGGGTAAGTGCCTTTTTTATGCGAGAAAGCGTAAGATTACATATCGTCTAATTCTTCTTCTTCGAAGTCATCCGTGTCTTCATATTCATAATCCTGCTCCGCTGTGAATTCGTCCATCTCTTCGGCAGGGTCCATGATATCTCCGCTTTCGTCCATGGGTTCATCAAAAAATTCGAAATCGTCTTCTGGTATATTCATAAGTTTTAGGTGTTAGATTATACTCAAATGTAAACGTAATGAAATCAATCATAAAAGACTCAAAAGGCCTTTTATTGTTTTATGAAATTTAAGAAAGGAACAGTCTGGCTGAAAAAGTCTGTAAAAATAGTTGATGAATTAATGATTGTATTTGCATAATATTAAGGCAAGTCTATCCCCACGCCTAATTTTTGCTTTACTTTGGCAGCAAATCCTAACACGGTCTTATGATTAATTATGTACTGTTTGATGGCCCGGAAGTTCGTCCCCATTTACTGCCACTGGTTTTTACCCGGCCCATGGCTGAATTAAGGATAGGCATTCGAACCATTACCGAAAAATGGACAGACTGGCTGGGAGTACAACCCACGCATTATACGCAGTCCTATTTACAGGAAAAGTACCCTTACAAGAAAGGTTCTGATACTATTTATATCCACGGTGGCCTCTGCCCCAGTGAGCGGCTCATTCGTTCCCTGGAAGAGCTAGAACCCGGCGAAGCCTTATTACAAGGTCCCATTCTGCTGGCGGTACGGGGAAAACACCTGCCTCTGGAAAGTTTAATACATGATAATCCTGCTTTTCATAAGCAATATTACTGGGATAAAGTAACTGTAGTTCAACGCCTGCCCGATCTGGTGGCTTATAATGGCGAACAAATAGCGGCGGATTTTGAACGCATTACAGAAGGCCGAACCAGCCAGCCTATTACGGATCGATTTACGGCCTATTACAATGAATCAAAGATATTTATTGAAGAAGGCGTAGAGTTACGTTCGGCGATTCTGAATGCTGAAAACGGCCCGATTTATCTGGGCAAAGACGTTCAGGTGCAGGACGGTGTAATCATCCAGGGACCCTTTGCTGCTTTAGAAGGAGCCGTTATTAATCTAGGTGGAAAAATGCGAAAAAGCACCACCATCGGCCCGCATTGCAAGGTAGGGGGAGAGATCAGCATGAGTATTCTCATGGGGTACTCGAATAAAGGCCACGACGGTTTTTTAGGGAATTCCTATCTGGCCGAATGGTGTAACCTCGGAGCGAATACCAATAACTCCAATCTGAAGAACGACTACGGTAACGTAAAACTCTACGATTATACCACCAAGCAACTCGAAGACACGGGTCGCCAATTTGTGGGATTGTTCATGGGCGATTACTCCAAAGCGGGAATTTCCACCATGTTTAATACCGGAACCGTCGTGGGCGTTAATGTCAACGTTTTCGGAGCGGGTTTCCCTCCTAAGCATATTCCTTCGTTTAGCTGGGGCGGAGCTGATACGGGTTTTGAACCCTATCGGTTTACCAAAGCGGTAGATGTAGCCCGCAATACGATGGACCGTCGCGGTAAGCTCTTTACCGAAATTGAAGAGGACATTTGGCGAACCATTTTTGCTCTGGAGCAAACGGTATCCATTCATTATACCGACGACGACGAAAGCGATCGTTAATACCTTTGTAAATCATTCGATTCAATGATATGCTGGCCAGGGACTTCCTGGCTGGCTATATCTAACATCGCCGAGGCTACCTTACTGGCCTGAATACCCTTGTATTTTCGCAAGGGTGGAACGAGTAAAGTGATGGGAGATAAGACCAGATCTACTACTTTGCCTAGTTCTTCACCCAAACGGAACTGCTTCCGTTTTCCCAATAACATGGAAGGTCTGAAAATAGTATAGTTTGGATAACCCAAAGCGGCAATCTGAGCTTCAACTTCGCCTTTGGTTTTACTATAAAAAATGGAAGACTGAGCGTTGGCTCCGATGGAGGAAACGAGTAAGTATTGCTTGGCTCCAGCTTCTAAAGCTAGTTTCCCGATTTTTACCGGATAGATTAAATCTACTTTCCGAAAAGCCTCTTTCGAACCTGCCTGCTTGATTGTTGTGCCCAGACAGCAAAACACGTCATCAGCTCCAGCAACGTCCTCAGAGCTAAGTTGATCAAAATCTACTACCCGTTCGTCGAGCTTGGGGTGTTTCAAATGCATGGGCCTGCGGACCAACGTGATTACCTTTTCGTACCGATCTGATTGCAGGAGTTTAAAAACCAGATAATTTCCCACTAGGCCCGAAGCTCCGATCAACAGAGCAGTTTTAGAAGAATGCATAGCTATACGTGATAAGACAGATAAAAGGTTTAAAAATCCGTACGAAGAAGCATAAGTCGAAAACTATCTGAATTTATAGCCTTCGGACCTTAATAGCGAATCATAGATTCTGAAACCTTCGCCAATTGAGAATATTGGTGTATAAAGTAACTCTTTCAAACGGTTCTCTCGAATGCATGAAAGATAATGCTCATGATTTGCTATCTTCTTTCCTGAGGGAGAGTGAATGGGAGGCTAACTCTTTCGCTTTGCTCTGAATGACAGGCTCCTGGGTCAACGATTATTTCGAAGATAGGAGGGGATGAGCTCACGCTATCCTTAGTTTATTTAAAATGTCATTTCAGGCAGGCTCTAAGAAAATTTTAAGCCTCTGAAAAGTTCAAAACCCACATTTCCAGAAAATAAAAGGGAGTACCTATACCTATTCACCCAAAAATATTAGCAGGGAAATTGCCGAACTGGTCTTAGCTTTCTACTTTTACGCCGGATTTTTCTGTTCTTTGCCAGAACAGCCACATTCTTTCCGAACTGGCCACTGCAAATCCCATCTCTATGAGTGTATTAGTTAACAAAGATTCAAAAATCATTGTACAAGGCTTTACGGGTTCGGAAGGTACCTTCCATGCCCAGCAAATGATTGAATATGGTACCCAGGTTGTTGGCGGTGTAACGCCCGGTAAAGGCGGCCAGAAACACCTGGACAGACCCGTATTTAACACGGTAGCAGATGCCGTGAAAGAAACGGGTGCTGACGTATCCATCATTTTTGTTCCCCCCGCTTTTGCTGCTGACGCCATCATGGAAGCCGCTGACGGAGGTATCAAAGTTATTGTAACCATCACAGAGGGTATCCCCGTGAAAGACATGGTTGCTGTGAAAGAATATGTACAGGGTAAAGATATTCGCCTCATTGGCCCTAACTGCCCCGGTATTATCACGGCTGAAGAATGTAAAGTAGGTATTATGCCTGGCTTCATCTTCAAAAAAGGAACCATTGGTCTGGTATCAAAATCAGGTACGCTGACATACGAAGCCGTAGATCAGTTAACGAAAGCTGGTTTAGGCCAGACGACGGCTATCGGTATCGGTGGTGACCCAATCATCGGAACGACAACGAAAGAAGCCGTTGAGTTACTGATGAACGATCCTGAAACGGAAGCAATCGTAATGATCGGTGAGATTGGTGGCGGCATGGAAGCCGAAGCTGCTCACTGGATCAAAGCAACCGGTAACAAAAAACCAGTAGTAGGTTTCATCGCTGGCCAGACGGCTCCTAAAGGACGCCGGATGGGTCACGCAGGTGCCATCGTAGGTGGTGCAGACGATACTGCTGAAGCTAAAATGAGAATCATGCGTGAATGCGGCTTATACGTTGCAGAATCGCCTGCCGTTATTGGTGAAACCATGCTGAAAGCTTTAGCTGACCGCAAGGCAAACGCGTAAGAGATTATTCTGTAATAGTTCTGGTTCTTTGATCTGATCATTGAATGCAGACTTACTGAGAGCGAGATTTGGTGGATTCTAATTTCACTTTTTCGACAGCACGAAAGCCTGTGGGTAGTTTTCTAACCCACAGGCTTCACTGTTTTTGGATTTTTATCCTGTTCGCCCTTGCCGGGACTTCTGCCTTCGCTCAGACAACGGGGCCAGAGGACGGTTACTTCCTTGTTCATGACTTTCGCAACGACTGGCGAGTGTATGATGAACAAGCGAAAACCTATGTCCCTTACATTCGGGAAATGCACCAGCAATACGGCTCTTACAGCGTTATTCTGGACATCGCTCAAAATCGGCATTATTACCTTTTGTATCGATCCGATCAGGAAAACTACCTGTTTATCAATGGCTCACTGCAAAAAAAATTACCCGAGAAAACCTGGACTATTTTTAAGCTGGATAGCCTCTATAAAGTCTCTCCAGATCGGCGGGTCTTGCTTACCCTTTATGGCCCACAGCCAGGTATAGATCAGAAGACCTTACAGATTGGCCATAAAATAGGGGTAGGGCAGAAGCCTATTTATGTATCCGAATCCTTCCTCCAGGCTAGACCCAGAGACGACTCCCCATTTGAAGATTTTTATGTGTTAGGAGCCTTGTTGTTGTTATTAGCCTATGCCTCTATTTACCGTAGATTCCCGAGGGATTTTATACGGTATTTAAGCATTAAGGATTTACTAACCATTCACCCCAGAGAAGGAGCTCCACTCGTAACCCGAGGGCTTCTGGAAATCGCTAACCTACTATTTTTATTACTCATCAGTTTTGTATTATCCTTTCTGTATCAGTTAATTAGATACCGAGGGATTGATTTATTTAAAACTCAGGCTCTCTTTCAGCAGGAAGAGACGATGGGGCAGTTATTCTTCTACTTTATTTTCATTGGTGTTCTGATTTTCATCGTATTTCTATTGAAATATGTGATGGTTAATGTATTAGGTCATATCTATAAATTTGATAAAATAGTTAATATACATTTCTTTAAATCAATGCAGTCCTCTGCCATCTTTTATACCGGAATTAGTGTATTAATGCTCTTCATGTTAAACACTTTTCCATCCTTAACCTTTCACTGGGACAATCTACTGCTAATACCCATCACAGGCTTTTACATAGGACGGTTAGTGTTATTGTACTTTTCCATTAATAAATTGTCTGACGCTAAAAATCTGTACTTATTTTCTTACCTTTGCATCGTTGAACTAGTTCCATTCATCATCGGCCTGAAGTTTGCCTTGTGAAAGCAAAGCAGCTCAAAAGGCGTAGTTTGATTGACACCGAAACATTTAGGTAGTTTCCAGGTTATCTATACGTTATCAGGTTTTACCATCACATCTTGTACATATTTTTTTGAATCTGAATGAGTGAAACGACGAACAAGGCGGACGAACGGCTCACGAAAGTTTCCAGCATTCTAGTGACCCAAGCTCGTCCTGCTGACGATAAATCTCCCTATTTTGATCTGGCACGGGAATACGATATCAAGATTGATTTCCGACCCTTCATTGAGGTAAATGGCGTATCGTACAAAGACTTCCGCAAGCAGAAACTAGATATTCTGGCACATACGGCTATCATTTTTACGAGCCGTAATGCAGTAGACCATTTTTTCCGGATCTGCAAAGAGGCAAAAATGGAAATGCCTCCCGAGATGAAATATTTCTGCGTAACGGAGCAAACGGCTAATTACCTGCAGAAATACATTGTCATTCGGAAGCGTAAGATTTTCGTGGGTCAGAAAACAGCTGCTGATTTGCTGGATTTGATTAAGAAACACAAAACTGAAAAATTCCTTTTCCCCTGTTCGGATAAGCGTCGTAACGACATTCCCGGTTTTATGGTCTCTAATGACATTCATTTGAGCGAAGCCGTAATGTACGAAACGGGATCAGCGGATTTGTCAGACCTGGAAAACGTATTCTACGATATCATCTGTTTCTTCAGCCCTTCTGGTATCAAGTCGTTGTTTGATAATTTCCCTGATTTCAAACAAAACAAAACCCGTATTGCTGCCCTGGGGCCTACCACGGCCAAAGCGGTAACGGAAGCTGGATTAATCCTTGATATTGAAGCTCCCATGCCTAATGCTCCCTCCATGACCGGAGCTTTAGATTTATACATCAAAAAGGCAAATGGCTTGAAATAATAATACTTTAATAGAAAGAAAACCTCTGACTCAATTCGTCGGAGGTTTTTTTTATGTTGCTGTAACAATCTGTCTGTTCTGGCGTTTGGTACTATGCCGGGGAAATCCAACAGAAATGTCGATTTACCAAAATAGTTTCATAGTTTTATGATTGTGAATGTTTCGCCATGCAAAAAACGCTATACTTCATTATAGTACTCTTCTTGGTTTCTTCTGGTGCGTTGAGGGCTCAACAGGATCCTCAGTTCAGTCAGTACATGTATAACCAATCGTTTTTTAATCCTGCGGCGGTAGGTTATGAAGGAGTAACTCGCTTTCAATTGATTCATCGTCAGCAATATATGGGTTATCAGAGCAGTTTCTCCGATGATGGAGGAGCCCCTACAACCCAGCTTTTCTCATTTCAGTTACCACTTCCAGGAATCAAGTCAGCCGTTGGCCTGAATGTATTTAATGATCAGGCTGGTCCGCAGCGAAACCAGGAAGTACAGTTGGCCTATGCATACCGCATTCCCTTGGGCGGAGAACGAACGCTGGCTTTTGGAGCTCAGGGTGGTTTATTAATTCGATCCATTGATTTTGATAAACTCAGAGCCCGCGATCCCAATGATCCTTTAATTGGTAGCGGAAAAGTTAACGAAGCCAATCCAGATGTTGCGGCAGGGGTACATTATTCAACACCAACGTATTACATCGGAGCTTCTATGATTCACCTGAACGGAGCTCGTTATTCCTTTGGTCAGGAAGGTGCCGTTAATCAGGCTCAAAAAACCTTTTTTATTAATGGAGGTTACAAGTATTATGTGAACGAAGATGTAGAATTAAATCCGGCTGCAATTTTAAAGTCAGATATAAATACGTTTTCGATTGAAGCTTCGTTGTTAGCCATGTGGCGTAATTTCGTGTGGGTAGGAGCAGGCTGGCGGCAGGGAGACGGTATTCCCGTTTTTGCCGGAGTAAACTGGAATCGATTCCGTCTGGGAGCCTCCTACGATATTATTCTGGGGGGGGTAAGTGCAAAATCGCCCGGATCTTATTCCATATTATTGAGTTATGCTTTACCAGCACCAAAGCCTAACAAAAGAATTCCCGTACGGACTCCACGTTTCCGTTTTTGAGACCAACATTAATCCAACATGAAGTTTATACTTCTTCAAGAGTAAGGACAGGCTATTTACAGGGTAGGGCATTTTGAATAAAAATCAAATTTTCTGAAAACGCCAACCCTGTTGATTAACGTAAGTTTAGCGAACGGAAGAAAGCACCAGAAATAAATTTTTTATTTTTGCCAGCTAAGTTAAATACGATATCAGCGTATTTATCGTTTTTTTGCGGCATCGTAGTCTCTGGTAAACGTAACCATTTGGTAATAATTCACAAATAGCGATTGAATAAGAAAAACAACTATATGATTATGAATGAGCGGTATATGAGTAAACGCCTCATTTGGAGTCTTTTGATTCTCTTCCCAATGTTGATCATGCAGAGTTGCGGTAAAAAAGGCAACAATGCTAGCAATGGGGGAAAAGGTGGAAAAGGCAGTCGCAAAGGAGATGTTGGTGTCTACAATGGAGAAATTGTTGCCGATGCCCGAAAAGGCTGGAAACAACCGACCCCTTATGGAATGGTATTGATTCCATCGGGTTCTTATCTGATGGGGCAGGCGGATGAAGATGTTGCTACCGCTCAGGTGAACTTTAACAAGCGGGTAACAATCAGCCAGTTTTTCATGGATGATACGGAGATTACCAATAACGAATACCGTCAGTATGTAAATGCGATGTTGACGGATTCTGTTTCGGTGCTTGGAGAAGAATATATCATGAGTAAGGTATATCCAGATACCACCGTATGGAAAAAAGACTTTACCTACCACAATGGTGACCCCATGACGGAGTATTATTACTCTAGTCCTGCATTTGACCGTTATCCGGTGGTTGGCGTAAGCTGGGATGCCGCTCGTGACTTTTGCCGCTGGCGTACCTCAGTACTGAACGATTACCGGGCTAATGAAAACCAGGCTGCCATGCCTCGGTTTGAGCTACCCACGGAATCTCAGTGGGAATGGGCTGCCCGCGGTGGTAAGGCTGGTGCCAAGTATCCTTGGGGTAACCCTTATGTAGCCAATGGCAAAGGTTGTATGTTGGCCAACTTCAAACCACAGCGTGGTAACTACGACGCGGATGGTTATGCTTATACCGCTCCTGCTAACATGTACAACCCTAATGAATATGGATTGTATAACATGGCTGGTAACGTAGCTGAATGGTGTCTGGATGCCTGGGCTGATAACGCTGCCGTAGTTACCTGGGATTTGAACTCCGATAATATCAACGATGACGAGCCTCGCAAAGTAATTCGTGGCGGTTCTTGGAAAGACGTAGCTTACTTCCTTGAAACGGGTACCCGAAGCTGGGAGTATAAAGATGCTCGTCGCTCTTACATTGGCTTCCGTTGTGTGATGCAACACCTGGGTATGTCTTCAGGAAGAGAATTCCGTTAGAATTTCATAAAAGCATCTATTTCATGGGTTCTTGAGATAGATGCTTTTCTATGCGTTTAAAACCGCTATCCCTTTACCATCTCTTAAAAAGAGCTGTTTTTTAAAGATTTAATCCAGTCCTTTTCACGTTTAAACCTTTTTATTTACTCATGGCGGCGAAACGTAGCGTCTTCTTCGACAAAATTCTTCCAGTAATTTATAGCGTTGGGGCCGCTGTTGTAATTCTGGGGGCCCTTTTTAAAATCCAACACCGTGAAGGTGCCGATACGATGCTGACCATCGGAATGGGTACTGAAGCTGTTATCTTCTTCCTGTTCGCTTTTCAGCAATTTGTTGCCCCCGACAACTCGTATCAGTGGGAAAAAGTATATCCTGAATTAGATGACAACTATAAAGGCGAATTACCTACGCGTAGTGCTGCTGCTCCCGTAGCCGTTTCTCCCAACTTGGGATTAATGTCTAAAATGGATGACATGCTGGCTAACGCGAAAGTGACGCCGGACGTATTTAATAACTTAGGTACAGGCTTACGTAGCCTGACGGATACCGTTGGTAAAATTGGTCAGTTAACCGACGCTACGGTAGCTACTAACGAATACGCGAAAAACGTGAAGATTGCTGCGGGTTCATTACAGGAAATGAACAAGTCTTACGGAACAGCTGTAACGGCTATGTCTGATATGGCTTCAGCAACCATGGATGCTAAAGAATACCGCGTGAAATTCCAGCAAATCACGCAGACAATGGGTGCTTTGAATGCAGTATATGAGCTTGAATTACAGGATACTCAGAAACACCTGAAAGCAATGAATGCTTTCTACGGTAACCTGGCTTCAGCTATGGATAATATGCAGGAAGCTTCTAAAGATGCCCAGCAATTCAAGAATGAAATGGGCCGTCTGACCAACAATTTACAGTCGCTGAATAATATTTATGGCGGTATGTTGTCGGCCATGAAAGGCGTACAATAGTCAGTGATTCTCCTACACTGATGCTCATTTTTTCTGACACTGAAAAACTAAATAAGGAATATGGCAGGTGCCAAAGAAACACCCCGGCAGCGAATGATCGGGATGATGTACCTGGTACTAACGGCAATGCTGGCTTTGCAGGTAAGTTCGGCTTTAATTGACAAATTCGTTTTGTTAAACCGAAGTCTGGAGTCCGCCAATAGTACCGCTAGTGCTACGAATCAACAATCAGTTAAGGGCATTAAGGATAAAGCAGCAGAAAGCGGAAGCCTTTATGCCGATGTGATGGCAAAAGCAGACGCGGTTCGCAAAATTTCTTCTGCCATTTATAATGATCTGGACGCCTTGAAAATGCAACTGATTGAAGCGGGCGGCGGATATGACAACCAGGGAAATTTAGTTAACCCTAAAGAAGAAGACAAAGTTGCTATCCTAATGGTAGGAACAAACGAAGATGGTAAGGCGTACGAGTTGAAAAATAAACTTAACAAGTACGTAACAGATCTTCAGGCTTATGCTGATAAAGGAACACAGTTTGGTCCTTTAGCTCTGGATGCCAAAGATGATCCTATTACCAGCAAAAGCTCTGAGCAACGGAATAAGGATTTTGCTGAGTTGAATTTCGCTCAAACCCCAGTTCCTGCGGCTTTGGCGGTATTAAGCCAGAAACAGTCTGAAGTATTACGTTACGAGAATACGGTTCTGGACCAGTTAGCTGCGAAAGTGGGTTTGAAAGAAATCAAGTTTGATAAGATTTTCCCAGTTATCTCTGCTAAGTCCAGTACGGTTGTGGCAGGTATGAAGTACGAAGCTGAAATGTACGTAGCTGCTACTTCTTCAGCCATTACTCCTCGCATGAGCTTTAACGGAGCGGCGGTACCCATGAAAGATGGTCGCGGTCAGATTCAGTTTACGGCTCAGGGCGGTGCTTATGGTCCTGATGGGTTAGCCAAGAAATCGTACACAGCTACGGTTAACTATCCTGATCCAACGGGTGCGATGAAAACCTTCACGGTTACGGGTGAATATTTTGTAGCGAAACCTTCTTACAGCATTCAATCGGCTTCATTACCTCCTCTGTATCTGGGTTGTGCAAACCGTTTGCAATTTGTAAGCCCTCAAATGGGAGCCATGTGGAATCCATCCTTTAATGCACAAGGAGCGGAAACCATTGCGGGCGGACAAGGAAAAGTTACCATTGTTCCGAACAGTCGTCAGGTAAGTCTGAACGTAGTAAACATGGGTAATACCTTAGGTACTGAAAAATTTAATGTTCGTCGTGTACCAGCTCCTCAGTTAGTTCCGTTTGGTAATGGAGCGAAGCTAGATGTTCGTAAGGGCATTGGAGCCAGCCAGTTACGTGTACTGGAAGTAAGAGCCATTGCGGATGAAGATTTTGCTGCTTCTAATCCTGAAGATGCTAAATTCCGGGTAAGTGATGTTCAAATTTCCTTAGCCCGTGGTTCGAAGCGAGTAGCTGGTCCTGTGGGTCAGGGTAACATTGCTTCTCTGGCTGCAACGGCTCAACCTGGAGATCGTTACGTGATTGAAGTAAAAGGCTATCAACGTCAGAATTTCCAGGGTAAAGTTTCGACTACAGCGATTAACGAACCTATTACTGTTCCATTAAACTAACGGCGTAAAATTCACGTTGCCATGACAAAATTGAAAGGAATTGGGGGTCTGATGCTGTCACTGGTGGTGGCAGGGGCGACCTATGCTCAAGAGCCTACCCCTATGCCAGAGCAAGCCCCTCCGGCCAATTTACAGCCTGCTCCAAATACGCAAAATCAGGTGTTAAGAGGGGGACAGGGAGCTTCGATGAATAGCCAGCGGGCTTCAATGGCGGAACGTAACCGTACCTCAGAATCTCTCCGTCCGATTGATGATGAGGACATTATGTTCAAAACAACGCTTTGGCGTCGGATGGACTTACAGGAGATTCAAAACCAGCCTTTTTTCTCAACCAACAACGAGGTAACTCGTTACCTGATTGATGGAATGAAAGCGGGTGTATTGAAAGCCTATAAAAATGATTCATTAGTTACGGAGCTGACTCCTGAACAATTCCAGGCTAACCTGAGAATGGAAGGGATCGGTGCCGGACTTTCAGACGAGGAAAAAGCAGCTGGTTTTGGCGATCCTGCTCCGGCTGGTGGTGATGATGGCTGGGGCGATGCTGCGAATAAAAAGCAACCCGCTGCTGCTAAAAAGCCTGCGGCTCCCGCTGGGGGTGTAGATGATGGCTGGGGTGGTAGTACACCTGCAAAAACCGACTCTAACGGTTTTGATCAGCCTTCTTTCGCGAATGATAACTCGGCTTATGAATACTTTCCAACGGACATCACCGTGCTGGAATTGAAAGAAGATTACGTATTTGACAAACGTCGTTCACGTCAGTACTATGACATGAAGTCCATTACGTTAATTATTCCAGCGGCTAAAACTTCTACGGGTCTGGATCGTGAAGTTGCTACGTTCCGTTATCGCGATGTAGATCAGTACTTCCGTAGCAATCCAACCAAATTCATCTGGTATAATAACCAGAATAATGCCAGACACCTGAACATGGCTGATGCATTCGACCTGAGATTATTCTCTTCTCGAATTCTGAAGCAGTCAAATTCTAAAAACGCTTACTTGTCACAGATTTATGGTGGTGAGAAAGAAGGTCTGGTGAAAGCTCAGCAACTGGAATATAAACTCATGGAGTGGGAACACAACCTGTGGGAATATTAATCAGCAGATCAAGTAAAACGAGAAAACCCGCCGATGAAGCGGGTTTTCTCGTTTTAGAACAATCGTGGACAAATGATTCGCTGACGATTATTCAGCATAATCCCGATTACTATTTCATGCGTGCCCCGAGATACATTTCGAAGATTTGACATCGTAAAGTCATACGAATAACCCAGATTGATCTGATAGTTAATGTTAACGCCAACGAGACCTACAATGGCATCTTTGTGGCGATAGGAAAGCCCGGCCCAAATCCGATCCTGATAGGAAAACTTGGCATTAACATCGTACGAAAGAGGAACGGGTCTAACCGACTTAACTAATAGGGAGGGTAGGAATGCCCAATCTTCAGTAACATCAAAGCGATAACCCGCCGTTAGAAAGTAATGATTATAGAGGGTGCCTAACCACTCATAGGCTGATTGACCTGAAGTACGATAATGGATATTTTTGAAAAGTAGCTGGCTTGCTGACAGGCCCACGTAAAAATGAGGATCATAGAGCAATACCCCAGCCGATAGATCAGGCATTAGTACACTTTGTTTCCCATATTGTAAAACGGGATCGGAAGGGTCTAGCAGATGCAGGCGATCAAAATCAATGGTATGCTGGGTAACGCCAGTGCCCAGGCCAGCAGATAATTTGATTCGATTATTCAATGGAATATGACGGGCATAACTAATAGTTAACGAAGTACGGTAAGTAGGGCCCATTTCATCGTAAAGAACCATCCCTCCAATGCCATGATGCCCAGGAGCAGCGGGTTGAGATCGAAAAACCCGGGGTCGGGGAAGTGGCCTGCCATTAGGCCCGCGAACGGCTAAGGAACTGGTTCGGTCGGCCTTATCAAGAGCTCCGTGAGCCGTAGCATAAAACGTTTTGGGAGCTCCCTCCAAACCGCTCCACTGATTACGATACCCTACTTTGGCATCAATAAAATCTTCAAGTCCACTTACGGCTGGGTTAAGCACGTAAGCATTAAGCATATACTGACTATACTGAGCCCGTTGTTGGGCCTGAGCAATTCCATTCCCCAGAAATAAGAGCAAAAACCAGTAAGAATGCTTCATATAAGGTCCTTTGAAAGAAGTAATGTACGAAAATCATTTACATTCTTTAGTTACCTGAAAAATTAGCCTGATTAATTGAGGTGGCATAGATGTATTAACTGTAAAAATACTTAGGCATTAGTCTGAAATTGAGCTTTTAAAAATGACGATGATTTCTATGAATTGGTCGCGGGACTCTTCCCTTTTGTACAATATTATTTTTATTTCATCCTTGATAATCAGGATTTAATCTCCAAAATGCCTCCTGTAGGTTGATCTATGAACTACAACCTTTCGTCGAGTTTACATCAGTAATCAGATTGTTATCAACATTTTTGGACGAATAATCCTGGCACAACTGGATTAATAAACTGAGTAAACCTCCTGATATTTTCTGTTAGAGTAACCACACCTTATCCATTTGGATACGCACAGCTATGAACCTATTTTTTAAACGAGCCATGATTAAGTATCTATTTTTTCTCTTTTCCATTCTTTCCATTGGATCGGCGTTTGCCCAGATTCCTGGAGCTTCCCAACCGGGGCAACAGCCTCAGGCCATTCCGGGAACGGCTCAGGATCAGACTCCTAAAGGTAATGCCAAGATTACGGGTTTCATCGTAGATTCGACCGTTACCAGTGCAGTGGAATTCGCCAGTGTGGCCTTATACAGCAAGGCTACTAATAAGCCTATAGACGGATCTGTAGCGGATGATAAAGGGAAATTTACCCTGAATCGCGTGGCAGACGGTACTTATAAACTGGTTTTTACTTTCATTGGGTTTAATTCAAAAACGATTGATAATGTAACTGTTGCAGGAGGTAAAGACCTCGATATGGGAGTAGTTAAGTTAACTCCTACCACAAGAACTTTACAGGAAGTAACCGTAACAGGTCAGCGGGAACTGGTCGAAGAGAAAGTGGATCGTCTGGTGTATAATGCCGAGAAAGATATTACCTCCCGGGGGAGCGATGCTACGGAAATTCTTCGGAAAGTACCGATGCTATCCGTTGACCTGGATGGTAACGTACAGTTACGGGGTAATTCAAACGTACGTGTACTTATCAACGGTAAGCCTTCGACCATCATGGCTCAGAACATTGGAGATGCCCTAAAGCAAATTCCTTCTGACCTGATTAAGACTGTTGAAGTGATTACTTCTCCTTCGGCAAAATATGATGCAGAAGGTTCGGGCGGGATCATTAACATCATTACTAAGAAAAATACTTTACAGGGTTTAACGCTCAACATTGATTCAGGTGTGGGTAACCGGGGAGCTAACTTAGGGCTGAATGGCAGTTATCGCAAAGGCAAGCTTGGAATTACCCTGAACGGCTTTGGCCGCTCGAATTATAACATAAAAGGCAAAAACGAAAATAACCAGACGGCTACGCGTAATGGCGTAGAAACGCTGACGAGTCAGACGGCCAATACATTGGATCGTAACCTGTTTGGTAATTACTCTTTAGGCCTGGATTATGATATTTCTAAAAATTCATCGTTGACTGGTAATATCCGTTTCGGTACTCGCAATGGCTGGAACACGCAGGATCTGCTGACGAATGTGTACCGGGGTGGCGTATTAGCAACGACCAACCGCCGGGAAATTGATTCAAAGGATGAATCGGGAACCCTGGATGCGAACATAGACTATACCAAAATCTTCAAGCCTCAACAAGAGCTGAGTATTTCGGGACAGTTTAGCCGTAACAACCGAACTAATAATTACATCGCTGATTCACTTAATGCCGAAGGACTGATAGGGACGCGTCAGAGAAACGACAACGATAGTTACAACCAGGAATCGACAATTCAGATCGATTACCAGATGCCTACGGGTAAAAACCAGTTGTTTGAAGTAGGAGCGAAAACAATTCTGCGTCAGGTACAGAGTAACTACGAATATTTTATCGCTCAGGGTGAAAACGGAGCCTACCGTACGGATACTAGCCGGACCAACAACCAGTTGAATTATGATCAGAACGTAGCGGCGGGTTATGCGACCTACCAATATTCAACGAACAATAAGTGGTATTTTAAAGCGGGTGCCCGGTATGAATATACCTCCATTACGGGTAATTTCAGTACAGGTTTTGACGCTCTGAATATTCCAAATTACTCCAATCTGGTTCCTAGCATCAACCTGTCTAAAACGCTTGGAAACAGTACGTTGAAATGGGGCTATAACCGTCGTCTGCAACGTCCGGGTATTCAGTCGCTGAACCCTAACCTAAATCTGGCGAACCCGCTGAACATCAGCCTGGGTAACCCTTATCTGCGACCAGAATTGACGGATAATTACGAAATGACCTGGAGTACGTCCATCAATAAAACGTATTTGAACTTTAGCGGTTTCTATCGATACACGGGTAATTCTATTACTTCTGTTCGTTCGAATGCCTCTGATATTCGGACCATCTTTGCAGGAACTGATTACGGTAATATCCTGAACACAGCCTTAACGAATGTATCAAGTGACGCGATTGTAACGACTTCAAGTAATATTGGTCGGGAAGAATCGGTGGGCCTGAACATCTTCGGAAACATTAACTTTACCTCTAAATTCTCTATTGGTGGTAGTCTGGACATGCAGTATAAAATGCTGAGTAACGGCAGTAATACCACTTTAAGTACTTCTAATTCGGGCATGGTGATTGGGGGCCGTTTCAACGTCTCACTCACGATGAAGAACAACTGGGCCATGCAAGGCTTCGGCTTTATTCGCGGTCGGGATATCGATTTGCAGGGTAGCCGAGGTGGAATGGCCTTCTATAACCTGGGGATTCGGAAAGAATTCAACGACAAAAAAGCCAGCTTAGGTTTTGGTTTCGAGAACTTCCTGAATTTCGGTGGTTTCAAGGTTCGCAGCAGCTATACCTCACCCGTATTTACCCAACAAACCCTTAATATTCGTTACAACACGGGTGTTCGGGTAACGTTTAGCTATCGCATCGGTAAAATGAGCTTCAACCAACAACCCCGTCGCAAGGGCCGTGGTGTGAACAACGACGATATCAAAGGCGGTGATGGAAATGAAGGGGGTGGAATGCCCGGTGGCCAGCCACAAGGAACCCCGCAAAACAACAGCGGTACTCCTGGAAACCGTCCAGGTGGTGGCCAACGCAATTAAGTCCAAAGACCATTTCAAGTCCAAAGAGCCTTCCTTGTGAAGGCTCTTTTGGTTTACTACAAAAAAGCCACTTCCAGGTAGAAGTGGCCTGAGTTGTGAAGTGTAATAGACTAAGCGTGGGTAAGTAAAGTACTAAGAATGATGCCCACGTGAATAAGAAAACTCGTGGCAAAAATAGGCAGTATAGTTTTCGTTGATAAAGCCGAAAGATTAGGCACTACTACGCTGAAGATAGAAATAACAGCGACGAGTAAATAACCATCTCCGAGGCCGAAATAATTAATGGTCCATAGCAAAAGAGGGGTTAGGATACAACCCTGAATGGCTACGGTTGCTCCGGCCCAAAGCCAGTGATTTTCGACTTCCTGACTATCGCAAAAAGCGATGAAACGATTCCAGAGACTGGGGGAGGTAGGGTTAAGATTAATACCCTGTGCTGTATGATTGAGTTCTGTGCGTACCATTTTGATTACCAGTTTGATAACACAAAACTACAGTAGCTCCATGAGCTTACTAATGACAAAAGTCAGTTCCAGAAATGAGATTAATAAGTCTGGAATTATGCCTTTTTTTCTAAACTAACAAAAGCCAGTTGTAGAGCGTAGCTCCATAACTAGCTTTTTCTGGAGCTATCTAAGATTTATAAGTCGAACGCTAATGTCAACTCTGGTTCGCTCTTGGGGGTATTATAAACGTACTTCTTCCGCTGTCATCTCGAACGAAGAAAGAGGCCTTCTGTGGTAGGAGACGGCTATGAAGCGGTAAGGACTCCCTCATTTTCAATTAAGTTCACAAATGAACTTCGCTATGGATGCCAGCCTTGGGGGTATAAAGGCAGGCAAGAATCTGCTTGATTGAAGGAACGAGATGGAATCTCGCTCCAGGGTCGTAATTCGTCTCTATGTTTGAAACCAAAATCCTTGATGAAGCTGCCTGCCTCACAGGTTCCCAAGTAGAGACGCGATGAAGTGGATTGCCCCCGAAAAGTTAGACATTAACTGAAAGGAGCAATGCAAAAGAAAAAGAAGTATAGTTATGCCTTTAAGAAAGCAGCGGTGGAAGCGGCCAAGTCGAGTAAAGCATCGATTCACGCCCTAGCCCGAGCTTACGGTATTCACGAGTCCATGCTACGACGATGGATCGATGGGTATGAAGCCTTTGGGCCATCGGCTCTGGCATGCGTTTCGCATCAACATCGCTATTCCGAATCGATCAAAACTGCCGCCGTTGCCGCTTTTCTGACTCAAGACTTATCTTTGCGGGAAGTTTGTTTGACTTTTTCTCTTCGCTCGACTAGTGTGCTTCGGGGTTGGATTAACAGGGCCCTGGCAAATTACCCCCAGCAGAGCGATGAGCTTAACGATTTCCCCCCTATGGCTTCATCCCAATCGAGTCGAGTGCCCGCCAGTGAATACGAGCGAGTCGTTGAGGAGAATAAACGACTGCAGGCGGAGGTGGCTTACCTAAAAAAGTTACGAGCCTTGATTCAGGCCCAGAAAAAAGGCAAAAAGCCCTGATTGTGCATGAATTAAGGCCTGATTATGATCTATCGCTGCTACTAAGGGCCGCTCAGCTCGCCCGCAGTACGTACTACTATCAACTCAAAAGCAGGGATAGGTTAGGCAAGTATGCTCCCCATAAACAGCGGCTGAGCCAGCTTTATCAGCAACATCAGGGACGCTATGGCTACCGACGCCTGACCTCTGTTCTACGGGCAGAAGGCTATACGCTCAATCATAAAACGGTGTTCAAACTCTTGGGAGAGTTGCAGCTCAGAAGCCGGATTCGCCTCAAAAAATACCGGTCCTATCGGGGAGAAAAGGCTCCCACCACTCCCAACCTACTGAATCGGGAGTTTACAGCAGAAAAGCCTTTTGCCAAGTGGGTGACCGATGTCACCGAGTTCAAAGTGGGTGCTCAAAAACTGTATTTATCCCCCATACTAGATCTTTACAATGGTGAGATTGTCAGTTATGATCTCTCGGAGCGAGCCAATTTTAAACAGGTAAGTCGGATGCTGGAAGAGGCCTTAGCTAAATTGCCTGCTCCTACGAGGCTCTTGTTACACTCGGACCAGGGCTGGCAATATCAGATGAAACCCTATCAGAGAAGACTGAAAAAGCAGGGTCTGATCCAAAGTATGTCCAGAAAGGGGAATTGTCTGGATAATGCGGTGATGGAAAATTTTTTTGGTACGCTTAAAAGTGAGTTATTTTACCTTAACAGTTATGAATGTATCCAGGCTTTAGAAAAAGACATCAGGCAGTACATTCACTATTACAATCACCAGCGAATCCGTTTGAACCTACAGGGTATGAGTCCCGTAGACTTCCGCATCAACGCTGGCTTTTAAAACAACCGTCCAACTTCTTGGGGCTAGTCCAAAGTCGCGTCTCTACCCTTTCATTGCCAAATTTTTGGGTCAAACGGCTTTTCCTACCTTACATAGTCTCCGGCAGTCGCTGGTTCTAGCGGAGCGACTGCGAAAGAATGAAAGGGACAAATCCATATACTTCAGCCTAGCCGATGCCAGCTTTTTCGCTGGCATCATTCGTCTAACATCCAATTGTTAACACCCTCCCGCAGTCGCTCAGCTCTAGTCGAGTGACGATGTAACTTGGCAGGGCTCTGGCCGAGATTAGAAAGCTTGTTTTGGGTTGATAAACGTGTTTTGTGACTAGATATGGGCTTGGATCCTATCGGCCAGAGGCCTAGAGCTAGGTGGTCACTCGGCTAGAGCCGAGCGACTGCGGGAGGGGAGAGCCAGAGGCGATGAAGTCCCGTCTCTACCCTTTCCAAACCAAACTTCGGGTTAAATCGCGTTTACCAGCTCTCTCTTTATCGTTAGGCATTAGACAAAAATCAGGCTTTCATCGTGTCGAAATGATGTTTGATTTTTTGGGCTTTATCCTTACCCATTACTTTCTCAATATCTTCAAACGACGCCTCTTTCAAAGCCTTGATGGTTTTGAAGTGTTTAAGCAGCTTGGTAGCCGTGATTTTTCCAATACCTTCAATATCTTCCAGCTCGCTTACCAGGAAAGTTTTGCTGCGACGGTCGCGGTGGTGCGTAATACCAAAACGGTGAGCTTCATCTCGCAGTCGCTGAATTAGCTTCAGACTTTCGGAGCGTTTGTCGATGTATAAAGGAATGGAATCTTCCGGGAAATAAATTTCTTCCAGCCGTTTAGCGATGCCCACAATAGGAACTTTACCATATAGTTTCAACTCCTTTAACGCTTCACAGGCCGCCGAAAGCTGTCCTTTGCCTCCATCGACAATAATTAGATCGGGGAGTGGGGCTTCTTCTTCCAGCAAACGATGGTAACGCCGTCCTACTACTTCCTTCATCGTGGCAAAGTCGTTCGGGCCCTCAACGGTTTTGGGAATAAAATGTCGGTAATCTTTCTTGGAAGGCATGCCATCCATAAAACAAACCATTGCCGAAACGGGGTTTGTGCCTTGAATATTCGAGTTATCGAAACACTCGATGTGGCGGGGAATCGTCTTGAGCTGAAGATCATTTTTCAGCGTCATCAATACCCGCATTTTGGGGTTACCCGCCGTGTCTTCGGCTACCTTACGATCATTCTTTTCTTTTCGGAAGAATAATACATTTTTCAGCGAAACATCCAGTAACTTCCGCTTATCGCCGATTTGGGGGACGGTATTGGTAATACCTTTCAGCTCAATCGTGAGTGGTAAGTTGGAAATAATCTCTTTCGATTCGGATTGATACTGCGTGCGTAACTCCCAGGCCCACATGGTAAGAATATCAGCGTCGGTTTCGTCAAGTTTTTTCTTAACTTCAACCGTTTGGGTGAGGGTAATAAAACCATTGGTTACCCGCATGAAGTTAAGAAAAGCCGTCGTTTCATCCGATACAATCGTACAGACATCGACATTCCCGATGTTTGGATTAACAACCGTACTGCGGCTCTGGAAACTCTCAATTCGATCCAGCTTTTCTTTCCACTCCTGAGCTTCCTCAAAATCAAGCCGACCGGCAGCAGAAGCCATCTGTTCCTGAAAAAACTGCTTGGGAATCTGAAGGTTGCCTTTCAGGATATGTTTAATTTGCTCAATGTTGCGGTTGTAATTTTCCTCCGTTTCCAGTCCTTCACAAGGGCCTTTGCAACGCCCGATATGGTATTCCAGACAAACCTTAAATTTTCGGTTTTCGATATTACTGGGCGTTAAGGCATAACTACAGGTACGAATGGTGTAGAGTTGTCCAAACATATCCAGCAGACTGTGCATTGCCTTCACGTTAGCGTAAGGGCCGAAAAACGTACCTAATTTTCGATCAACCCGGCGAAGGGTAATGATGCGGGGAAAACGTTCATTGGTGATGCAAATGAACGGATACATTTTATCATCCCGCAGAAGAATATTAAAGCGGGGCTGATATTGCTTAATTAGTGAGTTTTCAAGTAATAAAGCATCAAATTCCGTAGGAACAATCGTGAATTCGATCTTACGGATGTACGAAACCAGCCGTTTGGTTTTACGATCATGATCGCGGGAATTCTGGAAGTAACTACTCACCCGATTTCTCAGATCTTTTGCTTTACCGACATAAATGACGGTTCCTTCCTCATCAAAGTACCGATACACGCCCGGTTGATGAGGAATCTTGGTGAGTTCGGTTTTATAATCAAATGCCATGAATGATCAAATCAATTTTTTTCCAACACAATACAAATGAACGGCCCAGAAGCTGGCTTCCCGGAGTCGCTCGGCGGCAGTTTGCAAAGCTTCCTCCAAAGGCACGGGTGAACGGAGGATAGAGGCCGCATAACTTAGCCCCAGGGCTTTTAGTTGTGAAGGCTGGGCTGCTAGCGTTCCGCACAGGGCCAGTACGGGAATATTCCGTTGCTGGGCTGTTTCACAAATTCGTCCAATCAGCTTGCCCTGTAAACTTTGCTCGTCGAGTTTACCTTCCCCGGTTAGAATCAGGTCAGCATTAGATAACACTTCCTGAAAGCCGGTAAGTTCCATCACTAACGCTGCTCCGGGACGAATCTTTGCTCCGGCAAAAGCCATTAATCCAAAGCCTAAACCACCGGCAGCTCCCGCTCCCGGAACCTCTGCTAAAGAACTTATGCCAAGTCCTTTTTCAGCTACTTTTTGGGCCAGATTCTGCAATCCTTTGTCGAGTAATGCGACTTCTTCGGGTGAAGCTCCTTTCTGCGGACCGTACACCTGAGCTGCTCCGGTTGCCCCGAACAGCGGAGCCGTAACGTCCGAGGCAATGAGTAACTCCACTTCCGGAAGAAAGGAAGGGGGTTCGATGCGATGGATCAGGATTAATGAAGCTCCCGTAGGTTCAAGTAACTGATCTTTTTCGTCAAAAAACTGCCAGCCTAAGGCCTGAGCCATACCCATACCGCCATCGGTCGTGGCCGAGCCACCAATGCCTAGGATTACTTTACTAACTCCGGTCTGGATAGCTGCTTTCAGGAGTTCCCCCGTTCCGTAGGTACTGGTTTGAGTGGCCTGATATTCGTTCGGGTTCAGTAAAGCCAGGCCCGAAACCGTAGCCATTTCAATAAAGGCGGTTTGCCTATCGCCTGAAATACCGTAAGAGGCAGATAGATTTCGCATCAGGGGGTCATGTGCCTGAACATCGTGAAAAGTACCTTGCGTAGCCTGAACAAGCGTTTCCAGAAAGCCTTCACCACCGTCTGATAAAGGAAGGGATTGAATGATCGCCTCGGGGCATGCTTCCCGAACCCCAGCGGCCATCGCCTCGCA
The DNA here is from genome assembly GCF_031453245.1 of Siphonobacter sp. SORGH_AS_0500. Taxonomy (NCBI): domain Bacteria; kingdom Pseudomonadati; phylum Bacteroidota; class Cytophagia; order Cytophagales; family Cytophagaceae; genus Siphonobacter; species Siphonobacter sp. SORGH_AS_0500. Next base: position 695,556 of record NZ_JAVIYT010000001.1, read on the forward strand.
AGCTTGTGAAGCCGTCAGCGAACCACGAAATTTATCAGGAGCCAGAATAATCTTCATGCATTAATGGATTTAGAGGAATTTGCTCGGAACGCGGAGTTCGGAACGCGGAGTTCGAAATGCGAAGGTACAGCAGATAAGCGATTCATAGCGTCTCACACCTTGTGTATACAGGTTAAGACCCAACAAAGCCCCCAGAACGGATGCAAAGGCTTATTCATTGTTTATCTGGCTTTTTAGGCGGGGAAAGCAGCCCTTTAATTACGTTTTTTAAGCCCGGAGTGGTAAATTGCGAAAGTAACATTTTCCCCTCCCGCATGAAATATTGGATTTTCGGTATGCTAATGCTGTTCGTCGTTGCCTGTCAGCGTTCGGAACGCAAGCGGCCTTACGAGGCTCCCGACGATCCCATCTTCGTGGGTGTTTCCGTGAACAAAACGGGCCTTGATTTTCAAAACCAGCTTCCCAATCTGGACAGCCTATATCTGGACTTTCCCACCGATTCTGTTCAACGAGAAAATTTTCTGAGATTAGCCGAACGCCTTCTGGGAGCCGGTGGCGTTGCGGCTGGTGATTTGAATAATGACGGCTTACCCGATCTTTTCTTTACGGCTTCCTCAGGTAAAAACAAGTTATACCTCAATCGGGGGGGCTGGCGTTTCGAGAATGTTACTGAAGCGGCAGGTCTGTTGGGTAATAAACAGTGGTCTGCTGGAGTGTCTATGGCCGATGTGAATGGGGACGGCTGGCTGGATTTATACGTTTGTCACTTCGGACCAAAAGCTGAGAATGAGTTATTCATTCATTCCGGGAAACTGACCGAAAATGGAATTCCTCAATTTACCGAACAAGCTCAGGCCCTGGGCTTAACTAATAATCGTCAGGCTGTTCAGTCCGTTTTTTTTGATTATGATCTGGATGGCGATCTGGATTGTTTCGTAGTGAATAACCAAATCAAAGCTCTTCAGCCCGACTCGCTGCAAAGTTGGCCAAACGGCTCCAATCGCCTGTATCGAAACGATAAAGGGCTTTTCATAGACGTATCCCTGAAAGCAGGATTAGCCGAAAGCCTGACCACAACGGGCGTAGCCATTGCCGATTTTAATGGTGACCAATGGCCGGATATTGCCCTTTCTCGGGATTTCCCGGAAACAGATGTGATTTACCTGAATCAACAAAAAGGACTTTTTCAGGAAACCCGGCCTTTTCTGCACACGCCCCAACGAAGTTTGAGTATAGTAGCGGGTGATTTGGATAATGACGCTCAAACCGATGTACTGGCTACTTCTGCTTTATCGGATGATGCTATTCGGAGCCGGACACAGGTCAAGTTTGGCGATAATCGAAGCCTTTTTCCAACGGTTCCACATAATACACTTCAGCAAAATCGGGGTGATGGTAATTATTCAGATCGGGCCTGGATGGCGGGTGTCGCCGCAACGGATATTAGTCATGGGGCTTTAGTGTTTGATATGGATGCTGACGGCTGGAAGGATATATTTATTCCGAATGGGAACAACCGGGACGTTCGGGATTTGGATTTTCTGGAAAAACTAATAACCGACAAATCCACCTCACGACTGACGATGCGGCAGTTACTGGATGCGATGCCGACGACGCCTCAGTCGAATTTTGCCTTCTTAAACCAGAAAGCGTTCACGTTCGACAATCAGGCCTTACGGCTGGGCTTAGCCGAACCGGGTTATTCCAACGGAGCCGCCTACGCTGATCTGGATAATGATGGCGACTGGGATTTGATCGTGAATCAGATGGGAAAGCCGGCCCGTATGTTCCGCAATGAATATGAACAGGAGAAAGAAATTCAATCCTTGAAAATCAAATTCAAGGGTCCGGCAGGCAATCCCTTTGGTTACGGCACAGAAGTTCGGATTTATGCGGGTAATACTCAGCAGAAAATGGTAATGCAACCCAACCAGGGGTATCAATCCAGTCAGGAACCCGTGTTACTGGTGGGTTTGGAGAAAGAAACCCAGGCTGATTCCATCGTAATTAACTGGCCGGGATTTACCACGCAAACTTTACGGAATGTTCCGGCCAAACAAACGCTTGAGGTAATAGCCGCTCAGGCCGTTCCGAAGAAAACCGTGGTTTCGAATCCTCAGATAGTGAAGCTATTCAGCGATGTTTCGGCGGAGTTACTGAAGCAGGAAGTGCGGCATGAGGAAGATACCTTCAGCGATTTAGCTCTGCAACCGTATTTACCCCGAACGTTGTCAAAAGAAGGACCTAAAATGGCGGTTGGCGACGTGAACGGCGACGGGCTGGAGGATCTTTTCATTACCGGAGTGAAGAATCAGGCGGGGCAGTTATTACTGCAAACGAAGACCGGAAAATGGATTCCCAGCACGCAGAAGGCTTTTCTGGAAAATAAGTATTCGGAAGAAGTAGCTGCCGTTTTCGTGGACATAGATCAGGATCATGATTTGGATTTAATCGTGGCGTCGGGAGGAAATCAGTCGGCGGATAGCTCTTTTGTTCGGCTGTACCTGAATGATGGAAAGGGGACGTTTACGTTTGAAAAAGAACGAATGCCGGATATTTCCCTAAACGCTTCCTGTCTGGCAGTGGCGGATGTGGATAAAGATGGCGATATGGATGTCTTCGTAGGGGCCAGAAGCGTACCCGGTACGTATGGAGTTACCCCCAAAAGTTATCTGCTGAAAAATGAGAAAGGCTTTTTCAAAGCAGCAACGCCCGAAGTTTTAAGCAAAATTGGTTTGATTACAGATGCCATTTGGCAGGATTTGGATGGAAATGGATACCCCGATTTAGTAGTGGTGGGGGAATGGATGCCGATTTCTATTTTCTATAACCGAGGTGGAAAATTTACGTATTCAGATAACCAGACCATCCCTAATTCGGAAGGCTGGTGGACGGCTCTTAAAAAGGCCGACCTGGATGGGGATGGAGACATGGATTTTGTGGTGGGTAACTGGGGCCTGAATTCCGAATACAAAGCTTCTCTGGAGCAACCCATGTATCTGCAAGTCAACGATTTTGATCGAAATGGTAGTTTGGATGCCTTATTAACCAGGGCCGATGCGGATGGAGAGCAATACCCGGTGGCGACGCGGCAGGAGTGGAAACAACAGTTACCCAACTGGAATACGCCTTTGTTGAGTAATAAAAAGTTCGCCGAGAAATCCTTTCATCAGCTCATTACGGCTTCACAACGCCGGGGAACTCTGGAAAAGAAAGCGGTTGAATTCAGAACGAGTTTACTGATTAATGAAGGCAATGGGAACTTCCGGTTGCAGGCCCTGCCCGGTAACGCTCAGAACAGCCCGATTTTCGGTATTGCGATTCATGATTTTACGAAAGACGGAAAACCGGATATTTTATTAGGGGGGAACCTTTGGGGGATGCCCATAGATCGTGGGCGACTGGATGGAAACCGGGGGACGCTGTTGATTAATGAATCAAGGTTGAAATTTAATGAATATAAACCTTCGCGGGGCTTGCTGACGGGACAGATTCGGGATTTTGCTCTGGTACCTTACCTAAGCCAATATCGACTATTCGTGGGCCGAAATAATGGGAGGTTACTCATTTATGCTCTTGATTAGCAATTCTAGCGAATAAGGGAGGTAAATCGCAAAATCTGAGGGCTTTATTGAAATAAGTATATAAAAAATTTAATATTATTTTGAAATGGTCGAGGGACTGGATAAAATTGTGTGATTTTTGAACAGAACCTGACAATGACTACCATTCGATGAACAGCATTGAATAGTTACAAAAAAAGGCAGCGAATAGCTGCCTTTTTTGATTAATTAGAGTAATTCGCCGTCAGCGGGCCGCTTTTCGTTTGGAATCACAATGGTTGAATCTCCATAAGAGCGATCCCCAAAGGGATTGTCACAAATCTTATCGTTGGCGGGTTTTTTGAAAGGTATTTTCTTCAACCCAATGGACTGATCAGCATAGACACGATTCATGTACTTTGCCCAGGCAGGCAAAGCCATACGTCCACCCTGACCTAGGGCACCCGTGCGGAAGTGAATGGAACGCTCGTCGCCACCTACCCAAACACCCGTTACCAGTCCCTGCGTAACCCCCATGAACCAGCCATCTGAGTAATTAGAAGTAGTTCCGGTTTTGCCACCAATTTGGTTATTCTGTCCGCAAGGTTCGCGGTTAAGACGAACGGAAGTGCCGCCGGGTTCCTGCGTGGCTCCCTGTAACATATAAACCATCCGCCAGGCCGTTTCCGGACTTAAGGCATCGTGCGTAGTGGTTTCAAACTTCCGTAAAACATTACCGTATCGATCTTCAATACTAACGAGCGTTTGAGGTTCATTCCAGGCCACGCCGCCGTTAACGAACGTACAATATGAGTTTACCATTTCGAATAAATTCACGTCAGGCGTACCCAGACAGATGGTTACATCCTTCGGGATTTCGGATTGAACCCCCAACCGGTGAGCGTATTCGATGATAGTTTCCGGCCCGAATTTCTTCATTAACTGTACTGAAATCGTATTGACGGACTTTGCAATGGCCTGTCGCAACGTCATGCTATTCCCCGAAGCTCCCCCTTCGTAGTTATTGGGGCACCAGTTCCCAATACAGGTTGGTTCGTCTCTCACTATATCGCAGGGAGTATAGCCTTTATCAATCGCCGTAGCATAGACGAAAGGCTTAAATGAAGAACCAGGCTGACGTCGGGCCTGACGTACGTGATCGTACTTGAAATACTTGAAGTTAATACCACCTACCCAGGCCTTTACCTGACCCGTATTAGGATCTTCCGACATCATGGCAATGTGCAGGAAGCGTTTGTAATACCGAATGGAATCCATCGGGGTCATGGTGGTGTCACGCTCGCCCCGATACGTAAAGATTCGCATTTTAACGGGCGTATTCATGCCCTTCATAATCTTCTCTTTGTCATCTCCGAAACTTTGTTTCAGTGTTCGGTACCGCTCGGTGCGGGGGGCAATCCGGTTTTCAATGAAGCCCCGTAACTCCCGACCATTTTCGTCAATCCAGGGATTACGACCCTTCCAGTGTGCATTGAAGAGGCGTTGCTGTTCTTTAATATGTTCCATGCAGGCCTCTTCGGCGTGGCGTTGCATCCGCGAGTCAATCGTTACGTGAATTTTCAGACCGCTGGTGTATAAATCCAGAGGATCGTCGCTGGAACGCTGGCGGTTGAGCTCTTCAATTTCTTTCAACAGGCGATCCCGCATGACAGCCACAAAGTAAGGAGCCTGATTGCTATTATGATTCAGGGACTTAAGCTTTAAGGCAATCGCATCATTTTGATAAGCTTCGAACTGGGAAGCACTCAAAAATCCGTAATGCACCATTTGCTGCATTACGATATTCCGGCGGGTTTTGGAAGCTTCGGGGTGCATGCGAGGATTAAAACGATCCGGGTTCTGACACATCCCCACTAAAACTGCCGCTTCTTCAACCGAAAGTTGCGAGGGCTCTTTACTGAAATAATGCAGTGAAGCCGTTCGAATTCCATACGCATTATCACTGAATTCGACTGTGTTCAGGTACATCTGCATAATTTCCTGCTTCGTGTACCGGCGTTCCAGCCGAATAGCCGTAATCCATTCTTTAGTCTTGATGATGAGTAACTTAATTAGCGGAACATCACCCAGAAACCCTTTGTAACGTTCACTGCGGGCTTCAAAAAGGTTTTTTACTAACTGCTGTGTCAGCGTACTACCGCCCCCTGCTTTCCCCATCCCGGCTACGGAACGGCCAATGCTTCGGGGGTCAATACCTGAATGTTTAACAAAACGAACGTCTTCGGTAGCGATAAGGGCATTAATAACGTTGGGTGAAATATCCTGCAATTCAACCGGACTACGGTTTTCCAGAAAGTAACTACCCAGAACTACCCCGTCGGAAGAGATAACCTCGGAAGCTAGTTCATTACGAGGGTTATCCAGCTGTTTAAGACTGGGCATTCCTCCAAAGAGGTTGAACAGATTGAAATAAACAGCCAGAATATAAAGCAGAAAGGAACTTAAGCCAAACAAAGTAAACCGCCAGATCTGACGGATCATTTGCTTGTAAGGACCCGGGAGAAATTGAAACATAGCTACTAATAAAGGTGTATAAATGCAAAGGTGCAAAGGAACCAGCGGAAGACCAAAGCAGACCTTATGGCTTCAACGATAGGGCTTACGTAAGATTGTATTCCAGAAAGAATATTAGCGAATAAGGGACTAGTTCACTGGATTATTCCCAGTCCTAACGACTATTGGCTTTTCTGGCTTCAAAGTAGAAATTTAATAATGGCCCGAAATGTTTAGGTTGGGAAGAAAATAAAAAATCCCTTCTTCACAGAAAAAGGGATTTTTGAACAAAACCTAATACAATTACTTCTATTTACAAGAGTGGAGTTTTTTAAATTTATACTCACTTACCTCAAAAAAAATGTCGAAAAAAGAGAAGTTTTTTTGAAAAATTTCATTTAATACTTGTTTCGTACAAGCCTTACTCTTTTCCATTACTAAAATTCAGCTCTTTTTAGTAATATCGCCTCAACCTAACCTTTGGTCTACTTTATGCGATTACGAATCTTCCCTCTGCTGCTGGGTAGTTTATGCCTGGTTTATGCCTTCGTGGCCGACGATCCCTTAACCCGGATTATTAGTCAGTTTGATCGTTATCATCAGCAATTTCCTCAAGAAAAAGTCTATCTCCATTGCGACCGTTCGTACTATGCCCTCGGCGAATCAATCTGGTTTAAGGGTTACCTCTTTGATGCTTCCAGCCACCAGTCCGATACCGTTAGTAAAGTCCTTTACGTGGATTTGATTAATGCGACAGAAGGCAAAATCCTTCTTCAAAAACGGTTACTGCCCCAGGGTGGAACGGCAGAAGGTGATTTTTATCTGGCAGATACCCTGAAAGAAGGCGTCTATCAACTGCGGGCCTATACCAATTGGATGCGAAATTTTGACGAAGATTTCTTCTTTACTAAAGAGTTTCGCGTGTATCAGCCTTCCGTTACGGACCGACCTGCGGTACAAATAAATCGCACGGTTTCGCTTACGTTTTTTCCCGAAGGTGGAACGTTGGTCAATGATATAGAGTCACGCGTGGCTTTTAAAGCCGTCGACGCTCTAGGACAGGGCGTGGACGTAGAAGGCGTTATTTTGGAGAATGATCGGGATACGGTTACCGTTTTTCAATCCGAACATTTGGGCATGGGTCGGATTAGCCTTCAGCCTAAACCGGGTAAAACGTATACTGCCGTTTTAAAAGATACGCAGCAACGAATACCTCTGCCAGCTGCTCAACCCGAGGGGCACGTGCTGATTGTGGATAACCTTTCCAACAAAGAATTTATCCGAATTTTTGTTTTCAACCAGTTACCAAAAAGTTCACCCAAACCCTTGTATGTGCTTGCTCAGATGCGGGGAGAAGTGATGGCTACGGCGAAAGGGAATACCGAAAAAAGTATGTTCGTCGCCAATATTCCCCGGAATAAATTTTCGGAAGGAGGCATTGTGCATCTTACCTTATTCGATGAAAAGGGGGAGCCGCTAGCCGAGCGTCTGGTTTACCTGAATAATCCTGGTAATAGCCTTGATTTGAGTATTAAACCTACGAAAACCCAGTACAAGCCCCGCGAAAAAGTTACGCTTGAACTGGAAGCAAAAGATCGAACGGGGCGGCCTGTGCTGGGAGAATTCTCATTGGCAGTGACTGACGCAGGTCAGGTGGTACCGGATTCTTCGGATGAAACGCTGGTGTCGTACTTACTCATGAGTTCAGATCTGAAAGGCCGCATTGAGCAGCCAGGGTATTATTTCAATCCTAACAATCCCAATGCGATTTACCATCTGGATTTATTACTGATGACTCAGGGCTGGCGACGATTTGTCTGGAAGCAGGTGAACGCAGGCGAAGCTCTGCCAACCCCTCATCTGATCGAACGGGGCTTTTCGCTGGAAGGTAAAGTAACCCGGCCCCGGGGGCAGATTATTGAGAAAAAATCAATTGCCGTAACCTTATTAATGAGAAGACCGAATCAGGAAACTTTGATACGGGTAGAAAGTGCCGAAGCGGATGGTTCTTATGGATTTCATCAACTGAGTTTTGGCGATTCTACCCGCGTTATGATTCAGGCTGTGGCCGGGAAAAATGACCGTAATCTTAGTGTTACCCTCAATCCTTTCCCGCAACCCACGGTTCGAATTACGAAAACTCCTTTTCAGTCTGTAGAAATGAAGGCGGATGAATTTATGGAATACTTAAATCGAGCCAACCAGTCGCTGGACATTGCTCGCCAATTGCGTCTGAATAAGGCCAAACTTTTGAAGGAAATTACAGTAAAAGCTAAAAAAGTAAAGGAAAGCGATAGCCGAAAAATTTACGGTACTCCTGATAATACCGTCAAATTTGATGACATGAATACCGCAGGAGCCATTTCCATTTTTCAGGTACTTCAGGGCAGAGTACCGGGAATGGTAGTAACGGGGAGTGGGTTCAATTATACGGTTCAAATTCGGGGGGCGGCTAATTTTAATGGAGCAGTGGAACCACTATTCGTACTGGATGGAATGCCGGTAGACAAAGAAATTGTGAATAGTATTAACCCCCGGGATGTAGATTATGTGGATGTGCTGAAAGGAGCTGCTGCGGCCATTTATGGTTCAAGAGGAGGGGGGGGAGTCATATCTATTCTGACCAAACGTGGAAGCAGTAGCTACGATCCCTCCAAAGAAGTGGTACCAGGGCAGTTGATTCGAACGATCAATGGGTATGCCAAAGTTCGTGAGTTTTATAGCCCCGATTATAGCCAAGACAATCCCGAAAACTACCGCCCCGATTACCGCCCTACGTTGTACTGGAACCCCCGGATCAAAACCGACGAAAATGGCAAGGCCACCGTTACCTTCTGGAATTCTGATCACGAGACTCACATTCAGGCTCGTCTGGAAGGGACTTCCGGGGATGGAAGAGTGGGCACTACCCGCATGACTTACCTGGTGAAGTAAGTTAGTCCCAGCATTCCATTAATAGCAAATCACCGGAAGTATAGGAAATTTTGACGAGGCCGTCCTGGGCGGCCTCGTTACTACTACCAGTTCTGTACCCGATTTGCAGGGATTCATCCGAAAGATTATAGGTCAAGCCAGACGTTCTAATGCCTGATACCGTTCCAACCGGAATGAGCGACAGAGGCGTCTTCGCCGGATACCATTTTTCGTACGTCTGGTCGAGCAGGAAAATGCGGGAGTGGTCATCCAGCACAACGATTTTAATTTTGTCCCGAAAACGAACGATATTAGTAATGTTCGTAATGGTATGATCCGCTCTCCGGCCCGTAGCCCATACGACATTAACTGCCTGATGCCCGCGTTCGATAAGAAAGTCGCAGGCTTTTTCAAGATCTGTTTTTTCCTGATCGGGCGTGTGCACGAACTCAATGGGATGCTGAGCCTGCCGTATTTCTTCGTGATTCAGGCTACTATCAAAATCGCCGAGTAAAACGTCAATTTTAATACCCAGCTCCAGTACCCGATTAATGGCTCCGTCAAGCACTACAATGAAGGGAGACCATTCCAGCAATTGGGCCAGCAAATCCCAGCTACAGGCTTCGCCATTGGCAATAATCAGTGCAGGTTCCTGTTTATCTCGAATAATATGATGAGAAGACACGGCTTTTATTTTGAGTTTCGGGTTTCTATTTTGAAGTTCGCAGGCTCATTGCGAAGGGCAAAGATGACTAACAAAGCTTAAAGTTGAAATTAGAAAAGTACGCCATAGCGGTAGATCTGGGTAATACCTACGCTAAAACGGGCCTATTCAATGCCGCCGGAATCCTGCAGGAGACGCATGGAAGCTTCACTGTTGCCGAATTAATAAATTATGTCAGGGCCAAGCAACCTAAACGGCTCATTATATCATCTACTGGGCATTCGGAAGAAATCGTCCGTTCGTGGTTTGCCTTTTTGCCCGCTACGATTGTGTGGTTAACCCCTCAAACCCCCGTACCCTTAACTAAGTTGTACGATACGCCTCAGACGTTAGGGGCAGATCGTGTAGCGGCGGCGGCGGGAGCCCGGGGTCTATTTCCGGATCAGAATAGTTTGATCATTGACATGGGTACCTGCATTACCTATGATTATGTGGATAAGCAGGATAATTTTCATGGTGGGCTGATTTCTCCGGGTCTTCGTATGCGATTCAAGGCGATGCATTCGTTTACACAACGATTACCCCTGATTGAACCTTCTCAAGAATTCCCGTCTCTGGTTGGTAAGAGCACCACCCACGCCATGCAAAGCGGCGTAATGAATGGATTAATCGCAGAACTACAGGGTATTATCGAGCAATACCGTAGGATTTATCCTGATTTTCAAGTCATTTTATGCGGTGGTGATGCCCCTTTGTTTGAATCTCGGCTGAAAGAACCGATATTTGCAGCCCCCGAACTGGTCCTTTGGGGCCTATACCGAATTTTAAACTATAATGTGTAAAAAGTCAATCTTTACCCGTCTTCAGTCGTCAGTTTCCCGCCGGGTCTATGCGATGGTGGTTATTTCTGGACTCTGTTCGCTGAACGCGGTGGGACAAGGGTTAGGTAACACGCCTTACTCAACCTACGGTATTGGGGAAACCTACAGTGGAGCAGTAGCCGCTCAACAAATGATGGGCGGAACGGGAGTTAGTTATGCCAATGGTTTGTTTATTAATGGGTTAAATCCAGCTTTAATAGCCCGAAACCGTATTACCACCCTGGAAGTAGGCACATTGATTCAAACCAAACAACTGCGTGAGGGCAATCTGAGCCAGCAGGTAGTGGGTGGGACGCTGAATTACCTGGCAATGGCTTTTCCGCTGAATAGCCGTTGGACAATCAGTGCTAACTACGCACCCCATAGTTATCTGGATTATCAGAGTCAAACCACGGGCCAGATTCCCGGAGACATTTATCCTTACGTCACCGAATACAAAGGCTCTGGCGGAACCAACCGAGTGTCGCTGGTGAATGGCGTTCGAGTGTATAAAAACTTGTACGCTGGCGTTTCGGCTTCTTTCCTGTTTGGAAACCTGACCCGCGAAGCATCCACTCGTACCGTGAAAGATGGTACTAACGATTACACGCTTCTGTTGACTGATAATGACCAGCACCGTGACTTTTTACTGAAAGGCGGCCTGGCTTATCGATTCAAGTTAAACGACAAACGTTACCTGAACGTAGGCGGTACTTATGACTTACCTGCCCGCCTGCGTACTACCCGCGTTCGTACACTTGGAACGCTGATTGGCGATGTACCCGTCGTGAATGGTACGGATACACTGAGTTTTAACAGTCAAGGTCGCATTACCGTACCCGGCGGTTATAAAGTAGGAGTAACCTTCGAAAACCCGTATAAACTCGCCGTTTCTGTTGATTTCGGAATGGAACAATGGTCACAATTCCGGGATTTTGACCGGAGTAACCAGAATCTGAAAGATAGTTATCACATCAAAGCGGGTTTAGAATATACGCCTTCCTGGAACTCTTCGTCTTTCTGGAACCGAATCCCTTATCGTTTTGGTTTAAGTTATGGTCAGTTACCCTATACGATTGCTGGCCAGCGAATTACAGAAGCCAGTATTTCAGCGGGTTTAGGTTTGCCCTTAACCAAAGTGGGTCTTTCGGATGCTAACCTTGGCGTAACCGTAGGTCAGCGTGGTCGGGATGCCATCGGGGTGATCAAGGAACAATTCTTCCGCTTTAATCTTGGATTTACCATTAGCGACCGCTGGTTCTATCGTCAGGTGGTTGACTAATCGTCATAACCCATGAAGCTATTTAAATATTTCATACTCACGGGCTTAATGCTTGTGAGTATGCTCTTTTTAGGGTCTTGCGAAGAAGAAAAACAAAGCAAGCCTGCGACCTACCTGGGTCCGCAGCAGGAAACCTATGACATCCAGATGATTTACAGTGACTCAGGACACAAAGTCATTCGTATGTTAACGCCCGTTCAACTGGACATGCTCAACGGTGATCGCGTTTTTACGAAGGAGGTCAAGTTATACTTTTACGATAAAGCCGGAACGGAGCATACCTGGCTGCGAGCCGATTCAGGTCGTTACATTCGTATGCAGAATATTTATCGCATGATTGGTAACGTGCGAATTGAAAACCGAATCAAGCAGGAAACGCTCGAAACCGACGAACTTTTCTGGAGCCCCGATCAGAAACGAATTTATACAGATCGGCCCGTCACAAGCCGCACGCCAACGGGCGTTACCCATGGCACAGGTCTGGTGGCTACACAAGATTTCAAACAGTATGGTTTAGGAAAAGTGCGTAACAGCCAGATGCAGGTGAATGATCTGCCCGAATAATTAGGGACACTTTGCCAGAGCTTTTTCCACTTCCTGTACATCCGTGATTTTCTTCTCTTTACCCCATTCATTGTATAAAAACGTAGTTAATACTGCAATATCCAGGGCTTTCAGAGCGGCGTTACCCGGCATCGTCTGGTGATAAACCTGGCCATTGACGGTCAACGGTTGCTGGAATCCGTGACGAATGCCACAGATTACCAAAGCTTTATTCTTCTCCGTAAGAAAATCAGCATTCGCCAGGGGCGGATATAGTTTGGCCATTCCCTCGCCCTGAGCCTGATGGCAGTTCATGCAACTGTTTTTATATAACTCGAAGCCCTCCGCCACGTATTGCTGGCGTTTTACTTCTTCTTCGGACTGGCAGGAAAACAGCGAAAACGAGCTTAATAAGCTCAGGCCAATCAGAAATTTATGAATGCTCGTGTTGTTACTCATGGTAGAAGTTACTTCAGAAAGGCGGCAAGTTAACTAAAAAGCACCGCTGACGGGAGGATTGATTGGGCCTCAGCGTATCAAAAAAACGACCGTACTCGGATTATTTATTAGAACAAAAGCAAGAGCGAGCGGTTGGATGTAGAAGTAACTGTAAGGTATCTGTGTACTTTTGTGCATAACTTCCCTGAAATTGGTCTGAAAATCCGCCCATCGCATTGCTAACCTTTGGTGTTTACCCATGAAAACATATCTAAGACTTCTGCAGTATGCCCAACCTTTAGGACGTTTTATAGCTCCCTATCTGGTTTTTTCGTTGTTGGGAAGCATTTTTGGTATCCTTAATTTTGCCCTGATTGGTCCTTTGTTAGGCGTGCTTTTCGATGTCAAGCCTGCCGAGGTAGTCGCCAAGCCCGAATTCCATTTCAACCCAGAATACTTCATCGAACTGTTCAAGTATCAATTGTACGATTCAACCGTCAATCACAGTAAAATGGCGGCTCTGCAATTTGTCTGCATCGTTATTATCAGTTCCGTTTTTTTATCAAACATCTTTCGTTACCTCTCCAGTCGCATTATCGAGAAGATGAGAGGAGCCACCATTCGAAATTTGCGTTCTTCTGTATTTGATCGGATTATTCGGCTGCACCTGGGCTTTTTTAATAACGAACGAAAAGGGGATTTAATGGCCCGCCTCACAACGGATATCCTGGAAGTAGAAGGCTCCATTGGTCGGGCTTTCGGGGCCATTTTCAAAGAAATCATACTCTTGATTGGTTACTTCATTACGCTTTTTTACCTCTCGGTAGAACTAACGTTTTTCTCACTGATTGTTATTCCTTTGTCAGGAGCCATTATTGGCTTACTGAGCAAACGACTGAAAGAACACGCTGCCGATGTGCAATTAACAATGGCAAACATCCTGAGCGTCATTGAAGAATCGTTCGGGGGCATTCGGGTGGTGAAAGGGTTTAATGCAGAACCATTCATCGCGGAAAAGTTTAATAAAGAGAATACTCGCTATTACCGGGTCTGGCGGAATATGATTTATCGCCAGGAACTGGCTTCTCCCATGTCCGAGTTTTTGGGCGTCTTTGTCGTAGCAGGCGTTTTGTTATACGGTGGTAGCCTGGTGTTATCAGGCAGCGGCGGGATGGATGCCAAAGATTTCATTGCTTACATCGTGCTGTTTTCACAGGTAACTCGTCCGGCAAAGGAGATTTCCAATTCTATTTCGGGTATGCAGCGGGGAAAGGCCTCCGCTGACCGGATTTTTGCTTTGATGGATACGCCGATGGCTGTGGAGGATGCTCCGAATGCAGGAGTGATCAAAGATTTCAAACAGGGGATTGAACTGCGGAATATTTCCTTTGAGTATCAGCCCGGCATTGAAGTACTGAAAAACATTTCCCTGACTATTCCTAAAGGACAAACCGTTGCTCTGGTGGGTTCATCGGGTAGCGGAAAGTCAACCATTGCCGATCTGATCCCGCGATTTTTTGATGTAACCAAAGGAGAAATTCTGATTGACGGGGTTAACATCCGAACCGTTACCCAGCATTCTCTGCGTGATTTGATGGGTATTGTTACCCAGGAATCCATTCTCTTTAATGATACGATTTTTAACAACATCGCTTTTGGAAGTAAGGCCACGCAGGAGGAAGTAGAGGAAGCGGCCCGTATTGCGAACGCTCATGAGTTTATTACCCAGACTTCGCATGGGTATCAGACTTTCATTGGGGATCGGGGTGGAAAGCTTTCGGGTGGACAGCGGCAGCGGATTTCCATTGCCCGGGCCATTTTGAAAAATCCACCGATTCTGATTCTGGATGAAGCCACTTCAGCTCTGGATACGGAATCGGAAAAGCTGGTGCAGGAAGCCTTGACCCGTCTGATGAAAAATCGGACCACCCTGGTCATTGCCCACCGCTTAAGTACCATTCAGCATGCCGACCAGATTTTAGTACTTCAGCAGGGCCGAATCATTGAAAAAGGTACGCATGCCGAGTTACTGGGTCAGCAAGAAGGGATGTATCGAAAACTGAGTATGATGCAGGGCGTTTAACAAACCAGAGCTACCAAAAGAGAGGGCGTGGAATATTCGATTCCACGCCCTCTCTTTTGGTATTGATCTCATACGTACGAAAGGTAAGTAAGCTCCTTCGCTGTGGGTAAAATAAACACCACCCAACCTGTCATCTTGAAGGAAAGGAAATCCTTTTAGATAGTCTCTAAACGTTATTTTCCAGATCGGAGGTTACTTCTTCGTCAGCCGCATCCATTGCCATTTGCAGGGGACTTACGATGACTTTAGGAGTAAGATTACAGCTCAGATACTTGATGCTGAATCCCTGATCATAAAATAAGGCTTCGTACTTGGTTTTAATTCCAAAGTGACGCATGTTCAGATCCGATTCGTACAAATCCCACGTGTGAGTCAGGTTTTCACAGCCAAACGGCTCCAGCGTTTCTAAAGTATATTCAAAGAGACTATCGCTGTCCGTTTTCAGGTGAAATAAGCCGTCTTTTTTTAACATGGAAGCATACATGTTCAGAAAACGGGGATGTGTTAACCGACGCTTGATGTCACGGTTACGCGGACGCGGGTCGGGAAAGGTAACCCAGATTTCATCTACTTCGTCTTCCGCGAAAAACTGATAAATATCCTGAACCCGAGTGCGGAGAAAGGCGACATTGGTAAGGCCCGCATTGATTGCGACTTTACTGCCCCGGGCAAGGCGATCGCCTCGCATGTCTACCCCTACAAAATTCTTTTCTGGAAAGAGTTTTCCCAGTCCATTACTGTATTCGCCTTTTCCACAACCAATCTCAACGACGATGGGATTGTTGTTTTTGAAATAGCGTTCATTCCACTGTCCTTTGATTTCTTGGAAGATGGGTTTGGGAGCTTCCAGCACATTATCTGCCTGGATGTTATGAGCAAAAAATTGAAGTTTCTGACGTGCCACGACCACTGTAAGTTTAATGCTGCAAAGATACATGGTCTTCACAGTATTCACGTACAGTGGTCAGGTTGTGAGAAGTAAAATCCCTGATTTCTATGCTAATAAGGTTAGCACGTCTTCCCGGGACAGGGATTTTACGAAGGTATCCTCGGTGGTAATGAGTTCGCTGGCCAGTCGTTGTTTGGAATGCTGCAAGGCCAGAATTTTCTCTTCAACGGTATTCTGCGAAATGAATTTATAGGTGAAAACGGTCTTATCCTGCCCAATGCGGTGAGCCCGATCTACGGCTTGAGCTTCGATGGCAGGATTCCACCAGGGATCGAGAATGAAAACGTAGTCGGCAGCAGTTAAGTTAAGTCCCAAGCCCCCCGCTTTTAGCGAAATCAGGAAAATGGGAATTTCTTCGTTATTCTGAAATAATTCCACTTGTCCCTGGCGATCCTGTGTGTTTCCGTCCAGATAAGCGTACGAAAATCCGCGTTCTTCCAGCTCGGTTCGAATGATATCCAGGTGTTTAACGAATTGGCTAAAAATGAGAATCTTATGCTTTTCGCCCACTACAGTTTCAATTTTGGCCAATACTTCTTCGAGTTTCCCGGAGCTGAATTCGTATTCACCATCAATCATTCGCGGGTGATTGGCCAACTGCCGCAATCGGGTTAAGCCCTGTAATACTACCATTTGTGACTTCGCAATCCCCTCTTCTTCAATGTGTTGCAAAATCATGTTTCGATAATAGGATTTCGCTTCTTCGTAAGCTTTTTCCTGCTCTTCCGTCATTTCGCAATACTGAATTGATTCGACTTTTTCGGGTAACTCCGTCGCCACCTGCGATTTGTGTCTTCGCAGCATAAAAGGTTTGATAATGCTGTACAAACGCTGACGCTTTTTATCGTCGCCTTTTTTCTCAATTGGAATTTGAAACTCGTTTCTGAAAAAAGACTGACTGCCCAATAAGCCCGGATTAACGAAGTTCATTTGACTCCATAAATCCATCGTACTGTTTTCCAGCGGTGTTCCGCTTAAAATAAGCCGATGACGGCTCTGAAGCTGGCTAAGGGCTTTAGAAATATTAGATCCAGGGTTTTTAATCGCCTGAGATTCGTCCAGAATGATGTAATGGAAATGATAATGCTTTAGTAAATCGACATCAATCCGAACAATGCCATAAGAGGTTAATATAATGTCGTATTGATTGAATAACTCTGTATTTTTTTCCCGGTACGTGCCCGTATAAACCAGCACTCGTAACTGGGGCGTAAACTTCTGAACTTCGAGTTGCCAGTTATAAAGCAGCGACGTAGGCATCACAATTAAGGTTGCTTCACGGGCTCCGTTCTCGTGCTGGGATTGCAATAAGGAAAGCGTTTGCAGGGTTTTGCCTAAACCCATATCATCCGCCAGGCAGCCGCCAAACTGGTACTGATTCAGGAATCGAAGCCAGTCATACCCGGCTTTCTGGTAAGGACGTAAAGTTCCATTGAGGCCAGCAGGTGTGGGGTATTCCTCAATTTCTTCGAAATCCCGTAGTTTTTCCAGTTTACGGTTAATGATGGTGTCAGCCAGACTTTCTTCCTGTAACTCCTGCACCAGCGAGATGTGGTGTTTCTGAAGAATGAGGTGGGTCTGATCTTCATGATCGTTAGCAAAAGCAAAAAGCTCGGAATACTGGGTAAACCAGGAATCAGGAATTACTGCGATTTCGCCGTTTGGTAAGCTGAATTCGCGTTTTTTATCCAGAATAAGCTGTTTTAACTGCAAAAATGGAATCTCAAATTCCCCAAAACGAACCACCGCGAAAATGTCAAACCAGTCGCGATTTTCATTAATGGACAGTTGCAACGAAGAGTAACCCAGAAAATAACGCTTATGATCCGTCGGGTTCTGACTAATCACGAATCCCTGCTCTTTCAAAGGTTCATAATGATCCTGAATCCAGGTGAACGCTTCGGATTTAGGGAGAACAACCTGACCGTTTTTAAGGTGAAGGTTACGCTCGCGAAGCATACGAACGGTTTCCTTTTCCTTGAGGATATCCCGTTTGATTTTATGAAAAATGTATTCATTCCCCTGCGTTTCCATACTTACGTTGGAAGTATGCGAGAAGTTATCCAGCCGGAAACTGTAATCGCCGTACTGAAAGGACAAAGTCAGGGTAACGTCGTTATCAGTAGCCACAGCGGCCCCATTCGCCGCAGCTACCGAATCTACACTTGAAACAGCTTCGCTGAGGTTCAGTAAAGGGGTAGGGCGGAAGACTTCCGAACGGATTTCAAACCCTTTGGCATATACGTCAAAAAGCGTGATTAACGAAGACACAAACTTGCGGTAATAGTCTTCTTCGATGCTTTTCGGAATAACGATAAACTTCTTATGGAAAAAGGGTTTAAGCTTTTTTCCATCAACGGCTGGCTTGAAATGATAGAGTTTAGAATCCAGTAATAACCACGCCGGGTCTTCCCCGAGTAAGATAGCATCCCGGTGCTGAAACTCTACCTTTACACCCTGATGGCGAATCGTAGGGTAATAATGGGTGTTATCCGCGTTTCGCATCACATGAAAACGAACACTGGCGGGTTCGGCTAAAATCTCGACTTCTTCACGAATCGGGTTGCCATCGTTACCCATCACAAAAACCCGCTTGCCGGGTAATAGCGGACATATCCTGGCCCGGTGATGTTCGATGTAATGGCAGATGGAGTCCTGAAGATTTTTATCGCCTTTATGCTTATCAAATACCTTAAGAAAAAAATCCGTTGGCGTAGTCTTCTTCGAACTGAACCTCTTGATAACCACTTCCTGCTGAATGGCGTCGATCAGTCGAACAAGTTCAAAATCAGCTTCGTCGAGTCGTTCCGCAAATTCATCAATATTTTTAGAGGAGATGGACTGATGAAGTAAGGTCAGCTCATTCCGGTCATTTAATTGCACAATAAAGGGTTCCCACAGATAGCCCAGGTACTCGTGTTGATAGAGCGAATAAATGAGGCAGAAGGGTTGGGAGGTAGCGACTTTCATAGGTTTAAAGCGGGAAGGACCGCCAGATCAATCAGTGAACGGGAGAACTAGTAAAAATTCATCCTGTTTTGAGGTTTAAAAATGATTGATATTCGGTTTTCAGGAGAGAAAAAATGCGGTTAAACCCCCTGATACCGTGCTTATTTCAAAGGCAAACGAATGGCAATTTTATGATTGCCGGGGAAAAAACCTAATTTTTCAATCGTTAAGTTTTGTAGAAAAATGATTAGGTATAATGCTTTTCAGGATTACTAAAAATTGCTTAAATTTATGGTTTTTGCCTGCCGTGAAAGCATAGCTAATTCAAACGTATTAATGCCGTTGGAAACATTTGTATACGAAAAAAGCGACCTGGACTTTCGCCAGATCGCTTCGGTAAATTCTTATTTTTAATACGTTAAATTATTACTTTTTATCTTCTGAGAGTAACTTAAGTAATACGCCGTTTGTCCAGCCAAAGCCGTCCTGAAGCGGGTATTCACCGCCGCCGCCCAAGAGCGAAATATCGTATACATTATACTTTTCCACCATACGACCCGTCGCTTTATAGACCCGGATATTTTCTTCTACCCAAACATCCTTTACCTTTTCGGCGAATTCTTTTTGGCCGTAATTACGCAAACCCACAATAGCCATCCAATGTAAAGGAGCCCAACCGTTGGGAGCGTCCCACTGCTGACCCGTAGTCATTAACGTAGTCGTTAACCCGCCGGGTTGCAGAAATTCGTCTTTCAGCCGCTGAGTTACTTTCTGAGCTTGTTCGTCAGTGGCAATTTTAAAGAAAAGGGGATAGACCGCTGCTAACGAAAGGATAGGGGTTTGCTTTTCTTCAACGAAGTCATAATCGTGGAAAAACCCATCCTCCTGATTCCAGAAATATTGTAAAATGGCTTTTTTACGCTTTTCAGCCAGATTCTTGAAACTCTGACTGTGCTGCTGATCTTCCATCAGAGCATAAGCCTCCGAAAGCGTCATTTCAAGCTCATACAACAAGCAATTCAAATCTACCGGAATAATGTCCGTCGTATGAATACTGGTCAGCGACTTGCCGTCGCGTAACCAGCGGGAAGAAAAATCCCAACCGGATTCGGCACCCGCCCGAATGTCCCGGTAAACATCTTCGGCTTTACGCCCTGTATGCTGAGCTACAGAGACGTCTTCTTTGTAAGCCTCCGGGCGTGGCGTCGGACTATCATCATAGTAACGATTCAGATTATACCCCCCTGAAAGGCGAACCACCCGCCGATAGGCTTCACCTGGTTTGAGGTCATTTGTCTTTTTCAGATCATCCTCATTGGCTGCACCCATCCAGAAGTAATATTCTTTCAGCATTTCGGGTAAATACTGAACCACGATTTGATCATTATTCCGAGTTTCGGCCAGCAACTTCACCATTAATGAGAAGTAGGGAGGCTGCGAACGACTCAGGTAATAACTTCGGTTTCCGTTGGGAATATGACCCTGGTAACGAATCAGATGGGCAAAGTTGGAAACCATCCCTTCTATGAGCGAATCTTTCTCCGAAACCTGAAGTCCCAGCATAGTAAAGTAACTGTCCCAGTAATAAATCTCGCCGAAACGTCCACCAGGAACTACATAACTGCGGGGAAGGGACAAAAGCGACCCTTTCACATCACCCGTAGGCTTGCGAGTTAGAATAGGCCATAGGGCGTTAATATGAGCTTCGGGTGAAAGAGAGGTATCCGAAACAAAGTGACTGTTGGGAGCATCAGGAAAACGGAAGTACTGATTCACGAAGGCTCGCAAATCAAAACCGTCTTTCGTTTTTTCCTCTTCGTAAGCCTTCAGAATCTGCTTAGCAGGAATCAGAGGCTCGGCATCCGCAAAGGTCTTGGAGTCAGGGAATAGCTCCTTCATTTGGACATCCACAAAGAGTTGTCCAAGTTCTTCATCAGGGCTCGGGGGAGTCTGAAGTTCTGCCGGTGTACATTCTAGTAGTAACAAGGGAATAGCCAAAATAAGTACTAAACAACGATGAGGTATAAAGGGCATAAGGCTAAATAATAATGCTTAATTGATTCCAGGAAACTTTCTGACTTTCAGATTAATGATAGTAGAGCTTCATCTACATTGAGGAGAAGAATGGGGAAAAATGACCAGACTTCTTTAGCAAAGCAAAGGTAGACATCCCTTGGAGTTGAGTCAATTTCAGGAAAGCCTGTTATTAAAATCTACGTAAAGTTTTTAGCACTGGTAAATAAATCTCATAAGGTTTAACAAATTGTTGTACTTTCGCTCTCTAAATTCTATTTTCGGGTATCCGGAAATTTTTTGTTTAAACTCGTTTAAACTTCTGATAGTCAATGAAATTTATTGTCTCCTCTTCGGCATTGTTGAAACAATTGGCGGCTATCAACGGGGTCGTAGCATCCAATCCGATCGTTCCGATTCTGGAAAACTTCCTGTTTCAGCTCGAAGGGACTATACTGACCGTAACGGCCTCGGATTTACAAACCGTTATGATTACTGAAATAGAGGTAGAATCTTCCGATAAAGGCTCTATTGCAGTTCCTGCCAAATTATTGCTCGATACCCTCCGTGGTTTACCGGAACAACCCATTACCTTCAAAATTGATGCCGAGACCTTCGGTACAGAAATCATTTCTGAAAATGGGCGTTACAAACTTTCCGGTGAGAATCCGATTGATTTCCCGAAAGTTCCAGCAGTTAATAAAACCTTATCCATCGAAGTAGCGGCTGAAGTACTAGGCAAGGCAATTGCGAACACAAGCTTTGCAGCAAGTACAGACGATCTGCGTCCGAACATGACAGGAATGTTCCTGCAACTGGGTGAGGCTAATGCTACTTTCGTGGCTACGGATGGTCACCGTCTGGTGCGTTACCGTCGTCAGGATCTGAAATCGTCGAATACCAGTACGATGATTATCCCCCGGAAGGCTTTAAACCTGCTAAAGTCGACCCTACCTTCGGATGATACTTTGGTGAAGGCAGACTTCAGTCAGTCCAATGCGTTTTTCACGTTTGGTAATATCAAAATGATTTGCCGATTGATCGATGAGCGTTTCCCGGACTATGAAAATGCAATCCCCGTCAATAATCCTAACATTCTGACCATTAACCGTCTGGAGTTATTAGGTTCTTTACGCCGGATTTCGATTTACGCCAACAAAACGACGCATCAGATTCGTTTGCGGATTTCTAAAGATGAGCTGGTAATTTCTGCCGAAGATTTAGATTACTCCAACGAAGCATCGGAACGTTTAACTTGCGAATACGACGCAGATGATCTGGAAATTGGCTTTAACGCTAAGTTCCTGATTGAGATGCTAAGCAACTTAAGCACAAATCAGTTACAACTTCGTTTATCTGCACCCAATCGGGCCGGAATTCTGGTTCCGAACGAGCAGGACGAAAACGAGGATATTCTGATGCTGGTGATGCCGGTAATGCTTAATACTTACGCATAAAGAAGTTTAGTAACAAATAAAAAGAGCCTTTCGGAAGAAAGGCTCTTTTTATTTGTTAATTAGTTGGACAAAAGACTTTTCCCAGCGAACTTCACGTTATTAATTCTGATAAATCCCTTCTTGTTTAACGATATGAAAACACTTCGACTTGTAGTAATCCTGCTGCTAACCGGGCTGACTTTCCAAACCAATGCTTCGGATGAACCTAAAAAAGAGGGAATCCAATTCTTTCACGGCACCTGGAAACAGGCTTTAGCGAAAGCAAGGGCCGAAAACAAGATGATTTTCCTGGATGCGTATACAACCTGGTGTGGTCCCTGCAAATGGATGCAAACGAAATCATTCCCCAATAAACAATTGGGAGAGTTTTATAATAGCAATTTCATTAATGTGAAGATGGATATGGAATCGGGAGAGGGTCCAAGGCTATTGGATCGTTATCCCGTAAGAGGTTATCCCACGTTGTTCTTCATTGATTTTGAAGGAGAAGTGGTATTAACCGAAGCTGGAGCAAAAACGCCTGAACAATTGATCGCAATGGCTAAAGAGGCCATTGCTCAATAAGAATAGGTTTATAGACGCTAGTGAATCGGTAAGGGTGCGAAAGCAGGCTTACCGATTTTTTATAACTATACCTTACTAACTCATACGAACAATGGCCAGAATAGTGCGGATTAGCAACGTATACAGCGTATAATCGACCACCTTTTCACTAAAGAGTAGGCCTATTGATAAGGTCATCAATAAATAGAAAAGAGCCGTAAGGCGAACATAAAGTCAACACATTGAAACTGAGAAAATTACTAGTTTAAGACGCTGATAGATAATTTTTTCAGATAGAAGAATTTTAAGAAAAAGAAGGGAATAGAGACGTTTCAAAAATATTTATAAAATCTTTAGGTAAATACTTGTTTATCAAATAGAAACGCTGTTATTTTGCAACTCTGTTTAGGAATCGAACAAAAAGCTATTTGCTCAGAGTGGTTGGCAGAACTGCCTGAGTTACTGATTATCAAGCGATTGTTGTTCGATTCAACGTTAAAATTCGGCAATTTCCCGATTTTGAACGTCAGGACTGTTACTGGCTCTAATCATTGAATGCCCAATTATTTAGAGTTGAGTAGTAAGCTGACAGGATGCTTTCCCTGGCAAAGGGAATGAGGTGCGTGTCTCTATAGTACTGTAGAAATCTTCTGACGCACTCCATAGGCAAGTCTCCTCTCTGCTTTCTTTTCTCGGTACATTACTGGTTTTCAAAAAAATATAAGGGATTTTCTGTCTTGATACGGGAAACAGCGGAAAAAGTGCTACTTTTGCAGTCCGTTTTCTGAGGCCCCCGGGTGGGAGAGCTGATAACCAATTAAAAATCAAGAAGATGTCTGGTATTATTGGGAAGAAAATTGGCATGACCAGCCTCTACAATGCTGACGGTTCTGCCGTTGCTTGTACGCTGATTGAAGCCGGTCCCTGCGTCGTGACGCAAGTAAAGACCGTCGAAACGGATGGCTACCAAGCTGTTCAATTAGGTTTCGGCGACAAAAAAGAAAAAAATACCTCTAAGCCCTTGGCTGGCCACTTCAAAAAGGCCGGAACTACACCCAAGCGGAAATTGGTAGAGTTCAAAACGTTCGAACAATCTCTGGATTTAGGAGCAACGATTGACGCCACTTTATTCGCTGAAGGCGAATTCGTTGACGCTATCGGAACGGCTAAAGGTCGTGGCTTCCAGGGTGTAGTAAAACGTCATGGTTTTGGTGGAGTTGGTGGCCAGACTCACGGTCAGCACAACCGTCAACGTCACCCAGGTTCTATCGGAGCTTGCTCATTCCCTTCACGAGTATTCAAGGGTCTTCGCATGGCAGGTCGTATGGGTAACAACCGCGTTAAAATCCAAAACCTGCAAGTACTTAAAGTGTATCCTGAGCAAAACCTGATCGTTATCAGCGGTTCAGTTCCGGGTGCAAAAAATTCGTTCGTAATTCTTGAGAAATAGGATTAACGTGAATCCTCACCTTAATCTACTCTCATAGTAGCACTTGACAAGAAAATGGAACTGTCCGTATTTAATATTCAAGGCCAAGACACGGGAAAGAAAGTAACGCTTTCAGACGGAGTGTTCGGAATCGAACCTAATGAGCACGTAATGTGGCTCGACGTTAAGCAGTACTTGGCTAATCAGCGTCAGGGTACGCACAAGTCTAAAGAACGTTGGGAGGTAGCTCGCTCAACCCGCAAACTGATGCGTCAGAAGGGTACCGGCGGAGCTCGTCACGGTTCTTTCAAAGCTAACATTTTTAAAGGTGGTGCTCGTGTATTTGGTCCTAAGCCCCGCGATTACTCCTTTAAATTGAACAAAAAAGTGAAGAGTCTGGCTCGTAAGTCTGCTTTGGCTTCTAAAGCGAAAGAAGGCGTAGTGACAGTCGTAGAAAACTTCACTTTTGAAGGACCTAAAACCAAGCAATACATTTCAGTTCTGAATGCACTTCAGATCGCTGAAGCGAAAACTTTGCTGGTTTTGCCAACGGCTGACAACAATGTATTCCTGTCGGCTCGTAACCTGCCTAAAGCTAATGTGCTTCCCGCAGATCAGTTGACAACCTACGCATTACTGAATGCTGATCGTGTGATCATTGCTGAAGGTGCAGTAGAAAAAATCGAAGCATTATTGAACTAATCCGTTGGTCCGAAAGGTACCTAACGATTGACGACAAAAAATTATGAGCATCATCATTCGCCCCTTGCTGACTGAAAAGTCTACGGCTCAGAACGAGCAGGGTAAGTATGGCTTCGAAGTGGCTCTTAAGGCCAATAAGGTCGAAATTAAGAAGGCCATCGAAAAGATGTATGGTGTGAAAGTTGAGTCTGTGAACACGATCCGTCAAATCGGGAAGAAAAAATCTCGTAGCACGCGTACTCGTATCACGACTGGTCAAACTTCCACCATCAAGAGAGCGATCATTACTGTTGCCGAAGGTGAAGTAATCGATTTCTATCAAGGTATTTAATAAACATCCCCATCCTCCAGGATGCGTTTTGAACAGGTTAGGCTGGCATAGGAGGACATAGCCTGACCGTAGCAAATAATCCCAATGGCAATCAAGAAGTTGAAGCCTGTTACGCCGGGAACCCGTTTTCGTTCGGCCCCGACGTTCAATGAGATTACGGCTAGCAAACCTGAAAAGAGTCTCTTAGAGCCTCTGAAAAAATCAGGTGGTCGTAATGATCAGGGTCGCCGAGCCATGCGTTATATCGGTGGTGGCCACAAGCGTAAATACCGTATTATCGATTTCAAACGCGATAAACAAGGTGTAGCCGCAGAAGTAAAGACAATCGAGTATGACCCTAACCGTTCAGCTCGTATCGCTTTAGTTCAATATACCGACGGAGAAAAACGCTATATCATCGCTCCTCAAGGTTTGACCGTAGGTCAGACGATCTTGTCTGGCGAAGGTGTTGCTCCTGAAGTAGGAAATGCATCCGTACTTTCTGCATTACCAATCGGTACGATTGTTCACAATATTGAGTTAAAGCCTGGCAAAGGTGGCCAATTGGCTCGTAGTGCCGGAACATACGCTCAGATTGTAGGTCGTGATGGAAAATATGTAATTCTGCGACTGCCTTCAGGCGAAACTCGCATGGTGTTAGGCAATGGTGTTGCAACCGTAGGTTCAGTATCTAACGCCGATCACATGAACGAAAGCCTGGGTAAAGCCGGTCGTAAGCGTTGGTTAGGTCGTCGTCCTCGTGTACGTGGTGTAGCAATGAACCCAGTTGATCACCCCATGGGTGGTGGTGAAGGCCGGGCCTCAGGAGGTCACCCTCGTTCACGTACGGGTCTCTTAGCGAAAGGTAAGAAAACTCGCGACAAGAAGAAGGCATCCAACAAGTTAATCATTAGCAAGCGGAAGAAATAATGGCACGTTCACTTAAAAAAGGCCCCTATATTGATTTTCGCCTCTCCAACAAAGTGGAGGTAATGAATGAAGCAGGAAAGAAATCGGTTATCAAAACCTGGTCGCGTCGTTCGATGATTTCTCCTGACTTCGTGGGTCACACTTTCGCCGTGCATAACGGTAATAAGTTTATCCCTGTGTACGTGACGGAAAACATGGTGGGTCATAAACTGGGCGAATTCGCTCCGACTCGTAATTTCCGTGGCCACGTCGCTAAAAAGGACAAAGGAAAACGATAAACCAGTTTACAGTTGGCAGTCTTCAGTTGACGGATGCTTAATCACTGGTTACTGAAAACTAAGAACCAAAAACTGACAACTAAGTAATGGAAGCAATCGCAAAACTTAATAACGTCCCGACGTCGCCTCAGAAAATGCGTCTGGTTGCCGATTTAATTCGTGGCCAGAAAGTAAACAAAGCGTTGGCGATTTTAAAATATCAGCCTAAGTCGGGCTCTCCGCGTCTGGAAAAGTTGCTGCTGTCGGCAATTGCAAACTGGCAGGAGAAATTCGGCGAAGAAGTAAAGCTGGAAGATGCTGATCTCTACGTAAAAACTATTTTCGTAGATGGTGGAGCATTCCTGAAACGTCTTCGTCCGGCTCCACAAGGTCGTGCATATCGGGTACGTAAGCGTTCTAATCACGTAACGCTTGTAGTAGCTAGTAAAGCCAAGGCAGAAGAAACTAAAACCGAAAACACGGAAGCGTAACACACCATGGGACAAAAGGTAAACCCTGTAGGTCTTCGTCTAGGTATTGTACGTGGTTGGGAATCCAACTGGTACGGTGGAAAGAACTTCGCTGAAAAGCTGGTAGAAGACGAAACGATTCGTAAATACATTGCCGCTCGTATTCCAAAAGGTGCGATCTCGAAAGTAATCATCGAGCGTACGCTGAAGCGGGTAACTTTAACGATCAACACGGCTCGTCCAGGTGTTGTCATCGGTAAAGGTGGTAATGAAGTTGATAAAATTAAAGAAGAGCTCAAGAAATTGACTGGCAAAGATGTTCAGATCAATATCTTCGAGATCAAGCGTCCTGAAGTCGATGCGAAACTGGTAGGCGAAACGATCGCCCAACAGTTAGAAGCTCGTATCTCTTTCCGTCGTGCGATGAAGCAAGCAATCGCTTCAGCCATGCGTGTAGGAGCACAAGGTATCAAAGTTCGCTTGTCAGGCCGTTTAGGTGGAGCCGAAATGGCTCGTACGGAAGAGTACAAAGAAGGACGTGTCCCTCTGCATACTTTACGTGCTGACATCGACTACGCTATTTCAGAAGCTCAAACTGTATACGGAAAGATCGGTATCAAGATCTGGGTCTTCAAAGGAGAGGTATACGGCAAACGTGATCTTTCAGTAGTTAACGCTGGCTTAAACGCTGGTAACGCTGAAACTCGTGGAGGTTCTGATCGTGGTGATCGTCGTGGCGGACGCGGTGGTGATGATCGTGATGGTGGAAATCGTCGCGGTCGTGGTGAAGGTGGTGGCGACCGTGGACGCGGTAACAACAACCGTGGCGGCAATAACAACAACCGTGGCGGTGGAAACAATCGCGGTGGCCAGGGTGGTGGAAACCGTGGCGGTGGCCAGGGAGGACGTCGCTAATTAGGTTGTAAGTCATAAGTTATTATGGCTTCAGACTCTAAAGAACTCAACGATCATGTTACAACCTAGAAGAACCAAATTCCGCAAACAGCAGAAAGGTCGGATCAAGGGTCTTGCAACGCGGGGCCACGAAATTTCCTTCGGCTCGTTTGCAATCAAATCGCTGGAGCCCGGCCGTATTACGGCTCGCCAGATTGAAGCGGCTCGTATCGCCGTTACCCGTGCGATGAAACGGGAAGGCCAAGTATGGATTCGTATTTTCCCTGATAAGCCTATCACTAAGAAACCAGCAGAGGTTCGGATGGGTAAAGGGAAAGGTGCTCCCGAGTATTGGGTAGCGAACGTAAAACCCGGAACTATTCTTTTTGAATCAACGGGTGTTCCCTTAGAATTGGCTCAGGAAGCTCTCCGGTTAGCCGCTCAAAAATTACCTCTTCGTACGAAATTCGTAGTACGTCGGGATTATCAGGAAGCAGCTAACTAGTGATTCGTTAACTGTTATCCGACATATGGAAAACAGCCCAGTAGATAACTGATAACGTAATTACATTAAGACAATGAAAATTCAAGACATTCGGGCGTTAAGCACGGAGGATCTCCGTCAACAAATTGCCCAGGAAAAAGAAGCACTGAGCCGCTTACAATTTGCTCATGCTATTTCTCCAATCGAAAACCCGATGCGTATTCGGACTTCCCGTAAGCTTATCGCCCGGATGACGACCGAACTAAACGCTCGCTAGAACTGCCTTCAATAGGCATAAAGCAAATTCCACAATGGAAGTAGAACGTAAGCTCAGAAAAGTCAGATTTGGTCGGGTGGTATCCAGCAGCATGGATAAGTCGGTGGTAATTACCGTCGAGCGGAAAGTGAAGCACCCAATCTACGGTAAATTCCAAAAGAAAACGACCAAATTGATGGTACACGACGAAAACAATGATTGTGGCGTCGGCGATACTATCAAAGTGATGGAAACCCGTCCCTTGTCTAAAAACAAACGGTGGCGTTTGGTTGAAATCATCGAAAAAGCCAAGTAATCAGGCAGTTTTTCAGTTTGCAGGATAGGGCATACTTCTGGTAGCTAAACTGGAAACTGAAAAACTGAAATCTCAGCAAAGACATGCTTCAGCAAGAATCTAGATGTAGCGTAGCGGACAATAGTGGTGCCAAAGAGGTACTGGTAATCCGTGTGTTGGGCGGTACGGGCAAGCGTTATGCATCCATCGGCGATAAAGTCGTGGTAACCGTAAAGCAGGCCCTCTCTTCTTCAAACATGAAAAAGGGAACGGTGTCTAAAGCCGTTGTGGTTCGTACGAAAAAAGAAATACGCCGGAAAGATGGATCTTATATCCGTTTCGAAGATAACGCCGTTGTACTTCTTAATAACCAGGACGAACCTCGGGGTACCCGGATCTTCGGACCGGTTGCTCGCGAATTGCGTGAAAAGCAATTCATGAAAATTGTTTCGCTGGCTCCTGAAGTGCTCTAATCACTCAGGATAATCGTACGAAATCAAACAATGGAAAAGCAAAAGCAAGTGAAGCTTCACGTCCGCAGTGGTGATACGGTTCTAGTAATCGCCGGTGATGCCAAAGGAAAACAAGGCGTTATCAAATCTGTAGACCGCGAAAAGCAACGGGCTATCATTGAAGGTGTTAACTTGGTTAAGAAACACGTGAAACCTTCAGCGACTAACCCTCAGGGAGAAATCAAGGAAATCGAAAGTCCTATCCACATCAGTAACCTGAAAGTGGTAGACCCGAAGACCGGAGAAGCTTCCCGCACGGGCCGCAAACTGAACGAAAAGGGTAAAACCCAACGTTACAGCAAGAAAAGCGGTAACCTTATTTAATTAGCTAAGAATCGGATTCAACCGGTTTTTAGTTTCCATTTCAAATCGTGGGTCGGAAATCCACAAACCATTCGCATCAATGGCAACTCCCAGATTAAAAGAAAAGTACTTTGACGAAGTAGTTCCTGCGTTGAAGGAGAAATTCCAGTACCAATCGGTGATGCAAGTACCGAAGCTGGAAAAAATTGTGATCAATAAAGGTATCGGTGCTGCCGTAGCTGACAAGAAACTGGTAGACGTAGGTGTAGAAGAGCTTACGATTATCTCGGGTCAGAAAGCCGTAGCAACGATCTCTAAGAAAGCAATTTCGAACTTCAAACTTCGCGAGAACATGCCTATCGGAGCAAAAGTTACGCTTCGTGGCGAAAAAATGTACGAATTCCTGGATCGTCTGACCGCAATCGCTCTGCCCCGCGTTCGTGACTTCAAAGGAATTAGCGACAAAGGTTTTGATGGTCGTGGTAACTACACTTTAGGTGTAAAAGAACAAATCATCTTCCCTGAAATCTCAATCGATAAGGTTCAGAAAATCTCAGGTATGGATATCACGTTCGTTACTACAGCTAACTCTGATGCTGAAAGCTTAGAACTGCTGAAGGCTTTAGGAATGCCCTTTGCTGGACAAAAAAAGTAATTATTGATCCCCCGTTACTTCAATTCTGAAAAGGACGGGGACCAATTATAAGCAAACAAAATGGCAAAAGAATCAGTCAAAGCAAGAGAGCGGAAACGCGAGCGTCTGGTAGCTAAGTATGCAGCGAAACGCAAAGCTCTTAAGGAGGCCGGCGATTACGAAGGTCTCGATAAACTTCCCCGTAACGCTTCCCCCGTACGTTTGCACAATCGTTGCAAACTGACCGGTCGTCCAAGAGGTTACATGCGGAAGTTTGGTATCAGCCGTGTTACGTTCCGTCAAATGGCTTCTGATGGAAAAATTCCGGGCGTAACAAAATCCAGCTGGTAATTTTTTGGTGTATCCATTTTGATTCTCTAATTTTGCGAGCCGTTTGAGCGGCCCGTAGCAAAATCATATTCTTTCATGGATCCGATTGCAGATTACTTGACCCGTCTGAGGAATGCCATCAAGGCTCGCCACAGAATCGTCGAGATCCCGGCTTCCAATCTCAAGAAAGAGATTACAAAAGTTCTTTTTGAGAAAGGCTATATTCAAAGTTACAAATTCGACGATGAGGCTTCCGTACAAGGAACCATCAAAGTTGCCTTAAAATACAATCCCCTGACGAAACAGTCGGCCATTGTGAAGTTAACCCGGATCAGTAAGCCAGGTCTTCGCAAGTACTCTGGTTCGAAAGAGCTTCCTCGGGTGTTGAATGGTTTAGGCATCGCTATTCTTTCAACGTCGAAAGGTGTTATGACGGACAAAGAAGCTCGTACCCTGAATGTGGGTGGCGAAGTACTTTGCTACGTTTATTAATTAACATTTGAATTAGCGGAGGGTAATCTTACCACTGAAAACCTCCGCTAATTCATTTTAAAAGAAAGATACCATGTCACGCATTGGTAAAAAAATCATTACTCTGCCCGCTGGCGTAACGGTAAATGTTGACAAAAGCCTGGTTACAGTTAAAGGACCTAAAGGGGAACTGTCACAAGCTATCGACCCAGACATCACGGTAGAAATCGAAGGAAGCGAGTTACAAGTGGTTCGCCCTACCGAGCAAAAACGTCATAAGGCACTTCACGGTCTGTACCGTGCCCTGATCAACAATATGGTAATCGGTGTGAGCACTGGCTACCGTACGGAAATGGAAATCGTTGGGGTAGGTTATAAAGCTTCTAACCAAGGTAACATCCTTGAATTAGCTTTAGGTTACTCACACAGCATTTTCGTTGCTATTCCTTCTGAATTGAAGGTTTCTACAGCAATGGAAAAAGGTCAAAACCCTAAAGTGGTTTTGGAAGGTATTGATAAGCAACTAATCGGCCAGGTCGCTGCCAAAATTAAGTCTCTGCGTAAAGTTGAGCCTTACAAAGGCAAAGGTATTCGCTTCACTGGTGAATTCGTGCGTCGTAAAGCTGGTAAAGCGGCTGGTAAGAAATAAATTATTAATAAAAAGCTTTGAACGCTTCATAGAAGTTTTTAAAGCTTTTTATTTCAACGTAAGTGGGTCGGTAATCCACAAAATCATAGTAAACAATGGCAACTACAAAAGACTCTCGGCGGTTACGCATCAAGCGTAGCATCCGTAGTAAAATAGCCGGTACACCTGAGCGTCCACGTTTAACGGTATTTCGTTCTAACAAAGGTGTTTATGCTCAAATCATTGACGATGAAGCTGGTAAAACCATTGCCGCTTTCTCTTCTTTTGAATTAGGTGTAGCTGGAAATAATGTTGAAGCGGCTAAGCAAGTAGGCGTGAAAGTAGCTGAAAAAGCAAAAGCTGCAGGTATTGAAGCTGTAATCTTTGACCGGAACGGTTACCTGTATCACGGAAAAGTTAAAGCAGTAGCTGATGGAGCCCGTGAAGGAGGACTTCAATTCTAATTTCAAAGAATCATGCAAACGAACAGACCTACTAAGTATAACGAGTCAGATTTGAAGGAACGCGTTGTTGCTATCAACCGTGTAGCCAAAGTAGTAAAAGGCGGTCGTCGCTTTAGCTTCTCTGCTATCGTAGTGGTTGGTGATGGCAAAGGCGTTGTGGGTTACGGTTTAGGTAAAGCTAATGAAGTAACAGACGCAATTGCAAAAGGAATCGAAGATGCTAAGAAAAACATCGTTCAGGTTCCTCTGCTGAAGCATACGGTACCTCATGACATGGAAGGTAAGTTTTCAGGTGGATTCGTTCTTCTGAAGCCTGCTGCTCCTGGTACGGGTGTTATCGCTGGTGGTGCCATGCGTGCCGTACTGGAAAGTGCTGGTGTCCGCGACGTATTAGCGAAATCTAAGGGATCTTCAAATCCTCACAACGTAGTTAAAGCTACGGTAGATGCTTTACTTAAGATGCGTGCTCCTCATGAGGTAGCTCGTCAGCGTGGAGTGAAGCTCGCAACAGTATTCAATGGATAAGTCATAGAGTTCCTTAATTCTTTATTCCTGAAACTTTTAGGAATAAAGAATTAAAGACAGAGAACTTTAAAGAAATGGCAAAGGTTAAACTTACTCAGGTTCGCAGCACGATTGAACGTCCTGAAAACCAAAAGCGTACTATCAAAGCCCTGGGTTTGGGCAAAATCAATCGGAGTGTGGAAGTAGAGCTGAATGATGCCATTGCTGGTATGATTCGTAAAGTGAACCACCTCATTCAAGTAGAAGAAATCTAAGAACTCAGTGGGTAAACTTCGTTTTACTCTTTGAATCAATACTAAAATGAATCTTAGCAATTTGAAACCAGCCCCCGGCTCTACGAAAGTAGGTAAGCGTGTGGGTCGTGGACAAGGCTCTGGTAAAGGAGCTACTGCTGCTCGCGGTCACAAAGGAGCTCAGTCTCGTTCTGGCTATAGCCGTAAAAGAGGTTTCGAAGGTGGTCAAATGCCTTTACAACGTCGCGTACCTAAGTTTGGTTTTAACAACCTGAATCGTGTTGAATACAAAGGTATCAACCTTGATGCTATTCAATCGCTGGTTGAAAAAACAAACGCTACCGTTGTTGACATCGAACTGCTCTACAATAACGGTCTGGTTGGTAAAAACGACCTCGTTAAAGTTTTAAGCCGTGGAGAAGTGAAATCAGCTTTAGAAATTAAAGCTCACGCTTTTTCAAAAACTGCTGCTGAAGCTATCGAAAAAGTTGGTGGTAAAGCAGTTACGGTTTAATATCCGGTTGAACGACAGGTGAATTTGAATCCTCGCGGGAATGAACAAGTTTATAACTACACTCAAGAACATTTGGTCCATTGAGGAGCTCCGTACTCGGATCCTCAACACTCTGTTGTTCATTACTGTTTATCGTATAGGGTCATACATTGTCCTGCCTGGTATCGATCCAGCTCGACTTCCCAAAGGCCAGGGAAACGGATTGCTTGATTTGATTAATACCTTCTCAGGAGGTGCTTTTCAAAACGCATCAATTTTCGCTCTTGGGATTATGCCTTATATCTCGGCGTCTATTGCAATTCAGCTGTTGACCATTGCATTACCCTATTTCCAGAAAATGCAGAAAGACGGAGAATCAGGACGGCGTAAGCTTAACCAGATTACTCGGGTTTTAACCATTTTCGTGACGACAGCCCAGGCTATTGCTTATACCCAGTCACAAATTCCAGCTGAAGCTCTGATGATCGAGCGTAGTTGGTTTACTATTTACTCTACTATTATCCTGATTTCTGGTACTATCTTCTGTATGTGGATGGGCGAGCGTATCACTGATAAAGGTATTGGAAATGGTATCTCTCTGTTGATTATGATTGGTATCGTAGCTCGTTTCCCTGTAGCCTTATTACAGGAAGCTGGCTCAAGAGGAACTGGTGGTGCTTTGATTTTCGTTGTTGAACTTGTGGCTCTTTACTTTGTAGTAATGGGTGCAGTTTTAATCACGCAGGCTACACGTCGAATTCCAGTTCAATATGCGAAGCAGGTTGTTGGAAATAAAGTAGTAGGTGGACAGCGTCAATACATTCCATTAAAGCTGAATGCAGCAGGTGTAATGCCTATCATTTTCGCACAGGCTTTGATGTTCGTTCCCGGTTTAGTAGCAGGATATTTTGCTGAAAAAAGTGACACCGCTCAGTCGATTGCTCAGGCATTCAACAGCTATGATCACTGGCAGTATAACGTTCTATTCGGTTTCCTGATCATTATTTTCACGTATTTCTATACGGCGATCTCAGTCAATCCTCAACAAATTGCTGATGATATGAAGAGAAGTGGTGGCTTCATTCCTGGTATAAAACCTGGTTTCGAAACATCAGAATATATTGGTCAGATTCTGGATCGTATTACTCTTCCAGGAGCTATCATGCTAGCTTTAGTAGCCGTAATGCCTTCTATTGCTCGCTTGTTTGGTATCTCTCAAGGTTTTGCTCAATTCTTTGGTGGTACTTCTCTGCTGATTCTGGTAGGGGTAGTATTAGATACCTTACAACAAATTGAAAGTTATCTGCTCATGCGTCGCTATGAGGGATTAATGAAATCAGGTCGCGTTCAAGGTAGAACTACCGAAAGCGTATCGACTATTTAATTCTTTAGAAGATGATTTATCTCAAAACTGACGAGGAGATTGAATTAATCAAAATCAGTGCTCAGGTTTTGGGTAAGGCTCACGCGGAAGTAGCTAAACTGATTAATCCAGGAGTTACCACAAAAGAACTCGATAAAGTAGCGGAGGAATTTATTCGCGACCATAAGGGTTCTCCTTCTTTCAAAGGATATAATGGCTTTCCTGCAGCACTTTGCATTTCAGTAAATGAAGTAGTCGTGCACGGTTTCCCTAGCGGATACCGATTAAAGGAAGGCGATATCATCTCAGTTGACTGTGGTGTCTTTTTGAATGATTACCATTCGGACAGTGCTTTTACCTATCCCGTAGGAGAAGTAAAACCTGAAGTCAAGGCCCTTTTGAAAAGAACGTATGAGTCTCTTTTTCAGGGAATAGACAAAGCCGTTGCTGGCAACCGGATTGGTGATATTGGTTTTGCAGTACAAAGTTATGTGGAGCAGTTTGGTTACGGAGTGGTCCGGGAGTTAGTCGGACATGGTGTAGGCAAATTTCTTCATGAAGGCCCGGAAGTCCCCAATTATGGAAGACGTGGTCAGGGACCTCAATTGAAAGAAGGTATGACCTTAGCAATTGAGCCTATGATTACCCTGGGTAAACGTAGTGTAGTACAAGAAAAAGATGGATGGACTATCCGTACAAGCGATCGCCTGCCTGCAGCTCATTTTGAGCATACTGTAGCGGTTCGTAAAGGGAAAGCTGAGATCTTAACTACCTTCGAATACATTGAGCAAGTCCTGGCTGAAAGAAGTATGGCCATCGCATAAACATTAGGATAGGGCGAGTACTTCTTAACATTATTATCCCTATCCTAAGCCAAAAACATGGCAAAGCAAAGCTCTATAACTACTGACGGAATCATTTTAGAAGCATTATCCAATGCAATGTTTCGGGTTCAGCTCGAAAACAAGCACGAAGTAATCGCTCACATTTCTGGAAAGATGCGGATGCACTACATCAAAATCCTTCCCGGAGATAAGGTGAGATTGGAAATGTCTCCTTATGATTTGTCCAAGGCTCGTATTACCTACCGTTACAAGTAATCAAATTGGTTTCCATTTTTCAGGAGTTAACTGAAATCTGAAGACTGAAAAACTTGAATAAAATGAAAGTTAAAGCTTCGATCAAAAAGCGTAGTGCTGATTGCAAAGTAATTCGTCGCAAAGGAAAGCTCTTCGTGATCAACAAGAAAAACCCTAAGTTCAAACAACGTCAAGGTTAATTCCGCTCGATTTTGAGCGTACAAACTTATCCGACCAAATATGGCTCGTATTGCAGGGGTAGACATTCCCGACAAAAAGCGAGGAGAAATCGCTCTCACGTACATCTTCGGCATCGGCCGTAGCTTGTCTCGCACTATTTTAGCTAAAGCTGGCGTTAGCGTTGATAAAAAAGCTGGCGAATGGAATGATGAAGAATCAACCGCGATTCGTAACGTCATTAGTTCTGAATACAAGACGGAAGGTCCTTTGCGTTCAGAAATCCAATTAAACATCAAACGTTTGATGGATATCGGATGTTACCGTGGTCTTCGTCACCGTAAAGGATTACCACTCCGTGGTCAGAAAACGAAGAACAACTCTCGTACTCGGAAAGGTAAGCGTAAGACGGTTGCTAACAAGAAGAAAGCAACGAAATAATTAGTTTAAGTTTAAAGTTTGAGTAATCAGGCTTTAAACTTAAAACTCAAACAACACCATCAGAAATGGCTCAGGCAAAACGGAAAGACAAAGCCAAAAAGCGGGTCGTAGTGGTAGAACCTGTTGGACAGGTTCACATCAGAGCTACGTTTAACAACATTATCATTTCAATTACCAACAACCAAGGTCAGGTAATTTCATGGGCTTCGGCTGGTAAAATGGGCTTCAAGGGTTCTAAAAAGAACACTCCTTATGCGGCTCAAGTTGCTGCTGCCAACTGTGCTCAGGTTGCTCATGAAGCTGGTATGCGTAAAGCTGAGGTTTTCGTAAAAGGACCCGGTTCAGGACGTGAATCAGCAATCCGTACGATCCAAGGTTCAGGTATTGAGGTAACGTTGATTAAAGACATTACTCCCCTGCCACACAACGGCTGTCGTCCTCCTAAGCGTCGTCGCGTTTAGTTAACGACGAGTACGCTTACTCTATTTAGGTTCCACTGGTTGGTGATTATCAGTATCGGGCCGAACAATTAATCAAACAATCACCTTGTCTTTTTGACAACTCAAAAGATACAGGAAACAGGATAGATTCCAGGAGTATAACTTCAGAAGTATCCGATCCAACACATTTTCATGGCACGTTACACAGGTCCCAAGGCAAAAATCTCTCGTCGTTTCGGCGATGCAGCCGTTCTCGGTGGAGGTAAAGCTGTTTCTCGCAAGAACTATGGTCCCGGCCAACATGGCAAGGGCAAGCGGGGTAAAA
The DNA here is from genome assembly GCF_031453245.1 of Siphonobacter sp. SORGH_AS_0500. NCBI lineage: Bacteria > Pseudomonadati > Bacteroidota > Cytophagia > Cytophagales > Cytophagaceae > Siphonobacter > Siphonobacter sp. SORGH_AS_0500. Next base: position 732,751 of record NZ_JAVIYT010000001.1, read on the forward strand.
AGTCCGAATACTCTCTCCAATTGCAAGAAAAGCAAAAGGTGAAATATACTTACGGTATCTTGGAAAGACAATTCGAAAATCTTTTCCATAAAGCAGCCGTACGTGAAGGTATCACAGGTGAAAACCTGCTGAAATTATGCGAAGCTCGTCTGGATAACACGGTTTACCGTTTAGGTATTGCTCCTACGCGTCGTGCGGCCCGTCAGTTAGTAGTTCACAAACACATCGTTGTTGACGGTGAAATTGTAAACGTACCTTCTTATTCTTTGCGTCCTGGTCAATTGATCTCAGTACGTGAGAAATCAAAATCTCTTGAAGCAGTTCAGAATAGCTTAGCTGGCCGTAACACAAAACGTTACAACTGGTTAGAGTGGGAAAATTCTGAATTACAAGGTAAGTTTGTAACTTACCCAGAACGCGACCAGATTCCTGAGAGCTTCAACGAGCAGGCAATCGTCGAATTGTACTCGAAGTAATTAGGGTCGAATATATTTCCTCTGGAGTTCTCCAGAGCCTTGTTATCGACCATGGAGGATTGGAAGATGGATTGGTCCATCTTTCAATCCTTTGCGTCGTCAAGGTTAACCATCCAAGTATTACGCTAAAAACCCAATCCGTATGTCAATACTCGCGTTCCAAATGCCCGACAAAGTCGTAATGGAAAAAGCCAACGACTTTCACGGTGTATTTGAGTTTAAGCCTTTGGAAAAGGGCTACGGTGTCACGATTGGCAATGCCCTCCGTCGGATCCTGCTCTCCTCTCTGGAAGGTTACGCCATCACAAGCGTAAAGTTCTCAGGGGTGCTGCATGAGTTCTCTTCCATTGAAGGTGTAATGGAAGATGTAACTGATATTATTCTGAATCTGAAGCAGGTTCGTTTCAAAGCGGCCTCTGAAGTACTGGATAATAAGATTAACGTGAAGGTGAAAAACCAAAAGGTTCTGACTGCCGGAGACATCCAGAAGTTCACTCCTTACTTCACCATTCTTAATCCCGAATTAGAACTTCTCCATATCGACGAGTCTAAGGAATTAGACATTGAATTGATCCTGGAAAAAGGTCGTGGATACGTTCCTGCGGACGAGCCTCGTACAACGGAATTATCTTTCGGTCATATTGCTATTGATGCTATTTATACGCCCATTAAAAACGTAAAATATAGCATCGAAAACTTCCGCGTTGAACAACGGACGGATTACGAGAAACTGATCATTGAAGTAATGACTGATGGCTCGATCCACCCCGAAGACGCATTGAAAGGTGCCGCTTACATCCTGATTCAACACTTCATGTTGTTCAGCGATCAAACGATGACTTTCGAAACGGTTAAACCAGAAGAAGAAAATGTAGTGGATGAGGAATTCCTGCACATGCGGAAATTACTCAAAACTCCTCTGCAAGATCTGGATCTTTCGGTTCGTGCGTACAACTGTTTAAAATCAGCTGACGTTCGTTCCTTAGGTGATCTGGTGAAACTGGAAATCTCTGATATGATGAAGTTCCGCAACTTCGGTAAGAAATCTCTTACGGAGTTGGAGCAACTAGTAGCAGATAAAAATCTTCACTTCGGAATGGACGTGGCTAAGTACCGTCTGGAAGAAGAATAGTAGATTTGCAATTGGTTAGGGATGTTAGCGTTGGCTAACCATTTCTAACCAATTTTTATAAACATCGAACGGGCAGCACTCGATAGTTTTTTCAATCAATTCGTAATAGGTGGGGCAGTAGATCGCTGCAAACTGGTGTCCTGACCGCAACTTACGACTCCCATGAGACACGGGAAAAAATTTAACCACTTAGGCCGTCAGGCTTCACATCGTAGCTCTTTATTAGCTAACCTGACTATTTCTTTAATTCTTCACAAACGTATCGAGACTACTTTAGCTAAAGCGAAAGAACTTCGTAAATATGCTGAGCCTCTGATCAACCGTGCTAAAGAAGATACTACACACAACCGTCGTACGGTATTTAGCTATCTTCAAAGCAAAGAAGCCGTTAAAGAATTGTTCAGTACCGTAGCTGAGAAAGTAGCGGATCGTCCCGGTGGATACACGCGTATCATCAAGTTGGGTAACCGTTTAGGTGATAACGCTGAAGTAGCTTTGATCGAGCTGGTTGATTTCAACGAAATCTACAGTGCGAAAGAAGTGGAAGAAAAGAAAACGACTCGTCGTAGCCGTCGTGGTACAGGTGCTAAAAAAACAACTGAAGATACGCCTTCTGCTGAAGTAGTAGAAACAATCCCAGTTGCAGCTGCTGCTGAAGAAGCTCCTGCTACGGAAGAGCAAGCTCCTGAAGCTCCTGCTTCAGAAGAAGAAAAGAAAAACGAAGAATAGTCTTCATTTCTGAGTAATGAAAAAAGGTAGAGAGCGATCTCTACCTTTTTTTTATAAAACTTTGCGATAATCAAAAGGTGGTTGCCGATCACCAATCAGAGGTTTGTACTGAAATTCTGCCCCACGGCGTTTGGCTAGTTCTTCTTTCGCCTGTTTAATAATAGCAGGGTTACTAAACAGTTGAGCTCCTGAGAGGGCAATAATTTTAGCAGCATTACTCATTCCTTTAAAGCCAATACTCATTCCGTCGGCAGCAGTGGCCTGCCAGGTATGAGCAGCCGTTCCCGGTACCCAGGTGGCCGTTGACAACCCTGCTGTTGGTACTAGCCAGCTAACGTCTCCTACGTCGGTAGAGGCAGGAAAGTAACCCATTTTAAAGGGTTGAACCGTGGCTGCTTCGGAAAGGGGGGCAACTTTTCCCTCGAAAGATTCCCGCAGCTTGGTGGCAAATTCCATTTCAGCAGGGGTATAGATCACACCACCGACTTTCTGCAAACTGGCATCCATTACTTTGGACAGGGTTTCGTTGGGTAATAAATTGAAAAGTCCTGATTGTACTTCTACCTCCATTCGAGTGCCGGTTCCCTGGGCTGCCCCTTTGGCTGCTTCCACCACACGATCCCAGATTTTTTCCGTTTCCTCTACATCAGGATGACGAACCACGTACTCTACTTCCGCATAATCGGGAACAACGTTAGCGGCTAAACCACCTTTGGTAATGACATAATGAATCCGTGATTTTTCGGGAACGTGTTCCCGCATCAGGTTCACCATGTAATTCATCGCTTCTACGCCATCAAGAGCCGAACGGCCCCGGTCGGGAGCGGCGGCAGCGTGAGCCGTTTTTCCGTAAAAACGAAATAGTCCTGATTTTACCGCCAGACAGGTAGTAGCCGAAGCATTATTACTAGTGCCTGGATGCCAGTGTAAAACTGCGTCTACGTCATCAAAAAGACCACTGCGGGCCATGAACACTTTTCCTCCACCCCCTTCTTCGGCAGGTGTTCCGTATAAGCGAATCGTGCCAGCCTGTTTGGTTTGAATCATCCAATCTTTCAAGGCTATGGCCGCAGCTACCGAAGCCGTTCCGAATAAATTATGGCCGCAACCGTGTCCCGATGCCCCTTCTTTTAATGGTTTTTGAACCGGTACGGAATCCTGGGACAAACCTGGTAAGGCATCGTACTCAGCTAAAATGCCAATAATGGGTTTGCCGCTACCGTATGAAGCTACGAAAGCCGTTGGAATATTTGCGGCATTGGATTGAATCTGAAATCCAGATTTCTGTAATGTTTCTTTAAGCAAAGCGGAGCTTTTCGATTCCTGATAACCCAGTTCAGCGAAACCCCAGATTTGTCGGGCCACCTGGCAATAATCCTGATACTTTTTGTCAATCTGATTTAGAAGATACTGCTGGCTATTGTCTTTCTGAGCCTGTGCAGCCCAACTGCCTAGCAGTAAAACTGCGAGATAGAAGTATTTTTTCATGCAAAAATTGATTAGTTAAGGGATGAAATAGGTACTGATCATGTTACTTCCGGTAATCCAAAGCGGGCTTGCGATCACCCAGTAACGCTTCGTATTTAAAGTTTTTACCCCGTAATTCCTCCCATTCTTCTTTCGCTTTTTTCACTAAAGAAGGATCATTATAGAGATCAATTGCGGTTAATGCGAGGGTTTTTGCTGCGACCATCATTCCTTTCACGCCAATGCTGGTACCACCAGCGGCTACCGCCTGCCAGCTATGAGCCGCCGTTCCCGGAACCCAGGTAGCGGTCGTTAACCCTACGGTTGGTACCACCCAGCTGACATCCCCGACATCAGTAGAGGCAGACCCTAATAAACTGGCTGCCGAGTAAGGAGCGATTTGCTGAGCCGTGCCGCGTTTAGGTAGGGAGCCAAAAGAAGCTCCGAACGTTTCTGAAATCTTATCGGCAAATTGCTGTTCGGCAGGGGTGTAGGTAAAGCCCCCAACAGCTTCCAGATTTTTGTGCATAACGCTGGATAAAGCGTCTACGGAAAGCAGGTTATACACCCCACCAATTACTTCCAGCTCCATTTGTGTTTCTGTACCCAGAGCGGCTCCTTCGGCAGCTTTAGTAATGCGTTTCCAAACGTTTTGTAAGATACTCCGGTCCTTATGACGGGCATAGTAATAGACTTCAGCAAAATCGGGCACTACGTTGGGAGCTTCACCGCCCTTGGTAATGATGTAATGAATTCGGGTGTCCTGTGGAATGTGTTCCCGCATCATGTTCACCATGTCATTCATGGCTTCTACACCATCTAGAGCGGAACGACCGCGTTCGGGAGCCGCAGCGGCGTGAGCGGCAATACCTTTAAATCTGAATTTGCCCGAAATATTAGCTAGTGAAGAAGAAGGATTAGCGGCATTCGCATCGCCCGGATGCCAGTGCAATGCCACGTCGGTATCATTGAAAATTCCATCCCGAACCAGATATACCTTACCCGAACCTCCTTCTTCTGCGGGTGTTCCGATGAGTTTTATGGTTCCAGTTTTGCCGGATTGTTTAAGCCAGTCTTTTACCGCAATGGCAGCTGCGGATGAACCCGTTCCGAACAAATGGTGACCACAGGCATGACCCGCCCGCTGACCCTCAATGACCTTACGTTCGGGGGTAGCTTCCTGAGCCAGTCCGGGTAAGGCGTCGTATTCAGCCAGAATGCTAATGACAGGCTTTCCGCTTCCGTAGGTGGCAATGAAGGCCGTCGGAATACCCGCCACGCCTGATTCAATGCTAAACCCAGCCTTTTTTAACTCCGCCTGCAAAAGAGCGGAGCTTTTCGTTTCCTGGTAACCTACTTCGGCGTAATCCCAGATTTTTTTGGATATAGCCCCGTAGTAGTCCGTTTTGTCCTGCAGACTGGAAATAACTTTCTGCTTGTCGGCTTGAGCCTGAGAAAAGCCTATGGTAAGGGCAAGCATACCGAAACTAAGGAGGATTTGCTTATTCATAAAAGAAATAAAAATGAAATTTAGTCAATAGGGTATAGAAAGTTTAGCTTCTCTGTCCCTCACATTATCAGGAATGCGTATAGCAGAAAATCGAATAAATCGCTAGTATCTGCTATTTGATACTACTAATCAACTGCTAAACATAAAAATACATATTGTTCATTCTTTGCAATTGTATATATATGAAATATTATTCTGGCTATATGACCTTTAGTGGTTTTATTCAATTCCATATTTGAATAGTTGTAATTAGGGTCTAATTCCAATTAAACTGAACTATTTTTCTCAAAAGTTTATTTTTTAAGGAGCTTAGCTTTGAAGCTTTTCAGCTAGAAGAAGTATCTTTGTCCAATTTGTGGAGTAAATAACTAATCGCACATAATGCCCTTGTTAGTCTTTTCGGCTCGCAAGGGCTTCTTTACGAACCAGGCATGAGCAATCAAACCAAGGAAGCCCTCCTTTTATTAGAAGACGGCACGACTTTTCGGGGTACCGCATTAGGCAAAATTGGCACACACGGTGGCGAAATTTGCTTTAACACGGGCATGACCGGCTATCAGGAGATCTATACCGATCCATCCTATTTCGGTCAGGTGGTTGTCAATACCAATGCACATATCGGAAATTACGGCGTATTGCTGGATACGGAAGAGGAGTCGAATAGCGTGAAAATTTCAGGTATGATCTGTAATTCCTTTTCGCCCATTCATTCCCGGAACGTCGCCGATTCGTCTTTGCAGGAGTATTTTGAAAAAGCTGGCATCGTGGGAATTAGCGACGTGGATACGCGTCAGTTAGTACGTATCATCCGCGAACGTGGAGCGATGAACTGCATTATTTCTTCGGAAATTCTTGATCCTGAAGAATTAATGGTTGAGCTGAAAAAGCTGCCTTCGATGGAAGGTCTGGAGCTTTCTTCAGTGGTAAGTACGAAAGAACCTTATTTCGTAGGGAATGAGGACGCGAAATATCGCGTGGCAGTAATGGATTATGGTACGAAGAAAAGCATTCTTAATAACTTCGCTACCCGTGATTGTTACAGTAAAGTATTCCCTGCTAAAACACCAATCGAAGAAGTGTTAGCCTGGAATCCAGACGGTTTCTTTATCTCCAACGGCCCTGGCGATCCAGCGGCGATGGACTATGCGGTTGATACCGTGAAAGAGATGGTAGAAACCGGAAAGCCTCTGTTTGGGATTTGCCTGGGTCACCAGTTACTGGCAGAAGCGAGCGGTATTTCGACGTATAAAATGCACCACGGCCACCGTGGTCTGAACCACCCTGTTCAAAACCTGATTACGGGTCTGTGTGAAATTACTTCTCAGAACCACGGTTTTGCGGTTAATGCTGAGGAAGTAAAAAATCACCCTAACGTCGAGATCACGCACGTAAACCTGAACGATAAGACAATCGAAGGCATTCGCCGGACGGATAAGCCTGCGTTCTCGGTACAGTATCACCCCGAAGCCGCTCCTGGTCCTCACGATTCTCGTTACCTGTTCGATCAGTTTGTGAACATGTTAGCTCAGGTAGAAGCTTAAGATCATTCGTGATTCACGATCACTTGCGATAGAAAAGCCGATTCAATACAGAATCGGCTTTTTCGTTTACTAGATATAGTCCTAAAATTAAGTTGGCACAAAAGAGCCTCAGAGCATATCTCCAAGGCTATACCTAGTAGCTAATAACTGTCAATTTATGCTAGGACGAGGGCCATTAAGGTACCGTTTGCCTTCGTTGGTATACGGCTCCAAACACCCCTAATCCATTCCTGATGTTGGAAGGTACCAGCGAAGGCTCCGCAAAGGGATTATTTCCATTTTGCTTTTGAAGCTGCGAAGCTTTCAGGAAGTTATAGGCATTTACGTCAAATTGCATCAGTAATAAATCCGTACTTCTCGGATTTCGTATGGTAGAATCCCGCCCGGAAATTCGTCCCATAAAAGTTCGAGCATAAAGCTGGTTGTTACGAATGACATCATCCGTTTCAAAATGATCCCAGACGGTCTGAATTCCGTTAAAGACTGAATCCTGTCCGCTGGTGGTTTGAAGGGTATCGGCGTAGGCCCACTGCCGTCCCAATGCAAAATATTGCCGCTCGGTTGGAATGTTTCCACCCCACACTAACAAATAGTTATTATAAACCCGATAGCCCCGGTTATCCTGAATGTACTCAATGCCATCGATTCGCCAGCGTAAGTTAGACGCCCGGGTAGGAATGGTGCAAGTGGCTTCAATAGATTCGTAACCCGGAGCGGAAGCTTTAAGGGTATAAGTAGTACCGGCTCGCAGACGTATTTTGGCGTTAGTGAGCGTTCCAATCCAGTAGTCATCTCCGTGAAAAGGTAAAGTAACCGTTTGCTGGCCGTCGCTAATGGTAACCGTTGCATCGGTAATGATACTGGCGTCAGAAGAGCCCACCATGGGTTCGTTCGTACGTAGCGAAACCCGGATAGTTGCCTCGGTGGGGTTAAGGTAAGACTCCACTACCATTTTGGGGGTATAAGGAATCGGAATAGAATCAACAGGCTCCTGGCAGGCCCATAAGCCCACGAAGCATGACAGCAGTAGTAGAGGTAGTAATGTCTTCATGGCTCAAAACTTGAAACTATACGACACGCTGGGAATAATAGGAAATAACGAAACCTGCGTCAGCACCCGGTTGTTACGGGTTGGCGTGCTTTGGGAATCATCGATGTAATAGAAAAACGGATTTTTACGACTATACGCATTGTAGAGGCTTACTTCCCAGGTATGGCTGAAACGTTTTTTCTTTTTGTGAAACTGAATGCCTACGTCCAGGCGATGATAAGGAGCCGCACGAAAACTGTTTCGCTGGCCGTAATCAGAAATGCGGGTAGGAAACGAAGGCACAAATCCTGGCTGCGTGGGTCCACTGATTTCAAACGTGCTCTGAGGTAGTGAAATTGCCTGCCCCGTACCGTATACCCACGTAGACGAGAGGGTAATGGTTGGTTTCAGGTGATAAATTCCCACCACTGAGATGTCATGACGACGGTCATAACGAGCCCAGAATTTTTTGCCGCCATTGAGTTCCGCAAACTGATTCTGAATCCAGGAGAGCGTATACCCCACCCAGCCAGTCAGGCGACCCGTTTTTTTCTGGCCGAAAAATTCGCTGCCGTAACTCCAGCCTTGCCCAGCCGTAATCTGTTCTTCCCAGGAACGTGAATCAGAAGCTTCCGTGAGTGATTCCAGGCCCGTGCTAGCCAGAAAGCTGGAGCCTTCTTTATAGGAGAGAATGTTATCCATCTTCTTATAAAAACCTTCTATCGTAACTGAAAACTGGGAGTAATCTTTAGCAACGCCCAAGGCAATCTGCTGCGATTGTTGAGGAGCCACGTTTCGGGTGGTCGGCACCCATAAGTCCGTTGGCAAGCCTACGCTGGAGTTAGAAAGCAGATGGATGTACTGATTCATCGTTGCGTAGGAAGCTTTCAATGCCCAGTGACGAGGAAAAGTGTAAGACAAAGCCAGCCGAGGCTCCGGGCGGCTGTAGGTTCGTCCCTCGGTAGCGAAGTAACTCATGCGAAGACCCACATTAATCCGAAGAGCTGAGAAAGGGTGATAGGTATCTTCCAGGTAAATGCCTCCTTCATAGCTATCCAGCGGCTGAATTTGGGATACATTCTGAGAAATAATGGAATTCTCCAGTGTGATGGTATTGGGCAGAAACCGGTGAGACGTTACCGCTAAACCCGTCTTAATACTATGCTGAGGAATGGGCGACCAATCGAAATCTGTTTTAAAGGTAAAGTCCCGAATGGTCGATGAATTTTGTAAATTAAACTGACTCGTAAGGTTATTAAAAGTTTGCGAACTCTGAGCATTCACCTGAAAGGCATAATGACTGAAAAGCAGAGTAGTATTAGCGAATAAGCGATTGCTGAATAAATGATTCCAGCGAAGGCTGGCCGTTTTATTACCCCAGTCAAGCCCGCCGCCCTGCTGGTTATTCCTGATTTGAGACCGGAATGAAAATCGGTCCTGTCCTAAGTAACCACTCAGGTATACTTTGTCCTTTCGTCCAAAGTCGTAGTTCAGTTTCGCATTCAGATCATAGAAGTAATAGCTTCCCTGGTTTTCCGCCGGTAATAAGGGTTTTAATAAAATGTCAACGTAGGTTCGACGACCAGAGATGATGAAGGAAGATTTATTTTTTTGAATGGGTCCCTGCAAAACAAGTCTACTGGAAATCAGACCGATGCCCCCCTCGCCGTGGAATTCTTCCTTATGGCCTTCCTTCATTTGCATTTCAATAACGGAAGATAATCTCCCTCCGTAACGGGCCGGAAATCCGCCTTTGATCAGTTCAACGGATTTTAAGGCATCACCGTTGAAAATGGAAAAGAAACCAAACAAGTGAAAGGCATTATAAACCGGAGCTTCGTCGAGAATTAAGAGATTCTGATCGGGCCCCGCCGCCGCGAATATAAAGTCCCGAATTCCCTTCGGAGCCTTTTTGGACGCCCGGTAACAGTTGTAAGACTTTCAGCATGTCTTTTTCTCCCAGTAGAGCCGGAACATCTTTCATTTGCTCGATAGGTACGGAAATGGCTGACATCTGCACTTTCTGCGATTCGCGAGTCTGATAATTTCCGGAGACCACCACTTCCTTCAATTCGGCATTACTGACCAGAAGTTGCCAGTTCATTTCGAGATTCCTCGTCAGGGCCAGTTTTCGGGACTGACTTTGAAATCCAATGCTGGAGACAATGACTTCCAGGGTATCACTCAGGGGTAAGGTTAAGGAGTAGAAGCCGTATGTATTAGTGGTGGTTCCTTTCTGAACAGCCGGAACGGATACGGTAACACCGGGCAAGGATTCGCCCGAGCCGCTTTCGCGAACATAACCGCTAATAGTGACGCGTCCAGACTGAGCCCTGGTAAAAAACGTAAGAAGTAATAAACCCAGGGTAACATATACTCTCATGCAAATACGAGGCAGGGCAACAGTAAGAGGTTTAGAAATGTAAACGAAAAACGCTTGTACCGCAAACTTGTTATAAAATATTGACTTTCAGCCAAGGAAATGAGTTCTCTAGGGCTAAAACGCGAATTGGAGTCAAACTAAAACAAGAGTGGCTACGGTCAAAAGATCGTAGCCACTGAATGAGGTTAACAATAAAGTGGGTTGGTGAATACAGCCGCCCTAAAAGCGAAATCAGGAAAGGTGGAGGGTTGAACGTAGAAGTCTTTAAAGTAAGCAGCACATTTGCTTCTTTTAATGCTACAAAATAAGAGGATTAGAACGGAAGGAAATTTGCGAAAACGCAAAAAAGGAGTTGCGTTTTCGCAACAAATGTATGTACAGCTATTTTTAGACCTTGCTTAATTGGGTACGGATACGGCTGATCTGGAAATAACTCATGTTGAGATAACTGGCCAGAACACTCTGAGGGAGTCTTCCCCGAAGGTTGGCGTATTTGGAATCGAAGAGCTTATATCTTTCGACGGGCGAACGCGTACAAAGCAGTTGTAAACGAATATTATTATAAATGAGATATTCTTCCGTAAAGCGAAGAATGAAATGAACGTAATCAGGATAATTCAAACGAAGCTCTAAAAAATCCTGGTAATGCAGGCGGTATACAATGCTTTCTTCCAGTACTTCCAGATATAGATCGGAGGGGGTTTGACGGTAAAAACTTTCCGTGGCCATTCCAACCCCTCCTTCCGCTACGATCCAGGCCGTTACTTCTTTACCTTCTTCCAGATAATACCCTCGCATTAAGCCCTTTTCAATAAAATAAAAATATTCACTCCGTTGTCCGGGTGTTAAAATCAACGAACCTTTAGAGTAGATACAGGGCCTAAGAACCTGCAATAACGCTTCTTTCGTTAGATCCGAAAGAGGATATAACTGGGTTAAGGCTTCTGCTAATGGGCTGGCTTTTTCGGACTTGGATACCATATGTTATACGATACGAGTCGTCAATGTTACAAATATATGCTGATAATCTAGCACATGAATTTGATATTATTGTACAAGAGTAGTGATTCGGAAGGGCTTGGGATCTCCAATAAATAGTTGTTGAAAACCCTCTATTTGATAAGAGCTCAGGCGTCCATCCGTGCTCTCCAGCGTGAGTATTTTTTCGGATTCAAACAGATAATTTTTCTCCAGCATGGTTGCTTTTATCTTACTAGGACGGTTCTGTTCGTCCCGGATAACTTCCAGAAACTGAATCGGTAAATGCTCACCCTGACGAAGTCGGTAAGAAACGGTATTAGCCGATAAAGTATCTATGAAATAGCTCTGAGTATAAGCGGGTTTGTTAATATCCGCCTGAAGAAAAAGTTCTAGTTCTTTCGTCCAGTCGATTTTAGGGGTTACCAATGTTTCTGATTCTTCATTCACACTAACCTCTTTACGAACCACCGGATTTGTCTTTTTTAGCATGGCAATCTGAGACTCAACGTAGCCTTTCAGATCAAAGTAAGTCTGGGGTTTGGAGCTGGACTGTTTGGGACTATTCTGACAGCCCACCGTAATCAATAAAAGTCCGAATAATAGTTTTTTCATGCCTAGAAAATAAAGAAGGAGAATTGAGAATAGATGAACAGAAAAAAAGCTTTTTCCATTCAAAGTTTCTCAATTCTCCGGCGTATTACTAACCGTTTTTAGAAACGGCCTGTTGTTTTATTTTAATACGTAACTCAGTTGTTCTGCGTTTTCTTCTAGCCACTCGTGCACTTCTTCCACGATTTGGCGGATGGAAATTTCGGGTTTCCAGCCCGTCATTTCTGTTACTTTGGTATTATCAGTAATGTATAATGGAATATCTGCCGTACGACCTTCAGTAATGGGTTTAATCGGAATGGTTTTACCCGTAACTTCCTGACAAATTTTAGTTAATTCCACGAGCGAAGTACTGACTTCAACGCCGCCTCCTACGTTCAAAATCTCGCCATTAACCTGATCAATATGGTGTAACTGCCAGTCTACCAAACGGTATAAATCGGCTACGTGGAGCATATCGCGGGTTTGCTTACCCGTCCCATTAAAGCCAATATACGCCAGTTGTTGTTCGTAAAAGTGTTTAGCAACCCAAAGCACCATAACGCCCTGATCGGCCTTACCCATTTGCCAGGGACCCGTCAGCACGCCGCAACGGTTAATAACGGTTTTCAAGCCGTAAAATTCGTTGTATTCGTGAATCATCAATTCCGAAGCCAGTTTGGTTGCTCCGTACAAGGAACGGGCTCCATCAAGGGGGAAATACTCACTAATCCCTTTGGCATTGGCTCCGGGCAAAGGCTGTTCTTCGGTTAAGGCAAAGCGGGTTTCTTCTTCCTGATAAGTCAGTTTTTCCAGCGGTTTAATCGGGTAAATCCGGCTGGTGGACAGAAAAACAAAAGTGGCTTTGTGCTTTAAGGCGAAGTTCAGACAGTTAATCGTTCCAACAAGGTTGGTATTGATCAGGTAATCGGGAGAACCATTCAGACCCGCTAAAACCGAAGGCTCGGCGGAAGCTTCAATAACTGCATCCACGGCAGGAATAACGTCGAAATCTTCTTTGGAGCGAATGTCGCCGTGAACAAACTCAATACCCGCTGATTTCAGACGGTTAATGTTCAGTTCGGAGCCTCTTCTTTTCAGGTTGTCAAGGGCATAAATTTCGTAAGAAGGATAATTCTTCTTAAGGTTGAGGGCCAGAGAGGAACCCACAAAACCGGCTCCTCCGGTAATTAAGATTTTCATAAGTAGTAATAAATCAGCTAAATTTTATGGGAAGAATGTCACCTTCTGATGACCTATTCTTCCCATAAAATTTAGTATAGGGATGGTTTCTAATCCGTAACTCTTTTTAAATTAAATGTTTGGGCGGGGCGGATAATAAGCGGTACTTTTTCAATCTTAACTGCCGAACTATCCAGACCAAACCAGCGGTCTTCGGAAGTTGTAAACGTTTTGATGTAGAAGTAAGCCTGCATGGTCATGCGTTCCCAGAAGGGAAGATCGTTTTCGAACGACAGGAATTTCTCCAACACAACGAAACGGAAATCACCAATGACGTTTTGTTTACTTAACGACTCGTAACGGCTGGTAATATCCACTTCCTTATTTTTTACCATATCCTGAATCACGCGGCGGAAGTAGAGGTTAATCCGTTGTTCGACCCGGAAGCCCAGTCGGAAAGTCACTTTAATGACATCGTCGGGAGCAATTACGTTTACCTTATACTCCATCGTATACGGATCATCTACGGTATCAACGTGCACAAACCAGTAAATATCCGCCCGTTTGGGTCGTTTTTGGAAGATAGAGTAAATCACTTTCGATTCAATTTCACTCACCCGTGACGCATTAGACATGAAAATCAGGTGGGTAGCATACTTAGGAATCGACATATCCCGACTCAGTTCTTTCAATGGGTCGATATAATCGGAAAGTTTGACGTATTCGGTCAGACGGGCTTTGATATTAAAGGCTCGCAGCCAGATAATCATGACTATCGCAATGGTCGAACCGATCAGCAGAGATACCCAGCCGCCGTGCGTAAACTTCAGCAGGTTCGCAACCAGGAACGAAGACTCGATAGTTAGGTAAACGACCAAAAAGAGAATAACTCCGTAGAACATGAACCGATGCGTATAGAGGTAGTACGCCATCAGCATGGTAGTCATTAACATGGTCAGGGTAATGGCCAGACCATAGGCCGCTTCCATATTGGTGGACTCACGGAAGTATAAAACGACGGCCATACAACCCGCCCAAAGTAACCAGTTGACACTAGGGACGTATAACTGACCTTTTTCATTGGAAGGGTAACGCAACTTTACTTTAGGCCAGAAGTTCAACCGGATGGCTTCAGAAATCAGCGTAAATGAACCCGTAATCAAGGCCTGACTGGCAATAATTGCCGCCATTGTGGCGATGGTAATACCCGGTAATAAAAACCAGTCGGGCATCATTTCGTAAATGGGTTTCCGCCCGCGAAGAAATTCGCCGTTATGAGCCATTAACCAGGCTCCCTGGCCGAAGTATTGTAACATGAGGCAGGCCTTTACGAACACCCAGGAGACCCGAATGTTTCCACGGCCACAGTGACCCATGTCCGAGTACAAAGCTTCCGCCCCGGTCGAACAAAGGAAAACCGAACCTAATAACCAGAAACCAGAAGGCTCATGAGCCAGCATGTCGTAGGCATAATAGGGATTGACGGCCCGGAGAATCGTCCAGTCTTGTGCAATCCAGATAATACCGAAAAAGGCCAGCATGCTGAACCAGATGAACATCATTGGTCCGAACGAGCGGCCTACCAATTGCGTGCCCAGGGCCTGAATCAGGAACAGAACCGTGATAATGGCCAGAATGATGTAGATAATGTAATGATCCAGATGAGGATACCGCATTTCCAATCCTTCCACCGCCGAAGCTACGGACATGGGTGGAGTAATGATACCATCAGCTAACAGAGCCGCTCCGCCAATAATTGCGGGAATGGTTAACCAGCGGGCGTGCTTCCGAACCAGCGTGTACAAGGCAAAAACACCGCCTTCACCTCGGTTATCGGCCCGTAAAATAAGCACTACGTATTTGACGGTGGTCAGTAAGGTAAGCGTCCAGAGCACGCAGGAGACGGCTCCTAAAACCAGACGTTCAGAAATGGGCTTATCACCCATAATCGCTTGCATTACATACAAGGGAGAGGTACCAATATCTCCGTAAATGATGCCGAGGGCAATCAAAAGCCCGGCGGCACTCACCTTATCCAGGTGTTTATGATCCATGTGGAAATTGACTAAAGAACCGCAAAGTTAAAGTATTAATGCGATGAGCCGTTTCGCTCAATCATAGAAAAGCCGACTCGAAGGGTTACGTAACGAATCGGCCTGGGGTTATAGGATTTTTTCTACATCTCTTCGTAAACTGGCTTCATCCCGTAAACCAATCATCCGGTCAACAGGCTTTCCGTCTTTGAATAATAACAGTGTAGGAATAGCATCCACTTTGTACTGCTTCGCGACATCAGGATCACGATCGGCGTCGATTTTTAGAATCGTTACCTTCCCGGCCCAGTCATGTTTTAGTTTTTCCAGAATAGGAGCCTGTTGCTTGCAGGGTCCGCACCAAACGGCATAAAAATCAACCAGTACTACTTTGTTATCCTTGAGGGTCTGAGCTAATACGTCTTTGCCCTTGGGAGCAGGCATCATTGCCGGACGTTCGGTTGGAGCAATAACGGATTTGTTGGCGTTCGTCCATTTCAGGTAGCCACCGTCGAGGTTATATACTTCCTTGAAACCCGCCTTGGCGAGGTATTCGGCGGCCTGACCGCTACGTCCGCCGGAGTAACAATACACCAGTACAGGTTTATTTTTATCAAGTTTGGCAACTTGCTCAGCGAAGGCGTCCTGTTTTTTCCAGTCGATATTTTGAGCGTTGGGTAAATAACCCCGCTCATACTCAGAAGCCGTCCGAACGTCAAGTACCTGGGGTTTGCTGCTGAGTTTTCCTTCGAAAGCATTCACATCCAGGTTGGTCTGAGCAAAGGCCGAAAGGCTGCAAAGCCAGCCCAGCCCCATCAAGATTCTGAATTTAGTTAAAGAAAGCATGGAGATACGTTTTTAGATACTAGTACGAGGAAAGTTTGGGGTTTTGAGTTTAGGGTTGGAAGTTACAGAAGTGCTTTGGTTAAGAGTATCAACGTCAGCATAACTCAAAACCCCAAACTCGAAACTCACTTGATATTATCCAAATTATAATGCAGCCCTACATTTTCGCGGCGGGACATGGCCATTTTTATCACAAGATACGAAACGTTAATCATGTTACGTAATTCACAAATAGGAACGGAAACTTTCGATTCACGGTATAGTTGCTCGTGCTCCCTATAGAGTAACTCGACGCGTTCGTAAGCCCGGCGTAAACGGCGGTTGGTTCGCACAATACCCACGTAATTAGCCATGATGCTGTTTAATTCCCGCGTCATTTCGGTGACCAGTACCTGTTCTTCGGGATGAGTCGTACCTGAATCATCCCAGTCGGGAACGTTGGCGGGAATTACCGCTTTGTGTAAATGCTCAATGGTACTTAAAAAGGCCCGGTGACCGAAAACGACGGCTTCCAGTAAAGAGTTGGATGCAAGTCGATTCGCTCCGTGTAAGCCCGTGCAGGAGCACTCGCCTGCGGCGTACAGAAAAAGAATATTCGTCTGCCCGTGTTCATTCACCCGAACGCCACCACAGAGGTAATGCTGAGCTGGAACGACGGGAATCATGTCCGTTCGAATGTCAATGCCCAGATCAAGACAATGTTGGGTAATGTTTGGAAAGTGTTCCAGAAACTTCTCATAATCCGTATCCCGAACGTCCAGATAGACATGATCGGTACCGTTTCGCTTCATTTCGGAGTCAATAGCCCGAGCCGTAATGTCGCGGGGAGCCAGCGATAATCGTGGATCGTAGTTTTCCATGAAGGTCGAACCGTCCGCATTTTTCAGCACGCCGCCAAAGCCCCGAACGGCTTCCGAAATCAGGAACGAAGGTTTTTTGCCGGGTTGGTATAAACTGGTCGGATGGAACTGAATAAACTCCATGTTATCACAAATGCCCTTAGCCCGATAGGCCATCGCAATGCCGTCTCCCGTAGCGATGGTAGGATTGGTGGTGCTCTGGTAAATATTACCGATGCCGCCCGTGGCCAGCATGGTGGTTTTCGCCAGAAATTTATCCACTTCGCCCGTTTGAGTATTTAAAACGTATGCTCCGAAACATTTAATGTCCTGTCGGTAGCGATAAACCGTTTCGCCCAAATGGTGCTGGGTGATTAACTCAACGGCGTAATAGTGCGTGAAAATGGTAATGCTGTCGTGCCGCTGTACCTCTTCCAGCAAGGCCCGCTCAATTTCGGCTCCGGTGATGTCTTTGAAATGCAGAATCCGGTGGTCGGAGTGACCGCCTTCCCGGGCCAGATCGTATTCTTCACCGTGGCGATCAAAGCGGGTGCCGTAGTCGATTAACTCCTGAATGCGGGCGGGAGCTTCAGTAACGACGATTTCCACAATCTTGCGATTGCTAATGCCGTCTCCGGCATCCATCGTGTCGTCAATGTGTTTATCAAAAGAATCTTCCTTCGACCAAACGGCGGCAATACCGCCCTGAGCGTATTTGGTATTGGTCTCATCGGCCTGTACTTTGGTGATTACTGCAATGGAAACAGGTTCCTGGCGGCTTTCGAAGTAACGGGCCAATTTAGTAGCATAACTTAGTCCGGCAATACCCGAACCAATCACAAGGAAGTCGTATTGGTGCGTCATAATTAAATCAAAAACGATTTAGTGGCTCGAAAGTTAGGAGATATTTGGGAATGGCTGGAATTTGCCGGGGGAAATGTGAAGGTATTTCGCTAAAAACGGGCTTACTTTGGCTACAGACCCTGACGTTATCTTTTCATGAAATCCCTGCTAAAATTGGCCCGAGTCTGCGGCTTGTTCCTTTTACTTCTGGGCAGCTTTTCGAGCTGTACCGTACAGTTAGCACCGAGTTATAACCAGGAGCTAGTAACGGGTATTACTGCTCAGAATAAGGCAACCATGGAATTTTTCGCGATGGTAGCCCTCGGTACAAAACAGAGTACCTATGCGAATCGGGAGCCTTATTACAACCAATTGATTGGTAGTTTCGATGCTCTGGTTACGCAGGCAAACGCCCGCTTTACTCCCCGGAATAAGGTTCGTCAGAAAGCGAATGAAGCGTTGAAGAAAAAAGGAATTCCGGTGCTGGAAGAAGGAGAAATTCCGAGTGCGACGGCTCTGGAGCGAATTTATACCACGCTGGTGAAAATGCGGGAGACCGATCAGAAACAGGGGGTAACCCTTACGGAAGTACAGGCTTTTAAAGGCCAGATAAAAATTTATATGGATCAGGCATTAACCTACGAAAACGCTCTGGAACGCTAATGGCCCTCGACCTTACTCAACTCATAGCCGATTTGAAAACGGCCATCTCCGAAATTGTAGGCAAAGACCTGACCACCATTCGGGGTTTTCAGGAGCGTCAGCTAAAGGCCATTGCCCAGCAGTCGGCGTTAGTTTCGGCGGGTATTCTGACGGGTGATATTACGCCAGAAACCCGCGAATTTTTTCTGGATGGTCTGGAAGACATGGTGCTTAACTTCCTGAAAACACTCCGGGGAATTCTTGAAGTAACCATTGAAAAAGCCTGGAACGCCGCCGTAAAAGTCATCTGGAGTGCTATCGAAAAGGCGACAGGAGTTACGCTGTTATAGCGTATATCGCCGAATCTTCACCTGATCTTCCATAAAGCCCATGTGCAACTGCTTATGGTCCTTAAAATTGAAGACGTGTCCGTCGGTTCTAACTTCCTGAATTTTTGACACATCCAGGGTTTGTATCAGCCATTCTTCGGCCTGAGGCGTATGCGTGGCAATGATTCCTTCTTCAGGCATGCCCTTGTCGGGGGTAGTGTAAAAGGCCGCAAAGCCATAGTTAATATCCACCGCGGGCGACCAGAGTGCATTACCTACGGTCTGCGAGACGACGGTATAGCACTGATTTTCTAAAGCTCTGGCCCGGCAACCGACGTGCACTCGCGTGGCTCCACGAATGGTTTCGGTACAGCTTGGAGCTATGATTACAGAAGCTCCCAAAGAACATAATAATTGAGAGCTGATGGAGAACTCTGAATCATAACAGATCTGAATGCCAAAACTTCCCCAGTCTGCTTCAAACAGGCTCAGGTATTTAGGAGCACTGGCAATGCCCCATTCTTCATTCTCAAAACGAGTCATGAAAAACTTATCCTGATAACCAATGAGTCCTTTCGGCGAAAAAACATAAGCTCGATTGTATAACTCTTGCCCTACCAGTTCTGGAAAACTGGGTGCGACGATTACGACTTTATACTGGCGAGCTAAATCCGCGAATGTCTGACAGAAGTCTACTTTCAGAGCATCCATTTCCCGCACCTGCCGACGAATATCCTGCCGGATTTCCTCAGAAAACAGGCTGACCAGCTCCATCGAACCGTATTCAGGAAAGACCAGTATCTCGGCCTGTTGCTGAACTGCCCGGCTTACCCAGCCTTCGGTATGAACCCGCCAGTCAGACAAGCTTTTATGTTCAGTAATCGGGTATTGGGCAGCGGCAATGGTAACGTTCAATGCGAGACTAATTTAGAGGTGGGTGGAATGGGTTTAATCCAGTAAATCATGGATTTGGCCGTCGATTCAGTTTCTCCCAAGTCAGGCCATTCCATTTTGCTTTGCAAGGCGGGTTCCTGATGATACCCCCGCTTCTTCCAGAAAACATCATGCGGGCGATAATCCGCCGGACGAGCCGGGTAATCTTCAGGCCTTACTACCGAACAGAAACAGGCCATTTCAAAGGTTCCGTAGCTTTGAGCATGAGCTTCGCGTTCGTCGAAAAAACGATGTCCTAAGCCGTGGCCCCGGTATTCAGGTAACAGAATACTTTCACCGAAATAAAAAATCCGGCTGACGTCCATGCCTGCTTGCTCAAAAGGCTCCCGCACTTCAGGCATTTCGTTTTCAAGCGGAATACAGGTCGTTGCTCCAATCATTCGGTCCTGATCGTACACCGCAAATAAAAACGATCGTTCGGCCTGGGTATAGGTTTTCAGATACTCTTTTTCGTAAGCTATGGAGCCTTCGTAGAGGTAGGGAAAATCCCGAAAAACCCGAATACGAAGCTGGGCCAGGTCATCGAAAACCTGCTCGATGGCCTGGCCTGTTTTGGTAATGTATTGCACTATTCAGAAACAAGTTTAATCCAGAGGGGCAGGTTATAATAGGTAGTTACCCGAGTGATTTTGCCTTCTTTTACTTCCAGAAAAGCCCCGGCGGGTAATACGTATTTCTGGCCGTGAGCTTCGGGTAATCCTTCTTCACCCTGTTTATAAACGCCATTTACTACGAATTCTGCAGCAACCCGCGTGTTTGTAGGTTCACTCAGGAAAACCAGATCCGTCAGGGTTTCTTCATAACTGGTATCCATGTGCTGAAGAAACTCGGTAAACTTTTCAATTCCAATTCGAACGTCGCCCTGATTGGCTTCGTGCCGAATGTCTGGGGAAACGAGGCTTAGCATGCCCTGCCAATTTTGCTGATTGAAGTAGGTGTAATACTGTTGAACGATTTCCAGTGCGGTCATGATGAATAAAACTTTTAAATGAACAGCCTAAATTAGGCAAAGCTACCTTTCCGGCGAAAAGTTCAAATCAGAAGGTTGGTCTGGAATAACTTTTGATTTGGTAATTTGTTCGTAAGCTATAGCCTTCTTTATGTCGAAAACATACTCACTCAAAACGATCCAGAAACTGCCCGTTACGCTGGAGCAAGCTTGGGATTTTTTTAGTAAACCCGCAAATCTGAAAGATATTACACCCTCCAGCATGGGGTTTGATATCAGAAGTCGCTATCACGGCGAACGAATGTACGCCGGACAAATCATTGAATATACTGTAACGCCGTTGTTGGGGATTCCGCTGTACTGGATGACGGAAATTACGCACGTAGAAGACCAGAAATATTTCGTGGATGAGCAGCGTTTTGGGCCCTATAGTTTATGGCATCATCAGCACCATTTTCGGGAAATTGAAGGCGGCGTCGAAATGACGGACATTGTTCATATTCGCATTCCCTTCTGGGTTCTTGGAGATTTGGCGTATGCCATTCTGGTCAAATCAAAACTGCGGGAGATTTTTTCGTACCGGTATAAAAAAGCAGAAGAGGTTTTTGGGGTCTGGCCGGGACAAAAAATGGAGATTGAGATGTTTTGAAGTTGCTAACTTCGGCATGGTCGGTGGAGACACCAACCATGGCAAATGGGTTTTGAGCGGCTGCCGCTGCGGTTTGGAGTTTGGAAACCTATAAAGGTAGGTAAGAGGTTTGGAAATGGGAATCATGACCCCGGAAGGGTTGAACATGAATAGCCCCGGGTAAAACCCGGGGTAAACGTTGGATGCGACTATACGCCAATCTCCTGCCATGGCTGGTGTCTTCACCAGGCATTAATATAAAGCATAATGGTTGGTGAGGACACCAACCATGGCGGAGGGATTATAAATCCCTAATAGAGGGCTTTCGGATTGCAAATCCGAAAGAGCGTAGGATATAAATTTTAAACGAACAACTAATAACCATTACAACCAACATCCTACCGCCGTCCTCGCTTGGGACCAGAACTGGATTTCTTGCCACCCGTAGACTTTCCTGAAGGTCGTCCGCCCGAAGGTTTGGGTGAACCAGATTTGGCGTTTCCACCTCTTCCGGTGGGCTTCGCTTTTTGCCAGTATTGAACCTTCTTTTCGTGGAAAGCTCCTTTAAAGGTCGGGTCGTCTTTCTTCCGCTGATCGTCCATTTCCCGAAGCATATCCTGACGTTCGCTGAAAGGCGTATTCGTTACCTCAACTTCTTCAGGAAGAAACTCTATCGGTATTTCCTGACCAATGATTTTCTCAATCTTTTCTATGTGATATTCCTCTGCTTCCGTCACAAACGTAATAGCAGTACCCGTATGAAAAGCCCGTCCCGTCCGACCAATGCGGTGCACATAATCTTCATAAATCAGGGGCACGTCGAAGTTAATCACGTGCGTTACTTCCTGCACATCAATGCCTCGGGAGGCTACGTCCGTAGCTACTAATACCTTGATTTGGTTATCCCGAAAAGCCTGCATTGCGTTAATGCGGGTATTTTGGCCTTTGTTGGCGTGAATGACCCGAACGTCGTCTTCCGAGAAAATCTTACGGGAAATAAACTTATGAATATTGTCTGCTACCTCCTTTGAACGCACAAAAATCATAACCTTCTGCAAAGCCGGATCTTTCAGGAGATAACCCAGGAGGTTAATCTTCGTATGCAGGTTAGGAACCGAATAAATAACCTGCTCTACCGTAGAGGCCGTGGTGGCCTGTGGCGTTACTTCGATGCGGGTTGGAAATTCGAGAAACTCAAAAGAGAATTTCTCTACTTTTTCCGGGAACGTAGCCGAGAATAACAAATTCTGCCGTTTACGCGGAATGATTTCCAGAATCCGGCGAATCTGGGGCATGAAACCCATGTCCATCATCTTATCGGCTTCGTCTAGCACCATTACTTTTAATTCCTTCGTAATGATGTCACCGCGAAGGTATAAGTCCATAAACCGACCAGGTGTGCTTACCAGAATATCAACGCCGGCTTTCAGAGCTTCAATTTGCGTTTTCGGCCCTAATCCTCCATAGATACAGAGGGTTCGTAAATCGGTATATTTACTGAGCTGCTCAATGGCATTGCCAATCTGCATGACTAACTCCCGGGTAGGAGCGAGGATCAACGCCCGCGGAGCCGTGCCCTGGGCGTACTTAATTTTATAGAGAATGGGCAACACAAAGGCTGCCGTTTTTCCCGTGCCGGTCTGAGCAATACCCAGCAGGTCGTGACCCGCCAAAACAATGGGGATACCCTGCTGCTGGATCTCCGTAGGTTGCTGATAGCCTGCGTCTTCAATGGCGTTCAGTAACTGCCGGTTCAGGTTAAAATCTTCGAAAGTCATCTTCTTTTTCTTTCCAAACGAAATACAAAGGTCGCAAAAAGCCTTGGTATCCAGTAGTAATCCTGAAAAACAAGCCCCTAGCTACCAGTAAAATGGATGAGGTACGTTTTATAAAAACCTAGTATTGACAAAGAAAAACAAGATTTAGTCGAGGAATAGCGATGAAGCTAAGGGTAATCTGCTATTTTTAAGCGATTTGTACGGTACTCCCATCAACAAAATTATGTCTATTCTGTCTTTTCGGCGGGCTTTGGCAGTGGGTCTTCTGCTAAGCTTGCCCGTGGCCTCTTCCTTTGCCCAGAAACTAGGTCCTTTGACGGTCGAAAAAATCATGCGTGATCCCAAGTGGATGGGCGTTGCTCCCAGCGATCCGTTTTGGGCTGAAGATGGTTCTAAAGTCTATTTTTCCTGGAATCCCGAAAAAGCAATCGGCGATTCTTTATACGCGTACGAGTTAAATACGAAAAAAATCACTAAAGTGAGCCCGCAGGATCGGCTGCGGATGCCGAGCCAGTCGGGGCTGTATAACCGGACGAAAACGGTTAAGGTTTACGAAAAAAACGGTGATCTGTTCTACCTTGACCTGGCTACGAAACAGATTCGTCAGTTAACAAATACCGTTGAATCGGAGAGTAACCCCAGCTTTAGCAGTGACGAGCGGCAGGTAATCTTCCGTCGCGGCATGAACCTGTTTACGATGAACCTGGCTTCGGGCGAAGTAACGCAGGTAACGAACTTTTTACCCGGTAGTAAAAAGGCGGAGGCTAAAGTCAGTGAAGAAGAAAGATGGCTGAAAAACGATCAGCTAGCCATGTTTGAAGTCCTGAAAGAACGAGCTGATAAAAAGAAAGCAGCCGAGAAAATCACGAAAGCCAATCAAGCTAAACGTCCGAAGGAATTTTACCTGGAAGAGCGAAACCTGATGGCTCCAACCTACGCCCCGAACGGTAAATTTGTCACATTTCAGTTGATGAAATCGGCGACTGGCGTGAAGAATACCATCGTCCCTAATTACGTCACTGAATCAGGTTTTACGGAAGACATTTCGGGTCGTTCGAAAGTAGGGGCACCCATGGCGGCTCATCAGCTTTTCATTTATGACATTGAAAAAGATACCATTCGGGAAGTAAGCACGAAAGAATTAACGGGTATCAGCGAACAACCAGCTTACCTGGCGGAATACGCCAAGAAAAAAGCGGATACCACTGCTAAAAGCACGAAGCCCAAAGTCCGAACGGTGCAGTTTTACGGAACAAGCTGGTCGGAAGAGGGCGATTATGGTGTGGTCATTGTTCGTTCGCAGGATAACAAAGATCGCTGGATCGCTCAGATTGACCCGGCCAAAGCTCAACTGAAAGTGCTGGATCGTCTGCGGGACGAAGCCTGGGTTGGTGGTCCTGGTTCCTATTCCTTAACCTGGCTGGATAAAGAAACCTTGCTGTATCAGTCTGAAGCGACGGGTTACTCGCACCTGTACAGTGTAAACCTTCGCACGAACGAGAAAAAGCAGTTAACCAGCGGAAAATTCGAAGTGCAGCAAACGTATCTTTCCAAAGATAAAAAGACCATTTATTTTCAGTCGAATGAGGTGCATCCCGGCGAACAGCACTGGTATAAAATGGCAACCACGGGTGGCGAACGGACGAAACTAACCTCGATGGTAGGAGCAAATGACGTGACTTTATCGCCCGATGAATCGAAGTTATTGATCCGTTATTCCAGCACGACGCAACCTTGGGAATTATACCTTCAGGACAATCAGGCCGCCGCAAAAGCGGAGAAGATTACCCATTCGCTTACTGAAGAATTCAAATCTTACGACTGGAAAGCCCCCCAGATCATTACCATCAAAGCCAGCGACGGGCAGGATATATATGCTCGATTATACGTTCCTAAAAAGAAAAATGGAGCAGCCGTGGTTTTCGTACACGGAGCGGGTTACCTGCAAAACGCCCACAAATGGTGGAGTAGTTACTTCCGGGAATACATGTTCCATAACCTTCTGCTGGAACAAGGGTATACTGTTCTGGATATGGATTATCGTGGATCAGCGGGTTATGGCCGCGACTGGCGGACGGGTATTTATCGCTTCATGGGCGGGAAAGACCTTGACGATCACATAGATGGGGCAAAGTACCTGACGCAGAAAGTGGGTATTAACCCGAAACGTATGGGCATCTACGGTGGCAGTTACGGCGGCTTTATGACGCTCATGGCTCTCTTTACCAAGCCCGGTACTTTTCACGCCGGAGCAGCTCTGCGGCCCGTAACGGACTGGGCAGCATATAACCACGGGTATACGGCAAACATCCTGAACGAACCTCAGAATGACTCACTGGCGTATCGTCGGAGTTCTCCGATTTATCATGCGGCGGGACTGAAAGATAACCTGTTGATTTGCCACGGCATGGTTGATGTAAACGTACATTTTCAGGATGCCGTACGCCTTTCGCAACGGTTAATCGAGCTTCGTAAGGAAAATTGGGAACTGGCGGCTTATCCAATGGAAGATCACGGTTTTGTAGAACCCACAAGCTGGATGGACGAATACAAGCGGATTCTGAAGCTATTTCAGGAAAAACTTAAAAAATAGAACGAGAGATGTTCAGCAGTGAACGGGAGTTTCGGTGACGAAGCTCCCGTTTTTTATGGATTGAGTGTCAGGCAAGAATGAATCCTGCTTTCGTTCTAAGGGGCTAGTAAAAGCTAGCTAATTTTCAAACGTATCCAGATGGTTCATGCGTTAGAAAATTGTCATATGTTTGTTTGTTAATTTATTGACAGTCAATTAAATTGTTGCCTCATTCATTCACCCTCTATACCATGACCAAAACTTTACTTGTAGCACTTCCTTTGCGGAAAATTAATTCACTGGAATGCCGCCATGGCTCGCTATTTTCCACCTCAACCCCTGCGGGATACCTTGGAAACTCACCTAGAGCGTAATTTCTGGCCTGATGTAAGAGGATTCAATCCTGAGAATACCCGAAAACGTTGGTAGGATTAGTTGAAAATTAGCGGATCCATGAATGTATTAATCATAGAACTGGGGGGATCGCATGCCGAATGCATTTACTCAACGGTTCACTTCCTGACGCACAACCATAGTGAAGTACACGTCGCTTGTAATGAATCATTGGTGCGTTTGCTACCTGAGAGTCTGCAACTGAGCGGAATCCTGGATTTACCCGATCATCTGAATTTTTTCCGGCAAATACAGTCCTTTATCAAGATCAGAAAATACATTGCTGATCATCAAATAGATACCATCATTATCAATACCACCGAAATAAAAGTGGTACGAAATCTGAGTTTGGTATTACCTCGAAAGAATACAATCGGGTTGGTCCATAATGCCAGGAAACTTAAAAATAGCTCAACGTTCTCGAAGGTATTGTATCGTAAAATCAAGAAATACCTGGTCTTAAGTGATTACCTGCTAACTGAGATTGATCCCTTGCCTAAGTATCATGTTTCTTCGTTTTATCCCATCTATTTTCCAAAAGTAGAGGTGTTAGCTCCGATGAAACCAGCGAACGAGTACTGGATTACGATTCCCGGAACGGTTGCGGTGGAACGGAGGGATTATCTCTCGCTGGTGAATTACATCTCAAAACATAAATTTCCCGAAAACATTAAATTCATTTTTCTCGGTAAATTCAAAGAACGGGAAGATTTGGTAACGGCTTTAGCGGATTCGGGTTTGTGGCATTCACAAATTAAAACCTTTGATTATCAGCTGGAATACAATGAGTTCCACTCGTACATTCAGCAATCCGATTTGATGTTGCCACTGATTAATAGCGAAGCCAATGGTTTTTATGGCAATACCCGGATTTCCGGCACTTTTAATTTAGGGCTGGGATATAAAAAACCGTTTTTACTGAATCGAAAATACGCGTCCAACAAGGATTTATCCTGCTTTAGCCATTACTACGATAGCATGGAAGAACTGGCGGAAATCATTCTCCATCTGTATTACCAGAACTTTAAAGATCCCGTTATTCAGGACGCTTACCAGGAAAGTATATTCAATGATATGGAGCGAATGTCCATCCGCTTTTACGATTTCGTCAAAACCGATCAGGATGCCGTCTTAGTTTAGATACGTAGAAAACGGAAAGAGCCTCGCCGATTTGATCGGCGAGGCTCTTTCCGTTTATGAATAGTTTATGAATAGTCGGGAATTTACACGTGCTGTAACATTGTCAAGCGGCGGTAAAGGCCTTCTTCCACCTCCACTAATTCGTCGTGGCTACCGCGTTCAATAATCTGACCGTTTTGCAGAATAATGATTTCATCGGCTTCCTTGATGGTGCTCAATCGGTGAGCAATAACGATGGTCGTTTTATCCTGCATCAGATTATCCAACGCTTCCTGAACTGACTTTTCGGATTCGGTATCCAGAGCCGAGGTAGCTTCATCCAGAATCAAAATGGAAGAATTCTTGAAAACCGCCCGGGCAATACTTAAACGCTGACGTTGGCCACCTGACAAACGAATGCCCCGATCTCCGATATTGGTTTCGTACCCATTCTCGGTATGCATAATAAATTCGTGAGCGTTGGCCACTTTTGCCGCGTGCATGACTTCTTCCAGCGTAGCATCGGGCCGACCAAGAGCGATGTTATTAAAAATGGAATCGTTAAAAAGGATAATCTCCTGTGAAACGAAACTCATGTGACTGCGTAAGGATTCTGATTTGTAATCCCGAACGTCAACGCCGTCAATCAGAACCTGACCGTCGGTTACGTCGTAAAAACGCGGAATTAAATCGGCAATGGTAGACTTACCCACGCCGGAAGGTCCTACAAAAGCAATTTTCTTTCCTTTCTCAACCGAAAATGACAGGTTCTGAAGCACCGGTTTTTCGCCGTACTGGAAGGAAACATTTTTAAACTCTATCGACTCACGGAACGTAGGCATATCAATTGCTCCAGGACGATCCTCTACCTCGATGGGTTTATCCAAAATTTCCACAATCCGTTCGCCAGCGGCCCGGCCTTGCTGAATATTGGTCAGGGCCAATACAATTGCTTTCGCCGGACGTAACACCTGTGAGAAAATGGCAATGAAGGCAATGAATGAACTCGCCTGCAAACCACCTTCCTGACTTAATACCAGACTACCACCGTATACCAGAATACAGGCCACTACAAACACACCCGAAGCTTCGGAGAAAGCCGGAGCCAGCTCGCGTCTTCTGAAACCCTGAATGCTAGCCTGACGGTAAAAGTCGTTTTCCTGACTGAAACGTTTGATAATGAATGGAGTAGCGTTAAACGAACGAATGATTCGCATGCCCATCAGGGTTTCGTCCATCATCGTTAATAAACGACCCATTGAGGCCTGTACGTTCTGAGCTTCCCGCTTCAATCGTTTGTTCACGGCGGCAATACCTATTGCTGAAACCGGGATAATGACCAGTGTAAACAAGGTAAGCTTGGCGGAAATGGCGAAGAGGGCAATGAAGTAACCAATCAGGGTATAAGGCTCTTTGAAAACTACCTCCAGCGAGCTGGAAGCCACGCTTTCGATGGCGTAAACATCACCGTTTAATCGGGAAAGTAAATCACCTTTATGTTCCTTCGTGAAGTAACCCAGATGCAGATGGTTAATCTTTTCAAATAAGGCTTCTCGCAGGCGTTTTACCAGCATGGTTCGGGCGTTGAGCAGGCATTGCTGAGCCAGGTACCGGAAAAGGTTTGCCAGCAAAACCGAGGCTACGATGGTTCCGGCCAAGAAATACAGAGCATACATGGGGTTACCTACCTTGAAGCGGTAAACCACATAATAGAAATAATCTTTAAAATACGTTGGATTAAAAGAAAACTCGGGCTGAGCCGCGTATTTCTGAGCCTCGTCCGCAATGTGCGAGGAGTCAAAAAGGAAATTCAGCAGGGGAATGATCAGAGCAAATTGAAAGATGCTGAAGAAAACCCCGGCGAGTGTGAAGAGAAAAAAGGGTATTACAAACTTCCGAAACGGCTTTATATACCCCAAAAGTCGACTGTAAATTTCCATTTACTTGGTGTTACGTGAAATTGGGAGGTGAAGAACCGCTATCTCAGGGATCAAACGCAACGAATGCATACAGTTCTTCGGAGATTAAAACGAATCTTACTGAGTATTAATGTATTTTAGGAGAGGTTGAAAGACAAAAATACGGCCTTCGCGTGAAGCGATGTATGGCTTCTGTCATTTTTCGATCCATACGTACGGAGGAAATCGGTCATTTATTTAAAGATAACAAAGATTTTTTAGCGATAAGAGATTGATTTACTGATAAATAGATTAGATCAAAGTTTTTTATTCCTGGGGAGTATAAGGGACACCAAAACCCTCGAAAAGTTTATGAAACATTTAAATAGTTTTCAAAGTATTAGTTTCGTGCGTTAAAAAGCGATGGAAACCGGAAATGATTTCTGGAAGCAAAGAGCAGACAGGTAAGTGTTAGTTAACCCAAAGAAGGATTTGTACGAGTCAATCTAACTTTCTGGCAGATTGGTGTCATAGGAAAGAATACACTTTGTATAAATCCCTAGAGTAACCTATCTGTAGAAGCCCACGGAAGGTGCTGAGTAGTTTCCTGGTTGAGAACAGACGTTCAGAAGCAGGGAAACGAGCCGGTGCCGATTCATTGGAGGGCCATCCCTTTATAAATCAAAGACATTTATGTCCTCGATAATTCTTGATTGTGGTTTAATGAAATTTCCGAACTCAGGCTTGTATCACTACTGTCTGAATATGAGTCTGGAGGTAAATAAGTTATTGGAAAAACGGCAGCAGCCGCCTTTGCGAATGTATTTACCTCCCCGAAAGTATCTACAAAAGGCCCCGGAGAATCATCATATCATTGAGAAAAAATGGCATAAGCTCTGGAAACCTTTTCTGGTGGGTTGCCGGGTATGGCATGCTCCCTTTCAGTCAGGACGAATTATTCCCCGAAAAGATCGCAGCAGTAGTACCAACGTGCTGTTAACGGTTCATGATCTCAACGTCTTACACGAAGGCAAACCCCGCGAAGAACAACTGAGAAGTCTGGCCCATACGCAAACACTCATTGATCGAAGTGACGCCATCGTTTGTATCTCGGAATTTACCAGAAATGATTTACTGCAACATTGTGAAGTCGGCAACAAGCCTGTGTACGTCATTCATAATGGCTTGCATCAGGTAGCAACGCCCGGTTTGAATCACAAGTCCTATCGACCCAGCCGACCGTTTCTTTTTGGACTGGGGTATCTGAATGCCAAGAAAAATTACCACGTTTTAATTCCTCTGCTCCAGCATAATCCAGAGTTAGAGATGATCATTGCGGGGCATTTTGACGAACCCGATTACGTAGCCCAAATGAAAGCCCTGGCCGAGCAATTAGGCGTTCGGGATCGTTTGCATCTGCCGGGCCCGGTGTTGGAAGAGGAAAAGAGCTGGTATCTGAAAAATTGTCTGGCTTTTTTGCATCCTTCGCTGGCGGAAGGTTTCGGTTTACCCGTAGTGGAAGCCATGTCATTTGGAAAACCCGTTTTTCTGTCGGACCGAACTTCATTACCGGAAGTGGGAGGGGACGTTGCCTTTTATTTCAGTAGTTTTGAAGCAGAAGCCATGCAGCAAGTATTTCAGGCAGGAATGAATCAGTATACGACCCAGGCTCTGGAACAACAGATTCGGCAACGGGCGAATTTTTTCAGCCTGGAAAAAAGTGCGGAGAAGTATCTGGAAGTGTATGAATCGCTGTTTTAATCGGGTAGGTGGTAAGTACATTTCATTAATCTTCGTAAAAGGGTTACGGTACAAAGGATGACCAGTTGATGGATTCATCCTGTCTAGTAAATAGACCTGAAGTGTTTTGGTTGAAATAGATTACTGATCTGGTAACTAGTGGATTAGAGGCGTGTGGTAGATTTTTTGATCGTAATTCAACAAATGAATACGTCTCGTTTCTGCTGAAAAATGCACTTTCTAAATCGGTTTTTCCGAAATAACTATTTAAAAAATCCTTCTCTGTTGACTTCGCCAGGGGCTGAAGTGCTTAAATAATTATCTATTTTTAAATTTCATACCTTACCTTAAGCCTGATGAAAGGCTCAGTAGGTGCTGTTTTTCTGACGGGAAAAGCAGAAAAAAGGTCTGTTTTATTTAAAGAAGTATAATCACATGAAAAAAGCGGTTCTTAGTGTTGCCCTCACCGCCGGATTACTGTGGGCCCTGGGTACTTCCTTTCGTCCTATACCTGCTTTGGGAGCTTTTTTAAGCCCTTTTTCGGGCTTTTGGAGTAACGAACGCCGAATTCAGCTACTGGATTCGGAAGTGCACTTGCCGGGTGTACAGGGAGATGTGTTTGTTCGGTATGATGACAATCGGGTACCCCATATTTTTGCCACCAATGACCATGACCTCTACTATGCTCAGGGCTACGTAACGGCCCGGGATCGTCTTTTCCAGATGGATCTGACCATTCGTTCCGCTTCCGGGCGATTGAGTGAGATTGTAGGCGAACAGGCCCTGCCGCTGGATTTATACAAACGTCGGACGGGCTCAATGAAGGCTGCTGAAGACTCGTGGCGATTTGTCCAGCAGGACGAAAAAATTCGTTCGGTGATGGAAGCGTACAGCGATGGCATCAATGCCTATCTCAAAAACTTACGTCCGGCAGATTACCCTGTAGAGTATAAAATGCTGGGTTTCGAGCCCGAAGCCTGGACTCCCGAGAAGTCCATGTTATTAATGGTGGAAATGACGCATACGCTGGCCAGCCCAAAAGATGGCGATGCGGCCATGACTAACCTGCTGCAAAAATTCGGGATAGAAGTTCTCAAGGATTTATACCCGGATTACGCCGATCGCGAAAGCCCGATTATTCCGAAAGGGACCAGATGGAATTTCCGTAGGAAAGCAATTCCTCGCCAGCCCAAAGGATATGATGAACTAACCGCAGCCGTAGCTGAACCCACTGACTGGCCGCAACGGGTAGAAGGCATTGGCTCGAATAACTGGGCCATTTCCGGGAAGAAGTCAGCTACGGGTTTACCCATTCTGGCGGGGGACCCCCACCTGGGGCTTACCCTGCCTTCCATCTGGTATCAGGTTCAACTGGCTACACCCGAAAGCAATGCGTACGGTGTATCCTTACCCGGAGCTCCCTGCGTTATTATTGGGTTCAACCACGACGTCGCCTGGAGTGTGACAAACGTTGCAGCTGATGTTTCGGATTTATATGCCATCCGATTCAAGGATGCGTCCCGCCAGGAGTATTGGTATAATGAGTTATGGAATAAAACGACGTTTCGGGCAGAGGAGATCAAGATCAAAGGAAAGCCTAGCGTTATTGATACCGTTGCCTATACTCACCACGGACCCGTGGCCTTGCCCCGTTACCCCGAAGACAAAAAACCAAGTCTGGCTCTGAAATGGATTGCTCACGAACCGGGTAACCCCATCAAGACTTTTTACATGCTGAATCGTTCGCGGAATTACGATGATTACGTGCGGTCGCTGAGTCATTACGTCGGACCAGCTCAGAATTTCGTTTTTGCGAGTAATCAGGATGACATTGCTATTTGGGTAAATGGCAAATTTCCGCTGAAATGGGATGAACAGGGTAAATATCTATTGGATGGTACCAAGCCCGAATACGACTGGCAGGGCTGGATTCCGCACGAGCAGAATCCGCACGTGAAAAACCCCAGTCGGGGTTTTGTGAGTTCGGCCAATCAGTCACCGACGGATCAGTCGTATCCCTATTACCTGCACTGGCGGTTTGCCCCAGCTAACCGGGCCATTCGTATTAATGAACGACTCGAAGCTATGGAACGGGCTACACCTGATAGCATGCGGGCTTTACAGAATGATACTTACAACGTGCTGGCCCGTGACCTGTTACCCACGCTGTTGGAAGATATTGACTTCGGAGACCTAAATGCCAATCAATACTCGGCTTATACGGCCTTAAAGCAGTGGGATTACGAGTATACGCTGGCATCGGTTGAGGCTACAATTTTTGAAAAATGGATTGATAACCTTCCCTTTTTTGTCTGGGATGAATTCAAATCTGATCCTAAAAAACCGATTCAATTACCGCAGGATGACCAGTTATGGCATTTGATTCTAAAGAAACCCGAATCAAAGTGGTTTGACCTGAAGGCCACCCCCGAAGTGAAAGAAACCAAAAGCGATATTGTTCGGCTTAGCTTCCGAGCTACCATCGATTCGCTTCATCGGCAATACGGCACGTATTCTTCCAAAAACTGGGCCTGGGGTAATGTCAAAGGATCGACCATTGCCCATTTGATCCCCCCTTTAAAAGCTTTCGGCCGAACAGGCGTAAAGGCAGGGGGTGGGGCCGATGTACCCAATGCCTATCGCGGGAAGTGGGGACCGTCGTGGCGAATGGTGGTAGCCCTCGGCAAAGAGGGCCCAACGGCTTACGGGATTTATCCCGGTGGTCAGTCGGGTAACCCCGGTAGCCCGTATTATGACAACATGGTGAATGCCTGGTCGAGAGGTGAATTAAAGGAACTGGTATACCTGAAATCGCTGGAGGAGAATAATGGGAAGGTGCTGAGTACCCTGAAAATCACCAAAGAATAATGCTAAAACGTAGAGACGCGGATTCATCGCGTCTGAGTAAGAGGCGGTTTTTCTATCTTTGAATTACCCCCATTTCTGACTAGACGCGATGAATTCGCGTCTTTACCTTTCGCGAACCTTTACCTGAAACGAGTACAAGCCTAATTCCTGCGGAAAGCCTTATGCAGTTTATATTAATGATTTTGTTATCTGCCATGGTGCAGTATTTTCTGCCCTGGTGGTCGGTAATGATTATTCCATTTGCCATTTCGGCCTGGAAGGGTGAAAGTGGTGGTGGAGCCTTCTGGAACGGATTTCTGTCTACGGCCTTGCTCTGGTTTTGCATGGCCTATTACGAACACCTTCGATCCGGGGGGATATTAACGGCCCGCATGAGCGAAACCTTTCAGAACATTGGGACGATTGGTCTCTTAACCCTAACAACCTGGAGCGGAGCTTTGCTGGCGGGATTTGCTTCCATGAGTGGCTATTATTGCCGTCAGGCGATTTTACCCAAAGTGAAAACTGACAGCGAAAAAGCGAAAGATTATTGGTGAAAGTTCGTAAAATCCTGAAATACTGTATGAAACCGGCCTTGTCTCTTCAAGGCAAATGGCTATTTTTGCCGACCTAATCGTATAACAAACCCTTTTTATCTCAGTGAAAAACCTTTCATTAGCCCTTAATGCCGTGTTGGTCGTGGCGGTGGCTGTTCTGTATTACCTGCATTTCAAAGGAGAAAGCACTTCTTCGACGAGCTCTTCTATGGGGACAGTGGCGGGCAAACCTATTGTATACGTAAATGCGGATTCTTTACTTAGCAACTACGATTTCTTCAAGGATACCCAGAAAGCTTTCGAGCAAAAAGGTACGCAGCTTGATATTGAACTAAACCAGAAAGGTGGAGCCATTCAGCGTGAAATCCAGATTTTCCAACAACGGGCTGGTGGTATGCTAGCGGCCGAAGCTCAGGCGAAACAACTGGAATTACAGAAAAGAGCGTCTGATTTCGAAAACTACCGTCAGAAAGCAGCTAATGATCTGGCAGTAGAGCGTTCAACGCAAACGGAAAAGCTGTACGATAACATTTTCGAATACATCAAGAAATACAACAGCGAAAACAAATATGAGTACGTTTTAGGCTTCCAGAAAGGAGGCGGTATTCTGTTCGCTGATTCTAAATTAGACGTCACCCAGAAGATCATCGACGGTCTGAACAAAGAATACAAAGCTTCTCAGCCTAAAACGGAAGAGAAGAAAGAAGAGAAAAAATAAGGAATTGATTTCTTCTGAGAAGGCCTCGCTGTTGATACAGCGGGGCTTTTTTTTAGGGTTCTAAAAAGGGTTACTAAAAGCCGGGTTTCGAATAAATTCCCGATCCGTAAGAGTGTGAAGAAAAGCAATGAGGTCTTTCTTTTCGCTGGATGTTAAGGAAATCATCCCGCGTAAATCAGCACTTAGCGTACGACTTTGGGCGATGTGATCGCTGTAATGATTAACGACTTCTTCTAGCGTTTTAAACCGACCGTCGTGCATGTAAGGGGCAGTTAGAGCAATGTTCCGAAGCGTAGGCACGCGAAACCGGGCAAAGTCTTCTTCAAAACCAGTTACTTCCTGCCGGCCAGGATCAAGTGGGGAGGCGTCGAGGCCGTTGTTATGAAAACGATTCTGGAAAAACTGGGCTCCGCCGTGACAATGAGCACAGTTGGCTCCGCGGATGCCTCGATCTGGGTTACTGCCCCGCATAAACAAATCCAGACCACGTTTTTCGGCTGGTGTCAGGGTATATTTTCCGCGTAGGTATTGATCGTATGGTGAATTTGCCGAGATTAAGGTTCGCTCAAACTGAGCCAGAGCCTTAGCCATGAGTTTCGGCGTAATCTGATTGGTGCCGAATGCTTTTTGAAAACGTTTCGGATAAAATTTCGTTTGCTGAAGTTTCTGAGCAGATTTCTCGGGGGCCAAACCCATTTCGT
The DNA here is from genome assembly GCF_031453245.1 of Siphonobacter sp. SORGH_AS_0500. Classification (NCBI taxonomy): domain Bacteria; kingdom Pseudomonadati; phylum Bacteroidota; class Cytophagia; order Cytophagales; family Cytophagaceae; genus Siphonobacter; species Siphonobacter sp. SORGH_AS_0500. The sequence goes on from NZ_JAVIYT010000001.1 coordinate 768,156, forward strand.
CGGGATGATCCATCGGAATCAACGCCTGAGCTTCGAGGGTTTTTGAATGCCCGTCCCAGAAAAAATCCCGTACCCAGAGCAAGTTCGCCAGCGACATGGAATTTCGGAACGTAGGCCGCCCGCTTACGCCGATGCTGAGGTTAAATCCATCCGTAAAAGCCAGAGCCTGCTGGTGGCAACTGCTGCACGAAATCGTATTATTTTTAGAAAGTAACGAATCGTAGAATAGAAAACGTCCCAACGCTACGCCCTCAACAGTTAAGGGGTTATCTTCCGGGATAGTATACCGATGGCCAAACGAAGGAGGAATCTGGAGTTCATACGGCGGGTTAGTTGTGAAGGCGAAAGCTATCCCCATAAGTAATAAACTTAGCAAAAGGGGCAGCGAACGAGTCATGATGAGTATGGATAATGATTTCGGGAAGATGTACTAAAGATACGAAGCTTCCTGAAATGGCAAGGGAACAACAGCTACTTAGCGAAGCGGATTTCAATTTCTCGAACTTCCCGAATCCAGCGGGCGGGTTTCTTTTCTTCTGGAACTACAATGCGGTACGGACCCGTACCAGCAGGTAGGGCCGCTCCATCCATTGATTCCGCCAGAATAATCGTTCGGTTTGAAAACTCAGGGTCTAGCTCGGGTAATGCGAATAGTACCTCATACCCATCGGCTGCCCGAATAAGAGTGTACTTAACCAGGTTTTCACCGCGTAACTGCCCGCCGACGGTAACCCCCGCTTTCCTGAGTAACTCAATCACCGGAATGCCAGAATAACGGTGCTCTTTTCCATCACGGTCGGCTGCTTTTATTTCGACGTGCGGCAGGACTTTCAAATCAGTAGCCTGAAGATGAAGTGGTTGGGCAACTTCACCACTAACTTTCAAAACCGTCTGAGCCAAAGCAGAGGAGAAAATCAGCCAGAATAAAACTACATAATTAACCATCGGTAGCCAGAATTAGATTAAACCAGAGAGATATTTCCGCCATGGCTGGTGTCTTCACCAGCCATTAATTAAGGCAATAAGTGGTTGGTGGGGACACTAACCAAGGCGGGAGAACAACATATTTAACCATTAATGGACAGAATTAGGAGTAGTCAAAAATGTATTTAAGTCCGTTATATTTCCCCACCATGACTCGCGATAAGTAGTTGGTGCGGACACCAACCATAGCGGAAAGCATTAAAACCTTTCGTTATGTTTTTGTAAATATAACGAAAGGTTTTAATGCTTTGTTTAAAGTTTTCTTCGGTAGTAACCTCCGGCTGGAACCATCTGAATTTCCTGCTGTTTAACTTTTCACGAGCGTTCTTTTGCATGTATTCCCGCCCGCTGGTATGGAGCAAACATCTACCCTAACCCAAACGTATACTTCTCGTTATTATCCTTGGCTCATTGCGGGTTCTGGATTGCTGATTTTAGTAACCATCAACGGATTGACCACTTCGTCGCTTTCTGTTTTTGACGAAGTCCTTCAAAAAGAATTTGGCCTGAGCCGCAGTTTGCTCAAGTCCAGAGAAACGGTTACTTACGCCATCTCGGCTACTTTTATCCTGTTTTCAGGTATACTGATTGATCGAATTGGCGTGAAGAGGTTACTAGTCGCCGGGTTAACGTTTATGACACTGGCTCTAGCGGGGTATGGGTACGCTCAGTCGCTGGCGTTTCTGTACTTTATCCACGTATTACTAGGGCTGGCTTACGTTTGTGCGGGCTCGGTAGCGGTGGTGATTCTGGTATCAGCCTGGTTTCAGGAAAAAAGGGGTTTAGCTCTGGGGATTACCCTGGCTGGCACCAGTCTGGGCAGTGCCATTTTTCCCCCCATACTTACCCAGTTGATCCAAACGCAGGGTTGGCGGCAGGCTTTTCACTGGCTGGCTTTTGTGCCTTTTGTCCTTTTGATATACACGGCCTTTCTGGTGCAGAGCACGCCCGAAAAAGCTGGATTAGAACCGTATGGAAGAAAATTTCCCGAAAAGACTTTGGTAAAACAGGGAAAGACTTACGCCGAAGCTCTAAGAATGCCGCTGTTTTGGCTCATTTCCCTATGTGGCTTTTTGACCTTTCTAGGCATCGTCGGCATCGTGTCCAATCTTTTTCTTCACTTGAGGAACATGGGTTATGGCTCACCCGAAGCCGCCTGGACTTTGTCTTTTTACTTTGCCTTAGCCCTGATTGGTAAGTTTATCGTTTCGTTCCTTTCCGATTATGTTTCGGTATATCCGCTCTTCACCACCTGTCTCGTTGGCTTGATGCTGGGAGCGTTGGGGTTAGCGAGTTTTTCCAGGGATTTAATTATTCCTTCCGTGGCCGTAGCAGCCTTAAGCTGGGGTGGTGTTTTTACGATGTATAATGTGTTGATCGTACGCAGTTTTGGTCTGAAAGCGGCTGGGAAAATCAATGGAACCATAAGTTTGTTTGAAAATTTTGGTTCACTTACGGGGCCCTGGGTAATGGGCTGGCTGTCCGAACAATATGGATCCTATCAGTACCCTCTTTTCCTGACTGCCGGTATTATTGGCTTCGCAGCGGTGGTTTCTATTTTCTTTTTTCGATTAACGCTTCATCCAAAGCATTGACCTTAAACTGTTTAGCAAAAAGGTTTAGTTCTGGGAAGGGCAATTTTTTTGTAGAGTTCATGCTTTGATGTACTTTCGCTTTACATTAAGAAAGCGACTAGTTTTCAGCCTTTTACAGCGACGAAAATCCTGATTACTTCGGTTAATCTCAGGGAAATTACGTTAAAACTGATCCAATAGACACTTATTCTTGATCCGAAGCGTTTAAATTCAGAACCAATTTGGAGAGAGTGAATTCGATGAGAGCCATTTTAATTGTATGGACAATCGTAGGGGTATTTCCGCAAGTATTCGGCCAATCCCCACAATTCGTCAGTCAAAACCATTCCCTAGCCAGAAACAATAGCAGTACAACGACTTCTGCAGCCGCTAAAGACAGCGATCTTGCTACGTTACACTGTATACCCTTATGGGGAGAAAAAAGTAAATCTGTTCAGCAGAAAAAAGAAGACGCAGCTTTCCTGAAAGCCTGTGATCAAAACTTTGAAACTAGAAGCGAAGCCAGTCGGTTTTTTGCTGAAAGAGGATGGGAGTATATCTCAGAAGGTGAGCTGGATACGGCTTGTTACCGCTTTAATCTGGCTCATTTGCTGGATGAAAAAAACAGTGATGCATACTGGGGCTTAGGCGTTGTTTGCCATCAGAAAGGCGACGGTTCGCAGGCCATTCGGATGTTGTCCAAAGGCGTGCTCTACGATTCTAGTAATTCAATATTACTTGACGATCTGGCGACGTTATACATTGGCCAGTTTCAGCAAACGAAGAACAGAGAAGATTTAAATCAGGCGTTTACGTTACTAAATCGTTCGGCTACTATTGATACGACCAATGGGACTACCTTCATGAAATTAGCCCTCGCGGAATATCTGCGAAATGATTTCGATAAATCCTGGGAATACCTGCATAAATGCCGTCAGATCGACGTACAGGTATTAGATTTCAACTTCATTGAACAGCTAGCCTCTCAAAAGGCCGATCCGCATGGTGTTTTCAATAAAGGGAAAGAATAATCGTAATTAAAGATTGAATACGAAGCCCTGATCAGCAATGATCAGGGCTTCGTCGTTTATTAGTTTTCCACATTACCATCGGTAAAAGATAGAAACGGTGGTGATTCTGCTGGCAGCACTATTGGCCAACCTTAGAACTAAACATATGCTGCCAGCGAAAAGGCTGGCAGCGGCAGAAGAATAAAGGGTGGGTTAATGACAAGTTATACTGTTCTAGTCGTTTAATGCTAGTTTGAGTGGCTGCCAGTGGTAAAACTGTCCGGGCTACGTTGGCAGTGATAGAAGATTAAACGGTGGTCATTATCGCTGCCAGCTTTTCGCTGGCAGCATGTCTCTAGTTGTAGGATAACCGAAGGTATTGATAGGAATAGGTCCAGCGGCAAACAATTAAACCGTGGTAAGAATAAGCTACGCCGCTACAGTTGTTGAAACGCCCATTTTCTTCTTGTAATGTTTCACTAACCAAGTGATGACAATCCCCACGGTTACGCCGGGTAAAATCCAGGTTATTAATGAAACGTAAGAAGGCGTTTGGGCAGGTAAGATCTTGGGAACTACCGTTACCAAAAAGGCTGTCAGCGTTGCTGCATAAGAAGCTAACATACGGGCCAGGTGTGTGAAAAACCAGTGCATTTTTTCATGCGGCACGCGACCCGAAAAACTTCGGTAATCGGCTAAACCACTTCCTAAGCACAAAGCAGTAAGTCCGATGAACAGAATTCCCAGAAAAGTGTCGCCCGAACTAAATCGCTGAATGGCCCAAGCCAGGGTAACTAATCCAAAAAAGCTAACGGCGTACATCGCGGCCCAGTCCAGCCGGGCGGGTTGGCTGCTTATCTTTTTACGTAATAAAATTCGTTTTCCGGTAAAGGTCTGGTAAAAACTACCAACCCCCACGGGCAGGAAAAACTGCATTTTCAGAGAGAAGGGATCCAGTGTAAAAAGGCCAATGGTGGTTGTGAAAACTCCGAACATGGCCCAGTAATAAATTCGTCCCCAGAAGTTATGGGAGTTACCACCTTTACGGGTGATCATAGGAATTACGCCAGTAAGCAAAGCCGTAAAACCACTGATGATGTGAATAACCAGAAAGAGGGTATGAAGCGTTTTCATTGCATTCGTTGTTTGAGAAAGGATGGAACAAACGTAATCGACAATGAAAAGGAGTGCAATTTAAAGGGCTGTCTGTCAGTGTGCTGGGACGTTTGACAAAGGATTGGGATAATCGGAAAGCAACGGGGATGTTTGACAAAGCTTATTTGAAATGTTCGACCAGCGTAGAATACTTGCGAGCCACCGAAATAGGTTTATCTCCGTGTTTCAAATGCAGCTTGTAGCCTTGGGCATTACCCGTAACGTGTTCCACTTGATGGAGGTTAACAATAAAGGAACGATGGCAACGGGTAATAAAGTCGTATGAAATCTGTGTCTCCAGTCGGCTTAAGCTGCTGCGGATTAACTCCCGGCGGAGCGTGTATCCTTCCCGGAAAACTACCTCTGAATAATTATCTGCTGACTCCATATAAAGCAGATCCGTAACGGGAAGTGTCAGGGTATCTTTTTCGTTCTCGGCAGTAAGCTGAAGCGTGTGAAAAGTGTCGGCGATGACTTCCTGAGTGCTGAGCGGTTCGGGTTGCGGTGGGTTACTGTACCGTTTGAGTTTTCTAACGTATTCGGTTAAAGTAAACGCCGTCGTTGGAAAGACACCGATCAGGAGCGTAAAGCCCATCATGGTAATCAGATGAGAAAATTGAAAAGAATCCTCAAAACGAAGGGCATAATAGAGATAATTCAGACTACCAATAGCCAGGAAATGGGCTAAGATCAGCAGGATGTTTCGCCCGACTGTCCAGTTTTCTTCGGAAAAAAATCTGGGAAACAGGCGAGGGTAAACGAAGTAATGAATCAGCAAAACGCCGCCCGTAATGACTCCATACACCCAGGGCATAATCCATTTGTCGGGCGAATGAATATTATAACTTCCGAAAGGCTGAAAAATCATCAGAAATAAGCCCACAAACAGGCCCGCTCCCGCACAGAGCAAAAACGTGGAGCGGGAGCGTTCGACGATCGGATGTGGTTGAGAGAACAGCCGAAACATGAATATCTATTGACAGAATAAGTAACTCAAAATGCTTTAAACTTATCCAGTAATCTGATTAATAAATAACTGAATAACGGGCGGATAAATAGCAATGGCGAAGACAATGCCGAACAACGCTCCCCATAAGTGAGCCGAGTGGTTAACGCGACCTAATCCACGCTGAGCTTCCCAATAGGTATAGGCCAGATACAGACCACCAAAAATCCAGCCGGGAATGTCAATCGGAATAAAAAAGAGACGCAGGGGGGTAGTAGGGGCAAACATAATGCCTGCAAAAATCACGGAAGAAACCCCACCCGAAGCTCCGAGGGAATTATAGCCCGGATCGTTCTTATGTTTCAGGAATGTAGGAATGTCCGAAATGATAATACCGCCGATGTACAACGCCACAAATAACCAACTGCCCACGGGGGAAACCTGCGAGAAGATATATTCCACCAGATTCCCGAAAGAATACAGCGAAATCATGTTGAAGGCCAGGTGGCCAATGTCGGCGTGAATGAAACCCGAGGTCAGAAAACGCCAGTATTCATTTTTACGATGTACCTGATAGGGATTCAGAATCCATTGACGCATGATGGAATCATTATTCCAGGCATATATACTTGCCCCAACGGCCAGTAGTACAAAAAGGGTGGTTAGCGTAATATCCATACAGTATAAACTTAAGATTTGCTGCGGGTTATGGGGCTCAAATGGGTTTTAAAATGCACTTAAACTCGGAGCGAGACGTACTTTCAGTCGAAAGATAACGGGAATTTGACGCGTAAAAATAGCTCTTTTCGTTGGGCGGTAGCGGTTTTGGAAAAAAACTACTAATTTACCTACGGGCCGCAATCCTGTTCATCCTAACTACGTCATGGGTTATGATATCCTCTCGTCGTTCTTTCTTCCGACAGTCGGCCCGTATTGCTGTTTCCAGCGGGGTCCTGTTTCCCTCACTCAAACCCCTTACCGAATCTTACTTTACCGAAATTAAACGGTATCAATCCGCTAAAAGTGCCGAAGCACTGGCAGCAGACGAAGATTTTTGGGCGATGATTCAACAAGCCTATACGGTTTCTCCCACCACTCTGAATCTGAATAACGGCGGCGTAAGCCCGGCTCCGACATTGGTGCAGGAGGCCGTAGAGCGTTACTTCAGGTATTCCAACGAAGCTCCGAGCTACTACATGTGGCGGGTGCTGGATCAGGGCCGGGAACCGCTGCGGGAACAACTGGCTAAACTAGCCGGAACCTCGCCCGAAGAAATTGCCATTAACCGAAATGCAACGGAAGCTCTCGACACGGTGATTCTGGGTTTACCCCTGCAAAGAGGTGACGAAGTGGTCGTTTCCAATTTCGATTATCCCAACATGATGAGTGCCTGGCGGCAACGCGAGTTACGCGACGGACTGAAGCTCAATTACGTGAAGTTACCCATGCCTTGCGAAGACGAAAACCGAATGGTAAAACTCTTTGTGGAGCAAATGACACCCCAGACGAAAGTAGTGCATCTGACGCACGTCATTAACTGGTCGGGGCAGGTATTACCTGTTCGGAAAATTGCGGACGAGGCTCACAAACGGGGAATCGAAGTGCTGGTAGACGGAGCCCACAGTTTTGTGCATCTGGATTATAAAGTCCCCGAGCTGGGTTGCGATTATTTCGGTACGAGCCTACATAAATGGCTCAGTGCCCCGATTGGGACGGGGATGTTATGGGTGAAGAAAGAGAAAATTTCGAAGGTATTCCCGCTCGTACCCAATGAACAGCCGCAATCGGATAACATCCGCAAATTTGAAAATCTCGGCACACGACCGTTCTTCATCGAACAGGCCATTGCTCAGGCCATTCAGTTTAATAACGCCATCGGCTCGGCCCGGAAGTACGAGCGACTGTTTTATCTCAAGAATTACTGGGCCGAAAAAGTGAAGGATATTCCGGGGATTGAGCTATATACTTCCCTGAAAAAAGGCTATTCAGGAGCTCTGGCTGTGGTAGGGGTAGAGGGCTTGAAGCCGGGCGAACTGGAAAGTCAGTTACTAACCCGGTTTAAGATTCATACCACGCCGATAGATAAGGAAAATGTGAAAGGCGTTCGGGTAACGCCTCATGTGTACATTCTACCGTCGGATCTGGATCGGCTGGTGAACGCTTTAACGATTTTAGCCAAAGAAAGCTCCGGGAAATTAGCAAAGGCCGGAAAGTAAATAGCTGATATTTATCCGTAAATTCCCCGTGGAAGAAAAAACTTCTGCGGGGAATTTCCTTTTTTTGTATCTACGTAATGGTTAGAAAAGTAGTCGTGGCGAAGGCCCAACCCAATCAGTTTTTTATGAAAAAGTATTTACTCGGCGTTTTTATTTTGATAAGTAGCCTTCAAATCTGGGCCCAGACGACGGCTCCAAAGGAGGAATTTACGTATAGCCTGGATCCAACGATGCCGAACTATGCACCTAGTTATGATTTGTCGCTTGCTTCAGGAAAAAACAAGGTATTTGCTTTAGCTCGGGCTTCTAATACGGGTCCGTCTTCTTCGTTTGGTTTGGAAGAACTGGCCTCTTTTAATTCGGCTAATGCCAAGTTAACGACTACCTTACAAAGCTGTTCCCGAACGCCTGGCCTAGGCACTCCATGTATCTCTTCCTACAATGCACTAACAGCCGTGCAGGAAAATGGGATGATCCTAAGTAGTCAGGACTCCATCAAAAGATATAATGATACCCACGTGTTACAGTGGAAAGTAGCCACTCCACAAGATGCCCGGGTAGTCAATGCTTTACCCGTCATTTATCAGGCATCGTCTGATATTTTCTATTTTTATTATACCAATTTGGTTACGAATAAACAGACCGTTTATCAGCTAAAGTCTGGGGTTATTACGGCTATTTTAACTGAAACTATTGCTGGCTCTCCAACGATTTCAGCCTTATCGACTACCTCAGATGGAGGGTTTGTATTACTGGCAAAAGACGGTCTGCGTAAATATGACTCGGCGGGAAAAATAAGCTGGACCAAGTCGGGATACTCAGGTAGTTTTCTAATTAGTAATGATTCCTTCATTTATATTAATGATTCCAAAACGATTACCAAAGTAACCAGTACGGGTAATCAAGTCTGGAAACTTAATGTAGACGGAGTCGCCAATGGGCTGTTGCAAAGTGACGGAAGTCTGTGGGTTCGTACGGGGACTAGTATCGTTAAAATTAGTGCTTTAGGTCAAATGTCTATTACTATTAGTCAGCAGGCAGAACAGATTATTCTGACCATTACTAACGAAATTGTGGCTTTGGTAAAGAATAGTGCGGAAAGCTTTGATCTGAAAAAGTATAGTACTACAGGAAGTCTGAAATGGACTAAGAATATCGGTTTTGGCGGAACAATTGTAGCTGCTACGGACGGAGGAATTTACTATACTGCCTATAAACTCAAAGGAAAAAATACGTCTACCCAGACTAATTATTATGTGCCTGAGTTATACAAATTAGGTATAGACTGCTCGTTAACGGCCCTCATTACTGCTCCCTCATCGACGGCCATTTGTACGGGAACGAGCTTGAAACTGACGGCGAAACCCACCAGTACGGCTTCGACGGCTTACTCGTATCAGTGGAAAAAAGATAGTGTCAATGTTGGGACAAACTCCGCCGAATTTACGGCGAGTCAGGCTGGGAAGTATTTCGTAGTCGTAACTCAGGGCAGCTGCACCACTACTTCGAATGCATTGACCATTACCTTAACCGCATTGCCTACCCTAACGACTATTACGGGTAATAAAGACGAAATCTGCGAGGGAACGACAATTACCTTAGCAACTAAAGCGTCAGGGGGTTTGGGGTCTGTCTACACGTATCAGTGGAAAAGAAACGAGGTGGATTCCTCGGGTGCAAACCTGGCCTCACTGGCTGTAAAGACCTCCGGTACGTATAGCGTGACGGCTAAGGATACCAATGGCTGCGTTTCTAAGCCGCAAAGTACGGTTGTGACGATTATCAAGCCAATGCTTTACATTACGCCTGCCTATACTTCCACCCAAAGAAATTGGCTTTGCTCTGCCGATAAAGATAGCACTAAACTCCAAATCTATGCGGGGCCCAACTTTAAAGCAGAAACCTATAGCTGGACGCGGAACGGAACGGAAATCAGCAAAAGCAGTGCTCCCATTTATGTCAAGGACGCAGCAGAATACACGCTTGAAATTTCTAATTCGAATGGCTGTAAGGCTAAGTCTCCTTTGGTTAAAACAGAGATTTTTCCTTCGCCTAAGGCTAACGCGGGTCCCGGTGCCACGCTGACGGGATCAGAGGTATATGATTTGAAAAAGCTGAACGTTACTACTGCTTCCGGCGGAACGCCCGGCTATACGTATTACTGGGACACTTTCCCCGGGACGCAGTCCTACAGCGAGGCTAACCCCACGTTTGCTCCGTTTACAAATAACACGAATGTAATTCTAACGCTGGTGGACAGTAAAAACTGCGTGTCCCGCGATACTGCCTATGTACAGGTCAATAGTTGTAAAATCAGAACTTCCATCCGGGCATCCAATAACCTGACTTATGTGTGTTCGGGTAATACATTGACGCTGTTAGGCTCGGTTACGGATACGCTGGGAGCGGTAAAATATAGCTGGCGGGAAGGCAATACAGTAGTTGGAACGGGTAAAAATGTAAGCATTAGCAAAGCCGGTTCTTATTACCTGAGTGTGGAGGATTCTAAGGGCTGCATGAGCACCTCTAATATTCAGGTGATTACGTTGAAAGATTCTCCCAAACCCGTCATTACAGGCGATACCTCGTATTGCAAAGGCGGCGGAGCTTTATTGACTGCAGTTGTTACGGGCGGGCAGCCTTCGTATAGATACAAATGGGAATTGGGCTCAGCTCCCGTGACTGGTGGAACCTCGAGACAGTATAACGCCTCTGCTCCGGGTAGCTACTACGTAACCGTCACCGATACGCTAGGTTGTTATACTCGTTCGACGGTTAAGGTCATTACTGAAAAGGGAGCAGATCTGGTATCGAATATCACGCCAGCTACGTCACTTCAGGTCATGGAGCCTGATAGTGTGATTCTGAATGCCCCTTCAGGACTAAATTATAACTATCTATGGCGGAAGGATAATGCAAATGTGACCGGAGCTAATGGAGCTCGTCTGGTGTTAAAAGGTTCCAGAAGTAGCGGCAGTTATGTAGTAATTGTATCGCGGGATGGGTGCTCAGTTCCCTCACAGTCAGTGATGGTTCGTATCGAAGCCCCAACGGCTGTCGAGCCCACCTCACCTCAGATAGCAGTGCTGGTTGCCCCAAATCCTGCCCGGAATCGGGCAGTAGTGTCGGTTACGCTGCCGCAGGCTTCTTCGGCTCAGATCCAGTTATACAACCTCATGGGCCAACCACTGGTATCACAGAGGAGCTCTGATGTGTCAAAAGATCACCGATTTGAGTTAGACTTATCCAGTTTGTCTTCGGGACTGTTTATCTGGAAAGTTCAGGCTGGCCATCAATCCCGGCAGGGACGGTTGATCAAGAATGACGAGTAAGAACAAAAAAGGTAAAGGCTTATACGGCCTTTACCTTTCTACTACCAAAACCCTCGGATGAAAAGGGTTCTTATCAAACTAACTCCTTACCTTTAAAATACCTCTGGTCTGTTTTAGACAACTATCTGTTGATGAAGTGTGGAATTTCTAAATTGGTGTCCAGCCGAATGAGGTAAATATTACGGGCTTGAGCACTGGTCTCAAATCGCTGGAGAATGTCTTGTACGTCACTATCGATATAACTCGTTTGGGTATAATCAATTTCTACTCGTGTCCCATTCGGAATCCGATCCAGTAAGGCACTGATACTGGCTTTATTTAAAAAGGAAACGTAATCCCCCAGCCGAATGCGAATACTTTCTTTGCCATTCATTTCATAGGTATAGGTTTGATGGGCTTTGAGGTACGTTTCACGGATGATGAAAAATAAACTCATCAACATACCAATGGCAATACCTGCTATTAAATCCGTTAATAGAATAGCTCCTACGGTAGTAATAAAAGGTAAAAACCTGACTAACCCTGCCTCATACTGGCTTCTGAATAACTCAATTCGGGCGAGTCGGTAACCCGTTATAAACAAAATTGACGCCAGGGCTGCCCAGGGAATTTCATTGAGCAGGTTCGGCAAGGTTATCACACAAACCAGTAACATAAATCCGTGAATGAGTGCCGCCCTTTTGGTTCGGGCTCCGGCATTCAGACTAATCGAACTGCGGACAATAACCGAGGTTAGAGGCATCCCGCCCATGAGTCCACTCATCAGATTCCCAATGCCCTGAGCTTTCAATTCCTGGTTCGAAGGTGTTTTACGACTGAGCGGATCGAGCTCATCCGTCGCTTCAATTGATAATAAAGCCTCCAGACTAGCCACCAGAGCAATGGAAATAGCGGCTGTATATACCCTCGGGTTATTGATCTGGCTGAAATCGGGTAAGGTGAATAACTTCAGAAAACCAGAGAAATCAGCCGGAACGGGTAACTGTACTAAATGATTGTCTTTCAGAGCCCAGGCTGGGTGAAATAGCTGAAAAAAGGTATTAATCAGAACGGCTGTGGCTACTACAATCAAAGCCGGTGGAATCTTTGAAAGTGAGGTCTGTTTTCGGGGAAGAATGAATTCCCAGATAAAAAATATACCCATCGAAATCAAAGCAATCAGGATTGCCGTGGCATTAATATGAGCAAATGCCCACTGGCACTGTTTGAGTATATTGATTCCATCGGGCTGGAAAAGGGTGAAGGCTTCGGCATGATCGCCATCGTAACCTACAAGCAAAGGAATTTGCTTGAAAATGAGGATGATGCCAATGGCGGCGAGCATTCCTTTAATGACCGACGATGGAAAGAAATTACTAATGATTCCGGCCCGGGCGTAACCCAGCAAAATCTGAATAATTCCCGCCAGACAGGTGGCTAACAGAAAAGTAGAGAACGTTCCGAGGCTGTCCATGGCCGATAACACGACGATGATCAGGCCTGCTTCTGGCCCGGAAATACTGAGGGCTGATTTACTAAAACTTCCCACTATCAGGCCGCCCACAATTCCTGCGATGATACCTGCAAACAGCGGGACGCCCGAAGCCAGTGCAATACCTAAACAGAGGGGTACGGCTACCAGAAAGGAAACGACTCCGCCCCGAATGTCACCTATAAGGCTTGATTCAGCAGAAGGATGTTTTTTCATGTGTAGAAAGGGCTTAAATGAAGACACCGTCTACGATCAACATTCGCTGAAATCAATTCAGTGAATCTCACGTGGGTAGGATAAACTAAAATAGATCGCTATTCAAAGAAAGCTGATAATGAACATATTTTAGCTTAGAACAAAGATAGACAAGGCTACTTTACAGGACATTAGGAGTCCATTAGAAGGTTATTAGAGAATGGTGAGAAAATGATTAGAAATCGATTAGAAAACCCTGGGTAAGTGCAGCGTCATGGTCGTTCCGACGCCTGGGTGAGAGACAACCTGAATGCTGCCGTGATGTAGTTCGATGATGCGATGGGTGAGGGGCAGGCCAATGCCATAGCCATGAATTCGCTTGACGTTATCGGCCCGGAAGAAAGGCTCGTAAATATGCTTGAGGTCTTCCTCGCTAATGCCTACGCCCTGATCGGCGAAGCTAATGGTAGCCCCCGCCGAATGCACGCCAAGCGTGACCTTAACCTGCTTATTTTCGGAAAACTTACAGCCATTTTCCATCAAATTGAGAAAGGCCGTCGTTAATAAAGACTGGTTCCCTTTGACAATCAGCTCGGGCTGGAACTCGGCTGTTGTGCCCTCAAAAGAGAAAATCATCTGGTAATGCGGATGTTTGGTCGTTAATAACTTGGCTGCATCATAGATGACCTCATCGAGCGAAACTTCCTGAAAAGTAACGGTAGAATCATCCTGGCTGACCTGGGCGAGTTCGAGCAGGTTATTGGAAAGGTTATTCAAACGCTTAATAGCCTCCAGTACCGTTTTCCACTTGGCCTCGTGTTCTTCCGCCGTACGGGGTTTAATGAGGGTTACTTCAATTTGTCCGGTAATGATGGTTAGAGGTGTGCGTAATTCGTGGGAAGCGTTGGCCACAAAATCCCGCTGCACTGCAAAGGCTTTCTGCACGCGGTCAAGCATGGAATTGAAGGTGTGAGCCAACTGGGCAATTTCGTCGTGATCATTACCCGCCACTACGCGTTGATTAAGGTTAAGAGCCTTAATCTGACCTACTTGTTGAACAACATCCGAAATGGGCTGCAACGCCCGACCCGCGAAAAACCAGCCCGAAATGCCTACCAGCGTCAGGCTGAATACTAAACCAAAGCCTAAAATAGTTCGAAGGTGTTTCATTTCGGTCAGACCATATTCATCGTAGGCGGACGCGATGATAATCAGGTTGGTGTCTTCATGTTCGTAAATTAACCCAACGATTTCTTTTTTGCCATAGCGAACAAAAACTTCATTTTTCTGGCGAACCCGATTCAGTAAATCCAGTTCATCGACAATACGATCGGGGCGATTTTCGCTCTCATAAATGATTTTGCCTTGAAGGTTATAAACAATGATCTGCTCCTGCGGCAAGGAAGTCAGGTTATTCCGTTCGAAAAGCTGGAGCAGTTTTGCATCAATCTTTTGCTCTTCGATGAGCAACCGGGCCGTAGTTTTGGCCTTATCGGTTAGTCGCAGGTAAAAATCCTTTTGTCGGAAATATTCAGAAACGAAGTAAACCACCGAGGAAAATAGAACCAGGTTGGCTGCCACGATGAGCAAGAAGGTGACAGAAAGCTTGGATCTGATTTTCATTGTACTTGAAGGGATTGATTCGTTTGAGATGGTCTGAAAGTTTGATCAATGACTAGCCTTAGTAGAGACGTGATTCATCCATAAAATATGATTCTCCAGTCTGTCATCTCAAACGTAGTAAGAGACATTCTTTAGACAAGAGACGAACCTGGAGATTATGGTTCCCCCTCAGTTAGAAAGTGTTACTCAAACCTAGATAGGGTTCTTCGCTCTGAATGACAGAAGTAGAAATAGTCATTTCTTTAATCTGTTATCTTGGAAGAGGTATTAGATACTCTTTAGACAAGAGACGAACCTGGAAAAACGCTAATTGGTCTTCAGTCAGAAACAGTTCACCAACTCTAAATTAGTTTCTGTGCTTCACTCTGAATGACAGTAGGAAAATAGTTAGTGATTGTTCTAATCCTGAACCTCCTGCATGATATAACCGATGCCGCTGATGGTATGAATCAGCTTGGGCGAAAAGTCTTTATCAATCTTTTTACGGAGGTAATTCACATATACATCTACTACGTTCGTACCCGTATCGAAGTTCACATCCCAAACTTTCTCAGCGATTTCGCTGCGGGATAAAGCCCGATTCTGGTTTTTCAGGAAAAATTCCAATAAGGCCAGCTCACGAGCGGTAAGACTGATTTTCTGATTATCGCGTTTCAGCGTTTTACTTTTCTGATTGTACTCCAAATCAGCGATTTTTAGAATCACAGCTTCCGTCGGAACGGTTAATCGCCGTCGGTTCAACGCCCGTAACCGAGCCATTAGCTCCCGAAATTCGAAGGGTTTTACGAGGTAATCATCCGCCCCGGCATCAAAGCCCGTCAGGACATTATCGGTCGTTCCGAAAGCCGTTAGTATCAGGATAGACACGTCTTCGTATTTTTCCCGAATGATCTTACAAAGCTCAAAACCGTTCATAATCGGCAGGTTCACATCCAGAATTACCGTTCCGTATTCCTGTTCTTTCAGCAACTGCTGAGCCCGGAAAGCGTCATCCGCAATATCTGCTTCGAGGCCATAATCTTCCAGTCCGCTTTTGATGAAAGAGGCTACATCCTGCTCGTCTTCAACCACTAGAATTTTCATAATTCTACATTTTTCACTACGAAATAAAAGCCTTTTTTCGAAAAACACGCACGATCAAGAATGTAGGACCGCGATCCATAGCGTAAAAACCAGCTACCTCTTTCGCAGTCGCTTGGCTTCGTCGAGTGATGAAAGAGTTAGATAGGCTTCCAGTGGGGTGGTATTGAGAATATTTGGGTCAGGCATGTATGGGGTTACCTTAGATGTCAGCGAAAAGGTTGTTCAGGCTATGTTGATAAACATTATATACTTCATAGCCTAGGTTAGTGCTGCCAGCAAAAAGGCTGGCCGGGCCACGCTGGCAGCGGCATCTCTAGTTAATAACCATCACAAAGACAGACCGCTCTTTCGGATTTGTAATCCGAAATCAATCTGTCAGGGATTTGTAATCCCAAACGGTACTTAAAAACCGCCTTAGACTTATTCAACCGTTACAATTCCACCGCCTGAATAACTTCGATACTCTCCGTTATACATCGCATCGGCTGATACCGGGCCAGCGGTGAATTTGCCCTTGGATACGGCTCGGGCTAAATAATAATACGTTTGGGATTTTCCGGAAACCGATACAAAATAATGAATCCGGTCGTCACGTAAATCAAAGTGCTCGGGGTAGGATTGGCCTTTAATCCAACTTAGGTCGCGTTCAGGTGTAATGCGGGGATTTTCGATTTCCAGCCCCGCTGGTAACATATCCGTGATCACCACATTTTCAACGGGTAATCCATTCTGCGTTCGCACCGTTACCCGAACAACGATTAGCTCATTTTGCCGAAGATTACGGGTAATGGGCTGTCCACTTCGGTCAAGATACTGTTTCCGAACTTCCAGAATCTGATCACCCAGCGGAACAGTATTCCCCTGTGATAGACCTTCTGCCTGAGCGAAGTAATAGAGCGAACCTTTGCCCGAAGTGGCGAGGGTGAGTGGCGTTTGTAATCCTTTATTGATGAATAAATCCTTACCCGTAAAGGTGACCAGAGAACGTCCGGCTGCCTTGATTTGAGCGGTGGCGGTAGAGGCAGCCGACTGTTTAGCCAGTTTACCCAAGGCGAGCAGGGCAAAGCTTTCTTCCTGTGTAGAAAGCCAGTGATTTTGCCGTACCGCTGCCGAAAGCTGCCGAGCCAGTCCCGGAATTTGGGGGTTAGTCGCATCCGTTTCCAGTAAGGTATTCAGTACCAGAGCCTGATTCCGAATGGGGCTTGAAAAGTTACCTCCCGTTTGCCGCGGACTTTGATCGACTGGATACTGTTTGGGCAATAAGGCCGATTTACTGGTTTCATCACCAAGCGAACCGAAGGCCGCTGCCAGCAAATACCGCGAGTCAGTGGTCAATAAAGACGTATTGGCCTTGTAATAATTCATCACTGAGCGATTGGAACGGCCCGCCAGCGTCAAAACATAGAGGCTATAAATGGTTTCACGACGAGCTTGCATTCGATTCGTGATGCTGCCGTCTTCATTAAGAATAACAGCCTTCTCATTGGCCTGCTTGCTTACCTGCTGGTTGAGGTAATCCAAGGCTTTACTCAGCGTGTTGGCATTTACTTCATAGCCAGCTTTTTGAGCTTCAATCATAAAATGCACTGCATAAGCCGTTGCCCACCATTCGTCGCGTTGACCCGCCTGCCACATGGCTAAACCGCCGTTATACAACTGCAACGTTTCAATTTTACGTAAAGCTGCCGCTACATTAGCCGCTGGGTTCAGGTCTGAGGTACCAGACTTTAGGTACGGTTTCCGATCCGTTTGAATCGTCTTGACCAGATCGGCGAAGTATAACTGTGGAAACGCCGCCGAAACCGATTGCTCCAGACATCCGTAAGGATAACTCAGTAAATGATCGAGCCGATCCGAGAGCGAAACCAGTGGCGAGCGACTTACTCGTAAGGAAGCCTTAACGGTTCCGGGAACAAATTCCTGAAGCGAAAGCGGTAAGGTAGCCGTTTGCCCGGCATTTACGGTTCCTGAAACAGAAGTTTTCACTAAGCCAACACTAGGCCGAACGGTAAGGTCAACCTCTTCCGTAAACGTTTCTCCCAGTCCCTTGACTGACACTTTTACCTTACCCGTGCCAATGGCCTGAGCGGCTTTGATGTTGAAGTTAACCCGACCTTCGGCGTCAGGATTAATGCTGAGGGTTTGCGGAGCTGGCGTCTGGTTTTGTAAGGCTCCCGTCGCTTGTAAAGTTGCGGTTATGGAGGCTGTCTTCTTCGTGGTATTTGTAATGTTAACCGGGACAATCAGTTCATCGGAAGGACTGGCAAAACGAGGTAGGGCCGTGCTAATTACCAGCGGGTCGGCAACTTTGATGTGCTGTGTGGCTGACCCAAACGCTTGGTCTTTATAGGCCACAGCCATGACTCGTAAATCACCCGAAAACTGGGGGATGTCTACGTTAAAGCTGGCCTCACCGCTGGCATTTGTGTGCAGGATTCCGCTCCAGACAGCCACGAGTTTCACCCGACCGTTGGCTAGTGGATTCACCCGTTTTTCCATATCAAACCCATCTCCACCGACAGAGCTTCGCGAGCGAATGCCTAACTCGGGATGCAGATAGGCGTAGAGATCATAGTCATTCACTTCCAGGGCCCGCTTCTGATAAAAGAAGCCATAGGCATCAGGAGATTTGTAGTTTTTCAGTTGAAGAATGCCTTCGTCCACCACGGCAAGGGTTACCTGAGCATTCCGGGCGGTTTTTACACGAATCGTCTGACGCGTTTTCGACCGGGATTTTTCGACGGAAGTAATGGCTACGTCTAATTGGTTATCGGCATCCGAAACCATAAGGGGAGCATACCCGTGAGCTACCGTCAGCGGTAAATCTTCGTCATTCATTTCCCGGAAAAGCGTCGCTGCTACGTAAACGTTAGGCAAGTGCTCTTTACCTACCGAGAAACTTAACTCGGCAGATTTATGATCAGTGGTCAACACGTGATGCTCAAGCACACGATTGCGTTCAATGGTAACTAACAGTTTTCCCGAAAAAGGCGTCTTGAATAATACTTTCGCCTGATCGCCAACCTGATAGGAAGGTTTATCGAACGTCATTTCTACCTGACCTTCATTATTTACTTCAAAAGCAGTGGAACTGGTTTGACCGTAACCGTAGGCATAAAACGACTGACTCGTCCAGTTTCGCGAACCTGCCCGATGAAGACGAACTTCGTATTCCCCGGAAACGGGGGGAGCATAACTCACCGAAGCCCGGCCTTTGGTGAAGGCAACGGCTCGACTAAAGACGATTTTTGATTGTTTTTTGGACGAATATTTCATCGAACCATCCGTGTTTTTTTCAATAACCGTCTGGTAATCGTGCTTGACGATGTCAAGCTGACCTTGAGTATTTTGGAGCTTTCCATCCGCATTTAAGGCGACGAGTGGAATCGTAACCGGAGCATTGGTACCCACATAGGTATCGGGCATGCCGATGCCGTATAAAATGGGCTGTGTCTGTATCGTAAACGTCTGCAAACGATTCACCGGACGACCCGTTTCGTCGAAGACGGTTACAAAGGCTTTAGCTTCCAGCAAACCCATGTCCTGCCAGCTAGCGGGTAATACGAAACCTTCCGTGGCCAGTCCGGCGGCATTGGTTTTGCCCTGCCGAACCATGTTTTCAAACTTGGTATTGTCCTGTATATCGAAGACAAAACTTTCGTAACCCTTAGGCTGAAAAAGTTGCCGCTTCACCTGTACATCCATCTCATAATTTCGATCCGATGCCGGAGGACCGAAGAGGTTGGTAGCCGTGGCCGAAATGGGTACCGTTTCACCGGAATTATAGCGTTCTTTCGGTGATCTTACTTCAACTTTGATACGATCCGGCATGAATTCTTCTACCGAAATGGGCTGCGAAGTCAGAATGACATCATTGGCATTCAATACTTCCAACTGATACGTCCCGGTAACAACGGCTGTTTCAAGGGGAATATCGGCGGCTACGGCTCCCTGGGCATTGGTAGTCAGTCGAAGCGTTTGGTATTCCCGACCGTTTGGCATCAGAAAACGAATTTTTAACGGAATTTCACCCGGTGTTTCCCAGGTGTGTTTACGTACAATGGTATTAAAATGAACCGTCTCACCGGGGCGGTAAATGTTGCGGTCGCCGTAGAGGAAAGCTTCAAAACCCGAGCTATTGTCTCGTTTGCCGTCCACTTCAAAACGACTGGTGGGCACCTGCGTATCTTCCAGAAAAAGGTAATTGAAATCGTCTTCAGTCTGAGCCGTTACCAGTGCCGTAGTGAAAGAAGTTTCTTTTAAGTCTTTAAATAAAGCAACGCCTTTCGAGTCGGTTTTGGCGGTTTGAATGGTCTGGTTGTTCGAAGAGACCAGCTTGATCTCAACATTACTCAGAGGTTCGGTGGAACGGATGGAGTGAGCAAAAACGAGGCATTCATCGCCTGCGTTTTTAGTCACTAAGCCAATATCAGAAATGCTGACCAGCTTGGTGGCGGAATGGTAATATTCGTCAGCCGAATGCAGCGAAACCAGATAAATTCCCCGGAACTGGTTCGTCGGGTCAGGCAAGCTGAGGTTCAGTAAGGAAACGCCGCCATTTTTGGGTAAATCTTCGGTTTCAATGGTTTTATTAACCACCAGATCCGAATAAGCTCCACCATCTTCGGAATACACATAGCCCCCTTCAACGTAGGCATCATTCTCGTAGCGATAATCACGGTACCGGTTATTACGGAGGTAAGCCAGAATATTGTTCTCGTAAATCTTCGAAATCCGAACCTGTACTTTGGGGATGTTGGTTACCTGAACGGCCACATTCCGGTGCCCTTTGGAACTGAGATATACCGCTTTTTTATGCACAAATTCCAGAGCGGCGGGCATTCGTCCAAAGTATAAATCTTTGGTGTACGTCTCGCTAAGAGCCGGGCCAAGAACACCCCGCAACTGCTCATTGAGCGTTAAGGTATAGGTATCCGTTTCGTTGAAATCGCCTCGGATGATAAGTCCGTTTTCTAATAGCTCCGTCTGCGTAGCAACGCTGGTTTGGGTTTCTTTAGCGGGTAAAGGGTTTCCTAAACTGTCGTATTCAGTAACCGCTTTTGTGTGGGTGCTGGCGTTCAGTGCATACGCCGAAGTAATGGATTCAGGATTCAGTTCCTGGGTGGTGGTTACTTTAATAAAGCCACGATTATTTTCGAAACCTGATTCTACACCAACAATTTCCAGCGTTTTGGGGTCGGGTAAAGTCGTCTTTAACTCGATGGGTTCTTTTGACTGGTAGGAAGTAGAAACAGCCTGAATGCCTGCATCGAGTTTCAAGTTCAGTGTCTGAGCATCCTGAACGCCGGACAAGCTAAGAGGCAGGGAAGCCGTAGTGCCCTGTTGAGCTACGCTAAAGCCCACCTTTTCATCTTTTCGGGTAACGTTCAGTTTGGAGCCTACCTGACCGCCGGAAATCGGATAATTGAAATTCAGCCGGAGTTTGGCTACGGCCTGTCCGCTCGTTTTCGCCTTGGTCCAATAGGCTTCGGTGGTTTGAAGTTGTAGATAAGGCGTATGAAAATGGAGCTTTTCGGAAGAAACACCCAGAGACTGCTCTTTTACCTGCGTGAGTAACTTATCGGAAAGCCGGGCCTGATACTCGGTGGCGGGCTGGAAGGAAGCGGTGGGCGAAAAGACCAGCTCGTTTTTACCTACCCATTTAAATCGGCCCTGAATGGCAGGTTCGAACTCGATGAACTTCGTGCTTTGCCAGGTTCCCAGCTCTGCATCAGGAACGAGGTCTTTATTAAAAGTAAAAACCAGATTTTGAGCTAACTGAATTTCATCTTCAAAGTTTGTAGCCCGAATAACGACCTCATTGAGTTTCGAACAAGTCGAAAAAAAGACAGACAGAGCCAGCAGCCCAAGCACCCGAAGCCCACGCATAGAGTATAAAGGAATTTAGATTGAAGTAAGGAGTTGTCTGTTTTCAGTTTCAATGAAAATCTGAATGCTAAACGGCTGTAAGATAGGATTTATTTCCCCGGGTTGTTATCCGTAGCTACCTAATATTGACCCCCGCTGGGGTTGTCAATGCGATGGTCTTACAATGACTGTTGCCAGCAAAAGAAGGAATTATGATATAGATCGGGGATCTAAAAAAATCCCTGGCTTAGCACCTGGAATTACCCATAGTTTTAACTCCACTGGGGGAGGCGTACGTATGCTTACCCTGTCGTTGCCAGCTTTTTCGCTGGCAACATGAGTTACTGGTGGAAAGTATTCTTATGGTAGAATCGTAAGCAATTGATCATGAACAAGAACCCGAGAGGGGTTCAATGCGGATAACCTTGGGTGTTAGAATGCCTCTTCGGGGTTATCCATTATCCATCGTTAACTCTACTGGGGGAGGTGTATGCTTACCCTGCCGTTGCTAGCTTTTTCGCTGGCAGCATGAGTTACTGGTAGGAAAGTATTCTTGAATGACTGGGTCTATCCAAACCCGTTCTGGATAGACCCAGTCAACTCAGTTGTTATTGTTGATGCAATGGTCTTATACTCAATGTTACCAGCGAAAAAGCTGGCAACGGATGTTCATTGAAAATAGAAAACCGCCCACTGAAAACTCAACGCGGCACTTCGATTTTCTTGATGATCTGATCGATAATCGCATCTGGCGTAGTGCCCTCCATTTCTTTTTCGGGCGTAAGAATCAGTCGGTGACGTAAGACCGGAGTGGCTAACTCCTGTACGTCTTCGGGGGTAACGAAATCGCGGCCTCGCAGGGCGGCTAAGGCTTTGGATGCATTTAATAAAGCTACCGATGCCCGTGGAGAAGCCCCCAGGTAAAGAAACTTGGAATTACGCGTTTCGTGAACGATCTGAGCGATGTAAGTCAGAACTTTATCTTCGATTAATACCTGCCGAACTTTTTCGCGTAAGGCCGCTAATTGTTCTTTCGAAAGAATGGCCTGAATGGTATCCATCGCATCCGCAATCTGGCGGCGTTGGTGGTGGCCCTTTAGAATTTCCGTTTCCTGATCCAGCGAAGGGTATTGAACGACAATTTTAAATAGAAAACGATCCAGTTGGGCTTCAGGTAAACGATACGTTCCTTCCTGCTCAATGGGGTTTTGCGTAGCTAACACCAGAAACGGAGCCGTCATGTGATAAGTATGGCCCGCGTTAGTTACCTGCCGCTCTTCCATGACTTCAAATAGGGCCGACTGCGTTTTGGCCGGAGCCCGGTTGATCTCATCAATCAGAACGATGTTCGAGAAAATAGGTCCAGGTTTGAATTCAAAATCAGAGGTTTTAGGATTGAAAACGGAAGTTCCCAACACGTCTGATGGCATTAAGTCGGGCGTAAACTGAATTCGATTGAAATCTACCGAAATCGTTTTCGCCAGTATCTTTGCCGTCAGCGTTTTCGCCACACCGGGTACGCCTTCGATAAGCACGTGACCGTCTGCGAAAAGAGCCGTCAAAAGCAGGTCAATCATGGATTGCTGCCCAATAATTATCTTACCTACTTCCGTCCGAATGTCGGCCACGGTCTGGTAAAGTTCACTTAAGTCAATACGAGATTCAAAGGCGTCCATGTACTGTGTTGCGTTGAAAAGGTGGCAAAATACAGAATCCACGCCGAATTTCCCGATGAATTTAAACCATCATTTCAATACTAAAGCGATTTGTAACGTTTACCGAAGTACGTTGACTACTACGAGCGATGCTGATGATACGAAATTTACTAGTTTACCTATTAATGCTGGGAATTGGGATAAGTGCCTGTAAAAAGAAACCCAGCCCCGAACCAAGCCCGACGGTTCCCCCATCCAGTACATTTTCGCAAATTCAACGCCGAATTCTGACGCCGACCTGTGCAACGGCGGGATGCCATGCCTCTCCGCAGGACCCAGGGTATGCTACTCATCAATTAGTATTAGCGGCTGGACAGGCTTACAAAAATCTCTTTAATGTAGCTCCGGTTAATGCACTGGCTATTTCGGATGGTTTGTTACGGGTTAAACCTTACAAATCCCTGGAAAGCCTGTTTTATCATAAATTGAATTTCGATGCTTCGCACCACGGGGGAAAATTCTACGGTAGTCCCATGCCGTTAGGTGGTTCACCTCTATCGGTTGGTCAGATTGACTTTGTTCGCCGCTGGATTGAAGCTGGAGCTCCCGAAACAGGAATTGTCGCCGATTCTACGTTGCTGGATGATAAAACACCCAGCCCCGGCGGGTGAATTTTATCGCTTAAATTAAAAAGGAAAGATTAGTTCTGTAAATCAGATAACGATTGAAAGCCGTACCTTTGCGGCATGAAGCCACTGAATTTTAAGGATTTAATCATTTTCGAAAACGAAGATTACATCGTTATTAATAAACCCCCTTACATTGCCTCGCTCGATGAGCGTCAGGCGGATAACTCCCTGAGTATTTTAAGGATGGCTAAAGCGTATAGTGATGACGCCCAGCTTTGCCATCGTCTGGATAAAGAAACGTCAGGTGCTCTGGCGATTGCTAAAAACCCCGAAGCATACCGACATTTATCCATGCAGTTTGAGCACCGTGAGACGGTGAAACGGTATCATGCCGTGGTGAATGGTGTACACAATTTTCAGGGAGAATCGGTGTATTTGCCCATTCTGGCCCTGCCCCGCGATGGCGTTGTGAAGATTGACCGGGCGAAAGGGAAAGAGGCCGAAACGCTGTTTTTTACGCTGAAAGCCTACCGCCAATATACCATTGTGGAATGCTTACCTATTACGGGCCGCATGCACCAGATTCGCGTACACCTGATGTGTATGAAAGCTCCCATCGTTTCGGATGAAACCTACGGCGGGAAGCCCGTTTTTCTGTCTCAGTTGAAGAAGAAATTCAATCTTAAAAAAGATACTGACGAGCAACCTCTGATGAAACGCGTCGCTCTGCATGCGTACTCACTGACCTTTAATTTACTGAATGGGGAAGAAGTAAAAATTGAAGCTCCGTACCCAAAAGATTTCGAGGTTCTGGTGAAGCAGCTGGAGAAAAATGGTTAGTTGTTGGTTATTTTTTGGTTGACAGTTGTTTGTTTTTAGTTGTCCTTGGATAATCTAACAACGAATAACCAACCACCACACAAAAGGGTTACGGAATCGCTCCGTAACCCTTTTTTTCTATCAACGAACAATTATCAACTAAAACTTCAGATTCAAGCGTGTAAACCAGAAAGTACCGTTATTACCCATTTGAACAGGGTCCCAGGCTCCGCCGGATTCGGTCAGGCTGGGAACGTGCATGGTAGGATAGACATTAAAGATATTGGTGGCACCCAGGGCTAAGCCTACTTTAGGCGTAAAGCGATAACCCAGGGTTACGTCTGTGGTTACTTTCGGCTTGTAAATATCAAATTTCTCGGCGTCAGGTACGTTTTCGGCATAATTCCAGTTCGCTAGTTTGATTTCACCAAAACGAACGAAACGCAGCATAACGTTGAACTTACGAAGGGTATAATCAAAAGACAGATTAATCTTCGAAGGAGGAGCGGAAGCTATAGTGAAATAACGTTCGCGTAAGTTGAAATAAATGTCTTCTTTGCCTTTCAGTTTGGGCGTTGTGTTAGGTTCTCCATTGATCGTTAACTGATTAAAGTTGGCCGCTAACGAAGACGTTAAACTTCCATTGCCAAGGCCCGTGCGATGGGTCAGGATGACATCTAGCCCTTTCGTTGTCGTTGAAATGGCGTTGGTAAAAAACTGAGCTTGTCCAACATTCAGAGCTTTTAAATCTTTGCCAATCGCATCGTCGTCATCGCTAAACTGACCGGTTAACACAATCCGATTTTTGATTTTAACCAGGTAACCGTCCACTGTTAATGACAAATTATTGGTCGGATTCAGGGTAATGCCTGCACTTAAGTTTTGAGAAGTTTCCTGCTTCAGTTTAGGAATACCCAACGTCTGCGTTACCTGACTGTTATTACGAGCAATTAATACTTGAACGGGTATACCATTTACGAAGTTAGTAATGGTAGAATTGAAGTAAATCTGGGGTAACGACGGTGCCCGGAAACCCGTGCTGGCTGTGGCCCGCAGGGTCAGGAAATCCGTTACTTTGTAGCGGGCCGAAAGTTTTCCGTTAATGGTTCCGCCAAAGTCGCTGTAATGTTCATAACGAGCTGCTACGCCAAACAGGAATGCTTTAGTAATGTCGGCTTCCATATCTACATAAACCCCCAGGTTCGACCGACCTTTATTGATCACATCGCCTGGCTGGAAACCTGGAAAACCCTGGGCACCGGGAGCTACGCCCGTTTTGTAACTACGATAGGAAGCTTCTTCTCCCGCAAAAATCTGGTAATTCTCCATGCGGTATTCAGCTCCGGCAGCAAAGTTGAATCCTTGCAGGGCTTCCTTATAGAAACGAGAGAATTTCAGACCCGTTACGTTCTGATTCAACTGAAATCCACCCGCGTCGAAAGATCTGGGTGAGGAAGCTCCCAGCGAGGTATTCAGCGTATTGTTAACGAAGTAATGAAAACGATTCGAGCCGAAGTTGTTATAGACGTCAAGTTCTGCTTTTCCGAGTAAATGACGAACGCCCACGGTAATCGAACGATCGTTGATTTTACTGGAAATAATGGGATCGAAGCCATCGGGATAAATGGCTGGAACATTGCGGTCATTATCGGCAAAACGAGTCCAGGCATACGCGTCGCCTTTGCGGTAATTCAGTCCGCCAAAAGCATACAATTGCGTGCGTTCCGACAAAGGCAGACGAGCGTTCAGGTATAAAGCCGAGTTTTGAGCTTTGGGGTCACCGTACTGGCGACGGACTAGATCGCCCGGGGTGGTATTAGCCCGGTTGGTATGATCGCGGAAGTTATAATCGGCGGTGAGATTAACAAAACCATCTTTTTTGATTTTGAACCCGTAATTTGCGTTCAGGTTGTAGTTCAGACCGTCAAATTTCTTGTCATCAAAGCGATACTTAGCCTGATACGCTCCGGCATTGGCATTTACTTCCAGCACGTCAGTCGTCGTTTTCAACACGATGTTAATTACGCCGGCGATGGCATCTGAACCATATTGAGCAGCGGCTCCATCGCGAAGAATTTCAATGCGTTCGATGGCAGAAGCCGGAATGGCGTTCAAATCGGTTCCGGTATTACCCCGGCCCCGTGTGCCAAAAAGGTTCACTAACGAAGACTGATGGCGACGTTTCCCGTTGATTAATACCAGGGTCTGATCAGGACCCAGGCCGCGTAAGGAAGCCGGATCCACGTGATCGGCTCCGTCAGCACCCGTCTGACGGTTCGAGTTAAAGGAAGGTGCTGCATACTGTAGTAACTGATTCACGTCCAGTTGACCCGTACGTGAGATAACCTTCTGCAAATCAATAATATCCACCGGGGCGGGCGTGTCGGTTGGAGATCGGTTCAAACTGCGGGAACCCACCACTTCAACCTGATTCAAAAGGTTACCTTCCTGTAAAGAAAAGTCCAGGGTGGTTAATCCGTTCAGCGGTAATTCTACTTTATCATACCCCACAAATGAGGCTACCAGTACGGCGTTAGCCGCACTTACGGAAAGGCGATATTGACCGTTAGCATCGGTAGTAGTACCCGTATGAGTACTTTTTTCGATAACGGTTGCTCCTGCTAATACTTCGCCAGTGGATGAGGTTACTTTTCCGGTAACGGTAATTCGCTGAGCGAAAGCCGACATGGAAATCAAGAGGAAGAAAAATATTTTTTTTGTCATAAAAATGTTTGGGGTGATGTAGAAAAGGGTAATGGATACAAATGGTTAAAGGTTGCTTAATATAATCAATAAAACCATACCTGTTTTTACTGAAGACGTATTAAAATAAAGAACCCTGACTTCCATAAAAGTCAGGGTTCTTTATTTTAATAGATGCCTTAAAAAGCTTCCTAGATTAACGTAGCCGCTTTCTCAATTACTTTCGGTAAACCTGATACGTCAGAACCACCAGCCGTGGCAAAGAAAGGCTGACCGCCACCGCCGCCTTTGACTTCCTTCGCTAATTCACGAACGAGCTGCCCGGCGTTGAGGCCGCGTTCTTTCACCAGATTTTCGGAAATCATCAGAGCTAGCGAAGGTTTGCCCCCTACTTCAGCTACTAGCAAAGCGAAGAGGTTATCTACTTTATCTTTTAACTGATAAGCCAGTTGTTTCAGAGCGTCGGCGTTGGGCACTTCCACTTGTTCAGCGATGAAGTGAATGCCATTTTTCTCACTGATTTTCGAAACCAGAGCTTCCCGAACGGAGCCTAATTTCTCGATTTCCAGCGAGTCTACGCGTTTTTGCAAGGCTGCTTTTTCTTCGAGTAAGCCCTGAACGGATTTCAGTACATCCTGCGTTTTCAGTAATTCTTTCAACTGACTTAGTAACGAGGACTGTTCTTCCAGCAATTCAAAGGCTTTCTCCGAAGTAATGGCTTCAATCCGGCGAACACCCGTCGAAGAAGAGCTTTCGGAAGTAATCTTGAATAAGCCGATTTCTCCCGTAGCGGGTACGTGTGTACCGCCGCAAAGCTCTACCGAATAGTTGGGGTCGAAGGTAATGACGCGAACGAAATCACCGTATTTCTCGCCAAACAACGCTGTAGCTCCCCGCTGACGAGCTTCGTCGATGGGCACGTTACGATCTTCCTGAAGAGCAATGTTCTCACGAATTTTTTCATTCACCCGTTGTTCCACCCGAGCAATTTCCTCGTCCGTCATTTTCGCGAAGTGAGAGAAATCAAAACGCAGTAAATCAGGACTCACCAGCGAACCTTTCTGAGCCACGTGTGAGCCTAATACTTCCTGCAAAGCACTGTGCATTAAGTGGGTAGCCGTGTGGTTGGAAGCAATCAGTTTCCGGCGGGAAGCGTCCACTTTTGCCTTTACCTTTGTCCCGTGAGCCTGTAGTTTTTCTTCAAACTCCTCGTCTTCAATGACATGAATGCTAAGGTCGTTTTCTTTCTTGGTATCCACCACAATTAGCTCGGCGTTGGGCCAGGCCAGTACGCCCGTATCACCCACCTGTCCGCCAGATTCGGCGTAAAAAGGGGTTTCATCCAGTACTACGTGGTATTGGGTTTTGCCTTTGGCTTCTACTTTGCGATACTTCGTGAGCGTTGAGTCGGCTTCGGTCTGGTCATAGCCCAGAAATACGGTTTTGCCGCCTTCCTGTAATTCCACCCAATCCGATTTCTCCGTAGCCGCATCCTTCCGGGAGCGGTTTTTCTGTTCGGCAAGAGCTTTCTGGTAGCCTGCTTCATCGATGGAAAAACCTTGTTCACGAGCAATCAGAGCCGTTAAATCCACGGGGAAACCGAAGGTGTCGTTCAGTTCGAAAACGGTAGCTCCTTCGATAACCTTACTTTCCGATTCCTGAGCCAGAATCTTATCTAATAAGGTCAACCCTTTTTCCAGCGTACGCAGGAACGCCGCTTCTTCTTCCTGAATAACTTTTGCTACGAAATCTTTCTGAGCAATCAGTTCGGGGAAAACACCATCGAATTGATCTGCTAATAAAGGAATCAGGCTGTACAGGAAAGGTTCGCGGAAACCCAGGTAGGTGTATCCGTAGCGAACGGCCCGTCGTAAAATCCGGCGAATGACGTAACCAGCCCGAACATTGGAAGGTAACTGTCCATCGGCAATAGCGAAGGCAATGGCCCGGATGTGATCCGAGATGACCCGCATGGCGATGTCTGCCCATTTATCTTCTCCGTAAGTCTTACCGGCTGCTTTTGCAATGAAATCAATCGTTCCGGTGAAAACGTCGGTATCGTAATTTGATTTTTTTTGCTGAATCGCCATGCAAAGACGCTCAAAACCCATTCCCGTATCTACGTGACGAGCGGGCAGAGGTACGAGCGAGCCATCGGCTTTTCGCTCGAATTGCATGAAGACGTTATTCCAGATTTCAACTACCTGTGGGTGATCGGCGTTTACGAGGGACTTGCCGGGAATGGCATCCACTTCGTCCTGATCGCGTAAGTCCACGTGAATTTCCGAGCAGGGGCCGCAGGGACCTACTTCGCCCATTTCCCAGAAATTGTCTTTTTTATTGCCTAAGATGATGCGGTCTTCACTACCCAGAATTTCCTTCCAGAGATCAAACGCTTCCTGATCGAAAGGCACGCCGTCTTTTTCGTCACCCCCAAAAACCGATACATACAGACGATCTTTGGGAAGTTTATACACTTCCGTTAGTAACTCCCAGGACCAGTGTAATGCTTCTTTTTTGAAATAATCACCAAACGACCAGTTCCCCAGCATTTCGAACATCGTGTGGTGGTAAGTATCAAACCCTACATCTTCGAGGTCATTATGCTTACCAGATACCCGAAGACACTTTTGTGTATCCGCGATCCGGCGGGAGGGAGGCGTACCGTTACCCAGGAAATAATCTTTAAACTGAGCCATTCCTGAGTTATTGAACATCAGGGTAGGGTCGTTTTTAGCCACCAGCGGGGCCGAAGGAACAATTAAATGGCCTTTTGATACAAAAAAATCAAGGAAAGCCTGGCGTATCTCTCTGGAAGTCATGGGATATTCGTGAGTCAGCAGGTTTCAGTTACTAAAAGGAAACCGCTGGAAATTAGCCTGCAAAGGTAATTTAAATTTCCTTGCGGGCGAAAGGTGTGTGAAAGAGCAATGATTTTGCGGAGAAGAATTTTTTTTGTTGAAAACCAATTGTTTATAGAAAAATGTTAAAATTATATTTTTGAAAATAGGATTTGTTAAAAGAAAATAAGGCATTTTTAAGGCTCTAATACGGTCAATCGACCTATTTTTAATTCCCTAACCTTGCAACCATATTTCTTCTGACGTAGTTTACGTTAGAAAGAATAGGGGCAGGGCTATGGACTTTTGGGGCTAGCAACACCTTCACCGGAACTTATTACTATGCGGCGGTTATGACGGACGAGAAGCGGTACTATACCATACGAGAAGTAGCAGATATGTTTTCGTTTGATATCTCTAAAGTGAGATATTGGACGGACAATTTCCCCACGCTCAAAAATAAAGTGAAGCGGAATCGGGGGGGCGACCGTATGTATACCAAAGAAGATATTCGTCAACTGGAGATTATCTATCAACTGGTTGAAGAACGCGGCTATACCTTAAAAGGAGCCCGCAAATACCTTGAGAACAAAGAATTCAAACAGGAGAATAATACCGAGCTGGTAGATTCCCTGTTGGAGTTACGCAAGTTTCTGCTGGATCTGAAAGCTACACTTGATGAAAAGACCGGACGTAATCGCAAGTTTGAAGTGGCCGATAAAGGAGAAAAAGACGAAGAGCAAAGCTTGAAGCTGGCTCGTCAGGTGAAATAAAGAAATAGAACATAAAGGAAAGGCCCGCGATCTTCGTGGGCTTTTTTGTTGCCGCTACTAAAACTTTTCAACAGGGGTACGGGTTTTTAGAGAAATTATGGAGAGAGAAGACATTCTTGTTGTATTCTTTTGCGTTATTTATCGACTATAATTTTGATTTTTACATACTCTAATGGCTGATACCAAGAACCTCCTGGAACGCATTTTACATTCCGTTTTTTTTAAAAGTGCTCAGAAAAAAGCCAGCAAGTCGGCTCGTAATCCTGCTTTTCTTTTACAGTTAATGACCCGTGTTTTCCAGGCTTCCAACAAAGCTGGAATCATCAGCGATGTACAGGAAAAAATCAGTTTACTAGGACGGCTGATTCGGGCTTATGCCAAAGGCGAGTACCGCACATTACCCTGGAAAAGTCTGGTATTAACCGTTACTGTGCTAATCTATTTTGTCAGCCCCATTGATGTGATTCCTGATTTATTACCCATCGTAGGATTTACGGATGATGTAGCCTTGTTAGTATGGTTGTTTCGCACGATTTCCACCGATCTGGACGCCTTCAGTGAGTGGGAGAAACGGGGAGCAGTGACGGTTGAAGAGGTAAAATAGGGCTCGAGCCTTCGATGGTGTAAAAGAAAAAGCTCGGAGTAAATACCGAATTTTTCACCTGAAATTCTTAACTTTACATTCATATTATTAAAGACATTGATTATGGAAATGGCAACAATTTTGGCGTTTGGCCTCGGTGGTCCCGAAATCGCCCTGATTATTTTTGCCCTTGTTCTCCTCTTTGGAGCCAAGAAAATCCCTGAACTCGCAAGAGGCTTAGGAAAGGGCATTCGCGAGTTCAAGGACGCTAGTAAAGATGTCCGCAGCGAAATTGAAAAAGCAGGCGACGAAGCCAATAAATAGTCGTTTTTGCTACTACTTCAGGGCATAGTCACACGACTAGGCCCTTTTGTCGTTTTTTACAGAATCCTCAGATTATCCAGTATATTTTGAAGTACTACTCCTCCTTCCGTTCGCTTCAGCAGGATTTACGCCAAGGCACCACTTCCTGCCTTGCCATGGTCGATTATTACCTGAACCGTATTGAAAACCACACTCATCTGAATGCCTTTCTGGACGTTTACGCAGACGATGCCCGTACTCAGGCCAGTCGTGTAGACGCCAAGCTAGCCGCCGGAACGGCTGGAAAGCTGGCAGGGATGGTCATCGGCATCAAAGACCTGCTTTGCTACGCCGATCACGGAGTACAAGGGGGGAGTAAAATTCTGAACGGATTCGTCTCGCAGTTTACGGCTACCGCCGTGCAACGTCTGTTGGATGCCGATGCAGTGATTATTGGTCGGCAGAACTGCGACGAATTTGGGATGGGCTCTTCGAACGAAAACTCTGCTTTCGGTCCGGTGCGAAATGCCTTCGATGAAAGTCGGGTCCCGGGCGGTTCTTCGGGTGGGTCTGCCGTTGCCGTTCAGGCCGATTTATGCTTTGCTTCCATTGGTACCGATACGGGTGGTTCGGTTCGGCAGCCTGCTGCCTTTTGCGGGGTAGTTGGTTTAAAACCAACGTATTCACGTGTATCCCGCTGGGGCCTGTTAGCGTACGCTTCTTCTTTCGATACCATCGGCCCGATTACCCGTTGTGTAGAAGATGCTGCCCTGATTCTGGAGGTCATGGCGGGAGCGGATGAGCAGGACAGCACCGTCTCGCAAACCCCGGTTCCTGCGTACTCGGAGAAATTAACTTCGGGTGGTCTGAGAAAAATTGGCTATTTTCGTGAAAGTATCGATTCAGAAGGAGTAGACGAATCAGTGAAAGCCGTTCTTCGTCAGACCATTGAACGCTTACAGGCCGAAGGGCATACCTTAGTTCCGATTGATTTTCCGCTGGCTCATTATTACCTGCCAACGTATTATATTCTGACTACGGCTGAAGTAAGCTCCAATCTTTCCCGTTACGACGGCGTTAGATACGGTTACCGAAGTCCGCAGGCCGTTGATCTGGATTCGCTATACCGACTCAGTCGTACCGAAGGTTTAGGCAGCGAGGCCCGCAAACGAATTCTGCTGGGGACGTTTGTTTTAAGTGCAAATTATTATGACGCTTATTACACGAAAGCACAGCGAGTTCGGCGTTTAATCAAGGAAGAAATCGAAAGGCATTTCCAGGAAGTAGATTTTATTCTGTATCCCACCACGCCTTCAGTTGCCTTTCCTTTAGGAGAAAAGTCTTCGGACCCCTTAAAAGAGTTTCTGGCTGACATCTTTACGGTGCAGGCCAACCTCACGGGCACTCCCGCTATTTCACTTCCGCTGGGAAAAGATAGGCAGGGTTTACCCGTTGGCATTCAGGTGATAGCCCCTGCCTTTGGCGAAGAACAGTTACTTGCTTTTGCCAAGTCTCTGGAGGGGATTACTGAGCCGCAATTAACGATGTAATTAATCAACCGAATGAATAGAAAGTTATTGCTTTTTGCAAGAAGAGCAATAATGAGCACCCTTCTGCCCCACTGATCGATAAAGTATGTCCTGAGAGTTTCGCGAGGAAACTCCAGTATCACCTAACAACAAACTCTCAATGATGAGACCAATTCGAATCCTGACTGTTGCAGCAGCGATTGCCTCATTTTCGATTTGTTCCGTAGGAGCACAGACCGATTCGACGCAAAAGAGTATTGCTTCCGCTACGGTTACGAAAGATTCCGTGCCACAGGTTGATTACAACCTGGTTCACGAGCGGATGAAAAAACTTCAAAAGGAGATTCCCCTGAATCACAACGATGTAACGCATCAGTACGTCGAATTTTTTACGTTTCGTAAGCCTTCTTTTGTGAAGGAAATGCTGGAACGAAAAGCCTTGTTTTTTCCCATTTTTGAAAAATACCTCGCTCAGTACGGATTACCCGATGAGTTGAAGTATCTCTCCCTGATTGAATCACGGCTAGACCCCAAGATTATCTCACACGCCGGAGCTGGCGGGTTATGGCAGTTCATGCCCAGCACTGGACGCATTGATTTCAAGTTACGGATTGATAAATACGTAGACGAACGCTTTGACCCTTATAAGGCTACCGAAGCGGCCTGTAAGTATTTCCTGCAACTCGGTCGGATTTTTAATAATGACTGGGAAATGATGCTGGCATCCTATAACAGCGGTCCGGGCAATGTTTCACGGGCGGTTCGTCGTTCGGGCAAGAGTAGCTATTGGGATGTGTATCCCTACCTGCACAAGGAAACGCGGGGTTATGTGCCTCAATACGCGGCGATTGTTTACATGATGCATTATGCCGCAGATCATGGCATCAAGCCCGATACGGTTCGCTCAATTGCTGCGTTTGATACGATTCACGTCAATTCTTACATGAATCTGAAAATGCTGGCGACTGCGGGTCAATTTTCCTACGATAAATTCAGACAGCTGAATCCACAGATTCTGACGGATGTTTTACCAGAAGATACCCGTCGGTATCCCATCCGCTTGCCTAAAGAGGAGCTAAAGCATTTTTACGCTCACCGTCAGGAAGTAATGCTGTCTGCTACACAGTCTCCGTTTGCGGAGCGTACCATGCTGGCTTTCAACACAACCAGCAACGAAAGCGATGAAGATCAGGATGCAGAAGCGAAAGTAACAACGCAGTCGAAACGATTGTCCCACAAAGTTCGTCGGGGCGAAACCCTGTTTTCAATTGCCCGCAAATATCAGGTAGCCGATGCCCAGCTTAAAAACTGGAATCACCTGGGCCGTTACAATAAAATTCATGCTGGACAATCGTTGGTGATTTACAAGCAGGTGGATGTAAGTACACAACCGACGGCTACTTTAGCGAAAAATACGACGAAGGCTTCACGTGAAGATCGGTTGAGTAAAGTTCGGAAATATCATACCGTTCAGCCCGGCGATTCACTCTGGAAAATTTCGCAACGGTACGGTGGCATCTCCATTGATAAACTGAAAAAACTAAACGGCATTAAGGGGAATGATGTAAAACCCGGCCAGAAGTTAATTGTGATTTGAAACCAGCGAAAGGTGAGTCAGAAAGGCTCACCTTTCGTTCCCTATACACGCCTGCCATGATTGCTTACCTAGACGGAAAACTAGCTTTAAAAGAACCAGCTTACATTATTATTGATGTACAGGGAGTGGGTTATGAAGTTCGCATTTCCCTGCAAACGTTTTCGACCTTACCCGAGGTAAACGAAAAATGTCGATTGTTTACTTTTCTGAATATTCGGGAAGACGCTCATGTCCTATTTGGATTTCGGGAGATGACCGAAAAACAGTTATTCCTGGATTTAGTAAGCGTTTCCGGTATTGGCCCGAACACGGCTCTGGTTATGCTTTCGTCACTTTCTTCGGTGGAAATCCGGCAAGCCATCATTACCGAAGATTTACGCGTTATTCAGGGAATTAAGGGCATTGGAGCCAAAACGGCACAACGGGTGATTCTGGAGCTAAAAGACAAACTCAAGAAAGATCACCTAGCTTCGGGCAGCATGACAACCAACCTCTTCCTCGGCCCTAATTCAGCCGCCCGGACGGATGCTATTTCAGCTTTGATTGTCATGGGAATCCCTCGTCCAGTTGCCGAAAAATCCGTGGATACCATCCTGAAAAAACAACCGGATAGTACAGTAGAAGAATTAATCAAATTATCACTGAGATAACGTTTTAAATAGATTTTAAAAAATACCATTTCTTAATTGCAAACAAGTGGGAGCCCATCCCACTTTTTTTTGCAATTTTACTCCAGTTTCTGCGTTTAGGTTGCGGTAACCTGCCATTGGTTCCTCAGTCCCTCAATAGTTAACACGTACCTACCCCAGTTTATATATAGGACATTATACCTAACAATGCGAATTTTCCAACCCGTTCGAAAGTCAGGAGTTTATTCCCGGCGGAGGCGATGGATTACGGTACCCGGATTTATAAGGGCTTTCTTCTTGATTGGAACAACGTTTATGGTCGCCAAGGGCCAGGTTGTTCGCCCTGATTCTGTTCAGCAGGATACACTGTACCGTACCAAAACTGGCCGACGACCCTATCTAAAAGTACCAGACCGATTAGGCAGCCGATTCAGCTATCGTTTGCCGCAGTCGCCCTTAGTGCCCCATGATCCTAAAACCTTACAAACCCAATTCAGATACGATCCCAACGGACAGCGGATTATTGTAGATGATCACTTTAGAGTAGGGGATACACATCTGCCTTACCGAACCGGCGAAGCCATTTCGCTGGATGAATACCTGCGAATTCAGAACGATGCTTCCTACCGGGATTTAATTCGTGAATACGCGGCTCGTTCAGATGGTAAAAGTGAAGTTTCGGGTCGGGGACTTTTTCCAAAAATAAAGCTGACGGACCCTTCGCTCGACCGGATCTTTGGTTCGAATATTATCGACTTCCTACCCAACGGTTCGGTAATGCTCGACTTTGGGTATCTCCACCAGAACATTGATAACCCGGCTATTCCTGTACGGCAGCGTCGGACGGGTAACTTCATTTTTAATGAACAGATTGCCATCAACTTCGCTGGAAAAATTGGTGATAAGCTCAACCTGAATACCAATTTTGATACTAAAGCCGCTTTCAATTTTGAGAATAAGCTCAAGCTTGGTTTCCGAAATCAGGAAGAAGACATTATTCAGCGGGTGGAAGCGGGGAACACTAGTTTCCGAACCAATAGCCAGTTAATTCCTAGTGTTGAGAACCTTTTTGGGGCCAATGTAGCTCTGCGGTTTGGCAAACTGGATGTGAATATCGTAGCGGCTCAACAACGTTCTAAACGTCAGAGTATGACCCTGAAAAATGGGGCTCAGAACAGGCCGTTTAGCATTCGTGAAGACTTATACGACGAGAACCGTCACTTTTTCCTTAGCCATTTTTTCCGGGATAATTACGAACGTTCCTTGCAGCAGTTACCCATGATTACCTCCGGGGTAAATGTAACGCGGGTAGAAGTGTACGTAACCAACCGCTCCCAGAGTACGGAGACCTTGCGAAATCTGGTAGGGTTGACGGATATGGGTGAAGGAAATCCGTATAACCGCACTTCTCCGCTGGTACAGCCTATTTCGGGTTCGGCCAGTTCACCAGCTAGTAATGCCATCAATGGATTGTTCCAGAATGTTTCCCAAAATCCCGTCGTTCGTCAGATTGATAATGTAGCTTCTGAGTTAACGGGCAGCAGTTATACGCGAGGTATTGACTTCGATATCTTACGGGGAGCCCGGAAACTCGGCGAACGCGAATTTAAATTTCATCCGCAGCTGGGGTACATTTCGTTATTAACTCCAGTTCGAAACGATGAAGTGATTGCCGTTGCCTACGAGTACACCTATCAGGGGCGGAGTTACAAAGTCGGTGAGTTAACAGAAGATTACCAGAACCGTCAGCAGGATGAAGTCATTGTTCTGAAATTATTGAAGTCGTCAACCATTCGGAATAATACCAGCATTCCGATGTGGGATCTGATGATGAAGAATATTTATTCCCTCAGCACGCAAACGCAGTCCAATAATACCAGCAGTTCGACGACGTATACCGGAACAACGGTCAGTGTTCAGAAGCAGGGTTTCCAACTACGAGTTATTTATAAAGACGATATTACGGGGGTAGATAACCCCGCTCTTCAGGAAAGTAATATTGCCGGAATTCCGCTGGTGCAGGTCATGAATCTGGATAAACTCAACCAGATGAGCGACCGACAGCCCGACGGAAATTTTGATTATGTAGAAGACGTAACCATCGACTCCAAAAATGGTCGGGTTATCTTCCCGGTGTTGGAGCCTTTCGGGTCAACGCTACGAAATCGGCTGAGTGCAGATAATCCTGCTTTGGTAGAAAAATACGTACAAACCACATTATACCGAGGTACGCAGATTGACGCAACGCAGGAGACGGATAAGAATAAATTCTACATTTCAGGAAGTTATCAGGGAGCCAACGGAGCTCAGATTCAACTGGGTTTTGGAGTGGATGAAAAAACGGTTCAGGTGTCAGCTGGAGGCGTTGCTTTAAATCCCGGAACGGACTTCGTGGTGGAAGCCGGAAGCGTTCGGATACTGAACGAATCGCTGATGAATTCGGGTAAAGACGTAACCATCAGTTGGGAAACGCCGGATCTGTTCAATAATCAGGTGCGAACGATGCTGGCGGGGCGTTTTGATTACCGGGTTGACCGGAACTTCAACATTGGAGCAACGGTAATGCGTTTACGCGAAAGTACCCCTGGTAACATTACCCGCGTGGCGTTAGGAAACGAACCCGTTAATAACTTCCTGTTTGGGCTGGATGCCAACCTGAAGAAAGACGTTCCGATCCTGACGAAAGCTCTGGACGCTTTGCCATTCCTGCAAACGAAGGAAATGTCAACGATTGCTTTTTCGGGCGAGTACGCTCAGTTATTACCCGGCGTAACGCCGCGTTCCCGGAATCGAAGTTACCTCGACGACTTCGAAGGCAGCCGAACCATTTATGACTTTACCCGTCAGCCCATCAAATGGAGGTTGGGGGCTACACCCGATGGATTCCCGAAAGGTAATGCTGCGAACCCACTGGAATATGCCTATCGCCGAGCCATGATTTCGGTATATAATATTGATCAGACCGTTTACGGAACGGGTGGACTGGGAAACAATTCCGTACCGGGTAATCTGGACGTTAGTAACGTATACGAACGCCAATTTATGCCGCAGGATATTTTCAAAGGAAAAGCTACCCTTAACTATAACCTCCCGCTCAATACGCTCGACATCGCCTATTTCCCCTCCGAACGCGGGATGTACAATTACAACCCGGACCTGACTTCGGAAGGCTTATTACGTAACCCCAAACAAAATTTTGGAGCCATTACCCGAGCCATTACTTCAGATAATGACTTTGATAACTCAAACATAGAATTGCTGGAGTTTTGGGTGATGGATCCCTTCCAGACAGGAGCGAAAGCCGTTGTAAAAGACGGGGTGGTTAATCAGAATAATACTACGGGAGGTAAGTTACTGCTTCACCTCGGAGACATTTCGGAAGATGTCGTTCCTGATGGACGTTTCAACTTTGAAAATGGGTTGCCCGTGGGAGAGGTGCGTAGTCAGCCCGTGAACGGCCAGCCCGCTAACGTAGACTCAACGGCCTGGGGCCGGGTTACGAAGCAGCAATTTGTTATCAATGCATTCGATAATGAGAATATTGCCGCTCAGGATATTGGTCTGGATGGTTTGAACAATAATGCCGAGCAAACGTTCTTCGGGAATTACCTCAATCAGGTACGGACGCGGGTAACGGGTCCGGCTCTCAATCAGATTCTCTCGGATCCATCCAACGATGACTTCCGCTATTACCTCAGTACGGAAGCCGATCAGAATAACTGGTCGCTGGTACAGCGGTATAAGCGAATCATGGGGATGGAAAATAACTCACCCGCGAATACTGCATCAGGCTCACAAATTACGCCGTCTTCTTCCAGCCTTCCCGATTCGGAAGACCTGAACGTAGATAATACGGTGAACGAAACCGAGAGTTATTACGAATACGAAATTCCCCTGAAGCCCGGCGAGCTGAAGGTAGGAAGTAATAACATTGTGGACGAGGTAGTCGTAAATCAGCAGGATGGGACTACAACGAAATGGTATTTATTCCGGGTAGAGGTTCGTAAGCCTACGCGTTCGGTGGGGGGCATTAATGGGTTCAAATCCGTTCGTTTCATGCGAATGGTAATGACCGATTTCGAGCAACCCGTTGTGTTGCGGTTTGCTCAATTCCAGTTAACGGGTTTTCAGTATCGGAAATATGATTACGATTTGAATGCCAAAGGTCTGGATGAAATACCCGAACCTTACGATGCTGATTTTCGGGTGTCTACGGTAAGTATTGAAGAAAATGGACCGGGAACGAAGGATGCGGGTCGTATTCCTTACGTGGTTCCTCCAGGGTACGAACGGGATCGCGACATCATGACGCTCAATAATGCCGAACTCAATGAACAGGGGTTAAGCCTTTGCGTTACTGATTTGCGGGATGGCGATTCGCGGGCAGCTTACAAACTGGTGAACTATAACTTGAATCAGTACCGCCGTCTGACCATGTCAGTGCACATGGAAAACGCCATGAATGAGAGTTCAAAAACCTCAACATTCATTCGGCTGGGAACGGATTTCAAGGATAACTATTACGAAATTGAAGTGCGGGATTTGAAAGCAACCGATCCCGGTTCGATTAACGTAGGAGCTCCTGATCCCACGCTGGTTTGGCCCCTGGATAATAAGTTCGACTTCCCGATTGATGAATTAAGGCGGGTGAAATCCGAACGAAATCGACTGGGAGCGGCCAATGCTACACCATTCACGCTGGTTTCGGAGGATGGAAAGTATAACATTACCGTAGTCGGTACGCCGGATATTTCGGCGGTGCAAGTGTTAATGCTAGGGGTTCGAAATCCTACCTCTGCGGATGGGCAGGCGAAATCATTCTGCGTTTGGGTGAACGAATTTCACGCCACGGATTTTGACCAGAAATCGGGCTATGCTGCCATTGGCCGGGCCGATATCAAGCTCGCCGATTTTGCGACAGTTACCCTGACCGGGGCCGTAAAAACCTACGGATTTGGAGGCGTTGAAACCCGAATTTCCGAGCGATCTCAAAGTAACTCGCTGGCCCTGGGCATGGCTTCAAACGTCAATCTGGACAAATTCTTCCCGCAAAAATGGGGCCTACAGATTCCGTTTTATTTTAGCGTAGATCGCCAGAATATCCGGCCGCATTTCAACCCACTGGACCCAGATATGCCGCTGGAATTATCCTTAAGCACCATGAGTGCCAGCCAGCGGGAAGCGTACCGGAAAATGGTAGAAGAGAACTATTCCCGCAAGGCAATTAACTTTTCAAACGTGCGTAAAATTCGAATGAACCCCAGCAACCGGGCTCATTTTTACGACATTGAAAACTTCTCGTTTACCTACGCCTATTCAGACGCGATTCGCTCCAATATCACCATGGCCGAATACCGTCAGTTATCGCGGCGGGGCGGCATTACTTATGCCTTCACAACGGTGCCCAGAGCCTGGGAGCCTTTTAAGAAATGGAAGAATGATCGGCATATCTTTCAATTGATTAAAGATTTCAATTTTACACCCGTTCCAACCAGCATTACCCTGCGGGCGGATATGGATCGGAGTTTAATTCGGACGCAGTATCGCAGTGCGGTGGCGGGTTCAACGGCAGGTAACCCCAGGTTAACCACCGATGGAGTTACGCCTTTGTTTGAAAAATACTGGCTATTCAATCGTCTGTATGGATTGACCTGGAATTTATCGAAAAACTGGAACGCTCGGTATAATGCGACGGCTCAGGCCATTATTGATGAACCTTACGGTGACATTAATACCCAGGAAAAGCGGGATTCGGTTATGAATAGTTTGCGGAACCTGGGACGGATGAAAAACTTTGAACAGCGTATTGATAATACCTGGCAGGTTCCTTTAAATAAAACGCCCCTAACCGACTGGATGACGGCTCAGTTGCAGTATAACGTAGCCTATAAATTTCAGGCGAACAGTTACGGCATTGTTGATTCGACGGGAACTCCTTTCGGTAACACCATCCAGAACCGGAAGGAACGCGTATTGACAGGACGCATCGATTTTGTGGCTCTATATAACCGCGTAAAAGCCTTACGCTGGGTGAACTCACCCAGGGCTCCGCGTCGGGACATTGCCCGAAGCCCCGGTGATTTTGACGAAGTAGAACAGGATAATAACCGTTTCCTGAAAAGTGTGTCGCGGTTATTACTGACGGTTCGCGGGATTCGATACACGTATGCTATTGATGAATCGACAATTCTGCCCGGCTTTATGTCAACGCCTCACTTGCTGGGGGATCGTAGCGGCGTGCCGGGTATGCCCTTCATTCTGGGAAGTCAGGATGCGAGTATTCGATACCGGGGAGCAGCGGAAGGCTGGATTTCGAAGAGTACAGTCCAGAATCAGCCTTTTGTACAGACGGTAACCAAGCGTTTTGAAGCGACTACAGACCTGGAACCCTGGAAGGATTTCAAGGTGTTCATGGATTTACGGTATAACCGCTCGGATAACTATCAGGAGTTTTTCCGTCCAGCCACGGTAAATGGAGCTTTTCAAAGTCAGTCGCCCGTGCGTTCGGGTAGTTATTCGATGAGTTACCTCTCGTTCCTAACGGCCTTTGAACGAACCAGCCGCGAAAGCTTTTCAGCGAACTTTGAACGCTTTAAGGATTACCGAAATTTATTACTGGACCGTCTGAAGCAGGCAAACCCTGCGGGCGATTCCTATAACCTGAATTCACAGGATGTATTGATTCCAGCCTTCTTTGCGGCTTACTCGGGTAAGAGTCCGGAAAAGGTAAAATTTTCACCTTTCTATAAAATTCCTCTGCCTAACTGGCGGGTGAATTACAACGGTCTGACGAATGTGCCCTGGGTGAAAAGACGCTTCTCACAGGTACAGATTACGCACTCGTATTCAAGTACCTACAACGTGGGTAGTTTCGTTTCATCGCTGGAATACGATGCCGCTTTCGTAGCTCTGAACGCTCCTATGTATCCGTTTGCTGACCGGGTTAATGCCGAAGGTCAGTTCGTTCCCGTGTATGTGATGAGTGTGATTTCTTTTGTAGAGCGTTTCGCTCCGTTCCTCGGCGTACAGTTCCGAACAAAAGATGGTATTTCGGGTGGGTTGGAATATAACCAGGATCGGAACGTTGGTCTGAACCTTTCGAACGTCTCGGTGAATGAAGTAAGTAACAAAGACCTGACG
This sequence comes from Siphonobacter sp. SORGH_AS_0500, assembly GCF_031453245.1. Classification (NCBI taxonomy): domain Bacteria; kingdom Pseudomonadati; phylum Bacteroidota; class Cytophagia; order Cytophagales; family Cytophagaceae; genus Siphonobacter; species Siphonobacter sp. SORGH_AS_0500. The sequence goes on from NZ_JAVIYT010000001.1 coordinate 810,813, forward strand.
GGTCGGGTTGGTTTCACGAAGCAAAATGTGCGGTTCAACCTCGGAGGACGTCAGATCAAACTGAAAAATGACCTGACTTTCGATTGCCGATTAACCTTCCGGGATCAGCGGGTAGTCATTCGAAAACTGGAAGGCGAAACAACGCCAACGGCGGGTAACGTATTCTTCCAGTTTAACCCCAGCGTTACTTACAATGCCAGCCGTCAGCTAAATGTGCGGGTGTATCTGGATCGTACAGTAAATGATCCGTTGGTATCCAATTCCTTCCGGCGAGCTTTAACGCAGGGCGGAGTTCAGCTACGACTGAGTTTGAATTAATAGAAAAAGCTGACCTTGTGCTGCCAGCATGATTCGGTCAGCTTTTTCAAAAACTAAAAATCGGAAGTCGGGAATGTAACATTACCGCTGCCAGCTTTTCGCTGGCAGCATCAGTCCGGGCTTTAGCCATGTAGATTCTTCAAAACAAATCATAGCAAAGTCTGAATTTTATGTTATCAGCTTTTCAAATTACGAAAAGGAAATTATTAATCCTGTATCAACACTTCCAGTTCATACGCATCTATTGACTGGGTTTCCCAGGGCCTTTTTAGTTGGAAAAAGATACGGGCACGCCCGGATTTTAAAGCTTTTATGGTGAAGACCTCGCTGGCATTTTCTCCCATACGACCGTTAGATACGGACTGAAAACTTTTACTGATCAGGATACAGGAGTCTCCCGTGAGTTTGGCTTCCCACTCATAACCAGAGGTACTTTTTCCGGGAAACGCCTGACTATAGGTTTCTTCCGTTTTGAGTTCAATGCGTTTCATAGTTTTGGTACAGAAAAGAAATCGTTGACAGCGACTGTAATGCTGTCAACGATTGTGGCTCTGAAATGGGTCAATATAAATTACAGATTATTCCACGGTACGAATAGTCCAGAAATCCTGGCAAAACTGGCTACTGGTGATGTAGGCATAAGGCATCCAGAAATTTCCGGCTAGTCCCCAGTTTTCACCCCACGAATTTCGTACTAATACGGCTTGTTTCGCATCGTCATATCCAATTGCCAATACAGCATGGCCACCCCGTACGTGTTCGGTAGCTAGATTCGGAAGGGGCATTATTCCCGTCTCACGAACCGCTTGCGACATAAAACTGTCGTATACAGTGAAACCAAAAGAAAAAGGGAAGCCTTCACTTAAACAACCTTTAATGGAATTGAGGTTGTTCGGCACTCTCCAATACGAAAGGACCTGATTCTTCAACGCTTTCTTGTAGCAGGTTTGTGGGGGCTTTTTCGTGAATTTGGAGCCCGGTGCCGAAGAGTCATCATAGGTCCAGTCGGCTTCAGGACATACGCCGTCTTTGTTGAGCGATTTAACGCCATCCCGCAGAAAAGCCCCACTGTCTGATAGAACCGTATTTATCATCACTCGCTCATTGTAATATAAAAAGAGCCGAGAAGGGCGAAATGTGGGTTTTTGCTGCTTGGTCTTCGCAAATTCGAAGGCCGCACCCAGAGCATTAGCCGTGCAACTGCCCAGACCACCCTGATTATAAACGGGAGGGCATCCTGGACTTAAATCCACGCTGGCCGGCAATGCCTGCATAACTTTTAGCGGAGCGGCATAAATGTAGTCCCGGGCATCGGGAAGGTCTGGCAACCAGCCAAATTTGAATTCCTGTTCCATGATTTGTGAGCGTTAGCTGAAGGGTTTTATAAGAACGCGTACTATGAATTTTTCAGAGCATTAATGGCATCGGTCATCAGAATCCAGCCGTCATATCGACTGACCATTAACAAGACTCTTCGCTGGCCTAATAGAAGATTACTGTCGGTGGAAAGCTGTTTCCACAAACGTTCGATGTCCTGTTCGTTTTGAATGGATTGGATTAGTTCTGTGGAAATCATTCCGTTTTGCAGTCCGGCAATGAGAATTTGCGTCACTAGCACCTGAGCTTCCTGAAGCCGCTCGACGTTCTGATTGAATTGGTGTTGAATCTTTGTATACAGAGCCTGAAGTATACGAAAATAGGCTGTGCTCTGCATGTCACGTTTGCCAGTGATAAGCTTTTCAAACGTGAAGGGATTTACACCTCGCTGAACGGTCACGAACTCCATTTTCAGATGCTGAATCCAGACTTTAAGGTCATCTTTTTTCTCCCTTTCGTATGAGGTTTCAAGAAGATTGAGCAGAGCAAGCAACGCTGTATCCGTCTCAAAATCACGCTGATTATATAAGGTCATTACCCGCCCCAATTGCTCCAGTGTTTGAGTCAGTTGGGTATTTTCGTTGGTATAGAACTTTTGCATGTCTTCTATTCAAATTCAACGATGTTCTTTTCGCGGTTGGTTGCTTCATCGATGATGGTTTTTACGAAAATGCCTTCTTCCATGATTTTTGCCTTGATCGTAAATACCGTGGAATCGCTGCTCCCGTCTTTCACTAGTTGCGTTTCGGGGTTCACCAGAAGGTTAGCCATTTTAGTTTGAGATACTTGTGTACCCGCAACAACAGCATCCTGAATTTCTTTCAGCGTTTTCCGAAACAGCTCATTGCTTGGATTTTGCCGTTTGTATTCATCCATTAAGCTGTTTTCTTCCAGTTTTTTATAAAAGATTTCTGCCCATTTTACCTGAACAATGCTTTCGGGATCTTCGGGATCGGTGTTATTGAGAAGTAGCTCATAAAATTCATCGATGATCGGATCAATGCTGTCGGCCCGAAGCGGCTGATCCGAAAACTCTCCCCAACCTCTGATTTGCTTAATAATGATCGGACGAATGAAAATAGGCTTTTTCATTTCCGGGTCATTGATAAGTTTGATGTCCCGTATGAATCCTCTTTTTTGTATCAGGATGATTCGAATGCAATTGGAAATCTTAGTCAGCAACAGATTTCGAAATTCTTCTTTCTTCAGAACAAACTCCAAAATAGCCACAAATTTCGCCCCTGAGATTAATACGGGAATGGTCAGATCCATTTCGGGAATCTTAAACCGAGGTACGGAAAAGAACTTTAAGATATCATCCTTAGCATATTGCAGAGCAAGTTCTTTAGCTACGCGGTCGGCTTGGTCGCGGGCACGGGTAATCTCCGAAAAGATAAACCCAACGTATTCAGAAAGGGTGATGTTCGACATGGGGGTCACATGTTAGCCGTTGTTCAGGAAAAAGAGCATTGGTCAGCATACTTCCCGAAAGCTTCAACACTGAGGCCGATAGGCTTTCAGGAAGTGGTCTGGATAGGTATCAAAGCTGTTTTCTAGGCGGCCAGCATGCCAAGGATTTTCTCTAGTCCGGCAGGCATTTCATCCTGCACGGCTTTCACGTTGATGTTGAGGGCGTATTCTTTTTTAACCTCCACTCCCGTGGTCGATTTTCGCTGATATGACGCCGAAACTTTGAAGCTGACAGGTCCCCAACCGCCTTTTGCTTCTACTCCAACCTTAATTGAGTCAGAAATACTGGAAGTTTCTACGGAGTTAAGTTTTACATTGAAGTCAATAATGGCGTGCTCAATCCGTAAACTCGGAATAGGAAGCATAGCTAACAGAGGTACCTTAAGGTGTATTTCCTTGTCATTTGGGGTACCGTCACTGTTAACATCCTTTCGAGTGTGCGTGAAATCTACCATGACCAGCTCTTTTTTGCCCTGATCCGTTTCGGTGAATCCAACCGAATTGATAAAATTGACAGTTGCCAGAGCAGAAGCTACCTGAGCGTCCACAACCGCCTGAAGTGGGCCACCAATCATTTTCCTGAAGTCGATGTTATTGAGCTCGGAGGTGAGATTGGTCGAAGGAGCTGCCAGCGGAACCTCTTCCCGGGCGGTAATGCTGTCCAGGGTTTGGTTCGCCAGTTCGAGCCCTTTCTGTAAAGTTTCTTCCTCGGAAAGCTGGACAGAAGGCATGTCCTCTTTCGCAGGTTTGGGCTTGTTTGGTTTTGATTCTTCCTCTGCCATTTTTGTATAGGTTTGAATGGGTGAACGGTTCAGTGATCTGCTTGTAAAAGCGAGATAACTGAACAAAACTGGCAGGAATTTCAATGAGGAAAAATCCCATAATTGAGGGACAATTATAGGGCTACTTACAATTACTAAGTAAAGTTCTTGAGGAGCGAAGGGAAATTGACTAGTGGGTTTAATTTACTTATTATGAGAGCATTAATTGGTTAATGCTACTTATGTTTTTTGAAAAATTCAATACAACAGAGGTGGGGATTCAGCGGTAGGTCAGGTTCTAGCTGCCAGCTTTTCTTGCTGGCAGCGGTTTGCATCCGGCATTTCGCGAACAGGGTCTTGTACGCTTTTAGGACGGTTGCACGGGCATTCGTCAGAAATAGTTACTTCTTTAAAATTCCTCCTTCAACGCTATCGTTAATCAACTGTTCAGCGTACTGCCAGAGGGTGTCAGATCCGCGTTGAATTACTTGTTTCTTGGCATAGACCTTGTCGTAATTCACACCGAACTCGTTCCAGGTACCTCCGTTATTCGATGTATTTTGTAGAAGCGGTTCGAGTCGGTCCATGGCTCGGGCAAACTTGGCATCGTTGGTTTGCTGAGCTTCAAACTCTTCCCAGAGAGCTATGAGTTCATGAGCCTGATCTTCCGGTAATAAACCGAAGATACGTTGAGCGGCTGCACGCTCTTCTTCCGTATTATCATGGCTTTTCTGAGCGTCATAAATAAAGGTATCACCCGCGTCGATTTCTACGATGTCATGAATAAGCAACATCTTAATTACCTTCAACAGGTCAACCGGGAAATTGGCATGTTCAACCAAAACTATAGCCATCAAAGCGAGATGCCAACTGTGTTCGGCGTCATTTTCGTTCCGGTCGCTATTGAATAACTTGGTCTTCCGAAGGATGTATTTCAGTTTGTCAACTTCTTTGATGAATTCAATTTGCTTGAGAAGATTCTCGATTTCCATGCTTTAAGCCATTTAATTGATCGTAGCAAAATTGAATAGTAAGGGCGGGGGGGCAATTGCCAATTGGCAAGAAATACTTTCCTGTACCGTTCGAAGTGTTACTTGGAGTGAAGGAAAAGGGCAGTCTAGGGCTAAGGATAGTATCAGTGAGTGATGTCTGGTACGTAATGGTTTGCTAAACACTGGCAACCGAATGCATGGTAAGCCTGAAACAGCACGATTAACTTCCCGAAAATTTAAAACTTCCGGGAAGCGGGCATGAGAAAATCACTAACGATACCCTTCTGCCTGTAATTCAAACAATTCAGCATACCGGCCATTTTGAAGTAAGAGCTCCTCGTGCGTGCCGATTTCCAGAACCTTGCCTCCTTCCAGCACCAGGATACGATCAGCCATGCGAACGGTGCTGAAACGGTGCGAAATCAGAACCGCCGTTTTTCCTTTCGTTAACTCCGCAAATCGCTGGAATACTTCGTATTCGGCCCGGGCATCGAGGGCAGAAGTGGGTTCGTCCAGGATTAATAGATCGGCTTCCCGCAGATACGCCCGGGCCAGGGCAACTTTTTGCCATTGGCCGCCTGATAACTCAACGCCACCCGAAAACCGTCGTCCGAGCGGTTGATCGTACTGGTGAGGTAAGCCAGCAATGACCTGATCCGCGAGGCTATGTTCGGCTGCTTTTTCGAGGGCCAATCGGTTTTCCCGTTCCAGAATATCGCCCACGGCAATATTATCTCCCGCCGAAAACTGGAAGCGTAGGTAATCCTGAAAAATGACGCCAATGTGTTGTCGTAACTCTTCCAGATCGTAATCCTTCAAGCTATACCCGTCCAGTAAAATCTGACCTTCATCGGGATCATAAAGTCGGCCCAGCAGTTTGACTAAAGTCGTTTTTCCCGCACCGTTTTCCCCGACTAAAGCCATTTTCTCCCCAGCTTTCAGGGTAAAACTCAGGTTACGAACGGCCCATTTTTCGGAGTTGGGATATTTGAAACCCACGTTATCAAAAACAAAGCCCTGTTGAATGGGACTCGGAAAGGAACGCGGCTGAACGGGTGAAATGATTTGAGGCTGAATTTCGAAAAATTCGAATAAGTCTTTCAGGTATAAAGCTCCTTGTGAAATGCTGTTGAATCGTCCCAGAATACCTTCCAGTAAACTCCGAACCTGCCGGAACGAACCCGCCAGAAAGGTCAGGTCCCCGAGGGTTACCCGGCCCTGAACGGTCTGAAAAATCATGTAACCATAGGCGGAGTAATAACCTACCGTACCGATGGCGAGTAATAAGCTACCCCAACCCGCCCGTTCAACAGCAAGCTTTCGGTTTTCCTGGAAGTATTGCTCCGAAAGCGTTTGATAGCGATTAATCAGAAAATCCGACAAACCAAATAACTTGACTTCTTTAGCGGTATCGTCGCTGGCTCCGAGGTAACGGTAATAATCCAGCTCTCGTCGTTGGGGTGTCCAGCCGTAGAGGAGCGAATAACTTTTAGCGTTGAAGTGTAATTCGCCCAGAAAAGATGGAATAACTGCCACCAGTAATAGCACTAATAACCACGGAGCAAAACTAATTAACCCGACAGCCAGCGAGGTTATGGTTAGAAAATCCTGAAGTTGCGAGAAGGTTTGCGTCAATAGCTGTGTGCGGCCCGCCGTTTGCTGCCGGGCTCGTTCGAGTTTATCATAAAAAGTCGGGTTTTCGAATTGAGCCAAATCCAGCGTGGCGGCGTGTTTCATCAGCCGAACGGAAGTTTGATGAGCATACCAGTCTCCTAGCAGGCTTTCACTCAGGGAGATACCCCGGCTTAATAAATCGCTTCCAATCGCCAGTCCAAATTCAATCGCTATCAAGACCCATAAATGCGTAAGGTCTGAAGAATGAATGGTTGCTAGACGCACTACCTCGTCAATAATCAGCTTGCCTACGTACAAACTCATCGTTGGCACTGCCGAACGAAGCAAACGCAGGAAGAGGTTAAGCAACGTAAGCGAAGGACTAGTTTGCCAGATTTGTTTAAAAAAAGCCGGTAAATTCCGCAGGGCTTCGAAGCGTTCGCGGAAGGTTAGGGAAGTATCAGAAGATTCAGTATTACGTTTTCTTGCCATTGTATAAAGTCAACGCAAGTAATACCCAAAAAAATCCCGCCCGGAACTTCTTTAAATGCAACATAGTTGCAAAAATATATCAGGGTTCGTATTCGCCACTGAAATGGAATATGGAACGCCCTTTTTATCCCTGACATCATACGATCAATCTTTATGAAATTTGACGCAATTATTGTGGGCGGCAGTTACGCAGGCCTTTCGGCAGCGATGGCTTTAGGACGTTCTCTTCGGAATGTATTAGTAATTGACGGAGGCGAACCCTGTAATCGGCAGACGCCCCATTCGCATAATTTTATTACCCAGGATGGACAAACGCCGGCGGCTATTGCAGCTCTGGCAAAGGAGCAGGTGCTAAAGTATCCCACGATTACTTTTGTTACAGACAAAGCTATTAAGGCCGAAAAAGTGGACGATAGTTTTGAGATTCGGACGGAATCAGGCAAATGTTTTTCGGGGAAAAAAGTAGTACTGGCTACAGGGGTTGTGGATCAGATGCGACCCATTCCGGGCTTTGCGGAATGCTGGGGAAACACGGTTATTCATTGCCCCTATTGCCACGGCTACGAAGTGCGAAATGAAAAAATCGGTATTCTCACGAACAGCGATGCGAGTTATGAGTTTGCCCGGTTGATTAATAATTGGTCCAAAGACATTCGGATATTAACCGACGGAGATTGCGAAATTCCCGAAGAGAATCTGGAGAAGTTGCATTATAAGAAATTTCCCGTCATCGAAGGAGAAATTGAAGCTCTGATTCACGAGAATGGAAAGCTTCAGAAAGTCCTTTTCAAAGACGGGCGAGAGCTGGAATTAACTGCTATTTTCGTACGCGTACCCTTCCAGTTTGCTACCGATCTGCACGAACAACTGGGCTGCGAACTTAATGATCACGGGCACATAAAGGTTAATGATTTACAGCAGACCTCAGTGCAGGGGGTATACGCGGCGGGCGATGCCACTACGGGCTTCCGGTCGGTTGCTTCGGCGACTGCTACGGGTAATAAAGCCGGGGCATTAATTAATCATGAGTTGATTCACGAAGAAGATATTTAGGAAAGGAAGAGCAAATGCTCTTCTTTTTTATTAAATCGAGGAAATGCAAACGCAATTTGCCTGGGCCGATTAAACCTTCCTACCTTCGAACGATCATGTATATATGGCAATGAGGGGTAAATATCACTTAAACTTTTGGGAGATACGTTTACGCAGGTATCTCAAAAAAATCAGCCGTAGTTCGGGCTTTCAACAAATCAATCGCTGGTTCATCGACCATAACCTATCGACCGCACCTCTGCGGGCAGCTCCTTTATGGATTGCTTCGGCTTTGGTAGGCTTAATGGCTGTGGGCTACGAAAAGATATTTGCCTGGGTTGAACATGCCGGGATGCACTGGTACCAAAGCCATCCGTACCTGATTTTCATTACTACGCCACTCTGTTTTTGCGGAGCCTGGTTATTAACGTATTACATGGCTCCGTCGGCTTCGGGTAGCGGTATTCCCCAATTAATGGCTGCCGTAGATTTGGCCGAAACGAAAGCCCACTGGAAAGTCGATAAGTTATTAAGCATCCGCATTGCCTTGGTAAAGGTAGCTAGCAATCTGGTTTTGCTTTTGGGCGGAGGAGCGACGGGGCGAGAAGGCCCAACGCTTCAGATTGCCGGATCTATTTTTGAGTCGATTTACCGACTGATTCCTATTACCTGGAATAAAGTTTCACAGCGGGTGATGATCGTTACCGGGGGAGCTGCCGGTTTGGCCGCCGCCTTCAATACGCCTTTGGGTGGTATTGTATACGTGGTGGAAGAGCTTACCAAGGCTCACCTGGCCGTTTTCCGAACAGCGGTACTTAGCTCGGTGATTATTGCGGGTATGACTAGTCAGTTTTTACTCGGGCCTTATCTGTTTTTGGGATTTCCTAAAATTACCCGCTTACCCCTTGAGTATATCTGGCTGGTGGTTGGTATTGCCTTCATAACTGGCCTGGCGGGTTCTGCTTTTACCAAGTTATTACTGTTGATTTCAGCCCTTCGAAAACGCTTTCAGGGACTCACCCGACAGCTCCTGTTCGTTACTGGGCTGGGCCTTTTGTTTGCCGGAATTATTTATTTCTCAGGCATTCAGGCCATGGGGTCGGGTAAGGAGTTAATCAATCAGGCTCTGTTTGAGGGCACGCAGCATATTGCCTGGTATGCTTTCCCAGTTCGTTTTATTGGCAATGCCCTGTCATTTTCAGCGGGAGGAGCCGCCGGAATTTTTGCTACTTCATTATCTTCCGGGGCCATGCTAAGTTCCTTTTTGCTGGAATATGCCATTACGATTCCCACGCAACACCATAACCTATTGATCTTGGTAGGTATGATTGGTTTTCTTACCGGAGTAACCCGCACGCCGTTTACCTCCGCCATTCTCGTGCTGGAAATGACCGATCGACATTCAGCCATTTTCTACTTTTTACTGGCGGGCATCATTGCCAATGTAGCAGCCAGTCTTATTCTCCGTCATTCCTTTTACGAAATTCGAAAAGAAGAATTCCTGACTCAACCGGCTTAATTTAATCCTTAGGTATTGATTGATAGTTCTTGGAAAAAGTCTGACCCATTTCATGAAAAATCGGTCAGACTTTTTCTTTAGGAAGAGCTTAGTAAAGAACCTCCCAGTCAAAACCATAGGCCGAAGGCACTCCAACTCAAATACATTTCGTATTTTCCCTTTTCAAAACTTCGTACTCCCCATGAAATATCTGTCCCTTTTAGCTATTCCTGTTTTATTAATCACCAGCGTTTCCTGTCGGAAAAATTCGCAGAAACTCAGTAAAGGAGCCTACGAATTCATTACGGACGACCCGAACGCCAAGCCTTTTATTTCCGATAAAAAAGGTGTTTTTGAAAAACACGTGATGGTGGCTTCGGCTCACCCGGCAGCTTCAAAAGTAGGGGCGGAGGTCATGAAAAAAGGAGGTAATGCGGTTGATGCAGCCGTTGCTACGTTCTTTGCTTTAGCCGTAGTTCACCCTTCGGCGGGAAACCTGGGTGGCGGAGGTTACATGGTATTTCGGGATAAAACCGGACAAAGTTTTGCTCTGGATTTTCGTGAAAAAGCTCCGTCAGCGGCTTTCCGTGATATGTATCTGGATTCGCTGGGTAACGTCGTACCTAACATGGCCTGGCTGGGACCTTCGGCAAGTGGTGTACCGGGCTCGGTAGATGGCATGGTAATGGCCCATCAGAAATTTGGGAAAATGAGTTGGAGAGAAGTCCTTCAACCCGCCATTGATCTGGCCGAAAAAGGGGTGTCGCTCACTGAAAATGAAGCCAAAGGACTGAATCGGGTGCGTTCAGATATTAAAAAATACAATCCTGGTGAGCCTTATTTCCTGAAAATGGAACCCGATACGCTGTGGAAAACAGGCGAAAATTTTGTTCAGGTTGATTTAGGGAAAACGCTCCGCCGCATTCAGGAAAAAGGGCGGGCGGGCTTTTATGAAGGCGAGACCGCTGCTTTGTTAATCAAAGAAATGTCCGTAGCAAAAGCCCCCATTGTGCAGAAAGATCTGGATGACTATCATTCGGCCTGGCGAACGCCCATCGCGGATACCTATCGTGGGTATAAAATCATTTCCATGTCGCCGACTTCTTCGGGGGGAATTGCCCTGGTTCAGTTAATGAAGATGGTGGAACCATTCCCTCTCAAACGCTGGGGCTGGCACTCGGATTCGACGACGCAGGTTGTTATCGAAGCCGAACGTCGGGTGTATGCGGACCGGGCTAAGTGGCTGGGCGATCCTGATTTCTTCAAAGTTCCGGCTAAAGAGTTACTGGAACCTGCATATCTGAAAAAACGCTGGAGCGATTTCAACTGGGCCCAAGCCAGCGACTCGAAAGCCATTTCGGGTGGAGCTATAGCGGGTTATGAAAGTAATGAAACCACCCATTTTTCGGTGGTCGATGAGGAAGGCAATGCAGTGTCGATCACCACGACGATTAATAATGGGTACGGCAGCCGGGTTGTGGTAAACGGAGCCGGATTTTTGATGAATGATGAAATGGAAGATTTTGCCGTAAAACCCGGCGTGCCTAACATTTACGGATTAGTTGGAGCGGAGGCTAACTCGGTTCAACCCGGTAAGCGAATGCTTTCCAGCATGACGCCTACGATTGTGGAAAAAGACGGGAAGTTATTCATGGTAGTTGGAACACCCGGCGGCTCAACGATTATTACCAGCGTTTTTCAAACGATTAGTAATGTCATTGATCACGGCATGGGCATGCAGGAAGCGGTCAATGCTCTGAAATTCCACCACCAGTGGTTACCTGACCGCACAACTTACGAACGCGGTGGTTTTTCAGATAAAGTGCTCAATACCCTGAAAAGTAAAGGATATGTCATCGAACCTCAGACCGGAACACTGGGCCGTATGGATTGTATTCTGGTATTACCTAATGGCTCGCTCGAAGGAGGTTCCGATCCCCGGGCGGATGATACCAGCGTGGGTTGGTAAGTAATACAAAAGCAGAGAGCCTGATCGATTCGATCAGGCTCTCTGCTTTTCTTAGTGGATTGACTACATTTTGACTTTGCTATCCTTGTCCAGATACGTTTTGTTACCGCTGGAGTTGATGTAATACTGACCCCCTTTGGCTCCTACGTAAATGTTACGACCTTTGGCATCTTTGCCTACCATTTTGTCCGTTCCGGCTACTTTTTTCTGAACCGTAGCGTCGGCTTCGTCTTTAGTTACCTTTTGAGTTACTTTTTTAGTCTCAGCCTTCACCTCCTTCGCTCCCTGCTTTACATCCGCTTTGACTTCTTTCGCTTCTTTCTTTACGTCAGTTTTTGCTTCTTTTACTTCCTTATCGACCTTGGTTTTTACTTCCTTAGCTTTCACGTCGGCTTTTGCCTTGGTTTCCTTGGCATCGGCCTTAGCTTTTTTCACTTTATCTTCTGCAGATTGAGCCTGCGTGGTAAATGTAACTCCTAAAAATAGTAGAGCTACGGCCAGTAACTTGTTCATAAACTTGGTTGTTAAGATTGAAAATTAAAGTTTGTTTCAGGCAATATTATTCATTAACGGTACTTCATCAAAAAGACTGTACGAACCGTTGGGGGAATTTTGTTAAAAAGTCATCAAGCGTTTGATTGTCAGTAAATTAAGGTAGGTTAAATCTTCATTAATACGCTTTTATACCGCAAAAGACGGGCTGAATTAGCTTGTTTTTTATACCTTACCTTTTCAAACCAGACTTTAATCATTCCTTGAAACTTTATACTATTGACGCTGGTCATTTTAAGCTTGACGGTGGGTCCATGTTTGGTGTAGTGCCAAAAGTGCTCTGGCAAAAACTTACCGAGACGGATGCTAATAATCATGTGCCATTGGCCATGCGATGTTTATTAATCGAAACCAGCGATCGGCTGATTCTGGTGGATTGTGGGATGGGCGATAAGCAGGAAGCTCGCTGGCAAAATTTCTATTACCGTCACGGCGAAGGCGATTTAATCCAGTCCATTCAAAAAGCTGGCTTTAGTCCGAATGAAGTAACGGACGTATTGCTGAGTCACCTGCATTTTGACCACTGCGGAGGAGCGGTGCAATGGAACAGCCGGCGGGATGGGTATGAGTTAACCTTCCCAAAGGCTCATTACTGGACTCACAGTGATCACTGGGCCTGGGCCATGAAACCCAATCCCCGGGAGAAATCAACTTTTTTAAAGGAGAATATACTTCCCATGCAGGAATCCGGCCAGTTGAAATTTGTGGATCAGGAATCCTTTGGCACGGAAATAGAGCTACTGACGATGAATGGGCATACCGAGAAAATGCTATTACCCAAAATCAAAGTAGGGGAGCAGACCGTAGTATTTACGGCCGATTTATTACCCACCTCGGCCCACGTGCCCATCAATTACGTAATGAGTTACGACATCCGACCTCTGGATTCGATGATGGAAAAAGAGAAGTTTTATGAACAAGCCCTTGCTGAAAACTGGATTCTTTTCTCCGATCACGATCCGCTTCACGAAGCTCTGACCATTCAACAGACTGAAAAAGGGTATCGTTTGAAAGAAGCAGGACCCTTAACCGAATTCCTTTAAACCAAATAGTTAGCCATGAACCATTCGCAACAACCCGACGAAGACAACTTTATCCAACGAAACACAGCGGAAGGAGAAGAAGAAAAGAAAAGCAAGCCCGAAGACATTCCGCAGGAAAATGTATTGCCTTTAAATCCAGCATCTGAAGAGCCAGAGGAAGAAAAAAACGGCAATGATGATTTTGTAGAACGGAACGACGAGGATTAGAGAGAATAAAAAACGCTCCCGTGATGCACAGGAGCGTTTCAAAATCTTAACCTCTAAACCTATTTATGATTCAAAGGTAGAGCGGAGAACAATACTGAAATTTGTTATTCTATCAACTGTATGGTTTATACGTTAGACAGTAATTTTTGCCACCAGAACGGTACCTTATACGTCATAAAAAGTTCGGTATGAAAGCTTGCATAAAATGCCAGGAGTTACTATCTTTGAATCAACCCCTCCTATCTCTCTGTTTGCAAAACCTGATAGGAGTTAAGAAAGCCTGGCATGGTGTCGGGCTTTCTTTTTTTGTGGTTAGCCTATTGGTAAATAGAGACACGTAAAGGCACTTTTGACAGTTCTGCTGATAGGGCTTTGTGGGGTTGGCGGAGAGATATGGGTTGGTTGGAAAAATATAAGCCCTTTCTTCGTATCGTTTTTCCCTTCTTCGATCGCAAGTAGAGATTAAGTATACTAGGTATAGTAGAACGAAAAGCATGTAAAAACTGCATTTCGTAGTCTGAAATCAACCATTAATCGAGAACCTAGGACAAACATGCCTTCTTTGCTGTACTTTAGCATCACTAAATCATTCAGATGAGTGGCGGCTTGGAAGAGTGATTTACAGAAAAAGCCTGCTTATGGAAATAAGCAGGCTTTTTTGTATCATGATTAGCTTGGTAATTGTAATAGAAGCGGTTGAGCTATTAGGCAAGAAATCATAAGACATTTCAAAAGATTCTGTGAACCCTTAATGCAGTCAATTAAGGTAAGTCCTTCCAGTTGATGTTAGAATTAGTAAGGAGAGATTCTAACCAAGATCGATCATGACTCACGAGTGTTCCGTAGTCAGCTGCGGAAGGAATATAAAGCTCAAAGAGGTAGTCGCATTCTCTTTTTAAAAGATCATAGCGTGTTTTTCCCTGGATTCGTTGAGAATCAAGATACGCAGGTGGCAGCCGATTGAGTTGAACCAGATTGATACCCTTATCTAGAGCAGGTAAAAGCTCTAAGAATTCAGGCGTTGGCAAAACAAAGTCAAAGTTTACTTGTCGGGCTTTAACGGTTAGATTCATTGAATCTTTGGCTACTGGTAGTTCAAAAGAATGCCAATCAGCATAGGGGGAGGTTTGATGATGGTGTACCCAAACCATTGAATAGTCTTCTCGAATCAAATGTTTGATAATGGCATTGGTAGCAAAATCAAGAATGATTTGAAAATGCCCCGGATAGATTTCTCGAATAGTATTGATGTTGGCCTGCCAGTTCATACGTTAGAGCTTGGATTCAAATAAATACTAGGGCATTCACTATAGGCACACCCGTGTGAAAGGGTACTTGCTTGACCCTCCCCGGTAGTTAAAAGCGTTTGACCTACCCCCGGAGTGTTTGCTAGGAGGTTTTTGTATTAAAGTAATTTATGGTCTCAGATGATCTTCAAACGTTCAAGGATCGTATTGAGGAGTACTATCAGCCAAAAGGTTAACCCACTTAGCCAGATGATCCATGTGCAGACGTCTACGGCCTTGTACATGCGTTTCTGTTGAGAGGTGAACTTAGCCTGAGAATACTCATTTCTCAAAAACAGTTGGATCTCCTCCCAGCTTGTAAGTGTAAAATAGGTAGAAGCAAATGGCTTAACACGATCCGGGCTTAGACTCTGATCCAGGTTGTGCTTAAAATACATTTTAGCGAAGTATCCTACGATGAAGGTGAGCATGCTTAAGGCCCAGATACTTTGAAGGATGTTGATGAGCATGAGATGTGCTAGCCTAAGTGTGTAAATATAGGTGATTCCCTCAACCTTCACAGTATACTAGATAGCTAACCCTAATTTGATAAACCGAAATCGCTTGATAATCAGCGATATGATTTTTCCTCCGTGCAAGTTATTGGTCGTTAGTCATCACAAAGGGCCTCTACGGCGAACTATATAAGCTATCTGTCCGCTCGCTTTGCTTACTGCCAGTAGACTCGTTACAGGTGATTCGGATGATCTATAAGGTGGGATTATTCCACCTTTTACGGAAGGTAAATTTGGTTTTACCTTTTGTGGTTAGTTAGCAGTATGGGTTTGAATCTTTAGTTCTAAGACGATCATTCCAGCAATAATCAAAAGCCCTCCCAGAAGGATGTATTCATTGTATTTTTCGTGGAGAACCACTATTCCTACCGTGGTGGCAAATAAGGGTTCGCAGAGATATGTTAAAGCTACCTTCTCTTCTTCAATGTAGCGTTGAGCGGCATTTTGTACAGCATACATGTAAGCCGTAGCTGGTAACCCTGCAAAAGCAATCCCCCACCAAAAATCCGTTTCTTTGGGTACCCAAACGGCCGTGGGATCTATTAAGGCTAAAAGGGCACTACCTACAGTACAAACCCCAAGCATTACGATGACGGAGGGCATAGGGTTACTTTCGGTGGAATACCTACCTACCTGAAGTACATATACAGCAAAGCCCACCGCTCCAGCGGCCGCCATACTATCGCCGAAAGATAGATGCATTCCCTGCTGACTGGTGATCAGATACAATCCTCCCAAGGCCAGTCCGCACGCTAGCCAGAACTGTTTTTGAACTGTTTTTCGATACAAAAGTAACTTTAGTAAGGGAACCAAAAGCACCTCTAATCCCGTAATAAAAGACGCATTGGTAACGGAGGTATAGCGTAGACTTAGCGTCTGCAACACGGATGCGATCAACAAAGGAAGACCTATTTGCAACCCAATCCCCAGAGTTTTTCGGGTAATTAAGCTCAGTTGCCTGAAAAAGAGAAGACTAATAGCCAGGCAGGCCAGTAGAAATTTGTAGGTTAAAAATACAAAGGGTGAATACTGATCGACTCCAACTTTGACGACGGTAAAGGAGATACCCCAAAAGGCCGTACCGAGTAGTAAGAGTCCTACATAAAGATGTTTTTTAGACATAGTGCTAATCAAAAGTTTGTGAAACAGGCAAACCAGTGATTAGAGTATGTGCGGATGAACTACACAAAAGAATGAGCAAGCTCTCCAATTCCTTCTCTAATGTTGAGAGATCACTCTATGTTCAGATTCTTATCTGATGGCAAAATTACTAAAACATCGATGAACAGTCATGGTTTACTTATATTTATAAATGACTTCTTGAGCTTCATGCTAGATAAACCTGTATTAACATACAAGCACTAATGTAGCTAAGCAATGAACGTATGAAAGCTAAATTTGTAAAGAGTTATTGTTCTTTTATAGAGGTTAATTCAATGGGTTGATGTGCGGGCAGTGCCCTTTCTATTCCTGGGAAAGTTAAGGTATAGCCACTAATGACAACCAAAAGACTATCCTTTTTAAACGCCTCAGGAAGGTTGCAAGCCTCTGAAATAGTTGAACCGTTGGAGGAGTCATTCCTTACGATCACATAATAGGTGGCGTAGCCCGTATTGCGTTCGCTTATGATTGCTTGGTTATTCTCGAATGGTTTAACTCGATGGTAGTTCTGGTCTTGCTTACTGCACCCCGGAGCTAAGACTGGTTCCTGATTTTTCGAACAGCTCAACAGCAATAAGATTGCAATTAGAAATAGTAGGGCAGCTTTCATAAATACTTTTTCTCATAGACCCTAATCCATACAAATTAGTTGGGCCTTTCTTATAATAACGTTTTACAAACGACCCTCGGCTAAATGTGAGGTGTATGCACTCGCAAGCAAGCACCTACCCGCAAACCCGGCATTTCTCCGCTTCTGAGTTGAAGACCTCTTTGTCGAGGTCCAATATATATCCAATATATATTAGATAGCTAAGTCAGATAGTTGCAGAGCTTTTCAGCGTGAGTTTGGCAATGGAGCTGGCGGGGGAGGCGGTATGGGTACGTAGCTTCCAAAATGAAATTTTTTGGAAGTGGGTTTCAACATCAGCGTGTCAAAGAGTGGTGTTAAGCTATGAGCTAAAGCCACAATGCTTGGAGAAGCAACGTTAGAATAACCGCGGGCCTTGCGTATGGTTCGGTTTGCTCGGTGTATCCAAAGATGGTAGGTAAAAGCGTCGGCAACTATTCCTGTTGAGGCACTATCCGCTTCATAATAACAAAGGGAGTCAATAGCGGTGGTTAATTTATGAATGACACTTAAGTCAACTTGCCCCTGGAAGTAATTAGTATCAATATTTCGATGCCTCCAAAATAGCACTGTCCCATCCTTGGCAATTTTAAAGGAATAGTTATGAGGAATGTATTCGCCTTTAAAACTTCCCTCGAGTGTATCAAAATCAGGATGGTGCGTGTTTTCTTTAGGCCCAGAAGTACAGGCAGACATTAGTCCGGCAAGAAGTAAGAATCGTTTCATAACGGTGAGGTTGTAAGCAGCCAATATAACAAAGAAAGCCTACCCATGACGATGAGTAGGCTTTCTTTGTTAGTGCAAGTAAAGTCGGCATTATGGCAATGCTTTCTTAGAGATGTAGATCACGCGACTGAAGGATTCTCAAGTTATAGAGTAAAATGTTCGCAATTGCGAACATAACTAATTGATATATAGATATTTAAGTAAAAAATATTTGCTCCTTTTTATTGACATTTTGTTCTTCTCTTGTATTTTAGCAGTGTCTAAGTTTCAATAGCGGGTAGCAATGCCCAACATATAGTTGTAGGGCTTACATTTGTGCCTGATAGTCATTTCTGTGTCTATACGCAGCGGTGTTCTACCTGCCGTGCATCTCCTATTATGGTTGATGCAAGCCCGTTATTGGACTTAGACAGCGGCAAGGGGAACACCGCTGTTTTTATTGTACCCTACCTTCTAAAACACAGGAGTTATGATTAACTAATCCTCCTTCCCAAAGCAATAATTTAACCTCCTTACACGGTCAGACAAATATCTGATTGCAAGAATTCTATTGTCTAAACAAAAACCACATACAATCATGACTAGCCACATCCAGTTCTTGTTTTACCTCTCTTCTCAGCAAACAGATGCTATGGTCCATTTGCAGGCTACTTTAAACGGTAACCCAGTCGAATTAGGGCCTACGGGTATTCGTGTTCATCCGCAAGACTGGGATGCCCTGTCGCAACGTCTAAAAGGTCAGAATGCTCTTAGTGAAAAGCTAAACGCTCAATTGGCTGCTCTTGAGGCTCAACTCCACTCATTCACTAGTGATGCTAACTCTCTGCAACAACTCTTAACACCTGATCAGCTCAAGAAGATTTATTCACTCGTTCAAGATCAACCCATAAGCGTCGCTTCTTCTATGAAGAGCTACCTGGAATGGTCAGAAAGTATGCAGGCTACTGGTCAGATTGAAGCCCAAACCCATCTGGCTCGTCAGGAAAAACTAGCACTTTTTATGAGCTTTCTTTCCAAAGAAGGGAAAGCTGATTTGATGACTGCTGGCATTACTAGCATGCTGCTCGAGAGGTTCAAAACGAGCGTGCTACTCAACGGAAAATCCTTAGTGTATGCTCAAAAGTGTCAGCAAATGATAATAACGCTCGTACACTGGTCCTTCCGTAGCAAATTGGTAAACGCATAGTACTTGTAACCGGATCAAAGGAGCAGGTCAAAACCGTACTTGCTCCTCCATTTTAAACACATACCATCATGATCAACAAATTTCATTTCACTTACCATCTGCGTACTGAAGGCATTTCTGAACAAGGTCTGCCCATCATTTATGCCAAAGCGACTTTAAATGGCAATCGTATTAATATTGGCTCAACGGGCATTCGGGTATCATTAGATAACTGGGATACCCAAAGACGCCGTATCCGACTATCGGCTGCCATGTCGATGATGGATAATGCCAAGCTTGATTCTTTGGAAAGTCAGGTACGGTCCGTCATTCTGTATGCCGAATCCCGTCAGGAACGGGTCACCCCGGAGCAGTTAAAGAAGGCTCTGCGTCCAGCTTCTGCTCGTCAAACGGATGTATTTACGCTACTGGATAAATACCTAGAATGGTCAGAACAGATGAGTCAGAAAGGGGATCACGCAATTAGTACCCATAAGACCCGCAAGGAGAAGCTAGCTTTAGTAAAATACTTCCTAGAGGAAGAAAAGAAGACTAAGCTTCTGGTCGAGGAGATAAACAGGGTCATTATGGAGCGTTTTATTAATTACATGCTACTCAAACGTAACGCTAAAAAAGTCTACGCCCAGAAGTGCCAGCAGTTCATAAAGACCTTCGTGATTTGGTGTTGGGAAAATGGACATATTGACATTAACCCGCTGGACAACTACAAAGTCAAGGTAGACAAAACACCTAATTTGGAACACCTCTCTGAAGCAGAGCTTACGCTACTGACGACAACGGTGTTTCCTAAACGCCTCCAAGAGACCGTTGATTGTTACCTGTTTGCATGTAATACCGGGTTAGCCTACGTAGATATGAAGCTTTTGAATGAATCTAACGTAGTTGAGGTAGGGGGTAGATTGTACTTACAAGGGGCACGTGAGAAAACAGATACGAAGTATTTCGTTCCACTGTCAAAAGTAGCTCAAGCTATCATTGTCAAATATGGCGGAGTCTCTAAACTCCCATTACGATCCAATAAAGAAGTTAACTGCATGCTCAAAGTCGCTATGGCCCAAATTGGTGTCAATAGAAGAATCTGGTTTCATACAGGTCGAAAGACCTTTGCTATGCGGATGCAGAATGAGTTCCTACGTTCGGATGAGACCACAGCCGCCATGTTGGGCCATAAATCAACAAAAGAGCTAAAAACCTATCGCAACATTACCAAAGAGCGGGTGATTAAAGAAATGAGCAATTTCGACTTTTAAAATTCCAAACCACCATGGCAAAGCAAAACGCCTCTATTTCAGCCGAACACTCTATGGCTGCCCAGATCATTTTTGAAAGTGCTAAAAACATGCGGGAAGATTATGATTTTCCATCTTTGCGAAAACACCTCAACCGGGCTCATACCTGGTATGCCGCTTCTACCCTCTACGCAAATCTGGAAGATGACGAAAGACAGCATGCTGCCGAGTATCACCTAGCCGTCATGGACCTGATTGACACCATAGCTCGGCAGATTGAAGACCCGCATAATCCAAATAACGTATAGTGCATTCCGTTTAAATTTAAATCTTTGCATTCTCAGGCTTTTATCTTCATCACTACCCGCTAGTGATCTGGGCGAGCTATGTCCTAAACGCTTCTAATTCCTCACTATTCACATGAAAAATCAAGTAAAAGTTAACGGTTCATCCATGCCTGTATCGCCCGTCTCAGGCTCTTTCTCTACTTCTGAGCTTCGCATCACTCAGGCCGTAGAGTTATCCGGTCACATCAGTCTTCCAGCCGAGTTCTATGAGAAGTACAAAGACTCAGAGATCTTTCAAAAGGGAGTACCCCGGGTAGAGTTCCACCACCAGCAGCGAATGATTCACCTGACGGCTGGTGAAGGCGAAGAGGCAGTTTGGGTGGTAGGTCATTTAACGCCTCATCCAATTTATTCTGATTTAAGCGTCTTCAAGCGTGAATGGATGCTGTCAAAGGAAGCCGATACCTACTTTGAAAGCCATACCCATTATTTTGGTTCTGAGCATGAAGGATACAAAGAGGTGAGTGAAATCCTGGATGAGAAGAAACGAGCCGATATTGCCTGCTTTCATGATTTCAAGCTCCATCTGCCTATCTTCTGCGAAGTACCTTATAATATCGAAGGGGGAAATCATGTATGGTTAGAGATGGAAACCCAACCAGATCTGCAAGGCACATCTTATGTATACTTTATGTCCTCTCTGTATGATGAAATGGCTCAGAAAGTGCAGGATCGAGTGTTTGCGGAGCAGAAAAAAAGATTTAAGGACCTGATCTGCATTGATGTATACTAACTCTTTTCTCAGCCTCTTAGGGCTTTCTAAGAGGCTGAGCTTACTCTACTCTTATATCCAAGTACTTCTATGGAAAACGCATCTCAAAAACAGCAGAAGGTATATCAAATCGCTGAAGGCTTTATTACCAGCACTGTAGTTCGTGAATTACAGGGACACCTGAGTCAAATGTTTGCTCACTATGCTGTCTCAATACCTTTTCACCAACTAGGAGAGGAGGAACGCTACGATGCAGCCAGCTCATTCATAGCCCTAGTTGAGCTATTGAACAAATTAGCCGAGGAAATTCATGATGTCGATGCTCAGGACTACATAGCCTTGGGCAAACGGCAGGCAGCTGCATAACCATTATATTCTCTTGTGGAAAATTACCTAAACCCGTCTAATATTGCTAGGCGGGTTTTTATTTAATAGTCAGTAATACTATAATGGGTGACCTAAGATATATATTGGCGTTTAGTTGTTTATCACAATCTCATAACTCAATCCATATGTTATTAGAATCTCTGAATGATGATCTCATTGATAAACTAATAGTCACAATTACAGATAAATTCATTATCGGTATAATTGTGTTAGTGTGCGGGTTTTGGCTTAGCCGTAAGCTTGAGATATTTAAACGAGAGCAAAACAAGATTCTGGACATGGATAGGGTTCTTAACAACAAAAGAATAGACTATCTGGAAAAACAGCTTTCCAACTTCTATTGGCCCGTTTACTTAAGACTTGAAAAAGACGATGCTATTTGGATGTTAAGTGATAAGGTAGGAAAGCATGTGGAAGGGGCTTTTATTTTGCCTAACCATAAAAAAGTCGTTGAAATAATAGAAGCCAATATCCATTTAGCTCAAGCCAACGATGAGTTATTCGAGCAAATAAAACTTTATATGAGGCATGTAGCTGCATACCAAACACTAAGAGAAATTGGAATTCAAACAGATCCTTTGCATTATGAGGAGCCCTGGCCTTCAAAGTTTTTTGAATTAATTGAGAAGGAGACGAAGAGGTTACAAAAGCAATATGAAGAGTTAATAAGAGTGACACAGAGGCCCTTAGGGAAGGCTATTTAAGAAGCAACGATTAGCGTATACACAAGATTACCAATTTCTATACCATACCCAATTGTCCTGCCTGTAAAGCTTTTTGTAAAAACGTCCTCCTCGGGGTGTTTATTTTTTCTGATCAGTGCAGGTCTCTTTCTGAAATAGTTTTTTTATTGCCACTTTAGAACCTGCATTAAACTACTGCTATGGCGATTAACGTAACAATTGATTATGCAACAGAAAAAGAGGCCAGAAGAACGAACTTGGTTAGAACCTTGGGGGGAGATCCCAGCAAGCCAAAGGGATTCTTTTTTACTTCAATTAAATAAGGAGATTACTCAGCGACACCCACTGTTTGGAAGACACCTTGAACTTATTGGGAGAAGCTTTGCTAACGATGATCTATTAGTTGTGGTAGATACTAGCGAGTGGGTAGTAGTGCATTTGACTTGGTTAGGATCTGGAGATAGCCGTTTCCCCTTATTCGAGTCTTTTGATACTTGGTCTGGATTTGTTAATAATAAAATGGCAGTCGATAACGAAGGTTTTTAACATAAAATCATTTCTACAACTAAAACAGAAAGATGCTCTTCAATCGTTGGATTTATACCTTGCTTTTTCTGCTTCCTTTCATTGACGCTTACGCTCAGCGAAAATTTGATGAAAATCTAAGTCTTGAGATTGATTCGCTTTTCTCCCAACGTCTGCCTGCCATTGCCCCCGGCGGCGTGTTGCTCATCGCCAGGCAGGGACATGCCCTGTATCATAAAGCGTTCGGTAACGCGGACGTATCCAATAAGACCCTCATGCAGCCCGATATGATCTTTCGCATCGGTTCCATGACCAAGCAGTTTACCGCTGTGGCCATCCTTCAACTCGTAGAAGCGGGCAAACTCTCTCTTCAGGATTCCATTCAGAAATACATTAAAGACTTCCCTAGCAAAGGTCACACGCTTACCATTGAACACCTGCTTACGAATACATCTGGCATTAAAAACTACTTTGAAATCAACAACCCTACCCAGCAACGACCTACCTATACGCCCGCACAGGGGGTCGATTATTTTAAAGATGAGCCCCTGAGCTTTGTACCAGGAAGTCAGTTTGAATACAGCAATTCCAATTACTATTTATTAGGCTACCTCATTGAAGTCATTACAGGGCAAACCTACGAGCAGTACCTTCGTGAACATGTTCTGGCTAAAGCGAACCTTACCCATACCTCTTACATTCTTCCTGATAGTCCAGTAAGCCCGATGCCTACGGCTTACACCAAAGTAGACAGAAAACTGAAAAAAGCCCGCCTTCAGGAAGTCTCTACGTTGTATGCCGCCGGAGGTTTGCTTTCTTCAGCAACCGATCTACTTACCTGGCATCAGGCTTTGCTGGAAGGAAAACTAATCAGTAGGCCACTACTTAAAAAAGCCTGGGCTTCCTTCAAGCTTAACAACGGAACAGATTCTCCGTATGGTTATGGTTGGTACATGAAAGAACTTGACGGGCAGCCTACCATTGAGCACTCCGGCTCTACGGATGGGTTTCAAACCAATGCCGTGTATTTACCCCAGGCAGATCTTTACGTAACGACTCTATTTAATAGCTATGAGACGGACATGGACTGGATCGTGCTTACCAACGACATTATTGGTCAAGTGTTCGGGCGAAAACCATATACGTTGACGATTCCCCAATTGCAAGCGTACATAGGAACGTATACGTACAAAAAATCATATCAGATGGTCATTACTCTGGAAGAAAGTAAGTTATACATCCGAGCTACCAATCCTAAGTCTCGTTTACCAAAGGTTCAATTACATCCGAGAAGCGACGGTCTTTTCTTTATCAAGGAAGCAGAACTAAGTTTTAGCTTTGAAAGAGATACCAAAGAAAACGTTACTTCTATGGCTAGTTACTATCGCAATACAAAAGATGTAGACTGGAAAAAGGAAAAGTAAACCGTGGCGTTTTCGACCGCTTGATAATACAACCAGCAGAGCCCCTCTTCGGTAAACATTTTAACTTAGTTATATTATTCCGAGTAATATTTTTGAACCTTAATTTTCAAAGCTGCCCAATCATACAAAATCGAAAAGTGAAGAATTTTGTATGATTCGGCAGAACTACCTTACGTATTGCATGCGGTGTAGATGGTCCCTCTAGTAGTTAACTCTGGTCGACGCTAGAGCCTGCTTCGTGTTTTAATATAAATCGGCCTTTAGCTTGACCAGACAATAGCTGATGTAGATTGTTAGAGAGCTCATCTGATGTTATTTCGCTAACAAGATGATCCATGTTGACAGGATACCATTCGGTTAACAGTTTATCCCATAGATCGCGTCTAAGGTTCATTGGAATAGAGACAGAGTCAACACCAAATAGGTTAATTCCTCTTAAAATAAACGGAAAAATACTTGTATGTAACTCAGACGAATTAACCATGCCGCAACAAGTGACTGATCCGCCATACTGAGTTGCTTTCAGTAGACCCGACAAAACGGTCCCTCCGACAGTATCAATTGCCGCACTAAATTCAGTTTTACTTATTGCTTTACCCTCATGGATACGGATGAACTCATTACGTTCAACAACCTGAGTAGCCCCTAACTCTTTGGTTAAAAAATCAGTATCTGTTTTACCCGAAATAGCCGTGGTTTGATAGCCTAGTTTAGCTAGTATTGCCAGTGCAATACTACCCACTCCGCCAGTGGCCCCACTAACTGCTACAGGCCCTGATTCAGGCACAATTCCAGCCTGAATTAGTTTGTTGATAGAAATAGCAGCCGTCAAACCGGCTGTTCCCATGCACATGGCCATGCGGAGTGTAGCACCAGACGGTAAACGAAGTACCCAAGCGGATGGAACACGAATATACTGGCCAAATCCGCCCCAGGTATTCATCCCCAAATCAAAGCCTGTAACGATGACATTGCTACCTACCGGCCACTCATTACTCCTTGATTGAACAACTATTCCGGCTGCGTCTATGCCAGGAACATGGGGATAATGCCGAGTAACTCCTTTATTACCTGACGCCGAAAGTGCATCTTTGTAGTTGAGAGACGAATAGATAACTCTGATTAATACTTCATTCGCTGATAGAGAGGGCATCGATACTTGTTCCCAACTTCCTACAAACTCGTCTTCTCGCTCATGCACAAGAAAGGCATTGAACATCTTATCCATTTGTTTTTTTGACCAAAGGTTACTATTTCTGTATGTGGAGTCAAGTACTTACAAATCGTGCTGATAGGGAACATTTGTTTAGTAATGCTGTAAATCAAATTTTTAAAAATGACAGAAATTGAAGAAAAAGAATACATCTGTCCATCTGATGTTTTTCTTAAGATCTTAAAAGGGAAGTGTAAGACGACTCTGATTGTTTTGATCAAGAAAGGCCGTAATCGCTTTGGTGAGATGAAAAGAACTTTGCCCACTATTAGCGAACGAATGCTTTCTAAGCAATTGGACGAACTGGAAAAGGACGGAATCATCAGTCGTGAATGCTTCGCAGAAGTTCCCCCACGAGTAGAATATCAATTAACTGAGTATGGAGAAACACTCTATCCAATCGTACATCAAATGCGACGATGGGGTTATATTCACTTGGAGCGTAGTGCATAGATACAGCTGGAGAGTAACTTACTTTGATAGGTAAATTTCGTGTTTACCCTTCAGCATATACTATACTACTGACTGAATCTATACATTCAAATACAATTTTCTTATCGAATTATATACAATGTTTTTGTAAAATTATATAATGCTTCATTCTAGCGAATAAATCAGGCAGTTTCTTATTCAGTACATCCACTTTTAATACCTGTCTTATACTCCCAAGAGACAGGTTTTTCTTTTCTGGAGAATCAATCTACTGATGTTACAAAATGTAAGATCAATCAAAGGGCTATCTAAGATAGTTTTCCGTCAAATCTGCTATTTTCGAAAAACTCCGTAGAGGCGTTTAAATTCTTTCAATCATCTACTCGTACTAGCAGTGGGGCTCAAATCAATTATAAGCCAAAAGAAGATACAAATTCGGGGGTTCTTGAGAGAGCGAGGAGAATGCTAGGCTTACCTATTCAAAACTTTGGCAAAACTCAGGCCTTTTCAGGCGTGCTTTCTTCGACTGGCAATACTATAGGATTTCAAAAAGCTAGAAGGGGGGCCGCGGAACTGGGGGATGGCTTTTCTTTACTTTTCGTCTCTGAGAGCAATAGGCATTAATTAAAAAAAACAGTTCGACGCAAAGGCGTGAAAACGCCCTTTTAATGTTTTATTAGTTATATAGTTTTTATTTGGTTGGGTATCCTCCGGGTTATCCTACCGGTGTACCTGCGGTGTATCCTTCGGGTTTTATCGGCAGGTAGACCGGTAGGTTAAATCAAGTCTTCACGGTAGCTCCGTAATCATTACAGAAAAAAGTCAGCAGGCATTTTCTGCTCATACTTGCTTTGGCAGGCGGTGATAAAAGTAGTGATCAGTAAAAGAACGGCTATGGATAAACGAGGCATAGAGTGATGCTAGGATTATAGCGTCTAACCTACGCAATCCTGTTCATCCAATAGCGTACTATATGGCTAATTCAAATCCGATATACCGAAACTGCCTGATAACCAGCGATGTGATTTTTCCTCCGGGCGGGTATCTGGGCATTTAGCACCATGGCGAGCCTCTACGGCGGACTATGTAGCTATCTATCCGTTCGCTTCTCTCACTGCCAGCAGACTCGTTACAGATGATTCGGATTATCTATAATGTGGGATTATTCCACCTTTGGCAAAAGGTAAATTTGGACTACCTTATGTGGGTAGTTAGAGAGTCCAATTTTGGACTTCCCGTAGTGACTATCAGTAGTTCACGGACTATCAGGGGCTTCCCCTAAATAGATAGTAACTTTTAGGTAGGACTACATCAACTCAAATCTGAGTTGGCTAAATATTAAGTACTCGTGCAACGCAACTAGCTAATACCTCCTCTTTGGTTAGATCAGCTGCCAATAGACGCTGACAGTGGCGAAACCGGTAGCTTATAAACTGATTAGTTATGAATTCTCTTTTTGCCAGATTGCTCTCAGTTATGTTTCTGTTCGGGTCGTGTCAATTAGAAGCCCAAACAACCGATGAAGTTAAGCAAGACTATACAAAAGTTGAAACATACATTGTTATGCGGGATGGCGTAAAGTTGTTCACCGCTATTTATACTCCAAAACAAGCAACGCCCGTCCGCCCTTATCCAATCCTATTGCAACGTACCTGTTATGGCATTGCCCCGTATGGCATAAACAGCTATCCTCACCGATTGGGCCCATCAGTGACGATGATGAAAGAGGGGTATATTTTTGTTTATCAAGATGTACGGGGACGCTACAAGAGTGAAGGGCAATTTACCAACCTAACACCCCTAACGGCCCATCAGAGCAATACAGATGTGGACGAAAGCTCCGATACGTTCGACACCATCGATTGGTTAGTCAAGAACGTACCAAACAACAATGGCAATGTAGGGCAGTGGGGGATGTCTTACCCGGGGTTTTACGCCGCCGCCGGTCTGCTGAGTAACCATCCCGCTCTAAAAGCTTCCAGTCCGCAGGCACCGGTTTCGGACTTCTTTTTTGATGACTTTCACCACAATGGAGCTTTTTTGCAGAGTTATTTCTTATTATTTCCCTGGTTTGGCGTTCCAAAGAAAGACACGACCACTTCTGCTTGGTACGATAGCCAGCCAGTCAATACGGCTAAAGTTGTCCGAGATGGCTACCAACTTTACCTAGATCAAGGCCCGTTAACGTTTGCTGACACCTACTATAAAGAGAACGTCTTTTGGCAGCAAACAGTGAACCACCCCAATTACGATGACTTTTGGCGAAAAAGAGGCTTACTTCAGCACTATCAGCCTCATCTAAAAACAGCCGTTATGACAGTGGGGGGCTGGTTTGATGCCGAAGACCTGTCGGGGCCACTGAATCTCTACAAGACGATCGAAAAGAAGAGCCCAGGCACCTACAATACGATTGTCATGGGGCCATTTGGACACGGGGGATGGGCTACTGAGACCGGCCATACCTTGCACAGTAACCTCTATTTTGGTGATAGTCTGGCCACCTTCTATATGAATGAGATTGAAGCTAAATTCTTTCGTCATTTTTTAAAGGGCATCGGCAACAGCACGGGTTTACCGGAAGCCTATATGTTTGATACGGGCCTGAAAAAATGGAGTCAGTTTGATCAATGGCCCGCGGCCAGTATACATAAACAAAAGCTTTACCTTAATGAAGCGGGTACATTGGATCGACAACCACCCCAAAAGGCTGGGTCCGTCTCTTATCCCAGCGATCCCCTCAAGCCAGTACCCCATACCGAGGATTTGACCTCGACGATGAACTTTACGCCCTACCATTACATGAGCGAAGATCAGCGTTTTGCTGGCCGGCGGCCCGACGTGCTGACGTTTCAAACGGGTAGCTTGTCCGAAGATGTTACCTTGGGCGGGGAAATTAAGGCGTATCTCAATATCGCTAGTACGAGTACAGATGCTGATTTTTTTGTCAAACTGATTGACGTTTATCCTCTGGACGAACCCAATCATAACTACATGCCTAACAAAAACGTCACCTTAAGTAATTACTGGCAGATGGTCCGTTCGGAAATCATGCCTGCCCGGTTTCGCAACAGCTTTGAAAAGCCCCAGCCACTCCGTGTTGGTAAGAAAACGGCCGTCCATTTTCCGTTGCAGGATGTGCTCCATACTTTTAAAAAAGGGCATCGGATCATGATCCAAGTCCAAAGTACCGCCTTTCCCTTATTTGCTCGCAACCCCCAGACATTTGTGCGTAACCCCTATAAAGCCAAGTCTTCGGATTACGTGAAAGCTACCCACACGGTTTTCAACGACAGTTTCATTGAGGTAGATGTGCTAAAAGGGACTCTAACCGAACATTCTCAGCCAACTGTCTGGAGTTTTGATAACTACCGACCCCGCATAATGAGTATAACTCCCTTTGAAAACGGATCACAAGGGGTCAGTACGAATACACAAGTAATAACCCTTCATTTCTCCCAAAAGATGGATTCCCGATACTATGGTTTTGGTAAGGGGCCTCTAGGTATAGAAAGCATGCCGAGGGTGAAAAAAATAGTGGGCTTTTCGGAAGAGGCTACATCGTTCTCCTTTGAGCTCGAAGTGAAGCCGAATCAGCATTATCAGTTATTGATCGGTCCAAGTTTTCGCAATGAGACTGGGGATCGACTAAAGCCTTATCTAATCGATTTCAAGACTAAAGAATAGGAGTTATCAACCCATACCGTTGGTATTAGACCGCCCTTATGTAATTTGTTTTTTAGCAAGGAATGGGTAGAAAATGATCTGCAAATTTAAGGCAGGTGAAAGGAAAGACAAATCCTGGCCAGGTATTGGCTCACCAATTCCTTCTCAAAACAAGCTGGAAGGCAGTTTGTAAATCTTCTCTTGGAATTGATGATAACATACTACCGTTGACAATCTCAGTCTAGGCAGGACCGAATGTTGACCTAATGCGAAGTATCTGCACTCTCACGCAAGCACCTACTCGAAACCCGGCATTTAACTACTTCTGAACTGAGTGTGTCTTTGTCAAGGCCCAATATATATTTAGATAGCTAAGTCGGATAGCTAAAGTCACTTTTACTCCTCCATTATGGGAGATATGACCCTGTTTGTAGTGACTATCAAACCTTTAGTCGAAGTTTAATGGCTTAGGTATATAGTCCGGCGTATCTTTGCCTCACTGAATCAGTCAGAGAAGTGGCGGCTTTGATGGCGGATTCACTAAAAGCCTACTCTTAACGATGAGTAGGCTTTTTAATTGACGAAATATGAAGAGGCTTACTTTTGAGCCAGTCCACCAAGCTGCTTCTTTATCCAGTCAATGTCCGACTTCAACGAAGCCGTTTCTTTTTGAAGGTTTGCGTTATGTTCTTCCAGAGTGCTTGCCTTTGAACGTAGCTTACTGTTCTCCGCCTTCAATTGATTCACCTCCTCAATGAGTGCTTTGATGGCAATCAGGTTCACGCCGTCAAAATCAGCCTGATTAATAGATTTATCTTCACCAATGGTTCCCAATTCATCCTTACCAAAAGCGGCATAGAAGTCCTGAGCCATGGGGCCATAGTGGCGGTGTTGCTTGATAAAAATGGAAAACACAAAAATCATCTACGACAAGCGAACAACCAATGCTTGACTGTGTTTGCCGGCTTTAGAGCAGGAAGGGTCTTTCCTAGAAATAACATCCCTCAGGCCGTTTAAGCACTCTTTGATGGGGCAGGGCTGGATGATAGACGTAATATTCCAAGCGAAGCTTTGTGACTACTACTCTCTAGACCTTAAGCCTGCCACTGGACGTGCCCGGGTCTTTTTGTACAAGTGTAAAGACTAGTTCATTTCAATGCCAAAGTAGGGTCTCCTCAAAATTGAGGACTCTGATTATGAGGCGGTTCACCTAAACGACATTATGTCGAACCCCATGTAAGCTCGGCGGTGGTCGGGCTTTTTGTAATTATGGTCACAGCGAATATTAACACCTTTCGGACGCTGGAACTAATAAGACGTTCCGAGCAGCCAGTTAGCTGAATCTTTTCCGTATAAGTCTGATAAACACTCCCCTTCGGGGTGTTTATTTTTTTGCTGGTCATTAAACATTAGCTCACAATGAGTACATTTCTTAAGTAATCTTTCGTTAATACCTTAGAAAATGCATTAGATACTTACTAGACAACACGACTGTTTAATTACAGATCATTTCAAAAAAATACCTAACCAAAGAGTAGTTGGGTATTCGTTAATCCTTTTTCAATAATCATATAAGTATACTTAAATTCAATGAATCATGTTTTAAGATTTTGATAAAATGAGATGCCAGACGAAATATACAGATCTAGCTATGATGTCTCCTAAGGACATTTTAATACACTAAACTCCTAGGCCTTACTATTAGTTAAGCGTACCTATCTACCTGCCAACTTGTTATTCTTGTCAGCTTATGGACTACGAAAAACTTTTAATTTTAGTCGTTGAGGACAATCAAAAATATGAGTATCTACTCAGTAAGGGATATGAACTAGGTAATTATGATTGTCAATATCATTTTGTAAATACCTCAGATGAGGTGTTAGGCCTCCTTGAGAATGGTCAGATAGCTATCAATATTATATTGATTGATGATGACTCGCCCGGCTTGAACGGATTGCAGGTAATCGAGATTTTGAAAAACTCGCATTGGAAGGCCCTACCAGTAGTCTTGTTTTCAGGTAAGCATAATAAGGATATTGTTCAACAGGCCTATGAGAAAGGTGCGAATGCCTTCATCATTAAGCCTAATGAGCAGGATTCCGTAGCCAAGCTTTGGGAAACATCATACTCTTTCTGGAAACGACACGTAAGTCTGCCTGATACAGATATGATAGGGTAATAACTGTGCTTATTAGGTAGTCATTTACCATCAAAAATAGGGAGGCAAATCCCTTTGTATGAAGGGGAAACCCTTAAATGCATTGATTATCTTTGTGTTTTAAAGCTATTCTTATGAAGAATACTACTTCTTGCTTACGTATTCTAGTAGTTGATGACGATACAGACGCCCTTGAAATAGTAGCTACGCTTTTAAAGTTATTGGGCTATGAAGTATACACGCAATGTAGCGGTGAGGCTGCTCTAGTTTTCATTGAAGCATTACACCCAAATGTAGTCATTTCAGATATTGGCATGCCTGGATGGGACGGTTACGAAACGGCTATCCGTATTCGGCAGCAAACTTATGGCAAGCATGTATTACTTATTGCTTTATCTGGATATGGATCAGATGAGCATAAGAAAAAAGCCTTACAATCAGGATTTAACTATCACTTGACTAAACCTTTAGATACTAATCTACTTAGAAGAATAATTGACAAACATCTGTCGGGTTTTTAAATTGCCCTGTAGAGGCCTCATAATTCTATCCGTTATCAACTCGTACCACTAGAAGAGCATAAATCAATCCTGAGCCAAGATATTTTCTTCGATGGTTGGAAAGGAGAGCTGCGGGAAGAGGATATACTTTTCGTTCTCTTTAGGTCGAACCCCATTCAAGCTCGACAGGAGTCGGGCTTGTCTTGTTTAAGAGCAAAACTGAGATTTCCCGATATATTATCGGGGTTTTGCATTTGAGGTCATTTCAATAAGACTTCTGTCAGTTTAGTCGGTACCCCTTCAGTGCATTTTGGCAAAAAATTAAATGCTCCAGACCTCTTCCAAAGGAGTCTCAACGTACCCCATTCTTTAAAATGCTGGTGAGTTTGCTGGTGAGATCAACAAAAAAGCACCTAGCAAATGAATGCTAAGTGCCTGATTATGAGGGTGGGCCCTGTAGGTTTCGAACCTACGACCAATTGATTATGAGTCAACTGCTCTAACCCCTGAGCTAAGGGCCCGATTTGACACTAGATCGCCAAATGAACCGCAAGTTTACACTTTTTTAAAGCCTTTTGCAATGGCTGATTAAACCTTTTGCTTCTTTTTTGTTTCCAAGGCCCTGAACGTTAACAAAAACAGTCATGAAAAAACTTATTGCTTTCTTCGTTGCGGGCTTGTTGTCCACTACGTTGACTTTTGCTCAAAATGATCAGGGACGCTCGCCGGAAGATCGGGCTCAACGCCAAACGGAACAGCTAATCAAAGAACTGAATTTGTCTACCGAACAGGCAGAGAAAGTAAAAGCTTTGAGCGACGACCGGATGAAGCAAATGCAGGAAATGCGGGCGAACGGTGCTCGTCCCGATCGTCAGAAAATGCGGGAGTTACAGGAAAACTACGAAGCTAAACTGAAACCCGTTTTAACTACCGAGCAGTGGACGAAGTACGAGAAGATTCGCGAAGAGCAAAGAAATCGTATGCGGGATAGACGTCCCGGTGGTGGCAATTAATCCAAAGATAATCTTGGTAATAATGAGTAGGAACGTATTTTTATGCGTTCCTACTTTCGTTTTATCGAGGCGGCAGCCCCTCATTATGAATAAGAAAAAAGTACTTAACGATCCGGTCTATGGCTTCATTACCATTCCTGGTCATTTGATCTTCGACCTGATTGAACATCCTTACTTTCAACGCCTTCGGCGAATCAAACAATTGGGAATGGCTGAATTAGTCTACCCCGGAGCTCTTCATACCCGCTTTCACCACGCTCTGGGAGCCATGCACCTGATGGGTGAAGCGATTAGCACACTTAAAAGTAAAGGTCATCTGATTTCGGATCAGGAATGCGAAGCGGTTCAAATCGCGATCCTTTTGCATGACATTGGTCATGGGCCGTTTTCGCACGTGCTGGAACATACGTTATTGCATCATGTCTCGCACGAGCGAATTTCACTATTGTTGATGAATGAACTAAATCAGGAATTCAACGGGGCTCTTGACCTGGCGATTCGAATGTTTTCGGGTCAGTACGAACGTCGCTTTTTTTATGACCTCATTTCCAGTCAGTTGGATATTGACCGACTGGACTACCTCAATCGTGATTGCTTTTTTACCGGAGTAACAGAAGGAAGTATTGGCTCAGAACGCATTGTAAAGCTGCTTGATGTAGTGGATAACCAGTTGGTTGTAGAGCAAAAAGGGGTCTATTCCATTGAAAATTTCCTGACGGCTCGTCGACTGATGTACTGGCAGGTTTACCTGCACAAAACGTCCATTTGTGCAGAAACGATGTTGATTCAGCTCATTCGTCGGGCTCGTGAGTTGGTCCATGAAGGTCAAACGGTTTATGCGACGCCTGCTTTAGAGACGTTTTTATATAACGAACCCAGCTTGCAGGACTTTCAAACGCATCCGCAATACATCAAGGCCTTTACCCGACTGGACGATTACGACATCTGGGCCTGTATTAAGCAATGGACGGTTCACGCCGATCGTTTGTTGTCCCATTTATCAACGATGTTACTGGATCGTAAACTTTACAAAATTCGCTTTTTTGATTCGGCTCCTTCGGAGGAAGTGATGGAAGATTTTCGAAAACGGGTGTTAGCTCTGCCCGGAGTTACTGAAGAGGAGTTACCCTATTTAGTAGTGCAGGGAGAAACGACTAATTCAGCCTATTTGTCCAGCCGTCAACCCATCCGCATTTTAACCAAAGATCGGGGTGTGGTGGATGTTTCGGAAGCTTCGGACTTACCAACGATTAAAGCCTTAAGTCAGATCGTCAGAAAATTCTACGTCGCTTATGCCATTCGTGGCATCTCTTGACGGATTTGAAGTTAGTATTAATTAGAGGTAATAGAGCTGGGTCGGTTCTCAGCCGAGCTTCCCCAGCTTTTGTTGGGCGAAGCTCCCATGACTAACTCTAATGTGCCGCCAGCAAGTAATTGATCGTGCGTTAGAAAGGTCTTATTAAAAGGCTTACCGTTCAGTTTCGCCGACTGGATGTATATGTTCTTCGTTGAGTTACCTATCGCTTTTACCGTAAAATTTTTGCCTTTGCCTACATCAATCGAAGCTTCCGTAAAGCTCGGACTACCGATTACGTATTCCGGGCGACCGGGACTGGCGGGGTAAAAGCCTAGCATGCTAAAAGCCAGCCAAGCCGACATTTGTCCCCCATCTTCGTTTCCTGATAATCCGCCGGGGCCGCGTCCGTATTCTTCACTTATCAGTTGGCGTACCCATTTTTGAGTTTTGTACGGCTCTCCTGCCCACGCGTAGAGGTAGGCGGTGTGGTTACCCGGTTCGTTCCCGTGCCAGTAATAACCCTTTTCAAACATGCTATCAAGTTTGGCGACGAATCGTTCCCGACCGCCGATTTGTTTGAGCAATCCGTGCACATCCTGCGGTACAAACCAGGTATACTGAGCGGGGGACCCTTCAGTAATGAAACTCACCCGAATAGCGAAAGGATCAAAGTTTTCACTCCAGCGACCATCGGCATAACGACCGCGAGCCCAGCCCGTTTTCGGATCAATTACGTTCTGATAATTCAGAGCTCGTTTCATTAATGCCTGATAATCTTCGGTTTTATGCAAAGCTTTAGCTAGTTGTGCCAGGCAAAAATCATCATAAGCGTACTCTAGTGTGCGGGAGGTTTGCTCACGCTTGTGGAAGGCCTGCCAAACGGAATCTTCCAGCGGAATATAGTTGTATTTCAGATAACTTTCCATGCCCCGGCGGCCCTTCCCTGACTCATAACTCTTCACATCCCGATTGACTTCAAAAGCATTCTTTCTCAGATAGCTATAAGCCTTTTGAACGTCAAAATCTCGAATCCCTTTTACGTAAGCATCAGCAATGGCGGAGGTAACGTGATCGCCGGTCATGGCGGCAGTGTAATGGTTCCAACAGGGGAAAATGGGCATCCAGCCGCCTTGTTCCGCCATATGCGTGAACGACTGCATCAAGTCTGCCGAGCGTTTGGGCTCAAGTAATACGTGCAAGGGTAAGCCCGCCCGGAAGGTATCCCACATGCTAAAATCGCAGTAGTAATCGAATCCTTTGGCTGTATGAATGGTCGAGTCGTCCGCAAAGCCGGGGTAACGTCCGTCCACGTCCGAGTAGAGGCGGGGCGTAATTTTCGTGTGATATAGGGCGGTGTAAAAAAGACTTTTATTTTCCTCTTTTCCTTTCAACTGTACTTTCCCTAATTCCCGATTCCAGGCTTCTTCGGAAGATTCCTGTACTTTTTTGAAATTCCAGTCGGGAATTTCAGCCTTCAGATTTCGATACGCTCCTTCCAGGTCGGTGAAAGAAGTTCCAACGCGGGCGGTTACCTGCGTTGGAGCGTGAGACGCAAACTGAATCAGAGCACCGACCGCTTCTTCTTTGAGGTGGGCTTTTACTTTCGTTTGGTTCATTTGAATGACCGTATTCTGCCAGGTGCCAAAAGCTTCAAAATCGGTATCAAACTGAATGACGAAGTAACCCCTGAAGCCCGCCGATTCACCCCAGCCCTGATAAATGCGATGAACGGGGTTGTAGCCTACAATTTCCCGACGTTCGGGGTGAATTTCAATAAATCCTTCCCCTTCGTCACTATTCGGTTCGATCAAAACGAAGTGGGTATCTTCATTCTGAAACTTGAATCGAAGAATTCCAGCCCGTGGCGTTGCCGTTATCTCCGTCTGGATTTGATAATCAGGTAAGTTGATGGAGTAAAACGAAGGAGTAACGATTTCATGATTATGAGAATAACTGGATTCAGGCCGTGTGGTAGCTTGGCCCGAAAAAGGCATCAGGGTTACCGTACCGTAATCCTGCACACAAGAGCCATTAAGCCAGTGCGAGCCACGAAAACCATTGATTTTAGTATCGGTATAGTAATAGGGAGCGATACATTTAGTTTCGGTGCGACGGGTTTGAGGCGTCCAGCTAGTCATACCGTGAGGATGACCGATGGCGGGAGAGATCTGCCCTTTCAATTCGCTTCCGGCCTCGCTGTGTCGCTGGGCGGAAAGGGTAGTGCTGGGAGCCGAGCCAATCAGCGGATTGACGTATTGTACAGGCGATTTTTGCTGAGCCCAGGCCGAAAAACAACTGAAGCTTAACCAGATATATAAAAATTTCATAGAAAAAATAGAAAAGCATCAGGTTATAAAAGAGTGACGATGAACGAGGCAAAAATCCCTGTGATAATGATTTATAAAGTTTTGATATTTGCCAAATACACCAAATTCAATTTTATAAAAGCATGACAAGCAAAGGGTTTTATCTCAGAAATGAATCATACCCTAGCGAAATGCCTATATTTACCTCACCAATTCAAAGTGATTTTGAAAATCATCGATAAACTTAACTTATGATGAAAAAAACGGTCATAATGGCCCTGCTGTGCCTGCCCGCTTTGAGCTGGGCTCAAAGTGGTGCTTATACGCTAAAAGGCAAAATGGGACAACTGAATGCTCCTGCCAAGGCTTATTTACGTTATGTGAAGGATTCCAAATCGCAGTTGGATACAGCCGTGATTAAAAATGGAGTCTTTGAATTTAAGGGTTCGGTGGCAAATCCTCAGAAAGCTATGCTTTTCGTGGATGCGAAAAACAAAGGCCTGCGTCAAGTGGGTCGGGATCATATTGTGTACTTATACCTGGAACCTGGAACGATTAATGTGCAAAGTCCTGATTCGGCGGTGCATGCGAGCGTGAAAGGCCCGGCGGTTAATACCGAAAACGAAAAACTGAAAGCATCTTTGAAGGCTTCGAGTGAGAAAATGGCTGCATTGATGGCTGATTATCAGAAAGCGACGCCAGAACAACGCCAGTCAAAGGAGTTTGAAGAAGCGATTGATAAGCGTTACGAAGCCATTCAGGAAGAGCAGAAAGCAGTTAACGCTCAATTTATTAAAGCGAATCCGAAAAGTATAGTTAGTCTGGACGCGTTGCAGGATGTGGGCGGTTCCGTGCCTGAATATGCAGACGTAGAACCTTTATTCAGAACACTTGCTCCCGAAGTAAAAAATACGGAAGCGGGTAAGGCTTACGCCAAAAAGCTGGAAACTATGAAGGCGACGGCGATTGGTGCCGTAGCTCCGGCTTTTACGCAGGCAGATACGACAGGCCGTCTGATTTCTCTGGCTGATTTTAAAGGGAAGTATGTATTACTGGACTTCTGGGCAAGCTGGTGCGGTCCCTGCCGTCGCGAGAATCCGAATGTGGTAGAAAATTTCCAGAAGTATAAAGATAAAAACTTCACCGTTCTCGGTGTTTCACTGGATCAGCCTGGAGCGAAAGAAGCCTGGCTGAAGGCCATCCATAAAGATAACCTAACCTGGACGCACGTGTCGGATCTTCAGTTCTGGAACAATGAAGCGGCAAAATTATATGGTATTCAGGCCATCCCTCAGAACTATCTCTTAGATCCTCAGGGTAAAATTATCGCTAAGAATATTCGCGGTAAGGCTCTGGGCGATAAACTGGCTGAGGTATTATCAGCGAGTAACTAAATATCAGCTATAATTCTAAAAAACAAGGCTGACCAATTGATTTGGTCAGCCTTGTTTTTTGAATAAAGGGATTTATGATCTGTCTATGCCAGCTTTTCTATTACTGGAAAGGAAGGGGTTTTGCTGCCAGTGGTAGGTTTTAAGTTTTACTTGGGAAACAGGTTTGGTTTATGATATGAATAAGGTTAAGCGAATCGTTTGACCAGCTGTATTAGGGAGTACCGCTGCCAGTCTTTTTGCTGGCAGCAATAGCTTGCCCATTGGGTTGTGCTGCCAGCTTTTCCGCTGGCAGCGGTAGGGCTTAGGGTTTTCGTTTGAAAAACGGTTTTTTGCTAGAGGTCAATGTAGTAAAGAAAATCATTGACTCCACCCAT
Organism: Siphonobacter sp. SORGH_AS_0500; assembly: GCF_031453245.1. NCBI lineage: Bacteria > Pseudomonadati > Bacteroidota > Cytophagia > Cytophagales > Cytophagaceae > Siphonobacter > Siphonobacter sp. SORGH_AS_0500. The sequence continues at coordinate 849,297 of NZ_JAVIYT010000001.1, forward strand.
ATTAGGGAGTACCGCTGCCAGCCTTTTTGCTGGCAGCAATAACTTGCCCATTGGGTTGTGCTGCCAATGGAAAACTTGGCTCTTAATACTTTCGCAAAATCCGTTCAACGGCTGTTAAGTAACCTCCGGCAAAGAGGTTTACATGAACAAGTAGAGGATATAAATTATACAAAGGAATACGGTCGTTAAAGCCGGGTTCAACCGGAAAGGCTTCGTAATAACTCGTGTAGAAACTGGTATCAAAACCGCCAAACATGGTGGTAAAGGCAATTTCAGCTTCCCTCAATCCAAAGTAGGTAGCTGGATCAACCAGGGCTACAGCTCCATCGGCACCCGTCATGACGTTACCACTCCAGAGATCGCCGTGTAATAAAGCTGGCTTTTCGTTGGGAATAAGATTGGGTAACTTCTCACAAAACTTCAGAAACTGATCGTACAACTTATTCGAAAGCTTACCTTCATATAAGGCCCGCCCGGCTTGTACTTTCAGTCGGTTTTCTACGAAAAAGTCAATTCCCGAATCCATCCACTCATTTTGCTGAGGCAGAGCTCCGATGTAATTATTGAATTCCAGCCCGTGCTTTTCAGTAGTTACCCGATGAAGCTGAGCCAGCTTCTGGCCAAAGTCCGTCCAGTAGTTCGAAAGTTGCGGACTCGATTCCAGAAAATCCATCATCAGGTAAGAACCATCACTTCGCTGACCGTATCCGTGCACGGCGGGAATGGTCAGGACATCCGTTTGCCGCAGGCGATTCAGACTCCGGGCTTCGCTTTCGAACATGCCTTCATGATCGCCCTGATTCCATTTAATAAAAAAAGAACCTTCAGCCGTTAGTACTTTGGCCGCGAGGTTGAAATTACCGCCATAGATGAACTGGAACTCCCGAACTTCGGGCTGAAAGCCCAGCGTTTCGAGTAATACACTTTCCAGAAATTGATATTGATCTGCACTTTGAAACATAAACAGCGGTTGGCTTTATACGGAATACTGCAAAATAGAGGTGCCAGTGGCGAACGACCAAATTCGGCCCCTATTTAACCCATCCATTTTCAATTTTATAGGTGACGACTCCTTTGGATGATTTTAGAATAAAATCGGCTTTACTGCCCATTTTTACGTCCGTTTCCAGGCGTAAACCCGTCGCGTCGATTTCCTGGGTACCGAAAAAAACGGAGCAGTCGCCGAGTTCTTCCACCGTTCCGCGAACGTACCATTTTTCAGGCCGATTAAAAACCGCTAGTTCCCGACGATTAATAGCAATATCCATTAGAATGGGTTTATTGTTTTTAATAACCGTCACGTTTCGAATGATCAGGTCAAACAGCGAACGTCCGTTTTCAGGAATGGTTTCGTAGTCTTCAATGGCTTCTTTGGCATAACTTTCAGAAGCGATGGTGTGCAAACCACTCAATAACGCTACATAGTTCAGTCGGCGAATTTTCTGTTTTTCAGGATCATTCGCATAACCACCCGACTCGATTAAAACGAGCGAACTACCCCATTTCTGAATATTATCTCCGAAAGCACGAGGTTCAAATTCGTCCGAAAAACGTCCAACCTGATTAGGAATGAACTGCTGTAAATTTCGGTTCAGCGAAACGATTAACTGCATGGAACGTTTCCGTACGTCATTGACTTCCCGGGCTTCATTATAGGCCGTAGCCAGAAAAGAAATCGTAGCCAGATTTTTCGTCTTACCCGCCGAATACCGGGGTTCCTGATCGTGCAGATTAAAGGCAAACGTCGGCTGAATGCTTTGCTGAAGCGACTTGAGTAGCTGGCCTTCTGGGGTTTGTAAACGTAAGGCATCACGATTCATGTCTATCCCTAAAGCGGTTCTCCGAGTCCAGGCTTCCGCTCCGTCAGGATTCAGCATGGGCACGAAGTATAAGGTCGTTTTCTCCAGAATTTCTTTACGTAAATCGTCGAAAGCATCGTTAGAGGCAGAGAAAAACCGGAAGAGATCAAAAATGGCCATGGTGGCTGTAGCCTCATCTCCGTGCATTTGTGACCAAAGTAACACATTCGTTGGTCCCGTGCCGATCTTAACCATATGCAGACTACGGCCTTCGGTGGAAGTACCTACCTGTTTTACTTCAAAGCTAGCTTTCGCCGCATTCAGCAAAGGGATGATGTCTTTATGGGTAAACCGGCGTTCGGTTAAGGCTTTTTCTTTAAAAGTTTCGTGAGAATCAAAAAGTTGCTGAAGCATATTCTGAGCATTCGTACGGGCCGCAAAACCTAATAAGAGCAATAAGAAAAGGTATTTCATAGCAATTCATCAGCATTATGCGGTTCAGGTAATCACGCAAAAGTAAATAGTTTACGGTTTTTTCAGGATGTACTAACTTCCCGAAAGTTTACTTAAAGCTAATAACTAAAACTTCCCACTACCGATTTTCTGCGAGCGATAAATCCCGGCGTTACCCGAAAAAAGATAAGCAATGAAACAGGCAAGAGCCAGGTAAGGGGCACTCTCTGTTCCGAAAAGCTCAATACCCATGATCGTGCTGGCTAGCGGGGTATTAGATGCTCCAGCGAAAACAGCTACAAAACCAATTCCGGCCATTAACCCCACAGGTAACTGAAGAAGCTGAGCGGCAGCATTCCCAAACGTTGCTCCAATAAAAAATAGAGGCGTTACTTCGCCACCCTTAAAGCCAACGCCCAGCGTAAACGTCGTGGAAAGCGTTTTCATAATCCAGTCGTACCAGGGCAGAGGATCATGAAAGGAAGACACGATGGTAGGGATGCCGAGTCCGATGTATTTCGTTGTACCCGAAAGCCAGATGGCCAAAGCGATAAAAATGCCGCCAAGCATGGGACGAAAAGGAGGGAAGCTAATGTAGGTTTTTACTTGTCTGGCCCAGAAATGAGTTAACTCCGCGAAAAGCCTGCTAATTAGCCCAAAGGCCATGCTGGCTAAGGCAATCTTTATAAATAAGCTGACACTAAAAGCCGGAACCAGATTAATGGCATAATGCGTATGCCCAACGCCCCACCAATGGCAGGTTTGATCGGCAAATAAGGCAGCTAATAAACTGGGAATGAGAGCTTCGTAACCTAATTGTCCAATGATGAAAACTTCCAGAGCAAAGACGGTGCCGGCCAGCGGAGTGCCAAAAACGGAGGCGAAACCTGCACTAATACCCGTCACTAACAGCGTTTTTCGATCAATGTTCGATAACTTAAAAAGTTTGGTGAACTGATCGGCAATGGCCCCTCCCATCTGTACAGCCGTACCTTCCCGCCCTGCCGATCCGCCAAATACATGGGTCAACAAGGTGGTTATTAACACCAGTGGAGCCATTTTAAAGGGAATGATTTTCGTGGGATTCTGCCATTCTTCAATGAGCTGGTTATTACCCTTCACGACGCTTTCTCCCCAGTAATGATAAATGGCCCCGACGAGAAAACCACCCAGTGGTAGTAAAGCAATGATCCATAAATGACTTTCCCGATACTGCGTTATGGCATCGAGCGAAACCAGAAAAAAGGCAGAAGCTGAACCCACTAGTGTTCCAACGAGAGCACTTAACCCTAGCCAGCGGAGAAGATAAATGAAGGGGTGATTCAGTTTGGTTACAATGGGCATAGTCCCGATTATGAATGCGTAAGTTCTTGAATGAGTGTTTGATACGCAGGATTCGTCGAAATAACGGTTTGATGAGTGGATAACTCAAAATCGGCAAAGTCGAACCCGGGAGCGACTGTACAGCCTACCAGTGCATACGTCGTTCCTGCCGCCGGACGTGAAGCAAACCAATACCCCGCCGGAACAACGGCCTGAAACACTTCGCCTTTGTCAGGATCCGAACCGAGACGAATGATTTCCAGATGACCATCGGTATCAAATACGAAAACTTCCAGTGGATCACCCGCGTAAAAGTGCCAGACTTCATCGGACTGAATGCGGTGCAGAGCGGAGAAATGATGACTTTCTAGTAAAAAATAAATGGCTGTACTTAAATGACGGTCGCCCGTAAAACGACCGGGCAAGGCACTTTGGTCAATGGTTTCCGTCGAACGGTACGTTTCTGCAAAATAACCCCCTTCGGGGTGTGCTTGCATCTGGTATTTCTCAATCCAATAGGTGGCTGGTTTCATATCAAAATAGTCAAGGCCAATTTTTAAGCTAAAAATTTTAAAGAAGTATATATTCTTTAAGCAGCAAAAGAATATATGTAAATACACTGGTTACCAGTTTGTTAGGTATAGGTACGATTTGACTCGAATTAACTGTGCTGGTTAAAAGTACGATAGTCCATCTGTGAAAATGGAAAAATTATAAAAGTTACATGCAACATTTCAGAAGAAGAGCTTGTCTTTCCCTCGAAATTGATTCAATAAAGCAGAGCAAATCATTTTGTGTAAAGGGCTGAAGAAGAGAGAAATGATAGGATAGAGGGGTAATTGAATCAATTTCTATAAAACCCGGAACCTACCTGTCTTTTTGAAATCATTTGGAGCAGACTTTGTACATAGATCGGCATTATTCACTTGTTGAAGCCTGTAAACGGGGTGACCGTAAGGCTCAGTACGAGCTGTATCGGCTGTACTCGAAGTCGATGTTCAACGTGTGCATGCGAATCCTGAATCACATGGGCGAGGCCGAAGATGTCTTGCAGGAAGCCTTTCTGGACGCGTTCCAGAAAATTCATGACTTCCGGCAAACCAGCACCTTCGGGGCCTGGCTGAAACAGATCGTCGTTAACCGAGCCATCAATCAGCTACGCCAACGTAAGCTGGAATGGGTTGATGTGGAAGAAGCCGACTCGGTGGGCGAAGAAGTAAGTATTCCGCAGGAGGAAACCGATTGGGAGATAGAACGCGTACGTTTGGGCATTCAGCAATTACCCGATGGTTTCAGAACGGTTCTGAGTTTATACCTGCTGGAAGGGTATGACCACGAAGAGATTGCCAACATATTGAATATCTCGGAATCAACCTCGCGGACGCAGTATATGCGGGCCAAACGCAAATTAGTAGAGTTATTAACGGAATAAGCTGGATGCTTGTCCAGTTATTATTTCAAGATAAATTGTTAGTAATCAAGAGCCATTAATACCCATGAAAAAAGATCGTATTGAACGTTTTATTCGGGATAATCGGGAGGACTTTGATTCTTTCGAGCCGCCGCTGGGCCTGTGGGCCGAGATTGAGCGGCGACTACCCGAAGTCATAATTCCAGCGGAGGAGGAAACGAAAATCATTCCACTGGGAAAACAGAAATCAATTTGGAGTAAGGCATTTACCGGCAAAAACTGGGGCATCGCAGCGGGCATCATCTTCTTGCTGGGGTTGGGATTTTTCGCGGGTCACTACGCGATCAAACCTAGCCATACTGACCCAATTATTGCAGAAGTTAGTCCAGAAGAAGGTAAAATGGCCTTTCGTTATGCTTCTCTGATCGAAACCAAACGGGCTGAAATTAAGTCTATTGAAGGGTCGAATCCTCAGTTGTACAAAGAATTTGCGGGTGAAATTCAACGGTTAGAAGTTGATTATCAGAATTTGCGTTCGGAATTATCCCAGACCCCTAATCAGGAAGAAATCGTAGAAGCTATGATCCAAAATTTACAAATGCAGCTTGATATCCTGAATCGTCAATTACAAATTATTCAAAAAATATCCAAACCTAGCCATGAGAAGACTATTTAGCGGAGTGGGCCTGGCCTTGTTTTGGGTACTGCCCCTGCTGGCTTTTGACCAGACCGGAACTCTTTCGGAACGTAAACGCAGTATCGTTAAATCTTTCAGCGTATCGCAGCGGGATCGCCTGTTTGTTTCGAATCAGCACGGTGAAACAAAGATTAATATCTGGGATAAAAACGAAGTCCGGGCTGAGATTGTCATCATTGGTTATGGTAAAGATGACGAAGAAGCTCAACGGTTTATCGAAGCCATTGGCATTGACGAAGCCCGCACGAGTAACCAGATCCGTCTGGAAACCCGGTATAACGAACCTAAAAGTGATAACTGGAACTGGCGAAACTGGGGACGTTCGAACGAAAGCGATGGCAAGACGCGGGGCGTGAAAATCAGCTATGTAGTGTATATGCCCAAGTACATGCCACTGGATCTGCAAAGCCGTTTTGCCAATGCTACTCTGGCGGATTTTTCAGCTCCTTTACGGGCTAATACCCAGTACGGTGATTTTGTGGCAGATCGGTTAATGAATACCGATAATGAGATTCGGGTGGATTATGGAAAAGCTGTGATTCGTCAGTTGAATGAAGGTAATTTGAGAATTCAATATTCGAAACTGGAACTGGATAAAGCAGATCGTCTGCGATTGATTATTAACTATGGTTCGCTGATGCTGGAAGAAGTCTCCGATCTGGATGCAACGATTCAGTATTCAAAGGGGAAAATTGGTAAATTGAAAGAGCAGGGACGGTTGAATATTAACTATTCTGATAATCTTCAGCTACCCGTTTTAACGAATTCGGTGAAGAATCTGGACGTTCGTTGTAATTATACCACCGTTCGTCTACCCGTCCGTGACAATCAGGATATGGACTTCGACGTAACGGTAACCTACGCCAATTTTGGGTATCCCAACGCCTTACCAATCAATTTTGAAGTCAAGGACGACGGAACCGACGATACCCGCCAGCGATACGTACCTAAAAGCACCAAAGTCTACAGAGGCAAAGTGGGCAAAGGAGGGAGTAACGTACGGATTGTCTCTAATTACGGCGGTGTAAAGTTTGTGAATTAACGAGAAGAGTGACCCAACTGGGTCGCTCTTCTCATTTTAGAAGGGTTCTTTTGCTAATTCCTAACGGTTATTAGAGAACGAAGAAGCTTATTATTGCTCTTTAGGATTTGCAATTCGAAAGCGATCTGTAAGGGATTTATAATCCCACAAAGGCACCGACAACCGCCTTTTACCCATACGCCATAAAGTCGCGTCTCTACATTATAGAAAAAATACATCTACCCTCCGCAGTCGCTCGGCTCTAGCCGAGCGACTGCGGGTACCGCGGGTAGAACAAAAAAGGTGACTAAACTTCGTCGCTTGTTTTGTTAAATGTCAAAATGCTTTTTAAGCCATTCTTTCGTTAACTGCAAGTCCTTCTGCGTTAAGTTATGACTGCTTGGAATAAGCTCATGCTGTACCTGAAAACCTGCCGTTTCCAGCAGATGTTCGTAATCTTTCATGGCTTTGGGCTGGTAATAAGGGTCCGAACTGCCAGAAGTTAATAATACCGGAGCTTTATTAGATTCCAGTGGTTTTTCTTCGGGCAAGGGTAACATAGGCCGCCAGAAAGCGGCTCCGCTTAGTAAGGTAGGGTACTTCTGAAGAATAGCCCCACCAATGTTAGCACCATTGGAATAACCCAGAGCGATTAACTTACTTTGATCAAAACCCAGTTTGCCAGCAATGTCCTGCAAACTGCTTACCAGCTCTTCCGTTCGGAAATGGAGGTCGGCGTGATCAAAAATGCCCGTTCCCATGCGGCGGAAAAAGCGGGTCGTATACCCATTTTCGAGAACGTTACCGCGAAATCCCAGCAGGTTGGTTTGACCTTCGGTTAACTCTTCCGCCAGATGAATGAGATCATTCTCATCGCCACCCGTACCATGCAGCAGGACAAGGGTATAACGCTGAGCGGCTTGCTCATTAGCGGCTACAAACCGATATTTTAAAGGGGTAAAATTCATGGAGATGGAAATAAGATGAAGGATATAATAGTCATACAAAATTTGATTCAAAAAGGTTTGTATAGAACTTAAGGAGTAATATTTTAGGGGAGGGAACTTTCTCTAATAAATTATTATTCAGGAAGATAGTGATTTAAAGCCGGAAAATTTCTAATTTTGCGGGCATTTTCATTGACGGTTATCCGTAAACTTAAAGATCTGTGATTCATAGAATGGAATGGCAGGTGGTGCATGGCACCGATGGTACACGCTGCGGATAATTGAAACAACGACATCAGAAAACTTTCTTCTCCGATGCAAAGCATCCGTAACATTGCCATTATTGCCCACGTTGACCACGGCAAAACCACATTGGTGGATAAAATCATCCACTACAGCAAACTTTTCCGGGAAAACCAGGAATTCAACGACCTGATTCTCGACAACAACGATCTGGAACGCGAACGCGGAATTACGATTCTTTCAAAGAACGTATCAGTTCGTTACAAAGACGTTAAAATCAACATCATCGATACTCCAGGTCACGCCGACTTCGGGGGTGAGGTAGAACGCGTACTGAAAATGGCCGACGGCGTATGTTTGCTCGTCGATGCTTTCGAAGGTCCCATGCCTCAGACCCGTTTCGTATTATCGAAAGCCATCTCTTTAGGCTTAAAGGTAATTGTGGTTGTGAACAAGGTAGATAAAGAAAACTGCCGTCCTGAAGAAGTTCAGGAAAACGTATTTGACCTGATGTTCAACCTGGGTGCTACGGAAGATCAATTAGACTTCCCAACCCTGTTTGGTTCAGGTAAAGGTGGCTGGATGAGCACTGATTATCGCAATAAAACGGAAGACATCAGTCCTCTGTTAGACGCGATCATCGAAAGCGTTCCTCCTGCTCCTCAACCCGAAGGTATTCCTCAGATGCAGGTTACTTCTTTAGATTTCTCGCAATTCACGGGTCGTATTGCCATCGGTCGTGTTTTCCAGGGAACGCTGAAAGAAGGTGCTTCGATGGGTCTTTGTAAAGCAGACGGAAGCGTGAAACGCGTTCGTATCAAAGAACTTCAGGTATTCGAAGGTTTAGGCCGTGCGAAAGTAGCAGAAGTAGGGGCCGGTGATATCTGTGCCATTACAGGTCTGGAAGATTTCGAAATTGGTGATACCGTTACTGATTACGACAATCCTCAGCCGCTGGATCGTATCGCGGTAGATGAGCCTACGATGAGTATGCTTTTCACGATTAATAACTCACCTTTCTTCGGTAAAGAAGGTAAATTCGTAACGTCTCGTCACTTACGCGATCGTCTGTACAAAGAGATCGAGAAAAACCTGGCCTTACGCGTACAACCAACCGATAGCGAAGACCGTTTCTTAGTATTTGGTCGTGGAATCCTCCACTTGTCAGTTCTGATTGAAACGATGCGTCGGGAAGGTTATGAATTGCAGGTAGGTCAGCCCCAGGTATTATACAAAGACATCGATGGCGTTCGTCACGAGCCTATCGAGTTAATGGTAGTAGACGTTCCTGAAGAAACGGCTGGTAAAGTAATCGAATTAGCAACCCAACGTAAGGGTGAGCTGATGATTATGGAACCTAAAGGTGACGTGCAACACCTGGAATTCAACATTCCTTCACGTGGTCTGATTGGTCTGCGTTCGGATGTGTTAACAGCTACATTTGGTGAAGCTGTAATGACGCACCGCTTTAAGTCGTACGAACCTTTCAAAGGCCCCATTGCTGGTCGTATTAACGGTTCAATCATTTCAAAAGGAACGGGAACGGCTACGGCTTACACCATCGATAAACTTCAGGATCGCGGTCGCTTCTTCATCGATGCGGGCGAGGAAATCTACGAAGGTATGGTAGTAGGTGAGCACAACCGTAACAACGACATCGTAGTAAACTTACAGGAAGCCAAGAAATTAACGAACATGCGTGCGTCAGGTTCTGACGACAGCGTTCGGATCATTCCTAAGGTTAACTTCTCACTGGAAGATTCAATGGAATACATCCAGAAAGATGAATACCTGGAGATTACTCCAAAATCGATGCGTATGCGTAAAATTTACCTCGACGAAAACGAGCGTAAACGTGCAGAAAGCAAAGGAGCTTTTGCTGATTTATAGTAGAAGCTATTCAATAAATAAAAAGGGGCAATCCAATTTTGGATTAGCCCCTTTTTATTTATTCTTCATTCTTGAGCTTACGTAATGTCCAATCTGAATTGATTTAAGTTCAATGAAGAGATATAACACGTAAGAAATTGCAAAGGTGATTAGAAAAGGTATAATCAGGGTAAGGGGTGTTTTTAAATACGAATGGATGGTTAATCGATTAACGAGATCAATTAAATCCCCCATAATGGGCTGATGAATTAGATAAATGCTATAACTGCAAAGCCCTACATAAACAATGGGTTTTTCAATCCATTGGTACTTCTTCCTATTGAGTTGATAAGAAGAAAACAATAACCGATCGATGATTAATGCGAACATAAAAGCCGCCATTAAGAAAGATAAATAGGAGAATAGAAATAAGAAAACCTTACTAACGACAAAGAAGACAACAAACAGACAAATACCCGTATCTGATATGTTAAACGTCCGTTTATGATTATAATAATTTTCAGCAATTAAAGCACCCCAGGCCCAAATAATCCAGGAATTAATTACAAAAGTAATTTCGCTTAATTTTTGGCTTTGAATGTAAATTAAAAAAGAGATGCTGATTAAATGCCAAACGAATAATACCCAGCAGAGGGTAGAAATCGACCATTTCTTTCGTAGGTATAAAAACAAAGGGTAAAGTAGATATAACTGAACTTCCAGTGCAAGACTCCAGAAGGAAGAATTAATACCAAAAATAATTCGACTATCTCCCGATAAATTATGAACCATTAGCAAGTGAGTAAAAAAGGCTTGTTTACCAATAGGGGCCTTGAAGTAATACAGGATTTGATCGGAGCTTCTAAAAACAAAAAATAATAGAATCAGAAGATAAGGAGGATAAATACGCCAGAATCGTCGTGAAAAAAAATCTCTGCCATTAAATGCTTTTTCTTTTCTCAGATAGGAATAATGTATAAGGAAGCCACTAATCACTAAAAAAAGCTGAACGCCCACATGCCCAAAAGCAAGGGGTGAAAAAGTAGTATAAAGTTTATGGATTGTAATGGGTTCATTAAAAATGAAATCAGTAGTGATGGGAAAGTAATCGTTTACGGTATGAATGTGCCAGTGATATCCGAAAACAGCCAAAATAGCTACGCCCCGGAGCAGGTCAAAGAGTTCAAGCTGTTGAGGATAAGAACTTGATTTCATTCAAATGATAATTAAATATATGGTGGCTTACTTGTGTTGAAGGTCAAAGAAATAGTGACTGATCAATAGACCGATTAAGGTGTCACCTATCAGAACTCATATAGAAAAACAAATCCTGCGACAAGGGAGTCGTTTCAACCGCGTATGCAATGCTAAATGCTTGCGTTTGAGACCTTGGAATAAGGCTTTATCCTCCAGTAGCCTTTGATCCAGGCAATCATAGTAGTATCATCACAATCAAAAGAAGCTTTAACAATAGTACAAAAGTTAGTACGTCAGAAATACCATTGCATCTAAACACACCCTGCTGATCCTGGAAATGTGAAGGCAAAGGCTTAGAGGTCTGGTTTATAACCGATGAAAGTGATCAGATGTTTTACGAAGTAAGATAGAGGTATTTCTCGCGTTGGAATGTAATTAATCCGGGGAGCAATGATTGCGGGGAGCCGTTGCGTTGTATTTTTGCCAATTCGAGTATTACCCCTATGCAAGAATCAGGTCAGCTTTTGAATCAGGAAAAATTCGTCCATCTGGATTATTTTGAACGGATCGCCTCTAGTCAGGTCTCTTACCGTCGTAAGAAAAAATACTATTGGGATGAGATTACCCATTACTGCAATTACTTCTCCCACGAAGATTTGTCGGTTTTAGAGGTCGGATGTGGCACTGGAGAGCTCCTGGGGCAGATCAGAGGCGAACGCAAAACGGGTATTGACTTCAGCGAAGGCATGATTCGGGTGGCTCGTCAGCAGTTCCCAGACGTACGTTTTGAATTAATGACAGCCCAGGAAATCCACTTGAATGAGACCTACGATCTTATTATTCTGTCTAATCTGATTGGTTACATTGATGACGTTCAGGCTCTTTTTGAACAGCTGCGACCGCTGTGCCATGATCGCACAAAAATCATTGTTAACTACTATAATTTCCTCTGGGAGCCTTTCCTGAAATTTGCTGAGTGGTTAGGGTTGAAACGAAAAACTCCCCGTCAGAACTGGCTTTCCCGCATGGATGTGGACAATTTGCTAAATCTGGCCGGATTTGATGTGTACCGGAACAGTTTGCGAATGTTATGTCCTTTTTATATTCCGCTGATTTCTACGTTTCTCAATAAATACGTAGCCAAACTGCCGATTATCAGGCATTTATCCATTAATCAATACAGTTTTGCCAAGCCACTCAAGGAAGTGGAGCAGTGGGAAAACCGCTTTTCAACGAGCATCGTTATCCCTGCTCGTAACGAAAGCGGAAATATTGAAAATGCATTGTTGCGAATGCCTAAATTTGGTAAGCATCAGGAGATTATTTTCGTAGAGGGTAACTCAACGGACGATACCTGGGCAACGATTCAACGCATAGCAGAGCAATACAAAGACCAGTTTGATATTAAGATTCTTCAGCAGGATGGCAAAGGAAAGGGCAATGCCGTTCGAAATGGTTTTGCTGTGGCAACGGGTGATATTCTAATGATTCTTGATGCGGATTTAACCGTCCCGCCCGAAGATCTGCCCAAATTTTATAATGCCATTGCTTCCGGGAAAGGGGATTTTGTAAATGGCTCGCGGTTGGTTTATCCGATGGAAAAGAAAGCCATGCGTTTTCTTAACCTGCTAGGCAACAAATTCTTCAGCCTACTGTTTTCTTGGTTACTGGACAGACCGTTCAAAGACACGTTATGCGGAACGAAAGTGATTTTCAGGACGGATTATTACCGCTTAATAGAAAACCGCAAGTTCTTCGGAGATTTTGATCCTTTCGGAGATTTTGATCTGATTTTTGGAGCTTTCAAATTAAATCTCAAGATCGTGGAAGTTCCCATTCGGTATCGGGAGCGGACGTACGGGGATACCAATATTTCCCGGTTCAAACACGGTTTCATCCTTCTTCAAATGTGTGCCTTTGCGGCCCGCAAACTTAAATTTATTTAAGCCCGCTCACCTATCGTTTTAGCTGGTGAATCATGTATACCTATGTCGGATCTGCCTAAGATTTCTATTATAACGGTTGTTTACAACGGTGCAGCCACGATTGAAGATACCGTTCGCTCGGTTTTGTCGCAGGATTATCCTTCTGTTGAGTATATCATTATTGATGGAGCATCCAAAGACGATACCCTGGCTCGTCTGAACCCCTACAGAGACCGGATCGCTCAATTGGTAAGTGAACCCGATAAGGGCATTTGGGATGCTATGAATAAGGGATTAAAGCGAGCTACGGGCGATGTGATCGGTATTTTAAACTCAGATGATGTATATGCTCACAGTGGAGTGTTGTCCAAAATAATGCAGTCATTTGAGGCGAATCCGATGGCAGAGGCGGTCTATGGTAATCTGAAATACATGGATACCTCTCTGACTAAAGTAATTCGAAATTGGAAGTCGAGAGCGTATGACCAGACTTTTTTTGAGTACGGCGAAATGCCTCCGCACCCTACCTTTTTCGCCCGTCGATCTTTATATGATAAGATTGGTTACATCGACATGAACTTCCGCTTAGGAGCTGACTATGAGTTGACGTTCAGAGCTATGCGAGTTTATCAGTTACCTACCTACTGGGTCGATGAATGTTTGGTACATATGCGAATTGGGGGGGAATCTAATCGAAGTGTTAAAAACATTATTGATCAACACCGATTGAATATGAAGGCTTGGACAATCCATGGTTTAAAAGTTCCTTTGTCTTTTCATTATCGAAAGTTTTTGCATAGACTTAAACAGTTTTTATGACGCTTTCATGTAATATGTTAACTTTGTAGGCGTTTATTACATAATATACCAACCTAACATCGACTTATGCAGATTCTTACTCGAATAGTTACTGGCTCCCTAAAAGGATAACCTTCATAAAATCAGAGTGATAGAATTGTATTTTTAAGATAGGGTTACTTTTTAAGTAGCATGCTTTTAGAAACACAATAATTTACTAAATTTCTGATTTTTTAGAACCTAATCTTAATGAAGAGAACGAATGGAGTCCGTATTCATCTTCCATGACTCTTCATTTCAGCAGGTTTTTGAGAATGAGTGAGTACTCATCCCGAAAAATCTTACTACTGCCTCTGGATCTAATCTGTATGGAGGTTTATATCTGATTATCAATAAATTAAGTACATACTTAACTGAATCATTCCAGCAATGAAGTTTAAATTACTTGTTCATGTACTAGTATTAGCCCTAATCGTAATACTTATTAATGGACAGCATTCGTATGCACAGGTAGTTAATCAGGAAAACTTATCATCGATTAAAGTAGATGCTTTATCGGATGATCAGATAAGAGCTATTATAGAGCAAATCAGGTCTGAAGGTATCGCGGATGATCAGCTCGAAAAAGTAGTATTATCCCGTGGCTTACCTCAGGAGGAAGTAGCTAAACTGAAAACCAGAATTAGTGCTTTAAAAGAAAAAGAAGGAGAGCTGGATGTCGACAACAAAGACATTGTTAATACTGTCAAAGGGAGAAAAGAATTCAAATTTGAGAAGCCTAAGTCCATTGAAAAAGAGACATTGCCTTTATACGGGTCCCAAATATTTGCCAGTCCTAATCTGTTTGATATTAATACCAATAGACCTACCCCCAGCAATTATATCGTAGGTCCTGGAGACCAGTTACAGATTAATGTATACGGTAAATCCTTGGTAGACTGGCGTGTATCCGTGACTCCGGAAGGCTTTGTGATGCTGCCCGGAATGGGAAAAGTCTACGTAGGTGGCAAGCGACTTCAACAGGCTACAAACCTGATTAAAGATCGGCTGAGAGCCAATAACTACGCCATTGGCAACGGTACTTTCGTCGATGTCAGTTTAACCAACATCAGAACCATTCAAGTAACCATCATTGGTGAAGTAGAGAAGCCAGGAACCTATCCTATGACTTCGGTTCAAACTGTTCTAAATGCTTTATACGCTTCGGGTGGACCTACCCAAAACGGATCATTCCGGGAAATAGAAGTCATTCGAAATGGTCGTGTACACAAAGTGCTGGATATTTATGATATCCTTCAACGAGCGGATATTGAGAACAATATCTACTTACAGGACGACGATATTATCCGCATTCCTGTGTATCAGGTGCGAGTAGCAATCGAAGGTGAAATCAAACGTCCGGGCATTTATGAAGTGAAAAAAGGAGAGACTTTACAGGACGTAATTAATTTCGGCGGGGGCCTTACCGATTCCGCTTATACCACTCGCATTAAAGCAGTTCAACTTACCGATACAGAGAAAAAAGTAAAAGACATCGTTAATCAGGATATTAAAACATACATTCCTCAAAAAGGAGATAAGTATATCATCGATCAAATCCTGGATCGCTTTGAAAACCGGGTGACCATTAACGGTGCCGTGTATCGCCCGGGACAATTCGAGTTAACTTCAGGACTTAAGCTTTCCGAATTAATCAGACAGGCAGACGGATTAAAGCAGGATGCCTTTGCAGAAAGGGGGTATGTGACGCGTCTTAATGAAAAGAATGAAACTCAGATTATTCAGTTTCAGGTTAAAAACGCAGCTCAGGGTGAATATGATACCTTGCAGCTTAAACGAGAGGATATTATCACCATTCCTTCCATTTTTGATTTAAGAGAGACTTATAACGTAACGGTTAATGGAAGCGTACGTAAAGGCGGAAACTTTCCCTTCTCCGAAGGAATGACGGTAGAAGACCTTATTCTAATGGCGGGAGGCTTATCTGAAGGAGCAAATACGCAACGAGTAGAAATTGCCCGCCGGATTAAAGACAGTGACCGTCAGGCGAAAGATGCGAAACTGGCTGAAATTATAACCTTGTCGATTGATAGGAATTTAACACTAGAATCTTCAAAATATAAGTTAGAACCCTACGATATTGTCTCTGTTTTCTCGGTATCTGGGTATGAAGTTCAGCGATCGGTGCAGATTCAGGGAGAGGTCATGAATCCCGGATACTTCACCTTGAGTCGTAAGGACGAAAGAGTATCTGATATTGTGAAAAGAGCTGGTGGGTTCAGTGCATACGCCTATACAAAAGCAGCAACGCTACAAAGAGGAGCAGAGAACATAGGAATAGATCTTCCTACAATCATGCAAAACCCTAGAAGCAAGTGGGACTTGTTGATGCAGAGCGGGGATATCATTGTTATTCCCATGATCAGTCAACTGGTAAAGGTTAGTGGTGAAGTATTAAGGCCCAAGAACGTTGTATTCGACAAAAGAAGTTTTAAATCCTATATTATAAATAGTGGGGGGTTTTACTCAGAATGCTATAAAACGTAAGTCTTATGTTATTCATGCCAATGGTGAAGTAAAAGCAACTCGTCGTTTCTTGTTCTGGAAAATCTATCCTGAGATTGAGCCTGGTACTCAGGTGTACGTTCCCCGCAAGCGAGAAAAGAAAGAAACTATGAGTGCTCAAAGCTGGATCGGATTAGGTACCAGTATGGCCTCGTTAGCTGCGATTATATTTGCCATTGTTAGGCGTTAATATTACTTCTATTTAACTAATTGAGAGAATGTCTGAAAATCTTCAGAATATAAAGGCAAATAAAACGATTGGTACCAATGAATTGATAATTAATATAATTCATTGGATTCGGTATATCTTAAGTAAATGGAAGGTTTTGGCCTTGTTTGCTATTATAGGATTAACTGGAGGAGTCTATTATTACAATACTCATAAAGGTAACTATACGGCAGAGTATTCTTTTATTGTATCTGGCGGAAATGGTCCTTCTGGTGGGTATTCAGGGATTGCTTCTCAATTAGGACTAGACGTTGGAGGAACATCTGGTTCTCTATTTGATGAAAATAACATTATTACTTTTTTTAGATCTCGATCAATACTGGACAAAGTATTGTATTCAAACTATAAAAATAGTGACAAATTAATTATCGATAGATATATTGAAATTAATGGAATAAAAGATAAATGGTCAAAGAATAATATATCAGCAATTAAATTTAATGCTGAGGAATCTAAAAGAACAATTCAAGAAGATAGCGTTATAAATGGTATTTATAAAATCATTGTAAAAAGTAATTTATTTGTTGATAAACCAGATAGAAAAAGCGATATCATTTACGCAAGATTTATAGGTAATGACCAGGTTTTTTGTAAAACGTTTATGGACGAATTAATGAATCAGGTTTCATTGTTTTATAAAGAAACGAAAAGTAATAATGATCTAAGAAACGTAGAAATTTTGCAGAGACAGGTCGACTCTGTTAAAAATACTTTAAATGCTTCCATACGAGGGGTAGCGGTAGCCATAGACAATACACCGAATGCAAATCCGTCGCAACAAGTAGTAAGAGTGGAATCGCAAAGAAGGGTTGTTGATGCTGAGACTAATAAAGCCTTATTAGCAGAACTAACAAAAAATTTACAGATGACTAAGATGGCTATGCAAAGGCAGCCTATACTATTACAAATTGTAGATTACCCTATTTTGCCTTTAGAATTCACCCGAACGGGATTAATTAAGACAGTGGCTATAGGAGTAATAGTATTTTTAATAATAGGACTAGTAGTAGTAGTTCTTACAAGAGTTTATACCCAAGTTAAACATCTATTTATTATAGATAAAGTGTAAATTTTTTTTATTGTTTTTTTTAATGTGAATAAAATATACAGCTGAAATGTACCTTTTAAATAACTAAATTTATTAGTCATTAAATAGTGCTGTTTAATGAGTTCTCTAGCCCTATTGAATACTATACATATTTAAATACCGAATCCTAATATCATATTTTATGCAACTGGACGTCCCGGTTTTATTTTTAATGTTCAATAGGCCTGATTTATCAGTTCAGGTATTTGCAAAGATTAGAGAGGTACAACCAAAGGCATTATACGTAGCATTGGATGGTCCAAGAGGGACTCATCCATTAGATGCGGAAAGAGTTAGTCAGTGTCTGGCTATATTGAAAGGAGTGGATTGGCCCTGTGAGGTAAAGACACTAGTACGGCAGAAGAACTTAGGGTGTGGTTTAGCCGTGAGTTCTGCCATTAGCTGGTTTTTCGAACAGGAGCCGATGGGCATCATTTTAGAGGATGACTGCGTTCCTGACGCAAGCTTTTTTAGCTTTTGTCGTGAGTTGTTGTATCGCTATGAGCATCATACAGAGGTAATGCATATTGGTGGAGTGAACTTTCAGAATGGGAAACAGCGAGGGGAGGGCTCTTATTATTTTACAAAGATTTGTCATGTGTGGGGATGGGCCAGTTGGCGTAGAGCTTGGAAACTATATGATTATGAAATGGCTGATTTCACTCAGTTTGAAGCAAATAATAGTATTAGCGAAGTAATAGAAGGGAAAAAGAATCAGAAACTCTGGATTGATAACTTTAAGCTAGTTTTAAATAAGAAAATAAATACTTGGGATTATCAGTGGGTCTATACCATATGGAGCCATAAAGGTTTATGCATATTACCTAATCAAAACTTGATCACTAATATAGGATTTATAAGTGAGGCAACTCATACAAAGACAGACGATGTAATTTATAGCAATAAAGTAACTCAGCCACTTTTAAAAATAGTTCATCCAGATAAAATTGAAGAAGATATAGAAGCTACGAAATTCTCATTAAAGACAGTCTCTAATAGCAGAAATATTTGGTATTTACGATATATTAAAATAAAGAAAAAGCTAAGACTTATGAAGTAAAAGTATACTCATTACTAGATCATTATTACCAACCTATTGAAACTTATGAATAATGCAAATTACCTGGACGTCCCGGTTTTATTTTTAATGTTCAATAGGCCTGATTTATCAGTTCAGGTATTTGCAAAGATTAGAGAGGTACAACCAAAGGCATTATACGTAGCATTGGATGGTCCAAGAGGGACTCATCCATTAGATGCGGAAAGAGTTAGTCAGTGTCTGGCTATATTGAAAGGAGTGGATTGGCCCTGTGAGGTAAAGACACTAGTACGGCAGAAGAACTTAGGGTGTGGTTTAGCCGTGAGTTCTGCCATTAGCTGGTTTTTCGAACAGGAGCCGATGGGCATCATTTTAGAGGATGACTGCGTTCCTGACGCAAGCTTTTTTAGCTTTTGTCGTGAGTTGTTGTATCGCTATGAGCATCATACAGAGGTAATGCATATTGGTGGAGTGAACTTTCAGAATGGGAAACAGCGAGGGGAGGGCTCTTATTATTTTACAAAGATTTGTCATGTGTGGGGATGGGCCAGTTGGCGTAGAGCTTGGAAATTGTATGACGCTGATATGACGTCCTTTCCAAAATTCAAAAAGTCGAAGGCTATAGATGATCTCTTTATTAAAAAAAAAGATAGAAAGTATTGGCTAAAGAATTTCGAAATGGTTCATAGCTGGAAAATTAGCTCATGGGCCTTCCCATGGACTTACAGTATATGGATTAATAATGGGTTATGTATTTTGCCCAATGTTAATTTGGTTATGAATATTGGTTTTGATGAAAGGGCTACTCATACTCAAAGTAAGGATTATATGCATAATGAAATAAAGGCTGGCCAGCTTCTAGAATTAGAACACCCCTCCTTTATTATAGAATGTGCCGAGGCTACAGAATATGCTTTGAGAAATCAGTTTTCAAATCCAAATATTTGGGTATTAAGATATCGTAGATTCAAAAAAATACTAAATGAGTTTTTTAATTGAAATATTCGAATATGAAGATTCTTTTTGATCATCAGATTTATAGTAATCAAAAATTTGGGGGTATTTCTAGGTATTTTTATGAATTATCAAGAGGAATAAAAAGCTTGGGTCATGAAATAGAAAATACTATTAAATACTCTGAAAATGTATTTACTGATGATAAGGATATTTTTAAGTACAGTAAGAAGTTGTTTTATAATTACAAAGGTAAAGGATCTTTGCAAAGTTTTTTAAATAAAAAATACAGTATACAACGAATAAGAGAAAATGATTTTGATGTATTTCATCCAACTTATTACGATACTTATTTTGTTGAAAAAAAGATATTTAAAAAACCTTTTGTGCTGACCTTTCATGATTTAATTCATGAAAAATTTGGGCATGAATATCCTGACTACCTAACGGGGGTTGATAATCTGATTAAGGCTAATAAACTTTTATTAAATAAAGCATCAAAAGTTATAGCAATTTCAGAATCCACAAAAAATGATATTATAGATTATTACAAAATAGACCCTGCCAAGATAGAAGTTGTCTACTTGGCAAGTTCGTTAAAAGATAAGAGTGTACCTGATAAACTCTTATCTAACTTACCATATATTTTATTCGTTGGTAATCGAGGGGCATATAAAAATTTTTCAATTTTCATTGAGTCGGTTTCGGAGTTACTGAAATTAGACAAAAATATTCGTGTAATTTGTGCAGGCGGGGGAAGCTTTGATGCTAAAGAAATAGAGTATTTTAAGAAATTAGGTATAGAGAACCAAATTTCTTATAGGCCTATCACTAGTGACGAAGGTTTAGCAAGCCTCTATTCAAATGCTTTGATGTTTGTTTTCCCTAGTAGATATGAAGGATTCGGAATACCTACTTTAGAAGCTTTTAACTGCGGCTGTGCAGTAGTATTGAGTAACATAAGTTCTTTACCTGAGGTAGGAGGGGATGCTGCTTTGTATATTGATCCTCAAGACCCGCATAGTATCCATAAAGCAGTAAAACTATTTTTATACGATTCAGAATTAAGAAATAAATATAAAAATCTTGCTCTAGAACGATCTAAAAAGTTTAATTGGGCAACGACTGTTGAAAAAACTGTAGATATTTATCAATCACTAGTATAATGAAAATAATAAAATCTGCTAAAGATTATTATTTAGATTTTATATATGTTAAGTTATGAAAAATAAGAATTATAAACAGCTGATTAGAAAATAAAATGAGTCATCCAAAAATAACTATTGTTACTGTCGTCTATAATGCAGTTGAGACAATTGAAGCTACTATAAGTAGCGTTTTAAGTCAAACCTATAGAAATATAGAATATATTATTATAGACGGAGAATCTTCAGATGGGACTCTAGAAATAATAAAAAAATATAGTAATGAACTATCTTTATGGGTTAGTGAGAAAGATAAGGGTATATATGATGCTATGAATAAGGCTTTAGGAATGGCTACAGGCGATTGGTTACTGTTTTTAGGTGCTGATGATCTGTTATATAGTACTAATACAATAGAGAATATATCTGGTAAATTTAAAAGTGGAGGAATATTGTATTACGGTAATACTTATTTGAAGCAATCAAATATTAAATATAACGGTAAAACTAATAAATGGCGTTTAGCTTATGGGAATATATCTCATCAGGCTATTTTTTATCCAAAGAACATGTACAAAAATAATTTATACGATTTGAATTACCCGATTTTTGCGGATCACGTATATAATATTAAACTATATGGTTTATATGCAGATAAATTTAGCTATATAGAAGACATTATTAGTATCTATAACGAGCAAGGAGTCAGTTCTACCAATAATGATAAGCATTATGCCGAAGAAATTAACTCTATTATCAATAAACATTTGGGGATGTCTGTCAACCTATATGCTCAATGTAGGCGTATGATGGCAAGTTTTTTGCGTTAATAGATATGGATCATTATTCATTTTCCTTGTTACTGTTAGATAAATTTAACTATTATATACTAGTACATATAATAGTGACGATTGTTTATCTTTTTATTTATAGAAAAATTTATTGGGGAATATTTGATCCTTTATTTTTTTCTATACTAAATATGATTAGTAGTGCAGTATGCGTATATTTTTTATATAATGAAGGTTATCTTGATTCAAAGTATAAATGGTCTTTTATTACTACTGAAATTGCTTTCTTTATAGGTATTTATTCGTCAATGTATGTTCCTAAAATTAAAGTGTTTAAAAATAGCTATGATACGGTAATTGAAAAAGATAAGGCATTATTTGAAGTTTTTGCTACTATAGTTTGTGTTATTTATATTGTTTCAGAATCTATTAACATAAAATCTCTTGGTCTGGCTCTATTCAGTAGTGATGAAATGATAAACCACGTTAATATCTATGAAGGACATGGTATATTAATGGCTTTCGTGACTTCATATAGGTTAATCTTAGCTTTTACTATCTTTTATAAAACATTCCTACTAAAGAAATCTTTGAATTTGATCAATATTGTAGCTATATCCCTTTTGTGTATAGCAACTTTAGCCAATGGTTCTAAAAGTGCTATATTTGGCTTGTTTTTTCAGTACTTTGTTATTGTCTATCCTGCAGTCTTAAAAGGGGAAGCTAAACAAATAAAGCTATCGATTTTTAATCTGGCATTATTCATTTCGTTTCCCGTAGTGATTATTATGATTCTAGCTGGAACGGACTTTAATTCGGCCGTAAGCCTTTTATATCTTCGTGTATTAATTAGTGGTGATATATTTTTACTCGGTTATAATGATGATGTTTTAGCCAGTATCAATGAGAAGTCTTTTATTCACTATGCCTTTTACCCAGGGTGGGGCACAATCTTAAAATATTTAGGTTTTAATATTAAGCCTCCAGAAATTATTGGTGTTGATGTTTTTGATTATTATTACAGCGTTCGTGAGAATGGAACCAACACCGGTGCTAATTCTAGATATAATTACATATCATTGCACTTTTTTGGATTCTACGGTGCTATTGTTTATTCAGCTATTATAGGCTTTATAGTGGGATACTTGAGAGAATTATATAAAATAATAGACTTTAAAAAGATCAAGTTTTTTTATTATTTCATTATGGCTATAATGGCATTCTTCTCACATCTATTAATAGATGACATAATTATGTTTTCAAACTATATGTTTTGGAGAATATTTTTTCTTAGTATAACCTACGTTTTTTCACTTGTATTATACGAGATAATTAAAACGTCACCTTACCAATTTTCAACAAGTTATAATACTGCCCGGAATAATATATGAGAATTTGTTTCTATATAGACACGCTTAATGGAACAGGAGGTACGGAACGTTTAACAGCAACATTAAGTAATTATTTGGTTAGTATTGGCGTAAATGTATATATTATTTCTAAAAGGGGAGGAAATAAAAGCTTTTATCAATTAGATGATAGAATAAATATTTATTCGATATATACTGACTTAGATATAAATATTTATAAAAAATACTTAACTACAATAAAAATATATAGATCAATCATTGCAGAAATTAAACCGGACTTTATAATAAATGTAGGGGTTAACTTATGCCTAGAAACTATTCCTGCTAGTCTGGGTAAACATAGTAAAATTATTTCATGGGAACATTTTAATGCCAAAGTATACCATAATTTTTACGTCAATTATTTGTCTAAATTATTAGCTTCTAAGTTTTCAGATAAAATAGTGGTACTTACAGATGAAGATAGAATTTACTATCAACAAAAATTTCATGCAAAAAGAGTGCTTGTTATTTCAAATCCGGTACCAATTGATGTGGGTGGACATGAATACAATTCGCAGTCTAAGTGTGTTTTGAATATAGGTAGATTAACTAATCAAAAAGGCATTGATTTATTAAT
This sequence comes from Siphonobacter sp. SORGH_AS_0500, assembly GCF_031453245.1. Lineage (NCBI taxonomy): Bacteria > Pseudomonadati > Bacteroidota > Cytophagia > Cytophagales > Cytophagaceae > Siphonobacter > Siphonobacter sp. SORGH_AS_0500. The sequence goes on from NZ_JAVIYT010000001.1 coordinate 872,779, forward strand.
CAAAGCTTGGGAAATTGTAAATAAAAAACATCCAGATTGGAAATTAAGAATAGTAGGAGAGGGGGACCAGAAAGAACAATTATATCAGCAAGTTAATGATTTGATTCTAAGCGATAGTATTGAGTTTGTAGCCCCTTCCTTACATGTAATCGACCATTTTAAAGAGGCGGCTTTGTTTGTTATGTCTTCGAGGTACGAAGGTTTGCCTTTGATCTTAATAGAAGCAAAATGCTTTGGTTTGCCTATCGTTAGTTTTGATTGTGATACTGGACCCAGACAGATTATCATCAATAAACAAGATGGGATATTAATTGAACCTCAGAACTACATCAAGCTGGCGGACGCTATAATAGATCTAATGGGAAACGTGAATTTAAGAATTAACTATAGTAAAATGGCCATTATAGATGGTAAACGTTTTGCTCCAAGTATATTTTATGATAACTGGAAAACATTACTGGGCCTTAACTAATTATGGGAAATTTTAAAAAAATATGGTCTGACAATACATTTTATGGGTTGTTTCGGCTGGTATGTAATTTTTTATTAACCAAGATTTTTTACCCTCAGGCTCGTATCATCAGATTTCCAATTTATATTAAAGGAAAAAATAGAATAAAAATAGGTAAAGGATTTACATCTGGTGTTGGATTAAGATTGGATTGTGAGCATATAGCGGGTTTTTCAGAACCGAAGTTAGTGATTGGCGAAAACGTCGAAGTAAATGATTATGTGCATATTGGTTGTGTACATGGCATTACGATTGAAGATAATGTCCTTATTGCCAGTAAAGTTTTTATAACAGATCACAATCATGGAATTTATTCAGGGGATCAGTTACATAGCCATCCTGATTCCGTCCCAAAAACTAGAATTGTGACTGGTAGTAAAGTCCACATAGCAAAAAATGTTTGGATTGGTGAATTGGTAACAATATTGCCAGGAGTTACTATAGGTGAAGGCACAATCATTGGTGCAAATTCTGTCGTCAGTAAAAGTATACCACCTCATTGTATAGCCGCAGGAAATCCTGCTAAAGTAGTAAAGGCCTTTAATTCAATTTCATTAAAATGGGAGAAATAATTATACCAACAATTGTTATCTCCGCTATAAATATATTTGAAGGAGGCCCGTTAACTATTCTAAAAGAATGTCTGGATTCGTTGAATAAATATTTCTCTGAATCTTACCATGTAAAGGTATATATTCATAAAAAAGAACTACTGCCTGATTATTCGAATATAGAATTGATTGAATTGCCACTATCTAGAAAAAGTTGGTTATACAGAGTCTACTATGAATATATCTATTTTAACCGAGAGTCTAAAAAAATAAAACCTTACTTATGGTTTTCGTTGCATGATACTTCTCCACTATTAACTTCATGTTTTAAACAGGCTGTCTATTGCCATAATCCTTCCATTTTCTATAAACCGTCATTAAAGGAATTGAAATATGATTATAAGCATGTTTTATTTTCTGCATTTTATTATTTCCTCTATAAAATAAATATTAAGAGTAATGATTTTGTTGTGGTGCAACAAAAATGGATACGTGACGAATTTTATAAAAAGTTTTTATTACCTATAGACAAAATTATTGTTGCCTATCCTTCAGGTATTAATACGCAAACAACTTCATTGAATTACTTGGAAAGAAGAGAAAAAATTACTTTTATATATCCTGCTTTTCCACGAGTATTTAAAAACTATGAAGTTATAGTAGAGGCAGTCCTATTGTTAAATAAGAAAGGACTAAAAAATTTTGAGGTAAAATTCACGATATCAGGTAATGAAAATGAATATGCAAGTAAAATTTATGAACAAGCATCTTCTATAGATAACATCAAATTTCTAGGGATATTACCGAGAGAGAAGCTGTTTGACGAATATTCAAAATCAGAAATACTTTTATTTCCGTCTAAATTAGAGACCTGGGGCCTTCCTTTGACTGAATGCAAACTTCTTAATAGATATATCATTTCTGCTGATTTAAGTTACGCTCGTGAAACTGTTGGTGATTATGAAAACATATCTTTTTTTAATCCTGATTCTGCTGAGCAGTTAGCTAGTTTAATGGAAGGAGCTATTAATAATGACAGTAGTATTTGGCATGGGAATACTAAACCTGTGGTTAATCTGCCATTTACAAATAATTGGAAACAATTATTTGACTTACTACTTTTAGAAAACTAAAACAGTTTATGCAAATTACAGCAACAATTGTAACCTATAGCAACGATAAAAAAGTTTTAAAGGAAGCAATCGATAGTTTTTTAGATACCGAATTAGTTGTCAAATTATTTATAATTGATAATTCACCTGAAGATTCTATTCGGATACTAGCCATGGATAGTCGAATTGAATATATATTCAATAACTCTAATTTAGGCTTTGGGAAAGCTCACAATATTGGAATAAAGCTTTCTCAGGCATGTAGTGCGGAATACCACCTGGTTTTGAATCCAGATGTGTATTTTTCCAAGGGAACGCTTGAAAAAATTTATTCTTTTCTTAGTGCTCACCGAGAATACGGACTACTGATGCCAAAAGTAATGTATCCGAATGGCGAGACTCAATACCTTTGTAAAAATCCGCCTTCGCTTTCCATATTGATTCTACGTAGATTTATGCCGAACGGTATACGTAAATTATTTAAGAAGAAACTAGATAAATTCGAATATAGAGATCATACTTATAATAGTATTATTGAAAATGTACCTTATTTATCAGGATGTTTCATGTTTTTTCGCAATGAGACATTGAAAAAGGTAGGCGGTTTTGATGAACGAATTTTTATGTACATGGAAGACGCCGATATTACGTATCGTACGCTTAGCTATGCTAAAACGGTCTATTATCCAGAAGCTACGATTACGCATCACTTTGCCAAAGGTTCGTATAAGAACTTTAAACTGATGTATTATAACATCGAGGGGGCGTTTGTTTACTTTAAAAAATGGGGTTTAAAATTTTGAGTATCTACAGTCGTCCGCTTACCATACTTTTGTCTAATACAGATTTTACATCATAAATAATCGTATCAGCGTTGCTAATCTTTTTCCAGTTCATGGTTAAAAAAGGTGTGTGTGCAACAGCCAGTATAACAGCTTCATAAGTATGTATAGGTTCAGGGATTAGGTTTATACCTAATTCGAGGCTGACTTTTGCTTGAGAAGCGACAGGATCCCAGATATCTACCTGTAATCCAAACTCCTGAAGTTCCTGAATAACATCAATGACTTTACTGTTACGAGTATCCGGACAGTTCTCTTTGTAGGTTATTCCTAGAATGAGTACTCGGCTTTCGTCAATTTTGTGTCCTTTTCGAATCATGAGTTTAACGACTTTATTGGCGATATAGACCCCCATCTGATCGTTAATTCTTCGTCCAGAAAGTAATACCTGCGGATGATACCCTACACTTTCCGCTTTATGGAGTAGATAGTAAGGATCCACTCCAATGCAATGCCCACCTACCAGGCCCGGTTTGAAGTTGAGAAAATTCCATTTTGTTGCTGCGGCTTCCAGCACTTCATGCGTATCAATATTAAGTTTGTCGAATAGCAAAGCAAGCTCATTCATGAAGGAAATATTAACGTCTCGTTGAGCATTCTCAATGGCTTTGCTTGCCTCTGCCACTCGAATAGAGCTAGCTTTGAAAGTACCTGCGGTGATGATGCTTTGATATAGCTTGTCAATGTAGTCGGCTACTTCGGGCGTAGAGCCAGATGTTACTTTTTTAATCGAGGTGATGGGGCGGGAAGAATCACCAGGGTTAATGCGTTCAGGAGAATAACCACAAAAAAAATCCTGGTTATAAATTAACCCACTTTCCTGTTCCAGAATGGGGATGCAGTCTTCCTCTGTGCACCCTGGGTATACCGTCGACTCATAGATAACAATATCATCTTTTTTAAGTATTTTGCCTATAAAACTAGTAGATGTTAATAAATGATATAAATTTGGTTGTTTATAAATATCTACTGGCGTAGGAACAGCAATAATATAAATATCAGCAGATTTTATGTCATTTATATTGTCAGTGTATTCGAGCAAAGAAGCCTGTTGCAACTGATGTGTGGTTTGCTGCTGAGTATAATCATTTTTATTCTTTAATTCTTTGATTCTGAGGTGATTGATGTCGAATCCTATCGTTTTGTATTTAGTTCCAAAGGCTACTGCTAGTGGTAATCCTACGTATCCTAATCCAATGATTGCTATCGTAATGTCCTGATTTGGTATTTTAAATTTTTTTACAATTTGAGCCTCGAAATTAGTATTCATGATTAGTTTTTAAGAATTGTTAAGAAATGCATTGGATGTCTCACGGTTGTACCTTATATTAGCTGGCGACTGCCATCGATAGCAATTTCCTCTATTTAGATTATAAGCTATTATTTGAAATTAGTACTTCCTCCTATGAAGCGAAATTAACTTATTTTATGGCTACACGTTTATATCCAACCTATCATCAGTTTATTCATCATCTCAAAAGTAAGCGTACTTCGAAAAGCAAAGTTGTTTTGTTTACGGGGTATGATTACTTTCTGCAAAAGCAGGATTTAAGATGGTTACTGTCTCAGTATAAGGAAGTAGTACTGATTCCACGCTATGTTGATGAGATGTATTTGATTCAGGAGGCTATTGCTCCGCTTTTTGAAGAATACGACGATGTGCATCTGGTTGCAAACCCCGAGTATGATGAACGTTACCGTATTATCTATGAGTTTGCCGTAAGCCATAATAAGACCATTAAGATTACGACTGTTTATGACTTCTGTGAGAAATATTTAAAGAAGGTCTATATTCCAGAATCGTATAATGAAAATAATCCTAAGTTAAGTAATATTCAGACGAACAACCGATTTCAAAATATTTGTAAGAACGTCATTGACCTTTCTGTTTCGTCGGTTTTACTTGCCATATCCAGCCCATTGTGGTTACTGAGTCGAATTAAAATTGCTCAGGAGTCCCCAGGACCTATATTCTATCGGCAGAGCCGGGTAGGTTTAAATCAGCGAGAGTTTGATTGTATTAAGTTTCGTTCCATGCGTTTGGATGCCGAAGCCGCAGGTGCTCAATTTTCCAGCAAAAAAGACAAGCGGGTTTTTAGATACGGTGCTTTTATGCGGGCCACTCGTATTGACGAATTACCTCAGTTGCTTAGTGTTTTTCGGGGAGAAATCTCTTTGGTAGGGCCACGTCCTGAGCGTCGGGTTTTTACAGAAAGTTTTGAAGAAGTGATTCCTCATTACTCAACCCGGCATCTGATTAAACCCGGTATCACGGGTTATGCTCAGGTGATGTACCCTTACGGAGCTGGAGCCAAAGATGCCCGTCACAAACTGATGTACGATTTATATTACATCAAGAATTGGACGGTTGGTCTGGAAATGCAAATTATCTGGAAGACGGTTGTCACTGTACTTGATTACCGTGGTTATTAATAGACCCGATAAAATTGTTTTATTTGATTGGTCATATACTACTTAAAGAAGAAGGGAACTCAATCATATTGGGTTCCCTTCTTCTTTGCACAGAATAAGCTTATCATTCAGGGACATGGCCCATCAACTCCTGCCAGTAATCGGATTCTTTGATGAGAATAAGAGCAATGCCGGCAACCGCTCCCGAGAGAATCAGTTTCCAATCGTGTTTTCTTACTTTAAATAGAGAGATCAAGACCCATGAAATAGTTAAAATAATTAAGACAATCAGTAGCTGACCCAGTTCTAGTCCTAAGTTGAATGCCAATAAGGGCTTAAGAATAGAGGCTTCCCGGCCTAGTAAGCTTCTCAAATAATTCGAAAAGCCCATCCCATGAATTAAACCGAAGAATAGGGCCATTAAATAACGAGGAACCGGATTTTGCGGAACATCTTCAATGAACAGACTATCGGGATAGGTCTTCTGAAAGATATTCGTGAAGGCGGTCAGTAAGATGGTAATGGGGATAAGAAACTCAATGACTTCGGTTCGGTACTGAATATAGTTGAGCGTGGCCAAAGCCAGGGTTACGCTATGCCCCAAGGTAAAAGCCGTAACCAGAATGAGCACCTTCCGCCAGTCTTTTAATTGGTAAATGGCACAAAGGGCTATGATAAAAATAATGTGATCATACCCATTGGGATCCGTTATATGATCAAAACCGAGCTGTAAATACAGAAAAAATTCATTCATAGTCTTTAGGTCTCTGTGAGCAGGCTAATAGGTCCTCTAATTAAGTAGAAGAAGCCTAACTCTGCATTCAGAAGAAATAATAGGCAAACCGCTTTACGGTGTAAAGATAGAGCTTACCGAAGCAAAAATTGAAGACAAGCGTAGTGACTAGAGTATAAGAGTACTCTCGCACGGGCTAGACAACCCCTCTTTTCAGGAATAGCTTCAAGGGATAGGGCTTCAAACACTTTCCACACTAACTTCATTTAACGTTGTACGATCTGAAGCAAGGTTTCTTAGGATAAGGTGCTACAAATGAAAATAGCGGCTTCATTGTTTATTAAGGAAAACCAGTTGATGAGCAGACAGTGCTCGTACTATACCCTTCAGTCGATTTGAAAGACAAGCTGAACACTTGATGGTGTTCAGGGCATTATATTCTTCCGCTAAGGGCTTGGCAGTCTAATCGTATCGTTTGATTCAAGCAATTCAAGTGGGCTGGGGTAGCCATACTGAATTGATGAGTACCTTAATTTTGGCTTGCTACATTCAACCCAACAGGCGTCAAAAAGCTTCACCAATTGAGAATCGCAGAAAGATACATAAGTTCTTTCGCCCCGTTCGAGAAATAGACTAGTTTTCCAAATTGACCTCTCGAATGCAGGGAGAGAACTTACTTAGAATTTGAGATCACTTTCCTTAGTTGAGAATACATAGAAAAGTAAGCAAGTTTCTACGCTTCGCTTTGGATGACAGGGAGGTAGGGGTTGCTAGTAATAATGTATTATCTTATCTGTTAGCTCGAATGTAACGAGATGCCTACGTACTATCTTCCTATTTTGTTTCAAATACCATTTTTAGATAACCTTTAATGCCTGTCTTTTTTCTAAGATTTACAATAAGTCATATCTATGGTGTAAAGCTAACATCAAATGTTAGGCGGCCAATCAGTTAAAGTTTGAGTGGGATCTAATCCAAGAATAGGCCGCTGTATGTAATAAATACCAGCTGAATTAGTTACTTGGATTGTCTAGTTTAAAGCCTATCTAGCCATATTTTTTTTACCTGACACTATTTTATAAATTTATTTCAAAAGCTTTATTTTAAGTCTATCTATTAATCATACATGCTATACTAAAGCAGTGTAATCATTTGTTAATTTTATTTTTTTACTTGCTTAACTAATTGAATTTCAGTTCTTATTATATCCAGAATTTGATGACTAGATCCAATGAAAAGTCTCTTTGCTAAGTTACTTTCTCAAGCTTTTTAAAAAAAATAAATTTTAATTGGTTGTTCAGAAAAAACAAATTAGAATTGCATTAAAATCTAACGATTCCACCGCCTAACGCTTATGAAACTTCTGTACCTTTTACCCTTCCATTGTTTCGGTATCCACTGATCTTTCAATCGGAAATTTCTCTTTATATAAGTAAGCTAGTGTATGCTAGTTTGCCAGGGTATGCTTTGCTTTACTTGAGGTATATCTGATCAGTTATTGCCCATTGCCTGACCACCTACCTGTCCATCATTTATGGATGCGAAATCCTATTGTCGTATAGTTTTATACGTTAGTTTATTTTCCCTGTTTTTTACTCTTCACCTAGGAGCTCAGAGCACGGATCAGAACTTCATTTTATCCCGTACTTATAAAACTCGCCAAACGTCCCTTGCTACGAACGTGAAAGAGGCGAGTCAACAAGTGCAATACCTGGACGGCTTAGGCAGACCCCTGCAAAGCATTTCCATTCAGGCCAGTCCCCTCATGGGCAGTTCGGCTCCCCAGGATATTATTTCGCATATCGAATACGATGCCCTGGGCCGGGTTAGTAAATCCTACCTGCCTTATCCAGCGTATGGGAATGGCAGCTATCAAAGTGGAGCGGCCGATGCAGCCAATGCCTTTTATAACTCCTCGAACTTCAATTACCCCAATACCCGAGGTTTTACGCAGACGGAATATGAAGCCTCGTCACTGAGCCGTCCGCTCAAGCAGTATGCGGGAGGCAGCAGTACTGCCGTAAACATTAGCTATCAAACGAATGCGGCTAGTGAGGTTAATTTCTATACGGTTAGCCTGAGCAGTAGTGAGAATACGCCTCCTAGCTTAGGGCAAAGTCAGACGTATCCTGCGAATGCACTTTCCTACACGGAGACGAAGGATGAGGATGGAAACAAGGCGAGAGAATACAAGGATAAAGCTGGACGGGTGATTCTGAAACGGGTATACGCCAATGAAACGTTAGATACCTATTACGTGTACAATAGTTTAGGTCAGCTGAGCTTCGTGTTGCAACCCCAGTATCAGGTTACGCAGGATGTCAACTTATTTGCCTTCCGTTATACGTATAACAAGAAGGGGTTGCTGAGTCGGAAGCTGATTCCGGGGGGTGGGGAAACCAGCCTTACTTACAATGAGCGGGATCTGCTGGCTACGAGTACGGATGCCCGGGGTCGTACGACGTATTATACGTATGACGGGCTTAATCGTCCCCTGGAAACGGGGGAGGTGATTGGCAGTACTCAGGTTCCCCTGACTCGTACGCGTTATGATAGTTATCCTACTTCGACAAGTTTAGAACAATATAGCCAGCCTGGTTTCGAGTCCTATGCGGGCAGTAGTGCGACGACAGCTACGCAGGGACTAGTGACGGTGACGGCTACGCGTATTCTACAGGCGGAATCCAATCAGCCCAGTAGCAAATGGTATTTTACTACGCACTACTACAACGATCGTCAACAGGTCATCGAGACCATTCGCGATCTGTACGGTTTTTCGGGGGATGCCAAAGAGGTGCATGCCCGTCAGCTTCGCTTTGACGGGCACGTGCTGGCTGAGTTAGTAAAGCAGAATCTTCCCTCGGGTATTCACAGCGTAGAGAAGTTCTACAGCTACGATCAGGCGGACCGGCTACTGTCGACGCGTTATGTGGTGAAAAAAGGAGATGTTCTGCAAAAAGACGTAACGCTGGCGGCTCACCGCTACGATGGGATCGGTCAGCTTCAGCAAACGTTTTTACACTCGGTGAATGCGACGCAGTTTCGCGAGCAGTTAGACTACAAGTATACGCCCCGAGCGTTTTTAAGTACGATCCTGGGTAAAAGCAGTGGGGGGGACAACTTTGGCATTGATCTGCGTTACGATCAGGTAAGTTCGGGAGCGACGGCTCAGAAAAACGGGAACATTGCCCAGTTGCTCTGGAAGAAGAATGCCAATGACTGGACGGGCTTTAACTATACCTACGATGGAGCCGGTCGGTTGAAGACGGCAACGGGTATTCTGGACAATACCTACCAGGAGAGTATTCCTTCCTACGATCGCAACGGCAATATTCTCTCGCTCAACCGTTCAGGCAATGGGAGTACTTGGGATCAGCTGAGCTATGATTATACCAATACTGGGAACCGGTTGTTGAAAGTAACCGATGGGACAAATAATGCGGCGGGTTTTAACAACGGGAACAGTGGTAGCAGCAACGATTATAGTTATGATGCGGCAGGGAACTTGATTCAGGATGCCAACCGGGGTATTGCGGCTGGGGGCATCAAGTACAACCTGTTGAATCTGATAGGCAAGGTTGAAACGGACACCATCCTAACCTACGACTACGACGGGTCAGGCAGCAAGCTACGGATGACGCGGAAGGGGGTGTTTCATACCAAATACGCGGGTATCTTTGAATACGATGAAAATGATTATTTGACGCGGATAGCTACCGAAGAAGGGCAGATTCGGGTGAGTAACAATGGGACGAGTTATGCGGTGGAGTACTACCTCAAGGATCATTTGGGCAACGTACGGGTGGTGTTAGATGAGAATGGCAACAAGGTGCAGGAGACGGAGTACTTTGCTTTTGGGCTAGCGATCCCGAAAACGATGGGCACGAATAAGTATCTTTATAATGGCAAAGAGTTACAGCCGAAAACGGGATTTCTGGATTATGGGGCTCGGCAGTATGATCCTGCTATTGGACGATGGATGAGTATTGATCCTCTAAGTGAAAAGATGAGAAGATGGTCCCCTTTTAACTATGCCTTTAATAACCCATTCCGCTTCATTGATCCCGATGGAATGGAAGCAAAGGATTGGGTATTAGATAAAAACAAAAATATTTACTGGGATAAAGACGCTAATTCTCAAGAATCCACTAAAGCTGGAGAAACCTATTTAGGCAAAACTTTAAATTTAGTATTTAATAGTTATATAGATGAAAAATTATGGGATGGTCCTCTAGGAGATATACCAACAGGTGACAAACTCACGTCTACTCTTACTATAACCGGCTCAGAAAATACAAGTGGAGAACTAACAGGAATTACAGCGACTAAAAACGTTGTTATTGGATCAACACCAATAGGAGGGTCAGCAAGAGACTATTATCCTGGAGAAGGAGGAAGTAATAATTTATACACCCTTGTCAAATCTAACAACAGTTATTCAATAAACTTTGAACAACATGCGAGTGTAAATAGGATTGAAGAAATAGGAATGTCAACAATGGGCTATAGAATAGTTGATGTAGCACAAAAATTAAACCTGAACATAAGTAATCAAGGCCAAGTTTCACTAAGTGCTTATACAAATATTTTTCCTTCAGCGACGCTCACAGCAAATGGTATTCAACTTTTTCATTACCCACAGCCATCCTATGGGAAAACGCATAGCGTACCTATGTTGACTTCCCCTACTGCTATCTCGGGGGCTAACAATAGAGCAAATTATCCTTATTATCCATCTAGATTCTATAAACGTAATTAAATCTCTTATAATGAATAATAAAAAATATTTTCTGTACAACATTGTTTGTGAATTGTTCTTTTATTTGTGTCTATTCTCAAAAGATACAAATAATAAATTGCTTGAAATTGATAACATCTTAAGTGGGAATACGATTTTATACTTTTTAATATTCATACTTCCATTTCTATTTATAAAACTTTTATTTTATACAATGTGCATTAAATACATTTTTAAAATTAAAGTTTTCTTATATTTCTCAATAGGTATTTTATTATATATAATAACAGATCATTATATCTATATATACATGACTTCAGATAATTTTCAATATATTGATTATGATGCGTTAATAAGGTCATTAATTAGAATTGTTTTTTTATCAATATTTTATAGAGAAATTAAAATAAAGTACATATGATTTATCAGTACATATATCATTTTTATTGCATTTAATGTATTAAGTATAAAGCAGACACTAAATAAGGCAAAATGCTATGTAAATATTAGTCTTAATTTTATTTATAAGTATGATAAATGACATCGGCGGACTTGATTTAAGAAGATCATATTTACGAGGAGTATAATGAATGTACATAAAAATGTGTTTTTTATCAAAATTTTTGAAAGCTAGGCCTCTATTATCAAAGTTATTAAAATAATATGCGAAAACATCTACAACTTCTGTGGGCCTTTAGCCTGCTAAGCGGCTCTTGCTTTGCCCAAATTCCCCACTGTTCCAAGTGTTCGTCCTAAGGACACCACTTGGAACGAACGATAAAAAGGCAGTTTGCAACTGCTGCCAGTTACAGACTGATAGTCATCCGTCGTTGTGAGTATTAAGTGGACCAATCTATTGATGGGCAACATCCGATGAAATATAAAAAATAGTAATAATCTAAGAAAAGAAATCCATTAGGCCATATGCATAAAACCAAAGATGTACCCGAAGATTAAGAAGTTGATCCTTAGTCTTGGGTTGAGTCCTATCTCCATTTTGAGGTTGGAAAGTACACTCCTTTTGTAAAAAAGTCTACCTAACCTAATTATTAAGGTGAATCATATCATAAGAATAACTTAATTCATTAGATTTTTAATGATCGCGAGTGGTTCCTTGTCTACTTAGGAGAGTTAACCAATTCTTTATGATTTGCACTTTTAAAACACGACTACCTTTTTTAAATAGTTTCACATGAATAGAAAGATCCTAGTAGCTTTTGGTTTGCAATTGCTTTGTATAGGAAAGATATGGGCACAGACTCAAACAATTATGCCCCCTCTACCAACTACATCATCTTTAGTAAATTACATAGATAAGCCCGTGAGCACATATACGGGTATTCCACAAATCAATATTCCTTTATGGAATATTAAACTTAAAAATATAGAACTACCAATTACTCTTACTTATGACGCAGGAGGCGTGAAAGTTGAACAGGAAGCATCAAATGTAGGTCTGTCGTGGTCTTTAGTAGTAGGGGGAGTAATTACACGTTCAGTAAGAGATATTCCTGATGATTATAATAGGTATGAAAATATTCCTAGAATAGAAGATCGTCCTTTTGATATTTCGCCTAGTGGTGAACACCCCAGAATAGGAAGATTTTGGTCGGGTAAATACGAAGTATTAAAAAATTTTGATTTTAACAACACAGACTGGACCTATGTAAGTAAATCAATAGCAGACATGAAGTCTAAATATAAAGGACTTATGCTTGATGGAATGAATGATCTCGAACCTGACATTTTTTATTTTTCCTTTGGAGATAAATATGGAAAGTTCGTGTTTGATGTAAACGGAACCAATCAAAGTATCATAATGCTGCCCTATCAGGAATTATCCATCAGTCATACCATAGATACAAAAGGAGAAATTGCTACATTTACAGTTATTGATAGTGATGGTACACAGTATTTATTTGACAAAGTTGAAAGACTCGAACGCATTAATGCTTCAATAACGTATCCCACTCCTCTTGCAGCAGTTTTAGATCCAGATCTTCAAACGACGGAATCAACCGTAATAACTAAATTTAATTCAAGCTGGTTTCTCTCTAAAATTACTACTATTAATCAAGAAACAGTGATTTATTCTTATACCGACGAAAGCTCCGATCAATATGATAGACCTAGCTCCACAGGTAAAATTGGAAAGTATAATACAGTCAATATAGAATACAACTTTTTATTATCTAATAATAGTAGTAGGACTAAGTCCACCACGCAAAAAAGGATTAGCAAAATAGAAACTGATAGTGAGATTGTTGAATTTATAGCTAACCATCAGCGTCAAGATAAGACACTTCCTTCTTATGCTATAACCAACATTCAAATTAAGAATAAAATAACAGGTGAGTTTTTAAGGATTTTTGACCTAAATTATTCATATTTTCAAAGCCCTACTTCTGAAGCTTTTAATGGTATGTCAAATGTGTTTGTGGCTTTAGTTGGCTCCGAGAACCCTTCTTACTATAAAAGGCTTAAGTTAAATAGCATTACAGAAAAAGCCGGAGATGGTTCTTCGTTACCGCCTTACGTTTTTTCCTATCATGAATCTGTAGCATTACCACATCGATTTACTTATCAACAGGATATTTGGGGTTACTTTAATGGGCAATCTTCCAACAAAAATCTCTTTCCAACTACATATATATATTCTGATTTGCAGGGAAGCGATAGATACCGGGTATATCCTAGATGCAATGCTACCTTGCCTACAGGTTCTTCGGTCGTTCAAGGAGGAAACCGTTTGCCTAATTCCGAATTCATGAAAATGGGATCTCTTTATAAAATCGTTTATCCTACCGGAGGATATACAGAATTTGAATATGAAGTTAATCGATTCCTATACGATAATTGTGAATATGAAGGCGGGGGTATAAGAATAAAAAATATCAAAAACTATATAGCTTCCTCTCAACTAGCAACAAGAAAATCATATAACTATCTAGATTATCAAGGAAAGTCATCCGGTCGCATAATTTCTATGCCTACATTCGTTATGAGAACTCTAGTACAATTATTTTATTACAGTTCTTCGCAAAATGCATTAGGGACCACCAATGGCAGCTATGTGGGATATGAAATGGTAAAAGAAACCTCAGAAAGTCAAAGTAACGGTAGTATAATCTATGAATATAGTGTTCCTGCTACGTATAATCAGCCATCAGATACTGTCTACGGATTGTATGAAGTTAGCAAAGTCAAATGGCTAGATCAGTTGGCCTATACGAATGATCCTAAATATATTGCTTTGAAAAATGAATTTAATCTTCAACCCAATATGCAACCTTACCCCCCTAATCCGGATTATGATTGGAATAGAGGTAAACTAATAAAACAAACCTTTTTTAACAGCTCGGGATCAAAAGTAAAAGAAATTATAAGATCATATAAAATCTATGATGCTTCTCTTACGAAGGGGGTTAAAGAAATATATGGATTTAGTATATATTCCTTTATGGGCTGCTTAGTTAGCGGTTGCTCAGCAACCATTTATAGCAAATATAAACTATTAACCAATCGGGCAAATGTTTTGAAATCAGTTCAGGAAATTAATTATTAATAAAAATCCGTCGTTCATCGTTATTTTTATACTTTGTAATCATAAGCATGTAAAGGCTTTTTACCGTAATATCAGATGACTTGAAGATTAAGAATAAATTCAATTTATAACTGTTGTCAGCGACATATTGATAGTCTCCATAGTTGCGAATAAAGCTTCAATGACCACTCACAATAACACTAAAGTATGGACACTGCTGAAACACAAAAAGTAGTAATTATTCAAGGAAAGAATATTCTATTAGGCTATATGCCAAAAACCAAAGAAGTCTCCGAAGACTATGGAGCCAATCCTTAGTCTTCGGGTTGAGGCTTGTTTCCATCGAAAGGTAGGAAAAACATACCCCTTTTAGAAAGAAAACTACCTAACCTAACTATCCAAGGTAAATCATCTTATGAAAGTACCTGTACTAATAAGCCTTTTAACGATCGCGAGCGGTTCCTTGTCAGCTCAGGTGAGTGGTCGGGTGTATGAGGATATCAATGCCAACGGCAAGCTCGATACCTTCGAGTCAGGTAAAGCAGGCCTGCTCATCAAAGCCTACAGCCTGAGCCAGGAGCTCGGTCAGCCCCAGCTCCTGACTCAAACCCGCAGTGATGAGCGGGGGTATTACGAGCTTTCCATTCCTTCGGGCCTTGCCATTCGCCTCGTCTTTGGCTCTGCTGGATCGGGTCTTCAAAGCAGTGGGACGACTCCTGCTGTTCGTTTTGTCAAAAGCCCCCGAACTCAACTCAACTACGGCTGCTTTGACCCCAGTCATTTGCAAAGCGACACGCCCGAGCTCATCTCTCCGGTTTATCATCAGGGCCTAGCCAAGGATACCCTTTCGGCTTTAGCCGTCTTAGTTTCCAGCAAGGACAGCGTGTATTCGCTCGCTAGTCCGAAACAGGTCGGGGCTCTCTGGGGGGTTACCTTCGATGCCGCTAACCACCTGCTTTACTCGGCGGCTTTAGCCAAACGCCACGTGGCCTACGGTCCTCTGGGTCCCGGCGGCCTCTACCGCACGGACTGGAAAACCAAACAGACTACTCCCTATCTGGATCTCAAGTCTCTGGGCATTCCTACCGGAATCGATCGCCACGAACAGCTCTCGGCGGATTTGTGGGGCAAAAGTACCGATCCTCACTTCATGGATCAGGTCGGTAAAGTCAGTTTGGGCGGTATGGATCTGCTAGAGGGGAAGCTCTATGTCATGAACCTATCCAATCGCACGCTCTATGGTCTGAGCCTGCCCGCCGATACGGCGGCTCGTCCCACCAGTAAAGACCTCAAAGCCTATGTGTTACCTCAACTACCGAATCAGACCGGAGAGATGCGGCCCTTTGCCGTCAAAGCCCATCAGGGCAAAATCTACGTTGGTCTGGTCTATGATGCTTCGATTTCTCAGCAGGTAAAAGATCTCTCGGCGAGCGTGTTAGAGCTTGACCCTGCGACGGGAGTCTTCACAACGGTAGTAACGATTCCATTGGATTACACCCGGGGTAAAGTGGTGGACGGGCTGAGTCTTTCCACCTGGTTGCCCTGGAGTGATGACTTTACCAAGGCTCTGCATCCCGAGTACCCTTCCCTGGCGGTTCGACCCCAGCCTATGCTTTCATCGCTGGCTTTTGACCGGGAGGGAGCCTTAATTCTGGGCTTCATGGACCGCTTCGGGCATCAGTCGGGTACGGGACAGCCCGATCCATTGGCACAGTCTAGCTACACGGGGATAGCAGCCGGAGACGTATTGCGAGTGTATCCCCGAACGCCTCAGAAACAAAATCTGCACTATACGCTGGAGGCCAACGCTCAGGCGGGAATGCTCAAAAGTCAGGGTCTGAACAACGCCCAGGGGCCTCAGGGCGGGGAGTTTTACTTTAGCGACCACTTTGAGTCGGTGGAAGCGAAGCCCCGGGTTATTCATGAAGAAACGGGTTCGGGGGGGCTGGTGTATCTACCCCTGAGCCAGGAGCTGTTGATGACCGTTCATGAGCCTACGAACGAATACAATACGGGCGGCATCAAGGCCCTCTCGGCCGTGGAAGGTAGTAGCACGAAGGGCTGGAACCTGTTTACGAACGGTCAGGCGGGCAGCTTTTCCAAGTCCAATGGGGTGGGAGGCCTGGCTCTGGTGCGTCCGCAGGCCGATCTCACCCTGGGAGATCGCCTCTGGATCGATACCAATGAAGACGGGATTCAGGACCCCGAGGAAGAGGCCCTAACAGGGCAAGCGGTTGAACTTTGGCAAGGGGATAAAAAAGTAGCCCAGACCTTGTCGGATGAGGAAGGACGTTACGCTTTTTCTGCGTTGAACGTAGCGGGTGGTATCAAGGCTCATACGGGTTATGAAATTCGCTTTCCACTTTCCAAAGACCTGACGCTCACGAAAACAAAAGCGGGAGCCGATGCAGAGCTGGATAACGATGCCCAGCTGATGGAAGGAAAAGCGTTCATCGCCCTGACCACCCAGGCTGGCGGCGAGAGTTTACATCAGCTCGATGCCGGATTTGTAGTACAGGGTAAACCCCAGGAGATCCTAGCCAAGGGCGAAGGAGCGTTGAAGGTATATCCTAATCCGGTAGCACGTTATGTGCAGGTAGAAGCTCCGGCCCAAGCTCCGACGGCCCAGTTGAAAGTAACGACGCTGAGTGGTCATACGGTAGTGGAGCGAACGTTAACGGCCCGTCAGGGGCAGTACCGCCAAACGCTGAGTCTAGGGGAGCTGCCTCCGGGAGTGTACATGTTGCAACTCGTAGAAACGGGCCAGCATCATGCTGCTTTTAAACTCAGCAAAGAGTAGCCAACACATTTGAATGGTTCTAATGGCAACTAGGCTTAATGACCATAGGCTTATCGTTTCTTAGTACTTAATCTTAGCATCTACCTTGTAGTGAAACACTTGCTATCCTATTTTTATCACTGGACTTTTCTAGTGGTACTGCCTTTGTTAAGCCCTGTTTGTCAGGCTCAACTGACCACCACCACCGATTACCAGTATTCCTCCACTCACCTGCAGGTGACGAAGGAACGTACGCCCCAAAGTGATGGTTCGGTTCTGGAAACCCAGTACACGTATCCTCCGGATTATACCAACGGTCCGTATGCCGCTTTACAAGCACTCGTTCAACAAAATATCATTACCCCCGTCATTCAGAAAAAGGTCATTCGTGAGATGGGCTCCTCCCGAGACGTCATCAGTGCTCAGATCATTACCTATAAACTCTGGTCTGTGGGCGGCAAACAAGTGCCGCTGCCTTATAAAGTTTACTCCCTCTTAATTAATTCCCCTTTGTCAGAAGGCTTGTTTACCGACTATGCTGGCAACTCGCCGGATTTTACTACCCTTGGCACTTCTACCACGTATCAGGTAGAAATAGAATATACCGATTACGATGAAAAGGGAAATCTGCAGAGTCTGCTTTCCAAGGGCAATCAGAAGACCTCATACCTGTGGGGCTATAATGGACAGTATCCCATCGCCGAAATTCAGAATGCGAATAAGACAGAAGTGGATGCGGCTCTGAGTGCAGCGGGTACCTCCCGATCGGATATCTCGGCTCTGACCAGTGATGCACAGCTTCAGACTAAGTTTACCAGCATTCAGAATGCTCTTCAAAGCATTCCTGCTCTTTTGAAGGGATATACCTATCGAGTAGGGGTGGGCATGGCATCTATGACTGATGTGATGGGTAAGGTTACGGCGTACCAGTATGATGGATTGAGTCGACTGGCTGAGATTCGGGAAAACAACGCGTCTGGAAGCCTCATTCAGAGCTTTGGTTATCACTACCAGGGGCAAGGGTTAGATAACGCTACTTCGGTTAGCACTTCTCCCGGAGTCACGGTTCCTGCTACACCAAGCTTAACGGGTGGAACCTCTACAAACTGCAATTTTACCATAAGTACGTCTCCAACGGCTTCGGCTGGTTGTGGGGGAACGGTGACTCTGTCGGCTAGCTGCTCGGGCAATGATTGTTCGGGGGTAGTCTATAGCTGGAGTGGGCCTAATAGCTTTACGGGCTCGAGTAGCTCAGTGAACGTAACGGCACCCTCTACGGCGGGTAGCTACACCTACACGGTAACGGCGAGTAAGAGTGGATGTACTTCCCAGCAGAAGCAGGTGACCTTGACGGTGAGTTGTGGAGGAACGTGTAACTACACGAACAATCAGCTCTTGGGTTCGACATCAGGGAAGGATATTTATGTCAAGGTAGTAGGTAACTGCAAATACATTGCCTTTGAACCAGGGGGAGAAACTCGTGCTCTGGACTGGTTGTATGTATTAGTCAATAACGGAGGTTGGGCTTCGGGGGTGACGCCTTTGACATCGGATCAGATTCCGGTCTGTTTCAAGCAGCCGGGTGAAAGCTGTCCTGGGGGTTGTAGTACTCCGGGTGCTCCGAATGTGAGTGCGAGTGCGACGAGCATCAACTCAGGGCAGTCGTCCACGTTGACGGCGAGTAATTGTTCGGGGACGGTGAGCTGGAGCAGTGGACAAAGTGGTAGTAGCATTCAGGTGAGTCCTACGGCAACGACTACGTACACGGCGACCTGTACGGTGGGCAGTTGTAGCAGCCCGGCTTCGAGTGGGGTGACCGTTACGGTGAATCCACCCGCTTCGGATCGTCTGGTGGTGGCTAGCATCAGTGGCATTTCGGGTCAGGCTAGTACCAAGAAGCGGGTAACGATATCGAATCCTTACTCGGGTAATCGGACGTATTTGTGGTACATCTACCGTGATTCGGATATGCAGTACATCAGCAATGGCCCCAACACTTCCAGTAGCAATGGCATCTTTGATGTGGATCTGGCTTCGTATAATCTGGTTTCGGGAACGGTGTATCGTTTGTACGTAGGGGATACGGGAGATTCAGGGAACTCTCGGCATGGCTATAACACCTTCACTATTGGGAGCAGTGCCAGTAACTGTGCTTTCACGGTGAGTACGCCTTCAACGGCTTCGGCTGGTTGTGGGGGAACGGTGACTCTGTCGGCTAGCTGCTCGGGCAATGATTGTTCGGGGGTAGTCTATAGCTGGAGTGGGCCTAATAGCTTTACGGGCTCGAGTAGCTCAGTGAACGTAACGGCACCCTCTACGGCGGGTAGCTACACCTACACGGTAACGGCGAGTAAGAGTGGATGTACTTCCCAGCAGAAGCAGGTGACCTTGACGGTGAGTTGTGGAGGAACGTGTAACTACACGAACAATCAGCTCTTGGGTTCGACATCAGGGAAGGATATTTATGTCAAGGTAGTAGGTAACTGCAAATACATTGCCTTTGAACCAGGGGGAGAAACTCGTGCTCTGGACTGGTTGTATGTATTAGTCAATAACGGAGGTTGGGCTTCGGGGGTGACGCCTTTGACATCGGATCAGATTCCGGTCTGTTTCAAGCAGCCGGGTGAAAGCTGTCCTGGGGGTTGTAGTACTCCGGGTGCTCCGAATGTGAGTGCGAGTGCGACGAGCATCAACTCAGGGCAGTCGTCCACGTTGACGGCGAGTAATTGTTCGGGGACGGTGAGCTGGAGCAGTGGACAAAGTGGTAGTAGCATTCAGGTGAGTCCTACGGCAACGACTACGTACACGGCGACCTGTACGGTGGGCAGTTGTAGCAGCCCGGCTTCGAGTGGGGTGACCGTTACGGTGAATCCACCCGCTTCGGATCGTCTGGTGGTGGCTAGCATCAGTGGCATTTCGGGTCAGGCTAGTACCAAGAAGCGGGTAACGATATCGAATCCTTACTCGGGTAATCGGACGTATTTGTGGTACATCTACCGTGATTCGGATATGCAGTACATCAGCAATGGCCCCAACACTTCCAGTAGCAATGGCATCTTTGATGTGGATCTGGCTTCGTATAATCTGGTTTCGGGAACGGTGTATCGTTTGTATGTAGGGGATACGGGAGATTCAGGGAACTCTCGGCATGGCTATAACACCTTCACTATTGGGAGCAGTGCCAGTAACTGTGCTTTCACGGTGAGTACGCCTTCAACGGCTTCGGCTGGTTGTGGGGGAACGGTGACTCTGTCGGCTAGCTGCTCGGGCAATGATTGTTCGGGGGTAGTCTATAGCTGGAGTGGGCCTAATAGCTTTACGGGCTCGAGTAGCTCAGTGAACGTAACGGCACCCTCTACGGCGGGTAGCTACACCTACACGGTAACGGCGAGTAAGAGTGGATGTACTTCCCAGCAGAAGCAGGTGACCTTGACGGTGAGCTGCGGAGGAACGGGTCAGGTGAGCCAACCTTACAGTAGCGTGGATGGTGGCGATTGTACGAGTATCTGGGGCTGGGCCTTTGACGGTGGTAATACGCAAAGCTCAGTAAGTCTGGATGTGTACATCAATGGTACCAAGACGGCTACCATTCCAACCAACGTGTCCCGTGCCGATGTCGCCAGTTACTATGGAACGGGTTCCTACAATATGTACGGCTTTAGCTACAGCATTCCTGCCTCGGTGAAGAATGGCACCCAGCTAAGCGTATCGCTGAAATTTGCGGGTACGCAAACGGAACTATCGGGTAGTCCCAAAGTGATTGGGGTCTGCCAGGGCAGTGGAGGCTGTGCAACGGGTGCCCCGAGTGTGAGTGCAAGTGCGACGAGCATCACTTCGGGTCAGAAAGTAACCTTGTCGGCCAGTGGCTGTTCGGGCACGGTGACCTGGAGCAATGGACAAACGGGGAGTAGCCTTGTTGTACGTCCCGCCGCGAGTATGCAATACACGGCGACGTGTTCGGCAAATGGTTGTACGAGTAGTGCTTCGGCTACGGTAAGTATTCAGGTGACCACGAGTATTGCCGCGGGCTGTTACCGGATCCAGGGCTTTCAGTCAGAGAAGTACCTGCAGGATCGGGGTTTGAATACGCAGTTGCAACAGTACACAAGTAACGGTCAGAACAATCAGCTCTGGAAGGTGGAGTCGGTGGGATCGGGATTGATGAAGATCATTTCGACTAGCTCGGGGTATGGCTGGGATATTGACGGAGCCAGTCAGAGTGACGGAGCGATCCTGAAGCTGTACAGCTATGGGGGGGGCAGCAATCAGCAGTTTGGCATCAGCTATGTCAATGACGAGTACGGTGGGTTCCGGGTGACACCTTCGCATGCCAGCAACAAGTGCGTAGAGATCGGAGGCTTCAGTGTGTCTGACGGAGGTAATGCCGCACAGCAGGGGTATGCGGGCAATGGCAACCAGCGATGGGTCTTCGTGCCTGCTACATGTCCTGCAAACTAATAATCCCAAACAAACTTTATACATTAAGATTATCTAAAAGTGGTTAGGGTTAAATTACCTCGATGGGTTTTCTAGTTCAACCCATCGAGGTAATGTGAATAAAAACTTGATTCATTTCACCCCGTCTAATTTTAGGACTTGGCTTTTAACTTAACTTATAAAACTAGATAAGGCTACCTAAATCCAGATAAACTTTATGATATTTTACAAACATTTGTAAAATATCATAAAGTTTAAACGTCTCCATCCAGTTATCAAATCATCTCCCCAAGTGGATGATCTTCTGGCTTTCCTCTGTGAAATAGGATAGCATATACATGAAGTTTCGTAATGGATTTACTCACTCAATGGTATCCCAGCAGACTTTCTACCTAATAAGCTAATTACATTTACCTTCATTCTATCACCCCAAACTGTTCCAAGTGTTAAGCTCGCTCAGCGAGCTTAAGGATAAAGGTAATTTATAACTGCTTTTAGCTATAGACTAATAGGCATTCATTGTTGCGATTATTAAGTGAAGCAAGCTATGAGGGGCACATCCGGAACAATACCTAGTAAAATATAAAAAGCAATAATGATTAAGGAAAGAATATTTCACTTGTCTATAAGCTTAAAAATAGATAACTCTAAATTCTTATAGAACATTGATTGTAATTATTAAAACGATTTTTAAAAGTAGTTTTTTTAATTTTATTTTTTTGGGATATGATGAGAATTCAATTATTTATAGCAGGGTTAATACTCTGGTTGCACATTTCAATTTGCAATGTTTGGAGTCAAAATAACATCCCAAGACCGCCTGTAACCCTACCTAGTCCTAACGTAGCTTCTCTTGGCCAGTACGGAAACTACCCTGTAAGCTATTTTACTGGTGTTCCACAGATTACAATTCCTCTTTATGAATTACAAGAAAAAAATCTTCAAGTTCCAATTAGTCTCAGCTATCATGCCTCTGGTTTTCGTCCAGATCAGCACCCAGGTTGGGTTGGTTTAGGCTGGAGTCTTCAAGCAGGGGGAGTTATTACGCGTCAGGTGAACGATTTAACGGATGAATATGATAACCCCAATTTTTACCGAAGAGAAAAAGCAGGTTACTATTATAACTCTTCTGTTCTAAACAGGAGTGACTGGAACCAAACATCTTATCTACAAACGATTGCTAGAGACGTAAATCTCTGGCTAAAGGATACAGAGCCGGATGAGTTTAGTTTTAGCCTTCCAAATGGAACAAGTGGAAAATTCTATGTACGCATACAGGGAAATGGAAGGTAAGCTGTGATAGACCTATCTCCGTGGAGGTAACTACCACTAGCTTATTAGAACCACCTTTTACGCCACCCTATGAATCTACCTATATGAAATTTGGTAGTTATACTAAAACCTTTGCCGGTTTTAGTATAACCGATGAAAACGGCATAAAGTATATCTTTGGCTCTAACGGCTCGACTACAAACGCTATCGAATATAGTATCGGTTTTTTTAAACAAAACATAGATGAATGGATAGCCACAAGCTGGTATCTAACAACAATTCAACATCCTAATGGAGAAAAAATAGATTTTACATATGAAAGGGATTCTTTCATTGCACAGATGTACATTTCTGTCTATAAGGATATTACCACTAAAGTTGTTAGCCCTTCAGGAATTTTGGGTCCTCCTTATGCCGATTGTCAGTCTTCAGGTACAACGGATGTTGGCGGGTCATATTCAGGCCAGTTGACTTCACCTGTCTACCTTTCAGAGGTTAGTACAAATAATGTAAAAGTAAAGTTCGTACGAACGAATACTACAGAGCTACGTTACGCACAGTCAGTTTTTGATTGGCAATACAGTAAATATTACTCAAATCCTGATTACCCAAGTTTTCTTCCTTTTTTAGAAGACAATAGCTGGAGTACTTATCCAGCTTGTCTAAACAAACTTCAATGGAAAAAGTTAGACCAAGTGAGAATTGAAGAAAATAAAGTACTACAAAAAGCTTTCAATTTTGATTATAGTAAAAATATAAACCAGCGACTAACCCTGTTATCACTTACAGAGCAAGGAGGGAGCAGTAATCCATTAAAGCCTCCTTATGTATTCTCCTACAATACATCTGTACCTCTGCCAGACTACTTGGCAAATACAAACGACCATTGGGGATTCTACAATGGGATATATGCATATACTAATGATTTAAATGCATATTATAATTATCGAGAATCAAAAGCGGGTTATCTGTTAGCAGGCACCCTCAACAAAATCAAATATCCGACGGGAGGGATAACTGATTTTTTGTTCGAGCCTAATCAATACAGTCAACAGGCCGCTGATAACCGTGAAAATGCTCCTGTGATGTATGAACAGGATAAAATTGCTGGTGGACTCCGGATTCGAAAGATTTCTAGTTATGACTCCCTTCGGCTTCAAGAAAAAGTAGAAAAAGAATACTATTATGTTAAAGATTATACTGGAGGAAGCTTTACTAGTTTTCGTTCAAGTGGTATTCTTGGAGGACAAATTAAGTATTACTTTGACGATTACCGAGTTAAGTCATTTAGTGATGATAATGTAACCTATAGTAAAGCAATTTTTTCTTCACAATCGGTACTTCCAGGTAATTATAATAGTCAAGGTAGCCACATAGGATATTCAGAGATTATTGAAAAACTGAGTGATGGCAGCTATACCAAATACACTTATTCTAACCTAAATAATTCTGCATATCGAGATTTGGCGGCTGATAATAGCCTTCAACCCAATCGGATAATTTATCAACCTTACACGAACCGTGAAATGAATAGAGGTAAGCTTTTATCAGAGCAAAACTATAATTCTACCGATAAACTACTGCGTTCTAAAATCATTAATTATCAACAAATAGGCACAGATATTGAGGTCCGAGCATTGCGTGCCCTCTATTTCAATGTATGTCCAGGTGTTACAGTTGTAAGTGTAGAAGAGGCAACGGCTTATAAATTCCTTGCCCATTCATTTTTGCCAATTAACGAACAGATTACTGTATATCAGTAAAGTATTAATTACTTGCTGGAGTATACGAAACTAAGTAGTTCCAAGTGTTAAGCTTGAGGATAAAAGTAGTTTTTAACTGTCGTCAGTTGTAGACAGACAATCATCCTTGTGACTATTAAATGAAGCATTCTATGCTATGTATTACCCGAAATAAATAATATTTGGTGAAAGATAAAAAACAGTAGTGATCAAGTAAAGAACATTCCATTAGGCTATAAGCTTAAAGCCGAAGACTATAGAGTCAGTCCTTAGTTCTAATTTCTGTTTATCCGAAACTTACAACACAGTCGTAAATGTCTAAGAAAATCTTCTGTGATCCTAAGCATTACAAATGCTTTTTCGCAAATCCTCGTTTCAAATACTATTTTTAGATAACCTTTAATGCCTGTCTTTTTTCTAAGATTTACAATAAGTCATATCTATGGTGTAAAGCTAACATCAAATGTTAGGCTGCCAATCAGTTAAAGTTTGAGTGAGATCTAATCCAAGAATAGGCCGCTGTATGTAATAAATACCAGCTGAATTAGTTACTTGGATTGTCTAGTTTAAAGCCTATCTAGCCATATTTTTTTACCTGACACTATTTTATAAATTTATTTCAAAAGCTTTATTTTAAGTCTATCTATTAATCATACATGCTATACTAAAGCAGTGTAATCATTTGTTAATTTTATTTTTTTACTTGCTTAACTAATTGAATTTCAGTTCTTATTATATCCAGAATTTGATGACTAGATCCAATGAAAAGTCTCTTTGCTAAGTTACTTTCTCAAGCTTTTTAAAAAAAATAAATTTTAATTGGTTGTTCAGAAAAAACAAATTAGAATTGCATTAAAATCTAACGATTCCACCGCCTAACGCTTATGAAACTTCTGTACCTTTTACCCTTCCATTGTTTCGGTATCCACTGATCTTTCAATCGGAAATTTCTCTTTATATAAGTAAGCTAGTGTATGCTAGTTTGCCAGGGTATGCTTTGCTTTACTTGAGGTATATCTGATCAGTTATTGCCCATTGCCTGACCACCTACCTGTCCATCATTTATGGATGCGAAATCCTATTGTCGTATAGTTTTATACGTTAGTTTATTTTCTCTGTTTTTTTCTCTTCACCTAGGAGCTCAGAGCACGGATCAGAACTTCATTTTATCCCGTACTTATAAAACTCGCCAAACGTCCCTTGCTACGAACGTGAAAGAGGCGAGTCAACAAGTGCAATACCTGGACGGCTTAGGCAGACCCCTGCAAAGCATTTCCATTCAGGCCAGTCCCCTCATGGGCAGTTCGGCTCCCCAGGATATTATTTCGCATATCGAATACGATGCCCTGGGCCGGGTTAGTAAATCCTACCTGCCTTATCCAGCGTATGGGAATGGCAGCTATCAAAGTGGAGCGGCCGATGCAGCCAATGCCTTTTATAACTCCTCGAACTTCAATTACCCCAATACCCGAGGTTTTACGCAGACGGAATATGAAGCCTCGTCACTGAGCCGTCCGCTCAAGCAGTATGCGGGAGGCAGCAGTACTGCCGTAAACATTAGCTATCAAACGAATGCGGCTAGTGAGGTTAATTTCTATACGGTTAGCCTGAGCAGTAGTGAGAATACGCCTCCTAGCTTAGGGCAAAGTCAGACGTATCCTGCGAATGCACTTTCCTACACGGAGACGAAGGATGAGGATGGAAACAAGGCGAGAGAATACAAGGATAAAGCTGGACGGGTGATTCTGAAACGGGTATACGCCAATGAAACGTTAGATACCTATTACGTGTACAATAGTTTAGGTCAGCTGAGCTTCGTGTTGCAACCCCAGTATCAGGTTACGCAGGATGTCAACTTATTTGCCTTCCGT
Source organism: Siphonobacter sp. SORGH_AS_0500 (assembly GCF_031453245.1). Lineage (NCBI taxonomy): Bacteria > Pseudomonadati > Bacteroidota > Cytophagia > Cytophagales > Cytophagaceae > Siphonobacter > Siphonobacter sp. SORGH_AS_0500. Next base: position 899,323 of record NZ_JAVIYT010000001.1, read on the forward strand.
TATACGTATAACAAGAAGGGGTTGCTGAGTCGGAAGCTGATTCCGGGGGGTGGGGAAACCAGCCTTACTTACAATGAGCGGGATCTGCTGGCTACGAGTACGGATGCCCGGGGTCGTACGACGTATTATACGTATGACGGGCTTAATCGTCCCCTGGAAACGGGGGAGGTGATTGGCAGTACTCAGGTTCCCCTGACTCGTACGCGTTATGATAGTTATCCTACTTCGACAAGTTTAGAACAATATAGCCAGCCTGGTTTCGAGTCCTATGCGGGCAGTAGTGCGACGACAGCTACGCAGGGACTAGTGACGGTGACGGCTACGCGTATTCTACAGGCGGAATCCAATCAGCCCAGTAGCAAATGGTATTTTACTACGCACTACTACAACGATCGTCAACAGGTCATCGAGACCATTCGCGATCTGTACGGTTTTTCGGGGGATGCCAAAGAGGTGCATGCCCGTCAGCTTCGCTTTGACGGGCACGTGCTGGCTGAGTTAGTAAAGCAGAATCTTCCCTCGGGTATTCACAGCGTAGAGAAGTTCTACAGCTACGATCAGGCGGACCGGCTACTGTCGACGCGTTATGTGGTGAAAAAAGGAGATGTTCTGCAAAAAGACGTAACGCTGGCGGCTCACCGCTACGATGGGATCGGTCAGCTTCAGCAAACGTTTTTACACTCGGTGAATGCGACGCAGTTTCGCGAGCAGTTAGACTACAAGTATACGCCCCGAGCGTTTTTAAGTACGATCCTGGGTAAAAGCAGTGGGGGGGACAACTTTGGCATTGATCTGCGTTACGATCAGGTAAGTTCGGGAGCGACGGCTCAGAAAAACGGGAACATTGCTCAGCTGCTCTGGAAGAAGAATGCCAATGACTGGACGGGTTTTAACTACACCTACGATGGAGCCAATCGGCTGAAGACGGCGGTAGGGGTAGGGGCCATTGGTTCCATCAAGGCGTATACGTATCGAGAGACGATATCCTCGTATGATCGCAATGGTAATATTAACGGCCTGAGTCGTTGGGGAGAAGGGAGTCAGTGGGATGATCTCACGTATACTTATAGCGGTAACCGTTTAAGCAAGGTCTATGATGCTACTACGGGCAGTGATAAAGCGAAAGGCTTTGACAATGGCACTACCGTGAATAACACAGACTATAGTTATGATGCGGCAGGGAACTTGATTCAGGATGCCAACCGGGGCATTGCGGCTGAGGGGATCAAATACAACCTGTTGAATCTGATTGGGTCCATTCAGCTGGACAGCCTAATCACCTACGATTATGACGCTTCAGGAACCAAAGTAAGAATGACCCGAGGGGGCGTGTACCACACGCGGTATGCAGGTCTTTTTGAATACGATGAAAATAATTTTCTAACGCGGATCGCTACGGAGGAAGGGCAGATCAGGGTGAGCAATGGCGGTAATAACTACGCCGTGGAGTATTACCTCAAAGATCACCAGGGCAACGTGCGGGTGGTGCTGGATGAGAATGGGAATAAAGTACAGGAGACGGAGTACTTTGCTTTTGGGCTAGCGATTCCGAAAACGATGGGCTCGAATAAGTATCTTTACAATGGCAAAGAGTTACAGCCGAAAACGGGTTTTCTGGATTATGGGGCTCGGCAGTATGATCCTGCTATTGGACGATGGATGAGTATTGATCCTCTAAGTGAAAAATTTATATCTATATCACCGTTTAATTACGTTTCAAATAATCCAATTGTATTATTCGATCCAGATGGAATGGATATTAAATCAACACATACTGATTTATATGGTAACATATTAGCTGTCTATAATGACGGCGACTTGGGCGTTTATACACACAAAGATGCTAATACTAAGGAAGATATAGACAAAAAGCACTCAAATAAAGATACTTCAGCAAAAGGGAAAAAAATGGGCGAGACGGCTTATTGGGATGAGTTCATTATTCCAGGGACTAGTACAGCTGGTGGTAGAATTATATTCAATACCTCATGGGATGATCTTATTGATTGGGGTAATAACAGAGCTATTAACCAAGATTTAACAATAACACAGAAGGAATCTAAACTTAAAGCTGAGTTAGACATAAAAAATAATAAAGCATGGACTACAGGCGATCCTCCGCAAATGACAGGAAGACTGCTAAATGGTAAATATACCACTGCTAGATCAGCTGGCAACTATCTAGCTGGTATGAATGGTGTTATGGGAACTTTTCAAGGTCATCATATTAGTGGAGAAACCTATATGAAGTTGGCCGGAGCTTATCAGCAAAGAAAATATAATAAACTTAACATTATTCAAATTATGCTAAATGGCAAAGCATTTGGAAAAGCTCCGTATTATGGAGAAGAACCGTATTCAGGGCGTCGAATACTGGAAGGAATTAAGGAAGGATATAAACGATTAAATACAAAAAAATGAAAGCATGTGTAATGATTTTTGTGTTTTTATTAACAAGTTGTTTATCTGAAGGAGATAACTTCCAATCAAAGCAGCTTAAATCTACAAAAGGTGAAACTATTTATGTAAATACTGTAAACTGGGGTGTAACCAACGATTATCAGATGTCATGTATTTCAAACAACCCTAATAAGCTTAAAGATATAGCTGACTCTTCTTATACAGTTAGAGGGCTTGAACCATTTTTATATTCATTTAAAAATGATACTCTTAACTTATTTTTTAAAGATAGTGTTAATTATAAGCTTTCAGACAAAACCAAGACAATTAAAGTTCTTTATCATATTTTAAATAAAGACGAATATTATAAAATATATTCAAAGGCTTTAGTTAATGATGAGTTTTTTACTGTACCTGCTACCATAAACAAAGGTTATCCTAAAGATATGCCTTTACCAAAGTCTCACTAAGGTAGCTTACTTCAGTATCTAAACTTTAATTCAACATTAGCAAATTAATCCATTGACCTATGCGAATATATGTGTTTTTATGGTGGGCCTTCAGCCTGCTGAGCGGCACCTGCTTTGCCCAGATTCAGGGCAAAGTCTATCAGGATGGCAACGCCAGCGGTAACCAGGATGCCTTTGAAGCCGGCATTGCGGGCATTCGCATCGCGGCCTTCAATGCCCAATCCCAACTCATCGATCAGACCCGTACCGATGGGCAGGGATGGTATACTTTGTCGGTGACCGTGGGTCAGGCTGTATCTCTACGTTTTCTCGACGTACCCAAAGGGCTTAGCCCCAGCAAAGCTTCTCTTTTGAACCGCTTTCTGACGGCTCCGGCCCCCCCTGTTCCAAGTGTTCGTCCAAAGGACGCCACTTGGAACGAACGATAAAAAGGCAGTTTATAACTGCTGCCAGTTACAGACTGATAGTCATCCGTCGTTGTGAGTATTAAGTGGACCAATCTATTGATGGACAACATCCGATGAAATATAAAAAATAGTAATAATCTAAGAAAAAAAATTCCATTAGACCATATGCCTAAAACTAAAAATGTACCCCGAAGATTAGGAAGTTGACCTTAGTCTTGGGTTGAGTCCAATTCCAATCGAAAGGCTGGAAAAAGCGTAACCCATTCATTCGTCAACCTAACCTAATTATTGAGGTAAATCATACCATGAAAATATCTTTATTAATAAGCCTTTTAACGATTGCTGGTGGGTCTTTATCTAGGGGTATATGAGGATGTCAATGGTCAGTTCGATTACTTTGATCCTGATAAAATAGGCATAGTTATTAAAGCCTTATCAATTCAAATAACGTAAAAAGGTTTTTGCTATTCAAGAGTTAGTAAAACGTAAATACTATGCGATTAAAATACTTTTTGATCATCCTTTCATTGATTCAGGCCTTAAATTCTTTTTCTCAAAAGCCTGAGGTAATTCCTCCGTCCCCTAACGTGGCAAGTTTTACAAAGTATGGAGACATTCCCGTTAACTTAAGCACTGGGCAGGTGGGCTTGCAAATTCCCATTTATACGATTCAGGAGAAAGGATTGACCTGGCCCCTATACCTATCGTATTCCTATACGGGCTATCGTCCTTCTGAAGAAGCCAGCTGGGTTGGCAGAGGTTGGGCTTTCTCTACCGGTACAGTAAGTAGGACCATACGGGGCTTGCGGGATGAAGCCCTAAATGACGGTTACCTATCTACATATTCGATTGTAAAAAGCATTGTTGATCTGCATCAAAACAATGCGAGTAACCAGGCTTTTTTGAAAACCGTAGCATCGGGAGCTAAAGATGCTGAACCTGATCTTTTTTCATTTTCGTTTGGATCATACAGCGGCAAATTCAGTTTTGGTTCTGATGGACTAATACATATTAGTTCAAACCTCCCCTTAAAAATAACCTATGAAATTGCCACTCAGCCTTTAGACGCTACCTACTCCGCCATTGGCAGATCTATTATCAAATGGATTTTTACGGTTGAAAACGGAACTCAGTATATCTTTTCAGACGCCGAATATGGGTGGAGTGAATCTCCTCAAGGGGCTTATAATATCAAAAATAGTAAGTCTATTACTTCTTGGCATATTTCCAAGGTAATAGATATAACAGGTAATGCTGTTAATTTTTCCTATACTACTCCCTCTGACACCTACAAGCGAGTACAATGTAGTTATACACAAAGGAAAATTTTACCGGTTCCCGCTTGCGTATCTAGTCTGGATTATGATGGTATACAGTTTAACTATTCTGCGGAACGATATCTTTCATCCATAGAAAGCTCTACTGTAAAAATTAGTTTTAATTCTATTCTTCAGAGCAAACCGCTCAATGGAAGTACTAGTTACTTTCGAAAACTCAAGGCCATACAAATTACCTCTAACATAGGCACTAGCATACCTATCAAAAATTTTAGTTTTGATTATGATTCTGAAGGCCTGGACTTGTTAACATCTTTTCAGGAAAGTGGAGCAAATCCATATATATTCTCATATGAATCATTGAATAAGCTTGGAACAACCAGAGCTGTTGACTACTGGGGGTATTACAATGGTCGGGAACAAAATAGTTTGATTACTTACGGGGACATTATTTCTAATCGAGAGCCCTCTTATTCCCATACTCTCATGGGATCGCTAAACAAGGTTCAATATCCAACGGGAGGAGCATCAAGTTTTGAATATGAGCTTAATACCGCTAGTTATAAACAAGCTGCAGTTAGTCCACGAACTAGAACCCTTTATAGAGGTAAAGTATTTGAGTGGACTTATAATGGCCAAAGTCTAAACGTAAATAGTAGTAATAACTTTAGTTTATCTGTCGCAACGAACTGTAAAATAACGTATTCATTGCGAGACAAAAATGGCAACAACCTTAGTATGTATCAAAGTTGTCAGGGTTTACCTAATTCTGATGTACTTTCCGCTGGTAATTATACAGCAGAAAACTTTATGAATAAGCATTGTCAGCTAGCTCCGTTTAATACGGGGGATATACTTACGGCTACGGTTACGCTTATTACTACAGTAACTGATTTGATTTCTAATGTCGGCGGTCTGAGAATTAAAAAAATTACAGATTACGTAGGAGACACTACTGTAGCTAAAGTAAAAGAGTATAAATATAATAGATTCGATTCTAATAACCTATCTAGCGGAGCTGTGGCAGATTGGCCCGATAACCATTATGTAACTACGTTAAGTTCTGATTGTTATGCAGCTTACCAAGTAGATGTATGGAAGTCGGAACCAATTAACTCAATGGCAGTGACACCTATTTTATATTCTAATGTAGAAGAACGAACAGGTGATAGAGTTAATTATTATACTTTTTTAAGTTACGAAAACGGCTACCCTGATTATTATGGATATACCCTGTTTGATTCCTCAGATGACCCTATTCGGGAATCTACAGCTGGACCCACAGAAAGCTACGAGTTTGCTCGTGGATTTAATACCTCTACTGTAACCAAAAATAAAGCCGGGACTACATTATTTAAGACAACATATACCTACCCTACGGATAAAAATATAGCAACACTTTACCGAGCTCCAGGTATTTACATTGAAAATATAACGGGGTCAGGTGGTAATGAATTCACAATAGATGGGTTTAATTCCAAAGCCTACAAAGTGCCATTAGGCTATGTGCCAAAAACCAAAGAAGTCTCCGAAGACTATGGAGCCAATCCTTAGGCTTCGGGTTGAGGCTTGTTTGCATCGAAAAGATTGGAATAAGCGTGACTCATCCATTCGTCTACCTAACCATCCAAGGTAAATCATACCATGAAAATACCTGTATTAATAAGCCTTTTAACGATCGCGAGCGGTTCTTTGTCTGCTCAAGTGAGTAGCCGGGCGTATGAGGAATATCAATAGTCAGTTGGATACCTTTGAGTCGGCCAAAATGGGTAGTTTAGTCAAAGTCTACAGTCTGAGTCAGGAGCTCGGTCAGCCCCAGTTGATGACTCAAAGCTGTAGTAATGAGCGTGTCTGCCTATCGAGATTTGTTATAAAGACTTTAGTAGTTAAAAAATCCTTAGAGCGTTCACGTCTAACTAGAACTATTCTCTCCCTTTCATTTTAAACTTATCAAGATCTAAATACCATAAAAAACAAACGAGGCTTGAAGTTTATTCAAGCCTCGTTCAGATAAGAAGAAAATTACTTAATACTGTTCGGTCTGAGCAAAGAAGAAATTAGACTCAATTTCAGCGTTTTCATCTGAATCAGATCCATGGATCGCATTGGCTTCCATCGACTTTGCAAATAATTTCCGGATGGTGCCTTCTTCTGCATTAGCAGGATTGGTGGCTCCAATCAGTTTACGGAAGTCAGCTACGGCGTTGTCTTTTTCCAGAATGATCGGAACGATAGGGCCAGAAGACATATACGCACACAAATCATTATAAAAAGGACGCTCGGCATGCACGGCATAGAACTTGCCCGCCAGCTCTTTCGTCAGCAGTGTTTTCTTCAAAGCAACAATACGAAATCCAGCTTCTTCAATTAGCTTGATGATTGCTCCGGTGTGACCATCGGCTGTGGCGTCAGGTTTAATCATCGTAAAGGTGCGGTTCTGTGCCATACTATTGAACAGGGTTAAAGAATTCAATTTAAAGTGGTGATGAAAAGAAGGGTAGATTCATGACCTGAAAAGCCTTGAATTTTACCATTATGGCCGCAATTTAGGGATACATTTTTACCAGAAGGCTAACCTCCGCAGAAATGCAAAGGTTTTTGAACTGTTTTTCAATAACTTTGCCCGCCCAATAGACGGAAGACTTAGCAAAATGCGTTTGATAAAGAATTGATTCACAGAATATTGATGGATCAAATCGCTTCTTTCCAACGGTATGGGGATTCACGAACAGTAATCTTTACAAGCTGAAAACAGGCCTATGGGCCGTTTCAGTAAAGACTACGACTAAAAAATGAACGAATTGAGTATGAATCAGGATGCGTTGCAGGCTTTACAGACTTTGGTCGACACGCCACAACGGGTAGTTATCACCACTCATTATAATCCCGATGCCGACGCACTGGGTTCTTCGTTAGGCTGGGCTGGTTATCTGAAAAAGAAAGGGCACACAGTTAAGGTAATCACTCCGTCAGAGTCGCCGCGATTTCTTTCCTGGATGTCGGGTAATGAAGATGTTATTGAGTTTAGTCACCGAAACGCGGCCCTGGCGGCTCAGACCGTAGCGGCGGCAGACGTAATTTTTTGTCTGGACTTCAATGCTCTGGCTCGTTTGCACGATCTGGAGGCCATTATTCGCAATGCTACGGCTCCTAAGGTAATGATTGACCATCATTACCATCCCGAAGATTTTGCCATCATCGCTATTTCTGAACCCACCGCAGCGGCAACGGCTCAGATGATTTACCAGATCATTGGTGAACTGGGCGGAAAAGATCTGCTGGACGTAAGCATTGGCGAATGCTTATACGCCGGTTTGATGACGGATACGGGTTCGTTTCGCCACCCCAGCACTAATCCAGCCGTTCACCGGATGGCTGCGGAGTTAATCGAGTTAGGCGTAAACACGAATCGCATTCACCGGCTGATTTTCGATAACAATTCCCTGACCCGAATGCAGTTTCTGGGGTATGTATTATCTCAAAAATTAATCGTATTACCTGAATACAAAGCAGCTTACGTTGCCCTGACGAACGAAGAGCTTAAACGCTTCAATTCCCAAACGGGCGATACGGAAGGGGTAGTTAACTATATCCTTTCGATTGAAAACGTGGTAATGGCTGTATTACTCATCGAACGGGATCGGGAGGTTAAGTTATCGTTCCGCTCCGTGGGCGACGTATTTGTGAATGAATTTGCCCGGAAGCATTTCAACGGTGGCGGACACCGCAATGCCGCTGGCGGACGTAGTCAGGATTCTCTGGAGGGAACGGTTAACAGATTGGTCTCCTTATTACCTGAAATTAAAGACCAGTTAGATCGGGAAATCTAACCAGTCTACCCCTGGCGGAGTTGAGGCTTTTTTTCTCCATTGTCTTCAATTCCGTACTTTTGTTTTTAAACTCTGAAATAGAATTAATTCTCATGCAAAAAAAACTCTGGATGCTGCCGGTTCTGGCTGCCACCACCCTGTGGTCCTGTAACCAATTTAAGGTCAGCGTCGCTGAAAATGGAGTAAAATACCAATTTCACGAACACGATGAAAAAGGTAAAGTAGCGAAAGATGGCGAAGTAATGACGTTCAACATGGTCGTGAAAACGGCTAGTGACTCTATCCTTCGCGATTCTCAAAAAGAAGGCCAGCCTTTGGTAATGCTGGCTCAGAAAGGCCCCTACAAAGGCAGTTTTGAAGATGGCATGAAAATGCTCGCTGCTGGTGACAGTGCTACGTTCTATATCAGTGTGGACTCACTCTTCCGTGGAGCAAGTATGCAGGCTCCACCTCCATTTGCAAAACCCGGAACTGATTTTAAATTTCAGGTAAAGCTGCTGAAAATCGAAACCCAAGAAGCATTCCAGAAACGTGCCGAAGCCGAACGTGCGGCTCGTCCGAAGAAAGAAGAAGCGGATATTGCTGCTTACCTGGCAAAAAATAACCTTAAAAACGCGGTGAAGTTACCTTCAGGGGTGCAGTACGCCGTAACAACTCCCGGAACGGGCGTGGCTCCTGCCAAAGGTGATACGGTGAAAGTGTTCTACGCGGGTAAATTATTAAGCGGAAAAATCTTTGACGAAAACCACAAAGAAGGCTTAACCTTCCCCGTGGGTGTGGGTCAGATGATTCCCGGTTTTGATGAGGCCGTTCAAAACCTGAAAAAAGGAGAAAAAGCTACCATCCTGATTCCTTCAGCTCATGGGTACGGCGAGCAGGGTTCTCCAGGAGCCATTCCTCCCAACTCTGTCCTTGTATTCGACGTACAATTAATTGACATAAAAAAGGGTAAATTACCTGTTTAGTCACTGAATTTCGATTTTTCGACGAAACTTTTCAGGAATCTTCCAACCGAAAGACACCGCTTTGGTGTCTTTCATCGTTTACTAACAAAAATTGTGTCGCAATGAAATTCTATCTCCCTTTCGTATTGGCAGGAGCAAGTTTATTAGCAGGTTGCAAAGGAATTAACAATGAGGCCTCTGAGAAGCTTGATGAAAATGATAAACAAATTCAGGCTTATATCGCAAGTAACAATTTAGCTCCAACAAAGTCGCCTTCTGGTTTATATTATCAGTTAAAAAATACAATTCCTACCGCAAGGGCTCCTAAGGAAGCAGAACTGGTATACTATACACGTGTAATTTCCCAATTGAACAACAAAGTAGTTGGTGATACTACCAACAAAATTTTCAAAGGCTATTTCGGTTACACGACTGGACCCTTAGCTGTCCACGAGGGCTTGTCTTACATGAAGGAAGGTGAGTCTAGTGTCCTTTTATCTCCTTACTCCATTGCGTTTGGGATGGATGCTATTAAAGATACGCTGGGTAACGTTCTTTTACCGGCTTATGCTCCCGTTCGGTTTGATCTTAAGCTTATAAAAACCCGTAATGAATCCGAACAGATTCAGGATTACATCGCAGAAAACAAGCTACAGGTGACAGGATCAACGACTGATAACCTGAATTACATCCGATTAAAAGAGGGAACAGGCTCCACTATCGCCGCAGGTAAAGCGGTAGTGGTGAAATATGTAGGAAAGCTTGTAACGGGTGCTGTGTTTGATAAAAGCGATTCTTTTTCCTTTACGGTAGGAGTAACTAGTTTGGTAAGTGGATTTACCCAAGGGGTACAAAAAATGAAAGTAGGAGAGAAAGCAATCATCATCTTCCCTTCTGCCTTGGGTTACGGTGTGAATGGACGAAGAGATGGGTATGGCCAATACGTCATTTACCCAAGTGTTCCATTAATATTCGAATTAGAGGTATTATCCGCTAATTAGCATTAGGATTGATTAAAAAAAGGAAACCCCGACCTGAGCAGGTCGGGGTTTCCTTTTTTAATTGAATTTTCTTCGAACAATCTCATAAAAATCGTCGGCCTCGTCGGCTACGTCCCGCCATTTGTACTGGGGAGCATAAACCCGATTCATCAAATCCTTGGCCTGATCAAAGCTCTGGGCTTTTTCCAGTTCATCAATGGCCTGATGGTAGGCGGTAGCGTCACCTTTAAAAAGCTGATTGATGAAAATGAATTTATGGTTCAGCGAAATGAAGCTATGAATGCTGGAAATGGGTCTATGCTGATACTGACTGCCCAGCGTTTCTGCTGGTTTTTCTTCCTTCAGTTTTTCATTAAGCATCGTCGGCTGCATCGAAAATTGATCGTTTACGCTGGCCGTCACGTCTTCGGCAGGGGTAATGGCCGGGGCCGTTGGAATTGCAGCGTAATCGGGAGCGGGCAGTGCCGTTTCCGGAGCTGAAGTAGTCGAAATGCTGGAGGCAATAGAGTCAGGGCTGGATTCCGTACGGCTAATACCGGAAGTCGCTACGTAGTATTCATCTCTCGAAGGTGAAGACCCCGCTGTCGTTACTTCCACCTGATCAAAAAAGCTTTGATCCGATTCGGCTGGAATTTCTTTTTCGTACAACGATTGCTCATCAACGGGAAGGGTAGAAGCAAAAAGATCAAGGGTTGCCGGAATAGAATCCAGACGGCTGGCATCGGCGGTTAACTCCTGTACCCATTCAATGGCCCGTGCAGTATAAACGGCAGAATCGTTACCCAGCCGTTCGCTGAGGCCGCTGATAACTCCCTTGTGAAGTCGGTTATATTTCTGAAAAGCTTTCAGGTTTTCGGCTGTCAATCGAAAGTCAGGTAACTCACGTAACCAGCCTTCCAGGTATTCCTGCGGAGCCAGCAGAAACTCCAGACTTTCGTGTGTAGCCTTGGCCAGCAGTGGCTCCAGGTCTTTTTGCTGAACGGAAATATGCTTGGAAACAGTATTAAGAAAACTTTGCAGGGCCTTTTTTACTTCCTCACTTTCGAAATTGAAATAAGGACTACGGAAAGCCGTTGCGGTCTCTTTCCAGACGTCGTACAGATCCCGAATGACAAACAGATTCACTTGGGAAACCGGGCTTAACCGCAGGAGGGTATCTCCGTCAATCCGATCCCGATGAGCATACTGCTCTTTACAAAGCTGTGCCGCATACGCTTTAGCGTAGGTTTCAATGGCGGCAACGTCTAACTTCGGCATAAGGCTTTTACTGTTTTCTCTTCGAGGTAAAACGAAATATTCAATGTAAAAAGTAAGTATCTAAGGTAATTAAGTACGGAAAGTAATGTTTAGAAATCTAGAGAAACAAAAAATCCCCGTCAAATGACGAGGATTTTTTAAATTTTTAATGATTGATTAGCGTAAAGTGCCATCAATGCGGTACTGTTGTCCACTGGAAGGATCAATACCAATGATCCGTACGCGACCTCTGCGGTTCGCCAGCAGATCTCCGGCTTGTTTGGCATCCTTCACGGCCGTATCATCAATTTTCGTGATAATAAAGCCAACGGGAACTTCCTGATATTCCATCCAGCCATCTGGCAGAACTTCTACGACTTTCGCTCCTCCGTTAATCCGGAATTTTGCTTTTTCGTTAGAGTTCACGTTATCCAGTTTCGCACCGATGGATTCTACCTGAACTAATGACGTCACAGGGGATTTCACAATACCGGTGTTACCTTCCATGTTTTTCAGGGTAACGTTGAAGTCTTTCAACTGACCATCGCGGTTAACCGTTACTACTACTACGTCACCGGGTTTGTGCTGAGCACCTACCAGTTCAACCAGACGAGGCAGGTCACGCACTTCTTTACCGTCAATTTTAACGATTACGTCACCAATTTTCAGACCCGCAGCTTTGGCGGCACTGGCGTTGGCGTTTTCACCGAAACTACCGAAGTAGATACCGGAAGTGGCTTTCAGATCTTTCTGAGCAGCAAATTTTTCATCCACGGCTTGCATCTGAGAGATACCCAGGAAACCACGCTGAACATTACCGTATTTCAGCAGATCGCTGGCGACACGTTTCACCAGGTTCGAAGGAACGGCGAAGGAGTAACCTACATACGTTCCCGATTGACCACCGGCAATGGCCGTGTTGATACCAATCAGATCGCCTTTCGAATTGACAAGAGCACCACCAGAGTTACCAGGGTTTACAGCTGCATCCGTTTGAATAAAGGCTTCAATCGGGCTTTGAGCTTTGTCACGATCACCAATGATACCAATCGAACGACCTTTGGCACTAACAATACCAGCCGTTACGGTTGATTCCAGGTCGAAGGGGTTACCTACGGCCAGTACCCATTCTCCTACTTTAATATCGTCAGAGTTGGCAAAGGGCAGGTAAGGCAGGTTGTTAGGGATTTTATCACCCTGCAACTGAATAACGGCAATGTCCGTGTTAGGGTCCGTACCGATCAGTTTTGCTTTGTAGGTGCGTTTATCGCTTAATACGACTTCCAGTTCGGAAGCATCGGCTACCACGTGGTTATTGGTGACAATGTATCCATCAGGGCTGATAATTACCCCAGAACCCGAAGAAATACCTTCCTGACGCTGCGGACGACGGCTACCTCCGCCGAAATCTTCATCACCGAAGAAATCGAAGAAGCTAGGCATCTGCCGCTGGCTTACCTGCCGAACGACTTTCGATTTAATATGCACTACCGCGGGCGTTGATTTATCCGCAGCTGAAACGAAATCACCGGGAATGCCGGCCATGTTCGTTGTGAACTTCGCGTTTGATCCTGAAGAGCTCGCCTCTGTGAAAATCACATCGCGACTCGATCCTAATCCTAATAAGTGGGCTCCTCCAAGGGTGAGGCCACTACTCAAAACCCCTACAAGGGCCAGAGATTTCCAATTGCTGTTATTCATAGCTGTTAAACGTTGTTTGGAGAGGGAAATTCAAAAAATTTAGTTGGGTAACAGTGCTCCAAATCGATTCAACAAAAGTTTATACCAAAGTTTTGTAAGTACTTAGACTTGCTAACCTTAACGCAGTTTAGAGAAAATCTGTTGCGAAATTAGCGGCTTTAAGCTTTTTTAACAACAGAATGTGATGATAGGGGAATTGCAGGGCTGAAAGTTAAAAAAGCAGAGAGAATTATCAAACTCTCTCTGCTTTTCCTCACAATCCAACGGCACCATTTAAGGTTAGGCAATGGAAATTTCGCGGGGCTGAACTTTCGCTTCTTCTTTTTTAGGAAGCGTAATGTTCAGAATTCCATCGGTATAAGAAGCTTCGATTTTTTCGCCATCTACCGTTTTGGGTAACATGAACGAACGTTGGAAGCTGCTGTAGCTGAATTCCTTCCGGCTGTATTTTTCGGTAGTTTCTTCGTTAGAACTTTCCTTTTTCACCGAAATCGACAGACGATTTTCGTGTACGCTGATTTTGAAATCTTCTTTTTTCAGACCGGGAGCGGCCAGTTCAATCTGAAAAGCACCTTCTACTTCTTTCACATTGACCGCAGGCAACGAATGAAACTCATCTTTCGTAGCTACGCCGTTGTAAGTCTTGAAAAAGTCGTCGTTAAAAAAACGATTAACTAAAGAAGGAAAAGCAGGTTGATTGAATTTAACGAGTGTCATAGCTATTCTTACGTTTTTATTGTTTTCGATAGTAACCGACATATGAATTGTCGGACGCTCTACTTATTTAAACACTTGTGCCGAACGTAAAAAAAGTATTTATAATGACAAAATGACTTAAATTTTGATAATATATATTTTTGTTAATGACAAAATGTCTTAAACTGCATTAAAAATGTCATTTCATTGAAGAATAGCCCGAACAACCTCCCGCTTTCGTCCCGGTCCTGGATGTTTTTCAATGCGAAAACCAGCCGCTTGTAAGGCCCGCCGAACATCTCCTTTCGAGCAATAGGTCGTTAATACGCTGCCCGCATGTAATCGCTGAGCTAAACCTGCAAAGATTTCAGGTGTCCACAACTCAGGCTGGGAGTTAGGGGCGAAGGCGTCGTAATAAACCAAATCGTAAGGTTCGTCCTGAACCTGTTTCTGAATAAAATCCTGAATGGTTGTATGTAATTTGTAAAGCGTAAAATTCGGCTGGATCGTTACCGCTTCGTTCCAGGGAGCCTGATGAAGCGTTTGCAAGGCCGCCGAATGCATAAAGTCATCGTAATTCAGCTTTTGATATTCTTCTGCACTAACCGGATACGCCTCCAGACTGGTATAATGCACCGGAATGTTTTCCTCCTGAGCTTTTAATAAGGTTAGTAAGGCATTAAAGCCAGTACCAAAGCCCATTTCCAGAATGCGTAACGAGCTTTTACCAGAGGCTTTCATATAATCGAAACCCAATTCCAGAAAAATACGGCGAGATTCTTCAAATGCCCCGGAAACGGAATGATACCATTGATTAAATCGAGCGGAGTATAACGTATGGCTCCCATCTTTAGTCACGACCAATTCATTCGAAAATGCTGGATTTTCCTTAGCGTCCTCTTCATTCTTCCAAGTTCTTTCGTTCATCATTTCTTTTTCTTCAGGGTGTTCTACAGTTTCGCCCGTCCTTTTTATAATTGATCGACGTTTAACAGCTACTTTTTGAATGGATTAAAAGCAGGACAGTGGCAGTGTGGGTTTTCCCCAACTGATCTTTTGTCCGGTCTTTCGCCCAAAACTTATCATAACTACTCAGTCATGTTGCTCTCCCGCGAAAATTTGTCTCAAATTTCGGCATCCGTACCGGTTCAATTACCAGATCCCTCCGTTTTTGAATTGCCCGAACGCATTTTGCAATTCGGTACCGGCGTTTTACTACGTGGTTTATGCGATTATTTCGTTGACAAAGCCAACCGCCAGGGCGTATTCAACGGTCGGATTGTCGTTGTTAAATCCACAGGAACAGATACGTCTGAATTTGATCAGCAGGATCAGTTGTTCACGCAGGCCATTCGTGGGTTGGATGAAAACGGTCAGCCCATTGAAGAGTATATTGTTAACGCCAGCATTTCCCGGACGCTGGCTGCTCCCAGCCAGTGGGATGCCATTATTGCCTGTGCATCTAACTCGGATATGCAGATTGTCATTTCCAATACAACGGAAATTGGTATTCAGCTTGATGAGAATGAAAATCTTCAGGCATCGCCGCCGCAATCCTTTCCCGGTAAATTAACCGCCTTTTTATACGCTCGCTGGAAAGCCTTCGAAGGAGCCGCCGATAAAGGAATGGTGATCGTTCCAACGGAATTGGTACCCGATAATGGCACGAACCTTCGCAAAATTGTGCTGGAGCTGGCCAAACGTGGTCAGTTGGAAGCGGAGTTTATCCAATGGCTGGGAACAGCTAACTCGTTCTGTAATTCCCTGGTAGACCGCATTGTTCCGGGCAAACCTAACGCTACCGATCAGGCCGATTATGAGCAGAAACTGGGTTATCAGGATCACTTACTCTGCGTATCGGAAGTATACCGTCTTTGGGCCATTGAAGGCGACGAGAAAGTGAAAAGCGTACTGAGCTTCGACGAGGCGGATTGTGACGAAACTAATGCTCTGGGCGTAATTATTAAACCAGATATTGATCGATATCGTGAGCTAAAACTTCGCTTACTGAACGGTTCGCATTCTTTAACCTGCGGATTGAATTTCCTGGCGGGTAAAAATGCCGTTCGTGAAAGCATGGCGGATCCCGTTTCGGCTCGTTATGTGAAAGAGTTAATGTTTGAGGAACTGGCTCCCGCCATTCCGTATGACATTGATCTGGAAACGGCTCGTACGTACGGAGCCAGCTTGTTGAATCGCTTTGCGAACCCATTTCTGGAACATAAGTTACTCAGCATTACGTTGTATTATACCTCTAAGATGAAAACACGTAACGTACCGCTATTGCTGAAACATTACCAGCAGGTAGGCACCGCTCCCGAGCGTTTTGCTCTGGGTTTTGCGGCGTATGTGTTATTCATGAAGGCCTTGAAGGAAGAAAATGGCAAATACTTCGGCGAACGTAACGGTGATTCTTACCTCATTCAGGATGAGCCCGCAGGCTGGTATTTTGAGTGGTGGAACCGCAAAGGTGATCTGTCAGAAGTATTAAGCAATCAGGATTTCTGGGGAACGGATCTGAATGCTTTACCCGGTTTTAACGAACGCGTTTCGTACTACATCGGTAAGCTCCAGGAGAGCCCTAAAGCTGCCTTTGAAGAGGCTCTGGCGTAGTTAATAAACTATCTGTTCTTTTTTAGATAATTTAGGGTAGCAATTCCTGAGATTTTTCTTTTAAAGGAAAGAATCTTTTTACCTCCATGCAGCAACGAGTATTAAAAGTCCACCCCGCAGATAACGTTATTGTAGCCCTCACTGACTTACAGAAGGGCGAAGTCATTACGTTCGAAGGCGTTGAGTATGAGCTGGTCGATGATATTGCGGCCAAACATAAATTTCTTACGGAAGACCGGGCCGTAGATGAAGACATTACGATGTACGGCGTACTGGTGGGTAAAGCCAAACAGTTTATTCCCCGGGGCGGTTTGATGCACACGTTCAATACCCGGCACGCCTCTGAAGACTTCGGTTTAGGCTCGCGGAAGCTGGACTGGGAGCAGCCGGATACGTCTAAATTCAAACAGCGAACTTTCATGGGTTACCCACGTCAGGATGGCAGCGTCGGGACGGGTAACTACTGGATTGTATTGCCTATGGTTTTCTGCGAAACGCGGAACCTGGAAGTAATGCGGGAAGCTCTCGTCGATTCGCTGGGATATGGGAAAAACCAAACCTGGAAAGACCAGACCGAGCAGTTAATCAACCTGTATCGTTCGGGTAAATCCGTAGCCGAAATTCTGGAAGCTGATTTAGCGATTGAAGAGGAAGTGGGTACGCCTACTCGCTTGTTCCCGAACGTAGACGGCGTGAAATTTCTCAATCATGAAATGGGCTGTGGCGGCACGCGTTCCGATGCTCAGGCTCTTTGCGGATTGCTGGCAGGTTATGCCACGCACCCGAATGTAGCCGGAGTTACGGTGTTAAGTCTGGGTTGTCAGAATGCTCAGGTATCCATTCTGAAGGAAGAAATTGCCAAACGCGATCCTAATTTTGCCAAACCGCTGTACGTATTTGAGCAGCAGGAAATTGGTTCTGAAGAAAAACTCGTGGCTGGAGCTATCAAGCAAACCTTCGCAGGTCTGATTGAAGCAAATAAAATTGAACGTCAGCCCACGCCACTTTCTAAATTAGTCATTGGTCTGGAATGTGGGGGCTCCGACGGATTCTCGGGTATTTCAGCAAACCCCGCCATCGGTCATACGTCAGATATTCTGGTATCATTAGGTGGAACCGTTATTCTGGCGGAATTCCCCGAGTTATGCGGCGTAGAACAGGAATTATCAGATCGTTGCGTAGACGAAGAAACAGCCAAGCGTTTCAATTCTCTGATGAAAGTCTATAACTCTCGGGCCGAAGCGGTGGGTTCTGGTTTTTACATGAACCCTTCGCCGGGAAACATCAAAGACGGATTGATTACCGATGCCATCAAATCTGCCGGAGCAGCTAAAAAAGGAGGTACTTCGCCCGTAGTTGACGTACTGGACTATCCCGAAAAGGTAACGAAACCGGGGTTGAACCTGGTTTGTACGCCGGGTAACGATGTGGAAAGCACTACGGCTGAGGTCGCTTCGGGAGCAACGGTAGTTTTATTTACGACTGGATTGGGTACGCCCACGGGTAACCCCATTACACCGGTAATCAAACTTTCAACGAACACGAAGTTGTACAACAAAATGAACGATATTATCGACATTAACTGTGGTACGATTATCGATGGCGAAGAAGGCATTGAAGAAGCGGGCGAACGTATTCTGGATTATGTGATTCAGGTAGCGAGCGGAACCGTTACACCTCATTCGGTACGTCTGGGTCAAGATGATTTCATCCCCTGGAAACGCGGCGTTTCGCTGTAATTGACTTTTTGAATTACCATAGATTCCTAAAGAATGAATGTTTCACCGACGTATTTCAACTTCAATCGGTAACTTTCACTCTTTAGGAATTTTTTAAGTTAGGGGTGAAGCGATTACTGATACATTAGTAGGTTTAACTCCACAGTAGACTCCTATTCTTACTTCAAACTCGTTTTAGAAGTTAATTCACCACTCTAAACCGAAAACTCTAAACGCATTATGCCTTTATTACAATCATTCCGCTGGTTCGGACCGAAAGATCCGGTTAAGTTGTCGGACATTCGTCAGGCTGGGGCCACCGGAATTGTATCCGCTTTACACGATGTTCCCAACGGTAAAGTCTGGACTTCGGAAGCTATTGAGTCTCGCAAAACCATTATTGAAGCTGCCGGATTAACCTGGGCAGTGGTAGAAAGCGTTCCCGTACATGAGCATATCAAACGGGGTATGCCCGATCGAGATCAGCTTATTGCCAATTACCAGCAAACCCTGCGAAATCTGGCTGAACATGGCATTAAAACGGTTTGTTACAATTTCATGCCCGTTCTCGACTGGACACGTACCGACCTGGCGTATGTCGTAGAAGATGGCTCAGAAGCCTTACGTTTTGATGCGGTAGCCTTTGCGGCTTTTGAGTTATTTATCCTGAAACGTCCGGCGGCAGAGGCAGAATATTCGGAGTCGTTTAAAGCACGGGCAGCGGCTTATTATCAAGCGATGAGCGAAAGTGAAAAAATGCAGCTCATTCGGAATATCATTGCCGGACTACCCGGTTCGGAGGAAAGCTTTACGGTGGAGCAATTCCAGAAAGTACTGGATTATTATGCTGAAGTAGGGGACTTCGAGTTACGTCAAAACTTATATTACTTCCTGCGGGCAGTGGTTCCGGTAGCGGAAGAAGTGGGGATTAATCTCTGCATTCACCCCGATGATCCTCCACGTCCCATTCTGGGCTTGCCTCGTGTTCTAAGTACAGCAGATGACGTGCGGGAAATGTTTGCTGCGGTGGATTCTCCCGCCAATGGATTAACCTTTTGCACGGGTAGCTTCGGTGTGCGGGCGGATAATGATATGCCTGCCATGCTTCGGGAATTTGGTCCGCGAATTCATTTCTTCCATTTCAGAAGTGTGCATCGCGAAATTGATGAAGTACCCGAAACTTTCCACGAAGCCAATCACCTGGAAGGACATGCAGATATGTATGAGGTCATGAAAGCGGCTGTAGAGGAGATGCGACGCCGTGAAAAAGAAGGGCGTACAGACATTGATATTCCCATGCGTCCTGACCACGGACACCGCATGCTGGACGATTTAAATCCTGAAAGACGCACTAATCCGGGTTATACCGCGATTGGTCGTTTAAGAGGCTTAGCCGAGTTACGCGGATTAGAACTAGGCATCAGTCAAAGTCTTTGAGTGTTCAGTTGTCGGTTAACTGTTTTCAGCTAAGGACTTGCTTATCGAGGATCTTTTTTCAGCATAAGTTCTCTCCGCTGCCAGCGTGGTCCGGCCAGCTCTTCCGCTGGCAGCAATAAGCTTCTCGTTTTGTTACTAGGTAGTCCTAAAGTAGTGCTGCCAGCAAAAAAGCTGGCCGGGCCATGCTGGCAGCGGCTAATAACTACTTCGGGTTACCCAGTGATCCAAATAGGAAACTTGTTACTACCTGCAAAAAACGCTAGCAGCGGTACATACATAAAAGCCGCTTCCATTTGTTTGAAAGCGGCTTTTATCACCTATTCAGTTCAAAACTGACAACTGCAAACGGAAAACTAATTATTGGCCTTTGGTTTGTGCAGTTTCACGTCTTTCTGGTTATTGGAGTTGTTGTTGCGTTCTTCCTTTACCCGGCTGTCCAGATTATCCTTGTTTTCGGGTTTATTGATATGGCTTTGGCCTCTGGGTGCTGTGTTCGTTTTCATAGTGATTATTGGGTTGATGTACGGATAAAAGTAAAAACAGCGTACCAAAGTGAGGAAGAAGTTCAATTTTTATGAATTTCTAATACAAACGGAAGCAAAGAGACGGGGTAAAGAACCCTGTATTTCTACAGATCAAAACCTGTAGCCTCAACCCTAAACGCTTAAAGTTTAAAAAAACTCAAAACCCAGAACTCAAAACCCTAAACTCTTTGACTAACTTGCGTGCCATTTAGCACCGATTGGCATCACAAACACATGAACTTTCCCGCAGACCTTCGCTACACTACCGAACACGAATGGATTAAGCTCGTAGACGGTAACGTAGCATTGATTGGTATCACCGATTATGCTCAAGATCAATTGGGCGACGTAGTTTTCGTTGAGGTGAATTCACTGAACGAAGAACTGGCTGCTAACGAAGTATTTGGCTCCGTAGAAGCTGTGAAAACGGTTTCTGACCTGTTTTTGCCCGTAGCTGGTAAAGTTCTGGAAGTGAACGAATCACTCAACGATAATCCAGATACGCTGAACTCTGATCCTTACGGTGAAGGCTGGATCATTAAGCTGGAAGTAAACGATCCCGCTGATCTGGATAACCTGATGGATGCGGCAACGTATCAGCAGTCTGTACATTAATAGAAACGAAATGGGAATGAAAGATGGTAAGTTTTCATTCCGCCGTTTTCTCCATTAAAGATCCTGAACAAGGAACAAAGTGAATCGAGCCATCGGTCTGCTTTGTTCCTTGTTCAACATACGACCCTTCAGAAATGAATCTTCTCTTTCGTTCCGCCCGAATTCTTGATCCTCATTCGCCGCTGCATGGTCAATTGGCCGACGTATGGATTGAAGACGGGGTCATTCGTAAAATTGGTCAAAATCTTTCGTCCGCTTCGGTGGGGCAGGAAATCAACGTTCCCGGCTTGTGCCTTTCTCCCGGTTGGTGCGACTTACGCGTGCACGCCAAAGATCCCGGGTATGAGTCTAAAGAAGATTTATATAGCCTGAAACGGGCGGCAGCGGCGGGTGGTTTTACCGAGATTGTTTTACTGCCCAATACTAAACCGGTCATTCAGAGTAAGGAAAGTCTCAATTACATCCGTCGCTTTTCGGAGCAGCAGGCGGTTCAATTCCTGCCTACGGCTGCCTTAACGCTGGGTTGTGACGGTAAGGATTTTACCGAAATGCTTGACCTGCATCATGCGGGTGCTGTGGCATATACCGATGGCGAAGAACCCATCTGGAACCCTGACATTTTACTTAAATCACTTCAGTATCTGGCTCAGGTCAACGGACTTCTGATTCAGCGTCCAGAAGAACCTTCTTTAACGGTTCACGGACAAATGCACGAAGGTCAGGTAAGTACCTTGCTGGGCATGCGGGGTATCCCAACCATGGCCGAGGAGTTAATGATTCAACGGGATTTACGTTTGCTGGAATACGCTGTGGAAACGTTCGATTTACGTCCTCGACTGCATTTTTCACTGGTATCAACCGCTCGTTCAGTAGAGTTAATCCGTCAGGCTAAAGCTCAGGGATTACCCGTTACCTGCGATACGGCGGCACATTACCTGGCGTTCACGGACGCAGACCTGGTGAGTTTCGACACCAATCTGAAAGTAATGCCTCCCTTCCGTCCGGCTGAGGAAGTAGCGGCCCTGAAAGCAGGCTTAGCCGATGGGACCATCGACGCTCTGGTTTCGGATCATTACCCGCAGGATGCCGAATCTAAGAATCTGGAATTTGATTTAGCTGATTTTGGAATCAGTAGCCTGGAAACTGCCTTTGCTACTGCTATCACTTATGGCGATTTAGAGCTGGATACAGTATTAGCCTTATTTACTTCACACCCCCGCTCTATTCTGAAACGTAGCCCCGTTACCATTGCCGAAGGACAGGTTGCTCAGTTAACGGCTTTCAATCCCGATGAAGAATGGACGGTATCCGCAGCGGAATGGAAATCGAAAGGAAAAAATACGCCTTTCCTGGGCAAGACCTTACGCGGAAAAGTGTATGGTATTGTTAATCAGGGTAAAAGTACGTTTCATAGTCAGCCCCTGAGTTTTAAAGTATAAACAGAAGGGCTAACGTTAGCCTGACAAATGTTAGCCCTTCCTTTCTCCATGAAAAGTAAAGCGTTTCTTCAATTATCAGTCATTTCCGGCCTCGTGGCTGGACTGGTGTGTTTTTTATTTTTCTATATTCTGAAAATCAGCGACGCTATGCCGCTGGGGACTCGTCGGAATATCGGCATGATATTCATGTGGATTGCAATGACCGTAGGAGCTTATCGGTACTGGAAAACGGTTCATCAGACGGTTAACTTTCTGGAAATCTTTGGTTTTTGTATCATTGTTGTTCTGATCGCCAGTGCAGTAGATGGGGGCTTGGTTGCTTATTACACTTCTTCGGTTGAACCGTCGCTCATTCCTGAATTTATTGTTGAACTCAAGAAATTAGCTTTGCAGGATCAGGCTTCCATTCAGGAACAATTTGGAGATGACAAAGCCAGCGGACCGATTGATTTTCAGGTCTTCCTTCAGCAGATTGAACAGATTTCGCCTAGTTCAATTTTCTGGAGTAACTTCGGAGTTCTTCGGATGCTTTTTCATTTCCTGTATGCAGCTTTAGTCGGAGTTTATCTTCGAAAAACGAGTTTAAGTACCTATTATTAGCAAAGCATTACCTAACTGAAAACAGAAAATACTAAACTGGAAATTGAGTCATGGACCAAACACCCTCAACCGCCCGGATTGCTTTGAAATGGGGAATTATTTCTGGAATTATTACCGGTATTATTTCCATTGGATATCAAGCTTTTAATCTGATGCCAGATGATCCGATGAAGGCTAATATGGGAATGGGTTTGCTGGCTAATTTCCTGCAAATTGGTTTTACGGTACTAGTACTAGTAATGGCTACCCGCGAGTTTAGAAGTTGGAATGAAGGTTATATTACTTACGGACAGGGCGTAGGAATAACGGCCTTGACGGGGGCAGTTTGGGGAGTGGTTTCAGCAGGTATTATTCTGATTTATACCCAGTTTATCGATAACTCTGCTCAGGAAAGAACACTACGAGCTTTACGAAATGCCTACGAAGAACGTGGCATGAATGACGAGCAAATTGATACGGCTATGCGGTTTGTAACCATGATGACGAATCCTGGCTTTAGTTTTGTAATGACGATTTTTACTGGGGTTGTGGTTGGAACGTTACTGGGTTTAATCGTAGCGGCAGTAGTAAAAAAAGACCGGCCGGTGTTTAGTTAATATTAGTTTTTACGTTCCTTGCGTTACTCCTACGAGCATTCCTTTCATATCCATGTTTACCATTTTCAAGAAAGAAGTCCATTCCTTTTTAAGCTCGCTGGTCGGTTATGTCGTGATGGCGGTGTTCCTCATGGCGATGGGCTTGCTGGTTTGGGTCTTTCCTGATACAAGTGTGCTGGAGGGCGGTTATGCCGATATGGCTTCGTTCTTCAACCTGGCTCCGTACGTTTTTCTCTTTCTGATTCCCGCTATTACCATGCGTTCCATCGCCGAAGAACGTAAAATTGGGACGTTGGAGTTATTGTTTACTAAACCCGTAACGGAGTGGCAAGTAGTAGGAGGAAAATTTCTGGCTGCCTGTTTCTTACTGTTTCTAACTTTACTTCCTACGCTTCTGTATTATTTCTCGGTGTATCAGTTGGGTAACCCCGTCGGGAATATTGATACTGCCAGCGTGCAGGGTTCATATCTGGGACTTTTTCTATTGGGATGCGTTTTTGCAGCCATCGGGTTATTTACTTCTTCTTTAACGGATAATCAGATTGTAGCGTTCTTATTGGGCGTATTTATCAGCTTTATTCTATACGTAGGCTTCAGTTCTATTGCCGGACTGGAGTTATGGAATGGGGCAGCTTACTGGCTCGGCTGGCTCGGTCTTGATACGCAATACAATGCTCTGGGACGAGGGCTAATCGATTCCCGGAATGTGATCTATTTCCTTTCCCTGGTGCTATTGGCCTTATCCGCCACGCGTTGGAAATTAACGCAACGGAACTAAGCCATTCATACCCCATTACAGTCGCTCGGCTCTTGCTCTGCCGAGTGACGATCTAACCGTAGGCCTCTGGCCGTCTTATGCACTGATTTCCTCGAAACAGAATACAATCACCTTACGCCTTTTGCTGTTGTCGGATTTGCAATCCAAAACCTGACTGTCGTGGGTATGTGATTCGCTTATAAAAATTATAAATCCGCAAGAGTATCCTTAAAATTGCCTCTACCCAGACGCGATAAAGTCGCGTCTCTACAAAAAATGGTAAGGTAAGTGGTAGCAAAATTCGGCTGTTTCGGATCTGTGATCCGCTTGGAGTAATTACAACCTCCTAAAGAGCAGCATTGTCAACATTGCTTTTACCAAACGCCATGAATGGGCATCTATACAAAAATTGCATTCACAAGTAATGGCAGACAGGAAGCTCGCACCCGTTTTATTATTTATAAAGAAAGCCGGATCAGTAACTGCTGATCCGGCTTTTTCATTAGAGAAATGTATTATTGCTTGACAATCACTCCATCCGCAACGAAAACCAGAGCTTTTTCGGGTTCGGTGATTTTAGCAACTTCTTCTTTAGATTTACCCGCGTCTTCCGCGTAATGTTTCAGTTCTTTAACGGGTGTAACGCGGGAAAATGCTTTTCCTTCAAACACTACCGTTTTTCCTTCAATGTCTTTGGGCACGAAGAAATCATAGTCTTTAAAGCTTACCCGCATGGTTTTCCCTTCGGGTAATTTCACTTTCATCCAACAGCCTTTCATCTTGCAAACGGACTCAACCGTACCGGTTACTTTCGTATCCAGCGTATCGGTAGTCTTCATTTTCTCAACGAGTTGTTTCGTAGAAAGAGCTTGATCTGTCGTAATTTTTGCTCCGTGATAGGAGTCCTGAGCCTGAGCGGTAGCTATCGAAAGGCCTAAAGCCAGAAAAAAGACGAGTGCTTTCATGGAGATTGGAATGATAGTAGGAAACAAAGATAAAAGATTAAATAAATTCAATGCATTGACCGCTAGTTAATTAACAATCTGAACCCAGCTTTTGCACTGCTTGCCGTCTGGGAAGGTAATGAGGTAATAATACGTTCCGGCGGCTAGTGATGGACTCCAGTCATTTTGATAACTAACCTGCTGAAAAACGGCCTTACCCCAACGGTTGTATACATCCAGTTTTAAGCCATTCGTGCCAATGACAAAACGATCATTTTTACCGTCCCCGTTCGGCGTTATTACGTTAGGAACATCAAGGGGGGGATCAATGGTCACGGGTGCTGCTGCCGATAAGGTACAGGAACCTCGTTTGGCCGAACCAGTAATCTGATACGTTCCGGGATGGAGATACGTATAAGGGTCGGGTTTCTGAACGCTCAAAGAATCGCCGTTACCCATGTTCCAGGAATACTGCTCACCGCCGGAATTAGCCAGATTAATCCGTACCTGAGTAGGTCGGGTACAATCAAAAATGCGATCAACCGTAAAATCGGGCCGAAAGGATTCATCGATGGTGACTGTAGCCATCGCCTGACCCCGACAGCCTTTTGAATCGCGTACCGTGACCGTGTAAACGGTGGTCTGGGTGGGTGTAACTTTAATATTGGGCTGAGTGACATTCGTAACACCGTCGCCGCTCCACTGGTAACTCGAACCCCCGCTGGCATTGATCTGAACGGTTTGACCTTTGCAGATTGTCGGCTCTGAAACTTGCACGGTTACCGGCAGGGGTTGAATTGTAACCGTAACAGACTTTTCGCCTCGGCAACCTTGGGCATCCGTAGCTTTAACCGTATAAGTCGTGGTTTGGCTAGGGCTGACACTAGGATTGGCCTGCGTCGTGCTGGAAAGGCTGGGGTCGGCGTTCCACTGGTAATTGGTGCCGCCAGTGACTGATAGGCGAGCAGTGCCCCCGAGACACATGGTAGTATCCTTACTAATCTGGAAAGCGGGTTCAGAAATACGAATGGTTCGCTGATAAACGGCTTCCTTTTTACAGCTTAATGGATTTCTTCCTACCAGTGAAATGACATAAATGCCCGGCTTGGTGAAGTTATATTCCGTCATTAATGGATTCGTAGAACGATCCAGGTTACCAATGGTCCACTCATAGTTTTTACCGCCCGTACTGGTATTGACAAATTGCAGTTTCAGGGGAGCACAGGCATTGACGGTATCCTGTTTTTTCCCGTCCAGCATGATGTCAAATTTTACATCAAGATTATCAATATCGAACTTGAAAACGGCATTATTACAATTGTTGGAGCGGTTCGTACTGGACCAGGCTCCCGGCGTAGTAGGAAAGGAAGACGGCTGACAGGAACAAACGGCTTGATAGACATAGCCACGTTTGTCAAAGCGGGAAGTTCCGCCATCCACGTGATCCCCACGGATTTGAGCAGAAACAGTCGTATTTCCAAAATAAGTAGCGTATAACAGCGACTTCGCTCCACTTTCCAGCAGGGCCAGATAGAAGTTATTACCGTCGGTAGCTTTTTGGAAAGCGTCGTTGGTAATGGGTAAGCCACGGGTACTACTGGCTAAGGCAATGGGGGTGTTTAAGGTATGATTCACCGCCCCGCCCCAGCCTGCTACGTAGATATTTCCGCATTCATTGACCAGGAAAGCCGTAGGAGCAAGGTCAGGGCGACCGCGACCACTGCCGATTACGGTGGAAAATAAGGTGCGGTCAAGCGTCTGGTCAAAGGCATGAATAAATTGTCCGCTGGAGCGATTGAAATAAGTACCTGAAGTAACCGGATATTGTCCGCCATCGCTCAAACCCAGAATATAGACGTTCTCGTTTTTGTCAATATCGAGTAACATGGCTACGTCTGCATTGTTCGTTCCTACTCGTTTGGTTTTTAATACATTTCCGTTTCTATCCAGCTTAATAATCCAGCCATCTTCAGGAGTTTGAAGGTTATCACGAACGGCCCCGCATACGTAAATAGTACCGGAAGTGGCAGAACGAATGCCATATGCTCCACTGAAACCACCCATGAGTCGTGGTTTTTCCCAGGCGAGGGTAGATAAATCAGCGGAAAATTTGAGAACCGTAGCTGCCAGGCGGTCGGGGCGGGTTAGGGGAAGTTCGGAAGGCGTTGTCGTGGCAACGATGACGTTATCCTGATCATCCGTAACAATTTCACCCCGGTAGGCATCGCCATAATAACGGATGTCGAGAACCGTGTTCAGGTTCAAGCCATCGTTGGCAGTGGTGCCGTAATACGTAGCCCCCAGCAGGCTTTTTCCGTCGGCACTGAGTTTGGCGACGAAGATATCACTGCCGAAATTATAATCCATTCCAGAGAGGGGGGCTTCCGCACCCGCTAAGGATTTACCTCCGGTAAAAGTACGTTTGTAAGCTTTCTCGTGCGTAGGAAAGTTCTGGGAGGAAGTTGTTCCGAAAATCAATAACTCGCCTTTACTGTTCACAATCAGGCTGTGCGGAACATCGGTTTGCGTTCCGCCGAGATAGGTGGCATAAAGTAAGCGGGTTCCGGTAGGGTTATACTTTAAAATGGCTACATCCCAAAGAGTACCACTGTTGTTCCCCCGGTAGTTGATCTGGTAAGCCCCTGCCGTAACGGGAAAACCCGAGGCATTAGCCGAGCCACCCGAAATCAGGTTACCTTCTGCATCATACGTAGCCGTATGGCCCCAGTTATCCGCATAAGAACCCGAAAAAGTGGCAAAGATTAACTCCGGGTCGATTACCAGCGGATGCTTGGGGTCGTAGCCGTTGGGTAACCTAAACCCAACCGTATTTTTATTCTGGATGGAAAAATGCCCTTTGACTTCCTTGGTTTTACCGCCAATTTCCTGATAGTTATACGGATTCAGCTCCCGAAACCAGCCTACGGAAGTCTTCACTTCCAGATTACCGTGCTCCGAAACGCTCATTTGTTCGGAGCCTTCATATCGCATTTTAATCACCTCAGGGTTTGCTCCGCTGTGAACAATGAATTCGTATTTGATGGTGGCCTGGTGAGCATACAGCCGAAGGTCAATGCCGGGATATAACTCTTTGTAAATAACTTCCCCAAAACCAGTTACGCCCGTGGCCCAGCGGCTCTGGTTATTCCCCAGAAAGTAATTGCGGGAAATACCATCGGAAAGATCATGCTGTAATGCAGGGCTGGTATTGGAACCCTCGAAATAGACCCGAACGCCGTGGAGTCGCAGAGGTGCATCCGCGTTCAGTTGTTGGTCGTGCAGTTTCCGGAAATAATCCGTGTCGTAAAAGACGTAATCCATGCCATCCCGGCGAAGGTCCATCTGGCCGCCCGGAATCTGGACGCGATACAGTACGCCGTCCTCCCACTGACCTTTGTTAGGAACGAAGGTAACTGGCTGATTTTCTGCCTGAACAAAGGTGGTAAGGAAAAGAAATAGACAGGTAAAAAGGTTTCGCATATCTTCATGGGAGGTTAGAAAACGAAGATACTACGAATGCCAGTAACCCTGATTAAGCAGGGACCTGAAAATTATTTATACGCCTGAATATCAAGCCTTTTTTCACAAAAGCTATACTCAGCCGGGACGTTTGAACCGATTATAACCAACTGAGAATCATCCAGTTTCTGTACTTCGCGGTAATACCACTCGCTGTTGCGGGCATCAAGATTTGAAGTGGGTTCGTCCAGAATGACAACGGGTACCTGACTGTGGAAAGCCAGGCCGAGTTTCAGACGCTGTTTCATTCCGGAAGAAAAATTACGAATGAACTTATCGCTGGAAGCTTTCAGATCGAGTCTTTCGATGAATTCAGCCGTTTGAAGATTATTCTTGAAGGGTTTGAATTTCTGATGAAAGTCAACCAGCTCAGTTAAGGTAAACTCTTCAATCAACTCCAGGTAAGGAGCTGCAATGGCCACCTGTCGGAACACGTCGTCCGCTGGGATGTCTTGATTTTCGTTGCGGTATGTGAGCTTTCCTTCACTGGCGGCTAAAGCTCCCGCCACGACCTGAAGGAGCGTGGATTTCCCCGAGCCGTTAGGACCGGTAATGGCCATTCGCTGGCCGGAAGAAAGTTCGAGGGATAATCGGCGGAAAATCCATTCCCGAATAAACCGTTTACCCAGCTGTTCGAGAATTAATTGCATGGGAATCAGAGAAGAAAAAAGGTCAGGAATCGTCATGATAGCCTGACCTTTTTTAATTATTCAGCAGAAGAGCTCTTGTTAGGGCCTTTCATGATACCTCGTTCGGAAGAGCGGATGAAGTGTAGAATTTCATCCCGTTCAGCCGAGGCTGGTAATTCAATTTCAATGCGGTGTAAAGCTTCGGCGTTGTTATATCCCTTCTGGAAAACGTAGCGATAGATTTCCTGGATTTCAGCAATTTTCTCGTTACTAAAACCCCGGCGACGCAGACCGATGGAGTTTAAACCCACGTAAGCAATCGGCTCACGACCCGCTTTGGTGTAGGGAGGAATATCTTTCAGGACGTGAGAACCGCCACCAATCATGCTGTGAGCACCGATTTTAGAAAACTGATGAATGGCAGTCGTACCTCCCACGAATGCCCAGTCGCCTAATTCTACGTGTCCTGCCATTTGCACACTATTCGCCATAATGCAGTGATCACCGATGATGCAATCGTGAGCAATGTGCGAGTAAGCCATAATCAGGCAGTTTTTGCCTACTACCGTTTTTCCGGCGGCTTTGGTGCCTTTATTAATGGTGACACATTCCCGAATGGTTGTATAATCACCAATGACGGTCAGTGTTTCTTCCCCTTCAAATTTCAAATCCTGAGGAACGGCTGAGATACTGGCAGATGGAAAAATCTGAACGTTTTTTCCAATGCGGGCACCTTCAAAAATGGTAACGTTAGAGCCAATCCAGCTTCCTTCGCCAATTTCAACGTTTTTATGAATAACCGCAAAGGGCTCAATAACCACATTGGGGGCGATTTTGGCGTCAGGGTGAACGTATGCTAAGGGCTGTATCATTCTTTCATTTACGGATTACGGTAGCGTATGGGAAGCTATTTACCGTAACGTTCTGGCTTATTTTTTACGAACTAAACTCGCAGTCATGTCACTTTCCATGACCAGCTGACCGGCCACCCAGGCCTGTCCGTGCATTTTGGCAATGCCACGTTTCATGGGAGCCATGAATTCGCATTTGAAAATGACCGTATCACCGGGAACTACGTTACGACGGAAACGGCAGTTTTCAATCGCTGCCAGGTACGCCCAGTAATTTTCAGGATCTGGTACGGTGCTCATTACGAGGATACCACCCGTCTGAGCCATAGCCTCAATCTGTAAAACGCCGGGCATTACCGGGTTTTCAGGAAAGTGACCCGTAAAGAAGGGCTCATTGATTGTAACATTCTTAACACCAACAACGCTGGTCTCGTCCATATGAATGATTTTATCAATCAACTGGAAGGGATAGCGGTGTGCCAGCAGATTAGAAATCTGCTTAATATCCATCACCGGGGGGACCTTGGGGTCATATACGGGGATACTGGGTTTTTGAGTTTCCCGCATCAGTTTTTTAATTTTTTTCGCCATTTCAACGTTTGCCGCGTGGCCAGGACGAGCCGCCAGAATTTGAGCCTTCAGGGGACGTCCAACCAGAGCCAAATCTCCTATAACATCAAGGAGTTTGTGGCGGGCAGGTTCATTGGCATAGTGTAAATCGATATTATTAAGAATTCCTTTTCCGGGGACCACACTTACTTTAGGCTTACCTAAGAGTGAAGAAAGGTGGTCAAGCTCGCCATCTTCAAACTCACGATCCACGATCACGATGGCATTTGAAAGGTCACCTCCTTTAATCAGGTTTGCTTTAAACAGAGCTTCCAGTTCGTGTAAGAAACAGAAGGTACGGCTCTTGGCAATTTCCTGTTTGAAAAGCGTAATATCGTTTAGAGAAGCATGCTGACTGCTAAGGACCTTGGAGTTATAGTCCACCATGACCGTTACGCGGTAATCGTCAAGGGGCAGAGCGGCGATTTCAACGTCGCGGTCTTTATCACGGAAGCGTACTTCCGAAGGAACCTCGAAGTAATTTCGTAAGGCATTCTGTTCTTCGATGCCCGCATCATCCAGAGCCTCGATGAACTTAATGGAAGAACCGTCCATGATAGGAGGTTCAGGACCATCTAGCTGGATGAGGCAGTTATCAATCTGAAGACCCACCAGGGCCGCCAGCGTATGCTCTACGGTATGAACACGGGCACCGCTCTGTTCAAGCGTTGTACCCCGGGAAACATCCACTACGTTATCTACATCAGCATCAATAATGGGTTGGCCGGGTAAGTCAATCCGTTGAAACTTGTAACCGTGGTTCGCTGGAGCCGGTAGGAACGTCATGGAGGCAACGACACCGGTATGTAACCCAACACCAGATACGGTGACAGGTTTTTGAATAGTATGCTGTTTAAGATTCATTTTAGACGAATGAGCAGCTATCGACTGGTAAATTCGATGGGCTTTATACACAAAAGGCCTCTTGAAAAAGAAGCCTCCTGCCAGCTTTGATCGACTCGCTGCTGAACTACTGGATGCTATTAGCCGGCAAAGATAATTCTTTCAGGAGTTTTTCCAGTTCTCTTACCCGCTTTTCCAATTCAGGAAGTCGACGAAATACGGCCTGCGATTTGAGGTTCTCCCGGTTTTCGTAGGCCGGAGACCCGGTTAATACGACTCCTTCTTTGGTAATTGTCTTTGAAATGCCGGATTGAGCAGTAATAATGGTATGATTAGGCAATTGCAGGTGACCAGAAATACCTACCTGGCCGCCAATCATGCAATATTCCCCAATTTTGACCGAACCAGATACGCCACTCTGAGCGGCCATGACGGTATGACGGCCAATTTCCACGTTGTGAGCGATCTGAATCAGGTTATCCAGTTTAACTCCTTCATGGATAATGGTGGAAGCTTCTGGCATGGTTGCACAGTCAATAGTGGTATTAGAGCCAATGGAAACGTTATCTTCCAGAATCACGTTACCCAACTGCGGAATGCTCTTATACGAACCGTCTTCCTGAGGAGCAAAACCAAATCCGTCTGAGCCAATAACGGCATTGGCGTGAATGGTGCAATTCGCTCCAATTTTACAGTTATCGTAAATTTTGGCTCCGGCGTAAATAATAGTGTTATCTCCAATAACTACCTGATCTCCAATGAATGCCTGTGGATAGATCTTGACATTTTTGCCAATTCGGCAGTTATCACCAATGTAGGAAAAAGCTCCCTGATAAAGGCCTTCCCCAATTTCGGTATTCTTTCCGCGAGAGCTGGGTTCTTCAATGCCGGATTTACGAAAAGTAATGGCGTTATGATAAACCTCCAGCAGTTTAGTGAAGGCAGTGTATGCGTTATCAACCAGAATTAACGTCGGAGTATAGGCCTTTTTAGGCTCAAAACCTTTATCTACAATCACCGCCGAAGCAGAGGTCGTATAAAGAAAATGTTCGTATTTGAGGTTGGAAAGAAAACTGATTGCTCCTTCAGTTCCTTCCTCGATTTTAGCCAATCTACTTACTTTCTGATCGGCTTGACCTTTAACTTCACCGCCCAATAGCTGGGCCACCTGTGCAATAGTAAACTCCATGGAGAATATAGAAAACGACGGTTAGGAATGCGTTTCTCGGTAGCTCGTTTACTAAGCTTCGGACTTAGTAAAATACAATAAAATTGCCTAAAAACCGGGTTTTTTGTGGCAAAGATACAAGACTTTTGAAATGAAAAAGTATGCAGTACTTTCTGGTGGTAAAAAATGAATATTTTTTTGTAACACTGGCGTTTTCAGAAGGTTAGGTTTTAAAACTCTATTTTTTAAGTAGATTTTATTTTAGCTCATCCTATTTCTGAAAAACGTCCCTCGGTAATAAGTTGTTTTAACATTGGACAGATTATATGAAAAAACCTTCGATCCCGTACTCAAGAACGAAGGTTTTTGGGTTTATGAGTCTATGAATGAGATGGTTATACTTTAGGGTGCGTCCAGTTTAAAACGGGACGGCGGCGAATCGGAATAACCAGATTGGTAAAGGCAATCAGTACTACGGAGATGGTAAGGACTAGAATACAGATTTCGCTAACGTATACAATAGTCATGTTAGGCTCTGTTGCCTGGTAACGCTGAAGGATAATACCGATCAATGCCCAGATAACCACTAAGCCATAAGCAACACTGCGATACGTGAAAAGTACAATCTGAGCCAGAATGGTACCCGTAATGATCATAATAACTGCCCACGTTTCTTCCGAAAGACCCAACTGATTCCAGTTCATATCGACTAACCAGGCCGCAATGTTAGTAATAGTGGCGATGGAAATCCAGCCTGCATAGAGTCCAAAAGGTGTACGTACCACGAAACGCTGCCACCAGCTCGTTTCTATCGACGATACTTCAAACATTTTAGATAATAACACCAATAAACTCACCAGTAAGCCCAGCATAATTGCTACGGAAAGACTCACGTATTCGTAGTGCCAGGCAATAATCCAACTGGCATTTAGCAGATTAGCTGCAATAAGCCAGCCGCTTGCCCGGGCTACCACCTGCCGTACGTACTCATGCGGTTGATGATTGAAGAGTCCTTTGAGCTGATAAATTATAAAAAGACCCAGGCTCAGATAAATCACACTCCACACAGAGAAAGTTAGGCCTGCCGGAGTAAAGAGATTCGGGTATTGATCCGAAAGCTGCTTGGTGGTTTTGTTGTTCAAAGGCAAACTTACCGCCGCCCAGTTGGCCGCAATGGTTACCAGAAAGGTAAGCAGATTTAAAACCTGTAAACTTTTGACGGCGAATGAATTGGGTTTTTCATAAATCGTATTCATGACCTTGATAAATTGATGGTGGGTAAATAATTAACGTCGCTCGTAATAACCCCGTAGGTTGTTGACATTCACATGGCCCAACTGGCCTTCTTCTAACTGATCGGGACTAATTTCCTGTTCGTAAACAATAACTGTTTCGCTTTTGGGAACAATGCCCCGACCAAAACGTCTGACGTAAACTTTCGTAAACTCTGCCCCGAAGTAGAGAATGGCTGCTGAATAGTTAACCCAAAGCAGTACGATCACAATAGAACCGGCTGAACCATAGGTAGAGCCTACGTTTGATTTGCTCAGGTAAAGGCCAATCAAAAACTTCCCAATCATGAATAGAATGGCGGTAAAGCCCGCTCCTACAAATGAATCTTTCCAGTAAAGTTTTCCGTCTGGTAATACATTAAAAACTAGTGCAAATAGTAAAGTAATGACCGCAAAAATGACTAGTAGGTTAACCACATAAAAAACGACAACCAGATCGTTATTGAAGATGCGTTCAAGCTGGTTGCTGAATACATCGATCATGGAATTCAGTACCAGGGATACCAGCAGTACGAAACCCATGCTGATGATCATAGAGAATGAAAGCAGGCGGTTAATTAATAGTTTCAGCCATCCTTTTTTGGGTTTAGCCCGCAACGACCAGATACGATTAATGGAATCCTGCATTTCACCGAAAACCCCGGTAGCCCCAATCACG
This sequence comes from Siphonobacter sp. SORGH_AS_0500, assembly GCF_031453245.1. Lineage (NCBI taxonomy): Bacteria > Pseudomonadati > Bacteroidota > Cytophagia > Cytophagales > Cytophagaceae > Siphonobacter > Siphonobacter sp. SORGH_AS_0500. Next base: position 934,097 of record NZ_JAVIYT010000001.1, read on the forward strand.
AGCGTAATGATACCAACCGTTAGGGCTAAGGGCGAACGATTGGAGAGTTCGGCTTTCTTGATTAGATCCTGAATCTGGAGGGCGGCCTCTTTTCCTACCAACCCCTGAATCTGTCCGAAGACCTGCCCCTGAATGGCTTCCTGTCCATAAAAAATTCCTAACAGAGAAATAATGACCAGAAGCATGGGGGCCATGGAGAAGATCGTATAGTACGACAGGGATGCACTCATTTTTAGTGCATTGTCATTTGAAAACTCATTATAAACTTCCAGAAAAAAGTTACCAATAGACTTTAGACGATTCATACAGTGGAGGGTTGATAATTGATGTATCTATGGAATTACCATTATAATGCCACTTCCGTTCCCCGTTGTACCTCAGGGGTATTTCCCCGCCGTGGGGAATATTGTACTCGTTTTCTTTTTCTTTAAACGTATAGACCTATTATATGGGCTTCTGGCACTCCTGGCAAACTGTTTTTATCTACCTAGTCAACATCCAAATCACGAAAAAAAAACTTTAACCGTCATGAGAAGTCTATTGTATATCATCGCAGTTATCCTGATTATCGGCTGGCTTATTGGAGTAGTAGGATACAGTGCTGGAGGTCTTATCCACATCCTATTAGTAATCGCCGTGGTATCATTCCTGTTAACCTTTATTCGTAGAGGCACAGTATAAGATTACATAAAAACCAAGACCACATCTTAAATAATTATGTCATTAGCTCTAATCATGCTGTTAACCCTGGGAGTAGGGGCTGCAATCGCCGCAATACTGGACGCTTTTGGATCAAAGAAGGACCTGGGGTATTACCGTCCGCAAAACAGATTAGAGCGTACTGAATTTACTAACTTCATGCGAAACATCCGAAGTAAATCGGCTCGCGTGTAATTATAAAGAGTCTTACCCGAAAGGGTTTGTTAGGTTAGGTAAAACAATGGGGGAAAAGGAAAGTCCAGAAGTCGTTCTTCTGGACTTTTTTGTGTTTTGACGAGTTTTGGGTTTGGTGTTTAGAGTTGTGAATTTTTCTGCATCACCAATACACTAGGTTAAATAAATAAACTTTTAGTATTAACTCTGAACCCCAAACTCAAAACCCACAACCCATAAACTAAATTATCGCCGCTTATCCCAAAACTATTCGTCACTGTGGCTGGGCTTGTGTATCATTGATGAACAATAGTTTGGAAAGATGATGACAAGCCTCAAAGTTTGGTTTCTTGGCGTGAGTCTGGCGGTAACCTTACCCGCCTTTGGGCAGACGACTGCTCCGAAAAAATCGCTTCAGGATTGCGTGGATATTGCTTGGAAAAATAACCTTCAGGTCAAGCAGAGTGAAGTACAGGTGGAAGTCAATCGAAACACCTTCGAACAATCTAAATATACCCGGCTGCCTACCCTCAACAGTGCTATTACTCAGGGCCTGAACCTGGGGCGTAACATTGACCCCTTCACCAACGCTTACGTAACCCAGACGTTGAATTATAATAACCTCAACCTGACTTCCTCAGAAATCATTTACAACGGTGGAATCGTTACGAATACCATCAAACAAAATCAGCAATTGCTGGAAGCCAGTAAGTTAGATGTACAGGCCACTCGCGATCAGGTAGCGTTGAACGTAGTACTGGCTTATTTGCAGGTATTAAATAACGAAGACGTTCTGGCCGTTTCCCGAACACAGGTGGATATTACAGGCCAACAGGTTGCCCGAACCGAAAAACTAGTTAGTGCCGGAGCCTTACCTCAGGCGAATCTGCTGGATTTACAAGCTCAATATGCCAACGATGAGTTATCGGTCGTGACGGCTGAGAATAACCTGGTTATTTCAAAATTGCAGTTGCTTCAATTAATGAATGATCCTGAAATTCAGGAAATTACACTGGATCGGATGAGCGTGAATACGCCTGATGATACGTACAACACGCCCATCCAGCAGATTTATGCTTCCGCTCTGAAAACGCAGGCGGCTGTTCAGGCCGCTGATCTTCGAACGCTGAGTGCCCGCACGGGGGTAGCCATTGCCCGGGGCTCTTACTTTCCCTCCCTGGCTTTTAACGTGAGTCTGGGTAGTAACTATTCGAGTGCCGCCCGCCGTTCGTTGGCAGGTAACCCCACCACTATCACGAATACGGCTTACGTTGATTTTCAAGGGCAACAGGTTCCAATCACGTTTACAACTACTCAGCCAGGATACACCACTCAAAATATTCCCTGGTCCGAACAATTAACGAATAACCTGAACGGTGGGGTCGGATTAAGTCTCCGTATTCCCATTTTTAATGCTTTTCAGGTTCGGTATCGGACGGCAAATGCTTCGCTGAGTGTACAAAATCAGCAATATCAGGCCGACAATGTTCGGTTGCAGTTACGTCAGAATATTGAACAGGCTTATGTCAACATGACTGCGGCGGCTAAACGTTATGGTTCATTGACGCGTCAGGTAGAGGCCTTAGCGTTGGCTTTTAAAGCTTCTGAAAGTCGGTTTAATGCCGGAGCCATCAACTCCGTAGATTACAATCTGGCGAAGTCAAATCTGGATCGTTCCCGCATTAATCAAATTCAGGCTAAGTATGATTATGTGTTGAGAATAAAGGTATTAGACTATTATCAGAATAAACCTTTGTCTTTTTGAGTTCATTACTAATTGACTAGACTATTACTTAAATAAGGGCTAAAAGCCATGGCAAAACGTTCTTCAAATCGAATTTGGTGGATTCTCGGTGGTATTGTGGTGGTACTGGTCGGAGGGCTTTTCGTAGCGAAAGCCGCCGGTTGGATTGGAAAGGAAAAAGCCGAAGAAGCCACGTTCAGTACCGTAAAAACGGCTGACATTGTGGAAAGGGTTAGTGCTTCGGGAAAAATTCAGCCGGAGGTAGAAGTAAAAATCAGCCCCGATGTATCTGGGGAGATTATCGAATTGAATATTCATGAAGGGGATTCCGTCGTGAAGGGACAGTTGTTATTACGCATTCGCCCGGATAACTACGAGTCGCTGGTGGCTCGGGCGAAGGCAACGGTTAATCAGGCGAAAGCCAGTTACGAACAGGCAAAGGCGAGTTTGGGACAAGTAGAGGCCCAATTAATTCGGGCTCAGGCTGATTATAACCGGAATAAGAAATTATACGCTGACAAAGTAATATCGGATGCGGATTTTGAAACCGTTGAGGCTAACTTTAAAGTAGCCAGGCAGAACGTAGAATCCACTAAGGCTAATATCGAAGCCGCCCGTTATGCCGTTGAAAGTGCCGATGCCGGCTTACGGGATGCCGTGGAAACCCTACGAAAAACAACCATTTACGCTCCATCGAATGGGATTATTTCCAAACTGGATGTCGAGCTGGGTGAGCGGGTCGTTGGAACTTCACAAATGGCTGGAACGGAGTTACTCCGCATTGCCAACCTGAATAATATGGAGGTGAGGGTAAATGTAAATGAAAACGATATCGTACGGGTCAATGTCGGCGATTCGGTGATTATTGACGTAGATGCTTACAGTTATTCAGGGCGGAAGTTTAAAGGTCTGGTCACTTCGATTGCCAATACAGCCAATGGTTCAGGAAGTTCACTTTCAGCGGCAGCAAGTTCGACAGATGCGGTTACTGAATTCGAAGTCAAAATGCGGATTTTACCGGATTCTTACCGAGATTTAGTAGATCGAAAAAAGAAAAGAAGTTTTCCCTTCAGACCCGGCATGACAGCTTCGGTTGAAGTGATTACTGAGCGGAAAAATGGGGTGTTAAGCGTACCTATTTCAGCCGTTACAACCCGTTCATCCGAAAAAGATGCAGAAGTAAATAATTCTGATAATCAGGGAAATGCTAACGTAAATCAGGTTCGTAAGGAAGCAAAACCAGAAGAAGTAGTTTTTGTAAATAAAAATGGAGTAGTGGAGCAGCGAACGGTAAAGACGGGTATTAGCGATTTTGAAAATATCGAAATTCTGTCAGGAGTGAAGGCTGGAGAAGAAATCGTATCAGGGCCGTTTTTACTGGTATCTAAAAATCTGAAAGCGGGCGACAAAGTGATGAAGAAGGCAGAACAAGTAAAAAAATAAATAATTAGTTTGTTGGTCGTAGTTAGGAAAATCTTCACTTCAATAGGTGGAGATTTTTTTGTTTTTAAGTTGGTCAAGGATTGCAAATCCTTGACCGATTGCTTTCGGGTTATAAATCCAAAAGAGCAGCGGGGTCTCATGAACTGGTACGAGATGGAATCTCGCACCAGCATAGATCCTATTCAACCTTTAAGTCGTTCGGATAATATTCGCTGTAATCTCCGATTCTGCTAATAAAGACTGCGTTCGTTCGGGGCGGGCATCGGTTAGAAACACCTGGCCAAAGGTACCGTCCAGCATCATATCCATAAGCTTGGCAATGCGGCGATCGTCCAGTTTGTCAAAAATATCATCCAGCAGTAAAATGGGTTGATGGCCTTTTTCCTGGGTTAATAAATGAAACTGAGCCAGTTTTAAAGCGACCACAAAAGATTTTTGCTGACCCTGCGAACCAAATTTTTTCAGCGGATACGAGTCAATTTCAAAGACAAAGTCATCCCGGTGTATACCGAGGGTAGTGCGTTGAGCGGCCACATCCCGGTGGCGATTAAGCCAGAATTGATGCTTGAACTGTTCGATGTCTACTTCAGAGTCATAACGAATCTCTACCGTTTCGCGACTTTCACTCAACTGAGCGTAATGCTCCTGAAAAACCGGGAGAAATTCCTGTAGAAAGCTTTTTCGGATCGCATTTAGCCGTAAAGCCAGCTCCACCAGCGGTTGAGAATAGGCTTCCAGCAGGTCTTCGTCCATGTAATGGCGTTCGTGGAATTGCTTTAATAAGATATTTCGTTGATCCAGAATACGGTTATACTGCAATAAATCGCTCAAATAATCCGGGCGTTGCTGGGACAATACCCCATCAAAAAACTTCCGACGCTCGTCTGAACCTTCCCGGATCAAATCTGTATCGTCAGGAGCGATTAATACCACGGGGAATTTTCCAATATGATCCGCCAGCCGTTCGTACGCTTTACGATCATTCATCACCACTTTTCGCTGACCTCGCGGTAATGAAATGGTAATCTGAGACGAGCGAAGGGGGGCAGCTATTCGGGACTCTTCGGAGGGTTCGGCAATCGTCTCTTCAGAAATAGACATCGGAGAATGGTTTTCCTCCGAATCATTCGTTATTTTCGCCAGGTTAACGGCAGGCTCGTGAGCCTCGTAACGGGAGAACACGCCGTCTATAAGCATAAAATCCGCCCCATGCTGGATAGACAGAGCATCCTGGCTGGTAAAGGCACTTTTCGTCAGCGACAAAAAATAAATGGCATCGAGCAGGTTGGTTTTGCCACTGCCATTTTCGCCGACAATGGCATTTACCCGCTCGGAAAAGAGAAAGGCTCCCGATTCGTAGGACTTATAATGAGTTAAATGAAGCCGTTCTAGAAAAAGCATCTTTGTGTTTTGACGATTGCAGGCTAATTTCGCCGAAAGTTTTGTACCAGGTTTTCCAAATTCGTGCCTTTGGCCGGAGAAAAAGTTCGGAAAATCAGACGTTATTTCCACTCTTCTAATCCCGCGTGTAATGGCCACAAAAGAAAAAGCCAAAGCGAAGGTAAAATACCCGAAAGAAACCTACCTCTATTGGTTTGAAAATATGATGCTTCAACGGCGTTTTGAAGAAAAAGCCGGTCAGCTCTATGGACAACAAAAAATCCGTGGTTTTTGCCACTTGTACATTGGTCAGGAAGCCTGTTCCGTAGGTTCAGTATCTGCTTTGACGAAAGATGACAAATGGATCACCGCCTACCGTGACCACGGTTTTCCTTTGGCTTTAGGAACGAGCCCCAATGCCATCATGGCCGAATTGTACGGCAAAGCTACGGGTACGACTAAAGGAAAAGGCGGTTCGATGCACATTTTTGACAAAGAAGTAAACTTTGTTGGCGGTCACGGAATCGTAGGTGCTCAGATTCCCCTGGGTGCTGGTATCGCCTTTGCTGAGAAATACCTGAAAACGAAAAACCTGTGTATCTGTTTCTTCGGAGATGGTGCCGTTCGTCAGGGTGCTTTGCACGAAGCCTTTAACATGGCCATGACCTGGAAACTGCCCGTTATCTTCGTGGTAGAAAACAACGGTTACGCGATGGGTACTTCGGTAGCTCGTACGTCAAACGTAACGGATCTGTACACGATTGGTGAAGCGTATGACATGCCTTCAGAGCCAGTAGATGGGATGAGCGTTGAAGCCGTTCACGAAGCGGTTAGCCGTGCGGCAGAGCGTGCTCGTGCCGGTGAAGGCCCTACCTTCCTGGAATTCAAGACGTATCGTTATCGTGGTCACTCGATGTCTGATCCTCAGAAATACCGGACGAAAGAAGAAGTAGAAGAATACAAACGCCGTGACCCTATTGAGTGGACCCGGGCAACGATTCTTGAAAACGGTTTCGCAACGGAAGAAGAGCTGACTGCGATTGAAGATAAAGTAAAAGAGCAGGTAGCTGAATCCGTGAAGTTTGCGGAAGAATCTCCCTGGCCAGATCCAAGCGAAGCGTACAAAGACGTGTACGTTCAGGAGGATTACCCATTCATTCAGGAATAGTTATTCGTTGTTGGTTGAGGGTTGTTCGTAATAACTTACCGTTACCAACTAATAGCAAAGCGGGGTACTGATTATCAGTTTTGATAGTCAGTACCCCGTTTCCTTTATTCTAATATTCTAACAACTAATAACCAACAACTTAAAACTATTCTTCCCAACCAAATGAACGCCGCACGGCTTTTCGCCAGCTTCGGTACATGGAGTTCCGTTTGGCTCGGGGCATTTGGGGTTTCCAGGTTTTTTCGATGCCCCAGTTTTGGCGTAAATCGTCCAAATCTTTCCAGTAACCCACCGCCAGTCCGGCAGCGTAGGCGGCACCTAAAGCCGTGGTTTCAATCATTTTTGGACGTACAACGGGTACATTTAATAAGTCTGACTGGAACTGCATGAGTAATTCATTGACCGTCATGCCGCCGTCGGCCCGTAACTCGGATAACCGAATTCCAGCGTCTTTTTCCATCGCTTCCAGAATTTCCAGCGTTTGAAAAGCAGTAGCTTCCAGAGCGGCTCGACCTAAATGCCCTTTCGTAACAAATCGGGTTAACCCTGCCACCACGCCCCGGGCATCACTTCGCCAATAGGGAGCATACATGCCAGAAAAAGCAGGGACAAAGTAGCAGCCGCCATTGTCTTCCACGGTTCGGGCCAGAGCTTCAATATCCGAGCTTTTTTCAATGAGACCCAGGTTATCTCTCAGCCACTGAACCAATGCTCCAGCAATAGCCACTGAACCTTCCAGGGCATATTGAACGGATTGATTCCCTAATTGATACGCAACGGTCGTGATGAGTCCATGCGTCGATTGGGTTAGAGCATCGCCGGTATTTAATAACATGAAACACCCGGTGCCGTAGGTATTCTTCGCTTCACCCGGACGAAAACAGGTTTGTCCAACCAAGGCTGCCTGCTGGTCACCCAGAATTCCGGCTATCGGTACGCCTTCCAGCACCCCTTTTGCTTTTGCATACACTTCCGAAGATGAGCGGATCTCGGGTAACATTTTTCGGGGAATACCGAAGGTTTCCAGTAACGAATCATCCCATTTCAGCGTCCGTAAATCCATAAGCTGCGTACGGCTGGCATTGGTTACATCGGTAATATGTTTGGCATTTTTGTTACCTCCCGTCAGTTGCCAGATGACATACGTGTCCATCGTGCCAAAAAGGACTTCGCCCTTAATCGCGTCTTTTTCAAGCGTAGCCACATGCTTCAATAACCATTTGATTTTTAAGCTGCTGAAATAAGTAGCCAGGGGTAAGCCCGTCTTTTCCCGAAAGCGATCGGGCCCGCCGTCGGTGGCCAGTTCGTTCACTAATGAACTCGTTCGGGTATCCTGCCAGACAATGGCATTGTAATAAGGTTTCCCCGTAAATTTATTCCAGACGACGGTCGTTTCGCGTTGATTGGTAATGCCGACGGCGGTTAAACTTTTAGTCGTCAGTTTAGCCTTTGCCAGGGCTTCTTTAATCACTTCCTGCGTATTCGCCCAGATTTCATCGGGGTTATGTTCCACCCAGCCGGGTTGGGGGTAGTATTGGGTATGTTCTTTCTGGGCCATGGAAATAATCTCGCCCTTTTTATCGAAAATGATGAAACGAGTACTCGTCGTACCCTGATCTATGGAGCCAATGTACATCTTCAGTTTGTAGTTTTCGGTTTACGGGTTTCAGGGAAGGCTCGGCAGCGTAAGAAGCCGGGAGCCACGCTGAATTAATGAAAAGCCATGAATAACAGACTTCCCGCCACGCCGCCCAGTAGAGGAGCCACGACGGGAATCCAGGCGTAGGACCAATCGGAAGAACCTTTGCCGGGAATCGGTAATAAGGCGTGAGCAATCCGCGGAGCCAGGTCCCGGGCTGGGCTCATGGCATAACCCGTTGGGCCGCCTAATGACAATCCGATGCTCCAGACTAATAAACCCACGAGATAAGGTCCTAAACCAATGGCTAGTTCACCCGCCCCGGAAATAGAACTAACGCCCAGAATTAATAAGGCTGTGGCAATGAACTCTGAAATGAAGTTACCCGCTGGTTTGCGGACGGCAGGACTCGTAGCAAAAACAGCTAGTTTGAGGCCTGGATCATTTGTTTCAGACCAGTGTGGAAGGTAGTGCAGCCAGACCAGAACGGCTCCCAGAAAAGCCCCAATCATCTGAGCTAACCAGTAGGAAAGCACGTTGGAATAATCGTGATTGGAAACGGCGAAGGCTAGCGTAACCGCCGGGTTCAGATGAGCATCTGCACTTCCAAAGGCTTTGGCTACGAAAATTCCAAGCATCACGGCAAAACCCCAGCCTGCTGTAATGACAATCCAGCCGCTGTTTTCGCCTTTGGAGTGTTTCAAAAGAACGTTCGCTACAACGCCATCGCCCAACAAAATCAACACAAGTGTGCCGACTAATTCACCCCAAAACGGAGAAGGTTGCATAGGTAGACTTAGAGTAATTATTTGAATATTTTCTTGTACAAATAAAAGTATTTGTAAGAATCAGACAAGAAAACACCTAATAAATAACTCTATCACTCTACCTATGCATCATGCATCAAGGTTAATCCTTTTTCTTTTTATCTTTTTTATCGTCCTTACTGCCAAAGACTTTTTCTAGAAAGGTCTTCTTTTCTTCTTTTCGGGTACCCACCGTTCCTAAACTAACTTCATGATCCAGTGAAGGTTGAATGGCCCGGATGAAGGCATTTTGCAAAATATTTCCAATCACGAACCAGACATTGGTTTCCGGTTCCTTGATATCGCCTTCAAAGGGAATCTTTGTGGCTAATTGATCTTTTCGCTGGTTTTTAAAAATCTGGGCAACGCCTCCGGCAATACCCTCCCAGATTTTCTGCAAAAGGGTGTCGTGCCGGTCTTCAGGGCCTAGCACTTTCAGGTTAGTAATGAGGGGCTTCACATAACCGTCAAAACGACCATTTTTCGCCGCCGCCTCAGAGTAAAGCCCAAAGCTTCCGCGGTTAATATCGACACTAGCGTAAGCCTTAAAAAAGTCATTCAGCTTAACCAGATTGGTGTTTTTTACTTCAGCATTGACGTCAAAAGTAGGCCGGGGACTCATCGGGTTTAACCGGGCATTGATGGTCAGAGTGCCCTCGTACACATCGGCTTGAGCGGTAACGGTGGCGGGCAGTACGCTCGTAGAATCGTAGCTGTTTCGCAAATTGAGAGCCAGCAGATGGGCATTGGTAAGGGCAATGTCTACTTTAGGGCTGGAATGTTCATCGATGTAAGCAATACGACCGTTATTAATTTCCACCCGGTTTACATCCAGTGGCATAAAGTTATTCAACAGGGTACGGAAATCGCTGGAGTCTTTCTGCACCTGATTCGGCTCAACCTTATTTTTCGTAAAACGTAACGTAGGCGAGTCAAAAACCAGCTCACCCACAATTCCACCTTTGAAAAGAGCCTTCCATTCTACTGAAAGATCAATCATTTTTGCCCCAAAAAATGCCGTTTGCTGCTGCGAAGCTGAATCATACTTATTAAGATATACGCTGTCAATTTTATAAGCTCCCCGTAACAAAGCCAGATCAATGTCTTTGATGTGGCCGCGGTAACCATCCATGGTAGCCAGCGTTTTATTGGCGTAATGCAGAATGACATAGGGCAGAGCCAGCCGAATCACAACGAACAGAGCTAGTACGGCGAGAACAATCCGCCAGGTTTTCTTTTTCCGGGAAGTGGTTTTCATAAAGCTAAGGTTGTTGGAAGGTTTTTAATGTAGAAAAATCAATGCCAAACAGGGAGGTTACCTGACTAGTGCTTGCCATCAAGTAGTAAGAATACAGAAATTTCGTTTGATTTTTGTAAGTTTGTTTTATGGAAAAGACGGAAAGCGTTCAGGATTTTTATTATCATAAATTCAATCAACTACCCCATAATTTTCAGCCCAGCGTGGGTCACTTCAATGTCTTCCGGCTGGAAGATTGTTTTCGGCCTGAAAGTACGCCCATCCATTACAGTCGACGAGAGTTTTATAAAATTTTGCTAATTCGGGGTCGAAACCTGTATCATTATGCGGACAAGAGTATCGAAATTTCCGGTACGACCTTAATGTTTTTCAATCCCCAGGTGCCTTATACTTGGGAGGCTCTTTCCGAAGAGCGAACGGGTTATTTCTGTATTTTCACGGATTCCTTTTATACGGAAAGGTACCGAGGGAATATCGGTGAAATGCCGATGTTTACTCCCGCCGGAAAACCCGCTTACGTGCTTACTGAAGAACAGGATCGGCAGGTTTCTGCTTTATATGATAAGATGCTGGATGAAATGGCTGGTGATTACCAGTATAAATACGATCTCTTGCAGAGCTATACGATGGAGTTGATTCACACGGCTCTGAAGATGCAGCCAACGCAGACGATTTATAAGCATGCTGACGCGAACACGCGAATCACGACTGTTTTTACGGAGTTACTGGAACGCCAGTTCCCGATTGAAACACCCGTACAACGATTTACCATGCGTTCGGCCAGCGACTTTGCAGACCAGCTTTCCATGCACGTCAATCACCTGAACCGGGCCGTTCGGCAGACAACCGGTATGACCACTTCTTCCGTAATCGCTCAGCGAGTATTGAACGAAGCCAAAGCTTTACTCAAGCATACCGACTGGAATATTTCTGAAATCAGCTACAGTCTGGGTTTCGAAGAAGCAACGCATTTCAATAATTTTTTCAAGAAACACACCCAGCAAAGCCCAACCGTTTTTAGAACTGTTTGATTTTTGTAATCATTCGTTTGTTCTACGTAAAGTCCAGCCATTAGCCTGATTCTACCTTTGTGTCAACCAAAAAAGGTAGAAAAAGCTATGAAAAAAGTATGGTTTATTACCGGAGCATCCAAAGGCTTAGGGCTGGCTCTGGTTAAAAAATTACTGGCAGAAGGCCACTCGGTCGCTGCTACTTCCCGCTCGTTTGACAGCCTAGTGCAGGCGGTAGGAGCGTCTTCTTCTTCATTTTTACCCCTTCAGGTGGACCTTACCAGCGAAAGTTCGGTTCAGCAAGCCATTACGCAAACACACCAGACTTTTGGAAAACTCGACGTGATCCTTAATAATGCGGGTTATGGGATTGGTGGGAGCATTGAAGAGCTCAGCGATGCGGAGACACGGACGAGTTTTGATGTTAATGTTTTCGCTACGCTGAACGTCATTCGTAAGGCTATGCCCCTGCTGCGGGAGCAGCGTTCCGGTCACATCATTAATATTGCTTCCATCGCTGGCTTTTCGGCCAATACGGGTTGGGCTATTTATGCCGCCAGCAAGTTTGCGGTGGTTGGTTTTTCAGAAGTATTAGCCGAAGACGTTCGGGAGTTGGGTATCAAAGTAACCGTGCTGGAGCCGGGAGCGTTCCGCACCAGTTTTCTTACCGAAGAATCCCTGGTATTCGCCCAGGAGCAGATTGCTGATTATCAATCCATCCGGGATTCTCATGATAAATATCGCCACATGAACGGCACCCAAATAGGAGATCCTGATCGGGCCGCGGAGGTTATTCTTTCCCTGACTACGATGGAAAATCCGCCCGTTCGCCTTTTCATGGGAAGTGATGCCTACAAACGGGCTACGCAAAAAGTGAACCTGCTTCAACGGGAGTTAGAAGAGTTTAAAGCAATTTCTTATTCAACTGATTTTCAATAAATAAATGAAAAATATATGGTTTGTGACGGGAGCCTCCAAGGGTTTGGGTCTCTCGCTGGTTAAAAAATTATTGGCTCAGGGATATGCTGTGGCTGCCACTTCGCGTAATAAAAAATCATTGCAGGAAGCAGTGAGTGAAACGGACCAGTTTCTGGCTTTGGAAATGGATCTTTCGAGTGAAGCTTCCGTACAACAGGCGGTGAACCAGACGCTAGAGAAATTTGGTCGTATAGACGTAGTAGTGAATAATGCAGGCTACGGCCAAATCGGAAGTCTGGAAGAGTTAAGCGATACCGAGTCCAGAGACAATTTTGAGGTAAATGTCTTTGGTTTGCTGAATGTGATTCGGGCTACCATGCCCCATTTAAGAGCCCAGCAGTCGGGGCGTTACTATAATATTTCTTCCATTGGTGGTTTCTCAGGGGCTTTCCCTGGTTGGGGGATTTATTGTGCAACGAAGTTTGCTGTACAGGGGCTTTCCGAGTCTTTTGCGGCTGAATCTGAAGCTTTTGGTGTGAAGGTGACCATTGTTAGCCCCGGTTACTTCCGTACAGATTTCCTGACCGATAACTCCCTAGGCTTACCCAAACAGCCCATTGAAGCCTATCAGGCCGTTCGGACTTCACAGCAGATGCATCGCGAACAGATCAATCAAGCCCAGCCCGGTGATCCGGAAAAAGCGGTTCAGGTATTAATTGATTTATCTCAGGTAGAGAATCCTCCATTACACCTGTTCTTAGGAGAAGATGCATACACGACCGCTGAGACTAAAATTCAGAACGTTCAAAAAGATATGGCAGACTGGAGAAGCGTAGCGACATCAACTGGATTTTAATGATATTAAATTAGATTTAAAAAGGTTATGCTTAGAAATAAGCATAACCTTTTTGCTTTACGATTGAAATAACTTTTAAAAATACTTTATGTAAATCATTTACAGTCAATTGGTTAATTCAAGTAATCCATTTTTTGAATGTATGGATTTGACCTATAAAGCCCACAAACGTCATTGGTAAAGAGGTTGAATATCATTAAGAAAATGGATCATTTTAATTCCATTTTAATCTGTATTCAAGATGGATTTTATGTGATGCGTCTACTTTTGAAGTACAAAGGGAGTAGATGTAACAGTTAAGTTTCTGATTATCAGTGTTATAGGTAATTGGTTAGAGGTCTGTTATTAGATAGGTTTTAAATTATCTTCTTTTTGTTACATAATGATTATAAATGCTTTTTAATCTCAGTCATTAACGGTTAGAAAAGTGTTTTAATAACGGGTGTCCTGCTTAATTCAGGTTCTTTTTAATCAACGATGAAGGTGCTAATTCGATTCTTGTTATCGCTAAGTTTTATCCTTCTAAATGGATACAGTTACTCCTACGCTTCGTCGTATGAGAATCCTATTCATTATTCCCCCGTCCAGATTAAAAAGTCAGTTAAAGAAGTTTCTGTAAACGAAGGATCCTTACTAATCAAAACCATTCCATTCACGGCTGAAGAAGCTACGGATTCAATTGAAACTGCTGAAAGGAAGGTTGAAGAAGAGGAGCTCAAATCCTTGGAGAAAAGCCTGGAAGTAAGCCAGTATTTCTCCAGTTTCTACGATGCCTTAACGTCCGTATATGATCATCGTTACGTTAATCATCCTTATTCTTTCTACACAAAATCCTCAGGTACATCCGCTAATAAATACATCGTTTTGCGGGTGCTTCGCTTATGATTCAAGAAGCAGTCATTTGTGTTTAAATGGCTGATTATAAATAGATTAATCATTGATTTTAAGTCTGGCTACCAAGTTTAAGTGGGCCGGATCCCATTACCCTTTTCCTACTTAATATCCATTTCGAAAACCGTATTGCTCCCTAAAAGCAAAACCGCTCCCGCTATGAAGAGAATTCTCATGCTGATGAGCTTGTCTGGCCTGTTCTACCTAACAAGCTGTGAATCAAAACACGAAGAAAAGGAAGAAGAGACCAAGTATCTGGTCACCAGTCCTGCTCAAATGGACACCTTAATTACACAGAATTATGTGTGTCAAATCCACTCCATTAGTCACATCGAATTAAGAGCTCAGGAGCGAGGTTACCTTCAGAACATTTACGTAGACGAGGGTAAGTTCGTGAAGAAAGGCCAGCTGTTGTTCCGTATCATGCCTAACATCTATCAGGCTGAAATGGAAAAAGCTCAGGCTGAGGCAAAAGCCGCTGAGATCGAAGTGGAAAATACCAGACCACTGGCGGAGAAAAACGTCGTTGCTAAAAACGAACTGGCGATGGCCAATGCCAAACTGGAAAAAGCCAAAGCCGAACTTTCCTTAGCTAAAGTACACCTTCAGTTTACCGAAATCCGGGCTCCTTTTGATGGCATTATCGACCGTTTTCAGGTTCGGTTAGGAAGCTTGGTGGATGAAGGTCAGTTATTAACCACTCTTTCTGATAACCGTCAGCTCTGGGTTTACTTCAACGTTCCAGAAGCTGAGTATCTGAACTTTAAGGCTCATAATCAAACAGATGATAAAATGAAAGTTCATCTGTTGATGGCTAATAACGAGCTTTTCCCACACGTAGGGGTGGTTGAAACCATTGAAGCGGACTTCAATAACGAAACGGGTAACATTGCTTTCCGGGCTACCTTCCCCAACCCTAAAGGTCTGTTACGTCACGGTGAAACGGGTAATATTCAAATGACCGTTCCCCTGAAAAACGCCCTTATTATTCCGCAGAAAGCCACCTTCGAGGTGCTTGAAAAACGCTACGTTTTCGTAGTTGGAAAAGATAATAAAGTACACACTCGGGAAATCAATATCGCCGCTGAAATGCCGGACTTATACGTCGTAAGAGACGGTTTGAAGGCGGACGAGAAAATTCTATTAGAAGGTATTCGGAAAGTGAAAGATGGTGACAAGATCACCTTCGATTACGAAGACCCCAAAGCGGTAATTCCGAAACTGAAAGTGTATTCCGAGTAGTACAAGCCTTTAAAAGAGCAAGAACATGTTTAAACAGTTCATTCATAGACCAGTACTTGCTATTGTTATATCGTTGGTAATCGTATTTACGGGTATCCTTGCGATCAATAGCTTGCCTATTTCCCAATTCCCTGAAATTTCACCGCCAATGGTTATCGTTCGGGCTTCTTATCCCGGAGCGAGTGCCAAAGTATTAACGGAATCCGTACTGATTCCAATGGAACAGGCCATTAACGGCGTTCCTGGTATGAAATACATGACTTCCGATGCCACCAGTGCGGGGGAAGCTAACATTCAGGTAGTTTTTAACCTAGGAACTAACCCTGACCAGGCGGTTTTGAACATCAATACCCGTATTGCTCAGGTTCTGAACCGTTTGCCCGTTCTGGTTCAACGGGAAGGGGTAATTGTAAACCGGATTGTTCCGAACATGTTGATGTACGTCAACTTGTACAGTAAAGATCCGCACGCCGACATGAAGTTCCTCTTCAACTTTGCCGGGGTGAACATGATTCCCGAATTACAGCGTCTGAACGGGATCGGACAGGCGAGTATCCTCGGTAGCCGTCAGTACGCCATGCGTATCTGGCTGAAACCCGACCGGATGCGGGCCTATAATATTTCGGCTGAAGAAGTGATGGATGCTCTGGATGAGCAGAGTGTGATTGGATCACCCGGTCGTTTGGGCCGAAGTGATGGAAAACGGGCCGAAGCACTCGAGTACGTATTGACCTATCAGGGTCGCTTTAACGAAGTAGAGCAATATAAGAACGTAATCGTACGGGCTAACCCTAACGGTGAAATTCTGTATCTGAAAGACGTAGCCAACGTAGAGTTAGGTAGTGAGTATTACGATATTTACTCGAACCTGAATGGCTATCCTTCCGCCGCTATCGTGCTCAAGCAGACCTACGGTAGTAATGCGAGTGATGTAATTAAGGAAGTAAAAGCTAAGCTGGACGAACTGAAAAAATCATCCTTCCCTCCCGGAATGGATTATAAAATCAGCTATGACGTATCTAACTTCCTGGATGCTTCCATTGAAAACGTAATCCATACCCTGCGGGATGCCTTTATTCTGGTAGCTCTCGTGGTGTTCATCTTCCTTGGGGACTGGCGTTCAACGCTCATTCCAACCATTGCCGTTCCGGTATCGCTGGTTGGGGCCTTTATGTTCATGCAGCTCTTCGGGCTGACCATTAACATGATTACGCTTTTCGCCCTGGTATTAGCGATTGGTATCGTAGTCGATGATGCGATTGTGGTGGTGGAGGCCGTTCACGCCAAGATGGAGGAAGAGCACTTATCGCCCTATAAAGCGGTGAAAAAAGTACTTAACGAAATCAGCGGGGCCGTAATCGCCATTACCTTATTGATGACGGCGGTGTTTATTCCCGTAGCCTTCATGTCGGGTCCGGTGGGTATCTTCTACCGTCAGTTCTCGATTACCATGGCTACGTCTATCGTACTTTCTGGTCTGGTGGCCTTAACACTGACGCCAGTGCTTTGTGCGATGATCCTGAAAAATAATCACGGTAAGCCTCGGAAGAAAACCATCCTTAATCGTGGTCTGGATGCTTTTAACCGTGGTTTCGATAAACTAACGGGTAAGTACACCGGTCTGCTTCGACTGATTGTCAATCGTCGGGTGATCACCTTCGGTATTTTGTTAGCTTTTGGTGCCGGTATTTTCGGTATCAGTACAACACTCCCTTCTGGCTTTATTCCGAGCGAAGATCAGGGGATGATTTATGCGATTATTCAAACGCCTCCAGGTTCTACGCTGGAACGGACGAATGACATTGGTCGCAAATTGCAGGCAATTGCCGAAAAAGTTGAAGGAATCGAATCGGTATCAGCACTAGCAGGTTATGAGGTATTAACGGAAGGTCGTGGTTCTAACGCCGGTACCTGTTTGATTAACCTTAAACCCTGGTCGGAACGCAAGCAGACGGTAAACGAGATCATTTACGAACTTGAAGAAAAAGCGAAGGTAATCCCTGGAGCGACCATCGAGTTCTTCGATCCCCCAGCCGTTCCTGGATACGGTGCTGCGGGTGGGTTCTCGCTGCAATTGTTAGATAAAACGAACTCTGGCGATTATCAGCAGCTTCAGAAAGTGAGTAACGACTTTATGGCGGAGCTGAAAAAACGTAAAGAACTGACGGGTCTGTTCACCTTCTTCAGTGCGAACTATCCCCAGTACGAACTGGAAATTGATAACAAACTAGCCATGCAGAAAGGCGTCTCGATTGGCAAAGCCATGAACACGCTGTCCATCCTGATTGGTAGTTCGTATGAATTAGGTTTCATCAAGTTCCAGCGTTTCTTTAAGGTGTTCGTGCAGGCTGGTCCAGAATATCGCCGCTTACCCGACGATCTGATGCAGCTCTACGTGAAAAACAACCGCGATGAAATGGTGCCTTTCTCGGCATTCATGAAGATCAAGAAAACTCAGGGAGCCAACGAGATTAACCGCTATAACATGTACACAACTGCGGCCTTCCGGGGTGCTCCAGCGAAGGGATATAGTAGTGGTGAGGCCATTAAAGTGATTCAGGAAGTAGCGGCAAAAACGCTGCCCCGGGGATTTGACATTGATTGGGCAGGTCTATCCAAAGATGAGGTGGTTCGTGGAAATGAGGCGGTAGTCATCTTCCTGATTGTATTAGCCTTCGTTTACATGGTATTGGCAGCTCAGTACGAAAGCTTTATCCTGCCGCTGGCCGTTATTTTCTCACTGCCCGCCGGGATTTTCGGATCCTTCCTGTTAATCAAAACGATGGGTCTGGCCAATGACATCTATGCTCAGGTAGGTTTGGTCATGCTGGTAGGTCTGTTAGGTAAGAACGCCGTGTTGATTGTAGAGTTCGCCGTCCAGCGACACGAGCAGGGAGTAAGCGTCTTTGAAGCCGCCATTGAAGGAGCAAAAGAACGTTTCCGCCCCATTTTGATGACCTCTTTCGCGTTCATCGCTGGTCTGATCCCTCTGGTTATCGCTACCGGTCCTGGTGCCATCGGTAACCGTACGATTGGATCTTCAGCTCTGGGAGGTATGCTTTTCGGGACCGTATTCGGAGTAATCATTGTGCCCGGCTTGTATTACATCTTCGGCAGTATTGCCGCTAAGCGTAAACTCATCAAGCATGAAGACGAAAATCCCCTCACTGAAGAAATTGAACATCATGGTTAAAAATAGAATTGTTCAGTACGTAGGGATTACGCTGTTCACCTTACTGTACACAACGGCCTGTAAAGTACCTTCGCTGGTACCAAAAACCGAGAATAGAAAAACCCCTGCGAGTTATAACAACTCGCAGGACAGTACCAACACTGCTCAGTTGAAGTGGAAGGAATTCTATAACGATCCTTACCTGACGGCCCTGATTGACACCGCCCTGCATAATAACCAGGAGTTAAATATGGTGTTGCAGGAGATTGAAATTTCCCGGAATGAAATCAGAGTCAGAAGAGGGGAGTACTTACCTTTCGTTGGCTTGAAAGCCGGAGTAGGTGTGGATAAAGTGGCCCGTTATACCAACATCGGAGCAATGGAAGCGACTACGGAAATGAAGCCTGGTCGTGCCATGCCTGATCCGGTGCCTGACTTCCTGGGAGGAGCGTATGCTCGCTGGGAAATTGACATCTGGAATAAGCTGCATAATGCTCAAAAAAGCCGCAGTGAATCGGTATCTGGCGACGGTTGAAGGTAAAAACTTCGTCATTACTTCCCTGGTTGCTGAAATTGCCAACTCCTATTTTGAGTTGCTGGCTCTCGATAACCAGTTAGCGATCCTGAAGCAGAACATCGACATTCAGACCAACGCTCTGGAAATTGTTCGCTTGCAGAAGCAGGCTACGCGGGTAACGGAATTAGCCGTTCGTCGATTTGAAGCTCAGGTATTAAATACACGCAGTTTGCAGTATAAAATTCAGCAACAAATCACTGAAACAGAAAACCGGATTAACTTCCTGCTGGCTCGTTATCCTCAGCCAATTCCCCGTAACGATGATAGCTTCAATCGCTTAACTCCTCAGGCCATTCAGGCGGGTTTGCCTTCGCAGTTATTAGCCAATCGCCCCGACATCAAACGGGCGGAACAGGAACTGGCGGCAGCCAAACTGGATGTACAGGTAGCGAAAGCTCAGTTTTACCCCTCGTTGGGAATCAGTGCGGCTTTGGGTTACCGGGCGTTCAATCCGGCCTATCTGATTAAAACGCCCGAGTCAATTCTGTATTCGCTGGCGGGTGAATTGGTAGGGCCATTGGTAAACCGGAATGCGATCAAAGCAACCTACGCCAATGCGAACGCAAAACAGATTCAGGCCGTTTATAACTACGAGAAAACCATTTTGAACGCCTACTTTGAAGTAGCCAATCAGATGGCAAAAATCGGTAACCTGGAGCAGAGTTACAGTTTGCAGGAAAGAGAAGTGGAAGCTCTGACGCAGTCAACGGCCATTTCCAATGATCTGTTTCAGGCCGCTCGTGCCGATTACATGGAGGTGTTATTAACCCAACGCGATGCCCTGGAATCGAAGTTTGAATTGATTGAAACCAAAAAGCAGCAACTGAACGCCATGGTAAATATTTACCAGGCTCTAGGCGGTGGCTGGAATTAGGTTTGTTTAGAAATAGTTTCCCAAATGCCCTGCTGAGAAGCAGGGCATTTTTTATTTATAATCAAAACAATAGCTTTCTGTCGTGACTCAGTAATGCTACCTGAGATCGCCTCAGCGATGCATAGCTGCCAATTATTCTATTACAGGGAATGAAGGGTTATCTTTGAGTGATCAACATAACGTATTACTCGTGAAGTTACTTTGTTTATTACCCCTTGCCTTCCTAGCAGCCTTAGTGGCCTGCACGCCTACGAAAGAAGAAGTCTGTTCAAAGATTGATGAAGCCATTCGGGCCAACATGGAGGATATCGCCGAAACCTATCAGCTTTCCCTGGCTATTTTTGATATCAAGACCGTCGCTTTCGATACGATCAATGAAAACCAACTCGACCGCATGCGATTGGCTACGAATGAAGTGTATACTAAGGTATTCTGGAATAAATACCAGGATCAAAAAGAGAGGATCGAAGAAAAGCTTAATGAAGTAGAAGCCGATCAGAAAAGGGGGGTACAGCCTACGGCTGCTCATAAAATAGAGATGGAAGACGCGGCCAAGCGAATGATTATTCTTTACGACTCTCTGAAACATTACCTAACGATAGATTCCACCCTGCAGGCCCGCATTAAAACGCGGCAGGACACCAGCAAAACGTATTTGTATAGCAGAACCTACAACAAGTATAGGCTCGGAGGAAAGTTAACTATGGATACGAGTCGGTATGTGATTGATGAAAAATATAACGTGGTTCGGTTGATGAATTAAAAAAGAGGAGTGAGTTTAAAGGAAACTAAAATATAGAAGGCAAAAGGATGCCTGAATAGGTATGGTTAACTAATTCAAAAAGATCTGGTAAGCGACACGCCCACATGTAAAGGTTGAAGAAATGTAAGCTGTTGCGATTGTTGGGTAGCATCAATTTTAGTAAACTGAATTTTTTTTACGTTTGTTAGATTATTCGCAAACGTTTCGATATTCCATTTTTTCAAGTAGTTAGGCATCCAGTTGATTCTAAAATCAACCATACTTACCATGGTAGTATGTGGGCTGTTCTTCCAACTTACTTGCGTTAGCTGAGTATATACTTTAATATTTCTATCAGGTTAGTAGATTAGTTTAAATGTAAAGGGCATACTCCAATTAGTTAAAGGCTGCTTCAGCCCCGTAATTATATACTGGTTTCTAGTAGCGGATATACTGAAGTTAAAAGACTGCTGCCAATTTGATTCCAGCTGAATCTGTGGAGAAATAGAATGAATGTGCCTTAAACTAGTAGATTCACTATTAATAGCGAAGTAAGACAGGTAATAATCTCAAGAGAGACAGTTACAGCGTCCCCCCAGACACATACACAGATTCTACCATCCACTGCTGAGCGGTTAGTCCGTAATGCATGCATTCAAACATGGCGGCAATCGCTTGTTTTCCTAGTTTGCGACCACTGGTTTCTACGTAGGAAACTTCGGGATAATAGTTCTGAGGAATGGTGCCGTCGCTGATCGCAATGATACCTACCTGAGTTGGTACCTGAATGCCTGATTGCTGAACCGCTTTTAACACACCCAGAAGAATTTCGTCGCTCATGGAAAAAATGGTATCAAAGGAAGCGTCCGAGGTAAGCATCTGATACGTTTGTTGATAGGCGTGCGTCTGACTGGTGACTTCAAGAGCCTGATACGCTACGCCTTGGCTTTCCAGTTCATCGAGGAAAGCCTGCCGACGAATCATGGAAATGGACATGTTATGATGACCAAACAAAGCCAATACTCGCTGTTTTTTCTGGGCAATGAGTGCCTGAGCCGCCAGACGAGCCGCCTGTTCATCGGCCAGGCATACCTTAAGACAAGGTTCCCAGGTAGGAACCTTGTCGAAAAACAGAACCGGAATGGAATGTTCGGCTAGCTTGAGAAAGGCACTAATGTCTTTGGTTTCGGACGTCAGAGAAGCGAAGATTCCAGCTACTCGATTTTCCTTGCATACCTTCAGATTAAATAACTCCATAACCGGATCATCCCCGGACTGCAAAATCAGCAGCGAGTATCCCTGCTTTTTCACTTCTTCTTCCAGAGATGCCAGAAAGAAATTATAAAAATAGCTGGATATGGAAGGAACTATCACCCCAAAGAGCTTGCTCTGATTGGTCCTTAAGTTGACGGCATAGGTATTGGGTTCGTAGTCGAGTTCGGCTGACAATTCCCACACTTTCTTTTTAGTGGCTTCAGAAATATCCGGGTGGTTTTTAAGTGCTCGGGATACGGTACTGATACTCAGGCCTAAAAGTTCAGAAAGTTTTCGTAGTGTGGTAGGTTCAGCTTTCATGAGGATTGTATCTACAATTTACGCTACTCGTCAGTAGGTATAAATCGTTTCGAGCGGAAAGAAATTTATTTTGTAAAATAGTGCAAAATAAATAAAATTTAGCACGATACAATCACACTCTACTTAGAGTATTCCTCTCAATCGCTGGGAGGCAGTATCAATACCCTGCTGAACGCATATGGCCAGAGGACTATTTCGTAGATACGCCTTAACGAAGCCCGCCCAGAACGCATCGCCCGCCCCCGTAGCATCTTTAATGTCGGAAATAGCTTGAGCAGGTAAGTATTGCCAGTCTTCCTGAGCGTGTTTGTACCACACTCCATCCCCGCCGCAGGTAAGACATACTACGTTGGACTGGAGATTGGACAAGTATACTTTCGCCTGCACAATGCTCATGGGCTCGCCCGTCATTCGGCTTACATCGTCGAGACTGAATTTGAACAAAGGTTTAAACATTTGTAGCTTCTCCAAGGTCTGGCGGGCCTCCTCAGGATTCGCCCAGATTTTTTCGGAGTAATTCCAGTCAATCGATACCGGAATGCCTCGCTGAGCGGCTTTGTCGAAAGCCTGTAAAATGGTGTCACGGGCGGGTTGCTGGCTCAGGGCAAAGGCAGAGGTATGCAGTAGGCCTGCTGGCTCAATCAAATCGTCGGTAATGGGAGCAATCTGAGCATCGGCACCCCGATACGGTATAAAATCGGGCGTACCCTTTGTGCGACCTACAACGATGAGTGACGTGGCGTGCTGAGCCACCGTCGCTACATATGAGGTATCGAGGCCAATGCTTTGTAAATGATCGATTAGTTGACGGCCCAGTCCATCTTGACCCACTGCAGCAACCAGTCGCGTTGGAACCTGATAAGTATGAAGGAATCGGCAAAAGTTTGCAGCACTTCCGCCAGGATGAAGGCTAAGGGAGGCCGCCTGTCCCAAATGATCTACATATTCACAGCTAATGGCGTCTATTAGTAATTCCCCTATAACAAGGACGTAAGATTGCATGAGTTAGTGGATTAGATAAGCGAAAAAGAAAATCCAGATAAGCTTAGTTCGGCAATTACGGCTCCGGCGGCACTCCAGGTACAGAGCGGAACGCCAATGGGGTCCTTGCTTAACCCGTGTAGATTTTCGTAAAAACCGAAGGAAGCGGCGGAGGTATGTTTGTGATTGGCTCGGTGGATGTATTCGGTTACCTGCTGGGCCAATTCTACTTCCTGACAGGCCATGAGTCCAGCAACGAGGAAGCCGTTCCAGACGGGCCATAACCCCCCGTTATGAAATTCATGGGGAAAATTCCTGAACCCATAGGCGTGATTATGCCGGAGTTCCTCCATGAAAAAAGTATCTTCTTCAATGGCCGGAGAAAAGGAAGCTAACAAATCCTGCTGGGACTGCAAAGATGCCCGGATGAAGTTGATCAGGGTCACCTTTTGATCCGGCGTACCCAGTCCCAAAAGCAGAGCCAGAGCGTTAGCCTGTAGATCGAACTGCGGATAGATTCGGGCGGGATTGAACCCCAACAACCAGTATGGTTTCTGCACTAACGGCATTTGGTGCACCATATTGGCGGCATATAATCCGGTAGTACGCTCACTGTACCAGAAATTGACTTGCAGCAGTGAGCGAATCTGCTGAGCTTTTTCACGATAAGCCTGATCATGGTAATAGGCTGCCGCCAGCTCCAGTGCCCAGAGTCGAAGCAACTGGTCGTATAAAATGTAGCCGTGTTGAATGTATTCGTCGGCCCAGTCGCCACTTTGGGGGACGTAGATCAGACCTTTTCCGTTGAATTCCCAGGCTTCCAGTACTGACAAACACTTTTGCACCTGGGGCTGGTATTGGTCGGCCAGGGTCGTATCCCCCGTATGAAGCGTATAGAATAGCAGGCCAATCACCGCCCAGGAAGGATTGTCGGCCCGGCCAACGGTACCGCCGTAGCTAACAGCGTTTGTACCGGGCGTAACGTTGCTGGGCATAAACCCCACCGGATGCTGATGATCGAACAAGGTCTGAAGGGTCGCCTTTGCCGTTTGGATCAGGGCAGGGTCCTGACTGGCCAGGGCGGCCAGACTCGTGATGACGCCGTCGCGGGTCCAGACGCGTTTGTAGTTGTCGTGTTCATGAACGGCAGCGGTAAATCCCGTTGGGGTTGCCGCTTGCTGCAGCAAATGCAGACTGCGTTCGTAATCGGAAATAGATAGCATGAAAGCAGTTAATTAGCGTGAAGCATACGCCAGTTCTGGCTGGCGGGTGCGGCCCATTTTCAGCGTGAGGGTCAATGCCGCCGCTATTGTAATCAGTACGCCCGCAAAGTAGATGGCATATACGGGATTACCCTGGAGCACATACCGATAGATGTAGCGAAACGTCAGGGTTTCCAGCATCATTGGCATCACAATGAACATGTTGAGGATACCCATATAAATGCCCGTCTTTTCTTCGGGAATGCTTCCGGCTAGAATGACGTACGGCGTTCCCATCATACTGGCCCAGCCAATTCCGAAACCAATCATTGGCAGAAAGAGCAGGGAGGTATTGGAAATCAGTGGTAGTACCAGCAAGCCAACTCCTGCCAACAGCAAACTCAACGTGTGGATACCCACTGGACTGATTTTCTTGGCTAGCCAGCCCAGCAGGAAAGCCGTACAAAACGTCACAATGTTATAGGTGGCATTGACCTTCCCCGTTAGTAGCTGAGCCGAGCTAAAAGCCAGTGAGTTAGGGTCCTGGGTATTGAAAATGGTTTTGGCCAGACACAACGTGATGAATTGCCAGTAAACAAACATGGCGTACCAGTTGAAAAGATAGACCACGCCCAATCGCCGCATCAGTGGAGGCATGTCCTGAAAGGCCTGAGCAATGTCCCGAAAAATATAACCGATGCCGTGATGGGTTTCTTGTTTAATCTGTTGAATCTGCTGCTCGGTTAAGGGGTACTCTTTCGTGGTAAAAATTGTGTAAAGGACCGAAGTAAGGGAGGCCACGGCCCCAATGAGAAAGGCCGCGTACGTAGTGTAGGTAATGTGATTGCTGCTGCGGCTATTTTCAAGAATCAGCCCCGAAGCGACCAGCAAACTGGGCGTCAGGTTGGCCAGGGTAATGCCCAGGCCGGTAAAAAAGCTTTGGGTTAAAAAACCCGTAGCGTGTTGGGAGGGTGGAAGTTTATCACTGACGAAAGCCCGGTACGGTTCCATCGTAATGTTATTAGCCGCATCCAGAATCCACAGTAAACCCGCTGCCATCCATAGTGTTCGGCTGAAAGGCATCAGGAGTAGGCAGATGCTACAAAAAATAGCCCCGATCATGAAGTAAGGAACCCGTCGGCCAAAGCGGCTGATGGTTTTATCGCTCATGGCTCCTACAATGGGCTGGATGATCAACCCCGTCATGGGACCAGCCAGATTTAACAGGGGAATATCATCCGGATTGGCTCCCAGGTAGGAATACAGCGGTGTCATGTTGGTTTGCTGTAATCCAAAACTGTATTGAATGCCGAAAAAGCCCACATTCATATTGATGATGGACCTGAAACTGAGCGGGGGCTTAATAAATGCCATACGTGCTGGAAGGCAAGGGGGATGAAATGGAGAAAAAAACGGGCGGAGGACGTTCCCCCCGCCCGGTAAATACTCAGAAAGTTAATAATAAACTGGCTGAGATGGTACGACCCGTGATGGATCGTGCCCGAACAATATTGGTAGCGTTATCTGTAATGGAGCTGTCTTCGGCCTCCGTCAGCCCCAGTGTATTGGTAATGTTGTTGCCACTGATGGTTCCCGTGAGGAAAGAGCTGAATCGGTAGTTGATGTACGGATTGAAAATAACGTATCCTTTCATCTTTAACTGATTGACATCCTGCGTATACGAACCTGCAGTTCCAATCGTACTTACACCGATGGACAGGGGACCCGCCGTATAGCTGGGCAGAAGGGTAAAGATAAAGGGAGACTGGCGGCGGGGGAAGTTACCCTGATTAGCACCCTGCGTAATTTTAGCGTCGGTCAGTGTAGCACTGGCATTGATCGTGAAGGCTTTGGACAGCTTCACAATAGTTTCAATCTCCAGACCAAACGAGCGGTAGTGGTTGGCTATCACTCGCTGAGTAGTGGCTTCAAAGCCCCCCTGCTCGTTCACGCGAGAGTAAAAAGCGGTCACGAATAATCCTCCGAAGCCCAGATTTCCTTTATAGCCAAGTTCTGCCTGATCAATCTGATCTTTCACGCCACGGATGCTGCCGTCAGCCAAAACGTTACTAGTGAAAAGAATCCGGTCAGCTTTCGTAGTGGCACCGCTGCTGTAACGGGCAAACACCGACTGATTTTCCTGAAGCTTGTAATTGGCTCCCAGCGAGAATGAACCGTAATTGTACTTATAGTTGACGGGTTTAGTGCTAGCGTAGTCAATAGAGGCCACTTTTTCTTCCGAAGCAAGAATGACGCCGTCATTGTTCATATCCTTACGTACCGTAGTTCCCCCGCTATAGGTACCGTTAACCTGACCAAAGTCCCAGCGTACACTGGCATCAACGTTGAGGGATGGCGTAACTTCCCAGGAGCCACTTACGTAAGGAGCGGACATATTGTAAGCCGTGTTATAGTCCCGTTGCAGATTTCCCCACAAGGGTACACCATAAGCAAACTGGCCGTTTTGCGTAAGTCGCGTGCCACTGGCATTCGTAATATCCAGGGGCCGCAGTCCCTTGCCTGACAGGGTAGTCAGGTAAGAATTCCACAGCCCAGGACATGGCAATATTCTGGTATGCTTTATAGAAACCAAACGTTACGGAACCTGCTCCAAAATCTTTCTTCAACTTGAAGTCGTTAACGAAATTATTAAGGTTGTTCAGCTCCACATCGAACATGTGAATAATCATGGCCCGGCTACCCGTAAAAGCAGCTCCTGTAATGGCGTCAGTCAGTCGTGCATTGTTCAGATTCCAGCCCTGAGCACCTGCAATCGCACTCAGCATAGATGATGTACTACCCGCTGTGCCCGGAAAAGGAGAGATGAAACGGCCACTATTGAGTGAATAACGAGCCCGGCTCTCGATGGACCAGTTTTCGCCCAAATCAAAGCTAAACTCTGCACCAACCGAAGAAGAGACGGGATGCATTCCATCGGCTACGTTAGCCTGACGTAATTCGCCGTTTACGCCCAAACCCAAATCATGTAGTAGGTAAGGACTCTGCAAGGATCCGTGCTTGGGATCAAAGCCCTCTACGGCGGAATAGGTAGGATGGCTATTCGTTCCAGTTACCTGGATAGGCATGGGCATGTACGAAGCAGCCCGGTCATTAAGGTACTTAGCGTATAGACGAACATACCCATTCGAGAAATTTTTCGTCAGGTTCATTTTAAGCTGACCGCCGTTGTTGGCAGTAAAACCAGCCGTCCGAGGTCCTTGGCCGAGTCGGTAGAAGCCACCTACGTTGAAATGAAAACCATTGCCGATAGGAGATCCATAATTAAAATCCGTGCGGAAATTGCCGTAATCAAGACCCGCACTCATGCCGATGCTTCCTTCCTGCTTCTGACCCGTTTTGCTGATAAAGTTGATGATACCAGCGGGTGAGTTTGTTCCCAGTGTAGATGCGGAACCGCCACGAATAGCTTCCACCCGAGCCAGCGTCTGATCCGCTCGCAGGAAGATGTCGGAAGTAGCAAAGGCAATATCTCCGAACTGCAATACGGGCAAACCATCTTCCTGAAGTTGCAGGTATTTCGAACCCCCTGAAGAAATGGGTACACCCCGAACAGTGATGTTGGTGTTACCTTCACCTCCTGAGGCTTCAGCTTTAATACCGGGAATGGTACGAAAGATTTCAGCCGTAGTACGAGGCGATGACTTCTGGATATCGTCCACTTTAATCGTACTGATCGAGACACTGGAGGTCAGCTTGGAAACGGGATTCGCTACACCAGTAACTACTACAGCGGATAATTCGAGTGGATCATCCTTAAGAACAACGACCAAATTAGGAGCCGTTCCCGAACTTAAATCAACTACTCGTTCCGTAGCGGTATACCCAGAATAGGAAAACTTAAGCCTGACATCCTTGGCGGCAGGAAGACCTTCCAGAGTAAAGTTTCCGTCCTGGTCAGTAATAAAATATTTATTGTCAGGTAACAAGACAATAGAGGCACCAATGAGGGGTTCATTTTTAGTGCCCAGTACCCGCCCTTTCAGAGTGGCAACAACTGATTGTGCGAAACTGGTATATCCCCCGAGGAGCAGTAGAGTAAATAATAATTTTTTCATTTTTTATTTCATTTGCCTAAGGGGAGCAAATAGAATAAAAAGAAAAATATAATTAAAACACGTTTTTGTTAAACTTTTCTGCAAACGTTTGCGGAAATGATTTCGCAAACGTTTGCAGGCTGAAATTTTTTTTATTGCATTTAAAAAAGATGAATTAGACTTGAAGTTAGAAAAACAGGAAGGCTAGTCTTCGCTTATCTTTATTGATAAAGAACAAGATTTTTTGGTCTGTCAGTACAATGAAATAGGCCGTAACAACTATGGTTTTTTCGGAAGGATGAAAGATGTGATCAACTCCGAAGCAAACCTTACAGAATCGGCATTCATTTTGTGTAAGTTCAGGATTCGCTTCAGAAAGGAATAGAATCTGGGCTCAGCATTCCAGTTTTATTAGCTATTCCTGGCAACTTTCTGCGAAGAGTAAAAGCCTTAAAAACAAACAGACCCGCTCATTACTGAGCAGGTCTGTTTTTGTAAAGTCGGGATGGCGGGATTCGAACCCACGACCCCTTGCACCCCATGCAAGTACGCTACCGGACTGCGCCACATCCCGAAAATGTGGGTGCAAATATAGGGGTAAAAATGCCCTTTCCGCAACTTGAGCCCGATAAATTTCTAAAAAAAAGTGTCCCGAACTTGGTTCGGGACACTAAAGGGTTGATTACCACCTTGTAATCAAAGAAAATTAATTGCGACCTCCAACGGCTCCGCTGGCTCCCTGACGCTGTTGTTGCATCGGGTTTGGTTGCTGAGAGCCTCCCTGACGTTGTTTGTACATCTGGAAACGGGTCGGTTGTGCTGCCTGACGGGGGTAGCTGTTGTTCTCGGTATCAATGTCGGCAATCTCCAGGAAGGGATCGAGCGTCCATTGAGCTACTTTTTTATCCGTTGGAATTACCTTTTTGATGCTGACATCGTTCATCCGCCAGATTTCAGCGGGGAAACGGAATACTTCCGTCGTGCCATCTTCGTACTTTGCCTGAAGAATAACGGGCATCGGAACGCCTCCCTTGTTTTTCAGACTCAAGGTATAGAAATTCTTACCGGACTCTAATAACTTACGTTCGTCGTCAGATAAAGTAGCCAGGTAATCGGCGTATTTCTTTTTGTCGGCTTCAGTAACGGCATAACGGTCGTAGCTATTATAGAAATCATTCATCGCCGGATTGGCTTCAACCACGGTCTGTTTGATGTCTTTTTTATTCCGTTGTACGGCCATCGTCTGGCGTTTCTTTTCATCGGCAGCTTTCTGAGCAGCCTTGGTGATGGCTGGGTCCATGGCATCAATGGCAAACCATTCTACTTCCGCTAAATCCTGATCAACGGGTTCAACGCCGTAGAACCAGCCTTTCCAGAACCAGTCCAGATCCACACCGGAAGCATCTTCCATCGTACGGAAGAAATCCGCAGGTGTAGGATGTTTGAAGGCCCAGCGACGAGCGTATTCCTGGAAGGCGTAATCAAATAATTCACGACCCATTACCGTTTCCCGCAGAATGTTCAGAGCGGTGGCAGGTTTTGCGTAAGCATTAGGACCAAACTGCATGATGTTATCCGAAGAAGCCATGATAGGCACCTGCGTGTTAGGAGCGGATTTCATGTAATCAACGATATACTGAGGCTCACCACGACGGCTGGGGTAGTTACGATCCCATTCCTGCTCGGCCAGGTACTGGCAGAAGGTATTCAAACCTTCATCCATCCATGACCACTGACGCTCATCGGAGTTCACAATCATGGGGAAGAAGTTGTGACCTACTTCGTGAATGATAACGCCAATCATCCCGTATTTTACAGACTCTGAATACGTTCCATCGGGCTCAGGACGACCACCGTTGAAGGAAATCATGGGGTACTCCATTCCACCACCGGGCGTTGCGTGGCAGGAAATAGCCACAGGGTAGGGGTAAGGAATCGTACGGGCAGAGTAACTCTTCAGCGTGTGAGCAATCACCTGAGTCGAGTATTTTTCCCACAGGGGGTTCCCTTCTTTCGAGAAGTAACTCATGCAAAGGATGTCTTTACCCTGTACGTTCGTCATCATGGCATCCCAGATGAATTTCCGGCTGCTGGTAAAGGCAAAGTCACGAACATTATCGGCTTTGAAAACCCAGGTTTTTTTGCCCGTTGCCTTGTTCTTCTCAGCGGCTACGGCTTCTTCCTGCGTAACGATCAACGTAGGCTCCTTGAAGTTTTTCTTCGCTTTGTTCAGGCGATCCATCTGCGTTTTGGATAACACCTGCGAATAGTTCTGGCACTCGCCCGTTGCTCCTACGATGTGATCGCTGGGGGCAGTGATGGCTACTTTATAATTTCCGAAAGGCACGGTGAATTCACCCTGACCCAGGAATTGCTTGTGTTGCCAGCCGTTTACGTCGTCATAAACCGCCATGCGGGGGAACCAGTGAGCGATAAAGTAATTGTAGTTACCGTCTTTGAAAAACTCATAACCCGAGCGACCATAGTATTCCGTGATGTTGTAATTCCATTCGACCGAAAAACTAACGGATTGATTGGGCTTCAAAGGCGTAGGTAAATCGATCCGCATCATGGTGTGGTTAGTCACCGTGTGCAGCGGGTTCCCTTTCGCGTCTTTGATCGAAGTGATGTTATAGCCGTACTCTTTCGTCGACGTACCCGCCAGCTTCGTTAACTGACCTGCTGACATACCCTGTGGATTAACCCCACCCAACTGCGTTGTGGCTCCGATGGCGTCTTTCTTGAACAGGTTCTGATCCAGCTGAATCCAGAGGTAAGGCAGATCGTCGGGAGAATGGTTAAAATAGGTAACCGTCTCCGTTCCGATGATGCGTTGGTTGGCATCATCCAATTCTACTTTAATGTCATAATCAGCCCGTTGCTGCCAGTATTCTTTTCCTGGAGCTCCCGAAGCAGCACGCGTCGAGTTGGGGGTAGGCAGGGCGGTGCCGAGTTGTTCAAATCGCGTGTTCGCATTGAACTCCGCTGAGGGAAGATTGCCCCGTTGGGCATACACTGAAGACCATCCTGCACAAAAAACGCCGATGGCCAGAATCAATCGTCTCATCCGTGATGAAGCTAAATTAGGTGAACAGTGGTCGAAATATACAGAAAATTTGGCAAAAATGAGCAAAAGGCAATGAGCCTTCGGCGACTTGGACTTTTTCTGCGACAACTAGATAAAAATAGGATTAAAAATAGAGCCTGCTAACCCTAAGTGGTTCTAAGCCAAGAGGCTATTGTATTACCAAATTGTTAACTGACCCTGGCTTAAACTTCACTTTCTGTTAAAACTGCCGAAAAACTCAGGTAATACGCCCGAACGAATTTTGCACCAGCAAATACCAATATCGAAAACTAAAATTTATGAAACCCTCAAAGACGATTATGCAACGTCTAATTTTTACCTGGTTCCTTTCCCTGACCGCACTGGTCACCATGGCCCAAACGGGTAGTATCCGAGGTAAAATCAACGATGCTAAAAGCAAAGAAGGCATCATCGGTGCAACGATTCGAATCGATGGCACTAACCTGGGAACACAAACCGATGTAAGCGGCTCGTTTGTGATCAGTAATGTTCCCACAGGTACACACAAGGTTTTTGTGACGTACATTTCTTACCAAACCCGTGAAATTCCAAATGTTCGCGTAGAATCCGGAAACACAACCGTTTTAGAGACGGAATTAGTGGAAGAAGGTAAAAATCTTTCAGACGTCGTCATTCGGGCGAGTCGGGCTACTAATACAGAAGTAGCTGTTATTTCCGAAATCAAACAATTCAAACCCATTGCCGTAGGTATTTCTTCCCTGCAAATCCAGAAATCACAGGATCGCGATGCGGCTGCGGCCATTCGTCGGGTTCCTGGAATTTCTATTGTTGACAACCGTTTTGTACTGGTTCGGGGCTTAGGTTCTCGCTATAATACGGTAATGGTCAACGATATGATTACCCCTTCTACGGAAGTAGATGTAAGAGCTTTCTCTTTTGACCTCATTCCCAGTAATATCCTGGACCGCATGATTATCTTCAAATCAGGTGCGGCTGAGTTACCCGGCGATTTTGCCGGTGGGGTTATTAAAATCTATACAAAACGTAAACCCGATCAGAATTTTACCGACGTAGGATTTACCGTAGGGTATCGCGGAAATACGACTTTTAGAAATGTTCAGACCCACGACCGGGGAAGTCTGGCGTGGTTAGGTCTATGGGATAAAAGTCAGCAAATTCCTTCCAGTTTCCCTACCGACGCTAACACATTCAATACGTTACCTTCTGCATTACGAGCTTCATATGCTCAGTTGTTCCCTAATAGCTGGGCATTAAAAAATATCAGCGTTGCTCCAGATATGCGTTTCGCTTTCAACCTGGGTCGTCGATTTGAGGTAGGAGAGACTCGCATCAGTAACCTGACTAGTATTAACTATTCAATGACGAATCAGTTCGCTAATATCGCATTGAAAACGTATAATAATGGTACGGTAGCAAACGACATTGCCCAGCAGTATAATGATGCTACTTATCAGCGAAATACCCGATTAGGAATACTTCATAACTGGAACTTCAAGTTTTCGCCTTCATTCTCTTTAGAGTGGAAAACGCTCTTTAATCAGTTAGGTAATACTGAAACGATTGTTCGGAATGGTGAAAACGTAATTGAGTCTCGTGACATTATTTCGTACTCAGAGCGTTTTGAAAACCGTAGTATCCTGACCAGCCAATTATCTGGAGAGCATATCCTGAGTGAACAAACGAAACTCGACTGGATGACGGGGTTAGGTTATACGGGTCGTTGGGAGCCTGACTGGAAACGGGTTCGCTACCAACGTGAGCAAGTGAGCGAAGGACCTCAGAATGAGTTCTCAGTATCTACGCCTAACAACCCTAGTCCGCTTGAATCAGGACGCTTCTGGTCGAAAACGCACGAATATCTGTACTCCGCAGCGGTAAATGTTCAGACGAAATTTGGTAATCCTGCTGATCGTGAACCTGCCGTATTGAGATACGGATTCTATGCCGAACAAAAAGACCGGGATTTCAATGCTCGTTTTTACGGATACCAGAGACAAGGTAATGTCCAGGCCATTAATACATTACCTATCGGTCAGGTTTTTGCAAACAATAACATCGGTGGAGCAGAAGGGTATTACTCAATTCTGGATGGAACCAAGGCCATTGATTCATATACTGCTCATAACACGTACCTGGCTGGTTACGTAGGAGGTGACGTTAATTTTAGCCCCAAAACCAGTTTGACGCTTGGCTTCCGGGGTGAGTATAACATGCGGACGCTAAGCAATCCTCTGCAGAAAAACCTGGTTAATCAAAAGATTTTTAGTCCGCTTCCTTCGCTGAACTTTACGTATAAGTTGAATGATAAACAAAATGTACGTCTGGCTTACTCGTATACAGTAAACCGTCCTGAATTCCGCGAGCAGGCTCCTTTTAGCTACTACGACTTCGCTCTGAACGCTGACGTACGTGGAAACCAGACACTGAAAACAACGAACATTCAAAACGTAGATGCCAAGTGGGAATTTTATCCTTCGGAGGGCGAACTGATTTCGGTAACCGGTTTCTACAAACAGTTTAAGAACCCCATCGAAAACTTCTTATTACCTCAGGCTAACGGTCTGGCTTATACCTTCATTAATACCAATAATGCTACTAACTACGGGGTAGAAGTAGAGCTTCGGAAATCACTGGCTTCTACGGGTGTAAATTTCCTGAAAGACCTGACATTGGTAGGAAACGTTTCGCTGATTAAGAGTACGATTAACCTGGGTGATGTAGTCGCTGCTCCTGATTTATCTGGTGAAATTCAGAACTACGACCTGACTGGAATTACCGACAAGAAACGAGCCATGATGAATCAGTCTCCTTATCTGATTAATGCTGGCGTGTATTATGCCAATCAAAACGGCTGGCAGGCAAACGTTCTGTATAACGTGGCAGGCCCTCGGATCTTCGCTGTTGGTAACGTGAATAGCCCAACCGTTTATGAAATGCCCCGGAACATCATTGACCTGAACGTGAGCAAGACCTTTAGCAAGCGTTGGGAAGTGCGTTTAGGCATTCAGGATCTACTCAATCAGTCGGTTCGTCTAAGCCAGGATTTCAATCGTAACGCAAAAATCGATAAAGACGTAACCTCGCAAACGGCTCATGCCGATCAGACCATCCGTAGCTTCAAACGTGGTTCTTATAGTACACTTAGTTTGGTTTACACCTTCGGTCGCCGTACAGTGATTCCATAATCAGGATTTTTAATTACGAATGTTTTAACTATAACTACTTTAAAAGTCATGCAACTTTTTAAACAAGCAAGGTTTGTAATGCTGGCCATTGTGGCTGGCTTCGCCGTCGCTTCCTGTAACAACGACGACTCTCCGGCTCCGGTAGTGACGATTGCTTCGGTTAACCCAACCAGCGGTCCTGTAGGTTCGGATATCACCATTACTGGTACTGAGTTCGGTAGCGATACGACGGGTGTTCGAGTAACCTTCACTGGCGGCTCTGTAGCTAAAATCAAAACGATTGCTCCTACATCTATCGTAGCCACTGTTCCTACGGGTGCTCAGGATGGTCCGATTACAGTTAAAATTGGATCAAAAGCAGCGGTTACCAGCTCTGCATCGTTTACGCTAGGTAACAAATCAGTAGTTGAAGTATCCAATGAAATTACAACAAGCACTACCTGGGAGTCTTCTAAGGTATACCTGATTAAAGGTTTTGTTTACGTTAGATCTGGCGTAACGTTAACCATTCAGCCCGGTACCATTATCAAGGGTGGTTTGCCTGCTCAGGACCCTTCAGGCCAGCAAAAAGGCGGAACGCTAATCGTACAGCCTGGTGCTAAATTAATGGCCGTAGGTACTGCCAGCCAGCCTATCGTCTTTACTTCCTCGAAAGCCGCTGGAAGCCGTAACTACGGTGACTGGGGTGGTGTAGTATTAATCGGTAAAGCTCCAATCAACCGTCCAGGTGCTACAAACTTTGAGGGAGGTATCTCTGGAACCACAGGAACGTATAGTGATGCTGCGGATAACTCAGGTACCCTGAAATATGTACGTATTGAATTTGGCGGTATTGCGTTATCCAACACGGCAAACTCAGAAATTAACGGGTTGACGATGTACGGTGTAGGATCTGGTACAACGATCGAAAACGTACAGGTTTCTTACTCCGGTGACGACTCATTCGAGTGGTTCGGCGGCACGGTAAATGCTAAATATCTGGTTGCCTTCCGTGGCTTTGACGATGATTGGGATACCGATTGGGGGTATTCTGGAAAAGTACAGTTTGCTCTTTCTATGCGTGATCCGAACGTAGCTGACCAGTCTACTTCAAACGGTTTCGAGTCGGATAACTTTGATCCAGGTACGCCTGCTACTGACGTGAATAATGGTCTTCCTTTAACAGGGGCAATATTTGCTAACGTAAGTAACTTCGTTTTCCAGGGTACTCCTAGTTCCGCTACTACATCCAATGGTTCTGGTTCTTTTGGACGCGGGATGCACTTACGTCGTAACACCTCCATCAGCATTTTCAATAGCTTGCTGGTAGGTTACCCAGAAGGGTTCCGTTTGGATGGAACGACGACTTTGGCAAACGCTACTTCAAATGGGATGCAATTGCGTGGTATTGTATTAGCAAATATGAATACACCTGTAAATGGAGCGAACGGAGTAACGGCTGATCAGGCTACGGCTTTCTTTACTACTACTGAATATGCTAACCAGATCGTTACGCTTGCTAACCTGGGTACGTTAGGTTTGAATGCGAATAACTTCAACTTAACTTCTCCTGCCTTTACAGTGGCTTCTTCTTCGCCCTTATTAAGTGGTGCAGTTTGGACGGGTAAAGGTGCTGACTCCTTCTTCCAGAAAGTAAATTACCGTGGAGCTTTCAATGCTACGGATAACTGGACCGCGGGTTGGACCAACTTCAATCCACAGAATACAAACTACGATAAATAGTCATTACGGATTTTTCATATTGGTGTTGCTCGAAAAGCCGGGGATTCTGTCTCCGGTTTTTCTTTTACTTAAAGAAAATACGAAACTCTTAACTAGATAAATAATGTGGAAATCTTTCTTTAAAATCCTGATTAATCTCTACTTCTGTTTGTTCGTATATGTAGTTTTTTCAGTAGGATCTGATACTAAATACGGCGGAGCAGCAGCCTATGTTTCTGAACCAAGAACGTACGCTTTAGGGGGACATATTCTGTCTGTTTATCTGTATATCGTTCTGCTATTCTTTCCAGCTTATCTGGCGATACCCGCTATGTATCATCTAATAGTTTATCGCTTTAAGATTCAATCGCTTTGGGCTTTAGTGATCGGAGCGGGTATTACTGGAAGTATAGGAGCATTCGTATTCTTGGCTCTTAGGTTAATGAGAAGTAACTTTTGGTTAATAGATATAATAGGGCTGGGAGTAACAGGTGTGCTGTATGGGCTAATAGATGGTCTTTGGGTAAGGAAAAAGAATTAGTAATTAAAGCCATTTTAAAACTACATTTAGCTATATAACGATGGGAAGAATATTTTTTAAGGTATTGATAGCCGTATTAATCACCCTTTGGTTCCATGCTTTAGTTTACGATGGATTAATAGATACATTAGGCAAAGCATATGAAACAGATTATTTAAATAATTCGCTGGACACATTTATAGTTTTTGTTTTTTATGGAATGTTACTCTTTTACCTGTTTCCTATAGGAACATGTCATAGTTTGATTAATTACTTTAAAATAAAGAATAAATTTCATTATGTTATCTTGAGTATGGGGTGTTTTGGGTTCTATGGAACCCTTTTATTTTTCCTGGCACGTGAAGGTAAATACTATACTTTGACTTTAATATCCTGGCTAATGGCAGGCCTTACATACGGCATTATTTATTCATTATGGCTTAAGAAATATTTGAGGTTTTGGAAAAGTTAATAGCTTAAAATAAGTTATAAACCAGAAACTCCGGCAGAAAACCTGTCGGAGTTTTGCGTTAATAAAAAAGAAAATGTCACTTAATCCCCTGCATCCTGCGAATACAAGCCAGGTTGAGCGTCTAGTTCAGCCTGAGGGATGGAGCAGATGATCTGGCCGCTTCGAACTAAGTCGTGCCAGCGGGTACCTACGGCGAATTCTAACGGCTGATGATGATAGTTAAGTCGATTAATCGGATTTTTGGTTACGTCTGCGTATTTTTTGAAGAAGGAACGACTTTTGGTAAAGTATAACCTGAAACAATGTGGAAGCTAAGTATGCTGATTCAGGGCAAGAGACAGCGTAGGGTGTGCTAGCATCAATACGAATGGGAGAAAGAAGAAGGGACGGAAAAAAAGAGCGTATATTTTGAAGATTACCTGCTCAGTATCAGTAAAAATGACTACCTTTGCATTCCGTTTTGAAAAAACGGATTCACTAAAGTTCAGCAGGCTCTTCGCCCGGTCGGCTGATGTATCCAGGGCGAGCCAAATTCTTATTATGGCAAAACCACAAGTAACTGATTTTGATTGGGATCACGCGGACAATCGCGGCTTTGGTAGTGGTTACTCTAAAGCTGAGCGTGATGAATTAGCTGCTCTGTACGAAGGTACGCTGAGTCAGGTAGCTGAGAAAGAAGTTGTTAAAGGTACCGTTGTTGGAGTTACGGATCGTGAAGTAATCTTAAACATTGGTTTCAAATCAGACGGGATGGTTCCCCGTGCTGAATTCCGCGACATGCCCGAGTTGAAAGCTGGTGATGAAGTGGAAGTGTATATCGAAAATCAGGAAGATCCTAACGGTCAGCTGATCCTTTCTCGTAAGAAAGCGAAGGTAATCACTGCCTGGGATAATATTCAGAAAGCTCTGGATCAAGACCTCGTAATCGATGGTTTTGTGAAGCGTCGGACGAAAGGTGGTCTGATCGTAGATATCTACGGTGTAGAAGCCTTCTTACCCGGTTCTCAAATTGACGTTAAACCCATCCGCGACTTCGATATTTTCGTTGGCAAGCGTATGGAAGTAAAAGTGGTGAAAATCAACTACGCTAATGATAACGTAGTCGTTTCCCACAAAGTCCTCATCGAGAAAGATCTGGAGCAGCAACGTCAGCAAATCCTGACGAACCTGGAAAAAGGTCAGGTACTCGAAGGCGTGATCAAAAACATGACCAACTTCGGTGTATTCATCGATCTGGGTGGTGTAGATGGTCTGCTGCACATTACCGATATCTCCTGGGGTCGTATCAACCACCCAAGCGAAGTCCTCAAATTGGACCAACGTATTCAGGTGGTTGTGCTGGACTTCGACGAAGACAAGAAGCGTATCTCTCTCGGCATGAAGCAACTGACTGCTCATCCTTGGGAAGCACTTCCTGCCGAAGTAGAGCCCGGTGCCCGCGTGAAAGGCAAAATCGTGAACGTAGCCGATTACGGTGCGTTCTTAGAAGTTCAGCCTGGCGTAGAAGGTCTGATTCACGTGTCAGAAATGTCATGGTCTCAGCATCTGCGTAATCCTCAGGACTTCCTGAAAGTAGGTGACGAAATCGAAGCAGTAGTACTGACGATCGATCGTGCTGAACGCAAGATGTCTTTAGGTATCAAACAACTGACGGCTGATCCCTGGACTCGTACAGAGCTGTTGTCTAAATATGCTCCTGGTACGAAACATTCAGGAACCGTTCGTAACCTGACTAACTTCGGCCTGTTCCTGGAAATGGAAGAAGGAATCGATGGTCTGGTTCACGTTTCTGACCTGTCTTGGACTCGCAAAATCAAGCATCCTTCTGAGTACACGAAAGTAGGTGACAAAATGGATGTGGTTGTTCTGGAACTCGACGCTGAAAACCGTCGTCTTTCATTAGGCCACAAACAACTTGAAGAAAACCCATGGGATACCTTCGAGAACATCTTCACGATCGGTTCTGTACACAAAGGAACGATCATTGCTAAGTCTGACAAGTTAGCTCAAATCGAGCTTCCTTACGGTATCGAAGGACAAGCTCCGATCAAGCAATTAGCGAAAGAAGACGGATCAAATGCTGAAGTAGGTGAGTCTATCGACTTCAAAGTAATTGAATTCCACAAAGAAGAACGTCGTATCGTTGTATCTCACTCTAAAATCTGGAGTGATGCGAAGGAAGAAGTGAAAGTTGAAGAGAAGAAGAAGACGCAGAAAGCGGTTGAGAAAACCAACACAACGGCTGCTGCTGAAAAGTCTACTCTTGGCGATCTGGACGCTCTGGCTGCTCTGAAAGAGCAAATGGAACGCGGAAACTAATTCCACAGGCGATTCAATAACGCTTAAGACAGGGCGGGCCGAAAGGCTCGCCCTTCTTTATTATCCATCATTTGATTACTGTCGAATAGTTACACCCATCCGAAACGTCTACAATTTTATCGAAGGTTATCTTTCGTAGAGACGTCGATTTATCGCGTCTCTTTTTTGAAAGCAAATGATTTAAAAACTGACCGAGTAGGAGACGCGATAAATCGACGTCTCTACCTATGTGAAAATATATTTTTAAATACTTATTAGTCAGAGTTTTATGAAAAAATAGTTAACAAGTAATAAAAAAAAAGAGGCAAACGGATGGAAAACGCAATTTTCGCCCTATTTTTGCAGCCTCAAGAGCGGAAGAGCTTTTGAGAAATAACAAGGTACCATGGCCGAGAGGCTAGGCTGAGGTCTGCAAAACCTCCTACAGCGGTTCGAATCCGCTTGGTACCTCCCTAAAAAATCCCTGAGCTTTCCTCGGGGTTTTTTTATTCATACTCAATTCTTTTGGGAAGTAATAGCCATTGGCAAGGAGTTTAAGGATAAAGCCAAAGCCCCCTGTAAACTCGAAACTGCAAACTGAGTTTTAATCGACGAATCCATGTCGCACAAGAAAATCACTTCCGCTCTTCTATCTGTATTCCATAAGGAAGGCTTAGCTCCTATTGTTGAATCTCTGCACGCTCAGGGGGTTAAATTGTATTCAACGGGCGGTACCCAGTCATTCATCGAGGAAATGGGGATTCCTGTAACTCCCGTAGAAGAACTGACCAGTTATCCTTCTATTTTCGGTGGCCGGGTAAAAACCCTGCACCCTAAAATTTTCGGTGGTATTCTGTACCGTCGGGATAACGAAGACGACGTTAAAACGGCTGAGCAATACGAAATCGCTCCCATTGATCTGGTGGTAGTAGATTTATACCCTTTCGAAGAAACAGTAGCAGCGGGTGGTTCAACAGATGAAATCATCGAAAAAATTGACATCGGTGGCATCTCGCTGATTCGTGGAGCGGCTAAAAACTTCGAAGATGTTCTGATCGTATCCAGCCGTTCTCAATATGCGGAGTTACTTCGCATTTTGTCCGAACATCAGGCCACGACCAGCCTTGAGTTACGTCGTTACTTTGCTACGCTGGCGTTCGGGGTTACTTCTCAGTATGATTCAGCAATTTACCAGTGGTTTGCAGGCCAGACGTACACGGGTCGTGCCGCTGATATCTTTAACTTCAAGCAGTTACCTGCCAATTCTTTACGGTACGGTGAAAACCCTCACCAGTCGGCAACGTTCTACGGCGATCTGAAAGGCATGTTCGAGCAACTGAACGGCAAAGAGCTTTCCTATAACAACCTGGTTGACGTGGACGCATCCGTGCAATTGATTGATGAATTTACGGATACTACGTTTGTCATTATCAAGCATACGAACGCCTGCGGTATTGCTACGGCTCCTACGGCGAAAGAAGCGTATCTGAATGCTCTTTCCTGCGATCCCGTTTCGGCGTTTGGTGGCGTAGTGGCTACGAATGCAAAAGTGGATATTGCCGTAGCGGAAGAACTGAACAAACTGTTCATGGAAATCCTGATTGCTCCTGAATTTGATCAGGATGCTATTGATCTGCTGAAGTCTAAAAAGAACCGCATTCTGCTGAAGCGTAATGTAGTGCAGCCAACAAAGCAGATGTTCAAGACTATCCTGAATGGCGTATTGGTTCAGGATAAAGATAACGTAGCGGAAACGGCAGCGGAAATGTCGCCTAAAACGGAAAAAGCTCCGACTGAAAGCGAATACAAAGCTCTGGAGTTTGCTCTGAAAGTTTGTAAACACACGAAATCCAATACCATCGTTCTGGCGAAAGAAAACCAGTTATTGGCCAGTGGCGTAGGGCAGACCTCTCGCGTAGATGCTCTGAAACAGGCTATTGCGAAGGCGGCTGAATTCGGCTTTGATCTGAACGGTGCAGTGATGGCTTCTGACGCGTTCTTCCCCTTCGCCGATTGTGTGGAGATTGCTCACAAGGCGGGTATTACGGCAGTGGTTCAGCCCGGCGGTTCTGTTCGTGACCAGGATTCCATTACCTATTGCAACGAAAATGGAATGGCAATGGTCTTCACGGGCGTTCGTCACTTCAAACATTAATAGCTTGTCACCCCAAGCATGGGAAGCGTCCTTTTCTTCGGAGAGGGACGCTTTTTTATGTTCTATAGAAATCGTTGCTGGGATAAAGCCCCTAACGAATGAAGGCCTTTCCCGATTCAGAAAAGGCCTTCATTCGTTATAAAACGTTATGACTTTGCAATTTCCGCCTCGACGGTCTGCTGAAGCGTGTGCACGTATTCAATTAACTCCGCTACCAGACCCGTCCAGCCCGTTTGGTGAGCGGCTCCCAGACCTGAACCGTCATTTCCGTTGAAGTATTCAAAGAATTGCAAGCAATCCTTGAAATACGGATCGGTATTAAACTTACTGTATTGCTGCTGGTAAGGACGTAATCCAGTTTGGGTATCAGGCGTAAAGATTTTAATCAGACGGCCCGCAACGGCCAAGGCGGCTTCCTTGATAGTGACCAGTTGTCCTGAATTCGTCGGATATTCAATCTCGAAATCATCTCCGTAATACTGATGAAATTTGAGTAAGGAATCCACAATCAGGAAGTTCATGGGGAACCACACGGGACCCCGCCAGTTGGAGTTACCCCCAAACATGGCTCCGGTACTTTCAGCGGGCGTGTACGCCACCCGTAATACCTCATTGCCCACCCGAAATTCGTAAGGGTTGGTGGCGTAATACTTGGAAAGCGAACGCACGCCGTGGTCGGAGAGAAATTCAGCTTCGTCGAATACCCGTTTCAAAATCATCTTCATCCGGTGACCACGAATGATCGACAACAGACGGGTTTCGCCTTTACCGGGTTCGTACCAGCGGGAAATCAGCGAAGCCAAATCCGGGCGGTTTGCCAATACCCATTCTACCCGACGTTTGAAATCAGGTAAGCGTTCCAGCAAGTCAGGGTCAAGAACCTCAACGGCGAACAGTGGAATCAGCCCTACCATTGACCGGAGTTTCAGTAACATACTAGGTCCATTTGGAATGTGCAACAAGTCATAATAAAACTGGTCGTCTTCATCCCAAAGGCTAATTTCTTCACGGCCCAGCGATTTCATGGCTCCGGCAATGTGCAGGAAGTGTTCGAAGAATTTCGAAGCCATATCCTGATAAGTTGAACGCTCCAGAGCAATTTCACAGGCAATCCGTAGCATGTTCAGCGTGTACATGGCCATCCAGCCCGTACCATCCGCCTGCTCTAAATGCCCGCCCAGGGGTAACTGAGCGGAGCGGTCAAACACCCCGATGTTATCCATGCCGAGGAAACCACCGCCGAAGATGTTGTTACCCTGTTCATCCTTGATGTTAACCCACCAGGTGAAGTTGAGTAACAATTTATGGAAGACGCGTTCGAGGAAACCAATGTCTCCCTTCCCGTTCATTTGCTTGTCAATCTCATACACTTTCCAGGTAGCCCAAGCGTGTACGGGAGGGTTTACGTCCGAAAAAGTCCATTCATAGGCCGGAATCTGACCGTTCGGGTGCATGTAATACTCCCGAAGAACTACGGCTAACTGACGCTTGGCAAAGTCAGGATCCAGGCGGGCCAGGGGAACACAGTGGAAGGCCAGATCCCAGGCCGCAAACCAGGGATATTCCCACTTGTCGGGCATGGAGAGAATATTGGCGGTATACATGTGCCGCCACGTGCGGTTACGGCCAAACTTCCGCTCGGGAGCGGGCTTGGGCATGGCGGGGTCACCATTGAGCCATTCGTTGACGTTGTAGTAATAAAATTGCTTCGACCAGAGCATACCCGCATACGCCTGACGCTGAATTTTCTTCAGTTCAGCATCTTTGACGTTTTTCTGAAGATCGTCGTAATATTCGTCGGCTTCCTGAATTCGCTGGTTGAAAACGGTATCAAAATCCTCGAAAGGCTCGTGATTGGAATAATTAGCAAAGCGTAAACGAACGGTAAAGCTTTCGCCTGCGGCTACTTTTCGGGTAAATTTCGCCGAAGCTTTAGTCCCGATATGATTGGGGTTAACCGTCTTTTTCTTACCACCGGAAACGACATAATCGTTAATTCCATCTTTAGGGTAAGGAGAGAAGTTAGGGCTATTAAAAACGCGTTCGAAGTTGGTTTCGTTTTCGCAAAAAAGCAGCGAATCCGCGTCTTCGATGTAGAGTTTGTATTTTCCCAGAATTTTATGGTCAACGTCAATGAGCGACTTGGAGTAACCCGTCAGCATCGGACGCACACTGTAGTTTTCATAACCCCATATCCAGGTATTTCTGAACCAAAGCGTAGGTAATACCGTAATGGGAGCCGCCTTAGGGCCACGGTTATGTACCGTCAGGCGAATGAGAATGTCGTTTTCGTCGGCCTTCGCGTATTCCATCTCCATATCGAAATACTCGTTTTTATCGAAAACGCCCGTATCCATTAATTCAAATTCGGGTTGTTCGCGATTCCGATTCCGGTTTTCCCGCAAGATCTGTTCGTACGGAAAAGCTTGCTGTGGATACTTATACAGCATTTTCATGTACGAGTGCGTTGGAGTGGAGTCGAGGTAATAGTATAATTCCTTGACATCTTCTCCGTGATTCGATTCGGGGTTGGTCAAACCAAAAAGACGTTCTTTGATAATGCCATCTTTATGATTCCAGAAAGCGAAGGCAAAACAGATGTGACCCTTATTGTCGGAAAGGCCACCAATGCCGTCTTCGCCCCAGCGGTAGGCACGGCTGCGGGCAGTATCATGCGAGAAAAAATTCCAGGCGTCGCCATTCGATGAATAATCTTCTCGTACCGTACCCCACTGACGTTCAGCGAGGTATGGCCCCCACTTTTTCCAGCCTTTGTTATCCGCACGTTGGGAAAGTCGTATTTTTTCTACAATCATAAGCTATGAATCAAGATAGTCTCTGAATGGGAATATGAACAAAGAACGGAATTAGAATAAAAACTTACGCCTTTGCTCGTTATTATTAAGAGAAATGTAACAATCGTACCCGAAATTTACGCTCTCGGAGCGTAGCCGAAAGGATACTCCTAAATAGCTCAAATTTTCTTATTAAAACGTAT
This sequence comes from Siphonobacter sp. SORGH_AS_0500, assembly GCF_031453245.1. Lineage (NCBI taxonomy): Bacteria > Pseudomonadati > Bacteroidota > Cytophagia > Cytophagales > Cytophagaceae > Siphonobacter > Siphonobacter sp. SORGH_AS_0500. Next base: position 978,902 of record NZ_JAVIYT010000001.1, read on the forward strand.
ATTTTTCTATGACTGCAAAATTTGCCCTGCTGGCGGGTTCATTATTGGGAGCGTTAGGCGTAGGGCTGGGAGCTTTCGGAGCCCATGCACTCAAGCCTATGTTAGTGGCAACGGGTCGGTTTGATACCTTTGAAACCGCAGTTCGATACCAGTTTTATCACGCCCTGGCTTTACTGGCCATCGGATTATTAATTAATCAATTACCAGTCATTGAAAAAGGCTTAGGTTGGGCGGGCTGGGCTTTTCTGATTGGCGTAATCATTTTTAGCGGCTCGCTGTATACGATCTGTTTTGCCGGTATTAAAGCCTTCGGAGCCGTGGCTCCCATCGGCGGAACGTCCCTCATCATTGGCTGGTTAATTCTGGCTTATCAGGTAACAAAGGCTTAGTGCATACGTTTAAGGTGGTTTGATGTAGGCTCCAGGAGTTGAAAATAGCCTCCCCAAAGGTTCAAACATTGGGGAGGTTATCAATACAGTAGGGTAAGGGTCAGCAAAACCCCAGCGGGATTAAATTAAGAATAGCCCAAGGCTATCCAACCCGGGGAAGACTTTATACGCTGAAAAGAACCATATCAAACCACTTCGAATGCACTCAAACCCTTTAATACCCATATTTTTCTTTCCATAAAGCCTTCAGTCGCTCCCTGATCTTCTCTTCAGCGGCGTTACCCTGCGGATCAAATAGCTTCGTACCTTTCAGTGATTCCGGTAAAAATTCCTGTTCCACAAAATTGCCTTTATACTGGTGGGCGTAGCGATAATCTTTCCCGTAATCCAGTTCTTTCATCAGTTTCGTTGGAGCATTTCGTAAGTGCAAGGGAATCGGCTGGGCCCCGGTTTTCTGAACTAGCTCCAAGGCCTGATTAATGGCTGAATACGCTGAGTTACTTTTGGGCGAAGTGGCTAAGTAAATCGTTGCTTCAGCCAGGGGAATGCGGGCTTCGGGCAATCCCAGCACCTTAACGGCCTGAAAACAGCTTTCGGCCAGTAATAGAGCATTAGGGTTGGCCAAACCAATGTCTTCTGCGGCTGAAATAAGAATACGGCGGGCAATGAATTCAATATCTTCTCCGCCGTCCAGCATCCGGGCCAGGTAATAAATCGCCGCATTGGGGTCAGAACCGCGAATGGATTTAATGAAAGCCGAAGCGATGTCGTAATGAGCTTCGCCGCCTTTGTCGTATAAAGCAATGTTTTGCTGGACTTTATCGAAGACCAATTCGTTGGTAATCAGAAGTGGCTCGCCGGCTCGCTGAAAGTTGGTAATTAGCTCCAGTACATTATATAATTTCCGACCATCACCACCGGATAACTGTAGTATTGCCTCGTATTCTTCCACCTGAATGTTACGATCTTTCAGAAATTCATCCTGCTGTAAAGCTCGATTAATCATTTCGATGAGGTCTTCTTTCTCAATCGATTTCAAGACGTATACCTGACAGCGGGAGAGCAAAGCCGGAATTACTTCAAAGGAAGGATTTTCGGTAGTAGCCCCAATGAGAGTGACAATGCCGCGTTCTACGGCCCCAAGTAATGAATCCTGCTGAGACTTGGAAAAGCGGTGAATTTCGTCGATAAACAGAATGGGACTGGCTGAGCTAAAAAAACGTTGTTTAGAGGCAGCATCAATGGTTTCCCGAATATCCTTAACTCCCGAATTGATAGCAGAAAGGCTAAAAAATGGAACTTTCAGCGATTGAGAGATCAGCGTCGCTAACGTTGTTTTACCCACACCCGGCGGGCCCCATAAAATCATGGAGGGAATGCGTTGAGCTTCAATCGCCTGCCTTAGCACCGAGGTCGGTCCTAATAAATGACGTTGACCAATGTATTCATCGATTGTTTTCGGACGCATGCGTTCCGCAAGTGGTTGCATAAGCTAGGCAGGTTTATCTTCAGGCTTTTCGTACTTCAAAAATAGATAAGCAAAATACAAACAAACGAGCCAGTAGGAGACAGTAAAGCCCAAAAGCAGGTGTTTTGAGTAATAATGCTTACGTATTTTCACCTTTTTTTATGCGGGTAATTACCCGATTTACCTCTTGGTAAAAGTCAATATAAAAAACTTGGTGCAAATTTACTTAGGTAACCATGCTGCCTTCTTAGGTAAGTATTGTTAATGAATACTTTACATAATCTCCCTTTATCTACTTAACATATGGCAGATTCAGTCTTACCTACGGGCGAGTTAATTCCTTTTAAAGAAGCCGAAGAATTGATAGCCCGTTACCAGAAAATGCATCCGGGTCAACTGGAAGGTTTTATTGTCGGTAGAAACATTGTTGAACAATTGCTGGCTCCTGAAGGTGTGGACACCGTTAAAATTCTCTTTGGAGAATTTGAGGACGGTAAAGTCAACATCGTCTTGTATCCTTCTGATAAGGATGGAAATCGGATTCCTCTGCGAAACGATGCTTCGGCTCAACGCGGAGAGGAAGATGGGGGCGATTATGCTGCCGATCGAGTTGGAACCATTCCTCCGGGAAAAGGCTAGTAATCAATTGAATGGATTGGGGGAATTCTCCCAATCCAGCTTTTATTTTATAGGATCACCTGGTTTTAAAAAATGGAAGACCTCTATATTTATGAATCTATAATCTGAATCTATTTCTATGAGTTCGCAGGAGTGGTTGCGTCACATTTCTATTGCCTTTGTCTTATTACCTTTCATAGTAGGGTTATTAAGATTTCATTACCTCAAAGAAGATTATAAATTATTACTAGGATACTTAACGGCATCTGTTCTGGTAGAAACCTGGGGAGAAATCACTTTTTTCATGAACTCTAAGGGTAACATGATTGGGTATAATATATATACAATCCTGGAGGTTACGTTATTAGGCTTATTATACGTAAAATTCATTAAAACTAAACTGTTTAAAAGAATAGTTCTGATTTCAATTGTTGCCTTTGATTTACTAGCTACCGTTCGTTGTCTCATTGATCCGCACGCCTACGATGATTTAAGCTGGAGTTTGTCCAACGCATTATTGATTACTTACGTACTGTTATTCTTTTACGATTTACTAAAGCAACCGGAAATAGCCGTCCTGACGAAATATCCCATGTTCTGGATTAGTGCGGGCATTCTGATTTTCTTCTCAGGAACCATTTTTGTGTTCCTTTTCGGGAAGTATATCATTGCAGATATGGATACGATGGGGGACTTATGGGATATGATTAAATGGCTGAATATTTTCTATAATATTCTTCTGACCATAGGATTAGCTCAGAAAAAATCAGTAATAAAAATCCAACCTAATTAAGTGATGAACTATATTCAACTGCATTTGAGAGAAATTATTATTATTGGTTCTTCTGGTATGATTAGTCTTTCACTCGTCATTATAGGGTTAGTCTGGTTTCTACACCGAAAATTAGTGGAGCAACATTGGGAGTTGAATCAATTCAAAGAATAGCTTATAGTCAACGATGAATATTTCGCTGGGAGGCGTCCGTTTAGCTTTAATTGCCGGCATCGCCATCATGCTTTTGATGGCGATATTCATCGTATTATTTCTAGTGTTGTATAAACGCAGGCAGGATAAGCAGAAGGAGGAGGTTCGGCAACTCGAAGAACAACACCAGAAAGCGTTACTGGAAGCAAGTATTCGCTCGCAGGAAGTAGAAGCCAAGCGAATTGCAGCAGATTTACACGATGATATCGGCACCTTACTCTCCGCCACACGGATGAGTTTTTCGCAGGTAACGAAACACCTGGATGATAGCGTAGAATCCAAAGAAACAGCCGATCACACGAAGAAGCTACTCGAAGAGGCCGTAGAAAACGTTCGACGCATCACCAAAGATATTCAGCCTCCTGCTCTCGAGAAATTGGGTTTGGTAGCCGTTTTGCATGATTTGGTACGAAAGCTTCAACTAGCCAACCCGGCTATTGCTATTGACCTGGAATGCCAGGGTGAAGGCGAAAGACTCGAACGTTCCATTGAATTTACACTCTTTCGCATTGCCCAGGAGCTACTCCATAACAGCCTGAAGCATTCCCGGGCTTCTCGCATTGAGTTATTCCTTCTGTTTAAACCTCATCGCGTGTTGTTAACCTTTAGTGATGATGGCGTTGGGTTTAATCTGAAAGAAGCTCAGCAACAGACGGTTTCGCTGGGTTTGAAAAATATTGAAAGTCGCCTCAACGTTGTGGGCGGTCACGTTATTTTTGAGACTTCACCCGGTGAAGGGATGCATACCGTTATAGAAATTCCATTACTCCATTCCAACCCATGATGTCAATTATTACTGATCAAATTCGAGTTGCTGTTGCTGATGATCACGCACTTTTTCGGCGGGGTTTGGCTAATATTCTTAATACATACGACGGGATCAAAGTCATTATTGAAGCCCAGGACGGTCAGGATTTACTAACCCAAATGGCCTTCGAAGCTCCCGACGTAATCCTGCTGGACCTGCAAATGCCCGTAATGGATGGCATCAAGGCTACGGAACAACTTCGCCTTCGCTTCCCTGACGTAAAGATCATCATTATCTCCATGCACGATGATGACGGCTTTGTAGCTCACCTGATGGAGCTTGGGGCGAATGGGTATATCATTAAAGACAGCGATCCAGATGAAGTAGTAAAAGCCATTCAAACCGTTGTGAAGGAAAATTATTACTACGGAGCCTTTATCAATAAGGTAATGCACCGCCGAATGCTGGATAAAGCCAAAACCAAGAAGCCCAGCTTTACGGCTCAGCCTGCCTTAAGCGAACGCGAACTGGAAGTGCTTCAGCTCATTTGTAGTGGCTTGACGAATGCCCAGATTGCCGCCAAATTATTTCTGAGCGACCGAACCGTAGAAGGGCATCGCACTAGAATTATGGAAAAAATTGGGGCAAAGAACACGGCAGCGATGGTCGTGTACGCCGTGAAAAACGGGTTATATTAACGCTTCATAAAATCACCACTGGTAATTTGGGAGAGGCCAATGATGGGTAAATTGTAGACATAAACCCAGGCCGTGACAGAAGAGCCGTCGCTGAGTTGAACAGTCTCCTGCTGTCGTAAATAATCAGAATGAGCTTCATCATCGGGATAATACCCTTCGTAAGGATCTAATTCGGAGAAGGTTTTTTCAGGATTAGCTAATAAATACACCTCTCCCTGTACCCGCTCTTCATGCTGCGTTGTTGAAATCAACGCGGGGTACCAGTCCACCAAATAAAGTTTTCCAGGTACGGAGCCGTCGGCAACCCACTCGGCCTGATTTTTCAGTACCTGGTGCATGGCGTGATCAGCCGTACGGCGTAGGGTACCGTATACGAATAGATAATGCATAGAGGGATGAGAAGCAAGATTGAACTCCAGGGGTTGGTTGTAAAGGCAAAGCCGCTCAAGTGAGCGGCTTTGTCCAACTAACCCTTAACCAAAACTAAAAAAATCATGAAGCCCGGCAATAGACAGAATCCGTCAGAGGAGTGCTCTTCAGGCCGGGGTAGGTATGTATCGTGACATCTTCCTGAGACAGGAACAATTGAATGGCCCAGTCAAGGACAATATTCATGAGCGAACGGGCAACTTTAGGATAAGAAGTTAGATTCGCTGCGTTTTCTGAAAGATCTTTTTTCGGGGTTGGTTGTACAAACGTGCTGGTTTTTTTGGCCAGCTGGTTTACCAGGCTTTTACCATTATACAGGCGATGGGGCATGCCCATGCCAAAACCCTGAACATTAAACAGGCCTATAAGAACCAGCAAAAAGGAAATTTTTCGGAAAGCTAAACCAAAGAACTTCATAGCTGAAAGAAGGTTAAAGTCAGACGGTGATTCTAAGTAACAAATTCAGGATGAGCTTTACCAGCAATTTCGGATGAACGGATGATAGCTCGGTTTCAATAGCTTACCCTGATGATACAAAGATAGGTGTTGTTAGGTACTTTGCAATACATGGTACCTATTTTTTTACTAATTTGTTTGTATCCGGTCTATTGAAGCGTTTACAGGATAAGGATGCAATGGAAAGGAAAAACGTTGCAGAACAGACAAAAAAAATCCCCAACTTTTTATTAAAGCCGGGGAAGGGTATAGAGAAGATCGAAAAATTTACAATACTACGACTGAGTTTTCTTCGAATGAGACACCGCTGGATACATACTTATCAGCTTCCGAATCATTGATCCAATTGGTACCATCGATTAAGTAACGGAACTGATATTCTTTACCTGTGCTTAATTCAACAGTGGCTTTGAACGATCCATCCTTTTGTTTTTTCAAAGGCGTGGCGTTTACATCCCAGCTGTTAAATTCACCTACAACTGCTACTTTTTCTGCTCCTTTGCCAGATTCAGCAGGAACTAAGAAGGTTACCTTAGTGATTGGCTTGCTTTTGAGAGATTGCTTAGACAGACTCATGGTTGGATTATTCATTTTGATTTCCGAAACAAATATGCAAGCAACGGAACAATAAAACAACTGACTATCAGAATTTTATATAAAGTGAAGCACGGTAATATCCAATTTTAAATTTTTTATTGGGATAATTCTATTTTCATTTACCGTAGATTAAAAAGTTAGAAATGAACGGAAGCTAACTTTCTACTAAATCAGACAGTTAAATTCCGTTCATCGTAATCGACTCATTCTAAAGTAAATGCAATGGGTAAATGGAATCTGCACCGAACAGACCGACCCTGTTGACGACCGGGTTTCCAGCGAGGCATTTCCCTTAAAACGCGTCGGGCTTCTTCATCACAACCAAAGCCGATGCCTTTCTCAACTTCGATTTGTGATATACTACCGTCCCGGTCTACTACGAAAGAAACAAAAACTCTACCCGAAACATTAGCCTGCTGAGCCTGCGTAGGGTAACGCAGATTTTTCTGTAAAAAACGATTCAGAGCTTCAATACCACCAGGGAATTCAGGTTGTATTTCTACATTTAACAGCGGAGCATCGTTGTCGGCGGATGGTTTAATTTCAACAATTGCATTTTTGATTCCTCCCGTATGATCAGAAATATCTACCACCGCGGGCATATCACTGCCGTCCAGAACGGTCTGACTTCCCGCCTGATGATCCTGCAACATTTTCTGGGTAACGTCTACCTCTTCTTTGACAAGTACATCGGGCGTAATCTCCGGTTGTAATAACTTATAAGTGTTCACGGGTTGCGTCTCCACTGGAGGCAGAGGAGTAACTACGGGTGGCTCTGGTAAGGGTTCGGGTTCTTCGATGATGACATCTTTCGTTAATAGCTTAGCTTTTACTTCGATTTCTGGTTTAGTAATTTTTGCGAAAAGCAAAGGTGAGAACGCCGTGAGCAGAAAGAAGCTAACACCAATCAACAGAGCCAGGCGGATATTTTTTCCGTATACCTGACGCAGTTCGTAGGCTCCATAGCTCCGATTTCGGTTGGAGAATACGTAATCCTCTAAAGTTTGCAGGGTTTCCATAGTTTAACTAAATTTTTAGTTGATTGGGGTTTAAGAAAAGCCCAGCAAGTGGGCTATGTTAGAGATGATTGTAAAGGTTGAAGGAAAGGTTAGGTTTGGGTGTTAGTCTTTTTTGAGCGTGTCAGGAATACTATGGCTAGTATCCTGGGCGACAACAGCGACGGGGGCGGGGAGGATAATTACCTTTTCCGGTTTTAGTTCTGCCAGCCGTCGGGCCGCTGCTTTATCAACCGCCATACAATCCAGGCGATCCTGTGGGCTGCTATACTTTCTCGAATACACGTTTTTACAGAGCCTGAGTGTCTCCTCGTAATACAGCAGAGCCAGTTCGGCGTTGATGTGATGTGTATCGTTCAGTTGAGCCAGCCGGAAAACGGCCTTCGGACGTCTGAAATTGTTAAAAATGGCCTGGTACTGCTTTATGGCGGTTTTAATGGAAGAAGGTTGTTTCTCCAGTTCGTAAAGATCCGCCATGCCCATCTGATAATCCGGTACGCGGGTTTGAGCCAGTCGAACGGCCTGATCGAAACGTCTGAAAGAATTAATATTAAAAATCGTAGAAGAATCTTTTTTTGCCTGCAACAGATAAGCCGTGCCGAGTCCACCGTAGTTATGCTCGGTTTCTTCTCCCAGATTAATCAGGCGATTGAAGGTAAAAATCGATTTATCAAATCGGCCCGTTTCATAGTAGGCCCGCCCCAGCATTCGCTGAAAATAAGCGGTTGAGTCGCCCATAGCCATCGTTTTTTCCAGCGATTGCACCACGGCTTCGAATCGGGCCAGGCGAAAATCAACCCGACTGTTCAGTAATAGAAAACGGATGGAAGTGGAATCTTTCGCGAGCCCGCGTTCAATATATTCCCCCGCAATAGTTAGGTACTTATTGGGATTCAGGTCCAGATACAGACGAGCCAGTTCCGCCAAAGACTCCCGATCCTCTGGATTGATCTTTAAAGCCTTTTCATAATGAATGATTGCCTGCTCATCCTGCTCCAGTCGGTCGTATTGCAGGGCCGCTTGCCGTTGGAAATATCCATTCAAAGAGTCCATCTGAATGAGTTTCTGATACTGAGCCAGGGCGTTGCGGTATTGAGCGTCTTTCTCGAAAAGAATTCCTAACTGATGCAGGGCATCCCGCTGGGAAGTATCCCGTTTCAGAATGCGTTCGTAGGTTCGGCGGGCCGCCAGCGAATTCCCAATTCGTTGATGAGCGATTCCAAGTTCCAGTGCCAGATTATTATTTAATGAATCTGTCTCACTAAGTTTTTGAAGCAGAGGAATGGCCTGCGAGTAATTGCCGGAACGTACCAATCGCTGGGCTTCTGCGTAAGCATCTACTGGCATTTGGGCAAAAGCAGCGTAGGTTCCCAGCAAAAATGCCAGGACAGGTAAAAGTCGTTTCATACATTATCAGAGGTTAGTAATGAATGGTTTGATGAGTTTTGAGTGGAGAGTTAGTAGCTAACCCGTTAACTCAAAACATCAAACGGCTAGGGTATCTCACTTATTAGTTACCAATAGAACGGTTAGGTGGATGATTTATCAATCTCGGTAAGTAGTCACTACCAGATCCGCTTTTTCGGCTTCTGGCAATCGGGTAATGGCTGCATTTTTGCTGTCAATAACAAACGCAAATACTAATTCGTGGGTACTAATGATCGGTTGACCATTTTTATCTTTAGCTGCCTGCCACTTCGGCATGGTTTGAATTACCCGCAAAACTTCTTCTGAAAGGCCGGAATTCTCCCCATTGGCTTTCGCTTCCTGAATGATTCCATCTTTACCCACTGTAAACGAGGCCCTTACTATACCCTGAGCATTTTCTTCCTGCGAAGCCGTGGGGTAACGTGTGTTTTTCGCCAGAAATTTTAGCATTTCCGATCGGCCACCGGCGTAATGAGCAGGACTTTGGGCCTGGGTAATAAAACTGAGGAATCCAAGTACGAATACGAATACGATTGAACGCATAACAATAAACGTTTAATAAGTGGGGATAATCACTTCGACTAGAATAGTCGTCACTTATTACCTAAAAAGTCGTACTCGAAACCGAGCCAGGAGGGCTATTCCATGGTAAATGTAATGGGTAAATTAAAGCGGCTTCTAACGGCATGGCCTGACTGATAACCGGGCTTCCATTTAGGCATATCCTTCATAATTCTTAATACTTCTTCATCGCAGCCAAAGCCAATGCCTTTCATAATTTCTACATCGGCGATGGAACCGTCTTTCTCAACTATAAAGCTGGCAAAAACTTTACCCTCAACGTTCGCTCGTTGAGCCGCAGCCGGATACTTGACGTACTGAGAAAGGTATCGGTACATTTCTGAGTCACCACCTGGAAACTGAGCCTGCTTTTCAACTACGGTAAAAACTTCCTCCTTCGCATTCGTTTGTGCCGGAGTTTCAATGGGAATAATGACGAGTTCCTCCTTTTTTTCTTGCTGAGCACAAGCCGTTGCCAGAAAGATCATCGATCCGAAAACGGGAACAATCAGGGCGTATTTTACCAGAGCCGACGTTTGCGAAGGCTTTTGCTTCAGCATGGAAATCCGGGCTTTGAGAAAAGATTTATTAAAGAAGGTGTGAGCTAGCTCCATCTGCTGAACGCCAAACTGTTGCGAGAACAATAGCATGGCATAATCTGCCCGGCTGGTTTCCAGCCGACTGGCTACTTCGTCGGCCAGGTATTCGTGAATGAGGCAAATGTCCTGTTTCAGGAAATACACCACCGGATTAAACCAGTTCATGATGGCAATCAGCTCAAAGAAGATCACATCAGCTGAGTGTAACTGGCGAACGTGTACTCGCTCGTGCATTTCAATGGTGCGGCGATTCGACAGATTCTTTCCTACGAAAAAGTGATTAAAGAAAGCAAACGCCATATTCTGATCTACTTTGCGATTCGTTCGATAGCGAACCAGATCGCCCAGTCGCATGAGTCGAAACGCAAATCTGCCCAGCAGAATCAAAATCCCACAGAGGTAAGCAACGGCTAACAAATGACCCCAGGCCATGGGGTGTGCCGAGCGGGAATTATCGAGGTAATCAGGGGTAATAAAAACGACGCCGGGATTATAATAGGTGTAAAGCGACTCGTTTACCTGCTGGGTAAGCAGCCAGGTACGAATCCAGTCGGACTGCATGGCCGGGATAAAAAAGGCCAGTGCGGTTCCCGCCAGCAGAAAACTCCGGTTCAACTGATGAAACGTTTCTTTACGGAGGATCAGGCGATAAAACCCATAAAATCCAGCCAAATACAGATTTACTTGCAGGAGATAGTGCAACCAATTCATAGTTGTATGATGGCCTCAGCGGTCGTCTAAAGGTGAGAGGGTTGGAAAGCGGTCGAATCGGTTTAGAGTGTAAATCCGGTTCACACTCTAAACCGGATTCTTACTTTTGTTTCATTTGCTCGATCATCTTGAGGATATCGTCAGCTTCGTTGAGTTCTACTTTCTTTTTCTTTACGAAAAAGGAAAACAGACTACCGATCGAATTACCGAAATAGCTTTCCATCAATTTCTCCGTTGCGAAGGTGCGGTATTGCTCTTTAGTAATCAACGGATGGTATTGGTGTGACTTGCCGTATGCTTTATGCCCCACAAAGCCTTTCTGTTCGAGAATGCGAACAATGGTGGAAACGGTATTATACGCTGGCTTAGGCTCAGGCAATTGGTCAAGAACGTCTTTCACAAAACCTTTCTCAAGAGACCAGAGTACGTGCATAATCTGTTCTTCGGCCCGGGTAAGTTCTTTTTCAACCATAATTGTTCTTGCGTTTGGATACAAAAGGAACTTTCGCCCGATTTTGTATCAGAGAATAATAACTTGATTCAAAGATTAAACTAATATTTTAGTTCTACAACTATTTTTTTCGTTTTGTGCGAAAAAAATTTCATCAGGTGGGGTTTTACTGAAACGGAATGAAAAACTTCTGAGTAGGTAACCTATTCTAAAGAATAATAATTCGCTGAAAGAAAGTCAATTACCAGCTAATATCTGGTTTTCGCTGGTAATGACAAGGACTTGTTTCTGTATTAACGAAAAAACGGAAGCGATCTTAAGAGACCATCTAAAATTTATGCTAATCGTCGGACGCTAAAGCGAATCGTGACACCTGCACTGATGGAGCGTACGACGAAAGACTAGCCAATTTCTGAAGGACGGCAGGTGGAACCAACCGTTACTGTAGGAACGAGAGGCAATCTCATTCCAGAGGTGTTCGTCCGCGACACAGTTGTGGATGGCTGAACTAAGCGTTAGAAATACGGGCTAACAAAGGCCTGCTACTTTAATTAGTCTCGTATTCAGGAAAAGGCTATAAAAAAATCCCCGGACCTTCGCTTGTTCGGGGATTGGTTTTCGAGGTTAATTAATGAAACGCCCGCTTTTTGATCATGCCACCTTTGGTATCCTGAATACTGTGCTGCACAATGAACGCCTGGTTATCTATTTTGTCAACGGCGTTTTTCAGCCGGGTAATTTCTAAGCGAGTAATAACGGTATATACAATATCAATATCTCCTTCACGGTCGCCACGTTTGCCGAAGCCGCGTTGGCCTTTATACATGGTAACACCTCGGCCCATTTCATTCACAATCATGCGGCGGATGGCGTCACTTTTTTCGGATACAATAGTAATGGCCGTATATTCTTCCAGGCCGGTAATAATAAATTCAATTGTACGAGAGGCTGAAAAATACGTCAGCATGGCGTACAAAGCGGTTTCTACGTTAATTAAGAGGGCAGAGATACTAAAAATAAAGACGTTGATGGCCATGATGATGTCCCCAACGGTAAATCCGGTTTTACGGCTCAGGTATAAGGCCAGAATCTCTGTTCCATCTAATACACAGCCCCCCCGAATGGAAAGCCCGATACCTGCTCCCAGGAAGAAACCTCCAAAGACGGCAATCAGCAGCTTATCGTGCGTGAAGACGGGCAATTCCAAAAAGGCCAGACAGAGAGCCAGAGCAATAATCGCAAACAGCGTACGAATGGCAAAACCCAGCGAAATCTGTCGGAAGCCTAGAAAAATAAAGGGGATGTTAAAGATGACCAGCAAAATGGAAAGATTCCAATCGGTCAGAGCACGTACGAGTAGGGAAATCCCGGTAACGCCACCATCCAGAAAGTGACTGGGTAATAAAAAGCCACGAAGCCCTACCGCTGCAGTGAAGATCCCAAAGACGATGAGAAGGGTATCTTTGGTGACCTGCTTTGGATTCAGCGTGCGAAAGTTTCGAACCTGATGATAAAAAAAGCGGCGGAAGGGCGAGCGATGAGTAATAGTAACGCCGGGGAGCCGCAATGGAGGTGAAGTATTGTGTAACATAGAGCGAATTGAGAAGGTGATGAATAGAAAACACTAACTATTCCGCTATGGATAGTATAGTAAATATATCGATTTTATCCTACTCTATCCCGCTAAAACGCACTTATCCACAGAAGATTAGAAAATTCTAATCCGGTTAATTACAAATTAAGCATCTGATTTAAAGAAAGAATCAGAAAAAGCTGTATTGTTTTCAGTCGCTTTAAAACTACGTAACTGCCTGATAATGGAGAAAATAAGAAAAAACGTTAAGCTAAAGAGCTGCCTTTCAGCAGAGCTTCTGCGAAGGCGAGGTCTTCGGGCGTCGTGATTTTAATGTTTTCGTACGAACCTTCCAGCAGGTGAATGGGGTAACCCGCTGCTTCGGCTACGCTGGCATCGTCCGTAAATAAAGGACTTTCGGCCTGTTCAAAAGCTTTTTTGAGCAGGGAAACCTGAAACGTCTGCGGTGTTTGCACGAGGCGAAGTTTAGAACGATCCAGAGCACTATTCCCCGCATCTTCGGTAACCAGACGAATAGAATCTTTGGCCGCAACGGCGGCAATGGCTGTACCGCTTTCTGCCGCGACTTCGAAACTACGGGCAATCACCGAAACTGGAACCAGCGGACGAACACCATCATGAACCGCCACGAGTCCATCTGTAGTAACCTGTTGTAAGCCATTGCGAACTGACTGAAAACGAGTAGCTCCGCCGGGCGTTTCAATAATAGGCTGAGAAAAGGGCAGGGGATATTCTTTACGAAGCTGTTCCCAGTAGGAAAACTGGTCGGCGGGCAAACACAGAATAACCTGTAGATCGGGAGAATACTCCAGAAAACGCTCCAGTGTATGAATCAGGATGGGTTTTCCAGCAAGAGATAAGAATTGCTTGGGCAATGAAACGCCCATGCGACTGCCGCTGCCACCAGCAACGAGGATAACGTATCGTTTCATAACTATGGGCTGTTAGCTATCAGCTACCAGCCCATAGCTAACGAGCCAATTACAGAATCAGCATTAAATCGCCGTAACTGAAGAACTTATATTTTTCCTTAATGGCCGTTTGGTACGCTTCCATCATCAAGTCATACCCACCAAAGGCACACACGCCCATGAGCAGTACGGATTCTGGTAAATGGAAGTTCGTTAACAAGGCATTACTGATTTTGAAATCGTAAGGAGGGAAAATGAAACGATCCGTCCAGCCTTCGCTTGGTTTCAGTCGTGAATTCGCAGAAACCGACGATTCCAGCGTTTTCAATACCGTATTCCCTACGGAACAAACCCGTTTTCCGGCGTCCAGAGAAGCATTAACTACGTCCGCTGTTTGTGCAGGAATGAAGTAAGGCTCAGAATCCGTTTTGTGCTTGGTGAGATCTTCTACGTCTACCTGACGGAAAGTGCCCAAACCTACATGAAGGGTAATCGGCGTAAAGTCGGTGCCGTTAATCTCCATGCGTTTCTTGATATTCTTCGTGAAATGCAAACCGGCGGTAGGGGCAGCTACGGCTCCTACTTTCGAATCATCCGCAAAGATGGTTTGGTAACGCTCCCGGTCTTCATCCGTAGCTTTCCGGCGACTTTTAATTTCTTCGGGTAGAGGCGTTTCGCCCAGCTCGTGAATGGCTTTCATCAACGCATTGTGGTCGCCATCGTACAAGAAACGAATGGTACGACCCCGCGAAGTGGTATTGTCGATTACCTCTGCTACCAGATCGCTATCGCCAAAGTACAGCTTGTTACCCACCCGAATTTTACGGGCCGGGTCTACCAGCACATCCCACAGGCGATGTTCACGATTTAGCTCACGGAGTAAGAATACCTCAATCTGTGCTCCGGTTTTTTCCTTGCTACCGTACAAACGAGCTGGAAAAACCTTAGTATCGTTCACAACCATCGTGTCGCCTTCGCCAAAATAATTCACGATATCACCGAATTTTCGATGTTCGAATTGCCGGGTTTGACGATTAACTACCATCAGTCGTGCTTCGCCGCGTTCGACTGGATGGAGGGCAATGAGATTTTGCGGCAAATCAAATTTAAATTCGGATAACTTCATGGAATTCAGCTAGATACCAGATAGTGTTGGCTAAATATGCACTTTATCAAGGCCGAATGTCAAGCTTTTTTGGAAATTTTATAAAAAATATTTAAAAAGCGGTATTCCGTTTAACCTTTAAAAAGTATAGTTGAACCAACTTTTTCTTGTAAAACATTTGGAATGATTTCTACTTTGAAACTTGCACCTCAGATAGACTCATAAACATGAAATTTCTTCGGCAGGTTTTCGAAAGTCTTCGCTTTGCCTGGCAGGCCTTACGTTCTAATTTGTTACGAACCGTATTGTCGCTACTGGGCGTGAGCGTGGGTATTTTTTCAATTATTGCCGTTTTTACCATGGTCGACTCACTGGAAAGCAGCATTCGGGAAAGCCTGAGTTTTACGGGCAGTAATACCATTTTCGTTTCCAAGTGGTCCTGGGATTACAGCAGCCCGGATTATGCCTGGTGGAAATTTTTCCGGCGGCCTGCTCCGAGTTATTCTGATTTTCAGTTCTTAGAACGTAACCTTGAAAACGCCCAATATGTTGCCATTTCGGACGGACGGGGTGGCCAGACCATCAAAAATGGGAATAATTCCATGACGGCTGGCGTGCGGGGTATTAGTTATCAATACAACCAAATTTCAGATTTACCCGTTGAATCAGGACGTTATTTCAGTCCGATGGAAGAAGAGGCCGCCCGAAACGTGGTCGTTATCGGGGCGGATGTGGCGGCTAATTTGTTCCCTTTTCAGGAAGCCGTCGGGAAATTTGTCCAGATTAAAGGACTGCGGTTTCAGGTAATTGGCGTAATAGAACGCATTGGTACGGGCATGTTTGAGATCGGTGGCAAGCCAGACATCCGTTGTTACATTCCTTATAAATCCTTCTCAAAACTCTTTCACACCAGATACTCAGAACCTAATATTTCCATAAAAGGATATGATCGGGACGAAAAGCTTCAGGAACTTGAAGGCGAATTAACGGGGCTCATGCGGAGCAAACGCGGGTTGAAGCCTTATCAGGAAGATAACTTCTCCCTTAATCGCCCCGAGGCCATTCAGAATCTGGTGGAAACGATCTTTAGTGCCCTTCGCGGAGCCGGGATTATTATTGCTCTCTTTTCTTTATTAATCGGAGGCTTCGGGATTGCCAATATTATGTTCGTTTCGGTGAAAGAGCGAACCAGCCTCATTGGAATTCAGAAATCATTGGGGGCAAAAACCTACTTTATTCTGTTCCAGTTTCTCTTCGAAGCCATTTTCCTGAGTCTGATTGGAGGTATGGTCGGCATTCTCTGGGTTTGGGTATTAACGTTTTACCCGCAGGATTTATTAATCATTCAGCTTTCCTTACGAAACGTCGTTATTGGCCTGGTCGTATCGAGTAGTATTGGCTTGTTATCGGGGATTATTCCAGCCTGGATTGCCGCCCGAATGGACCCCGTATTAGCCATCCGCTCGAAGTAAACAGAGTTGGCAATGTTTTTTAGGGAACTTCGCCTGAAAAATGGTTAATAATTCAACGAAGATATTTTTCTTTGAGTCTAAATGATTCCTTTTACTCATATCCTTGAGTAGGGCACCTAAACAATTCAACCTGAAATGAAAACATTTGGTAAAGTATTATTGATTCTGGCCGTCGTAACGCTGGTCGTTTTCTGGATTCTTACAAAAATTAATTATTCGGAAGGCGAACGAGCAGGAACCATCACTCGCTTCAGTAAACGGGGTTATGTCTTTAAGACCTGGGAAGGAGAGCTATTACTGGGTGGTTTTTCGGAAGGAACGGGCCAAATGAACGCTGAAAAATGGCAGTTCAGTGTCGATAATGGGAAGGATTCCACGATTAGTACCATTAACGAAGCTCTGCGTTCGGGAAGACGGGTAACGCTTTTTTACGAAGAAAAACTCTTCCAGTTTGACTTTGACGGCGAAACCAAGTTCTTCGTAACGAAGGCTGAATTTGCCGATGGCCGCTAAAAGCTGAAGGTAAAAAGGGGGGCTGGTGCAACACTAGAAACGAATCTTTGCCGAAATGTTGATAGTTTTGGTACTTTAATACCCGGTTACTGCTTTAGTTAACTGTGGGTAACGAACCATCAGTAATCAATCCATAGGCGTATGACCCCCGCTTTTCAATTTCGGCAGGAGGCATTTTTACTAACCTCGGTTAGTTCATATATACTTACCCTGGCTCTGAATCCCAAGGATTTTCAGATTAGTATTATTGATCCCGTCAATAATCTGTGTCTGTGGCTGGACGAATTCGCTTTACCTGAAACGACTTCAGAACAAGAATACCTGGCTCAGATTCAGGAGATTGTCAGCAAGCATCCCATTGCTGAAAAAACATTCTGGAAGTCTATTCGGCTCATTGTCAATAACCAATCTTTTACCCTGGTACCGACGGCCCTATTCAAGAAGGAATATGCTGCTCGCACGTTGTCACTGGCCCGTGGTCAGGTGACTAGCCAGGAGACGGTTCAGCATACGCTACATCCGACATGGGAGGCTACTAATCTATTTGCTTTCCCAACGCTGTTTTCGGACTGGATTCTTGATATTTATCCGCTGGAAAAAATTCAGGTTTTTCATCAATCTGATCTTCTGCTGGAATTAAGTTCCAAACTGAAAAGTACGGGACTGATGATTTACGTAGAAAAACAGGCAGCCACGCTGGTCTATGTGAATGAAACGAAGCTCCATTACTGCAATCGCTTTGTATACCGGGCCGCTTCTGACTTAGTTTATTACGTACTTTTTGTAATGAATGAATTAAAAATCGATGCGGAAGAAATTCCGGCCTGGGTTTTTGGCGTGGTGACGGAAGAGGATGACTCCTACAAAGGGCTTTATAATCACATTAAAAATCTGTCGCTGGGCTTACCTGATGCGGTTTCCATTCCCCGCCTGCCCGGAGATTCCCCGATTTTCTATCACGTAGCTACTTTATTGAGCTAGCCAATCGAAATGCCTGTAACCCTCCCTGCTTTCTTAACCCCATCCTTTAGTTATGTCGAAAATCGCTTTTTTCCCCGGTTCATTTGATCCTTTCACGAAAGGACATGAAGATATTGTACGACGGGGCCTGAAGCTCTTCGACGAGATTATCATCGGTATTGGACATAATACCAGCAAAAAGCGGTATTTCTCGGTGGAAGTAATGACACGGGCCATTCAGCGAACCTTTATTAATGAACCGGTTCAGGTAGTTCCTTACCAGGACTTAACGGCCCGGGTGGCTAAAGAATACAACGCTTCCTTTTTGTTGAGAGGACTCAGAAATACAACGGATTTCGAATACGAAAACAGTATTGCCCAGGTTAACCGGGATCTATACGAAGGGTTGGAAACAGTATTCCTGATTTGCTCGCCGGAGTTAGCTCCCATTTCCAGTACCATCATCCGGGATTTGCATCGGTATGGAGCCAGCGTAGATCAATATCTGCCCTATTCGGTGAAAGATCTCTAGACACACAGGCTCGTCTAACGTTCGAATTTGCTCGCTCGGGAACGGAAGTTTATCCTAACTTATTTACTACTTAGGTTTAAACATCTTTCCGAATATGTCACTATTATTTTCTCCACTGACGCTCAAGAAAATCACTTTTCGTAATCGAATCGTGATTTCTCCCATGTGCCAGTATTCATCCGTCGATGGTTTTGCCAATGACTGGCATCTGGTTCACTTAGGCTCACGGGCCGTGGGTGGGGCCGGGTTAATTATTCAGGAAGCCACGGCAATTTCTCCCGAAGCCCGTATTTCTCGCGAAGACCTGGGGATCTGGAAAGACGAGCACATCGAAAAATTACAGCAAATCACTTCTTTCATTCGTCAGCAGGGAGCTGTGGCAGGTATTCAACTGGCTCACGCTGGACGCAAAGCCAGCGTATTTCGTCCCTGGGATGGAGGGGGGCAGGTACCCGAAACGCAAGGGGGCTGGAAACCCGTTGCTCCAAGTAACATTCCTTTTCAGGAGGCTGATGTTCAGCCAACGGCTCTGGATAAAGAGGGTATTCAAAAAGTGATTGCTGACTTTAAAGATGCCGCTGCCCGATCCTTCCGGGCGGGTTATGAAGTGCTGGAAATTCATGCGGCTCATGGGTACTTAATTCATCAGTTTTTCTCGCCTCTTAGTAATAGCCGCACCGACGAGTACGGCGGTAGTTTCGAAAATCGAATCCGAATTCTACTGGAAATTCTGGAAGCTGTACAAACCGTTTGGCCCGTAGAGTTACCCGTGTTTGTACGAGTTTCGGCAACGGATTGGGTAGAGAATGGCTGGGATGTTGAGCAGTCCGTTCAACTGGCCAAAATCCTTAAAGAAAAAGGCGTAGATATCATTGATACTTCGTCGGGAGGTCTGGCTTCTTATGCCAAGATTCAGGCGGGGCCGAACTATCAGGTACCTTTTTCGGATCAGATCAAAAATCAGGCAGACGTACAAACCGGAGCCGTAGGTATCATTACCGAAGCTCAGCAGGCCGAAGAAATTCTTCAGAAGGGTCAGGCCGATCTGATTTTCATTGCTCGTGAATCGCTGCGAGATCCTTACTTCCCGATTCATGCCGCGAAGGTTCTCGGAGACGAAATTAAATGGCCTTCTCAATACGAGCGGGCAAAACGATAAGCTCTAAAAAACAACTTCCCGAAAGTTATAAGCTTTCGGGAAGTTAATAATGACCTTAGTTTTTGGCAGGGACCGTACTCCAGAGCCGCTCAAAAACATAGCGAATGGAGCTATAGGAATCGACCATCGCATTCTGCACTTCTTTTTTAGACATCCAGCTAATCTTCTCGATGTCTTCTTCCCATTGCGGAGTCATGTTTTCATCACTCAGGCAATTCATCTGATACCATTTGGTTCGTTTCAGAATACGGTTACCGTTGTGCGTGTACGTATGCCAGGTCGTACAGATTTTATCGACAAGTTCTGCATCCACACCCGTTTCTTCCTTCACCTCGCGAATAGAAGCTCCTCTTGATTTTTCACCCGGATCCAGTTTGCCCTTGGGTAAATCCCAGCGTTTCAGACGATAGATTAACAGGATTTTATTATCCTTAAAAACTACGCCACCGGCGGCTTTAACCACTTTGAAGTAACTTTTTAACCGGCTTTCAGCTGCTTTCTGATCGGCTACTTGTACCAGAATGCTTTGTAAAGCGGCAGGATGTTCATCGTGTAAAATGTTCATTAAACGTTCCAGAGACGCTAGTGAAGCATTCAGAATCAAAACATGACCGTGAAGCTGATCCGTTTTAATTCCCTCCAGACGGGTATCAATGACCACGTCAAAATCACTCTTTTCCCGTAATAGATTGGCTCGTTGAGCATCAGTAATTTTTACGGGACGGTCGTTGATAAACAGGACCATGAATCTCTCTCTAAATGGTTAGTAATACAAAGATAAAGGAAGTGTGGTAAAGTCCAGAAGTAGGAAACTGATAAAGAAGATAAGCCTTCAAATGGTTCCTTAGGTTGGATAAAGTTAAGGATTGTTTGTCAAAGAAAGGACTGAAAAAAGGGAAGGGAACTTCAGTGCAACTCCTCGACGACGGACAGAATTTCCTACCTTTGTGGCATGGAACTCGTACCCTCATCAACCGTAGCCGCTCGCGTGGCTGAAATGCTTTTGGAAGTAAAAGCAGTACGTCTAAGCCCCGAATCGCCCTTTACATGGGCCTCTGGCTGGAAATCACCCATTTATTGCGATAACCGCGTTACGCTTTCTTCGGCCTCCGTTCGGACGTATATCAAAGATGCGTTAGCCGAAATGATTAAGAATGAATTCGCAGGTGTAGACGCCATTGCAGGAGTAGCCACGGCGGGTATTCCTCAGGGAGCTTTGGTGGCGGATGTGTTAGGGTTGCCATTTCTGTACGTTCGTCCTAAACCCAAAGATCATGGCATGGGTAATCAGATTGAGGGTCGTCTGGAAGCGGGACAGAAAGTAGTGGTTATTGAAGACTTAATTTCAACGGGAGGCAGTTCTCTGAAAGCCGTTGAAGCTTTACGCAAAGGTGGAGCTGAGGTCGTAGGAATGGCGGCTATCTTCACCTACGGATTCCCAATTTCCGAACAGAATTTTGAGCAGGCCGGAGTAAAACTTCGTTGCCTGAGTGATTATAATGCTCTCGTGCAGGCCGCTTTACCGCTTGGATACATCACCGAAGATCAGGTAACTACACTAAAAGAATGGCGTCAGGCTCCTGAAACCTGGAAGCAGTAGGAGTTTTCAGTTTTCAGTTTTCAGTTTTCAGTTTTCAGTTTTCAGTTTTCAGTTTTCAGTTTTCAGTTTTCAGTTTGGAAAGAGAAAACCCATAAAGGTAGGGGAGTTGTTTTGAAATGGAGACCCTAACCCCGGAGGGGTTAAATATGAATAGCCCCGGATGAAAATCCGGGGTGACAACCCAGGTTTCCCCTGGCTGGTGTCCTCACCAGCCTGTCTGCTAAAGGTAGGGGAGTTGTTTGAAAATGGAGACCCTAACCCCGGAGGGGTTAAATATGAATAGTCCCGGTCTGGATGGACCCAGGCTGGATAGCCCTAGATGAAAATCCGGGGTTTTTCGTATGAGGTACATGCCCTCGCCTTGGCTGGTGTCCTCACCAACCACTAGGCTTTTAGTAATGGCGGGTGAGGACACCAGCCAAGGCAGGAGCGGCGGCTTTGGTTACCATTTAAATGGACTTCCATTTCTCGGCCAGACGCCATGAAGTCGCTTCTCTACGTGGATGCCTAACGGGAAAAATCTCCTAACAAACGATTCTGATGTTAATGAATTCATTAAAACCGTAGGCTAACACCTCTTTTACCGACAGTACTTATTCATTAACGCTGCGGCTTCCTGTTCTCCTAAACGAACGGCCTGTTGCCAGTCATCGCAGGCCCGGAGGCTATCTTTTTCCAGCCAGAAATTCGTTCCCCGCATCTGAAAAAGCTTTCCATTTTCCGGGTTACTTCGCAGAGCTTTATTGAGGTGACTGCGACTTTGAGCGTATTTTTTCAGGTAATAACTACAAGTAGCCAGTTCCATTTCCAGCCCTTCTTCGGGTAAAGTTTGCTGGGATACCGTGGATAAATCACCGTATGCTTTTTCAAATTCCCGCAAGTGTAACAACACTTGGCCTCGCAATCGATAAGCAAGCATGAGCTGATCATCATGCACAATGGCCATGTTCAGTTTTCCCAAAGCGGCTAGTGTGTCCTCATCCACCAGCATCCGCGTAGCCTGAGCTACTTCCTGTTCGGCCTGTTTATGGTTATATTGCTGCAACCCGAAAAAACCAATAATAACGCTGAGGATCAGAAGCGAAACGCCCGGAATAAGCCAGCGGCGATACGTCGATCGTGATGAGGGCGGCGGTGACGGGGCAGCAGGTTTGGGTTTCGGCGGCGGGGGTGGTGTTTGCGTTTGAGTCCTTTGAGCAGAATTTAGTTTGAAGTCATACGAAGCCCGCAATGCCGGGTCCGAAAGAACTCGATACGCCTCATTGATTGCTTTAAATTTCTCTTCCGCCTGCGAATGATTAGGGTTTTTATCGGGATGCCAGCGAACGGCCAACTGACGATACGCTCGCTTGATTTCTTCGGCTGAAGCCGTTCTTGAAACGCCAAGTTGTTGGTAATGTGTCAATAGTCTCTGATTTTGCTTAGAACGAAGGTTTCCACTGAAAGGTATTTCATGAACCGAAACCATGAACCAAACTTAAGAAAGTCCATACACTTTTCCGGGCAGACTTCGGATAAGACCCTGAAATTCCAAATTAAGTAACAAAGAAGCCAGCTTAGCCATGGGAATCTGTGATCGCCAGGCCAGATCATCAATGTGCTGAGAACCAGCATCTCGTAATAAGCTCATAATCTGACTCTCTTCCTGTGAAAGCATGCTCAAATCCTGTAAGTGATCTTTAGCATTAGCTGATTGTTCACCCCAATTCAAACTGTCCACCATCGAAGGCACATCAAGAAAGAGTTGGGCTTTGTTGTGATAAATCAGGAAATTACAGCCTTCCGAACCGGGGTTTTTCAGATTACCCGGAATAGCGAAAACATCCCGATTATAGTTGTTCGCGTACTCTGCCGTTCCCATCGCTCCGCCTTTCTTCGCCGATTCAATCACAAGTACCACGTCAGAAAGCCCGGCAATGATCCGGTTTCGATTTAGAAAAAAACGTCGGTCGGGTTTGATACCCAAGGGTTGTTCAGACACAATACCGCCCAGTTCCTGCATCTGAAAAGCCGTTTTCTGGTGTTCTGCCGGGTAAATCGTATCAAGCCCATTGGCCATTACTCCAAACGTGGGTAAATCATATTTCAGGGCTGCTTTATGAGCAGTAATGTCAATGCCGTAGGCTAGTCCGCTTATAATGGCCGGTTGGTAAGGGGCTAGTTGTTCCACTATTTCTTCAGTCAGGCGACGGCCATAATCTGTTGCTTTGCGGGTGCCTACAATACCCACCGTTCGCGGGTGGTTCATAGTTCCCTGCCCTTTAAAGAAAAGCACAGCCGGGGCATCGTAAAGCGATTTCAAACGAGGAGGGTAATTTTTATCCGTAAAAAACAGAAAAGTATAACCACCCTGGTCCAGCCGTTGAAGCATTTGTTCGGTCTGAACAAAGCTAGTCTTAGCAGCAATGGTTCGGGATAATAAGTCACCGATACCCCGGATTTTCTGAAGTTTTCCCGGAGGTAACTTAAAAACGGCTTCAGCCGACCCGCAGTTGGAGACCAGTAAACGAGTAAGCATATCACCCACACCAGGCGTAAGCCATAAAGCCAATTGGTAGAATCGTTCGGAATACATAGAGTTACTAAATAAAGGCTGATAAAATTGAATAATTTTGAGTATAAATAATCATAATGGCTTGATTAATACCTGAACGGTCAGGCTGATTAATTAATCATGATTTTTCTGAGCAGGCATTTTTGATGGCTAAAGAGCGGTACTTTTGAAGTAGAAAGGCACGTATCCTTCCCAAACTCAAGCTTTAATATGCCCCGTTTATGGATTTGTTTACTGCTCATCATAGCCTTGCCTACCTTACCGTCCTGGCGGTCGGAACGTACGCAGGCAGATGACTTGAAAGAACGTTTTCGCGAGCGACTGGCAGAATTTAACCGGGCCACCGAACGCCTCGAACGAAGTTATCCCCTGGATACCCTAAACTCCCGTGAATCTTTTCTGAAAGCCCGGCTTGCCTACAAGCGAATCGAGTGGCTGGTGGAGGGGTATGACCCCATCATGGCCCGGCAGATGAATGGCCCGCCCGTAGAGGAAGTTGAAATGGAAGATCAGTTGTTGATCGAACCGACAGGGTTTCAGGTAATCGAAGAAATCATTTTTCCCCGACTGGATACAACCCGGCTGGATGAGCTGCAACAGGAGTGCGAAGAATTGCAGGCCAACGCCCGACTAGTAGCCAAACATCCCTGGCTCAATGAGTTACAGACGGTGCATTTCTGGGATGCCCTGCGGCTCGAACTGGCTCGTATAGGTACATTGGGAATTACGGGGTATGATTCACCCGTGGTGCATTACTCCTTGCCCGAAGCCCTGGCTTCGCTGGAAGGCTGCGAGGATTTGATTAATGCCTATGAAGTAAGTGCTGAAACGGAAGCGTATCTAAAGAAAACCAAAGCCGCTTTAAAAGGTGATTTTGATACCTTCGATCGGGCTGAATTTCTGACTCAGTGCCTGCGTCCCTTGTGCCAGTCGTTGCAGAAAGATCAACAACGGTTTGGGATTCCGGCGTTAAGAGACAATGGTCGTTTTCTTGCAACGGATGCCTGGTGGATATTTGATAAAGACGTTTTTCAACCCGAATTGTACAGTCCGCAACCCGAATGGCCCGCAACCGAAGGCCGCATTGCCCTGGGCGAAAAGCTTTTTAAAGAGCCCTTACTTTCGGGAAATGGGCAGCGAAGTTGTGCGACCTGTCATCAGCCCGAGCAGGCTTTTACCGATGGGTTACCGAAAAGTCAGACCCTGGATCATCAGGGAACCGTAGCCCGAAATGCTCCTACGCTTTGGAATGTAGCCTTGCAGGCGACTTTGTTTCAGGATGCCCGCTCGGCTTCGCTGGAAATGCAGATTGCGGATGTGATGAAAAATCCGCTGGAAATGAATGGCTCGCTTTCAATCGCTGTATCTAAGTTATCTCAGAACAAAAGTTATAAGGAAGCCTTTAGAAAAGCGTATGGTTCGGAGGTAAAGTCAGATCAGGTTATGAACGCTCTGGCGGCTTACTTACGCTCCTTGATCCGGCTGGACTCCCGTTTTGATCAGTTTATGCGGGGTAATGCCCATGCTCTTACTGCCGAAGAAAAACGCGGATTAAATCTCTTTGCCGGAAAGGCGAAATGTGCTACCTGCCATTTCATGCCTTTGACAAATAGTATGTTACCGCCTTCCTATGAACATTCGGATGTGGAAGTATTAGGTGTTCCGGCTCAGGCTGATTTGGATCACCCCACGCTGGACTCCGACTGGGGAGCTGGAAAGATCGCCAATTTCAGTGTATTACGTTATGCCTTTAAAACGCCGACGCTACGGAATGTTGAACATACAGCTCCTTACATGCATAACGGCGTTTTTAAAACCCTGGAGGAAGTCGTGGAGTTTTATGATCGGGGCGGTGGTCAGGGCATTGGGCTGGACGTTCCAAACCAGACTTTGCCGCCCGAACCGCTGGGATTAACCGTTCAGGAAAAGGCCGATTTGGTCTTGTTTATGAAAACTTTGACCGATGTACCTGATTCACAGAAATAGAAAATTTCAGAGCCACTCTGGAATAATTCACCAAGAAATGCAGTTAGCCTTTCACGAATGCCGATTCTGAAATGTAAGCAGGCATTTGCGTTCGCTACAAACCTATGATCAATCGAAATCTTGTCGACGGGCTTAATTTTGTTTCCAAACTCAACGCCAAACGGGTTTGGAATGGCCTCAAAGTCGTCTCCAGTTATATAGAATCCAAGATTACCCAAAAGCCGGTTCACCGGGGTTTACCTATTGCTTTATCGTTTGAGCCGACGACTTCGTGCAACCTGCGTTGCCCCGAATGCCCGAGTGGGTTACGTTCCTTTACGCGTCCGACGGGGATGCTGGAAGGAGATTTATTCAAACGAACCATGGATGAAATCGGAGATGAGCTACTGTACCTGATCTTCTATTTTCAGGGCGAACCGTATTTACACCCGCAATTTCTGGACATGGTTCAGTATGCTTCCCAAAAGAAAATTTATACCGCTACCTCCACCAACGCCCATTACCTGACGGATTCCTACGCGAAGAAAACGGTTGAAAGTGGGTTGGATCGGTTGATTATTTCCATTGATGGTACAACGCAGGAAGTTTATCAGCAATACCGGGTAGGGGGAAAACTGCACAAGGTGATCGAAGGAACAAAAAACATCCTGAAGTGGAAAAAAGAGCTGAAGTCTCAAACGCCACACGTGATTTTTCAGTTTCTGGTCGTGCAGCCCAATGAACATCAGATTGAAGAGGTGAGGCAGTTGGCGGCTGAGCTGGGCGTAGACGAAGTGGGGTTGAAAACCGCTCAGATTTACGATTACGAAGACGGCGATCCGCTGATTCCGACGATTGACAAATATTCCCGGTACGCCAAAGAAGCTGACGGGAAGTATCGCATCAAAAATAAGTTTGTGGATCACTGCTGGAAAATGTGGCACAGCTGCGTCATTACCTGGGACGGGCTGGTAGTTCCCTGCTGTTTTGATAAGGACGCAGAGTATCGGTTGGGAGATTTGAAAGAACAGTCCTTTAAAAGCCTCTGGAAGTCAAAAGCATACGAACAGTTTCGGGCTTCCCTGATACGAAGTCGTTCTGAAATAGAAATGTGTAAAAATTGTACGGAGGGAACGAAAGTTTGGGGGTAATGAGTTCTTTTTCAGGCTATTAAATAGATTTCATAAATTAGTAACATCAATATTTATAGTAATAAGTAACTGATTTTCAATAAGTAGACTTTCCGGGAGTCTACTTATTTTTTTTTGCGTGAAACTTTCGTGGAACATTCCTAGGCAATCCGACTGAATGTTCGCATCTTTGAAATTCTAACGCACCGAGTTTAACGTATGGCCAAAGTAATTGCCATTGCCAACCAGAAAGGGGGCGTCGGGAAAACCACCACGACGATTAACCTGGCCGCTAGTTTGGCAACCTTGGAGTACCGAACTTTGATTGTAGATGCCGATCCACAGGCAAACTCTACTTCAGGCTTGGGCTTCAATCCGAAAGAAATTGAGAATTCCATCTACGAATGCATGGTCGATGGAATTAACGTCTCCGATATTATCATTCAAACCGACATTGATTACCTGGATCTGATTCCTTCGCACATTGATCTGGTCGGTGCTGAAATCGAGATGATTAACCTGAAAACCAGGGAAGAGAAAATGAAGGAAGCTCTGGCTTCCGTTCGGGATGATTACGATTTCGTAATCATTGACTGCTCGCCTTCGCTGGGTCTGATCACCATTAACAGCCTCGTGGCGTCTGATTCGGTTATTATTCCGGTTCAGTGCGAATACTTTGCTCTGGAAGGTTTAGGCAAGCTGCTCAATACGATCAAGATTATTCAGAGTCGCCTGAATACCAACCTAAGCATTGAAGGGATCTTGTTAACGATGTACGACCTGCGGGTACGGTTATCGAATCAGGTGGTGAATGAGGTAACGGCTCACTTCCAGAATATGGTGTTTAATACCATCATTCCCCGTAACATTCGCTTGTCGGAATCTCCCAGCTTTGGCGTTCCCGCCATCGCCCATGATGCTGACTCGAAGGGAGCCATTAGTTACCTGAATCTGGCTCGGGAAATTCTTACCAAAAATGGCTTAGTAACTATTGATTGAGAACGTGTTTAGGATTTAGAGCAACGAAAACCTCGAACGACTAAGTCTGAACAGGGAAGGAAGATATGAATAACACCAATAAAAAACGGGTTGGGTTAGGACGTGGTCTGGGAGCCTTATTACAGGACTCAGACTCGGTCAATAGCCGGCCCAGTGCCACCCCACTATCGGCTCTGGAGCACATTAGCTCCATGAACGAGATTAATGTTAATTTTATTGAAACCAACCCTTTCCAGCCGCGTACTCATTTCGATGAGGAATCGTTGCTGGAACTGGCGGAATCGATTAAAATTCAGGGTATTATCCAGCCAATCACGGTTCGCCAGTTAGGCCGTGATCAGTATCAGCTTATTTCTGGCGAACGGCGATTACAGGCTTCCAAACGGGCCGGGTTAACGCACATCCCTGCGTACGTTCGGACGGCCAATGACCAGCAAATGCTGGAAATGGCTCTGATTGAGAACATCCAACGCGAAAACCTGAATGCCATCGAAATCGCTCTGAGTTATCAGCGGCTGATTTCGGAGTGTAACCTCCGTCAGGAAGAACTAGGCGACCGCGTAGGGAAAAACCGGACAACGGTTAATAACTACATTCGTCTGCTGAAACTTCCTCCAGTGATTCAGGCTTCCCTGCGGGATAATAAAATCTCAATGGGTCACGCCCGGGCCATTATTAACATTGACGACGTTGATACACAACTAAGTTTGTTCAAACGCATTGTCGATGAAGACTGGTCCGTACGGCGGGTAGAAGAGGAAGTTCGTAAAATTCAGAACCCTGAACTGGCGGATTCGAAGACGAAAAAAGTACCATTGAAGCAGGAAATTCGGAATATTCAGTTCCGTTTATCTTCGTTCTTTGGTTCAAAGGTTTCGATCAAATCGGACGAAAAAGACAAAGGCGAAATTCGCATTCCCTTTACCAATCAGGAAGATCTGGAGCGAATCATTGGTGCTTTAGGTGAGTTATCATAAGAATATTTAACAGTTTTTAGAAGTGATACGAAGTAATTCAGAGCGTTCTTTGGCCTTTCAATTTCCGATAGCCATGAAATATCTGCTTTACTTCGTATTGTTTTTAGGGTTAACCCAGTCGGCCTTCGCTCAAAAAGTGGATTCGCTGGAGATCGCCAAAGTGGGTGTAGACTCGCTGGTAAAGACGATTCCGGCTCCGAAGGGTAAGCTCAAAAAGCCTCTGAATATTGTTCCTCGCTACGCAACGTACAAATCTTTGGCTTTGCCTGGTTTAGGGCAGGCTTATATCCGTCAATATTGGACGATTCCTATCATTTATGCTGGTTTTGGTGGGTTAGCTTATGCCATCCATTGGAACCAGATACGGTATAAGGATGCTATTGGAGGCTGGCAAACCCTGCTTAATGAGAAGGCTACAACGGTTCCGGTTCAAATTGGAAATACTTATTATCCAGCATTGACTGAAAATCAGTTACGACAAGCAACCGCACAATATCGCCGCCAACGCGATTTATCCATCATTGGCTGTGTCGTTTTATATGCCTTTCAGTTGGTGGAAGCGAATGTTTCGGCTCACTTAAAAACGTTTGATAATACCGACGATATTTCCCTGAAATTTAAACCCGGCGTTCGAACGGATTACGCAAGTACGCCCATTGGCATTACTGCCGTTTATACATTTAAGTAACTGAGTTTGAATGTTGTTTGATAAAACAGGTTTGAAATCGTTTGATTAGTTTGAATAAAGTTTGAAGATTTTCACACGTTCTTAGACATTCAAACAGCCTCAAACTACATTCAAACTTTCCTCATACAAGAATTAATATGCGAATAGTACTCTTAGGTTACGGAAAAATGGGCAAAGTCATTGAACGTATTGCTCAGGAACGTGGCCACGAAATTGTAGGTCGGATTGACGAAACCAATCGGGAAAGTTTTTCCGAATTTTCTCCCGCGACCGCTGATGTGGTTATTGAGTTCAGTCACCCCTCGGCGGCTCTGCAAAATTTGAAAGATTCCATTGGTCAGGGCTTACCCACCGTTTGCGGAACGACCGGCTGGCTTGAACATCGCTCCGAAATTGAGGCCCTCACTGCTAAAACCAGCGGAGCTTTCTTCTACGCTTCCAACTATAGCATTGGCGTCAATCTGTTTTTCCGTATCAATAAGCGACTGGCCAAGTTAATCAGTCCTTATCCCCAATACAGCGTGGAAATGACGGAAATCCATCATATTCATAAACTTGACGCTCCCAGCGGTACCGCGATTACGTTAGCCGAAGGAATTCTGGAAACGAATGACCGTTTATCCCAATGGGTATTGGAAGAAGGCGACGGACAAACTACCTTGCCGATCCATGCCGTTAGGGAAGGTGAAGTGCCCGGAACGCACATCGTTACGTATCAGTCAGAAGTGGATTCCATCGAGATTAAACATACCGCTCACAATCGTCAGGGTTTCGCCCTCGGGGCAGTCGTAGCCGCTGAATGGCTGGTAGGTAAAGTAGGCGTGTTCGGAATGGATGATTTATTAGGAGAAGAGTAATGTAGTTGCTGGTTATGGGTTGTCAGCATATCTAACAACCCATACCTAACAACCAACACCTAAAACAAAAGATAATGGAAGTAAAAACGGCTCAGCAGGGTCAGCCTAAAAAACAAAAATCGGCCTTTCGCGAGTGGATTGATTCGGTCACGTTTGCAGTGGTAGCGGCTACGCTCATTCGCTGGTTATTTCTGGAAGCTTATACCATTCCAACCCCTTCGATGGAAAATAGCCTGTTAGTGGGTGATTTTCTTTTCGTAAGTAAGTTGCACTACGGAACCCGCACGCCCCAAACGCCTTTGCAGGTTCCTTTAACCCACCAGAAAATCTGGGGAACGAATATTGATTCGTACCTCGACTGGATCAAGTTACCCATGTACCGCCTGCCCGGTTTTTCAAGCGTGAAAAATGGCGATGTTGTGGTTTTCAACTACCCTGACTCCCTACACTTGCCGGCTGATCTACGTCCCAATTACATCAAGCGTTGCATTGGTATTCCCGGCGATGTTGTGGAAGTTCGTGATACGCAGGTATGGATCAATGGCAAGGCGATGGAGAATCCCGAAAAGATGCTTGAACCGTATTTCGTTCATACGAAAGAACAGTTGGACCAAAAGTTTTTTCTGAAATACGATATCTGGAATCGTCAGAACGAATCACGCAACTGGACTGAACATTTTGACATTGATTCCGTGCGTAAAGAAACGGTCCTAACGGGATATGATGTAACCACGAGTGCAGGAGTGGTGAAGCAATTTCAGGACATGGGACTTCAGGTAGAGCCACTGATATACCCTAAAGGTCAGCAGGATCTCAGTGTTTATCCTAACTCTCCTTTGTTTAACTGGAATCGGGATAATTACGGTCCGATCAAAATTCCTAAAAAAGGGGAAACCATTCAGTTGACTACTGAAAATGTTGCTTTGTACCGCGATGTTATTGAAAACTACGAATACAATGATAAAGTAGAAATTGATGGTACTTCGGTAAAAATCAATGGTCAGGCAGTTTCGACTTATACCTTCAAACAGGATTATTACTTCATGATGGGGGATAATCGCAGTAACTCAGCCGATTCGCGTTATTGGGGTTTCGTTCCTTCCGATCATATCGTGGGTAAGGCTGTATTCGTCTGGATGTCACTTGATCCCGAAGGAACCTTCCTTAATAAAATCCGTTGGAAACGTCTGTTCCGCCTGATTGATTAAGTAATTTCATCGATCATAACTGAAAGCCCGTGCTGAAAACCAGCACGGGCTTTTTTAGTAGGTTGTATGAGTTTGAGATAAATAATTAAATAAATAATCCTATTTTGTGGTCCGATACCCCACTCATCTTCCTGAAAGGATTTATCTCTAACCTCCTAAAACTTTTACAACCGAAATGCAGGGCTTGCAAAGTATTGATTACGGTGTCTTTTTGATCTATTTTCTACTGGTTTCCCTCTACGGGTACTGGATTTATCGTCGGAAAAAGTCCAGTGAAATCAACACCAAAGATTTCTTCCTGGCCGAAGGTTCTCTGACCTGGTGGGCCATTGGAGCTTCGCTGATTGCCTCGAATATTTCGGCTGAACACTTTATTGGCATGTCTGGCTCGGGTTTTGCGATGGGGCTGGCCATTTCTTCCTACGAGTGGATGTCGGCGGCTACCTTGATTATCGTTGCCATTTTCTTTATCCCGATTTACCTGAAAAACAAGATTTATACCATGCCACAGTTTCTGTCGCAGCGGTATAATGACACAGTGGCCACAATCATGGCGATTTTCTGGCTGTTGCTTTACGTCTTTGTTAACCTTACTTCCATCCTGTATTTGGGAGCTTTAGCGGTCGAAACCATCTCGGGGGTTCCATTCACGTATTGCATGTTTGGACTGGCTCTATTTGCCATTTTCATTACCCTGGGTGGTATGAAAGTAATTGGATACACCGATCTGATTCAAGTGGTAGTGTTAGTCATGGGTGGTGTAGCGGTAACCTTTCTGGCTTTGCAAATGGTCTCGGATCAATGGGGAGGAAGTGGCGTCATGGATGGATTAAGCTTACTCCGAACCCACGCTGACGGGCATTTTCACATGATCTTCTCGGAAGGGCATCAGTATTATTACGAATTACCGGGTATGGCCGTGTTGTTTGGTGGTATGTGGATTAATAACCTGAATTACTGGGGCTGCAATCAATACATTGTACAGCGGGCTCTAGGGGCTGATTTACCCACGGCCCGTAATGGAATTCTGTTTGCGGCTTTTCTGAAGTTAGTTATACCCATGATCTGCGTGATTCCCGGCATTGCGGCGTATGTACTCTACCAGAATGGAGCTTTCCAACAGGAAATGGTCGATGCAGCGGGAAATGTCAAACCCGATCATGCCTATCCCACATTAATGAATTTGCTGCCGAACGGATTGAAAGGTCTGGCTTTTGCAGCCTTGACTGCCGCTATTGTGGCTTCCCTGGCGGGTAAATGCAATAGTATTTCGACCATTTTTAGTCTGGATATTTACAAGAAATTTCTCAATAAAGACGCTTCTGAAAAGCAGACGGTCTGGATTGGTCGTATTGCGGTTTGGGTGGCTTTCGCGATTGCCCTCATGATTACTCCGCAGTTGCGACGACTGGAACAGGCCTACCAATTCATTCAGGAATATTCGAATTACCTGACTCCCGGAGCTTTCGCCCTGTTTTTCCTGGGCTTATTCTGGAAACGAACGACCTCTACGGCGGCTCTGGTGGCAGCGAGCTTATCGATTCCCCTGGCCTTATTATTCAAGTTTGTTCCTGAAACGCCAATTCCTTTTCTCCACCGTACGGGCTGGTGCTTCCTGATTCTGGTGAGTATTATGGTTGTAGTGTCCCTACTGGATTCCGCCAGTAAGTTTAACCCCAAAGGCCTTACCTTAACGCGAAGTATGTTTCGCATTTCACCCTCTTTCGTGGTGTTCTCGGTATTAGTCTGGGGAATTATTGCGGCTTTGTATACCGTATTCTGGTAAAAGCTTAGTATTTGAATTGTGCAAAATTATAGTGGTATGATTCAGTAATTATAAAATTCTATTACCTTTGAAAAGAATGGTAACTCATTCAATCTCAAGAGCAAAAAACTATTTCTTACCTTACAAAACCGGCTTACAATGAAAACCGAATTCACTGCTGAAGAAAAGAATCCGCTGGCTAGTTTGGATGTGTGGGAGGATGACGTACTCGAGCGTTACCCCGAACCTCAGCAAACGGCTAAAGCGAAAGATGAATTCAGAAATTATGAAAACCCCGAGCGTGATACCGTTCGTGAGTTTTATCGACTGAATCACACCTATCAGACGTATGATTTTGTTCAGCAAAAAAAAGCGGATTTTTTGAAGTTCGATCGGAAAGAAATGCCCATTTGGGAAGCTTTTGATTTTCTTAATACCCTCGTGGACGACTCTGATCCCGACATTGAACTGGATCAGTTGCAGCACTTACTCCAAACCTCAGAAGCCATTCGGGCCGATGGCCATCCCGACTGGTTTGTGTTGACAGGGTTATTACATGATATGGGTAAGGTGTTATGTCTCTTCGGAGAGCCTCAATGGGCAGTCGTGGGTGATACATTCCCGGTAGGTTGCAAACCTTCAGATAGGATTGTTTATCCTGAATTCTTTGAAGCCAATCCTGATACGAAGGACGAGCGATATAACACAAAATACGGTGTTTACGAACCCAATTGCGGTTTACGAAACGTACACATGTCCTGGGGACACGATGAGTATCTGTATCACATGATGAAGGATTACCTGCCTGAATCAGCTCTGTACATGATGCGTTACCACTCGTTCTACGCTCAGCACCGTGAAGAAGCTTACGATCACCTTATGGACGATCATGACCGCGAGATGTTCAAATACGTTCGTTTATTCAATCCGTATGATCTGTATTCAAAAGCTCCGGTGCCACCGAATGTGAAGGAACTGAAGCCTTACTATCAGGATTTAATTGCGAAGTATCTGCCCGCAACGATTAAATTCTAGAGATAGTCCTATACTCTGTCATTTCGAACGTAGTGAGAAACCTTACTCGAGAAATCGGATAATTTATTAGGAGGCAGTTACTATCTGCCGTAGGAGAATGATTGGTAATCTGAGTTAAAGTTTTTTTCTATTGTTGTCCGCGGCTGTGTACACGGATGCCTGAGAAACACGGACGAACAGCTATTACCAATAAATAAAGGAGCCGATTCAACAGTGAATCGGCTCCTTTATTTATTCTACGTATAAAACTAAACCCTTCAGGTAATGACCTTCGGGATGGAAGAAGTTCACGGGGTGATCGGGGCCTTGTGAAAGGTGATGTAATACCCGAACCTGCCGACCGGCTTCAATGGCTGCTGCAACGATGGTATTGTAGAACAATTCACGATCTACGACTTGTGAGCAGGAGAATGTGAACAGAATACCACCCGGAGCCAATCGCTTGAGCCCTTCAATGTTAAGTCGCTTATACCCCTGTACGGCCCGGTGACGAGCGTCCATGCTTTTGGCATAAGCCGGGGGATCGAGAACAACGACGTCATACTGCTGATCGTGCGTTTTCAGATACTTCATTACGTCTTCCGCGTAGGCCTCATGCGTGGGTTGACCACCTTCGTGATTAGCAGCTACGTTTTGCTCAACCAGACGAATGGCTTTTTCGGAAACATCAACCGAATGAACCAGCGAAGCCTGAGCTGAAAGAGCATAAATCGAGAAACCACCGGAATAACAGAAGGCGTTGAGAACCCGCTTGCCTTTCACGTACTTGGTTAATAACTGACGATTTTCGCGTTGATCCAGAAAAAAGCCCGTTTTCTGACCCGTTTGCCAGTCAATCAGGAAGGTATGACCATTTTCCAGCACGGGATGAGGTAAGCTTATCGTCTCTTTTTGCCAGAGGTAACCGTTCTGAACCGATTGGGCATAACGATCGGGTAAGGTTTCGTGGCTTTTATCGTAAACGCCTAGTAACTGATCGCCGTAAAGCGTTTGCAAAGCCTGAGTAATGCTTTCGCGTTCGCGGTGCATGCCGACGCTATGGCCCTGAAAAACGACTACGCCGTTGTACCAGTCAAGAATCAGACCGGGAAAACCATCGCCTTCGCCGTGCACGAGTCGGTAGCAGGTCGTATTCGTAAACTGAAGTGCCTGCCGTACGCGTAAGGCTTTCTCCAAACGCTTGAACCAGAAATCAGCGTCGGGCGTAATGGGTTCGAACGAAAAGAGCTTAACTGTGATCGAACCTTCGTGGTAATGACCCGTGGCGAGGTAATTTTTCTGATGATCGACAACCTCAACCACTTCGCCATCCTGTGGCTTCCCGAAGACTTTGGCAATAGCACCCGAAAATACCCAGGGGTGAAAACGACGAACGGGGGCGTCCTTTCCGGGCTTTAATATGATCTGAACAACTGATTCCATTAGGCAAAGATACGGCGGACTTGGGGTTGTTAGTTGCTGGGTGCTGGTTGTTGGGTAAAAGTTGTTGTTAGGGGGAAAATTAAGTAGGTAACCTAACCCTCCCTACCGTCAAGGTTGGTGTCTTCACCAACCATTACTTGCAGAGAAAGGCTGGTGAAGACACCAGCCGAAGCGTCAGTGAAGAGTATGGGTGAAAATGGGTAATAAAAATCTACCAAAAGCTACTACCGCCAAGGTTGGTGTCTTCACCAACCATTACGTGCAAAGAAAGGCTGGTAGGGCCCCAGCTAGAGCGTCAGTGGTGGTTATTGGTTATTAGTATAAAGCTATTCGCAGGAGAAAAATAAGCGGGTAAAAGAACATCTAGAAATTCGACTCAAAGCTTTCAGGAAATTAGCTAAGAAACTAATTAATAAAGGCCCTTGACCTGGAACTTAATAGTACACAATAGCACTGCCCAACAACCAACAACCAACAACCAACAACCAACAACCAACAACCAACAACCAACAACTACTCCTCCGGTCGAATGCCGAGCAGTCGCTGGAGCCAGGAGCGTTTTTCCTGATCTTCGGATTTTTTATCCTGCTCAGATAACTCTTGAAGGGTATTCAAATCGGGCTGTCCTGCGTCGATCCAGCAGGTATACCAGAAGTCACCGATCATTTTGATGGAAGCCCGCATCTGTTTTTCAACCTGATGATTCAAGGCCTGATGGTAACGCTCGGAAAAATCGCGGGAATAGGTTTTCTGATGCGTAGCTCCCCGTTCTTCAATGCTGTATTTTCGAGTTACCCCCAATTCCTGCGTTAACTGCGTTTCCAGTAAAAACAAAGAATCCAGGCAATGATGAGCCTGTTTCACATTGGCCCAGGCTCGCTGGGCGGGCGAACGCACGTATTCGGCAGGTCCCACAAAGAAGTCGTATCGCTCGGCGTATAATTCGGGCAGGCGACTTTCCCAGAAGGCATGAATGCCTTCCTGTCCCGTCAATTGACCATTGTAATTTCTAGTCGTATGCAACGGTACATTACCATCGGCAATGTAATGGCCTAACTCTGCCGAAAGCTTGAGAATGCGGGACGTATGATGCTCCTTGAAGGCCGCTGTTAGTTGATACTTCATCCGTTGAATTTGCCAGGGGACAATGCCGTGAGCATTGAGCGTATCCTCACCCCAGAATGCCACTGCTTCTTTCCAGTAAGGCTTCACCCAGACGCTGTCGCCGTAGGCTTCTACGTCGAGGTAATGACGGGCAGCTTCTCCCACTACCGCGTAACGGCGTTTGTCGGGATTGACAGAGTTCTCCATCAAATACACCAGATGTTTTTTGTAAAAACGGGCCATTTCTGGGGGTAAGGTAAAAATGGCGAGGCGATTGATGCGTTGATGGGCGTAGAAACCCCAACTGAAAGCCAGAGGACTAGTCAGAAAGCAAAAAATAAAGATAGATACACGTTTCATGGGTGAAGCAAGTCTTAGGGGGGTGAAGGAAGGCTGGTTACTATTTTTTTTGGATAGCTAATTTGAAGTAATTCACCGGATTAGTAAAGAATTTTTGAGACAACGGCTGGAGTTTTAAAAAGAAAGACTTACTTTTGCATTCCTATTCCGAAAATCCATAGTTCCAGTAATATAAAGACATGGCAAACCACAAATCAGCTCTGAAGCGGATCCGTGCTAACGAAACAAAACGCCTTCGTAACCGTTTCCAGCATAAAACGACCCGTACGTTCATCAAGAAACTGCGTAGCACTACTGATAAAGTAGAAGCTCAGGATCTGTACAAAAAAGTTTCTTCGATGTTGGATAAACTCGCGAAGAAAAATGTTATCCACAAAAACAAAGCAGCAAACAACAAGTCGAAGTTGGCAAGATTTGTCAACAAACTGTCAGTAGCAGCTTAAGTAGCGGATTGCTCATTGATCGAACGGTAGGACACCGTTTGTTCGGAAGCCTTACTTTTGTGAGTAAGGCTTTTTTGCTATATCCACCCATGAAAACTACTTACCTGGCGGCTCCAACGATTAAGACCTGGGCCGAAGAGGATCGCCCCCGCGAGAAACTGATGCTAAAAGGTAAAGCTGCTTTGAGCGATGCAGAGTTACTGGGCATTCTGATTAACTCCGGTATTCAGCAATACACCGCCGTTGATCTGGCAAAGCTGATCTTAAGCAGCGTTAATCACGATCTGAATCAACTGGCCAAGCTCAGTATTAAGGAATTATCCAAATTTAAGGGCATCGGAGAAGCTCGGGCGATTACCATCGTTTCGGCTCTGGAATTAGGGCGTCGTCGCAAAGAAACCGAACCGCAGGCCCGAGTTTCCATTACCAGTTCTTACTCGGCATATCAGGCATTCCGCCCGCATTTGATGGATTTACTGCATGAAGAATTCTGGGTGCTATTGCTGAACCGAGCCAATCATGTGATTCGTCCTGTCCAGATTTCTACGGGCGGAGTCGCAGGAACGGTAGCCGATCCCAAATTAATCTTCAAACACGCTCTGGAACACTTGGCCAGCGGTATTATTCTGGCTCATAACCATCCTTCGGGTAATCTTCAACCCAGTCAGGCCGATAAAGATTTGACCCGAAAGCTGAAGGAAGCAGGAAAGTTACTCGACATTCCGGTATTGGATCACCTCATTATTTCTGATCAGAAATACCTCAGTTTTATGGATGAGGGACTGTTGTAGCGGTTCGTTTTCGATACATCAATAATCCTATAATAACCAGTATGACTCCGGCTGCAATGCCCGCATAGGCAGGAATAACGCTGGGATTTTCAATAGGAGTGGTAGAGCCAATCTGGATTAAAGCAGCCCAGTAATAGGGTAGCTGATGCTCCTGAGCATTGAGCCATTGTATTTTGGCCCTTTGCAAAGCGATGTCCTGGGGTAATCCTTCTGATAATTGCTGGTAAAAATGTTCGACTAGTGTATAAGTTGCCTGATCCTGTACGCTCCAGAGGGTCGTTACCGTACTCGGAATACCCAATGCCGCAAAGCCGCGAGCCAGACTAAAAACCCCTTCTCCTGTTTGGTTCGTCCCCAGTCCTGTCTGGCAAGCCGAGAGCACTAATAATTGCGTTCGGAAAGGGCGATTGATGTTTAATTCTGACAATTTCAGGGCCGAATCGGCAAAGTAGAGCACGGGTTCGGTATGATCTGAAACATGGGCGTCCGCGTGCGTAAAAAGCTGTAAAATTCTAAAATCGGGTGCTTCCGATAGAAAAGTAGCTTTAGTGGCCGATTGATGCGTTTTGGTCTGAGCAAAAGGGATGGACTCCGCAATATCCGCTAGCGATTGAGCGGAACCCGGCAAATTCGATTGCTTCAAGGAGGCTGAAAATTGCTCGGGAGCCATGCCTAAAAAGGGCTTTTGCCAGCTAGAAACAGGTCTTTCGCGAAGTAGAAACCGGGCCGAATAGGTATAACTAAAAGCCTGCTGATGTACTAAATAGGCATTTGGTTGGGTGGGGGAATTACTGAATGCTTCAAAGGGTAAAAAAGCCCCATCCAACGAAACGATCATTCGGGAAGAATGCAAACGCAATGGCGTTACTAAGCGACGATAAAGCTGATAACCCGCTTTTTGCAATTGCTGAACTTCTATTTTACGAAGGTCAGGACTGGAGCAGAGTTTCAGAAATTCATCGGCTTCGTGATTAAATCCGGTCAGTGGTAACTTACGGAGAACGGTTTTGTCTGGAGTAATGCCAATGGCATAAATCGCGTCATCCCCAAGAAAATAACTCACAAAAGCCTGATCTTTAGCTAATAATTTTTGCTGAATGGTAGTAATCGACGGCACCTGATTATCATAACGATACTGAAAATAGGCAGGATTACTCTTGCGTAAGGATTCAATGAATGTCTGCTGAGCTTCGTGTTGATTAAGCCACTGATTGAATAATTTTGTATAAGTTGGCGTGCCCGGTTTGTGTTGATGAAGTTGTGCTAATAGTTGTTCCTGCCGAACCCGAAAGCTCAGTTCTTTTTCAGCCAATGGAGGCGAAAGTTTTTGGTTGGCGGATAACTCATTGAGTCGATCATTTAATAATACGGCTCGACTTTTTTCCAGGTAATAAAAAGCTAGGGGTGCGTTTTGCTGAAGAAAAGCTGCTTCAATCGCCTGTTGGTACAAACGGTGGGTATTGTTTCGCCAAAGCAATTTGGACTCTGTCGCTTCGTGACTCATCCGCATATAGTCCACCATCTGATCGGCAGTAGCGAAGGTGGCCAGAGCTTGAGCTAGATTTTGAGCCGTAGGTTTTTGCTTATAAATCAATAATTCAAACGAGGCTTTCTGCTTGATTAACGTAAACAAATATTCCTTTCGAGAGACACTCTGGATAACCTTTGCGGTAGGATTAATTGGCTGATTTTCATCATAAGAGGGAATAATGCTTTTAATTCCTTTCCTGATTAATTGCAAGGCTAACGAGTAATTTCTTTGATACGAAGCCAGCTTGCCCAGATGATTATATAGTAAAGCTTTAGCGGGCGGATCCTGAGCTATGGTTAACGCTTTTTCGTATTGTTGCCGGGCTTGATCAGGCTGATTTTCATTTTCGGCCAATAAACCAGCGACGATAGCTAGTGAAACCTGGGCCTCTGTTTGATGAGGAGTAATAAGTTCCTGGGCTTGCCGCAAGTAAGCTCGGCTAGTGAAATAATCCTTACGTTTCCGGCTAATATCGGCGGCTAACTCGTAATACTGCCAAATGAGTAATTGCGGGTGCCTGCGGGTTACCTTCAGCAGCGAAGTCATCACCACTTGAGCTTCCTCAAGACGATTTAACTCCACCAATGCCTGAGCCTGCTGGTATAAACTCACCAGTTCGCGGTGTGGCTTTTTGGCCAGTCGGGCGAAGTGTACGCCTTCGGTGGCGGAATTCAGGGCCGCCTGATAATCACCGGAGGAATGTTGAACAAACGAAAGCTGATAAGACGCGGCGGCAGCCCATTCCAGTTGATTGGATTGCCGACTCACCCGGATACTTTCCTGAAGAATTTGCTGAGCTCTCTGGTCCTGATTCATTCCAACCAGGTAAGCCCCGTAGAAGTATAAATGCTTGGGTTTTAGATTGGGTACGCCGCGATTTGCACCCTGAATGGCCGCCTCGGCAAATTGTTTTGTCGCTGAGAAATTCTTTTCCTGCCAGTATTGCCAGGCTAGTTCCCCCAATAACTCAATGTAAATGGAGTCCTGTGGAATGCGACAGCGAAGCCAATGGGTTCGGAGTTTCTCCAGTTTTATTCGCGACGAATCCTGAGCTTTAATACGAAACCACTCCCGATGCATAAAAGCGGAATCAGGGCATTGTCCGAACGCCCCAATTCCGCTGATCAGGAGTACCAGCAGTAAGTTAATACGAAAGCATATAGAAGCCGCCTCTGACATATTGCCTTAGGGATTGATCTTTCCGAATCACTCCTTTTTGCTGAAGAACCGAGAAGTATATTTTCTTCAAGGGCTCATTCGGGCTTTGCTGAATGGCCCTTTGAATATCCAGGAAATACCGGGCGGCAATGCCCACAAAAACGGGCGTAGCGTAGGATGAACCCTGAATGGAAGCGGGTTCCTGATAGCCCGGCGTTTGAATGGGATAGAGATTCCGAAAACTTCCGTCTTGAGTCTCAATACCCAGATTGACAAAGCTGGAAGAGTAATTCTCGTAGGGAAGCCGCTCGTGACCCTTAATGTCGAGGGCTTTATCAATGACTTTGGTAATAGAATTCAGCAACCGTTCTGACTTACTTTCCTGACAGTCACATTCCTCTTTTGGCTCGCAGGTCAGGGTAGTAACGGTTACTACATTGTCCAGTTCCAGACTGTAACAGGCAGGGTATAAACGCTGTACGGAAATATCATTGGGGAATCCATCAAAATCAGTATGGTTACCCGCCGCGGCGGCAACCAGGATTTTCCGCTCGTTCATTTGTTCCAGTAAATCCCGCAACAATGGAATTTCATTACCATAATACCCAAAGCTGGCATTGACTATTCGGGCTCCGTTATCCATGGCGTATTGAAGAGCACAAAAGACCTTATCCAGTGATCCGAAGCCGTAATGATCAAACGTTTTGAGAATCATCAATGCGGCATTTCCGGGAGCCAGGTAATGAATGATATGAGCGATTTTACTGCCATGCCGCAGCACATTATCATCCGTAGGCTGATTACCAGACTCCGACTCAAGCGTGGAGAAATTCCAGCCAATCTGTTCAAGTTCATGCTGACGGCGGCAGGGGTCTTCGAATTTTTTATACCAGAAAGGCAGTGGATAACGAGGATTATCTTCAATACCCGTATCCAGAATGGCAACTACTAAACCATCCGTTTTGGCCTGAATCTGACTCCAGTCCTTTGCGTAATCATTCCAGCGTTCCAGGGGCTCTACCTCCAGCGAATCTTCATTGACCCAGGCCGAAGGAATGATATAATTCAGGGAAGCCCGAATGGGAGGCTGCGTGGTGTGTCGTCCAGGTGGCTCTTCGCCCGCGGCTTTAATTTCCAGGCATTCGTGTAGCCCTTCGCCCTTCAGCAGAAATGTAGTATCGTTCAGACACAGGCATTCTTCTACGGACTGAAGTATTATTTTTTTACCATTTCCGTCCAGTAAAAAGGGCTGTGGGGCACCAGGTTGGGTAGCGTTGTTAAAGAATTCCAGTAAAGCTGTCCGGCCCTTAATGATCTTATATTCATTCGAGGAGTCAGCGGGAAATTCGAGGTAATCCAGTTGAATTAACAACTGATTTCTAACGGCAAAGCCCGTTCCTGAAGAAACTTCCGTAACGTGAGGGTAGTTGCGTTCATTTCCTAGGAAAGTTTTAATCTGCTTTCGACTTCGAAAAGTGGGCGAGGGAGCGAGTCGTTTTGGAAAATTTTCGGAATGGCTGGAAGGACGCTCCGGTCCATCGGGGGAGTAGTGTTTCATAGAAGCAATGAGGTAGAAAAAGGTTGATTGGTTGGGATAAATAATGGGTTAATCGAGCCACTCGGTGGCTTGGGTTTTGCCGGGTAAATTTTCCTGAACGACCCTTTTCAGTAACTGTTGAGCCTTGGCCTGATCGTCAGCCTGGTTACGCTGGATACGAGCCAGGGCTTCGTAAAAGGGCCCCGGATTTTCGTACAAATCCGTTTGACTTAATTGCTGAAAATACTGAATCGCCTTATCATAGTTTTTGAGACGCATCGCCGTAATTCCGGCAAATTTCAGAGCTCGGGCATCTTTTGGGGCGTGTGTTAACTGGACTTCAAAAATCTGCTCAGCCTGAGGGAATTTCCCCTGATTGTAAAGGATAATTCCTTCCTGTAATGAATCCGTAGCGTTTCCCATCGTTAAGCTTAACTGCTGGAAATTCGTGTTGGAATAAGCCATGACACGCTCCGTCAGATTCGGTTGACTACGATTCCATACGAGCCAAAGAATGGCCAATAACACCACAGCAGCAATGCCCGCAGCGATGGAAAAGCGGGGTTTTCGTAGGGGTTTAACCGCAGGTGCTTTTTCCCATTGCTTTCGCTTTTCAGCTAGTACTTCCAGCCGGGCGGCCTGATGGGCTTGCCAGTAAAAAGCCGCTGCCGAAGCCAGTTGAGGGTTTTCCTGAATTTGTTTTTCAAAGGAAGCCTGTTCAGTAGCTGACATCTCTCCCTGAAAAAAACGTTCAATTTGTTCTAATTCATTCATTGGATGGTGGGTCTCGTTAACGGGTACGGTAGAGTGTCCTTAACTTTTCCAGGCACCGCAGTCGGCTGGTTTTGGCTACTGCCGAGCTTTGGTAATCCAGATTCCGGGCGATCTCCTCGTCAGAGAATCCTTCTCCCCAGGCCAATAGCATACGCTGACATTTTTCGCCCAGCAGGGTTAATTGTTGTCGGAGGTAGCTTATTTCACTGTCCGAAATCAGGTTTTGCAGGATGGAACGGGTTTCGTCTGCAATGCTTAGATTATCGAGTGAGAGGCCCTGATGGACACTTTCGCGATTAGTCGAATTTTTACGAACGAGGTCAACACATTTATTATAAAAAATTTGATAGAGGTACGTTTTCAGGCCCGAACGGCCTTCATAACGCTGGGAAGAAATATGTTCAATGACGGTAAGAACGGCGTCGGAATAAGCACTGGCAGATTCGTCGGGGAGCAGTTGATGCTTAAACGTGGCTTCCCGAATCAGATAGCGAAACTGATCGTACAAACAGTTTTCACAATTCCGGCGATTCAGGCCTCCAGCCCGGATTCCTGCGATGAGATCAGCATCGGAAAGGGTACGTTTAAAAAAAATCATGTAACTGAAGTTAAGCTTAGAGTTCCTGTAAACTAGGGAGTTACTGATTGATTTTTTAAATGTGGGAATTTTTTTTGAAAAGTTGTTACCCGAAGTGCCTGAATAATCGACTAAGAAAGCAGAACGCAAAAAACAGCTTTGTCATGTCAAGTCTACCTCAGTCTCATCGTCTGTACGTCTCTCCGAGAGAATTGCAGTCTGCCAATACCTCTTTAACCCTTCGGGAAGGCGAAATTCTGGCCTGTCTAGCTCAGGGAATGAGTTACAAAATGATTGCGGCTGAATGCGGCATTACCTTCAATACGGTGCAAACCCACCTGAAACGAATCTACATGAAACTGAACGTAAACTCAGCCACAGAAGCCATTCTGACGGGTTTGCGTAAGGGAATTATCTCCTTATAGTAGTAAAGTTCAACCTTCAACTGATGAACAATAAAGGGCTGACTCCGCAGGAATCAGCCCTTTATTACTTGTGAATAGGTAATTAGAGAAAGAAAAGCATACTCAAAATAATTGAAGAACTTGTAAAACAGAAGTGAGTATGATGAGCCATAAAAAACCGGATCAGTTAATTCCTGATCCGGTTTTGCATTCGTTATCTTTTCTTCTTTTTTTTCTGGATTGCCGCTTTTTTCCTGATGGGTGCTCGGCGGGAAACGGCTTTTTTCTTCACGGCCCCTTTCGCTCTGAGGTGTGA
Organism: Siphonobacter sp. SORGH_AS_0500; assembly: GCF_031453245.1. Taxonomy (NCBI): domain Bacteria; kingdom Pseudomonadati; phylum Bacteroidota; class Cytophagia; order Cytophagales; family Cytophagaceae; genus Siphonobacter; species Siphonobacter sp. SORGH_AS_0500. Next base: position 1,023,497 of record NZ_JAVIYT010000001.1, read on the forward strand.
ACGATGCACCACTTTTTTCTTGACTACCGGAGCTGCCGGTAACATCTTGTAAAGATCGGCGAGAGATAACTCGGGAGCGTTGTCGCCGCCACCCTGAAGGCCCTCGCTAATCATGGTATCATCGCCATTTTCCGGATCGACGTTTTCGCCCCGCAAGAAGAACCGGGCTTTCTCGGGATATAAAATGGCCTGCACCATTTTTACCTGAGAAAGGTAACTGTTGGCCACGTTTGAAAGTAGAATAATCGTACTTTGATCGGGGCGATTTCGCATAAAGTAATTCTTGAATCCATGCCACCAGCCCGTGTGAAACGTTAACCACTGGTTATTGGGGACTTTTTGTAAACGCCAGCCAAAGCCGTAGTTTTTAGTTACGAGACGGGTGTCATTGCTGGCAGGTAAAAAGGCCTCCTGCAAGGCTTTCTGACTGATGATCTGCTCGGTATACAAACCCCGGTCCCACTTGAACATATCTTCTGCGGTGGAATACAGGCTTTTGTCGCCGGTAACGCTGTCGAGGTAATCAATCGCAAAAGAACGTCTGCTGCCGGTATAGCCCGTGGCGGCGGTGAGTAAGCGATTGGTGTTGGTGCCGTCAAAAACGAAGGTACTTGTCATGCCGAGTGGCTTGAACAGATGTTCTTCCGCATATTTACTGAAGGGCTTTCCGCTCAGTTTTTCGACGATGTATGATAACAAGACGTAGTTAGTATTATTATAATGAAACCGAACGTCGGGGTGACCATACGGAACGGGCTTGTACTGGCAAAGCTTTTCTACTACTTCTTTATTACTCAGCGGTTGTGATTTGTCGCAATATTTTTCTAACCCATACTGATAACTCGGTAGACCGGAGCGGTGGGTGAGCAAAAGCCGGATGGTAATCGAAGAATCGTAAGGGAAATTGGGAATGTATTTATAAACCGGATCGTCGTAATTCAGTAAGCCTTTTTCTTTCATCTGCATGATAGAAATCGCCGTGAATTGCTTGGAAACCGAAGCCAGCTGAAAAGGAGTGGTAGTCGTAAGGGTATCACGTAAGGTCAGGTTTTTGTAACCAAACGCTCCTTTGTAAATCACCTGCCCGTATTGAGCGACGAGCACGGTTCCATTAAAACCGTATTTGCTGTGTAAATTATGAAAGAACGTATCGAGCTGACCTGCTTTCCGGGTTGCCTCGATTGGATTGAAGCGTTTGGCGATGCTGTCGTTATAATGAGCTAGCATCGGATTTTCTGCCACAGTTACTTCCGAGGCGTCTTTGGGACCCTGGGAACAGCCTAACAAACAAAATAAACCCGAGATGATAACAACAGAACAGAAACGAGCAACAGACACAGCAAATCGGAGTTTTAATATGGGAACTGAACAAAATTAACCGTTAATCTTTTTTAAATCATACAAGCCAACAACGAAAATGTTGCAGGTAGATTATGAATTAATTTGAAATTCAGTCCAGGCATATACGGATAGACACCTGGGCTGGCTTTAAGTAAAGTGAAAGTTTATAGAGGTATTTTAAGGCTACGATGAATTGAATGTCACCATATTTCAGCATATTGTTTCCGAATTCCCGCACGAATAGCCCCATCATCTTTAACTCAATGAACCGACTCTTTACTTGCCTGTTCTTACTATTGACTCATTCTTTCTTAAACGCCCAAATCACCTTTACTAAAGCTCCACTCGATTATCAGCTATTTCCCCGAAATGATCAGTCGGAGGGGCAGATTCTCATTGAAGGAACCGTAACCGACGCGGCAGCAACCAGGGTTTCGGTACTGATTCTGAGAGGTCAACAACCGTATCGCTATAGCTCCCAGAACTTAACTTTTCAGAATGGCCAGGCTGCTTTTTCCCTGAAACCTTCCATCAAAGCCGAAGCCGTGGAATATTTGGCTCGCATTTATCTGGTGAAAAATCGGGATTCCTCTTTGGTAATGACGCGTATGAATCTGGTAGCAGGCGATGTCTTTCTGATTGGCGGGCAATCCAACGCCGTTGCCGGGGGCGAGGGCGGAAGTTACCAATCCTACAATCCGCAACTGAATGAATTTTGTCGAACCTTTACTACCAATTACCCCGGAGAAGGCCCGAAATGGGCTGTTGCCAATGGGAATAATATCAACGTAGGGGTTTGGGGAACGGAAATTCAGCGGCTTATTCACCAGAATCATCAGATGCCAACCTGTATTCTGAATAATGGGAATGGCGGTATGCCGATTCGTTACTTTAGTGATCGAAATGATGATAACCCCACGGATGATAACACGGCGTATGGGCAATCGCTCAATCGGAGTATTCAGGCGGGAGTCAGGGATTTTGTAAAAGCCATTTTCTGGCGACAGGGGGAATTTGAAGTAGGAGGTACCTCATCTGAAATCACTAGTTATCCCCAGTATTTTGACCGACTCTACAAAGGCTGGCATCTGGATTATCCGAATCTTAAGAAAGTATACGTAACGCAGACGGGCATTCAGCCTGTGATGACGAGTTCCTTAGCTCCGGCCCTACGGGATTTTCAGCGACGCACGTCCCGGATTTACCCGGATGTACAGACGATTACCGCCATCGGGCTGAAAGAGTCAGACGGAATTCATTATGGAAGCGGCGGACACGTGCAGTTTGCCCATAATTTATACCCACTGGTTGACAGAGATTTCTATAACTCAACGGATACACTTCAAATCCAATCGCCCGACCCTCGCCGGATTTATTACTCCAATCCCGAACGAACGCAGGTAACGTTAGAATTCGACGTGGATCAGCAAATGGTTTTTCAGAACCAGGTCAATGTTATCTCTAAACTCAATGGCTGGGTTGTTACCTATCACATGCGAGAGTTTATGTATTTCGATGGGGTAAATAACCAACTGGATTCGGGTTGGGTAGAAGGGTATAAAGTGCATCTGAAATTGAAGCAACCATCTTCCGCTCAGAAGCTTACCTATTTGCCGGATTATTTTCCGGTGGGGCATACGGATGTTTACCCAGGGCCGTACATGCTGAATCAGCGGAATCTTTATGCCTTTAGTTTTTACGAAGTCCCAATTGAAAGTTATCGACCTTCCCAAACCCTGCAATTGGTTCAGGTAGGCTTATACCAAACGCAGTTGAAATGGAATACGCTGGCCAATACACGGCAACTGGTACTGGAACGGCAGGGTGATCAGGAAGCGTTCAAAACAATTGCTACCCTTGCTTCAGGAGTCTCAAATTACACCGATGACAGTGCTCTGCCGGGGCAACGCTACATTTACCGACTTCGAACCAGCTTAACCACGGGTGAGGAAATTGAATGCCGTTTGCTGGTTATCATGCCCTTACCTACTATGACGAAATCATTACAATCGTGGGAGGTGATCGTATCGCCCAACCCTGTTCAACAGGAGGCTTTGCTGAAATTCAATCGGGCAATGGTTTCTGAAGTCACTATTTACGACCTAAATGGACGCCAGTGCTGGCACCAAACCAGTTCCGAAAGTCAGGTTCGGTTATCGCTTGGTAACCTTCCTGATGGGGTTTATGTGTTGCGGGTACAAAGTTCGGCGGGAATGCATACGCAACGTTTACTGGTTCACCATTAATAAATTACCAGAATTTTTGAAAAAAATCCATCGAGCGTTCCGTTCGCTTGGTAGCTTTGCGGCAAAAATCAGGCCCGATCTGGTGGCATACCCGAATGGGCCTGAAACGCTGAACTGTTAACAGACAAATCATGGAATACCGTATTGAGAAAGACACCATGGGCGAAGTGCAAGTGCCCGCTCATGTGTACTGGGGAGCTCAAACCCAACGTTCAATCCTGAACTTTCCCATTGCTCAGGATATCAATAAAATGCCCAAAGAAATCATTGCGGCATTTGCTTACCTGAAAAAAGCGGCGGCTATTACTAACTTCGAATTGGGCGTTCTGGCTGAAGATAAGAAAAATCTGATTGCTCAGGTTTGTGACGAAATTCTGGATCGTAAACTCGACGATCAGTTCCCACTGGTGGTTTGGCAAACGGGTTCAGGTACGCAGTCCAACATGAACGTGAACGAGGTAGTAGCTTACCGTGCTCACGTGATTAACGGGGGTGATCTGGGAGACAAACAGAAATTCGTTCACCCCAATGATGACGTGAACAAGTCACAATCATCGAACGATACTTTCCCAACGGCCATGCACATTGCGGCCTACAAAATCCTGATCGAAATCACGATTCCCGGTATCGAAAAACTGCGGGATACGTTGCAGGCGAAAGCAGAAGCGTTCAAAAACGTAGTGAAGATTGGTCGTACGCACTTCATGGATGCTACTCCTCTGACGCTCGGTCAGGAGTTTTCAGGGTATGTTTCTCAACTGAACCACGGCCTGAAAGCCATCAAAAATACGCTGGAGCATTTATCGGAACTGGCATTAGGTGGAACGGCAGTAGGAACGGGTATCAATACCCCAGAAGGTTACTCGGAGCTGGTAGCGAAGCACATCGCTGACCTGACGGGCTTACCTTTTGTAACGGCTGAAAACAAATTTGAAGCACTGGCGGCTCACGATGCTATTGTGGAAGCTCACGGAGCGTTGAAAACCGTAGCGGTTAGTCTGATGAAAATCGGTAATGATATTCGAATGTTATCGTCTGGCCCACGGGCGGGTATCGGTGAAATCTTCATTCCTGATAACGAACCCGGCAGCTCGATTATGCCCGGTAAGGTAAACCCTACTCAGTGCGAAGCGATGACGATGGTAGCCGCTCAGGTTTTAGGTAATGACGTGGCCATTAACATTGGTGGCTCGAATGGTCACTTTGAACTGAACGTGTTCAAGCCCGTTATGATCTACAACTTCCTGCATTCGGCTCGTCTGATTGGTGACGTTTGCGTGGCCTTCAACGACAAATGTGCGGTAGGGATCGAGCCTCTGACGGAAAACATCAGAAAGCACGTGAACAACTCCCTGATGCTGGTCACGGCTTTGAATACGAAAATTGGTTATTACAAAGCTGCCGAAATCGCTCAGACCGCTCACAAAAACGGCTCTACGCTGAAAGAAACGGCCATTGCTTTGGGTTACCTAACTTCCGAAGAATTCGACGAGTGGGTGAAACCAGAGAATATGGTTGGAAAGATCGAAATCTAGTTTTCCAACGAATCAGGAAAGCGTCGGACGGAAAGTCTGACGCTTTTTTTATATCCTTATCGTAGAGACGTGACGGAGTCGCGTCTGGCTTCCCCGCCATGCCTAGTGTCTCACCAACCATGGTGCAGACTAGTAATAAAAAAGCCTCTCCCCAGACGCGATGAAGCCGTGTCTCTACGGGTTAGGCTTCAATCCAGTGGCAACCCGCTTCCTGATACTGTTGGATCAGTTTCTGATCCAGCCCGGCATTGGTAATGATGTGGTGAATAGCCGTGAGTGGAGCAAATTTCAGGTAACTATCATTCTCAAATTTTCCAGAATCAGCTAGTAGAAAACGCTCTTTCGCATGGGTCAGTAGAGCGTTGGTAAAGGACGCTTCCGTTTCGCTGCGGGCCGTTAACCCGTTTTTTAGCGAAATACCATCTACGCCCACAAACGCCTTCGTCGCGTGATACCGGGCAACGTGTTCAAGAGCAACGGATCCATGTACGGCTTGACGATTAAGATCCAGTTCACCGCCGATGAGATTAATAGACAGATGAGGAGCTTCCCGCAGCTCCCAAATCAGAGGCAATGAATTCGTAATGATTTTAAGATTTCGGAAGGCTTTCAAATGCGGAGCCATGGCTAGCACGGTGCTCCCACAGTCCAGAAAAAGTACGTCATTTTCTTCTACTAATGAAGCCGCCCGCTGTCCAATCTGCCTCTTGGCCTGCGTCTGAATGGAGGCTTTTTGTACGAAAGGAATAAAGGGAAGCTCATTACGCATCGCTCCGCCGTGGGTGCGAATTAGTTTGCCTTGTTCCGCCAAGGTATTCAAATCCCGGCGAATGGTTATTTCTGAGGTATCCAACTGCTCGGCTAGAAAGCTTACGCTTCGCTCGTCACCGTCAGCCAAAAACGCCAGAATTTGTCTATGTCTGGTAATGCTCATCTTTGATTATGATTGATCATTTATTGTTTTTTTTGATTGTTAGTATTTTATTTTGATCAAAAATGATCGAATATTGTAAATAAATAATAATCAACTAACAAAAATGAACATTTATGAATACGGTTCAAATCGTAAGCACAGAAGTACTTTCGGATCATTGGTATACGCTTCGCAAAGTTACTTTCGATTATATCAGGCAAGATGGGTCGACTCAGCGACAGTCGCGAGAATGCTATGACCGAGGAAACGGGGCGGTCATTCTGCTTTACAATGGAGAAAAAAATACAGTAATTCTAACCCGGCAATTTCGTATGCCGACGTACGTCAATGGAAATAAGGATGGCATGCTGATTGAAGCCTGTGCCGGATTACTGGACGCTGATAGCCCTGAAGATTGCATTCGACGGGAAACCGAGGAAGAAACAGGATATCGCATTACTAAACCCGAACGAGTATTTGAGCTGTACATGAGCCCGGGGTCAGTTACCGAAATTCTGTACTTTTTTATTGCCGAATATCAGGAAGTCCACAAAATGAATGAAGGAGGTGGAGTGGAAGCAGAGGAAGACATTCAGGTGTTGGAACTTCCTTTCCCTCAAGCTTTGAAGATGATTGAAACGGATGAGATCAAAGACGCCAAAACCGTTTTGTTACTTCAGCATTTGCAGTTGAAAGATCGGATGAAAGCGTAACCAAGGTTACTACCAAAGGAGGCCTTTTACTTTTTCATTAAATCCGGGTAGGAAACTATGGGTTTGCTCAAGGCGTGACAAAGCAGGAAAATCCAGTCCTGACCCTGTTCAGCATATTCTTTCCGAAAGGCCCTGGCTCGTTTACCGTCATAATCGTTTTTATAGGCGAAATTTTGCTGGATGTAACTTTTCTGGGGTAATACATCCGCTCCGTAAAAATACCTTTTTCCATCATGGGTGATGGTCAACGTCTGGTGGTAAGGCGTATGCCCGCCCGTAACCTGAAAGGAAATATCTGGAGTTAATGCCCCTTCCTCTTCATTCAGAAAATGAACATTGGGATGTAGAGCTAAAGCCTGAAGCGTAGCGGGATGATACGAGGGGTTATCCTTTTGAGCCAGGGCAAAGGTTAACTCCCGTTCCTGAACGTAATAAATGGCATTAGGAAAGTTAAACTGAAACTTCCCGTTTGCCTGAATGGTGCCCACGCCGCCCGTATGATCTTTATGCAAATGGGATAGAAATACTTTCGTTACCTGAGTGGGCTCAAGTCCTTCCCGGCGAAGGGAACGATACAATTGAAGTTCATGGCCTTCACTCAACCCCAAACCTGTATCCAGTAGTATGACCTCTTCCGAAGTAACGACCAAAAACGGATGTACCGATAACAGCGTGGTTCCGGCGGGGTGATGTTCTGGAACGTACGTATCCAGCTCGACGGGCGTAAATACTTTACTAAAATCAACGGAAAACGGACCTTCAGATAAAGCAGTGATTTTCATACATTCAGGGTTAATGCGAGAGCCGTGGCGTCATTTGCTGTTTGATGGCAACGGTAACGCCGATATTTAAAAAGGCTAAAGCAGCTAAAACGGCCAGTAAAGTTAGAGGCCCTCCGTGTTGCACAAGATAACCTCCAAGTAAGGGCGTAAGGGCCTGGGCAATGAGAGCCGGACGAGCCAGTCGACCCAGTACAACCGCAAAGGATTCCGGGCCAAATAGCTCCAGCGGTAAGGTTCCCCTCAGAATGGAGCGAATACCATTTCCTAAACTATATAAAACCACGCCAATCGTCGCCAGACTCACGTCCAAACCTAACAGTAGTAATCCGACTAAAACCAGAATGGATGAAATCAGGGCACTCCAGATTGGATGTTTTTTGGGACCCATCAAATCCAGCAATCGTACGCCAACCTGACAGGGACCGATCAAGGCCCCTAACTGAATGGCTGCCTTAAGGGTTAATCCTTTGGCCTGTAAAATGGATAGAAGTTGAACGGAAATGGCCGTCATGAGTACTGCCGCAATCATGAAGTTAATGACCACCCACCGAAACATAAGCTGGTTTTCAGTCGATAAACCTGAAGACGAAGCGTGATGCTGAGTCTGAATGGTTTGAGGGATGGTTTGCCCTCTGCAACCCCAATGATACAAAATTGGGAGAATGGTACTCAGAAAGACGGCATAACCTGTACAAGTGTGTCGCCAGCCGAACTGTTCAATTAACCAGGCTAGGCTTGGCCAGGTAATAGTCGTCGCAAAACCAGAAATAAGGGTAATATGGGGGATGATTTTTTTCGCTTCCAGTCCATGCTGTTGTCCTAACGTTGCAAAAAGGGCATCGTATAAACCCATCGACATACCCACACCAATCAGACACCAGCCTAGTATGAACAAGGGTAAGACCGGAGCCAAACCAACCACAACTAACCCTGCTCCAATGACCCAGCCGCTATGCATCAAAATAGCTTTGCCACGTTGACGGGCAATTTGTCGACCCACGCTTGGGGCTAATAGTCCCGATATAAAGATGCTTAACGAAAGAGAGCCGTATACCCAGGAAGAAGGCCAGCCTGTTTCTTTGGTAACGGGTCCGATGAGGACGGCCATCAGGAAAAAAGAACCGCCCCATGCAAAAATCTGGGATAGTCCCAGTAACAAACTACGCAGCCACGAGGGCGTATAAGGTATTTCAGAATCAGTCATCGTTCCAGTCACACATTGCGGCTACAAAGTTCGTGAAGTCTGGTTTATTTGTGAAAGACTATTTTTTTATAATAATTATTGAATGTTTTGTGTCTCATAATCAAAGAGTTATGGAATGATTTATGGCAATTTATTTTCTGCTATCCATTTCAACTATATACTCAGGATTTGCTTCGCTTAAACGGAGTTAAGGGGACACAATGCATATGCTGAACAGATCATTCTTTTTCAAGGAAAGGCCAGCTTTAAGAAAGGGCGGCAAATCATTCTTGGCAAATTGGAGATGAACGGATATAGCAAATGACCTTTTTAGAAGAATTTTGAAATAAGTACTATACTCCAGAAAGGAGAAATAAATTATAGACGATTACTGGAAGAAATTTATTGAATAATGTTACTTTTTAATTATCAATAATTCAAACATAAAAATCGAAGAAATAGAAATCAGATTTTTAGTTTAATTTCGCTTTTCGCGAACTAAAAGTATTTCAGTCATAGAAAATTCTAGAAAAAATAATTTTGACTTTCTTCGCTTAGTCTTTGCTGCAGGCGTAATTATTACTCACGCGTATCCACTGACAGCGTCTCAGGAATGCGACTGGCTTTGTAAGATGTCTCACGGGCAATATTCCTTTTCCTGGATTGCCGTAAGAGGATTTTTTGTCATTAGCGGTTATCTGATTTTTCAAAGTTTACAGAGATCCCGAAACCTGCTGGATTTCTACTGGAAGCGTGTTTTGCGGCTTTATCCCGCCTTGATCGTAGTGCTTACACTGACAATTGCATTAGGGCCACTCGTCTACAAGGGTGAGATACCTTACTGGAAGAATGAGGCCGTGAAAACTTATTTTACGAATAATCTGGGCCTTTATCGGATTCAATACGCGATTCCCGGTATCTTCGAACACAACCCTCACCCGTTCGCTATTAACGGTTCTTTATGGACAATTGCATTTGAGTTTACGATGTACATCGCCGTATCTGCATTCTTTTTTATTAAAAATAAACGGAACCTTCTTATTCCAATTCTGGCAGTTATCTACCTGATTTTAGCTAAACTTGATACCGTAAATTTTGAAGAAATTCAGAAATGGAATTACCCAATTCTTGACTGGTATTTAATTGAATTAGGCGTTTATTTCGCCGCTGGATCGTTACTAGCCGTATTAGGATTGGAACGATTACCCATTGCTTATCTAACTGGAATTCTTCTCGTTTCGTTGAGTGTATTTATTTACATGACAAGCCGTCCGGGCTTTTTGTATGCGAGCGTTAGTATGCTACCACTCATCGTCTTATGTGCCAGTTTAATCCCGGTAAAGGGAGTTAGTACCATTACTAAATACATAGGCGACCTTTCGTACGGACTCTATATTTACGGTTTCCCGGTGCAGCAGACACTCGTTTACTTCTTCAAACCCGGTGCTAATACCTTGATTATCTCAAGCCTTCTGGTATCAGCAGTGTTTGCCTATTTATCCTGGCATTGGATTGAGAAACCAGCCTTGAAGCTTAAAACCCTCAGTAAGTTTATAGGTAAAAAGAAACCCATCGCTGAGCAAACGTCCCTTCATTAGCTCAGCGATGTATGATTACATTCTATCGGATTGTAAATCTTTAAGTTGAATTCGATTTGCATCCGACCAAGTATGAGCTATGCCTTATTCGTTTTTATCGATTACTGATTTCTTGAATCGCAATCATTCCTACAGATAGATGATACGATCCATTTATTTTGTTTTCCTAGACGGATTAACGGGGGTTTTCTATGACCGACGTAGAAAGAACGTTAGGAGAGCGAAATGGATGGCTGGAAACAGCAAAACCCAAATCTCATCGTTAAAAGAACCAGTTTAGTCCAGTCCTGTTACCATCCATCTAGTAAAGTTCATTGATTGCTCAGGGGAACTTGTATCTTCGTCCCCGTTCTCACTCATACAGATGGAACAATCATTTTCAACACAATATATTTTACCAAAACAAACAACAAACAATGGCTTCGGGCCTTTTAGCTCTTTTAGATGACGTGGCAGCTCTGGTGAAAGCCAGTGCGGCAAGTTTGGACGACGTTCCTACTCAGGTTGCCAAAACTACCAGTAAAGTTTCGGGCGTAGTGATCGACGATACCGCTGTAACTCCTAAGTACGTGGTTGGTCTAGACCCTTCGCGTGAGCTTGCGATCATCTTCAAGATTGCCAAGAAATCGCTGATTAATAAAGTTTTCCTGTTGACGCCCGTCGTGTTACTACTGGGCTTCTACGTTTCCTGGGTTATTCCTTACATTTTGATGGTGGGGGGAGCGTACCTGTGTTTCGAAGGGTACGAAAAAGTACACTCGATGTTCAGCAAACACGAAGGTCACGACGAGTCGGATGAGGATATTAAAGCTATAACTCCAGAAGAACTGGAGAAAGTCCGTGTAGACAGTGCCGTTCGCACGGACCTGATTCTGTCGGCTGAAATTATGGTGATTACCTTTGGTACGGTGACAGGTCAGCCGCTGTTTAACCAGATCATTGTCATGTTAATCGTGGCGGTGGTGATCACCGTAGGGGTGTACGGTGCGGTAGGGGTGATCGTGAAAATGGATGACGTGGGGGTTAACCTGGCCGGCCCGAATCGTCCGGCTTCCATTCAGAAATTTGGTCGTGGACTGGTGAAAGCCATGCCTAAGTTATTAACGGCTCTGGGTTACATCGGTACTGTAGCCATGCTTTGGGTAGGGGCTGAGATCATCGTACACGGTGTTCCGTTCCTGCACCATGCTCTGGAACATTTCGAACATGCCATTCCCGGAGCTGCTTTGGCCTGGATTGCCAAAGCTCTGGTGTGTGCTGTTGGTGGGGTAATCCTGGGTTTTGTTATCGATAAAATCCTGAGCATTTTTCGGAAGAAATAATCCGTTAAAGGAATAGGTATACGGCGGCTGGTGTCCTCACCAGCCGCTTTTTGTTTGTCAAACGCGACTTCATCGCGTCTAGTCAGAGGATGATATTCAGTTGAATGGTAACCAAACTCGTCTCTGAATCAAACGTATACTCGTCAACAAATCAAAAAGTCGCCTCTGCTCCAGATGCGATGAAGTCGCGTTTCTACTAAAAATGGTGTTAGACAATGATTTATAAAAAAAATTAATAACTCGGACTTCCAGTCGTCAGGGATTTGTATTTTTAGTTTTTGATTGACATTTCATACTTAACAACTATGCCTAAAAAACTAATAGTCAGCATGCTGATCGCATGCCTGAGCCTGACTACTTTCGCTCAAAGTAGAAAATATGTAGTCATTGGTTATGTAACCGGAGGCGGCTGGACGAAAGAAGGCCTCGAAGCCGATGCCAAGCGAATGACCCATATTAACTTCGCTTTTGCCGTTCCTAACGAGCAGGGAGTGTTGGCTCCTTTAGACAAGCAATCCATCAAAACCCTCGCCACGCTAACGGGATTGAAGAAGATAAATAAAGACCTGAAAATCCTGATTTCGATTGGTGGTTGGGGTGGTTGTAAATACTTTTCAGATGTATCCCTGAATGAAGTAGCTCGCCAGAAATTCGCCAAGAGTTGTCTGGACCTATTAAATACGCATCACCTGGATGGCGTGGATATTGACTGGGAATACCCTGATCAGATTGGAGCAGGTAACATTTTCCGACCCGAAGACAAGCAGAATTATACCTTATTACTGAAAACCCTACGCGAGCAACTGGATGAGCAGGGTAAAAAGGATAAGCGACTAAACGCAAATCATTACCTGTTGACTTCAGCCACGGGTGGCGACACGGCTTTTGTCAATCACACTGAACTGGGTAATGCCGCCAAATATCTCGATTACGTAAATATCATGACGTATGATTTGTATCACGGTAATGACGTGGTAACGGGCCATCACAGTCCTTTGTATCAATCTAAATCGAGCGATCGTTCGCGGAACAGTTCGGATGATGCCGTGAAAGGGCACGTGCAAGCGGGGGTTCCAATCAACAAAATTGTGCTGGGCGTTCCGTTTTATGGTCGCGGCTGGACGAACGTGAATCCGGCTAATCAGGGCTTATTTCAGAAGACGGAAAATACCAAGCATTCCTTCATCAGTTACACCGAGCTGATGGATAAATACATCAATAAAAACGGCTGGAAAAGGTACTGGGACGATGCCGCCAAGGTGCCTTACCTCTGGAATAAAAAAGAGAAATCCTTCCTGTCGTATGCTGATGAAGAGTCGCTCAAGTACAAAACAAAATACATCAAAGATCAGGGCATGGCGGGAATTATGTTCTGGGAGTATAACCACGATTTGCCCGCCCGCACGCTGATGACCAGCATTGAAAAAGGATTAAAGTAACCCATTAGACCCCGGGACTACCCCCGGGGTCTTTTTTTGCCAGAGCCAACTTTCAAGTGTACCTTGCTTCTTTTTTCAGCATCAACAAAGCTTACGAATGAAACTCCTGTTACCGCTAATGGTCACTGCATCGCTGGCTTTTGGGCAGCCTCGTCCCGCCACAGACAATCCCTTTTTAGCTACCTATACGACTCCGTTTGGAGTACCACCGTTTGACAAAATTCGGACGGAGCATTTTGAACCTGCTTTTGAAGAAGGTATGCGTCAGCAGACCGGCCAGATTCAGAATATGCTGCGTCGCCGGGATATGCCAACGTTTGAAAATACGATTGTCGTTCTGGATAACAGCGGCGATATTCTGGATCGGGTTAGTACCGTTTTCTATAACCTGAACTCGGCTAATACGAGTGATGAAATCCAGAAAATTGCTCAGAAACTGGCTCCCAAATTATCGAAACACCACGATGATATTCAGCTCAATGCCGACTTATTCAAACGCGTCAAAGCCATTTACGACAAACGTCAGTCTCTGAAACTGACCACTGAACAACTGACTTTACTTGAAAAAACGTACAAGAATTTCGTCAGAAGCGGAGCTGCTTTATCTCCCGAAAAACAGGCTCGTTTGCGGGAGATTAATCAGGAACAATCGCTTTTAACGCTCAAATACGGTCAGAATCTATTGGGCGAAAACAACGCTTTTGCACTGGTCATCGACAAAGAATCTGATTTAAGCGGATTACCAGCCTCACTAGTTGCCTCCGCAGCTGAGGAAGCTAAAAAGCGTATGCTGGCGGGTAAATGGGTCTTTACACTGCAAAATCCTAGCGTGATGCCTTTCCTGCAATACGCTGATAACCGGGAACTTCGTGAGAAAATCTTCAAGGCTTATATCGAACGGGCCAATCATGATGATGCTCGCGATAACAAAGAGAACATCAAGAAAATCGTAGCTCTGCGGGCAGAACGGGCAAAGCTACTGGGTTACGAAAACCACGCGGCTTATGTGCTGGAAGAAAGCATGGCGAAAACGCCCGCGAAGGTAAATGAGCTGCTGAGTCAGTTATGGTCGGCTACGGTTCCGGTAACGAAGAAAGAAGCCACTGATTTGCAGGCTATGATGGACAAAGAAGGTAAAAACGAAAAACTCGCGGGCTGGGACTGGCGGTATTACGCCGAGAAACTCCGCAAGGAAAAGTATAACCTCGACGAAGAAGAACTGCGGCCTTACTTCTCACTGGAAAATGTGAAGCAGGGCATTTTTACGCTTTCAGAACGCTTGTACGGACTGAAATTTGAGGCTCGCCCCGAGATTCCGGTGTATCATCCCGAAGCGATGGCGTATGAAGTAAAAGAAGCCAACGGCAAACACGTGGGCATTATTTACATGGACTTTTTCCCACGGGCCAGCAAACGTGGCGGTGCCTGGATGACGAGTTACCGCAAGCAAGAAGTGAAAAACGGTAAGTTTATCGCTCCTGTCGTTTCCATTGTTTGTAACTTTTCGAAGCCCGTAGGTAATGCACCGGCTTTACTGAGTATGGACGAAACGACCACGTTCTTCCACGAGTTTGGGCATGCGTTGCACGGCTTACTTTCGAATGTGAATTACGGTAGTTTGTCTGGAACATCGGTTCCCCGTGACTTTGTGGAGTTACCTTCTCAAATCATGGAAAACTGGGCGACGGAACCCGAAATGCTAAAACTCTACGCAAAACATTACCAAACGGGTGAAGTCATTCCAGAAGCTCTGGTAGAAAAATTGAAAAAAAGTGGATTGTTCAATCAGGGCTTCCTGACGTCCGAATACCTGGCAGCTTCAATTCTGGATATGGCGTACCACACGCTGGCTCCCGGTCAGACGCCTAGTGATGTTTTGACGTTTGAGAAAGAGACCATGAATAAAATCGGCCTGATCGAGCAGATTCCTCCCCGTTACCGTAGTACGTATTTTCAGCACTCCTTCTCTGGGGGGTATTCGGCTGGTTATTACAGCTATATCTGGTCGGCGGTGCTGGATGCGGATGCCTTTGAAGTGTTCAAACAAAAAGGATTATTCGATAAAAAATCGGCGGAATCGTTCCGTAAAAATGTTCTCGAACGTGGGGGTACTGACGAACCCATGAAGCTCTACAAAAACTTCCGTGGAGCCGAACCTGACATCAAACCGCTGTTGCGTCGTCGGGGTTTATTAACGGAGATGTAAGCGACGGTCTGAAAGGACATTTTAAATAAAATTGAGGTTGAATGGCGTTAGTCCAAGACACTGTCTTGGACTAACGCCATTCTCGTTCCTACACTAATGGCAGGTTCCTGCCTGCCATTATCCTCAAGCCTTTCATCCAGTGAAGGCTCTTGCTATTCCCGCCGTCCCTCGGCTCTGGCCGAGTGACCAATTAGCAGGCCTCTGGCCGGTAGAATGCGAACCCCTAGGTAGTAATAAGACATCTTTATCCCCTTCAAAACAGGCTTGTACACATCGGGCAGAGGCCTGCACAACTACAGCGTTATTTGGCTAGAGCTGAGACTGCAGGGTTGGGTATCAACAATTTGGATGTTAGACGAATGATGCCAGCGAAAAAGCTGGCATCGGTTGGGCTGAAGTCTATGGATTTGTCCCTTGCATTTTCTTGCAGTCACTCGGCTCTGGCCGAGCGACTGTGAGGATGACCAGCGGTCTAATAAAACGATGAGGTACTCCCCACAATCCTCCACTTTCATTCAAAACATAAGAACCTTATAGTAGTATTGGATAACACTTTCTCGTTGGGAATTAATCAGTCTCTCCTTGAATCCGTCCCATGCCTTCAGAAGGTCTCTCACTTCGTTCGAGATGACAGATGGGAGAGTTAGTTTATACCTCAAGCTGTCTCCAGAGAGAAGGGGCTTGGCTCGCCTCGCCGATTCTTCATCGGTGAAGGTTTCAGCAGGTATAATTCTTAGTAGAAAATGACTTAAAAGCAGGATGCGTTTCAGCATCCTGCTTTTAATTTTTCAGATTTATGGCCAAGAAATTGTTACCTACCCACGTAATTGGCGTCTGATTATGAAAGGTCTAATGGATCGGTACGATCTTATTTAAAAATACCGATGCGAAAAGTATCCCACTAACTGCTTTATTATGTCTACTCTATCGTCATCCTCCCGTTCATTTAATCCATTGAAAATCCTCAGTAAGATTGGCCTCGATGGCTTCATTCTGGCTTTACTGGGCATGATTGGCCTGGCGTATCTCTGGCCCGAAGGCGGACTGGGCGAAGGACCCTTTTCATTGTCTACACTGGCTAATTACGGCGTTTCGTTGATTTTCTTTTTTTACGGCCTGCGTCTGAGTAAGGAGAAACTCAAGGCGGGGCTGACCAACTGGCGGTTACACATCGTCGTTCATGTGAGTACGTTCGTTCTTTTCCCTGTGCTGGTATTAATCGCCAAAACCTTATTCGAAAACGCCGATAATCAAATGGTGTGGATGGGTGTATTTTTCCTATCAACCTTGCCTTCTACGGTTTCGTCTTCGGTTGTGATGGTTTCCATTGCAGAGGGAAACATTCCGGCGGCCATTTTCAATGCGAGTATTTCCAGTATTATGGGCGTATTCATTACGCCCATCTGGATGCAGGTAGTGAATTCTTCGGCAGAAGGCGGCGAAAGTCACCTGAGCGACATTATGGGAAAACTGGTCTTGCAGGTGTTATTACCCGTTGTTTTGGGGATTTTGCTGAATAAATACGGCGGAGCCTGGGCCGAAAGCAAGAAGAAGTTTCTTCGTTATTTTGACCAGACAATTATTTTAATTATTGTCTATACGGCTTTTAGTGAATCGTTCGATCAGCACCTGTTCAGTAACCTAAGCTGGGGCGATCTACTGATGCTCGGAGCTGGAATGTTAGCCATGTTCTTTACTGGTTACTTCATTATTACGGGCGTATGTAATTTGCTCGGTTTCAACCGGGAAGATCGGATTACGGCTGTTTTTTGCGGATCTAAAAAATCACTGGTTCATGGGACAGTCATGTCAAAAGTACTCTTCACAAATAGTGCTGCTCTGGGTATTATATTATTACCGTTAATGCTCTATCATGCCCTGCAACTGATCGTCGTTAGCGTTATTGCTCAACGCATGGCGGCGGCTCATCGTTTGTCAGCGGGAACTACTTTAGCGAATTGAGAATTACCTGATTTTGAAAGTATTGGACTTTCGCTTATCCCCCATGAAAAAAGTAAAAAAAGGCATGATTATTCTGCTGAGTATTCTTGTGATTTTAGGTCTGGTAACGGTATTGGTGTTACAGTTACCCACCTTTGGTGGAACGGCTTCGGGTGCCCGACTGGAGCGAATTCAACACTCTCCGCAATACAAAAACGGCACCTTTGCCTATCCGCTCGAAACGCCGATGATGAACCCGGAATCTTCCTGGTTCAAACTTCTTCAGGCATACCTGAAACCATCGGAAGGTCGAGAGCCGGAACGACCTTTGCCATCCGTAAAAACCAATTTAAAAACTTTAACCGGGGCAGAACCCGTATTGGTCTGGTTTGGTCACTCGTCCTATTTCCTTCGTATCAATGGAAAAAATCTATTGGTCGATCCCGTCTTTAGTGGACGGACTTCGCCTTTTCAGTTTGTTGGGTCAAAGGCTTACCCCTGCACCGAAATGTATGCAGCAGATGATTTTCCGGAGCTGGATGCCATTATCATTTCCCACGATCATTACGATCACCTGGATTACGATACCATTCTGAAACTGGCTTCCCGAACCAAACATTTTCATGTGGCCCTGGGCGTAGGTTCGCACCTGGAACGCTGGGGCGTAAAACCCGAGGCTATTACCGAATACGACTGGTACGAATCCGGAAAAATTTCGGATGATCTGGAGTTAACAGCTACTCCGGGCAGACACTTCTCCGGTCGGGCACTGAAACGCGGGCAAACACTCTGGAATTCTTACGTGTTGAAAACACCAACGCAGAAGATCTTTTTGGGAGGTGACTCGGGATATGGCCCTCACTTTAAAGAAATCGGTGAGAAATATGGCCCTTTCAATCTGGCCCTACTGGAGTGCGGACAGTATAATGCCATGTGGCACCTCATTCATATGATGCCCGAAGAAACGGCTCAGGCGGCGAAAGATTTAAAAACCGAAGTATTAATGCCCGTTCACTGGGGCAAGTTTACGCTGGCCCTGCACCCTTGGAAAGAACCCATTGAGCGGGTAACGAAAAAAGCTCAGGAGCTTCAGCAACCCATCACTACACCCCGTATTGGGGAGTTGGTGCACATTGGTAGTAACTATCCCACGGATCATTGGTGGAATGGCTATTAATTCTCTTCGTAGTTAGTTTATGGTTATTCGTTTGTAGTGCTGTCGATTCATCGCTTTTATTTTTCCAGTGTTTCGCGTTGGGAGTATAAAGTTTTAGGTTGATGTACCCATGTCCCTGATTGTTTTGAGTTAGCATGAAGACGTTGCTCTGGTAACGTCTTTTTTGTGCTTTGCCAAATTTCCTTTTTCAGAAAGGATTTTTGGCGAAATGAATCTGTATCAGAAAGTTAGCTAAGAAAAATTAGGATTGTGAAATAGCTCTAACCACGGCAAAAGAAGACGCGATAAATCGGTGGCTCTACGCATTGAAAACTGAAAACAGTCTACTGAAAACTCAAAACTCTGCCCTTCATTTCGTACCTTTGCGAACCCAAAATAAGTTCTTTGACTAATCGCTTTTACCGAATATGCTGAATCGGAGGACGTTGCGAATCAAGGCCATGCAAACGCTTTATGCGATCCATCAGGCCGAACGTTCCAACTACCAACTAGCCCAGGATTTCATCGTTGAAACCCTGCAACCCGACCTTAACTCCATGGAACGCCAGGACCCCGAACGCTTTGAAGGCCTTCGGAAGTTAGCCCTGATGCAACTGGAAGAGTCGGTCAATAAGAAAGAAACGGAAGAGGAGCTTCCCTTAATGGCCCGTCAGGTGGCTACGGAAGCCCTGAATTTTTACCGCCAGAAAACGCAGCAGGATCGCTTACGGTTTGTACGTGATGCTACGAATTCCATCGAGCACATCTATGATCAGTATCTGACCATATTGCTCTTATTGCTGGAGTTGGCCGATGAAGCTCAGTTGTTCCAGGAGCGTCGTTACCTTGACGATGGTCTGAACACGAAAGTATTAGCCAATAATCAATTCATTCAGGCCCTTCGCCAGAACACTACTTTCGAAAACGAAGTAATTCGCCGAAACCTGAAGTGGACGGAAGAAGATCGGGTTCAATACATTCGTCCTTTCTTCAAAGACGTACGTCAGGACGAAACCTTCCAGAAGTATTGCGAAAAAAATCAGCACACACCCGAAGAGGATGCGGAGCTGGTGATGCACTTACTGAAGCAGGTGATTTTCAAGAATGAAATGATTAAAACAATCTTCGACGAGCA
Source organism: Siphonobacter sp. SORGH_AS_0500 (assembly GCF_031453245.1). Taxonomy (NCBI): domain Bacteria; kingdom Pseudomonadati; phylum Bacteroidota; class Cytophagia; order Cytophagales; family Cytophagaceae; genus Siphonobacter; species Siphonobacter sp. SORGH_AS_0500. Next base: position 1,043,007 of record NZ_JAVIYT010000001.1, read on the forward strand.
AAACCTGCAATGGTCAGAAGATAAAGACATCCTGCGGAGCTTAAGTACGAAAACGGTTAAATCCTACCAGGATGGCGACCTCCGTTTGCAGACTTTACTGCCCGGCGGTGAGGACGATATTACCTTCTTCAAAGATTTACTTCGTCATACCTTAGATAACGAAGAGCGTTTCATGCAGTTTATTGTAGATCAGGTTACGAACTGGGATTCTGAACGGATTGCCCTGACGGACCGTATCCTGCTGATGATGGCTCTGGCTGAAATGATTTACTTCTCAGGTATTCCGGTGAAAGTGACGATCAACGAATTTATTGAGGTAGCCAAAGATTATTCCACTCCCCGAAGCGGCCAGTTTTTGAACGGTGTACTGGATACACTATCAGCAAAACTGCGTGAAAACGGTACGATTCGTAAGAGCGGTCGGGGGCTGATTGACAATCGATAATTGGATTTTGATCAATCTATTTCTAGTTTTCAGGGGCCTTAGGGCTAAATTTAGAAACCTAGTACTGATTATCAGTAAGTAAAAGCCAGTTTGAATGTCCAGGATGTCTGATTTTGTTTCTGTTTTCTAGTTTTAAAAACAAAAACGGAGTGGATTTACTTTTAAAGGCATCCGAATTTTACAGCGAATGTTATGAAAAAATCAACCCTTGCTTTAATTGGCTTTTTAGCCGGAACCGCGGTTGGGGCCTCTATAGGAATTTTATACGCACCCGATTCAGGTGAAAATACACGTGACCGTTTAGCATACCGTCTTTCGAAATACCGTGAGCAGTTACAGCGTCTGATTTCAGATCTGGTTGTTCAGGGCGATTTACCCGAAAGTCTGGCAAAAACGGAAGGTAAAAAAGTAGTAGACGAAGCTCGCGAAAAAGCGGAACGCTTGTTGGCAGATGTCGAAATGCTGATGGGCCAAATCAAAGGAAACTAAGATCATAATTGGGCTTGATATGAGCTTCAAGGTTTGCTTAAAGCTCATATGCAGGACTTCACACGAGGAATGAAAAGCACATTAGTACTAGGACTGGCTTTGATGGGCCTTCTGGGACTTAGCTCTTGCGGAGATGGCAAGAAAGAAGGTTCTACCTCAGATGACCCCACGAAATTCCCAATTCTGAAATTCAATCAGCCCGAAGTAGATCTGGGGAAAGTAACCGAGGGAGATACCCTTCTGCATCGGTTTGCTTTTAAAAACACGGGGAATGCTCCGCTGGTCATTCAGTCGGCTTCCGCTTCCTGTGGCTGTACGGTTCCCATTATTCCTACGGCGGCGATTGCTCCGGGAGATACGGCCAGTTTGCTGGTCAAATTCAACAGTAAAAATAAAGTAGGAGCGAATACCAAGACGGTTACGGTGATGGCGAATACCAAGCCAGAAACAACTACGGTGGCTTTTAAGGTAGAAGTGCTGGAAGCCAAATAACGCTTTTCTCGAAACGAACCATTAATCCTAACTTAAGTAAAGATATGTTATTGCAGGCACCCGCTGGCGGAACTAACTGGTACAGCCTCGTTCTGATGGGCGGTATTTTCGTAGTTATGTACTTCTTCATGATTCGTCCTCAACAGAAGAAGGCGAAAGATCAACAGAAATTTGTTGACGAACTGAAAGAAGGCGACCAGGTAATCACGATTGGTGGTTTACACGGTAAAATCGTTGAAACGACCGATAAAACCGTTACACTTGACGTAGGACGTGGCATGCGTCTGGTTTTCGAAAAAACGGCTATTTCTCGCGAAAGCAGCCAGCGTCTGGCTCAATAATTCCAAAGATCAGTTGATGCATTTCGGGTAAGGAATAGGTTTTTATCTGTTTCCGACGAAATGAATTGTTCACTGATAATTGATCACTGATCATTGAAATGATGAAACCTGACTGGAAAGTTGCGGGTCTCTGCATGTTAGGGGCTCTGCTTTTCTGGCTGATGAATGCTTTGAATAAACAGGGCTATTCAACCCGATTAGCGTATCCATTACAAGTAGCTTACGATGATTCATTGTATGTTCCTACTTCTCCGCTTCCGCGTCAAATTCAGGCCAGTATTACCGGCAGTGGCTGGGATTTACTATGGCGTATGATTTCCCTCGGAAATGAGCCCATTCGTTACTCCGTCGTTAATCCGTTACATACGAAATTTATTAATACGACTTCGTTAACGGATTTACTTTCAAATCGCTTACAGGAGACGCACGTGAATTACATCATTGCCGACTCGCTGAATATTAGTTTTGAAAGAAGAGTAGTGAAGACGGTTAAACTGATGGCGGACACCAGTGGTGTGAAATTCCCGAGTCGATTTGTTGTATCAACGGTTATTAACGTCATTCCACAAACGATTACGGTCGAAGGGCCGGAGTCAGCCATGAGGGAAATACCCAGCATCATTCAGATTCCATTACCTAAAAAAATTACGGGTGATTTTGATGAACAAATTCCAATTCCGCTGGTCAATAATCCCCATGTAAATGCTTCGTCCAAACAGGTAAATATTAGTTTTGAAATTGCTGAATTACTGAGTCCTTTACCAGTAAAAAAATAATAATGTCAAACGCGAATCAGTACGGATAAGGTACGGTTCGCGTTTTTTTATAATCCAGGAAATGAGTCTTAAAGTGATTGGCATTACGGGTGGAATTGGCTCGGGCAAAAGCCTGATTGCTAAGATTTTTGCCTGTTTAGGTATTCCCATTTACGAAGCGGATGACCGGGCCAAACAGCTAATTAAGAACGATCCTGTTCTGAAAAATCAGTTACTGGAATTGCTGGGTCCAGAAGCCTATTTACCTTCGGGCGAATACAACCGGACATGGGTAGCAAGCCAGATTTTTGATAAGCCGGAGTTGTTACAACAGGTGAATGAACGGGTGCATCCACGTGTTCGAAAAGATGGCGAAGAATGGGCTCAGAGCCATGCCTCGGCTCCTTATCTGTTATACGAAGCGGCGATTATGAAAGCGGCGGGAGAAGGCAATAACTTTCAAAAAGTGATCGTCGTGGAAGCTCCGCTGGAGTTACGGATTCGGCGGGTAAAGCAGCGGGATAATCGCACAGAACAAGCCATTCGGGATATTATAGCCCGTCAGGCCTCCGAAGAAGAACGCCAGCGAATAGCGGACTACATCATCTGGAACGACGAAAAAACATCCGTCATCGAGCAAGTGCTGAACCTTGATGAAGAGCTACGGAAGTAATTGGTAAACTACAGAGGTGAAAGAGTATAAAAACTCTAAATCCATAACTTCAAACGCTTAGATCATTCCCCGAGCTTTTACTTCCAGGTATTTATTAATCGTATTTACCGTTAATTTTTCGGGTGGGGTTAATACCGACTGAATGCCGTATTGCTGAAGTTCACGCATGATTTGCTGCTTCTCGTAGAAAAACTTCTCAGCAATGGTTTTCAGGTAAATTTCTTCGGTAGTTTGAGCGGGCTTTGTAAGTAAGGAGCTTAACTCCGTGTTTTCAAAGAAAATAACGACAACGAGATGATCCTTGGCTAGGCGACGCAGGTAAGGAAGTACCCGCCGCATGGCGTTTACCGTTTCGAAATTCGTGAATAGCAACAGCAAACTCCGCTGCCGGATTTGCGTTTTCAGGTTTACGTATAACAGTTCATAATCCGTTTCCAGAAAACGGGTTTTCTGCCGATACAGTAACTCCATAATTCGCTGCAACTGGCCAGGCTTGCGTTCGGCGGGAAGGATTTGTCCTTTTTTATCGGAAAAGGTAAATACGCCCACTTTGTCCTGTTTGATTAGGGCAATATTACTCATGACCAGCGTAGAATTAATGGCATAATCCAATAGGCTTAGTCCGTTGAAAGGGCTTTGCATGACGCGGCCTTTATCAATCAGGCAGTAAATCGCCTGAGATTTTTCTTCCTGAAAAGCATTAACCATCAGCTCGTTACGTCGGGCTGTTGCTCGCCAGTTGACCGTCCGCACTTCATCGCCGGGCACGTAGGGGCGAATCTGCTCAAATTCCTGACTCATCCCAACCCGACGGATTTTCTTAATACCCAATTCGGTTAATCGACTCGAAATAGCCATGAATTCGTACTGCTTCATTTGCAGAAAAGAAGGATAAACCGCTACCTGCTGATCCTGCGAAAAACGATGCCGACGCTTCACCAATCGAATGGGGCTTTGAACATAGATATTAACGGCTCCGAAGGCATAAACGCCACGTTCTACGGGTCGTAACTCATACCGAATAATCTGCTGACTTTCGGTAGCTAGCTCGGTTCTGAAGAGCACGTCACGCTTCTGAAACTGAAAAGGAATTTCATCAATAATCTCCAGCTTAACTGAAAAATTATAGTGGTTTTCGAGGAAGATAGAAACCGGATTGGCATCACCGTTGGAAAAGCGTTCACCTACGTCCCGCCGGGCCATCAGGGTTTGTCCAGGCAGGTATAACAGTAAAATATCCATTACAATCAGCACTCCAAACACCAGTAAGGCGACTTGTATGATACTGAAGAGCCAGGGCATCATAAATGCCAGCAAAAACAGAAAAACGATACTGATTAATACCGTAAAGAACAGTCGGGAAAGGTAAAGAGAACGGAAGAAGGCCAAGCAGGTTTAGGGTTTAGGGTTTAGGGTTTAGGGTTTAGGGTTTAGGGTTTAGGGTTTAGGGTTTAGGGTTTAGGGTTTAGGGTTTAGGGTTTAGGGTTTAGGGTTTAGGGTTTAGGGTTTAGGGTTTAAAAGGGAAAATCCATAAAGGTAAGGGATTTGTTTGAAATGGGAGGTATAACCCCGGAGGGGTTCAATATGGATAGCCCCGGATGATAATCCGGGGAAAAATGCGATACCCATTATATATCCATTCCGGCATAAATTTTAGCTTGGGGCTATTCATATTTAACCCCTCTTGGGTTATAGAAGCTACCGTATCGAAGTACAGTAGCTTCTATATAACGGAAAACCGTAAACAGATCCCGAAAACTATTTCAGCTTTTCAATCTCCGTTCTCACAAAATTCATCAAACTGGCGATGTGTTCTTTCGAGAAATCAAAAGGAATATTTGCCGCTGCGTAAATCTCTCCCATCGGGCGGGTATACCCCAGTTTTAGAGCATTCAGGTAACCTTCCAACCCTTTTTTCGGATCTTCCTTATAGTTCTTCCAAACGCCGATGGCTCCTAACTGAGCAATGCCGTATTCAATGTAATAAAAAGGCACTTCGTAAATGTGCAATTGCCGTTGCCACTGATACGCTTTGAAACGCTCCAGTCCGCTCCAGTCGGTAATGGTATCGCTGAATCGACCAAAGATTTGTAACCAGGCCTCATTGCGTTCGTCTATGGAATGGGTAGGATTTTCGTAGAGCCAGTGCTGAAAGGCATCAACGGTAGCTACCCAGGGTAGGGTCTCAATGATATCTTCCAGATGCTCCAGCTTCGCCCGACGTAAGTCTTCAGGATTCGGGAAAAAGATATCCCAGTGATCCATCGTAATTAACTCCATGCTCATGGAAGCCAGCTCGGCTACTTCGCTGGGCACATTACGGAAGCTATTCAGGGCTAAGTCCCGGGTAACAATGCTATGAACGGCATGGCCCCCTTCGTGCAGAATTGTCACCATATCCCGCAGGTTAGAAGTGGCATTCATGAAAATAAACGGCACCCCTGATTCTTCCAGCGGATAGTTATACCCGCCCGGAGCCTTACCCTTGCGGGATTCCAGATCAAAGCGGCCCATCGTTCGCATCACCCGCAGGTAACTGCCCAATTCAGGATCAAGTCGGTCAAAAACTTCAATGGTCTTGGTTAATAAATCTTCCCCGCCCGCGAAGGGTTTGAGTGGAGCCTGCCCGGTTGGATCGACCAGCTTGTCCCAGGGACGCAAGTCAGCCGTTTGTAAAGCTTGTTTGCGTTCCGCTGAAAGTTCGTTCAACACCGGAACTACCGTCTGAGCAATGGCATCGTGAAAGTTGAAGCAATCTTCCACGGTATAATCAAAGCGACCCATCGCGGCAAACATGTAATCCCGGAAGTTGGCAAAGCCTGCATTCTGAGCTACCTGATGCCGAAGGTCACGAAGCTGATTGAGTAAGTCGTCCAGGGCTTCGTGATCCTGATAACGACGTTCCCAAATGGTTTTCCAGGCTTCTTCTCGTACGGCCCGATCAGGTTGCATCAGAAAATCGCCGGCCTTCTGAAGCGTCATTTCTTCCCCATTCAGGGTAACCGTCATGGCTCCGGCAATATTTCCGTACTGACTTTGTAATTGCTGAATCTGGGTGAAAAGGGGCACGTTTTCCGTTCGGAAAATCTCAATTTGCCGACGCATGGCCCGAAGGGTAATGAAATATCCTTCGTCTTTCAGGTCATCTACGTAAGGACTCGCAAGGGCTTTCTGATCCAAAACATTGGAAATTTCGGCCCAGTGCGGTTGAATATTTTCGTTAAACTCATGGAAGGCCGAGACGTACGCTTCATTACTCGTATCAGTCGTCATACGGATGTATCGCCAGGCGAAATTTTCGGAAAGGTAACTTTCCAGTTCCGAACGATCCTGAAACCAGGTTCGTAATTCGTCGGCATTCAGGACGATGCGATCTTTCAGTTCATCAAAATAAGGCTGAACGCTCGTCCAGTCGGTTAATTCATAAGCAGCAGGCAAAAAAGCCCTCTCTCGCTGAGGCAGTGACTCGATCATGGAAATATGTTTTGAGTTTTGGGTTTAGAGTTATGCGTGAACAGAATGAATCGATCTTTTTCACAAAAGTAAAGGGTTTGGATAGCCAAGCTTTAACCCTAAACTCCCAACTCTAAACTCCAAACATTAGATTAACTAACAAAACCTGCTTTCAATCTAAAGCATTCAAGAGAAATTTCGATTAAAAAATTCTTTTCTTTGAAAGACTTAAACCTCTAGCTATTGATCAAATGCCTCTTATCCTGACCTTTCTGGCCATTGCGTTACTCATTTTTTTTATCGCCTATGTTCGGCTGGACACCTTCCTGTCCTTTCTCATCATTTGTATCGGCCTCGGTCTGGCGAGTGGAATGGAAGTGGCCGCTGTGGGCCAGGCCATTAAAAAAGGCATTGGCGACACGTTGGGTGATCTGGTGTTAATCGTTGGCTTCGGAGCCATGCTGGGAAAACTGGTGGCTGAAAGCGGGGCTGCTCAGCGAATTACGGATGCCATTGTTCAGATTTTCGGAAAGAAAAACCTACCCTGGGGCATGGCTCTGGCGGGTTTTGTCATTGGTATTCCGCTCTTCTATAATGCCGGTTTCGTCATCGTTTTCCCTCTAATCGTGGCCGTTTCGGTTTCGGCTCGGGTTCCCATTCTAACCGTTGGAATTCCCATGTTATCCGCCCTGTCAGTGGCTCACGGGTATTTGCCACCGCACCCTTCACCAGCGGCCATTGCGGGTCGGTTTAATGCTGATTTAGGAAAGGTGTTATTATACGGAATAGCAATCGCTATTCCAGCCATTGCCATTGCTGGCCCTATTTTCGGACGAACCTTAAAAAAATATAATCCGGTACTGGATCCCGATTTGCTTTCTGTAAAAAAGATGTCAGCCGAAGAGTTACCCGGTTTGGGCATTAGTTTGTTTACGGCCTTATTACCCGTCATTCTGCTGGCCTTAACTACGATCTTTCGGCCTTATTTACCACCCAATCCAGCCATTCAGCTCATCAGCGAGCCTTATTTTGGCATGTTTCTTTCGGTATTGGTTGCCATGTATGCCCTGGGTATCGCTCGCGGCAAAAGCATGAAGCAGGTAACGGGTCAGTTGGAAGAGGCTTTTAAAGGCTGTTCGGTTATTCTTCTGGTCGTTGCCGGAGCTTCGGCTTTGAAGGAAATCATGCAGGCCGCCGGAATTAGTACCTACCTTGGAGAGCAATTGCGAATGTTGCCCATTTCCCCGCTGGTATTGGGCTGGCTCATTGCCGGACTGATTCGTATCTGCGTGGGTTCAGCGACCGTCGCCGGACTAACCGCTGTGGGTTTAGTTGCTCCGATATTAGTGGCTCGTCCCGATGTTTCGCCAGAGTTAATGGTATTATCCATCGGAGCGGGAAGTTTGATGTGTTCGCATTTCAATGACGGCGGTTTCTGGTTATATAAAGAGTATTTTAATCTTAGTATTAAAGAAACGCTTAAAACCTGGACGGTCATGGAGACCCTGGTATCCATTATTGGTCTTTTCGGCGTATTAATTCTGGACGCCTTTATTTAAGTGGTTGCTTAATAAGCTCTTGTAATTATTTAATAGTATCTTTTTGTAGTTGTAAAATATTGATTAATAGTCTATTAACTAACAACCGAAGCGGCGGACGCTAAAAACGATCAACTGCTTAGTTAGTCATTCATCAAAATAAGAGGCGGGGTTAATTAACTCCAAACCGCTTTGGCGGCCGTTTTATTATTCCCATATCATTCATGGAAGATTGGTTTTCCCTGCAAAATCCCGACGCTGTAGCGTCACCCGGAATCGTGTTTTATCGCGACCGGATTCGTAGAAACATTGCCATTATGGTGGCCATCGCGGGAAGTTCCGAGCGACTAGTACCTCATACCAAAACCCACAAAACGGTTGAGGTGCTGAAAATGCAACTGGAAGTAGGGATTTCTAAATTCAAAGTATCCACCCTGGCCGAAGCCGAAATGGCAGCTTTGGCAGGTGCTCCCTGGGTGTTACTGGCCTATCCGCTGGTGGGTCCCAACATCGCTCGTTTTTACGAGTTAATGCAGAAATATCCCGAAACGCAGTTTTCTGCGTTGGTAGATAACATCGCCGCAGCGGATACGATTCATACGTTTTTTGAACATCAAAAGGCATCGCTTTTCATTGATGTTAATAATGGAATGAACCGTACGGGAGCTGAAGTAGAGGACTTACCTGCGTTGGTGGAACACATTGAATCGTTGGCAAACCTGGAGCTGAAAGGACTCCACATCTACGACGGACACCTCCGTAATCCAGACTTTGAAGAACGTAAAGTAGAAGTCAATGAAGCGTATGAACGGGTAATTACAGCGGTTGAAATTCGGGAAGACTGGATGGTTATTACCGGAGGTACACCTTCGTTTACAGTTCATGCTTTGCGGGAAGGTAACTACCTGAGCCCGGGGACTTGTTTGCTTTGGGATTGGGGGTATGACGATTTATTGGAAGAGCAGCCGTTTGAATGGGCTGCCGTGCTCCTTACGCGGGTCGTCTCTAAGCCAACCGAAGGCATCATTACCATTGATTTAGGACACAAAGCCGTAGCTGCTGAGAATCCGGTGGACCGTCGGGTAAAATTCCTTAATCTGGTGGATTATGAATTAACCGGACAAAGCGAAGAGCATGGGGTTTTAAAAGTATCCAGTTGGGAATCACTTCAGGTAGGCGACGTATTATATGCCATTCCTTACCACGTTTGCCCAACCGTTGCTCTACACGAAACCGCCACTGTGGTGGAAGATGGGCAGGTCGTTGACGAATGGAATATTCTGTCGAGAAAACGAAAAATTACGGTTTAATAGTAGATAGTAAGGTTCAAAAGGTTCGACTCCGCAATGGGCCGAACCTTTGTTTTTTACAAGGTAGAGACGCGACTTCATCGCGTCTGGGTAGAGGCGGGTTTTACTAGTAGTCTTACAAGTCTTACGCCGTGGTTGGTGTCTCACCAACCACGGTTTGCGTACAAATGACTGGTGCGATACCAGCCATGGTGAGGAGAGCCAGACACGATAAAGTCGCGTCTCTACCACATTTATAATGAACGGAAATTTCCTTTTTCATCGTTTCTAAATAGGCTTGGTTCATTCCGGGCTGGAATTGATTTTTCAGTGTATTCTATTTTGTAAACTTGAAAACCTATGCAAAAGAGACAATTAGGGAAATCGGCGGTGGAAATTGCACCCCTGATTTTTGGGGGTAACGTGTTTGGCTGGACAATTGACGAAGTGAAATCTTTTCAATTGCTGGATGCTTTTGTAGCCGCTGGATTTAATTGCATTGACACGGCAGACGTGTATTCCCGCTGGGTACCGGGTAATATTGGCGGAGAATCGGAAACGATTATTGGAAAATGGCAGCAGGCTAGGGGCAATCGCGACAAGCTGGTTATTGCCACTAAGATTGGAGCCGATAACGGTAAAGGCCAGCCGGATGTCAGTAAAGCGTATATCCTGAAAGGGGTAGAAGATTCACTTCGTCGTTTGCAAACCGATTATATTGATTTATATCAGACCCATTATGACAACGAAGCAACGCCTGTGGAGGAAACACTGGAAGCTTACGATCAGTTGGTACGTGAGGGAAAAGTACGGATCATTGGTACGTCTAATATGAGTCCTGAACGGCTGAAAGCTTCGCTGGAAGCGAGTAAGAAATACGGTTACCCGCGTTACGAAACCCTACAGCCGCATTATAATCTGCTGGAGCGGGAAGAATACGAAAAAGCCTACGAGCCGATTGTTCTGGAACATCAGCTCAGCACGATTAACTATTACGCTTTGGCGAGTGGTTTTCTCACCGGAAAATATCGCTCCGAAGCCGATTTAAATAAAAGTCAGCGGGGGCAGGGGGTAAAGAAATACCTGAACGAACAGGGGTTAACTATATTAAGCGTGCTGGATGAACTGGCGAAGGAATACAACGTAAGTCCGGCGGCCATTTCGCTGGCCTGGCTTATCGCTCGTCCATCCGTGGCGGCTCCGATTGCCAGTGCTACCAGTGATAATCAGTTGAATTCGTTTAAAGAAGCCGTAAGTATCTCGTTGAGTACAGAAGCGATTGAAAAATTAGATCAAGCGAGTAACTGGCAATAGGTAACTCCCGAATCTTCATGAACGCAGATGGGCCAGACCTGTCTGCGTTTATTTTTTAGTGAAGGTATAGGCCCAGTAAATCAGCACGAGCTGAAGCGGGAGTCGTGCCCATAAAATCCAGGAGGGAATGTGGGAAAACTTATCGGAAATGGCCATGTACCAGTTTGCGGGAAAAACAGCAATCAGCAGCAGAATAATGCCCCAGGCCGCCCAGGCTCTGACGGAGGGAATCAATACGGCAAAGCCCAGGATTATTTCAGCAATTCCACTGAGATAAACCATCGTCAGGGGAGCCGGAATGTAGGGTGGCATGATGCGAACGTACGTTTCCGGACGGATAAAATGCAGAATCCCGGCCACAACGTAAACCAGAGACATTAGATAAAGACTCATGGTCAGATTTTTATGAATAAAGTCTTTAGCCCGGAAGTTTGTTTGCGGATTAACGGGATTTTCGTCGAAATACCTGATAATTATAGCCCGCCAGAATCGCCTGATTTCGCAGATGCGTAACCGAAAGCTGAACGGCATTTACTACCGACTGGTATTGAAGCCCGGTATGTTCCGAAATTTCCTCGATGGATCGCCCGTCCCTATACCGTAATTCCATCACCTGCCGTTTGCGGCGGGGTAAGGTGTTTAGGGATTGAGTAGCGAAGCTTTGCCAGGAAAAATCTACTTCCTTTTCGATCATACGACTTTCCGGACAATCTTCCACGGGTAAGTCGATCCCTTCCATTTCCTGATTCAGGGAAATATGGTGGGCGGGCAAAAGTTTCAGAATCTGATTCCGAAGCGAGAATTTCAGGTAAGGGGTTAAGGGAGCATTTCGATTCAGATTTTGCCGATGCTGCCAGATCCAGAGAAATAAATCCTGAATGGCATCTTCAATCATATCTGCATCCGTAAAACGTCTAAGGGCCCAGGAACGCAGGGGTCGGTAATGTCGACTGTATAAAATACCCCAGGCATCGGCGTCGCCGTCCAGTAAGGCATTCCATAAAATTTGGTCAGAACAAGTGGACACGGTACTGAATCAGGTTAGAAAGCTCGTTTAACCTAACAAAATTGGGCAATCCCTGCATACAAAACTTACCAGAGCTTGTCTTTAATTGATACTATATTTGCATAATTTTCGTAATTGTCAGGTAAGGTTTGAAAACTACGCATCATGAAGCCCCTTTATCATCGGTTTAATTTTGAAGGAAGTTCATCATTTGGACTGCGACAGGTAGTAGAACCCTACTTCTATAACCGCTGGCATTACCACCCTGAATTTGAAATTACCTGGGTTCAGAAGGGCACCGGTACGCGGCTTGTCGGGGATCACGTGGAGGCTTTTGAAAGTGGCGAGTTAATCCTGCTGGGGTCTAATGTGCCCCACCTCTGGCGATCCGACGAAGCCTATTTTCATCCCGATAATGCCGAGCTTTGTAGTTCCTTGTCAATTCATTTTGCGGAAGATTTTGCGGGGAAAGAATTCACACAGTTACCCGAAACCAAACCCCTGCGGGACTTATTTCAAAAGGCTCAGTATGGTTTAAAAGTAACGGGTGTTACCAAAGAACAGATTCAGCAACGGATGCTGGAATTTACGGGGCAGGATGATTTATACCGATTACTGGGGTTAATGGACATTCTGCGAATACTGGCTCTGTCGAAAGAGCTAACGCCACTGGCTAGTGTGGGCTATACCGTACCCGTAGATGGTAACGATACAGAGCGTCTGGCGAAGATTTACCATTACACGTTTACTCATTTCGCCCAAAAAATTACGCTGGAAGAAATTGCGGAGGAGGTAGCTCTCAATCCGCATTCGTTCTGTCGGTATTTCAAAAGTCGGGTTCGAAAAACGTATACACAGTTTCTGTCGGAGGTACGTATTGGTCAGGCCTGCAAAGTTCTGATTTCCGGGGATTTACCCATTGCTCAGGTTTGTTACGAAAGCGGTTACGCGAACTTCTCGCATTTCAACCGCCATTTTAAACGCATTACGGGATTAACTCCGGTGGAATACCGCCGGGCTTACCAGAAGGAATAAGGCTGAAGTTTGAAAGTAAAGGAATGCCTGAAGTATTTTTTGTGCTGTATACCAATGGCCGTTTGTGAAAGATTAGCCAACCAACCATTAACCGTATTACCGCTTTTGGGGTGACCTAACAATTTCGTTGAGCAAAATAGTCAGGTCATTGTTCATCAACTGAAGTTCAGTAGCTAGCTGCCCCAGCATCGTCGAGCGGACCGTTAAGTCTTCCGTAGTATAGAGGTCTCCCGTGCCAAAGTAATCGACTTCATGACCTTTGTGCTTACGGTTTTGCTTGGCATCGGCATCAAGCGAAACCAGAATTTCCCAACGGCTTCGTAAACCCTCAATCAAAGAAGGACTATTGGCAGACTTGGGTTTGTTGAGGTAATACCAAACCAAGGGAGGAAAAACGGTCGACGTAACCGGATGTACCCATATATCCCGCAATGGATTATTTAAGTGGCGATAATCAGTCTTAGGTGGTTTTTGTAGTAAAGAGGTAATACCCAAACTAGCTTCGGCTAGTCCTCCACCAATACCTACCCATTCGCCTGCATCCTCATGGTCACCCAATTTGAGAAAACCAACCATCAGAGCCGTTAATGCCCCAGTGGTAATGGCACTAATCGTCATACGTTTTTCCCGACTGTTTTCCTGCCGGGTAAGTAAGGTAGCCGTCAAGGCAGCTCTTTTACTGTCGCAGTCAACGAGTGCAACTGCCGTCGCAATATCAAAGCTGGCCAGTTGAAGCTGGTCGGTCATTTTTTGCCGTATGGTCAGATACTCATTAGAGGCAGGCTCGCTAGGATTTTGCTGCTGCTCTAGCTGCGTGGCACGTACGAGTAATGGGGTAAGTCCTACGGCCTGAGCCATTCGCAAGCCACGGTCGCCATAGCGATGTCTAAGTAAGGAGTCATCGCTTGATCCCGCCTGTAAATCAGTAGGATGAAAAACGTATCCCGAAGTACCACTGGAATCAATAATGCAATTGTCAGTAGCCACTTTAGCAAGGGCTGATTTAGTTTGTCGGGAAGCCATACATCCGGTAAGAAGAATGGCAAGTAGAAAAAAGCCAGCTAACGGTGAGTAAAGACGTCGCATGATCATGATGGTATAGGTATTAATATCCTGAATACAAAGGTTGAAGACAATGAGCATTCAGAGTGTTATTCATCTATTACTAGCGTATTATCTTATAGAACCCTTGAGGTAAACCTATAGGGACTCCTAAGAAATCACTAAGGACTTACATGCTGATATTAGAGTAATCAGCCTATTGAAACGGGAGCAAGATAAAAGCTAGGCAATAAGATGAAAGCTGGAAGCAACGGGTTTAATCGTAAATTAATCCCACTCATGCTCTTTCGAACTTGCAATCCTGGGACTACGCCGGGCCATTGTGTTAGATGCTCTCAGGAATAGGAAAAAGCAAATGGTCGCAGGTGTTAAGCTTGGTAGACATGGAATCCCCCGCATCACCCGAAACAGTTTGGGGGGTAGTAATAAATACCAACGGCAGGTGGGAACCTGCCGTTTTTGTAGGAATAAGATAGAATCTCGCACCAGAAGTATCAATGTAATCGAGGAACACCCTAATAAGTACCGGGGCCTAGGGTTTGATCAATAGTGACACCACGGCTAGCTTGAAATAGCAAGTGTTTTATTTGACTATGATTGATATTCTTCCAGGCGATGGAAGGACCGCTATGAATATCGTTTTCCAAACCAAAGAAGTGAGTACTTCCATTGTAATGCATCGCCTCTGGCTTTAAAGAACCTTTTTCTTCAAACCTATAAATGATCTTATAATCGTTACCAAAGATCAGGTAAAAACGATTGGATAAATGATGCAAAGCTTCCTTTTGAGCCGCTGCTTTCGAAGGAAAGTTACCTATGTCATGGTAACCAAATAAGTCAGAGAATATCATGTAGGACAAACCATAACATAGAAGTAATACCAGTGACGTACGCATTATATTTTCTTGGGTTCAGTGGATTAAAAATAAACGCTATTCCTCAGGCTCTTTCGGATTATCAAACTAAAAGCTACCTGTTCAATGGTATTCTACTTTCGCAATGAGCTTATTCATCAATTGTTCTAAACGTTAGATTAACCCTTGGCGTAGCTATTTTTTTACTGGGAGGGAGTCTGTGTAGCCAGAAGGTTTGCGTAGCGTCTTTCATAACCAACAGACTTCCATGCTCTAACAAAAGCTCTACTTTTTCTTTGCTCTGCTTGTGTTTAAACGCAAACTTTCTTTCAGCTCCAAAGCTTAATGAACCAATAGCTCCGTCTTTTTTCAAATCTGCTTCGGCATCGCTATGCCAGCTCATTCCTTCTTCGCCAGTATGGTAAAGATTAAGTAAACAGGAATTAAAAGTTTCACCCGTTTCTTTTTCGACTAGCGTTTTTAATACCAGCAATTCCGGTGTCCAGGGTAAGGCATGTTTGGTCGTATTGGAATACGTATACTGGTAGGGTTCTGTCCCATACCACGCTACCTTCCGTTTCGTAATGATTTCCTTACCGAATAGAACAGCCCTGTCGTTTTCCCACTGAATCGTTTCCAATAGCTTGTTTAGGAAAAAATCAGCCTCTGATTGGCTTAAGAGTTTGTCGTAATAATTTACCGTTCCGTCGTAAGGAAGCCAGTTTTTCTGCCTGTCTGGTTCGTAATCAAATAAATTCATCATACGGAATCTTGGTAACGCATGTACGAAAATGGGTAGCTATCTCTTATGATCTAATTTCCAGGCTTTGTATTTTTCTCTCAGGCAATGCCCGCAGGGGCGGTAGTGATGCTGTAGGGCTTCTGCCTCGGAATGAAAAAATACCCGGTTTTCTTTTCTCATTCTTTTGCCTGAAGAGCAACCAAGACTTCCGTAAATCTTTAGCTTCATATTCCCGCCTAAAACTACTTCTCTACGTCTGATTATATGCCTTAGCGTAGTCGGAGATAGGTCAGAATGCCGTATCATGATTTAACTTATGGCGTCATGAAAAATGATTCCTAACGTGTGGCGTTCGCCTGCTTTTACTTCACTTACTCCGTGTTTCATAAAGATCCGATAATAGCCTTTGGTTCCCTTTTCGGGTTTAAAGTTGGTAGTGAATATCAGGCCATCTCCTTTTTGGGGACTTACTACAATGGCTTTGGACTGTGCCCTAGGTATTTGCTGGGCTAAGACAAACTCCCCTCCGAAATAATCCTTGTTAGGTTCATTCAAAAACAACACGAGTTGGATAGGGAAATAAACGTCTCCGTATAAATCCTGGTGCAAGGTATTAAAGCCACCTGTACCGTATTTTAAAATCAAAACCGTTGCTTTTGTCTGCCCATTCTGATGGCACTGTTGTACTAATTCAGCGTGGGTTAAGGGGAACACCGTGTCAATATTCAGCACTTTAAACCAGGCGTTTGCAATAGGAGCAAGGTATGGATAAAGGGTCTCTCTGATGGTTTGAATAAGATCAGGAAGGGGGTAGTTGAAGTATTTATACTCTCCCAATCCAAAACGATAGCGAGCCATTGTCACCGTTTTTCGATACAAAGCTGAGGTATCATAACTGGCTTTTAATGCTTCACATTGTTCGTTCGTAAGCAAATTGGAGAGGGTAGCATACCCCTTTTGATGCATAGCTTCGGTAAGGGTTGGCCAGTCTAATGCCTCTATTTTCTGGACGATAGTGCTCATAATTCCAATTCTTTGGATGAATACATTTGGGCTCCTTCCCAACCAATGATGGCTGTTTTGCGGGTGGTACCCCACATATACCCGCCCAAAGCTCCCGAGGACTGGATCACTCGATGGCAGGGAATTAAAAACGCCACAGGATTACTTCCGATGGCTGTTCCAACGGCTCTTGAAGCGTTTGGACTGCCCACTTGCTCGGCAATAGTGCCGTAAGTGGATAGCTTGCCCATGGGAATTTTTAATAAACTCTCCCAGATCTTTAACTGAAAATCGGTGCCTTTCAGATGTAGTTTAATTTGGTTGAGTTTGCTCCAGTCATGTTGAAAAATGAATAGAGCATTTTGCTGCATGACGTCTAATTTCTGCTGAAATACAGCATTGGGAAACTTCGCTTTAAGTTTAGCAGAGGCGACTTCTTCGTTCTCTTCGAAAGCCAGGTAACAAACGCCTTTGGCGGTGGAGGCCACGAGTAAAGAGCCAAAGGGACTTTCGGCATAACTGAAATTAATCCGCAGATTTTTACCGCCATTTTTATATTCAGCGGGTGTCATCCCTTCAATGTTGATGAACAAATCATGCAGACGGCTGGTGCTGGAAAGTCCTGTTTCAAAGGTGGCATCAATCAGCGTAGTCCGGGTTTCTCCTAAGATTTTTTTCGCGTGTTCTACGCTGACATATTGCAGAAATTTCTTGGGACTTGTTCCTGCCCATTCGGTAAATAGCCGTTGAAAATGGGCCGGACTTAGATGAACCTTCTCGGCAACGTCGTCTAAATTGGGTTGTGCTCTGAAGTTATCCTTGATGTACGCAATCGCTTCTGCGATTCGGCTGTAATTAAGGGCTGCCTGTGTTTCCATGATCGTTCGTTTTGTGAGACAAATTTCTATGATCGCAGGCCGTCATAAAATCCGAAATATGCTGAATGTGAATTCCAGTCGATGTTAGCTGAAATAGCAAAGCAGGAATGATAGGGACGATGAGTTAGGATGCAGAATTACAAAGTAAACGGTACACTCTACGCTTTTCAGATCTATAATACGAAAGCGATTTGATGAAAACAGTGAGGACAAAATCCTTTGCTAATGGGGACTACAAACCTACACTTTGTTCCATTTTTCGATCGCCTGTTTTAACCATTCTGGAGCCTTATCCAGCGGAGGTATTTTGCCCTGGTTGGCGGAGGTCAGTTGCCGGGCTCGCTGCTCCATTTCGGCTAAACTAGGCACATCCCATTGGGCTCTCTCTTCATCGGTAGTAGCCGGATCGATATCCCACAGTCGGTAACGAATACCGTCAGGAACCATTTGGGTGCCATATTTCTGCGGTTGTCCCTGATACATATGCCAACGGTCTAAGGCCGCCGCAGCCAACCATTTTCCAGCCGGATTACCCAATTCAACACTCGTCAAAGCCCAGAGATGAGCCATCCAGATTTCATCGATGGTGTCGCCGTGCTGAAAAATTAACGCAGCATGGTAATAGTCCTGAGCGGTAATTACCTGCTTTTCTTCCACCATCTTTTGAACCCATTTGCGTCGTTCCTGATCACGTTGCCGTAAGGATTCATAGGCAAGTGTCCCCACTTCTGGGTGATTTACTCGCTCCTCCTGATCGGCTAGAAAAAGTTTCTGTAACGCTTCGTTCATAAGTTAATGAATATCAAAAATGGCGTGATACATACGTTCGGATTAGCAATCCTAGTCGATACGATTTAGGCATAGATTAGGTCCATCTCTAGGCTAGACGCGATGAAGTCGCGTCTCTACATTTTTAATGGCATCGTTCTTAAAAGCTCTTTCGGATTGGCAATCCCAGTAAGTAAATCAAAAATTAGTAAAATAGGAAGGTAACTGGAAATAGGGGGGACATGAAAGGGGGCGAAAACTCCGCCCTGGTTGGTGTCCTCACCAACCACTAGGCTTTTAGTAAGGGCTGGTGTCTTCACTAGCCAAGGCGGGAGATAAAAATTTCTCAACTGAAAACCGAATATAAATAACTAAAAAGTGAAAAAGCCGCACTTCTTTCGAAGTACGGCTTTGCGGCAATAAACAAATCATTGGGTTAATTTCTGCTTCCTCTGGAACGAGCTCCACCACCACCTCCTGGATTACCAGGAGCCGCATTTTCACCGCCGCCCCGGGGAGAAAATCCGCCGCCCCGGTTCTCAGAAGGTTGTCTCATGCCTCCATCCGAAGGCATTCCACCATTCCGTTCAATCCGACTGCCGCCCATGGAAGGGGCAGAAGGCTGGTTCATGGATGGCTGACGATTCGAGCGGAAGTCAGGTGAACCACCACGGTCGGGACGACTCATGCCACCAAAGGGATTATTGCTTTCCCGACCTGGTTGAGCAGGGCTGGGCGAGTCGCTGCGGCCTGGGTTCCATTGACGGCTGGGCTGACTGTTACCAAAGGGATTGTTATCCCGATTGGGCGTTGAAGGCTCTCCTGAGTTCTGATTCCATCCACGACTGGCTCGATTTCCCGCATCGCCAAAAGGATTATTATCCCGATTGGGCGTTGAGGGTTCTCCTGGATTCTGATTCCATCCACGTCTGGCCCGATTCCCTGTATCACCAAAAGGGTTGTTAGATTCCTGACCGGGTTGGGTGTTGGGAACGTTTTCGTTTCGTCCTGAAGTCCAGGGGGTATTGTTATTACCACCACGGTCAGGACGAACGGTTCCGTCAAAACCATTCATGCCATTGTTACGACGGTTTCCCTGATAATCGGGAGTACCATTTCTGTCAGGACGGTTGGGCGTATTATCCCGGTCGCCGGGACGATTCCAGTTTCCTCCATTCGTATGGTCCCAATTGCCATTGCGATCCCCTCTATTGGAGGTGTAATCCCGGTTGTAAAAGCCAACTCGGCGACCAAAATCATCCGCCCGACGCACATCTACCGGACGTCCGGTAGCACGTTGAATATCCCGACGATTCGGACCGCTCACATACGTCCGGTTGTTCGACTGATAGACGTTGTTAATGATTGTCGTATTATTATAAATATTGACAACCCGCGTCCGGGGAACGCAATATGAGTAAATACGAGGACTTAGTAAGTACTGACGGGGAACAAATACCCAGTAATTCCAAGGAAGGTTAATGTTGACATTGATGTTCATGCCCGGTCCCAGCGGAGCCCAGCCGTAATAACCGCCGCCATTCCGCCAATTTACCCAGGCTGGTCCCCACTCATAATCGGGAACCCAAACCCAGCGGTTGTACGCCATGACCCAACGGCCATAGTGGAAAGGAGCCCAGCCCCAGGGATAATCTGATACCCAGGTATTTCCATACTCGGTCATTTCCCAACGTCCAGCCGTTCCGTAAGGCTGAAAACCGGGGTCTACGTTGGGTGACCAGACCTGTCCATATTCAGGGTTCTGAATCCATTCACCGTAGGGGGAAAGCTCGTTATAGAAGGTAGCAAAAGATATATTGACGCCCGGCTGAGCCTGGACCGAGGCAATGCCCAGTCCAGTGGTTAGCAAGCAGACCAAAGCGATGATTCGGGATGTTTTCATGGCTGGTATGAATCGATGAGGATTCTTTTAAAGCTTTAAAGTTGAGTAATTTATGGTGGATTCGCTACCTAAAAAATGTTAAATTCAGGGCTAGTGAGTTAACGGGTATTGGATACTTTAGATACGTAGAAGTTTATACCATAAGCAGTGGTAAGGCCGTATTTTAACATTTATTAGCGTTATGGTTATTCTGGAAATAGTTCTGATATTTATCGGACATTCATTATACCTCTAAATTCAATGAAAAAAGCCTTCCTTTTACTATGTACGGTATTGCTGATGGGAAACCTCTTCGCTCAGAAAACACCTGAATCTAAATCGGGCTGGATGCTGGGAGCTCAGTCTTACTCGTTTCGATTATTTCCCTTTAGCGAAGCCTTACGAAAAATTGATAGCTGCGGCCTGAAATACGTCGAAGCTTTCCCCACCCAGCAAATTGGCGGCGGCATTGCCGGAACTATGAATTTCACGATGGATGCGGATACGCGTCAGGCGGTGAAAAAGTTACTGAAAGATCGGGGACTTACGCTGGTCGCTTATGGCGTGGTGCGGGCAAAAGACGAAGCCGAATGGAAATCGCTCTTTGAATTTGCGAAGGAAATGGGCATTCGTAATATCAACACCGAGCCGGACGTTAAACAGATTTCCTACATTGGCGAACTGGCTAAGAAATACAAGATTAATGTCGCGTTGCATAATCATCCCAAGCCTTCGCATTACTGGCATCCTGATTCGGTTTTATCGGTTATTGGTACTAATCCTTACCTGGGTTCCTGCTCGGATATTGGCCACTGGGTTCGTTCGGGATTAGATCCCGTGGAATGTCTGAAAAAGCTAGAAGGTCACGTACTAGGCATGCATTTCAAGGACCTCGAAGAGAAAGCCCCCAAAACACACGACGTCGTATGGGGTACGGGCGTATGTGATATTCCGGCAGTAATTGCAGAACTGAAACGTCAGAAATTCAAAGGCCCGATTTCAGCAGAATACGAATACAAGTGGGAAAATAACGGCCCCGAAATTGCGGAAAGCGTGAAGAATTTTCGAGCCATTTATTTAAAGTAGTTGATGGTTGTTAGTTGTGTAGGAGTAATGGATTGGATAAGTAATAACTTTTCAAATCGGAGAGATGCCTACAAAGTATTTACTATTAACCATTCATTCAACAAAAAAAGGGATTCGGTAATGACACCGAATCCCTTTTTCATAGCTGTAAGCCAAAATTTAATCAGCTTGCTGTTTATGCATAAATACTTCCGTAGCCTTGTCCCCCTTCCGAATAAACGGACGGATAATCAGACGGGTACCGCGTTCGTAAGTGAAGAAACGATACAGCCAGTTACTCAACACTACCAGTTTATTACGGAAACCAATCAGGTAATAAATGTGAACGAATAGCCAGGCAAACCAGGCAATAATACCACCCAGGTTGATTTTACCGGGTAAATCCGCTACTGCACGTGCCCGACCAATGATGGCGAGTGAACCTTTATCGAAGTAATTGAATGGCGTCATTTCCTGTCCGGCTAACATACGCTTCAGGTTCTTCGCTAAATGCACACCCTGTTGCATAGCGGGCTGAGCTACGCCGGGGTGACCATTCGGATATTTCTCTGACTTCATCATCGCGATGTCACCAATAGCGAAAATGTCCGTATACCCTTCAATCTGGTTAAACAGGTTTACGGGGTAACGACCGCCACGCTGGATAATTGTTTCAGGAATACCTTTAATCGTTGCACCGGAAACACCCGCCGCCCAAACCAGCGTTTGTGTTTTGATTTGCTCACCACCTTTAAAGGTTACGGTTTCGCCGTCGTACGATTCCACCAGCGTTTTCGTTTTTACGATTACGCCCATTTTCTCCAGGTATTTCTGCGTCTTCTGGCTCGACTCGGGTGACATCGGAGGTAATACCCGATCCAGACCTTCCACCAGATAGATGTTCATTTTGCTGAAATCCATGCCTGGATAATCGCCGGGTAATACGTGTTTACGCATTTCGGCTAAGGCACCTGCCGTTTCAACGCCCGTTGGGCCACCACCTACAATCACGATGTTCAGCAAGCTCTGACGTAACTCGGCGTTAGTCGTCATGTTTGCTTTCTCGAAGCTTTGCAGAATCTGGCTACGCAGGTTCAGTGCATCCGTAATTTTCTTCAGCGGAAAAGAATTCTGCTTGATCTGATCATTACCGAAGAAGTTAGACTTCGTACCAGTGGCGATAACCAGATAATCGTATTTCAAATCACCAATTAACGTCGTAATGGTTTTTGTTTCGGGGCTAATGCTCGTTACGCGAACCGGACGAAAGTGAAAGTCCTCATACTCTTCATCAAACATTTTCCGAAGAGGCTCTGCAATCGCGTCGGCTTCCAGACCTGCCGTTGCAACCTGATAGAGGAGAGGCCAGAACCCATGATAGTTCTGTTTGTCGAGCATAACCACCTGAAAAGACTTCCCGGGAAGTTTTTGAGCCAGGTTAATTCCTCCAAATCCACCTCCAATGATGACAACACGCGGCTTGGTGGTTTCAGGAATATTTAGCGAAAGATCATTTAAATCAAGCATTTGACAAAGCGATGGACAACGCTCGAAGCCTAAAAAACTGAACCACTTCCTTCGGAAAAACTCCGAAGAGGAACGAATGGCTTTCGAAAACGTTTAATGGTTAATTGTTTAAAAATGGGAAAAAGAGCACTTACATGCTTGATTTCGTATTTCTACTCATTGTAAATATCAAACGGGCAAATCGAATTTTAGTACAAAAATCAACTTCTCTTTTCTAAAGAACAAAATTTTTTATACTCTGTTCATAATCAGCCTCATTTATATTTATTGTTTGTGTTTAGTGTATTGAAAATATGTACTTAAAACACCGATTAATACAAATTGTATGAGCAAGCCTCTTCGACTAAGCATATTGGATCAATCTCCTGTTCACAAAGGTGGTTCCGCCCGCAATGCCCTGCAACAAACCATAACCGTAGCTAAAAAGGCAGATCAGTGGGGATATACCCGTTTCTGGGTTTCTGAACACCATAACGCTGCGGCCATTGCCGGGTCTGCTCCTGAAGTTTTGATGGTAAAGCTGGCTGACGAAACCGAACGCATTCGGGTGGGTTCCGGTGGGATCATGTTGCCCAATCACAGTGCTTTAAAAGTGGCGGAAAATTTCCGGTTACTCGAATCACTTTTTCCCGGTCGCATTGACCTCGGGATGGGGCGTGCTCCCGGTGGAGACCGCATTTCGTCGGCTTTACTTAATCCATCCAACGACTTCAGTGAGCAAAGTTACCGTCAACAGCTCGATTATCTGCAAACTTTCTTCACAGATTCCGCCGGAACGCAGTACGGTCCCATCCTGGCCGTGCCGCAGGCGGATACGATTCCGGCTCAGTGGATTTTAAGTTCAAGCGGCGGTAGTAGTCAGTTAGCCGCCCAGTATGGCATGGGTCTGGCCGTGGCCCGTTTCATCAATGGACAAGTTTCGCCGCAAATTGTCGAGCAGTATAAACGTTCATTCCGACCTTCCGAAACGATGGCAGAGCCCGCTGCCTTATTGGCTCTGTTTGTCATTTGTGCCGATACCGAAGAGAAAGCTCGGCAACTACGTAAGGTGCTGGACTATAGATTGGTGCAAATGGATAAAGGACGCTTTGAAGGCGTAGATGATTACGAAACCATCAAAGATTACGAGTTTACACTGGCTGAAGAAGACCGACTTCGTTACGTTCATGCCGACCGGGTGGTATCGGGAACGCCCGATCAGGTAAAGGACGAATTAACCCGTCTGGCTATCGAATATGACGTCGATGAAATCATGGCTTCGACCATGACTTACCACTTCGAAGATCGTTTACGGACGTTTGAATTGTTAGCGGAAGCCTTTGAAACGGTGGCTCCCGTTCACAATTAATTAATAAAAAACCGGGGTTATTTTTTGCTAAAATGAAATAGCCCCGGTTTTTTTCGGCTTGTTAATCCTCTTTTCGGGCTCCAATCAAACCGTATTCCAACTGCGTGGGGATGGCATCACCCAAGGGTGTTAAACCAACCGATTTAAACCATTCTCCATGTTCCTGCCGACTGTAAATTCGTCCTTTGGTCGCCCAGAACAAGGCCGCCGAATAATCGGTTGCGGGTTTGGGGCCATCCAGGGTATCATGCAAAAATGTATCATGCACCCAGATTTCGCCGTTGGGTCGTAGAGCCGCCGCAAAACGTTTGGCTAGTAATAAACAGGTTTCAGTAGGCCAGTCGTGAAAAAGGCTGGCGGCCAGTAATACATCCGTTTCGGGTAACTCGTCGGTCAGCATGTCGCCGGGGTGGAAGGTTAGGCGTTCTTTGACTGAATCGGCTCCTTCTTTTCCACTCGTACTAAATTCTTCCAGTAACTCTTTCGCCACTTCCAGCACCTGCGGACGGTCAAACAAGGTGGCCGTTGCTCCCGGATTCAGCCGTAACCATTCAAAGGTATAATAACCCGAACCTCCTGCTACATCCAGCAAATGCCCCTGACTTTGAGGTAAGCGGGCCGCTACCAGCGGCGACAGCTTCCGGGCTCTTCCGGCCAGACCTAGGGTAAAGAAACGGGCTGCTTCGGCATCGTCCATTGGCGAGGGACCTTCGCCTTCTTTTACGTAGGAAAATCCTTCGGAAGTATCCAGAGGACCGTCATTTTTCAGGCGGGTAACCATTTCCAATACGCCCGAATCATCCTTTTCAAGTCCTACATACCCAATCAGATTATCCGGATTTGATTCGCTCAGGTAGGTGCCCAGTTCCGTGAGTTCGAGCGTACCCTCAGGCGTATACGCCAGTAATTCCATCGCACACAAGCTGGGAATAAGTACGTAGGCGGGACGATCTTTCAGTTTTAATTTTTTCTGTAAATCAGAAAAAGAAAGCGGACCCTTTTTAAATAATTCAAAAATCTGAAAGTGGTTAACTGCCGCCACCAGTAGCCGGGAGCCGTACATGGCCCGAAGGTGTCGGGTAATGGGAGCCAAATCAATAGACATAGGAGTAGAGTATAAGATCAGAAAGCTACAAACCTACGGATTCCGGCTGTTTACCGTACAGATTTTTGCTTTGGAATTCACTTTTGTAGTTTCAGCATCAGAAATACAATCCGAAACAAAGGCATGAAAAAAAGTATCTATCGAACGCTGGGACTGGTAATCGCCGGCGTAGCATTTTTCATTCTGCCTTACGTTTTTTCGCCGTATGGTTTTCCTGAGTTATTACAACTAGGCACCAATCCACACGAGCGGAGTAACCTGATTTCAACGGTATTAATTGTTGCCTTTTTTTACCTGAGTTACTTCGTCCTGATTCCCCGTTTTTTCTTTCCGAAGAAATACGTAGTCTTTGCGGGCCTCTCATTCATGGCTTTTTTATGCATTGTTGGAACATTCCCCAGGGAAGATTTTAAACGGGAGCGACCCCGCCAGGAGGAATTCTCGCGGTCCTGGGTTATGCCGTCAGGGGAGGAAAAGAACTTGCCTCCACCGCAGGAATTTTGGGAAAAACCACCGCTGGATTTTGCCCTGAGTCAGAAGTTATTCATGTTTTTGCTGGCCCTTTTTCTATCCTTGTCGCTTCGCATTAACGACCGCTGGCAGCAATCCGAGCAGGATCGTCTGCAGACGGAGTTATCGTACCTGAAAGCTCAAATAAACCCTCATTTTCTCTTTAATACCCTCAACAGTATTTATTCGCTGGCGATCGAAAAATCAGATGCTACCGCTGATGCCATTGTACAGTTATCGTCTTTCATGCGGTACGTGATTCGCGATGCTCAGAATGATCTGGTTCCGCTGAAAAAGGAACTGGATTATATTGAGCAGTACGTGGCTCTTCAGAAAATCCGGCTGGATGATACCGTGCAGCTACAGTATAGCAATCAGGGACAAGCGTCTCAGCAAAAAATTGCTCCGTTGCTACTGATTTCATTCATTGAAAATGCGTTTAAATACGGAGTAAACCCGGAAGGAAGATCGGAAATAATCATTCGGGTAAGGGTGGACGAACACCAGTTACGGTTGTTCGTTTTTAACCAGAAAGTACGCCTT
Organism: Siphonobacter sp. SORGH_AS_0500; assembly: GCF_031453245.1. NCBI lineage: Bacteria > Pseudomonadati > Bacteroidota > Cytophagia > Cytophagales > Cytophagaceae > Siphonobacter > Siphonobacter sp. SORGH_AS_0500. Next base: position 1,069,123 of record NZ_JAVIYT010000001.1, read on the forward strand.
GTACCCTCCGACGAAAATGCTGGTGGGATTGGGTTACGAAATACCAAAGCCCGCTTGGAATTACTCTATCCAGATCGCCATGACCTGCACATTCAGGATACCGAGAACACTTTTACGATTGAACTAACCCTAAAGTTATGAAAGCGATTGCCATTGATGATGAACCGCCCGCCCTTCGCATTATTACCCATTTTTGCAGTAAGGGGGCAGAAGTGGAGCTTTTGAAGACGTTCACCAGCACCGCCGAAGCATTGCAATTTTTGCAGGAAAATCCGGTCGATCTGCTCTTTCTGGACATTAATATGCCCGCCATTTCCGGGATTGATTTCTACCGAACTTTACCCGAAAAATGCATGGTTATTTTTACAACGGCTTACGCGGAATACGCCGTGGAGGGTTTTAATCTTCAGGCCGTCGATTATCTATTGAAACCCTTTACGGCTGAACGTTTTCAGCAGGCGGTTACCAAAGCCAGCGAGTATTATCGCTTTCTGAATCAATCGGAACCTTCGCGTTACCTCTACATTCGGGCTGATTACAGCGTACATAAAATTGATGTTTCAGATATTCTATTCATCGAAGGACTGGACGATTACCTGAAAATTCATCTAAAGCAAAGTAAGCCCATCGTCGCCCGACTGACCATGAAAAGCCTGATGCAGCAATTACCCGATGATGAATTCATCCGAGTTCACCGCTCGTTCATTGTACCTTTTTCCAGGATTGAATCGGTGCGGAATAAGATCATTGTACTCGGCAATGAAGAGATTCCGATTGGAGCCAGTTACGAAGCTGACTTCCAGAAACGCTTCCGCAACTAGTCATTTACCGAGACATTTCGGGTGTTTACCTCAAAGCTCCAAAGGCTTGCAACGTTGCCCGGTAGTTGAACGTATTATTCACTGAACTACTCACCATAAGCAAACGATGGAACGTAAAGATTTTTTAAAACGAGGTTTTACCGCTTTAGGCCTGATGGCTGTTGCTCCACTAACTGGCTCCTGCAAAAAAGATACCGAAAGTACAACCCCTGATACCGATTCAGGATCAGGTTCGGGTAGTGGTACCAGTACGGGCAGTTGTACTTCCACGCCTTCGGAAACGGAAGGCCCTTTCCCTACGAAATCACCCAGCTCGCTGGTTACCAATGACATTCGTTCCGACCGTACGGGTTTACCTTTCACGATCAAGATTACCATTCAGAACAAAAATAACAGTTGTGCCGCCCTGGCCGGAGCTTTAGTAGACATCTGGCACTGCGATGCCGACGGTAACTATTCCGAATACGGGGGGACGCAGATGCAATCAACCAATTATGCTTCGGTACATTTCTTACGTGGTCGCCAGACGACGGATACTGCGGGCTTTGGTCACCTTTACGTCAATCTTTCCCGGTTGGTATTCCGGTCGGGCTACGCACATTCATGTGCACATTTATAACGCCAGCGGCAAGTCGTTATTAGTAACTCAGATCGCCTTCCCCGAGGATGTTACCAACACGATTTATACCACCGCAACCAATTATTATAAAAAAGGAAAGCAGGACACTACCAACGCCAGAGATAATGTATTCTCGGATTCGGTTTCTCTGGAGCTGGGTACCTTGACGGGCAGTATTGCTGAGGGGTATGTTATTACTCATACCATTGTGGTAAGTGCCTAAATTTACAGGAAGGTCTGGATAGACGGTATCTAGACTTTTACATAGCGACTAGAGATGTGGACCACACGTATGATACGATTAGGTTATCGGAAGGTGATTAATGCGGCTTCGGACAAGGCCTGGGATCGGCAGGTTTTTGAAGATACTCATCGGGAGTTTTTCATGCAGGCTCAGTTTTACGATCAGCAAGGTAAGTATCAAACCTTTGCTGAGTTAGTAACCCACATTCCGCAGGCCGATCGCCTGCATTCCCTGGTGAGCACGGCAGCGGTTGGGTATATCCGGCAGTTAAAAGGCCTGATTCCCGATGTGAGTAATGCGTATGGAAAGCGGTGTCTTCCCTTTCAAAACTTTCGTTTTGAGATCATTCATTCGCACATGCAGCGAAAAGAAGAGCACGCCGTTGCGATTTACTTTTATACCGAACCGCTCACATGGATTGATACCGTTGGCCCCAACCTGCTTATTGCCTATGAAGATAGTCGGGAAGCGTTGAGGAAGGGCGAGGAGGTCGAAACGGATTTAATCCCATTGCAACCCTTTTTAACTATTCATTCGATTGAAGCTCATGAGTGCTAAGGTAATGAATGATTCCTCCGAGGCTAGAATTTACCTATCTGGTCAGCGAGGGTATTCCGGACTGGACTGGTTCAGAAGTTTGCACACGTTTAATTTCGGCACCTATCAGGCGGAAGGCCGCATGCCTTTTGGAGTCTTGCAGGTGCTGAATGATGATACACTGGCCGCAGAAGCGACGCTGGGTATGCACGTAGAACAGGGCACGGAAGTGATGATTATTCCCCTGTCCGGCGGTTTACAATATCGGTTGGCCGATGGTAGAAAAGGGTTCGCTTCGCCGGGCGAAATCCTGCACCTGTCCACGCAGGCCGGAAGTTATGAAATCACGAATCCTTACCCGGATACGCTGATTAATTTCCTGCAAATCTGGATTAAGAATCCAAAAGCTGAAGAGCGATTGGTCATTGAAAAGATTGACCTCACAGAAAGGAATACATTCTTACCTCTACAAAAGCCAGCGAATGTCAGTAACTATCGGGCCTTTATCGGTAAGTACGATGGACGTATGCAGTCGGAGTATCAAATCACTCAGCTGGGGGCCGGTGTCTTTGTTTTCGTCATTGAAGGAGCGTTTGAAGTGCAGGATCGCCTGCTCGAGAGTCGGGATGGCTTATCACTGAAGCATGGCCGGAAAGTAGAATTTGAAGCTCTTTCCAGCCATGCCCTTTTATTAGTGATCGAAATAGAAGATTAAATCCGTATGAAGATTTTCTTTCGGTATAGGTAATACAAAATGAGCCAGTAGCCCGCCAAAACAAAAATACCCTTGGTTAAAGGCTCGTAAACTTCCCCGAAAATTAAAAAGACGGAAGGCCCTAAGTGAGTCTGGAAGGTGTCGGCGATGAAGGGCTCCAAGAGATGAGCGATGACGTAAGCGGCAATGGAATTCATGCCAATGACGACAAAAAAGGTAGCCCAGCTTCGAAACTTCAGCATATCTACAACGTAATAAAATCCGGCGAGTAAAAGAAAGCACCAGCCTCCGCTGAACAAAACCCAGGAGGGAGTCCAGATGCGTTTGACAGACGGACAAATCCCGGTGATGGTAAATAGCCATCCTAGTCCTAAACCCGCAATACCCATAAAAATAAATCTTCGCATTAAGAGTTCTCCGGGTAACCCTGCTTTTAGCCATTTTCCCGCCTGTAGGCCCAGAATCATAGTCGCTAGAGTAGGAATGAAACTCAGCGTTGCGTAACCGCCTTGATTGAAAAGAAAGGGCTTTTCACGAGGGAAAAGATTCAGAAACCAGGTATCGAAAGCCCAGGCCAGGTTCGTATTTTTATTAAAATGGGCAGCCCATCCCGTGAAATGACAAGGCCAGTCGGCGGGGACACCAACGGTTTGGGGATCAATAGCTGGAACGGGAAAAAGCAGGAAAGCCAGCCAGTACAAAAAGGGTATTATGAATAAGGCTTTCCAGGCTTGTCGCTTGGGCTGATTGGCTAAGAGGAAAAGAAAAGGGTAACCCAAGCCAATTTGGGTTAAGGTATCTTCAAAAGTAAAGTTAGTCTGACTACGTCCGACGGAACGCAGAAAAATACCTAATAGGACCAGAATCAGCGAACGTTGAATGGTATGTCGGAGCTGAAGCCGATATGATTGCTGTTTGGCCTGCCGACTAGCTAACGAATAGGGCAGAGCTACACCCACCAGAAAAGTAAAAGACGGCTGGATCAAATCGTGTAAGGTGCAACCCAGCCATTCTGCATGGCTTTGGTGATGAGCTAAAAAAGCCCAGAACGTACTTTGGGGAAAGGCTTCAGAAATCTGGGAAAACTGTAATACTTCGGCCATCATCAGAAACATCACAAAGCCCCGATAGACGTCCATAGAAATCAGTCGCTCCGACTGAAAATCAGCAGTAGTTCGCACTGGTAAAATAGATTAATGGTAGAGGTAGGAAGCAAGATACTAGGAATGAGTGAAAATAACCAAAAATGATAGATTAAAGAAAATCACATTTAATATAAGATAAAGGATATTATTTGAATACTAAACCTAAGTCTCGCTCTATTCTGTAAGTAAAAGGAGAAAAGTCTAATTAAAAAGAAAACCATTATTCATGTGAATAATGGTTTGTCAGATAACCGCCAGTAATGAACATCGTTTTACTTGAATGACGAATCAATACAAGTAGGTTGGAGTAAACGATGTTAGGTATTGTGCTTTATAAACAGGCTCTAAAGAGCTGATTGTTCGAATGATAAATTGGCCGCAAAGATCATAAATTAAATGCTAAGTATGCATTAATCGCACACCATTTTTGTTGAAGGTACGCTCTGAAAATAAAAATATAGTCATTATAAATGATATTTTTACAAGTGTATATGTTTAGTAATTCGTTGACTATCAATAATTTAAATCTATTAATAATTGTACGTATTTTATTTTTAATCCGTATTTAATTTTTTAAAAAAAAGAAAACCTTTAGTAAATAGCTCTAATTAAATACGAGTCAGAATAGGTAGGCTTTAATCGCTACTTAATACTAAAATTACAATAACATTTGTTAGTATAATTACCGGTTATATGAGGATAATTAATCAAAAAAGAGTTCGCCTTTTGGACGAACTCTTTTTTGATAATTTAAATAATCTAATCTAGTTATTAGCACGCGTGTCTGGTTGTGGAGCAGTCTCCAGACGCTTCACTGGATTCTTTTTCAACTGATCCAGTATGGTTTCAATGGCTTTATTCAGTTGCGGATCTTTCCCATTTTGGGTGTCTTTGGGTGCCATTTCTACTTCAATGTCAGGAGCTACCCCGATGTTTTCAACCTCCCATTTGCCATCGGGTGTAAAGATGCCGAAGCTGGGGGAAGTCACTGATCCTCCGTCAATTAAAGAAGGATACCCGGAAATACCGACCAGTCCTCCCCAGGTTCTTTTACCAATAATAGTACCTAAATTCCGGCGGCGGAAGAAGTTGGGTAAAGCATCCCCTCCCGAACCTGCGTACTCATTGACAATCATTACTTTAGGTCCATAAATAGAAGCGGCAGGAGAGGAGAACGGACGGCCTTCGCGGCTACCCCAATAACTAAGCAGGGGTCGATTAAGCATATCAATGATGTAATCGGCTACGAAGCCACCCCCGTTGAAGCGTTCATCGATGATGACAGCATCTTTGTCAAGTTGACTGTAGTAATACCGATTGAAGAACTCATAGCCGTCTCCGCCCGTGTTAGGTAAGTAGACGTACGCTACTTTTCCGTTGGTGGCCGCATCTACCTTTTTGCGATTTTCTTCCACCCAATTCATCTGCCGAAGCCCTATTTCATTAGAAATCGGCACGACGGTTACTTTCCGGGCTCCGGTTTCGGATGGTTTAGTATTAACCGTTAAGACTACCTGCTTACCTACAAGGTTTTCGAAGAAACTGTATACGTTATCCGTGGCTCTTAAAGGTCGACCATTGACGGCAATTAAGTATTCTCCCGTTTTAACGTTTACGCCGGGTTGAGTTAAAGGAGCCTTCAGGTTGGGGTTCCAGTTTTCGCCGTTGTAAACTTTCTTAAAGCGATAAAAACCATTATCCGTTTCGTAGTCAGCCCCTAACAGACCTATCTGAATAGGTTTTACTTCGGGAAAATCACCGCCTGAAACGTAGTTATGGCCCACAACCATTTCACCCATCATTTCAGCAATAACATAATTCAGGTCTGAGCGATGTGAAACGTATGGAAGAAATTTGGCGTATTTTTCTTTTACGGCCTTCCAGTCGGCTCCGTGCATGTTGGGCACGTAGAAGTAATCCCGCTCGATTCGCCAGAATTCATCGATCATCTGTTTCCACTCGTGCTTGGGATTAATCTGGGCCTGAAGGTTCGTTACTTCAATTTTACCATCGCCGGGGTTCGCTTTACCGCCAACGTCAACAATACCGATGTTCGAGCTCCCTCCAAAGTACAACAGCTTTTTGCCATCGGCACTGAGGGTATAATTTCCTATTCCGGGCAGGAAAGGTTCAGTTTTACGCTCTTTGAGGTCAAACCGATGCAGAGCCGGACTGGTAATCGCGTCACCATAATTGACGTAGAATAGCTTACCACCGTCTGCTACGGCCAGATTACCGAGAGCAGCCGACGGAATAGGGAGTGCCAGAATGCGTTGGCCAATGCCCTCCAGATCCACGACGATCTTCGGCGTCGCGTCATCTTTCTTGGACTCATCCTTCTTGGGTTCGTCTTTCTTGTCTTCGGACTTCTTACTAGCTTTTTTGTCGTCTTTCTTATCGGACTTCTTCTCGTCTGCTTTCTTCTCATCATTCGCTTTTTCCGAGTCAGAACCTTTCTCTTCGTCCGATTCGGGAGCGAATGGGGAAGGATCTTTCGCATTCAATACTACTACGTATATACTGCTCGTTACCCGGCGGTCGTACGCACTCATGTCCAGGCCGCTCACGGTCGTTGCCGTATTGGTGCTGGCGGTAAAGAACAGATATTTGCCATCGCGACTAAAGGCCGGATTATTGACGTCGCTTTTTCCATCCGTGATGGCCGTACGGTTACCCGTCGCCACTTCGTAGAGGAAGATCGTATTGAAATAGTTTTTCTGTTTTTCAGAGAAGACGATCCATTTACTGTCGGGTGAGAAATGTCCCTCCAGGCTGTTACTGGGGCCATAGGTATCGGTAGCGACTTTTACGGGTTTTTTCGCCGATAAATCCATGTACCAGAGATTTAATTTTTTATCCTGATACAGAATCTTTTTACCATCGGGAGAAAACTCATCAAGTCGGTAAAAGGAAGGATCGCCGAGCGAAATAACTTCGGGCTCTTTCTCGCCTTTCTGATCCACCAGATACAGCTGATACTCACCGGAAGCGTCAGAAACGTAAGCAATTTTGTCTCCTTTGGGTGACCAGATTGGATTTCGTTCATGGGAGCCATCCGCATGAGTCAGGTTACGCCAATCGCCTTTTTTGGCGGGAACGGTGTAAATATCGCCGCGAGCTTCCAGAGCAACCCGAACGCCACTGGGTGACAGACTCGCACTACGAATCATGCTGGATACGTTCTTCCAGGTGGGGCGTAAGGCCAGAATTTCGGGAGAAATACTAACAGGGATGGCTGTCGCTTTGCCCGAAGCGGGTTCGAGGGTGTGGAGGCGACCGGCGTATTCGAACACTAATTCCGAGCCATTGCCCGTCAGTGTTTTGACGTCGTAATCGGTATAGTTGGTAACCTGACGAACCTGTTTCGTAGAACGATCAAACTCGAAGACGTTCATGATCCGGTTTCGATCCGACAGGAAATAGATCTTCGAACCAATCCAGACGGGTTGCACATCTGAGGCATTCACGTGCGGAATAATTTCCGATTCCAGCGTTTTCAAATCCACGAGCCGAATGGGCGTTGTCATTCCCCCGCGATACCGCTTCCAAGTATTAAAGGCATCGGAAATGGTGGTATAAGCCAGCGTTTTGCCGTCGGGCGAATAACTGCCCCAGTTACCCGTCATGATGAAGGGTAATTGCTGAGGTAGCTCACCATTTAGCGAAACCGTAAATAACTTGGCATAACGGGGCGTCATGGACTCCCCCGTGGACGTAAACAGCAAATGTTTCCCATCGGGTGACCAGCCTCGTACGATGTCCGCACTGGGATGCCAGGTAATACGCTTAGGTTCGCCGCCGTTAATGGAGATGGTGTATACGTCAACGTTACCATCGTAATTTGCGGTGAAGGCAATGGTCTGGCCGTCGGGCGAAAACAAAGGGCCCGTTTCCGTTCCGGGAGCAATGGTCAATCGACGGGGCTGTGACCCGTCCCGATTCGCAATCCAGAGATCACCCCCATAAGTAAAGGCAATGTGCGTTTTTGATAAGGTGGGCTGCCGTAATAGCAAGGTTTCAGGGGGAGTCTGGGCACGCAGAGCCGGGCTTTGAGCCAGCAGCAAAGCTCCCAGAGCAGTCAATAATAGATGCCGCATGTACAAAGGAGTTGATGTCGTATATGATAAGATGCAAGTTATAGCCGAAAGATTAGATTTGATGCGGGTTATCCGTTTTTGGTTGGTGTCGATTATGAACGGTTACTAAACCAGAACCATTCGTATGTTTAGGTGCTTGAATGATTTTTTACAACGATTATTACGTCCCTCCTTACAACTAATCACTTACGAAACAACAACCAACAACAAAATCATGGTTGAGTATAATACCAAAGACTGGTTCAAGGCCGTTTTTCGGATTCATAAAGCCGAAACGATCAATCGGCTCGCTCCCCTGTTAGGTGCAATGACCGTTTACACAACGATTGTTGCCGTCGTTGTCCTTGAGTTCTGGAAACCCGGACCTAATTATCACTTGCAAAGCATCGCCACTGTGCAGTCTTTACTGGGCTTTGTAATGTCATTGTTACTCGTCTTTCGGACTAATTCGGCTTATGATCGCTGGTGGGAAGGACGAAAACTTTGGGGCTCACTAGTCAATAACTCCCGCAATCTGGCCATTAAGCTAGCCCACATTATTCCTGCTACCAATGAAGAAGACCGGGCTTTCTTTCGCTACATGATTCCTAATTACGCCTTTACTTTAAAAAATCATTTAAGAGGGTATTTTCTTGCCGAAGAATTGAAAGAAGCTCCCGGTTTTCGGACGACGGATTTGAAGCAGGAAAATCATTTACCGAACCAGATGGCGATGCGAATTTTCGGAAAAATGGATGAGTTATACCAGAAAGGAATCATTCGGCCTGAACATTTGCTGGTACTGAACCCCGAGTTTCAGTCCTTTACTGATATTTGCGGAGCCTGCGAGCGAATCAAGAAAACGCCGATTCCTTTTTCTTATAGTCTGTTCCTCAAGAAGTTTATATCCATTTACTGCCTTTCGCTGCCTTTTGGTTACGTAGTTTCCCTGCATTACTCCGTGATCCCGATGGTGCTGTTCATTTTCTACGTATTAACCAGTCTGGAGGAAATCGCGGAGGAAATTGAAGATCCTTTCGGAAAGGATTATAATGATTTACCCACGGACGATATTTCCAATGGAATTCGGAAGGCTGTCGAAGAATTATTATAAAGCGGGTCCTCGTAAATCTGGGCTGGAAATGGCTCCATTTTTTTTCATATCTTTAAGAAAGACAGCGTTTTATTAACGCTTTGGTAAATAATTAATTTCTTTATTAAAAATCAGCCAGTCCTTCGTTTAATCTTGTTTTGAAAACACGTACCTTTGCCGCCGATTTAGCCTTACGGCAATTACCGATCAATTAATCACAAATTCATTTATTCAAATGGCAGTGGCAGAACAGGAAGTGAGACTAGCCGACCGTATCAACGCGTTGGAAGAGTCGTCGACGTTGGGCATGACGAAAAAAGCCCGCGAACTGGCCGCCCAAGGACACAAGGTGATTAGCCTTTCCGTTGGGGAGCCCGATTTTAAAACCCCGCAACACATTTGCGAAGCCGCCAAGAAAGCCATCGATGATGGTTTCCACGGTTATTCACCCGTTGCTGGCTATCCCGACTTACGGAAGGCCATTGCCGATAAGTTGAAGCGTGATAATAATATTGATTGGAAACCTGAAAATATCGTAGTGTCTACGGGTGCTAAACACTCGCTGGCTAATGTATTACAGGTGCTGGTAAACCCCGGTGACGAAGTAGTAATTTTCGCTCCTTACTGGGTTAGTTACTCTGAAATGGTAAAGCTCGCCGAAGGAACTTCAGTGGTTCTTGATGGTGCTTTTGATAATAACTTCAAAGTTACGGCGGAGCAATTCGAAGCAGCCATTACGCCCCAAACGAAGGTAGTAATGTTTGCCTCTCCCAATAACCCTACGGGTTCCGTTTATTCAGAAGCGGAATTACGGGCGATTGGCGACGTAGTGGCTCGTCATGAAAACGTGTTCGTGGTAGCAGATGAAATCTACGAATACATCAATTTCACGGCTGAAGGTCACTTCAGCATCGGTTCGATTCCTGAAATTAAGGATCGGGTGATTACCGTGAACGGTGTAGCGAAAGGCCATGCCATGACCGGCTGGCGGATTGGTTTCATCGGAGCCGCCAAATGGATTGCCGATGGTGTTGAAAAATTACAGGGTCAGGTAACTTCGGGTACAAACTCTATCGCTCAGAAAGCAGCCGTAGCGGCTTTCAACGGTCCTCTGGACGATGCTAAGAAAATGAAAGAAGCGTATCAGCGTCGCCGTGAACTGGTGGTAGGTAAGCTGAAAGAAATTCCCGGCTTCAAAGTAAACGTACCCGACGGAGCATTCTATGCTTTCCCCGACATCAGTGCTTACTTCGGTAAGTCTGACGGTACGACGACTATTCATAACTCAGACGATTTCTGCAACTGGTTACTCGATCAGGCTCACGTTGCTACGGTAGCGGGCTCTGGTTTCGGTGCCCCTAACTGTATGCGGATTTCTACCGCTGCTGCTGACGAGCAACTGGCTGAAGCTTGTGATCGTATCAAAGCCGCAGTAGCTAAACTGAGCTAAGTTTTTTGGATTTTATTGCCTGTTTGTTAAGACCTGTGAGGGAAACCTTGCAGGTCTTTTTACATTATCTTCAGATAATTTGAGTATACTTGGGCTTTACTTTTACCTTAAACCATTTGCTATGAACGTACCCAAGTATCCTCAATTCTTCGACTACAACGAATTTGTTATTGACGAAAAAATAGGCCTTTTTAAATTCTCTAATGCTTACAAAGTCTTTAATAGGGAAGGCGAAGAAATTGGCTTAATTCAGCAGAGAGTTTCTGGGTTCCACAAAGCCTTAAGGGTCATTGGTGATCTGAAAAAGATGATGCCCTTTACCCTGGAAATTCTGGATACAAATGGGATGGTTCAAGCTACCATTAGTCGGGGATGGACGCTGTTCCTGTCTAAAATTAGTATTACTGATTCGAATGGGGTAACTATTGGTTCAATTAAGCAGAAGTTCAAACTATTCAAGCCCCGATTTATTATTACAGATCAAGATGACCAGACCATTGCCGAAATAAACGGCGACTGGAAAGCCTGGGATTTCACTATCACCGACGCCCATGCCATGCCCATTGGAAGCATTTCCAAAAAATGGAACGGGGCGATGCGAGAAATCTTTACTTCAGCCGATAAATACGTAGTTTCTATCGAAGAGTCGGTAGCAGAAGATACCCGTAAGATCGCCATTGTTTCTACTGCGATTACCATTGATATGGTTCTGAAAGAGCGTTAAATTTTTCGAAGAAAAGGAGGCCGGATATTTAGATGGACCGTTTCTTTTTTCAAGTAATAAAGTATTACCTTCAGTTATCACTATAAGCTTACCGCCATGAAAAAGTTAACGCACTTGCTAGTCTTTGCAACCCTGCTGGCTTGTAATAAAGACCCTGAACCTGAAAAAGAAGAAACCCCTAAAAAGATTTACTTCACGGGCATTACCGAATCGAACGATGTCGGCATTATTGCGAGGAGAGATACTACGGATTGGCGATTTAACGACACCTGGGTTGAACAGGAAGCTAAATTATTCCCAACCGCGGGGGAAGCCTCCTGTACGCAGGCTCACAATCACAACATTTTTGCCTTTCCCAATCCCAATAAAGGCCTGATTAAGCTAAACATTACGAAGCTTCAGGCCACGCAGGTGCAAATACGCCTGGTTGATAAAGAATTTAAGGTAATTCTGTCGCGGGATAGTATTCCGAATGGGATCAATATTTTTGATCTGACCGCCTCGGCTCCTAAAGATACCTTACGACTTTATTATAAATTCATTGACGGAAGCTGTGTCTATAAAGGCCACGGAGACATTCTGGTTAACGAATAAAGTTGGTTACGATTGCCGGGCCGTAGCGATCATGACGCCACCAATGGCCATCAGAATGGCTCCGGCAATCACCACCCAATTGATCTTTTCTTTCAGAAAGATAATCCCTAAAATCAGAGCCAGCAGAAAGGACAGATTCGTGATAGGGGAAACCTGACCCGCATCGCCTAGCTTTAAAGCTCGAAAGCTCAGCAGGGAAGAAAAGCAGGTAAGAATGCCGGCAGCAATGAGGAACACCCAGCTTTTGCGTTCAATTCGCGTAACCTCAACCAGATTGCCCTGCCAGGCTACTACGCTCCAGGCTACAATAATGATGAGGATCGATTGTACAGCGAAAGCCACGCTGGAGTCGACGTTCTTAATGCCAACTTTAGAAAGCACAACGACACAAGCAGCCGACAAGGCAGCCAGAAGAGCAAAAACAATCCACATACGTTTAGAGAAGAAGCTGAGCCTGCTTTACTCTAAAAGGATGTTCCAAGAGTTCTAGGGAATAAAACCTTCTGGCTTATTGGTTTCCAGACTAATCCGCGTTCTGGATAGGCTTTCCGGGTAGTTATTCTGAATGTAAGTAATGAGATGCTCCCGAATGTAACAGCGTAAATCAAAGGCATCGCCCGAATTCCGACAGCTCATCAGGCAGCGAATCTGCATGCTGGTTTCGGTGAAATCAGTTACCTGCACTACGTCTACTTTTCCGTCCCATAAGGCATTTGTTCGTAACAATCGGCTGTGTTCCGCCCGAACGGCAGCAACCGGAAGTGTGTAATCGGTGTAAATGAAAACGGTACCCAGAATTTCAGCCGTTGTGCGGGTCCAGTTCTGAAAGGGCTTTTCAATGAAATAGGTAATCGGTAAAATCAACCGGCGTTTGTCCCAGATGTTAACCACTACATAGGTGAGGGTAATATCTTCCACTTTTCCCCATTCTCCCTCTACAATAACTACATCGTCAATTCGAATGGGTTGGGTGAAGGCAATCTGAAAGCCGGCCAGTAAGTTACCGAGCGACTTCTGAGCAGCAAAGCCGATGATAATCCCGCCAATGCCAACGCCCGTTAATAGCCCGGCTCCAATTTTACGCATACTTTCGAAGTTGAGCAAAATCGCCGAGCCCGCCAGAATAATAATCAGGGAAATGACAAATTTTCGGATGAACTGAATCTGTGTTCGAAGTTTCCGCTCCTTGAGGTTATCAATTTTATTGTAGTCAAACAGATGGTATAAATAATCTTCAACGACCCGGACTACTTTGATTAAGATGATGGTAAAGCAAAGGATAATACTGATTTCCAGAATCCGGTTAATGACAAATCGGGTTCCTTTTTCCAGGTGCATTAATGGAAATAAGGTATTGAAAACCAGAATAGGAATAAAGTAAATCAGAATCGATTTAAAGTGCCGGATCGAAGAACGGAAGACGGAATAAGGTAACTCCTTCGCCGTTAATTTCTTAATGACGGGCACGACCAGATACTTTACGATAACGCCGATTAAGATGGAAAATGCAATCACGCATAAGTTCCACGCATAATCGGGCATTTGATGGGAAAGGTTTTGTAAGAAACTATTCATGAATAGATCTATATACGTAGGGACGCGATGGGTCGCGTCTTTGGGTGAAAATACTTTTACGATTAACCCTGTAGACGCGACCTGCCGCGTCTCTACCGGACGGATTCAGATTTTCGGGGAATCATGAAGATGTTCCGCTGACGACCGTCGATGTACCTGAACCCATTCTCATCATAATAACCATCTTCTTCCAGCATAATCCGAACAGACTTGTTCCACTCTTTAATCGGCACCGATACATTTAACTCAATGGAATAGGCCGTTTGTTTAAAAAGTGGATAATCGCCCGTGCCTTTCACCGACTTCTGGTTATCCCACATCCCGATGGCTGGTCCGGCGGCGTGCCCGTGAAAACCAATGGGGTGCGAATAAATACTGGCAGTTATACCTTCCTGAGTAGCCTGTTGCAAAGCTTCCGCCAAAATTTCATTCCCGGTTTTACCCGTCTTAAATCGTTCCGTTAGGATATCCTGTAATCGATTTCCTTTTTGGAAGGCTTTCTGGAGGTAATCCGGCACTTCTTTTTCGCCGGGTTTTAGAATATACGCGTGTTGTTGCTGGTCGGTGTTGAGGCGTAAATAGGTAATGCCAAAATCTACGTGTAATAAATCGCCGGGCAGGATGACCTGCGTTCCGGGACGTTTGGAGAAGGTGCGTAAATGATCAAACTTTGCTTCATCCGCCCGCTGAATGTCCACGGTGGGATGAAACCAGGTGTCCAGCCCGAGGTCAGTCACTCGCTGCCGTAAATACCAGACGACATCTTCTGTCGTGGTTACACCCGGCTGAATCACTTTTTCCGAAAAAGCTTCGTCAATGATCTGGTGTGAAAGACGACAAATCAGGGGATACATCACCATTTCCTTTTCCGAACGCGTCTCCAGCCAGCGAACGGCCAGCCGCTCGGCAGACTGAATGCGGGCATGAAAAGTTTGAGGTAACTTCTTCATGAACTCGCCCTGTTCGGTATACGTCAAGCCGTCGGCGTGGCCGTAAGTGGTAGAATAATTCAGAGCTATTTTCTTCGGATTTTTCTCCTGAATAACCTTGACTAACGCTTCCCACTGATCAGGATTGGCACTCAAATCCCATTCGCCCTTGAGTAAGGTGCCGACATCATAACGGGCAATGGCGAGTTTGTCCAGTGGTTTGTCTTTTCCCGGATCATAAAAAACCATAATCGTACGACGGCGGGCGGCAATCCAGGTGCTGGGTAACATGGTTCGCATAACCGGATCTTCATTGTATTCCCGCGAGATGATTACCCACATGTCAACACCTTCTTCCCGCATCAATCGGGGTAGTAAACGTTCAAAACGGTCTTCCAGAATTTCATCAACGGTAGCAGCACGGGCTCGTTCATTAAGAACGACGGGAAGAGTTTGGGCACCGACAGTAACGAATCCCCAAAAGAAAAAAAGGACAGATAATAAAGTTTTAATCATGGTTATAAGGAAGAGAGTTTTGGTTGTTTAGGGTTTTGTAAATAATGTAGAGACGCGACTTTATCGCGTCTGGGTAGAGATGGCTTTGGTGCTAATTTAAAATAATTTTCCGCCGTGGCTGGTGTCTTCACCAGCATTACTAAGCCTAATGGTTGGTGAAGACACCAACCAGGGCGGAAGTTTTGAGTTGACTACCTAACGATCAGGGATCACAAACGTGAAAAAGCAATGCAAGTAAGGTAGAGATGCGATTCATCGCGTCTGGGTAGAGGCGGTTTTTATTGATGATTCAAAATGAGTTACGTGTTCCAACAAAGGCGATACTTATTACTAGCCAATTATTTTCACCTCCGGCTAGACGCGATGAAGTCGCGTCTCTACAAAAAGATGAATTCCAATAGCTAGGCGTCTTCCTTCAGTTTTGAAGTATCCCGCGTATCTTTCATAAATACATACACCAGCAGCGAAATGAAAATAGCTCCGGTAATGTACCAGTAAAAATAAGGTTCGTGCCCTACTTTTTTCAGATCCAGAGCGATGTATTCAGCCGTGCCACCGAAGATGGCTACGGTCAGGGCGTACGGTAAGCCTACTCCCAGAGCCCGAACTTCGGCGGGAAATAACTCGGCCTTCACTACGGCATTAATGCTGGTATAACCACTTACAATAAGGAGGGCGATGAGTAAGAGTACAAAGGCTTCCCATTGGCCAGTAGCGTGGCTGAGTGCCGTTAACAAAGGAACCGTGGCGAGTGTACCAGCGATACCAAAACCCAGCAGTAAGGGCCGCCTGCCAATGCGATCAGACAGTAACCCAAAGAGCGGTTGCAACAGTGCGAAAATCAGTAGAGACAAAAACGAAATCAGGGTCGACTGGCCCTTCGTCAGATGAACCGTATTAACCAGAAACTTCTGCATATAAGTCGTGTACGTATAAAACGCGAGGGTACCGCCCATCGTTAACCCGATCACCGTGAAAACGGCTTTAGGATGCCGTAATAACTCCCGGATGCTTCCTTTTTCTTTCTTTGTTACTGTTTTTTCGAAAGCGTGGGTTTCATGCAAATGCTGGCGGAGGTATAAGGCCACGACTGAAAGTAGAGCTCCAATCACAAATGGAATTCGCCAGCCCCAGTCGTGAATTTGCTCTTCGGTTAATAACAGCTTCTGTAAAATCAATTGAACGCCTAAAGCCATGAGTTGCCCGCCGATGAGGGTAACGTATTGAAAGCTGGAATAAAAGCCCCGACGATCGGCAGTGGCCATTTCGCTGAGATAGGTGGCCGAAACGCCGTATTCTCCGCCCACGCTAATGCCCTGTAATAAGCGAGCGACCAGTAATATCGCCGGAGCTGCCAGGCCAATGGTGTGATAGGTTGGGGTTGCGGCGATAAGTAATGAACCCAGTGACATGAGTAATACGGAAAAGGTCATGGATTTTTTGCGGCCAATCTTATCAGCGATGGTACCAAAAAGCCAGCCGCCGAGCGGTCGCATGAGAAAACCGATGGCAAAGATTCCGGCAGTGTTGAGTAATTGGGCTGTAGGATCTGCGGATGGAAAAAAGGCCGAGGAGAAATACAGAGCAAAGGCCGAATAGGTGTACCAATCGTACCATTCCACCAGATTTCCGACGGAACCTCCAAGAATTGCCTTAAGCCGTCTTGTAGAAATAGAGGTTGATTCCATGATGAAAGATAGGATTAGTAAAACATCGCTTAAATAAACCGATTTCTATCGGAAGATTACGAGGCAGGAGCGATAAAAGCAGGGTTTAACCAGAAAAGTGAAAAGCCCGTTGCCAGGCTAAACAGAAAAGTTGAAAGTTAATCATCACAAGAATTGCAGAGATTCTAAATTCTGGCACAGAATATTTGTTATTCGCTTATTTCTTAGTTCTTTGTAAAGCACAATTTAATGACATTTAACAAGAAGATCATGGTAAACGTAGCATTACTGGTTCGCCTGGAAGCGAAGCCCGGAAAAGAGCAGGAAGTAGCAGATTTTATTCAAGCCGCCTTACATCTGGCCGAAGAAGAAACGGAAACTATTAGCTGGTACGCCATTCAGATTTCACCCACAACGTTCGGTATTTTTGATACGTTCCCGCACGAAAAAGGCCGTCAGGCTCACCTTTCGGGTGAGATCGCCGAAGCACTCTTAGCGAATGCTCCACACTTGCTGGCAGGCCCCCCGATCATCGAGCAGGTAAATGTATTAGCTTCTAAAATGCCTCACGCCTAAGGACTCGATGCCATTATTTGCTTCGTTACTTCGGGGAATTAATGTCAGCGGACATAAAAAAATTCCGATGGCTGGTTTAAAGACTTTATACGAAGAGTTAGGCTTCACAAACGTGAAAACTTACATTCAAAGTGGTAATGTCGTTTTTGAAACCGAGCAGGAAGATCAAGTACTTATTCAACAGAAGATTGAGCGTACCATTGAAGCTACTTATGGGTTTGACGTAACGGTTTTCATTCGAACTGCGGCTGAGTTACAACAAGTCATAAACAATAATCCGTTTGAAACCACTGAAGCAGTGTACGTCACGTTTTTGGCAGAAAAGCCCTCTCCCGAAAGGTGGACTAATTTACATTCGTTAGACCTGGGAACGGAGCAGTTGGTGTTGAAGAATAAAGATATTTTCCTTCAATTCCCTGACGGCTATGGTAGAGCCAAACTGAGTAATTCTTTTTTGGAAAGTAAACTCAAAGTAAAAGCCACTACTCGAAACTGGCGAACGATTAATGAGATTCTAAATCTATTTTAGAGGAAAACATACCCTAATGGCTGGCATCTTCGCCAGCCATTAGTAGTTTAGGGGTAGGGATGAACAAGCCCTGATTTAACCATCTGCCTGCCATGAACCGTATTGACCGAGTAACCGCTATTTTAATTCAGTTGCAATCCCGAAAGGTGGTGAAAGCTCAGGACATTGCCGATCGTTTTGGGATTAGTCTGCGAACGGTTTATCGGGATATCAATACGCTTTGCGAAGCAGGAGTGCCGATTATTGGCGAAGCGGGCGTGGGATATTCCATCATGGAAGGGTATCGGCTGCCACCGGTGATGTTTACCCGCGAAGAGGCAACGGCATTTTTGACGGCTGAAAAACTCATTGAGAAGCTAACCGACAATTCCATCCGGGAGAGTTATCAGTCGGCGATGTATAAGGTGAGATCGGTCTTACGAAGTTCGGAGAAGAGTTTGCTTGAGCACATAGAGAACCGCATCGAAATCCGGCAGAAACCATTACCGCCCGGTTTGGCAAATGCAAAACATGCGTTTCTGCATCCCATTCTTCAAAGTATTTCAGAGAAACGAAGCCTTCAGGTTCAGTATAAGGCTTTTAATAAAGAGCAGTCTACCGATCGCCTGATCGAACCCATCGGGATTTTTTATGCCTATGATTGCTGGCATGTGGTGGCATATTGCCATCTTCGGTTAGAATACCGTGACTTCCGGGTCGATCGTATTCGTAATTTACACCTTACCGCCATTCCCTTTAGCCGGGAACACCCCTTATTGAAAGAATATCTCCAGCAAAATGCTTCCAATCGCAAGCTTCAGACGGTAGTTATTGAGGTAGAAAAGACGATGATGAGATACCTGGAAACGCAGAAATACGAATACGGTTTCGTGGATCAGACAGAAGTAGGCGATTACGTCGAAATGACTTTTTTTACGGCCTGGCCCGAAGCTATTCTTCGCTGGTTTATACTCTATGCCGAGCACGGGCGGATTATCAGTCCTGAAGCGTTAATTGAGCAGTTTCGGGAGAAAATTACGCGTTTGTATCAGAGTGTCGCTTTGCCCGTCACGGTTTAACTAAAAAGACAATTGGGGAATATTGTACACATATTATTAAAGAAGGATGTTAATTAACTAATTGATAATCAGCAATAATGTTCAGGCTGGATTTTAGCATAACTATTTGATAATAAATAGCAATAAACTTTAGTTACAAAGCTATGAACAGACCACTGCGATACCTAATACCTATACTTCTTTGCATTAGTTTAATAACCTCCTGTAAAAAGAAATACGAAAAAGCTTCTGAACGAACCGACGAGGCATTGAAGCAGGAGTTGAATGAAGAGGAAGTTCGTGCAAAGCTGGTGGAATATGCTCAGAAAAACGGTATTGAAACGGAGACTTTCACCGATCCAGAAGCTTCTGGATTTGCCTTACTCTCTGAAATCGGTTTTGGACATAAGCCCAAGTATATGAAGTACGTTGAGAAAGTACAACCCATTGATTCGGCTGCGGTACGAATGGCGGGTTGGAGTATCGTACAGGGTGTGGACGTAGCCGATGCTATGAAGCAGTTGGAGCCGAACTATCCAGCGTATGACCGACTGAAACAGGAATATACTCGCTTGCTGACAGAAAATAAATCAGATAGTGCTCAGTGGGTAGCCGAATCGCTTAACGCGTATCGATGGATTCATCGGCAGGCGAAAAAATCATCTCGCTTGGTATTGGTTAACATTCGGGGAGCCTATCTGGTAGGAATGGATTCGTCGGGCAAGGTAGATTTAAAAATGCGGGTTGTGGCTGGTAAGAAAGACAAGGCCACGCCGGGCATGGATACCTACGCTACGCAGATCATTACGCATCCGTACTGGAACGTGCCCCGTAGCATTGCCGTAAAGGAGATGTTGCCCAAAATTCAGAATAATACAGGCTTTCTGGAAGCAAATAATATCGAGGTAATTGACTCGAAAGGCAATCGCATTGATCCCGAAGATGTGGACTGGGCGGCTCTTTCGGTAAATAAATTTCCGTATCGATTACGCCAGGATACTGGAGCAGATAATTCGCTGGGGTTATTAAAAGTAGAACTGAAAAATCCGCTGGCGATTTACCTGCATGATACCAACGCCCGTTACCTGTTTGCAAAAAATGAACGCTGGCGGAGCCATGGTTGTGTGCGGGTGCAACGACCTACAGATCTGGCTAACTTCATGGCAGGAGAGAAATTGCTTGAGAATGATTCTCTGGAAGAAAATGGAGCCTATTCTCTCCCGCCAGAGTCGCATGCTTTGCCTCAAAAAGTACCCGTATTTCTGCTATACTTAGGAGCAGACATTGACGAGAATGGCAAGCTAGTGTATTATAAAGACGTATACGGCTGGGATGCCTGATTTGCTAACTGATCAGGCTTGTGAGCGGGGGAACCTGAAAACCCAGCTAACAGGTCTGATTTTTTTAAATACGTCTCATCGGGTGAGTACAGAAACAACCCTGAGCCGCCTTTTAGGAGATTAATCAGGATTTTGTGATCGGCATAGGAAACGGCCGGACAACCCTGGCTGCGACCTAAACGACCCGTTTGTTTGATAAAAGATTCACTCACGTAATCAGCTCCGTGCATAACAATTGCACGATTATAAACCTGATCGTTAATTCCCTTTTCCAAACCTTCGAGTTTGAGAGAAAGGCCGTGTTTTCCCTGATAAGTACCTAAAGTCCGGTAAAACCCAAGGCTGGACTGATAGGACGAATTGGCATTGGAAAAATGAGTAGCGAATTCCTGACCGGAATTTCTTCCGTGAGCTACGTAAGTGTTATAAATTACTTTCTTTTTCAGTAAATCAATCACGTACAAGCGTTTGTTACGTGATGATTGGCTGAAATCAGCAATGGCAATAATGGGTTGTTGTAGTTTCATCCGCTGGAAGCCATACCAGGCATAATGAAATGCTTCGGAGGATAAGCCAAGGGTATTAAGGCCCAAGCTATCATACAAACTTACCCATTCCTGATCGGGACTAACGACGATGGTCTTTGAGAGGGGGATTTCTTTTTTCTCGTTAAAAGTAAAGCGATTAATAAATCCAAGTGAGAAGACAAAAACCAGGGTCGAAGCGACCAGAATCGCTAGTGACTTGTTCATTTAGTGTTCGTTTGGTTGGTGAAAAAACGTACTAATCGAATAAAAGCTCTAGTGGAGAAGGCAGTTGAAAAATACTGACATTATTAAGAAACGGCAAATCTTTTGCTTAAGTTCCTAAGGATTGAATAGTTTTTGTAGAAGCATCAATCTTATCCTCAGTTCTTCTCAAAGCTCGATGTTTACACAATCTGGCCATTTTTGACCCAAAAATGGGGAAAATCTGACTTAGATAAAACATCTTTCATATACGATCTGACTGGTCTAATTAGTTTGCGTAACGTCTGAATTTTTTAATAATTCTTTTTGTGAAAGGGTATTTTGGGGAAGGCCTGTTGGGGCCTTTTCTAAAACGGATCATTATTCATGGACTAGCTAAAGTTTTTGAAGGCCATTTGGAGTATAAGTAATTAAAAATTTACTATACCTTACGACAGAATTTCCCGATGGCAGTCTGAAAATCTGGCCGTTCAGCTTGAATATAATACCTCTAAATTCATCACATGTTACGTCGTACGTTAGTTAAAAACCTCTCTGCTGCTGCTGGCATTGCCATGCTTGGTGGTATAAAGACCTCCGCAGCCACACCACCTGCTCACACTTTTAAGCTCAGATATGCTCCTCACTTTGGAATGTTTGAAAACCTGGCCGGAAAGGACATTTTCAAGCAATTACAGTTCATGGCTGATCAGGGTTTCAAAGCTTTGGAAGACAATGGCATGACGGGCCGCCCGGAGGCTGAGCAAACCAAAATCGGTGACATGCTGACGAAGTTGGGCATGGAAATGGGGGTATTTGTTTTGCATAAAGGTGGAAATGGGGCTAATACGCTGGCGGCAGGCAAGAAAGAGCACGTAGACATTTTCCTGAAAGGTTGCCAAAACGCAATTGAGGTTTCTAAACGTTGTAAAACTAAATATACGACGGTGGTTCCCGGTGACTTTCAACGTAACTTACCCATTGGTATTCAGACTGGTAACGTTATTGATGCCCTGCGTCGCGGAGCGGAAATGCTGGAACCACACGGCCTGATTATGGTATTGGAGCCTCTGAGCGATACGCCTGATTTATACCTCCGCACTTCCGATCAGACTTATGAAATCTGCCGGGCGGTGAATAGTCCTTCCTGTAAAATTCTGTTTGACATTTACCACATGCAGAAAAACGAGGGGAATATCATTCCGCACATCGACTGGGCCTGGGACGAAATTGCTTACTTCCAGATGGGGGATAACCCCGGCCGGAACGAACCCGGTTCAGGAGAAATTAATTACCAGAATGTTTTCAAGCATATCTACAAGAAGATGAAAGAAACCAATCGCGATTTCATCTTCGGTATGGAACACGGCATTTCCTTTCGCGGCGTGGAAGGCGAGAAAAAGTTAATTGAAGCTTACAAACAGGCCGATAGTTTTCAGATTTAATCAGGGTGTTGACCGGGTACTATCCAGACCCGGTCTAGATGGACCGGTCCCATCCGTATTACCCCGGGTTAGCACCCGGGGCTATTCGTATGGAACCCCTCCGGGGTTTAAAGTATGTGGTGGCCTGCCGTTGCCAGCTTTTTCGCTGGCAACATGAGTTACTAGCGGGAGTCACTCCTCAGATTATTATCTAATTTAGGTCTATCCGCAATACCCCGGGTTACACCCGGGGCTATTCGTATTGAACCCCTCCGGGGTTTAAAGTATATGGCGGTCCTACCGTTGACAGCTTTTTCGCTGGCAACATGAGTTACTAGCGGGAGTCACTCCTCAAATTATTATCTAATTTAGGTTTATCCGCAATACCCCGGGCTACACCCGGGGCTATTCGTATTGAACCCCTCCGGGGTTATAGTGTGTAGTGGCCCTGCCGTTGCCAGCTTTTTTGCTGGCAATAGGAGTTACTTACATGAGTCACCTCTATAAGTTAATATCTATCATTTACACAGACTGGGGTCGGTCTATGTTAAATCTCAATGGAATCATTAGTAAAACTGTGATTAATGGATTGATGCAGTGCTACAGTTAAACTCCAGTGATTTAGTAACTTCCTGCCAATGGCTCATGTTGCCAGCGAAAAAGCTGGCAACGGCGAGGCCACTACACACTATAACCCCAGAGGGGTTCCAATACGAATAGCCCGGATGAAATCCGGGGTTACATAATGGATAGACCCGGTCTGGATGGGCCCGGTCTGGACGGACTCGATTACTAACTCAGGATACTATTCAAGTCTGTAAAAACAAAAGATAGTCAGCGAAATACAAGAAGCACACGAACACTACTAATGCTCAAATGTTCAATGAAACAAGACAAAATATATAAAATGAATATAATTTTTAATCAATAGATATTTTAATGCTCTTAATTGTCTTTATAATTTAATCAAAAAGCTTGTTTTCTTGCTCAGAAAGTATTGATTTTGAATTATGAACGAATTCAGAGTTCCTCCGGGAGCAGCGGTACTTTTTGTAGACATGAACAGCTTCTTCGCTAGTTGCGAGCAGCAGGATAACTATTACCTACGGGGCAGACCCGTAGCAGTATGCGTATATCCAAGTCAGTTTGGCTGTGTGATAGCTCCGTCTATCGAAGCCAAGAAGAAAGGTATCAAACTCGGAATGCGTCTGAATGAAGCCATGCGAATATGCCCGGATTTGGTGCCACTTCCTACCAACCCGGAAAAGTATCGGGATTATCATACCAAAATCATAGAAATTCTAAAACGATTTTCGGATCAGGTCATTCCGCGAAGCATTGATGAAGCCGTCGTCATTCTTACCAATCATCGGCTGATCTATCATGATCTGGAGAAAGTTGCCTCTGCTATTAAAAAGGCCATCAAACAGGAAGTAGGCGATTACCTCCAATGCTCCATCGGCATTGCCCCCAATGCATTTCTGGCTAAGCTGGGGTCTGATCTGATTAAACCCAATGGGTTAACTGTCATTACACCCGATAACATTGATTTGATTCTAAGCCAATTGGAGTTAGTAGATTTGCCGGGTATTGCCACAGGGATGGCCCGTCGGCTTCAGCATTCCGGTATTGATTCTCCGCTAAAATTGCGTTATGCCGATCCTGAATTTCTGCGTGCGGCCTGTCGGAGCATCATTGGGTGGCACTGGCACTTGCGACTCAATTTTTACGAAATAGACACCGAATACACGCCCGCGTACAAAAGTATGCAGGCCATGCGGCACCTGTCGCGGAGTCAAAGGCAATTCCCGGAAGTATTGGAAGAAATCCTCTTTATGCTCTGTCAGACGCTGGAACGACGCATGGTCAAACAGAATGTATTCTGCAAAACGGCCTTCTTTTGGGCGAAATACGAAGAGGGAAGGACGTATAGCGACGAAATGCTGTTTCAAATGCCCATTCAGGACGGAGTAGCCTTATTCAATCTGATTCTGAAACGGGCGGCTACCAAGGCCCAGTGGCAGCATTCCTCCGAATCTATACTTAATTCAGGGTTAGTTTTAATCGGCGTAGGCGTTCGGCATTTTATACCGGATCAGTTGGTGCAGTATCAAATTTTTGAAGACAATGTTCGGAAGGATAAACTTCGAAAAGTGTATTATGAATTACGGGATAAACACGGAAGCAGAAAAATAATGCGGGCCGCAGAAGTAAGCGATGACCCCCCAGTGAAGGATGTCATCGGATTTGGTTCCGTGAAGGATATGTACAGTCAGAATGTATAATCCGCGAAGTATCGTAAGCACCCACTGACTCGTCTTGCATAGATTTAGTAGAGCCTCTGAAATTTGCTGAAAGCGGGTAATCCCTGAAAATCCTGTTATACCTTTGAGAAAAGTAACGGGCTGCTACAGCTACATACTAAACAATGATTACCTCTCGACAATATGAACTATCGTAGATTTGGCCGTACCGACTGGAAGATTTCCGAAATGGGTTATGGCATGTGGGGACTAGCTGGCTGGACCGGCTCTGATATTGAAGAAGTAAATAAATCGCTGGATCGCTCGGTAGAGTTAGGCTGCAACTTTTTTGATACAGCCTGGGGTTATGGAGCCGGAAAAAGTGAAGAAATTCTAGGCGATTTGCTTAAACGCCACTCGGATCGTCGCTTATACGCAGCTACCAAAATTCCTCCCAAAAATTTCAAATGGCCTTCTAAACCAGACTATACGTTAGAAGAGTGCTTTCCTGCTTCACACATCATCGAATACACCGAGAAGAGCCTGAAAAACCTGAAAGTCGAGCAGATTGACTTGCAGCAATTTCACGTTTGGGAAGATGCCTGGGCCACGCATGATGAATGGAAAGAAGCCATTCAGAAATTAACGCAGGAAGGAAAAGTCGCCCACTGGGGCATTTCTGTAAATCGCTGGGAACCCGAAAACGTGCTGGAAACGCTTCGAACGGGCCTTATTTCTTCAGTACAGGTAATTTATAATATTTTCGATCAGGCTCCCGAAGATGCCTTATTCCCGCTTTGTAAGGAACTTGATGTCGCCGTTATTGCCCGCGTGCCGTTCGATGAAGGAACATTAACCGGAACGTTGACCGAAGAAACTACCTTCCCCGCCGACGACTGGCGTTCAACGTATTTCGTTCCTGAAAATCTCAAAGACAGCGTTCACCACGCCGAGGCTTTACGTCCGCTCATTCCGGCTGGAATGACCATGCCTGAAATGGCTTTGCGGTTTATTTTAAGTAATCCTGATGTCGGAACGATTATTCCCGGTATGCGGAAGATCAAAAATGTAGAAGCAAACATGGCCGCTTCCGACGGAGAAGGCTTAATGCCAGCCTTATTGCAGGATTTAAAAAACCATCGGTGGGACCGCACCCCAACCGAATGGAGCCAATAGAACGATTACCCAAAGATTATACGGGTATTTATCGCTTATTTGCGTCTCTTTATTAGGAATGAGTCTGACGTTCGGAGAAATAGCTGAACGTCAGATAATTTATATTCTACCTCAGAAGGATTACTACCCTGCATGAAAAAAGTTGTCACCTTTGGCGAGATTATGTTGCGGCTGAGTACGCCCGGTTTCGCCCGATTTGTTCAAACGACAAGTCTCAATGTAAACTTTG
Source organism: Siphonobacter sp. SORGH_AS_0500 (assembly GCF_031453245.1). Lineage (NCBI taxonomy): Bacteria > Pseudomonadati > Bacteroidota > Cytophagia > Cytophagales > Cytophagaceae > Siphonobacter > Siphonobacter sp. SORGH_AS_0500. The sequence goes on from NZ_JAVIYT010000001.1 coordinate 1,095,110, forward strand.
GTGGCGGCGAGGCAAACGTAGCCGCAGCTCTGGCTTACCTTGATGTTCCCGCTAGTCACGTAACCCGTTTTCCTGATAACGACTGGGGCTATGCGGCTACCGCGATGCTACGTCGCTACGGAGTTCAGACTCAGGATATTATTCAGGGTGGTGATCGGATCGGAACGTATTTTCTGGAAACGGGAGCCATGATGCGGGCCAGTCGAATCATTTATGATCGTACAAACTCTTCTTTCGCTCAGATGGACCCCAGTGAATTCAATTGGGAAGAAATTCTGTCCGATGCTCAGTGGTTTCACTTCACGGGTATTTCTCCGGCTATTTCAGAAGGAGCTTATTTGGCCTGTAAAGCAGCCGTCGAAACGGCGAATCGATTAGGAATTAGCGTTTCAGCGGATGTAAATTCCCGAAAAAACCTCTGGAAATGGGGTCGTCCGGCAGGTGAAGTGATGACAGAATTGACCGCTGGCTGTGACGTGATTGTTTGTGCGGAAGGTGATGCTGAAGAGTTATTTGACATCAGACCTAAAGGAGAAGGAGATCGCTTTATTTCAGTCGCCGAACAACTTCAGGAGAAATTCCCTCGCGTAAAGAAGATTATTAATACCAGACGCGGTTCTGTTTCGGCTTCTCACAATACCTTATCGGGCCGTTGCTGGAATGGGGAACTACTGGAAACCATCACACACGAAATGGTTCCTATGGTGGATCGTATTGGTGGTGGGGATGCTTTCCTGGCTGGTTTTATTTATGGTCAGATTAAAGGGTATAGCGATCAGAAATCAATCGATTTTGCCACCGCAGCCTCGGCTCTGAAACACAGCATTGAAGGCGATTTTAACCTGGCATCCGTGGCTGAAATCGAAACAGTAATGAACGGAGACACGAGCGGACGGTTGAGCAGGTAAGTTAGGTTTAGCGTTTTAGGTTTAGAGTTTGGAGGTATTTTGCTTGTAAAAGAGATACTCAAATTTTAATCACGAAATGGTAAAATAAGAGTATAAATTTAGACGATTATTATAGTGATAGTGGAGTCAACGTTTTGAGACTGGTTAGAAGCAAAAACTCAAAACTCCAAACAAAAAACTCTGAACTACAATGGCTAGTTTCACGCGATTACAGGTTTATCAAACCTTACTGGAAAATCCGATTATGCCGATTTTCCACCATAATGATTTAGAAGTTGCTAAGAAAATCCTGACGGCCTGTTACGAAGGCGGTATTCGGATTTGTGAGTTTACGAACCGGGGCGATTATGCCCACGAAACGTATTCGGAGTTACGGAAATTTGGTAAGAAGAACTTCCCCGACTTAGTAGTAGGGGCCGGAACCATTGTAGATGCTGCGTCAGCAACGTTATATCTGCAATTGGGAGCTGATTTTATCGTTGCACCCGTGTTACACCAGGATGTAGCCATTACTTGTAATCGCCGCAAAATTGCCTGGATGCCCGGTTGCTTTACGCTATCTGAAATATCCAAAGCTGAAGAATGGGGAGCCGAAATTGTGAAATTATTTCCCGGTCAGGCTTCCTCTCCTGAGTTTGTAAAAGCGATCAAAGGCCCTATGCCCTGGACCGATATCGTGGTAACGGGTGGAGTAGAACCCACGCAGGCTAGTTTGAAAAGCTGGTTTGACGCTGGGGTGCGTGGCGTGGGCATTGGTTCGCAGTTGTTCCCAAAACATCTGGTTGAGGCGAATGACTGGCAGACGGTTGCTGATAAAATCACCGAAGCTGTCCGCGTAGCTAAATGGGTAAAAGAGCAGTAGAACTTAGGGCTTAGCTCAATAAAAAGATCGCTTTCAGAAGCGATCTTTTTATTTTTGTGGCTGATCTAACGATGCCTTGAAAACGATTATCCTTTTTTTTGTAACCTTTTTTATCAGCTTTGCCGGTTCCATTCATCCCGGTCCGGTTAACCTTTCGGTGATTCAGTCTGTACTGAGAAAAAATTTTCCCGCTGCCTTGTGGATTGGTTTGGGAGGAGCTATCATAGAAATTCCTTACGGCTATCTGGCTTTGCAGGGCATTCATTTTGTGGAACGTTACCCCACCGGATTAAAGCTATTACAGCTAATCGTTATCCCTATCCTGATTTTACTGGGCGTATTGGCCCTCCTTCGCAAACCGCAGGTAAATCCAGAAATTCCCCAGACGAAGACCTCCCAACTTTCTTTTCTGAAAGGTGCTTTTCTGTCTTTAATTAACGGACAGTTACCGATTTACTGGTTTGCTATTCTGCTGAATTATCAGATTTACCCCTGGCTGCGGGTAGAAACAGGCTGGCACCAGGCGGGTTTTGTTGCGGGAGCCAGTGTGGGCTCTTTCGCTTTGCAGTGTACTTACGCTACACTGGCCCGCAAGTATCAGGATCGTTTGATGAAATACCTGAAAATTGAATGGATGGAGCGAATTATTGGCTTATTATTCATTGCCGTTGGGATTTGGCAGGCCCTTCTTTTCTTCTGGGAATCCTAAAGATGGAATAGCTTTTTCATGAATTAGGACAACCTGACTGGCGATTTTACCCACGCACGAGTCGGTCATTTATGAAAGTTTTATCGATTTTTATTGTTGCATTGACAGTCGGATTCCTGGGTTCGGTTTATCCGGGGCCGGTTAAATTAAGTGTTGTTCAATCCGTTATTCAGAAAAATCTTCGGGTCGGATTCTGGGCATCGGTGGGAGCTTCATTGCCGGAAGTAATTGGGAGCATTCTGGCCATTCGAGGGATGCGTTGGCTCGAAGAAGTACCCGACGTACTGATCTGGTTTCAATGGTCGATTATTCCCATTTTATTACTAGTTGGATTCTTCACTTTACGCAATAAAAAAACACCCGATTCGCCAACTGCTGCTACCGAAAATGAGGTCACCGACGACCAGCCTGCAAGTCGAAAGGCTTTTCTAAAGGCAATGGTCTTGAATATTTGCAACCCGCAGTTAATCCCATTCTGGTTAGTAGCCGCCGTCTGGTTCAATCGAAAAGCCGAACTTTCCATCGATACTTTCTTTGACGAAATAGCTTTTATACTCGGAGCAACGGCGGGGTCTTTCGCCATGAATTACCTGTACGCCAAGCTTACCTTTATTAATAGGGAACGCATTCTGGAAAAAATGAAACCCCAAACCATTCGCTTGGTAACTGGCTGGGGTTTCATTCTATTAGGTCTATGGCAAGCCGTACAGGCCTTTTATTAGTATTGAATGATTAAATGAGAGAAGGATTGAATAGGATTAACTGGTGTGAAATTCCTGTCTGTTGTCTTAAACAGTGAAAGGCTTAACAGAAACTGCCTCTACCCAGACGCGATAAAGTCGCGTCTCTACATTTAGTACAAAAAACACATCTTTTTTGAGTCAGACGTCCAGAGGCCTACAGCTATTGCGTCACTCGGCTAGAGCCGAGCGACTGCGAGTAAGTAGATTAACTGAACTCAAAACGCTCAACCTACTAAGCTTCTTCGCCTTGCAACTGCTTTTCGTATAACTCACGGTACGCCCCGTTTTTCTTCATTAATTCTTCGTGCGTGCCTTGCTCTACAATTTCGCCTTCGTCGAGTAATACAATCTGGTCGGCTAGTTTAGCAGAAGATACCCGGTGGCTGATAATCAGTGAAGTACGATTTTGCATAATACCTTTCAGATTCGAAAGAATCGTCGATTCCGTTTTGGTATCAACGGCAGATAAACAGTCGTCCAAAATCAGAATTTTAGGTTCCCGGGCAATGGCTCGGGCAATGCTTAACCGTTGCTTTTGACCCCCGGAAAGGGTGATGCCGCGTTCTCCGATTTTAGTTTCAAAACCTTCTGGAAAATCCATGATGTTCCCGTATAAATCCGCGTCTTTCGTGGCCTGAACTACTTTATCTTGAGGTAAGTCGGGCAGCCCGAACCGTACGTTATTCGAAATATTATCCGAGAACAGGAACACATCCTGTGGCACATAACCCATCTGACGACGCAGCGTCGGAATGTCATAGGCCTGAATAGCTTCCTGATCAATCAGAATTTCCCCCGAAGAGGTATCATACATGCGAGTCAGCAGGTTCGCCAGCGTACTCTTACCCGAACCCGTTCCACCGAGAATGGCTACCGTTTCTCCGGCTTTTATACGCAGGTTAAAATTCTTCAGAGCAATAATACCTGAATCGGGATAAATGAAGGTAACGTGCTTGAATTCAACGTCTCCTGAAATTTCTTTTTGTAGATTTTCGGTAGAAACAAGATCTGTTTTCTGTTGCAGGAATTCATTGATCCGGGTTTGTGAAGCCGCCGCCCGCTGAATTTGTGAGGTCGTCCAGCCCAGAGCCGTTACTGGCCAGGTCAGCATGTTCACATAAATGAGAAATTCGGCAATGTTACCGGGTGTTAATCGACCCGCAATAACTTCCTGACCACCAATGTATACGCAAAGAATGTTGGAAAGCCCCACCAGCAGGAAAATCAGCGGCGTGAATAACGAATCGACTTTAATCAGATTTAATGATTTATTACGATAGTTTTCTGACTGATTTTCAAACTGTTTAGTCGAGAACGATTCCTGAACGTACGCCTTTAACACCCGAATGCCCGAGAATGCTTCCTGAGCGTTGGTCGAAAGCATGGAAAGATTCCGCTGAATTTCCTCTGAACGTTTATTGATAATGTTAGAGACGAAGAAAATACTTACGGAAAGAATCGGCAGGGGTAATAACACGTAAAAAGTTAGGTGTGGACTTACCGAAAGCATGTAACTAATGACCATTACAAAAAGCGTAATGAGGTTCAGTCCGTACATGATACTCGGTCCGACATACATCCGAACTTTCGAAACGTCTTCGGAGATACGAGCCATTAAGTCCCCCGTGTTATGCCGGCGATAAAAACTTAAGGGCAGGGTTTGATAATGTTCATAGATTTCGTTTTTCAGATCAAACTCAATGTGACGTGACATCACGATAAGCGTCTGTCGAACGAGGAACAGAAAGACACCTTTGAGTAGGGCCATGGCGAGGATTAATACGCCGTAAATCAGAATGTTATAGGCAAAATCTTCGTAAATGTTAGCCTGAACTTTCGAGCCGTCAAAAAGAAAATACAGATCCAGTGTTTCTTTGACCAGATCCAGGGCATGCCGGACGATCTGAGCCGGAATAATTCCGAAAAGATTGGAAACTACGGTAAATAAAGTGCCCAGCAAAAGGGTGCCTTTATACTTCCACAAGTATTTGTTAAGATAAGCGAGGGATTTCAAGAGTATAAATGTTCGATGTATGGATGCAATCAGGGCTCGTCGTAAGGGTGGCCATTTCAGTCAAATACCGCAAAAAATGAAAGACTGTAGACTGAAAACAAAGATACATCGGAATGGTTCGCTTCTTTTGCAATTGAAGGGTATTCGGCACGGAAGTCGTCTATTTCTTAGCTGTAGCAACTATTCAAACTCCTATGCAGACTCGTTATGCACACCATCCCGACGACGTTCGGCACTACGACACCGACCGTTTACGGGAGCAATTCCTGATTGAAGACGTCATTGCCGACGATCAGTTTCAATTTACGTATTCCCATTATGACCGCTTTATTGTAGGCGGTGTGAAACCCGTTAACGAAGTATTAAGCTTACCCACGTATGACGAGTTACGCTCCGGTTTTTTCCTCGAACGCCGCGAGTTAGGAATCATTAACGTAGGTGGCCCCGGCGTAGTTACCGCTGATGGCGAAACCTACGAATTAAGCAAACTGGAAGCCCTTTATCTCGGTAAAGGCACGGTTGATGTAACTTTTGCCAGTGCCGATGCGACCAGCCCGGCAGTATTTTATCTGGCTTCTACACCCGCTCACCGCGTGTGCCCTAACGCCAAACTGACGAAAGAAGGAGCTTCTCCCGTTCAGGCAGGAGCCAAGGAAACAGCTAATGAGCGTACCATTTATAAATACATTCACGCCGAAGGTCTGGAGTCTTGCCAACTGGTGATGGGGCTGACTATCCTGAGTACGGGTAGTATCTGGAACACCATTCCCGCCCATGTGCACGACCGTCGAATGGAGGCTTATTTCTATTTTGATGTTCCTGAAAATCAGCGGGTGTTCCATTTCATGGGCGAGCCTCAGCAAACCCGTCATTTGCTGGTGAATAACTATCAGGCGATTTTGTCGCCACCGTGGTCGATTCACTCTGGGGCGGGAACGGCAGCTTATTCCTTCATTTGGGCGATGGCTGGTGAAAACTATACGTACACCGACATGGATCTGGTGGACCTGAAAGAATTGAAGTAATACAAACTTTTGAAAGTAATAAGCCCGAAATCGGTATGGTTTCGGGCTTATTACTTTTCAAAACGCTGCCAGCTTCTTTCTTCTTTAGATTATCCCCTAGTGCTATTTATGTTACCCCCGCTGGGGTTATGGTAACTAATTAAATACAAAACAGAGCTACGAACTACTTAAATTAATACTTGATAATAACCTCAGCGGGATTAAATTTACAATAGCCCGGGTGTTAACCTGCGGAAGAGGATGATTTCATAACCTCATCTTAAAAGCATAACTCCTCATTTCCCATCCTGATGAAACGACTTTTAGTATTCTTAGTCTTCCTAAGCACGCTAGTGAATGCTCAATCTTCAAAACCGTACTTATTGATTCCTGATCGGGTTTTTGATGGGAAAGAGGTACATACGAACTGGCAGGTATTAGTCATTAATAATAAAATTGAAGCCGTGGGGGCTAACCTCAAGAAGCCGGAGGGAACGGAAGAAATCATTCTCAAGAATCAGACTTTGTTACCCGGTTTAGTAGAAGGCCATTCCCACCTGTTTTTACATCCGTATAACGAAACGTCCTGGGACGATCAGGTCTTGAAGGAATCACCGATGGAGCGAGCTGCCCGGGCGGTTATTCATGCGGAAAAAACCTTATTAGCTGGGTTTACCACCGTTCGGGATTTAGGAACGGAAGGAGCCGATTTCGATGATGTGGGTCTGAAACAGGCCATTGAAAAAGGCATTATTCCCGGCCCGCGGATGATTACGGTCGGACGGGCGTTGATTGCTACGGGAAGCTATGGCCCGAAAGGGTATAATACTCGCTCGAATGTACCGCAGGGAGCTGAAGAGGCCGACGGTAACGACCGATTAATACAAGCTGTTCGCGGACAAATAGGGCGTGGCATTGACGTCGTGAAAATTTACGCCGACTATCGCTGGGGGTTAATGGGCGAAGCGAAAGCGACGTTTCTTCAGGAAGAAATTGAGTTAATGGTGAAAGTGGCTGCCTCATCGGGCCGGTCGGTAGTGGCCCATGCTTCTACCGAAGAAGGCATTCGCAGAGCGATTTTAGGCGGATGCAAAACCATTGAGCACGGGGATGCCGCTACCGCAGAGCTATTTCAGTTAATGAAAGATAAAGGCGTAGCCTATTGCCCAACTTTAGCGGCCAGTGATGCCATTTCGCAGTATCGCGGCTGGAAAAAAGGGCAGGAAGCTGAACCCGAACGTGTTCAGCAAAAACGGAAAAGCTTCAAAGCCGCTCTGGAATCGGGCGTGGCGATTGTGATGGGGGGCGATGTGGGTGTCTTTACCCACGGTGATAATGTTCGGGAAATGGAATTAATGAACACCTATGGCATGAAACCACTGGACGTGTTACGCTCGGCGACTTCCGTTCCCGCGAAAATATTTGAAATGAAGCAGTTGGGGGAAATAAAATCGGGTTACCTCGCCGACTTGATTGCCGTAGAAGGTAACCCGACTGAAACCATTTCTGCCTTAAGAAAGGTAACGATGGTGATGAAAAATGGACAATGGTATAAGAGACCCTGACTAAATCGTTTGGATCAGCAGGTAGCTATTCAGTAACAGAATAATTCCTGCAATAACCCAGCTCACAACTTTCAGTACCGAAGAGTTTACAAATGCTCCCATCATTTTGGCGTTCGAGGTAAACATAACTAATGGGATAACCGCGAAACTCAATTGAATGGAAAGCACTACCTGACTGAAAACCAGTAACTCGGAGGTACCTTTTTCGCCGTACCATGCTGTAGCTACAAAAGCCGGAATAATGGCAATCGAGCGGGTTAACAAGCGGCGAACCCAGGGCTTCAGTCGCAGATTCAGAAAACCTTCCATAACGATTTGCCCCGCCAGAGTTCCAGTAACGGTAGAGTTTTGTCCGGCGGCAAGTAGAGCTACGGCAAATGAAATACTCGCCAGCTTCACCCCCAAAACGGGATCGAGTAAACGATGGGCATCGGTAATGTCGGCCACATCCTGATTGCCGGTAGCGTGAAAAGCAGCGGCGGCTACGATCAGAATGGCGGCGTTGATGAAGAAGGCCAGGAATAGCGAAATCGTGGAGTCAAGCGTGGCAAACTTAATGGCTTCCCGCTTGCCAGTATCGTCCCGATTAAAATTACGGGTTTGCACAATGCTACTGTGCAGGTATAGATTATGCGGCATCACAGTCGCTCCTAAAATGCCAATGGCCACGTAGAGCATGGGGCCGTTGGTGATGATTTCAGGTTTGGGAATCAGGTTCTGAACAATGGCTGGGAGGCTGGGATTAGACGCAATCATCTGATACACAAAGCAACAGAGAATCACGAAGATTAACCCCCCCACAATACTTTCCAACGCCCGGAATCCCCTATTCTGAAAATACAGAATCACCAGAACGTCCAGAATGGTAATGACCACGCCCACCGTAAGGGGGAGTCCAAAAAGCAGATTCAGGGCAATGGCAGAACCTAAGACTTCGGCCACATCGGTAGCAGCAATGGCAATTTCGGCAAATATCCAAAGGATAAATCCAACAGGTTTGGAGAAATGATCGCGACAAGCCTGGGCTAGATCTCGTCCAGTCGCAATGCCTAGCTTTAAGGCTAGATGCTGCAGAACCATCGCGAAGAGATTGGAGATCAGTACCACGGAAAGAAGGGTGTAGCCAAACCGCGAGCCACCTTCAATATCCGTTGCCCAGTTACCGGGGTCCATGTAACCCACCGCTACCATTAAACCAGGACCAACAAAAGCCATGAACTTTTTCCAGTTACTGGCATTGTGCGGAATCTGGATAGATGCATGAGATTCGGGAAGGGACTGCTCCAATAAATTATATTTATGATCTGTGTTGGGTATAGGCGTATTCATCTATTATTGATCTATTCGTCTGATTGTGTGTGCAATGTCTGAATGAGTAAAACAAATGTAATGAAGGTTTTGTTAAATCAAAATAAAAATTTAGACTCACCTAAATTTTTATTTTGCACGGTGAGAATCTACCTTTGCAGCCAACTTCCGAAAACTTGAATGGCTTCATTAGCAGAAGAGAACTATCTGAAACTGATCTATCATCTGTCCGGCTCCGGTGCAGATGAAGTCAGTACCAACGCCCTGGCGGAACAAACACAGACGCGAGCGGCTTCGGTGACGGATATGTTACGTAAGCTAGCTGAAAAAAATCTAGTCCACTACAAGAAGTATCAGGGCGTTCGGCTAACTCCGGAAGGGCAGGAGGTAGCTTTGCAGGTGATCCGTCGGCATCGGCTCTGGGAAGTCTTTATGGTTCAGAAGCTGGGTTTTCGCTGGGACGAAGTACATCCCATTGCGGAAGAACTCGAACATATTGCTTCGGAAGAACTTATTAATCGTTTGGATGCGTTTCTGGATTTTCCCGTTTCTGATCCGCACGGTGACCCCATTCCGACGGCAGCGGGGAAGATGCCTTCCGCTGAATACGAGAAGCTTTGCGAAGTAACCGCCGGGAAACAGGTAACGATGATGGGCGTTTCTGAGCACGCCGCTTCTTTTTTGCAATTTTTAAGTAAAGCGGGATTAATTCCCGGAAGTGTAGTTTCGGTGCTGGAAATCAATGACTTCGACCGATCCATGCTATTGAAAATAAACGAATCCGGCCCTTCTTTTGTCAGTTACGAAGTGGCCAGAAATATTTTGATTAAGTTTTCAGTTTAAGTTCAATGAGGGAATGAGTGAAGGATAGAATCAGGAATGTTCAGAAGGCTGGGTTGACATTGATAAATCAGGGCTGAAGGATTCCATTTTTTACAAGTCATCCCTGAAAACCGCAAACTGACCACAGACAAATCATAGGCAGTGAAAATACTAGACTGGTATATTTTTAAACGATTCCTGACGACTTATGTCTTCGTCGTTTCGCTCGTAACGCTGATTATTTTAGTAATCGACTATACCGAAAAGGTAGAAAACTTCATTCGTTACAAACCTTCCACGTACGAACTACTGGTTACGTATTACATGAACCTGGCCATTTTCTGGGCGAATTACGTAAGCCCGTTGATGGTGTTTATTACGGTCGTTTTCTTTACGGCCAACATGGCGGCAAAGACCGAAATCATTGCCATTTTTAGCACTGGCGTTAGCTTTATTCGCTTCATGCGTCCGTATATGATGGCCTCCATGCTGATTGCCGGTATTATTTTCTGTCTGGTAGCCTATGTAATTCCGGCAGCTGACAAAAAGCGACTGGCTTTTGAGCAGAAATACGTTGAGGGGGGTACCTATTACTTCGACAAACGCGACGTTCATATTCAGGTAGGCCCTAGTGTGTACGCCTATCTTTCCAGTTATAACAACACCACACAGCAGGGCGATAAGTTTACGCTGGAAAAGTTTGAAGATAATAAGCTGGTTCAGAAGCTTTCGGCTGCTTACATCGTTTGGAAACCGGAGATTAAGAAATGGTCGGCGGTAGACTATAGCATTCGAACCATTACCGAAACGGGTGAAACCATGACGTATGGAAAGTTAATAGATACCACGATTGCTCTGGAACCCAAGGATTTTGAAAATACGAACAATCTGGAGAAAACCTTCACCCTTTCCGAGCTTAACAATCACATCGCCAAACTTCAGAGTCGCGGAGCCGAAGGGGTGGTGTTATTTCAGATTGAACGTTATACCCGGATCGCTAATCCTTTCGGTATCATCATTTTGACCGCCATTGGCGTTATCGTTTCGGCCCGTAAATCACGCGGAGGCGTGGGGTTCCAGATCGCTCTCGGTTTTGGTCTGGCCTTTGTTTATATCCTCTTCTTCATGATGAGTAGCGGCATTGCCAAGAAAGGAGCGTTCGATCCCTTCCTGGCCGTCTGGCTACCCAATATCGTATTCTCTCTCATTGGCCTGGTTCTATACCGAACCGTCCCTAAATAGTTTGTGTTTCGAGTTTTGAGTTTAGGGTTTTGGGTTACTGGAGATACCAGAACTGTTTTAAACCCTAAACTCAAAACTTCCCAAACTCTCCCATGAAACCATCGTTACAATCGTATTTGCAGCTACACTTTGTGGTGCTGATTTTTGGCTTTACGGCCATTTTAGGTCAATTGATTAGTATTCCGCCGCTGGCTTTGGTCTTCTGGCGAACGGGCCTGGCTACGATCGGGATGTGGGCTTTTCTAAAAACTCAGAAAACTACGTCTAAAGCTTCCGCTGGATTAATCATTCGTCTGTTGCTGACGGGTGGATTGGTGGCTCTGCACTGGATATTATTTTTCGGCTCGGCCCGGGTTTCCAACGTCTCGGTATGCCTCGCAGGTTTATCGACGAGTTCTTTATGGACGGCTTTACTCGAACCCCTTTTTACCCATCGTCGGCTGAGTCTAGTGGAGGTTTTTCTTGGATTATTAGTGATGGTAGGGTTATACCTGATTTTCCTGTTCGAGTTTAACCATGCTTTAGGATTAACCATGTCCGTGGTGGCAGCGTTGTTATCGGCTTTATTTTCCATTTTCAATTCCCTTTTTGCAAGGACGTTAGAGCCTCGTCGGATCACGGCCTACGAAATGGCCGGGGCCTGGATAAGCACGGCGATCTTTCTGCCCATTTATTACTTCCTGATTGCTCCTGAAGAAAAAATGAATCTTATTCCACAGGGTTGGGACTGGCTTTGGGTGCTTATTCTGGCGGGTGTCTGTACCGTTTATGCCTACGCGGCTTTTGTACGTTTATTCCAGACGTTCTCTGCTTTTGTCATGAATTTGACCACTAACCTGGAGCCGATTTATGGGATTATCCTCGCCTTTCTCATTTTTGGTAGTGCTGAAAAAATGACGGCGGGCTTCTATGCGGGAGCTTCTTTGATACTGGGAGCAGTGCTGTTGTATCCGATTTTAAACCGTTGGTCGAATCGGCGGGCAAAGGCTTCGGTAATCTCTTAACTTGTTCATCCAATTAGAGCATTGGATTACCGAAGTACTGAACTTCATCTCCTAACAAATTCTTGCATGAAAAAACAACTCCTTGTGCTGGTTCTGGCCTTGGGTATGGTTTCGTTTGTACAGGCTCAGGACGCCACGTATCAGACGCCGCCGAAAGCTCTGGCCGATTTAGTGAACACGCCGCCAACGCCCGGTTTTAGTGTAGACTCTAAAGGGCAGTGGGTCATTATTACCGAACGGGCTGCAAACCCTTCCATCGCTGAGTTATCTCAACCCGAGTTACGCATCGCTGGTCTGCGAATTAACCCCGCTAATAACGGTCCCAGCCGTGGTTTTCCGCTCATCAACCTGAAGTTGCGTAAACTGAATGGTAAGGAAGAAATTCAGGTCAAAGGCTTACCTCAAAAGGCCGCGATTTCTAACCTGAGCTGGTCGCCCGATGATGCGAAAATCGCCTTTACTAACTCGACAGATACGAAAATCGAGTTATACGTCATCGACGTGGCTACGGCTACAGCTCGCAAGGTTACCGACCTGGCCCTGAATGCCGCTTTAGGTTCCCCCGTGAGCTGGGTTTCTGATGCTCAGTCTCTGATCGTTACTACTGTTCCTGCCTCTCGCGGAGCGGCTCCTGAAGTAAGTCGCGTACCCGTAGGGCCGACCATTCAGGAAAACCTGGGTAAAAAAGGTCAGGCTCCCACGTATCAGGATTTGCTGAAAAATCCATCGGATGAAAAGCAGTTTGAGTATTACGCCACCGCTCAGGTCGTGAAATTAGGACTGGATGGTTCGGTGAAGAATATCGGTCAGCCCATGCTGGTACGTGACGCAACGCCTTCTCCCGATGGTAAATACGTGTTAGTGGAAAGCGTGCACCGTCCTTTCTCGTACATCGTTCCGCTGCGTTATTTCCCTTCGAAAGTAGAGATTTTTGATACGAACGGATCCGCCATTAAAATGCTGACGGATAACCCGCTGGTAGAAAATGCTCCCTGGGGTTCTGACGCCACGATTCCTTTTCCTCGTAACTACAACTGGCGTGCCGACGTGCCTGCAACGGTAACCTGGGTAGAGCCTAAAGACGGCGGCGATTCCCGTAAGAAAGTAGCGATTCGCGATGTATTGAAAGCTCTGGAAGCTCCCTTCTCTGGCGAAGCAAAAGACTTATACTCAAGTGCGTTGCGTTTCGGTGGCGTAGTTTGGGGGAACGCTACAACGGCCATCGTTTCTGAACGCTGGTGGCAAAACCGGAAGCTGGTGACGAAGATTCTGAATCCTTCCGACCCTGCTAATCCCGTTGTGCTGTTAGAACGTTCGTTCGAAGACAAATACTCCGATCCTGGTCAGCCCGAAACGAAGAAAAATCAGTACGGTCGTCAGGTGCTGGACATTAATGCGAAAAATGAAGTCTATTACCTCAACACAACCGGAGCCTCTCCCGAGGGCGACCGTCCGTTTGTGAGTGTGCTAAACCTGAAAACGAAGGAGAATAAAATCATTTGGCGTTCAGAAGCACCTTACTTTGAAATTCCAGTAAGCATTCTGAATGCGGAAAAAGGCGAAGTATTGACCCGTCGCGAAGCCGTTGACCAGAATCCGAATTACTTCGTTCGTAACCTGAATTTCAACGCCAAAAAGAAGAAGAAAAACGAAACAGCTCTGACGCAGGTAAGCTTCTTCCCCGATCCTTATCCACAACTGAAAGGGATTCAGAAACAGGTGCTTCGTTACAAGCGTAACGACGGCGTAGACTTAACGGCAACGTTATACCTGCCTGCGGGGTATAAAAAAGAAGACGGTCCATTGCCTACATTCCTGTGGGCGTATCCGGCTGAGTTCAAGAGCAAGGATGCGGCTGGTCAGGTGAGTGGTTCGCCTTATAAATTCAACGCCATCAGTTTCTGGGGTGCGGCGGCTTTCGTTACGATGGGTTATGCGGTTCTCGACAATGCCTCTATCCCCATCATCGGCGAAGGTGACAAAGAGCCTAACGATACATACGTTGAACAATTGGTAGCTTCAGCCAAAGCCGCCATTGAAACGGGTGTGAAAATGGGTGTGGTAGATTCCAGCCGCGTAGGCGTAGGGGGGCACTCATACGGAGCTTTCATGACCGCCAATTTATTAACGCACAGCAAGCTGTTTAAGGCAGGTATTGCCCGGAGTGGTGCGTATAACCGGACGTTAACGCCATTCGGTTTCCAGAATGAGCAACGCACCTACTGGCAGGCACCGGATGTCTATAATACGATGTCGCCGTTTATGAACGCTGATAAAATGAAGACCCCCCTGTTGCTAATTCACGGAGAAGCGGATAACAACACGGGCACTTTCCCAGTGCAGTCCGAGCGTTATTTCAATGCGTTGAAAGGAATGGGAGCAACAGCGAAACTGGTATTTTTACCTTACGAAAGTCACCATTATGATTCGCAGGAGTCACTCATGCACATGTTGAGCGAAATGAATAACTGGCTCGACAAATACGTGAAAAATGCCGGAAAAACCACGGGAGCTTCGGGTTCTGTGGGTGGTAAAGGTGAAAAGTAATTAGAAGTTTATTGTTGATTAAAAAGGCCTGCTGAGTTTTCAGCAGGCCTTTTTATTGTCTTAATTAATAGTTAATAAGAGATTCAGGCCCGGCCCAGCCGGGCTTTTTCATTAAAGGACCTTTTGGAATATTATTTTGTAAAAGGATCAATATGCGGTATTATTGATGGTGATTATGGAATATGATATTCTTTCTTCCATTGATATGCTGCGTTTTTACAAAGATATGATAAGCCTTCTGCTTCTCTTCTTTTCTAATACGATCTGGGCTCAGTCGATCGCCTATACAGTTCGGATGGAAAACCCTCAAAACCATACTTATCAGGTAAGTCTTACGTATACCGGGCTTACCTCCTCCGTGCTTGAGCTGAAAATGCCAGTCTGGACGCCGGGATATTACCAACTGATGAATTATGCCAAATCGGTAGAAGGTTTCGAGGCCAGTGATGAAGCAGGTAAAATTCTGCTGTTCGAGAAGTCCACACCTAGTACCTGGCAGGTTCGGACGGGTGGTAGTAAAACCTTAAAAGTAAAGTATCAGGTTCGGACAGGTATGTCTTTCGTAGCTAGCAACTATCTGGATGAAAACCGGGCTTATATCTCTCCAGCGGGTTTATTCCTATACCCGAGGGGCCAGTTGAATCAAAAGGTGACGGTCACTTTTGTACCTGATTCTTCCTGGAATCCTCGTATTGCGACGGGACTGGATTCCCTGGCAGGTTCGCCAAAAACCTACATTGCTCCGAATTTTGATATTTTATACGACAGCCCCATTCTGATTGGAAAGACGGAGGAATTAGTACCGTTTGAAGTGAAGGGCATTCCGCATTATTTCGTAGGATATAACATGGGCGAATTTGATCGGGTAACGTTCATGACGGATCTTAAAAAAATTGTAGAGCAGGCTTCTCAGGTTATTGGTGATATTCCCTACAAACACTACACCTTTATTGCGATTGGTCCCGGTGGAGGTGGGATTGAACATTTGAATTCCACTGCCGTGAGTTTCAGTGGCAAGCAGATGAATACACGATCCGGAAAATTGAAGATGTATAACTTTCTGGCTCACGAATATTTTCATCATTACAATGTTAAACGTATTCGTCCCATCGAACTGGGACCTTTTGATTATGATCAGAAAAATAAAACCAAAATGCTCTGGGTATCAGAGGGATTTACGGTTTATTACGAATACCTGGCGGTAAAGCGGGCTGGCCTGATGACAGACGAAGAGTTAATCAAAGCTTTCCAGAAGGAAATTCAGAGTTATGAAAATAAGCCCGGCCATTTGTTTCAATCGGCTACACAGTCGAGTTACGAAACCTGGGAAGATGGACCGTTTGGACGAACAGGAGATGAGGTTAATAAAACGATTTCATATTACAACAAAGGCCCTGTGCTCGGAGCCATGCTCGATTTCGCTATTCGACATGAAACTCACAATAAGAAGTCGCTTGATGATGTCATGCGATTGCTCTATCAGCAATATTACCAGAAAAAGCAAAGAGGTTTTACAGAAGATGAATTTAGAAAAGGCTGCGAGAGAATCGCTGGAACTTCGCTGCAAGAAATCTTCGATTATGCTTCTACTACGCAGGAAATCAATTACCCAAAATATTTCGGTTACGCTGGGCTGGCGATAGATACCACCACAAAAGCCCTAGCCGGTGGGTGGTTGGGCATTAATGCGGCAACCAAAGGTGATTCATTACTCATTACAAACGTAGAGTACGAATCTCCTGCCTGGAAAGCGGGCTTGCGGAGTAAGGTCGCTATACTTGAAATAGACGATCAGCGGCCAACAGCGTTAGACGCTATTTGGAAGGACCGCAAAGTAGGAGAAATGGTGAAAATGAAGGTATGGCAGAATGGAAAGATCAAAGAAATAACGGTGACGCTTGGACAAAAAGGAACGAAAGATTTTACCCTTTCTTACCTGCCACAAGCTTCACCGTTACAAAAAGAAATTTTACAAAGCTGGCTGGGCCAGTAGCTTAAAAAGTTTGTATTGATGACACCGGCATGAGTTGCGTAACCGAGTCATAAGTAGCGGCAGGAGTAGGAGCAAGCACCTGATCCAGAACAGCTCCAGCCACGGCAACTGCCAGGGCGATGACCAACGCGGGCCAGAAACCCTGAATGGTGAGACTGCTCATAAACGAGTCGACCAGCTTTAGTAAAAGAGCCGTAACGACCAGCCGAATGACAAATGACAAAGCGAAGAAGGTAACCAGATTACCGACTCCGCGTAAAAGCCAGCCAATCGTAACGTTTAGAAAAGCCAGGATAATAGCGACCAGAAAAGCTTTTCCAAAACTCTTCACGTCAACTTGGGGCATCACATAAGCCAGACCAAAAATGACAGCTGCGTCAAGTAGCAAATGCAGAATTAAATTCATCGATGAAATAATTTAAGGTTGAAAATACTTACTCAAACATAAAAAATGAGTAACAATGCGACGCATTATTACTCATTTTTTATTTCAATATGGTGTTGGTCGGCAGCTCGCCGAATCCGACTTTTAATTAATTCCAATTCATCTGAGTCATATGTAGAGGCATTGTCTTTGTGATGGATATAGCTCCAGGCCGCCCGGATGTGTTCTGGCGTATCGATGGGATATTTGTTATTGGTAGTATCGGCGAAGGAAACATCTCCGTATTTCCGTTCCCCTTCTTCGGGATTGACGTCGTCCCGACGATCAATTTTTGTACTCATGGCTTGGTAGAGTTGGTTCAGGAAACCTGTAACAAACACTGTACCAGCCTCAGTATCCTCAGCTACCAGTTGTAAAGATTTTGTTCAAAAATTACTTTCTCATCTGTTAATTGCGAATATATTTCGCATAGACCAGGCTGATTATAAATGCGTACTAACATGAAATCACACAGCTTGGTACCATCGCAGCTATAGATTGTTACAAGTGCACCAGCAATACCACGGCTGGAAGTTGCGGTTACATAAACCGTCTGATCCTGATAACGGGCCTGAGAAATCGACTCAACTGCCTGCGTCTTAGCCTTTAACCAGGACAAATCTTTGAGCGGACGTTTAACGCCACAGGTGTTGGGTATTACGTCTTTTTTGTTACAGCCCAGACCTAGGCCGAGTAAAAGAATAAGTAAAAGATAACGCATAATAAAGTGGGTTTTTACTAGTAAAACCCTTGAACAAGGGAGAAGGTTGGATTGAGAAAATACTAATTCCCAGGCATTCGCTGGCAGTGTGGCCGGCCCACTTTTTTGCTAGTAGCGGTGCATGAACGCACTGTTAGTCCGCGTATGCGACACTGAAGCATTATCCATGCATTTTTCTACTATTTGCGACGTCGAAATGTAAGGCATCACTCCTTAGGGCAAACGGTTTACCGCCATTACAAAACTCTGCAAATCCTGATTAAGCGAACGAATGCTGGATTGTAACTGATTCAGCAAATCGGCCCGGGTGTGCAAATCTTCGGCTTTGTATGTGCCGCCTTTACCAAACAATAATTGCTGTTTTTTCCCTCCCTTGTCACCATCAAATGCCAGGGTTAACCAGCGGTCGTGGATGGAGCGGATAATTCCCTGTTTATGCTCATTGCTGAAGCTTTTTTCATTGAGCATGTACCAGATGAAAGGCGTGTAGATTTCAGATTTCTCAGGCATTAACCAAATGTCCCTCAGTACATTTCTGGGATGATCGAACTGTACTTTCCGACCTTTAATCAAACTACTTCCCCCTAAGCCCCCGCTCATCAGACCACCCACCAGACCTACCGTTTTCTGGGTTGCGTCGGAGGGAATAGCTACGGTTAAAATGGTGGTTAAAGCACCCACGGTGATGGAGGCTACCGTGAGTAAATCGTTTCGGTGATCCGCCCGTTCGTCCAGATACGAGGCCAGTTGATCGGCTCGTTCGCCCTCGCAGTCCAGCTCGGCTGAAAAGGAATTAAGTTCCGTACTTACTAACAGGAGTCGGTTCTGTAGTTCATTCTTCAGGTGAAGCCGATTCACTTTGCCTGCCAGCGAAGAATCTGCCTGATTCTGAATCAGCTTTTCCAGAAAAGTCAAGGTTCCGGTGGCGTTTGCCATCAGAAGATCATGACTGGAGAAGTAAGGACTTAAACCCGTCGTATGCTTGAGTAGCGAGTCCGTATTAGTTAAAGGAATATAGGGATCTTCGACATGAAAAGCAGGTTGACAATAACTAGTTCTGACTGATGAGTGAATTCGGCTACAGCCTGAAATTACCAGACCTAAACCTATAAATAGTACAAGAGAAGATGACTTTAGATACATTCAATTCATTGATTAACAGATACTGAGATATGCTTATTAGTAAGATGAACCTATTCATTACTTCTACCAAAGCAACATTCTAAGCGACCACTGCTATAAAAGAAAGAAAACCTGAAAAACCAGATAAGTTGGATTGAATATTAAAATAATTTAATTCTTATTAATTATTAAGTATGTAATACTTCACTTAAAAAGTCTATACTTTTGCTTTCATAGTTACTCACCCCATTGCATGAAAAAAAGTAAGGCCTTCTTTTCGAAAGAAGGGACAGTGCTCGTTAGTTTTCTGCTAATGGGTCTGATCGTGGGCATCCAGCATTATTTCATGGGCCCCAAATATTACAACAATTACCTCATCTTCCGGCAGTCGTTTGTACACCTGCTGGCGGGTACTAATCCGTACGTAGAGTACCCGGCTGAGTACTTTGATATTTTCCTCTATCATCCCAGCTTTTGCCTTTTCTTCAGTCCTTTTTCCTACCTCCCCATTTGGTTAGGCATGCCACTCTGGACGGCTGGGAGTGCTCTGGTACTCTTCTACGCCATCCGGCAGTTGCCAGTGACGTACTCGCAAAAGCTATTTTGCTGGTGGTTTGTTTTCCTGGAAGTAGTATTTGCGTTGCATTATCAGCAAACCAATCCACTTATTATAGCTCTGGGTTTGTTAACCTTCGCTTTTCTTGAAAAGGGGAAAATGGGCTGGGCTGCTTTATTTCCACTGTTGGCCTTCTGCATCAAGGGGTACGGGCTGATTTTCGCCGGAATGTTCTTGTTTTATCCGCGTCCCTGGCGGTATATCTTCAGTTCGCTGGGCTGGTTACTGATCCTGACTTTTCTGCCCTTACCTCTGCTGGGCTGGAGTCGTTTTGTAGAAGTATATCAGCAATGGATGGCCTGCTTACAGGCCGACTACAAAGTCAATTACGGCTTTTCCATCATGGGCCTCATTAAACTGGTACAGCCGACTTTTGAAGCCGTGGGAAAGGTGCAGGTGGTAGGTTTGTTACTACTGGCCTTAACCTGGGGCCTCTACTTCCTGAAATCGCTTTACCGGCCCTTGGATCTGGCTACCCGTTTGAGTTTACTGGCTTACTTATGCTTATGGGTCATCCTCTTTAATCATGCCGCTGAAGCTCAAACGTACATCATCGCTATTCAAGGAGCGGCTCTCTATATTTTACTCGAAAAAGAAAAGCGGCCCCGCTGGGCGTATACCTGTGCGGTGCTGGTCGTTTTGCTGGCCATTTTTCCTGCCACGGACCTTTGTCCCCCCCTCTGGCGTAGGGAGTTTTTCTATCCCTACCTCATGAAAGTCATTCCCTGTACGCTGATTTGGTTTGTTTTACAATTTGAATTGATTAGTCGTGGGCTTCAACAACGTAAGTACCGAACCCCTGAGAATCAGCCTAGTTATTCCCTGCTATAACCCCTCGGAAGGCTGGAGTAATTTGATTCTGAAACGTATGCAGGAACTCAAGGCCATTTGGCCCGCATACGAACTTGAATGCATCATTTCAAACGACGGTTCTACCTGTTTGCAAATGGAAGAAGTCGAACGCTTGAGCCGGGAGACGGGTATCCTTTTCTTAAACAATCAGGAAAACCAGGGCAAAGGAGCGTCCATTCGTAAAGGGGCGGCTTCTTCGCACGGTGAAATTATTATTTATACCGACATTGATTTTCCCTTCGGCATCGAACCGGTGGTAGAGATGGTGGAGTTACTGCAAGTCAACCCCAGATGTCAGTTTGTGTATGGGGCTCGCAGTAAACAGTATTTCCGGCAGTTACCTTTCAAGCGGAAGGTAATATCCCAGTGTCTGAAAATGCTGAATGTATTTCTGCTTTCCCCCCGAATCAAAGATACGCAGGCGGGTATCAAGGCTCTGCGTCGGGAGGTATTGAATGAAATGCTGGCTACGCAAACCAATTCATTTGTGTTTGAAATTGAGTTTATTCGAAAACTCATGCAGAGAAAAGTAGAGATTCGTTCGGTGGCGGTAAGTCCTGAACCCGGTTTGGTATTTAGTGACTTTGGCTCGCAGACGCTTTGGCGGGAACTCATTAATCTGGTTCGTATCTTTACCCGGAAAGCTCCCATTGCGACGGCAGTGGAAATACCCATGATAGAAATCCAACCCGAGACGTATGCAGGCGGTTACGCTGACTTTTGATCTGGAAGAATTCGATATTCCCGAAGAGTACGGGCAGCTCGTACCCGAGCGTGAGCAAATGGAGGTCACGCGGCGGGGCACGGAGTCTTTATTAACCCTGCTGGATCAATATAAGGTTCGGGCTACCTTTTTCACGACGGGCCATTACGCCCGTATGAATCCTGATTTAATCAGGGCCGTAGCCGAACGGCATGAAATTGCTTCGCACGCACTGTATCACTCGCCCAGGCATGAATTCCAGATTGAAGATGTACGGGAGTCCAAGCAAATACTGGAAGCCTTAACCGGGCAGGAGGTAAAGGGGTTTCGAATGCCCCGATTGAAGCCTTTTGCCATGGAAAAGTTACTGGATTATGGCATTACCTATGATGCCTCCATTAATCCGGCTTACCTGCCCGGACGTTATAACTTGTTGCACGAAAATCCACAGCCTCATCTTCGCAACGGTCTGATGGAGTTACCCAGTTCAACAACGCCTTTGCTTCGTTTACCCTTATTCTGGTTATCGTTCAAGAATCTGCCTGCGGCTTTATTTCGCTATTGGGCGGCTCAAACGCTGAACAAACGGCAGATTTTAATGCTGTATTTTCATCCCTGGGAATTTGCTGATATTCAGTCGTATAACGTGCCTTCTTACGTCAAAAAAGTGGATGGGGAAAGGTTACTGCAAAGACTTGAAAAATTGATTGTATCGCTTCAAAAACAGAAGGCAACGTTCCTGACCTGCCAGGAATACATCCGGGAAATGCCTACGGGTCAATAGGTTTCTTCTTTCGTAGAAACGTCGATTTATCGCGTCTGGGTAGAGGCGGTTTTCAGGTACCTTGCTATCATTTCCATTACCCGGCGGAGACGCCATAAATGGACGTCTCTACGTTTTCGAATGTCCTTAACCTGACTGCCAACGAGTGAAATCCAGCTTCAGGTAAGGTTCTTCGCTTTGCTCTGAATGACAGCTGGAGGTAGAAAATAGGCCCTTATGCCGCAAACAGCGGTTGGTGAGACACCAACCACGGCGTAAAAGTTACTCCTCGATAAATTTCTTCAAGGTAGAGACGTCCATTGATGGCGTCTGGGTAGAGACGGTTTTTATTACCTTTCAATTATTTCTATCTTCCGACTGAGACGCTATCAATGGACGTCTCTACATTTATTCAATATCCTGATTCTGTTATCCTGAACACAGAATAATTTTGTTTTTCGCAGAGAAAACAGTACAAAAGGAATGACTATTACACATCGTCGCAACTTTTCTTTTACTCGTCGTTGGGATGGATGAGGTTTCTTCTGAATTATCTTATGAAGGTTATCTTTGGTTTTTACTTCTCTAATTTCCACATTGATACTTCATCTGTTTATGAAGAAACGATTACTCTTCTGGCTATGCCTCATTCTGGCAGGAATGCAGGCCATGGCCCAAACGCCGACGTTCCCCACGAACGGTGTTCAGGATGAGCGGCCCGGTCGGGTAGCGTTCACCAATGCCACCATTGTTACCGATGCCCAAACCACACTTGAAGGAGCTACGCTGTTGATTCAGGGCGGCTTGATTGAAGCGGTTGGCAAAAACGTAAAAATTCCCACGGGTACGCAGGTAATTGACCTGAAGGGCAAGCGAATTTATCCTTCGTTCGTCGAAGTGTATGCGGCTTATGGTATGCCCGAAGTAAAGCGGGAGGCTCGCATGGGTCGCGGAACGGCCGCAGATGGAATCCAAGAAAAAAGGGGCTTACGGCTGGAATCAGGCCGTGTTACCCGAAGTGAAAGCCGCTGAAATGTTCAGTGGGAACGCTAAAGAAGCAGCAGAGTTACGGAACATCGGCTTTGGCTCGGCAGTAACCCACTCGCAGGATGGTATCGTTCGTGGAACATCGGCTCTGGTTGCTCTTTTGGATGCTAAAGATCAGGAAGCCCTTTTAAAATCGAATGTTTCTGCTCATTACTCGTATTCCAAAGGCAGTTCTACGCAGGATTATCCCAACTCACTTATGGGCTCAGTAGCTCTGGTTCGTCAGACGTATTACGATGCTCAGTGGTATAAAGGCTTGAAGGGTCGCACGGAAACAAACCTTTCGCTGGAAGCCTTCAATCAGAATCAATCTTTACCCCAGGTTTTTGAAGTAACGGATAAACTCGGGGTCTTACGCACGGCTAAAATTGGCAAGGAATTCGGCGTAACTTATATCATCAAAGGCAGCGGCGATGAATACCAGCGTTTACCCGAAATTAAAGCTACGGGTTTGTCCTTCATCCTGCCCGTGACTTACCCTACGGCTCTGGATGTGGAAGATCCTTTCGATGCAAGCGTAGTTTCGCTTTCAGACATGAAGCATTGGGAAATGGCTCCGGCCAATGCTGGGTTACTGGCGAAGCAATCCATCCCCTTTAGCTTTACCACTAGTGGTCTTCGCAGTAAAGCGGATTTTATGGCTAACGTTCGGAAAGCAATTGCGGCGGGTCTGGATGAAAAAGCGGCTTTGGCAGCTCTGACGACAGTTCCGGCTCAGTTGATGAAAATTGAAGATATGGTAGGAAGTCTGAAACCCGGAATGCTGGCCAACTTCCTGATTTCTTCTGAAAGTGTATTCAGTGAATCAAACACCCTGTACGAAAACTGGGTGAAAGGGACACGCTACATCGTGACCGATATGAATGCAAGCGATTTCCGTGGCTCCTACGATCTGGCCTTAGGTTCTCGCTCTAATCTGAAACTGAACATTACCGGGAAGGCGGATAAACCTACGTATCAAATTCAGGTAGATACCACCAAAATTACCCCGAAAGTAACTCGTCAGGGCGATTTATTAACCCTTTCGTTTAAACTCAATAAAGCCGAAAAAGGAGAGAACCGGATTTCTGCTTATTACGATGGTAAGAACATCAAAGGGGATGGGTTCGATGCGACGGGAGCTCCGTTGACCTTCCTGGCTACTTACAAATCAGCTCCCCAGGCGGATCGTGCTCGTTCGGATTCTAGTAGAAAAGCGGCTCCTTATGAAATGGGTAAATTGATTTTCCCATTCGCCGGGTACGGAACCGAAGAAAAAGCCAAAGCTGAGACGATTCTCATTAAAAACGCAACGGTTTGGACGAACGAAAAAGACGGTATCGTTCCCAACACGGACGTGCTCCTGCAAAACGGTAAGATCGCGAAAGTAGGAAAAAGCCTTTCCACACCTTCAGGGGCAAAAGTGATTGATGGCACGGGTAAACACCTGACTACCGGAATCTTCGATGAGCACTCGCATATTGGCCTGTATTCCGTAAACGAAGGCACGCAGTCGGTTACTTCCGAGGTTCGGATGGGTGACGTAGTGAATTCGGAAGACGTCAACATTTACCGTCAGTTGGCGGGTGGGGTTACTTCCTCACAGTTATTACACGGTTCCGCGAACTGTATCGGTGGTCAGTCGGCGGTTATTAAACTCAAATGGGGCGAAACGCCAGACAATCTACTCATTCCCGAAGCTCAGTTTATCAAGTTTGCCCTGGGTGAAAACGTAAAGCAGGCGAACTGGGGCGATGCGGCCCGTGTGCGTTTCCCACAAACCCGGATGGGTGTGGAACAGGTGATGATGGATGCCTTCATTCGTGCCAAAGCTTACGAGAAAGAGTGGAAAGAGTATAACGGTTCTTCGAAGAAAGCTTCGATGGTAGCTCCCCGCCGTGATCTGGAGTTAGATGCTCTGGTGGAAATCCTCAACAAAAAACGCTTCATTACCTGTCACTCTTACGTCCAGTCGGAGATCAACATGTTAATGAAAGTAGCCGATTCACTGGGCTTTACCATTAACACCTTCACGCACATTCTGGAGGGCTACAAAGTGGCCGACAAAATGAAAAAACACGGAGCCAATGGTTCGACGTTCTCTGACTGGTGGGCGTATAAAATGGAAGTAAAAGACGCGATTCCTTACAACGCGGCTATGTTATCGAAAGTAGGGGTAAATACGGCTATTAACTCCGATGACGCAGAGATGGCTCGTCGATTGAATCAGGAGGCGGCGAAGACGGTATTGTATGGTGGGGTTTCGGAAGAAGAGGCCTGGAAAATGGTAACGCTGAATCCCGCGAAAATGATGCACCTGGATAACCGTCTGGGTAGTATCAAAGTAGGTAAGGATGCCGACGTAGTAATTTGGAATAACAATCCTTTATCCGTATACGCCAAGCCCGAAAAAACCATCATTGAAGGAGCGATTTACTTCGATCTGGAAAAAGACAAAGTATTACGTAAGGAAATTGATACCGAACGGAACCGTTTAATCCAGAAGTTACTGACGGCAAAAGCTTCCGGTGCGGCAACGCAACGTCCAGCCATGCAACGTCCCCGTCACTTCCACTGCAATACCCTGGGTGGTTTGTCGGAAGAAGAAGGCCACATGCGTTTCTTCGGTCAGTTCAACTGCGACGGTTCTTGCGGGTTTTAATTGGTTTGATGAAGTTTGACAGAGTTAGATATAGTTTGAGATGTTTGAAGGTTTGATAGGATACAGATTGAATAAGTAAAGAATGTTTGATCAAACTTCTTAAACTTATTCAAACTTTTCAAGCCCAATATCTCAAACCTTTTCAAACGCTATCCTAAAGATATTTTAATGAAAAAGATAGTATTTACCCTACTGGCACTCAGCACGATGCTGAAGACGGCTCAGGCTCAGAATGAGGCTGCTGCTTCGCCACAAACGGCTCCCATTGCCCTGACGGGAGGCACCATTCACGTAGGAACGGGCGAGGTCATTCAGAACGGGACTGTCGTTTTTGATAAAGGAAAAATTACTTACGTAGGCAGCGGAACGCCGACCTTACCCGCCGGAACGCAAAGCATTTCGGTCGCTGGAAAGCACGTGTATCCGGGATTAATCTCTCCTTCCAATCAATTAGGTCTCGTAGAAATTGCCTCCGTTCGGGCGACGAACGATCAGGAAGAAGTAGGCGATTATACCCCCAACGTGCGGGCTTTGATCGCTTATAATACCGATTCAGAAGTCATTCCAACCGTGCGGGGTAATGGGATTTTATTAACGCAGGCTACGCCCGTTGGTGGAGTAGTCTCGGGCATGTCATCCGTTATGCAACTGGACGGCTGGAACTGGGAAGATGCTGCTCTGAAGAAAGACGACGGCGTTCACGTGAACTGGCCGGGTTACTTCCGCCGGGGATATAACTTCGAAACGGGGTCATTCAGTGTCGGTAAAAATGATCGTCGTGAGGAGCAGTTTCGCGAATTGGATAAGTTGTTTAGCGATGCTATTGCTTATGCTCAAACGCCAGCGGCTTCGCCTGTTAATATGAAGCTGGAAGCTATGCGAGGGCTGTTTGACGGAACGAAAAACCTGTACGTAGCGGCTGATTATGGCAAGGAAATCATTGAAGCAGTACGTTTTGCGAAGGCTAAAGGCGTGAAAAAAGTAGTCATCATTGGTGGAGAAGAATCATTAATGGCGGCTGATTTCCTGAAAGAAAACAATGTTCCGATTATCGTGAATACCACGCACCGTTTACCCAACCGTACGGACGATGATACGGATTTGCCTTATAAACTGCCTTACCTGCTTTCCCAAAAAGGGCTAACGGTAGGTTTGGGGTATGTGGGTCTGAACTGGCGGACGCGAAACCTGCCTTTTTTAGCTGGAACCGTGGGCGGTCATGGCATGACGGCGGAAGAGGCTTTGAAGCTGGTTACGCTGAATAATGCGAAGATTTTGGGGATCGATAACGTAGTAGGTTCACTCGAAAAAGGGAAACACGCCACGTTAATCGTTTCAGCCGGAGATATTCTGGACATGCGGACGGCTAAGGTTGAACAGGCTTATATTCAGGGTAAATCCTTAAACCTTGATGACAAGCAGAAGAAACTCTATCGTACGTTTTCCAGTAAATACGCGAAGTAGTTACTTCTGACTTTTTTACTAAAAACGGCCCTGAATCGAAAGACTCAGGGCCGTTTCATTTTGAGAAGGCGGATTATAAACCCGTGACAGACGGAAGTTTCGGATGGCAAATCCGAAACAGCATTCGAGTATGATAGCAGCTTAACTATCGTGGAAGTTGAGCGGTCAAATCCACCTTTAAATAGTCACCGCTACTTTTCCCACAAAGTGCCCTTCTTCCAGTTTCTGGTGAGCCTGCGTAATATTTTCCAGCGGAAAAGCTTCGGCGACGTATGGCTTCAAGTGTCCTTCCTCCACCAGCATTTTAATCTTTTCCAGATCGTTGCCGTTGGGTTTCGCCATAAAAGGCCTTACCTGTTTACGAAAGATGACATCAATTGCCGTACTCACGTCCTTAATTTCCGGGCGAGTAGTCACGTAATATGCCTCTTCCGTCAAATGATCCTTGATGTCGTCGAAAGAAAACTTACCCGAAGCATCAAAAATCAGATCATAGCGTTTGGTGGCGGGAATGGACTGGGTTTTGTAGTCAATGACTTCGTCGCAACCCAGGTCACGGGCCGTTTGCACGTGCTCAGTGCTACACATACCAGTGACAATGGCTCCCCAACTTTTGGCGACCTGAACGGCAATGCTCCCTACGCCGCCCGTACAGCCATTAATCAGCACTTCGTCCCCCGCTTCGATCTGGCCATGGTCTACCAGCCCCTGCCAGGCAGTAGTGGCTACCAATGAAAGACTTCCGGCTTCTTCGAAACTAATGTTCTTGGGTTTGATCGCTGCGATGTCTTCATCGACAGCGAGATATTCGGCGTAAGCTCCGCCTTTTACCGGACTAACATGTCCAAAAACTTCATCACCAATGTTAAACTTATCAGACTTGGTAGCGATAACGGTACCGCTGAAATCACTGCCAATGATTTGATCTCCGAAGAGCCCGGAGGCTAGTTTCATTGCTCCTGAACGAATAATGGTATCAACCGGATTAACAGAAGAAGCCTCATTCCGAATTAGAATTTGCCCTTCTTTGATGTCTGGGGTGGATGCTTCTCTGATAATAAACTGCTCCGCAGAGCCATAGGATTCTAACACAGCTGCTTTCATAAGGTTGGATATTAATTGGTTACTAAAAAAAAAATAGAAAGGACTCTCATGGAACCCTTCTATTACACCTATCTCCTCACACTAAAGCTGTTCCATCTGGACTTTAATAGCGTTTTAATGTGGCTTTAAATTCACCTTAACTCAGTTGCGGGACTTTTGGGTCAGAAATCGCCACAGTCTTAACTCTGTAAAGCCATGCAAACGGTCACTTTCCAACCTGAGAATCGCTTTGGCACTTTTAATGCCATTGTCAAAGTATACGAACGTAAACTGAACTATCACATTCGTCGCTACGTACGCGATCCCGAAGATGCCCGGGATGTGACTCAGGATGCTTTGTTAAAGATTTGGCAGGGGCTCCCTAATTTCAGAGGGGACTCTCAACTGTTTAGCTGGATGTATCGAATTGCGACCCACGAAGCCCTGAATTTTCTTCGTAAACAAAAGCACCACGTAGGTACGCAGATGGATACGGAAGTTCTGGAAAATCGTCCCGTTTTCGCGGATGTAGATACGACCTGGAACGGTGAAGAAGTAACCATCTGGCTTACGCAGGCCATTGAGCATTTGCCCGAAAAACAGCGTCAGGTCTTTCGCTTACGCTATTTCAAGGAGTTACCCTACGAAGAAATTGCTACGCAAACCGGAACGTCGGTAGGAGCTCTTAAAGCTAATTACCACTTAGCCGTACAGAAAGTAGAGAAGTATATTCTCGGTCGTCGCAATGATTTTTAATCCCGCTATAATCTTGATTTTATACGGATTTCAGGTCGCGTTTCTACGTTTATGATACTCAAACGAAGCGTAAAGAATCGGAAGATACCCGATGAAACGAAAGGGGTTTTGAGATTAACTTAAACGACGGATTGCCATGAAAAAAATCCTGCTTCTGACAACGCTATTCCTGGGTCTGGTAACGCTCCATAGCTCCGCTCAGGTAACTATTGATAAAGATAATCAGGCCAATTTTAGCCAGTATCACACCTTTAATTGGGCTCCCGCTGACGTACGTACGGGAGCAAATCCGGTCTACCACAGCGATCTGATTCTTCAGAATATCCAGAATAATCTGGCCGACGAATTAAACGCTCGGGGCATTTCCCAAAGTGATGAGCCCGATTTACAAATCACCGTTCATACCTACACCGAAAATAAAACGCAACGGGTAATGAATGGCGGTTATGGCTACCCTTATTACGGTTATGGCTGGGGTCGTGGATTTTTGTATAGTCCTTTCATGTATGGCTATGGTCCCAGCTACCAGAACTATCACTATACCGAAGGAACGCTGGTAATAGATATGATGGATACCCATACGCACCATCTGGTCTGGAGAGGCGTAGCTCAGGGAGCGTTAAATGGCCCTCGTGGACTGGAACGGGAAATTGCCAGAGGTATTCATAAAATGATGAAACACTATCCTGCCGGATTGGCTTAGGATCTGAAAATAAAAATGTTAGGTCGGTGCCTGATGCAGATTGCTTCTGCTCATCAGGCACCGATTCCTGCAGGAAAACCAACCGATTTTCAATATTAAAGTCGAAAGAGATGATGCTCTATCAAAATATTACTACTTTCCGGGAAGAAAATGTACCGACAACTCCTATGAAAGTATTGATTGTAGAGGATGAACCTAAACTAGCCGCCTTTGTAAAGCGTGGACTGGAAGCGGAAGCATTTGACGCAAAAGTAGCCTATGACGGAATGATTGGCCAGAAAATGGCTCTGAGTGAGTCTTTTGATGTGATAATTCTGGACGTTAATCTTCCCCATATTAATGGTTTTGATTTAGTAAAAAAGCTTCGGGCTGAAGGAGTTAATACACCCGTATTGATGCTGACGGCTTTAGGAGAGCTGGAGGATAAAGTAACCGGACTGGATTCAGGAGCGGATGATTACTTGGTAAAGCCTTTTGAATTCCGGGAGTTACTGGCTCGTCTACGGTCCTTATACCGCCGAAGCCAGTCGGGGCCGGTGAGTCAGCATATTTTACAGGTAGCCGATCTAGAGCTGGACCTGGAAGAAAAAGTAGCCCGCCGGGGTGGCCGTCGCATTGACCTGACTGCGAAAGAATTTAGCTTACTTGAATACCTTCTCAGAAATCGCGGACGGGTCGTCTCTCGCGTAGATATCGCCGAAAAAGTTTGGGATTTACATTTTGACACCGGAACCAATACGATTGAAGTATACATTAACTTCCTCCGTAAAAAAGTAGATAAAGATTTCCCCAAAAAGCTCATTCACACCGTGATTGGGATGGGTTATGTTTTGCGGGAAGAAAACTGAGTAAGTTTCCTGTGACGATAAAATAATAGCATGGCTGGTGTTTTCGCCAGCCATTTTTGCTATAGATTAAAAAGGCGAAATCTATCCCTTGGAGGGAATGAATTACTTCATTTCCTTTGTTAAACTGCGTGGCTTGGGCCTTTGTGGCGAACCAGAATATAACCTCGTACCTAGATGCTTATACGTAATAAATTAATCCTGCTTTTTACGCTCCTGACGATGGGCGTACTAATTCTGTTTTCAACCTTTCTTTACTCAACGTTTTCCTTATACCGTCAGGTCATTTTCCGGACGCGGCTAACTGAAAAGGCCCAGACAGCAGCGAGCTTGTTAATCAATCGTCGACACCAGTTTGATGACTTTTTCAATCAGCTCATGGAGAGTGATATGCTCACGATTGTTGACGAGCACATTATGATTTTTGATGATCGTGATACGCTGGTGTATACCAACCGTCGTGGAGAATCTTCGCCGAGTTTGATGAACTTTATTCATACCCTGAAAACAAACCAACCCACCTTTGCTCAACTGGGCGAAAATGAAGCCGTGGGCATGGCTCACCGGGATTCTTCGCAGACTTTTCGGGTCGTGGCGATGGGGTATGACCGGGTTGGGTTCACCCGGCTCATTATGCTGAAACAGTTAATGATCTGGGGAAATCTGGGAAGTATAATTTTGCTGGTAGCGGTGGGGTACTTTTTCGTAAAAAGAATGCTGAAACCTATATCCAAAGCTATGGATGAGGTCGATACCATCACGGCCCAGCATTTGGACAAACGGCTGGACGAAGGAAACCGACGGGATGAAATAGCCCGATTGTCGATGACTTTTAACGAGATGTTAAACCGTCTTCAAAAGTCTTTTGAAGCTCAGAGGAGTTTTGTGTCCCATGCCTCCCATGAGTTGCGAACACCGCTGACCAATATGC
Source organism: Siphonobacter sp. SORGH_AS_0500 (assembly GCF_031453245.1). NCBI lineage: Bacteria > Pseudomonadati > Bacteroidota > Cytophagia > Cytophagales > Cytophagaceae > Siphonobacter > Siphonobacter sp. SORGH_AS_0500. Next base: position 1,126,502 of record NZ_JAVIYT010000001.1, read on the forward strand.
TCGGCACGCTTCAAATCTCGCACGATTACGATCAGGATTCTGAAGAACTGAAAGCGTCGATTCGTTCGGCGATGGAGGAAATCCGGCAGCTAATTTCCTTAACGAACAGTCTGCTTTCGCTGGCCCGAACGGGCGAAGGGCTGGTTGGGCTGGAAACCATTTCGGTGGATGATTGTGTCACAAATGCTCTTGCACACATTCATAATAAATACCCCGATCGACAGATTCATTACGATTTTGGGATATTACCCGGGGATGACTCCGGGACATTTTTCGAAACACAAGGGAATGGTTCTCTACTAACGACTTGTATTCTGAACGTGCTTGATAATGCCTGTAAGTATTCGGAAGGATCGGTAGAAATCGTATTAAGTCAGGAAGATATGATTTCGCTTTCGATAAAAGATCATGGCAACGGGATTAATCCCAGCGATTTACCCCATTTGATGGAGCCATTTTTCCGAAGTAATGAAGTTTCCAGCATAAACGGATTTGGCATTGGGCTGGCTGTTGTTCAGAAAATTATCGCTCTGCACGGGGGTACGATCCATTTTCAGTCGGAAGTAGGAAAGGGGACTAACGTAATGATTAAGCTACCGGTATCGTTGTCGAAGAAACTCATTACCAGTTAATTCATGAAAAAGCCTTCTCAAATTATGCTGAGAAGGCTTTTTCATCTTATACTAACATCTTTTTCAAATGAGCCATCTGCCCGCTGTGATAGGCTTCGTGGTGAAGCATCCCGTGTAAAAGCGTATAATAGTTATACCGTCGACCGGGAACCTGATCGTTCAGTTTATGGCTGCTAATTCGGCCCAGCGTTTCTACTAACTCTTCCTGCGTTTCCTGAAGATTATCTAAAATTTCCTGCCATTTGTCATCCGTTAATTCGTTAATAACCGACCAGTCGGCTTCAGAATTCAGGATGATATCGAAGCTCACGGAATCCGTTAGCTTTTCCAGGACAAAAATTCGCCAGTTAGTTAAGTGAACGGCAAGTTCAGCGATATTATGAACTGTTGGGGAGGGACGAAAAACTGCCATTTCAGGCGTAATCCCCGTCAGAATTTCCTGTGTGCTGGGGCCATGCCAGGCTTCCCCGTCATAGATGGCGGTTAACAAAGAGGTGATCCGATCAACTTCTACTCTCATTATTAGGTATATGTTTGGAATAAATGCTAGAAAATAGGGTTACTATTAAATTTTATGGAGGAAAATGCACTTCTTCCTGTAAAAGGTATTTTTTTTGAACTACTATCTTCCTTAGAATCAGTCGCAGCCGGATAGCTCTTCATCAGTCAAATATAGGAGCTTGTGCGGTAAAAATTGGCAGGTTTAGGGCAGGAAAGACCTTGAAAAGAATCAGGTGTTAATCACGGATGAAAAGAGTAGCAGAGGGAATGCAAAAATTACATCGGTGAGTCATTATAAAACTTCTAAATCAATGCGTGAAAACGACCGGCGGCGGTTTATCAAACAATCCGTTTTAGGAACTCTGGGGACCATTTTAAGTACAGAAGTAGTCTTTGCTATTCCAGAAGGATATAAGCCGCTTTTTTTTGACAATGATCGAGACGCCCTAAAGGGGAAAAGTGCAGAAATGGTGGTGCTAAACGACCGTCCCTGGAACGTAGAAGCTCCCGCTCATTTACTGGACGATGCCGTAACGCCCGCCGAAAAAATGTTCATTCGTAACAACGGCATTGTGCCCGAAACGATTGACGTAAATGGCTGGACCTTAACAATCAATGGCGAGTCAGCAAAGAATAAAAAGGTATATACGCTGGAGGATCTGAAGAAAAAGTTCAAGCCCTATACCTATCAACTGACGCTCGAATGCGGCGGAAATGGTCGGGCAGGTTACTTCCCGAGCACCGCCGGCAATCAATGGACGAACGGCGGAATCAGTTGTGCGGAATGGACGGGTGTACGCCTGCGGGACATTCTTGAGGACGCAGGCATCAAGGATGATGCGGTGTACATCGGCTATTACGGAAAAGACATTCACCCCAGTCGCGAACCGGGCAAGGTGGTAATCTCGCGTGGTGTACCCCTTAAAAAAGCTCTTGAAGATGAATCGCTCATTGCCTGGGTGATGAACGGAAAAGATATTCCGGTGGTGCACGGGTATCCGCTGCGATTGGTTATCGGAGGCTGGCCAGCTTCAGTTTCGGGCAAGTGGTTGCATACGATTTCGATTCGTAATAAAGTGCACGACGGGCCTAAAATGACGGGGAAAAGCTACAAAGTGCCTATTAACCCCGTTGAGCCAGGCGTTGATCCACCAGAAGATCAGTTTCGGATTATTGAGTCCATGCCCGTAAAATCACTCATTACCTATCCACAAACGGGAGCAATGCTGGATTTCGGGAAAACCCTGGCCTTACGAGGCCACGCCTGGGCGGGAGACCTGGAAGTGAAACAGTTGGAAGTTTCTATTGACTTTGGAGCTACCTGGCAAAAAGCAAAACTACAGGCTCCTAAGAATCGGCTGGCCTGGCAACACTGGACGGCAGAGGTACAATTCCCGAAAAAAGGTTATTACGAAGTTTGGGCTAAAGCCACGGATTCGAAGGGTGTAAGTCAACCCATGGTAATGCCCCAGTGGAATCCTGAAGGATACATTAATAACTCCTGCCATCGGATTGCGATAAAGGTAGTCTGAGGCTAGAGACGGGATGAATCGCGTCTGGGTAAAAGGCAATTTTGTACTAATACTGATTGGTGGAGGATCGGTAGACAGAAATCTATTTTATGAAATACCTATTCATGTTATCGGCCTTCCTGCTGCTGGGAAGTGTGGCCTGGACATCGCAGTCCGGTAATAAGCCTACGACCACAACTACGCAAGCCTGGGCCGATTCTGTAAAGAAAGACCCGGAAACTGGATTGGCTGTAGATACCAATTTGCCTTTGATCAAGGCTCATTGCACGGCTTGTCATTCCAGTAAGTTAATTACGCAAAATCATTTTACCCGAACGGGTTGGGTCGATAAAATTCGATGGATGCAGAAGTACCACAAACTCTGGGACTTAGGCCCATCCGAAGTGGCGGTACTGGATTACTTGGAAAAGTATTACGGACCCTCGAAACAAACCTTCGACGGACGTAGAAAACCACTGGAGAAACCAAGCTGGTACAAGCTTTAGAGTTTTGAGCGGCCGCCGCTGCGGTTTTGAGTTTTGAGTTTTGAGTTTTGAGTTTTGAGTTTTCAGTTTTCAGTTTTCAGTTTTCAGTTTTCAGTTTTCAGTTTTCAGTTTTCAGTTGGAAAGAGAAACCCGTAAAGGTAGGCAAGACGTTTGGAAATGGCAGGTATAACCCCAGCGGGGTTCAACACCAATAGCCCCGGATGATAATCCGGGTTTTTTCTTTGGCTGGTGTCTTCACCAGCAATTAATAGGAAGCCTAGTGGTTGGTGAGGACACCAACCATGGTGGAAATCATATCTCCCTAGGCATGTTGCAGTTTTGGAATTACGTACTCGCCCCCCGGGTTGTCACCCGGGGCTATTCATATTAAACCCCTCTGGGGTTGTTGTTTTCTCCGGCCATAGCGGATAAGAATAGGAACGTCAGCGTCTGGAAGTATCAGATAGTAGACAAGGGTTTCATAAGTAGAGACGCGACTTCATCGCGTCTGGGTAGGAGGCGGTTTTAACACTAGTCCATTATTTTCATCTCCCGGCCAGACGCGATGAAGTCGCGTCTCTACTTGCAGGATCGCCTGCCCTTTGGGGTTGTAATCAGGAGTATCCGACACCTAAATATTGGAATAAAAGATCATAAAGAGTGCCGAAAATACCTGCCCAGAAGCTAGTGGTATTCACTCTCAAGGATATTGTCGAAGAAAGTGAGGGCAAACCAACAGATAGATGAGCTTCTAAGAACACTAAAAAAGGTCTCTTAGGCGGCTAGTGAAACTTGAACGTTCACTCAAAACCCAAAACAACGAAATACTCACTTCTTCGTAAGGGTAAACTGATTTTTCACGTCTATAACTTCGGCGATCTTTGCAAAGACCAGCTTGGGAACTTCGATCTTATGATCAACTAATGCGACTTGAAAATCAGATTGAAGGGTAATCTTATCGCCCTGAACGGTCAACTTTCCATTTAACGTTCGCTCTTTTTTTACGCCGTGCAAGTCAAAAGTCCCTACCGCCGACACGTCGTAAGTTCCCGGTTTATTAAGGTCAGGTATGGGTTGAATCTTTCCCCGAAACATCGCGTATGGATACTTTTCCGACTCCACGTAGTTTTCATTGAAGTGTTCCTGCATCAATTTATTGGGGAAACTAAAATCCGTCATAGTCATTCGTACGACGATCTCTCCCGTTTGCGTATTCAGCACCGACCCTACTTTTTTATTAACAGCCGATATATTTTCCATCGGCGTTTTTGAGAAAAAACTCGTTTCTCCGGTCTGAGTAATAAAGAGCTGAGCCTGAGCTGATCCTGCTGCCAAAATCAGCAAGGTTAGTATTCTGAAAATGGAGTTGGACATAAAAATCAAAGGTTAACGTTTGCGATCAAAACTAAACGTGCGGGAAATATTGAAGCCGTAATGAATATCGCCTTTGAAGAAGTTACCCGTCGTTTGCGTCAGGAATTGCTTTTCAATCATGCCCTGAGCGTTCGTGAAATGCAATTGAAAGACGTGACCACCCGTTTCAATATCCACACCTACGGCAAAAGCATTGTACGTATTAGCTCCGCCGGGAGCCATATTCTTCTGATCTGAACTCAGGAATCGTGCATAGTATTCAGCGTTAACAGATACCCGTTTACTGATTTTATAACGACCACCAATGCCCAGGGCTGTTACTGCCTCGGTTTCAGTGTCAGCCTTGCCCAGCGTCACAAACGTGGGCATCAATTGTAAAGAAAACTTATCATTGAACTTACGAGCAATCAGAGCCTGAAACGTCCAGTTCTGGCGTTCGCCGTTGTTATAGTACAGCGTACTGGTGGCATTCTCCCGCGTGGGTTCGGTAACGATAGCATCCGAAGCAAAAAGGGTAATACTCACCGGAGACGAATGCTCGCCGGTGCTTTGGCGGAGCAGACGGTATTTGGCGTATAAATCCACCGTTTTCTGGATACTGCTACGACCAACGCCTACGGTTAAGCGGTCCGTAACTCCGTAATCAAGTCCGAGTCTGATGTAAGCTTCGTCGAGGCCATAAAAGTTATCTACGCCCGAATTTAAACGGCCAAAGCGGTGAGAAATCAGAAAATCCAGGTGTTTCCCTTTTACCGTTTCAACGGTATGACCATTCATGAGCCGAGTTCCTTTGAAGGTTGCTGACGTATAGGTTTTGGCGGCGGGCTGGTCAAGTGATTTCAATAAGTCATCATCCTGAGCAAAAGATTTTTGCCCGCACAGACTCAACCCGGATAGGAGAAAAAAGAACAGAGAATGTTTCATAGAAGCTTGATGCTCTCGTGGAAAAAGGATTACTCAAATACTCGCAGAGTGGTGCCAGTCAGCTCCGTTTTGTACTGTTTTAGGGCTGAAGAAGCGGGGCCAGCCAATACCGACCCTGTGGTACTAAAGCGTGAACCATGAGCCGAGCAATAGAAATCATTGTTTGCGGAACGATACTGCACCGATACGCCCTGATGCGTGCAGGCCTGAGAAACCGCAATGTACGCTCCGGCTGAGGTACGGGCCACGATAATTCCGCTGACGTATACGTAACCTCCATTGGCATTTAGAGCGGAATAGGCGGTATTCGATAAATCAAGGGATAGACCCGTGCTACCACCCCCAGAACCGCTGCCTGGATTGACGGCTTCATCCTTTTCATTTTTACAACCTGAGAGGCAGTGTTGTAGTACAATAGCCCCGATGCTGGTACCTACCAGGGTCATGAATTGCTTGCGGTCCATCGATTTCATGTCGTTGATAATTAGTGTAAGCGTTTGGGTAAGGCAATAGTCGTGCTATAGCCCGAAAGAGCTACCAACCATTACGAGTGGTTTAAACACGGCGTTGCAAAAAAACTGTAAAATGTATGTTACTACAGGTAATTTATAATTAAACTATTGAAAATCAGTGCTTTTTAAGTTGGTACCGCAACGAGAAAAATACACCGCTACTGCGGAGCCGTACCTTGCCAAAGCCTACGCCGCCCAGTGGTGTCTTTACGAATGGTTCTATACGTACGAGTAAGCGTGGAAGGATAGGTCGTTCCAACCCTAAAGAGATATTGGCGGTAGCTAACCAGTGATTTCCCGTTCGTTTTTTCTCCAGTTCGTAGGTATAAGTCGGATATTGGTAATAATAATCTTCCTTGAGCATCAGGTAAGACGTACTCCCCAGACTAACGAAAAACTGGTTTTGCTTCCACTTCCAGGCATCATACGTAATAGTTAGCGGCACGTCGAGCATCCGACAGGCGGCATCGATGACATCCGGGCGTTTGTACGTGGCCCAGTAACCCTGGTAAGGTCGGTAATCATAACTGCTGGCGGAGTAATTTTTGAGCGAATAAATAACCCCCGCCGAAGCCCGCCAACGCGGAGCGAAACGGTATTCCAACTGCAAGCCGGTATTATAACCCGTGGCTGCTTGCCGCCCTGGCACTTGCGTGAAATCAGGAGAAAGCAGCAATTGCAAGGCCCAGCGGCTAGCCAACGGTTGAACCGGAATTTCTGGAGCTGATGCCAGGTCGGGCGTTTGCCAGCTTAAATTCACGGGTAACTTTTGCCACTTGGACGCCTTCAATCGGGATAATGCAAGGGTTGCTAAGGTATCAATAGATGTAACGTGGGAGTCCGAACTGAGCTCGGGGTGGATTGTTGCTGGGGTTGAATTCAATAGGATAGCATCAGAAACGGAGCGTTGTTGACCTGACTTCTTCTGAGCGGTAATGGGAGAAAAGGGTTCATGTAAAACCTGTTTTCTAGGAATGGATTTTTGAGAAATCTTTGCCTTTTTAGCCGACGTTGCGGGTTGTTCAGCAAGGGCAGAGGAAGCGTTTGAGTTAAGTTCAGGAAGCCGCTCGTTCGCTTCCTGGGCATGCTCATGGCTACCTGGTATAACGTTTGACGATTTGGGTAAGGGATTTCTAGAACTGGATGGAAGGGTAGAGTAGGTCGGTGGGGCCGGCTTCTCTTGATGCTCTAACAGGGTTTGTTGATCCAATTGCGTAACATCCCGGCCAGTGGTTAACCAGAACAGGCCCATCATAACCAGAATAACAATTCCTTCAATCAGTGTAAAACGTTTTAGTTTGGTTTGAAAATACTGATCCCCATCGAGCTTTTGCTCCATGCGTTTCCAGGCCTCTGGATCGAACGGCGGTTCGAATCCCGAAGCAGCTTTCCGGAACAGGTCGTCCAGCTGATCGTCAGGCATATTTGGAGGATCGTTCTTCATGACTTTTTTTTAATAGTTCCTTCAAATGCTGACGGGCTTTGGCCAGGTTTGATTTAGACGTGCCCACGTTAATGTTCAGTTGCTGGGCTACTTCCTCGTGCGAATACCCGTCAATAACGTAAAGGTTAAACACGGCCCGGTAACCCGGACTCAACTGCTGAATCAGGCCAATCAAATCTTCATAAGCCAGCCCGTCGAGCGGACTTTCGGTGAGGGATGCAGGAACATGAATGTCTTCCAGTCCAACCTGACTGGAATATTTAAGCGTACTTCGATACTGATCAATCGCCGTATTAATGACGATTCGTTTGAGGTAACCAATGAACGACGGAACCGGATCGTGCTTTTCGATCTGATACTGACTCATGCCCTGGAAAACCTTCAAAAACCCATCATTCACTACCTCCAGACTCACTTCCTTATCGGGACAATACCGAAGGGCAATACCCATAGCGAACGAATAAAAAAGCCGGTGCAGGGTCTCCTGGCTTTTTCGCTCGTTCCGGGTACACCCTTTTAGCAAGGGAAGTAGCTCTGCGGCGGTGATTTTCGTCACGGTTAAGGTCGTTTCAATCCCTTACTCGGTAGAAAAAGCGAAAAGGTTGCCTGTGTGACCATATTTTTTTAAAAAATTTCATCGATAATAAGTAATGTATTGATTGTTAATAGATTATAATCTAAATAAATTTTTGGAACCGCTCTTTTTAAAGAAAAAAACAGGCGAGTCATTGCGAATAAAAATTGCCTGTTACCACTGATCTTTTACCATATTTGTGCCTATGCAACGAGCCTTACTTCTGCTTTCATTTATACCCTTTTTAGCCTGTCAGCCTTCCTCTAAAAATACGCAGGAAAAGCCATCAGTCGATTCGACGCAAACGCTGGTTTCAGAGCTTGATTCTACCTCTATTGATCTGGTGGAAAAAAAAGCAACATTCGGCAAAGCGGAAACCATTACGATTACCAATGACCCCGTTTTTCACAAAACTAAAACCTTCGAAGCTATTCCTTTAGTGAATGTTTTGAAGCAAATTCCAGCTTACGCCCATCTGAAACCAGAAGAAACGCAAGTGGTTTTTGAGTGTGAAGATGGCTATAATCCTTCGATGCCCTTAACCAAAATAGTAAACAGTAAGGCTTATCTGGCCATAAGAGATAAAGACGCTGCGGCAGGCGAAGACTGGACAACTCTACAGAAGGGCCCGGAAACAAAAAAAATTGCTCCGTTTTACATTTGTTATACGGATGGAAGGGGTAACGATCCAGCCTATAAATGGCCTTACAATCTGGTGAAAATTAGCCTGACTTCGGCTTCGAAAGAAACGGCAGCTTTGTTTCCGAAGCATGATGATTCGGTAGTGAAAGGGTACGGATTATTTAAAACCCATTGCCTGACTTGCCATGCCCTAAACGGCGTAGGTGGAACGTTAGGACCAGAATTAAACAGACCCAAAAGCGTAACGGAATACTGGAAAACGGAAGATTTGAAAGCCTTTATTGCTAACCCTGAGCGTTATCGGGACAAGGTAAAAATGCCGAATCTGGGTTTGAAGAAAAAGGAAATTGATGAGATCGTAGGGTATTTGTCTTACATGGCAAAACAGTAACTTCAAAGCGGTAGAGACGTCCATTTATGGCGTTTAGGTAAGAGGCGGTTTTATTACTAGTTATTGATTCCCGTTTTCTAACTATACGCAATAATGTCGCCTCTCTACCGAAATAAAACCGAATTTTTTTATGAAAATAATGATAACCCTTGCCTTAGCCCTGACAACCTTAAGTTTGAAAGCTCAGGATACAGAAGCAGTGAAAAGCGTCATTGACCGACTATTCGAAGGAATGGCAAAACACGATACAATTCTGGTGCGAAGTGTTTTTCATCCGACGGCTCGACTGCAATCAGCGGGATTAGATAAGCAGGGTACACCCGTGTTAACCTTAACTTCTATCGATGCTTTTGTAAAATCCATTGGCTCCATTCCAGCAACAGTTACAGTTGAGGAACGTCTGAAAAACTATGAAATCAGGGTAGATGATCGGTTAGCAACGGCATGGACCCCTTATGAATTTTACGTTAATGGCAAATTGAGTCACTCGGGCGTAGACGCTTTTCAGTTATACAAAACCGATCAGGGCTGGAAGATCATCCAGATTAGTGATACCCGTAAGAAATAAAAAATGCCCCCAAGTAGTGTCTAACTTCTGGGGGCACTCCAAAACCTTCAGCGTCGTTTTTTATTATTTAATTCCTCCCGTCCAGTTTTTCAAGGGTCGCTGTAATATAAAAATGATACTTCCAACCACAAGGCAGAACCATACAATGCTCATAAACATTTCGGGCATTTGATGAATATTTTCTTCGTCAAATCCACCAGCGAAGAGCCCTGCGAAAAGATTTCCTAAAGCAGCTGCAACAAACCAAATACCCATCAGCTGACTCAGGTATTTTTTAGGGGCAAGCTTTGTATAAGCACTGAGGCCGACCGGACTCAGGCAAAGTTCTCCGAGTGTATGGAATAAATAGGTAAAGGTCAGAACCCATGCGGAAGCTTTCACGCCGGAAAGTGCGGTTTTTGCCCCAATCACCATGATGTAATAGCCAAGAGCTAGTAGAAAAAGTCCAATAGAAAACTTAATTAGTAAAGGAGGGTTGAGTCCCCGTTTTTCTAAAAAGACCCAGATACCACCTACAACAGGGGCAAATACGAGAATGTAAAACGGATTGAAGTTTTGAAACCAGCTAGAGGGCATTCCAAATGGAAGTTCAGAGTAACGATCTGCAAAAATCTGCAAAGAGGAGCCTTGCTGTTCAAAACCTGCCCAAAATAGTACGGCACCCCAAAATAGTATAAATAGAATGGCTAATCGTTTTTGTTCAACTCTATCAAAACCAGATGCGAAAAACATATTCAAAAAGTAAGTCATAACCACAGCAATGGCTAAAACTCCCATTGATGCTGCCACTGCCTGTTTACTATCCCACTTGAATGTGCCACTTACTTGCATGATAACCAGGAAGATGAATAATGAGCCGATCAGAATCCAGGTAAGCGTTTTGACAGGAGTTTTCTCTTCGGTATCTATACTGGCTTTGGGATATAACCCTTTCTCACCTAGATAAGTACTGGCAAATAAGCGATAGGCGACGAGGCCTAGTAACATGGCAATAGCGGCAGCTCCAAAGCCATAATGCCAACCTATTTTCTGTCCGAGATAGCCCACAATCGTGATTCCTAAAAAAGAACCCATGTTGATTCCCATATAAAATATTGAGAAGGCTGCATCTCGAATAGCTCCTCCTTCAGGATAAAGCTCACTGACGATCGAGCTGATGTTGGGTTTTAATAAACCTGTTCCAATGGCAACTAAAGCCAGCCCCGCAAAAAATACCGTTTGACTGGCAGGAAAAGCAAGAACAACGTGGCCCGCCATGATAGCAAGACCACCATACCAGATGGATTTACGTTGACCAAAGATATTGTCAGCTAGCCAACCCCCAGGTAAGGATAACAAATAAACGGAGAAGGTATAAAGCCCATAAATAGCTCCACCTTCTCCTTCATTCAATCCCATTCCTCCCTTTGTTTTGTCCAGTAGAAATAGTAATAATATGGCCCTCATACCATAGTATGAAAAACGCTCCCACATTTCTACAATAAATAAAAGAAAGAGGCCTCTAGGATGTCCTAGAAATTTTTTATCAGACATATTTTTTTAATTGTTGATAGAAATAAAAAATGGTCAAATATAAGCGAAGTTTGAGGTAAGCCAAATACAGGCCATCTATGAAACTTACTGAGACTCTTCAAAAATACCAAATTTCCTTTGCTCCGGTCATGTCTTTTGACTGGAAAAAAACGCCCGTAAAGATTCTGGATTTTACGGCGGGTAATCGGGCACTGGAACAGCAAAATTTGACACAAACGGCGGATTTCGCCGCTTTTGTAACCCAGGAAATTGAAGCGGCAGGGGCCGTTTATGGGGTAGGGGGATATAATGAACACCGGGTTTTATACCGCCGAAGTCCGCATTTTCAGCAAGCGGAAGAACCCCGGGAAATTCATTTGGGAATTGATATTTGGGCAAAAGCCGGAACCCCAGTGGCTGCACCCCTAAAGGGAAGAATTCATAGCTTTCGGGATAATGCTAATTTCGGAGATTACGGGCCAACAATTATTCTTGAACACGAGCTCGACGGACAGCCGTTTTATACCCTATACGGTCATTTGAGTCGAACGTCTTTAGTGGGGAAGGAAGTTGGACAGCAGATTCAGGCGGGAGAGGTATTTTCTGAATTAGGTCCCTTTCCAGAAAACGGCGACTGGCCGCCGCATTTACACATTCAGGTCATTGAAAATCTGGAAGGCTGGTCGGGAGATTATCCGGGCGTGTGTGCCGTTAGTCAGCGTGAAAAGTATCTGAATAACTGCCCCGATCCCAACCTGATTTTGCAGATCCCAGGGTTGTAATGAATACTTTTTTACTACCCTGTCAGCCAGAGCAAAGGACCTTCCTTATGTCCTAGCTAATTTCTTACAGGTAACTAGTAATTAGGCCTTACAAAACGTAGAGACGCGACTTCATCGCGTCTGGCCGGGAGATGGAAGTATTTTAAAGGTACCTACGCTGTGGTTGGTGTCTCACCAACCACGGTTGGCGTACAAATGACTGGTGAGACACCAGCCATGGCGGGGAGACCAGACGCGATATAGATGATAGAGAAAGGAACATTCAAGGCAACAGATAGAAGGAACAATAGATAATCTGAGCTAATCGATCTTTCGGATCTGTGATTCGAAATCCATCTGCAAGGGATTGGTAATCCTCTGCCGCCAACATCCTACTTAGAAAATGCTCCGCCATTCATAAGGCTTTAGCGTAATCACTACTGCCCCGGGCAAGCGGACGGCGAACGTTTCGTCGGTATGATTAGCGATTAAGGTCGTTTTCCAGCCGTTTGCTTTTTCCAGAATTAAACTGCTGCAACGCAAAGGTTGAGAAGTACGGCTGGGAATAAGCTGCTCGGGCTTAAACTCACTTAAAAAAGCAAAAAGCTCGTAAACGGGCGTTGGACTCTCTTCATAGATAATGCCATCGGGACCGAAAAGGTCATAATAGGTGATCGCTTCAGCTCCGGCTTCGGCGAGATATTTATAACTGCCAATGGTCCAACTGGCGGCAAAAGGTGTCTGAAGCCGTTCATCCGTTTGATCGGCAAATCGTACGGGCGAAATCTGAACAGGCTTTTCAGAAAGCTGAATGGCTGACCGAACGGTTTCGGCTTGTCCAGCCAGATTTTCAACAATAGAAACTTCATCAAAGCAATGGACCTGTGGACAGATGGAATAACTTACAAAGTCAACCCGAGCGTATTCGAAAGGATTACGGTTGAATTCTACGAAGAAGTTAGTCGTTCCTCCACCCATGCGTAAGGTAGGCCAGCGAGATTCTAACAGGGGTAAGGCTTGCTCCAATAACTCATTCGTGGTCAAACCGTTTTCGTTAAGCAGGACGACTTCTTTGATGAGTGACTTGGACTTAAAGACATTCAGATCGGGTACTGCATTCAAGTCAATTAAGACCGCCAGCAGAATAGGGATATTCAGCTTCTCGATTTCCCTGAAAGCGGCAAAAAATGTCTCCTGCCAGTGCTTTTCGGTTAAATCCAGTTCCAGGCGAATATGCGAAGGCGAAAGCTTCCGCAGCAGCTCAATTTCTTTTTCAGTAAGGGTACGGTTTTCCTTGGGCCAGCATAGACCCCACTTAGCCAGTGGCTGCGATTCTCCTGCTAAATCCACCCGTACATTTGGGTCGGGACTGATATACAAAGGCCATTCTCCCGAAAAAGATAAAACAGCTTTTTGCTGAAAAACTTCACCTTTGCTTACGTCCACGGGCTTGGGTAAGCTCTGGGGTGTAGCGTAGGTTTTATAGGAAGTATCCGAGTAGTTCCGCTGATCTTCCGTTTCAAAAATGTCGCCTTCAAGCTGTAGCTGAGCTTTCAGGCCGTTGATGGCGTGCCATTCCAGTCCGGCAACGGTCATGAAAGGTTGATGCGGTAAGATCAAGTCCGGAAAGGTTGATGGCGTTTCTTCTCCGTTGGGATGAATAACCCTGACAATCTGATTTTTGAAGCCTTCAATGGGATGTAGAATGCAAAGGCCAAGTCGATTTTTAGAAAAATCTTCCAGAGCCGTACCCTGCCAGTCAAACGTAACGGTGCCGTCTGCTTCACCTGTAATGGTTACTTCACCTGCCATCTTGGGTTCGTCAGTCGTCCAGCGATAATATACCTCAAAAGTATCTTCCGATGGTTCAATGCGTTCGTCCTGAATAGTAATAGCAGCCGTGCCCCAATTTTCATCGCGGATGGCCACGTAAATCCTCCTCAGAATTTCCTGATCATTAATGGTAAAGTAGCGTAATGAGCCTTCGTGGTAAAGTAGCGTGAGGTTTCCGGCACGTAATAACATGGGGCATTCCATTTAATAGTGATCACTCAACTCGCAAAAAAAGAATGCCTGTGAAGCTTAACGTTTGGCTAACGATCAAGCATAATAGAGTCAACGGATGCGGGAGTTATGAAGTTGACAGAAAACCATTCGAACTTACTCCTCTACCCGTCGAGGCTTAATCTTCCATTCCTGTAATAAACTATCTCTGAACAACTGAGCCGTCTGGGTAGTGGGAATTTCGAAGGAACTGATGGTCGGTAGACCCGCTACTTCAAGCCGGGTTCGGAGTTGCCGTTTGGCTGTGCTATCCGGGTAATAATCAAAGTGCATCAAATGATGACCTTTGGGAAGGGGATAATAATAAGTATCTGTTTCGCGAATGAGTTTTTGCTGACGAATGACCATCTCTTTCTTCCAGAAATAAGGTCGATTAATGGCGGGAATCTGTGCGGGAAGCCAGTACAAATGGTATATTCCTGAAGTATCCTGCGTGACTTGGGGCTGATCACTGTCCAGGACGGGTTCTAACTTTAATGCTTTTCTCTGTTCGTTGAGACGTACGCCGAAAGGCTCCGTGTGAAATAGATTTTGAGTACGCTGAGGATACGTTTGAATGAGATTCCAGGTTAGAATGCCTACACCGACGACTAAGATGAAAAAGATAAACCGATCAATTCTACGAAGAAAATGCATAAGGAGTATGGCTGTACAGCAAGGGTAACTTTCTAAAACAATAGTGGGAATTACAAACTACCATTAACAACCGATCTGGAAAATATAGACTGTAATTTATTGCAAGTCAGTAAATTACCGTTCCGGCCTATGGGTTTGATTAATGCTTGGAAGAGACAGGGCGATTACTCGTAAAACAATTGATTCATGCTAGGGTTTATGGCTTTATACTTTTGTATGAAATCGTTAATATTTTTAAATTCGTCGCAAAATAGCCAAACTACTTAGACCCAATCAAAAAGCAAAAAACAATTGCTTGGTGTTATCGTAGAAAAATCCTATTTTAGCGGCGTAGAAATCGTGAAAAAGCAGTAATCAAACGGATGAAATTTTCGGGATGAAATCTCGGAAAAGTACTAGTAAAGAGCACCATTTTTTGATTACTGCTCAATGTTAACAATAAAAATCTGATTGAACGTGGCAGATATTTTTGAACGTCGTCTGGCTAACCTGGGGCCTCTCGGACAGTATTCCGACAAAGTCCATGGGTACTTTGCTTTTCCTTACCTTGAAGGAGAGATTGGCCCTCGTATGAAGTTCCATGGAAAGCAGATGCTGAACTGGAGCCTGAATAACTATTTAGGGTTAGCCAATCACCCGGAAGTACGGAAAGCAGATGCCGAAGCTGCTGCGGAATGGGGTATGGCCGCTCCGATGGGAGCCCGGATGATGTCGGGTCAAACGCCGTATCATGAGGCTCTGGAACGCCAACTGGCTGACTTCGTAGAAAAAGAAGACGCCTTCCTGCTTAACTTCGGTTATCAGGGGGTTATGTCCACCATCGAAGCCATTGTTGATTATAAAGATATTATCGTTTACGATGCAGAAAGTCACGCCTGTCTGATTGACGGTATTCGGCTGCACAAAGCGAAATTAGGTAAGTACTTTACCTTCAAGCATAACGACATGGAGTCGTTGGAGAAAAACCTCCAGCGGGCTACGAAACTGGCCGACGAGCAGGGTGGTGGCGTTCTGGTTATTACGGAAGGTGTGTTTGGGATGTCTGGTAACATCGGTAAACTTGATGAAATCGTAGCTCTCAAGCAAAAGTACAATTTCCGTTTATTAGTAGACGACGCTCACGGTTTTGGGACGATGGGTAAGAATGGTTCAGGCGTAGCCGAGCACCTGGGTGTGCAGGCGGGTGTGGACTTGCATTTCTCAACGTTCGCTAAATCAATGGCTAGTATTGGTGGTTTCATTGCTGGACCTAAAGCCATCATCCAGTACCTGCGTTACAACATGCGTTCACAAACGTACGCCAAGTCACTGCCGATGCCACTGGTATTGGGTGCGATGAAGCGTCTGGAACTGGTTCGTACGCAGCCTGAATTGCGTGAAAATCTCTGGAATATCGTTCGTGCCGTGCAGAATGGTCTTCGCGAACGTGGTTTTGATATTGGTACGACGCAGTCGCCTGTTACGCCTGTGTTCTTACACGGACAATACGATGGTAGTGTGGTAACTCAGTTAGTAGCTGACTTACGCGAAAATCTGGGTATTTTCTGTTCTATCGTGGTGTACCCTGTTGTGCCGAAAGGAGTAATCATGTTGCGGATTATCCCAACGGCTGTTCATACGCTGGCAGATGTTGAAGAAACGCTGGATGCTTTTGATATCATTCAAGAGAAACTTACTAAGGGCGAATATGCGAATAAAGGATTTGCTGACGTAAGCAAAACTACGGTTTAGTAGCCCTAAACGCTGTTTTTACCCCATTTTATTCAGAAAAGACTGGATAAAATGGGGTATTTTTCTGCTCAAAGGATAAAATTGTATAATTTTTCCAAGAACTTTCACATTTTCGAGCCGGGTTCACTTGCGGGAATAGCGTAAATGCCTAAATTTCGCCAAAAATGCACTTTTGCATACTTTCAATCATTCGTTATACATTATAAACACCAGACTCACATGAGCAGATTCTCAGAACTCAAAGAATTGGTATTATCCCTAGAAGGCGACTTCGAAAAATTCTACGATAAACAAAACCAGGCTGCGGGCACACGTGTTCGCAAAGGTATGCAAGACCTAAAAGTATTGGCTCAGGATATTCGTTCTGAAGTACAAGAAAAGAAAAATGAAAAAGAAGGCTAGTCGCCATCCTCTTTATCGATAACCCTCGAATGCGATCATTCGAGGGTTTTTTATTGCCTTGTTAGAAATGCTCTTTGTTCATTACCACGGCCACGCCTCGGGTAGTTACTTTCTTGGTCTGGGCATCAATAATTTCGGTAGAGATCTCGGCAGTGTGTTTATCAGCATTAACGCTGAGCACTTCAAAACGAGCTTCATAAGCCACGTCTACAAACATGGGGCGTAAAAATTCGAGTGACTGCTTCACGTATACGCTACCCGCTCCGGGGAACTTCGTACCAATAACATTAGAAAAAATGCTGGCTCCCAGAATGCCGTGGATTATCGGTTTCTTGAACGGAGTTGTCGCTGCAAATTCAGCGTCTAAGTGTAATGGATTATTATCACCGGAAACTTCCGCAAAACGGATGACATCTTCTTGTGAAAACTGAAAGGAATGCTGGTAATTATCGCCAATAGTCATGATATGGAGTGATAGATAAGGAATGCAAATGATCCACAAAGGAAGGGGCTTCGCTTGATAAATGCATAGAAATAAATCAGCTTCTGAAGATTCATTCGGTCTTTTCTCTACAATATCAACGGGTTTCAGTAACATTGTCCTTTAGTCGAATTCAGCACTAGCATTTTGAGTTATGAAAAAAATCTGGGCGGCAATCCACAAATATCGCCAGTATATTGGCGTCGATGGAGCCATGTATTTATCGTTCATTATCGTCCTCATAATTCTCTTCATCTTTTTCTCGTGAATAAAGTTCAATAGTAAATGTTCTATTAATTGTTGGAATATTTACTTAATTGCAACGTATTCACCTTCGTTCACGATTTTAAACGTAGATTCCATGAAAATCACCGTTGTAGGAGCTGGAGCCGTTGGAGCTACCTGTGCTGATAACATCGTTCGGCGAGAATTAGCTCAGGAAGTAGTCTTGCTTGATATTAAAGAAGGACTGGCAGAGGGAAAGTCACTGGATATGTTTCAAACCGCCACTCTGCTGGATTTTGATTCCCGGATAGTCGGTTCAACCAATGATTACGCCAAAACGGCTGGCTCTGATGTCGTCGTGATTACCTCGGGAATTCCACGAAAACCCGGCATGACCCGCGAAGAACTGATCGGTATTAACGCGGGGATTGTGAAAACGGTTACGACGCAGATTCTGGAACATTCGCCCGAAGCGATTATTGTTGTGATCTCCAATCCAATGGATACCATGACTTATTTAGCTCTGCAAACGGCGGGAGTTTCCAAGCATAAGATCATCGGCATGGGTGGAATTCTGGATTCAGCCCGATTTAAAACCTACCTGTCGCTGGCGATGGATGTGCCACCGTCGGATTTACAGGCTACGGTTATTGGCGGTCACGGCGATACCACGATGATTCCCTTGACTCGACTGGCAACTTATTCAGGAACGCCCGTCAGTCAATATCTGGATGAAACTACCTTACAGAAAGTAGCCTCAGATACGATGGTCGGTGGAGCAACGCTGACGGGATTAATCGGGACTTCAGCCTGGTATGCTCCGGGAGCTGCGGGAGCCTTACTCGTTGAAAGTATTGTCAGAGATCAGAAGCGGATTCTTCCCTGCTGTGTGTATCTGGAAGGTGAATACGGTCAATCAGATATTTGCCTGGGCGTGCCCGTAGTAATCGGCAAAAATGGCTGGGAAAAAATCATTGACTTTGGTCTGACTGAAGCTGAACAGGCCGCATTCAATAAGTCAGCAGAAGCCGTTAGGAATATGAACAGTGTACTATAGTTTGAGAACGTTTTTAATAAAGTAAAAGCGGTCTGGAGAACCTCCAGACCGCTTTTACTTTATTAACTCAGTGAAGAATAGCTTCGTTTACGCTTATTCTACAACGAACTTACCCTGCATGATGCCATAGTGGCCGGGGAAGCTACAGATATACGTATACGTTCCTTTTTTAGGAGCCGTAAATTCGATGGTATCGCTTTCGCCACCGCCTAGCAGTTTGGTATGAGCCACAATGCTGGCTGACTCTGACTTAGGAATATATTCTGTACTGGAAGCCATATTAGCTTTCGAGGCAAAAGCTTGTAAATCGGTGCCGGGTTTTAGCAACACGAAGTTATGACCCATGGCTTGTTTGGCAAATTTACCCGTATGTTTGAGCGTCAGCTTTACTTTCTGGCCAGCTTTCACTTTAAATTCTTTTTTATCAAACTGCATGGCATCGTTCGCATTCAGGACCAATGCTTTAGCAGGTTTACCAGCTTGAGCGGAAGCTTCAGTTGCAGGTAGGAAAGTAGATACACTACATAAAGCAAGAGCAGCCGCAAAGAGCCGGAAACGTTTCGTGTTCATAGATTTATTTTTATTTAGTTTAAATTAGTGGCAAAGTAAATCAAAACTCCTTACACCTATAACAGAGATCAGACGTTTTTTATTCCATCTGTCTAGAATACTTAACACTTATTAAGGAGTTTGGAGCGGCCACCGCTGGAGTTTGGAGTTTGGAGTTTGGAGTTTGGAGTTTGGAGTTTGGAGTTTGGAGTTTGGAGTTTGGAAAGGTAAAAACCTATAAAGGTAGGGGAGTTGTTTGGAAATGGGAATCATAACCCCGGAGGGGTTGAACCTGAATAGCCCCGGATGTTAATCCGGTTTTTTTGTGTGAGGTACATACTCCTGCCCTGGCTGGTGTCTTTACCAGCCAAAAAGCCTAGTGTTTGGTGAAGACACCAACCACGTTGGATGGGAAGAGGTTTGGAAATGGGAGGTATAACCCCAGAGGGGTTGAATGTGGATAGCCCCGGGTGATAACCCGGGGTAAACGTTGGACGGGCCATACGCTCCCCGCCCTGGCTGGTGTCTTCACCAGCCAAAAAGCATAGTGGTTAGTGAGGACACCAACCAGGGCGGAAAAAGCACACAATCAAGCATTCAAGTAGAGATACGACTTTACTGCGTCTGGTCGGTAAATAAAAATCCTTTCAATCGTGATGAAACTGCCTCTTACCCAGACGCGATGAAGTCGCGTCTGGGTAAGAGGGACGGGCTGAAACTGAGGTTTGCTCATGGGTCAAAACAATAAATCATTAGTTTTGAGCTTTCTTATCAAGTTTAGATGGCCATGAGTACTAAGTCTCTTTTTTATACACCCCCCATATTCCAAGCATTTTCAGAATTAATTGCCGCTCAGAGCACGCGTCACGGTGGCGTGAGCCAATCGCCCTATCATAGTCTGAATTTGGGCGGTTCTACGCAGGATGATCCTGAAGCGGTTCTTGAGAACAAACGCCTTTTTTACGAGAGTTTAGGAATCAAAAAAAGCCAGGTGGCTTCTTCTCATCAGGTGCACGGAACGGAGATATTCATAACCAATCAACCTGGACGAGAACAGGGGCACGATGCCGTCATAACTAATCAGGCTGGGGTAATGGCTTTGGTAACCATTGCCGACTGCACACCAATTCTAGTATATGATGCCCGTACCCAAGCAGTTGCTGCCATTCACGCAGGGTGGCGGGGGACAGTAGCTGGAATTGTAGCAAAAACACTAAAAACGATGCAGGAAACCTACGGAACTCAACCTGAAGACTGTTATGCCTGGGTTGGTACTTGCATTGACGAGTGTTCGTTTGAAGTAGGGAGCGACGTGTCCGATCATTTCGCCGATCGTTTTAAACGCTGGGACGAAAACAGGCAAAAATTCTTTGTGGATTTGAAAGCCGCTAATGCCTACCCCTTGCAAAGCTTTGGTATTCCTGATTCTCAAATTGAAATATCACCTTATTCAACGGTCCTTCACAATGAAGATTACTTCTCCCATCGTCTTGAAAAGGGCATAACGGGACGAATGGTCGCAGTCATTGGCAGAAAATAAAAGAGGGACGCAAAACGTTTGCATCCCTCTTTCTATAGAATCATCACTCACTATCGACCAAAAGCACTTCTCAGTCGTGAAGCCGCGTATTCCTGAGCGTCCTGAGCATTAGGCTCGATGGCATAAGTTCCAAAGAATTCGTGGGTTACACCTTCATACAGACGGTATTCCGTACTTACTCCGGCAGAAGTAAATTTGTCTGCCAGTTGTTTGCCTTCCGTTTGCAAGGGATCGATCTCCGCTCCGATGATAGTCGTGGCAGGTAAACCACTTAGTGTGGCTACGTCAACCAGCGAGATATATCTGCTATCGCCGTCAGACATAGTACGGAAATACTTGTCTACAAACCACTCTACCAGAGGCTTGCTTAGCGGTTTTGCGTTTGCATACGTATTATACGAGGCGGTAGTTAAATCATTATTAGCTACTGGATACACTAGGAGTTGGTGAATCGGCATTGGGAAATTGTTCTCACGAGCCATGATACTTACGCCAACGGCCATATTACCACCGGCACTTTCACCGGCTACGGCAATTTTAGTAGAATCGCCATTGAGTGAAGCGGCGTTTCGTCTCACCCATTTGTAGGCTTCGTAACTGTCCATATGAGCCGTTGGAAACTTATTTTCGGGTGCTTTACGGTATTCAACAGAAACGACTATTGCTCCAGTATTGCGAGCCAGTGCACGGGCTGAAGCCTCATACACTTCGGGACTGGCAATAACCCAGCCACCGCCGTGGTAATACACAATGACGGGTAAATTACCACTAGCCCCTTGCGGACGATATACTACTGCCCGGATATTTGTACCACCATAACCGGGAATCAGGCGTTGACTGGTATCTACCTGCATGTCAGGAGCCGTAATGTTGTTTCTGCTCAGCAAAGAGCTAACGGCGTCTTTAATGGATGGTTTGGTACGGGCCTGCTGAGGAGTGAGGGTATAAAGAGGAGTCGAATCCAGACGAGCCATTTCTTCGATAATAGCCTGCATTTGTGGCTTAATGGTGGGTCCCCAGGAAGGCTTGGGACCAGTCGGTTGAATATCCTTACCCGGATCCGTGTCGTCATTTTTGTTGCAAGCTGTTAAGCTTAGCAGAGCGAACATCGCCAGAAGATAACCTCCCTTCAAAAGAAGTCGATGCTTCTTTTCTGCATACGTATTCAATGTTGATTTCATGTGGAGTTGGATTTGTTAAATAACTTTTTATTTCCTTAACTCCCTGAAATTCACATACCATACTTAAATTCATTAGCCTTAATAACTAGGAGAGATGTAGCTAAACTAGTAGGGCTTACCTATTAGATTTATTTGAATAAATTAGTGAATCAGCTAATGACTCACCTAGTTAATAGACTTGAGATAAGATAATTACTTGAAATAACGGAGAACCAGACAGTTGAAATAACGGAAAGAAGGGCATTCATCCAGAATTGATGAATCCGGTCAGGAAAGGTAAGCATATCTTCAGAGTAAGCTTATGCTTTGATAAGATCAAATGGCAAAATAATATACGCCGTTCAGGATTATTCGCAACCTTTTGAGCAAGCGATACCTCAGATGAAATATTTGTTGTATAGCTGTCTAGCCTCCAAATTTCCGTTAACAACCCTCTAAAACAGCCCTTCCCGAAAGTTCTTAAACTTCCGGGAAGGGCATAAACAACCAACAATTCATTACAATCCAATAGGAATGAAACGGTCCCCTACATTCCAGCCTTCCAGCGAAACGAGCGGTTTGTCTTCGGTTTTGGGTGTATATTCCAGCGTTATGGTTTTTTGTTCCCCCGGTAATATCGAAATGTAATTGTCGCTATAAAAGACGGGTAACACGCGTTGCTTCGTTTGCGAGTGTACCAGCGAGATTCGATTGAAAAACGCTACCGGATTATTGGCTTCATTGCGTAGCGTTACTGCAATTTTACCTTTGGCTACTTGTCGGGCCGTAGCCTGAATGTCTACTTTCTTTAACTGCTGTAAGCCCGTGTAGGTGCCTTTCTCATTTGGTAACCAGTACAGGTTATCACTCACCACTTCCTTATTCAAATTCAACAGACGTAAGGACAGAAACACGCCGTCTTCTTTCGCAGCTTTTTCCAAAGCTTTCGCTATGGACAGGTAAGGGCGTGCCGTACTGGGGCCAATTTCTGTGAATACCTGTGTAATCACCGTTTCCTTGCCCTTCATGTCGTAGAGCTTCACGACCATCATTAAGTCGCGTTGCGTCTGAAAGGTATTATTCGCCATCATCACCATGCTGTCCACAGGATTATACATGATGTGCAACGGCTCGCTACCGCTATGCAAGCCATACAAGCAGGCATTCGGATCGAGGTAATAATCGTACATCTGACCGCGAAGAGCCGTCCAGGGGTTTTGCGTTTTCCAGATGATACTTCCCGTATACCATTCCCACATGTGTGAAGAGAAACCTTCCATTAATGCCCGGTACTGATCGTAATTAACGACCTGAGCTTTCAGTCCGAAATCGCGGGTATCTTTAGCCTTACCGTAAGGGTCAATGTACTCGTCGTATCCAATGTATTTATGGTAGTCCCACACCGAATCCACTTTTGATTTACCATTACTGAATTGGGGAGCAGTAAGATTTTCCTTCGGAATAAAGCGTTCGAGCGACTGAATATCTCCTACACCCACTGAACCCACTTCGGAATTGAAAGGCCAGGTTTTGAAGGACCAGAATTTAGCAATGGGTTGAATGCCATAAGGCCCGTCACCATTACCGCCGAGTGAATTGAAGGACATATCATCCGAGTTGGAATAATCAATGAACCAACGCGTGCCATCCAGAGCAGGTAACAGCGAATCACGGAGTGGTAACATGATGTCAGTAGGCAAGGTAATTTCGTTCCCTCCACACCAGATGGCCAGCGAAGGGTAATTCCGAATCATCTTAATCTGATCGGCGGCTGATTCAAGGAATAGCGAATGGTCATCGGGATATTTTCGGCGAGTCCACTGATCTTCCAGTTTCGCGGGATCTACCCAACGGCCATTGCAGTCGCCCGAACCCCAGAAATCCTGCATAACCAGTAATCCATATTTATCACAGGCTTCGTAAAATTCAGGACGTTCGGTAATGGCTCCTCCCCAGATACGAATCAGGTTGAGGTGCATGTCGCGGTGAAAGCGAATCTCGGCATCGTAACGCTCAGGGGAGAAGCGTAGCATGGCATCCGAGATAATCCAGTTACCGCCCTTGATAAATACTTTCTGCCCGTTTACCGAAACCTGCTTGCTGCGGGTGGTGGCGTTCCATTCCGTTTGAATTTCCCGAACACCAATATTGATTTTTTCTTCATCTGAAACGTTCGCTCCCGCTACAAACTGAATCGTGACTGGATATAAATGTTGCTGACCATACCCATAAGGCCACCACAGTTTAGGATTGTTCAGCGTTAAGGCGGGTAAGTCAACAGTTACCGTAGATTTAGCGGGGATACTTACTTTTTTAGAAATTTTAGTGCCTTCAAGCGTGTATTGAACCATTCCCTCCACGCGGTTGGCTGTAGGATTTTCCAGCTCCGTAGATACTTTAATCGTTGCGGGTTTCTGTGGGCCCTCGGGCATCCGTTTGCCGGGAACGAGCGTAACCACGTGCGGATTTTTCAGATGAATGGCTCCCGTTTTTTCAATCGTTACCTTATCCCAAATGCCCGTGTTACGATCGCGGATGGGTTGAATCCAGTCCCAACCCGCTACGTATTGATGCGAAACGTTTTTAGCAATCGTACCGTCGCCGCCCTGTCCACCGTTAGGGTTACCTACCGGATCGGGAGGATAGACAATGACCGCCAAACGGTTGGGGCTGCCTTTTTTCAGGTAAGGCGTAATGTTAAACGTCTTCCGCAGAAACATGCCCGTGTGGGGCTTATCGGTTAATTTTTTTCCGTTCAGGAATACTTCACAACTGTAATTAATGCCCCGAAACTGAAGCCAGACCTGCTCACCTGATTGAGCTTCTTCCTTAAAATCTTTGACGAACCAATAAGTGTAATAATCCCGACCCGTGTGGTAAATGTCTGGAATGTGCTTGTTATTCATTCCGTAAAAAGGGTCGGGAATCTGCTTATTATTCAGCAGGGTCGTCAGCACCGTGCCGGGAACGGTGGCAGGTTGCCAGTTGGCCAGGCTGTACGAAGGATTGGAAAGTTCCGTGCCTTTTACCGCTACTTTCCCAACGGGGGCACACTTCCAGCCCGCGTTGAGTTCATAGGGTTGCTGAGCAAAACCCAGAGCCGAAGTCAGCAGGGATGCCAGAGCAAGTAAGGTCTTTTTCATAGAATTGAGGGAAGAAATGTTTGAGGATTAAAAGAATAACCTCCGGCAAAACCAGATTCAACGGTTTCGCCGGAGGTTACATAAGGCCCTCCGGGCGGGTAAAAGATTAGTTAGTCGTGAATGGAACGTGGACGGTCGGCGGGATTGACGCCAAACGTTTTGCTGGGTTCTTTACCCATTTGAATTTCCATTTCACCACCATTCATCAGGTCTTGGTGTAATAAATAAGACCGGGTATAAGGCTTTCCATTCAGCTTAATGCTCTGAATGTACTTGTTCTCGGGACCGTTATTCACCGTTTTCAGGTGGAAGGTTTTTCCGTTACCCAATTGCAGAGCCACCTTGTCAAATACAGGACTACCAAATACGTAAGCTCCATTGGCAGGGTTTACGGGGTAGAAGCCCATCGAAGACAGGATATACCAGGCTGACATTTGGCCGACATCTTCATTACCAATGATTCCGTCAGGTTTGGTAGTGTACATATGGTCAAGGATGTAGCGTACTTTTTCCGCCGTTTTCCAGGGTTGACCTACGTAAGTATACAGATACGTTACGTGGTGACTGGGTTCATTTCCATGGGCATATTGACCAATCAGACCTGAAATGTCGTTAGAGGCCTCGGCTCCCATGTCACCTTTAATGATAAAAAGGGAATCCAGTTTTTGTGTGAACCCTTTTTCTCCACCCAGTAATTCAATCAAACCTTCCACATCCTGAGGCACCAGCCAGGTGTATTGCCAGGCATTACCTTCGGCGAAATCATCTTTTTCGTGACGCGAAACGAAAGGATTGAAAGGCGTCCGCCATTCTGTATCGGAAACCCGACCCCGCATGAAACGCGTGCTGGCGTCGAAGTTATTCCGGTAGTTTTTCGCCCGCTTGCTGAAGTAGGCGTAGTCTTCCATTTTACCCAGCTTCTTTGCTACCTGAGCCACGGCCCAGTCGTCGATGCTGTATTCCATGTTTTTCGCCACACTTTCCGTTTGCGTATCTGCTGGAATGTACCCTTTTGCTTTGATGTAATTCAGGCCGCGTTCATCCAGCATAGCCGATTTTTTCATCGCCTCAAAAGCCAGATTTACGTCAAAACCATTAAATCCTTTCAGAATGGCATCCGAGATAATGGGTAATGAGCTGTTACCGGGCATGGTGTTTGTTTCATTACCTACTAAATGCCAGATGGGTAACTTACCTTGCTGCTGATAAATGTGCAGCATTGTGTTTACAATGTCATTCACGCGTTGACCCTGCGTAATCGTCAACAACGGATTTGCTGCCCGATACGTATCCCAAAGTGAAAAGGTAGTCAGGTTTTTGAACTTTGCGTTCGGGTATACTTTCTGATCTGCTCCGCGATAATCGCCGTTATGATCGTTGAACGTTGACGGAGCAATCATGGTGTGATACAGAGCCGTGTAAAAAACCTTCAAACGATCCTGATCTTTGGTGTGCACCTGAATTTTGCTCAGTTCCTTATTCCAGGATTCATCGGCATTTTTCGCTACCTGATCAAAATCCCAGCCCGGTACTTCGGCTTTAATATTAGCTAAAGCGTTGGCTTCACTGACGGGAGAAATTCCCACTTTTACAAGCACCTGATCGCCCTGTTTGGTAGCAAAACTCAGCACGCCTTTCACCTGATTCCCCTTGGCTGATTTGCCGGAAATGGCAGTGGTGGCATTGTATAAATCGAGTTTTTCGATGGGTTTCGAGAAAACGATGGCGAAGAATAACCGCTGATCTTTAGCCCAACCCGTTGAATAACGATACCCTGTTAAAGTGGTCGCGTCTTTTTGTTCGAGATACGTATCCGTTGCCCGATCCCAGCCAATGCCTTCTTTCAGATCAATAAGAATGTGTGATTCGTCAGATTTAGGGAAGGTATAGCGATGCATTCCCACCCGCTCGGAGGCGGTTAACTCCACACCAATATCATAGCGTTGCAATTTTACGGCATAATAACCGGGGTAAACCACTTCGTCATCGTGCGAGAAACGAGACATGTACCCGCTTGGTGAATTACCCGCTACGCTACGCTCCAGCCGGACTTTACCCGTCGTTGGAATCATGAGTACATCGCCTAGATCCCCGATACCCGTTCCGCTGAGGTGCGTGTGAGAGAAACCGGCAATCAGGGAGTCCGATACGTGGTAACCCGAACACCAGTCCCAGCCATCCCCTAACTTCCCGGGGTTCGCCTGTGTAGGTCCAATCTGTATTGCCCCAAAAGGAACGTTCGCCCCTAAAAATACGTGACCGTGAAAACCCGTACCAATGCGGGGATCAACATACTGGGTAAAATGCCCCGGCTTCGCTTTGGCAGCGGAAGAATGGGGTTTACTATGTTTGCCGCAAGCGGCAGCCAGCAGGGCCAAAGCCAGAATACTTACTTTTTTCATAAAAACAGAACACGCAAAGGCAGCAAGAGCCTCGGTAGAAATGTATCAATAGTGTTAGGTAACCCTAAGAAATCGTATTAAGGGAGTTGAAGTTAAGGAGCTTAGAAGGCGAATCCTTATTTTTTAAAATATTTTACAAATATGGGAAATGGTTTGGGCTAGAAAAGAAAACGATTGAAATTCTGGGAAGGCTACAAATACTTGATGAAAAAATGATGGTTTTAAGGAAGTATAAAATTCTAAAACCGCCTTATAAAAGAATTGCCGAATAATATTTGGAATCTAAAACGGAACGCATCGACTGTAGAGACACGGTTTATTGCATCTGGCCGAGCATGAAATACGATACGGATAGTTCCCGTTGGCGTCGAAGACGCAATTCTCAGGAATCCGTATTGAAAACGCGGAATAACCGTGTCATTTGATACGATGAGTCGCTTTTTATTAGTTAAATCGATAGGCAATGGCAAATCCTCCGTAATGCTCGGCTTTTTCCCGCATCAAACGAGCTTCGCGTTGCGTGTAGGAGAAGGTAGAGGAAAGGGTTAGCCGATGAAATGCTGCCGTTATTCCCAGTTGATGCAAGTAAACAAATGGAGTGATAGGTCCGGTAGCGGGACCTTTGTCCTGAAGAAAAAGACCACCCTGGATGGTGGAGTTATAGAGCTGGTATCTGAGTTGAGGATGGAAAAAGAAATAAATCTCCGGTTTCTGATGATCGGAATTACGACTGATTTGGGCATTAAATAAAGAGGACTCCGAAGCCTTTTGAAAGAGGCCGAGCTGGAATAACAAACCCGCTGAAGCACTGGTAAAAGGCGTACCGAGCTCCACTTGTGCCGACGTAAATACTTCTAGCCAACGCTGACGTTTGGGAGGTAATAAGCTGTGAAAATATTGTCCGCGAAGGTTTAGGGAGAACTCGCTATTCAACTGCTTAACCCAGCCTTCGGGAGGAATAAAATTAAAGGTTTTGTGAATAAGCGTTTGTATCTGCTTGGCATACGAATGCTTACCTGTAAAGCCGAGGGAGGCCGAAACATTTAAAACCTGATTTTTCCGGTAGAAAAAAGAAAAGCCTTTTTGGGCATAGAGATAGCCCGTATAGGGTCGATCAATTTGGCGAGTCGTTACTAAAAAAACGTTTTCTGGATTATAAATCATTTGCCCGATCTGGTACGTAGACGTGATTTTAGTAACCTTACGGGTGCTATCGAGGCGATTATTAAGCTTTGAGGGTAGGTAATGAAAGCTGGCAAAAATACCGTTGGTATAATAACCATCGTGCCTGTTCCAAAGGTAGGCATCGTTTTCAGAGGTGACTTTTAGTTCATGACTTTGAGCTAACAGCAGTTGGGGGAGAAGTAGTCCAAACCAAAGAAAAACAAACCGTAAAAAGGCAGAAGGCATAAATGGCAATGTATAGAGGTATCAGGCATTAGAGAAGCTAAGCTAATAAACTGCAAAGGAAGGAAGATGGTTTGGAATGCCTTGGTGTCGCCGTTGCGGTTTGGAGTTTAGAGTTTAGAGTTTAGAGTTTAGAGTTTAGAGTTTAGAGTTTAGAGTTTAAGAGGGAAAACCAGTAAAGATAGGGGAGACGTTTGAAAATGGAGACCCTAACCCTGGAGGGGTTTAACATGAATAGCCCCAGGCTGGATAGCCCCGGATGATAATCCGGGGTGAATGGGCCGGATAATTTGAGAGTGCGACAATTCACATGAAGATGCGACTTCATCGCGTCTCTAACAAAGAGGGAGACTAGAACTCTACTTCTGTTGTTCTTACGAACTAGCTTTCCCGCCCTGGCTGGTGTCTTCACCAGCCATTCATATAAAGCCTAGTGGTTGGTGAGGACACCAACCATGGTGGAAAGTTAGGCAAGACGTTTGTAAATGGGAGGTATAACCCCTCCGCAGTTTGGGATAGATTATACTGTGGATAGCCCCAGGTTGGACAGCCCTGAATTGACAATCCGCAGAGAAGAATCCACTATCCTGCTTTCACAGCGTCACAGACGCGGTTCTCTCAAATCCGTGTTAAAAACTTGGACTAACTTCCGCATTCCTGCGTCCCCTCAACATCATTTCCCATAATTCCATTTTGATAGACTTAGGCTTAACAAAACAAAGGGTTTGAGGAAATCACTTTCCTCAAACCCTTTGAACCCTTCAAACAAAATCAAATCCCAATGCTACTGCATCAACTTTTTCCGACGTTCGCGGCCACTGTAAACCCATTCGTATACAGCGGGTAGAATCAATAAGGATAATACCGAAGCAGTCATCAAGCCTCCAATGACTACAATCGCCAGTGGTTTCTGCGTTTCGGAACCAATACCGTGAGATAAAGCGGCGGGTAACAGACCCAGCGAAGCCATCAACGCGGTCATCACTACCGGACGTAAACGGGATTTA
The DNA here is from genome assembly GCF_031453245.1 of Siphonobacter sp. SORGH_AS_0500. NCBI lineage: Bacteria > Pseudomonadati > Bacteroidota > Cytophagia > Cytophagales > Cytophagaceae > Siphonobacter > Siphonobacter sp. SORGH_AS_0500. The sequence goes on from NZ_JAVIYT010000001.1 coordinate 1,156,137, forward strand.
GCTCCTTCTTTAATGGCTTCTCCCAATGGCATTTTTTCGTGTAAGTTCTGTCGGAATTTGTTGACGAGGATAACCCCATCCTGCGTAGCAACCCCAAATAAAGCGATGAAACCAACCCCGGCAGAGATACTAAAATTCATTCCAGTAAGCAAGAGGGCAAGAATGCCGCCGATCAAGGCAAAAGGTACGTTAAGTAACACCAGAGTTGAATCCAGAGCACTGCCGAACGAAGCAAAGAGGATAAAGAAAATAAGTAAAATACTGATAGGAACTACAATCGCTAACTGTTTCTCGGCCCGTTGTTGGTTCTCAAACTCCCCGTTCCACTTGATTTCGTAACCTTTATCCAGTTTTACCGCCTTATTTACCCGACTTTGAGCATCTTCAATGGTGCTTCCCAAATCCCGGCCACGAACCGAGAATTTGACGGCAATGAAGCGGGCGTTGTTTTCCCGGTAAATGAAGGCTGGGCCAGCTACGTTACCAATATTAGCAATTTCCTTGAGCGGAATCTTACCGCCGTCCATGGTTGGTACTCGTAAAGCTCCGATCTGTTCGATGGACGAACGGAAGGGTAAATCATAGCGTAACCGAAGATCGAATTTGCGTTCTTCTTCGTAGACCTGACTTACGGCTTTACCACCAATCGCCATTTCAATAACGGCGTTTGCATCGGCAGCATCTACGCCGTATTGAGCCATTTTGTCGGGATTCAGCGTAATGATTAACTCCGGTTGACCGAGGTTACGAAACACGCCTAAGTCCTGAATGCCGGGTACTTTCTTAAGAATAGCGTAGACCTGATCCGCTTTTTTGTCCAGTACGTTTAAGTCTCGTCCCTGTATTTTGACGGCAATCGAGCCTTTGACGCCGGATACGGCTTCTTCAACGTTATCCGAAATGGGTTGGGAAAAGTTAAAGTCAATGCCCCGGTATTTATGCAGTTTCTGTTGCATTTCGGCGATTAACTCATCTTTGGTAATGTCGCGTTTCCACTCTTCCTGAGGGTATAAGTCCACGAAGAATTCCTGATTGAAAAAGCCCGTTGCATCCGTTCCGTCGTTAGGACGGCCCGTTTGGGAGATTACGCCGCGAACTTCAGGATACTGCTCAAAAACCTGACGGAATTTGCGGGTATAGTGATAGGAATCTTCCAGACTGATACTTAAAGGCATACTGGCCCGCACGTAAATCGAACCTTCGTTAAGGTGAGGCAGAAATTCCGTTCCTACAAAGTGGAAGGAAGCGAGGGATCCGATGAGGAAAAGAACGGCTATCGTGATAGCCCGTTTGGGGTGATCCATCACCCGATTCAGCAGTGGAGCGTAGTTCCGGTTTAGAAATTCAATAACCGGATTATGACGTTCGCGGACGTTTTTATTGAGTAAAATGCTACTTAAAACTGGAACCAGTGTCAAGGCCAGCAATAAAGCACCGAGCAGAGCAAAACCCATCGTGAAAGCCAGCGGACTGAAAAGTTTACCTTCCACTTTCTGGAACGAGAAAATGGGTAATAAAGCCGTAATAATGATCAGCTTGGAGGTAAAAATGGATTTACCCATTTCCACCGAAGTTTTCAAAATTCGGCCCATTTTGGCTCGTTTATTAAACCTCTCCATACCCTCATGCTCGGCCCAGTGAGCCAGCATTACAAAGAGCCCTTCCACCATTACTACCGCTCCGTCAATGATAATTCCAAAGTCAATAGCTCCGATGGATAAGAGATTGGCTGACATTCCTTTCATCCGCATCAGGATAAAAGCGAAGAGTAAAGCCAGAGGAATGACGATGGCTACGGTAACCGTTGTCCGCCAGTCCGCCAGGAAAATCAACAGAATGACGGTGACCAGCGTAATACCCATAATCACGTTTTCGCCCACGGTGTGCAGCGTGTGATTGTTGAGCTCCGTACGGTCGTAGAAAACCTTGATTTTTACATCAGAGGGTAAGACAACCGAATTGAGATAGGCAATTTTCTCCTTTAGTTGGGGTAAAACCAGTCCTGGGTTTTCACCTTTCCGCATCAGAACAATGCCTTCTACCACATCATCATGATTGTCCCGACCGACGATGCCTAGTTGAGGTAAAGCCGATTCGTGAACGGTTCCCAGATTGGAAAGCCGAACGGGAACGCCTTTTACGTTCTTAACGATCACCTTCTCAATGTCAGAGACATTTTTTACAATCCCGATACCCCGAACCACAAATGCTTGCTGCCCTTCCCGAAGGATATCCCCGCCGACATTCACGTTAGCTCGTTGCAGGGCACTGTAGACATCAAGAGCCGTCAAGTCATATTTGGCCAGTAAAGCAGGGTTAATACTTACTTCGAAGGTCTTAACGTGTCCACCAAAACTGACCACATCAGCAATGCCCGGAACGGCCTTGATCGCTTTCTCTACCGTCCAGTCCTGAATGGTTTTTAATTCCGTGGTATTCTTGGTATTGGAAGTCAGCGTGTAGCGATAAATCTCCCCCGTAGGGCCAGCGGGAGGCTGAATTTCAGCATCTACGCCATCGGGTAAGTTTACATTCGCCAGTTTCTGACTGGCCTCCATGCGGGCGTTGAAGTTATCAACGCCATCTTCAAAAACGATTTTAATGAAAGATAAGCCGAACAGGTTAATGGAACGAATCGCCGTCTTATGGGAAATGGAGTTCATTTCTGTTTCAATCGGACTGGAAATGAAACGCTCCACTTCTTCGGCACTACGACCCGGCCATTGGGTAATAATAACCACTTCGGTATTGGTTACGTCGGGGTAAGCTTCCACCGGCGTATTGTAAAAACTAACGGCTCCCGCAATGACAACCAGTCCGGTCATCAGAAACACAATGCCTTTGTGTTTAAGGGAAAAGCCAATGATATTTTTAATGAACTTATTCATGATCGGACCCGGGAAGGGAGTGGGGGGATTAGTCCGTTAATTCATTGAAAAGTAATAAGGCACCTTCGGTAACGATGGGATCACCATCTTTCAAGTCGCCTTTCACATAGCTATAGCGGGAAGTGCTACGGATGACTTCCACGGGTACTGCCTCGTATTTTCCTTTGCCCATATCCTTGATGACAAAGTATTTATCTTCGCTAAAAATGACCGACTTCGGATTTACCGCCAGTAAGCTTTCGGGTTTTTCAATGTGCAGTTTAATCGTGCAGAACATCTGAGGTTTCAAAAGTCCACCGGGGTTAGGTAATACCACGCGGGCTTGTAATACCTTACTGTCGTTATCAATCACCTGGCTGATGTTTTCAATTTTTCCCTGAAAAACTTTATCAGGATACGCCAGAGTTGTGATATTCACTTGCTGTCCCACTTTAACGGCTTCAATGTCCGATTCGTAGATATTAATCAGAATCCAGACATCCGACAGATTGGAGATGGTGAACATGCTGTTTCCATTGTCCGAACGAATTTGGGTATTGGGGTTCACGTTCCGTTCTACCACGTAACCACTCACGGGAGATTTCACCAGGAAGGTCGGCTGGTTAGTAGACGAGGTTCCGCCGTACATTTTCAATACCTGCGTCGAACGATCCAGTTCTGAAGTCGCAATTTCGAGTTGCTTACGGGCATTAATCAAATCCGATTCGCTCGAAAATTTGCTTTTATAAAGCTGTTCGGCATTATCTGCATTGCGTTTGGCAATGTCGAAACCGGCTTTGGCCTGATTATAATCGCGTTGAAACTGGCTTACATCCGCACTTTGCAGTTTGGCTAATATTTGGCCCTGTTTCACATAGGCTCCAAGCTCGGCGTTTACTTCCAACACATTACCACTAACAATGGGGAAAACGCGATCTACCTGTTTCTGATCGAAAGACACTTCGCCCGTGAATTGTAACTCCTGCTCGTAATTTCGAATGTGAACCGTATCTGTCTTAAAGGCCGAATCCGTATCCTTCGTATTTACTTCCTGGGGTGTTTTGTTTTGCTGACAAGCCGCAAGAGTCAGCAGACTCAGCAGGTAGAAAAACGGCTTTAAGTTCGTTTTCATAAAAAGTGGGAAAAGGGATGGAAACCTGGAGTGGAGTTAAAAAGTCTTGGAGTTAGTAACGTAATTGATTTGTTGCTGAGCCTGATACAACTGGTTACTCAGGTTAATGAAGTTCAACTGAGCATCTTTATAGGAGCGAACTTTATCAATAAAACTGACCAGATCAATCACCCGTTTTTGGTAGTCGATGGTCGCGTTTTTACTGATGTCCTGAATGCGTTGACGGTATCCTGGATCAAGATTTGCCTGTAGTTGCTGAGCATGCTGCCACTGTTCGTAGGCGGAAATGACTTCCTGTTTTACCTGTAACTGACTTTGGTTAATGCTCTGATTGCTTTGTTCGATTCCAATTTTAGCCGCCTGAATGTTTCCCTGATTGCGATTTTTGAAAGGAAGGTCCATGGCTACCTGCAAACCGTAATAGTTAGGATAAGCATCCCCAAATCTTGCATAGTTGGCCCCAACCATTAGCTGCGGAGTTGCCAGCGATTTCTGATACGTAAGATTTTGCTGAGCGTATGCCGATTGGCGTTGAGCTGCTTTTAAATCAGGACGATTAGAAACTGCCTGATCCAGTAATTGATTGAGCAGGGGTGATGCCGAATCAAGGTTTTGAAATTCAGTGAGGTAGTAGGTAGAGGACGAATCGGCTAGAAGTATACGTAAGGTGGCTTCGTCTTGACTGATCTGGTTACGTAGGTCATTGATGGAAGCATCCGTATTCCGTTGTTCCAGTTCCAGACGGGTAACTTCATATTCAGAAATAACACCCAGTTTTAATTGAGCCCGGAATGCCTCAAGTAGATTGGCCAGGCGAGCTCGTTCTTCCTGAATGAAGGCATACTGAGCCTGCTCGCTGGCAAGGTTACCAAACGTCTGGGCTAATTGATAACGCAAACTCCGCATCACATCCTGAAAAATGGCTTGCTGAACTTCCGTATTTGCTTCATTTAAGGCCACCAGTTTACTCCGGCGACCCGCCAGATTCAGTACTTGCTGTAGTTGCCAGCTATAGGCCCCCCCCGTAGGATTAAGTATATCTCCTGATGGGTTTCTTAGAGGAAGCACTTTTGACGTATTGGGATTGTAGGCATTAAACCCAAACTGAAAGTTAGGATTATCCCAAAGTTTCGCCTGCTGCACAGCCGCTTCTGATAAATTGATGTTGTACTTCTGGGCGATCAGCGTAAAGTTTTTTTGCAAAAACTGCTGCTCGGCCTGAGGTAAGGTCAGGCGAAGCGTATCGGTCTGTGCAAAAGACGATTGAGCAACCGAACCTAAAAAAAGGATGCTCAGTAAGACTCTGAATAATGGAATAAGCTTCACTGTCTGGTAGTTTAAAAGTGGGATCAGCGGGTAGTAAACGGGCTGTACTTTCTGTGCTTGACGTCAGCAAAGGTTCTTTCAAGAACTTATAGGAGCTTTAAAGGAACTTTAAAAACGGATTAAAATAGTTTGAGTGGGTTAGAGCAGGTTTGAGTTCGTTAGAAAAAGGTTTGAAGAAGTTTGAAAAGATTTGACAGGAATAAGTTAAGGCCTGCGATTGTTGCAATACCTTACACTCATTGCTTGCTAACTCCAATTCACTTAAACTTCTTCAAACCTTTTCTAACGAACTCAAACCCTCAGAGTCTTGCTCCGCAAAATTTACAAAAAACGGCATCCATATCGTGACCCTCGCGACCGCAGGAGGGGCAGGCTTCACTGCTGTGATTCCTTTTGCGGGCGGCGGCGGCAATTTCATTGGTAATGATACCCGTCGGAACGGCGATGATACCGTAACCAATCAGCATGACAAGGCTGGAAATAAACTTACCCATGGGAGTGACGGGCGAAATATCGCCATACCCTACGGTGGTAATAGTAACAATGGCCCAGTAAATGCTTTCGGGAATGCTGGAAAACCCATTTTGATGATTTTCAACCAGGTACATCACCGAACCCAGGATCGTTACCAGGGTAATAACCGTAAGCATAAAAATACTGATTTTCTTAAGGCTGGATCGAATCGCAACCGTCAGAAATTCCATTTCAGTAAGGTAATGGGTGAGCTTGAAAATTCGGAAGACCCGTAGCAGACGCAAAGCCCGCAAGACGAGTAAGGATTGAGCACCTGCGTAAAAAATACTGAGATAGGAAGGAATGATGGAGAGTAAATCAATCAGCCCCAGCGGGCTCAGCACATAACGAATAGGTTGCCGGATACTGATGAGTCGAAGAATATATTCAATCGTAAAGAGAAAGGTAAAGGACCACTCCAGAAAGAAGAATAATCGGCCATAATGCTGGTGGTATTTATCCACGCTATCCAGCATTACCACAAGAATACTGGTGAAAATGGCAATCAATAAAGCAATATCGAAAGCTTTGCCGGCCTTGGTATTCGACTCATAAATCACTTGCTGAAGCCGTTCCTGCCAGGTTTTTATAGGTTGGTTTTCCATGACTGACAAGGTAAAAAAAGAAGGCTAGGGCTGCAAGTGTATGAGGCTCACAAACACAAACCCCCGTTACTCAGAGATTCAAGTAACGGGGGTTTGCTACTATTGATAATGAAGATTACTGTTCAGCAGCTACTTCATCCGCGATTTTGTCGATTACACCCATTTTCACGGTGTTCGTACGTAAATCCTGCTGAGCAGGAACGCTCAGTAAGGTTACGAATACATCGCCTTTTTGCAGATGACCCTGTTGAACCAGAATTTTCGCAATATCGTGTGAGATTTGTTCGGTGCTGAGGTTGGCACTGTCATAATTGAATACGCGTGTGCCCCATAACAGTCCCATCTGCGTCATCAGTTTTTCGTCCGCCGAGAATACGAAAATATCCGCTTTGGGACGGTGTGAAGACAGACGGTAAGCTGTGTAACCACTGTTCGTAATGCACAGGATGGCTTTCGCCTGTACGTCACGAGCCAGACGGCAGGCTGCCGCAATAACCCGGTCGTTCAGGATGGTAGGAGAGTTTTCTTCTCCTTTCAGCATGTGATTTTTGAAGTAAATCGCTGATTCATCGCCATAAATAATAGGAATATGGTTCTGCTGTTCTTCCACGGCTTCGATGATGTGTGTCATCGTCGAAACCGCTTCTACGGGATACTGACCAGAAGCAGATTCTGCCGAAAGCATGGTTGCCGAAGCTCCATCCAGAACGGCGTTGGCAACGTCAGAAGTTTCCGCACGCGTAGGGCGGGGAGAGCTCGTCATCGATTCCAGCATTTGCGTGGCTACGATTACGGGTTTCGCCTGCTTGATACACTTGCGAATCATGGTTTTCTGTAATTCAGGAACCATGGCACCATCTAACTCTACGCCTAAGTCACCACGAGCGACCATTACCCCGTCCGTAGCTTCGATAATGGCATCGAGTACTTCGGGAACAACGGCTTCGGGTTTTTCGATCTTAGCGATGATTTTCGAACGACCGTTTTTCGCCTTGATTTTTTCCTTAACGGCCAGAATATCTTCAGCGGAACGAACGAACGAAAGAGCGATCCAGTCTACGTCATGCTCCAGACCGAAGATCAAGTCTTCTTCGTCTTTTTCAGTTAGAGCGGGTAAGCCTACTTTCGTGCCGGGCAGGTTAATGCCTTTCTTCGATTTCAGGATACCACCGTATACCACTTTCGTGTGTACTTCTTTTTTATCGTAATCGATAGATTCTACCAGTACTTCCAGGTTACCGTCATCCATCAGGATGCGTTCGCCGGGTTTTACGTCCAGGTACATAGAAGTATAAGTCGTACCTACGCGTTCAGAAGTTCCCAGCAGATTTTCGTCCATAACGAAAGTCAGTGGGTTTCCGGCTATGAGTTCAACGCCGTTATTTTCTACGAGTTGGGTACGAATCTTAGGTCCTTGTAAATCCTGAAGGATGGTAAGGTTTAAGCCATGTTCGGCGTTAATTTCGCGAATAGCCTGAATGCGACTCAGGTGGTCAGCGTGCGTTCCGTGGGAAAAGTTAAGCCGAAAGATGTTCGCACCAGACTGGGCGAGCTTCAGCAACATTTCTTTGGATTGGGAAGCCGGACCAACGGTGGCAACAATTTTGGTTTTTTTCTGGTAAGGCATGTGTACGGAATACAAGTGTTCAAGTTTCCAGGGCCGCAAGTTAGGATTTCGTCCCGAAAAATCCAGCTTTCAGGAAGAGAATCCTTTAGTTAGGGGAAAAGAATTTCCTTTGGCTCATTTCCCGAAAAAAGGTATAAATTTTTCTTTTTTCGAGTAGAAATGGATTTTTAAAAGCTCTTCCTTCGCGAAAGGTGAAAGCCCTGTCAGACCTCAAAATTGATAAATTCTGGTGGAATACTCAACGAACTAGCCTGATTCTTCGGGGATTGCCTGCTAAAAATCGGTCTATACCCTGAAAGTAAGTAGAGTAATGAAGAAAAAAATATAAGTTAGCGGGAATGGAAATAAGCCCTCAGGGTTTCAGAAAGAAGATTCTGGTTCCTTTCTTGCACAGATTTAACGTGAAGATGGCCTACTTGGTCGATTTTCTCGGTGTAGAAAATAATTACCGTGAAATTTTGTAAAAGGCTGGTCTGAGCAAGCCAGCCGGATTTAATAAAGCTCTGATTTACTCAGAAATTCGATGCCTCTAAAACGTATTCAACTAATACTCGTGCTGTTGTGTACAGCGTCACTGGCGTGGGCTCAGTCGGACACTACCATTGTTATCAAAGCCATTGCAGGTCTACAGTACGACCCACCCCGAATTCAGGTTAGCCCTAATACCCAGGTTACGCTTATTCTGGAGAATTATGACGACATGGCCCATAACCTGGTTATTACCAAAGCCGGCATGCGGAAAACCGTGGTAGAACAGGCTCTGAAGGTCCCTTCCGAAAAAAATTACGTCCCTGAAACGCCAATGGTTATTGCCGCAACCAAAATTGTTGCTCCGGGTAACTCCGAAAAAATAACCTTTACGGTAGGCGAGGGCGTGTATTCCTACGTTTGCACCTATCCGGGTCACGGCTTTGTAATGTACGGAGCTTTATATGCCCGAGACGCGAAATTGCCGCCGCTTGAACTAGACCCGCACGTGGCTCAAATCGTGAAAGACAAAGTGGCTGGACAGCAGGTAGGGCCGCATGCTTTTCCGCTGGAATATCCTCTGTTATACCGAACCTGGGTTTCTGGAGCCAGTCCGGCGGCTATTGTCGTGAGTTTCGACGGGAATAGTTCTTACTGCTGGGACGCCGGGCAGTGTCGTCTGCGGTATGCCTGGACGGGGGGATTTGTGGACAACTCCGAGCAGTGGTATTCAAAAGGGGATAAGTTTACAAAGATCATAGGAGATGTCTACTGGAAAGAAGATTCGCTGAATTACCCCATCCGGGTAGGCACGCCCGAACACATTCCCGTAGTGAAATTTCTGGGGTATAAGTTGAAAGACCGATTGCCCACATTCCGATACCTCGTCGACGGCATTGAAATTCACGAAACCCTACGTGTATTACCCGGCGAAATAGGCATTACTCGTGATTTTCTGGTGATCAAAAATCCTGCTCAAAAGAAGATCTATTATAAAACCGGAACCTACCAGCAAACGACGTATCAGCCGAAATTTTTGAAAGCAGATCCTTCCAGTCGGGAAGTTTATGTCCTGAACCCCGGTAGTGCCAAATTTTCTGTTACCATTAAACCCAATTCTTAATCATGCGGAACCTCATTACTCTCGCCATTAGTCTGGGTTTGGTAACGAAAGCGATGGCTCAGGATCATAGTCACCACATGAGCAGCCCGTCTGCTCTGGGCGATACCGTCTACGTGGCTGAAAATATTGCACTTCCGGTAGGATTAAAAGGAGAGGTCGGAGCGATTGATTTTTTACCTGACGGTCGTTTAGTCGCTACTTTTCACCGGGGCGAGTTATATTTTTATAACCCCAAAACAAAAGAGTGGAAACTCTTTGCTGAAGGCATTCACGATGCCCTGGGTTTGATGGCCATTTCTTCCAAAGAAATACTGGTATTACAACGAGCCGAATTAACCCGAATCCGGGATACGGATGGCGATGGGAAAGCCGATGATTTCAGCACAGTAACGGACGATTTCGGTATTTCGGGTAATTACCATGAATTCAACTTTGGTCCGGTGAAGGATAAAGAAGGCAACCTTTACATTGCCCTGAATACGGCTTCCAACGGAGCGGGTATTCGGCCCGAAGTGCGGGGCGAGTATAACCCCCTCGGTCGTCCCGGTCGGATGTATTCCTGCGTGCCCTATCGCGGTTGGGTAATGAAGCTGACTAGGGATGGAAAGTTACACCCTTACGCTTTAGGGTTCCGTTCGCCGAATACTCTGGCGTTTGACGCGGCGGGCCGCTTACTGGTCAATGATAATCAGGGCGACTGGCTGGGTACAAGCAAAATGTACGTAGTGAAGCCCGGCAAATTCTATGGACATCCCTCTAGTCTGGTCTGGAAGAAGGACTTTCCCAAAATCGATCCTTTGACTTTACCAGCTAAAACGCTGGACTCTATGCGAACCCGGGAATCAGTGGCTTTTCCGCATGGATATGTTGCCAATTCTGTCACACAACCCATTGTTGACCGGACACAGGGAAAATTTGGACCTTTCATCAACCAGACTTTCGTTGGTGATATGGATCATCGTTACCTGATGCGGGTCTTGCTTGAAGAAGTAGGCGGCGAAACGCAGGGAGCCTGTCTTCCGGTACATATTCAGGGAATGCGAGTAGGTAATAACCGTTTTGCTTTTGCTCCCGACGGTAGTTTGTGGGTAGGGCAGACCGATCGTGGCTGGGTTGGTAGTGAAGGCATTCAGCGGATTCACTGGAATGGCAAAACGCCGCTGGATATTATGGATTTCAAGCTTACAAAAACGGGTTTTGACCTGACGTTTACCAAACCCATAGATGCAAAAACAGCGACAGAAATAAGTCAGTATGCGGTGAAGCGTTTCTATTACGAATACCACCGGGAATATGGTTCAAAGAAATTTGACGAAAAACCCGTAGTAGTGAAGCAGGTGAAACAGTCGGCCGACGGAAAGAAGATTTCGTTAGAACTGGAAGACTTACAACCCGGCTTTATCTACGAATTCCGATTGGGCAACTTAAAAGCCAAATCGGGTGAAGGCTTGCTGAGTCGTTGGGTTTGTTATACGTTAAATCATTTGAAATAGGGGTTACCTTGCCTATTCTCTCGAACTTAATGGGACATTTTTTTAAAAGTATCGTATACCACAACCCCAGCGGGGTTAAATTATGAATAGCCCCGGATGGAATCCGGGGAAGTAACATATAAAGGAAAAATGGATACGAAGTAGAAATCTCAGGCCAGTCGCTAACGGGTGTCCCCGGATTTTATCCAGGGCTATTCGTATGGAAACCCTCCGGGGTTATCTATTTCATAAAAGTATCATATACCATAACCCTAGCGGAGTTAAATTTAAGGGGAAGCAACAAAAACACCCCGACACGTTAACCTGTCGGGGTGTTTTTGTTTAAAATATATGACTTACTTCGAGCTAGTCGCGGCGGGTTTTGCGGAGGTTGCTAAGACGAGTTTAGCTCCTACTTTGGCCGTAACGTCGGCTACGTCGACCAGATCCTGAACGGAGCTGGTTTTTTCGATGCGAACTAACACAACGGGAGCTTCCTGCCCTTCGGTGCGGCTTTGTAACGCACTCTCCAGTTCAGCCAACCCAACGACCTGGCCTTCCACATTATACTGCTGATCCGGCATTACCGACAGGTTAATGACCTGTGATGGGGTCGAAGGGGCCGTAGATGATTGCGGTAACAACATCTGCATCGCCGAAGGACTCGCCAGCGTCGCAATCATCAGGAAAAAAATCAGTAAGAAAAATAGAATATCCGACAGCGAAGCAGCCTCAATATGCCCCTTATGCCGGTTACGACGTTGTATTTTCATGAGAGTATGTTTAGAGTTTTGGGTTTTGAGTTTAGCGTTGCGAGTTCTTTTACTCCAAACGCTAAACCCCAAATGCTAAACTCTTATGCTGAAACCGGTTGGTAAAGAACGTCCAGGAATTGGTTCGTGGCGGCCTGGAGACGAGCCACGGCCCGGTCTACCATACCGTTCAGGATCGTCAGCAGAATGTAGGCCAAAATACCAACGGCCAGACCCGAAGCCGACGTAATCATTTTCTCATAAATACCCCCTGAAATCGTACCGATGCTCAGGTTATTGGAAACGGAAATATCGTGGAAAGCCCGGATCATCCCGGCTACGGTTCCGAGGAAGCCGAACATGGGGGCAATCGCGGCAACCGTACCTAACAAGCCCAGGTTCTTTTCCATGTAGGAAAGCTCAAGTTGAGCCGTGTTACCCATGGCCTGCTCAATTTGTGGAATAGGCGTTCCAATGCGGGACAGGCCTTTTTCCAGCACGCGGGAAACCGCTGAACTATCATTCCGGCAAAGCTGACGAGCTGCATTCAGGTTACCCGACTGCACAAGTCCCCAGAAGCTGGCCTCGAAGGATGCCCCCAGAGCCGTTGATTTTTTAAGGTACAGCCAGCGTTCTACGAAAAGATAAATCGTGAGGAAAAGCAATACCGCAATGGGAATCATAATCCAGCCACCGGCGGCAAGCAGATCGAGAAGGCTAATCGATTTTTCGGCACCCGCTGCTACAGGAGTAGCAGCAGTCGAATCAGGAGTCACGGAAAGAGTCTGTAGCAGCATGCGTACGGAAATCAAATTGGTAGGTTATCAGTTCTTTATTAATACGAAAACAGGTACTTATTCCTTGTATAAACTTGGATTTCAACGCGAAAATACTTTTCTAAAAGCCATTCAGATACGCAATCAGGAAAAACTTTCGCGTTATTGCTCCAGCTACCTAACGGAACCTACGCGATTTAGTTTTGAATTGGATTTAATTTGTACGGAGAAGTCTATGAAAATGAGTACCCCACCTAAACCTTACTAATCAGTTGAAAGCAATGAAGCGAATACAACCGCTTATGGTATTAATGCTTTTTATGGCATTAATGGTTGCCTGTACTCAGCCAGGCGACCAGTTTATGAAAAGCTGGAAAACAACGGACGTAGACATTGAAACCGTATCCGGCTTACCTCCCGATACAGCAGATGGTTTTCCTCCCGAATCTTATCTGAATTTTTATCCCGGCGGTCGCGTCGTCTGTTATACCCGCAGTGGTCATTACCGAATGTTTGACTGGGAGATCTCTGCCGACGAACAGACCATTTACCTCAAGCGGCAGGCTCTTTCCTTACCTAACTTACAGCTAAAGATCTATACATTCTTTCCGAATTACTGGTCGGCGAAATTACCGGGTCTGGACAGTGTCCGGCTTTTCAAGTACACCACCGTTTTCACGCATGAAGATCACGATTTACTCGACCCGAAAAGCAATACCTGGCGACTCCGGCCGGATCATCGATTGTCAGATGCCGAGCTGAAGGCTAAAGTGGGTCAGCATATTCAATACGCGGCTCATTACTTCGACATTGTCATTAAGCGGGAGCAGGGGTACTTCGAGCCACGGTTTATCAATCTTCCCGTCCGGTTTTATCGTGGAGCCGTTGGTATTCAGAAATTTGCAGGCACAAAATTGCTCTGGCGGCAGATGTTTTATGACGATCAGGAAGCCATTAAAGCTCTGCGTTATTACGAGGCGGCGTTTAGAAGCTTACGTTCCATGCCGCCTGAAAAAGATATGCTGAAAGGCCTGCGTCGTTCGTTCAGCAAAATGGCGGAGACATTCAATGAGTAATACCGCTCATCAGATTACTTTTTCCGCTTACTAATTCTCATTAGCATTCTTACCTAAAACTTTCCTTTATTGCATCGCTTAGCAAACTAATAACTTATACTTTACATGAGAGTTCGCTCCAGTTTATTCATCGGAATGATGATGGTAGCCATAAATACGGTGGCTCAAAACCTAAATCAGCCCATTCCGTTTGACCCCCAAACTAAAGTAGGAAAACTACCCAACGGACTGACGTATTACATCCGTAAAAATGCCGAACCGAAAAATCGGGCCCATTTGATGCTGGCGGTAAAAGTCGGCTCTATTCAGGAAGAAGATCCGGAAAATGGTCTGGCTCACTTCACCGAGCACATGGCCTTTAACGGAACCAAGAGTTTTCCTAAAAATGAATTGGTGAGCTTCCTGCAATCCAATGGCATTAAATTCGGAGACGATCTGAATGCATTCACCAGTTTTGAACAAACGGTTTACTTTCTGCCCGTTCCAACGGATTCCATGAAGGTTTTCCTGCGGGCTTTTGATATTCTGGAAGACTGGTCGCACGATCTGACCATGGACGAAACAGAAATCAATAAAGAACGTGGCGTTATTCTGGAAGAGCTTCGCGGTGGAAAAGGTGCCCAGCAACGCATGCGGGATGCTTACTTTCCCGTGATTATGAACGGCTCGAAATGGGGTCAGCGGAACGTAATCGGAACGGAAGATATTCTGAAAAACTTCAAACCCGAAACCATTCGTAACTTCTATAAAACCTGGTATCAGCCCCAAAACCAAGCCATTATTGCGGTGGGTGATTTTGACGTAGCTCAGGTAGAAAAAATCATTCAGGAAAAATTTGGAGCCATTCCGGCTGTTACCAATCCTAAGCCCGTGGGCGTATTCCCCATTCCTGATAACAAAGACACGAAAGTGGCCATTGTAACGGATAAGGAACAACCTTATACCATTGTTCAGATCCTGACGCGTTTACCCGAGCTGAAGGAGAAAACCTTTGCTGATACCCGCGAGAAAATCAAACGGACTCTATTTAATCAGATGTTGAATAACCGTTTGCAGGAATTAACGAAAAAGGCTGATCCTCCATTCCAATACGGATTCAGCTCAACGAGTAGCTTCCTGGGTAACTACGATTCGTATGTAAGCGGCGTTGTGGCGAAAACGGGTGGCATTGAAAAAGGCCTGAAAGCCGTTCTGGACGAAAATGCACGCGTAGCTAAGTTTGGTTTCACGGCAACGGAGCTGGAACGGGCCAAACAAAACCTGATGACGTCTACGGAAAAACGTCTGAAGGAAAAGGATAAAACCAAGTCTGAAGCCTTCGCAATGGAGTACATGAACGACTTCATCAATGACGTGCCTTCCATGGGAACCGAGCGTTATGCTGCTTTCGTGAAAGAAGAGTTACCCGGTATCAAACTCGAGGAAATCAATGCCTTACCCAAAGAATTGATTTCGAAAGAAAACCGGGCGGTCATTGTAATGGCTCCAGAGAAAGACAAAGCCACCTTACCCAAAGAATCTCAACTGCTGGAATGGATTGATAATGCCGGACAAAACGTAACGGCCTACGTGGATGAGGTGGTGTCGAAACCCTTGCTGGCGAGTGAACCTAAAGCTGGTAAAGTAACGGCTGAAAAACAGATTGCTGAAATCGGGGTAACCGAACTGACGCTTTCGAATGGGGTGAAAGTGGTACTGAAACCGACGGATTTCAAAAATGATGAAATTCTGTTCCGGTCGTACAGTTTTGGGGGGACTTCGCTGTATCCTCTAGCCGAAAACCTGGATGCCGATCAGTCCAATGTGATTGCGGCTCAGGGTGGCTTGGCTGATTTTTCTGCTATTCAACTTAGAAAATACCTGACGGGGAAAGTCGCTAACGTCTCGACGTATGTAGGTGAAACCACGGAAGGAATGTCGGGCTCGTTCTCTCCTAAAGACACAGAAACAGCTTTACAGCTAATCTACGCCAACATTACTGCTCCCCGTAAAGATCCTGAAGTGATCAAGGGATACCTGGCTAACCTGAAAGATGAGTTACAGCAAAGCTTCGATACGCCCGATCCACAGGCGGTTTTCAGAGATACACTTTCGGCGGCTCTGAGCAGTTACAATCCCCGCCGGATGCCCATGAAGCCCTCCGACGTAGATAAAATCAACGTTGATAAGGCGTTCAACATCTATAAGGAACGCTTCGCTAATGCGGCTGACTTTACGTATTTCTTCGTAGGAAACTTCAAAGTAGAAGAGCTGAAGCCTTTGCTGGAAAAATACCTGGGCAGTTTGCCATCGACGGGTAAGAAGGAATCTTACAAAGATCTGAATATTCATCCTCTGAAAGGAAAAGTAACCAAGACGGTATATCGGGGTATTGACGATAAATCAGCCGCTCGTCTGGTCTATTCGGGTGACTTTGTGTATACGCCTGAGAACGTAACCAACCTGAGTGCCATCGAGGAAATTCTGAATATCAAACTGATTGAAGAAATCCGCGAGAAGGAAAGCGGGGTGTATTACATCGGGTCTCAGGCAAGTGCGGAGAAGTTACCCAAACCTCGCTACACGTTGTTAGTGGCTTACGGAACGAACCCCAGCCGCGTAGATGAGTTAGGTGCCAAAACGATTGCCTTACTGGATGGGTTGAAGAAAAATGGCCCTTCACAGACGGACGTGGATAAATTTAAAATTGAAACCAAACGTCAGTTGGAAGTACAATTGAAGGAAAACCGTTACTGGCTGGGAGAATTACTTTCCAGCTACGAAAACGGCGAAGATCCCCGCGACATCCTGAAAGAAATGAGTCTGGTTGATAAGGTAACGGTAGCCTCCGTGAAAGCACTGGCCGCCAAAGTTTTCGGCCCCAACCTGATTCAGGTGAAGCTCATGCCAGAGAAGAAGTAAGCGTGTTGGATTGTATTGGAGAGGGTTTGAAGGTTAGATTCAAAGTTTGATTGTGTTTGAAGTTAGAGAGTTATTCTAAAACGTTAGACATCATCAAACGATCCAACTTCTTCAAACTGATCATCAAACCTTTCAAACGGGCCGCTAAAGAGCCGGGTAGTCGGAAAATTCCGATTATTCGGCTCTTTATTTTTGGGGGAGTGAGGGTAAAACCGAGCCGGGAACGTCTATTTCGCATAGACCGGGTTATTTCTAAGCCCCAATACCTCTTTACGTACCCAACTGCTATGAATATTAATCCTCCGCAGGTAGGCCAATCACTGTCAACTCCAACGAAAATGGGCAATTATCGCTGGACGGTGGTTATGTTACTTTTCTTTGCAACGACGATCAATTACGTTGATCGTCAGATTATTGGCCTGCTTAAACCTACCCTGGAAAAAGAATTCAGCTGGACCGAATCAGATTATAGTCGTATCGTAACCTTCTTCTCGGCGGCCTATGCCATCGGGTTATTACTCTTTGGGCGTATCGTTGATAAAGTCGGTACCAAGATGGGGTATACCATTTCCATCATTTTCTGGAGCATAGCGGCTATGTTACACGCTATTGTAAGCAGTACCATGGGTTTCATTACCGTTCGTGTGTTATTAGGTTTAGGCGAAGCAGGTAACTTCCCTACGGCTATTAAGTCCGTTGCCGAATGGTTTCCTAAAAAAGAAAGAGCTTTAGCTACGGGTATTTTCAATTCAGGAGCTAATATCGGAGCCGTTGTAGCTCCCATTATGGTTCCCTGGATTCTTGGGGTGTATGGTTGGGAGGCTGCTTTTATCATTACCGGAGCCATCGGCTTTATCTGGCTTATTTTCTGGTTGGTGATGTATGAAATTCCCGCTAAGAAAAAGAACATGGACCCTGCTGAGTACGCTCACATTCACAGTGACAGCGACTTAGCCGCGGCCACAGCCGAGGTAGAGGGTGGTTCGGTTTCCTGGGGCCGTCTGATTGGTATCAAGCAAACCTGGGCGTTCATTTTTGGCAAAATGCTGACTGACCCCATCTGGTGGTTCTTCCTGTTCTGGTTACCTTCCTATTTTGCCGAGCGTTTCCAGTTGGACTTAAAGAAACCTAGTTTACCGCTAATTATCGTTTACACGGCGACAACTATTGGTAGTATTGGTGGCGGTTATCTGTCGGGTTATTTCATCAAACGCGGGATGCCCGTCTTTAAAGCCCGTAAAATGGCGATGCTGATTTTTGCTCTGGCCGTTGTTCCCATCATTAGTGCTAAGTACATTAATGACATCTGGATTGCCGTTGCTCTGATTGGCTTGGCCGCTGCCGCTCACCAGGCCTGGAGTGCCAACATCTTCACCACGGCTTCCGATATGTTCCCCAAACGTGCCGTAAGTTCGGTCGTGGGCATGGGCGGCATGGCCGGCTCGATTGGCGGTATGCTGTTCCCAATTCTCATTGGCTCTATTCTTGATTCCTATAAAGCTCAGGGTAATATCGTTGCTGGTTATAACCTGGTATTCATCATCTGTGGCTTTGCGTATCTGCTGGCCTGGGGTGCCATGCACATCTTTGCCCCGAAAATGGAAGAAGTAAAACTTTGAGTTTCGGAGAATTTCAGACTTTATTTGAAGACGAATGGATTTCCATTCGTCTTTATTTTTAAAACGGGTTGAGGTTTGCAAGACCCCTGTAACACTCCTGCCCGGATTTCGTTATACATTTGACTACTACCTCAAACCCATTAACTATTGTGAGATGAAAGTAACCCTTCTTTATGCCTTCGTACTATTATTTACTTTTTCCAGCTATGCTCAGAATAAGTATGAAGGAGAAATTAAAGCATTCGAAGAGCAGGACAAAACCAATCCTCCCGTAAAAGATCCCATTCTCTTTGTGGGCAGCTCGTCCTTACGTTTATGGTCAGATATCAAAGAAGCTTTTCCCGATAAACCCGTACTCAATCGGGGATTCGGAGGTTCTACTTTAACTGACGTTTCGTATTACTATAAACGCCTTATTCCCGTCTACAAGCCCAAACAAATTGTTATTTATTGCGGAGAAAACGACATTGCCGGCGGTAAATCGGCAAAAGATACCTATATGGAATTTTTTAAGCTATATGCCAAAATCCGCAAGGATATGCCTCAGGTTCCGGTGCTTTTCATCTCTGCTAAACCCGCTCCTTCACGTTGGGCTAAAAGAGCTGAAATGCAGGAATTCAACCGTCTGGTTAGTTCATTTCTGGATGGTGAGGAAGATGCTGATTATCTGGATGTATGGCCTGTAATGCTAAACGCCGACCTTCGTCCAGAACCGACTTTATACAAATCAGACAGCCTGCACATGACGCCCGAAGGGTATCGTCGCTGGGCTGAAGTAATCAAACCCTTATTGGTGGATTAAATCATTGAAGAATACATCGAGAGAGACGCGATTCATCGCGTCTTTTTTGCTAAGATTAATGCCACTGAAATTTTGACGGAGAAGGAGACGCGATCCATCGACGTCTTTACCATTGAAAACCGTAGCTAAACGCATGAAAATCGTATTACTCGACGGGTACACGCTTAATCCCGGCGATCTGAACTGGGCACCCTTGCAGGAAATCGGTGATTTCACGGTATATGACCGCGTGAAACCGGACGAAATTGTAGAAAAAGCAAAAGAGGCCGACATCCTCTTAACTAATAAATCGAAGTTAACGGCGGAAATTCTGGAGCAGCTACCTAAGGTCAAGTACATCGGTGTAACGGCTACAGGCTATAATATTGTAGATACGGAAGCCGCCCGCAAACGGAATATTCCAGTTACCAATGTCAGTGAGTACAGCTCACGAGCGGTGGCTCAGCATACCTTTTCGTTGATACTTCATTTCACCAATGACGTAGCTCGACTGAATGAATCGGTTCGGCAGAAACAGTGGGCGAAAAGCCCCGATTTTTGTTACTCGTTTAGTCCTCTAACGGAGCTTTCTGGCAAAACATTAGGTCTGATTGGCTTTGGAAGTATTGCGAAAGAAGTGGCTAAAATTGCTCATGCCTTTGGAATGCGGGTCATTGCTCATCGTCGCAGCGAAAAGCCCGCGACCGGTTTTGAATTCGTTGAAATACTGCCTTTAGAAACGGCTTTCCGGGAAAGTGACGTGGTATCGTTGCATTGTCCGCTTACCGAAGAAACGAAAGGAATTATTAATGCCGAACGATTGGGCTGGATGAAACCTACGTCTTACCTCATTAATACGGGAAGAGGGCCTTTGATTGTCGATCAGGACTTAGCTGATGCGTTGAATCAGGGAGTAATCGCCGGAGCAGGACTAGATGTTCTTTCGGTAGAGCCGCCTTCGCTGGATAATCCTTTACCCGAAGCTAAAAACTGTGTGATTACCCCGCACGTAGCCTGGTTGGCCTTTGAGGCTCGGCGGAGATTGTTGCAAATGACGGCGGATAATATCAAAGCTTTTCTGAACGGAACGCCAATTAATGTAGTGAATTAGATACGTTGCGGGCCACGCTGGTAGCATAGCTCGGCTAACAAAAAGTCGCTACCAGCGGCTATCAGAGTAACAGGCTATAAACACTTCTTTGAATGGATAAGCCGTTTGCTCAAAAGCTGATAGCAAAACGTTGGGAAGTGAACAGCTGCACATATTTGAAATTAAATGCTGCCAGCGGCTGTGTTATCAACAGGTTATGAATGCCTCCTAAGTTTGATAATCCGTTCCCTAAAAGTCTTTAGTTTATTATTTATTACGTAGATTTCCGAAAAATTCGGATGCAACTGATGATGGAAAAATTAACTCCGGCAGAAGATGCCGCTATGCTAACGCTCTGGCGATTAGAGCGAGGTACCTTAGGAGTAATCTTGGAAGCCATGCCAGAGCCTAAACCGCATTATAATACATTGGCTTCGACTTTTAAAAACTTGGAAAAGAAAGGGTATGTGAAGTTTCGTCGGTATGGCAATGTGTATGAATATTATCCTGCTGTGGAACGGGAAGCTATGGCGGGGCAGGTAGTAAAAGATTACTTTGATGATTCGTACAAGAATCTGGTAACCCACTTTGCCAAAGAACAGAAAATCTCGGCAGACGAGCTGCGGGAGATTTTATCCATGATTGAAAAAGGCCAATAAGATGGAAATCCTGATTTATCTGATACAGGCGAGTTTGAGTCTGGCGGGTTTTGCGGGCTTGTACGCTTTACTTCTGCAAAAGGAAACCTATTACCGCTGGAATCGCTGTTTTTTCTGGCTTGCCGGATTAGCCTCGCTGATTATTCCGGCCTGGAACGAGTGGTTATCGCAAAGGAACACGATCCAGCAGGTAACGACGTATGTACCTGATCTGAGTTTCCAGTACAAAGCTCTTCAGCAAACGCAGTCTCAGTATCCCTCCCTTGAAGGGCTGATTCTGAGTATTTGGGGAGTGGGAGTAGTAATAATGATGATTCGATTCATCCGGCAACTTGTCAGCGTTTATCACTTGTATCAATCTTCTCAACGCTCAGTCGTTGAAAAGCAGGTGATCTGGGTGCCCTTACAAGAGACCGCTCCCTTTTCCTTTTTCCGCTGGATTTTCATGAATCCTGCTCAGTTCAATTCCCATGAGTTAAAAGAAGTGTTGTTGCACGAACAGGTTCACGCCCAACAGGGACATTCCTGGGACGTGATTATGGGAGAATTCCTTCGAATCATCTTCTGGTTTAATCCGCTGATCAATTGGTGGGTGAAAATCATTCGTCAGAATCTGGAATATCTGGCGGATAATGGCGTATTAACAAGCGGACTAAATGCTCGCCATTATCAATATCATTTACTCCGCCAAAGTGGACTGGCCGTCCCCGTTCGGACGCATTTCAACGTTTCAGAACTTAAAAATCGAATCCGTCAGATTAATACGCCCTCCTCGGCTCCCTGGAAAAGTATTAAGTTTTTATTGATCTTTCCTTTACTAGTCTTCTGGGGTATGGCCTTTACCCCGCGTCGGGTATTAGAAAAAATCACGATTCATACCAGCGTCGCTAAATCCTTAAAGTTAGCTGAAAAACCCACTCAGGATGAGCCAATTCTGCTTCAGAAAAAAACAGTTGTTGAAGCTAAATCTAACCCAAAACGGCAGGTAAGAGTGCATCCTGAAAAAAGTAAGACAACGGAATATTACCTGGACGATGAAAAAGTAACCCAAAAAGAAGTTGAGAAAGTAAACGCAGATCAGATAAAGTCGGTAGAAGTGGTAAAAGCCAATTCAGGCGATGAAAACGCGACCAGTCAAGTAAAAATCTCTCTACTAAAGACAGATACTCAGGTCAAAACCCCGATGTATATCGTGGATGGAAAAGAAGCAACCGATGTAAGTAACATTGAGCCGAATACGATTAAAGAAGTTCATGTGCTGAAAGACGCATCGGCTATGGAAAAATACGGGAGTAAAGCGAAAGACGGAGTGATCTTAATCTTTACCAAAAATAAAAACTAACCCATAAGGCCTTTACTCAAGGCCTTATGGGTTTTAATAATCACCACCAGCACCACCACCGCCGAAGCTCCCTCCGCCAAAGTCAAAGCCGCCACCGCCGCTACTTCCACCTCCCCAACTACCCGAAGAACTGCCCCAGCCGCCCATGGTAGTATAAGGACCAAACCAGGGCATTCCAGCACCCGGACCACCGGAATTTCGACAGCTGTTACCCATGGATCGGGCAATGAAAATAAAGACTACAACGGCTATGCCTAGGAAAATAAGTACCGTACCAATGGGAAGATCACCTTCGGCATTACCCTCGCTTTTGTATTCACCGCTGGCTCTTTGAATAATCTCGGTAGTAGCCTGATCTAATCCCCGGTAATACTGCTGTTCCCGGAAGGCGGGTGTGAGTGTATTCGAAACAATTTGCTTGGCTACCGCATCTGGAATAGAGCCTTCCATGCCGTATCCCGTGGCAATGTATAACTTCCGGGTTTCTGTGGCCCAGAGGATAATTAAACCGTTATTTTTTCCTTTCTGACCAATGCCCCAGCGTCTACCCACTTCGAAGGCATAATCGCCGGGCGGATAATCACCCGTGGTTTTAACAACGAGAATGACAATCTGGGTAGAGGTAGAATCCATGTAACTTTTCAGCTTACGTTCAAGCTGGGCTTTTTCGTTACCGGAGAGCATTCCTACATAATCATTCACCAACCGGGCGGGTACGGGACGTTCAGGGATGTCCTGAGCGTAGGTAAAAATGAAACTGAGTAGGGAGAAGAACAGCCAGAGTCCCTTCCGTAGGTACTTGAAAAATGGAGCGGGAATTGTGACCATTACTGTTAGGAGTTTTGAGTTTGGTGTTTTGAGTGGATCTGGCTCAAAACTGCAATCTGCCGAAGGCAATTCTTACGTTAACTGAAGGAAATTTCGTCGGGTAATTCGTTCTGGTCGTCAGACTGGCGGGGAAAGTAGGTCTTGAGCTGCACTCCGGCCATTTCAATACCTGTGCATAAGCCTTGTACCAGATCATTCTGCCGGAAATGCTCCCGCATGGCATCACGGGTACTATTCCAGAATTCCGCTGGAACGACCTCATTGATTCCTTTATCGCCGCAGATAGCAAATTTTCGGGCTTCTATAGCCACGTAAAACAATACACCATTACGCTGGGCGGTCTGGTGCATGTTGAGCTTCATGAAAATTTGCTGAGCCCGTTCGAGTGGATTTAGATCGGCTTGCGTTTTCTCTTCGATATGAACCCGAATTTCACCCGAGGTTTGCTTCTCTGCCTCTTTAATATGCTGAATAATTTCCTGCGTCTGATCTTCCGTAAGCATAGCCATTCTGGAGAAAAAGCTGGTCTTTACCCGAGAGGTAAAGACCAGCGACCGACTTAAAATTTAACCGTTGGGGCTTTTTCTGCTCCGGCATCGGCTTCAAAATACGCTTTGGCCGAGAAGCCGAACATACCGGCCAGGACATTGGTCGGGAAGGAACGAACCTTACGGTTATAGCTCTGAACGGCGTCGTTAAAGTCGTTGCGAGAAACCTTAATCCGGTTTTCAGTGCCCTCCAGTTGAGCCTGTAAATCCCGGAAATTCTCGTTTGCTTTCAGTTGAGGATAGTTTTCAGCAACGGCTAACAATCGGGATAAAGAGCCATTTAACTGAGATTGGGCTTGCTGGAAACGTTGAATGTTTTCGGGCGTTAACTGATCTGCTGTAAATTTGACAGAAGTGGCATTGGCCCGGGCATTCACTACATCGGTAAGCGTCGATTTCTCAAATTCAGCCGCACCTTTAACGGTATTAACCAGGTTCGGAATCAGGTCAGCCCGACGTTGGTAATCAGACTGAACTTTACTCCAGGCCGTATTAACACTTTCATCCTGTTGAACCAGACCGTTGTAGGAACAGCCGCCCATAATGACAATCAAAACTATGATGGCAATCGTAGCAATAATTCCGCGTGACATATTTGTTGAAGTTTAAATCTGTGTGAGAACGTTCGTGTAAAATTATGGGCCAAAGCTAAAATTTTCCGGGAGTCAATAACAACATTTTGGGATGAAATGGCAATAGCCGGATCAAGAGTCCGGCTATTGCCTGATGAGTGGAAAAAGCTCCAAGAATCTGACTTAGTTTTCCCACTGTTTATTGCGAATCTTCGAACGAATGATAAATAAAGGTCGGCCTTTGGACTGGAAGAAAATTCGAAGCACGTATTCGCCAATGATACCCAGTCCGAACAGATTCAAACCTCCGAAGAAAATAATGGTGAAAAGCGTGGCCGGGAAACCCGCGGGAACGTCCATACCTAATACAAATTTCTTGATCAGGTTATAGATAAAATACAGCATTGCAAAAACAATCGCTGTAGAACCGAGCCGGGTTAAGAGCTTAATGGGAAATTCACTGAAATTGAAAATACCGTTATACGCCAGTTTGAAGAGCAACGCAAATGAATACTTCGACTCCCCGGCAATGCGTTCATCCCGTTCGTATTCTACTCCAATTTGCTTGAAGCCCACCCAGGTACGCATGCCCCGCAGGTATCGGCTTTCCTCGGGCATGTTATTCATGACATCCACTACCCGACGCGAAACCAGAGCAAAATCACCACTGTCCAGAGGAATATCAATGTAAGAAATAGAGCGTAAAATGCGGTAAAAACTGTGATAGGCCATTTTTTTGATGAATCCTTCTTTCCGCTTGCGGCGAACGGCATATACTACATCATAGCCTTCTTTGTATTTGGAGTAAAAACTTTCGAGTAATTCTGGCGGATCTTGTAAATCGCCGTCAATAACCATAATGGCTTCTGTCCCACGAGCTTCACTCATCCCTGCCGTTAGAGCTAACTGGTGGCCGTGATTTCGAGCCAAAAAAACGCAGTGGTACCGGGAGTCCGATAAAGCCAGAGCCTGCATTAGCGTTGCGGTATTATCCCTGCTGCCATCATCAATCAGAACAACCTCAATGCTTTGAGGTAACTTATCCATGAGTGCATTTAGCCGTTCAATGAGGTGAGGAAAGGTTTCACTTTCATTATACAGCGGAGCAACGATTGATATTTGTGGACTATCCAATGGGAAATTAATAAGAAGGTTGTTGAAACAGAATTAAGATGCAAAAGTAATGTCAAATGGTCAATTTCGTCTCAGAAGCATAGCGTTTGGCTTCCTGACCCTCCATTTGAATGAGCTCCATCTCGTAAGAACCCGGCTTCAGCAGATCGTGTGGGAAGCTCGCTCTGCCACCAATCCCCGGTAAAAACGGGTTTTTACCCGTATTAGGCACGCCACCAAATGGCACGAGGTATTCATCCGTATTAAAGGTCGATTTCAGGTGAAGTAACACCATGCCGTTTCGACTCCTGGGGACAGGGAAGTTCGACTGTACGACACTAATTTCCTTAGTGGTAATAGTTGGAATCAGAGAAATGTTTTGAGCCTCCTTATTTTTTTTCAAAGCTTCATCAAAAAAATGAACGGGTGGTTGAAATACTCCCATTTTTATGGGCTCTTTGAAAGCCCAGATGATGTAGGGCTCCAGAATGGTGCCGCGAGTGGCGGCAAGCCCGATGTTACTATGGTATTGATTGAAGGCGTTCGTTAATAACAACTTGCGGCGTTCGACTACTAATGGGTAATAATTGAAATAGGATAGAAAACTAAATAAAACCCCCAAAGCGATTAGCGGTGCCGGACTGAAGGACACCCGTTTTTGACCTTTTAGCCAGGCCAGATATAATAAACATAAAAAGAGCAAAGGGTATAGCCGGTAGTTACTAATCAACATCACGAAATACCCGAAGTGGGGACGTAGAATGGCGATTACACCTGCGTTGATCAAGAGGAAAAGCATGCCGCCGAGGAGAAAGTCCTGAACGAAAGTAGATTCCTGTGGGTCAATGGAAGGTTGGAAATAGTAACGAATCAAAGGCCAGAACTGCTGAGTAAACCAGCGAACGGCGATCCACATGATGACCAAACCCGCCAGCGTGGGTAACACAAATCGCCAGGGTTCAGGCATAGAGGGGAAAAAGTCAAATGGCCCCCCCATGTAGGTAAAAAAGCCACTGACGGATAAGTGCGGCATTTGCAGGAATTTACCAAAGCTGCGTTCATTACCCGAATAGGGGAAGTTGTAGTAATAGCCAGTTATTCCAACGGCCATTCCAAAAGCCCAGATAAAGACTTCACGGAAGCGTCTGCGAAGCAAAAGTACACCTAACCCCGCTAGCCAGACAAACATGCCATTACTCATCGTGAAGGTCGTGATTAGGCCTAAAACTAAAGCTAGGGGGAAGGAAAGCCGGGTGCGTAAAGCTAGAACATATAAAGTCAGTAAAACCAGAGCTAGTAAAGGTTCGTGTTGTAAGCCTGTAATGGACCAAAACGTAAGCAGGTAATACTGAGGCTGAAACAGAATGAGCGTTAATGGCAGAAAATACCAGTACGATACTTTAAATCGGCGGAAGGTAAGCAGTAATAATCCCCAGATAACGATCACCGAGAAATTTGCTAGCCCCTGAATCCAGCGGAAATCGAGAAAACCCGAACAGTAATATACCAGCACAGTAATAAGCTTGCCCGTCGCCATCCGGTGTTCATTATTAGGAACAATCAGCCAGTGCCATTTTTCAGCCCAGGTTTTGGATTTCAGGAATTCCAGAAAAAATCCTGACAAAGCTTCGAAATCATCGAACCAGGGAACATTGACAACGTATAATAGAAAGAAAATAACGAAACCAATAATGGGAATCGTATTGACCAGAAGTGGGAACAAACGGCTGGTTTTCATATAAATTCAATCAATAAGGCAAAGGTTAAGGAGTAATGACGAGAGCTTTTTTCTGGAAAAACTTAGTCTCGCAATCATTCCAGGGGTGCTTTGGATTGTCTTTAATGTCTTCCAGGAAAAGCGATCGAGGAACGTGCTTCAGGGGTTGAATGGTAACCATTGCATGAGCGGGAGCCTGCCGGATTTTCTCGTAACGATCGTAGAGTTCGCGGCTGTAAGCCGCCGCAGTTCCATTTTTTAGATCACTCGCCATCATCCGAACGTTCGTATTTTTCCAGATAAGTAAAGGCAAAACAAGAATGGACAGCAGCGTTAGCACTCGCACAATACCGGGACTCAGAAAACCAAGATTCCACTTTTCCTGAATCCAGAGCATGGTTACCAATACGTTATAAAAGAACCCGATTAAATAGAAGAAATAGACGGAGTTATGAATACGTGGTGAAACGCTTTCAATACCTACGCCGTAAAAAATCGGGAAGTAAAGAACCGGAACCACCACGGCCCATACCAGCCAACCTACCCAAACCGGGATGCGAACGTACGCACTGAAAAGAGACGAATGACTGATTTTATTACTCAGCCAGTTAATCCAGAAAACCAGAAATACGAGCGTTAAGGGTAACCATTTAATGCCAACCATTACCGCTGTTTTGAAGGAAGTAAGGATGGAAAAAGAAAGATTACCGCCTAGGGGATTACTCCCCTGACGAATCTTCGAACCGGGGGATTCGAGTACTAGATAGCAGCAAATCACAGCTTCGAGGAAAAGGATAAGCAATAGCCAGTCTAGTTTTCGCTGAAACAGAAGCCGATACCCCATAAAACAAAGTAGCAAGCCCGTCGTGAGTAAGAGAAACATCTCGCAAAGGCCAATCATGGCAAAAACCAAAAACGCTGCCCAAACGATAAGTCCGTATTTAATACGTTTATTTTCAGGTTTGTAGGAACGGATTAAAGCGACCCAAAATAGTAAGGTCAGGATTTGGGGCAAAGCATAGGTATACGAACCCGTTACCCAGAAAAAGCTCTCTACAATACTGTCTAACTGAAGAATGTATAAGACTAAAAAAGCAGTGCTGATTAACCATTTCTGTGCACGGGAGGTGTGAATTAACTCACCCAGCAACAGGTATACGCTGCCGACCGTTGCGAGCATATAAACGATGGGAAGGGCCTGGTAATACCAGAACCAACCCTTGAATAGGGGCGTGGAATGGAAGAGCAGGCAGGCAAAATAACGCCCTGTCCACTGGTCGTAATAGAATTTGGTGGACCACAGAATACCATAATCCCGAGCCATGTAGGCAAAGCAAAAATCGTCGGCGGCAGAGGGATGATTAAAGAAACTAAGCACCATCATAGGGACGATGGTAATGGCTACCAGAAACGCCCAGCCGAGGTTCGTCCAATATCGTTGCTGTAAAAAACCAGACATAAAGGTTGTAAAATGATTAAGCAATAGGGAAGGATTAATACTTAAATCGACTTTTTAGGTTATTGATCGGTTTCTCAATAATATACCAGGAAAGCGTGGCAACGAAAATGGTTAATACGATGTAGGTAGCGAAATTGAAAACCAGATTTTCCTCGAGCGAGGGGAATGAACGGTAAATCCGGTGCATAAAGCGATATACGGGATGCGTAGGCGTAATGTGATAATGATTGAAAACAAAATTATGATACAGGTATAGCCCATAGCTGATTCGCCCCAGATAGACACTGACCGGGTTTTCGAGGAGCCATTTCATTACGCCACTGTAACCCGTAATGGCTTTACCGATCAGGAAGAAGGCAAAAATAGAACCCGCTAATCGTTCAAAAACCGAGTTAAGGGACAAATGAGGATCGGGCGAAAGATGATACCATAACAAACTTCCCCCGAGAATAGCCAGACCCAGCCAAACCAGACTTCCCCGTTTAAAGGTAGAGTCAAACAACTCTCGCTGGTAGATGTACATATAGGCCATGAGTCCGCCCAGGCCGAAGGCATCCAGACTGGTCGGCATTAATACATAGGCTACAAACCAGGGAGCTCCCGTCAGGAAGTAATACAGACGCAATAATACGCTACCGATAATAAAACCGACGAGTAATTTAGGCAAATGCCGGTTTGGAATAAAGAATACAATGAAAGGGAAAAAGATATAGAACTGCTCTTCAACGGCCAATGACCAGAAATGATCCACCACGCCCAGCCAGTGTTCGTGATGGGCGATGTAAATATTAGAAGTATAAGTTACCAGCCACCAGAATTTTTCACGGGCGGGCGGCACATTGAATACCACGAGCAGGAAGATTGTCAGGTAATAAATCGGGAAAATCCGAATGGTCCGGCGGATGTAAAACTTTTTCAGATAAGTCTTAAAGCCATCTTCACGGGGTTTATACTGATTTTTACTTTCAATGAGAATGCGGGTAATGAGAAACCCACTTAGCACGAAAAAAATGGTAACCCCGATAGGCCCAATGGGAAGCGTATTAAATCCCGCCAGCAAGTGATCATATAGAACCAGAAAAACAGCGAAGAATCGGATTCCATCTAACTGGTTAAAATAGGTCTCCTGCTTCTTAGCTACTTCCTGCAAGTGTATGGGCGTTGTTGACATTTCGAACGAATGATTTGAAGCAGACTGAATTCATAACTCAGGTTGAAAAAGTCAGAGCGGTCTGTCATCTGGATATAACTTTAAAAAGAGGTGGTAAGTTGGCAAAATAAGTCCAGCCGCTTAGATAATTCCCAGTGCCGCCGAAGCTCTTTTTCTTTACCTAAACCAATAAACTCCTTTTAATCAGTACTTTATTGTCCAGGCACAAGCCAAAATCAAAAGCTAATTTCTTAAAGTTCTTCGAGAATGCCTCAAAATATTTTCTTTGTTACTATTTCTTATTTTAAGAAGGTAAAGAAAGAAATGTAAGTCAGGGTCTTGGAAATGAGTTAGTTTTATTAAAAAAAATAGCCGAAATTGCACCATTATCCTTTTGACAGAAAGGATTTTAAGACGTCTTAATGAATGATTTTGATTCAAAGATTCGTTAGTAGTATAGATTCAGCATTGCTGAAAAATTTATTCATTTCCTAACCAAGTAATACATGGAAACAGTCTCTGTATTTACAGATACTTCTGCATGTTTGACCATGAATCATTCGAAAGATCGGATGGTTATCATTCCAACCTATAACGAAATTGAGAATATTGAAACGGTCGTTCGTCGCGTAATGAGCCTCGAACCTTCGTTTGATTTGCTCATTGTAGACGACGGTTCGCCGGACGGCACTGCTCTGAAAGTTCGTCAGATGCAGGATGAATTTGGAGACAACCGAATTCATTTGCTGGAGCGGAAAGGAAAACTAGGTTTAGGTACTGCCTACATCGCAGGTTTTAAATATGCTATCTCCAGTGGATACGAGTATATTTTTGAAATGGATGCGGACTTGTCTCATAACCCGGACGATCTTGTGCGTTTATGGAAAGCCTGTGCCATGGATGGTAATGATGTAGCCATCGGTTCGCGTTATATTCAGGGGGTAAACGTGGTGAACTGGCCCATGGGACGTGTGTTAATGTCATACTTCGCCGGCGTTTACGTTCGCTTTATTACCGGAATGCCGATTATGGATGCTACCGCTGGTTTTAAGTGTTACCGTCGGATTGTGCTGGAAACCATTAACCTCAATAAAATCAAGTTTGTGGGCTATGCCTTTCAAATTGAAATGAAGTTCACTTCCTGGAAATTTGGGTTCAAGCTCAAAGAAGTCCCCATTATATTTACGGATCGGACGCAGGGCGTTTCCAAAATGTCTCCCAAAATTTTCAAGGAAGCTTTTCTTGGGGTTGTTCAGTTAAAGATAGATAGTTTCTTCAAGCGTTATAACCGAGAAACGGTGTACGTGAAATAAAGATATAGAGTAACAAAAAAGGCGAGCTACTTCAGAAATAGCTCGCCTTTTTTGTTACTCTATATCGATTAATCCAGAATTTTCCATTTACCTAAACCCCATTTCGAGAAGCGGTACAATAATGACGTTCTCAATACGCCTAAACCGTATTTGGAACTCCGCATGAAGTTAATGGAAGAAGCTTCGTCAAAGTATTTTGTTGGACAGGTTACTTCTGCAATTTCGAATCCTTTCCAGAAAATCTGAGCGATCATTTCATTATCGAAAACGAAATCGTCGTCGCATTTTTCAAAGGGCACTTTTTCCAGTACCTCGCGTGAAAAAGCCCGGTAACCTGTATGATATTCAGATAATTTCTGATTCAACAGCACATTCTGCGTAAAGGTTAGGAAACGGTTGGCAATGTATTTGTACATCGGCATACCACCTTTCAACGCTCCTTTTCCTAAAATCCTTGAGCCAAACACTACCGGATATAAATCGTTACCAATGATGGAAATCATAGCCGTCAATAGGAGCGGCGTATATTGGTAATCGGGGTGTAGCATGATGACAATGTCACCACCTAATTCCAGGGCTTTTTTGTAACAGGTTTTCTGGTTACCGCCGTAGCCTTTGTTGATATCATGCCGAATGACATGCTTAATACCCAGTGCACGTGCCACTTCAACGGTATTATCAGGGCTATGGTCATCAACCAGAACCACTTCATCCACTAAATCAAAGGGAATTTCCCGATACGTACGTTCTACGGTAAGAGCGGCCCGGTAGGCGGGCATGACAACGATTACTTTTTTATTGTTGTACATAAGGTGAAAAAGACACTAACGACAGGTCTCAAATCAAGGCTGAATTTGGCAAACAGTGGGTCGCAAAGATGGTTTCAAACCTTGAAATTACATACCAATTTCGGAAGAGCCTAAGTTTGCATTATTTTATGAAAACCGAAAAAGGGCATTAGGGTTTTAGATAAGAATATAAACATCTGATTAATAGATAATTATTCTTGGTTTCTGTATTTTGTTACCAAATAATGAAAAAGCAGATAAACGAACCAGGATTTGGTTTTATTAAGGGAGGATGGTTCATTTACAGCCAGCCCATCAATTGCATATTTTACTCCTGAATTACTCTTTCATGAATTCGTTCTGGTCGAAAAATAGCTTACGAATTTTTCAGCGACGGCTGGTAAACTTGAGCCCAAGAAACCGTTCTTTAGTGCTTTTATCCCTGCCTAAAGAACAATTTCTGGATATTCATGAACTGGATTTCCTTTCTGGGTCTTCTTCGTTTCATCTTATCAAAGGGTGCATTGCCGGAAAGAGCAATCTGCCGCTGTGCGAAGTGCTTGACCCGCGTGACCAGAAAGTCAACGACATCTCCCGCCGCCTGCGACTCATTGCTCGCACAGCCAGTTTCATTGAAGCTGAGCGAGGAACCGAAGATTTATACCTGGGCTGGCCCCTGGTTCAGGGGAAGTTCGCTGACGGAACCGTCGTTCGGGCTCCTCTGCTTTTCTGGCCAGTGAGCCTGCGAGTAAATCCTCAAAACCAGTGGGTGATGGATCGTCGGGATGAGCCGCTGGTGCTGAATCGCTCCCTAGCAATGGCTTACGCTCATTTCAATGGGCTGAAAGTACTGGAAGAAGTTTTTGAAAAAGACTTTGAAGACTTTCCCAAGGATTCACTGCATTTCCGTACGGAATTGTACGAATGGCTAAAAACAACACCACTTAAGCTTAATTACAACTCCGATTTATTTGAAGATCAACTGCAATTTTTTCCGAAACTACTGAAAAGTGATCTCGAAAGAACGGAACGAGCTGGCGAGTTGCGGTTGGTACCGCATGCCATTATAGGCATTTTCCCACAGGCAGGTTCGTACCTCGTTCGTGATTATGAGAGCTTATTACAGCGGGTTGAGGCCGATAATTTTTCACCGTTTCAATCAGAAGTCACGGACCATCTTTCTAAAAAAATACGTGAGGCCGACATCTTAACGCCTTTCCCGATGGATGCTTCGCAGGAAGCGGCTTTTCGGCGGGTAAAAAAAGGTGAATCGCTGGTGGTACAGGGGCCGCCGGGTACGGGTAAATCCCAACTCATTTGTAACCTCATCGCAGATTTTACGGCCCAGGGAAAGCGAGTGCTGGTGGTGAGTCAGAAACGAGCGGCTCTGGATACCGTCTATGACCGACTATCGCGAGCCCACTGGCAGGATTTTGCTGCAAACCTGCATGACTTTCAGCATGATCGAAAAAGTTTATATACCCAAATTACGGGCCAAATTGATCGCATTGACGAGTATAAACGATTGAATACCAGTTTGGATGCAATTTTATTGGATCGGGAATTTACTCAGCATTCCAATCAGATTGATCGCATTCAGGAAGAACTGGACGATTTCAAAAAAGCTCTCTTCGATACCAGTGCATGTGGCGTGTCAGCAAAAGAGCTTTACCTAACCTCCGATCCACACAAACCTCGAATCGAGCTTCAGGATTTGTACCAGTCTTTTCCTTTACATACGCTCGAAGAAACGACGCAAAAGTTAAAGCGATACGAAAGTTATCAAAGTCGAATCGGTCAGAATCACCCCTGGCAGGATCGTCAGGATTTTAGCGTGTTTACCTTTCAGGACGTGCCAGCTATTAAGTCCACCGTGCTGGAAATCCCCGCGGTAATCGAACAGATTACGCAACAGATTCAGGCTTTTTTAGGAAGAAAAGTGAGTTGGGCAGAAGTACGAAGCCTGCAAAAAGAGGAAAGGGCGTTAGTACGGTTGCTCAAAGAATTCACGCCAGAACGGGAAATTTGGGTTCGTCGGTTGCATTATCGCCAGATTTCTGACTGGAAAGAATGGCCCATTCGTAGGCAGATCGAACAATTGATTAACCAGGGAATAGCCAGCGAAAGTTTTAGAAGTTCAGAGTTACGCCCTTTTCTGGAAACCCTGGAAACCGCTATTCAGGCCCGTCCTTCTTTACTGAAATGGTTATTTTTCTCGGAAAAAGAAAGTTTACAAAAACAGGCTTCTCCGTATGGGTTGACGCTTGAACACACTGATCTACAAAAGCTTAGACAAATAGTCCTGAATCGTTTGGAGGTAGAATGGTTAATGCAACAATGGGCAGAGCCGTTACACATTCGGGTTCAGCAGGAAGAATGGAGTCAGACCCGGCAGAACTGGGAGCGGGTAACTTCGCAGGTAGCGGAGGCTTCGACTCAGTATGAGCACATCCGAAAATCGTATTCACTGATTGGAGAGTTATACCGATTCCATTCCGAGTCGAATCAGACCAATTTTGCTGATAAAATCAGTCAGATTATTCAATTGCTTCAACAGCTAGGGCAAAAACAGGAAAGTTGGAAAAGATACCTGACGGCTTCTCAAATGGATTGGATTACTCAGGCGACGCCTCAGCAAACCAGCCTTTTACTGGACTCATTAACCAACGATTTTGAACTATTGCAGGAATTTGATACCCTGCAAAACCAACTGAGTCCGGCGGAGAGCGAAGTGATTAAAAGAGGAGCAGGCCATGAGTTACTGGACACGTTTGTGAACTCCCTCAAACTCGCCTGGATTGAACATTTGGAATTGAAAATGCCCCTTTTGCGAAGTGTTTCCGGGCTGAAAATGCAGCAGATGGAGGAAGACTTGCAGCAGGCCGTGCTGCGAAAACAGGAGTTGGCCGGAGAAATTGGCCGGAAACAGTTACGCGAGCAAACGTATCAATCGCTCGAAATGAACCGTCTGGGTAAAGTGACAACTTACCGGGATTTACGGCATCAGGTTACTAAAAAACGTCTGATTTGGCCCGTTCGGCAGGTGTTAAGTCATTTCACGGATGAGGTATTAACGCTGGTACCCTGTTGGCTAGCTTCGCCCGAAACGGTTTCGGCCATATTTCCCTTAACGGAAGAGCCTTTTTTCGATCTGGTTATTTTTGATGAAGCTTCGCAATGCTTTGCTGAGCAGGGCTTACCCGCCATGTTTCGGGGAAAACAAGTGGTAATTGCAGGGGATAGCAAGCAATTGCAACCTTCTGATTTGTACCGCGTTCGACTAGACGAGGACACCGATGATATTCCTGAACTAGAAGTAACCAGCCTGCTGGATCTGATGGCTCGTTATTTGCCGCAGGTACTTTTACAAGGCCATTACCGCAGTCGTTCGCTGGATTTAATTGAATTTTCGAATCAGCATTTTTACGAAAATCGATTGAAGTTACTACCTGATTTCCAGGAAATGAACCGTAACTCAGGGGCTATTCACTATATAAAAGTAGAAGGCGAATGGAAAGATCAGCAAAATGAACCCGAAGCGGCGGCTGTGGTTGCTCTGCTTCAGACCTTAACTCGCCAGGAGCCGGATTTATCAGTGGGGGTGGTTACGTTCAACTCACCCCAGCAGCGTTTACTGGAAGATAAACTGGACATTACTTCGGCTCAGGCAGAACCTTTATTTATCAAAAATCTGGAAAACGTACAGGGTGACGAACGGGATGTAATCATTTTCTCCATTGGTTATGCCCCTAATGAACAGGGTAAAGTGTCAGCCCACTTTGGGTCGCTGAACCAGATAGGAGGGGAAAACCGACTGAATGTAGCTATTACCAGGGCCCGTCAACGGATTTATGTGGTAACGAGTTTGTGGCCCGAGCAGTTGAAAGTAGAAGAGGCTATGAACGAAGGGCCCCGTTTGCTAAAAGCGTATTTAAACTTTGCCCGTAGCGTTTCTTCGGGAGAATACCTTCCCAAACCTTTAGCGGTGCAAGAGCTGAAGTCAAGCCAGTTGCTGAAAGATCAGCTTGAACGCATGCATCCTTCCTGGGTTAAAGAATTACCCTTCGCAGATTTAGTCAAGAAAGAGAAAACGGTTTATGAAGGATTGATTCTAACCGACGATGATCTGTATTATCAAAGCTTGAGTTCAAAAGAAGCACACGCTTATTTCCCGATGAGTCTGCAAAGAAAAGGCTGGCCTTACCGCCGCATCTGGAGTCGGCAATGGTGGAAAAACCGAGCTGCAGACTAACAAAAAAGAGCACGCTTCTAAACGTGCTCTTTTGGTTAGGCTTCGTATTTGACGGTAATGCCGTGATAACGTTCCTGTTCAGTGTAATCTTTCCGAAGCGGATGGCCTTCCCAGTCTTCGGGAAGTAAAATCCGACGTAAATCCGGGTGGCCTTCAAAGTGAATGCCCATCAGGTCGTAGGCTTCGCGTTCGTGCCAGTTGGCCGTCCGCCAGATTTCACTGACGCTATTAACCGCAGGCTGTGTGCCTTCCTGACGAGGCAATTTTACTTTCAAACAAAGGGCGTGTTCGTAAGGAATGGAGAACAAATTATAAGCAACTTCAAAAGTATCCGTTCCGTTATCCAGTGCGGTAAGGCAGGATAACGAGTCGAAATACGTTCGTTCATCATTCCGTAGGAACTCACAAATAGGAACCAGTGATTCAGGGCGAACTGTTAAGTTAGGCATAAGTACCAACTCTTCTTCGCCAATCAAAGCTTCCGTCCCAAACTCATGCGTGAGCAGGGATTTAAGTTCTGAGAAAGTCATGCAAATGTTGGTTTTTCAAATTTTTCAACGAGGGATAACGCAGCAGTAGGTTCCTGCACACTTTCACCTCTGATTTTGTCCTGTAATTTCATAATGGCACCAATCAGAGCTTCGGGGCGGGGAGGGCATCCAGGCACGTACACATCCACGGGAATAATGCGATCAACGCCTTTTACCACATGGTAGCCGTGTTCCCAGTAAGGGCCACCGCAGTTCGAACAACTGCCCATGGAGATGACATAACGAGGTTCTGCCATTTGTTCGTATAAGCGGCGAATTCGGTCGGCCATTTTAAAGGTTACCGTTCCAGAAACGATCATTACGTCCGACTGACGGGGAGAAGGCCGGGGAAAAATTCCGAATCGTTCCAGGTCATAGCTGGATGCGAAGGTTTGCATCATTTCAATAGCACAACAGGCTAGACCAAAACCCATAGGCCAGAGCGAGTTAAGACGAGCCCAGTTGAGCAAATCTTCCGCCGTGGTTAGAATCAGGCCGCCTTCGCCGGTTTTAAATCGGCTATCAAGAAAACTCTTCATTGATACTTCTTATTTACTTTTCCGTAAAGATCCATAGGTACTTTAGACTGAATGTCAGAAACTTTAGCTTGTGGACGTACCCAGTCAAGATGTCCTTTTCGCCAGGCATAAGCAAGACCTAAAGCGAGAATCCCTACGAAGAGAAACATCTCCAGTAAAGCAAACACACCCCAGCGACCATTCGTTTCCTGAATCAGAGATTCTTGTCCGAATACGGTAGCCCAGGGAAATAGAAAGACTAATTCAACGTCAAAAAGTAAAAAGATCAGAGCAACAATATAAAAACGGATATTAAACTGGACGTTAGCGTTTCCTTCCGGCTCTTCTCCTGACTCATAAGTACTGAGTTTCTCAGGATTCGGACGGTTTGGGCGAATCAGGCGAGCAATACCCAGCATAACGACCAGAAAAATTACTCCCGTTATAAAGAACAGAAGAATAGAACCAAAATCAGTAACCATAACCAAAAGGGATTATTGAACCTGTAACTTCGTACTGTCCGGGCGGGTTTGGGCGGATTTGCTGGAGTCGGCACGGGCCATTTTCTTCTCTCGCTCTTCCAGTACCGTTAAACTATCCACTACTGCTTTGTAGATATCTTTGAACTTATCGGGCTGAGCAATGTAGTAGCGGTAACTGGCCCGGTACGTTCCGGTATCAGCCTGATATTTTTTCAGAATATCTTTTTCCAAAACCTGAAAAGCAACCATAGATGAATCCTGCGAACCCAGACGTAACCGTATGATTCGTTGTTCTGCCAGGTGTACATCTTTAAGAATTTGTACCATTTTATCCTGCGGAATGAGGTTCTCTGGCGGAGACGGAGCATTCGAACAGGCCATGAGCAGAGCCAATAAAGGGAGAAGTAGACGCGTTTTCATGTTTAATAGTTGGGTAAAGTTAGGTAGTTTTGGCGGAAGGCAAGGGCTTTGGCGTTTGCAATCCGGTTTATTTACCAAAAAATCAAAATGAACGAGCTCCTTTCAAAACTTCGGAATTATGAAATCCGAATCCGAAAAGCGGTCGATTCGCAGATGCACGGCAACTTTAAGTCGGTGTTTAAAGGCTCGGGGCTGGAGTTTACGGATTTACGACAATACCAGTACGGCGATGACATCCGACTTATAGACTGGAACGCTTCATCGAAGGGGCATGGTCTGTTTTTAAAGATATTTAAGGAAGAAAAAGAACAGACGGTCTTTTTCATGGTGGATGTAAGTGCTTCGCAGGATATCGGTCGCGAAGAGCGTTCGAAGCTGGATACGACCAAAGAAATCTGTGGTGTGCTGGCTCTTTCGGCCATGCACGAAGCTAGCCACGTAGGCTTATACTGTTTTTCAGATCAGAAGGAAAAATACATTCGCCCGGCTAATAGTATGAAGCATGGGTATCAGATGATTTTGGAATTATTTCGACTCAAACCCGAATCACTCAAAACCAATGTATCGGATGCTATTCTTTTTGCTCTGAATATTCTTCACCGGAAAAGTGTAGTGATCCTGATTTCTGACTTTATCGATACCGATTACGAACAGAATTTAAAAGCTCTGGCTAAAAAGCACGATCTGGTGGTGATTCACTTGTATGATGACCGGGAAGTAAACATGCCCAGGCTGGGAATTATTCCGGTTTATGATAAAGAAAGTCGCCGCATGATGTGGGTAAATACGTCATCTGCCCAGTTTCGAAAAACGACGCGTATCGTTTTCGAAGAAAATCAACAACGGCTGGAGAAGCTTTGCAAGCAGTATAAAGCCAATTATTTATCCGTCGATACGCAGGAAGATTATATTCCTAAACTAATCAAACTATTTCGAGTCAAGTAACTCTATTACCACTGTGCGAAACGGATTGTTTCTTCTTATCATTTTCTCTCTCTCTCTAGTATCTCCGGTGCTTGCTCAACCAGAGGGAAAATTTCTGTCGAAAGAAATTAAGGTAGGTAAGCCCGTGCAGTACGCGTTAAGTTATCGGCATGATCCTAGACTGGATGTCTTTTTTCCTGATTCTACCTATGATTTTACGCCCTTTCAATTTCTAAAAAGAGACTACTATTCCACCAGAACCAATGCCTCGGGTAGTTTGGATAGTGTCGTATATACACTGGTATCGTTTGAAGTGGATTCCATGCAGTATTTGAAGCTGCCGGTGTATGTAATGAATCAAAAAGATTGTACAGCCCTCTACTCGGGCTTGCAATCCATTCCACTTCGATCTTTATTAAATCTGAAATCAAAAAAGGCGGGTTTGCAATCCAATACCGCTCTGGTTTTACTGGACGATCAGATTAACTATCCACTATATTTTATTATTCTCATTTTCGCAGGTGTTCTTGGCGGATTAATCTATTGGCTTTTCGGAGCCAGAATTCGGCGACGCTGGCGGCAGTTTCAATTATGGCGTAGGCACCTGGAGTTTCGCGGAAATTTTCAAAGGCATCTGAGAGGTGCTACCGATTCCCGGCAGGCGGTTATCAATGTAGAGCGAGCGGTGGTACTTTGGAAAAGATACCTGGAACGACTGGAAGGAAAGCCTTATACTACGTTTACGACCAAAGAAACGGTCGAACAATTTTCACAATCCCGGCAGTTAGAACAGGCTCTGAGGGAAACGGATGCCGTCGTATATGGGGGAGTGACCTCCCCCCAGACCCAGGAGTCCCTTCGGATCTTGCGGGATCTTGCGGTACGGACATATATTAAGCAGCGTGAGGTTATTCTGGAAAAAAAGTCATAAGTTATTAACCGTTTTGAAGCGTCGGGATTAAGGATTTTATGGATAAGTGGTATTCGTTCAAATGGCTTTCATTCAATACGTTAACCAGTTTTCACTGGGCCGAACCTTATTTTTTGTATGGAATTATTGCCGTACCTCTTCTCTTCTTCTTAAGAAGAATTTTTCATGGAAAAGCCCGTCAGCGGCTTAATGTTGCTTTTCTACCTAAAGAAGTCAAGACAAGCTGGGTTCAATACCTAAGGCATCTGCCGGGGTTATTCATTGGGTTAGGTATTAGCTTTTTATTAGTCTCGCTGGCCCGACCACAGATAATTACTGAAACGGAAGAACGCCTCGCTGAAGGCATTGAAATCGTACTGGCTCTGGATGTGTCAGATTCCATGCTCATGAAGGATTTATTACCAAACCGCATGGAATCGGCTAAAAAAGTTGCTACTGAATTCGTTAATGGCCGATTTCGGGATAAAATCGGAGTGGTAGTATTTGCCGGACAATCCTTCTTTCTTTGCCCACTCACGACCGATTATGAATTAGTAAAACAGCAAATAGCTTCGATAAAACCCGATATCATTAGCACCGCAGGAACGGCCATCGGCTCAGCCTTGGCTAATAGCATAAATCTGATGCGGGATACTGAGTCGAAAAGTAAGGTCGCTATTTTACTCAGTGATGGAGATAATACCGCCGGAAACCTAGACCCGGTTACGGCAGCTCAGTTAGCTAATGCTTACGGCATTCGGGTCTATACCATTGGCATTGGCCGTGAAAATGCTACCATCGAACAAGATACCACAGGCATGTCTATGGAAACACTGGACATTGGGGTGCTCAAAGAAATTGCAGCCCAGAGCAAGGGGAAATTTTTTCAGGTGGAGGATGCAGAGGCCCTTCGAAAAGTTTTTAAACAGATCAATCAGTTAGAAAAAGTAGACATCAAGTCTTCTTATTATCAGGATATTAAAGACTTTTATCATATTTATCTGAAGTGGGCAATAAGCTTCCTATTGCTGGGCCTACTGGTAAAATCTACCTTCATTGGAAATATCTTGGAAGATTAATATAGTAAAATTCAAATAATCCTGCTTTATTCGCTTTACGCTTTAGTTTTTTGAGAGCCAAAGACCCGCTGAAAGTCAGTTTATTGGCAGAAAAAATAATTTTTTTAGTAAAAAAATGTATTATGATTACGAAGTTTATGATAGTATTGTTGAATATTTAGCTGTTTATACATTAGTTTTAGACCCACTTTTCGAACCAACGCATAGAATTCATGTTAAAGTCATTCTATCATTTGGGGAGCATTGAGGCAGGACTCGATGAAGTAGGACGGGGGTGTTTAGCAGGGCCAGTGGTTGCCGCTGCGGTGATTCTACCGAAAGATTATAGTAATGAGTTTTTAAACGATTCCAAGCAGTTAAAACGGGCCCAGCGGGAACGGTTACGACTAGAAATTGAAAAAGAAGCAATAGCCTGGGTAATTGCGGAAGCAAGTGTCGCTGAGATTGACCAGTTTAACATTGCCAAGGCAAGTTATTTAGCCATGCATCGGGCCGTGGAGCAACTTAAAGCCCAGCCCGAGCATCTACTAGTCGACGGAAACCGATTTACTCCTTATCCTATGATTCCGCATACCTGTATCGTCAAAGGTG
This sequence comes from Siphonobacter sp. SORGH_AS_0500, assembly GCF_031453245.1. Taxonomy (NCBI): domain Bacteria; kingdom Pseudomonadati; phylum Bacteroidota; class Cytophagia; order Cytophagales; family Cytophagaceae; genus Siphonobacter; species Siphonobacter sp. SORGH_AS_0500. Next base: position 1,197,460 of record NZ_JAVIYT010000001.1, read on the forward strand.
ACGGAATTTATGCGTCAATTGCCGCCGCTTCGGTTCTGGCAAAGACCTATCGGGATGCGTTCATGGAAAAGCTATCTCTGGAGTATCCAATGTACGGCTGGGAGCAGAATGTAGGCTATCCTACAGCGAAGCATTTGAAGGGGTTATTAGAGTTTGGAGTAACCGATTGGCACCGAAAGACGTTTGGTCCAGTAAAAAATGTGTTAAACTCACAGAATTTGTCGTCTCAGAAAAATACTGATTTGGTCGATTTATCACTGTGATATTCTTTAATTAATACAATTTTATTAAAAACTCATAAAATTTTTCACAAAACCTTAACGTCGGGATTGAGAAAAAAAACAGTAGATTTGCTGAATCATTACTCGGTTTTGAGGAACAAAAACAAAATTATCTTTCGTAGTTGCGTAGAACATCAAATTTTATTTTTCTTTACACCAACAAACCAAAGTTTCACTAAACCCTAAAATTACCAAACTAATGAGTAACACTACCAAGACCCCTACTCCCGCTGCCAAGCCTGCTGCTGCTCCGAAGAAGAAGTCGGGGGGCATTTCGTCTGGTTTAATTATCCTGATTCTGTTTATTGTTGCTGAAGCTTTCTATCACCTGTACTTAGGCGATGGTAGCCACTTTGAAGGAGGAGATCATAACAATGAGCCACTGCCAGGCGATTTCTTCGGTATCGTTTACAAAGGGGGTTTTATCGTACCCATTCTGTTTACTTGTTTCTTAACTTCTTTAACTTTCACAATTGAGCGTCTTTTCACGCTTAGCAAAGCGAAAGGAACTAGCAGCATCGATGAGTTCGTTCGTAAAGTACAAGTTCTGTTGAACCAAAATGACATCAACGGAGCATTGAAAGAGTGTGACAAACAAAAAGGTTCTATTGGTAACGTAGTAAACGCTGCTCTGAAAAAATATCAGCAACTGACTACTGACACTGAATTAGACAAAGAACAAAAACTGGTTGCTCTGAGCAAAGAAATCGAAGAAGCTACAAGCTTAGAAATGCCTTCTTTAGAGAAAAACCTGACGATCATTGCAACGCTTGCTTCGGTAGCAACGCTGATCGGTCTGCTCGGAACGGTATTAGGTATGCTTCGTTCATTCGCTGCCATGGGTCAGTCAGGTAGTGCGGATTCAGCGGCTCTGGCTGCTGGTATCTCTGAGGCTCTTGTAAACACAGCTTTAGGTATCGGTACTTCTGCTATCTGCTTGATCGCTTATAACTACTTCACCAGCATCATCGACGGTATCACTTACAACATCGATGAAATTGGTCTGAGCATCACTAACAACTACGCTGCTCATTACTAGGCGTTGTTAAAGAAGTTTGAGCTTCTTTAAAATTTGTCAGAGTTATGAAGTTTTTCTCAGAAGAACCAATAATTTTGATCAACGAAACGTTTAGTTATAAAATAAAAACAGTGTAGCGATGGCAAAGGTTAAAGTAAAACGTCATGGAGTATCAATGGACATGACTGCCATGTGTGACGTAGCTTTCTTGCTGTTAACATTCTTCATCTTAACAGCGAAGATGCGTCCTCAGGAGGCTGTTCAGGTTACTACTCCTAACTCCGTAGCCCAGGAGCCCTTAGCCGCAATCGATGTGATTACGGTTCTGGTTTCGGCTGATGGAAAGATTTTCATGGGGGTTGATAACCACCAGGTACGTCTGGGTATGCTGGAACAAATGTCTAAGCGTTATAATGTGGCCTTCACGGATCCCGAAAAAGAAGCTTTCCGTTTATCAGAAAACTTCGGTGCTCCAATGGCTAACATGAAACAGATCTTGGATATGGATCCTGCTGAGCGTAACAAGCCCGGCGTACAGCCAGGTATTCCTAGTGATTCCGTTCGTAACGAACTTTTCTACTGGGTTGCAACCGCTCGTCAGTATTTCGGCAGCCAGGGTGCTAAGTATAAAGTGTTGATTAAAGCAGATCAAAATGCTCCCTATAAAGTTGTGAAGCAAGTAATTGCTACTATGCAGGAGCAGGATGTGAACAACTTTAATTTGATCACAGGTCAGGAAACTAAACCCACTTCCATGTAGAACTTGAAAGTTCGCTTTCAAATTCTTTAAACTAACAACGCAATGGCAGAGATAGCACAAGGTGGTGGGAATGACAAAGGTGGTAAAGTCCGCAGTAAAAAGGTATCTACCCGTGTAGATATGACCCCCATGGTAGACTTGGGCTTTTTATTAATTACTTTCTTCCTTCTGACTACTACCTTACAAAAACCGGTGACCATGTTCTTGGGTATGCCGGCTAAAGACAAGGAAAAAGAAAAAGTAGAAACATCTCCCATCAAGGAATCCGAAGCAATCACCGTATTGTTGGCGAAAAAAGATGGCGAAGATACAGTGTATTGGTATCAGGGAACGGGTAAAGATGTAGCAACAACCCAGGTTGAGAAGACATCTTTTGCTGCTAGCGGAGGTCTCCGTGACGTTCTTCGTCGTAAAAAGGCTGAAATTGGAGACAAGTTTTTCGTAGTTATCAAATCTAAAGATGAGGCTTCGTACAAATCTTTAGTAGATGTACTCGACGAAATGGCGATCTCTGAAATCGACAAATACGGTATTACCGATATCAATTTGAACGATATTAAAATTATCGACAAAGCAGAAGCAGGTAAGTAATCAAATAAAACTAATAAAATAGTTGTAAAACTAAATTATTAGTTTTAACTTTGAGTCAATATCTTAGAACTTTAAACAATTTGCCTAATTATCATGGCAGGAATAATCAAAATAACCAACGATACCACCTTAGAGGATCTGATTTTTGCAGATCGTAATAAGGAGTATGGTGCATACGACCTCCGTCGCCGGACGTCTCGTAATGCCCTGATCGCCACTGGTATTGCTCTTTTGATTGTTGCGGCCTTCCTTGCTGCTCGTTTGCTTGCTGCAACGATTGCAGGTGAAGAAAAAGAGGTAGAAGTAAAGCTGGCTGAAATGTCAGAGCTTCCTCCTCCGCCAGAACAAGAAAATCAGCCACCACCACCGCCACCACCACCACCACCACCACCAGAAGTTCCGGTGATGAGTACAACGGCGTTCTTGCCTCCCGAAATTAAGGAGGATACCGAAGTTCCACCCGATGTTGAGCCTCCCAAGCAAACGGAGCTGGTTGATGCTCAGGCTGGTAAAGAAACAGTAGTAGGAGATCCTAACGCTGTGGAAATTGTAGCCATCGAGGAAGGAACTGGTAAGAAGAAAGAAGAAGTAATTGAGGTGAAGCCTGCTGCTAAAGAAGAAGTCTTTACAGTAGTAGAGCAACAAGCTCAATTCCCTGGTGGAGAATCTGAAATGTACAAGTTCTTAAGTAAAAACATCAAGTACCCCGCAGCCGCTCAGCGTGCTAACGTACAGGGAAAAGTGTTCTTAAGCTTCATCGTTTCTCCTGATGGAAGTATTTCTGATATCCAGGTACAAAAAGGCTTAGGCTTTGGTTGTGATGAGGAAGCTATGCGTGTAGTTAAGTCTATGCCACGCTGGAAGCCAGGTCGTCAATCAGGTCGTGCTGTGAAATCTCGCTTTAACCTGCCGATTTCATTCGTACTTGAGTAGTAGACAATAGTTACTTTATTATAATAATGGGTCAGCATCTTTTGGATCTGACCCATTTTTTCTAGAAAGCGATGCCTAGACCAGCTAATGAACAGATTAATGATTTGATTGGCTTTATTATTCCCCTAGGATACGGTGCAATGGGCTTCTATTTGATTGACTCAGCACCTACTTTTGCCGCTAGCGGAATTTTATCGGAACCAGTCGCCCAGCTTTTAGGAGGATTATTCATTGGGTATAGTCTTTTAAAGATTTATTGGGCTTATCGCCGATGGCTAAGAAATCAAAAAGAACAATAGTATACTTAATCGTCATGAAAACTGTGAAGTCTTATCTTGCTCAAAGCCTCTTATTAATGACTGTGGCTTTGACGGCCTGCCAGTCTGGAGATAAACAATCAGAAGAAACTGTTTCCAGAGGAGAAATTACGATTTCAGTTGATGAATCTTTGAAGCCTATCATTCAGGCGGAAAAAGAAGCCTTCGAAGCAAAGACCAAGTATGCGAAGGTTAATACGGTCTACGTACCTGAGCTAGCAGCCATTCAGTTAATGTTAAAGGATTCCACTCGATTGGCTGTGGTTACCCGCCATTTAAAGCCGGACGAAAAAGAAGTCTTTGAAAAAGCGAACCTGAAGTATAGAGCTTTGCACATGGCTACGGATGCCATTGCTTTCATTACCCATGGTTCATCCAAAGATACCCTGATTTCAGTCGAAGAGCTGAAAGAGGTAATGCATGGAAAGATTACGAAATGGAATCAGCTTAAATACGGTAAAAGCAACAGTAAAATCACGCTGGTGCTGGATAACGATAATTCTAGTAACCTTCAATATTTACTAGATACGTTACAAGTTGCGGATAAAAAACAGTCTCCTTTGTTCGCAGTTAAATCCAATAAGGAAGTAATTGAGTATGTACAGAAAACACCCGGAGCCGTTGGTGTGATAGGAGTGAACTGGATCAGTGATATTGATGATCCCGAACACCCCACCTTTACCAAAGGAATTAAAGTAATGGGAGTTGCTCCAAAGTATTCGGCAAATCTGGAAGACTATATTCAGCCTTACCAGTATGCCATTGCATTGAAGAAGTACCCCCTAAGTAGAAATATTTATCTGATCACAAAAGAAGCCAAAAGAGGCTTAGGTACAGGTTTCATCAACTACGTACTCTCTGATCCCGGACAACGGATTGTACTAAAAAGTGGTCTTTTACCTGCCACCCAAGTGATTAGACTCATTGAGACCCGTAATTTTTAGCATTCAGGCTGAAGACCTAAATGCTAGGAGAATTAAAAATTAATCTTTTTTAATAAAAAATGTAACTATTTTTTTAGTTTATTCGTTAGAATAGTAATTACATTTGGCAACGTAAGTGTTGTAACTAAAGATTATTATTTAATTTTTTTCAGAATCACTGTATATTGCAGTAATTTCGAATTGTTTATTTTAAATTGTTTAACGTAAGGTATCACCTTCCCAAAACCCAATTTTCTTCTACGATGAGAGTGAAATTCAAATCGCTGTTACTGGTAGCCGGGATGCTGGCCTTGGGTGTAACGAGCTCTTTTGCCCAATCTCCCGAAGTTGCAGGAGCTCTAAAAGCACTAGAAGGAGACCGTCTTGGTTCAGCCCGCGAGGCTCTTGAAAAGGCGGCGACTTCTTCTCCCTCTGCTGAAAATCAGTTTTATTTAGGTTACTACTACTTAAGACTGGCTAGTGCCGAAGAGGAAGGCAGTCCAAAAATTGCTGAGTACCTAGACAAAGCTAAAGCTGCTTTTGACAAAGGAGTAGCCGATGATCCAAAGGGCAAGTTTGCACTTAACAAGGTAGGACAAGCTGGCGTTTTATTAGGTCAGGGTAAATTACCAGAAGCTACGGCTCTGATTGATCAGGCTCTGGCGGAGACAAAAAGCCGTGATGAGGACGTTCTGTGGCGTGCTGCTGAAATGTATACCTTGTTCACTAAAAAAGGACAAGCTAATGACCCTGGTAAGGCGATAACTTACATCGATCAGATTGCTGCTTTAAAGAAGCACAAAGATCGTCCTGAGTATCAACTGGTAAAAGGAGATGCGTTCCTGATTAAAAACGAAGGTGGCCCTGCTATCTCTGCTTTCGAAGAAGCTCTTCGTTTGCAAACAGATCCCCAAATGGCTGCTCTGGCCAATACTCGTATGGGACGTGTTTGGAAGCGTGGTAAAAACTACGCTAATACCCAAACCTCTTTTAACGATGCCATTAAAGCTGACGAAAAATTCGCTCCTGTCTATTGGGAATTCGCTGAGCTTTGGTTATTTGCTGGTAATTACAAGAATGCGGCAGAAAACTTAGATAAGTATATTCAGTATTCAGAAGAGTCGCCAGACGTGACGCTTCGTTACGTGAAATTTGCTTTCCTTGCCCAGCAATATCAGAAAGTGGTAGACGCTCTGACTAAAATTGAAGGTAAAGTAAATGATCCCGATCTGCCTCGTATCAAAGGTTGGTCTTTGACGGAGCTTGGTCAATACCAGGATGGTGCTAACAACCTGGAGACGCTTCTGAAATCTAATCCTAAGAAGGTGTATCCAGATGATCACCGTTACTTAGGAATTGATTACCGTGAGCTGAAGCAAGATTCATTAGCCGTTTTAAATTTTGAAAAAGCTGCTGCTTTAGGTGATACTGTTTTCAATAACTACGAAGAGATTGCGAAGATTCGTCAAGCTCAGAAGCGTTATGGTGATGCAGTGAAAGCTTACGAGCAATCAATTGCTTGGAAAGAAAGTCGTCCTGATCGTAAGCCTACCTATGCGGATTACTACCGCGAAGGAATAGCTTACTATTACTACATTTCGACGTCGAAAGATTCAACTGTGATTCCTCAGGCAGTTGCTACCTTTGACAAAATGGGTAGATTAGCTGATAGTACGGTTAAGAGCAATACGCAGTTAACGGAAGATCAGAAAGAGGCTATTCAGGCCATTGCTAACTCTACACCGTTATGGCAAGCACGTGCCAATGTCATCTTAAGTGACAGAAGCATTGCGTTACCTTATTACGAAAAGTATCTTACGCAAGCTGATAGCGTGAAGAATAAGCGTGAGATGGTTGAAGCTAACCGTTATATCGCTCTTTATCACTTCCTCGTAACGAAGGATAATGACAAAGGAAAAGAGTACATGAGAAAGATTCTCGAACTTGATCCTGAGAACGCGGAAGCTAACCGTATCCTGAATCCTCCCGCTCCTGCGACGAAGCCTAAGGCTACGGCAAAACCAAAAGCTGGTGCTAAAGCATCTACAGCTCCTGCTAAGAACTAATACTTAGGCAGTTTTATAAACAGAAGCAGCTCATCGAAAGATGAGCTGCTTCTGTTTTAACGAGCTAATAAACGAATGACGCAAAGAAGAAACAAAAGCTGACCCTCAAAGATGACTTATAACAAGTATAGCACTGCATGAATATCCGTTACCAATTACGTCACGATAGTATTAACATCAATATTCATAGTTCCGCTATGAACCACTCGAATATGTAATTAGCAAGGTATATAGTTGGAGTAGGAGATGGATAGCATGAAAAATACACAAGGTCAAGAGTTAACGATAGGCAAAGACCAGTTTCTGTTCCGCTAGATTAATAGGCTGGGCATAAAAAAACCGGACGTTACTAGCGTCCGGTTTTTCGTAAAGTACTATTTCTAAGGTACTATTGTCAAACGCTTACTTCTTTCAAAGCCGTCGGCCTTTAACCGTATAATGTAAATACCCGGTAAGCGTCCCAGATCGATGAATTTACGTTCGTTGAACTCATTGATCCGGCCATTATAAATTACAGTTCCTGACATCGTTGTAACGCTTACCTCAGCCCCTTGCCAGTTTTCTTTCGTTTCGAGTGTGAATGCTCCAGTTGGGCTCGGGTTTGGATAAACCACAAATCCATCCTGATTAGCATCGTAAGCATAAGTAAATGCTGCTGAGGTGGCCGAAGTACATTCGAATTTACCGACGGGAGCAATGTTATATTCAATCACGCTTTTTACCCGGTAAGTTCCTTCTTTTAACGGTTTGAAAAACACGGAATTAAATGTACTGGTATCAGAGCCAGTAATCCATGAATTTCGGGTTCCGGGCACATTAGCCTGAGCCTGTAAGGTGTAAGGACCTACCTGAGCAATTTTAGGAACGTCTGGGTTTGGACGAACCGATACCGTTACCTTGTCAGAACGGTTTTTACAGCCATTGGCATCCGTAGCCTGAGCGTAATAGTCACCACTAATTTTAGCCGTAACCAGAGCCGTAGACGACACCGTTTGTTCAGCCAATATCCAGGAAGGAGTTTGAGTGGTATTTGCTCGGAGTGTTACGGTACCGCCTTCACAAAAAGCTAAAACGCCTGAAACTACAGTAGCTGTTGGTTTGGCTGGTAATGCGTTGACTTTTACCAACACAGGATCAGAGCTAGGCGAGGGGCAATTTGCTGTGCTAATGGTCTGAACCTGGTAAGAACGAGCGGTGTTGGTCGTAATACTGGAAGTAGTAGCATTGTTGTAATTCCATAGATAAGTTCCTTCAGAAGTGCTGGAGGTTAACTCTACGGTTTCGTTAGCACAGATCGTTACTGTACGGGTGCCATCGATAGTTCTATTAGCCTGAATGGTAGGTTTCGCCGGAATGGGATTAACTGTAATCTGAATGCCGGCAGAGGCAACCGAGCGGCACTGATTCGCATCAATGATTTGTACGGAATAGGTACTGCTAGTCTGGGGTTTAATGCTCTTGGTATTGGCCCCATTACTCCAGATATAACCCGCAGCATCCTGCGTCGTTGTAAGCGTGCGATCTGTTCCCGCACAATAACTGAGAGCTCCATCAGCCGTGATGCTGGGTTGGGATGGTCTTGGGCGTTGTCCCAGGGTAATGGATTCAGAAGTATAAGTACAGCCTAGAACATCTTTATACGTAAGCGTATACGTTTCTCCAGTCGCTCCAGTGATGCTCTGAGTAGTTGCTCCAGTACTCCAGGTATTACCCGTGTTATAGTTAGACGCCAGGGTTGGCGTTACTCCTTCGCAATAATAAACACTTGAGCCGTCTTGCAAGATATTCCCTCCAATAGCCGGACGATCGGGCACCTTATAGGGGAAAGAAAAAATAGTAGTGTTACCGTTTTTGATCTTGGCCATATAAGCATTTCCGGAACCGACGGTAATACTAGCTCCTGCTTGTCCGTTACTCCAGCTATATGGATTTTGATTGGGGACGCTGAGCGTAAGCGAGTTATTAGAAGCACAGGTAGCCGTTATGTTCACCAGAGGGTTAGCCAGCTTGGGAGTAGAGTTGGTAAGTACGTTAGACGTTAGAATGGAGTTAACCCAAACCTCAGCTGCTGATGATAGACCATTAGTTGTAAAATGTACATCATATGGAGGTCCCAGACGTGGAATATCAACATTATCCGTACTGGGACCTGCGTATACATTAGCTACTGAAGAAATAATCTGATTCTGGGCGTTAATAACAGGCTGCCAGGTTAATCCAGAGTTATAGCTTACCCTGGCTACTACCCAGCTCAATTGATTGTAACCCATATCAGTCCGACTTTTTTGAATAACCGAGGTCAAGTCACTGACATATTGGGCTGTAGGAGTTTGGGAGGTTGCATCGTCAGCTTCACCCTGATGCCAGAGTACGGAACGTACACCCGTTAACGAAACGTAATAATTCAGCGTGTTTTTAAGATTGTTATAGGGATAGCCCGCCGGGAAATAACCAGCTTCACCGCAAGTGGTACAATAACGGTTTTGAGTACGATTTCCTTCAGAGGACTCTCGCCAGTTCTTAACAGTGGTAGAAGCGAAGGCTGCATTATAAAAAAGGATGGGTACATTCAGCCTTTGAGCTAACGCGTCTCCTACTTTTCCCCAGTACCAGGCCGTTAGTCCTACCGGAGCAACACGATCGTTGGCTGACAGCTTTTTATAGCTAGGCATTTGGGGGTAACTTGAAGAAGCCGCAGTATTACTATTGTATAAATAAAAATTAGGTTCAGTACTGCTAGAGCCATTTGCGTAGTTGGAAGCATCGGCAATAGTAACCCGGTCATCGTTTGGTTCAGATGGGGTAACGCGGGAGTCAGTGATCCCCTGAGCATTGGATTGTCCAGCGATAACGAAAACTTCGCCTACGCCCACTCGCTCAACTGCCTGAGCATTCACAATTGTACTGCCGCTCACGCCCCTAACTTCAAGTTTATACCAGCCGCCTGTCACCGAAACGGAGCCTGAAAAAAAGCCATTGGAAACCTGTGACATGGTAGTCCAATCAATGGCAGTTCCCCCATTAACGGGTGTAAGCTTTGCCTCAATTCGATCAACAGATTGGTAATAGTTACCGGAAATCTGAACGGTAGCTTTGTTGGAATTATCTCGCTGAAAAACGATTCGTTCCATTGGGAAAGTAATAACTACCTGAGCTTCAGAAGCAAAGGGAATGAATAAGTAACCCAGAAGAAAAATAAAAGTATAGAGAAAAGACCTCATGAGTTAAAGGTTTTCAAAAAAAAGAGAGTAACCAGTTTTGGCAGCCCTCACTAACAAAATTATGAATAACCATTAGGAAATAGAATCGCTTACTAGCTATTCAGTTTCCTGGCATTCCATGATTACCATTGAGTATAAACGAATAAAATTCATTCACAGATGGTCAACGTTCGAAATTCTTTACCTGAACCCACCCTAAATCTCTTTAACGCTGATTTGACTATTAATGTTTGAGATCTGGTATTTGGTGGGATGAACGAGCTTTTTATGACCTTCAATAGTGACAATATAGATATCATAGACCTGATCTGGTGAAAGATAAGCCGCTGAAAAACTACCTGTAAATCCGTTTGCGTAGTACTTATTACCCATTGAAAATAAGTAAGACTTCAAGGAGAAACGCTTCTGACGACCTGGAATAATATGATTCTGAGTTGCACTTTTTAGGACAATGTAAGCCCCATCGTTTTTTCCCGTGTTCCTCGTATAGGTCTCGTTATGGAAGGAAAGTATCGAATCATTGTAATCCACATTTAAAGGAAAACGACTTGAATCGACTTGATAGGGTTGATCGAAAAAATAAGGTTCTGGCAATTGATAAATTCCTGAAGCTATGGCTTGTTCAGTAATCGTATCAACGGCAGACTTTAGACTCACATAAATGGGCGAACTAGGCAATGCCCGATTGTGCTGCCAACCATATATATCTGTATTCCTTTCTTTGTAATAAAAGTCCAGTGGGGCGAGGTATTCAAAATAACTGAAGCCAAAAATACAGAGGCTGATCCCCAGCCAAATTTTACTTCCTAGCTGTATATAGTTAGATTTAAGATGGGTAAATACCAGAATAGAAATAAGGATTAACCAGATAAATCCAATGTGTTTGTAGCGACTGATTAAGACTGCCTCCGGACCGTCCATCGCTCTACCTACAGCAAAAGCAATAATGATAATGCTTAGGTGAATAATGCTTCCCCAAAGGGTAATTTTCCAGCGAGGGAAAACATAAATATCGTGCGAGAAGAAGCTGTGTTTTAGTAATAAAAAGGCATAATAGAACAGCACTCCCCAAAGGATCATCCCCGTAAACAGGATGAGGGTTACCCGGTTGGTATGGGCAAATAAAGTGTTGGCATCGGCTGAGATACCGCTGAACGCTAGAAAGTTATAGATAATTAATTTGGGATGAGCAAGGTTATCAGATAACTTGGGCCGATAAGCCGGAATTTCTAGATTGTGATAATAAAGCCAGATCATGGCACCCATAGCTATCACCCAGATGGCAACGTACTTCCACTGTCTTTGTAGAATCAGAACGGCGATGCCAGCGGGTAAAACAAAGGTTCCGCTTACATCACTGAAAATGGCAAGTATTCCCATCAGGACAGCGGTAATGATTCGAACGGGCGTGGGGGAATACAGATTATAAAAAGTACCAATCGCAAAAAAATAAACGATGATATGCTGAAGGGGAATCATTCCCCAGAAAATGGCTTCGTAATACTGAATATGAAATAATAATAAAGCACAGCAAAGGAGGAGAATAGCAGGCAACTGGGCTCCTTTAATAATCGTATAAAAGAAGTATAATAACCCAATAATGGAAAGCAAACCCACGAACATTTGAATGCGTAAATCCAGACTTCCATGAACGGCATAAATAAGTAAAGCAATAACCCGATCCAGTACAATTCTACGCTCGTCGTCCTGGGTCCAGATTATTTTTACAAACTCATTCCAGGAAAAATGAGGCATATTTTTAAAAGCCGTAACGGGTTCTAATAAGGCATCATAATCGTCCTGAAAAGGTATATTGCTAACGTAACTAAAAAAAGTATAAAAAAATAGTAATATAGGAATAATGCTTAATACTATAACCCATTTAAAACTGTTAGTATCTTTCGATATAGCAAGCATTTGATTGAAGGGTAATGATTGTTGAGGCTGAACGAATGAATAGATCCTGATAAATAATCAGGATCTATAAAAACTAGATACTAGCAGGAGAAGCGTTTAACGTCTCCCAGATTAAGTCCAGTAGAGGACGTAACCCTTCGCGAGTGACTGCCGAGAAGTACAAATGAGGTATTCCGGCAGGTATTTGTTTCTCGATATCTTTTTTCTCTTCCTCGGTAATTAAGTCCATTTTTGAAATGGCTAATAGTCGCTGTTTATCGAGTAATTCCGGGTTGTATTCCCTTAATTCATTCAATAATACTTCGTATTCCTCGCCTACATTTTCAGAGGTGGAAGGAATAACAAACAGAAGGATAGAGTTGCGTTCAATGTGTCGCAGAAAGCGTAACCCCAGCCCTTTACCCTGAGAGGCCCCTTCAATAATCCCCGGAATGTCAGCCATGACAAACGAACGGAAATCGCGATAGGGCACCACACCCAGATTGGGGACAATGGTCGTAAAGGGATAATCAGCGATTTCAGGTTTTGCTGCCGATACTACCGATAACAAGGTTGATTTACCCGCATTAGGGAATCCTACCAGACCTACATCAGCCAACACTTTCAGCTCCAGAATGAACCAGATTTCCTGCCCTTCTTCGCCGGGTTGTGAGGTATGCGGAGCCTGATTTGTGGAGGTTTTGAAGTGGCTGTTGCCCAGGCCACCTCGACCGCCTTCCAGCAGAATCACTTCCTGGCCATCTTCGGTAATTTCGAATAAAACCTCTCCCGTTTCCGCGTCTTTAGCTACGGTTCCCAGCGGTACTTCCAGAAACACATCTTCCCCCCGGGCTCCCGTGCGACGACCGCCTTCACCGGGTTGACCTTTAGTGGCAATAACGTGTTTCCGATATTTAAGGTGTAATAAAGTCCAGACCTGCGTGCTGCCACGAAGAATTATATGTCCGCCTCGTCCGCCATCGCCACCGTCTGGGCCACCCAGCGGGACGTGTTTTTCCCGACGAAAGTGGGAAGATCCAGCTCCTCCAGGACCTGAACGGCAACAGATTTTTACGTAATCAATAAAGTTAGTAGTCACAGCCTCGTTAAGTACTCATATCCGGTTATTCTGACACCGATATGAAGATTATGGTTGCTTTGCAATGAAATTTTGCACAAAGATACAGGATTATCCCTCAGCTACCGCGATAGCTGCTTGGTGCGGTCTTTCTATTGAAAAGGTGATTAGGCGGTTTTGGCAAGTTAATTACCTTTAAAACCTACCTGATGATTAAAATGTTTTGAATGAAAATAGGCTGTTTCGGAAGTAAATTTCCCGAAACAGCCTACGATGCCCAGCCTTTTAGATGAACTAAATGGTAGCTCTTTCTATGGCCGTGCAGATTTTCTCAAAAATAGCTTCGATGGCTCCGATTCCGTAGATGGAAGAGTATTTGCCCTGATTCTGGTAGTAATTCGCTACCGGAAGGGTTTTGTCATTATACTCCTGAACCCGCTTGCGGATCAGTTCTTCATTCTGATCGTCGGGACGGCCAGACGTTTTACCACGCTCCAGTAAACGGCGGGTTAACTCTTCCGCTTCTACTTCCAGAGCTACCATGGCTGAAATGGCCGTGCCATTTTCTTCCAAAAGGGTATCTAAAGCTTCTGCCTGTTTTACCGTACGGGGAAACCCGTCGAAAATAAAACCAGCGGCTTCTTTGTTCTCTTTCAGCTTGTTGTCGATCATGCCAATCACTACTTCATCAGGAACGAGTAATCCTTGATCCATCAGTGATTTGGCCCTTAGACCCAGTTCGGTACCTGCTTTGATTTCAGAGCGAAGCAGATCGCCGGTGGATAAATGGACGAGCTTGTATTTGTCAATCAATTTTTCGCTCTGGGTTCCTTTCCCGGCTCCCGGAGGGCCAAAGAGTACCAAATTAAGCATGAGACTTGTTGATATTCAGAATGAAACGATTTTTTCAGGGCAGCAAAGGTACAACACAGCCTGAAAACAGAAAGCATTCGGACAATTTTTCCTGTAAGGTACTGTCCGGTTAGGAGTTGAACAGATGCGTAAGCTTGTTCAAATCTTCAGGAGTGTCGATACAGGGAGAATCGTAAGTGGTTTCAACGACCTGAATTTTATAGCCTGCTTCCAGCCAGCGAAGTTGTTCCAGAGATTCCGCTTTTTCGAGAGGAGAAGGAGCTAGTTTCGTGATCTCAGCCAGAATATCCTTGCGATAGGCATACATGCCTACGTGACGGTAATAGGTATGGTGTAAATGCCACTCGGCAGGATCGATATTTCGCAGGTAAGGGATGGCCTGACGGCTAAAGAGAATCACTTCTCCCTGGGCATTCAGCACGATTTTAGCTTCACCCGGATCGAAAAGAGTTTCGGCATTCGTTACTTTCAGCATTTGGGTGCCTAATTCTACATTACCATCCAGAGCCGCAATCAGTTCATTAATCTGAATGGGATTAATGAAAGGCTCATCTCCCTGAACATTAACTACGTATTGAATCTCGGTATCGCCTGTGTGGTGAGTTTCCAGATAGATAGTCAGAGCTTCCGCACAACGATCCGTACCACTGACGTGATCGTCCCGGGTAATGACGGCTTTTCCGCCAAAAGCCTGCACGTGTTCGGCGATGCGAATATCATCAGTAGCCACAATGACATCAATGAAATTAGCGGCTTTCGTGGCTTCATAGACACGTTGAATCATGCTCTTCCCGTGAATATCAATCAGGGGTTTACCCGGAAAGCGGGTAGAGGCATAACGGGCGGGGATAATTCCGAGTACCATAGTTTTGGAAAATCGTAACGGATGAGGTAATGACAAAATTGCCTCCTTTCTGACATAAATCCGAAAGGAGGCAATTGCTTTATCGAACTAAAAAGATTTAGTCGTTTTTCAGATCCTGAATATCCAGCATACCTACAGGTTTGCCGTTTTCAGTCACCAGAATGGTATCAACGCTGGTTTTCTTGAAAATAGCCGCAGCCGCATCCAGTAACTGTGTACTTTCAATAGAAATCGGTGTTCCGTATTCGAAATCACCCATGGTTTTTGAAAGAATATCACGACCGAATTCAGCCAGTTTACGACGAAGGTCACCATCCGTGAATACGCCTTTCAGGTTACCTGCGGCGTCTACTACGGTTACGCAACCAAAACCAAATTCCGTCATTTTAACGATGGCTTCCGTTACCGATAAATCTTCTGTAACGATAGGATTGATGCTATTAATAGCCTGTCCTACGGTCACCGTAATCAGACGGGTATGCTCAATGAACTGGTTCGTTCCGATGGCCGTGAAGTTATTTTCAGTCAGGGCTTTCATCAGTTTCCAGGGCACAGTAATGGTGTGACATCCCAGATCGATGGCGTTACGAACGTGCTCGGTGTTACGAACCGACGAGAACATTACTTTCGAATCGAAACCGTAAGCGTCTACCAGTTCCACTACGTCTCCGATCAGCGTCAGGGCATCGTACCCCTGATCCTGCATTCGTCCGGCCAGTACGCAGATGTACGTTGCTCCGGCAACGGCTGCCATATACGCCTGTTGAATGGTATAAACGAGGTGAACGTTTACTTTCAAACCCCGATCTACCAACATACGGCAGGCTTTTACACCTTCCAGCGATACTGGAATTTTGAAAACCGTACGTTGTGGGTCTAAGCCTAAAGCCAATTGACGATCTGCATCCGCTACGATGGCTTCTGCTGTTTCACCTAAAGCTTCGATTTGAAGAACAGGAACAATTTTAGAAAGCTCCACGATGGTCGCGTCGAGATCACGAACACCTTCGCGGTGCATAAAAGTAGGGGTAGTGGTAAGGCCGGTCAGGAAACCGAGTTGAAAAGCCTCTTTAATTTCTTTTAAATCAGCAGAATCAAGATACAACTCCATGTGTGTAGTAGCATTAGGTAGTTTCCAAGTCGGATTATCCCGCTGGATAACCGAGTTTACAGGAAAACCTTTTTAATGAATAGGATCAAACTTGTTTTCAGGCAAAGTAAATCGCCAGAGAAGCGGCTGCAAAGTTGGTGATTTTAAAGCAAAATCTGACGAGAAATGGGATTCGTTTTTAAGAAGACGTTATTCTTATCAAGTAACAAGACCAGAACGCCCGGAAAATAGACTTACCATTCCTGTTCTTTGAACCAGCCAGCGTACATGACGTAGTTATTAGCGGTACGGTCAAAAACCTCGGCGGCGGCTTCGGAGACAGGTTTTAACAGTTTGGCGGGGTTACCCGCGTAGATACTTCCGGGAGGAACAATCGTGTTTTGGGTAACGATGGCTCCGGCGGCGATGATACTTCCGGTACCAATCACAGCTCCGTCCATCACGATGGCCCCCATGCCAATCAGCACGCGGTCTTCGATGGTGCAGCCGTGTACGACGGCATTATGAGCAATGCTGACGTAATCGCCAATGATGGTTTGACTCTTTTGATACGTACAGTGAATCACAGCTCCGTCCTGAATATTACTGCGGTTACCAATCCGAATAGCATTCACGTCTCCCCGAATGACGGCGTTGAACCAAACGGTACAGTCTTCACCCATAATTACATCTCCAACGATGGTAGCATTAGGGGCTAGCCAGCAATTTTGCCCGAATTCGGGTTTATGATTCTGAACGGGAAGAATTAAGGCCATGACGATGAGGGATTAAATTGCAAAACAAAGCTGCCAGCTTTTCTGCTGGCAGCGGAGAATCTTCTATCAAATTAGGCTAATAGCTGTTCAATCGCGGCGTGCACCTGCTCGAAGCCAAAGCCTTGCAATTGAGCGTTCATTAGCTCCGTGATTTGTTCATTAGCAGGGTTACCGATACTTCCTAAATGGCTATGTTTCAGATCGCGGGAAGCGGTATAACTGCCATCGCCGATTTCTTTTCCTACCTGACGATAGGCATCCCGGAAAGGAACACCTTCAATCACCAGCTCATTCACACGTTCGACGCTGAAGAGTAAGTCGTATTTTTCGTCTTTTAGCAATTTCGTTTTTACCTGAATATTTTCCAGCATATAAGCCGTAATGTCCAGGCAATCCAAGATTTCTTCGATGGCGGGCATCAGGATTTCTTTCAGTAACTGCATGTCGCGGTGATACCCCGAAGGCAGGTTACTCAGCACCAGTGTTACCTCCATCGGTAGAGCTTTCAGTCGATTGGTTTTACCGCGTAATAACTCCGCCACGTCGGGGTTTTTCTTGTGCGGCATGATGCTGCTGCCCGTTGTTAATCCATCGGGTAGCGTCAGGAAGGCGAAGTTTTGGGAGTTGTATAAACAAACATCCATTGCCAGTCGCGAAAGCGTTTGGGCGAGGTTCGCAATGGCCGTTAAAGCCATCCATTCTGTTTTTCCCCGGCTCATCTGGGCGTAAACGACGTTATAGTGCAATCCTTCAAAACCCAGTAAATCTGTCGTTTGCTGACGATCCAGCGGGAAGGAAGAGCCATAACCCGCTCCGCTTCCCAGGGGGTTACGGTTGGCGAAGTGGTAAGCCGTTTGTAGTAAAGCCACGTCATCCACCAGTGATTCCGCGTAAGCTCCAAACCACAAGCCGAAAGACGAAGGCATGGCGATTTGTAAGTGCGTATAACCGGGTAACAAATCGTTTTTGTGCTGTTCTGAACGCTTCATCAGCGTGTCAAATACACGTTTGGTTTCCTGGGTAATCTGCTCCAGGCGATCCCGGGTGAAAAGTTTCAGATCGACTAAAACCTGATCGTTACGACTGCGACCAGAGTGAATTTTCTTGCCAATGTCGCCTAGTTTGCGGGTTAACATCAGTTCTACCTGTGAGTGAACGTCTTCGATGCCGTCTTCAATCTCAAAATTCCCCGCCTGAATCTGTTGATAGATTTCCTTCAGTTCACGTTCCAGATCGCCCAGTTCGGCTGCTTCCAGCAAACCTACGGAGGTGAGCATGCGGGCGTGAGCGAGGTTACCCAGTACGTCGAAGGGAGCCAGGTATAAATCCATTTCACGATCCCGACCGACGGTAAATTTTTCTATTTTTTCAGAAGTCGAAACGCCTTCTTTTTGCCACAATTTCATTCTTAAACGTTGAGAGTTTAGCGTTTGCAGGAAAAGCTGAAACGGGTAATCCACTAATCGAATCGCAAAAAACCGAAAAAGGAGCGAGCAATAAAAGAAAAACCCCGCAGACCTGTGGAGGATACGGGGTTTGGTACTAATGAATAAGAACGTAACCTAGAAGTGACGCTCTCCTTTTTCACGCTTTCCAATGATAATTGCCCCGACCATAGCAATGAAAAACAGGACGGTAACTAATTCAAAAGGAAGCAGATAATCCCGGAATAACAGATCACCCAGGGTTTCGACATAACCCGTTTTAATATTGAACTGCTCGCTTGGAGGCATGGGGTATTGCAGGCGGCGAATCGAAGCGATAATGGCTCCCAGAATCGCCAGACCCATGACGAAGGCTCCAATTTTGGTCAGGTTATTTTTCGTTTCTTCCCGGTATTCCCGCAAGTTCAGGAACATCACGACGAAGAGGAAAAGTACCATGATCGCCCCGGCGTAAACAATCATGTTTACTACGCCGAGGAATTGTGCATTAAGTAAAAAATAATGACAGGAAAGCAGGAAAAACGTAAGGACCAGCGAAAGAACGCTATACATCGGATTTCTGACCAGAATGACTGCTAATGCGGAGATTAGAGTCAGAGCCGTCAGAATATACCAGATTTTATCGGCAGTGATAGGCATAAACTAATAAAGGTCAGTTTTGAAAAAGCAAATCTGGATTCATTACTTCCAGCCTTCGCGGAGGTAACGTTTATCCATGTTTTCTACGAGCTTGTCCTTGCCGTAAATCACCTCGTCACGTGACATGAAAACGGGGACAAACTCATCGTGGCGAAGGTAAATGGCCTGTTTGGGACATGCTTCTTCGCAGAAACCGCAGAAGATACAACGCAGCATGTTAATCTCATACACAGCGGCGTATTTCTCTTCCCGATACAGATGCTCTTCCCCTGATTTACGTTCGGCAGCTACCATCGAAATAGCTTCGGCTGGGCAGGCTACGGCACAAAGTCCGCAGGCCGTACAGCGTTCCCGACCGGCTTCATCTTTTTTCAGAATATGATGTCCGCGAAAAACGGGGCCGAGGTAACGCTTTTGCTCGGGGTAGTTAATCGTCGGTTTTTTCTTGAAAAAGTGCTTGAGCGTAATAGCCATCCCACTGGCAATCGCCGGAAGATACATCCGCTCCGCCAGCGACATCTCGCTCTTGTCAATTTTCTTGGATCTATTGGTTAATTGCATGATGTTAGTTGTCAGTTTACAGTTTTCGGTTGTCAGTTTCGGTGCTCAGTATAATGATCTGAAAATAGCAAACGGACTATTGAAAACACAATCTTAGTTGTTAGCTCTATTGAATCCAGCATACGAACTGAAAACGGTAAACTAACAACTGAAAACTCATCTTACGGGAGCGGCTTCGAGGATGCCTCGGGCGGCTTTGGGTTTAAGGGCAGCCTGAACAAGGGCTACGCCAACAATTAAAATAACGGCTACCCAGCTAAACCAGCGGATTTCGAACATAAGCCCAATGCCGGTAACAACGATGTTTAGAATCGCTAAGGGAATCAAACTCTTCCAGCCCAGATTCATTAACTGATCGTAACGGAAACGGGGCAGGGTCCAGCGAACCCACATGAAGAAGAAAACGAAGAACAGAGCTTTGGCAAAGAACACGCCGAAGCCAATGGCCGTGGCGATGTTATGCCCTGTAGCATCAGTACCTAAAGCTTCCGCTACTTTGTCCATGAAGGGATAATTAAATCCACCAAAGTAAAGGGCTGAAACCACGCAGGAGGACACGAACATGTTGATGTATTCGGCGAAGAGATAGAAACCCAGTTTCATCGACGAATATTCGGTGTGATACCCACCAATCAATTCGGCCTCGCATTCGGGTAAGTCGAAGGGCGTACGGTTACATTCCGCAAAGGCACAGGTCAGGAAAATGATGAAGCCCAGTGGCTGATACAACAAATTCCAGGAACCGCCGTGCTGGGTATTTATAATGTCACGCACCGACAGACTGCCCGTCATCATGATGATTGCAATGAGGGACAAACCCATAGCCAACTCATAGCTAATGTTTTGAGAAGCCGCACGAATGGCACCAAGCAGGGAGAATTTGTTATTGGAAGCCCAGCCTCCGACCATTACGCCGTAAACGCCCAGCGAAACGATTCCGAAAACCCAGAGAATTCCAATATTAACCTCAATGCCCTGCACCTGTACTTCGTCTGAACCCACGATGATGGTATCGCCAAAGGGAACAACGGCAGAAGATAATAAAGCCGTGAGCATCGCCAGACAGGGGCCAGCGATGAAAAGCCATTTATTGGCCTGAGCGGGAATGAAGTCTTCTTTGAAGAACATTTTTCCAGCATCGGCCAGCGGTTGTAATAAGCCGCCCCATCCAGCTCGGTTCGGACCGGGCCGATCCTGCATATACCCGGCTACTTTCCGTTCGGCCCAGGTAGAGTACATCGCCACCACGAGCGAAAGCCCAAAGATGACCAGAACAATAATTGCTTTAATCCAGAATATGTCCATCAGTATTTAGGTTTGGAGTTTAGAGTTTTTAGTTTGGAGTTTTGCGTTTATTCAGTTGTGAAATGCTACTGGTAACTCAAAACCCTAAACTCAAAACATCTTACTTGTCTTCTGCCCAGTTTTGGATAGAACGGATGCCTGCTACGGCTGATTCGCCGGCGGGTGGAATGAGTTGCTTGAACCGTTCTTCGGGTAACTGTTTGATCGTTAATTGACTGGTGTCCCGACCTTCGTGTACGTCTTTATACTGCGAGGCGGCCAGTCGGCGGGCAAACTCGGGAACAATCTTATTCGCTCCGTATTTATTCGCTGATATGACCGAATGACGGGCTACTTTGGTTGGACCTTCAATGGTCCAGTCCGCTGTATTTTTACGTTCAAAGCGGCAGGTGTTGCAGATAAAGTCCAGTACTTCACCCCACTGATTCTTCCGAGCCGTTACCCGGATTACTTCGTCACCGCGATACCAGAGCGTGACTTTACCCGAGCATTTCTCGCAATCGCAGTGAGCATCCACAGGTTTAGTAAACCAGACCCGATTTTTGAAGCGATACGTTTTATCAGTTAAGGCACCTACCGGACAAACGTCAATAACATTCCCCGAAAAATCATTATCAATGGCTTTTTCGATATACGTTGAAATCTCCGCGTGATCGCCCCGGTTTAGTACGCCATGAACGCGTTTGCCCGTAATCTGATCGGCCGTAAACACACAACGGTAGCAAAGGATGCACCGGGTCATGTGTAACTGAATATTCGGACCTAGATCCTGTTTTTCGAACGTGCGGCGTTCCTCTTCGTAACGGGTTTGCTGTACCCCATGCTGGAAGGAAAAATCCTGCAAATGGCATTCGCCCGCTTGATCGCAAATGGGGCAATCGAGCGGGTGGTTAAGCAACAGGAACTCAACAATTCCTTTACGAGTCTCGAGCACCTGTTCGTTAACCGTATTTTCAACGATCATACCATCCTGAACCTGCGTGATACAGGAAGGAACCAGCTTGGGCATCGGACGAGGGTCTTTTTCAGAACCCGCCGTGACCTTCACCAGACAGGCCCGGCATTTACCTCCCGAAGCTTTCAAGGGCTCGTAATAACACATGGCAGGCGGGGCTACCTCCGGGCCAATTTTACGAGCCGCCTGAAGAATGGTAGTTCCAGGTTCAACCTCAATCGTAATATTATCAATCGTAACTTTCATGTCTATTACAATTTTGAATGAGTGAATGATAGAATGAGTGAATCTAAATCACCAGTCAAGTTCTATGTATTCATCATTATTAGATTGAGATAGAATGAGTTATTCAATCATTCTATCATTCAAAATTCACTCATTAAACCAGTTCCATGTGTCCTTTATAGATGGCTCCGGGGCGAGTGGCTTCCTGGGGATGGGTAATGTGCCATTCGAACTCATCCCGGAAGTGGCGAATCGCCGAGGCTACGGGCCAGGCTGCCGCATCCCCTAAGGGACAAATGGTATTTCCTTCTATTTTTTTAGCTACGTCGACCAGCAAGTCAATGTCGTGCATGGAGCCGTGACCGTGTTCGATGCGGTGTAATACTTTCTCCATCCAGCCGGTTCCTTCACGGCAGGGGGAACATTGTCCGCAGGATTCGTGGTGATAGAAGCGGGAGAAATTCCAGGTATTTTTTACGATACATGCCGTTTCGTCCATGGCAATGAATCCGCCCGAACCCATCATGGTACCCGTGGCAAATCCACCATCCGAAAGCGATTCATAAGACATGAGTCGATCTTCGCCGTTGGCCGTTTTTAATAACATGGCCGCAGGAAGAATAGGGACGGAAGAACCTCCGGCCACGACGGCTTTCAAATGATGACCATCCCGAATGCCGCCACACCATTCGTCCGAGTAGATGAATTCCTGAACGGGTAAGCCCAAAGGAATTTCATAAACGCCGGGTTTTTTCAGGTGACCGGACGCAGAAATTAGTTTCGTTCCCGTTGATCGGCCAATACCGATGGCTGCGTAGGCATCGCCCCCGTTGTTGACAATCCAGGAAGTTGTAGAAATTGACTCTACGTTATTTACTACCGTTGGGCATTGGTATAAACCCTTGACGGCAGGGAAAGGAGGTTTATTACGGGGATTCCCGCGTTTTCCTTCCAACGATTCCAGTAGAGCAGTTTCTTCGCCACAGATGTAAGCTCCGCCACCGGGTTGTACGTACAACTCCAGATCGTAGCCGGAACCAAGGATGTTTTTACCCAGAAAGCCGGCTGCTTTTGCTTCCGCAATGGCTTGTTCCAAAATACGAACTACGTACATTAACTCCCCGCGAACGTAGATGTAACTCGTATTGGCACCCAGAGCATAACTGGAAACGATCATTCCTTCGATTAACAAGTGAGGAATGGTTTTCATTAACCAGTGATCCTTGAATGTGCCGGGCTCGGATTCGTCGCCGTTACAAACCAGGTAACGGGGAACGCCTTCGGGTTTGGCCAGGAATGACCACTTCATCCCCATCGGGAACCCTGCCCCTCCGCGACCGCGAACGCCCGATTTTTTCACCTCTTCCACCACTTCGTCGGGGGTCATGGTTTTCAGGGCTTTTTCCACGGCGGTATACCCACCGTTTTTGCGGTATACGTCAAAGGTCTCAATTCCCGGAATATGGGTTTTATCCGTAAGTATTTTAGGACGCTCGCTAGTCATAAGTAGGGTTTAGAGTTTAGGGTTTTGTGTTTAAAGTTGAGAGTTAATGAACTCAAAACCCTAAACGGAAAAACTCCAAACATCACTATTTTCTGAGTTCATCAATGATTTCGTCTACTTTTTCGATGGTCAGGTGCGTGTAGTATTTTTCACGAATCTGAAAGCAGGGCCCCCAGCCGCAAGCCGCCAAACATTCGACGGGCTTAATGGTGAAAAGTTGATCCGCCGATGTTTCACCGTCCTGAGCACCGATTTTCTGTTTGAGGTGAGCGTAGACTTCCTCGCCTCCCATGAGCATACACGGCCCCGTCCGGCAGTATTCAATGACATGCTTACCGACGGGGTCGAGGTGATACATGGTATAGAAAGTGGCTACCTCGTATACTTCAATGGGTTGAATACCCAGAAATTCAGCGATGTAGTCCATGCCTTCGGTGGGTGTCCAGCCTTCCTGCTCCTGTAACAAATGGAGTAGGGGAAGTAAGGCCGATTTCTGACGACCTTCAGGGTAATGCGTAAGTAGTTCCTTCGCCCGTTCCAGACGCTCGGGGGTAAATTCTATGCGAGGTTTATCGGAGGTTTCAATCATAATCTTACGCGTCTAATTCACCAGCAATAACGTTCATACTACTCATGATGATAATGGCATCGGAAAGGGTCACTCCCTTACACATCTCGGGGTAGGCCTGATAAAAAATGAAACAGGGACGTCTCATTTTCAGTCGATACGGGCTACGGCCACCGTCCGAAATCAGGTGAAAACCTAACTCACCATTACCGCCTTCTACAGCATGGTATACCTCGCCGACCGGAATCGGGATTTCACCCATCACAATTTTGAAGTGATAAATGAGGGCTTCCATGTTTCGATATACTTCCTGCTTGGGAGGTAAGTAAAACTCGGGAGCATCGGCGTGGAAGGGGCCTTCGGGTAAATTCTCGATGGCCTGTTTAATAATCTTGAAGCTTTCCCAGATTTCACCGTTACGTACCATGAAACGGTCATACGTATCGCCGGTATAACCTACGGGGATATCAAACTCAAAATCCTGATACGAAGAGTAGGGGTTCATGACCCGAACATCATAATCAATACCGGCAGCCCGAAGATTAGGACCACTGAAGCCGTATTGCAAAGCCATTTCCTGCGAAACAGGACCAACGCCTACGGTACGATCAATGAAAATCCGGTTCCGGTTCAGCATTTTTTCAAACTCCTGCATCACGGGTGGGAAGGATTGAATAAACTCCCGGATTTTACGAATGGCTTCTTTCGAAAGGTCACGCTCCATGCCCCCAAAACGACCCATGTTTGTCGTGAGACGGGCCCCGCACATTTCTTCGTAGATCTCGTAAATCTCCTCACGTTTCTGCATGACGTAAAGGAAACCCGTGAAGGCCCCTGAGTCTACACCCAGAATGGAGTTACAAATCAGGTGATCGGCAATGCGGGCGAGTTCCATCATAATTACCCGGATGTACTGAGCCCGTTTGGGCACTTCAATGCCAAGTAACTTCTCGACCGTCATGTGCCAGCCCATGTTATTAATTGGGCTGGAGCAGTAATTCATCCGGTCCGTCAGCGTCGTAATCTGATACAGCGGACGGCGTTCGGCAATTTTCTCAAACGCCCGGTGGATATAGCCAATCGTTGGCACGCCTGAAACGATCTTTTCCCCATCCATGGTCAGGATGTTCTGGAAAATACCGTGGGTGGAGGGGTGCGTCGGGCCGAGGTTCAGCGTCGTTAATTCGCGACCATCTTCCGAAACAATGGGTACTCCGTCTTTCAGGGCCAGGTTACCGACCTGCGGTCCCATCACAGCCGTCTGGTTACGTTGGGTAAGCGTATTTTGAGTGGTGATATCTTCGCTCATCTGTCTCTGAACATTATCTGCCGAAAAGGGCATCGATTTTATCCTGCCGGGTAGCATCTTCCAGCGGGTATTCTTTACGCATCGGGAAATAATCCATTTCCTCAATGTTCAAAATTCGAATCAGGTTAGGGTGGCCCACGAAATTGATTCCGAAGAAATCATAGGCTTCGCGTTCCATCCAGTTAGCTGATTTATAAACGTCAACGAGGGTTGGTACGTCGGGAGCATCGATGGGGACGAAGATTCGAACCATCAGACGGTGGTTATTCGTCCAGCTATGAACGTGATAAACCACACTTAATTCGCCGCCCTTGTTATCAGGGTAATGAATGCCCGCCAAATCCGTCAGGTACTGAAACTGAAAGGTCGGGTGTTTATAAAGATACTCAATCATGGGTTTGGCCGTCTCTACCGTAGTAAAGACACTCATGATTTCGTGGTGCTCTTCAAATCCAGCAATCTTATCTCCAAACTGCGAAAGCAGATCGTCGGCTATTTCCTGATTAGTCAGCATATCAAAAAGAATGAAAGAAAGAGGAACGGATTCCTGCCTTTCGTTTACTTGATAATTCCGTAAGATTCCAGCAAAGCCTGGTATTCGGGCGAATCCCGCCGACGCAGCGGCTCGTTTTTTACGATCTCCTGTAACTGCATCACGCCATCCAGAATTTGCTCGGGGCGGGGCGGGCAACCCGGCACGTATACGTCCACCGGAACCACCCGATCAATACCCTGAAGTACGGAATAGGTATCAAAAATACCGCCGGAAGAAGCACAGGCTCCTACCGCAATAACCCAGCGAGGCTCAGCCATCTGGATATACGTTTGCCGAACAATGGGAGCCATTTTCTTGGCAATGGTACCCATCACCAACAGCATATCCGACTGACGGGGTGAGAAGCTGGGACGTTCTGAACCAAAACGGGCCAGATCGTACGTAGCTCCCATCGTTGCCATGAACTCAATTCCGCAGCAGGAAGTAGCAAAGGGAAGCGGCCAGAGTGAGTTACTACGGGCCAGGGCAATTACTTTTTCAAAAGAGGTGGCAAAGAAACCCGATCCGCCGTAGCCGTCAGGAGCATCCACCAGTTTAATATTATTCGGTCTTTCGCTCATGATTTTCCATGTGGATTAAAGTAAATCTAAGGATGCAGGTTAGTCCTGATCCCACTTTAATACCCCTTTTTTAATTACGTAATAAAAGCCCGCCAGCAGAAGTAACATGAAGACAATCATTTCTCCAAACACCAGCATGCCCATTCCCTGGGATTTGAACTTAAGGAAATTCACTGCCCACGGATACATGAAAATGATCTCTACATCAAAGAGAACGAAGAGAATAGCGGTAAGAAAATATTTTACAGAAATGGGCGTTCGGGCATCACCATACACAGGGATACCGCACTCCCAGGGATCTTCTTTTCGAGCTGTACTGGTAGTCTTCCGACGCCCCGTCAGGAGGTGCGTAGCTACCATCGTCATGCCAATAAAGCCGGCTGCGGCGAGGAATTGCACCAAAACAGGTGCGAAATCTGAGGGTAGGGAAGCCAATAACATAAGTAAATCCGATACGAGGTTAATACATCATGTGAGTCAATTACATGATATTAGAATTGTACTTTCTTTACTTACAAAAATCGCATTTTTGCCTGCTTCACCAAAAAATCATACTATTTTAGAATTATTCTAATTAATATATAAATATTACCTTAGTCCTTTCTTAATTTTATATTAAATCACAGTTTAATTAAAATTTTTCGCCCCGTCTCGACGAAGTAGCTTCCTGTGTTAGGACCAAACCAATTCATGGCCACACTTTCATAGGTGTCGCGAGTCCAGTATTTGTCGGGTGTGATATAACCGATGTAATTTCCATTGAAACTGGTTACTACCACGTGAAGATTTTTAGTTAATCCGGCGGATTCAAGTTCGGGAACCAGTTCACCCGAGAAATCACAAGGCATTCCTAAGAAGGCAATATTTCCTACTCGCAGGGCTTTAATATCCGCGTCTGCCAGTCCGAACAGCATATCCCAGGCCCATTGCCGTACTTTCCAGCCTTTGGCAATCTGAAGCTGAGGCTTCCGCAAACTTACGGGCACGGTTACAAACTCCAGGGTTTGTTCAGGTCTGGTAACTATAGCATCGTATTGTTTCTGAATGTCACGGTGTAGGGCTAGGGCCTGATTATTCAACTCTTCATCGTCGTCTTTCCCTTCGGCTACGGGTCGCATGGAGCCGACGGCCCCGGCCATGTAAGCGGCAAAGGTAACCGTACTTTTCTCCAGCGAATCCACTAACACACCGGGGTAATCCCTCGAAATGACCATATTATCTCCGTTCAGAAGTGTCGCGTGAGCAGCATAAGTTACCAGCAAAGCCGTTTCACCCGACTGTTTTTTCATCTTCATCAAACGAATGTATGGATCGACGGTACCTTCATTCCCTACCAAGCGGTTTTCGAGTCGGGTGGGTTCGTTGATCTGAGCATAACCAATTTCGGTGGGAGCTAACTGCTGCGTGGCATGGGTAAGGGCCGTAATGATCTGTTTGGCAAGGAACTGAACCACCTGCGGGTCATATTTTCCCGCAATTAACTCACTACCTACGCCTCCCTGCCAGCCGCCTTCACTGTTATGGCTGTGAATGGCTCCGTAATAAATATGATCGGCAGGGAAACCCAGGTTCTTGGGCCAGTTTGCTTGCACCGCGGCCACAATGGTTGGAGGAATAATCAATAAATCAGAAGCAACCATCGCCACGCGGGAGACTCCATTGTCAAACACAAAGGCCCGTACCCAAAGGGAGTCCCGAACACCAGTAGACACTTTACCCCGGCGATTTCCATAGCCTGCCAGCGGTGTCGCATGATCGGGGGTAATGTTCACCTTGGCCCATCCTACTTGTAAATTCTTCTGTTTTTTAGTCGAATCCTGCCGTTGTAGGGCTAGTTGCTGATCGATCTGCTCCAGCGATTGCTGCGTTTGCTGATAAGCCTCGGTCTGCGTATAGGGCGTTTCGTCAACGGTAGTGAGTGTAGCTAATAGAAGTACTAAAATCAGTATAATAAGAGCAAGAGAAACCTTGGTAATGATGCGTAAAAACTTCATAAGACCTGCGTTATGAACAAAAGAAAACCCCACCGAAAGGGGTGGGGTAAAGATACTAAGGAATGCTCTGGATTATTCGCCCTGATAAATTTCAGCGTTTTCCAGAATATAGTTAAGCTCGTAAATATCGTTGGCGTTCAGCTTGAGGGTTCCCTTGAAGGTTTGTACTTCATCTACTTTAAAACGACGATTTTTCTTCATTTTCAGAGCCATAATCGTTTCAGGACCCGTACCTGTACAGAAGAAACACATCGAGTTCGGGTAAGCCGAAAGCACGAAGGTATTA
Source organism: Siphonobacter sp. SORGH_AS_0500 (assembly GCF_031453245.1). NCBI lineage: Bacteria > Pseudomonadati > Bacteroidota > Cytophagia > Cytophagales > Cytophagaceae > Siphonobacter > Siphonobacter sp. SORGH_AS_0500. The sequence goes on from NZ_JAVIYT010000001.1 coordinate 1,226,055, forward strand.
GAAGTGATGTCCACTGGAACCAAGTAACCTTTGATGATTACTTCTTTATTATTCAATTTCTGTACACCGGGACCGAAATTGGGGTAGAGAATATACATCTTCTCTTCAGGATACCACTTTTTCTGAAATTTCACATCCTTCAGATTCTCCCAGCTAATCTTTGAAGGATCTGCCGCAGTGGCAACCTTTGTATCGGTCGTTGCCGCTACGAAGAGTCCAACAGCGACAAACAGAGAGAAAATCTTTAAAATATTCATGATATGGAAATGTTTTTCAGCTTCTTAAATCGTAACGCAAATTCTGCAAACAAAGTTACCTGAAAGAATAAATTTTTCAACACTGTTGCAGAAGGAACCGTAAAATCCTATTCTTCCGCCAGAGTTCTTGATAAATTCAGACGATACACATTTAAAGAAGGAAGAGCAGCGGCCAGCAGTCCAAGTACTAACACACCTCCTAACAGAATTCCTTCCAGAGGTGAGATGGCCAGCACTTCAAAGCTATAATGGAAACTCTGGTCGGCTCCAGCGGAAAGAACGGCCAGCCCAACACGGCTCATGATGATTCCGAAGATGTACCCCAGAATACTAATAATCATCCCTTCCAGTAATAACATCAAAAACAGCTTGCTGCGAGTGGCTCCCATGGCGAGCATCAAAGCCATTTCGTATTTACGTTCTTTCAGGGAATTATAAAGGGATACAAAAACGCTGATTCCCGCAATGACAATGATGACCAGAGCCATCCAGCGAATGGTATCCACACCAACGCCCAGTAAATCCAGCATTCGGGTGATCTCCAGAGCGGGTGACGCCGCCTGAAGTTTACTATTTTCATTGATAATCCGGGGAAGAATGACGTTCCCCATCGGATTCCGAAATTTGATCAGCAGGGAAGTAATTTCGTGGCTGGGCTCGTTGTCGGCGGTTGAGTCGCTGCCGGGACTACTAATCATTTCACTGATCACTTCGTTACCCTGACTTCCTTCCTGCCCTTCATGTACTTGCCAGATACTTTCGTACGGCGTCAGAATAATATTGTCAACTACCGAATTATTAGGAGCTGCAATACCCACTACCTTATATTTGGCATCACCGTGGACGTGTCCTTCTTCGTCAAAGCCGTGAGCACCAGCGAAAGTATCGCCCAATTTCAGACCCGTTTGCCGGGCTACTTTTGCTCCAATGACTGCCTCCATAGGCTTCTCAAACAGACGCCCTTCGGTTAGTTTTGCTTCAAAATGTGAAAAGTATTTAGAATTTGTTCCAACAATTCGGAACAATTTATAGTTATCACCCATAGCTAGTGGAATGGCTTCCTTAACCATGGGGTTACGCCCCAACATCATAGCATCCGAAAGCGGGATATTGCCCGTGGGTGAATCAATTTGATAAATCGAAGAAAGGATAATTTGGAGTGGACTGCCTTTCGCACCCACCACTAAATCAATTCCTTTTAGATTACGAGTGAATTTATCTTCTAATTGCTGACTGATTAGAAGTAGTAAAGAAATCAGGCCAACTCCGAGGGCCATCAATAGAGTACTTAGAAATGTACTCAGCGGTTTATCCCGCAAATTAGCCAGTGAAATCTTGATTACGTTCATGCTACAAAGTTGCAAAAAAACAGATACAGTGCTTGAAGTGATTTTATTTTTATCATAGATCAACTAAAAAGTCGAGTACATGGTAGAGTCATTGCAACTGTTTATCGATAAAATCCAATCCTTTGTATATATTCAGTAAAATGTTAGGAGTATTGTTAAATAATTTTAAGCTCACAAGTAATTTTCTGGAGAGAAAGACTGTACGAGAATTAGTATTATTCTTATGTAGAAATCAGGTTGATAAAGTGGAGGTAGGTTTAGAGGTAGGTTTAATTAAAATAGGATTAGTAATAGTATAAAATCAATAAATGGTACGGATAATACTTTTCACAAGGTGTATAATTTGAGAAGAAATTATCTTAGTAACTAATAGGTGTGTGTATGAAAAAGGAAGCAAGTTCAATTGATTCTCGTATTCGAACTGCTGCCTTGTTGGAAGGTCAGGAAGAGGAAAGAAAACGTTTAGCTCAGGAACTTCATGATGGAGTCGGGCAATTATTAACTGGAATTAGGTTACAGATAGAGTTATTACAAAATGCCTCGTATACAGATAAAGAAAAAATCAGCTATCAGGTACTTAAAGAATTAGTTTTAGAAACCATAGAAACGGTTAGGCAGATTTCTTATGATTTGATGCCTAGCGTACTAACGGATTTTGGATTGGTTTCAGCTCTACGTTTACTGAGTGAAAAGATCACTAAAATTAGTGGGATAAAAGTCAGATTTAACTCAGGGGAATTCCCCATTCGCTTGTCTTCTGCAATTGAAGTAAACCTGTATAGGATCGTTCAGGAAGCGATAAATAATAGTCTGAAATATGCAAAGGCCAGCGTAATTGATATTACGCTGACGGAAAAAAAAGGGAAAATAAATTTACGTATACAAGATGACGGCATAGGTTTCAATCCTGAAGAATTAGCGAAAAAGGCAATCGCACATTCAGGTTTAGGAAACATGAAATTGAGAGCTGAATCCATCGGATCAACTTTCGAGATTAGTTCTATAATAGGTAAAGGGACTACTATTAAAATAGAATTAAAGGTTTAAATCTCACTATTTTAAAATAAAAGAAGTAGATAGTACTATTCAAAGTAAACTGTTTTGTTACTTTGGGGTATAATCCACCTATTGTCCACCCGCGAGATTACTTAAGGTGTTCGTTCCATAAAATCGTAAATTAAACTAATGGCAAAAATAAGGGTACTTGTAGCAGATGATCATACGGTAGTTCGGAAAGGCCTGATAATGCTTTTGGCTGATGAAGATTCAGTTGAAATCGTTGGTGAGGCCTCCGACGGCCAGGAAGTTTTGGATAAAATTTCTGAAACTAAGCCCGACGTCGTTATACTGGATATCAGTATGCCCAAAATATCTGGCATCGAAGCTGCTAAAGCCATCGCCCAGCAATATTCAACGGTTAAATCGCTGATGTTTAGCATGCATAATAATCAGGATTACATTTTAAAATCAGTTGAAAGTGGAGCTTCTGGCTATTTGTTAAAAGACACAGATAAGGAAGAAATCATGCTGGCTTTGCAGAAAGTATCGCAGGGAGATAAGTATTTTCCTCCCACGATTTCTTCAGTTTTTGTGGATGCTTTGTTAGGTCGTAGCCGTGGCCGATCTTCCAGCAGAGGTAACGATGATACTCCTTTGAGCAAGCTTTCTCGTAAAGAAAGACAAATTCTGACGATGATTGCTGAAGGATTAAATAGTCGGGAAATCGCTGATAAACTGGGCCTTAGTATTCGTACCGTAACTAATCACCGGGCGAATATGCTTCGTAAAACGAAAGTGAAAAACACGGTTGAACTCGTAAGAATTGCCGTTGAAGAGAAAAAGTCTTAAGCTAATTCTTGGTACTTCTCGAAAGTTCTCGGACTTTCGGGAAGTTTTTAACCGAAGAATAGCTATGATTCAGACGCAGAATTTGACTTTTGCTTACAGTCCAGCCAAACAATTCAGTTTTCCGGATATTACTTGTCCCGATCACGACACGCTGTTGATTCTAGGACGCTCTGGCCGCGGAAAAACTACCCTTCTTCACCTTCTGGCACTGTTATTATCCCCAAAGGCTGGCCAAATTCGCATTGGCAATCAGGATATTTCGAACTTATCTGCTTCGGAAGCCGCTACTTTTCGTGCTAAACATGTAGGCCTGATTTATCAGCGGCCCCACTTTGTGAGATCTCTTTCCGTACTGGATAATTTATTACTGGCCAATTACCTGGCCGGTGAAAAAAGCAACCCGGACAAAGCCCGAGAACTAGCCGAGCGTTTGGGTTTTGCCGATCACTTATCCAAGAAAACCAATCAGTTAAGTCTGGGAGAATTGCAGCGGGTAGGTATTGCCCGGGCCTTAATGAACGACCCTCAGGTAATTCTGGCTGATGAACCCACGTCCAGTTTAGACGATGAAAATTGTTATCTGGTGGTAGAGTTACTGAAGAAACAGTCTGCTCAGTTGGGGGCAAGCCTGGTCGTAGTAACGCACGATGGCCGATTAAAAGATATTTTTCCCAAACGGGTTGAATTATAATCCTACCTGGTAACGGAAAAGAGCTTGAGTGCCTTTGGTAATCAGGCTCTTTTTTCGTGGATAATGCGGTGAATAGTCGCTTTCAGGCTGGGAATAATATCCTGCTCAAACCATTCATTTTTCCGTAACCAGAACTGGTTTCTGGGGGACGGGTGGGGTAATGGCCAGAAATTTGGCAGGAAAAGATCCGTCATCCGAACATTTTCAGTCAGGCTTTTGGCATGAGGCAAGTAATAGTGCTGGGCGTACTGACCTATTAAAAGCGTTAATTGCAACTGGGGTAATTGTTGCAGGAGCTTGGCATGCCACTGTGGAGCACATTCGGGGCGGGGAGGTAAGTCACCCGAAGTGCCTTTGCCGGGGTAACAAAATCCCATAGGCATAATAGCCACCCGAGAAGAATCGTAAAATGTCGCGGTGTCGAGACCGAGCCAGTTTCGGAGCCGATTGCCACTGGCATCGTTCCAGGGTATTCCCGAAGCGTGAGCTTTCTGCCCGGGAGCTTGACCAATAATAAGTAAACGGGCCGTAGGATGGGCCTGGATAATGGGTTTAGGGTAATAAGGGAGATGAGACTCACATAAGCGGCAATTTCGAACCTGAGCAATCAAATCTTTCATGATTACTCAACCCTTACTTCTCGTAATTAATTCATGAATCGGAGGGATCTTCTTTATTGACCAGGCTTTCAGTGAGCTTGTTGAGCTGCGTTATTTTCGATTGAAAATCTCCTTTCATCCGATCCCGAATCACCACCAGATTATCTAAAAGTAACTGGATATCGTTGGGAATGACTTCCGTCAGCAATTCCCGAAGTCTTTTGGCCAGGGTTGGCGATTTACCATTGGTAGATATGGCAATTTTGAGATCGCCTTTCTGAACAATGCTGCCCAGGTAAAAGTCGCATAGGTTGGGTGTATCAGCTACGTTGGTAAGGATTCTACGTTGACGCGTCACTTCTTTAATAGACACGTGCAAGCTGGGGTTATCAGTTGCCAGAATAACCAGGTCTTTATTTTCCAGATCAGCTTCCTGATAGGGCCTTTCCAGCAACTGAACTTGTGGATGTAACTGGGCAAGGGTACGAAGTTCTTCGCGAATGTAAGTAGCCACAACCGTTACTGCACATCGAGGGCTATTCGCCAGTATGGCACTGAGCTTCTCGAGGCCTACGTTTCCTCCGCCAACCAGTAATACATCAAGATGGTCTAATTTCAGAAAAACCGGAAAGAGAGGATTCATACGTTCTTATCTATTATGGGGTAAAAATAGAAGTTCTGTCTATTAATAAATAAGGAACGAGGCATAAATGCATACAGCCCCCATTAACTGAATAATGAGGGCTGTATGATCGTATGATTACTATTAAGGCAGAGCCACTTTAACGGCCTGAGTTTTGCTGGGGTTTTCCAGTCGGATGAGGTACAGACCTGAACCCAGCGAAGACGTCTGGAATTCGACGGCATTGATCCCTTTCACCAGATCAAGTTTTTGGGTACTCAGCGTGCGACCCGATAAGTCCAGCAGACTCACCCGGGCGGCTTTGGCCAGCTCCTCATCGCCATAATTCACCACCGCTTTGACGGTGCGATCACTCTGGGTAGTCGCCCACAAACTAATGCCCTGATAGCCTTCGAGTTGCAACGAACGCACCACACTCAGCTCTGATTTACCGTTGAAATCTACCTGCTTGAGGCGGTAGTAATGCGTCAGAGCGGGGTTGAGTTCGGCATGGGTAAAGTGGTACTGCTGCCGCTGGGCAGTGGTACCCTTGCCAGCGACCTGTCCCACGGTCTCAAAGCTGCGGCCATTGGTGGAGTGCTGTACCTCAAAGAAGGCATTGTTTCGCTCCTGAGCCGTGCTCCAGCTCAGCTCGGCGTTATGCCCCTGAGCTCGCAGGGTAAAGGCCGCCAGCGAGACGGGCGTACTAGCTGTAACGTTGAGGGTGAGGGTCGCGTTATCGTTGGTCGCATCGTTTTCGACGGGGGGAGCTCCCTGCCAGGCCGTATTGGCAGTAGCTGATTGGCTGCCGGCCTGAGTTCCCTCATAGTAAAGGCGGAGGTTGACGCAGGTGCCTCCGGCGATGGGTGAGGTATTGATCAGACGAACGACGTTGGTCGAGAGGCGGGTTTCTTCACTGAAACCCGTCAGGGGCGATCCGTCGGCGTTGGTGACGGTAGTGGGCGTGGTGATCTCCGAGGGAAAGCTGACGCGGGGGCGAATGCGATTGGCGGCCAGGGGAATGCTGGAGCTGTTGTTACAGAGTCGGAGGGTGATGAAATCGGTTCCACCCTGCACCACGGCAGGGGAGTTAGCCGCGAGCTCGACGCTCATATCCTGAGCCCGCAGCCCCAAAGCTGAGCCAAGCAGGGCCAGGGTAAGAAAATAGTTTTTTTTCATGAGTGAAAAGAAGGAAGACGACCCGGTTACCTAGGCAACCGGGTCGGTTGGCTATGCTTAGTTGAAGGTCAAAGCGGTAACTGCGAGGTTATTGGAGGAGGGCGTTTCCCCGCCGCCAGTACCGGCGTTAATGTTGATGGTTACGTTCTGGGTGGTGTTTTCAGCCAGAGCGGTAGGTACGAAGAAATTGATACCGATTCTAACGGAGCCATTGGCCGGAATGCTCACGCCCGGTTTGGAAGTGACGGTGAGAAAGCGATCCGAAACAGAGAAGTTCCAGTTGGCATTATCGACCGTAGTACCGCCGTTGACATTGATGGTAGTCGCGTTGGCGGAGTAGTCAAAGCTCCAGTTGGCGGGCCGCTGGATGATAAAAGTGATCACGTCAGAAGTGGCTACGCCTTTGATTTCGTAGAGGGTGACGAGGTAGCCATGGCCGTTAGCCTGACCGGGTTGTGTGAACTCGCTGTTATCAATCTCTCCGCTTACCGTTAAATCGGGAGCATTATTGATTACAATGGTATAGTTCTGGCTAGCCGTCTGGTTATTGGCATCGGTTACCGTTACTGTAAAGTTGACCGAGCCGACAGCAGTAGGAGTACCAGAAACCACACGAGTGGAAGGGTCAAAGCTTAATCCGTTGGTCAGGCCTGTTGCAGCGTACGTTTTGGTGCCCGTACCACCTGTTGCTTCAGGAATTGTAGTGGTATAAGGGCGATTAATCTGACCTGAAGGTAAGGTAGCTGCAGGTTGTGCTAATGCTGGAGATCCAATCGTCACCGAATAGGTTTGAGTAGCCGTCTGAGCAGGAGTAGATTGATCTTGAGCCGTTATTGTGAATGTAGCCGTACCCGTAGCCGTAGGTGTACCCGTAATCGTGCGAGTAGCAGGATCATACGATAAGCCATTCACGGGTCCTGTGGAGGTATACGTAATGGTACCTGTGCCATTCGTAGCTGCTGGAAGCGTCGCAGAAGTATAAGGTGTTCCTACCTGAGCTGGATCTAGCGTGGCCGCTGCTAAAGTAAGACCCTGAGCTACTGATAACGTATACGTATGCGTTCCGGCGGGAATAGCATTGTTTGTCCCATTCGTAACATCTGTAATCACAACATTGAATGCTTGATCACCAGGAGTTACACTAGAGGCGATGGTGCCCGTAATAGTGCCGTCGGAATTTAAAGTTAAACCTTGAGGTAAGGTGGAACCGTTAGCCAGAGCGTAATTTAAAATACGACCATTTTGATTGGTTACCGTAGCCGATAAGCTACCTGTATATACCTGACCCGTTTTTCCGGCTGGAGGATTGGTGTAAGAAAGCGTACGCACAATAACTTTCAGACGGGTTGAATCTGATACTACACTTGGACAACTGGCACTGCTTGCCAGAGCATAGTAATCGCTGTTGACGCTTACCGCACTTGGGAACGCATAAGGTGAAGCAGCAGGGCCGCCCACAACCGATCCATTCAGATTATACCAAGTGATTTGATTACCTGCGGAAGTAGCCGTTGCATTGGGAGTCTGACCAGCGTATACATAGACAATGTGTGAGGCTGGGGTAATAGTTGGTTTACTTGGAGCAAGGTTTACATCATAAATTCTGAATGAGTCGCCTAAAACTCCAGTCGAAAGTAATCCAGGAGAATAGGAGACTTTTACGCGGTCAAAACTAACGCCTGGGTTTATCGTCGTGCTTAAAATTCCAAATCCACTATTGACAGTAATAAGATCAAGTAAATTAAGGCTGATAAGACTTCCTCCCAAGGTGCGGGTGCTACCTACTTGACTTGTGCCATTATAAAAGGTAAACTGTACGGAATTTCCTAACGCGGTTAGATTTAATAACGATTCGGAAAAACCTAGTTTAACTTTAACCCCTTCATTCGTTGATGAAAGATGATCAAAGTAAAAAGTCTGAGAAACTGTACTTGCTACACCAACGCTTGCTACACCAGAACTAAATGACGAATAGTCATTTGGGTTGTTGTTGATAGCACGTTCAGGGTTAGCCACCAATTGATTAATAGCTAAGCCGGAGTTAGAGCTTAATAAGGTAATACCAGATGCTTCACCAGGGCTTGTAAATTGAGGTCTGGCATTACAGGCAGAACCATTTGATTGAGTAAAGGCATTGTAAACCGTTGCCTTGATCTGGCTTGTCAAGTTTACGCTAATGTCAGATGGAAAGGCAACATTCAGTCGAACTGAATTATAGGTTGCATTTGGAGTTACTGCCGCATACCATTCACCCGTATTATCTATCAATAAACGGGATTCTGTTCCAGATTCTGTACCAACTGCGGTTCCTACATTTTCATTGCCATTATAAGAAAATGTACCAGTGTTTAATGCATAATTGCCTGCGTTTGCGTACCCTCTACCTGTAATGCTATTAGCACCTACTACCCCTAACAACCCGCCTACTGCCAGTGTAATGCCAGAATTGGTAGGACTATTTTTAAGATAAAAATACGTTGTGGTGCCCGCTGGAATAGTTGTATTACCTGTGTTTCTAAATTGCAAATAGACATCTGCTCCAGCTCCTAGAAGGCCCGCGGCCCCTACGTCTCGTGAGGCTGTTAGGGTGGTTGGAGTAGTTGTATTAGTTCCTGTTAGAATACTTGTAGTACCATAAAAAAATCGGTGTGCGAGAAAGGCCGTGTGATCTTGCATAGGGGCTGATAGCCCCGCACTACCAGTGCCCAGGCTGATGAGGTTACCGGCCTGAATGTAATTACCCGTTTTAGTGCCCTCTAAATAAGTTTTAGTCTGGGCCTGAGTTAATTGAGTGATACTCATGACTAATAGCCAGATAGAAGCTATTAGCTTTGGTTTAGGTTGAAACCTGGGTAAAGTAAAAATTTCCATTTATTAGCGAATTAAAGGTTACTGTTAGGCACACTTCATTAATCATGTTTTAGAGAGATAGGCATACTAAAACATTACTTCTCATGAGACATGGAAGACCGTAAAGAGCAGAAAAGGACGAATAAACTGAATTAAAACTCAGCTAAGGATTCGTACGGACCTAAGGAAGGAAAGTAATGCAGGGAGGTTGGATAGTGTTTTTCATTAGTGGATTGAATGATTTATTAGCGGATTAGATTACTTAGATGAATTTCAGTAAATGGCATTTCGTTATTGAAGCCAAATAACGACCACTTCTTCTCATGAGACATGGAAGACCGTAAAGAGCAGAAAAATACGAACAAGCTGAATTAAAAATCAGCTAGAGATTTGTACGGGCCTGGAAAGGTGCGGAATACAAAAACATAAAGTAGAGTTTTTCATTAGCAGATTGAATAAGTTATTAGCGGGTTAAATTCCTTAGATGAATTTTGGCAAATGTTATCTCTTGACTAAAGGGATAACAGAGCTCGGTATTGCATAAACTCATAACTCGTGAAATTGTTAAATTAGATATGTAATATATAACTAATACTATATAGAATATCTAATTTAATCTATGCTAAGTAACGCAATTAATATTCTATTACCAAAAAATAAGATACTTTAATTAGTTAACGGTTAATAGAGTATAAGCGAGTCAGTAGCATACATTGGGATGTCGTAAAGTAAATAGATAAATGTTTATTAAGCGGATAATAATGAATATTTTTTTTTATGATTTTGCGAATTGTTATGAAGAACCTACAAAAAAAGCCCTCGTCGCAACGAGGGCTTTTGGTTATTTGTCAAATACAATGCGTTTTTCTAAGTGGTCCTCCATATCCAGGCGGTCTATGCCTTTTTGCCACCAGTCAGGAGCAGGCTTGCCTTTCAAGTGATAGTCAAAAAATTCCATCATACGAATAGCATAATCTTTGCGATTCACCAACTTCGCCAGACCGTGGTTTTCTCCTTTATACTGAACTAAGGCCACGGCGCTTTTTCAAACGACGAATGGCCGTGTAATATTCAATACCCTGTGTAAAGTCTACGGCTCCGTCAGCATCATTGTGTAACAATAATAAAGGCGTCTGAATATTTTTCACGTGATGCAGCGGAGAGTTTCGGAAGTAAGCTTCCCAGTTATCCCAGGGAGCCACCAGGCGACCCTGTGAAGCTTCGAAAATCTGCCCATTACTCGTACCTGAGTTCTTGTAAATCAGGTTATACATCGAAACCATATCCGTCAGCGGAGCTCCGGCAGCGGCAGCTTTGAACATATTGGTTTGGGTAATGAGGAAGCTGGTTTGATACCCTCCCCAGGAGTGCCCGTGAATACCCATTTTGGTCTCGTCAATCACGCCCGTTTTGAGGGCCGCCTTCACGGCAGGTAACACACACCATACTGCCGACATTCCTGGATCGTTGAGTTTATAGACGATATCTGGAATGAAAACAGCGTACCCATTTGATGTATAAACGTTCGGATTCCAGCCCGTGCCGCTGAAGCTGGGGTTCGTGTAAACGTTCAGTGTTTGCGAGAGTTTTTCGTAGTAATAGATAATGGTTGGGTACTTTTTGCCTTTGGTATAATTAGCAGGTAAGAATAAAGCTCCCTGCAAAGTATCACCTTTATCCGATACATAATCGACTAGCTGCACTCCCGAACTCCAACTGAATTTATTAAAATCTGGAGTGTTTTTAGTTACCTGCTTGCTATCTGTTAATTTTTCTGATTTACTCACAAAAAAATCAGTAGGATCAGTGAATGACTCACGGGTAAATGTATAAACGGCTGCTTTTTTAGCTTTACTGAGGTTGCCAATGTTGGCATCTTCCCAGAGTAAAGACTTCACGCCTGGAATCAGATTTCCCTTTTTATCTACCTCGATCAGAGCAATTCCCGATTTCTTTGTGAATTCGCCATATGCCCGAACGTATAAAGGTTGCTTCAGATTAATGCCCTTTTCTTCAGGATCAAGCTTGTAACGACTCGTATAACGGATTTTTTGCTGACGGCCATTTTTCGTCAGGTTCACTACCTCTTTGCCATCTACGGATAGTTTCCAGATGTCCCAAAGGTCACGAAGCAACACATATTTTGAATCTGTAGACCAACCCAGCATAGGAACCATTGGTTTTTTTACGTTATGGTCGTCTTCCGTATCAACGAAACTACTCGGAATTTTTTCAGTTAGGTTTAAACTTTGTTTAGACGCTATGTCATATACGTAATAATGACCGTCTTTCGCGTACAAAAATTTGGTTCCATCCTGCGAAGGCGTAGGCGTGCTGGCGTAACCCGACAGATAATACTTTTCGAATACCTTGGTACGGGCTCCCGTTTTTAAATCAACTACGTATACGTCAGCGTAATTCTGGCCATCAAGGCTGGCATCCAATTCGTAGGCAGCGTCTTCCAGACCAATCGCATATAAAGCTTTCGGGGCCGGATTGATGTTCAGAAGAGTGCTATCGGTCAAACGGGTAAATTTCTTACCGTCATACATCGCCAGAAAACTAAATTGCTTATCCTGCATTTCAGTAACCTGCTGCCGTGATTGCAGACGTTTGTCCTGCCAGTTCCATACGGTTACTTCGGGTTTGTCAAGATCATCCGTAGCTCCCGACAGGTTGGGTACATTACCTCCCCGTTGAGCCACTTTGGCCGAATCCGTCTTAATTTTTGCGAGGGCTTTCTGTAAATCGTCCAGCGATTTGATGCTGGTATCGGCTTTAATCTTCGCTAATTTTTCAACATCAGAAACAGGCTTGGGAGCTGGAGTCGCTTTCTTGGCGGTATCTGCTTTGGCAGTGCCTTTGGTATCTTTCTTAACCAGGTCTTCTTTATGAATGCCGAAGAACAAACGGCTCAGATCTTCCGTCCAATAGGGACGGCGATTAGGGCTTATTTTCATTCCCTTCGGAAAGTTCAGACTATCTTTCTTGGGGTTATATTCAGTTAGTTCAGGTTTGGTAGCGAAGTTCTTTACGCCTACCACACTCATCACATCGGTTTTATACTTGTCGTCTTTTACGCCTTTCAGAGCTGCCAGACCATCGCCTTTTTCTGTCCAGTTCAGCGACTGATACCGGGCTTTATCGCTGTCGATGATCGTCGTTACGCCCGTATTCATGTTACGAACCTGAAGACCATTACCCGCTTTCTCATTGGCATCAATGGTAAGGGCCAGCCAGTCCCCCTTCTTATTAAAGGACATTTCCGAAATATTCCCAATGTTTTGAGTTTTGCCGGAGCCTAAATCATAGAGTAACAAATCGCGTCCTTTGGGAGCCGTTGGACCTGCCGACGGCGTTGCCGGGCTTAGTAATAAAGCCAGATGCGAAGATTGTTCGCCGTTGAAGGCAAAAGACGTAACCCGCTCGAATTCGGTTTTTTTATTACCCGCGAGTTCAATCAGAAATGCCTTTTCTAGTAAAGGTTTGCCGGGCGATTTCGCGGCTGCTTTTTTTTCTTTCGCCGTTGGAAAGACTTTAAATGCAAAGAATCGGGAGTCGTCAGAGAAGCTCATGGGAACAAACGTCGCTGCTCCAATAGGATACTTATATTGCGTGGTGTCCGAAGTTTTCTGGATGATGAGATCCGCGTCACCTTCCGCTACCGACATCAAAACATAAGCCATCCACTGACCATCGGGAGAGAGTTGCGTGCCGCCAAAGGCCGATAATGCTTTCCAGTTTGTGACGTCTTTCCAGGTAATGGGCGGTTTAGGGGTAGTTTGGGCCAGAGCCGGAAGGCAGGCTCCCAGCCAGAGTCCAAAGAGGAGAATTTTTTTCATATGATGATGAGAGAATAAAAACAGTTAAAATAACGAAAATATACCTCTAAAACCTAGTTAGATAAGGTCAGAAGCGTGAAAATGAGGGATGAATGGAAACGCATAAAAAATGCCCAAACCATTAGGGCTTGGGCATTTTGCGGTAGAAACGATAAGCTATCAAGCTTCGTATTGCTGAACAATATCTTTTAAGAAGGCCAGGAAGGGTTTTTCAAATTCCTTGCGTTTCAGAGCGAACTCTACGGTTGTTTTGAGGAAGTCGAGTTTGTTCCCAATATCATGGCGTTTGCCTTCAATCCGGTGGGAATAGAGGTTTTCGCGGGCGAGTAGTAACAACATCGCATCGGTAAGTTGAATTTCTCCGCCTTTGCCTTTGGGGGTTTGTTCAATCATGCGGAAAATTTCGGGCGTTAGGATGTACCGTCCGGCAATGGCCAGATGGGAAGGAGCCTGGCCCACGGCAGGTTTCTCAACCAGCGTTTCCAACTGCATAATGCTATCGCTTAGTTCTTTACCCCCCACAATGCCGTACCGATTTACTTTATCGGCAGGAACGGTTTCCACGGCAATTACTGACGAACGGTACGTCGCGAATGTATCCATTAACTGCTGCGTCACGGGAATAACCGAATCCATGATGGTGTCGCCGAGTAATACGGCGAAGGGCTCGTTTCCCACGTGGTGACGGGCATAGTAAATAGCATCACCCAGACCGTTGAGTTCTTTCTGACGCACGAAGTGAATATTCGCCATGTCGGAGAGGCGGCGTAACTCGTGCAGCATTTCGTCTTCTTTTTCGGCCAGACGGGTTTCGAGCTCAAAGTTCCGGTCAAAGTGATCTTCAATGGAACGTTTTCCTTTCCCAGAAATAATCAGAATATCTTCAATGCCCGAATCCACGGCTTCCTGCACTACATACTGAATGGTAGGAGTGTCGATGATGGGTAACATTTCCTTCGGCTGAGCTTTGGTAGCAGGAAGAAACCGGGTTCCAAAACCGGCGGCAGGAATAATCGCTTTTTTGATCATGTTTAAGTATGGTTGATCGTCGTTGGTGAATTGGATCGTTGTTAGATTACTATTTATAGATTGTAAATCTAAAAACAGCATTAGCATAACAACCCATTAACTATCCACCAACAACCAGAAATTACATCACATAAGGCTTGATAACCCGGGTGTTTAATTTTTTTAGTTCGACAAATAGGCGATTCAGCATTTCGTCATTTTCGTACATGCCGATAATACTTCCGCCTGAACCCGTAAAGGAAGCCGAAGCTCCAAGTTGACGAGCCGTTTCAATCATTTTGATATTTACGGGATGAATATTATAAATCTGCGTCCGGTAATCAAAATTCTGATTGATGAGGTGATTGAGCTGTTCGTAATCCTGAGTTTCTACGGCCTCTTTTCCGAGCGTAGCCAGATGGGCAATTTTCTGCATGGTCTCCACCACCAGGGGCTCGCCACGGTTAAATCGGGCTTTAACGTCGTTATGCACTTTCCCCGAAACCTTACTCATGTCGGTATTATACGCTAAATAGAGTTTGGGAAGTTTGGCCGGATTTACCCGTTCGTAATGGCCATAACCCCGGCTGTCGAGTAAGTCTTTGGCAAAGTCCATGTACACACAGCCTTCATAAGTCTGAATAACCCGATCCTGCAAACCAGCGGTTATGCCCAGTTCCTCCGTCTCCGACTGCATAACTAACGTCGGTAAATATTCAATGGGAATGTCTACCTTGTAAAACTGCATCAGAGCCCGCATCGTGGCAACAATGATAGCACTGGAGCCCGAAAGGCCCACCTGTCTTGGAATAGAGCTACTGTAACGAATGGTAAAATTCCGGTTAGACAAACGTATCCCCTGATCGACACAATAAGTAGTGAATTTCCGGATGGCTGCTTTAATCAGTGGAATGCCCCCGTTATAGCCAATCTGGCCAACGGTATCGCACAGGTGAAAAATGCTGCGGAAGGTATTCGCGTCGGCTTCCTGTTGTTCAATATGCAGTTCCGGCGATTGCCATAGGGTTACGGAAGCCCCAAAATTTCGTACAGAAATAGATAATGTTTTACCAAAAAAACCATCAGAAGGATTTCCTAAAAGCCCGGCCCGGGCGTACGCTCGCGTTTCAATCAGCACCTGAGATGAAGGTTTAAAGTGATGAGGATGAAAGGAAAAAGCCTCAAACGAAAGGAGTTAGCGGCTGGTAAATGAAAAAATTGAGTGTCAAAAACCGGAAGTTCACGAACTTTACCCCCGGATTTTAAAAATCCATTCGCAGGAAAAGACCCTTTTTAAGGGTAAAAACCCTGATTTTCTATGGGAAAACTTTCAATGGATGAACTTGGCCGTATGTCGGTTGAAGAGTTCAAGGATACGGAAAAATTTCCGTATTCTATTTTACTGGATGACGTCAGAAGTCTAAATAATGTAGGGTCAGTCTTTCGTACTTCGGATGCCTTTCGGGTTTCTACTTTGTATCTGGGGGGAATTACGGGAACGCCTCCTCATCGGGATATTACCAAAACAGCCCTCGGGGCCGATGAATCCGTAGAATGGGTTCATGTGCCGGACTCCGTTGAGTTCTGCCAAATGATGAAAGCGAAAGGAGTAAAGGTCATTGCCGTGGAGCAGGTAGAGGAAAGTCTGAAGCTTCCCGACTTTCAGCCCGAAGAAGGTAACTATTATCTTTTCGTTTTCGGGAATGAAGTTTTTGGAGTAAATGATAAAATAATTGAAATTGCCGACGAGTGCCTGGAAATCCCTCAGTACGGAACGAAGCATTCCTTAAATATTGCCGTTACTACTGGCATTGTTTGCTGGGACTTTGTCAATAAACGATTCGCATCAAAACCCTGATTTAAGCTTAATACTCTCGAAACAAGTACGTTTATGAAACCCGACAAAAAACTCACCTCCGAACTGACTTCTGTCTTAGCTGATAAACTAGCAGGTCTGAATCCCAAACATGGTAAAAAATTATCCAAGCAAATTGAAAAAGCCGCCGAAGAGCTAGCTAAAAAGTTTGGTAAGTTACAGCAAAAAGAGAAGGAGAAAGGAGAGAAAGAGGCAAAGGATGCGAAGAAGAAACTAGAAAAACAAGCCAAAAAAACGGTTGGAAAACCAGCACCAACTCCCAAAAAGAAAGAAGAAAAACCTTCGGAAGAGAAGGTTGATGCTGAAAAGAAAGTAGAAGACGAGAAGCCATCACCCGCGGCTAAACCCGCTGCCAAAGCTCCGGCTCGCAAACCTGCGGCACCCGCCGCAAAACCGAGCGGCTCAAAAGTACCCGCTACGGGAGCCAAATCGGCAGTGAATACGACAGATGAAAAAGTAGAACCAACGGATATCGAAACGCCAGAAACACCGTTATAATAGCTAGTCACTACCTGACTAATGAGGTTTTCATGAAAATGAGAACCTCATTATTTTTATTACCATAGACATCGATGAAACTTTCTTATCTAGTATTAATTCCGCTAGCCTTTGCTAGTTGTAACCGTCAGGCCAGTACGGCTCATTCTTCCAAAAAAGACCTGTACGTAAGTCGTGATTTTACGGCTGAAAATCAGTTTAGTACTAACATTGAAGGGCCGAGTTTTGACAAAGCGGGGCATCTTTACGTGGTAAATTTCAGGCAGGATGGAACCCTCGGGAAAATAGATGCAAATGGACAGGGTGAAGTGTTTGTGACTTTACCTAACAAGAGTATCGCTAATGCCATTCAGTTTAACTCGCAAGGGGAAATGCTACTGGCCGATTTCGTAAATCATAACGTGTTGAAAGTGAATATGCAAACGAAGCAAGTAAGCGTCTTTGCTCACGATGATCGTTTTAACCAGCCTAACGACATTTGTATTACGAAAAAAGATGTAATCTACGCTTCTGATCCTAGCTGGAAGGATAATACCGGAAAGCTCTGGAAAGTAACGCCGGAGGGGAAGACGATCTTATTACTGGAAAACCTCGGCACAACGAACGGCATTACCTTGAGTCCCGATGAGAAAACGCTGTATGTGAATGAAAGTGCTCAGCGAAAAATCTGGAAGTATGATCTGGATGCGGAGGGTAACGTTCAGAATAAAACGCTCTTTCACGAATTTACTGATTTTGGAATGGATGGCATGAAGTGTGATAAAAAAGGAAACCTCTATTGCACGCGTCACGGCAAAGGCACCATTGCAGTATTGAGCCCGGCAGGAAAGCTGATTCGGGAAATCCCCTTAAAAGGAAAGAGCTGTAGTAACCTCGTTTTTGGAGGGAAGGATAAAAAAACGGTTTACGTAACCCTGCAAGACCGTAAAGGAATGGAGCAGTTTCGGGTAGAAACTCCGGGAAAATAGGCTAGAAGAGTTTGATATCGTTTGATGTTTTGAAAAAGCTAGAGGGTTTGAATGGGTAATTAACTCCCGTTCAAACCCTCTAACTTTTTCAAACCTACTCAAACTAATGGCGAACCTTATTTAACTTATAGGTTACTCGTCGGTAACTCGAATAACTTAGCCAGCTCGGTAGCTTCGGCGGGCGTCATGCGTCCGGCCAATACCAGACGTAACTGTCGGCGACGGAGAGCGGCCTCGTAGAATAGTTTTTCTTCGTCCGTCTGAGGAATCACGGCGGGTACTTCAGTCGGTTTTCCATCGTCTCCAATCGCAACGAAGGTATAAAAGGCCCGGTTCGTCATGATGCGTTCACCCGCAGGAATATTCTCGGCATGTACGTCAATGAAGACTTCCATTGAAGAATTAAAAGCCCGGGTAACGAAGGCTCGCAGCGTAATGACACTACCCAGCGGAATGGGATCTTTAAAAGCTACGTTATCGACTGAGGCCGTTACCACAATGCGGCGGGAATGCTTCTGAGCAGCCACGGCACCGCAGATGTCGATCAGGCGTAAGAGGTTACCACCCATCAGGTTTCCCAAATTATTAGTATCGTTGGGAAAGACCATTTCGGTCATGGTGGTTAAGGAGTCGGAGGCAAATTTCGGTTCAATCAAAGCCGTTGATGTTCGGATAATAAATGCTGGTTGATGAAGTATGCAGTGGGAAGGTATAAACTTTTAGGGAACTGAGAACAAAAGTAGGAAGAACCTGAGAATAGAAATACCGCTGATGTAGTTTCTGCTAAAATTCAGGAAATTGAATCGTCTATAATCAGACAAGTGCCTACCTTCGTCAAAAATACGTTTTCAAACCATGAATTTACCAGACTGGTTGACTATGCTTACTGACTCCCAGGAGATTATCCGTACGGGAGGTTTGGTAGTCATCACCCTGATCGTTTTTGCAGAAAACGGTCTCTTTTTTGCCTTCTTCCTTCCGGGCGATTACCTGCTGTTTTTGGCGGGCGTTTTCTGCGGAACGGGTGTCTTGAACGTTACCTTACTCTTACTATTACTCTGCATTTTTGGAGCGGCGGTGATGGGTTCTCTTACGGGATACTTATTCGGAAAGTTTTTCGGAACGCAATTTGAAAATCGACCGGATTCGCTCTTTTTCAAAAAGAAGAATATTGAAACGACACGTCAGTATTTTCGGAAATACGGTTCCAGTATTTTAATTATTAGCCGTTTCTTACCCGTTGTTCGCACGTTTGCTCCCATTCTTTCGGGCATGATCAAACTCGACTTTCCCCATTTTATGACGTATAACATCATCGGAGGAGCTTTGTGGAGTTTGTTACTGTGTGGAAGTGGTTTTTACCTAGGAGAGAAATTTCCCGGTATTATTAACTACGTGCATTACATCATCATTTTCTTCCTGGCCATTACGACTTTTACGGTGGTGAAGGGTTACTTCAACGCTCGCCGCGATATGGGTGGAGATAAGGCGTAAGTAATACGTTTAGAGATTTGAAATTCAGGAAGTTAAAAATAAGAAGAGGTCAGCATTCAAAATGCTGACCTCTTCTCTTATTGACAATACTTCTTAAGCCACTTGGTTGCTTCTTTTTCTCCGGCTTTTTCCAGGAGCTTCCAATCTTTACAAGCATCCTGTGTGCGATTGAGCTTGAATAAAGCAGCCGCCCGGTTGAAGCGAATGGACACGTTTCCTGGATCTAAATCCACGCATTGATTAAAGACTTCCAGAGCTTCGGCATACCGCTGGCGATTGAAATGCTGTAATCCCGTTTCAAACAAATCCTTTGCCTTCAGAGCCTTAATATCGTCCAGCGATAATTGTTTATTTTCAGGAATACCGTACGGAAATTCATAATTCACCTGCGTTCGCACGGGCTTGTTCGAAATCCGGGCCGGAATCCACATCCCTTCCGAGGCCTTGATGGCTTTGCGAAGGTTCGCGTCGTTTTTAGGATCGGAGCTTTCTACAATCTGAATGTTTTCAACCTGCCCGGTCGCATTAACGATGAAACTAACCCGAAAACGATCCCGTCGAGGGCGAGCCAGTTGCCGGAATGCATCTTCAATGAAATTGTAGGAATTTCGATACGATTCGTAAAAACTGCTGTCAATTAGACGGGTACGGAATTTCGGGAAGATCGTTTCGTTCATCACATAAAACGTGTCAGAATCAAAACGAGCCGCCGGTAAAATGAATTTTTTTCGGATGTAATCATCGTAACTGCTCGCATCCTGACGGGAACAAATGAAACGTAACTGGTCAGTTCGCATGACCGAAGAGGTTTGCTCTGATAGCTGAAGCTCAAAATCAGTTAGCTTGTCAATTTGATAAATAGCATTTTGAGCCGTACGAATGCGGTTACCACTGAGCGTATAACTCACGGATGTAGAACGTTCGTTCGTGTAGAAGCGTAAGCGTTTGTCTTCAAACACAAAAACGATATTGGATTGATCTACTTCCGTGTCGCTCATCATCTGGTAACCATTGCGGTATTCTACCCGCTTGGCTACCCAGACTCCTTTGAGCCGATCCGTAGTAATATCCTGAGCCAGCACTTGCTGGGTAAATACAAAGAGCAAAAACAAACAAAACGGTTTCATGGCAGTCGTTTTGGAAAATCAATAGGTCGTGAGTTAGAATTATAGGAGTTAATTTCCATCGCGGCCTATCAACAAAACCGGATACCGAAAATGAACGACTATTCGGAATTCAGCAAGTATACCTTTTAGTATTAACGAAAATTAACGTAAAATGATCTTCAATTAACCTTGTTAGACTTCAGAACTAGTTCAAATTCTGAAATTTTAACAGAGTTACCCAAAAGCATAACAGACTTTGTTTTCACTAAAAAGTAATAAAATCAAGCCAGGATCTTTCAGGAAATTAAAACGATTTAATGTGTATTAGTTAAAGCATTCAGGAAAAAGCTAGCTAACCAACATCTCATTTTTTACAAAAAACGACTACAAATGTTCTTAAACCATAGATTTTTTTAATTCTCTTCAGTTCAACCGCTTTTTCATGAAAGTGTTTCAAGAGCTCCGGCTTTGAGCAGTAGCAAAGTAACTGATCTTGAGTATTGATTCTAAGGTAGGCATTGCCAGTAATAGAAAGTGCCCAGCCGGGTCAGAATAGGCTCGCTTCGGATTACCTTTTGAAAACCACACTTTAATAAACAGCCGGGCCATAAGTCAGCCGGGCCGTATCCGTTCTGAGTCGGGTCTATCCAGTGAACCAGTTTACTCAACCCGGCTTGAATAGGTCCCTGCGAAGGTCCCCAGTCGCCAAGCCAGAAAACACCAGTAGGTTTTAGAATTCTTCGAATCTCCTGGAAATAGAAGAGAACCTCTTCTTCGGAAAAATGCTGAAAGACCCAGGTGCTGGTAACAACATCAAATTTCTGATCGGGGTAGGGCAAACTACCCGCCGTATAGAAATCCACGGGAAGTCCTTTTTTTCGGGAAGTTTTCACCATGTAGGCATCCGTATCAAGTCCACAAACGGCTTGCGAGGGATTATACGCGAGCAAATCTTTCAGAAATGTACCCGTTCCGCTGCCAAAGTCCAGAACAGAATCACTGGGTTTGATTCTGGAGATTAACTCTTTCCGAATTTTCTTTTCCGGAACGCCCAGCCAGATGGCCCATTCGTAAAAGGGAGTCAAAAAAGCATAACCCAAGGCTGGATGCGAAGCTGGCATGGCTAAAAAGGCTTGAAAAAGTGTAGATTTAGACGCAATTGATAAAAATAAAGGTAATAATTCAAAGAAACTCTGCGACTCTAAACACAAAAGGCTAAAGGCTAAACAGGTTTATTAGTTATTTTTGCAAAATAGACGTTTGTCTGCCCGGCCCATTACTCAACTATACCGGGCTTTTTTCAAGTGATTGTCTTAGTGTTATGAATATTTCCCTCAATTGGCTCAAACAGTATATTTCTCTGAACGAGTCACCCGAAGAATTAGATCAACTGCTCACCGGATGTGGACTGGAAGTTGAAGAAATTGAACGAATCGATTCGGTTCCTGGTGGCCTTCAGGGAGTCGTGATTGGTGAAGTACTGACCTGCGAGCCTTTTATGGTGAAGGAAAAACAACTCCACCTGACCACGGTGAATATCGGTACGGATGAACCCGCTACCATTGTTTGCGGAGCAGCTAACGTAGCGGCGGGTCAGCGAGTAGTAGTAGCCACGGTGGGAGCCACGATTTACCCAACCAATGGTGAGCCTTTTACCATCGGAAAACGAAAAGTATACGGCCATCCCTCGGAAGGCATGATTTGTGCCGAGGACGAACTCAGTCTCGGTACCAGCCACGACGGTATAATGGTGTTAACCACGGACGTACCTAATGGCACACCTGCGGCTGAATTTTTCAAATTAGAGCCAGATTATCAGATTGTCATTGGCCTGACGCCTAACCGGGCCGATGCGGCTTCGCACGTAGGGGTCGCTCGTGATTTGAAAGCTCTCTTGCACCGTGAAATAAAATTACCTTCTACGGATAATTTCTATGCCGATTCCAATCAGTATCCGATTGGGGTAACCGTAGAAAATACAGAGGCCTGCCCTCGTTTCTGCGGTGTAACGATCGATGGCGTGAAAGTAGCTGAATCGCCGGATTGGCTGAAGCAGCGTTTGCTGGCGATTGGTTTACGTCCTATCAACAACATCGTAGACGTTACCAATTTCATTTGCCATGAGTTGGGTCAACCCATGCACGCGTATGACTGGCATGAACTGGCAGGACAGAAAATCCTAGTAAAGACCTTACCAACTGGCACCAAGTTCACTACGCTAGACGGCGTAGAACGCATTCTGTCGGAGGAAGATTTAATGATTTGCGATGCTGAAAAACCCGTAGGCATTGCCGGTGTATTTGGTGGGCAGGATTCTGGAATCAAAGAAACCACGACTCGTGTGTTTCTCGAAGTAGCCTATTTTGCAGCGGACTGGGTTCGTAAAACGTCGATGCGTCACGGGCTGAAGACTGACGCCAGCTTCCGTTTTGAACGCGGTACGGATCCTAACTTCAAACTATATACCCTGAAACGGGCGGCATTACTGATTCAGGAAATTGCGGGGGGTAAAATTACCAGTGAAGTAGTGGATACGCATCCGGCTCAGTTCAAGCCTGCTCAGGTAGAAATGCGGTATCGGAATATTGATCGACTGATTGGTCAGAAAGTTCCTCACGAACAAATTCACCAAATCCTGACGGATTTGGACATTAAAGTCTGGAATGGTACGGACGAAGGCTTCACCGCTTCGATTCCGGCGTATCGCGTCGATGTAACGCGTGAAGCGGACGTTATAGAAGAAATTCTTCGTATTTACGGCCTGAACAACATCGCTTTATCGGATAACTTACAAACGGATTATCTGGCAAAGTTCCCAGTACCTTCAAAGGATCGGGAAAACGTTCCTTTCAAAATTTCTCAATTGCTGGCAGGGGCTGGTTTTCAGGAAATTTTCACGAATTCTCTGACTAAACCCGCTTATGCTGAAAGTATAAAAGATAGCCTTCCTGGTGAAAATGTTGAGATTTTGAATAAATTGAGCGAAGATTTAGGCGTTATGCGTCAGAGTATGCTCTTTTCCGGTCTGGAAGCTCTGGCTCACAACGTCAATCGTCGTCAGCGTGACCTGAAGTTCTTTGAATTTGGTAAGACGTATCACAAAGTAGAGGGCGAATACACGGAAACCCGTCACCTCGCTCTATACATCACGGGTAATGTGGTTTCAGAATCCTGGCAGCAAAAAAGTCGCCCCGTGTCTTTCCACGACCTGGTATCAGCGGTAACCCGGATTTTCAAGAAAATGGGAAATCAAAGGCGTTTCGCTGCAGGAAGTAGAAGCCGGTAATGTCTGGTCTTATGGTTTGCAATACCTGGTGGGTAAACAAGTACTGGCCACGATTGGTTTGGTAAGAAGTGATCTGGCGAAACGGGCAGAATTGAAGCAGGCAGTTTTCTTTGCCGATTTGAGTTGGAACGCCCTGGTAGATCGTTATACGACGGAAGTGACGTTCCAGGAGATTCCAAAATTCCCCGAAGTACGTCGCGACTTATCGCTGGTGATCGATAAAAACGTTTCGTTCAAACAAATTCAGGAAGTAGCTCGTAAGTATGAGAAAAACCTCCTGCAAAGTCTGAATGTTTTTGACATTTACGAGGGGCCTAACCTGGGCGAAGGGAAGAAATCGTATTCAGTAAGTTTTACCCTGCTGGATTCTACCCAGACGCTAACAGATACGCAGATTGACAAAACCATGAATAAGTTAATGCTTGGTTTTGAGAAAGAATTAGAAGCAGTGATCAGAAAATAAGCTTAGCATTTTGAATGGCTGGTGATTCCTGACGGGGAGTTACCAGCCTTTACAGAATAACTAACTCTAAACACAAACCTTCAAACATGAATCCCCTAGATACCTCCCGCTCGGCGGATGAACTGGAAGACCGATTACGTGCCAAGGGGCAGCATCTGGAATTGAGAATACGCACGGTAATCTCTCAGGTGGAACAAATGAATATGGTGTTGCAGGATAAGCAACGGGAGCTAGAGGGGTTGCACGCCTTATTGAAAGAGCGGGATGAACTCATCAAGAAGCAAAAACTGGAGCTGGCCGATTTACGTAAACGAAGCGATCAAAAAGGCCGCATGAGTCGGATTGCTATGGATTCGTTAAACCCTGATAACCCAGAGGCCTTACGAATTCAGGTGGATCACTTCATTCAGGAAGTTGATAAAGCCATTAAGAAATTATCAGAATAGAAAAATTTCAGGGTTAATTTTAACTGGCAGGAAAAGAAATAATACCGATTCAGAAGGTTCACAATGAGTAAGGTTAAGGATTAAATAGACACTTAATCGCCTTTTTATTGTAACTTTAAATGAAGTCTGAAACGTAATAGACTGATTTCAATTTGTATTATTTCATTTTAAAGTACTAAACTTGTAAAAGTTTAGATTGTAATACAGGCCATCTGACCGGCCCCACAGCCGATTAAAAGACCGAAGAAAAATGCAGTTAGAGCGATTATAAGCCATAACTACCATTGCATGGGAACTAACCGTACCATCCACATACAGCTAGCAGGCACTCAATATGAAATGAATATTCCGAAGGAAGATGAACTCTACGTTCGGGAAGCAGCCAGATTATTGAACCAGCAAATGCAACAGTTACTCGAGAAGGAAAACGTACATAGCATGCACGAGCGGATGACGCGTGTAATGCTTTTTTGCATGGTCACTAACCTGAAACTTAATGCGTTACAGCATCAGGCTTTTGCCCAACTCGAAATGATGGATGAATTAGTCAGTCCGATTTTAAGGAACTGATTGATAAGGAAATAAGTCTCTCTTCTTTACTTTTGACGGCTTCCGGCAGAGGACTGTTTGGTTTCACTATAATATAACCATACAGAGAAATGCAGGATAGTAATGTTCTATCGTATTTACTCGATACCCTCGTTACTGCGACCATAGTGTTCTTGCTAACTCGGTACTTTTTAGGAAAAACGATTAAAAATCGGGATGCCGAAGCTGAGATCAGAGCTGTAGACATTATCAAAAACGCGGAAGAAAAGGCCGAGAATATTAAGAATCAGCGGATTCTTGAAGCAAAGGAAAATTTCCTGAAACGCCGGAGCGAATTCGAAGAAGAAACGAATAAACGGAAGCGTATTCTTCAGGAAAACGAAGCCAAGTTAAAGGACTTCGAACGTCAGATTAATCAGCAGCGTGAGCAGGCGAAGCGGAAAGAAGACGAGCTGGAAAAACAAAAACAGCAGGTTTCTCAACAGCAGGATTCGATCAAAAAGAAGACGGAAGAAGCTGAAAAAGCTCGTTTAAACGCGATTGCTCAACTGGAACGCATTGCCGGATTAACCGCTGATGAGGCTCGCCAGCAATTGGTGGATAACCTGAAAGCAGAAGCAGAAACGCGGGCGACGAGTTACGTAAAGAATATCGTGGAGGAAGCCAAACTGACGGCAACCAAGGAAGCGAAGAAAATTGTAATCGAAACCATTCAGCGGACGGCTGCTGAACAGGCGATTGAGAACTGCGTATCGGTGTTTAACATCGAATCTGACGATATTAAAGGTAAAATCATTGGTCGCGAAGGACGTAACATTCGTACGCTGGAGTCGGCGGTTGGTGTAGAAATCATCGTCGATGATACCCCAGATGCCATCGTTATTTCGGGATTTGATCCTGTTCGTCGGGAAATTGCTCGCTTATCCTTACACCGCCTCGTTCAGGACGGTCGGATTCACCCCGCCCGCATTGAGGAAGTGGTAGCAAAGACGCGGAAAAACATCGAAGACGAAATCGTTGAAATTGGTGAACGTACGGTAATCGATTTAGGCATTCATGGCTTACACCCTGAGTTAATCAAGATGGTAGGCCGGATGCGTTTCCGTTCTTCTTACGGTCAAAACCTGCTTCAACACTCTCGCGAAGTAGCCAAGCTTTGTGCTACGATGGCTTCTGAGTTAGGACTGAATGCAAAACTGGCCAAACGAGCGGGCTTACTCCACGATATTGGTAAGGTCTGGCACGAAGAACCCGAGTTGCCTCACGCGATTCTGGGTATGGAAATGGCTCAGAAATACAAGGAACACCCCGAAGTATGCAATGCCATTGGAGCTCACCACGATGAGATCGAAATGACCAGCATGATTTCACCGATTGTTCAGGTTTGCGATGCCATCAGCGGGTCACGTCCTGGAGCTCGTCGCGAGATGATGGAAAGCTATATCCAGCGTCTGAAAGACCTCGAAGCTTTGGCCCTGAATTTTAATGGCGTTGACAAATGCTACGCTATTCAGGCCGGCCGGGAATTGCGGGTGATTGTTGATTCGGACAATGTAACCGACGAGAAAGCAAGCCAGTTGAGCTACGATATTTCACAGAAAATTGAGAAGGATATGCAATACCCTGGTCAGATTAAAGTGACCGTTATTCGGGAAATGCGATCCGTAGCTTACGCCAAATAGATTGAGCTAGTAAACCAAAAGAGAGCCTCGTATTCGCGAGGCTCTCTTTTAGTTTATAGTTATCTACGACGTTTCTGTTTGACTAACTTTTGCTCGAATAAAAAGCTAATGGGTTCGGAAGTAACCGGATAGTCAATTCGGTAATAGGCGGCGTCCCGATTGGATTCCAGTAGCAGTTTGCCCCGCAATGCTTCCCCGGGATTAAGTACTGCTCTACGAAAGGTTTCCTGTTGAAAATTTCCCTTTTCCCAACTTAACTGATCCATCCGATTGGCAAATCGCTGATGATCGGCTACCCGTTTGATAGCCAGGGTTTGCCAGCCGCCTGCAATGCCTGCACTTTTGGAAGCAAATTCCCGGTAGCTCTGACGGGTATTCGTTTGATTGGAAACATCAGCGGCTACCAGGCCTATCAATAAAACGGTATTGAAGACTTTATTAAACTTCAGCACCTTCTGTTCCTGTCGCATCTGCTGATCTATCCGAACTAACTCCTGATCAGGATCCAGCCCTTTTCGGTTCCAGGAGCCCGAGTAACCGTTGAAAGAGGGAAGCAGATTCTTTTTAGTATCAAGGGCAGAAATCTCAAAATCGCTAGGTTTAATCTCGATGGGATGCTCGCTGAGGTTGGTTACTTCCGTATCGAAAATAAGGTATTCTATCTTCGCTCCCCGCTGACGGCTTTCATAAACACTTTCAAAAGAGGTAACTACTTTCAAATCACGTCCTACTTGGCGAGCTACCTGAAGTCCATCTTCCTGATGGGTATCGGGAGTAAGCGAGTTAAGCCGAATAGCGGACCTGTGGCAGGCCGTACTGATTAAAAAGATAAATAAGTATAGGATGGGTTTCATAGCTAATGCAGATTAAGGTCGACTAGCCAAAGGTAACTGAATGTTAGTGGATTAGGAATGCAATTAACAGGTATTAACAGTTTTGAGTTTTGAGCGGCCGCCGCTACGGTTTGGAGTTTGGAGTTTGGAGTTTGGAGTTTGGAGTTTGGAGTTTGGAGTTTGGAGTTTGGAGTTTGGAGTTTGGAGTTTGGAGTTTGGAGTTTGGAGTTTGGAGTTTGGAGTTTGGAGTTTGGAAAGATAAAAACCCATAAAGGTAGGGGAGAGGTTTGAAAATGGGAGTTATAACCCCAGCGGGGTTTAATTATCAATAGCCCCGGATGATAATCCGGGGGCGGGCTAACTCCGGAGGGGTTGAACCTGGATAGCTCCGGTCTGGATAGCCCCGGATGATAATCCGGGGTTTTGGGTATGAGGTACATGCTCCCGCTATGGCTGGTGTCTTCACCAGCCAAAAAGCATAGTAGTTGGTGTTCTCACCAACTAGGGCGGAAAGGTAGGGAAGAGGTTTGAAAATGGAGACCTTAACCCCGGAGGGGTTGAACCTGAATAGCTCCGGATGTTAATCCGGGGACGGGCGGGTAGGTTAACGCACTTACGAATTCCTCCCGCCCTGGCTGGTGTCCTCACCAGCCAATGATAAACGTGGTTGGTGAGGACACCAACCACGGTGGAACAAGCATTTCAGGCAGAGACGCGACTTCATCGCGTCTGGGGAAGAGGCGGCTTTTGTTACGATTCCAATGATTTTTGTTTCCTAAACAGACGCAATGAAATCACGGCTCTACCCATAAAATAAAAAAGCGGCCTGTGGATTCCACAGGCCGCGTATACTACCTCAAATCAACTGTCAACGGAAGAAGAACTTAGTCTTCCATGGCAATTACTGAGATTTCTACCGATACATCTTTGGGCAGGCGAGATACCTGAACGGTTTCACGAGCGGGATAATCGCCGGAGAAAAATTCACCGTAAATACCATTGATTACGGTAAAGTCATTCATGTCCTTTAAGAAAATGCTGGTTTTAACAATGTTATGGTAATTCATACCAGCCGCCTGTAGGATTTCTCCGATGCTAATCATAACCTGACGAGCTTCGGCGGCTACGCCGGCTCCACTAGAGGCTAAATCGGCTGCAATCTGGCCTGAAACATATACTCTACCGTCAATTTTTATGGCTTGGGAATAAGGGCCGATGGGTGCGGGAGCATTAGGGGTGAAAATAATCTGCTTTTTCATTGGTCTCGAAACAAGTAATTAAGGAGGCAAGATATAAAAATCCTCGAAGTTCTTCGGATAAACTCGACGAGATTGATTCCTTAAAACTTTCTAATTAGAATTGAGTTTTTGTTAAAATTTAAAACAGGTCAGGTTCGTAAAAAACGCCTTTGGGGTGTCTATATTACCTAACCTTAGTATTCGGTTCCACATTTTACTGCAACGCCATGCCTTCGTCCAGTCGTCCTTTGTATCACCGTATGTCGCACGTGTTGATCATTCTTACCCTTTTGACGTACGGAATCTACATTGGTCAAGAAATAATTGTTCCGCTGGCACTGGCGGGTTTACTTGCCATCCTGTTACGCCCCGTCGAAGCCTGGTTCATGAGGCGGGGTTTTCATAAAGTCATTGCCATTTGTATGACCCTCTTTCTGGCCATGTCTTTTCTAATCGCCGTTGGTTTCTTTATTTCCGTACAAATCGCGGATTTTTCGGACGATATTCCCAAGCTTCAGGCCCATATCAATGACTTTTACCGCGATGCCCGCCGCTGGATTCGCAGTGAATACCGGGTAAGTTACGGCAAGCAGGCCCAGTACGTAAAACAGGTGCAGGAAAAAACGCTGGAGAGCTTGCAGAGTGACGGAGCTATTTCAGCCATCTCCGGTCCATTAGGAACGCTGGCCTTATTACCCATTTACATCTTTCTGTTACTCTATTACCGGGCCATGTTGCTCAAATTCATTGTATCCTTATTCGCTGAAGAAGCGGCGGAAAAAGTCTGGGAAATCATTGGGCAGGTGAAGACTGTGATTCAAAGTTACGTAGTTGGCTTATTGCTGGAAACGCTCTGTGTAGCGATTTTAAATGCAGTAGGGTTACTGGCTTTAAAGGTTGAATACGCTATTATGCTCAGTGCTATCGCCGCCATCCTCAACCTGATTCCTTACATTGGCGGCATTGTTGCCACCATTCTGGCCGTATTAATAGCCTTCGTTAATAACCCCGATCCTGGCGTGTTACTGGGAGTTGTGGGTGTTTTTCTAGTGGTACAGTTCATTGACAATAACATTCTGGTTCCCATGATTGTGGGTTCAAAAGTCAAAGTGAATGCTCTGGTTTCTATCGTGGGGGTTTTGGTGGGAGGTGCTCTGGCGGGTGTTTCAGGAATGTTCCTTTCCATTCCAGCTATTGCTTTAATGAAGGTAGTTTTTGATCGGGTAGAAGGCCTCGAACCCTGGGGTATATTGATTGGAGACGACCAGCCCGAAGATGCCAGACAATCAATGTTTCCGCGTTGGATGCGTTTTTGGGAACGAGCAGGGGAGAAAATGAGTTGAGCCAATACCCTTTCTCCCTAGTTCATGATCGAAACTGTTACTCCTGCGAAAAAGACTTTTTACCAACGCTATGCGTCCTCAGCCATTGCATTAATGTTACTGGCTTCGTTTCTGTTTGCTGGAATGACCTTGATAGCCAAGCAACTGAGTTCCCGATTTGAGGCCGTTGAACTGGTATTTTTCCGAAACCTCGTGGGAGTTATTTCCATCCTGATCAGCTTAAGACAGAAACCCATGCAGCAGCCGGGCGGAAAGCCACTGTTGTTAATCTTTCGGGGTGTAGTGGGAACGGCCTCTTTGTATATGCTTTTCTATTCCGTTCGGACCCTGAGTCTGGGAACGGCCTCGGCTTATCAATATACCTATCCCATTTTTTTAAGCATTCTTTCCTTTTTATTCTTCGGCGAGAAACTAAATCGTCGGGAATGGTTGGCTATCGGGCTGGGTTTCCTGGGAATTCTACTCATTTTCCGACCGGACGTTACCATGCCCCTCCGCTGGCATTTGATCGGGCTGAGTTGTGCGATATTAACTGCCGTTTCGTACCTGTCCATTCGCAGCCTGAATCGGTATTATGATACGCGGGCCATTGTTCTTTCCTTTATGTTATCAGGGCTGATTCTCCCGGCTCTCTCTATGCTAACGGGAAGTTTGTTCCCTGACGTTAATCACTGGCTGATTGGTCGCTTCGTCTGGCCTCAGGGTTGGGAATGGGCGATACTGTTAATGATGGGACTGGCCGCTTTACTTGCTCAATTATGCATGACCCGTTCACTAAGTATGGATAAAGCGGGTCGCGTTTCAGCGGTAGGGTACTCTAATATTGTCTTTTCTCTACTTTTCGGAATCATTCTGGGCGACCCCCTTCCTTCCTTCGTCATGAGTTTAGGCATTACTTTGATTATCAGCGGAGGCGTACTGATAGCCTGGAAGAAAAAAACAACTGGAAAGCTTTCCTGATACATGCTGTCATGCTTATTAGTATCAGTTTCTGTAAAAAAAGCATTAGATTTTTCTTAGAAAAAGCAAGGGTATTGTGATTAATTAAACGTCTTATAATCAGCAGTTACTAGCCTCTTTCCTACAGTATATTATTTAATTTTTTTAATAAATCGATCAGGGTTATTTCTGTTCGCAGAAATCGATTGGGTCTGGGCTTTTCGAAGCTCTGCTCGTGAAATCGTAGTGCTGAGTAAAATCCATATCTCTATAAACTAGTTATAACCACCCAAAGACGAGCATAACCTATGACTTTTCTGGATGAAACCATCGCTCTTCCCGTAGGCGTTACGCTGGATCGCTTTATCAAACGTAACCAGGATGCTTTTCCCTTTGCTACCGGGGAATTGTCGCAGTTATTACGTGACATTGCCATCGCCGCCAAAATTGTCAATCGTGAAATCAACAAAGCTGGATTAGTGGATGTGACCGGTGCCATCGGAACGTCTAATGTTCAGGGTGAAATGCAGCAGAAACTGGATATGATCGCTCATATTCGCTTTATGCGGGCTCTACGTAATGGGGGAGAAGTGGCAGGAATTGTATCTGAAGAAGAAGAAAATATCGTAATGACGGGGAACGACGATGCCCGCTATGTGGTGGCAATTGATCCGCTCGATGGCTCTTCCAACATTGATGTGAATGTTTCAATCGGAACCATTTTTTCCATCTATCGTCGCCTGAGCCCTGTGGGAACGAAGGTAACCCTGGATGATTTTCTACAGGGTGGCGATGCTCAGGTAGCGGCGGGCTACGTATTATACGGTTCCTCAACCGTGCTGGTATACACTACTGGACACGGTGTGAATGGATTCACTTACGAATCCTCGCTCGGTGAGTTTTTTCTGTCGTATCCAACCATCAAAATTCCCGAAGACGGGTCCATTTATTCCATTAATGATGGCAATGCTCTGGACTTTCCAGAGCCTATTTCCGATTACCTGGACACCTGCCGTACCCGTCGTTATTCTTCCCGGTACATCGGTTCATTAGTAGGAGATTTCCACCGGAACCTTTTGAAAGGAGGGATCTATTTCTATCCTCCAACGGCTAAAACCCCTAACGGGAAACTACGCTTATTGTATGAGTGCTATCCGTTAGCTTTTATCATTGAACAGGCGGGCGGTTTAGCTACTGACGGTAAACAGCGATTAATGGAGGTAAAAATTAAGAATTTACATCAGCGAAGTGCTTTATGCATTGGATCAACGAATATGGTAAAGGAAGTAGAAAAAATTACGCTACAAAAAGAAGAAATGCTGGCGGCTAAATAACGGGTAGATTGACAGAAGTCAATTGCCCACTTCTACTCGTTCGGGAACTGTTTTCTACAAATTTTTATAACTTATATATAATTAAGTGTTTGATTTTCAGGGATTAATGAAATAGGTCTGCTTTTTTAACCTTTAGTATCGTGACTATCAACCACATAAAACTTATAAGTCATGGAAACTACAGTAACCAACGAAAAATTAGTAGATGTTTTAAATGATCTGGTACGTATTAATAACGACCGGATTTCAGGATACGAAAAAGCAGTAAACGAAACAGAACTCGAAGACGTAGATCTGAAGGCTCTTTTTAACCGCTTTGCGGATGAAAGCCGTACCTACCGTGATGAACTGAGCCGCGAAATCGTAAATCTGGGCGGTACGCCAACCGACGAAACGACTACCTCAGGTAAATTCTACCGGGTATGGATGGACGTGAAAGCAGCGTTTACTGGCAAAGACCGTAAAGCGATTCTGGAAAACTGCGAGTTCGGTGAAGATGCCGCTCAGGAAGCCTATCAAACGGCTCTTGAATCAGATGCAAACATGTCGACAGATATCCGTCAGTTAATTAGCACTCAGAAAGCTAAGCTGAAAGATTCGCATGATGCGGTGAAAAAATACCGTGATCTGCACGCTAAACTAGACTAGTAGATTCATAGGCATTTTGTCTTAAGAATAGAAGGCGATTCCAATAATGGAATCGCCTTTTTTATTGATAATCTGATACATAAGCGTTGAAAATAAAGCAATTTATTCTATTTAAATTTTTTTATTATTCCAAGATATAAATTTAAAATAATTAATTAATTGTTTGATTTTAAGGTATTTAAGTAAAATTATTGGCTTTTTGTTTTTGAATATAAACGGGATGTCGTTCTTTTGAAGCAACGAATTAGTAATTAAGAATATCTAATGATAATATGAGTTCTTTTCTTACTATCCAGCCCCGTTTTTATTAACCAAGAAGAGTCAAAAATTAAACGTATGTGTGGAATTGTAGCTTATGTGGGACACCGGGATGCCTATCCGCTCATTATTAAGGGATTAAAACGCTTAGAATATCGAGGCTATGATTCCGCAGGGGTCGCTTTAAATACCGGAGACGGTCTACAGGTATATAAAAAGAAGGGAAAAGTAAGTGATCTGGAGGCTTCGCTAACCGATGAAAATCTGAAAAGTAACGTCGGTATCGGGCATACTCGCTGGGCTACCCACGGCGAACCTAGCGACCGGAACTCCCATCCCCACTATTCTCACTCGGGAAACCTGGCCATTATTCACAATGGCATTATTGAAAATTACGGAGCTATTAAGCTGAATTTACAGAACAAAGGCTACGAGTTTCGTTCGGACACTGATTCAGAGGTTTTCATAAATTTTATTGAAGACATTCAGAAAGAAACGTATAGTTCGATTGAAGAAGCCATCCGGTTAGCCATGCAGGAAGTGGTTGGAGCTTATGCCATTGTAGTAATGAGCAAAGAGCATCCCGATCAGCTCATCGCAGCTCGCAAAGGTTCCCCACTGGTGATTGGCGTAGGAGAGCAAGAGTATTTTTTCGCTTCCGATGCTACACCGATTATTGAGTATACGAACAACGTTATTTACCTGGATGACTTTCAGATTGCGGTGGTTCGCAATGGCGAGTTAACCGTCAAGAATATCGAAAATATTATTCAGTCGCCTTACATCCAGCATATTGAAATGGAGCTGGAGGCGATTGAGAAAGGCGGTTACGAACATTTCATGCTCAAGGAAATTTTCGAACAGCCGCGTTCGGTGAAAGATTGTTTACGAGGGCGGGTGAATGCTGATGAAGGCCACTTGGTTTTGGGTGGACTTCGCGAATATTTGGATGACATTGCCAAATCCCAGCGGATAGTCATTGTAGCCTGTGGAACTTCCTGGCATGCTGGGCTGGTAGCTGAGTATATATTTGAAGAGCTGGCCCGGATTCCCGTTGAAGTAGAGTATGCCTCTGAATTCAGGTATCGAAACCCGATCATCCAAGAGGGGGACGTGGTCATTGCCATTTCACAATCTGGTGAAACAATGGATACACTGGCAGCCTTAGAGCTGGCTAAGTCAAAAGGAGCCATCATTCTGGGTATTTGTAATGTGGTCGGAGCTTCCATTCCCCGCATTTCTCACGCGGGTGCTTATACCCACGCCGGACCTGAAATTGGCGTTGCTTCTACCAAAGCATTTACCGCTCAGGTGTCGGTATTAACTCAGATGGCCATTGCGGTAGCTCGTCGGAAAGGCAGTCTGCACGAAGATACCTTCCGCCGATTCCTGTTCGAACTGGAACGCATTCCCGAGAAAATTGAGAAAGTGCTGAAGAATGCCGAAAAAGTCGAGCAGATTTCAGCCTTGTTCAGCAACGCCCGTAACTTTATTTACCTCGGTCGCGGACTCAATTTCCCGGTTGCTCTGGAAGGTGCTTTAAAACTGAAAGAAATCAGTTATATCCACGCCGAAGGTTATCCGGCGGCTGAAATGAAACACGGTCCGATTGCTTTGATTGATGAGGATATGCCCGTCGTTTTCATTGCGACAAAGGACCAGTCTTACGAAAAAATTGTCTCGAATATTCAGGAAGTAAAGGCCCGGAAAGGGAAGGTAATTGCGGTAGTAACGGAGGGCGACAAGCTAATTCCAACCATGGCAGACCACGTCATTGAAATTCCGATCACGCACGAGATTCTGACGCCGCTATTATCAGTAATTCCTCTGCAATTATTGTCTTACTATATCGCTGTCATGCGAGGTTGTAACGTAGACCAGCCGCGTAACCTGGCAAAATCAGTTACAGTAGAGTAACGAATCTTTCATGAAGTGTTTGAAACCACCTGCAAAGGTGGTTTTTTAGTGTCATAAGTAAATTTATGTGCAAAAAAATATAGTAATTATTATATAAATAATCAAAATACAGTCAGTGGATAGCAAATTTCAGGGAGTTAGAGTTAGCGTGGGATAATATATTTGCATAGTAGATAAGTTCATAAATTTCTTAGATAGTGAATATTATAAGAAGACGTCTACACCTCAAAAGGACCTGCCCAGGATTTTAACCTTTCCACTATGACTTAAAACCTGTTTTCCAAGAACCTGGAAAAACTAACGTTTTTCTCTTCTTGAACTTCACGCCTAATTACCTTTTTTCACACTTCGCCAGGCGGAGTGAGTGGAATCCTATTGCTTACAATTACTCTATAAACCTTATTTCTATGCGTCGACTTTTACGGAGGAGTGACCCCTTTCGCTGGTTACTTGTATTCCTCTTCTTCAGTCTTCATCTGGCCGTAGTGCAGGCGGCAGATGTCCCCGTTTCGGGAACCGTGATTAATACCAGTGGTGAGCCCCTGGTGGGCGTAAGTGTCTTATTAAAAGGAACAACCCGTGGAGTAGTTACGGATGTAGAAGGAAAATTCAGGATCAACGTACCGGATAGTGATGCTACACTGATTTTCAGCTTTGTGGGTTATACCCCACAGGAAATGGCGGTAGGGTCGCTGACGCAAATGACCATTACGTTACAGCAGGATACCAAAAACCTGACCGAAGTAGTGGTGGTAGGATACACCACCCAGTCGCGGGCAACGGTAACGGGTGCGGTTGGAACCTTGAAGTCATCCGACCTGCTTCGTACGCCAGCAGTCACTACTTCTGGAGCTTTAGTGGGTAAAATTCAGGGGATTACGGCTCGTCAGGCAGATGCCCGTCCGGGTGCCAGCACGAGCATTCAGATTCGGAACATGGGGACGCCTCTGTTTATCATTGATGGCGTTCCTTCAGATGCAGGTAATTTCAATAACCTCGGGCAGAATGATATTGATAACATTTCTATCCTGAAAGATGCTTCTGCCGCGGTCTACGGATTGAGGGCCTCCAATGGGGTAGTACTGGTAACAACCAAGCGTGGAAAAGCGGGCTCTAAGCCAGTAATCAACATCAATGGGTATTATGGCGTTCAGAATTTTACCCGTTATCCCAGACCTGCAAATGCCTATCAATACGTTCGTGGATTGATCGAATCAGATCAGAATCAGCGAATTACCACTTCGTGGACTCCCGAAGAACTAGCTAAGTGGAAAGCAGGTACTGAAAAAGGGTATCGGAGCTTCGATTATTATGATATGGTCATGCGACCTAACGTACCGCAGTATTCTTTGAATGCCAATGCCTCAGGTGCCAATGAAACGGTAAACTATTATGTGTCAATCGGACACCTGGATCAGCAGGCTTTAATCCCAGACTATAAATTCAACCGGACCAACCTGCAAACCAACGTAGAAGTGGCTCTGGCGAAGCGTTTCAAAATTGGTACTCAGCTTAGTGCCCGTCGGGAGTTACGTAGTCAGGTGGGGGTTCCGGGGTTGGACGACTACTTCAATCCGTTCCTGAGTATCTTCACCATGTGGCCTACGGAGCGTCCGTATGCAAACGATAACCCTAACTACATCAATCAGACTCACAACGTAAACGTAAACCCTGCTACGTATAAAAAAGATGTGACGGGTTACGTCGATGAAGTATGGATGAACGGAAAAGGAAACTTCTACGCTCAGTACGATTTTGATTTCGGGCTGTCTGTAAAAGGAACGTATTCGTATGCTTTTACTAATTTCGATTTTGATGGATTTGAATATACGTATAATGCTTATCGTTATGATGAGCCGACGGATACCTATAACCTGGTACCGGGGGGCGGTAATCAGAATCCCTGGAGAGAACGTCGGAAACGTAATATTATCGACCGATTTGCTCAGGTTCAGTTGAGTTATAACAAGCAACTGGGTGACCATAGCCTGTCAGCAGTGGCTGCGTATGAGCGGTACGATCAGGATAATAAATACATGGTTGTGCATACCGTGCCGCCCAATAACTACATCCCCATTCAGTATTTCGCCAACCAGGATTATCTGGCGGACGAGTGGAACGTACAGGCCCGGGCAGGTTACATTGGTCGATTTAATTACAACTACAAACAGAAGTATCTGGCTGAGATCGTAGGGCGTTACGATGGTTCCTTTCTCTTTGCCCCCGGCAAGCGTTATGGTTTCTTCCCCGGTGTGTCTTTGGGCTGGCGGCTATCGCAGGAACCATTCCTGAAAGATCATACTGCCCATTTTCTGGATGATTTGAAACTTCGGGTTTCGTATGGTAAAACGGGTAGCGATCTGATTAACGACGGTTTTATTGTGGCTCCCTACAGCTACTCTCCAGGGTATAACTGGAACAGCGGAACGGCGGTATTTGATGGCAACCTGATTACAGGATTACAGCCTCGCGGATTACCTATTACTAACCTATCATGGGTAACCAATACCAACCGGAACATCGGCGTTGATTTCTCGTTCTTCGACGGAAAATTCTCGGGGACATTTGATGCCTTCGAGCGTCTTCGTCAGGGTTTGCCTGCGGCTCGTTACGATGTTCTGTTACCCAGTGAAGTGGGGTATTCCCTTCCTAATGAAAACCTGAATTCTGATTCTCATCGGGGTTTTGAGGGCATTTTAACCTATCGGAACAAGTGGAATGATGTGCAGTATTCCTTCAGCGTCAACGGAACAGTAGCTCGTCGCTGGGATGTGCAGGGGATTTACAAACCCCGTTTTGGTAACTCCTGGGATGAGTATCGTAACTCCTGGAATCAACGCTGGGCTAACATCAACTGGGGGTACCAGGTGATTGGTCGCTTCCAGTCGCAGGCGGAAATTGATAACTACGGGGTAAACAACGATGGCCAGGGCAACCGTACCCAGTTACCCGGAGACTTCATCTACAAAGATGTGAACGGTGATGGAATCATTAACGGACTAGACGAACGCCCCATTGGTTTTGCCGAGGGAGCCAACCCGTATGTAAGTTTTGGTATCAACAGTAGTGTTTCCTGGAAAAACTTTACGTTACAGTTTGATTTTGCCGGAGCCACCATGCAGACTTTCCAGCGGGACTGGGAATTGAAAATTCCTTTCCAGAACAACGGTAATTCGCCCGATTACATGCTGGAAGATCGCTGGCACCGCGAAGATCCCTTCAACCCCGACAGTCCCTGGGTACCCGGAACCTATCCTGCTATCCGCAAGGATAACCCTAGTCACGTGAATTTCCGCAAAAGTGATTTCTGGTTAACGAACGTAAGTTACATCCGCCTTCGGAATCTGGAATTGGCTTATAATATCCCGACTGAAGTGCTGAGGAAAATCAAACTTTCGGGTCTACGAGTGTACATCAATGGGACAAACCTCTTCTCGATTGATAACGTCAAGAAGTTTGGCATTGACCCCGAAATTTCTTCAGGAAATGGTCTGGTTTATCCGCAGCAGCGGCTGGTAAATGCAGGCTTTAGTTTAAATCTTTAATTGATATTTCCATGAAACTGAACTATAAACAACTCATTCTGGCCGCTTTAGTAGTACTGGTTTCCAGTTGTAAGGAAGGGGATTGGCTGGAGCGACAGTCACCCACGCTGATTACCGAAGAACAGGTTTGGAATGACGCAAAAATGATTACCAGCCTGCTGGCTAACTATTACAATCGTTTACCTGCACACACTCAGCTTGATAACGGGTGGGCCGAATTCGCATCTTATGATGAGGCCATGTGGTCGGGTAACGATGATGGACGAAACAACATCATTTCCTATGGTTTTGAACGTTGGCGGCTGTGGGATTATAGCCTGATTCGGGACATTAACCTGGCTCTGGAAAGTATTGAACGATACGGAAATACCCTCACTGCTGCCCAGAAGACTCAGTTTTCGGCGGAGTTACGTTTCTTGCGGGCCTATCAGTACTTCGAGTTAGTGAAACGTATGGGGGGTGTTCCGCTGGTAACCAAACAACTGATCTACGATTTCAGCGGCGATCCAACGCCTTTGCAACAGCCTCGCAATAAGGAAGCCGAAGTGTATGATTTCATTGCTTCTGAACTGGATGCCGTTAAGGATCAGTTGGGTAACTCAGGTAGTAACACCCGGGCTAACAAGTATACCGCTCTGGCTCTGAAAAGCCGGGCGATGCTGTACGCGGGATCTATTGCCAAGTACAATAACCAGATGCCCGCTCCCATTACCTTACCCAACGGGGAAGTAGGCATTCCGGCCAATCGGGCGACGGACTATTACACGAAAGCTCTGGCGGCAGCGAAGGAAATCATCAATTCAGGAGCGTATACGCTGTATCAGTCAAATCCGAACCTGGGTGAAAATTTCTTTGAGGCGATTACTAAAAAAGTAAATAACCGCGAGGTAATCATGGCTCAGGACTTCCTGACGGCTAAGGATAAACGCCACGGATTTACTTACGATAACATCGCTCGTGGGGTTCGGGAGGATAACCTCGGTTCGTCGGCGGTAACGCCTACGCTAAATCTGGTAGAGGATTATGAATACCTGGATGGAAGCTCCGGTGAACTGAAAAATCGCACGGCTGATAACAGCGATTACATCTATTACGACCGTCCACAGGACATTTTTGCCAACAAGGACGCTCGTTTGTACGGAACAATTATCTATCCGGGAACCAGCTTTCGCGGACAGGAAGTACAGATTCAGGCGGGGGTAAAAGTCTGGAATGGGAGTGCCTATCAGAACGTAGAATCCAACACCCTGGGAGCAAACTATACGGATGGGAAATTGATAACGGGAACCTCAGGCCCTCAGCGTTCACAAACGGAAGTGTCTAACACTGGTTTTTATCTGCGTAAATACATTGACCCTGCCCCGATGGCGAGCACCCGCGGTGTTCGGAGCGATATGTGGTGGGTGCGTTTCCGGCTGGGCGAAATGTATCTGAACGCTGCCGAAGCCGCTCTTGAGCTCGGACAAACCGCCGATGCTCTTCAGTATGTGAATACCCTTCGTCAGCGGGCGGGTTTCCCGGCGAATAGTTTGAAAACGCTGAATATTCAGAAAATTCAGAACGAGCGTCGCGTGGAGCTGGCTTTCGAAGATCACCGTGTCTGGGATTTGAAACGCTGGCGGATTGCCCATGAAATCTGGAATGGCAGTACGAGTAACCCCGACGCCATGGCGTTTGCCCTGTATCCCTATCGCGTCGTGCGTCCGGGTGACCCGAAAGATGGAAAATACATTTTCGAGAAATTGGCGGCACCCCGGTACCGGGCTCCGCGTCTGTTTCAGTTAGGCAATTATTATTCGTCAATCGACCAGTCCGTTATCAACAATAATCCCAAAATCGTACGCAATCCTTTCCATTAATATGAAGAAGTTAATTCTGGGTAGTTTGCTGGCTTTAGTTGGGTTGGCGGGCTGCGTAAAAGATAATTTTGATGCTCCACAATCTAACCTCACGGGGCAGGTGGTGTACAATAACCTGCCCGTGGGGGTAAGGAGTAACGGTGTGCAGTTGGAGTTATGGCAACATGGCTACGCTGCGTTCACGAAAGTCCCCGTCTATGTCGATCAGGACGGTTCGTTTTCGGCGACCCTATTTGATGGTGATTATAAGCTGGTGTTACTGAGAGGTAACGGTCCCTGGGTGGCTAACAGTGATACCATTCAGGTAAACCTCCGGGGGAATATGACCGTTAACGTGCCCGTGACGCCTTATTACACGGTCGGATCGGCTACTTACACGAAAAATGGAAATACCATTACGGCTATAACGAAAATCAATCAGGTAGTGGCTAGTCAAGCCATTGAGCGGGTAACCTTTTATCTGGGAGCCACGCAGTTTGTGGACATTAACAACAACGCCGCCCGTGTAGACTTAACCGGAACTGCTCTCGCTGACTTAAGTAAAAATCTGACCCTTACGCTAAACGTCCCCAATAATCTGGGTAAAGCTTACGCCTACGGTCGGATTGGAGTCAAAACGGCTGGTGTAGGGGAGATGCTGTATTCGCCCGTTCAGGAAATCAAGTGGTAGTTTAGTAGTTCAGGTTTTTCTTACTTCCCGAAAGTAATTGCTTTCGGGAAGTTTTGTTTAAAGCGGTTCTAACTACTATTTTGACAGTAAATAATATATTAATCAATATTAATGTCAAAATAAAGGAATTTAAAGGTAAATCATAGGGAGTCATGCCCTCGTTATTTGTCTAACTTTGGAGGAGTGATTATGACATGATCGAAAATGTCTTTTTAATAAACCACTTGCCTCTTCCTTTTTACTGCTGCATGAAAAAAATAGTTACTACCCTGGCTTTAGCTCTGGCTTCGAGCCTGACTTTTGCTCAAAATCAGTTGACGATCAGTAATTCTTCTGAGAACGTTACCATTAATAAACATATTTACGGCCATTTTGCCGAACACCTGGGCCGCTGCATTTATGGCGGGATTTACGTGGGTGAGGACGCCAAAATTCCTAACCAGAAAGGGGTACGGAATGATGTAGTCGAGGCCTTGAAGAAGCTGAAAATTCCAAACCTTCGTTGGCCCGGTGGTTGTTTTGCGGATACCTATCACTGGAAAGACGGCATTGGCCCCAAAGCAAAACGACCTTCCATAGTAAACACCTGGTGGGGCGGCGTGACGGAAGATAATAGCTTCGGAACGCACGATTTCCTCGATCTCTGCGAGCGTCTGGGCACAGAACCTTATCTGGCAGGAAATGTGGGTAGCGGCACGGTTCAGGAGTTAACCGATTGGGTGCAATACGTAAACTTCGACGGAAAAAGTCCGATGTCTAGTCTTCGGAAAGAAAATGGCCGGGAAAAGAGTTGGAATGTCAAATTCTGGGGCGTAGGGAACGAAGCCTGGGGTTGCGGTGGGAACATGAAAGCGGAATATTACGCCAACGAATACCGGAAATACGCCACCTTCATGTCGGATTGGAATAATACCGGGAAACTGTTCAGAATTGCTTCGGGAGCTAACTCGGCGGATTATCACTGGACGGAAGTACTCATGCGGGATATTCCTCACGAAATGCTTTCGGGGGTAGCTTTGCACCATTATTCCGTAACAAACTGGCAGCATAAAGGCCCATCTACCGAATTTGATGAGAAGCAATATTTCGGTACCATGAAGCAGGCTTTGTTCATGGAAGAACTCGTGCAGAAGCACAGTGCTATCATGGATAAGTACGATCCCAAGAAGAAAATAGCCCTGGTGGTGGATGAATGGGGCGGCTGGTATGAAGTAGAACCCGGCACAAATCCCGGTTTTCTGTACCAGCAAAATACCATTCGTGATGCAATGATTGCCGGGGTGACGCTGAACATTTTCAATAACCACGCCGACCGTATTCGCATGGCGAATCTGGCTCAGGTAGTGAATGTATTGCAGTCCGTGATTTTAACGAAGGACGAAAAGATGTTACTTACGCCGACCTATCACGTTATGGAAATGTACAATGTGCATCAGGATGCTACCTTGCTACCAGTGGAGCTAAAAAGTAATGATTATTCCTTTGAGGCGGATAAGCTGAAGGCCGTATCAGCTTCCGCTTCTAAAGATAAAAATGGATTGACGCACGTTTCACTGGTGAATATTGACCCGAAAAAAGCACAGGATATAACCATTGATTTAAAAGGATTGAATCTGAAAACGGTGACGGGTCGTGTGCTGACTTCGGCAAAATTACAGGATTATAATACCTTCGAGAATCCTACAAAAATACAACCCGCCGATTTCAAAGGTGCCAGCCTTTCAGGAGCTCAGTTGAAAGTGAAACTTCCCCCTGCTTCTGTCGTAGTGCTGGAATTGAAGTAAGATCATTAACAAAAATCCAATGCAATTACCTAAACTGTATAAAACATTAATAGCCCTGGGACTCGCAGGGCAGGTAGCAGCCCAGACCCCTCTGGTGGTACAGGTGAATAAGCCCAAAGCGGATGTTCAACCTACCATGTGGGGGCTGTTTTTTGAAGACATTAACATGGGAGCCGACGGCGGGCTCTATGCGGAATTAGTCAAAAACCGTTCGTTTGAATTTACGACACCCTTAATGGGCTGGCGGGAAAGCAGAAGTACAAAAAGTACCGGTAGTGTATTGGTGATTAATCGGGCAGATCAGCCCGCTAATCCCCGATTCCTTCGGGTAAAAACCGACGGGGAGAAATACGGCCTGATTAACGAAGGCTTCCGGGGAATGGGCATCAAACAGGGTGTCGGTTATGACTTCTCGATTTTATCTAAAAATGTAGAAGGAAACCTGACGCTGAAACTGGAACTGGTGAACGGGGAAGGTCAGGTGTTAGGCACAGCATCGCTGCCTTTGACGAGTAATGACTGGAAGAAACATTCGGTTAGCTTTACGGCCAGCAAGACTGAACCTAAAGCGAAGCTGAATATCTGGTTTGAAGGAAAAGGAACGGCTGATCTGGATATGATTTCCCTATTTCCGAAAGACACCTGGAAGAACCGTCCGGGCGGCTTACGGGCCGATTTAGTACAGTTACTGGCCGATATGAAACCTGGCTTTCTGCGTTTCCCCGGTGGATGTATCGTGGAAGGCTATGACCTGGATCGGCGGTATCAGTGGAAAAATAC
The DNA here is from genome assembly GCF_031453245.1 of Siphonobacter sp. SORGH_AS_0500. Classification (NCBI taxonomy): domain Bacteria; kingdom Pseudomonadati; phylum Bacteroidota; class Cytophagia; order Cytophagales; family Cytophagaceae; genus Siphonobacter; species Siphonobacter sp. SORGH_AS_0500. The sequence goes on from NZ_JAVIYT010000001.1 coordinate 1,269,816, forward strand.
GGTAGGGCCGATTGAAGCCCGTAAAGGGGAAATTAACCGCTGGAATACTGAATTCAAACACCGCCTGACTCCCGATTACTTCCAAACGTTTGGCCTGGGTTTCTTTGAATATTTTCAGCTTTCGGAAGACATCGGTGCCGAACCTTTGCCCATCCTGAACTGTGGTATGGCCTGTCAGTATAACTCGGGTGAGGTAGTTCCTGTCGATGAACTCGATCCTTATGTGCAGGACGCTCTGGATCTGATTGAATTTGCAAACGGTTCAACGGATACGAAATGGGGAAAACTACGAGCTGAAATGGGCCATCCCAAGCCTTTTAACCTGAAATTATTAGGCATTGGTAACGAGCAGTGGGGCCCTCAATACATTGATCGTTACGTGGTTTTTGAAAAAGCGATCAAGTCAAAATACCCTAATGTACGTCTGATTTCCAGTGCTGGACCTAATCCCGATGGCGAAGTCTTCGGTTTTCTGAGCGGAAAATTACGTGAGTTAAAGGCGGACATTGTGGATGAGCATTACTACCGCAGCCCTCAGTGGTTCATGGAAAACGCCAATCGCTACGATGATTATGACCGGAAGGGTCCTAAAATCTTTGCGGGTGAATATGCTTCTCAAAGCAAAGATATTGCCAGCCAGAATAACAAAAACACTTGGTTATGTGCCTTGTCAGAAGCAGCTTTCATGACTGGTCTGGAACGGAATGCGGATATGGTTCATATGGCTTCCTATGCTCCCTTGTTCGCTCATGCCGATGGTTGGCAATGGACGCCCGACCTGATCTGGATGAATAACCTGCAATCCTACGGAACGCCTAATTATTACGTTCAGAAATTATACTCGACTAATAAAGGAACGAAAGTATTACCCATTACCGCTAATAACGAGTGGGTAGCGGGTAAAAATAAGCTCTACGCTTCGGCCACCTGGGATGAACCTACGAAGGAAATCATTCTGAAGTTGGTTAATACGTCCGATCAGGCTCAGACCGAAACAATTAACCTGGAAGGAGTGAAGAAACTGGACAGCAAGGCCAAACGATGGACGATGAAAGGAGCAGAGTTAGATTCTGAAAATAGTTTTGAAAATCCGAAACAGGTAAGTCCTACCGAAGAAGAATTAGCCGTGAAAGGTACCAAACTAAACCTGACCCTGGCTCCTCAATCCTTCTCCGTGATTCGGGTAAAAGTAGTGAAATAGTAGTTGGTTAGGTTGGTTAAGTGAAAAGGCCGGGTTTGGTAATCCCGGCCTTCGTTTTTGATGAAAATAAATAGGGATAAAACAGAGTAATACTCGTACAGGATTGAAATCTGATACCAGTGGCTGCATCCCTGAGGACTAACTTATGCACCGAGATCCTCCTCAACGGAAGCATCAGGAGCATTTTTCTTTACTGATTCGATGCCATTCTCGCGACCCGCTTCGCTTGCATACATTTCGCTGGAACCGATAATCTGGCCATTCCCCGCTTTTAAATTAAAATAAGGCTTTCCGTTAGACGACGTTTTCCGTTCATAGTTACTGTCGTCAGGAGCGTTTTTCTTTACTGACTCAATACCATTTAAGCAAGCAGTTTTCGTAGTATACCCTTCGCTTGTTAAAATAGTCTGCCCATTACCCGCTTTAAGATCAAACTGGAGCTCACCATTCTTGCGGTTTTTAATTACAAATTTTCCCATGATTGAAGATGATTAGTAGTAAGATAAATCGATACTACCTGATGTTTTAGAAGGTAATTACTAGTTGAATAGTAAGCTAATATATTGTTAAATGATAATATGTTCGTAAAAATTCTAGTGAATTTTATTCATTTCGCTAGACTCATAGCCATACGATTGTGAGCAATTCATAACGGGATAAAGCAGAAGAATATGAGTGCATGGGTATCACTGGTGCGAGATTCCATCTCGTTCCTACTCTGAGGCAGATTCCCACCTGCCCTTATAACCTAGCCTGTCATTCCGAGTAAAGCGAAGGAGCTTAGCAGAGGCGTAATGTAAATCTCATCCTCAGGTAAATCGTAAAGGTAACAAGGTCCCTAGCTTCGTTATGGATGATAATCTTAGGATATAAGCGACCTTCCTCTTTTATATAAAAATGCCATTTTGAACAACCTCTACATCTAAAAACTCATGTTACGTAGCCTCTTATTACTGGTATTACCGTTAAAAATGTTCGCTCAGGACCCTGCCTCGCACGACCCCAGCACAATCATTAATGACGCAGGCAAGTATTACTTTTTCTCAACGGGTCACGGCATTACGGTTCAAACTTCCACCGACCTGAAAAACTGGCAGCAAGCCGAGTCCGTCTTCAAAAAGGGAAGCTGGCCGGAGTGGGTGAATACCAGCGTTCCGGGCTTTAAAGGACACTTCTGGGCTCCCGATGTCCTGAAAATGAATGGGAAGTATTACCTCTATTATTCCTGCTCAACCTTCGGTTCTTCCACCTCCGCCATAGGGTTAGCGACCAACGTGACCCTCGATCAAAAATCACCGGATTACCAGTGGCAAGACGAAGGAATGGTAATCGAATCCAAAGATCGGAAGGGTTTTAATGCCATCGATCCCAGCCTTTTGCAGGATACTGATGGACGGGTATATCTGACCTATGGTTCCTTTTTTGGGGGGATTGGAACGGTAGAGCTGGACGCTTCAACGGGAAAGATAAAAGACGGAGCCAGCGTCACGAGAGTAGCCGGAGGAAATGCCTCGGATTGGGAAGCTGCCTGTCTGACCAAGGAAGGAAACTATTATTACCTTTTTGTGAATAACGGCCAATGTTGCAAAGGGGTAAACAGCACGTATTACATTGTGGTGGGACGTTCGGAACATCCTTTGGGGCCTTTTCTGGATGCGGAAGGAAAGGATTTAACCAAAGGTGGGGGCACCCTGGTTCTTCGTACGTCGGGGCGATATATTGGTCCGGGTCATGTGGGTTTACTGAAGGAGAAGAAACAGGTATCGATTCATTACTACGATGCGGAGGATAACGGCAAATCGAAGCAAAAACGCTTATCCCTATCCTATAAAAAGGGCTGGCCCATACTTACGGAAAACAAATAATTTAATGGAATTTTTAAATTAAATTATGGTTTATTTCAAAATTAATGTGTTATTTCGACACGATTATTCCTCTATGTTGTATTGAATCCATGCTTCAACAGTATCCTCATGATAACCGCGTATTGGTCGCCACCGATTGTATCATCTTTGGCTTTGATGGAGAAGATCTAAAAGTCTTGCTCATCAAACGAAATTTTGAGCCCGAGAAAGGCAAGTGGTCGTTAATGGGAGGTTTTCTGAATGAGAACGAGGATCTTGAAGTAGGAGCAAAGCGTATTCTGCACGAATTAACAGGGCTGGAGAACGTCTACATGGAGCAATTGCAGGCTTTTGGAGAAGTGAAGCGTGATCCGGTAGAAAGGACAGTCTCTGTGAGTTTTTACGCCCTCATTAATATTCATGACCACGATACTGAGCTAGCCCGTGCAAACAATGCCTACTGGGTAAGTCTGGATAAAAAACCTTCACTCATTTTCGACCATGATCGAATGGTAACGATGGCCTTGCAGCGGCTTCGTTACAAAGCCGCCTTACACCCGATTGGCTTTGAATTATTACCCGAAAAATTCACCATTCCCCAGCTCCAGCGTCTATACGAAGCCATCTACAGTAACACGTTCGACCGACGGAATTTTAGTCGTAAAATTTTGTCTACCAAGCTTTTACTGGATACCGGAGAGAAGAACGAGCAGGGGGCTACTAAAAAAGCCATTCTGTATCGGCTGGATCAGGAGCGGTATCAACGGCAATTCAATGCGTTCCTGAATTTTATCTCTGACTTTTAAGGTCATTTGAAATAAATGTAGTCTTTGACTAATGAAATACTTAGAATGTGTCAGCTTAACACTTTAAATGAATAATGGCAGCAAAATACGTGATTGGCGTTGATTATGGGACCGATTCAGTACGATCACTCGTGTTGAATGCTCAAACGGGAGAAGAAATCGGAACCGCCGTTTATGAGTACCCTCGCTGGAAACAGGGTTTGTACTGCGATGCCCCGCATTCGCAGTTCCGCCAGCATCCGCTCGACTACCTCGAAGGGCTGGAATATACCATCAAGGAAGCCTTGAAAGGAGCTTCCGAAGAAGTGCGTCAGAACGTCGTAGGAATCTCCGTAGATACTACAGGCTCAACGCCCGGCCCGGTGGATGAAAATGGAACTCCGCTGGCTTTATTACCCGAATTTGCAGAGAATCCAAACGGAATGTTTATTCTCTGGAAAGATCATACGGCGAATAAAGAAGCCCAGGAAATCAACGATTTAGCTCACTCCTGGGACCCTGACTTCACTAAATACGTTGGTGGCATTTATTCTTCCGAATGGTTCTGGTCAAAAATTCTGCGAACGCTGCGGGTCGATGAGCAAGTAAGAGAAAAAGCCTTTTCTTGGATTGAACATTGTGACTGGGTATCCGCCGTTTTGACGGGTAACACCAACCCCTTAACCCTAAAACGCAGTCGTTGTGCGGCGGGCCATAAGGCTCTCTGGCACGAAGACTTCGATGGCCTGCCTTCCGAAGAATTCCTGACGAAGCTCGATCCCTTACTAAGTGGCCTTCGGGATCGGTTATTCCAGGATACTTATACTTCAGATGAAGCCATGGGCCAAATCTCTAAGGAATGGGCTGAAAAACTGGGCATTTCCGATCAGGCGATCATCGGCGTAGGAGCGTTCGATGCTCATATGGGTGCCGTGGGGGGAACCATTGAAGCGTATTCGCTTTGTAAAGTGATCGGAACGTCTACTTGCGATATGCTCGTAGCACCAACCGAAGAAATAGGTAATCTGCTCGTTCGCGGCATTTGCGGACAGGTAGATGGTTCTGTTATTCCCGGCATGTTAGGCATGGAAGCCGGGATGTCAGCCTATGGTGACATCTATGCCTGGTTACAACGTCTGGTGCTGCAACCCGTGCGGGAATTACTCGGCGAGGAAGCCGCTGAAACCATCCGCAAGCAATTAATCCCGCATTTATCGGAAAAAGCGATTCAGTTACCCTTGACTGAAAATGATCCCGTGGCTATTGATTGGTTCAATGGTCGTCGCACGCCGGATGCCAATCACACGCTGAAAGGAGCCATCATGGGTCTGAATCTGGGCAGTGATACTGCTCGGGTATTTAAAGCTCTGGTAGAAGCGACGGCTTACGGTTCGAAAAATATCGTGGATCGTTTTGTGAATGAAGGCGTCCCCATCAAACAGGTCATTGCCATTGGTGGTGTGGCCCGGAAGTCTGCTTTTGCGATGCAAACGCTGGCGAACGTCCTGGATATGCCGATCAAAATTGCCAAGTCTGATCAGGCTTGTGCGTTGGGAGCAGCCATGTTTGCTTCCGTAGCGGCAGGTGTTCATGCAAACGTAGGCGAAGCCCAGGCGGCGATGTCTTCTGGCTTTGATGCGATTTATGAACCGCAACCTGAAAAGGTAGAAGTCTATAAAAAGCTCTATCAGAAATTCCTGGATTTAGGTCACTTTGTGGAGTTTGGGAAAGAAGAACCCGCCTTATTGGGACACGCTTAAAAGGCGTTTAGGAGGATTGCCAATAAAACGCGGATTCCTGAGAAAAACGTCTGTGACGCTGGGCATTGAAAACGCCTTTTTCCAGCGACGCAGTCGCGGAAGAAGCTCTTTCGGATTTGCAATCCGAAAGCCATCTGTCAGGCATTTGTAACTCCGAAACAGCATAAAAATTGCAACGATTTACTTAATTAATAAACTGATTTTCAGTAATCAAGATCATGCTCGATTTAAAACAGTTTGAGGTCTGGTTCGTAACGGGTAGCCAGCATTTATACGGAGAAGAAACACTCCGTCAGGTAGATGAACATTCCAAAACCATTGCCGAACATTTAAATGCTTCTCTTCCGGTGCGGGTCGTTTTCAAGCCCGTTGTTAAAACTACCGAAGAAATCTACCGCATCGTTCAGGATGCCAACGTAGCTCCTAATTGTGCGGGCATTATTACCTGGATGCACACCTTTTCTCCAGCAAAAATGTGGATTCTGGGTCTGAAAGCTCTTCAGAAACCCATGTTGCACCTGCACACGCAGTTCAATCGCGATATCCCCTGGAGTAGTATCGACATGGACTTCATGAACCTGAACCAGTCTGCTCACGGCGACCGCGAATTCGGTTTCATCATGTCGCGGATGCGGATGAATCGTAAAGTAGTGGTAGGCCACTGGCAGCAGGAAGACGTGATTCAAAAAATCAGCGTTTGGGCTCGGGTATCGGTAGCTCGTTACGAAATGCAAGGCATGAAAGTCGTTCGTTTTGGCGACAACATGCGATATGTAGCCGTAACGGAGGGTAACAAAGTATCCGCTGAAATGACCTTTGGGTATTCGGTGAATACCCACGGGATTGGTGATCTGGTTCAGGTCGTTAATCAAATCTCCGACGCTGAAATTGATCGTTTGATTTCGGAGTACGAAGACGAATATAAAGTAGCTGCTTCGTTACGTCAGGATGGTGAATTCCGTCAGTCCCTTCGCGAAGCTGCTCGTATTGAGTTAGGCATGAAGGCCTTCCTGGAAGATGGAAACTACAAAGCCTATACGGATACCTTCGAAGATCTGCACGGTATGGCTCAATTACCCGGTATTGCCTCGCAACGTCTGATGGCGGCGGGTTACGGGTTTGGTGGCGAAGGCGACTGGAAAACGGCGGCCATGGTTCGTACCATGAAAACGATGGCGAGTGGCTTGAAAGGGGGTAACTCCTTTATGGAAGATTATACCTATCACTTCAGTCCTGGTAATAACCTCGTATTGGGCTCACACATGCTGGAAATCTGTCCTTCCATCGCGGATGGTCAGGCTTCCTGTGAGATTCACCCGCTGGGCATTGGTGGCAAGGCTGATCCTGTACGTCTGGTATTTAACGCAGCCGGTGGCCCCGCTCTGAACGTGTCCGTTATCGACGTAGGAAACCGTTTCCGGATTTTGGTAAACGAAGTAGAAGCCGTGGCAGCTCAGGAGGAATTACCTAAGTTACCCGTAGCCCGTGTACTCTGGAAACCCCAGCCGGATATGCAAACGGGCTGTGCGGCCTGGATTTTGGCCGGTGGAGCTCACCACACGGTGTACAGCCAAAACCTGACGACCGAATACATCGAGGACTTCGCCGATATGTTTGGTACCGAACTGGTGGTAATCGATAAAGATACCAATCTGCGTCAGCTGAAGAATGAACTTCGCTGGAATGATGTGAGCTATAAGTAGTATCCAGCCAGCTTTTGCTGGCAGCATTACTTGAAGTAATAAAGTTATGAAGAAGAAAGGAGTGGGCTGCCAGCGAAAAGGCTGGCAGCGGCATTCCTAAGCCGAAGGACTGATCAAAATATTCAGCAATAACATTTAAAACTCCCCATTGGTATGAGTTATAAAAGTCTAAAAGAGGAGTGTTACGAAGCAAACATGATGCTTCCCAAACTGAATCTCGTGGTTTTTACCTTCGGTAATGCCTCGGTGGTGGATCGGGAAAAAGGTGTGTTTGCCATCAAACCCTCCGGTGTCCCCTACGAATTTCTGAAACCTGAAGACATCGTCATCTGTGATTATGAAGCTCAGGTGGTGGAAGGAACCAAGCGTCCTTCTTCCGGATACCAAAACCCACGCCGTGCTTTTCAAACACTGGGAGAACATTGGCGGCATCGTGCATACGCACAGCATGTACGCTACCGCCTGGGCTCAGGCTCAGCTTGATATTCCCATCCTCGGAACTACCCACGCCGACCACCTCACCACGGACATTCCCTGTGCTCCGCCCATGGAAGACGAGATGATTAAGGGTAACTACGAATACGAAACGGGTTTTCAGGTGTTGAATGAGTTTGAGCGTCGTCAGCTTTCGTATGAAGAAGTAGAGATGATCCTTCTCGGTAATCACGCTCCCTTTACCTGGGGAAAAACGGCAGAAAAAGCGGTTTACAACGCCGGTGTTCTCGAAGCCGTTGCTCAAATGGCCTATCTGTCCTGCACGCTTCGCCCAGACGTTCCCCGACTGAAACAAACCCTGATTGACAAGCACTTCTTCCGTAAGCATGGCAAAGATGCCTATTATGGTCAAGGCTGTTAGTTAAAAAGCACTTATCTCTATCCTAACAAATCCTCTAAGCCTGCATGATAACGCTGGGACTTGAATCCATTGACTACGCGATCTTTCTGATTTATTTCGTGATAGTGGCCGTTTACGGTTACTGGGTCTTCAAAAATAAAGGCAAACAAACCGCCGATTCCAAGGACTTCTTTTTGGCTGAAGGGTCGCTTACGTGGTGGGCCATTGGTTCATCTATCATCGCTTCCAACATTTCAGCAGAACAGTTCATTGGCATGAGCGGGCAGGCCTTTCAATTAGGGCTGGCTATTTCAGTGTACGAGTTAGCCGGAGCTTTCTCGCTGATTATCATCGCCATTTACTTCCTGCCCATGTATATCAAAAACAAGATATACACCATGCCGCAGTTTCTCCAGATTCGGTACGACGGGCGACTAGCGACGATCATGGCGGTATTCTGGCTGTTACTGTACATTCTCGTTAACCTGACTTCCATCATTTACCTGGGAGCAATTAGTCTCGAAAAAATGACGGGTTTTGGCTTCATGCCGTCCGCCATCTTCCTGACGGTCTTTGCCGTATTTATTACCCTGGGTGGGATGAAGGTAATCGGTTATACCGACGTTATTCAGGTGGTTTGTCTGGTAGTGGGTGGTTTAGCCACTACGTATCTGGCTCTGGATTTACTTTCGGATCGCGTAGGTACGGGTTCCGGTGTGCTGGAGGGATTAAGCCTGCTGAAAGAAAAGGCCGACAGCCACATGCACATGGTGTTTTCACCGGGGCAGTATAGCGTGCACGATGGTCGCGGTGGGTTTATTGATGCCTATAACCAGTTACCCGGTATGATGATGTTCATCATCGGCGGTCAGTGGATTGTGAACTTCAACTACTTTGGCTGTAACCAGTACATTACCCAGCGAGCTCTGGGTGCGGATCTGAGTACGGCCCGTAATGGTTTGCTTTTTGCTTCGTTTCTGAAAGTAATGATGCCTTTCATCGTGGTATTACCCGGTCTGGCGGCTTACGTATTGTTTCAGGAAAATGCCGATCCGTCCATCGTTCAGGGAATTACCGAGGGGGGAATTGTGAAGCCTGATAACTCGTACCCCGTATTGCTAAACTTATTACCCGCAGGTCTGAAAGGACTGGCGTTCGCGGCTCTGACGGCGGCTATTGTAGCCTCGCTGGCGGGAAAGGCAAACAGTATCTCCACTATTTACGTACTGGACATTCACAAGAAATTCTTCAATACCAATCTGGATGAGAAACAAACCGTTTGGCTGGGTCGGGTTTCTATTGTGGTTGCTTTTGGTATCGCGTTAATCCTGAGTCCTTTGCTGCGGAATTTCGGTCAGGGTTTTGAGTACATTCAGGAGTATACTGGCTTCATTTCTCCGGGTATTCTGGCGATTTTCCTATTAGGTTTCTTCTGGAAAAAAGCGACTACCAATGGAGCTCTAGTATCGGCCCTGTTGAGTATTCCTTTGTCCACGCTGTTCAAATACCAGGCTCCTGATATGCCTTTCCTGAACCGCATGGGTACCGTATTCTGGATTTGCGTAGTCGTTCACGTAGCGATTAGCTTATTCGAATCCAAAGGCAAAGATAACCCCAAAGCCTTTATGGTGGAATCCAACTGGTTCAAGGTATCCACGCCCTTCCTGATCGGAGCCCTAACCATCACAGGCCTGATTCTGACAATTTACGGAGTCTTCTATTAGTTGTCAGTTGTTGGTTTACCGTTTTCAGTTAGTTAAAATTAACTACAGAGTTCCTCAGAGTTATAACACAGAGTAACACTGTGCATAACTCTGAGGAACTCTGTGGTTAAGTACGGTAGGCCATGTACAGGATTAAGATTTCATTATTAACGTCCACAGAAAACGGTAAACAGCCAACTGAAAACTACCTTTGCCTCATGAAAAAGAAAGCTTTAATCTTCGATATGGATGGGACGATGGTGGATAACATGATGGTTCACCACCACGCCTGGCAATCGAAACTGGCCGAGGTAGGGAAGGAGTTGACCCTGGAGGAGGTCATTGCTACCTGCCACGGCATGAACGATGATATTCTGGTACGGATTTTCGGTGATCAGTATACGTTTGAAGAAAGAGATCGTATTTCAGCGGAGAAAGAAGCCCGGTATCGGGAGATATTCCTGGAGCAGCTTCGCCTCATTGACGGCTTACCCGAGTTACTGGCGAAAGCCGCAGAGCTGAATATTCCAATGGGCATTGGCACGGCGGCCCGCTACGAGAACGTGGATTATGTGCTCGATAACCTCAACATCCGGCACTACTTCAAAGCCATCGTTTGTGACCGCGATGTCAAGAAAGGCAAGCCTGACCCGAGCGTATTTTTTCAGGTAGCTCAGACGCTGGGCGTGGAACCGGAAGCCTGTCTGGTATTCGAAGATTCTCCCACGGGAGCCCGCACGGCCTTCAACGCGGGTATGGAAGCCATCATCCTGACCACCACGCACAAAGCCGAAGAATTCGAAACCTTTACCAGTGTTCGTAAATGCGTGAAAGATTATACGGAGATTGATTTGGAAGAGGAGTTGGCGAAGTAAGAAAAACGCTTTTGGCAGGTTCCTCATTTAAATTCTAAACCTTGGTATAAAGATCGAATTCCCTAATTTATGAATTTAAAATTATAGCATAGGGATTAATCTAAATTACTATCCCAGTTGCTGACAACCTGCTTAAATCAAATGGATTGACGAGTATTAGATCATTCAACGACAAAGAGCTACTTCAAGACAAGAGGCAGCTCTTTGTCGTTAATCAACTTTTTAACATCAAAAACGCATCTTTAATGACCAGAGCAATTTTTTGTCGGCGAAGCATTAGAAAATCAGTATACGAAAGCGTTTCCCAATTTTCGGGTAAGGCGTGCCAATAAGCCATTTTTTCCTGTTCCTGCGTAGTGAGTCGACTTATGTATGCAGGTAAATATCCGGCTGGATGCGTATCCGCAATGGAGATGTTATCACTCCATTCAACCAATGCATAATTGGCTATCTGGTTCGTATCCCGCTTTTCTGTGACACCATTCCGCTGCAACCAGGCTTTCGGAAACAAATGGTGCCGTTCCAATGCTGATTTTTTACTTTTCAGTCCTTCCTGTAGCAGATCAGAAACCTTGAGTTTTGAGAATAAGCCATACGCATCCAAGATGTACAGGGACGCATAATAGGCGTATAGGGATGGACTTTGAGAAGACGAGGTAGCCAAATCCAGCGGCAGGGTTTTATCCCAGAAATCGTTCGTTAGTTTACTATCGATGATTTCATCCAATGCCATTCGGAAACCTTCTGCATCGGTGATGCTACGCAAGCGGGTCAAATCTCCTTCCATCATGGATTCTGGCGAACCCGTATACCGTCCGGTCAGAGATGACATGAAAAACCAGCGGGCCATGAGTCGCTTGAGCTCGTAGAGTTCCATGCGGTACTCTTCCCGACCAATCAGGAAAAGTACGTACGCATACAGCAGATTGTTAGCCGAACTGATGTAGTTGGCATGGGCGAACCCGGCCTGTTTAATGGCTTTGATGAACTCGTGCCAGTGTTGCAGATCAAGGGCTTTCGCTTGAGCGATTTTTAGCTTTTCAAACTGGCCGTCCCGACGCTCCGTGCTGAAATCACCCGAGTCAAGATCTTTGCCCCGTAAAATGCTGTATACATGCCTCAGAGCGGCCCGGTGAAAGGCTAGGCCAATGGATACCCGTAACAGCTGATCCGGATCAGGCTCAATGAGGTAGTTATACGGGGACGGTGTATTTTTACTGGGCAGTCGGCACTGTCGGCAAAATTCTTCTAGTTCGCGGCGGCCGTCTTCCCAGAATACGCTCATGAGCGTGAGAATAAAGTCGGCCTGATTGAGTTTCTTTCCCTGTGAATTGATACGAACAAACACGTCCGCGACTTGCTCTTCCGAAATCGTATGCGAAAGTTCCAGTGCCGAGAAGGTGTAGTTTTCCAGGTTTTTCAGATCATTGATGATGCGTTTGATTCTCCGGATATCATCGCGACTGAGTTCTACGCTACTCTTTAATCGCTCAATGTATTCATCCATCACTTCGTCCAGATACGTATCCGGCTGCCAGAGCACCGAGATGTTCTGGATGTACCGCGGGTTTTTCTGAATGGAAGCGTCAGGAACTTCAAATTTCTCCTCTAGGGGATTGAAGGCAATCCGTATGGTAGCTTTGTCGTAATTCTCCCGGATGACTTCCTGTCCTTTCATCACGGCATACAGCGACGTTAACCGTTGTTGCCCATCGACAATCAGCAGATCGGGGTGTTTCTGTTTGTGATCCGTACCGATACCCTTGTGTCCACCCACATTGGCGTTGGCCCAGAACAGAAAATAGCCCACGGGGTACCCTTTATACAAACTATCAAAAAGATCACGGACTTTAGTATCAGGCCATACGAAAGGACGCTGTAAATCGGGTAAGCCAATGATGCCTAATTCTATTTGCTGAATCAGGGTAAGTAAGGGGTAATTAACTTCTTTAAAGACTTTTGCCATGTTTATTCTCCGACAGTAACTTGACCGTTCATTAACATAGGTAATAACCAGTCGCGGAGGCTGGCGAGTTGCTGGTTTTGTTGCTCGTTTATTGCAATCTTGTCAAAAAACGGTTTTACTAATTCAGAAAATCTCTGTACAATAGAAAGAATAGGAATCTCAGATTTTATTGAGTAAACAACATTCCTATTCAAACCTGGAACCGCTGAACTTGATTCTATTTTCTTAAGATTAACTTTTTTTAATAAGTAATAGTGAAAACCTAAAAAGTCAAGTCCTCTTTTATCTGTGATATAATAGGTAGTATCAATTGGAAAAAAATTATTATTAACCCACGTTATTTCTCCAGCAGAGCCTTTTCTTCCTACAACAATTCCAGGACCTTTTACAAGAAATTTTTCATGATAACCTACTATTCCATTTGATCCCATAACAGGAAAGCCATTGCCAGATCTATCACTTTCCTTTAAAGGTTTACCATATTCTAAGTTTATAATTTCCTCTAATGTTCCAACTTCCCAACCCGCCGGAATTTCTCTTTTTAGTACTTCATTATAAACCATTTCACCACCAGAAGCACGATACGGTTTTCCTTCTTCATTAGGAAAATCAAACTGTACGAACCAGTAATCATACAGCGTTTTCGCCATTTGCTCTAGTTCGGTGTTGATACGGTTGTTTAATTCTATTTTTTGATGTATTGTAAATAGAAAGTCTCCAATTTTTTTTTGTTCACTAAATGGAGGAATTAATAAATTTATATAAGAAAATATTTGCTCATTAAAACTTGCTCTTAATGTCATAATAGCATTATTCTCCATCGTTTTTCTAAAGAATTTACTTCGAAGATAAAATGCCATAAACTTATGGTATGTAATATTTTTCTGAATAGGTCTTAACCTTTTTAAAAAACCACTATAAGTAGCATTATCGTAATCTTTAGTGGCTACAGAACTCATTGCCAATTCATCTAAAACTTCGCTTGTTCTAGTTAGAAAAATGTCCCCTTCCTTAATTGAATATTTTTTTCTCTCTTTGTCCGATGTATTCATTAAATCGGGCAGTTTACTAGGTAGAAAATAATTATTAAAGACTACACTGAAGGAAAGAAATGGGAAGCCGTGACCAGCTTGTTCAGGAGTAGACGAAATTCCAGAACTCATTTCATATAAATTGCAAAATTTGTATAAAGTAAACTCAGACATATTTTAGCTTATTGATTGTATTCTTAATATTTTCTTCTAGTATACTAGATTCTCTGAAAAACTTCGACAAATTATTTTCAAAATCAGTCATTTTCTCCGCAAATTCATCCGCTGTAATCTCAACGTACTCAATCTTTACATCAAAATATTGCCCGGCGGATAAACTGTAATTTTTTTCTTCAATTTGCTCCGCATTTACCACTACCGAGAAATCTTCCATGGCCCGTTTCTGGTTCATGGCGTCGATGATCTGGTTTTCTTCCGTTCGGGTCAATACGGTTCGCTGGTTTTTCCCTTCCTTGACCGTATCGCCCAGCTTAGATGCATCCACCAGCACCACCTGATTTTTGTCGGCATTTTTATCCATAAATACAATGGATACGTTGGTGCCCGTACTGGCAAAAATATTGCTGGGCATACTCACCACGCCCCGCAGCCAGCCGCGTTGCACTAGTGCCTCGCGTATGCTCCGCTCAATGCCACTCTGGGCCGTGATGAACCCCGTAGGAACCACCACCGCCGCTTTTCCTTTTTCGGAAAGGCTGTACATAATGTGCTGGATGAAGAGCAGGTAAATGGCCATGCTCTCTTTCTTAGCCTTGGGTACGTTGGGGATACCCGCAAAGAATCGGTCTTTGAAACTGTCTTTGGTCAGATCTTCACGGTAATCGGAGAAGTCGAGCTTAAAGGGCGGATTCGATACGATGTAATCAAATCGTTCCTGACTATAGGAAGGCTGAAGAATGGTATTCCCCTTGATAATATTCGGAATGGAATGCGACAAGCTATTCAGAATCAGGTTCAGTCGCAGCATACCCGCCGACTTTTGCGAAATATCTTCCGAGTAAATACTACAGTTTTTTTCGCCAATGGCATGGGCAATGTTCATCAGCAACGTGCCTGACCCTGCACTGGGATCATACACTTTCACGCCATGCACGTCGGTTTCGTTCACCAGAATAGCCGCCATGATACGGGCTACTGCGTGGGGCGTGTAGTACTCGGCGTATTTCCCGCCGCTGTCACTATTGTAATCTTTAATGAGGTACTCAAAAATTTCGGCGAAGAAGTCGTATTTCTCCGAGAACATCCGCTCAAAATTCGTATCAACGACTTTATTAATTAACGCCCGACAGAAGGCATCCCGTTCCGACGAATCCTTAATATACAGACTGATGTCATCGAACATTTTGTCCTTCGCACCCGACGTTGATTTGACGGAATACAGGTTCACATTATCCGCACTGATGCTCCGTAGGGTTCCATCGAAATACGCCTCGGCAAAGTCAGGCTGATTCGAGTTATTGTACAGGTACGAAATCAGTTGCTCGGGTTGCAGACGGGCCGCTTTGTTGCCGATACGAGCCAGCAAAAATTTCCGCTCGCTTTCGGGCATTGCTTCGTAAGCGGTCTGAAAGTTTTCAGCTTCGGCCAGTACTGGATTAATCCGTTTGGCTTCGTATATAAACTTATCGTTCAGGTATTTATACAAAAACACCTGCGTAATGATGTCAAATTCACTGGCATGATTGCCAAGACCGTAATTGGCACAAACACTCTTCAGGTCGTCGATGAGTACTTTGGTCTTCTTCTTAAATTCACTTTCGCTCATCTGTACTATTTGTATTGGTGTAAATATTCTTTCACAATGAGGTGATTGATGGATTCCGTAGTGTTATAATCCAGATCAATCTTTTTGGTATCAATGAACTGGTCAATCACAATGCTCATCACTTCATCCCTGAAATACGCATCGTTTTGCAACAGATTGATATTGTTCAGGAAAATGCCGTCTACCTGAGCTTTCGTACTCATCAGAGCATCGTAAACCTGCATTTTAGGAGCCGAAATTTTATAATCGGTCATCAGCCGTTTATGTACGCGGGCGTATTTTTCGTCCTCATCGTACTTCGCTTTCAGCAGGGCATTCTGACGATTAAGTTCTTTCACTTCGTCGTAAATACGGTTCAGCAAACCAATGTTTTCCCGCATGTCCTCCTGCGAAACCTCATCGAGATTCTTGTTTCGGAAAATACGTTCCAGTTCTTCTTTCAGGGATATAAAAGCCGGGTCTTTTGGATCAAAGTTACGTTGTAATTCCTCCCGAGTTTTGCGAAGCTGATTTCGCAGACGATCGGCCAGGATCATTTCCTCTTCCGAAACTTTGGTAAACTGGAAGAAAATATCTTCTAAAGCCAGGTTCAGTAGGTTTGACGTTTCTTCGTGCTGATTCAGGTCGTCTACCAGATTCAGAATATCCAGCCGTCGCTGTACTTCTGCCAATAACTGATTCAGTTTATTGAAATCAAGTAGTTTCAGTAACTCATCCTGCCCTTGTAGGCGAATGATATTACGGAGTTCCTTTGCTTGCGTGAGTACTTTTTGCAGTTCCAGCAACTGCTTTTTATCCCTGATTTCGTCGATCTGCAACCGAAACTTTTCGGCGTTGTGCGTATCAAAGTCAAAGAGTTTTTCCTGAATACCTTCGATATCGCTGGTAATCTCTTCGGGAGACTTAAACAGATTGGAGTAGTTCTGGAATTCATCTCCCAATTCGCCCTGCAATTCTTCGAAATAATTCTGGTTCGTCAGTCTAAACTCTTTCGTGATGTCGGCGAAGTCGACCACGTACCCGAACCGATAATTTTTATACGGACGATTGACCCGAGTCAGCGTTTGAAGCAGGTTGTGGTTCTTTACCACGCGAGCCAGGTACAGTTTCTTCAATCGCTTGGCATCGAAACCCGTCAACAGCATATTATAAACGAAGAGCAAATCAATCTCCCCACGTTTAAATGCCTTAATATCTTTCTCACGGTCGTCTTTGCTATTAACATCGTGGAGAATCAGGCTGGCTTTTAAATCATGTTTGCTGGCATATACTTCGATTCCTTCAGCCGCCATTGGCAAGGAAGACGCTTCGGAACGCTGACGACCTTCAAACTGGGCAAAGAGTTCTTTTGCCTGATCGGCACTGTCGCAAACGACCATTCCGCCAAGCGTATAATCGTTATTTGTTTTCCGGAACGTCTTCAGATCATTCACGATGTACTCCAGCATCGGCTCCACAAATCGGGGATGGGCAAAAATCTCGCTTTTGGAAATTTCCCCCTGAAGGATGTTGATCTGTTGAATGACGTCCTTCATTTGCATTTTGTACGTCGTATCAATGCCTTCCCGTATGAGTCGAAGCGTGTATCCATCGGCGATGGATCGGTTGTAATAATACGTATGGATATAATTGCCGAATAATGCTTTGGAATCGTAGTCTTTCGCCACTTCTTTCAGTAGTGGTGTTCCAGTCAGGGCAATTCGAATGGATTTCGTATCAGATTTTAGGAGATTAACCAGATAACTGCCTTTTGGATTGTAGCTTCGGTGGGCTTCGTCAATAAAATACACCCGTTGGATATTCAGGTCGTAATCCAGCTCTTCCAGCACTTTCGTGTCTTCAGTAAATTTCTGAATATTTACCACCGAAATTTCCATTTCTCCCGAGTGGTTCTGTACCGCTCCAACTCGCTTCATATCCCGGATAAACTCTTCGCGTGAGTTGACCAGCCGAACGGATAACCCTCTGGAACGAAACTCATTTTTAGCCTGGTTAGCCAAATCCAGCCGATCGACGATGAAGTAAAATTTCGGGATTGTATTCTTTTTCTGGAAATAATCGGTCAGAAACTTCACATTGAAAAATGCCAAAGCGGTTTTGCCGCTTCCTTGCGTATGCCAGATAATCCCTTGCTTCGTACCACCATCCAGCTTCTGAGCGAGGGCTTTCGTTGCAAACAACTGCGGATACCGCATGATGTGTTTCTGCAGTTCCAGCTTTCCATCTTTATCATCTTCTACGTAGGCAATTCCAAATTGCAGGAAAAACGCTAGTCGCTCCCCACTCAAGAGAGAAGTCAGCAAACGATTGGTAGGGGTGTCAAAATGCTTATTGGTCTTAAACTCATCGGTATGCTTGATTGCTACTATATTGTTATCCTTCAGCACCAGATTTTCCAGTTCTGTGTCTTCAGGTTTCAGCAGATGAGTTAAATTCAGAATTTCTTCTTCGCGGAAATAATTGAAAAGCACCCCAGTTTTAGATGGTGTTCCGTAGTAGGCTCCCATAACCGGATCGGTTACGCCATCTTCGTACTCCATGTTATTGGAGAAGAGCATCAACTGGGTAATATTCGTAAAAGTAGTAAACTCCTTTAAGGCAAATCGAGTATTGATACGGCTGCGTTCGGCCAGTACCCCCTCCCGGTTATTTGGCTTTTTTACTTCAATAAATACCAGAGGCATTCCATTGATCAACAAGGTAATGTCTGGCCGAAACTCTTCGTCTCCGTTTTTATAGGTAAGCTCTGTTGTAACATGAAACGTATTTCGATGAAAATTCTGAAAGTCGATGAGCTTTTTCCCTGACGTGCTAACCAGCCTACGATAGAAGTCCCGTCCGAGGTCGTCTGAATGCAGCTTGATACTAAGTTCCTGTAATTCCACCTCCGCTTCATGTTCGGAAATGTCATTAATGGCAGCGATACTTTTTTTGAAAATTTCAGGGAAGATATTATTCTCCTCTAGTCTATTCTGCTGACGTTTAGGGATATAGGTATAACCCATTCTACACAAGTGCAGGATGGCGGGTATTTTTACCCTCGAATCTTCATTAAATGCCATGGCAGAAAAGGTAATTCTATGTAATACGCAACATGTCTTTCAGAACCATTTCCTGTTGCCGATATCACTGTTCAGTGACACTGATAATCTTCAAAAATACAAAGGACTGGTTTCCAAATCCAAGTCCAAAACATCTTATTAGGTGAAATTTTTCACCTAATAAAGGATTAATAGAGAAGAGTAAGTTTAAATAGAAAAAGCTGTCAGATTTTTCTGATAGCCTTTTCTCGCCGTCGTTAGGTGTTTAGCGAAGCGTCCACCAACAAAGGGAGGGTTAAAAGCTTACTAGCGTTTCCCTGAATATCACCTTAATAAGTAGGCAAGAAATCAGACGCGTCTCTACGTAGCGTCAGCCTGTTCCACAATCACTGCCCCATTTTCCACTCGCCAGCTTTCTTGGAAAATCATGGTGTCTTCCATGTCGATGTATTTCATGAGGGCTTTGGGGCCTTTTAATTCCAGATAGGCAAAGCCGTTGTAGCTAATATTTCGGCGGCGGAGTCGCTCGCGGATGCGGTCGTCCATGAAGTAAATCGGATCGTGGGTTTCGGGGGCTTTGAGTTCCACGGGCATACCGCCGTGACCAATGCAACGACCGTGAACGGTGAGGCTGTTCGGTAAATTCTGGGTGTGATAAATTACCATTCGGTGTTCGTGTCCGTAAATCCAGGCTACCGGACGGTCTCCATTGCCCAGTATTTTCCGAAGCTGTTCGCCGGGTTTGGGGAAGGCATTTCTGAATACGGAGAAAACGGGATGATGGCTTAAGAAAATAATCCCGCGTGGATCGTTCGGATCACCGAGCTTGACTTGTTCTTTTAACCACTGGATCTGCACGTCTTTCAGGCGGCAATCCGGTGGATTGAGGATTTCCATGATCGGATTCCGAACGGAAGTATAACCCGTATCTAGTCCAATGATCCGCCAGTGTGCGTTTTCCAGACAGAAAAAACCTGCCTTTTGACTCACCCGTACGCCCGCCTGATCAACGCCCATGCGGGGTAATAATTCTTCGAAATAACCCCGTCCGTTGGAGTACATTTCATGGTTACCTGACAGGGCCAGACTTCCGTTCTTTCCCCAGGGCCAGGAGGCATCGGGGTTCAGGAAGTTGGCCCGAAGTTCCTTCGGTGCTCCTACAAAATAAACATCGCCTAGGTGCAGGGTATAATCGGTGTTGTAGCGTGCCGCGAGTCGTCCCACCAAATCCGACTCAACGGTATCCGTTGCCCAGTCGGAAAGCAGAGCTAGGGTCGTGTTTTCCGGGATTTGGTAAACCCCCGAATCGCCGTCTTTCGGATAAGACTGGTAAGGATAGCGTTTGCCGAAACGACTTTTGAAGTAATGGTATACAAAGCCAAAGAAGTTTGACCAGAAAAACTGACGTAGTTTATAGGTAACCGTATCCGTAGGGGTAACCGTTTCCTCAAACTCGTTTTGTAAGGTTTTGAGGTGATTTTCAACTTTATTATGACTGAGATTAACGTATTGTTTGGTTGAACGCATGGGCCGTAGGGGAATAGATGAATCCGTATAATAAAGCCCAAAATCTGAGAAGATGTTTAAAAACAAAACGTCCCGTTTCAGAAAAACGGGACGTTTTGTTGAATAGGTTATAATCCTAGCTTTCCAGCGGTGGAATCCGTAATACCTGACCAGGATAGATCAGATCAGGATCTTTCAGCATCGGTTTGTTTGCTTCAAAAATGATGGGGTATTTCATGACATCGCCGTAGAATTTACCCGCAATTTTTGACAATGAATCGCCTTTTTCAACGGTGTGATACTGAGCTTCGGGCTTGGGAGCCGTTACCCGGATGCGGTTGTCTACCTGCTCTACTCCGGTAACATTACCCACCGTCAAAGCAATTTTTTCGGCGTCTTCCTGGTTGTCTACTTCACCTTCCAACACGACCGTAGAACCGGCTGTTTTGATGGTTAAGTTTTTGTAAGTCAAGCCCAGACTTTTTACTTTTTGTAGTAAAGCTCCAGCCCGTAGCGGTTCTACTTCTTCGGGCTTTGCCTGAGCTACTTTCGTTTCTTCTTCTTTACTGCCGAA
Organism: Siphonobacter sp. SORGH_AS_0500; assembly: GCF_031453245.1. NCBI lineage: Bacteria > Pseudomonadati > Bacteroidota > Cytophagia > Cytophagales > Cytophagaceae > Siphonobacter > Siphonobacter sp. SORGH_AS_0500. The sequence continues at coordinate 1,290,426 of NZ_JAVIYT010000001.1, forward strand.
GAGGTTCTCGCCGACTCCCTTCATGAATGAGATCAATCCCATGATACTACTGTGTTAAGGTTGAATTTTTATTACCGTTCTGATTTCTGAAAAATAGTATTCCAGAAACAGAACTGCGGAAAATTAAGTATTATTTTTCAAATCTTAACATATTACCGCCAGATTCCAAGGCGGTAAGAAACTAGTAAATGGCTTCCTCGCCAGATGTTTAAACGCTGTTCCTTTAAATCACCCACAATGACTAGATCATCAGCAGAAAGGGTAGCTATTTTTGGCGATTGAAGCCTGGTCGTATCCATAACCGCAATGGACTGGCAGGGACAGGGAAACTGACTTCGATACTCATTGAGGGTGGATAATAACTCTTTGGTATCTTCTACCTCGTATTCCTTGTTTGCCTCGATTTTTTGCTGAACGCGTTGGAGGTAACGATCATAGAAAGGCTCAAATTCAAAGCGTAACAAAGGGAAGTCTTTCAGGAAAGCGGCAGCATTTCGGTATAGCTGAAAATGCGGCGGATCAACAAAGCCCACGAAATTTCCGCCCCAGATTAACTGGTAATAGGGGGTTAGGTCACCAATAGCCTCGTAAGGTCCGGCGTTACGAACGAGTCTGCCATGCCGAAAGAAGCCTAAATCTGCCGCCAGCCCTAACTGATGAAAGGAAATGGGAGCCATACTGCGGCCTCGTCCCAGCAGTTTGGTTTGTAACTCCGCACTTCGTAAATCAGAAATAACCTTCACTTCATAATTCGGCAATTGCCGCCGAAGTGAATCCACCAGTGAGTCGCGACGAACCAGAAAAGCCTGGCGGGTGGTATCCAGTAGCCAGGCCCAGCGGTTGTACAAGTACAGCGGGTCCTCGGTGATGGCCGTAAAATAGGCGTGTCGCTGCATACTATCCAGTCGGGACGTAGGGGCAGGCAGAGAGTCCGTAGGTGAGCCGGAACGATGCGAACCCAAAAAATGGAAAGTGCCGGGTTCGTCTTTGACAAAAGCCAGCACGCGACTCACGCCCAGGGTCTGCTCGCGTAAACTGTCGGTTTTATAGACGGGCGTAATGAGGTCGTATAAACTCAGGCTAGTTACTTGCCGGGAACTATCGCAGGTGCTGGACTGCCAGGAAGGTAAGGTTGGGGGAGCTTGCCCGCAGGCTTGAAAAATAGCTCCCCAAATCAGGTATAGGCCAATAAATCGCTTCAATTCGTTTCTTTTTCGTACGTTAAAAACCGCTCGTACAACTGACGTGTAATGGGACCGGGCTGGCCTGAACCAATGGGACGATTATCAATTTTGGTAACCGGAACAATGCGTTTGGTTGAACCCGTGGTGAATAATTCATCCGCCTGTAGAGTCTCTTCGAGCGTTACTTCACGTTCTTCTACTTTCAGTTCACGCTGAGCAAAATTCAGGATGTGCTTCCGGGTAATCCCGCGTAACATTCCCTCGGCTGGGGTAATCAGGGTATCGCCTTTGACCACAAAAACATTGGAACGTGAAGATTCAGTAATCAGACCGTTTTCATAGTATAATACGTCGTCGGCTCCCATTTCGCGTTGCTTCCGCAATAAATAAATGGGAAGCAGGTAATCCAGTGACTTTACTTCGGCGAGTTGTCGCTGGTGTTCTACGCTCATAAAGTGCAGCCCTTTTTCGGGATCTTTAAACTCAAAGGGCTTGGCAATTACGAAAAAGTTTGATTGCTCGGCGGGGGCAAAACCATCGGGAGAATACCCGCCCGTCAGTACCAGTTTCAGACCTAATAAGGCATGAGGATTGAGGCGAATCAGCTCGGCAATGATTTCCCGTAGCTGCTCGCGACTGGCTGGAATGTTCAAGCCCATTAGCTCCGCCGAACGATTAAAGCGGTCGAGGTGATCTTCCTGAAAAATGGGTTTCCCGTCGATACACCGGAAAAAATCGAAGATTCCGTAGGCCCGCAACAGGCCTAAATCCGTGATGTTAAGCTTGGCTTGTTCTTCGGGAAGAAATTCGCCATTAAGGAAAAAAGTAGCTGCCATGAAAGAAGAAAATAATTGGGGCTAAAGATAATTCTTTTGGTGTATAAACTGAGGGAAGCCTGATAAACCCCTTCAGGGTTTTGTGAGTAACGATTAATACCGATTTAGCCATTGCATAATCTGAATTGTTTCCATGGCTTCCCGGACATCGTGTACCCGCAAAATAGTTGCTCCTTTTTGCAAGGCGATGGTATTCAGAACCGTCGTTCCATTGAGAGCTTCGGAGGGTGGAATTCCCAGTTTTTTCCAGACCATGCTTTTCCGTGATAGCCCAATTAATAGGGGTAAACCAAAGACGCCGAAAGCTTCCGCCTGAGCCAGTAACTCATAATTCTGATCGGCGTTTTTCGCGAAGCCGAAACCAGGATCCAGAATAATATCCTTAATGCCCGCTTCCCGAGCCAGAGTTACCCGAACCAGTAACTCATCTATTACTTCAGTTACCAGATTTTCGTACTGATTCAGGCTGGCCATGTTTTGGGGAGTGCCTCGCATGTGCATCAGCACGTAAGGAACTTGCAGCTCGGCGGCTGTCTGAAACATGGCTTCATCGAGCAAACCACCCGAAACGTCGTTAATCAGGGATGCTCCGGCTTCGATAGCTCGGCGGGCTACGTTCGACCGGAACGTATCAATGGAAAGCAAGGCATCCGGGAAATGTTTGAGAATCGTTTCCACGGCCAGTAACACCCGTCGGATCTCTTCTTCTTCGGGCACATCATCCGCTCCAGGTCGGGTAGAATAGCCACCGATATCCAGAAAAGTAGCCCCTTCGGAAAGCATTTTTTCGGCCCTTTGTCGAATCCCTTCGGGATCGCCAAATCGATTTCCAGCGTGGAAAGAATCGGGGGTAATATTGATAATACCCATCACTACGGGCGTCTGAATCGAAACTAATCGACCCCGGCAGTTAAGGGTCGTCGGAACGAAAGAAGAAAAAACAGGTTCTTGCATGGGGTAAAAATACGTTCAGAAAGGCCCTTAGGATAACTTTGAATACAATTCTACGTACCTTATTATAGTTATTCAGTTTTTTTCGCGGAAATATCCAATATTGACTTTGGGATTACGCGAATCGTAATCTAATTTTGCGGGAAAATTTGCAATCTCCCAGTAACTATTCATATTCAATGGCAAACGCAGTCAATAAAGGTAAGATTACCCAAGTGATCGGACCGGTTGTGGACGTGAGTTTCGAAGAAGAAGGTTCATCCCTGCCGGCTATCCTTGATGCCCTCGAAGTAACGAAATCCAACGGTCAGAAAGTTATTCTGGAAGTTCAGCAGCACTTAGGCGAAGACCGCGTACGTGCGATCGCTATGGACGCGACCGAAGGTCTCTATCGGGGTATTGAGGTACTTCACCATGGTAAAACCATTGTCATGCCCTCAGGCGATGCCATTCGTGGCCGTCTGTTCAACGTCGTTGGTGAGGCTATTGACGGTATGTCACAGCCCAGTGGAGAAGGCAGCCTTTCTATTCACCGGGCGGCTCCTAAGTTCGATGAACTGGCTACTTCAACCGAAGTATTATTTACAGGTATTAAAGTAATTGACTTGTTAGCTCCTTACGTAAAAGGGGGTAAAATTGGTCTTTTCGGTGGTGCCGGGGTAGGTAAAACGGTATTGATTCAGGAATTGATCAACAACATCGCGAAAGTATACGGTGGTCTTTCCGTATTCGCTGGTGTTGGTGAGCGTACGCGTGAAGGAAATGACCTTCTCCGCGAATTCATCGAGTCAGGCGTAATCAAGTATGGTGAAGCGTTCAACCATTCCATGGAAGCAGGCGGATGGGATCTGTCTAAAGTAGACGACGAATCTCTGAAAGATTCCAAAGCTACGCTCGTGTTCGGACAGATGAACGAACCTCCGGGAGCACGTGCACGGGTAGCCCTTTCAGGTCTGACCGTAGCGGAACACTTCCGTGATGGCGATGGTGAAGGTCAGGGTCGCGATATCCTGTTCTTTATCGATAACATCTTCCGCTTTACTCAGGCTGGTTCTGAGGTATCCGCTCTGTTAGGTCGTATGCCTTCAGCGGTAGGTTACCAACCTACGCTGGCTACGGAAATGGGTGCCATGCAGGAGCGTATTACGTCAACCAAGCGTGGTTCTATTACTTCTGTACAGGCCGTTTACGTACCTGCGGATGACTTAACTGACCCCGCTCCAGCGACGACTTTCGCTCACTTGGATGCAACTACGGTATTGAGCCGTAAACTTTCTTCGCTGGGTATCTATCCTGCGGTGGATCCTCTGGATTCTACCAGCCGTATCCTGAGCCCCGAAGTACTAGGTGATGCTCACTATAACTGTGCAATGGCCGTGAAAATGATTCTGCAACGCTACAACGAATTGCAGGATATCATCGCCATCCTTGGTCTGGACGAATTATCCGAAGAAGATAAGCAAACGGTATCACGGGCTCGTCGCGTACAACGCTTCCTGTCTCAACCTTTCCACGTAGCTGAACAGTTTACGGGTCTGAAAGGGGTATTCGTTTCCATCGAAGAAACGATTAAAGGCTTTAACAAAATCATCGCTGGTGATTACGATCACCTGCCTGAAGCAGCCTTTAACCTCGTAGGTACGATTGAAGACGCAGTAGTAAAAGGCGAGAAATTACTGGCCGAAGCTTCTAAATAGTTTACAGTTTTCGGTTTTTAGTTTACAGTTCTTGATTAGATTGTAAACTGAAAACAGCCAACTGAAAACGGAAAACTATAAACAGAAGACTGACCATGTTCATCGAAATTATTACTCCCGATAAAAAGGTGTTTGCTGGTGAAGCGGTTTCGGCTTCTTTTCCGGGCACCCAGGGTTCGTTTCAGATTTTGAATAACCACGCTCCTTTAGTGAGTACGATCGGTAAAGGTCCGGTGGTTGTCGAGACGAAAGACGGACAAAAGACGTATACAGTAGATGGCGGTGTCGTAGAGGTATTGAACAACAAAATCCTCGTATTGGCAGAAGCCATTCTGTAACGCTTAAGAAAAAAGACGAGTCCCGTAGGTAAGCTTTACCTGCGGGACTTCTTTTTTGCCCATTCCTGAGTAAATTTAGCCTGAAAATATTCAACCTGAATTTACGTTAATACCCGTATGTTGTTTGATTTAACCATGAAAAAGCAAGTATTCATCGCTCTATTCAGCATCTTGTTCGCAACTATCGCTCAGGCTCAGGTTACGCTAAACCCACGGGTGGAAGGTCGAACGTCCGAAGATGTGACGATTACCAAAGTGGAGTTGACTAGCCAATACACGATCATCTCCCTGCGGTATGAAGATCCCGTTCCAAGTATAAAAGATCGGTACCTGCGACGAATGAACCCCAGTATGACGGCATCCAACATTGCCATTGATCCGGAAAGTGATCTGCAAGTCAACAGTAAGGGTAAACTCTATTCGTTCAAGTTTATTAAGGCCGAAGGTATTCCGGTAAGGCCCGCCAAACGTGACGTCCGCCCTGGCGATGTGGTGTCATTTGTCGTGTATTTCGAACGACTTGATCCAGGACTGGAAGACTTCAATCTCTTTGAATGTCGGGATGGTATGGATAACTGGCACTGCTGGAACTTCTACCATATCCACATAAAAAATCCGGCTCTTAAGAAAAATGCAAAGAAAACGCCTGCTCCGGTAGTGGCGAAGAAAGAAGCGGGATCCACTATTCCTCCTTTAACCGTTTTAATAAGTGGACAGGTCTACGATGCTACGACCAAAGAGGTGATCGACGGACGGATCGTTCTTCAAAAACCGGGAGCTAAAAACGATACGTTGAAAACCATCAGTAGCACAGGCGTTTACCGAAAAAATGTGAAGCCCGCTACGTATCAGGTAACCGTCATTGCTCCGGGTTATGAGCCTGCTACGGCGACGGTAACTGTCAAGGAAAATGCGGTTGAGAAGGATTTTTACCTAAGAGCCACGGGGGCTAAACCCGCAGCGGCTGAAGTGACTCCACCGCCCGTTGAGCCTACTCCTAAAGAAGCCCCGGCGGAAGAATTGAAGGCTGAAGTAGGGGCAAAGGTTGAACTGAAAAACATTCTTTTTGAAACCGGAAAAGCGGACCTGTTACCCGAATCCATTGAAGGGCTAACGCAGGTAGTAGAATGGCTGAAAGCAAATCCAACGGTAGAGATACGTTTGGAAGGCCACACGGATGCCATTGGAGATTCTAAAGCAAACATGAAGCTGTCGATTGATCGGGTTACAACGGTGAAGCAATATTTAGTTGACAATGGAATTGAAGCCAGCCGTATTGAAACGCAGGGTTTTGGCGATACAAAACCGTTAGTAAACTCAACTAACGATCAGCAACGAAGACAAAACCGCCGGGTAGAATTAATTGTGACCAAGAAGTAGGGTAATTGAAGTAGTAAGTAATAGAGGCTAGTGGAAACACTGGCCTCTATTACTTGGTTGGTGTCCTCACCAACCACTGTTCCTGGCTGGTGAGGACACCAGCCAGGGAGGGAAACGTAGAGACGCGACTTCATCGCGTCTGGCTGGGAAATGAGAATAATTTAGATAGTAACAAAATGGCCTCTTAAGCATTGAAATTTAATGGTAGCAAAGCCTCTTAAATTCTTTCCTCCCTGGCTGGTGAAGACACCAGCCAGGGAGGGGAAAACACTGAATATTAATCTATTAACCAACAACTAAAAACTATTAACTATTTACCCAAACGCGATGAAGTCGAGTCTCTACGGAATTAGGGTTGAATTTTAAACCCGTCCTGAAGGGTTGCTCCTCTCATACTCAACGCCGGATTATAGTAAGGACTACAGGGTAAATCCGTATCCTGACAGTTACTCCAATACCCTTTGATGCCATGCACTACTCGCGGGTCGTCGTTGGCTACGTATAGTTGAAGCGGAGGCAAGGGGTAAACCGTTACGGAAGCCTCTGGGTAAGAATCAGGAGTTATTAGGGGGGGAGACTGCCGTTTAAAGGAAGCATATACCAAGGTAAGGCTAAGGAATCCAACTGCTCCCAAACTGAACAGCTTGGGAACGGGTCTGCGAAAAGGAGCATACCCAATCAGCAAGGCGGCAACGATAAAGCCCATTCCGAACCGGAATTCTGGAGCATTAATAAACCAGAAAATTACTCCCGCAAAAGACATCAATAATAACCAGAACCAGTTAGGATATTGCATGAGAAACTGCACCGTCCGCTTCCACTGGATCATTGCCGCCAGCGGCCAGCCAAAGAGAAAAATAAGTAATACCTGATCGGGGAGTAACTGCGAAGCGAACCAGTGAGGTATCCAGCTAAAATCAAATAAACCGTTGACCGGACTCAATTTGGTTCCCCCAGAAAGATTAATTAAGCCTTGCTCAATAACGGAAGTTGGGACTTTCCAGTCAAAAGAAAACCAGTCGATTAATGGTGAAGTGGTAGGGTAAAGAATATAGCCCGTTAAAATCAGATTGGCTCCCAGCCACCAGAGAAGCGGAATAAGTCCGACCACGACCAGTAAGCTAGCCTGACGGTAACTCCTTTTTCGAAAGCAATCAACAAATAGGACGACAGGAACCAGCAAGGCCATAAGCGTGCTCATTTTGATGGTAAAGGCCAGCAGCGTTAACCATACGATCAACAGGCGTTCGGACGATGCACCAGAGCCTTCTACTTGCCGGGTCATCAAATAAAAGACGAGTCCGACGAGAATCTGAGCGGGATGATCGGGACTGGGCGAGGCCAGCCGCCAGTGAGCATGCCAGAGAAAGAGAACCCCCATTCCTAGTATCAGCCAGTCGTTCATTCGCTGGGGTTTGTGAAGAAGGGACTTCAATCCCCACCCGAAAAGTACCAGCATCAGCCAACCATTCAGCACGTGATACGATTCTCCGGTAAGAAAACGAAGATTGAAAAAGGCTTCCGTCAGAAAGGAGGCGTTATTAAATCCAAAGCGATAATTAACGTTTGCCAGTCCGGGGACGACGGCATATTCCGAAATCCATCGAATCATCGGAGCATGGTACCCCCCCGTATCGGCCACTCGTGGCAGGTGCGTAGTACGGGTAAGAATGACCAGAAACCCTAGTAGAAAGGCTCCCCAGAAATAAAGTGATTTAGGCAAAGTAATCTTCTGTATTCGAGTGCTCCAATACGAACGTCGATGGATTAACCAGCCCATTAATGCGATAAAAAGCCCTGCATGAACCTCCATTCCAATCGAACTGAAGAGCCAGAAATAACCTAATACATTGGTTAATCCGGCCCAACCGATGAAGGCTAGAGCGGGGAGTGGTAACTCCTGAGGAGAACGTCCCAAACGTTGGAAGGCTAGCCATACCAAATCACCAGCCGCGAGGCAGAGGATGGACATGTATAGCCAGAGGAGCAAGGTAATAAGCATACGGGTTAACTAAATGGAAAATGGCTGATGCATGCACCAGCCATTTTCAAGCGAACATTCGAGGAATTATCGTTTACGAACTTCAATGACCACGCCCGCAATCACTAATAAAATCAGGGCAATGTTGGAAATCAGGTCGATGGTCATGCCTTTTTTCCAGACGGGAGGATCGAATTTGAACTCAATGGTATGGGTACCCGCCGGAACGCGTAAGCCTCGCAACAGATAATCAACCCGAATGTGAGGAACTTCTTTACCATCGATAAACGATTTCCAGTCGTTATTACCTTTATAGAAAATTTCCGAGAAAACGGCCAGTTGTTCACTGCCCGCCTTGCTCTCGTATTTCATCCGATCAGGTTCGTAAGCAACCAGTTTAATCGAATTGGTAGAATCCGACTGGATGGAGGTTAATCCTTTCAAGTCGTTTGCGTAACGTTGATCAATGACCGCCGTCTGTTTTGGATTAAGCGTTTCCATTGCCTTCATTTCTTCGTTGGCATTAGGCACGAGTCGGTAATTCTGAACGAACCAGGCATTCCCCAACGCTTCCGGGTTTTGCTGAACCACATCCTGATTCGTTTGCGGATCGCGTTGAATCACATACTTGGCATTCAGCATGTTAATTACACCCATAAAGTTTTTTGGCAAAGCGTACTCCATTAACTCCGAATAACGCTTCAGCTTGGCGGCGTGGTAACCCCCGAGTGATTTATGGAAATAGGATACACTCGCATCGCTCATGAAGTAACCCCGATTATCCAGTACCCGGTAACTCAGCCCTTTATCCTGAAGAATTTGCTCGTCTACCGGAGTAGGAGTAATACGGGCCTGAGCTTCGCTCTTGCTGGAGAAATCTTTGTTGTTGAAATAACGTTTATCCACGAAGAACAAATCGAAGTAAGCAATCACGCCCAGACCAACGATCAGAATAGTTTCCTTGATCTTGTTCGTTACGTATAACCAGACCAGAGCCGCCGCAATCAGTACAAAAATCAGCGTGCGGAGGGAATCCGAACGTAATAAAGAACCCCGATCTTCGACCAGAGCTCGTAGGACTTCCGTACCGAAAGCAGGATCACCGAACATCTGACCTAACTGTACGCTTTCGTTTGGCTTGCGTAACTCCATAACGGAAGGCCCAAGCAACCATACCAACAAAGCCAAACCACCCGTCAGGGCCACACTGGCAAGCAAAGCCGGACGGAGTTCAGCAAAGGTGGGTTTACGATCAATCAGGGTTTGTACCGCTAAAACGGCGAGTAACGCCACTAAAAACTGAACGATACTTAGCGTCATGGTAACCGCCCGGAACTTATTATAGAGCGGGAAGTGATCGAACATGAAGTTACCAAAGGCAGAAAAATTACTGCCCCAGGCAATGAATAGCATTAAAATTGTAGCTCCGGCAATCCACCATTTCACGCGGGTATTGACGATGAACAAACCTAATACGAAGAGGAAAAGCACTACGGCTCCGGCGTAGGCGGGTCCACCGTTGATGGGTAATCCTCCCCAATAGGTATAAAATCCATTCTCTACAATTTGCTTGGCCTGAGCAGGATCCATGCCGCGTTGGGTCATGATTTTGTAAATCTCGGAATCCGTGGTAAGCGGCTCCGCCGAAGCACCACCGTAGACGCGGGGAATTAGCAGCGTTAACGTTTCACCAATCCCGTAACTGTATTCAAAAGCATAGTTATAATCCAGCCCATTTTGGGTATTTGCAGCAGCGGCAGCTCCGGGAGCGGCGGGTTTGGGCAGTGAAAGTTCAGAGGTACCCCGAGTGGTTTCCTTCGTATAATCCAGCGTAACCATTAAACGACCGCCATAACTGCCTACGCCCACAGCGGCAGCAATGGCCAGAACCACACCCGCCGTAATGAGATTTTTCAGACGACCTTCCTTGATCTGCACGATGGTCTCCATAATGATATACGGAACCAGAGCCAGAGCGAAGTAATACGTGATTTGTAAGTGGTTAGCGGCTAGTTCGAGACAGACAAATAGAGCGGTAACGGCTCCGCCGATCCAGTAACGTCCGCGAAGGGCCAGCATCACCCCAGCCAGAATTCCCGGCATGTAAGCCAGTGCGTACATTTTAGAAACGTGACCGGCCTTAATGAAGATCATGTTGTACGAACCGAAGGCGAAAGCTAGAGCTCCCACCACTGCCAGCCAGCGACGAACGCCCATGGTAGTCAGTAAGATGTACATGCCCAGCATCATCAGGAAAATGATCCGAATGGCTTCTGGAATGATAGATAAGGCAATGGAAACGGTTTTACCGACGAATGTATACGGGTAATCGCCTGCAACCATGTAGGCAGGCATTCCGCTGAACATGGAGTTGGTCCAGAGAGCCCAGCGGCCCGTGGCTTTGTGGAATTCGTTGAGTTCCTGAGCTCCGGCCTGAGCCTGCTGAATATCGTGCATGCCCAGAACTTTGCCCTGAAGACTAGGCGAGGCATAGAGAGCAGCCAGTACAAACAGAACCAGAACGGCGAGTAAATGAGGGAGTAACTTGCTAAGCGTGGATTTCATGCGTACAGAGATAGAAAGCACAAAAATAGAAGATACCGCAAACTGTGGTGCGTTATGGGCCAAAAAGGTTTGGCTAGCGTGAGATAATGTTGGATTACCAATTCAAGGCAGATCGCTATAATTCCAGCCCTTCTGCGTTGAGACGCGATGAAGTCGCGTCCAGATGCTCTTTCGGATTTATAATCCGAAAGCCGTCTGTTGTGGATTTGCAATCCACAACTACTGTTGGTTTGAAGCAAAGCCTCATCGACCATCGAATGCTATTTTGCATAAGTTCTATGGAGAAAACCTGCTTTTGACCACTATCCATTCAACGTACAATGGAATCGCATGCTGTTATGGATTTGCAATCCATAACATACAAATGATTATCAAACGGTTTTTGAAATTCGCTCAAATGATGCTCTTTGAAGTTTAAATTATCACAAGGAGCAACCCATGGGTTTAAAGAACAGAATTCACGAAGGATATACCTATTTCATGACGATGACAGTTGTAGATTGGGTAGATGTATTTACCAGACCTGTTTATAAGGACATTATTGTAAATGCTCTTAAGTACTGTCAGCAAGCGAAAGGATTGGAAATTTACGGCTGGGTATTAATGACAAATCATTTACATCTAATGGCTTCTGCAGAAATAGAGAAATAACGATGTCTGACATCTTACGAGATTTTAAGAAGTATACCTCTAAAAAGATAGTAGAAGCAGTACAGTTGGAACGGGAGAGTCGTCGGAACTGGTTATTGTATCGCTTTGAATATGCAGGAAAATATGAACCTAAAAATAAAATTTATAAATTCTGGCAGGATGGAAGCGAGGCTAAAGAGATTCTTACCCCTGAATTTTACCAACAAAAGCTAACTTAGCTGCATGATAATCCTGTAAGAGCTGGAATTGTTGAGCATCCAGACGAATACTTGTATAGTTCTGCACGAAATTATGCTCGGAAACTAGGCTTAATTGACGTTATTGTTGATTAGAAGCTCTATTTCTATCTTGGATTATAAATCCTTTACAGATAGCTTTCGGATTACAAATCCGAAAGAGCGTTAGTTCATAACTAACAATAGGGAACATTTGTATAACGATAGCTGTAGGTATATTTTAGTAGATGACTATCTATTTCTTGAATATAGGGCGGTGCTATTGGAACGCAATGTTTCTATAACTTTTAATAACTAATGCCCTATTGTATATATATAACATTAAATAATTTTTAAATGATATATTATCGGTTAACTAACACTGTAGACCCTAAAATAGTAGGAGTTACAGATGGGGCTGGTCAAGTACATATTGAAGTTGGTGATTTTTTAGAAAGAAACCAATGGTACAAATCTATTTTTCATGAAACAGAATTAGCTGGAAAAGACTGGTGGAAACCTTGGGCAGAAATTACAAAATATGCTCAACCTTTATACAAGGTGTTCATGGAAAAGAAAGCAAAGCATACGGACTATATTGATTTTTCAATGCGAGGTTTTGCTGTTAATAATCAACTACGTGAAATCTTAGAGAGTAGCCATTTACCACAAAATCATAAATTCTTACAAACGACCTTTATACAAAAAGAAAAAATTGTAGATGGCTATTGGTGGTTTGTCTATGACATGGACACAGGCGAACAAACTGTAGACTTTGCTAAGTGCGAATATGATTTGCGTTACCATAAACGCAACTTTGGTGAAAATTTTGCGGTTAATATTCAAACTTATCAAGAATACATGAATGTGTTTTATGAAACCGGTAGTGCCGTAGGCGTTTCAAAACTAGTCTTTAATCAAAACTTTGACCAAGAATTAGACCTATTCGGGATGCAATTTTTAGGGTCTAAAAACTATATTTCTGATAGGCTCTTAAAAAAGATGGAAGCTAATAGGATAACAGGATACGAAGCTATTTCACCCGAAAGAGACAAAAGACGATCAGAATTTTTAGGATATAGTTCTACTGAGTTAATATTTTCATGATCCAGAAAACCCTATCTTTAGTACTTTGTGGATTATTCTAGTTTATTTTTTGTAATCAATATAAATTATTCACTTATAATAACGTCAATTACAAATTGCTTTTATCCAGCGTTTCAAGTGACGATTAAGAGCCTAATAATTGGAATGATTTAAGAATTAATCTTTCGAATAAACAAAATTATGAATACATACAAAACACTTAGGAATGAGGTTGATCCTAAAATTGTAGGTGTAAAACACGGAGCTGGGCAAGGGTTCCTAGATGAAGAATTTTATAGCAATCATCCTTTATACAAAGACTTATTTATTTACAATGACAGATGGCCACTAGATATATGGAAAAAATGGGCCTCTTGGAAAGAATATGGACAACAACTCCGTAATATACAATTGTACAATAGTGCTAGAAAAACAGATATTTTATATATCGCAGGCTTAAGAAGAGGACTTATAGTGAGTGAAAGAGTAATAAATATTTTAAATGATTTCAATTTACCAGATCATAATTATTTTGATATAACACTCAATAAAAATGGAGAAATCATATCGGGCTATAAGTGGCTATGTTTTAATCTTGAAATAGGAGAACATACTGTTAATTTCCAGAAATGCAGTTATAATTTTAAGTATTTAATTTCAAAAGGATTTACTAATTATAAAAAAAGTGACATAAAAAATTACGAAGATTATATTAGTATATACAATGAAACTGGATCTGCGGTATTAGTTAATGATTTAATACTTAATAAAAATTTTAATAACCAGTTGGATTTATGGGTCACTCAATTTTTAACTAGTAAAATATACATATCAAATCGTTTAATAGATGCCCTTGAAGCTCATAATATTAGTGGGCTTAATTATGAAGATGATATTTACGACATATATATTGAAAGTGAATAAAGGATATGTTATCTATCAAAAATTTTGAGAATTAAGCTTTTATTACAGATGTTATCAAAAAACATCTGTAAATTCTGGGGGTATCAAGCCTGCTGAGTAGCACTTGCTTTCCTGTCCTAGGCTTTGCAGGTGCTTTAGTTAATAGTCATTAGCCCCCTAAACTGTTTTGATGTGACGTCTGGCATTTCATAGTCGGAACAATTTGGGTAGGAGGCGATTTGTACCACTGGTGATAAATTACCATTTCCCAGCCAGACGCGATGAAGTCGCATCTCTACATGGGTTACTATAAGTGCTCTTTCGGATTTATAATCCGAAAGCCATCTGTGGTGGATTTGCAATCCACCAAAACCAAAAAAGTCAGCTTCACGATTGGAGCTGACTTTTATATGGTTAGGAGAGCAATTACTCTTTCCCTGGATTTTCGATGTTCTCTCTGATCTCGCGAGAAGCGTCTTTGAACTCGCGGATTCCTTTTCCTAGTCCCCGAGCCAGTTCAGGAATTTTCTTGGCTCCAAATAACAGTACGAAGGCTACAGCAATAAGTGCAACTTCGGGTCCTCCCATTCCAAACATAATGATGGTCGTTTTTAGTGAATAAGTTCTAGTTATAAAATTAGACACTAAAACCTTTGGTTGTTTAGTGTTCGTCGAAATTAAATACCAAAAATAAGCAAATTAGTTTCAAAACCATCCGGTTTTAAGGAGATGTTAAGCTTCGAACTTTACTAAAATGGGCTTATTGAGGATTACTACCGGCGGCATACAGGCTGTTAGCCCAGGCTTTGGCGTATTTGGTTCGTAGCGATTCCGTCTTGATTAGCATGTCGATCAATTTCGTTTCCTGCGTGTTTACCAGGAATAAAGTACTCTCCCCAATAGTAAATTTCTGCTGTTCCGCTCGCACCAAAACCGCCTGATTTTCGGTAGCCAATCGCTGAAATTCAGCCTGTTGTTGATAGGATCGGGCCTGATTAAAGACCTGACGTACCGTAGTAGCAATGGTTCGCTGGGTTTGTTGCTGATCAAAACGAAGGTCCTGTTGCTTGATACGAACCTGCTGAAGTTTCCCGCGTTCTTTTCTCAGAAACAGCGGGAAACTTACTTCGGCTCCAACCTTGTAATTGTTGGTCATCCACCAGCCCGCATCGTACGAACCCATATTAACCGGCTCACGAATGAAGTTATAACTCACATTAACGACGGGTAGTAACTGGTTCTGCCGAAACCGTCGCTCGATGTCCAGTTGCTGTAACTTGAAATTGAATTTAATTAGCTCCGGGTGTTGTTGATTGGCCCGGGCCAGTAAGTTATTCAACTGTTCTTCGGTTGGTTCGGGTAAGGTAACACCGCCCGGAATCGCGTTCTCGGGTAGTTCGGCGGGTTCGTTGTTTGCTGTCCAGAGGTTATTGGAAATGCCCAGCCGCGTGTTCTGAAATTCCATGAGAGCCTCCTGATAGGATGCCTGCCGTTCCTGAACCGTAATTTTAGCCTGTACGGAATCAATCGGAGCCAAATCACCGATTTCTACGCGTTGCTTCACCGCCGTAAACCGAACCTGAGCCAGGTCTAACCCTTCCGAAGTAAATCGAAATTGCTGATACGCAAAGTACCAGTCCCAGTAAGTTTTGGCGGCATCGTACATGATCTTGATAACCAATTTCCGACGATCAGCTTCGGCAATGTCCTGTAATAATCGGGCTTGTCGAAGGGTAGAACGGCGGGCATCAATCAGTAACCCCTGGGCCAGCGGAACGCTCAGACCCGCGTATACTAAACCCGCGTCGGGTGTGCGATACTGAGGGTTAATGTACGGACCCGTATTTCGATCAAAACCGGCCTTCAGGTCAATACCCGGCCAGGTTGGGATCTTCAGCGAGTTTTCCCAGTGGTTGTAATACTCCCGGTCCTTATATTCTTTTCGACTAAAATCCGAAGCCAGTTTAGGATCGAACATCCCCCGAGCCTGCATCAATTCCGTACGGGCATCCGCCGGAATCAGCTCGGATTGTTTGATCACGGGATGGTTTTTAACGATCAAATCCGCATAATCCGAAAAGGTAAAAATCCGAACCGAATCCTGAGCAGAAGCAAAACTGTAACTTCCCATCAGGATCAAAAGAAAAAATAGCTTTCGGAAAAACTTCCAGTAACTGAACACTGAACACCGAAAACGGAAGACTGAATTCATCATTTTTTACCTCCCTTCCCTTCGTAGTCTCCTTTCGGTTCTTCTTTCAGGCTAGGTGGGAAGCCATTCAACTGACGCCAGATTTCATACCATACCGGAACGCTATCCAGCATAACCCAGCCGTATACACCTGAGCCTAAACGTAACTGCTTAGGCCAGGGGTGATCCCGACGTTCTTCCAGCTTGGGTGTTACCAGAATCCGGTATTCACCATTGGGAGAGTTCACCTGGTCAATAACCACGACGCGACCACCAAACGTACCCACGCTGACCGAGGGCCAACCCGAGAATTGCAGAGCAGGCCAGCCGTCAAAACGAATCCGTACTTCCCGGTTTTTCTGAATCAGCGGAACGTCCATGGCTTTTACGTATAGTTCTACTGCCATTTGAGGGTTTTGCGGTTGCAGCGTACAAATCGGCTCGCCTTCTTTGATGGTTTCGCCCACCCCAGCTTTCAGGGTTTTAACGACAATACCATTTTGAGGAGCTCGTAATACGTACTGATTACGACGAACCCCGACATTCGCTACTTTATTCCGTAACTCTGAAAGCTCCTTGCGGCCATCGCCCAGGGAAGAAACTGCCGAACTACGGTCAGAAAGCGATTTGGCTATTTCTTTCTGATAATCTGCATTAATCGAGTTCAATTCGATGCGGGAGTTAATCAAATCCTGACGGGAAATCGCCAGTTTATTTTGGGCCGCAACTAATTTAGCCCGCGAGCCCTGAAAGCTTAATTCACGGGTTTCGAGTTCTGTTTTCGAGAAAAGCCCCTGAGCGTACCCTTGCTGGAAACGTTCAAAACGAACTTCGGCGATTCGGAACTGAATCTGCTCATTTAACACGTCTACGCTGTCTGATTGCACTTTCGCCTGGGCTTGCAATACTTTGTTTCGAGCTTTGTCCAGACTTAGTCGCAGGGCATTTCGCAGGGCACTTAACTGATTGTCAACCGCGTCAATTTTACTTTCGTAACCGTCTACTGCCGTTTCTTTAGCTCCAACCTGTTCCGTTAATCGCTCGGGCAGATTCGGGTCGAAGTATTCATCCTTAACCTCGGAAAGCGTCAGAATGGTATCGCCTTTCTGGACAACCTGACCTTCCCGGACGTGCCATCTTTCGATCCTTCCGGCAATAATATTCTGCACCGTCTGAGGCCGATCCTGCGGGGTAAGGGCCGTCACCGTACCCGTACCGTTGATGTTCTGCTGCCAGGGCATAAACAGAACAATGAACAGAATGAGTAGAATCCCAATAATCCAGCGGGCCAGTTTGCGGCCCGTCCGGTGGGTCGAAAGCGTTTTTAGTGAATTGATTTCGATCTCAGACATATCTGGATCGACTCGCTTGGGAGATATATTCAGCATCTTTATAGAATAATTGACTGTGGGTAGTTTCTGTGTCAAACAGGTCTGTAAACTACACGGGAGCTAGGAAATCAATAAGGTCCGTCACTAACAATTTTGCCATTTTCCAGAATTAAAACCCGGTCGCAGGCCGACAGAATTTCAGGGTCGTGGGAAATGGTAATGAATGTCCATGGATGAGAAGGATCGCAGACAAACTTGATGAGCTGTATTTTTTCTTCCCGATCCAGTAATCCGTAAAAATCAGAGAAAATCAACAACTTAGGCCGCTCCACGATGCAACGGGCTACGGTAATCTTAGCGTTGAAACTTTCCGAGAAACGTTGTCCCGAAGACAGCATCTGAGTGTCCAGACCATTGGGTAACTGACTGATTTTTTCCGTTAAATTCAGACTTTCAATAACCCAGCGAACATCTTCTATGGTAATGTTTGTCCGGCCCATGGTAATGTTTTCCAGAATAGTACCGTCGAAAATTTCTTCGTGGGAAACGTTTTTGGCTACGGCATTGCGGAAATCATTTAACTGAATGTCCCGCAACGAAAACCCATTTACCGAAATACTGCCTTCGTAATCATTCAGAATACCGCTTAAAACCCGGAGCAACGTATTTTTCCCACCGCCGTTTTTCCCAGTGACGGCAATGCGTTCACCCGCTTTGATGGAAAGGTTGAGGCCCTGGAGAATAGCCCGTTTACCATCGGGGTAACGATAGGAAAGATTGTGCATCTGCATCGAAAATTCCTGATCACGAATGGGAACGTTAATACCCCCGGTTCTTTCTAGTGGTAAGTCCGTTACTGCACTCATTTTCTCCGTTGCTGTGACCAAGTCAAAAATCGTGTCAATACTGGTAATTAACTTTTCTACGGAGCTTACAATCAGGACGATAATGATGTCAGAAGCCACAAATTGTCCTAACGTAATCTGGCGATCTACGACCAGGAAGATACCCAAAATCAGCAGAGCCGCGATGACCAGCGTTTTAAAGGCAACCATGTAGTAGAAAATGCGGAGCAGGATTTTGAAGTGCTTCTCACGATACAGCAGATAGCGACTCACCAGATCGTCCATTTTCTGTAAAGGAAGATTGGTTTTTCCCACTACTTTAAAGCTATTCAGCGTTCGGGCGATGTCTTCCAGCCATTGAGCTACTTTATACTTGTACTTGGATTCATTAAGGCTGGTCTCCAGACCTTTACTGGCATTCACCCGAAAGATAAAGAAGATCAGGATAATGGTCATTACTCCGAAGACGATGAACATCGGGTGATACGCAAAGAGCAGTAACAAACCGAAGGAAATCTGGATGACGGCTCCTGTAATATCAATCAGTACTTTCGGCAGGGCTTTTTGAATCGTGAGGATATCGAAAAAGCGGTTCATCAACTCGGGAGCATAATACTTGCTCAGCGACTCAATCTTAATGCGGGGAATGCGGTAGACGTATTCAAAAGCAGCTTTAGCAAAAATGCGTTGCTGAAGAACCTCCACAATCGAAACCTGAACGATCTGTAAGATACCTGTGATTAAGGTTCCCACAATAACCAGAGCGGCTAGCAGGTATACGGAAGAAAAGACCAATCCTCCCTGAATCAGACCTACAATAGCCTGACTTCCCAGGGGTAAGCTCAGGGCAATTAAACCTGAAACAATGGCGTAAAGATAGAGGTAATAGATATCCCGACGTTCGTTTTTGAAGAGCTGTAAGGTGCGTCGCCAGGGGTTGACGTGTTCGGCCTCTTCGTTATTACCGCCTTCTTTCGTGAGCGGGTGCATAGGAAACGCCGTGAGAAAGACTACTTTACCATGTTTGTTTTTGACGGGGTTAATCCCTTCTCCGGTAATGGTTTGTTCGCCCGATTCTTCAATCGAAAAATGGTAAGGCTTCCCCTTTTTTAGATCTTTTCCGGCAATGATGGGTCGATAACCATCCTCCGTTTTCTCGAAAAAGACAAAAGGATGTTCACTTTCTTCTTTCCATTTCCAGAAATCGTCTTCGGTTTTTTCGTGCTTTACTAAAGCCAGATCAACGGTGAAGGCCTTTTCTGTTAAATCCGCGATGAAAGCCTCCAGCGATTCTGCCTGATAAGCTTTTGCCGATTCAATGAGATGTTTGGTTGAAGAATGAGTGAGCTTATCTGGGAAAAACAGCTCGGCCAGTTTCCGAACTGTGTGATTTAATACATGAATCGTCATAATTTTTAAAGAATCAATGCGAGGGTAGTAGTTGTACTAAAAACATGGGAAACAAAACTTCAGCAGGCTCAGAAATGACGTACTAACATTCTTTGCCATTTACCATAACGACAAAACTAAATCTGGCGGTTCCTAAAGAAAAGATTCTCATCAACTTCTAATAATTTCTGGGGTGATTGTAATGACGTAAAAACCCCTAAAAAAAGATAGCCAGCAGGGGTGGATTTTGGCGTTTGAAAGGTTTGAAAACAGTTTGAGCAGGTTGATTTGGTTTGACTATTATTTGATCTGGTTTGAAAAATAAGGTTTCAATAAAAGTAGTAAGCCTCTATCTACTTCTGGGGACGATTAGAGGAAGAGTTTAGGGTGTAATCTGAGGTTGCCTCCCCGGATTTCATCCGGGGCTATTAAATGTTTAACCCCTCCGGGGTTATTTTTCGTAAGACTGTTTTAACAATAACCCCAGCAGGATTAAATATGAGTAGCCTCGGTCCATCCAGACCGAGGCTACTCATATTTAGCGTCTGTCATTCAGAGCGAAGCGAAGGATCTTATGGCCTTTGTCGAGCTGGTTGGGTCATGCGGTAACTTGACTAACCCCGTCCCATTCCTCAGAAGGTCTCTCTCTTCGTTTGAGATGACAGAGGGAAGGTTTCTATTTTCAACCACTGGTGCGAGATTCCCTCTCGTTCCTATCCTAAGGCAGGTTCCACCTCCGCAGTCGCTCGGCTCTAGCCGAGTGACTACCTGACTCTAGGCCTCTGGCCGGTAGAGGGCGAACCAGTAGGGGGTCATCCAATAATTTTTCCCTAATCAAAACAGACTTGCTACCATCGGCCAGAGGCCTGCCAGACTACAGCGTCACTCGGCTAGAGCCGAGCGACTGCCAAGGAAGGAACTTATGATCTTTGTCGAGCTGGTTGGGTTAGGCGGTAACTTGACTAAACCCGTCCCATTCCTCAAAAGGTCTCTCTTCGTTCGAGATGACAGAGGGAAGAAATAAGCCTGCTATCCTCTGGTGTGAGTTTCCATCTCGTTCCTACCCTAAGGCAGGTTCCACCTGCCGTTATCTCTCAAGCCTGCAGAAGCCCTGATTCGCAATAAGGTCTTTGATTATAAATTTTAGACAGCTTCTGAAAAGTTCTCTTTGTAAGAGACTTTGGTAAGGGATAGAAAGCTTGAAAGGGTTTGAAGGTTGGATGATTACTCCAACCTTCAAACCCCTTACTCATTCAAACGATGTTCAAACAAAGCCAGATTTCTCAAGCAGAATCAAACTTCTCAAACGATAACTACTTCAAACCACTAATCTCATAAATCTTCCCTTTCTGGGTTGGGAAGGTTAGCAGGTAATAGCCGTTTTCCTGTTGTGGTTTGGCAGAAATGCCTTTCACCTGAATGGGATGAGCGGTCCTTACTTTACAGGGCTCTCCCTGAAGCGAAAGGATGCGACCCGATTGTAACTGGCCGTCTTTCCAACGCATATCTACCTCAAAACCGCCACGAGCCTTCAACCCCGTTACCCGGCCTTCAGACCAGGCTTTGGGTAACGCGGCTAATAAATGCAGCTCGTGCAGGTGACTTTGCAGTAACATTTCGGTCATACCAGCGGTACCACCAAAGTTACCGTCAATCTGGAAGGGGGGGTGAGCATCAAAGAAGTTAGGATACGTGCCGCCACCGCGTTGGTAGGCGGTGCCGTTTTCGCGGGTATAATGCAGTAATTGACGAATCAGCGAATAGGCATGGTCACCGTCGAGCAGTCGGGCCCAGAAGTTAATTTTCCAGGCTTTACTCCAGCCGGTTCCTTCGTCGCCGCGAAGTTCGAGCGAGGTGCGGGCAGCCTTGGCAAAATCGGGGGTAGCCAGGGGCGAAATCTGCCGACCGGGGTGTAAGCCAAATAAGTGCGACACGTGACGGTGATGCGGATCTTCATCTTCCCAGTCTTTATACCATTCCTGCAAGTTACCCTTGTGCCCAATGTGCAGGGGTAGTAATTTCTTCTTTTTCTCAATTAATACCTTTCGGAATTCTGCATCAGTGCCCAGCGTTTCCGAAGCTTCAATGAGATTCGTAAATAAATCCCAGATAATGGACATATCCATCGTCGAACCGACGGTTACATAAGCCCGTTTCCCATCGGAATTAATGAATGAGTTTTCGGGAGAAGTGGAGGGCGATGTGATGAGGTAACCGTCTTTGTCTTCGATCAGGTAACCTAACAAAAACGTAGCGGCCCCTTTCATGACCGGATATGCCGTTTCTTTCAGGAACTTTTTATCGCGGGTAAAGGCGTAATGTTCCCACAAATGCTGCGAAAGCCAGCCGGCGGCTTCGTTCCAGTTGGCCCACATGGGATCGCCATCGCCCACATCACCCACAGCGTTAGAGGCTGCCCAGATATCGGAGTTGTGGTGAGCCACCCAGCCGGGCAGGTTATAATATTCTTTGGCCGTCTGAACACCCGTCTTCGAAATGTTTTTCGTCAGTTCAAATAAAGGCTGATGCAGCTCGGAAAGGTTAGTAACCTCTGCCGGCCAGTAGTTCATCTGGGTATTAATGTTGATTGTATAATTTGAACTCCAGGGAGCCCGCATGTGATGATTCCAGATGCCCTGCAAGTTAGCCGCTGCACCGCCCGGACGAGAGCTGGAAATGAGCAAATACCGACCGTAATTAAAGTAAAGCGTTTCCAGGGAAGGATCTTTCGCTCCCTGAGAATAGGCATCCAGTCGCTCATTGGAAGCTAAAATAGAAGGTGTATTCGAATCGTTTAGCTGAAAGGTAACCCGTTTGTAGTACTTCTGATAATCAGCAATATGGCGGGCGAGTAACGTTTCATAAGCTTTAGAAGCGGCCTGATTTAGGTAAGTATCAGCTAACTTTTTTTCGTCTTTACCTTCGCTGTCGGGGCATTTGTCAAACCCGTTGAAACTCGTCGCGGTGGATACTAACAACACCACTTCACTGGCGTTTTTGACATGAATTCCAGCCGTATCCGCCTGAACTTGACCTGTTTTCGTAAGGGCTCGAACCTGAAACTGAAATCGCATGCCCTTACAACCCGAAGCGTCTTCGTAAATGATGGGTTTGCGTGAAGGCGAGTTATAGTAGTTAGGGTCTACCTGAGCAGGAGCTTTTCCATGGATAACCAGTTCGTTCGTGCCTCTGGAACTTTTACTGAACCGCAATGGGCTACTGCTCTGAACATCAAAAGAAAGAGCCCCCGGCTTGCTGGCTTTTAGCCGAATAACCATGACCTGATCGGGAGCAGAAGTAAAGATCTCACGGGTATACGTAACCCCATTACTCGTAAAACGGGTAGTGGCCAAGGCCTGATTAAGATCCAGATCGCGGTAATAATTCTGGGGGGAAGATACCGATTGAATAATCTTCAAATCACCCATGGGCATATAGCTCTGGGTATAATGACCCTGCATTTTCTTGAGCAAAGCCACTGCTTTGGGGTAATCTTCCGCCGCCAGAGCTTCCCGAACCTGCGGTAAGTATGAGGCTGCCTGCGGATTGACACCCGGCTGAACAGGCCCGCCTGACCAAAGCGTAGACTCATTTAATTGAATAAGTTCCTGCTCGGGGCGACCGAAAATCATACCGCCGATTCGTCCATTACCCACGGGCAAGGCTTCTGTCCATATTTCGGCGGGGGCTTTGTACCAGAGTTTTTCGGATTGTCCATAACTAATTAGCGAACTAGTGATCAGCAGGGAAAAGGTGAGTAACTTTTGAAACATAAGGCTGTGATAGGTAAAGATTTAGTTTTACGATTGATAGTTCCAGAGATGCTAAGCAATAGTTAAGTAACACAGAGAAAATAAACGGATAGATACCCTTTTGATGAAAACGATTTCATTCGTTACATCCATCCGTCCGAAAGGGTGAAGCAGGTAACCCTTCTTTGTTGTAGAGATTCACGTCAGGCACTTGCGTCCAGCCGTAGCGAACGGCAACGGGATTGGGTACTCTTTCACTGAAAACAAGCACTGTCTTTCCCTTGATTCGGGCCTGAGCCGGCACGAACTTCTGATCGGCTCCAGCGATGGTAAATCCTTTCAACGCGGTATCAGGGGTTATTAGTCCCCTGCCTGTGTGACTGAATTTAAGGATAACCAGATTCCCTTTTACTCGCATGGACTCATAAATCGGGCCGGAGTATTCCATTTTTTCACCATAAGCCAACACCTTGGCTGCCCGGCTCAATCGCTCACCTACGGGCTTTTTATTCGTAGGATGAATATCGTTTACGTCACCACAGTCGGTAGTCACGACCATCGCCGTATTTTTCGTCTTTTTTAAACTAATCAACTGGGCTTCCCGAATCTCGGGTGGCATCATCTTAAATGGAGCAATTTGTACGAATAAAAAAGGAAAATCTCCCTGCTGCCATTCCGACCGCCATTGGGCAATCAGGGCCGGGAACATGGTCTGATATAACTTCGACTGATGAGCATTATTTTCACCCTGATACCAGATTACCCCTTTGATTGCATAAGGAATCAGCGGCTTGAGCATTCCGTTATATAAACCGCTGACGTAAGATCCCTGCTGCGTATGGTAAGGCTGTACGGGGCGTTTGGGTAAGGACTTTTGCTCCTGAACCGCCTGTAAAGAATCAGTCCGGTATTTAGCCCAGAGGGGTTCCATTCTTTTATTCAATGAACTAACGGTATTAGGCTCGTATTGCAACGATTTATCGTAGGCTTCTACCAGCTTTTTCAGTTCGGGCGTAGCTTCCAGGGCTTCCCGGCTCATCCAGTTTTGAGCCGGAGAACCGCCGTAAGCCGTCAGAATAATACCGATGGGTACCTGATAGGTCTTGTATAAGTCACGGGCAAAGAAGTAGCCCACGGCAGTAAAATCGCTCACGGTTTTGGGCGAGCAAACGACCCACTCGTGGTAGGTGTCATAAACCGGAGCCGGGGCGTAATTTTTGGTTAGGGCATATTGCCGAATTTGCGGGTAATAAGCCGCGTCGCGTTCTTTTTCCCAGTTATCAATCAGCTTCTGCCCTTCACGCGGGCCTAGTTGCCGCTCCATGTTGGACTGCCCGCTGGCAATCCAGACGTCCCCTACGAGTAAGTCTGAAATGGTGATCAGGTTAGAGCCCTGAATGGTCATGGTATAAGGCCCACCGACGGGTAAGGGTTTGAGTTTTACCATCCATTTGCCGTCTTTCGACTGTGTCCGAACGCTTTGTCCGGCAACCGTTACCGTGACCGATTCATCGGAAGTAGCGGTTCCCCAAATGGGTACCTCAACGCCGCGTTGTAATACCAAATGATCGCTGAATAGACTATTCGGTGTTACGGTGGCGTGTAGCGAAAATGAGGGCAACAGTACTAAAGACAGAAAAGCCCATTTCATAGAACAAGTGTTTAGAGTTCTAAAACAAAAATAGCCTCTGCCATGTACAGAGGCTATTGAAATATTAGTTTTCATAACAACTGAAAACTAACCATAGAAAACGGTAAACTAGTACGCTCTGGCGAAGATGACGCGACGCTTGGAAGGTTTACCCGAGAAGATACAAACGCCTTCTTCTTCGGGCGAATCCAGAGGGATACAACGGATGGTTGCTTTCGTTGCGTCCTTGATCTGATCTTCGGTTTCTGAGGTTTCGTCCCAGTGAGCCAGCAGGAATCCGCCCTGTTCGATTTTCTCCTGGAATTCTTCCCAGGTATCGACTTTGAACGTGTTTTCTTCTCTGAATTTCAGAGCTTTGTTATAGATGTTTTGCTGAATGTCCTCCAGTAAGTTCTGGATAGTTTCAACGATGCCGTCAATGGCAACCACTTGTTTCTCCTTGGTGTCGCGACGAGCTAATTCCGTCGTTCCATTTTCGAGATCACGAGCCCCAATGGCCATCCGAACGGGTACGCCGCGAAGCTCATATTCAGCAAATTTCCAGCCTGGTTTTTCCGCAGAGGAATCATCAAATTTCACCGAAATGCCTTTGGCTTTCAGTTCTTTGATGATGGGTTCCAGACGATCATAGATAGCATTCAATTGCTCATCATTCCGGAAAATAGGAACAATAACCACCTGAATTGGAGCCAGTTTGGGAGGTAATACCAAACCCTGATCATCCGAGTGAGCCATAATCAACGCACCCATCAGACGCGTAGAAACGCCCCAGCTTGTTCCCCATACGTATTCGAGTTTATTATCTTTCCCGAGGAACTGTACGTCAAACGCTTTCGCAAAATTCTGACCGAGGAAGTGCGAAGTTCCCGCCTGAAGAGCTTTCCCATCCTGCATCATGGCCTCGATACAATATGTTTCCACGGCTCCGGCA
Source organism: Siphonobacter sp. SORGH_AS_0500 (assembly GCF_031453245.1). Lineage (NCBI taxonomy): Bacteria > Pseudomonadati > Bacteroidota > Cytophagia > Cytophagales > Cytophagaceae > Siphonobacter > Siphonobacter sp. SORGH_AS_0500. Next base: position 1,316,303 of record NZ_JAVIYT010000001.1, read on the forward strand.
AAACGCTCGTTCGGCGTTTTGACCCCACGAATCACGGGTAGAGCCAGCCATTCTTCCGCAAATTTGGCGTACACTTCCAGCATTTGTTCTGCTTCTGCTACGGCTTCCTCTGAAGTAGCGTGAGCGGTGTGGCCTTCCTGCCAGAGAAACTCTGCCGTGCGAAGGAACAGACGCGTACGCATTTCCCAGCGAACAACGTTGGCCCACTGGTTAATCAGCAATGGCAGGTCACGGTACGACTGCACCCAGTTTTTATAAGTACTCCAGATCACTGTTTCAGAAGTAGGACGAACAATGAGTTCTTCTTCCAGTTTAGCCTCTGGATCAACGATTACTCCCGAACCATCCGGGGCATTCTTCAGACGGTAATGGGTAACAACCGCACATTCCTTGGCGAAGCCTTCGACGTGGCTCGCTTCTTTTGATAAGTAAGATTTAGGAATAAACAGCGGGAAGTACGCATTAACGTGTCCAGTTTCTTTGAACTTGTCGTCGAGAGCCCGCTGCATTTTTTCCCAAATGGAATAACCATAGGGTTTGATGACCATGCAGCCCCGTACCGCAGAGTTTTCAGCGAGATCGGCCCGTTTGACCAAGTCAAGGTACCACTCGGAGTAATCTTCATTGCGGGATGTAATGCCTTTGCTCATGGAATTTTTCTGAGAAATTGACTGTTAGTTAATTAAACTTAGTAGATTGATTGTCAATCGGTAACTAAGTGAAATCAATGCTAACGAAGTCAAATGTTAAAATTGTCGTTAATAAAAGTTAAAGTCTTTTTAGAGGATTGCAAAGATACGTTTTAGCATTAAGTTTGTAACAGTCGCAACGAATACTGTCACATTGAAGGTAAAAATTAACTTCAAAACCCATAAGATCATGAAAATGAGGAATGTTTCAAAATACCTGGCGGTAGCCCTTCTGGCGGGTGTTTGGGGATGTAGTCCATCTACCCAACGTTCCTTCGTGTATGACGACCTTTATTCTTCTTCTTCGGATGTCCGGGCCATGGCCTACAGTAATAAACAAAATGACGTTGTAGAAGATCAGACCAAAGGGGAGAACCTCGCGGGGAACGAATATTACAACCAGACACTGGCCGATAAATATAACAATCGTCATTACGCAGGAAACGGCGTATACGACAATCTGTACGGCTATAATAATTACAATAACAACTACGCCTATAACTCAGGCTTTGGGAACTGGAATCCATATGGATGGAATTCCTGGAATAGCTACAGCATGTTTGGCTCGCCTTATTACGGTGGGCTGTACAATGGCTTTGGTGGTTTCGGCCCCGGTCTTTCGATTGGTCTAGGCATTGGCAGCAGCTTCTACCGTCCCTGGAGTATGTGGGGCATGGGTGGAGGTTACTGGGGCAGCCTGTATGATCCCTGGTATGGCAGTAGCTGGGCTTACAATCCCTATGGCTTTGGTTATGGTGGATGGGGTAGCCCTTACTACGGTGGCTGGGGTTATGGTGGCCTGGGTTATCCTTATTATGGAGGAGGTTATTATGGCGGCGGAACAGTCATAACGCAACCTATTGATAATGGTAATAGCTCTTACAGCCGTCCAAGAAATGCTAACTATGGTCGTTCACAATCGGCTTACAACGGCGATTTTAACCGGAATTCAGCAAGTGTAGGAACAAATAATGCCCGTGGTGGTCGGAGTGCTTACAACGGCTCTTCTGATAACAACAGCTATTATTCACGTCCTCGACGTGAGACGCAAGGCTACTCTGGTTCAGACAATTCGAATAGCTACCGTAGTGGAAACGGAACGGTAGATCGTCAGAATAACACGTACTCACGTAGCTGGAATAATGACAACAACAGCCGTTCGAATAGCTGGAACAATAACTCGAATTCCTGGAATAACTCAGCTCCGGCCCGGAGTTACTCAGCTCCAGCTCCTTCCATGAATAGTGGCGGCGGTGGTGGTGGCGGAGCTCGCTCCCGTGGACCGAGATAATTCGCTTAACAAACTTTAACGCACATTAAACCCCGTTAATTCAACAGAATTGACGGGGTTTTCGTTATTTAACCGTGTAGTTGGCCTGGAGTATATCTGGCACTGCTTTTTCCGTAAGCTATTTTATATTTTGATCGAGCCTATATATTGACCATGAAACGTCTTCTCTATGTCGCTGCTTTGTTAGTAGTATCACAGGCAGCAATGGCACAGGACAATAGTTATGAATCATTGTCCCGTCTTTTTTCTCAGAGTAATCCACAAGGTTCGGCTCGTATGCAGGCTATGGGTGGAAATCACTCGGCTATTGGTGCAGATATTAGCAACATCACCGGTAACCCGGCGGGTTTGGGCTTTTACACTCGTTCAGAATTGAGCATTACCCCTCAGTTCAATCAGATTACTAATTCTTCTCAGTATCTCAATAACACGCAGAATAGTAATGCCAGTCAGTTTTCTGTTGGAAACCTGTCGGCTGTTTTTGCGGGGAAAAACCGTAACCCAGTTTACTCAGGGGGCTGGCAGGGAGGAGCTTGGGGACTTGGCTATTCAAGACAGAACTTGTTCAAAAGTTCAATCAGGTTTGGTGGACGTAACAACCAAAGCTCCATGGCTGACTATTTTGCTGAATTAGCTAATAACGAAGCTACGGGTTCAAGTCAGGGGGTTGTGGTAGATGATTTTAGAAAAGATTTGGAGAATAACGGTAGCGTTTTCGATTATCCAACATCCATGTTTTATTATGGCCTGTTGATTGATCCAACCACCAGGGACGGATATCCCTATGTCGGAACGGAACAGGGAAAAGCTGCTAACCAATCTTTCCTTTCAACCAGTACAGGATTCACCAGTAGCTGGAATCTTTCTTACGGAGCTAACTATCGTAACAAACTTTATGTAGGACTTGGTCTTTCCTTGGCTCGAATGAATTATACCAATACGAAAACCATGAATGAAAGCTTTGAAAACGCAGCAGCCATCAGTGGTTTTTCTTATACCAATGACTTGACTACTTCTGGGAATGGTTTTACCTTAAAAGGGGGCCTTATTTATCGTCCGAATGATGTGATTCGATTAGGCGTTTCTGTAACTAGCCCCACTTGGTATACCATTAGTGAATCAGCGGGTCAAAGCTTGCAAACAAGTCTGGCACGGCCTTTCCTGATTAATGCAGAAACTAACCCGGAGTATACCAATAATTTACCAACTGCGTTGCGGTCAGCGGGATACGGTATTAGCTATCAGGGAACTTCTGCATTAATTACTAGCGTACCAAACTTATCTATCCTTCCTTTTGAGTCTCGTTACCGACTTCGTACGCCTATGAGGTTGAACGGTGGTGTTGGAATTTTCTTCGGCAAATCAGGTTTCATTTCTGCCGATGCGGAGTACGTAGGATATTCTGGAATGAAATTATCTTCGAATGATAATAATGCTGATGGCGGTTTACGGGATGGCTATTACACAGGTGTAATCAAGAGAACCTATCGTAACGTTGTTAATCTGAAAGTAGGGGGTGAATACCGAATCAGCAATGTTAGCGTCAGAGCGGGAGCGAGCTACTATCAGGATCCCTATCAGCAGATAGCTCAATTTAATAACTTGGATCGGAGTCGTGTTGTGTATTCGGGAGGGGTTGGTTACAAAACTAATAACTTCTACATCGACGGAACGGTGCTGTATAGTCAGCAAAACTCGGCTTACTCACCTTATATTCTGGCGGATGCTACTACCTACGCTTCGGCTCGTATCAAAAACCAAACGACCAGTGCCGTTTTAACCATTGGAACGTATTTCTAATTCAGAGTTACAATACAAGTAAAAAGACGCTGTGATCATTTCACAGCGTCTTTTTTATGGTCCCTTTGCAGTCGCTCGGCTCTAGCCGAGTGACGCTGTAGTCTGGTAGGCCTCTGGCCGATGTTAGCAAGTCTGTTTTGATGGGGAAAAAATTGTTGGCTGATCCCCTACTGGTTCGCCCTCTACCGGCCAGAGGCCTAGAGCTAGGTAGTCACTCGGCTAGAGCCGAGCGACTGCGGATGGGGTTCTCCGAACGTAACAAGAGACTTTGGGTAGAATGGGGCGGGGCTGGTTTAGTCAAGTTTTTGCATGACCCAACCAACTTGAAAAAGGTCATAAGATTCTTCGCTTCGCTCGGAATGACAGACGCTGATGATCACGTAATGACGTATCCTTGTAAGTATGAGATAATTATGATTATCAACCGTATCGCCGCGTTGTCCCCGGATGAAATCCGGGGCTATTCATAATTTAACCCCGCTGGGGTTGTGGATACAATAGGTTTACGAGAAATAACCTCGGAGGAGTTCAACACGGATAGCCCCGGTCTGGATAGACCCGGATGAAATTCGGGGACATTCTTCATAAACTCTTCCATCCAATGGTCCCCCAAAGCAGGGAGAGGCTTTCTTAATTTAGTTAAATCTTATTTTAGACAGCCTCTAAATTTTGTAATTAGTTACTACGCTACGGTCCTGCTATAAAATGTTGATTATCAGTTAATAAACTAAAAACTATCAACTACTTATTACCTGAAGGTGCCTCAAAATTTCCAGCATCGTTTGCACATCGGTTTCTCCGGCGATGGTTACGTCTGCCTGTTCGTAGTAGTTTCGACGGTTAGCAATTTTAGTTTCTAGGGCCGCTAGTAACTCCACCGGGTCTTCAGTAACCAGCAGAGGCCGATCATTTTTTTTGGTGTGAAGGATCCGGTCCGTCAGAATTTTCGGGGGAACATCCAGAAAAAGGCTAACGCCATTTTCCCTGATAAAGTCCATGTTATCATGAAAACACGGAACGCCACCACCCGTCGAAACAACCAGACCCGCATCAGCCGGAAAGCTCCGAAGCATTTCACTTTCTACGGTTCGGAAATAGGGTTCTCCTTTTAAATTGAAAATTTCAGCAATTGTCAGTAACTCACGAATCTCAATTCGCTTATCCATGTCCACAAACTCGTAGCCAATTTCACGGGCTAGGCTTCGTCCCAGCGTGCTCTTGCCGGAAGAGGGCATACCTAGTAAAAAAATATTCTTCATGTAATACCTTTTAATTCTGTTAGGCTGGTTTAGAGATCCTAATCTGTTTTTGTAAAGTACTGTGGTAACCAGTATAACTTATGCTGTTGAACAAACCCTAACTGATACATGCCCCGAGGTAAGGATTCCGTCATGAACTGAGCCGTACCACCCTGAAACAAAGGCTTACCCGTTTTCAGAAACTGAACCTTGCCATTCGGTTTAGCCAGAAAGGGAGCCAGCCATTGACTGTTCGCGGATTTCAGAATTAGATAAACCGGGCCTGAATTTAAATCAATCTGCTCAGATTTGACAGTAATAAGTTTTCCAGGAAAAGAAGGATCATACTGAAGAGCAAGGGTGTCTTTGAGAACCGTTGATGCCGCCGAATCAGGAATGGGAATAGCTGCGGGGAACTGGTAAATCTGTTTGGTAATGAGGGGAACGTAGGCATATTGAAAAGCCTGATTATGGAAAAGTAATACATCCAGAAATCTGCCATTTCGCTGCCAGTTGGAGCTTTCACAGAGGAGAGAATCCCGGTATTTAATCAGGAGCGGATACTTTTCGTACCAGGCTGAAATCCAGAAAAGAATGGAAGCAAAAATAGCGGCTACCCCCATGCTGTTCCGAAGCGAAGGACGTAGCAAGTCAATAACAAGCAGGTAGGCCGCCATCAGAGCAAATGCGGCGTAGATCTGATAACGATCCGTAATAGCAATGCCGCTCCAGGAACGGGAAAGGGCTACGGCTCCAGCGGACATCGCCAGAAAAAGTAATAACCCCAGCGTTGATAAGGATAGCGTTTTACGGGTAACCAATAAGAGAGACAGCACAAGAATCAAACTGATGACTAACCCTAATCCGATTGCTGGAGTATTGGCCAAGCTAAAGGCTGAGGTCATGCCGCCCAGAAAAACGGCTGCACATTTAATGACTTCCAGGGGCTGGGAAAGACTCTCTTTAATGTGCGTTTCCTGACTGGTTTGTAGGCCAATAAAGTACATAATGCCACCGACCCCGACGATCACTGCCCAAAGGCCAGCCCAGCGGTACTTTTTCTGAATGAGTAATACGAGCAATCCGGGTAACCAGAGGAACATGCCGTTTCCGCCCGAATAAGTAGCCGCCAGAGCAGCAAGAATGGCCAGAACAAAAGCCCAGGTCCGTGAAGACTGTAAGCACTCCAGAGCTAGTAATACCCAGAAAATAAGAAAATTATGTTGATACACGCAGATCGTCCAGAGGGAATCTACGTAGTGAACAGGCTGAAAAATAAGGAAACAAACGGGCACAAATAACCAGAACCGATGACCGCTGCGACGAAAGGAACGGTATAACAAACCCACCGAAGCCAGCACACTTAGGTTTCCAAGAATAATTGTTGTGCGAAAATTCAGTTCGCCCTGAAGCAGAGTGGTCAGCCAGATCAATAATCGAGGCGTGGCAATGCGGTGGTCAATGTGCTGGCGGAAGGTATCCGCCCAGAACGTAGCCCAGGTATCGCTCGGTAATGAACGATGATGGATATACAGCATAAAAGCCGAATCATCCGCCCAGGGAAGATTAATCGCAAATGCATTCAGAAACCAGCCATAAGTAAATATGGGGATCAGAAACAAAAGGTAGGCAGGCCAAAGGTAACGAATGGAAGGCCTCATGGATTCACTTTTTCAAGGATGGTTTCTTTGGAAGGAACGCTGGCGAAGCTCCATTTACCCCGAACCGTACCATTGGATAACAGCCACAAACCGGGATTACTACGGACAATGGTTTTAAGAACTTTGAAATCAGCGAAATAATAAGGAACGGCTAATTGATACTCGTGACGGAAAGCATTGAAATCGTCTTCGGGGGAGGAAGTAAGAATGGCGGGTTGCACGGATGATCCTTCCAGACTTTTCAGCAAAGCCCGAAGGTTATCAATCGTACTGAGATTGGCCTTATTAACGTCCTGAATAATCAAAAACAAATGATTTCCCTGAAAAGAAGCCTGGGTAAAATCGGTGTCTCCATTCCATAAACGGTAGTCAGTAATGCGGGGGCCAGCCTCTGGGTTGAGCGGTCCAATCATTTCCTTGAACTGATACGTAGTGTCCGTTGGATACTGATCGAATTCGGTTTCTTTGCCGTCTTTAGTGACCAGGTATTTAAAACGGAAGGGTTCCCGATTTTTCATGTTGGCAGGAATATTCTCACCAATGGCGTAAGCTAGCCCGTCGTAAGGCGGCAGGTAACGAACGGCATAAATAGCCAAACCGAGACAGAATAATACGGCCAGAACCATTACTGCTGTAGTGTGGGTATCCCGGAAGAGGTTTCTTTGCCAGAGGACAACTAGTAATAATACCAGCAGAACAATGTCTTTCCAGAAAGAAGTCCAGGGCTGAAGTTTGATCATTTCTCCGAAACAGCCGCAGTCGGTAACCTTATTGAAGTACGCAGAATAGAAAGTCAGAAAGGCAAAAAAGGTGCAGAGTAATACCAGGAACCAGGCCGTTCGGCGTAGTTTCCACTGCACTAATAGGGCTACTCCGGCCAGAATTTCCAGCGAACACAGTACTATTGAAAAGTAGAGAGCATAGGGAACGAGAGCTTCCCAGAATGCCGCCATACCGGAGAAATCCTGAGCAAAAACTTCGAAGTATTCTTCCAGTTTAATCTGGGTGCCAACGGGATCATTCAACTTGATTAATCCCGAAAAGATGAAAATGACACCAACCAGCAGTCGGCAAAAATGGGCAAAGATTTTCATAGGTGTTCAAACGCAACTTTGGAGGCGAAGCTGCTTTCTAATTCATCAACGGAAATCATACTCCTCGAACGGAAGTAGACAAAGGTAAACTCGAAGCATTTAGAAAGAAAGGAAAAGCGGGCCTGAATGCACATTTCTGGTTAAGCAAGGTGACCAAAGCACCTTTTTAACGAAATTCTTTTCAAAAATCAACTTGAACTAGATTGTAAAAAATAGTGTAAAAAAATCCACAACTTGAGGTAATGGTTCATATTATATCTAGCTATTTCCCCAGTTTTACGGTTTATTCTGGAATGGATTACCCCTTTAGACAAAAGTAGGGTCTCGGCTTCCCGCTGTCGAGTTGACACATATGAATATAAGAAAAATACTTAAAATTTCGCTGGCTTCCATTGGAGGGCTTTTACTACTGGTAATTGCCTTTCTGCTGGTTTTGGGCCTAACCCCCTGGGGGCAGAACTTTGTTACCAAACAGGCCAATCGCTATCTGTCCAGCAAACTCAATACCCCTTTTCGAATCGGTAAAATTAGTTACCAGATTCCCGACTGGATTCAGTTGGAAGATGTATACTTCCAAACGCCCAAAGGCGATACCTTACTCAGCGGTGGTCGCTTGCGGGTCGATCTGGATATGCTGGGTCTGATTCAGGGTCGGGTAGCTTTGAATCAGATTGAGCTTGACAAGATTCGTCTGAACGTAACCCGAACGTTGCCAGATACGGCTTTTAACTTCAATTTCTTAATCGACGCATTTTCTTCTGGTGCTCCTGCCGATCCGGCGGATACGTCATCGGCTCCCCTGGCTCTAAGCCTGTCGGGAGTAGGGATGAACGACGTTCGGATTCATTACGTCGATGACATCGCCGGGGCTGATATTCATTTTGCCGTTGATACGCTTACCGGAAAATTTGATGAAATCAACCCCGCTGAATCCCGTTACCATGTGAATGAAATCAAGTCCAGTGGGTTGGTAGCCAAAGCCCGGATTTATAAGGGAATAGACATCCCCGGAAAAGTGAACGATGCGGCAACCGTACCGGGCGATACCATGGATTTACGCATGGGCGACTGGCAACTCAGTCGTACCGCCTGGAATATTAGAGCTGAAGAAGCAGGGTTTAGTAGTACTGGAAAAGTAGGACAACTGAACCTAGCCGGAGATCAGTTGTACCTGGAAGGACAGCAGGCCCTTATTCGTTCGCTGGAGTTAATGAATTCCCAGATCACGGCAACGTTAGATAAAACGGCTCCGCAACCTGAAGCCCCTCCCGCTCCGAATAATAAAGAAAAACCCCAGGACCCCAATGCGGGTTGGAAGGCTAAAATTGGTCGGGTTCGCTTTGCTAATAATGACATTAAGTTCGATAACGATAACAACCCCCGGCAACCCAAAGGGCTGGATTATAGCCACATTGATATTAAAGGATTTACGTTGGCGGGAGAAGAACTGGTGTATCAACCTAACCTGATCTCTGGAAAATTGCGTCAGGGTAAATTCCGGGAAAAAAGTGGGGTGAACCTCCAGCGTTTTGATGCCGATGTCTTCTACAGTCCGCAGCAAATTGGATTAACGAACTTTATAGTACAGACGCCAGGTACGCTGTTGAAGGATAAATTAATCATCAAATTCGATTCGCTTGGACAACTTACCCGAGCGGCTGAGGCCAAACGAGTGCTGGTGGATGTAAACATGACGCAGAATAGGATCTCTTTTGCGGACATCATCACGCTAGTACCGAGTCTGGCTCAAACCACGCCCCTCAAAGGCAATGAAAAGGCCGTCTTAAATGCCTCCATTCAGGCCAAAGGCTCGCTGGCGGATTTGAATTTACCCTTGGTAGAATTCTCCATTCTGTCTTCTACAAAAGTCAAGGCTCACGGGAAGGTGTCGTATCCGACTGATCCCGAAAAAATGGGGCTGAACATTGTGCTGGAAAATGCAACGACGAGTTCGGCGGATGTGAAGAAACTGGCTCCTAAAGGTTCTCTGCCCGATTCCATCAGCATTCCGGCTCAATTGAAACTGGCCGGAACGGCAAAAGGTCGATTGAATGCGATTGATCTGGACATTGCCATGAATTCTTCTTACGGAAATCTGTCTTTTGACGGACAGCTTAAAAATTTCGTAACCGGGAAAAATCAGGCCTATGCCGGGACGGCTAACATTCAGCAACTGGATTTAGGAAAATGGTTGATGCAACCGCAACAGTTTGGAGCAATCACTGCAACGGCAACGGTTAACGGAAGGGGAATTGACCCCAAAACCATGAGTACTACCTTCGATGTAAACGTACCCGAGGCCATGTTGCAAGGGTATACTTATCGTCAGTTTGCGGCGAAGGGAAGTTTAAATCAGGGTTTGCTAGATGTAAAAGGAGGTATTAATGATCCCAATGCCCGCTTAAATCTGGTGGCAAATGCCAACATGAAGGGAGAATTTCCGACGGTAAAGGGTACCGTAGCAATTGAACAACTGGATTTACACGCCCTGAAATTATACACCGATCCGTTCCAGGTACAAGGAAATATTCAGATGGATTTTGCTTCAACCAATCCTGAAAAATTAATTGGAACGTTGCGGACGGAGAATCTAAATATTAACCTGAAAGGGGAAAATTATCCGGTGGATTCGTTATACCTGACGGCGAATGCTGAAGGAACGAGCAAAACCATTATCGCTCGCACCCCTTTCGCGGAGCTTGATCTGGGCGGTAACTTCCAGTATGCCGATCTGGCAGCGGCGGCTCTGACGGAGGTTAATAAATACGTGACGATTCCTGATATGAAGGTGGAAGCTCCCAAAGCTCCAACGGACTTTACGCTGAAAATGCGGGTTCGTCAGCATCCTCTATTACTTGCTTTCGTTCCTGGCTTGACTCGCTTGGAGCCCGTTAAAATTGAGGCTACGCTGGATAGCAAACGAGCAGATTCTACCCTGAATATTTCCGTTACTGCCGGGCCTATTGAGTACGATACGATGTTGGTTGCGGGAGCTAATCTGAAACTGGCTTCTACGGATGGAAAACTGGTATTACAGGGACAAGTCGGTGAAATCCGCAAACAGTCGCTTCATTTATACCCAACGAATATCACGGCGTCAGCGGCTCAGAATCAGTTACAGTTCAAAGTAATGAATAAGGATTCTGTAAACAATGATCGTTTCGGAATTGCAGGTCGGGTGGGGATTCAGGGCGATGCCTACGAATTACATCTGGATCGGCAGGCTTTATTAACCAATTACCAATACTGGACTTCTGATACCACGGGTTATATCCGATACAACAAAGCAGGCGTAGTGGCGGAAAAATTCCGGTTGGAAACCAACAATCAGGCCTTGATTGTGAACAGTACCGAGCCCACCCCAAATGCTCCTTTACACGTAGAACTGAAAAACCTGGTTATTGGTGATCTGCTGAAACTGGCGAATCAGGATAGCACGATGGCTGGTGGTTTGCTGAATGGCGACGTGGTAGTAAAAGATTACCTCGGTACCGAAGGCACCAACAAAAAGCTGAGCTTCACGGGAGACCTGAAAGTAGACAGTCTGAATGTCATGCAAAAGAACCTGGGTAACCTTCAGGCGAAATTTGCTAACATGACTGACGACCGGATTCAGGCGGATGTAACCCTTGTGGGCGAAATGAACGATGTTCATGTAGGTGGGTTTTATAACCCAAGTTCCACCGACCAGGCTCTGGATTTGAATGTAGAATTACGTCGATTGGATACTCGTACCATCGAAGCCTTTAGTTTCGGTCAGTTACGCGAGACGAAGGGAGCCTTGCAGGGTGAAATGACGGTGAAGGGAGCCGTGGATAAACCCCGACTGAACGGCCAGATTAACTTTAATGATGTAGGTTTCAATGTCAAGTTTGTGAATGAATCGTATACCATTAATGACGAGGCTATTGTCTTCGATAACCAAACGATTCGATTCAATAAATTCGATTTAAAAGACCGCGAAGGCCACGCCTTTACGACGGACGGAACGGTGAACATCGCCAACTTACCTGACGTTAGTTATAGCCTTCAAGTAACGGCCAATCAATTCAACGTCCTGAATGCCTCTCGTCGGGATAATGAACTGGTATATGGAAATGCTTCGTTAACAACTAATCTTCGGATTCGTGGAACTGGGTCAACGCCTTCGGTTACCGGTAATCTGAAAGTAGAAGACGGCAGCAAAATCACAATGGTAATTCCTGACTCGGGACCATCCGCCGAAGAGTCGGCGGGCATCATTACCTTCATTCAACCCAACGACAGTACGGCTTTAGCGAAGTACCTCCGCAAGCCTAAAGCAGATACGCTTAATACTAAAATAACCTTCGATCAGCTCGCAAATTCGAACATTTCCATTGACGTAGAAATCAATGATGCTACGGAATTCAATGTCATTGTAGATGAGCAAAGCGGGGATAACCTGAGAGCCAAGGGTAATGCCCGTCTGAACGTAACGATGGATGATGCCGGTAATATTGGCCTCTTCGGACGCTATGATGTGACGGAAGGAGCTTACTCGTTAACTTATCAGGTATTAAAGCGGGACTTTGAAATCGAAAAGGGAAGCAGTATCGTATTCTCTGGAGATCCTTTGAAAGCTACGCTGGATATTACGGCACTTTATCGCATTCAGGCTCGGGTTTCAGAGTTGATCGCAGGTCAAACGAATGGGCAAGATATTGGAACCAGTCGCAACCTTTATGCCAATAAATTACCTTTTGATGTAGCCTTGAAGATGGAAGGCAACTTAGCAGCCCCAAAATTAAGTTTTGATGTAATGTTACCTGAAGGAGCAACGGTTCCTTCTGCTGAGATTAAGGAAGCGGTGCAGGCAAAGCTGGTTCAATTCAGAAAAGACCCTTCTGAAATTAACAAACAGGTTTTTGCCCTCTTAGTATTAGGAAGTTTCTTACCTGAAAACTCCTTTGACTTCTTCTCTGGCAGTAGCGGTGGCGGTAGCTTAATCAATGCCGAAAATCTGGCCCGTACTAGTGTTAGTAAGATTCTTTCTCAGCAATTAGATCGGCTGGCTTCTAATGTGATTAAAGGAGTTGACTTAAATGTAGGTTTGAATTCCTCCAGTGATTATGCCAACAATAACGCAGGCCAGAATGCTCAAACCGCTGGTTCAACGGCTACTAAGACGGATTTGAACATTGGTTTGTCAAAAAGCTTTTTCAACGGTCGTCTTTCGGTAAGTGTTGGTAAGAACTTCGTCTTAGAAGATAACACAGGAGTGGAGCGAAATAATGCTCAGGTATTCGACAATATCTCTGTGAACTACAACATCACCCGTGATGGCCGTTACATGGTTCGGGCGTACCGGGTAAACGAGCTGGAAAATATTCTGGAAGGCTACGTCATTGAAACAGGGCTGGGCTTTGTGATTAACCTGGATTACAATACGTTCAATCAAATCTTCGGCAAGAAGAAAGTGGAATAAAAGCATTTTGATTAACTCGTTTAACCCTTTCATCCATTGAAGTACTCTCTTAAAATATATCTGATTTTACTCAGCTTTGCTGCTCTGGTATCGGGCTGTAACGTGGCGAAGCACCTGCCCGCCAACGAACGGCTTTATAGCGGAACGGAGATTGAAATGTTACCTTTTGACGGGGTAAGCAGTAGCGACCGGAAGGCTCTTAAAAGTGAGTTGGAAGGTCTGGCTCGACCTAAGCCCAATAGCACGATCTTTGGATTTCCTTACCGGGTCTGGCTGTATTATGTCATTGGTGAGCCTAAGAAGGATTCCAGCTTTCGGGCGACGCTTCGCCGGAAACTGGGCCGTGAACCTGTGTTTGCCAGTGCCCGCTCTGTGGTAACGAATGCGAATGTGTGGAAGTCTTTTCTGGAAAACGAAGGATACTTTCACTCGGAAGTAGCCGGAAAAATTGAAGAAGATAAAAAAGGCTATAAGGCAAAGGGCGTTTATCAGGTAACGGTACACCGCCGTTATACTCTGGATTCGGTTCAGTTTATTACCGACACCGCTCAGGTTGGGAAAGACTTCAAACTGGCCCAGCAGCAAACCTTACTCAAACCACCCGTTCCTTACCGACTGGAAAATCTGAAGCTCGAACGCGAGCGAATCAGCCAGGAAATGAAGCGAAAAGGGTATTATTACTTTATTCCTGATTACGTAGCCATTTTAGGCGATACGTCCCGCAACAATTACAAAGCAAAACTATACCTGGCCTTGAAGCCAGAAATGCCCGTGGCGGCTGGACAGCAATACCATATCCGAAACGTTTATATCTATCCTAATTTTACGCTAAATACCGCTGCTCAGGATACCAATAGGAGTGAAGCTTTCCGAACGATTTCCGGCTTTCAGGTAGTGGATCCAGACCGTACCTACGATGATCGACTTTTTCAGGACGTCATTGGGTTCAAGCCGGGTCGTCGGTATAATAGCCGGGTTCAGGATATTACACTTTCTCGTCTGATTAACTTAGGGACATTCAAATTCGTCCGAAATCGGTTTGCTCCGGCTGTTCAGGGAGATTCTACCGTGCTGGATGTACATTATTACCTGACGCCCTATCCCAAAAAGTCTTTACGTTTGGAAATTGCCGGAACGTCTAAATCCAATAGTTTGACGGGTTCGCAGGCTACGATTAGCTGGCGAAACCGAAACATTTTCAAACGAGCTGAGCTGCTAACCATCAACGCAACGGGCGGGATTGAGTCCCAATTCAATGCGGGAGGGCAAGGCTTAACCAATATCAGTTATGGTCTGAATGCGTCCATTACTTTCCCGCGATTGGTAAGCCCCATTCGGATTGATTATGATCGTCGGCAAGTATTACCTAAAACGGAAGTAACGTTAGGCTATCAGGCTATTTCTCGTACTCAACTATACCGTCTGAATTCATTTACGGGAACATTTGGATACTCTTTCCGGGGAAATCAGAAAGTAGAGCATACGATTATTCCCTTTAGTTTAACGTACGTCTATGTTCCCTCCAGCAGTTTAGGTGATCGTTATTATGAAGCATTAACGGATGATGCTCTGGCTGCTCAGTACAATGCCATTGTGCAGAACGTGCAGTTAATTCCAAGTAGTTTATACTCTCTTCACTTTAATTCATCTCTTCAAAGCCAAAGTCGACACTCCCAACAGTTCATCTTTAATTTTGAGCCAGCCGGGAATTTGGCAGGCTTACTTTTCAAGGATGGCGATGGTAATGGACAGAAAGAGTTATTTAATGTAGCCTTTTCGCAATACGTGCGGGCAGACGTAGACAGTCGGCATTATTTGAAAATTTCAAGAAACTCAACCTGGGCTTCTAAAGTATTTGCGGGAGCCGGTATACCTTACGGAAATTCTACTAGCCTTCCTTTTGTGAAACAATACTTCGTTGGGGGTAGCACCAGTATTCGTGCTTTCCGTCCGCGTGGTATTGGTCCGGGAGCTTACGTGCGTCCTGATGGGACTCAGGTGCTTTTACAAGATGGAGGAGGGGACATTAAACTGGAAGCCAGCACCGAATTACGTACCCAATTTAATAAGTTTTTGCAGGGGGCATTATTTGTTGATGCGGGTAACGTCTGGATGTATAAAGATCCGACTTTATATACTGAAGCGGCTGTGTTCTCTAAAAACTTCATGAAGGAAGTAGCCGTAGGGGCCGGGGTTGGTTTGCGAATCGACGTTACCTATTTTGTACTACGTTTTGATCTGGCAACTCCTCTCCGTAATCCTACTTTCGCTGAAGAAAATCGTTGGGTATTAGACAAAATCAACTTCCGTGATCGGAACTGGCGGAGAGAGAACCTGGTCCTGAACATTGCCGTAGGTTATCCTTTCTAATACCATAGAATTGAATAAAAAGGCCCGAAATGCTTAAGCGTTTCGGGCCTTTTTATTGTAGGGACGCGACTTCATCGCGTCTGGCTCTCCCCTTACGCCATGGCTGGTGAGACACTAACCACGGCGTAAAAGAATAACTGAAAACAGTAAACCGACAACTGAAAACTACCTAAAGTGGTGCGACCATCGCCAGCCCATACGTCTGCCCCGAGTAAAAAGGCATAACGGCGAGTTTGTTTTGCTTGAAGATTTTCCGCTGAATCCAGGGGTAAACGGCATACACGGCTTCGGTGGAAGCGATGCCTAAACCGGCACTGAATAAAACATCAGCGACCCAATGCTTGTCGTTTAGCACCCGCATCCCGGCCACACTCGTGGCGATGCCGTAACCCGCAATGCTGTACCAGACACTTTGTTCGCCGTATTCTTTCGATAATACCGCCGCTCCCGTAAACACTACCGACGTATGGCCGGAGGGAAAGGAAAGGTTATCATCACCGTTGGGACGGGGATATTGAATAATCCGTTTTAAGCCATACGAAAGGGAGTTAGCTACCCCCTGCGATAACACCATCAATACCAACTGATCTTTGAACGCGTGTTTCCCTTTAACGCCGAGTGCTCCCAAACTCAGTGGAACAAGCGTCGGAACAAATTCCAGGTAGTTATCGGCTTTGGTCTGAAAGTTTGGAAACTCCTGCCGAACGCTCCGACGGATTTCCCGGCTGATACTTCCCTGAGTTACCAAACCTGCCGTCATCAGACTAACTGGAGCAATGAACGGTTTCCAGACGGGTTTCCGACGTGTGGAGTCAAGTTGAGCCAGTGAGGTACCGAAGAAAAACAGTACCAGCCAGCAAGAAAGTAAAAAACGGATCATGTAGCGGCGGTTGAAAAGTTACTGCTCGGACTGTTGCTGAGCCATCAGAATGAGACAGAAAACGGAATAGTTAATCATATCCCGGTAATTGGCATCCACGCCTTCCGACACCAGCGTTTGTCCGCCGAGGTCTTCAATTTGTTTGGTACGAAGGAGTTTCATCAGGATAATATCTGTCATCGAACTCACTCGCATCGCCCGCCAGGCCTCGCCGTAATCGTGATTTTTGTTGAGTAATAAGTGAATGGTTTCGTTGATTTCCTGATCGTACAGAGCCGAAAGCTCATCCGTTGGAATATCCATTCTTGGATCGTCGGCTAACTGAAGCTGAATCAGGGCCATCACGCAATAATTAATAATGCCGATGAATTCCGGTGTAATCCCTTCTCCCACGCGGGAAACGCCCGTTTCCTGCAACTGACGGATTCGCTGGGCTTTGATATAAATCTGATCCGTCAGGCTGGGCAGGCGTAAAATTCGCCAGGCAGTGCCATAATCCCGATTTTTTTTCAGGAAAAGATCTTTACAACTCGCAACAACGTGACGGTATTCTACTTCAGTCTGTGACATATATTCCATTTAATAAGGCTGAAAAAGAGTAAAATAATCAACCAATTTTCCGACAAAACTAGGAGCGTTTTCGTAAAAGCTGGTAACCTGTATTGCCAAAAATCACAAGAAGGATACCTAAAGCCAGCCAGTAGGGCCAGTTCCAGTCAATGGAAAAGAGGCGAATAAACTGTAAATCTTCCTTCGACAAAGGGTTAAGGTCTACCGTAGCCGTATTTAGGATAGTATCAAAATCTGACAAAAAGTAACGCAACATGACCAGCAGAATAATGCTTAAGCCAGAAGCAATACTGTTACCATACAGAGTGATTTTTTCGGGAGCCCAGCTCATGCCAATGCCTAATACACACAATAACACCACGGCAGCGGCGGCGGGTTGCATCGGAATCCGGCGGGATTGGGTAAGGGCCGCATTTCCGTTTTGACCCAATTCTTTGATATCCTCGTTACTTAATCCCTCCGCCCATTTGGGCACGACGGCTTGTGGCTTTCCGCCCTTTACCAAACTCCAGCCCGTGATCGTGGCTACGGGTTCGTGGTTGCAACTGATGGTCATGAAGTTGAAGAAGAAGCAGAGAACCACCAGTAAAAAACCACTGGAACTGAACAGGCGGGGGAGGGATTTAGTTAAAAACATGAATGAACGGGAGGAAATTATAAAAACAAAGTACGTCAACCGAAGGGCTAATAGTCAATAGAAACGTTCTTTGTGTCGTTTTAATTACGAATAATTTTATTACCACCGGAAACGGTTACCCCTACTTGCATGCAGGCAGCTATTTTTTGGAGTGCATGGCCTCGACCTTACCAGAGGCTTTTTTACATTGGATTGTTCGGATTCGTAGTTGGTTTAATAGCATGGGCTTTTTTTGCCTATCAGGGCGTTGACTCGGTTATTCACTGGGACGTGCTGAGTGAGCTGGGAGAAATGCCTTTTGGGTTGGATCAATTTGAGGCCAATGGTTCAAAATTCCAGATTCAGGCGACGGCTTATGCCCTGACCGAGCAGTTTGTGGCTTCCCCCATGTCAGTAAACCATCCTCTGACCGATTGGGTTTGTCTCATTCTGGCTTTAGTGGGTGTGGCTATCACCTTAATGGCAACGTCGGCCTTACCCCGGCTCTGGTATTTCGGAGCCATGACGGCTTTTATTCTGCTAACCAGTTCCTTACAAATAGATGCCATTCTGGGCCGCACCGACCGACTGGCTACTATAATCCTGGTTACCGTCTTTGTGGGCGTTAGCTTTTACTTTCAAGCCTTTAAATGGGACGCAGGTTTACTCATTCGATTTATTGTTTTTAAAGCATTAATTGTGGTCAGCGTGGCCTTGCTTTGTACGGTTGGAAAAGCAACGCCCGCTGATCTTCTGGCCTACGGTTACCCTGCCGGAATGGTGCTGGTTATTCTGGTAGCTTTCTGGGTTTCTTTTGAAATCATGATTGGGTTAACCTGGCTGGCTACCAATCAGTCGGAACGAAACAGCCTGCCTAGTTTTACCGTCTTGAGTCTATTTTACCTGGGTAACTTGCTCTTAACAGACTTGCATGCCAGCCGCCGAATCGATTGGGATTTGTTATACCTGAATCCCTTCGTGGTTTTTGCGATTTCTATCATTCTGGGATTGTGGGGACAAAAGAAAAGAGACGACCAACGAGCCAGTTACTGGTCTTTTCAGCCGCAGGGAGCCAGTTTATATCTGGGGTTAGTAACCATTGCCGTATCCGTTCTGGCCTACGTAAATAGCACGGCAAATGATTCCGCGATTGAATCCCTTTCTCAGGGAATTAACTATGCCCATTTGACGGGCGGCGTTCTGTTCTTCTTTTACGTATTGCTCAACTTCGGGCCGCAGATGCGTGAAGGGAAACCCGTGCATATTGTGCTGTTCAAACCCGCTTACATTGCCAGTTTCCATGCTCGCGGACTTTCCGTCATTCTGTGCGTGGTGTTGATGTATTACAACAATTATTATGTCTTTCAGCAAGGAGTGGCTGGTTATTATAACGCTCAGGGCGACCTGGCTGCAGCCAGGCAGGATTATCGCCTGGCCGAAACCTTCTATCAACAGGGGGCGGGTTTTGATTTTCAAAACCATAAATCTAATTACGGACTGGCTTCCCTGGCCTGGATTCAGGGCGATTTTGCTTCAGCTGCGGGTTTCTTCCGTCAGGCTGTGGCTAAAAATCCATCGCCTTATGCCTATGCCGGGTTAACCCGAAGTTTGACAAATGAAGAACTGGCGTTTGATGCCTTCTTTACCGCTCGGGATGGACAGAAACGGTTTCCCAACAATGGTGAATTAATGTCCAATCTGGCGTACTTACACGCTAAGGCGAACGGTCTGGATTCTGCTCAGTATTATTACGCAAAAGCCATTGAATTAACCAGACAATCAGGAGTACCTGCGACAAATCTGATGGCTTTGTATCTGCGTAAAGGAGACCTGCCAGCGGCTGAAAAATTAGCCAGTGAACAGGCTTCGGATTACGTTTCGGTGCAGGTAAACCAGAAAGCCGTTGAGTTATTGAATGGAAAATCGTCCGAAACCAAGATTAGTATCGGGGCGGATTCGGTGTTGACTCTCGCTCAGTTCGCTTTAGTATCAAACGCTACTTTATCGGATATTAAAGCCGGAAAAACGCCCCCCGTGACAGGTTCAGCGTTACGTACTTTATCTGAGAAAGAAGGTAATGCAGCTTATTTCGACGATTTACAGTATCTGCATGCCCTGGTTTCGTATTATGACGGCAATAAACTGGAGGGACTGGACATCCTATCTGCTCGAGCGATGGCCGATACCGCCGCTTCCGGTGACCGTTGGCGGAAGCCGCTGGCGGCCTTTTTGAATCGCGAAGTAGCAAACGAACAGGCTCCGCCCACCCGTTGGACGGGCGATGGTTCGGAAGAATTGATGCGTAATCCGCTTAACATTAAAGTGCTGGAACGCTACACCACCGAAGCCAATCAGCGAAAAGAGCCGCAGAAAGCGTATAATGCTTTGTACAACGCCTTGAACTATCGTCAGGATTCGCCCGAAATTCTGAAGTTGTACATTTTGCAAAGCCTGGAATTAAGCCTGACCCTGTACGCCGAAGACAAACTGAAAATACTGCAAAATGATTTTCCGGAACAATACGAAAGTTTCTTGCCCGTCTATCAGCAAAAACGAGCTTTAATCGAAAAACGTCAGCAAGACTTTCAATGAGTCAGTAAGTTTATCCAATCGGGTAAGCCGATAACTGGACTTGGGTTTATGAACATCATTGAAACCACACACATACAGAAACGCTACGTCATGGGGACCGAAGTGGTCGAGGCGTTAAAAGATATTACCATTTCTATTCAGAAAGGGGAATACGTGGCCTTTATGGGGCCGTCGGGCTCAGGGAAAAGTACGCTGATGAACATTGTAGGTTGCCTGGACACGCCAACTTCAGGAACTTACGTATTGAATGGTCACGATGTAAGTCGGATGGGAGAGAATCAACTGGCTGAAATTCGCAATAAGGAAATTGGCTTTGTTTTCCAGACCTTCAACTTATTGCCTCGTCAAACGGCCCTCGAAAACGTGGCTTTACCGCTGATTTACGCGGGTTATTCCAAAGCCGATCGTATTGAGAAAGCCATGTTAACGCTGAAAGGAGTAGGGCTGGAAAACCGGGCTCATCACCGCCCGAATGAACTTTCGGGTGGACAGCGTCAACGCGTAGCGGTGGCTCGGGCTTTGGTAAATGATCCTTCGATTTTGTTGGCTGATGAGCCCACGGGAAACCTTGATACCAAGACCAGTTACGAGATTATGGATCTGTTCGACCAGTTATACTCCAAGGGGAACACCATCGTGATGGTTACTCACGAAGAAGACATTGCTCTGTATTCGCATCGAATCATCCGACTTCGCGACGGAATTATTGAAAGTGATTTAATCAATAAAGATGTGCGTAAACCGGATTTATTATAGTTGCTTGACCAATCAGGCTTTCCAGCAGGAACTAATAGAAGTTAATACTTCATTCAGCCGATTAAAATTGTCAGGTTTGGTGAGGAAATCATCAGCCCCCAGGCGAGCCGCCTTTTCCCGATCCCGCTCATGGTCAGAAGTGGTTAAGATAATGGCTGGAATATGTTTCCATTTTTCTTTAAGAATCGCCAGGGTTTCAAAGCCATTCATCCGAGGCATATTCAAATCCAGAAAAATCAGAGTGGGTTGCTCGCTAGTGGGAAGTTTTTCCAGGTGATGAATCAAATCTTCGCCATTCGTAAAAAGCGTAAGCTCGCAGTCTGCGTCAGGGTTTATACCCTGGGTTGCGAAGAAACGGTCATCTTCATCGTCGTCCGCCAAAAAAACGCGTTGTTTCATAGACTTTACTTAGGGGGCAAAAAAAGGGCCTACTAATTTACGAAAAACGCGGAAGGAAGAGAAGGCCTGAAACAAAAAAATAGCGGAAGCTTTTATTTTCCGCTATTTTCTGTTCCAGAACTGAGATAGGAATTAGTTAATCCCTACTAATTCAATTTCAAAAACCAGATCCTGCCCAGCCAAAGGGTGGTTGGCATCTACTGAAATTTTATCATCAGCAACGCTGGTTACGGTTACAGGAACAACCTGACCTTCGCCATCTGCGTGCATATTGAGTTGCATACCTACTTCAAAAGGAATGTCTTTGGGAAGGTCACTGCGGTTAAACTCAAAAACCAGATTATCATCAGAAGGGCCATAGGCTTCAGCCACAGGAATGTGAACGGTTTTCTTTTCGCCCACCTGCATTCCGGTGATACCTGAATCGAAACCGGCGATAACCATACCGCTACCCAGCGTGAATTCAAGGGGGTCGCGACCTTCAGAAGAATCGAAAACAACACCGCTGGTGAGTTTACCTGTGTAGTGAACGCGAACCTTGTCGCCAGATTGAGCTGCCATGAGACTAGTAATTAGAGTTTGTATAAAAAAATCAGCCGAAGATGTGCATAATCATGCCCAGTTCAAGCCTGTTGTTGTTTTCTTTTCTATAAAAAAGCTTTTCCAGCCAGGGTAACCATAACGCTGTCCAGGCTAGAGGAACGGGGCAAAGGTAGAGGTAAATTTTCATTCCGGCCTTTTGTGATTACTTTTGAGGACCGTAGAAAGTATGAACCGCCTTCCATGAAAATCAGAAAATACGCCTTATTAAGCCTGTTGATTCTGGGCCTGGGTGCCTTCCTAACCTCCTGTAAATTAACCTTGGACCCGGCTTTGGACGCTACGGACGTGCAAATTCAGATCGAACTGGAAGAAAGTCTGAAAAATGCGGGCCTATCTCCGGTAAATACGCAGGTATTACTTCAGGACCGGAATGCCGGACAGCAGTGGATGGCCACAACGGATGCTTCGGGGAGAGTCACCTTTCCGGGAGTAGTAGGCGGGGTGTATTCGGTCATTGCCCGGCGACTTGTTCAAATGCAGGAATATTCAAGTTATACGGGCATTCCCGTTGATCAGGACGTGGTGCTGATAGATTCGTTGATAAACGTAAATTTTACCGCCAGTAACACGATTCCGACAAGGCTTACGCTGAAAGTAAATCCGATGGGGAACTGGGTTATTAAGCAAGTCTATTACGCGGGGTCAGACACCCTGAATGGAGCTGGAATTCGGGACCAGTTCATTGAAATTTATAATAACTCGAACGCCGAATTATACGCTGACAGTTTGTGTGTGGGCTTATTGCAAGGGGTGCGAAGCCGGAGTATTTTGTCTGAGTTTCTGGTAGCCGAAACCGGGCAGTATGACTGGAGTAAATCCTTGAATATCCCAGCTGCTTTGAGAGATAAGGCTAATACCGATTATGTCTACGCTCATACGTTAGTGATGATTCCGGGAAATGGTAGTCAGTATCCCGTCAAGCCCGGAGAAAGTATCATTATTGCTCAAAATGCTCAAAATCATAAAACGGGTTATGTGGGTCGGGACGGGAAAATGATCCCCACCAAAACCGCAGGCCTGACGGTAGATCTGAGTCAGGCAAATTTTGAATTTTACCGGGGTATTCGTCCTTCTGACGTGGATAATCCAGCCGTTCCTAATGTTACTATCATCAATGCCAATGCCAGCGATTTGGAAATGGCTCCGCAGGGGCTGGATGCGGTGGTGATTTTCAAAGCTCCCCAAAACCTTCTGGAGTGGCCCCGAATACCACTGCCTACGGTTCAGACGATTACGGTTAATACACTCTACAATTTCCAGATTCCTACTACTTATCTGATTGATGGCGTGGAGCTACAGCCTTCGTCAACCCAAACGTATCCCCGAAAGGTACCCGTCCGCCTGGATGCTTCTTATAAGTACGTTCCCGGCGGAGCGTATTCTTCACAATCCATTATTCGAAAAACGGTGAAAACCATCAATACCCGGCGAATATTGGCTACTACCGCAAATTCACAAACTGATTTTGGTTACTTCGAAAGAGCCCAGCCTCGTGGGTTTCAGTAAGTAAGTCCATTTTATATTGATCATCAGTGTCTGTCATTCAGAGCGAAGCGAAGAAGCTTATGACCTTTTTCGAGTTGGTTGGGTCATGCGGTAACTTGACTAAACTAGCCCCGTCGCATTCTACCCAAGGTCTCTTGTTGCGTTCGGAGAACCCCATTCGCAGTCGCTCGGCTCCAGCCGAGTGACTACGAAATTTCAAACCCACTTAAACTTTATCAAACCTCCTCAGCAACAGGAAGTAACTCAGGAAGCTGAACGTTGCTGAGCAACTCTTCTTCGAGCAAAGAAGCCCAGGTTTTCATATATAAAACAACATCTTCCCGAACGTTATGCCGCATCTGATTTCTCCGTTCCAGAGGAATCAGGGCTTTAATTTTAGGGTCAGAGAGCCGTTCCAGGTGTTGGAGATCAGAGGTGGTTAAGCCATGATTTAATAAATCTGCAATTAGCAAATCCATGGGTAACCCGCTGGTAGGGCAATATTCTTCTATTTGTTCCCGCCAGTCTCCCCGGCCCTGTAATGCAAATTCGTGAATATCCGCTTTGGTTAACTGAGTTAATTCCTGAGCGAGGTTACCGCAATTGCAGCAACCCATGTGTCCCCACATATAAGGAGAACCCTGCTGAAGTTTCTGAGCTGTCCGGCGAAGAGCCGTTAGTAAGCGAAGCGATGCATTGGCCATAGTGCGTTGCTGAAAGTG
Organism: Siphonobacter sp. SORGH_AS_0500; assembly: GCF_031453245.1. NCBI lineage: Bacteria > Pseudomonadati > Bacteroidota > Cytophagia > Cytophagales > Cytophagaceae > Siphonobacter > Siphonobacter sp. SORGH_AS_0500. The sequence goes on from NZ_JAVIYT010000001.1 coordinate 1,340,515, forward strand.
ACTTTAATAAAATTAACAAAAGCCCGGAATTATATTGCTGAAAATGGGTTACTTTTTGTAAATTCAAAAGGAATTTATTCAATATTGGGGACTTCCTGTTACCTTGTCTACCAGGAAAATACAATAGTTGAATCAGGGAACGTTACTAAATCATACCTACGGTTTTCTGAAGTATTATTAGGGTGTATGAAAAATATCTTCTGGCTATTTCTTATTCTGCTCAGCATTTCAGCCTGTTCCCAAAGAGCCTATACTCCGCAACGAACTTTCGAAGTAAGTCAACTTCAAAAAGACCTGAAGATTATGCGGAAAGGACTCGAGTCGGGACATCCGGGTTTGTATTGGTATACCCCAAAAGCCCAACTGGATTCGGCTTTTGACGCTACCGCTCAAGCCATCACGCAACCCATGACGGAGGCAGATTTTCGTCGACTGCTGGATCCGCTGATTGAAATGGTACACTGCGGTCATACATACCGTTCGGGGTTCTAAAGGCTTCGAACGCTGGCGGAAGCACCATACGCCAAACGACTTTCCCCTGAGTGTTTTCGAGGTAGACAACCGAATTTTTATCTCCTCGAATATGAGTAATCAGCCGGAGCTTTATAAAGGCAAAGAAATCGTGAAAATCGAAGGCCGTCCGGCATTAGATACCTACCACTCGTTGCGGAAAATCGTGATTTCGGATGGATATAACCAAACGTTTAAGAATACGACTATTCTTAACAATTTCCCGATGTATTACCGCTACTGGTACGGTGAAAAAGATAAATATGAGGTGACTATTCTGGACTCGCTGAAGCAGGAGAAAAGTTATTTCGTAGCGTTAAAGAAAAACGAGAAAAAGGTTAGACCTGCGAACATTCCACTCACACCCACCACGCCCGTTACGGGGCAGGTGCGGCCTCCTGAGCCTGCCATGATTCGAATATACGGCAGCAAGAATGCCACATTATCTATTTCCAAACGCGATTCCAGTCTGGCCTTGCTGGACCTGAACACGTTTAGTATGGGTAATTACCGCAAACTATACCGGAAGTTATTCCGTGAAATTGAGCGGAATCACATTCAGCATCTGGTTCTCGATTTACGCAACAATGGAGGAGGCAAAGTAGCCGCCAGTAACTTGCTGATGCGGTATCTGATGCAGGAGCCGTTTCAGGCTTACCGATCCGTAGAAAGTTTACCTATTAAAAAAGAGTACAATCGTTACACCAATGAGCGGGTTGCCCGAATGATCCTGATGAAGGTAATTTGCAAAAAAATGGACGATGGGCGGCTCGTCATTCGCAGTGCCACGAGAGTGCAAAAGCCTAAGAAAAAACACGGTTTTCACGGCGACTTATACATCCTTACCAATGGAGGCTCATTCTCCGCTTCTTCTATAACCACTGCCAATCTTCAATTCTGGAAACGGGCCGTGGTAATTGGACGAGAAACAGGCGGGGGGCGTAACGGCTGTACGGCCTGGGCCATTCCTTACATGACCTTACCCGAAAGTCAGGTTCGTATTCGGATCCCACTTTTTAAGGCTCTAACTGCGGTAACAGATACTAACCAAGGTCGGGGCGTAATGCCCGATTACCCGGTCGCTTTCACTTCGATGGATTTCATGGGTAACCTTGATCCAGATCTGGAGAAAGTCTATGAGCTGATCCAGAAGACTACACTGGTAAAGAAATAGGATTCTCGTATATAATAGTTTTTCTACTTTTTAACCTAATCATGGGTTTTTCAACTATAAACCAAGAGAAATAGGCAAAAGGACTAACAACTATTAGAGATAAAAAAGCAAATAAAGCAACTGAAATTTCTGGTAATAATTGTAGTAAGATTTGCTGTAGAGGAAAGGAATAAATATAAATACCGTAAGAGAAGTCGCCATATTTGCCGAAATTATTCAGAGATCCCTTGATGAAGGATAGATAAAAAACTACATAAGGGAGTAACAAATAATTTATTACTCGGCTATAAGGAAAGTCTAAAAAAAGGTTGCTAGCTATAAATAAAGCTACAGCAGTAGAACCGAGATTTTTGGTTATAGGAAATCTGTCCTGGTAATACTGAAATAGCATACCCGCCATAAAGTATATAGAAAATTCTATGAAAGGACCGGGAGACATATTTAGGCTAGGATAGTAATTATTAATTATATCTGTATTCTGAAGTTTTAGATCAAGTACTATCAATAGACAAAAAGTAATAAGCAAAACAAAAGAGGTTCTAAGTAATTTTAAACGTAAGGCGAAATAGAGTAATAAATAAAAGGTAAATTCATATACTAACGTCCAGAGCGATCCATTGACAATGGGACTATTATTCACTGTATCAAAAACTCCGGGTAATCCCTGTTGGGAATGATACAATGAAAGATTTAACAGATACGCATAGGTTTGTGGCTGAGTAAGATAATCTAAAATAGGTAGTCGCGTTACGGATAAACCGAAAAGAAAAACAGAAATTAGAAGAGCTATACACAATCCGGGAAAGATCCTTAATGCTCTTTTGGTAAGATAATTGACAAAGGAGCTACTATTGAGAGCACTTTTGAGGATCAGGAATCCGCTGATGATAAAGAAAATCCGTACACCATAAAAGCTAAAGGATAGATGGTTGGCAGTTAGATTTCGTAGAGGTTCAAGAGAATCTTTTTTCTGTAAGTCGTAACTATGAGAAAAGAGTACACCTACCGCCGCGATGAATCGAATAAAATCGAAATTATTTTGAGTTTTTTTGAAGGTATAGGTTTGATTCATAGGGTTAAAAGTAGGGGGTTAATCGTTTATAAATTTCTTCCATACCCCGATCTGAAGGATGAGAAGAAACGGCTTGGTTTATAAATTGATTATAGGCCGTATTTTTCTGGGTGTTTAGGGAAGTTAGCTCTATGTAGGAGTACCCTTTCCGCTTACAAACCCTTTCTATGGCGGAGCTTGCTTCCCATCGTTCCCAAAAACTTCCTGTGCAAATTACCTTTCCCTGAAAATCAAAATTGGTCAGGTAAGCTATTAACTTCTCGAAATGAACCTCAAATTGGCGTTCATTTACTTTTTTATCTTCGACATTATCACCAATCCTTACAATTATTAAATCAGGTTTGAAAGCTAATTCATTATTAAATAAACTCCAATCAAAATTATCACCATAATTAACTTCGAAAGAACTTCCTTTATTAGTCACTAGAAACTGGGTAGTTGAATTCCTACTAGACAGATACTTTTTTACTAAAGAAACATAATCTTTATCAGCAGCAGAAGCAGCCATTCCCCAATCGCCTTTCCAGCCTATTTCTGGAGCTGGACTATGGCGAGTAATGCTATTGCCAATGATAAGTACTTTTTCAAAATTGAGTGTGTAACTATTGGTAGCTGTTGTAGATACATTTTTATCAATTCTATTGCGTACCTGAATATTCACGGAACTTTCCAATTGCACACTATCTCCCGTTTGCCAGCTTTTTCCATTATCTAATGAATATTCTAGAATGGCATTCGTCTGATTGGACTGAAAATGTACAGTGGTTTTATAGGGCACTAGTCCTGAGCCTAGAGATAAAGTTGGTGTTAAAATAGTCTGATCAACAAAAACATCTTCCTTATTTTTGCATTCACTTAATGCAAGGGCTAGAGTTATGATACTTAGGTATAGAAAGATAATCTTCAAAATCGATTGCATATCGTAAGAATTTTGATTGAATATCAGAAAGTTATAGAACAGTAACTGATAAGCGGACACTAAATTAAAAATAAAAAACTCCCTTCAATGAGCTAACATTAGAGGGAGTTTTTTTATTTAATCCGTATTTTACTCAATTACCCGAACAGGCACTTTCTCATTGAATAGAAAATACTTCTTATCGCCGTTAAAATTCAGATTAACGATGTTCTGCTGATCATCGAAAACGTCGGTTAAGGCCGATTGCTGAAGCTTACAACCTTTGATTGGATCGCTGAAGGGCATTTCGATGAATACCCAGGTGGCATCCATTTCATTCTGCTTGCCAACGTACTGATAAGGTTTGATAACTCCCGCTGCGTTGGTAAACTTGTAATGTTTCCGAACGTAGGCTTCAACTAACTTGTCGTTCGCATCTTTATCCAGAATACGAATTTTTGGACCTTTATTACCCCGATTCAAAGCCGTTTCCAGATCGTCGGTAAAGAGCTTGATCTCTACTTCAAAAGCTTTGTTTTTCGGATTATAACGCATTTCAGTCAGGCTATTATGAAAATCATGCTTGCCCGAATCAAAAGCGGTAATTCCCGAAAACCCAATGACCAGCAGGGAATAAATCAGCCAACGGTTTAGCTTACTCACCATCATCTATTACTTAAACAGGTCATTTCCGACAGCAAATACCATTAACCCTAACAGCAGGATGGTACCGATTTGCTGAGCACGTTCGAGGAATTTCTCGGAAGGAGCCCGGCGGAAAATCATTTCATACAACAGGAAGATAACATGGCCCCCGTCAAGAGCCGGAATGGGTAAAGCATTCATGAAGGCCAGAGCCATGGAAAGCAAACCCGTTACCGTCCAGAAGTGATTCCAGTCCCAGATTTCTCCGTAAAGTTTACTAATACCCACCGGACCGCTAATGGCGTCGCTGGCGGCTACTTCACCTTTAAAGATTTTACCAAAGCCTTTTACATTTTTTGCTACTACATCAAAGGCATCATACGTACCTGCTGCCACGGACTGACCGAAGTTGTAGTCTTCGTGAGCAGGTTTCTGCAAAGGAGTGCGGTTCAGGTATAATAACAGCTTTCCTTCGGGGGTAACTTTGGGCTTCAGCGTTTGAGTTTTACCTTTTCGGTTAACCACGACGTCCACTACTTTACCTTTATTAGCCGCCAGAGCGTCCGAAAATTCGTGGTAATACTTGATGGGTGTGCCGTTAATGGAGAGAATTTTATCACCCTCCTTAAACCCTGCTTCGAAAGCTGGGAAGCTCTGTTCTTTTTTACCCAGAATGCGAGCAAAAAGACCGGGTTTTTCGGGTTCGGCTACACGGGCTACGTCATCAAGCGTAGCAAAGGTGCTCAGGAAGCGTTCGGGGTTGTTATCGCGAGCCAGTAAACCAGCCAGATCATTACGAACAGGGATGGTTAACTCCTGACCATTGCGGTCGATTGTATAGGTGCTATTGGATTCCAGCAATACCTGGCCCACTACATCCTGCCGGAAATCTTTAACGGGCTGACCGTTCACTTTCAGGATTTTATCACCCGTACGAAGGCCAATTTCGCGGGCTAATTCACCAGCCACAATCCCGTTTTTATTTACCTCTGAAACGGGAATATAGTTGTACCCATTCTGGTAGGAAAGGGCCGAGAAAATGATGATCCCCGTAATGATATTCACAATAATACCACCCAGCATTACCAACAAACGTTGCCAGGCGGGTTTAGCCCGGAATTCCCAGGGTTTCGGCTCCGAAGAAAGCTGGGTTGCATCCTGCGTTTCGTCCACCATGCCCTCAATCTGCACGTAACCGCCCAGAGGAAACCAGCCAATACCGTATTCGGTATCACCAATTTTCTTTTTCCAGAGAGCAAAGTTTCCGACGTTGGGAAGCGGGAAAAGGAAGTCGAAAAAGATGTAGAATTTATTAACTCTAATTTTGAAGAGCTTGGCAAAGAAGAAGTGTCCAAACTCGTGTAATCCTACCAGTATTGAAAGGCCAAGCAATAATTGCCCTGCCATAATCCATCCACTCATTCGATTTGTTTTGCGTTTTTTTGAGTTGTCAGTGTACGGTTTTCTGTTTTCAATGATCCGTTCATGAATCACTAGGTTAACAACGAACCGTACCTGTATATTCTTCTAAATAATCGGTAAACTGAAGACAGTAAACTATTGAGATAACACAAAGATAGGGGGAAAGGATTCTCTTTAAGAAAAATTTAGAGATAAGGAAAGGTATTGAGCAAAAGAAGCCAGAGGGTTAGTCTGGCTTCTTGGAATGGAGATGTATCTATTACGATTAATAATCGGCACGATATCCTTTTACGGCAAAGAATACTACATAAGCAAAACAAACAAAGGGTACCAGCAAGGCTGCTGCTGCTCCAGAAGGGAAAAGTAAGCCAGCGACCAGCGGTAAAACGGCACCGCCTACGATACTCATAATGATCAGTGATGAAGCCATCTTCGCCTCTACACCCAGGTTTTTAGTTGCCAGTGCAAAGATGGTTGGGAACATAATAGACTGACAGAAATAGGTAAAGCTCAGGCAGATAACCGCAACCAGACCACCAGAGAGGGCAGCAATGGCCACAAATGCTACCGCAGCGGCGGAGTAAATCGCCAGCACGCGTTGAGCAGGCATGCGAGCCATGAGGGAAGTGCCTACGAAACGGCCCAGCATGAATAAAACCAGAGCAAAGGACGCGTGAAAACCGGCAATTTGAGTATAGGAAAGTGAAGAAGGATCCAGTCCGCTGATGCTACTAACGATTTTCATCCATCCTTCCGCCAGTACCCAGTGTTTTTCCCGGGAAAAATCAATTTTAAAGTCTACGAAGTACCCCCACAAAACGGTTTGAGCTCCCACATTGGCAAACTGGGCAATGATACCATATACCAGATGTTTGTGACGGAATAAATGCGTAATGGAAATTTTTCCGGCTGACTTTTCTTCTTCAGCTCCTACTTCCGGCATTTTCACTACGGCAAAAACCAAAGCCACGAGAGCCACAATGGACCCAATGGCCAGGTAAGGTCCCTGTACGGAAAGAGCTTCCTGCACCCGAATTGCCTCTGCTTCGGCTGCGGGTAGCTTAGCCAGCATTTCCGGGGTGTATTCCGTTTGGGAAAAAATAAAGAGAGCACCAATGATGGGACCAATAATGAGACTAATGCCATTGAAAGATTGCGAGAAATTAAGCCGCCATTCGGAAGTTTCAGGATCTCCCAGAACAGTTACGTAGAGGTTAGCCGCTGTCTCCAGAAATGCAATGCCGCTCGCAATCATGAACAGGGCGAAAAGGAAGAAAACGTACACGCGGGCACTGGCCGCAGGATAAAACAGGAAAGCTCCGGCGGCGTATAAAATCAGGCCCAGAAGAATTCCCTTTTTATAACCGAACTTTCGCATGACGTAACCTGCGGGCAGAGCCATGAAAAAGTAACCGAGATAAAAAGCAAAGTCAACAATACCGGCCTGAAATCGGCTTAAGTCCAGGGCAATTTGAAATTGTTTGATCAGTGTGCCATTGAGTGAATTGGCCAGACCCCATAAAAAAAACAAGCTCGTAACGAGAGCCAGAGGTATCAAATAACTGCCGGAAGCAGAGCCATTTTTAATAGTTACTTTTTCAGACGAAGGTCCAAGTGCCATGAAAATTAGGATTAGAGGAGGTATAAAATGATTAATAGGGTTGAGCTAAATGAAATAGATGAATCGAATTCATCTGAATATTAGGCATTAGCCAGAGCTCTGTCCAGGTGAACATAACCACCATCGACGTGAATAAGCTGTCCCGTCGTATGGCTAGATTTTTCCGAAAGCAGAAACGCGACAGTATTCCCTAATTCTTCGGTAGTCGTCATGCGTTGCTCGAAGGGAATGGTACGGGTAATTTCTTTCAGCTTTTCTTCGGGGTTAGGCAAGCCGTTAATCCAGCGTTCGTAAAGGGGCGTCCAGCTTTCCGCCACAATGACGGCATTTACCCGGATGCTGTATTTTAGTAACTCCACGGCCCATTCGCGGGTTAAGGCATTCCGACCGCCATTGGCAGCGGCATAAGCCGAAGTACCACCCTGACCCGTTTCTGCCGTTTTGGAGCCAATGTTAACAATAGCTCCCTTGGATTCTTTCAAGGCAGGGAGGGCGTGTTTGGCCATCAGGAAATAATGAATGACGTTTTTATGAAGTGAGGCAACGAAGTCTTCGTAGGAGCCATTTTCCAGTCCTACGCCATCATTAACCCCGGCATTATTAACCAGTCCGTCAATTCTTGCGAATCTATCTAGCGTTTGCTGAACGGCTTTTTCGCATTCGGAAGGTTGTGTTAATTCAGCAGGCACCTGAAAAGCCTGTCCGCCAGCGGCTTCAATTTCGGCGACGGCTTTCAGATTATCAGTCTCACTACGCCCTACAATCACGGGAATGGCCCCCTCAGAGGCTAATACTTTACTAATGCCTTCGCCAATGCCTTTGGCACCGCCCGTAACGATAATGACTTTATTGGAAAGGTTTAGATTCATTAGAGAATGCTTTTGATCTTGCTAGTTGAGTACGTCAAATCTCCGGTCAAAATTTCATTAAACCTCAATTTCTTTCCTAAAGAAGATCAAAAGCATAGAATGATAACCTTATAAACTATAAAAATCTTTAGCATTACCGCCCCAGAACTTCTCCTGTTCGTAGCTGGATAAAGAGCCGGTATACTCCTGTAATACCTGCACCCAGCGTTCGTAAGAAGAAGCCACCAGGCACACGGGCCAGTCGGAGCCAAACATAACCCGCTCGGGACCGAATGCTTCAAAAACTACGTCCAGATAGGGCCGTAACTGTTCGGGAGTCCATTGCTCCCAGTCGGCTTCCGTTACCAGACCCGATACTTTACAGCAGACGTTTTCGCGTTTAGCCAGGCTTTGAATATCTGCCGCCCATTTTTCAATTTCACCCGCTTTCACGTAAGGTTTTGCCAAATGGTCGACCACAAAAAGCTGATGGGGTAAACGGGTAACAAACTCGCGGGCGGTAGGTAAGTGCTTAGGATAGATGAGAATGTCGTAGGTATATCCGTACGTTTCCAGAGCTCTGATTCCGTCCATGAATTCCGTACGAAGCAGAAAGAGATCATCCGGCTCCCCCTGAACAATATGACGGAATCCTTTTAATTTGGGAAATTGCCTGAAGTATTCCAGGCGTTCGCTCACGAGTTCAGAACGAAGATCTACCCAGCCGACTACTCCTTTAATGAAGTCATTTTGCTCGGCCAACTGAATTAAGAAATCCGTCTCAATTTCAGACTGACTCGCTTGTACGGCCACACATCCATCGATGTTATTTTGTTGAAGAACGGGCTGCAAATCATTCGGTAAAAAATTCCGGCGAATGGGCTCCATGTCGGAAGTAATCCAGGCGTCGCGTACAGGATCAAACACCCAGAAATGCTGATGCGAATCAATTTTCATCCGTAGAAATTAGCTGAATAGTGGGGTAAAGCAATATGATTTAAGGTAAAAGTACAATCAAAAACTGATAAATTAGAAAAAACAAAGGCCGTCCCGAAAGAGACAGCCTTTATGAAAACCCGTAAGAAGGTTCTTATTTCTTCTTTTCCTTGATCTTCGCAGCTTTACCTTGTTTGCCACGCAGATAGTAGATACGTGAACGACGAACTAAACCGTGACGTACTACTTCGATTTTGTCGATGTTAGGAGAAAGAACAGGGAAAATCCGCTCTACACCAACGCCGTTAGATACTTTACGAACGGTAAACGTTTCACCGTTTGTACCTGAGTTTTTGCGTTGGATCACCGTACCGGTGAAAACCTGAATACGCTCTTTGTTACCTTCACGAATTTTAACGTGAACATTAAGGGTATCACCAGATTTGAAATCGGGGATGTCGTTCCGGCGAGCTGAATTGTCAGCTTCAACCAGTTTGATCAGATCACTCATGACCTCTGTAAGAGTTTTGTTAAAATGGTCTAACTCATTGATAGATCGGCAACATCGAATCCCACAGGTCGAGCGGTTGCCGAAATGAGCCGCAAAAATACGGTAATTTTCTGGGACTGCAAGAGTTTTACTTTATTTAATCACCTGTGCAACAGTTTTTTCCAAAGTATCATCCTTGAGTTTTGTAACGAACATTTATCAAACCTTTTCAATAATGAAAAAGAACCTTTTAACCGGACTTATCCTGATTAGCAGCCTTGGAGCCTCTGCTCAGGCCAGCAAAACCTTTAATGTTAGTAATTTCGACCAACTGGATTTAGGTTCTGCCTTCATTATCGATGTACATCCCGGTAAATTCAAGGTAGAAGTAGAAGGGCAGGAAAGTGACATTAATGATCTGGAGGCGAAAGTAAGCAATGGGAAATTACGCATTCGGTATAACGATTCTGACCGTTACTCCAATCGGAAACGGGTGGAGGTGCACATTACCATGCCGGCTTTGAAAGGCGTAAGTTTTAGTGGTGCGTCGCGTTCATCCATAACGGGTTTTGGAGCCGAAAACCAAATGAGTGTCGATATTTCCGGAGCCTCTCAGGCCAGCATTGAAGTGAAAGCCAAAACGTTGGATGTAGATGTATCTGGAGCCTCGAATGTAACCCTGACGGGCAACACTCAAAAATTTCAGGGAAATATATCAGGAGCTTCGTCTTTTAAAGCGGAAGGGCTCGAAGTGAGCCAGGCTACTATCGATGTGTCGGGAGCCAGTAATGCTCGCCTTTACGTAAAAGAAAAATTATCAGCCGAAGCCAGCGGGGCCAGTCGGGTGCGTTACCGGGGAAATCCGAGCGTAAATGCCAATACATCAGGGGCTAGTTCGGTGAGAAATGAATAATTTTTCAAATTTTAAACAATATTCCAAAAGTTGCATTCAACCAAAGTTTGAGGAGGTAAAGAATTAGATTGTCCTTAAGAATGAGGTGAATAAGCCCCTTAAAAATGATTTAAGTGTGGTTTTTCCTGATCGAACATTGGAGAATAAAGCTTTGTCGAAAAAATTATGTTTGACAATCTGACATCAAGTCAGTTTCTTTGCGACGTTTTTTGAACCAAATCACTCAAACACAATGTCAGAAATCGCAGCTAAAGTCAAGCAGATTATCGTTGACAAATTGGGCGTAGAAGAATCTGAAGTTACTCCAGAGGCTAGCTTCACGAACGATCTTGGAGCTGACTCGCTCGATACCGTGGAACTCATCATGGAATTTGAAAAAGAATTCAATGTGTCTATTCCCGATGATCAGGCTGAAACGATCACTACGGTCGGTCAGGCTGTTACCTATCTTGAAGAACACGCCAAGTAAGTAACATCTATCTGCGGTGCTAATTTGAAAAAGGGCATATTTATGTCCCTTTTCGGATTAGCACATTTTTTTGATTTTGTGGCTCAGGTTTTTTCTTGTTTACTTGTAGGTTCTATGTACCCGTCGTAAACAGGTAAAAACAACCTGACCTGATTACCAAAAACTTTAAACTATGCAATTAAAGCGAGTTGTTGTCACTGGACTAGGAGCTCTTACCCCCATAGGAAATACGGTAGAGGAATACTGGGATGGCCTGATTAACGGGGTCAGCGGTGCCGATACGATTACTCGATTCGATGCCACCCGTTTCCGTACAAAGTTTGCCTGTGAGGTTAAAAACTTTGACGTACAGGCACACATTCCTCGCCAGGAAGCCCGTAAGATGGACTGGTTTACCCAGTATGCAGTGGTTACCGCTGATGAAGCCATCAAAGATGCGGCTTTCGATAAAGAACAAGTAGACCTGGACCGCATTGGTGTGATCTGGGGTGCTGGTATTGGTGGATTAAAAACGTTTGAAGAAGAAGTGCTGAACTTTGGCGGTGGCGATGGATCTCCCCGCTTCAATCCGTTCTTTATTCCTAAAATGATCGCTGATAGCTCAGCGGGTCTGATTTCCATTCGTCATGGGTTCCGTGGCCCTACTTACGTTACTGTTTCTGCCTGTGCTTCTTCAGGAAATGCCCTGATTGACGCGTTTAATTATATCCGTTTGGGTAAAATGGATATTTGCGTATCAGGGGGTTCGGAAGCCGCCGTTACGCAGGCGGGTGTAGGTGGATTTAACGCTCTGAAGGCACTTTCGGAACGGAATGACGATCCTAAAACAGCTTCCCGTCCTTACGATAAAGGCCGTGAGGGTTTCGTATTAGGCGAAGGTGGGGCGGCTCTTATTCTGGAAGAATACGAGCATGCTAAAGCCCGTGGAGCTAAAATTTATTGCGAAATTATGGGTGGTGGCATGTCTTCGGACGCTTACCACATTACGGCTCCTCATCCCGAAGGACGCGGGGCTTATATGTGTATGAAACTGGCTCTGGAAGATGCAGAATTGCCTCTGGAAGCGGTGGATTATATCAACACCCATGGTACGTCAACGCCGATTGGTGATCCTCAGGAACTAAAAGCCATTGAGCGTCTGTTTGGCGAGCATGCATCGAAGCTGAATATCAGCTCAACGAAGTCGATGACGGGCCACCTATTGGGAGGTGCTGCTGCGATTGAAGCCGTAGCGGCTATTTTGGCCATCAAAAACCAGCTTGTGCCTCCAACGATCAACCATTTTGAGGATGATCCGGAAATTAATCCTAACTTGAACCTCACGTTCAATAAGGCACAAGCTCGTAAAGTAGACGTTGCGATTAGCAATACGTTTGGCTTTGGTGGACACAACACTTGCGTTGTATTTAAGAAAATATAGTCGGGAGAGCCGTAGGCTTTTGGCATACGGCTCTTCTCATAAATTTTGATCCTGTGCTGCTACCGTTACCGCTGCTTGTTTCAACGGTCTTTGACCCACTGACCCAACTTTTCAGATCTAAATCCGACAAGGAGAAAAAGCTGAAGCAGGCGGTAGCTACGCTTATTGGAACCCGACCGTCTAATGTGGAGCTATATCGGCTCGCCTTTATGCATACCTCGGCTAGCAAAGCCGTGGCGGGTAAGGATCTGAGACTATCCAATGAGCGACTGGAATACTTGGGTGACGCCGTGCTGGGCATGGTTGTGGCTGAGTATCTTTTCAAAAAATATCCCTACAAAGACGAAGGTTTTCTGACGGAAATTCGCTCACGAATCGTAAACCGGGAGTCACTGAACTTGGTGGCTCGCAAGCTGGGGCTTGATACCTTGGTGGAATACGACCCCAATCGACGGACGGTACTGGCTCGCACGTCTATGTATGGCGATGCACTGGAAGCCTTTGTTGGAGCCATTTATCTGGATAAGGGATTTCCTTTCACCAAGAAGTTTATCCTCAAGCGTTTGTTATCCAGTTATTTTGATCTGGATAAAGTCGTTGAGACAAACATTAACTACAAGTCCCAGATCATCGAATGGGCTCAACGCGAAGGACGTGAGCTTCGGTTTGACGTTACCGAAAAAGGTTCGGCCCGTCATAAAGAGTTTATCGCGGAGCTAGTCGTAGATAACGAAGTTTTCGCCACCGGAACGGGCTTTAACAAGAAAAAGGCTGAGCAATCGGCTTCTGAAAAAGCGGTTGAGAAACTCAATCTGGCCAAACCGGTGAGTTAATTGGTATTGATTTTTAGCAAAGCTGCCTGAGTTAGGCAGCTTTTTTTATATGAAATCTCAGCACCTCTATCACCTATGGAAATCTTGTTAGTGATCCTCGGGATCATTGCTTTGCTGGTCGGATTAGCCGGAGCCGTCTTGCCTTTACCCGGCCCACCGTTAAGCTATCTGGGTTTATTATTATTGCACTGGTCCGGTCGGGTTACGTTCTCCACGACCACTCTGGTTGTTTTAGGAGTCTTTACAGCCATCGTTGCAGTGCTGGATTACCTCGTACCTATTTGGGGAGTAAAGAAATTTGGCGGAACAACCCGGGGAGCCTGGGGCACGACTATCGGCTTGCTGGTTGGATTAATCTTACCCATTCCCGGTGGGATTTTCGTAGGAGCCTTTGTAGGAGCTTTCGTGGGAGAAATCTTCGGCGGGATGGCCTCTGGCCGAGCCATGCGAGCGGCTTTTGGTTCTTTTCTGGGCTTCATGGCAGGGATATTCATGAAAGTACTACTCTGTCTGGTAATGATTGGTTATGCCATCGCGGGCATTTGGAAGTAAAGAATTAGCCTTCCAACGAATTCAAATTTTCTATCATGACCAAAGGCAAGCTACCGTACCTTTGTGGAAGTTTTCACGCTTACATTTCATAGCCATGCATATATTACGTCGCCCTCGTCGGTTGAGAACCAGTGCAGCCGTGCGGGCTTTAGTGGAAGAAACTACGGTTTCAGTAAATGATTTAATTCTACCCGTTTTCGTGGTAGAAGGAACAAACGTAAAGCGAGAAGTAGCCTCCATGCCGGGAGTATATCGGCATTCGCTGGATAACCTGCTGGACGAAATTGGTCGCTGCCAGGATTTGGGAATTAAAGCTTTTGACCTGTTTCCCGGACTGGATGAGTCCAAAAAAGATAAAACGGCAAGCGAGAGCTGGCGGGAAGGCAGTATGTACCTCGAAGCCATTCATGCCGTCAAGAGTAAATATCCTGAGGTAGTGGTTATGACCGACGTAGCTATGGACCCTTACAGCTCTGATGGTCACGACGGTTACGTTGAAAATGGAGAAATTCTCAACGATGAAACGCTGGAATACCTGGGCAAAATGGGTATCGCCCAGGCCCAGGCGGGTGCAGATATTCTGGGCCCCTCGGACATGATGGATGGTCGGGTAGGTTACCTGCGGGAAAAGCTGGATGACGCGGGCTTTACTAAAGTAGCTATTATGTCGTACACGGCTAAGTATGCTTCAGCTTTATACAGCCCTTTCCGCGATGCTCTGGAGTCCGCTCCGAAGTTCGGGGATAAGAAAACGTATCAGATGAATCCGGCGAACATTAAGGAAGCGTTGATTGAGGCTGAGCTGGATTTTGCGGAAGGTGCCGATTACCTCATGGTAAAGCCTGCCATGTTATACCTCGACATCATCAAAATGCTGAACGATAACTTCGCTTTACCGATTGCGGCCTATAATATTTCCGGTGAATACTCCATGATTAAAGCCGCCGCTCAGAAAGGCTGGATTGATGGCGACCGGGTAATGCTGGAAACGCTTACCTCCATCAAAAGAGCCGGAGCTAAAATTATTCTTACGTATTTTGCGAAAGAATTTGCTGAGCTAAGTCGATAAAATACCTATTGATAAATAAAAAAGACCGCACGTAATCTTTACGTGCGGTCTTTTTTATTTATCAATAATCAAAGTGTATAAAATCATACTAAAGTTGAATACATAAATTTTATAAAGGGGTTTAATGAAAAGAATTAACTTTACATACGTATCCATTGTATTCTGAATAATTCTGAACAAGTACTCATTGTTCTGGCTCTATGCGTGTTTCTTTACTTCTCCTCGTTATCTGTCTGATTTCTCTTTCAGAAAGTGTTTTTGCTACTGTTCCTCAATTAAAGAAATCTGTAAAACCTACTTGGATTTTGCCTTTACCCAAAAGTAATCAGCAGGTGAATCTTCGGCAGGTTCAATATGGATATTATATCAAGCTTTGGGAAACACAAACGCAGGTTGAAGAAAAAACAACTTATTATCAGGAAATTAGAGCTATTCTTTCAGAAGAAGGTGTACAAAATGGATCAGAAGTTTCCATTGAAGTTAACCCCTCTTATGAAAGTTTAATTTTCCATGAAATAAAAGTAAAAAGAGGTAGTGAATTACAAGACCGTCTGGATCTAAAAGCGTTTAAATTAATTCAGGAAGAATCTCAGCGGGATCAGTTTATTTACCGAGGTACTTATACGGCCAGTCTTACCCTAAATGATATACGAAAAGGGGACGAAATAATTATTTCTTATAGCCTAAAAGGACGCAATCCGATCTTTGGAGATCGTTACTTTAATGAAATGTATTTCTATACTTATTCCCCCTTTGGGCAGATTTTTAAAAGTCTGATACATTCCTCTAAACGTGACCTCCAGTTCAAGCGATTTAATAATGCTCCGGCAGCTCATAAAGAAATAAAAGGAGGTCAGGTCTCGTATAGCTGGAATCTGGATAAACCTGCTGTGCTGGAAAATGAAAAAAATACGCCGAGTTGGTATAACAATCTACCCTTTTGGCAGATCACGGAGTATAAGTCTTGGGAAGATGTGGTAAACTGGGAGCTAAGCATTCTACCCTCAATGGGTCAGTTACCTGCTGAGTTGTTGAAAAAAGTAGAAAGCTGGAAAGCTCAGTCATCAGGTAATTCAGTTTATTTGCTGGAATTGGCCACGCGTTTTATTCAGAACGAGATTCGGTATACGGGTATTGAGATTGGAGAATATTCGCACCGTCCTCATGTTCCGTCTGAAGTATTTCGGAAGAGATTAGGAGATTGTAAAGACAAATCATTATTGCTGGTAACCTTACTGCGAAGTGCTGGGATAGAAGCAGCTATTGTGGATGTAGATACTTATTATGGAAAAAACCTGAATCAGTATTTACCTTCTCCAGGGGTCTTTAATCACGTTATTGTCTGGGCTAAAATTGGTGAGGAAGTATACTGGATTGACCCGACAATTTCTCATCAGAAAGGCTCGATTAAAGCTAATTATATCCCTGATTACGGTAAAGTTCTCGTTATTAAGACAGGCGAAAAATCGCTTCAGACCACTCCAATTGTACCCGGGGGAAATGTTACTGTCGAGGAAGACTATTACCTTGGTTCAAGGAATAGTAAAGGTCGTTTATTCGTAAAATCTACTTATTGGGGCCGGGCAGCCGACCAAATGCGAGCGAATCTTGCCCAAAAAAGTATGAATGAGCTAGAGAAAGACTATAGGGATTATTATCAGAATATGTATCAGGGCGTATCCATAGAAATGAAAGATTCCCTGCGTTTTGATGAACATAAAACTGAAAATAAAATTACGGTTTATGAAGAATATGTTCTGGAGAAAGTCTGGAAACTGGCAGATTCTTCGGAACGCTTATTTACGACTTCGGTTATAGCGGATCAGATTCGAAATGTTTTTTATGAAATGCCTGATAAACCCCGTAAAAACCCCTTTGCCTGGAACTATCCCAATCAGATGGATTATGTAGTGAAAGTACATTTTCCGGAAGAATGGAGCCTTGAACCATCTCATTTGACACTTAATAGAGATGCTTATCAGCTTCATTACGAAGGAAGTTATAAAAGCTTGGGGTCTATATTTACCATGTCTTTTAAATATACTGCTAAAAAAGATTTTATCGAAGCAGGAAAATTAAACGAGTACGTTAAAGATCGAAATGATTTAGTTAATGTAAGCGGTTACGAGTTTACCTGGTATCCTGAATTAGGTCAGTCTGATCTTGGTAGCAGGGCAAAATATTATATCGGGTTACTGATTCTTCTTGGTATTGCTTTAGCTGTTAGATTAATTCGCCTACACCGTTCCCGTTCACTTCCAATTGACGAATACCGAATCAATTCTCCGGAAAAAATTGGGGGTTGGCTGGTTTTACCAATGCTGTCGTTAATAATAAGTCCACTTTTACTTATCATTACTATATGCGGTATCGTTACTCCTGAAATCTGGGCAGCGATGGACGTTTTACCTAATTCGGGAATTTTAAAACTGACTATATTACTGGAGCAAATCGCTAATGTTTTCCTTTTGGAGTGGACTATTCTGTGTCTGATTCAATTTTTTCAACGGAGAAATACGCTTCCTCATTACATTATCATTCTTTATGGTAGTAATCTGCTTCTTTGCTGTTTTGATGTGATGATCACAGAGTTTTTGATGCCAGCAACTACTAATGGTAAAGAAAGCTACAATGATCTTTTAAGAGCCATCCTTATCACTGCCGTATGGATCCCTTATTTCTTACGGTCAACGCGGGTCAAACGGACATTTGTTTTTCCCTATCAGTATATACCTTCGTTAGAAAATGTAAAGAACTCGCTGGAGCAGGAAGGAAGCGATGTAAATTTGTAGCACTCTACTACTTAAATACATTTTGCATTGAACTCCATTCTTCTTCTTAATACTCGACTCGTCAATGAGGGCCAAATCCGGGAAGCGGATGTTTTTATCAAAGACGGTTTTATTGAAAAAATCGGCTCGGGTTTGTCTGGGCTCTCGGCAGATCAGGTCATTGATGCCCAGGGAAAATACCTTCTTCCGGGAGTTATCGACGATCAGGTGCACTTTCGTGAACCTGGATTAACCCACAAAGCTACCATTCGTTCGGAAGCCAGAGCGGCAGTTTCGGGTGGCGTAACGAGCTTTATGGAAATGCCCAATACTGTTCCGAATGCCCTTACGCAGGAATTACTAGCCGATAAATACGCTATCGCGAAGGCTACGTCACTGGCGAATTATTCCTTCTTCATGGGAGCTTCCAATGATAATTACGAGGAAGTCATGAAAACGGACCCTACTCAGGTATGTGGACTGAAGATCTTCATGGGTTCTTCTACGGGTAACATGCTCGTGGATAGTCGTCCCGTTCTGGAGAAGTTATTTGCCAATGCCCCTTACCTGATCGCTACGCACTGCGAAGATGAAGCTACGATTCGAGCGAATGTAGCCGCTTACAAAGAAAAATACGGCGACGACGCTCCGGCTCGGGTACATCCTGAAATCAGGAACGAAGAGGCTTGCTATAAGTCGAGCTCGATGGCAGTTGAGTTAGCCAAAAAATACAATACTCGCCTGCACATTCTTCACCTGACAACGGGGGAGGAAACGGAGCTTTTTGAGAAAGGTTACTACGGCTACACCGACGCTACAAGTAACGAACGGAAGAACCAGAAGCGTATAACTTCAGAAGTTTGCGTGCATCACCTCTGGTTCGATGCCCGCGACTACGAGCGACTGGGTAACCAGATTAAATGTAACCCCGCCGTCAAAGCGGATGGTCACAAACAACGTTTATTACAGGCTCTGCTGGACGACCGCATCGACGTCATTGCGACGGATCACGCTCCGCATACCTGGGAGGAAAAGCAGCAATCTTACTGGCAGGCTCCCTCGGGTTTACCGCTCGTTCAGCACCCTTTATTGATGATGCTGGAATTCTACAAGGACGGAAAAATTTCCCTGGAAAAAATCGCCCAGAAAATGGCACACGCGGTGGCTGATTGTTTCCGAATTGATAAACGGGGGTACATTCGGGAAGGGTATTGGGCGGATCTGGTGCTGGTAGATCTGGATCGTCCGAATCTGGTTACGAAAGATAGCCTGCATTTTCAGTGTGGCTGGTCTCCGCTGGAGGGATATACCCTGCGTTCGGCTATAACGCATACCATTGTATCCGGTCACTTAGCCTATGCAGATGGAAACTTCTACGAAAGCAAACAGGGGGAGCGTATGACCTTTGCGGCTCTGTAATCCTTTCAAAAAGAAAAGTGAAGAATGATATTATTCAATATCCTGAATATAAATACGTTATCCAGGTAACAAAAATCCTCACCGGAATTCCGGTGAGGATTTTGGCATCCCTAAAATCATCACAAACTATTCTTGAGCGAGCTTCAGGCGACGGAAACGAACCGTAGCGAAGCATCGGCGTAAAATACGGTAGTATATTTTTCCAAACAGTGAATAACACCACAGTTTGAGTTCTTTCACCTGAGCCGGAACAAGTTGGCGTAAGGCTTTGCGGAGCTCTTTTTCAAATAACTTTGCGTCGAAACTGACTTTCTGGAGAATGATCTTAATATATTCTAATAAGGTAATAGACATGACGATGCGGTGGTTTAAGGTTAAATCAATGACAATTAAGCCAAAGTTTTTAGGCCTATCTTTGTAACGATGAAGCCTCAACAAATATATTTAATTATAATAATTTTTTATTGTTCTTTTTCAAGAATTTTTGTTTTTGCCCAGCAAAACAATATTCGCATTGAATTAGGGGCCTCTTCGGTGCCTTTAGGTAAGCCCTACACGATTTCTGTAGTCATTACCGGTAGCGAAGATCGCGAATATGATCGCTTCCCAGATATCATTGGCATGAGTCGCAGGGGCACTACTACAACCACTTCAACAACGACTGTTGGCAATCGTTCTGAGATAGTACAACGAATCACTCAAAATTATATTCCAAACCAACCCGGAAATTATGTAGTCACGCCATTTACAATGAATGTGAATGGACAAAGCGTGCAATCGATGGGTGGAATTGTCATTGTGACCGATGCGATTGTCAAAGAGGCAGAGCTGGAAGAGGAAGAAGAGGTCGTTGAACCTATGCTTCCCGACGCCAAAGCTTCGGCCTTTCTCTTGCTGAGTGCCAATCGTAATCAGGTATACACAGGCGAAGGATTTAACTTGAGTCTGGGATTTTTTGTTGCGGATGATAACCCTTTAGAAATGGATTTTTATGCTCTTAACTTACAATTAGGAGCTATTCTTAAGCAAATTCGTCCGGCGAACTGTTGGGAAGAAAATTTTGGTATTCGCGGAGAACCTCAAATTTTTGAGACAACCATTAAGGGCCGTAAATACACGGAGTATCGCCTGTTTCAGGCCGTCTATTTTCCGCTTAATACGGAAAGGATCCAGTTCCCATCGGTCAGTTTGAAAATGATTGTGAAGAATGAAAAAGCGGGAAAACAGGAGTTTCTAACCTTTTCAAGTAAGCCCATTTTTATTCAGCCCATTGCCTTACCGAAAGACCCGCAGCAAAACCAGGCCGTGACCGGGGATTATACCGTTCGGGATGAGCTCAGTACTCAGGTGGTACAAACGGGCAAAAGCGTTCAATATAAAATCATCATCAGCGGAACGGGTAACCTAACGCCAATTCTGATTCCGACGCCCGAAAACGATAATTTTTTCGATTTTTATCCACCCTCCATCCAGCAGTCCGTTGTCCGTCGGCGGGGGCGGGTCAGTGGTGAGAAAACATTTACCTTTCAGATCATTCCCAAACAGGCCGGAAACTTCCCATTAAGCATGTATTTTCGCTGGATATTTTTCAACCCCCGTACGAAAGCGTACCAAAGGTGGAAATCAGACCTGGTTCTGAAAACGCAGGGAGAGCGGGTAACCAACACTGATACCGACGGCCTGGCTGGCACCATTTTCAGTAACCTGGAAAATGTGGATAGTACAAAACCGTTTGTCAATGTTCAGGCGACAATTATGAGTCTGGCGAACGGCTTGCTAGCAATCATGGTTTTAGGAATGGCCTATATTTTCGTACGAAGTAGACGGGGCTAACGCCTCCTTTTAATAGTTGGAAATCCCCCAAGTGGATTTAAAATCTTACGTATCTGCACCGTTCGGATACGAATAAAATGTCAGGAATTTATGTCTAGTACATACGGTACTTTATTTAAAATCAGCACCTTCGGTGAATCGCACGGAAAGGCTATTGGCGTAGTAATCGACGGATGCCCCGCTGGGATTCCGTTTGACGAAGCGTTCATTCAGGAAGAGTTAGACCGCCGCAAACCCGGCCAGTCGCGTATTACTACCCAGCGTCGGGAGGCGGATGAGTTTCAGGTTCTTTCCGGAATTTTTGAAGGCAAAACCACCGGAACGCCCATTGCTCTGGTCATTCCTAATGAAGATCAACGGTCAAAAGATTACAGCCACATTGCCGAGCAATTCCGCCCCTCTCACGCCGATTATACCTACACCAGCAAGTATGGTTTTCGGGATTATCGGGGTGGTGGTCGGTCATCCGCCCGCGAAACGGCTGCCCGTGTCGCCGCCGGAGCTTTGGCTAAACTGGTATTAAAAGAGCTGGGTATTAGTATTCAGGCCTATGTTTCGCAAGTGGGTAAGCTAAAGCTCGAAAAATCGTATCAGGAGTTGAACCTGGCTTTAGCCGAAGAAAACGCCGTTCGTTGCCCCGATCCTGAGATGGCTCAGCAAATGTTCGACTACATTGACGAAACCCGCAAAAAAGGGGATAGCATTGGTGGAGTCGTGGCGTGCGTTTGTACGGGTGTACCCGTAGGACTGGGCGAACCGGTTTTCGATAAGCTGCACGCCGAATTAGGCAAAGCCATGCTGTCAATTAACGCGGTAAAAGGCTTTGAGTATGGTTCGGGCTTTGCAGGAGTTGAATTATTCGGCTCCGAGCATAATGATGCTTATTACACCGATGAAGCCGGAAAAGTTCGTACACGGACTAACCTGTCTGGGGGCATTCAGGGGGGGATTTCTAATGGGGAGGATATTTACTTCCGCGTGGCTTTCAAACCCGTAGCCACGATTATGCAGGACCAGGAATCGGTGGATTTACAGGGCAACGCCGCGGTCGTCTCCGGCAAAGGACGGCATGATCCCTGCGTAGTGCCCCGGGCAGTGCCGATTGTGGAAGCCATGGCGGCCTTGGTATTAGTAGATTTTTATTTGTTGAATCAGGCTAGGAGGGTTAACTAATGAATTACTTATCTGCCGAGAATCTCTCGAAATCAACGGGAGAACGCTGGCTGTTTAAAAATATAACATTCGGGTTGAGTAAGGGCGATAAAGTAGCCCTCGTTGGCCGGAATGGTACCGGAAAAACGTCATTAATGGATGTTTTGGCGGGCTTACAGACGGCTGAAGAAGGAGTAATCAGTATCCGAAAGGAAGTTCGGCTGGGCTACCTCAGCCAAAATCCGGCTCTGGATGAAAATCAAACCGTTCTGGATATTCTTTTTCTGGGAGACAGCCCTTTGTTACAGGCCATTCGCTCGTACGAGAAAGCCCTGATTGATGGAAATGATCAGGAAATTTCGGATGCAGCGGAGGAAATGGAAGCTCAGAAAGCCTGGGATTACGAATCGAAAGTAAAGCAAGTGTTAGGGCGTTTAGGAGTTGCCGAAGAAAACTTTACCAAATTAATCGGTCAACTTTCCGGAGGGCAGCGTAAACGCGTGGCTCTGGCGAAAGTCCTGCTGGAAGAACCCGATTTACTGATTCTCGATGAGCCTACCAACCACCTGGATCTGGAAGCAATCGAGTGGCTGGAAAATTACCTGGGTACTGCTAATACCACGTTATTACTGGTGACCCACGACCGATACTTCCTGGATCGGGTGTGTAACGAAATTCTGGAACTGGCCGATGGGTCGATTTATCGGTACAAAGGTAACTATTCCTATTTCCTGGAGCGTCAGTCGGAACGTTATGCTTCCGAAGCTTCCAGTGTAGATAAGGCTCAAAACCTGCTTCGGAAGGAGTTGGAATGGATGCGTCGTCAGCCGAAAGCCCGGGGAACGAAGGCTCAGTATCGTATCGATGCTTTTTATGATTTGCAGGACAAAGCCAATCAGGGCCGGAAGGAATCGAATGTTGAATTAAACATTGGTATGGCTCGGTTAGGTAGTAAAATAATCGAGCTGGATCATATCAAAAAAGCATTTGGGCCCCTGAAAATCGTCGAGGATTTCCAATACATTTTTCGGCGGAGAGAACGAATTGGTATCGTTGGGAAAAATGGCGTTGGTAAATCAACGTTTCTGGACATTCTGACGGGCGAACAGCAGGCAGACTCCGGCGAAATTAGCGTGGGTGAAACCGTTCGTTTCGGTTATTATACGCAGAGTGAACCCACCTTCTTGCCCGGCCAGCGGGTCATTGATGTGGTGAAAGATATTGCTGAAGTGGTAACGCTGGGATCGGGAGAAACCATCACGGCCAGCCAGTTTCTGCAACACTTTTTATTCGAACCCAAGCGACAATATACCGACGTTGAGAAACTTTCAGGGGGGGAAAAACGCCGCTTGCAGTTACTTCAGGTATTAATCAAAAACCCGAACTTCCTGATTCTGGATGAGCCTACCAACGATCTGGACATTCAGACCCTGAACGTGCTGGAAGATTACTTGCTTCAGTTCTCAGGCTGTTTGGTATTGGTGTCTCACGACCGTTACTTCATGGATCGGCTGGTCGAACACTTGTTCGTTTTTGAAGGTCAGGGAAAGATTCGGGATTTCCCCGGTAACTATACCGATTATCGCGAATCGCTCAGTAATGCAGCTCCGGTGGAGGCTAGCAAGCCTAAGTCGGAAGCTCCTAAAGCCGAGCCAGCTCCAGCGGCAGTAACGCCAGCTCCAGCCAAACGAAAACTGAGTTTTAAGGAGCAAAAAGAACTGGAAAGTCTGGATAAGGAAATTCCCGAGCTGGAAAACAAGCGAGCCGTATTAACGGAACAAATGAACTCTGGTAGTGCAGATTACCAGCAGATTGCATTGTGGGCCAAAGAAATAGAAGAGATCAATGCCTTACTGGAAGATAAAGAATTCCGCTGGATGGAATTATCTGAGTAAGGTCTTTACCTCTGAAGGCAGGAGCCTGATCGTTCTTGAACGATCAGGCTCTTTTGTATTATCGACGATACCGTAGTCGATACCGCTCCAGTTCAGGGATACTTTCGTCAACAAAACCCCAGCGTTTTTTAATACTCACGGAAAAGGCCAGAGAGCTGGGGTAAAGATCGCCCGCGTCTCCGGCCATGCTGGCGTGAAGAGCGGAGCCTTTAAGAAACCACATCATTCGCTGAGCTTCAATCAGAAAGCAAAGTTGCTGCCTGGGATGTGTATAGAGATGATCGGGATTACCCCGTGAGGTTAGATACGATAGTCGGCCAGTAACCTGCCATTGACTCGTGACCCGAGCTTCTGCCGCCAAGTGGTAAACGGTGAGAAGATTGTTATTATTGAAGTAACTCTGGTTGGTGGAGGGATTGATAAACGGTACGCCAATCGTTCTTCCCTGATACGACCAACCCTGTTTGTACTGAAGGTGATTAAAATATTGCTCCGTCCAGATGGGTTTAGTGCCCCAAAGCGGCCCTTTTCGACCCTGATCCTGCGTTGATAATACTTCAAAAACTACGTTTCGGAGGCCGGTCTGAAGGTAGCCTGTTGCATGAGTATGGATACTAATCCCCCAAAGTCCATCTCGCAAATTAGACAGATATATTAGGGAGGGCATCTCGTAGGGCTGCTGGCGGTAAATGCATATCCTGTGAGCATCAGACTGGATTTGCAGGGCTAAATCAACTGAGCCCAGATGATTTCCTACTCGCTCCTGATGATCGTAGGGGTTATAGTTTTTTCCGAACCCTCGTTTGCCGGTTAGTACACTCAGAAAAGCCGCAGCACCCCGGGGAAGACTGCCGTCTAACTGAAAGTAATTTGTGTTTGCTGGAACTACGGATGAAGTGCCCGCCCATTGCACCTGATGGTTGATCCCCACAAAGCCTAATACATTTGCCTGAAGCTTACCGAAGCGAAAATATAGATTTTTCTGATGCAGATACGCACGACGAACGTAAGCTTCGCGATCATCCAGCCAGCCGTGGGCCATTGACGCCTGAATGGCAAGATGAGGTGTGAAAAGAGAAGTCCATTGCGTCAAACCCAGTTGAATTTTAGGAACTGGCATGGCATTACCCGACCAGCTATAAGGCCCCATGCCTAAAGTAGAATCGGCAATACCTATTAACTCCTTGCGTTTACCCGCGTACAACTCCAGATTTTTGTACTTGAACTTAAGGTGAGCCTGCGGTAAAAAGAGCTGAGGATTTCTTCCTACGTTACCCGTTACTTCCAAGGCATATCCCCAATCCAGACGTTTGTTTTGGAGGTAAGGCCGCGTTTTGCTGGGCTTCTGGTAATCGGAATGAATGAGAAAAGAAGTCTGTAAAAAAGAGCCTTTCGATGGCATTACTCCGTATTGACGGGCTTGCATCCAGAACGGTACGGAACCTGCGGCGGTTAAGCGGACCGACGTTTCATACGTCTCCGCATTGGTAAGAATACCTTGTGCGTGCACTAATACTGGCGACAAAACCAGTAGATAAATTCGAAATAGCATGAATCAAGTGTAAGTAGGTTGGATTAACTTGACTCAATGTATTAGTAACTTAATAAGTATTAATGCTTATTGTAATTTTATTAGTTAACGGTTGTTAATGAGAGGGACTAAAGAGAGAAGTAGCCGCAAATTGTGAAGTGGGGCCGTATCAAGGTTACCGACTGGTTATAAATAAAAACTGCCAGCAAAAGGCTGGCAGTAGAAAGTAGCTTTCAATAAATGCTGCTAGTAGAAAAGCTGGCAGCGTGGAGTAATCTTAACGAAATACTAATGCAGTTCTAAAGAAATGCGGCGATCAAGGGGTTCAGTGCCGGGTTCCAGCGATTGATTCACGACGTGGCCCCGACCGTGATAGGTAACTTTGTAACCCCGGTTCTCCAGCACGTATAAAGCATCCCGCAGGGTCATTCCCTTTAAATTTGGAACCTTTTTCGTGCTTCCTCTTGGAGCTTCATCCCAGCCACTGGCGTTGGTACGAATCTGAAAACTGCTGGAAATGATCCGTACATCGTTCGGGTGAGAGTTCCCTAATTCGGACTGCCATTCGCTGGCAAAGGCGGGGTTCCCGCGTAAGGTTCGGTGCATTTTTAAATCCAGGGCGTGTACTTTATCCGCAATCTCACGGAAGACTGGAGCGGCTGCGGTACCACCGTAGGCCGAGGTACCCGTTTCTGGGTTATGTGGCTCATCCAAAGCTACCAGAATGGTATAACGCGGCTTTTCAGCGGGGAAGTAACCAATGAATGAGGAGTAATATTTATTGGTTTTTAGCTTGCCGTCAAATTTCTTAGAGGTCCCCGTTTTTCCCGCAATGCGATAGTTAGAACTCCGAATACTACGAGCCGTACCGTGAGGGCTTTCCAGTACCCCTTCCAGCATTTTTTTGACGATTTTCAGCGTCTTATCCGAACAGATTCGTTCGGAATCGCGGCGTTGGGTCTTGGTATAATCAATTTCAACCAGATCACCGCGTTTGGCGGTTTTCACTACAATGGGCTGAACCCAGTACCCATCGTTGGCTACGGCGTTATAAAAAGCCAGCATTTGTAGAGCCGACAGACGCATTTCTTCGCCAATGGACATGGTAGGAAGCGTCTTTTTACTATACAACCGATGATCCATTCGGTGAAACTCCGGCATTTCATTCCCCTTGCTTACTTCTACCTGAAAACCAAGCTTGTCGGCAAGGTGAAACTTCTCCAGATAGTCAATAAACTTATCGTGCTTGTTCGAGAAATGCTGCACCAGCACGCGGGCCATTCCCGTATTGGAAGAGCGGACAAAGGCATCTTCAATCGTAATGACACCATATCCCATATTATTGGAGTCATGCAGGTGCAGGTACTGGCCTGTCGTGGATACCAAATCATTAGGAGATACATTCGTTTCCTCAAAAACTGCCATCATCGTAGCCAGTTTAAAGGTTGATCCCGGAGCAATGCGATAATTAACCGCAAAGTTCTGATCATCTACATACGTAGTGTCTTTGGTATGGTGAAGGTTCGCAATGGCTTTAATTTCACCGGTTTGCGTGTCCATCACAATCGCCGTTCCGTACTTGGCCTTGTAGTATTTCACCGCTTTCAGTAAGGCCGCTTCCGTAACGTCCTGCATGTTGATATTCAGGGTAGTATACAGATCCAGTCCCGGAATGGGATGGTGTTCTTCGGATTCGTTCAAGGGTCGCCAACTGCCGCGTAAGTTCTCAAACCAGCCATGCCCTTCCTGTCCGTATAGCTCTTTGTTAAAGCTTTTTTCAATACCTGTCATCCCTCGCATTACCTCCATTCCCTGACCGTTGGGATCTTTGATAATGATGTCATCCGTCTTGCCTAGCAAACGGGAAGCTGTATTTCTGAAGGGTTTATCCCGGTTTGGAACCAGTTCGAAATTGAGCCCGGTGGAGAATAACTTCACGCTATCCAGCGGCATCCATTTGAATCTGAATTTTTTGCGATTCAGAGCCTGGTCCTCTAGTTTTTCCTGCTTCGTAGCTTTACGGATAGCCGCCCACTTGGTGTTTTCAAAAAGCCACTTTTTCTTTTCGTAAGTAATGGGTTTAGGACTGATCGACAGGTAACGAGGTTCCTGTTTCCAGAGCGAAGTATCGGTCTGGGCTTCGTTGTAAGCCATGACATTCAGCAGTTTCCGACGAGCGGATAAAATGCGTTTTTCAATGGCCTTGGGCGATTCATTGAGCATATAACCCAGATGAATCGTTAGCGAATCGAGGTTTTTGAAAAAATGGGCTGAATCAGCAGAATGGCGAACCGTAACACTGAGATCAATCCCGACGCGATACTCGGGTACCGAAGTCACCAGCAGGCTTCCATCGTCCGAGAAAATATTCCCTCGGGTGGCCGGAATGATTCGGTATCGGGTGTTTTCGGCTCTACTTTTCCATTCAGGACCTTCCACCTGCTGCACGTAGGCAATACGGGTAGCAATGGCGATGCTAAAGACCAGCAAACCAGCCGATACCAGGATGCTGCGAAGAAAAATCCGACGTTTAAGATTCAGAGCTTCAGGCATAGAAATAAATCAAAAATAGGTTGGTTCTAGGGGTTGACAGCTTGCTGGTCAGCCTTGTGGGTAGGCATTACTACTTTAATGGGAGGTTGCTCGTTACGGTAATCACGCAAACCCAACGGAGCCACTTTCTGGATGATCCGGGACTGACGGGACTCCTGCATTAACTTCGATTTTTCGTAGGTTAACTCCGCATTCAATTCACTGATTTTACGACGGTTCGTATCGGTCTCCCGAATCAATGATTCTCCGTGTAAGACCCAGGCAACGTAACTAATCATTAGAACCACCACCAATAAGGCGTTGAATAACTTCTGATTGGGATTGGACTGACCTTTCCACTGACTGACCCTCAGAAGCTTAAAGAGCGGTTCAAGCCATTGAATGGGCTTCTTTTTTTCGGAGTTGGATGACATCTATTGAAGGTTGTTTTGGAGTCGTCTTTCAGAGGGTAATGAATCGTTAATTAGGCTCTGCTATTCGCAAACGTGCACTGCGAGCCCGGGAGTTCAGGGCAATTTCATCCGCCGTAGCTTCGATGGGTTTGCGGATGACCGACTTCAAAGGCTTCAGTTCATTGCCGTATAAATCTTTCTCGGCCTCTCCTTGAAACTTGCCCGAACGAATAAAGTTTTTCACCAACCGATCTTCGAGCGAATGGTAACTCATGACTACCAATCGGCCTTCGGGAGCTAATACTTCCGGTACCTGTTCCAGAAATTCTTCCAGCACCTTCATTTCTTCATTGACTTCAATCCGAATGGCCTGAAAAACCTGGGCGAAATATTTGAATTCTTTCCCGCGTGGAGCAAATTTCTGAAGTACGGCTTTCAGCTCCTGAACGGTCTCAATGGCTCCGTTTTGTCGGGCGGCATACACGGCATTGGCCAGCGTACGAGCATTTTTTACTTCGCCGTATAATCCAAAAATCTTGTGAAGCTGAGCTTCGTCGTAAGTATTGATTACATCTTTCGCTGAAAACTCGGCCTCCGGGTTCATCCGCATGTCTAACGGACCATCGAAGCGAGTAGAAAACCCTCGTTCGGGTACGTCGATCTGGTGGGAAGAAATGCCTAAATCTGCCAGAATGCCGTCTACTTTTCGAACGCCATTCAAACGCAGAAATTTTTTCAGGTAACGAAAATTGGCTTCTATGAACGTAAACTGCTTATCTTCAATAAATTTAGATTCGGCTTTCGCATCAGGGTCCTGATCAAAACTTAACAGGCGACCCTCCGGCCCGAGTTGCTTGAGAATGGCTCTGGAGTGTCCGCCGCCGCCAAAAGTCACGTCTACGTATATACCGTTCGGACGAATGTTGAGTCCCTCCAGACATTCCTGGAGCATAACGGGCTGGTGGTAATCGGGCGTTGGCGTTGAAGACATGAACTTAGGGTAATAAGGCTTTAAAAGTGAATGCTTTAGAGCGATAAAAGCAGAACGCTTTTGCACGCTAATCTAAAAATTCTTTAAAAATAATACGTCCTCCTTCGCAATGGAACTTTCATTGCTCATTTTTGACTTCTTTAAAAAATTTGGTGGAGAGTAAAAAGAGATTACAAGATTAACAAAATTTACAAATGTAAATCAAGTTTGATTGAAATCATTTTTCGAAATCAGGTTATTAACGCACTTAACTATTTGAAAATCAACTTCCCTGTATGAAAAAAATCTTTTCGATTGGTTTAAGTTTATTGTTATCACTCTCGGCGTTTGCCCAGACTTCGGTTCAGAAAGGAACCTGGCGGGCGGTAGTCGTAAATAAAGGAGGAGAGCTACCCTTTGGACTGGAGATCGAACCCGCTGGTAAGGCTAATACCTACACGGTGTATGTCATCAATGGGAAAGAACGTCTGAAAATGGACCCATCAACGCTCAAAGGCGATTCTTTACACATTCCTATGGAACTGTTTGATGCCGAGCTGATTGGTAAAGTTTCGGGAAAAGAACTGACGGGTGTTTATAAGAAAAAAAGAGGCAAACAATACGTGACGATTCCTTTCCGGGCTCAATACGGCAAAAGCTATCGTTTCGCTCCAACCCCTCAACCTACGACTTGGGATATTGCGGGTAAATACGCCACAACCTTTGGCGAAGCTTCTAAAGCGGTGGGCGTATTCGAACAGAAAGGAAGTAAAGTGGCCGCTAGTTTCCTGACACCAACGGGGGATTATCGGTATCTGGACGGTGATATTATTGGCGATAGTCTTTTCCTCTCTACCTACGATGGTTCGCATTTATTTCTCTTCAAAGCTAAGCTGGAGAAAGATAAAATTTCGGGTGATTTCTTCAGCGGTCCTACCGGAAAATCGACGTTCGTTTCAGTAAAAGATGAATCGGCTTCACTGCCCGATGAAAAGTCACTGACGTTCTTGAAACCCGGGTACGAGAAAGTTACATTTGAGTTTCCCGAAGCGAAAACGGGACAAAAATTAAGTCTGGATGATCCCCGATTTAAGGGTAAAGTAGTGGTGTTGCAAATCATGGGTTCGTGGTGCCCCAACTGCATGGACGAGACGAATTTTATGGTACCTTGGTACAACAAAAATAAAAAACGTGGGGTAGAATTTGTAGGTCTTTCCTTTGAACGAAGTGCAGATTTCAAGGAATCACAACCCAAGTTAATCAAGATGATTGATCGTTTTAAAATTCCTTATCCAGTGGTGTTAGCGGGCGTACCGGATCAGTCTGCTTCGGCGAGCTTACCCATGCTAAATAAAATTATGGGTTATCCTACAACGATTTACATTGATCGTAAAGGAAATGTCCGCGAAATTCACACGGGCTTCTCTGGCCCTGGAACGGGTAAATATTACGACAAATTCGTCGAAGATTTTAACTTGTTAATGGACAAGTTAATTGCTGAAAAGTAAGAGATTATTTATCGTACTTACCCGAATAAAAAAGACGCGATTATGTCGCGTCTTTTTTATTTACAAATCTTCGTTTAAATAACTCAAATTGGAATTGGGTGGTTGGTGAGGACACCAGTCACAGAAGTAAGAAAGTTATATAGTCGGATGAGACGCGATCAATCAACGTCTCTATAAACAACCAACAACAAAAAACCTATTAATGCGAATGCCCGTGTTCGCTATTATTCATCACGGATAATAAATCGTAAGCTCCTTTGACAACGATGGTATTGGCCTTTACATCGGCAGGAGGGAATACTTCTACGTATCCGTTCTGACTTATTCCCGTACGGATTTCTACCCGTTTAAAGGGATAATGCACGCTGCCTTCTTCGTTGTGTTTCCCTTCCGAAACGAAAATATATTGCTTATCCCCCGAACGAACTACGGCGGCATCGGGTAGGGTCTTCACCTGCGTTCCGCCCGTTTCAAGATGAGCCGTTAAATACGTACCCGGAACCAGATCCCGGTTGGTTTGACTGAGTTTACACAAAACTTTTACCATGCGTTCGGGTGAGATTTCGCGGCCAATGAGGTAAATCGTAGCCAACCGATCGGTAGACTCATTCCCTAACCGAACGTGTACCTGCTGACCGATTTTCAGACGCGATAAATCCTTCTCAAAAATGTTCAGTTCTGCTTGGGCAAAACGAGTGTCTGCCAGTTCCGCCAGCATTTCGTTGGCCTGAATGGCCTTACCCATGTTCACATTTACGTGTGTCACGTAGCCGCTGGCGGGAGCAACAACCGCTACGGTTCGACGAATGCCTTTTCCTAAGGCGTTAGTGTTGATATTAAGTAAACTGAGCCGCTGTTTTAATCCTTCCAGACGAGCGTTTAGCGTTTTCAGTTCTGAATTGGTTCGCTGGAAAACTTTAGCGGCGGCCACGTTTTCACGGCTCAACTCATCCTGACGACGGTTTTCCTGTTCGAGATACGTCAACTGACTGGCCGCTTCCAGGTATTCCTGTTGAAGGGTAATGAATTCTGGATTTTCCAGTGTAACGACGGTTTCGCCTTTATTGACCCATTTACCGGGTAATAAGGTGGTCGAACGAACAATACCGCCGTAAGGAAACGAAAGGCTAATTTGTTGCTGAGGGGGCATGACGAGTGAGCCCGTCGCCTGAATAACTCCCGAGAGCGAGCGACTTTCTACGGAGCCCAGCATTACGTTAATGGCTTTATACTGACTTTCCGTTAACTCGGCTTCCTCTTCTTCATGTTCGCTGTGCCCTTCTTCATGGTGGTGATCGTGTTCGCCGTGCGTATGGCCTTCTTGGCTTGCTTCTTCGTGCGAATGTCCCGAATGATCGTGCCCTTCATGGCTGTCGGCTTTTTCTTTGCAGGCCGGAAAAGCCATCATTAAGCCTGAAAGAAGAAGATATGTTAAAAAATGCTTTTTCATGTTTGAGAAGATTAAACTACTGAATGCCTAATAACCATTCGAGGCGGATGATGCTCTGGTTGTATGACTGAACCGTTTGCAGGTAACCAAGTTGAAGCTCGTTGGCCGTGCTAATGCCTTGCAAATACTCCACGTAACCAATTTCACCCGCCTGAAAACCACGGTTAGACTGCCGTCTGATTTCCTGAGCCTGAGGTAAGGCCGAGTTTTGGTAATAATCCAGGTTTTGCTGAAGCTTCTGTACTTCCTGTACCACCGAAGCAATCTCACTTTCAGTGTTTTTTTGTTGCTGGTCAAACTGCTGTTGCTGAGCCTGTTGGTTTAGTTGAGCGGCATTGATGCGAGCCCGGTAAGGTTTTCCGAACAAAGGGAAATTAATACCGACCTGTCCACCGTGAAAGCGATTTGCACTTGAAGTAGCATCCGTCGTGGGTGCTCCGATTTTGACGGCTCCGATCAAACTCTGGTTGAAGTATCCCACTGAAAAATCCGGTTTGCGATTGGCTTTTTGCAGGTTTTTTTCCGTTTCAGCCAGCTTAATTTGCTGAGCGTACCAGGCTACTAATGGATTGGTTGCATGATTCAGGGTATCGGGTAACTTCCGAATCATTAGATTCGCGTTACTCGTAATTTCCGGGGGCCCCTCTGCAAATAGTAAGGTCTGTAGCCGCCGCTGAACGATGGCTACATCCGCTTCATTCTGCGTACGTAAGGTCTGAATCTGACGCAAACGCGTTTGGGCAACTGTCGATTCCAGCGAGCCTGCCTCGCCCGTACGCAGGCGAATCTGGGCCGCCCGCAGGAAGTTCGCATACAGTGAATCCTGTGACTGGTAATAATTTTGAAGGTTACCAAGATAAGCCAGTTCATACCAGGTTGATTTTACCTGATAGGCCAGATCATTTTCGGTGACGTGTACCTGTAACTGAGCACTTTGGGTTTGAGCCTGCAAGGTTTGCGAACGGGCTCTAAAAACCGCCGGATTCGGAATACTCTGATTCAGGGTAACATTCTGATCGAATTTGTAGCTGTTGTATTGTCCCGCCAAAATCGAAAGCTCGGTTTTAGGTAACTCCTTCGCGGTTCGTTCCAACATCTGACGACTTTTTACATCGGTTCGGGCGGCGGCCAATGAGCGGTTATTTTCTAACGCGAGTTTGACGGCCTGCTCCGGTGAAAGGGGGCCCTGAGCCTGACTGAGCACCGGTAAGATGCATAAGAAAGCAATCATTGTTACGGTCTTATGTTTCAGTCGAACACCTTTTTCGAGATACATATACAAGATGGGAATGACGAAAAGGGTTAATAACGTAGAAGTAACCAGACCGCCGATGACGACCGTTGCCAGTGGTTTCTGCACTTCACCACCCGCTCCCGAGGAGGTAGCCATGGGTAAAAAGCCGAGTGAAGCGACGGTGGCCGTCATGAGAATGGGGCGTAAGCGAGTCTCGGTTCCTTTCAGAATAATTTCGGTAATGTCCTGAATGCCTGATTTTTTCAGGAAATTAAACTCACCAATTAATACAATTCCATTCAGAACGGCCACTCCGAACAGAGCAATAAAGCCCACACCCGCCGAGATACTAAAGGGCATATCCCGTAGAACCAGAGCGAAAACGCCACCAATGGCCGCCATGGGAATGGCCGTAAAAATCAGCAAGGATTGCCGAATGGAATGGAATGTGAAGTAGAGTAGGGCCAGAATAAGCGTCAGGGCGATGGGAACGGCAATGGATAAACGACCCGTGGCTTCCTGTAAGTTTTCAAATTGTCCTCCATAACGAACATAATAACCCGGCGGGAAGGTAACCCGACCGTCAATCTTGGCCTGTAACTCGCGAACGACGCTTTGCACGTCACGGCCTCGAACGTTGAAACCGATGATAATGCGGCGTTTGGCATCTTCGCGTTGAATCTGATTTGGCCCCAGTTTTAACGATACATCCGCGACCTGTTGTAAAGGAATATGATTTCCGTTAGCCGTGGTCACAAACAGATTCTGAACATCTTCAATGCGTTGACGATGGTCGGGAGAAAAACGCACCACCAGATCGAAACGCTTTTCGCCTTCGTAAACCAGTCCCGCTACTTCTCCGGCAAAAGCCGTGCTAATGGCCCGGTTTACGCTTTCAATGTCGAGTCCAAACTGAGCCAGTTTATCGCGGTTAATGTTGACGATGATTTGCGGTAGACCAGAAATTTTTTCCTGATAAATGTCTTTAGCTCCGTCTACCGAAGAAACCAGACCAACGATTTGCTGTTGAAGTCGGCTTAGCTCGTCCAGATCTTCGCCAAAAATCTTGATGCCTACATCCTGACGAACGCCGGAGATTAACTCGTTGGAACGAAACTGGATGGGCTGGGAAATGCCGAAATTGACGCCGGGAATGTCTTCCAGGGCTTCAGTCATTAAGTTAGCAAGTTCTTCTCGGGTATGGGCCGACGTCCATTCCTCTTTGGGTTTGAGTTTAATGGTCAAATCACAGGCTTCCATGGGCATGGGGTCGGTAGGGATTTCAGCCGCTCCAATTTTTCCAATGACCTGCGATACCTCCGGGAAACGTTTCATTAATAAATCCGAAGCCTGGGTTACTTTATCGACCGTCTGAGTCAGGGAGCTGCCCGTTAACAGCATGGTTTCGGCTACTAAATCGCCTTCCTCCAGCGTGGGTAAAAACTCACCACCTAAGCGGGTGAACGTCCAGACCGAAATGCCAAGTAAGCTTACAGAAAGGAGTACAATGGCTAATTTGAAACGTAGAGCGGCCTTGATAAGGGGGGTATATTTTCGGTGGAAGAAGCCCATCAGGCGATCCGAAAGGCTGACTTTGTGGGTAATGTTCTTGTTCAGAAGCAAAGCCGTCATCATCGGTACGTAGGTTAGCGAAAGAATAAAAGCTCCCAGGATGGCGAAGCTGACAACCTGAGCCATCGGCTTGAACATTTTTCCTTCTATACCCGAAAGCGTCCACAAAGGGAGGTAAACGATGAGAATAATAATCTCACCGAAAGCCGCCGAACTACGAATCCGACTCGCTGATTCGTAGACTTCATCATCCATTTCCGATTGGGTTAACCGACCGGATTTTCGTAAGCTAAAATGATGCAGCGTAGCTTCCACAATGATGACCGCTCCATCGACAATCAGTCCAAAATCAATGGCTCCGAGACTCATCAGGTTACCCGAAACGTTGAAGAATTTCATGAGGGTAAACGCAAAGAGCATGGCCAGAGGAATCACTGAAGCGGTAATTAATCCCGCCCGCCAGTTACCCAGGAAAACCACAAGTACGAAAATGACAATCAAGGCTCCTTCCACGAGGTTCTGGGTTACCGTCCCAATGGCCCGCCCCACTAATTCACTCCGTACGAGAAAAGGATCAATCACCACGCCTTCGGGTAAGGTCTTCTGAATCTGGGTAATGCGTTCCTGAACCCGCTTGACGACTTCGTTGGAGTTCTCCCCTTTCAGCATCATTACCAGTCCGCCAACGGCCTCACCTTCGCCGTTGCGGGTGAGGGCTCCGTAGCGATTGGCATACCCAAAACGAACCTCGGCGACATCTCGAATCAAAACGGGTGTGCCACCGCTGGTGTTTTTAATGACAATTTTGCCAATGTCGTCCAGCGAGTTAATTAAGCCTTCCGAGCGAATGAACAAAGCCGTTGGTTTTTTGTCGATATAGGCTCCGCCGGTGTTCTGATTATTTTTTTCCAGAGCAGCGAAGATGTCACTTACACTCAGGTTATAACTCCGCAGTTTTTCGGGTTCTACGGCTACTTCATATTGCTTCAGAAAACCGCCCCAGCTATTCACCTCGGCCACCCCGGGTGTCCCGATGAGCTGCCGCCGTACGTACCAGTCCTGAATGCTACGAAGCGACATGGCGTCGTATTTGTTTTCGTAGCCTTTTTTGGCGTGAACGGTATACTGATAAATTTCTCCAAGTCCGGTTGAAATGGGGGCTAACTCGGGGTTACCGACATTGGCAGGAATGAGCGTTTTCGCTTCATTCAACCGTTCCCCTACTTGTTGCCGGGCCCAGTAGATGTCTACGTCTTCGTGAAAAACGATGGTTACTACTGAAAGACCAAAGCGGGAAATCGAGCGAACTTCTTCCGTTTCGGGTACGCTAGCCATCGTTTGTTCAATGGGAAAGGTAATGAGCCGTTCCACCTCGGGAGCCGCCAGCGAAGGCGTGAGGGTAATGACCTGCACCTGATTGTTGGTAATGTCAGGCACGGCATCAATGGGTAATCGACTCAGCGAATAGGCACCGCAGCCAATCAGAGCCAGCGTGAAGAGGCCTATGATGAGTTTATGGTCAATCGAAAATCGAATGATTTTATCCAGCATGGAAAGAAAATTAAGGTACTAAAATGAACCGTAGGAAAGCGTAAAAAAGATCAGCGAGCGTAGTTCAGAAAGGCTCAAACGGGCCTGAGAAGGCCTGATTAACCACCAAAAACGTAACGTATGGACGCACTGATCCCTGCTAGGATTGCATGGGCGGTTGCCAGATGGCGAAGGAATATCCCTGAGGCTGGGAAAGCGTGTACCAGAAGGTAGCCTTGGGATGGAAGGAATAGGATTCAGTAACCGTTAACTCGGGTAGTTGCAGGACGCTGTGAATGAAAATTCCCGTGCAATGACAAACACAAAAGGGCGAGCAAAGGGCATGTTCGCAGTCGTTGTGATGGGGATGATCAGCCGGAGTTAACTGGGTCAGAACGGTTGAACGCTCAGGTACAGGCTCATGGTGATGCTCGGTACAGGGAGCTACCGAAAGCATCAGAATGTAGAAAGCCAGCAAGAGTGAACAAATCCGCATGGGGCAAAGATAGCCGATTGGGGCATGCAACAGGGAGGCAAAAAATAAAAAAACGCTGAGCAGTTGTCCTGTCAGCGTTTTGTATCGATGAATTTCCAGTTTTATTCAATCACTACTCGTTTCACAGTTCCGTCTTCGCCCTGCGTTACCGTAACGAAGTAAGTACCTTTTTCCGCTTTTTTCGACAGCGTAATCTGACCTACGTATTCGCCTTCAAAATCCTTCACGGTTTCTTTCGCCACTTCCCGACCTTTTACGTCCGTTACCAGAATCGTTACATCGCCTTTGGTGGGAGAGGTAAAACGAAGATTCAGGGTTTGATTAAAGGGTCGGTTGGGATACACATTCAGACTACGGACGGTCTTGGATGAACTGGTGCCTTCCCAGGTGAAAACCTGCGGCGAAAGCTTAGGTAAGGAGTTTCGATTGGGTGCATAGTAGCGGAAAGACTGGCTGAATTGATCGCCAAAGTTCTTGCCCCAGCGTTCCATGTTTTGGCCAAAACGTTCCATTTCCTTATCAAACTTTTCCCATTCTCCGCGAGCTAAAGGCTCATCATCGCGGTAAGCTCTGGGAGCACGCGGAGCTTTAGGGGTTCTGGGTGGGGTTGGAGTTTTCGGAGAACGGAAAGACTGAATGCTGAATTCCTGGTTTTCCTGATTAAAATTAGAATCTCCCTCAGATCCAACAGTAATGCGAACACGATCATTATCTGAAGAGGAAGTAGCGTTTAGTGAGTCCAGGAAAGCGTCCAGCTTTACCTGATTTTCAAAGGAACGATCAATGATATGGCTACGACCATTCCCCGAACGTTCGTAATGGAGACGAAGTTTTTTATTTTCTTTGGATGACTCTTGCTGAGCCAGAGCCGTGCCGGCGGTAGCAATAATAGTAGCGAGAGCTAACATGGGTAAACGCATAGTCATATCGGTTTGGTTATAGATGCCTCAAAGACAAGCCTGCCGTTGATGACGTTGCATGGGAAGGAGGATTTTCTTGAGTACCCTGCCTGCATACTTGTTAAAAATGCTTAAAGGTATAACTTTGGCCTGTTCTCCTTGAGAGATTCAGGGGGTAAATTCGTTGTTTAGAGGATAGTTTAATAATGGTTTGAATGTTTGATAGAGTTTGAGGAGGTTTGATAAGTTTGAGTTTTTGAGAAGGTTCGACAGTGCGGTAGCTAAATCTTTTTCTCGAAAGTTTAAAACCGGGGCACACGGCCCTTGGGGAAGTTCAGATGGATAAGTATCATCAAACCTTCTCAAACAAAATCAAACTCTTTCAAACGGTTAAGTACTAAAGAATGACGCAGCAGAAGATCCGTTGGTTAGTAGCTCTGATGTCGCTGGCTCTGATTGGGCTGGTGGCCTTTCAGGTGTTTGGCCTGCGGGAAACGCTAAACGCCAAAGCCGAACAGTTTGATGCGACGGTAACTGAGGCCATGGATGCGGTAGTGCATAAACTGGAAAAAACGGAAGTGAGCGTTTTGACGAATAAAAAAATTGAAGCCGAACGCCGCCGGGAGCAGTTACAGCACATCGCCATTCCTCAGGTTCCTGAGAAAGCTCCGGTCATTGCCCAGAAGAAAAAACGCTCGAAGCATGCCGAGAAAACGGATAAGTCGGCAGATCCGGCGACGATCTTACGATACGCCACTTCATCTCCCATTGTGCAGCAGTTTGAGTTTTATGGACGAACCAAGGTTTCTTCAGACGTATTAGGCCGGCCCGGAGGTGTATTAACCGATGCAGAATTACATTACATCGAAGAATATTACCGGAATGACATTCCTACCCAGTCAACCGAACGTTCGCGGGAGGAGCTGGAAAAAACCTATGAGGAAACGGTGTTCCGAAACCTGCCCCGGGACCTACAGATAGCCAAAAGTAGAAAGGATTCGTTGGGACGACTTTTATCAAGTCGGGTGATTGGAAAGAGTAAAAGGGCCGCCCCGAAAGAGCAAAAAACGACCAGAACCACTACTGCTTCTAAATCCAAAACTGCGGTAACCCGCCGACTGAAACGTATTGATTCTACCAGAAATCTAAAGAAAACGGAATACGAAAAAGCGACGCAGAAATCGCAGATTATGCGGGAGGTCTTTCTGGACCTGTTGACGAATGACCGACCTTTAGATCAGCGGATTGATACGGATATTCTCGATTCATTATTACGGCATGAATTCGTGGCCCGGGGCATTGACCTGCCTTTTGAGTATGGGTATCGCTCCGATGATCATCCCCATGATTTCGTTTATACGTCATCGCCCGGTTACCGGGAAGATCGTTTGTTAGCAGGGTATAGCATGCAGCTTTTCCCTTCTGATTTATTGGCAACCGACAATGTACTGTTTGTGTATTTTCCTGAACGCCAAAGTTATCTGGCGGAACAAATCTGGACGACCTTGATAAGCTCTGTCATATTAATTCTAGTCATGGGAGGCTGTTTTTACTTCGCCATGAGCACCATTCTTCGTCAGAAAAAACTGTCTGATATGAAGAATGATTTTATCAATAATATGACCCACGAATTCAAAACGCCGGTTTCGACCATTTCGCTGGCCACGCAAATGCTGGAGGATGACGCTGTTGCCGCGTCGCCGACGATGCTGCGGCGTTACCTGGGTATTATTCGTGATGAGAACCAGCGGTTAGGCTCTCAGGTTGAAAAGGTATTGCAGGCAGCTCGTTTTGATCGGGGAGAAGTGAAAATGAATCGGGAGAAAACCGATATGCATGAGCTGATTGAAACCGTAGTTCATAGCTTAAGCCCGCAAATTGAAGCCCGAAATGGTAACTTACAAACTTACCTAAGAGCAAGTAACCCCACGATTGTGGGCGATGAAGTGCATTTAACCAATCTAATTTTTAACTTGCTCGATAACGCCATTAAGTATTCCGGCGAAGTAACGGATGTGCTGGTAAGTACTGACAATACCACTCAGGGCTTAAGAATTACGATTGCTGATCAGGGAATCGGGATGAATAAAGAAGCGTTGAAACACATTTTTGAACAGTTTTATCGCGTTCCCACGGGTAATGTGCACGACGTAAAAGGCTTTGGTTTAGGGCTTAGTTACGTTAAAAAGATTGTGGATGAACACAAGGGCACGATCAAAGTAGACAGCACGCCCGGAAAAGGAAGTACTTTTGAGATTACCTTACCGTTTGAATAATAAAAAGTGTTTTGACACTACCGATTGATAACAAGACAACCTATTTTTTGATAAGTGTCTACATCGGAGTTAATTAATGACAGCAACTATGAAAATCCTGCTCGCTGAAGACGACCCAAACCTCGGAACCTTATTACAGGAATATTTGACTTTGAAGGGTTATCCCGCTGATCTGGCCCGTGACGGGGACGAAGCCCTGAATCAGTTTGTCAAGCAGGAGTATGATCTCTGTATTTTCGACGTAATGATGCCTAAGAAAGACGGCTTCACGTTGGCGAAAGAAATCCGTCAGGCGAACGCCGATATTCCCATTATTTTCCTGACGGCCAAGGCAATGAAAGAGGATACGCTGCAAGGTTTCCGACTCGGTGGGGATGATTATCTGACGAAGCCATTCAATATGGAAGAACTGGTCGCCCGGATGGAAGCCATTCTTCGACGGAGTCAGAAAAATGATCAGAAAGACCAGAAATCGAACCGTATTTTCCAGATTGGTAACCTGACTTTTGATTCGGAACGGCAAACCCTGACGCACGGCGAAGAGTCGCAAAAACTGACCAGCCGGGAAGCGGAGTTACTAAAGATTTTCTGCCAGCACCTCGGGCAGCCGCTGAGCCGTAGTTATATCCTGAAAGCCATTTGGGGTGATGATAGTTATTTCAACGCCCGAAGCATGGATGTGTATCTGACGAAAATTCGTAAATACCTACGGCCCGACGAACGCATTCAGCTCATTAATCTTCACGGCGAAGGCTTTAAAATGATTGTGGATTAATGGAATTAATAGTTGCTGGTTATTCGTCTCAACCTATTTCTTTATTATCTCTGGCGTAGGTTATATATAATTTGTGCACGAAGGTAGAGACGCGACTTTATCGCGTCTGGGTAGAGGCGGTTTTAGTTACTAATTGGGATTAAAAATCCCTGGCAGATGGCTTTCGGATTACAAATCCGAAAGAGCGTGCTATGTAGAGACGCGACTTCATCGCGTCTGGCCGGCAAATGAAAATACGTTAAATCGTAGCAAAACCGCCTCTACCCAGACGCGATGAAGTCGCGTCTCTACAGGAATGCTCGATGCTATCAAAAAAAACAGGATGCTAATCCGGGGAAGCGAGATTAGGCCGTTTTGAAAGAAAATTTCCGCACAAACGAACCCACGACCATTCCCAGAACACTTCCGGCCAACCCGTATAAAATCGGGTTAATGCTGGTTTCTGCGGCGACGGCTACGAGCCAGGCTATAAGCCCTACACTCATGGAAAGCAGGCAACCTGCAAGCGAGGCTTTCTTCCAATATAAACCCGCTGTCATGGGAATAAAGAGCGAAACGAGACTAAACGCCGAGGATTCGCCCACCAACTCAAACACATTCTGCCGGTCCAGAGCCATCAGGACCGAAGCTGCTGTAACGCCGATTACCGAAAGACGAATGGTCAGTAATAATTTCTGATCGGATAGAGAGGGGAGAAAAGGGCGAACCAGATTCTCCCCAATGACGGCTGCCGGAGCCAGAATAGCCCCCGAAGTGGTACTTAGTAAAGCCGAAATCAAGGCTCCGAAAAACAGAATCTGAACGGCCATAGGGGCGTGCTGTAAAACCATATTGGGCAGTAACATCTGCAAATCGCCCTTTAATAAGTCGGGGTGTAATTGCACAGCCATCAAACCAATGAAAAGTGGGAATAAAGCAACCGTCCAGTATAATACTCCCGCAGTTACGGCGGAGCGAACGGCGGTTTTCGCATCTTTTGCGGCCATTACTCGCTGAAAAACATCTTGCTGGGGAATGGAACCCAACCCGATGGTAATCCAGGCTACGAAATATTCCAGGGATTCGTTCAGGGAAAAACTTCGGGGAATAACCCGGAAAAAACCTTGGGGTTGTTGCTGAATAACCGCCGAAAGCCCATTGGATTCATTTAAAAGAATAATGGCGAGAATGATTAATCCAGTAATAAGAATGATGTTATGCAGAAAGTCCGTAATCGACACTGACCACATACCGCCCGTTAAGGTATAAATCATCACCAAACCCGCTCCCGTCCAGATGCCCGTGGTCATGGGTAAATCAAAAACCGTTTGTCCAATGATACTCATCGAAACCAATTGAGCGGCGATCCAGCCGAAATAGGACGGGACAATGAGTAAAGCCGAAAGTAGCTCAGCAGATTTGCCAAAGCGTAAACCGAAGAAATCGCAGAAGGTAATGATGTTCCAGCGGTAAAAAATTCGGGCGTAAAATAAGCCGACCAGAATGAGGCATAACCCTGCCCCGAACGGGTCTTCAATGACACCCAGGAACCCTTCTTCCACAAATCGTCCCGGTGCTCCCATCATGGTTTCGGAACCGAACCAGGTAGCGAAGGTTACCATCGAAGCCAGACCAAACCCCAGTTTCCTTCCCGCTAATACAAAGTCTTCCGTATTACTAACCCGCCGAGAAGCCCACAGACCCACGCCGAGGTTCAGGATTAAATAAAGAATAATAGAGGCAATGAGCATCGGGAAGGGGTTAATGCTTTCAAACGAAAAGTAAAAATAATAGCAATTCCATAGACTGGTGCGAGATGGCCGTCTTGTCCCCACAATTCGGTAGTTTCTTCATTACTTTCTGGTTTTACGGCCGATAGAAATCAGCCATAGATCAGGTAATAGATAAGAATCTCGCACTAGCGGGTATAAGTTACAATCACAGGAATATGATTATATGAAAATATGTTCATATATTTGGGGCGATTGTTACGCACTATTTATGACGATTACCGAAAAAATTAACAGTAAAGAGAAGCTTGAAAAAGCAGCCTTTATTCTAAAAACCGTCGCCCATCCGACTCGATTGGCGATTATTGAACTACTGGGAACCAACGATCGACTCAGCGTGAATGAACTCAGTCGCTTGCTGGATTGCGAGCAGTCGCTGTTGTCGCATCATCTCATTAACATGAAACTCAAAGGAATCCTACAGGCTGAACAGGAAGGTCAGAGTCGGTATTATTCGCTGAAAGAACGCGACGTACTAAAGCTGATCGCCTGCATTGAGAACTGTGAGTGTAGTATGTAGGATGGTGGAGTTAGTAGGATTAGCAATAGCCGTCCTGATTGGACTGTTATTGAGTTTGTTAGGTGGCGGTGGGTCCATTCTGACGGTGCCCGTGCTGGTATATTTATTCAAGGTACCTCCACCGATTGCCACGGCGTATAGCCTCTTAATTGTAGGCTCGGCCTCACTGATTGGTTCGATTGATTATTTGCGACGGGGATTATCCAGCCCGAAAACGGCTTTATTCTTCTCGTTTCCATCGTTTATGATGGTCTTTATTTCGCGAAAATTTCTTGTTCCGGCTTTGCCCGAAGTGATCTGGCAGTCTGGAAACTGGGTACTGACGAAGGATTTATTAATGATGTTACTCTTTGCCGTGCTGATGGTATTATCGGCTCAGTCGATGATTCGCGGACGGCGGAAGGAACGAGTGGATACCGGCGAAGAAATTCGCAAACGGCTGAATTACCCACTGATTTTCGTGGAAGGTTTATTAGTAGGAACCTTAACGGGTTTTGTGGGCGTGGGCGGTGGCTTTTTGATTATTCCGGTATTAGCCAACTTCGTAAAGTTACCGATGAAACTCGCCGTTGGAACTTCTTTGCTGATTATCGCGATTAACTCCTGTATTGGTTTTCTCGGCGATCTGGGTCAGCATGAGATGGACTGGCTGTTTTTGCTGAAGTTTACCAGCTTAACCTGGCTGGGGGTCGTCGTCGGAACGGGCTTGTCCCGGCAAATTCCGGGACAGGTATTGAAACCCGCTTTTGGCTGGTTTACGCTCCTGATGGGAACGGGGATACTGATAAAAGAGTTAGTCTTTTAAATCACTTTTAAGTATAGATTTTGTAATTGAAAAGGCTACGGCCTACGGATTAATATGAACGGAACATTTGAAGAAATTATCAACTCAGAAGAGCCTGTATTACTGGAGTTTTACACGGAATGGTGTAAGCCCTGTAAGAAGATGGCCCCGCATTTAAATACGGTTGCCGAGATTTTCGGGCAGGATTTGACGATCATCAAGATTGATGCTGAGAAGAATATGACGTTGAAGAAGCACCTGAAAGTCGATTCAGTACCTACGCTGATTTTATACCAA
Source organism: Siphonobacter sp. SORGH_AS_0500 (assembly GCF_031453245.1). Classification (NCBI taxonomy): domain Bacteria; kingdom Pseudomonadati; phylum Bacteroidota; class Cytophagia; order Cytophagales; family Cytophagaceae; genus Siphonobacter; species Siphonobacter sp. SORGH_AS_0500. Next base: position 1,385,013 of record NZ_JAVIYT010000001.1, read on the forward strand.
CGGGGTAAATTACTCTGGCGTCAGGCGGGTGGTGTGTACGCTGATAAGCTGGAACGAATCATTCGCGAAAAGGTACGATTTTAGTAGAATGAGTTTAGGGTTTGTGGGTTTTGTGTTTAGGGTTGTTATTCAGGAGTCATGCTTCTTAAACTCAAAACCCTAAACAGATAAACCTAAAACATCAACTCTTAAACGAACAAAGCCATGAATGGTAACTTTCAGCAACTCATCGCTTCTGAGAAACCCGTATTAGTTGACTTTTTCGCCGAATGGTGTGGGCCTTGTAAAATGATGGCCCCTTACCTCAAAGCGGTAAAAGATAAAATGGGAGAAGAACTGACGATTGTCAAAATTGATATTGACAAAAACCCGGCTCTGGCTTCCCAGTTAAAAATCCAGTCGGTTCCCACGATGGTGTTATACCAGCGGGGCCAGCAGCTTTGGCGACAGTCGGGCGTGTTATCTGCTCAACAGATCGAGCAGGTGGTCCGACAAAATGCGAGGAACTAACCTAGGGGCAGGAGTAGTTGCCTGCCTCACCCTTCATCAGTTACCTTATGATCATCGAACAATTATATACCGGATGTCTGGCTCAGGGAGCCTATTACATTCAGGTAGGAAATGAAGCGGCCATTATTGATCCGCTTCGCGAAGTTCAGACCTATATTAACAAGGCTTCTCGCAACGGAGCTACGATCAAGTACATTTTTGAGACGCATTTTCACGCTGACTTCGTGTCGGGCCACGTGGATTTGTCGGCTAAAACCGGAGCTCCCATTATTTATGGCCCGAACGCCAAACCCGCTTTTGAAGCCACGATTGCAACGGACGGGCAAGAATTTAAATTAGGTGATCATTCCCTGAGATTACTGCATACACCCGGACATACGATGGAGTCCAGCTGTATTTTATTACTGGATGAAACGGGTAAGGAAAAAGCCATTTTCACTGGAGATACCCTGTTTATTGGAGACGTAGGCCGGCCCGATTTAGCCCAGAAAGCGGATCTTACGCAGGATGATTTGGCGGGATTTTTATATGAATCCTTGCGTTCCAAGCTGTTACCGTTACCTAACGAGGTAATCGTTTATCCGGCTCACGGAGCGGGCTCAGCTTGTGGTAAAAATATGAGCAAAGAAACCTTCGATACGCTGGGTCACCAGAAAGAGGTTAACTACGCTTTGCAACCACAAACCAAAGAACAGTTCATTGAAGCCGTGACGGATGGGTTAACTCCACCACCGGCTTATTTCCCGGAAAATGTTCGTCTGAACAAAGAAGGCATTGAACCGGTGGAGAAAGTATTGAAACGAGGTAATCAGCCTTTGTCCCCCGAAGCGTTCGAAGCCGTAGCTAATACTGAAGGAGCGTTGGTGCTGGATACCCGCAAACCGCAGGAATTCAGTAAAGCGTTCATTCCAAGAAGTATTAACATTGGCATTGACGGCGATTTTGCTCCCTGGGTCGGAACGCTCATTCCCGATATTAATCAGCCGCTATTGCTGGTGACTGCCCCTGGCCGGGAGGAAGAAGTAATCACTCGGCTGAGTCGCGTAGGGTACGATCAGGTATTAGGTTTCCTGCAGGGCGGTATGGATAGCTGGCTTGCGGACGGGAGAGAAACCGATGCCATTGAATCTATTCACGCGGAAACATTTGCTGAACGATTTGCAAACGAAGAGGTAATCGTTAAAGATGTTCGGAAGCCGTCCGAATACGAAGTCGCTCACGTAGCGGGTGCGGAAAATACGCCTTTAGCATCCTTGAGCGACCATATGGCTGAATTTCCCAAAGATCAGCCTTTCTACGTACACTGTGCCGGCGGTTATCGATCTATGATTGCGGCTTCTATTCTAAAAGCTCGGGGATACGATCAGGTTCGGGAAGTAGCCGGCGGATTTGGAGCTATTGCGAAAACGAGTGTAGCGACCGAAAGTGGAGAAATGATTTCCTAAAACTCACGGCCCGTATGTTTCATGCGGGCCATTTTTCTAACAAAATGATGGAATGGCTCACCCGACCTTGGCCCTGGTATGTGGCCGGGCCACTGATTGGACTAACAGTTCCGGCTTTGCTTTTGCTAGGCAATAAAACCTTCGGAATTTCTTCTTCCCTGCGTCACATCTGTGCGGCCTGTCTGCCCGCCGGAATTCCTTTCTTTCAGTATAACTGGAAAAAAGAAAGCTGGAATCTGATGTTTGTAGCCGGAGTTCTGGTGGGTGGTATTCTTGCCGGACTTTTCCTGAAAAACCCAGAGCCTATCGTAGTAGCTTCAGCAACGAAAGCAAGCTTACAAACGATGAACGTGCATGATTTTCAGGGATTGATACCGGAAGACGTATTTAACTGGTCGGCGTTAACAAGTGCTCGCGGCTTTATTCTAATGGTAGTGGGTGGTTTTCTGGTGGGATTCGGAACTCGCTGGGCGGGAGGCTGTACGTCTGGTCATGCCATTATGGGCTTGTCTAATTTGCAATGGCCTTCGTTAATTGCAACCATTTGCTTTATGATTGGTGGATTTATCATGACCTGGTTTGGTTTACCTTACATTCTTACTCTCTAAAAATATGGAGACAAAAACGGAAGAATTTACCCCGGAAGTGAAGACGCAACGCCCAAATGAGGTTTCATTACGACCGCTCTGGGCGTATGGAGTCATCGGCATTCTTTTTGGTATTGTTTTTGTGAAGGCAGAAATTGTTTCCTGGTTCCGAATTCAGGAAATGTTCCGGCTGGATAGTTTTCACATGTATGGGGTGATTGGCTCGGCAGTGATGACGGGTATGATTTCAGTATTCCTCATAAAACGCTATCATGCGAAAGCCTTAACGGGCGAGAAAATCGTAATCCCGGCGAAGGTATTTCAGCCCGGTCAGATTTACGGAGGTTTATTATTCGGCTTCGGCTGGGCTTTGACCGGAGCTTGTCCTGGCCCTTTGTTCGCTCAAATCGGAGCGGGTTATAGCGTGGTAATCGTTACCTTGTTTGCTGCTTTGGCAGGAACCTGGACGTACGGAGCTCTACGGCGGTATTTACCCTAAAGTGATATTTATCATTGATTAAAATGATGATCAGCCGTAACCTTGTAGCGTATTCCACGGCGATTGAAACCCAACCGTCAAACATCAGAACTTATGAAACGGAGTAAATTAGAAGCCGTAGCAGGCGGGTGTTGTCCCCGTTGTCGCGAAGGAAAGCTATTTAAATACCCTGTCTGGAAACTGACAAAGTTCGACCAGATGCACAAATATTGCCCTACCTGTGGCTTACGTTTCGAACGAGAACCGGGCTTTTTTATCGGAGCCATGTACGTTAGTTATGGGCTAACAACAGGAATTATTCTGGCTACGGCTGTCGTGCTCTTTTACTTATTCAACGACCCTTCTCCTTTTGTATACATTGGCGTTTCTATTAGTTTAATCGTTCTGTCCGTACCTTTTACTTTTCGGGCCTCAAGGATTATCTATATACACCTGTTCTCAGATGTGAGTTATGAGGAAAATCCTCCAAGAATTGAACATGCCGATTCCTGAACTAATACGTAGAGACGCGATTGATCGCGTCTTTTTTTGCGTAAAGTCTTTGGGGAATCATTTAAAGTAAAATGCTCCTAACCCAGACGCGATAAATCGACGTTTCTACGATTGATTATAATCCAATAGATTGACCCGCTATCCAGGCCGTTGTCCAGGCAGCCTGAAAGTTATAGCCCCCGGTAATGCCGTCAATATCAAGTATTTCACCCGCGAAAAATAAGCCCGGAACAATCTTGCTTTCCAGCGTTTTAGCGTTAATCTCGGAGAGAGTTACGCCGCCGCAGGTAACAAATTCCTCCTTGAACGTTGTTTTACCCTGTACTTCAAAAGCATTATTGGTAAGCATTTCGAAGAGGCGATTGAACGGTTTTCCGTTGAGATCAACCCACCGTAACTGCTCTGAAATTTCTACCTCCGCCAGTAACATTCGCCAAAGTCGATTTGGAATCTGAAAAGGAGCGACGGTACCTAATTGTTTGGCCGAATTAAGTTTCTTAAACGCTTCGAGAGCCGTTCGAGCATCTTCCGACTTCTGATTCGTCCAGTTTACCAGACAAGTAAATCGGTAATTATTCTCTTCCAGTTCGCGAGCTGCCCAGGCCGATAGTTTCAGAACCGCCGGGCCGCTTAATCCCCAATGGGTTAAGAGCACAGGTCCTTCGTGCTGGAACTTGGTACTGGAAATACGAACGAGAGCTTCATTGACCGAAATTCCTGATAAATCACGTGTAAAGGAATCCGGTAGATTAAAAGTGAAAAGGGAAGGAACAGGAGGTGTAATGGCAATCCCAAGCTCACTCAGCCAGTCATACCCGGTTATCTGTGGATGTCCACCCGTGGTAACCAGCACGCGATCCGCCTGAAAAATTTGTCCTTCATTAAGCGTTAACCGAAAACCTTCTTCCGTTTTCTGGATGGCTTTAATAGCCGTACTTAGATGCAATTCAACACCCGCGTTTTTGGCCTGGAGCTGTAAACATCGAACAATGGTTTCAGAATAGTCGGAAGCGGGGAACATCCGGCCATCGGGTTCCGTTTTGAGGGGAACACCCCGGCTTTGAAACCACTCGATGGTGTGCTGATTGGAGAAGCGGGGGAAGAGATTTTTGAGAAATTTAGCTCCTCTGGGGTAACCCTTGAGCAAGTCTGGAATAGTCGCCGCGGCATTGGTCACGTTGCAACGCCCGCCGCCCGAAATCCGCACTTTGGAAAGTACGTTTCTACTTTTTTCAAATAAGACCACCCGAGCTTCTGGAAAGGCCTCGGCAGCACTGATCGCCCCAAAGAATCCGGCAGCTCCACCACCAATAATCGCAATTGTTTTTTTCACGAGACAAAGGTAAGGGGAGTTTTCAGTTTTCAGTTTTGGGTTTTGAGTTTTGAGTTTTGAGTTTTCAGTTGGAAAGAGAAAGCCCGTAAAGGTAGGGGAGAGGATTGGAAATGAGAATAGTAACCCCGGAGGGGTTTAATATGAATAGCCCCGGATGTTAATCCGGGGGGACGGGCGGGTAGGTTAACGCACTTACGAATTCCCCCCGCCCTGGCTGGTGTCCTCACCAGCCATTACTAAAAATCTAGTGTTGGGTGAGCATACCAGCCAGGGCGGAGAGGGGGCTTTCGTTACGATTTAAATGATTTCCATTCCCCAGCCAGACGCGATGAAATCGTGTCTCTACAAAAGCGGATAAACCGTTCATTCAACGGAAAACTGCCTACCGAAAACAGCAAACTTAAAAACTGCTCCGTACTTTTGAGCATCCCACAGCGTCACGCTGTGGATCAACGCCTGTATTATGCTTCTAAAAGACATCCTTTATAAAGTTTCACTGGAGGCGGTGGCGGGTTCCACCGATCTGGAAATCCATACCATTACCTTCGATTCGCGTAAGGTCGTTCCCGGAAGTTTATTCGTAGCCATTCCCGGAACGCAGGTCGATGGCCATCAATTCATTCCCAAAGCGATTGAACTGGGAGCCAGTGCCATTTTGTGCGAACACCTGCCCGAAGAATTACACGAAAACGTTACCTACATTCAGTCGAAGGATGCCTCCCGAGCGATGGGCTTTGCGGCGGCTAATTTCTACGGTCAGCCTTCCACCAAATTAAAGCTCATTGGTGTTACCGGAACGAATGGGAAAACGACCACGGTAACCCTGCTTTTTCGCTTATTTCGGGCTTTAGGCCACCGGTGTGGGTTGATTTCTACCGTTCAGAATCAGGTAGAAGACGAAGTAATACCGAGCACACACACCACCCCGGATTCGTTAACACTCAATGCCTTATTGGCAGAAATGTTGAGCAAAGGCTGCACGCATGTGTTCATGGAGGTATCTTCCCACGCCGTAGTGCAGGAGCGTATCGCGGGCGTGCAGTTTGCGGGCGGCATCTTCACCAACATTACCCACGATCACCTCGATTTTCACAAGACATTCGACAGTTACATCAAAGCCAAAAAGGGCTTTTTCGATCAGTTGCCCAAGACAGCTTTTGCACTGGTGAATGCTGATGATCCGCGAGGCCGGATTATGGTGCAGAATACGGTAGCTCGCCGCGAGACGTTCTCTTTAGAAACCGGAGCCAGTTTTAAAGGTAAAATTCTCTCCGATTCCATCTACGGACTGGAAATGGAAGTAGACCAAAAACAGGTTCATTTCCAGTTAATAGGCAATTTCAACGCCTATAACATACTCGGTGTGTATGGAACGGCAATATTGTTAGGTGAAGATCCCGAAGAAACCTTAACCCAATTATCCGCCATTCATCCACCCGCCGGACGTTTTGAGCAAGTCGTTTCTCCCGATCATATCGTCGGCATCGTGGATTATTCCCACACGCCCGATGCCCTGAAAAATGTGCTGGAAACCATCGTTGAATTACGCGAAGGCAACGAGCAAGTCATCACTGTAGTGGGTTGTGGCGGAAATCGGGATGCCACCAAACGTCCTGAAATGGCCCGCATTGCCTGCCAGTTTTCTGATCAGGTTATTCTGACCTCGGACAACCCTCGCAATGAAGAACCGGAAGCCATTCTGGAGGATATGAAGAAAGGAATTCCGTCGGATACCTCCGCCGAAGTTACCATTATAGTGGATCGTAAAGAGGCGATAGCTAAAGCCGTTGCGATGGCTAAACCCAAAGATGTCATCCTGGTAGCTGGAAAAGGACATGAAACCTACCAGGAAATCAAAGGCGTAAAAAATCACTTCGATGATCGGGAGGTATTGCGTGAATTATTCCAGAAATAAGTAATTATATAAAGAATTGAAGAAAAAGTTACCTGTATTCGCGGGTAACTTTTTCTATTATACGCTCACTTATCTGTACTTTCGTAGGCTTAAATCCTCTGATCTAACCAGTGAAAAAAACTCTTTGCCTCGGAGTTATCTTACTCTGCCTGAATAATGTAACGTGGGCTCAACGCCGTAAGCTTATCTTCCAGCAGCCTAAAATGGGCTCAATGTTTACCATTCAGGTGTGGTCCTCCGATTCCCTTAAAGCCGCCACCGCTGCCAGCCAGGCTTTTCTGATGGTTGACTCCCTAAATCAAGTATTTAGTGATTACAACCCTGACTCTGAATTAAGTAAGTTAAACAGAACGGCGGGTTCCAGTACCGAAGTAAAGGTTTCGCCTGCTCTGTGGGATATTTTAAGTATATCCAAAGAAGCATGGGAGAAAAGCTCAGGGTGGTTTGATGTAACCGTTGGACAGTTAACCCTGCTCTGGCGACAATCCCGAAAAGAGAAAAAGTTGCCTCCGGTAGAAACCTTGAAAAAGGCTATTCAAACGGTTGGAGCGGAGTCTTTGCTACTAAATAAAGCCAAACAAACCGTTCAACTGAAACGACCTGGAACGAAACTGGATTTAGGGGGGATTGGCAAAGGATATGCTGCTCAGCGAATGCTGGAAATGATGAAAAAGGCGGGTTTCGAGGAAAGCCTGTGTGATGCCGCGGGGAACATGGCCATTGGCAAAAATCCTTCAGGTGGCTGGAAGATTGGCGTGGAATGGCCCGGACAACGGGATCAGTTACTGGAAAACTGGTTGGTATTAAACGAAACGGCGATCTCTACTTCCGGCGATGTCTATCAGTCGGTGACCATTAACGGCAAGACGTATGCTCATATCGTTTCTCCTAAAAATGGATTGGGCGTTACGTATCAGCGTCAGGTGACGATATTGTCGAAAGATGCGGCTCATGCCGATTGGTTATCAACGGCCTGTTACCTTTTACCCGCTGAAAAAGCTATGCAACTGGCGAAATCCGAACGGGCCGAAATTCTGATTATCGATAAGCAAAAATCGGGTTTTAAAACTATAGCCTCCGAAGGTTTTAAAAAACTGCTCAAAGAAGAGTAGTTTTCAGGCAGTGTTTTCTATTACTGACATAGAGTTGTGAGTTTGGAGTTTAGTGTTTTGAGTTCAGGGTTGCCAGAGGTAATGAACTCAAAACACTAAACTCCAAACTCACAACGTTCGTAAACCTCTTAAACATTTTATTGTGTTCACTTTTGCTCGAAATACGTTTCGCTTGCTCTCCTGCGGTGCGTTTGTACTAGGATTATCATATTCAAATGTTCAGGCTCAGGCGGTTGAAGGAAAACCTTACGAACAGGAACTTCCGGGCTTACCGATCAAAATAAAAATGCAGCCCATCCCTGCTGGAGAATACCTGATGGGAAGTCCGGCGACGGAAACGGGTCGGCACCCCGATGAAGGACCACAGGTAAAGGTGAAAGTCGAACCGTTCTGGATGGCCGCCACTGAAATTACGCACGATCAGTTTTTCCCCTTCCGTTTTGACGATAAAGACGCTCAACCCAAGCCCGACGCCATTTCCCGGCCTACGGCTCAATACATTGACTTAACCTGGGGCATGGGTAAAGAAGGTGGTTTCCCCGCCAATTCCATGCAGCCTTACACGGCTATTACCTATTGCAAATGGTTATGGAAAAAAACCGGAATTTTCTACCGCTTACCTACCGAAGCCGAGTGGGAATATGCCTGCCGGGCGGGAAGCAAAACCATGTATCCTACGGGTGTGCAGGCTTCTACGATGGCCCAGTTCGCCTGGTATGAAAGCAACAGTAAGGAGGCTTACCACAAAGTAGCTCAGAAAAAACCGAATGCCTTTGGTTTGTACGACATGCTCGGAAACGTCGCCGAATGGACGATGGACATGTACGACGCAAAATATTTTGAGAAACTAGCTGCCAAACCTGAAAGCAGTTTCTTCATTCAACGCACTTCACCCCGGGCGTATCACACCGCTCGCGGCGGGAGTTATCAGAGTAAAGCCGCCGACTTACGTTGTGCCGAGCGTTTAGCTCAGGTGGAAGAATGGAACCGTCGGGATCCGCAGGTACCCCGTTCCAAGTGGTGGCTTACCGATGGTGATTACGTAGGTTTCCGTATTGTCCGCCCGGTGAAACAACCCAGCCAGGAAGAAGCCGAAGCCTTCTTTGCCAAAATGCTTGGACAGTAATTCTCGTTGATAGTTATTGGTTGAGAGTGGTTAGTAAAAATTCAGTAGATGCTTCATTGGCAACCAACAACTCATTAACCAGCAACCTCAAAAGTATCTTCTAAACCAAACCGTTCTATGAACAAAGATTTTCAATCTCGCCGTGATTTTGTGAAAGCAGGATCATTTCTAGCGGGCGGACTTTTAGCCGCTCCGCTAACTTCAAACGCTGGTAATCTCTTCAATAGCAGCGTTGCCGACGAAATCAAAGTTGCCCTGATTGGTTGCGGGGGCCGTGGCTCTGGAGCTGCCGTGCAGGCCTTGTTAACCAAGCAAAACGTAAAGCTGGTAGCGGTAGCCGATGCCTTTGCTGATCGTCTGGAAAATGCCGTTAAGAATATTACCGAAAATCTGACGGCTTCTGGTAATGCCAACCGCATTGCCATTGGTGATAACAAATTCGTTGGTTTCGATGCCTACACCAAAGCCATTCCATTGGCTGATGTAGTGATTCTGGCCACGCCCCCCGGTTTCCGCCCCATTCATTTTGAGGAAGCGGTGCGTCAGGGAAAGCATATTTTCATGGAAAAACCCGTAGCGACCGATCCGGCGGGGGTTCAGAAAGTATTAACGGCGGCGGCTGAAGCGAAGAAGAAAAAGCTGAACGTCGTGGTGGGTTTACAACGTCATTATCAGAATTCGTACCGGGCTTTGTTGAAAAACAAAGCTATGATCGGAGACATCGTTTCGGGGAATGTATACTGGAATAACGATGGTGTTTGGGTAAATCCAAGAAAAGACGGCCAGACCGAAATGGAATATCAGATGCGTAACTGGTATTACTTCAACTGGTTATGTGGCGATCATATCAACGAACAGCATATTCACAATATCGATGTATTTAACTGGTTCAAAGGTGGTTATCCCGTTCGAGCTAAAGGTACAGGCGGACGCGAAGTGCGAAAAGGAAAGGACTACGGCGAGATTTTCGATCACCACCACGTAGAATTTGAATACGCTGACGGAACCATTCTGAATTCAGAGTGTCGGCATATCAAAGGTACCTGGGCGAAAGTAGACGAAATCATCTTGGGTACCAAAGGAAAAATCCTTTGCGATGACGCCAAGATCGTGGATTACAAAGGAAAACCTTTGTTCCAATTCAACAAAAAGACGGATAATAACCCGTACCAAACCGAGCACGATGAGTTATTCGCCGCCATTGCCAAAGGTGAATACAAATTCGCCGATGCCGAAAATGGAGCCAAGTCAACGATGACGGCCATTCTGGGCCGTCTGGCAACCTATTCAGGTCAAATCATCGAATGGGATACGGCTCTGATGTCAGGTTTGAGTTTGCAACCTTCTGAATACAGTTGGGATGCGAAAATGCCTTTAAATCCCGATTCTAATGGCTTATATCCAGTAGCAGTTCCGGGGGTTACCAAGTATTTTGTATAGTAGCTCTGAAAGTATTTTCATAAAACCCGTCGAAAGGCGGGTTTTATTTGTTTATATGAACTATATATTTTTACATTCATAGCCCCATTATTAGATGATTTATGAAAAGAGATTTACTCTGGATTATTACTTTTTTCTACTTAGTAATACCTAATCTGATTTTTTTATTGGCTTGGGTAAACCCTTTCATTTCTGTATTCCTATCCCTATTCTTTCTATATATTTTCTACCAATCCTCCTTATTTAAAAAGAATAGTAGTAACGGTTCTTTTACAGGTATTCACATTTTCCTATGGTTCTTAGCAGCTGGATTCTGTTATTATGCGGGCGTAGGTGGAATGCAGCCGCAGGAATCTGATTATTTTAAGCATAATCTATTGATTCATGATTTGATTGTAAACCCATGGCCTGTTTCTTATGTAAATAAAGATTACCATAACCCCATTCTTTGTTATTACCTCGCTTATTATCTTCCCATTGCCTGGATAGGCAAGCATTTTTCTTTTACTGGGTCAGAGTGGGCGGCATTCATCTGGACTTCAATTGGCTTGTGGCTGGGCTTAAGCTGGCTTTTACGCATGACCCGTAGTGTTTGGGTAGTGCTGGGCGTATGGCTTATGGCCGGAATCAATTATGCGTATGATTTAATTCGATATTGGGGATTGCATTGCGGGTATAACATGAATTTTTCTTCCGATGAAAAGACATTAAATGGGAATGTGTTAGATCAATACCTTCTAAAGTATTCGCTGAATCCGGGTATTGTTTTGCAGCAAGGTAATACAGAAATTTTATTAAGGTACGAGATGCTATGGTCACAGTTATGTTTCGTTCCACAGCATTTCATTCCCGCCTTACTAGGACTCGGATGGATCAGTAAAAGCCTTCAGGAACGTAGAAATCAGGATATAGTGTTAATGGCTTCGCTGTTAGCCCTATGGTCGCCCTTTACCTTAGTGGGATTCACGCCGTTTATAATTTTTCTGATGTATAAAACCCCATGGAAAACAGTACTGAGCTGGGAAAATGCGGCAGGTGTGATGTATGCCTTCTGCATAGGAAGTTACTATCTTTCCCATTTTCCACAAACCCAGGTTGGTAGTATATTTAGTAGCTTTACTACTTTTTCAAATCTTGCTTATTATCTACTATTTATCGGATTGAATTTCGGCTTATTAGTGCTGGTTTTAGGCGTTACTTCATATCGGCTAATAAGAAATCAATTTTTGATTCCGCTCTCTTTAGTGGTGAGCTGGTTAATTTTGGTAAGTTTTATTTATGTAGGCTATTACAATGATTGGCTGACCCGAGTATCTGTTCCTGCTTTCATTTATCTCTATTGTATGACATGGATCATCTGGAAGCAAATCCCTGCCAAGAAGTCCATTTCTTTTTTAGGATTAAGTTTTATTATATTCTTAGGTCTATTAACACCAGTGAGAAATTTTACTTTCTTATTCTATAATAAACTGTTTATTAAGCAGCAAAATAATATAGGTTCTAACATTCGTGATCCTCATCAATTTGGAGAAGATATGAGCCGATTTACCGGAAGAAATGAGGCTGAAAAAAAAGAACATATCGAGCGTCAATACCTCGGGCAGTCGGATTCCTTTTTTGTCAAATATCTAATGAAAAAATGAAACAATACCATTAAAAAGGGAGCCTTGTTAGGGGCTCCCTTTTTAATGGTATTGTTTTAAGGATTATTCCACCAGCGACCGCCTGAAAAAGTCCAGTCGCTAATTTCATAGCCCAGGGCCGGAAAACGACGAGGATCGCATTCGTGCATGATGTTGTACGCTACGTCAAACACGTCTTCGGTATTGGGTTTCGAGAAATAATCACCATCGGTGGTGTAAGCCGGGCGATGCGGATGAGCCGTGAGCGTTTGCGGGCTGGCATCCAGATACCGAAATACCTTTTGTTCGTCCAGAATTTTATGTAGCATAAAGCCTGAAGCTCCACCGGGCATATCTTCATCGGCTACAATCAGACGATTGGTTTTCTTCACTGACTCTGCGATGGTATGCGTTAAGTCAAAAGGTATTAAGGTCTGTACATCAATGACTTCTGCCTCAATTCCTGCTTTTGCTAACTGCTCGGCTGCTTCCAGCACAATTCGGCACATCGATCCGTAGGTAACAATGGTAATGTCGGTTCCTTCCCGAAGAATCTCAGGTTTTCCCAGAGGCAAACAGAATTCTCCCAAATTGGAGGGTAATTTCTCTTTGCTACGGTACATATTCAGGGGTTCAACAACCAGAGCAGGATCGTCGCCGCGTAATAACGTATTATAAAAACCAGCGGCTTGCGTCAGGTTTCGGGGAACAACGAAGTGCATGCCGCGTAAGGCATGGAGTAGCACCGCCATGGGGGAGCCGGAATGCCACACGCCTTCCAGTCGGTGCCCACGGGTACGGACAATAACCGGAGCTTTTTGTCCACCCGCAGTGCGGTAATGCAGACAGGCCAGGTCATCCGAAAGTGTAGCCAATGTGTAGAGCATGTAGTCTAGTACTCTACGTACTGAACCTCTACAATCGGGCGTAACCCACGCAAGGCGGTTCCAATTCCCTGACCAATGATCGTGGTTTCGCGTATACCAGTATCAGTTACCCGAATTTCGCCGAATTTGGCCTGCAAGCCCGCCATGCCCTGATTTACATCGCCGATTCTACCCACGTCTTCGCCGATAGCAAAAATGCGGGGGTCATTGGCGAAAAGAGCTTCAAAATTTTTATTTATGATTTCCCGGCCATCCAGTAAAGGAGCGTCATCGGCATACACAGGAGCGACAGTAGGCACCTGCAAAGGCGATTCGTCGGACTGGCTGTATAAAAACGTATTGAAGCGTTTCCAGTTGTCTTTCTTCGTTCGGTCTAACCATTCCGTCAGGATGTGCTTGGCGGGCGAGTCTTCGAATCGTAGCATACGAACGGCCCGTTTTACGCCTTCAATAACATCGGACCGTACCGGATTCGCTTTTTGCTGAATTTGGGTCCGAATAGCCAGAATTTCATCCCCTGAACGGCTGGATCGAGCGGCCTTTGCCAGAGCTTCCAGAGCTTCGTTCAGATCGGGTTGGAGGGATTCAAGATAGGATTTCCAGGCGGCATCGCGGCCTGCTTTAGCGGCTTTGGCGGCTTCGGCTTCAATGGCTGCGAGTTCTTCTTCCGTAGCAAAGCCATTTTCAAGAATCCAGCTTTTGAACTGACGATTACAGTCCATTTCCACTTCCCAGGCCAGTCGCTCGGCGGATTTATACCGCTCGTGTGAGCCTGAGGTCGAGTGGCCCTGTGGTTGAGTCACTTCCTGCACGTGAACCAGACAGGGGACGTGTTCGGTGCGGGCCAGTTCGGCGGCTTTTTGATAGGCCTCGACTAACCCCGCGTAATCCCAGCCTTTTACTTTTATAATTTCCAGACCCGGTTTTTCGGCTGTACGCTGAAAACCAGCCAATGCTTCGGAGATACTTTCTTTAGTGGTTTGGTAACGTACCGGAACCGAAATGCCGTAACCATCGTCCCAAACCGAGAAAACTACCGGTATTTGTAAAACACCAGCGGCATTAATAGCCTCGAAAAACATGCCTTCGGAGGTCGAAGCGTCGCCGATGGTAGCAAAACAAACTTCATTTCCATGAATGGAAAAGTCAGTAATCGAATGTAATTCAGGATTTTCGCGGTAGAGCTTTGATGCATAACCTAAACCAATGGACCGGGGAATTTGCCCGGCTGTGGGAGAAATATCAGAAGCGATATTATAGCGGGGCGTTTGCGGTAACCAATGGCCCTGCTCATCCAGATGACGCGAGGCATAATGGCCATTCATCATTCTGCCGCCCGTGTTGGGTTCAGCTTCAACGTCGGTATGAGCGTAAATCTGAGCAAAGTACTGTTGCCAGGTTAATTCGCCCAGGGCTGCAACAACGGTTTGGTCGCGGTAATAGCCTGATCTCCAGTCACCTTTGCGAAAAGCATGGGCGAGTGCAATTTGGGCCAATTCTTTGCCGTCCCCTGTGATTCCGAACTTTGCTTTGCCCATGAACACTTCCTTACGGGCTAACAAACTGGCATGACGACTTTCCCAGGCGATGCGGTAATCGAGGAGAACTTGCTCTTTAGAAAGTACAACGCTGTCAAGGGTGGCTTGTTCCATCGAAAAAAGCGGTTTGTCAGGTGAATACAAATCAGGCAAATGAATTTCAACATGAAAAGTTTGCCCTGTAACCTCGTGTTAAAAAGATTTTCCTTTAGCAAAAGGAATTTTTAAACTCAGGTACGATGTTTGTAAAAGTAAAAATAAAGGAAAAGAATCGAGCATTCCAAACGAGAGGGTTCTACCGAAAATATCCATTAACATATCATTAACACCCGACGATTTTGTGTGGGATATAGTTCCCCTTACTTTTGTTTCGATCATACTCTTGTAACCAAACCATTTTATTTCAATCTAATGAAAAAGCAACTTTTCTTCTTACTGGCCTTTTTCCTTATTTCAGCTGGTGCTTTTGCTCAGGGCAAAATTAAAGTAGACGCTGAGACGAAAGATTTCGGCAAAATTGCTCAGGGCACGCCCGTAACGCATGAATTCGTGGTAACGAACACGGGTAAAGCTCCTGTCGTAATCAGTAACGTAACGGCTTCCTGCGGTTGCACCACTCCGAAATGGTCACAGGCTCCAATCCTTCCTGGTAAAACCAGCAAGGTAAGTGCTACCTATAATGCCGCTTCTGTAGGGCCTTTCAATAAGCAGATCACGGTATATAGCAATGCAGAAAATAGCACAGTGACCATGTTCCTGAAAGGTGAAGTTCAGCAGAAAGCTGCTGCCAAAGGAGTCAGATAATAAAAGTTTACCGCTAGTAAAGGTATAAAGGAGATAAGTTTTGAACTTATCTCCTTTTATTTTGTGTTGATAGTCAGGTGTTTAATGATGATTTTGAATATTTTATGAAAAAATTTAGCATCTTATTAAATCCGACAGGAAAAGAAATCCCGTATCTATAATCGGACAACCGAAACTGCTCAATGGTTTACTTCGGTAAGGCTTGAGTAGTAAGTTAAAGGTGTGGGTTAATTCATTTCCGGTACAAAGGGCTTCTCTATAGGGGCCCTTTGTCTTTTTAGGCTTATGGAGTTGAAAATTTAAAAAAGGAGATCATTATTAAAACTAAGCAGGACCTGAAATAGTATGATTAATTGAATTTTACCTCTCATCCTGTTAGTTTTGTTCAGAATATCTTAAGTGAGCTTTCTTTTGGGAAAAAAACGCATTGTTGTCGCTGAAAATGATCTAGTTGGCCTGCTCCGTGAGCGGGATCAACGTGGATTTACTATCTTATATGATAATTATTCTTCCGCCCTCTACGGGGTTATTTTTAAGATCGTCAAGTCTGAAGAAACAGCCGCTGACGTCATGCAGGAAGCATTTGTAAAAATTTGGCGAAATATCGATTCCTACGAGCGTTCAAAAGGCAGTTTATTCACCTGGATTTTGAATGTAGCCCGAAATACAGCCATCGATAAACTAAGATCTCAGGATTATCAACAAAATACTCAAAACCAACCGCTTGAGTATTTCGTAAGTGTTGTTGAAGAAGAGAATCCAGTAGAGCATCAGGTTGATGCCATTGGAGTTCGAAAAGTGGTCAGTCAACTTCGTCCTGAGTACCGCTCTATTATTGAATTGGTTTACTTTCAGGGTTATACTCAAGCCGAAGTTTCTGAAGAACTCGATATTCCCCTTGGTACGGTGAAAACTCGGGTTAAAGCGGCCCTGGCTCAACTCCGAACACTGATTACTCTCCTTTTGATGTTTTTGTATTTCACCACCTACATTAATTCTTAAAAAAATTGAATGAGCATGAAATAGTTTCGTCTGGCTTGCTGGAAAGCTATGTGCTGGGAATTACTTCGCAAGAAGAAACCACGCAAGTGGAAAAACTTTTATCAACGCACCCTGAATATCAGTCACAGGTCGACGATATTCGGGAATCACTGGAATCCTTCGCGTGGCAGCACGCCATTGAACCTCCGGTGGCTGTACGGGAGAAAGTACTAGGAAGTATTCAGGAGTTGGCAGCAGGCAAGGTTATTCCGATGACGAGGTCATCTTTGCATAATCTGACCAACCAACGTCCCGGCCTATCGGTGACCAAAACGCTGGTGTCTTCCCGTAACTGGGTAGCTGCCGCTGCGGTAATTATGGTATTGAGTGTTGTAGGAAATATCTTTCTTTTCAAAGAATTAAAGGCTTCGGAAGATATGGTAGCTACGTTGGAATCTAATAACACCCAACTGGCTAAAAACCTTGAAGTAAACAAAGCCAGCTTTATGCAGGCCCGCCAGGAAATTGCGGTATTACAGAATCCTGGTACGAAAATGATGAAGCTCCAGGGTGAACCGATTGCTCCAACGGCCTTTGCGATGTTATACTGGAACGATGCCAAGCGGGAGACGTATATGGCTAATGTACAGTTACCATCGGCTCCAACGGGCAAGCAGTATCAAATCTGGGCCATCGTGGATGGAAAACCTGTAGACGCCGGGTTATTCGATCAGGCCACCAGTATGCAGAAAGTAAAAAGTATCAACGGAGCTAGTGCCTACGCGATTTCTCTGGAACCCGAAGGAGGAAGTCCGCAAGCTGGCCCAACCGGACAGGTTTATCTGAAAGGATCGTTGAACTAGTCTGTTTGAATAGGTAGTAAAAAAGGTGACCCCAACATAATGGGGTCACCTTTTTTGTTTGAGAAAATTTGAAGTGAATAAAACTTCTCGAAAGTTTAAGTCTTCTGGAAGTTACCTCTTAATGAATAAAGCGAAAAAATAATCCAACCTTATCTAACCCACTCAAACTCTATTCTTTATTTCCGCTGGAAGTCATCCTGAACGCGAACGATGTCGTCTTCGTCAGAAGGATTCGTTGGATCGGTGTGTTGCCAGATTTCGGCTACGATACCCCAGTTTTCCAGGCCAATCAGACGGTGGCGTTCGCCTTGTTGCAGGGTAATTAATTCGCCTGGTTCGTAGCTACGAGTTTCACCTTCTTCGTCAGTAGGGCTGGTCATGACCGCAACCGTTCCGGCTACTACCCGCCAGATTTCTGCCCGACGGAAGTGGTACTGCCAGGAAAGACGTTTTTCGGGACCTACTACCAGAATTTTAGGGCTCAATTTGGCGAAACCTTTCAGGTCTTCCATTTGAACCATAGGAAAATACGTGCTGACAAACTGCTCCGTTTGGGCTTCATCAATAACGAAAAAACCGCCCCAGGGACGAGTCTGATCCTGAGTAGCAATAGTTAGTCCGTGGCTGGCAAGTTCGGCAGCGATTTTATCGAACAGTTCAGCTTTAGAAGTTTCAGCAGAGAAAGACAGATTCATGGATGTTATAGAATGATTAATGATAAGCTAAAGAGGAATGAGCTCTAGTTCGTTTGCAAAGTACTAAAACTTTCACGGCACCCGTACCGAACCAAGAGCAGAAATTTTCAGAAAAGCCCATACCATGCCCCGTAGAGATGCGATTCATTGCGTCTGGATATAAAGGCGGTTTCTATTGTATTGGCATCTTTGGTAGGAGATTGATTGGGTCTATTTAAACGATGATTTCTGTTTTGTTTAAAACGATTCCCATTCCCGGTCAGCCGCGATGATTCGCGTTTATACCAGAATCTGGAAATTTTCAAACGGCAAACGGCAAACAGACAACCCTCAACTCACTATCTTTGATTATGCGAATACCTCAGGAAACGGTTCAACTGATTCAGGAAACCGCCGATATTGTTGATGTTGTGAATGATTACGTCACCCTAAAAAAGCGGGGGGCGAATATGATTGCCTGTTGCCCTTTTCACAACGAGAAAACACCCTCGTTTAACGTGAACCCATCCCGGGGCATTTTTAAATGTTTTGGTTGTGGAAAGGCCGGGGATTCCGTTAAGTTTATCATGGAAATCGAGGGTATTGGTTACCCCGAGGCTCTGCGTCATCTGGCCAAAAAATACGGCATTGAGTTAAAAGAAACGGAGCAAACGCCCGAAGAGGTTCAGTCGCAGAATGAGCGGGAGAGCTTATACATTGTTCTCGATTACGCAAAAAAATTCTATCAGAATAAGTTACTGAAGTCGGACGAAGGGCAATCCATTGGCCTGAGTTACTTTCAGGAAAGAGGCTTTCATACGCAGACGATCAATCAGTTTGAACTGGGGTATGCTCTCGAAAGTTGGGATGCCTTTACCAAAGATGCTCTTCAGCATCAGTTTCAAATTGAGTTATTGGAAAAAGCAGGCTTATCCATCCGCCGTGATTTGGATGGACGGCCCGATGCCCGCGTGTTTGACCGCTTTCGGGCGAGGGTAATCTTCCCGATTCATAACGTTTCGGGTAAGGTCATTGCCTTTGGTGCCCGGATTCTGAAAGCCGATAAAAATCAGCCGAAATACCTTAACTCGCCGGAAACGGAAGTTTACCACAAGTCCAATATTCTGTACGGAATTTATCAGGCTAAAAATGCCATCCGTAATGAAGACATGGCTTATCTGGTGGAGGGGTATACCGACGTTATTTCGCTACATCAGTCGGGTATTACGAATGTCGTGGCTTCGTCAGGAACGGCCCTGACTGTTGAGCAAATCCGTCTGATTAGTCGCTTTACCCAGCATATTACGGTATTATACGACGGGGATGCCGCTGGTATCAAAGCTTCCTTACGCGGACTGGATCTGATTCTGGAAGAAGGCCTGAACGTAAAGCTCTGCACCTTTCCCGAAGGCGAAGACCCGGATAGTTACGTTCGGAAAATTGGCGGAGAAGCGTTTAAAGCCTACTTACAAAAAAACTCCGTTGACTTTATTCGGTTCAAGGCCGAGGTATTATTGCAGGACGCCGGAGACGATCCCTTTCGAAAGGCAGGCGTGATCAAGGAAATGGTGGAGAGCATCTCCAAAATTCCCGATGCCATTACCCGTCAGATTTTCTTCCAGCAGACCGCTCGGTTGATGGATTTATCCGAAGAAACGCTCATTGCAGAAGCCAACAAGCGGGTGCGGGAGCGAATCAAGAGCGATAGTAAGACCCGTGAGCGGCAAGAGCGGCAACAGGAATCTCCTTCGCCACCCATCGACTTGCCACCCGGTGTGAGTGGTTTTAATAGCGATGACGAGCCGGATTTTGCTGAGTTAATGGCAGTTGAGCAGGTGAAGCAACCTACCGCTCCACCCAAGCGTTCGCCTTTATCTTATCAGGAAGAAGAGTTTTGCCGATTGCTGGTTTTATACGGTACGATCATTATTGAAACAGAAATTCGGGAAGAGGGTAACCATGAGGTTTCACTGATGGAATACATGGTTGGGCAGACATATGATCTGGAATTTGAAACGCCTGTGTATCAGCAATTTATGACCATATTTCGAGCAGCGGATCAGCAACAGATGTATCCTGATACTAATTTTTTTCTGAACCATACCGAAGAACTGATTCAACAAACCAGCATTGATTTTGTCTCAGAACGCCATCCTTTAAGCGAAAACTGGGCAAAAATGCACGAAATCTACATTCCACACGAACGGGATTTACTCGATAAGATTGCTCACGGTTGTATTCTGCGATTAAAGAAAGCGTTCAACGATCAGCGGATGAACGAAATCAAACATAAATTGACGGTAGTAACCCAGGCCAATGAACAGGAAGAGTTACTAATTCAATTCATGAAAATGAAACGAATTGATCAGGCTTTGGCAAAAGAATTGGGAATTGTGGTAACGGGCCATTAACTAAGTTATTCCACTGCTTTGAATAAGCGGTAATGTCTGGGAGTGAATTCATCGCTACTTATGTAAAAAATAATAGCTTATGAATTCACTCCTTTTTCATGACAAAACGCAGCCCGGGCGTTCAGTAGTCAAAGCTTTGGTTATTATGTTCTGGTTCATGAGTGGCATTACAGGCCTTTACACCTATTCGCTTGGGGTATGCCTCACTCCTGATATTCAGCTAAACGTCGCTATGGTGGTAATCAGCTTATATTGGGTATATAGCTTACAGTTCACGCGAAAATTAGCTCTGAGTTTTTTGGTAACAGGCTTGTTATTACTCTGGGTAAGTGATCTGTTATGCCAACAAAATGCGGCGTTAGTACGCTGGGTTTCCATAACAATTTTTACAGTAACCAGTCTGAGTCACCTAGGAATAGCTACAGGTAACGCGAATTTCTGGTCTCTACTAAGGATACAAATCTTTCGCGGACCACTGGAATTGCTGGAATGGGTAATGAAGAAAGCTTAACAAGCTATCGTCAGAAAACCTATTCACTTGACCACTAGCAGCGGCAAACAGGGTAGTGTTGGCTTACCATTACTAGTGCGAGAGTCATCTACTTAATCCGCTACCAACGTGGCCCGGCCACGTTGGTAGCGGATAGAATGGTTCTGTAGACTAACTATACAAATCCTTCTATTAAGAACTATTCTAAAAAAGATTAACTATGGCTATCTAAAAGGGTGGGCATTTGTGTTTATAAGTGTACTTTTGCGAAGAAGGTGTATTTAGAATATAGGGTAAGTCGACTCAAGAAATGGGGGAACTCCCCAGCCGAGCCAGGGGTTAACTATAGATGAGTCGAAATTAGTTTATCTGATGCAAGAACGAGATGAATCTTACTGGGGTACGATTAAACGGGGAATCCAGACGAGCCTGAAAGGGCTTCAAATTTCACTGCGACATCTGAAGGATTCGACCCGTCGTCGTAAACCTATATATGTAGACGATCCCAATTATTTTAAGCAGGATACCGGAATGGTCACCCTGCGTTATCCTTACGAGGCCATTCCCGTACCGGATAATGGACGCTACCGTTTGCACAATGAAATGGACGATTGCATCGTCTGCGATAAATGTGCGAAGGTTTGTCCCGTGGATTGTATTGAAATTGAGCCCATTCGGGCAACTGGTGAAGTAGGTAAGGCTTCGGATGGCTCGTCCATACGTTTGTATGCGGCCAAATTTGATATTGACATGGCTAAGTGCTGCTACTGTGGACTTTGCACGACGGTGTGCCCCACGGAATGCCTGACCATGACCAAAACCTACGACTATTCGGAGTTTGACATTCGGAATATGGTGTACCATTATACGAATCTGACTCCCGAAAAAGCCGAAGAGAAAAAACAGTTATATGATCAATTCCTGGCGGAAAAAGAAGCGGCTAAAGTAGCCAAGCCTGCTGCCAAAGCAGTAACGGAAGAAGTAAAACCCGTCGCCCGCCCGGCGTTTAAACCCGGCTTTAAGAAAACGACCGAAACCGAAGCTCCTCAGGAAGTAGAGGCAAAATTGGAAGAAGCGAAACCCGCTCGTCCGGCGTTTAAGCCTGGGTTTAAGAAAAATGTAGAAGAACCCGAAGCAGAGAAAACCGCTTCTGAGGAAGTGAAACCTGCGGCTCGTCCTGCTTTTAAACCCGGCTTTAAGAAAACATCGGCTGCTGAAGAACAGACTTCCGAACCCATAAAAGCTTCGGGAGAAGAAACACCAGCCATTACGGAGGAACCGGCTAAGAAATCGACGAGTTTCAAACCCTCGTTTAAACGAAAAGAAAGCGAACCTTCGGCGGATAAAGAGGCATCAGCAGAAGCCCTCAAACCAGAAACAGAAACTCCCGCCCCTAAGAGTTTTAAACCCGTCTTTAAAAAACCGGAAGCGGAGCCAGTAGAGCCTACGATTGAAGAACCGAAAACGGAAGAAAAACCTGCTACTGGCGGTAAAAGCTTTAAGCCGGTCTTTAAAAAGGCCAATGCTGAATCGGTAGCTCCTGAATCAGAGGAAAAGTCAGAAGAACCAGCGACTACCGGCGGCAAAAGTTTTAAACCCGTTTTCAAGAAAAAAACGGCAGAACCAGAGTCACCCGATCTTGTAGGAGAGGCTGCAAAAGTTGAAGAAAAACCAGCCGAACCGACTGCGGGAGGGAGCAAAAGCTTCAAACCCGTCTTTAAGAAAAAGACTGTAGAGGAATTATCGGAGTTACCCGCAGAAACGAAAAATGAAGAACTGGAGGCTCCAGCAGTTACGGAAGAACCGGTTCGAAAAAGCTTTAAACCCGTATTCAAAAAGCCTGCGGCGGAACCCGTTGAATCTCCTTTACAACCTTCATCGCCTGAGAACGAAGTGACGGAAGAGCCGAAAGAAGAACCCGTCCGGAAAAGTTTTAAGCCTGTATTCAAGAAAAAAGTAACAGAAGAACCTGCCGCTGAAACGCCCGTGGAACCAGCTCCTGAGGGAAGTGAATCGGATGCCGAAAGGCCTGCGGAAGAAGCTTCGAAGCCGAGTGGTGGTAAGTCTTTCAAACCCGTTTTCAAACGTCCCAAACCTGAGTAACGATGCAGGCTTTTGTGTTTTTGTTTTTCATGATACTAACGCTCGGTTCGGCGGTATTTGTGCTGGTGAGTCGGAACGTACTTTATTCAGCCTTTAGTCTGATGGTTACCTTTTTAGGAATTGCAGGCTTATACGTCTTCGCTGGAGCTGATTTCCTGGCGGTTACTCAAATTATGGTGTACGTTGGGGGGATTCTGGTATTACTCGTTTTCGGAATCATGTTGACCCGTAATAAAGCCGACCGGGGTACGAATCAACCAAATACTGTAAAAACTGAACACCGTCGAACCTTTTGGGGAATTCTGGCGGCTGGTGGAATTTTCGCGATCTTATCGACAATCCTGTCGAAAGCTCATTTTCAGCGAGTTGAGCTGGATCATTACGAGGCTATCGAACGAAAAACAACGGTTCATGACTTAGGCGTTGGACTAATGACGAATTACGTTTTGCCCTTCGAAGTAGCTGGAATCTTATTAATGATTGCTCTGTTAGGGGCTGCCTATTTATCCGGTAAGGCCCAAAGTATAGGCAATAAGTAAAGAAAAAAGAAGAGGGGGACTTAGTAATTCAAAACCCTAAACTCAAAATACTGATGATTCCTTTATCCTATTTTCTGCTAACGGCGGCGTTGCTCTTTAGTATTGGACTAGCCATTGTCATCATCAAACGCAACGCCATTGTAGTACTGATGGGAGTGGAATTGATGCTGAATGCTGCTAATCTGAATCTCGTCGCTTTCAGCCGTTTTGATCCTGATTTGACGGGGCAGTTTTTCAGTCTGTTCGTCATCATCGTAGCCGCCGCCGAAATTGTGGTAGCCTTAGCCATCGTGCTCAAAGTCTTCCAGCATTTCAATACCGTCCATCTGGATGAAGTCGCAGAAATGAAAGATTAAGCAGGGTTTGAATTGAGGTTTGAGTATTTGATAAAGTTAGACTCAGTGCTCTCCGTCCGAAACTCCGTGGTTAATTAAAAAGAAGCGGTCGTTAGAATCATCTCTAACGACCGCTTCCTTTTTAACTCAAAATCCCAAACACGAGACTCAAAACCCATGAACTCTCATTGTACTCTAATAGGCACCCTTACTTCCGTATGGTCCCAGTGGAGTAACATATTCGTACCGTCCAGTTCTGGAACGAAGCTTATTTCGAATAACTCCTGCGATTGAGGAACCTGATAGGCAGGAACCGTCGCCCGAAACAAATCTTTACTGGCATCGTATTCCGTGCCCCATTGCCCTGTTTCCTGATTGATTACCACTTGCCAGTTCTTAGGGCCGGGAATAGTCCAGATGGTATATTCTCCGGCTTTCAACGGCTTTCCGGCTAAACTTACGTCTTTATTAATCACCAGCAGAGTAGCTTCATTAGCTCCTGTCCGCCATACTTTGCCATAAGGAACCAAGGCCTTGGATGAATCACCAAAAATCAATCGGCCTTTTTTGGCAGGCTGGCAGTAGTCCACCTGTACTTTCAACCCAGCCTGATTAAACTGAGCGTGAGATTCCTGACTGAATGACTTGGTATAATGTTTATAACTCCAATATCCGGTCCCGGTAAGGGTAAGTATGACGACTAGAGTAATTAATACTTTTCTCATGGATGCTGATGTATGCAAAAGGCAATGAAAGCGGATACTGACTATCTAACGTTCAAATTCCGAAAAAACGCAGCGTTCATTTGCCAGTAAAGGTAAACTTTCTTCTACCTCCAGAATCGTTTTAGCATTGTTTAATTCATTTTGATACATTTTCCGAAGCTCCTTTCGCTTGACAGCTTCCAGAAAACGCCGTGCTTCTTCGCGGGTTTCAAGTAATAAAGGAGGCACCAGTGTGGGCTGATTCGTTTCCTCATCTTTTGCCACCATCGTGAAATAACTGGTGTTGGTGTGCACTTTTACCCCCGTTTTAATAGACTCTGCGATGACACGTATACCCACAATCAGCGAACTTTTTCCAACGTAATTTACGGAAGCGAGCAAAGACACCAGTTGCCCAACCTCAACGGGCTGAAGAAACTCGACGTGTTCCACTGCTACCGTAACTACGTAAGTACCAGCGTGCTTAGATGCACAGGCGTAGGCCACTTTATCCATTAATGACAAAAGAATACCGCCGTGAATCTTACCGCCAAAATTAGCGTAACTCGGAATCATCAATTCGGTAATGGTGGTCTGGGAATAAGAAATAGGTTTTGGTTCCAAGGGCTTGCTCGTTAGGTGACACTCAAGGGATTAATTTATAAATAGACTAAATAAAGAAAAAAGAACTGCTTTTGTCTACTAAATCAATTGGTTTTACCAGCATCAGAACGGATATTTGCCAGCGAATTAACAAGCTTTACGGGACATTATTTCCCATGTAATGTTCTAATATCTCTGAATCGTTTCTATTCATGAACCCCGAACTACTGCTCTGGATTATCCTTCTCCTGCCGTTCGCTGGGTTTTTACTGCTCATACTTTCGGGAAAAAGTGCTAATACCTGGGCGGGTTGGCTGGGATTGGGCTTTTCTTTAGTCGGCTTTGGCTTAAGTTTCAGTACTACTCAACTTCCGACCATTGAAGTTACCCATACTTGGATTTCAGAAGCCTTACCCTTTACCCTCCGGGCAGACGATTTAACCCAGAAAATGCTATTACTGGTGTTATTTATTGCCTCCCTCGTGCAGTTATTCTCGCTGGAATACATGCGGGAAGATTCATCCCGGTTTCGGTATTTTGCTTTCCTGCAATTGTTTGTAGGCTCAATGCTGGGAATTTTACTGGCCAATAACCTTTTGATTCTCTATGTTTTCTGGGAGTTAGTAGGCTTAAGTTCATATTTACTCATCAGTTTCTGGTATACCAAACCTGAAGCCGTGCTGGCGGCAAGAAAAGCCTTTCTGGTCAATCGCATTGGTGATGTAGGGCTTGCTTTGGGCATTTTTGGTGTTTATAACCGCTTGGGAACGCTTGATTTTACGGCATTAACCACGCCTGAATTCATAGGCGACCCTTACTGGACGGCCATCGGTTTATTACTTTTCTGTGGAACCCTGGCCAAATCGGCTCAGTTTCCGTTGCACGTCTGGTTACCCGACGCTATGGAAGGCCCCACACCCGTCTCGGCTCTGATTCACGCCGCGACAATGGTAGCCGCTGGCGTTTACCTGCTCGCCCGGATTTTCCCTATTCTCACACCGGAAGCCCTGATCGTAATCGCCATTATTGGTACGATTACGATGGTCATGGGAGCCTTATACGCCCTGACTCAGACGGATATTAAAAAAACAATGGCCTATTCTACCGTTTCCCAGTTGGGATTAATGGTATTGGCCGTTGGCGTAGGGGCCCCCCACGCAGCGATGTTCCATTTGTTTACCCACGCCTTTTTTAAAGCCGGGTTATTCCTGTCTTCGGGTTCGGTTATTCATTCGTTGCACCACGCTGGACACGGTTTTGATGCTCAGGATGTGCGGCTTATGGGTGGGCTTCGCAAAAAATTACCCGTTACTTTTATTGCCTATACCGTTTGTGCGGCAGCTTTATCGGGCTTGCCTTTCACATCTGGATTTTTATCGAAAGACGAGATTCTGCATGAAGCTTTCCACGCAACCGCTCATTCCTGGAAACTTGTTTTTCCTGTAGCAGCTACGATTTCGGCGGGCTTGACGGCCTTTTACATGGCTAAGCAATGGCGGCTGGTATTTTTTGGAAACTGGCGGAATGACCACCTTTCGTTGGAGAGTGTTCATGAATCATCCTGGTTACAGAAACTCCCGCTGGTATTACTGGCAGCTTTGTCCCTGCCTTTTCTGTTTTCATGGAATCCTTTAGGAGAACACCTGGACTTAGGCGTGGCTCTGGGATCGACAGCGGTGGCCCTAATCGGAATTGTGATGGCCTGGATTCGTTATCGATCCATTGAGCGATTGGACCAGATAAGAGATGTGCCTTTACTGACGCTGGATCAGTTATATCATACCCTTATTGTTAATCCTTTTCTGAAATTCGCTGATTTCTGTACCTGGGTTGATCGGGTTATTGTGGATGGAATCGTGAATGCCAGTGCCAAATCGCAGGTGATTCTGGCACATTTGCTAGGGTGGCTGGATCGGTACGTTGTGGATGGAATCCCGACTGGGACGGCCTATGTCGTGGGTACGGTTGGAAAAGTAACCCGTCGTTTTCAGGGCGGACAAGTGCAGTCTTACATCGTGGCAACGATGCTGGGCTTAGCAGCTTTATTAATTTGGTGGACCTGGTAATTCGAAACAATGCCTATACTGACTACACTTATATTTTTACCCATACTTGGCTCCCTGCTCTTGCTTGCTCTTCCGCAGGCACTCAGGGCTACGTATCGCTGGGTTACGGTTATCCTTTGCGTTTCACATCTGGTCTTAAGCAGTTGGATCTGGCATACCTTTGATCCGCAATTGGTAGGGCATCAATTCATCGAAAATACCGACTGGATTACCATGGCTCTCGGGCAGTTTGGAATCGTCTCTATCGACTATTCTTTAGGGGTAGATGGGCTAAGTTTACCGATGGTCTGGCTGACGAGCTTGGTGATGTTGGTAGGTGCCGTTTCTTCTTTTGAAATAAAAACGAACGAAAAGGCTTATTACGCTCTGTACCTGTTATTAATGGGAACCGTCGTAGGCTGTTTTGTGGCTCTGGATTTATTTCTGTTCTTCCTCTTTTTCGAGTTCATGCTTTTGCCGATGTACTTCCTCATCGGTTTGTGGGGTGGGCCTCGTCGCGAATATGCGAGTTTGAAATTCTTTATTTACACGCTGGCTGGTTCGGTATTTATTCTATTGGTAATGATCGGTTTATACCTGTCCGTCATCGATCCAGCGGAAACGGGTCTGAGCATTGGACTGGTCTCCAACCCTTCAGAAATTACGCAAGATGTGGTTGCTCAGGTGCAAACGATGATTGCCCGCCAGCAAATCGACCCGGCTCAGTTAGTGCATACCTTTGAGATTCCGTACCTGAATGACGGTCGGAATTTCGTACCTGAATCGCTACTAAGCACCCTAGCCGGACACGAAATCTTTGGCTTATCGGCCCGACTGGTTGCCTTTCTGCTTTTATTCATTGGTTTTGCCGTGAAGCTACCCATGGTGCCCTTACACACTTGGTTACCCGATGCTCACGTGGAGGCCCCTACGCCCATTTCGGTAGTACTGGCTGGTATTTTGCTGAAAATTGGGGGCTATGGGTTCTTCCGAATTGCCTATGAAATTTTCCCTGATGGAGCCATTTATTTCGCTTCCTGGATTGCGGGTTTAGGCGTATTAAGCATTGTGTACGGAGCCTTCAACGCCTTAAGTCAGAAGGATATGAAGCGATTAATCGCTTATTCGTCCGTTTCACACATGGGCTTTGTGTTACTGGGTTTAGCTGCTTTAACGCCCGAAGGAGCCAACGCCGCGATTTATCAGTTATTCTCACACGGCATCCTTTCGCCCATGTTATTCCTCGTCGTGGGAGTAGTGTACGCCCGTACGCACGACCGTAACATCGATCATTACCAGGGCTTGGCTTTAAGCATGCCCGCGTATACAGGCTTAACGGCTATTGCCTTTTTTGCTTCCTTAGGATTACCCGGGTTTTCTGGTTTTGTAGGCGAATTTTTTAGTCTTTTAGGAGCGTTTAATTCCATTTATATCCCGGTTTGGATGGTAGTTTTAGCGGGGTTTGGATTAATTCTTGGAGCAGGTTACTTCCTCTGGACCTTCCAGCGAGTATTCTTAGGAAAACGCTGGTCTTTATACGAAGAGAGTCTGTTACCCGATCTGAATTTCCGGGAAAAGATAATGCTGGTGCCCCTGGCTCTGCTTTCCCTTTTCTTCGGAATTTTACCCGGAACCGTCTTTAGTATTACCGAAGGGTACGTCATGGAATTCATGAAGCATTTCGGTTAGCCGCCAGAAATTCAAATTTCTTCAGATTTAACAGCCTTCGCGAAAGCCACGGCGATTGAATACATGCTTGAACAACTCGACCACATCATAGCCAGTTTGGCCCGCTTCACTCCCGAAGTCTGGCTGATGGCGGCATTTGTGGCTCTTATTAGCTGGGATTTAGTAACGACTGAAGTAAACGAAGAGGGGCGTGGTGGATTTTTCCATTTTCTTACCTGTCTCGTTTTTATTATTCTGGGATTGTTTGTTTACCACCAATGGCAAACCCAGTCGCCGGGTCCTTTATTCAACCAGATGCTGGTACTGGACGGTAAAGCTCTGTTCTTCAAAGCACTCATTACGTTTTCAGCCTTGATTGCGGTGCTGCATAGTTGGGTAATGAAACGTCGCTGGTCGGGGGAGTTTTTCTCCATTTTGGTGGGGATGGTCTTCGGTTTATTTCTGCTTTCCATGGCTACGAATCTACTGATGGTGTATGTATCGCTTGAAGTAGTTTCCATCTCCAGCTATATCCTTACCGCCTTCCGTGGCGATCGTAAAAGCTCAGAAGGAGGGATGAAATACGTGCTGTTTGGTTCCGTAGCTTCGGGACTCATGTTGTATGGCATGAGCTTGCTCTATGGCTTAACCACCACGCTTGATTTTACCAATCCAGCCTTTGGACGAATTCTGGTAAATGTTGATCCGCTGGTA
Organism: Siphonobacter sp. SORGH_AS_0500; assembly: GCF_031453245.1. Classification (NCBI taxonomy): domain Bacteria; kingdom Pseudomonadati; phylum Bacteroidota; class Cytophagia; order Cytophagales; family Cytophagaceae; genus Siphonobacter; species Siphonobacter sp. SORGH_AS_0500. The sequence continues at coordinate 1,414,453 of NZ_JAVIYT010000001.1, forward strand.
TCGGCTTCGGCTCTGATCCTGGCGATGAGCGGGTTACTATTCAAAATCTCGGCTGTGCCTTTCCAAATCTGGAATCCTGACGTGTACGAAGCGGCAGACACGCCCGTAGTCTCGTTCTTTTCGGTGGCTCCCAAGGCAGTGGCTTTTTTGGTATTAATGCGTTTGTTCAGTGTATTACCGCTGAATTTTCAGCCCGTGCTGGCCGTTATCTCGTTGGTAACCATTACCATTGGTAACTTTTCCGCTCTCTGGCAAACCGACGCTAAGCGGCTCATGGCGTATTCATCCATTGCTCAATCGGGTTTCGTTTTGGTAGGCTTAGTGGCTTTTTCAAGTCTGGGGAACCAAACTGCCATCTTTTATCTGGCTACGTACTTATTCGGAACCATGGCGAGCTTCTTATTGATTGATGCCTTATCGCCTTCCCTGAGCAAAAACAGCGTATCCATTTCCAGTTTTAACGGCATTGGAAGGCAACAGCCGCTGGCTGCTGTCCTTTTAACCATTGCTTTTCTGTCCCTGGTCGGCTTACCTTTAACGGTGGGCTTCTCGGCCAAACTTCTCGTATTTAGTTCTTTGTGGGAAGCTTACCAGCAAAGTAGCCAGAATCTATTCCTGATCCTTTTCGTTTTTGGATTACTGAACACCGCTGTTTCGCTGGCCTTTTACCTGAAGATTCCTTTTGCTTTGTTTTTCAGAAAAACAGCTGAAGAAACGCCAGTCGTAACGCTGAGCTGGGGAGTAACCGTCTTAAGTCTGGTATTGACTCTCCCCATCATTCTGCTATTCCTCAAAACCGATTGGCTGATAAACTGGATATCGGGGTTATAGGGATATTTTATTGGGATAATGGCATTTTTTGCGGTGAAAATATTTGGTTGGTCTGATTATTTTACTGAAATTTCTATTAAAAATACAGTCGTGTGGAAGTAGAGTAGATGCTTTTAGGGCTGAAGGTTACGAAAATTGAACAATTCCAAGTCCAATTCGGACGTTGAAGCGAGTGTGAATTTTTTGTGAACATTTCTTGAACCATTCCGAGCTTAAAGTTGTAATTTCGGTTCATCGAAAACAGATTACTTCATTAAGCGAGCAGTCAAAACGACATCCTAAATGTCCGACGAAATCAAACACGAATGCGGGATCGCTCTTCTCCGTCTCCGCAAACCGCTCCAGTATTACATCGACAAATACGGCACGCCTTTGTACGCCGTAAACAAGATGGCCCTGCTCATGAACAAGCAGGCCAATCGTGGACAAGATGGTGCCGGGGTGGCGAATATTAAGCTTAATGTTTCTCCAGGGTATCGCTTCATCAGTCGGTATCGTTCGGTAGAAGCGAAACCCATCGAAGACATCTTCGAGAAAATCAACAAAAAATACCGGAAAGCAGAAAAAGAAGATCCGAAGCAATTCATGAATGCCGAATGGCTTCAGGAAAACTACGGCTTCACGGGTGAAGTTTGGCTGGGCCACCTGAGATATGGTACGCACGGCAAAAACGAAATCGAAAACTGCCACCCTTTCCTGCGTCAGAATAACTGGCGGAGCCGGAATCTGGTCGTTGCGGGTAACTTTAACATGACTAACGTTGACGAGCTTTTTGATAAGCTGGTTTCGCTGGGTCAGCACCCCAAAGACAAAGTAGATACGGTAACGGTAATGGAAAAAATTGGCCACTTTCTGGACGAAGAAGTGCAACGCCAGTTTGACCGTTTCAAGCCTTTATTCCCTGAAGATAATCAGCAGCTTACGTCTTTAATCGAATCTAATATTGACGTTGCCCGTATGTTGCAGCGTTCCTGCCGGGATTTCGATGGTGGATATACGATGTGCGGGATGTTAGGTTCGGGAGCGGCTTTTGTTGCCCGTGACCCCGCCGGCATTCGCCCCGCTTATTATTATGCGGATGATGAAGTGATCGTGGTTGCTTCAGAAAAGCCTGCTATCAAAATGTCGTTTAACTGCGACTATGATGAAATCGTTGAAATTCAGCCTGGTAATGCGTTAATCATCGAAACCAACGGTGATTTCCGCGAACAGGAATTCCGCGAGCCTCTGGAGAAAAAATCCTGTTCATTCGAGCGTATTTATTTCTCAAGAGCATCTGATCCAGACATTTACCGGGAACGTAAAAATTTAGGTAAACTCGTATTACCCCAAATTCTCAAGGAAATTGATAATGATCTGGCGAATACGGTTTTCAGTTATATTCCTAACACTGCCGAAACTGCTTTCTTCGGTCTGGTAGAAGGCTTAGACGAGCATCTGGTTCAGGAACGCAAGCGTCACATTCGCGAAGGTGTCCTGTTTGAAGAAGACCTGGATCGTTTGTTATCCTTCCGTCCCCGTACCGAGAAAATCATTTCAAAAGACGTGAAACTGCGTACGTTCATCACGAACGATACGGCACGCGACGAGATGGTTTCAAACGTGTATGAAACAACGTTTGAGGTAATCCAGAAAAAACAGGATACGATTGTTCTGATTGACGATTCTATCGTTCGCGGAACTACTCTGGAACGTTCGATCCTCCGTATGCTGGATCGTCTGGAGCCTAAGAAAATTGTCATTGTCAGCTCCGCTCCGCAAATTCGTTACCCCGATTGCTACGGAATTGATATGTCAAAAATGAAAGATTTCGTGGCTTTCCGGGCAGTATTGAAGTTACTGGAAGAACACAATCGCGAAGAGCTGCTGGAGGAAACTTTTGCTCGTTGTAAAGATGCTCTTGAAAATGGGTACGCCACTCAGGAGAACTACGTGAAAGCTCTTTATGAACCTTTCACCGACGAACAGATTTCCAAAAAAATTGCCGAAATCGTAACGCCTAAAAACTGTCAGGCTGAAGTATCTATCATTTATCAAACGGTTGATGGCTTACATACGGCTTGTCCAAACCATACGGGCGACTGGTACTTTACGGGTAATTACCCAACGCCGGGAGGTAATAAAGTGGTGAACCGGGCTTTTGTAAATTACATGATTGGTAAAGGCAACGAACGAGCTTACGGAGCTTTCTAACGAATACATGGGAGAACCCTGGTTTAACGCCGGGGTTTTCTTTTACAGAAGAATTACGAAATTTTAGTAACATTACGAAAAAATCGTAATTACTATGAAATACCTGTTTACTCTTCTCTTTTGCTGCTTTATTCATTCCTTAGGGGCTCAGGATCAGATTTTAAAGGGGAGAGTACTAGACGAAAAGACGAACGAACCCGTTGCTTTTGCATCGGTGTTCATTAGTACGACTACGACGGGCACGTTAACCAATGAAAAAGGAGAGTTTTCTTTGTCGGTGAAAGCGGGTAACTACGAAGTCATTGTTTCCATGGTAGGTTATGAACCGCTGGTCTATGCTCTGGATACCCGCCAGAAACGGGCGGTTTCTTACCTGTTTAAAATTCAGCCGAAAACCTATTCACTTCAAACCGTTGGGGTGAAGGCGAAACGCGATAGCTCGTGGTACGATAACCTCAAGATTTTCAAAGAGCAGTTTCTAGGTAGTAGCGAAACAGCTCAGCAATGTCGCATACTCAATGAAAACCAACTCGTTATTGTCTTTGATCCCCAAACAGCTTTTTTGGAGGTAAAGTCCGACGAAGTACTGAAAATCGAAAACCGGGAACTGGGGTATCGTATCAATTATCTGTTGGCGGAATTCAAATACGACATGCGGCAGGGGTATGTTACCTACCTGGGTTATCCGAACTTTCAGCTCATGGAAGGAAATAAGTCCCGGCAAAGACGTTGGGCCAAGAATCGGCAGCGGGCGTATAAAGGCTCGATCATGCATTTTGTACGAAGCCTGCGAAATCAGCAATTAGAAGCAGAAGGCTTTAATCTTCGAAGACTGATTCGGATGCTCAATCCCAATCGGCCCACGGAGGAAGAGTTAAAAGCAATCCGTCAGAAAATCAGAGAGCAGGGTGGTTTACGAAAAGATGACCCACTGGAGAAAATCCTGGCGAAGGCTAGTTTGCCAAAAATCCTGGAAAAACTGGATACGGCCCGGGTTGCGTATGATGAATACCTGAAAAACGACCAACTGACTTTTGAGGGATTTTTTCAGGTGGTATACGTTGGCGAAAAAGAAGAACCCACTTATGTCATGAGCCAGAGCCGTCATCGAAACCGTCAGCCCATGTTTCAGACTTCGGTATTTTCCCTGAGAACGGAATCTGTGCTACTGGAAGAAAACGGAAGTATATTACCTCCACTAGGCGTTATGTTTGAAGGTTACTGGGGTTGGGAGAAAGTAGGAGACCTATTACCGCTCGATTATTCGGATCAGTAAAGGCTGTCTTCCAGGTAACGATTTATGTCTCAATCCATACTTATTTTAGAAATTCAATAGTAAAGACACGCTTAAAATAGACCACTAGGCGTGGAAATTCGACAGCCCATAGTAGAGCCATTGCCACCTCGTCGTATCTTCGCGAGATCAATAGAATTCCGTTTCATTACTGACAGGTTTTTCAGCTAGCCGATTAGGTATGATTTTTTATCATAAAAAGTCAAGAAAAAACTGACAGTATCTGGCGGGAAATTATTGACAAATTGCAGCCGTGAAAATCCCCGGAGGCGTTGAGTGCTTACTCAACTGTGCTCTATTTTGACCATCCTATCGAATGAATAAAACTGATACCCAAGATGGCAGCAAACGCGTAAGCCGGATTAATCGCTTTTTCTTGGATTTGCATGACGTCTTTCTATTTGTTGTCCGAATTTTTAAGGAAGCGTTCTTACCTCCCTACGAGTTTAAGGAAATTGTTAAGCAGTGCTTTGAAGTAGGTGTAAAATCGCTTCCGCTGATCTCCCTCACTGGTTTTATTACGGGCATTGTATTCGTAAACCAGTCGAGACCTTCGCTGTCTGAGTTTGGAGCTGTTTCTTGGTTACCCTCGCTCATTGCCATTGCTATTGTGCGGGCTCTGGCTCCTTTGGTTACCTCATTGATTGCGGCGGGTAAAGTAGGTTCAAACATCGGAGCCGAGTTAGGTTCGATGAATGTAACTGAACAAATCGACGCGATGGAAGTTTCTGCTACGAATCCGTTCAAGTTTCTGGTCGTAAGTCGGGTCATTGCTACCACTACTATGATTCCCATCCTTACTGTCTATACCACGATGTTAGCTCTCTTGGGGGGATTCATTAATATTCATCAGAACGAGGCCACGAGTTTTCAAACCTACTTTACGCAGGTGTTTAATACCGTCACGTTTACGGATGTATTTGCTTCGCTGGCTAAATCCGTTGTGTTTGGATTTACCATTGGAGCCGTAGGTTGTTATAAGGGGTTTCATTCTTCTAAAGGAACGGAGGGCGTCGGAAAAGCGGCCAATACTTCGGTGGTACTTTCCATGTTCCTGATTTTCATTGAAGAGTTACTTTCCCTGCAAATCGTAATGGCATTAATCTCCTGATCCTATGAAGAGAAAAGCAAACATAGATACCAGCGATAAAGTCATTTCAATTCGTGGGCTGAAAAAATCCTTTGGTAGTCTGACGGTATTGAGAGGGGTGGATCTAGACATTTACAAAGGCGAAAACCTGGTGGTGTTGGGTCGTTCCGGCACGGGAAAATCCGTTTTGATTAAGATTATTTCGGGTTTACTGAAAGCCGATGAAGGGTCCGTTAAAGTATTGGGTCAGGAAGTCGGTGAGTTATCTGCCAAAGAGCTGGATGCGTTGCGACTGAAAATTGGGTTTTCCTTCCAGAATAGTGCCTTATACGACAGTATGACGGTGTACGAGAATCTGGAGTTTCCCCTGATTCGTAATGTGCGTAATCTGACCAGAAAAGAAATTGATCTGGCTATTGAAGAAGCCCTGGAGGATGTAGGTTTATCCCAGACGATCCGTCAGATGCCTTCGCAGCTTTCGGGCGGACAGCGGAAGCGAATTGGTATTGCCCGCACGCTGATTCTGAAGCCAGAAATTATGCTTTACGATGAGCCAACGGCTGGTCTGGACCCGATTACATCCGGAGAGATCAATAATTTGATTAATCAGGTTCAGGAACAGCATAATACCACTTCGATCATCATTACCCACGATTTGACGTGTGCTAAAACTACGGGAGATCGGGTCGCCATGTTATTGGACGGCCAGTTCCAGCGTCAGGGCACTTTCGAAGAAGTTTTTGCTTCGGACGAAGAGCGGGTTAAACAATTTTACGAATATAATTTTATTGACTAAATGAGCACAGGAGAAAACAAACGATCAGTTCAGGTAGGAATTTTTGTATTCCTGGGCCTCGTCATATTTATTGTCGGCGTATTGTTTTTAGGCGGTCAACAAAAACGCTTTATCAAAAGTATTGAGGTAGCAGCCATCTTTGATGATGTAGGAGGTTTGAAAACGGGTAATAACGTCTGGTTTTCCGGGGTAAAAGTGGGTACTGTAAAATCGGTAAAATTCTACGGAAAATCACAGGTGGAAGTGACCATGAACATCGAAAAAGAAGCTCAGCAATACATTCATAAAGATGCTCAGGCGGAAATTAGCTCGGAGGGTTTCATTGGCAATAAGATCGTGGTTATTGAAGGAGGAACGCCCCAACTGGCTTCGGTTGACGATGGGGATGTCATTCGGGCAAAAGCCGTTTTAGGCACCGATCAGATCATGGAAACCTTGCAGGAGAATAACAAAAACCTGCTGAAAATTACGACTGATTTCAAAGGACTCGTTTCAAAAATTGCCCGTGGGAAGGGCACCATTGGAGCCGTTCTGACGGATTCAATTCTGGCCGAGCAATTTAAAGCTACGGTTAATCACCTTGAACGAGCTTCTCAGAACGCTAATCGCATGTCGAGTTCGCTGGCGGCTTATTCCAATCGTTTAAATACCAAAGGAAGTCTGGCCCACGAGTTGGTAACCGATACGACGGTTTTTGCCAGCATCAAATCTTCGGCTAATCAATTGAAACAGATGAGTCAGTCGGCTCAGCAAGTGGTAGACAAAGCCTCTGTAGCGACTGACAACGTAGTAACTGCTACGAAAAAACTGAATCAGAATGATAATGCTCTGGGCTTGTTACTCAACGATCAGAAAACTGCTGGCGATTTGAAAACGACCTTACAATACCTGGAAAGCAGCAGCCGAAAACTGGATCAGAACATGGAAGCTTTACAGCATAACTTCCTGACGCGTCCGTTTTTCCGCAGACAGGAAAGAGCGGCAGAAAAAGCCAAACGTGATTCGCTGAAGAATGCCGGCCAATAGTTCTTGAACAGATTAGTGTTTCTACGCTGCTAGTATTTGTTTTAGGCCAAGCTGCTTTATAGAAAGAGAGTCATTGCTGCCAGCTTTTTCGCTGGCAGCAGTCTTTTAGGGCAAGTTAGTTTATAGAAAAGTTGGCCGGAGCACGTTGGTAGCGGTTGTTCAAGAGGCTTCCATTGCTCTGAAAATAATTGAGACATTTCAACAAGTTATTATGCCTACGCTGCCAGTGTAATCCCTGATAGGCGAAGCGTTTCTTTTTGAAAATAGGTTACTTTGCAGGCTCAAGTGTAGAAAATAGAATGCAGCAATTACTCGATTTATTAAAGCAATACCAAACCACCGACGCGAACGAAGAGGCCATGCGGTTGCGTCTGATGGAATTCGTTCAAACGCACGAAAATTGCTTTGATCGAACCTTATTAATCGGTCATGTCACCGGATCAGCCTGGATTTTGGACGAAACCGGAACGCAGGCCTTACTCATGCACCACCGAAAACTTGATCGTTGGTTTCAGCCAGGAGGACATTGTGATGGGGATCCGAATGTGCAGGGAGTGGCTCAGCGGGAAGCTTGGGAAGAAACCGGAGCCGAAGTAACTCCTGTCGGTGACGGCATTTTTGATATTGACATTCATACCATTCCCGCTCGTAAGCAGGAACCGGAGCATTTGCATTATGATGTTCGTTTTCTTTTCCGGGCCGATGCCACGAAAGAGTTACTCATCAATGAAGAATCTAACGAGATCAAATGGATTCCTTTAAACGAAGTTCGCCTTCATAATGACGAAGAATCCATGATGAGAATGGTGCGAAAATCAGTGCTGAATGGTCGAATGAGTGAATGACAGAGTAACAAAAAAGGGAAGGCTTGCCTTCCCTTTTTGTTATTTACTGTTGATTGAAAACTTTACGATTTCGGTGGGTCGTTCGAAGTCGCCGAGGGGTATTTTGGCGATTTTTTCTACGATGTCCATACCTTTCGTGACTTCACCGAAGACGGTATATTCCTGATCGAAAATGATTTCTCCGCCCTGTTTCAGATAAATATCTTTCAATGCTGGTGGGTACTTTGCCAACTCTTCTTCATTGTAATAAATACCTTTAGTAACAATGAAAAACTCCGTTGACGAAGAGCGTTTCTCTGGATTATTCTCTGAATAACGAGCCATCGAGACGGTTCCTCGTTTATGAATTAGATTCGGACGTAATTCGGCGGGAATGGTATAGCTGAGCTGATCGCGTTGCTCGCCGCCGCCCTGAATGCAAACACCCTTTACCGAACGATAAAAGCCTCGGTCATCGTAATAGCCTTGATTGGTTAACCGTAGAAAATTAGCCCGGTGGAGGGGCGTTTCCTTATATAACGTAATTTCAATATCACCGAATCGGGTATGGATGTTTACTACATTTTCGGGGTGCTCTTTTCCGTAATCGGTTAGCGTTTGGGTAACCTCATCCTGCGGAATTTCGAAATTACTACAGGAGCTAAGACCTAATCCAATAACAGCCAGAAACAGACCTAATCGATTCATTTTCATACAAGAAGGGGTTAGGCAAAGACGGAGGTGAACTGGAAGGTTTCCCCGTCAAATAAGCCTTTGTCACTTAATTTTAAACTAGGAATGACGAGTAAAGCCATGAACGAAAGCGACATGAAGGGCGAGCTCAGCGTACAGCCCAGTTGTTGCTTGGCAAAAGCGTCGAGCGTGGCGTATTGAGTAGCTACCCAGTACCCATCTTCGCCGCTGAGAATACCCGCAACGGGCAGGGGCAGCACCAGCTCTTCTGCTTCGTGGACCGCTGCGATCCCACCTTTTTCACGAATAATCAAATTAACGGCCTGAGCGATGGAATCGTCATCCACACCAACGGCTACGATATTATGCGAATCGTGGGCTACACAGGAAGCCAAAGCTCCTTTAGTTAGGCCGAAATTTCGGATAAAAGCTACTGCTGGCGGAGCGTCAGCGTACCGATTAACGACGGCAATTTTCAATACATCCTGTTCGGTATCAGAAGTTAACTCGCCGTTCTGAACGTTTAATTTTTCGATTCGGGCGGGGGTTATCAACTGACCGTCCAATGCTTCGATGACCCGAACGGAAACTTCTTTTTGTGATGAAGTGATCTGAAAATCAGCGGGTGCTTTCTCCAGAGCATTAAACTGATTAATAGGCTCGCTGAGGTAACTCGTGAGAAGTGAAGTACCGTTTTCGGCAACCAGCTCCCCTTTAATATAGGTTTGAAGAATAGTAAATTCTTTCGGAGAATCAATAACGATAAAATCAGCCGAATCACCTTCGCGTAATTGCCCAACCGCCAAGCCATAATGTTCTACCGGATTCAGACACGCCATTTGAAGAATTTCAAACAAATGATCGGGATATAACGCCAGAGCCCGTTTGACCAACAGATTAATATGACCGAGTACAAGTCCGTCGGGATGTTTATCATCCGAACAAAACATTAGGTTCTGGTAATGCTCGGGTAATAGAGGAATCAGGGCATCGAAATTCTTTGCTGCTGAACCTTCCCGAATTAACACCTTCATGCCGAACGAAAGCTTATCGAGGGCTTCTTCAGCGGTAAAACATTCATGATCCGTCTGGCAGCCAGCTTCGATGTATCGGCGGGCGGCATCGCCCCGAAGTCCGGGGGCGTGTCCATCGACGGGGTAACCTAATTCCTGAGCAATGCCGATTTTGGCGGTCATGTCCGGGTCATGATTGAGCACGCCGGGAAAGTTCATCACTTCCGCCAGATAACCTACTTCCTGATAATTCGTTAATAAATACCGTACATCTTCAGGGGTTACGATGGCTCCTGCCGTTTCAAAAGGCGTCGCCGGAACGCAGCTAGGGGCTCCAAAACAGAAGTGAAAAGGGACTTTACGACCGTTTTCAATCATCCATTCTACTCCTTTTACCCCCAGTACATTCGCAATTTCGTGCGGGTCCGAAATGGTGCCAACCGTTCCGTGCACCACTGCCAACCGGGCAAACTGAGCCGGACTGAGCATGGAGCTTTCCACGTGTACGTGAGCATCCACAAAACCCGGTAACAGGTATTGTTCGGGAGCCTCAGGGTTATCCTGAATGCGAGTGATGGTATGGTTATCAACCGTTATCGTAACCGGACGAATTTGCCGACCGGGAATATCCAGAAGCTGGCCACTAATCTCTTTCATCATTTTTAGTTTTCAGTTGTCGGTTTGCTGTTTTTAGTTGATAACAGATGCCCCTCTTGCTTGCCCGACGGATCGGAATGTGCACCAATGGAGAAAGTAACTAAAGCATTCCGGTATCAAACTTTTCTAACGAACTCAAACCTTTCAAACTTTATACGCAGCATAAGCCCTGCATCACTCCTCTAAACTTTTTACCTTTGCCAAAGTTCTACAATGAAATGACTTCCCGGTTGCTTTCAGTAGCAATTTCTGATAAAATGTCTAAAATCATCATCGCCATTGACGGCTATTCAAGCTGCGGAAAAAGCTCAACGGCTAAAGTTCTCGCGGCTCAGTTAGGATACGGTTATATCGATACTGGTGCCATGTACCGGGCGGTTAGCCTGTATTTTTACCAACATTATGTAACCATCACTAATCCTCATGAGGTTCAAAAGGCCCTCGAAAATATTCACATTACGTTTCAGTTTAATCCCGAAAAACGGTTGAACGAAACGTATCTGAATGGGTTGTGTGTGGAAGATGAAATTCGAAAAATGTACATCTCCCAGCGGGTAAGCGAAGTAAGTGCCGTGGTAGAAGTGCGTCGGGCGATGGTGGCTTTACAGCAGAAAATGGGAAAGCAGAAGGGCATTGTCATGGATGGTCGGGATATTGGCACCATGGTATTCCCGCAGGCAGAACTGAAAGTATTTATGACGGCAGATCCGTTGATTCGGGCTCAGCGACGGCAAGCGGAGTTACTCGAAAAAGGAGATCTGATTTCTCTGGATGAAGTACTGGAGAACTTAACCAAACGCGATCACATTGACATGACTCGCTCCGAAGGACCGCTGCGGCAGGCGGAAGATGCATTGGTACTGGATAACTCATTTATGACCTTCGACGAACAGGTGGCTCTGATTAAATCCTGGGCGGAAGAACGAATGGGGGAAAGCGTTTAGGGTTTTCAGTTTGGAGCGGCCGCCGCTGCGGTTTGGAGTTTTGAGCGACCGTCGCTACGGTTTTGAGTTTTGAGTTTTCAGTTTTCAGTTTTCAGTTTTCAGTTTTCAGTTTTCAGTTTTCAGTTTTCAGTTTTCAGTTTTCAGTTTTCAGTTTTCAGTTTTCAGTTTTCAGTTTTCAGTTTGAAAGAGAAAACCTGTAAAGGTAGGAGAGTTGCTTGAAAAGAGAACAACAACCACGGCGGGGTTTTTGAGTTTACAATCTCCAATAACAGGCGGTCATTTCTGTAGAGATGGTTAGTGTTACTTTAGGGATTATAAATCCCTTCCAGAGGGCTTTCGGATTACAAATCCGAAAGAGCGTAGGGAGTTGTTTGAAAAGGGAAACCTAACCCCGGAGGGGTTGAACCTGGATAGCCCCAGGCTGGATAGCCCCGGATGTCAATCCGGGGTTTTCTGTTGTTTGTCCCAGCTAAGAACCAAAGCTTCACTTTCCTGTAACTATTAATTAACCCCTCCCGAAAATTTTAAAACTTTCGGGAAGTTGATAAACAACTAACAACTAACAACTAACAACTAACAACTAACAACTAACTTACTTCCCAACCACAATCTCCTTCTCCACATATCCGCCTCGGGTGGAAAGTAATTTTACCTTCGCCTTAATCGAGCCAGACTGGTTTACTTTTACTTTAAACGTCGCTTCTTTCTGTTCTCCAGCGGTGGTATAACCCGCGTAAATAGTTTTATCGAACAAAGCTGGTTCCGTAATTACTACTTTTGCCTCAGGACTTTCTTTCAATAAAGCCTTATCAATGTCGAGTGTTACCCGATCTTCCTGAACAATTTTGATGCGTTTCGCCTGTTCCAGGGCAACGGGCAGCTTACCAGTGTTTTTCCAGTTTACCTTTATTTCGTATTCATTATTGGCAAGTGGCTTCACGTTTACGTTCGTTAGTTCAATTTGCGGTAACTCGAAGGCCATGCCGAGGTTGAATTTAGCCTGCCGCGAAATCCACATTTCTAATACTGAGGCCGGACCATTCTGAGCGAAGAATTTCGGGTGAAACCCACCCAGCTCGACCTCACCCAACTGCGGATGCGTAAACTTCGTCCAAGGTTTGAAGCCCCTCTTTCCGTTCGCTTCATCATCCCAGCGAATCCCGTCATATTCATCGTATTGACCGTCGCCGTCATAATCTTTCATGGCTCCGCCGTTCCATAACTCATCCCCGTACCAAATCGAACCGTAATAAAAGTAGCCAAAATCTGGACCGTGACCGAACAGCGGTTCGGGTTTCGTTGGATCGCCCGTTAAGCGATTGGTCTTGCTACGAGTTGCGTACGTATTATAGACATCACCTGCCCAGGGGTAACCCGTGTTGGCTAAGCCCAGACTGTCCATGTGACGGTAAATCTTCAAGTCCTCCGGGAACATGCTTTCCGTATCTTTGGAAGTCGAAGGTGGTCGCAGGTGCATCGGAACGCGGGTATCCATGGAGTTGACAACCGAAATATTCGGATGTCCCAATAGCCATAGTACCGTCGAACGCGTTTCTATTTCACTCAATGGGTAAGCTCCGGCTCCATTCTGAGTATAACCCCGACCCGTAAAATCTCCGCCCTGATCGGGTCGCCAGTTTTCGGGGTAATTCCGGTGAATATCCAGCCCGCCAATGCCGTCTTCATTATATTTTCCGTCGCCGTCGTTGTCAATGCCTTCTGTATAAACCAACCATTGCCCTTTTCCTTCCTGCACCCGTTTCATCAGGCGGGAGTCGCGGGGATCGAGTACGTAATTGGCTTTCTCAAGATCGGCCTTGGTCGTTGCTTTTTTGCGAATCTGATAAATGACTCCATCGCCATCCAAATCTTCCTCGGGATCTTCATCGAATAAGCCATCCCGGTCGTCATCATGCGGACGAATGGAACTACGGTTTCGCTGAGCCGTGAAGAGATACATATTCGATCCATCCGGGTTATTCTGCGGACGGAGGTAGACGGTTTTGGTATCCAGTAATTTCGTAATCGCTGGATCTTTCCCGTAATTATCTAAAAGATATTTGGTCAGCCAAAGTACTGATTCACTACTGGTTACCTCACCGCTGTGCCGACCGCCTTCAAAATACGCCGCTGGTTTATCCGTATGTTTTCCCGTCTTCTTATTGGTCAGCGTCAATTGCAAAATAGGGCGACCTTCATAACTCTTGGCTACCTCATACAAATCAACCAGATTGGGATGCTGCTCGGCCCATTTTTTGCACCAGTAATACATCACATCAGGCGAATGATAAGTATTGAACGCGAGCGTTTTCCCGGGCTGATATTCGACGTCTTTGAACTGATGCTTTTTAAAGAAACTAATACCGTGTCGTTCGCCCCTGACGCTGTAAAACTTACTGGTGGTGTCCTGCTCAGGCCATTTTTTCTCCGTTTCATAGTACGAACGCTGGGCATACGCACCAGCCATCTGACTGAGGCAAAAAAGGAAAGTAATACGTTTTTTCATGCGTAAAATGATAAAAGAAGTGGTAATTATTCAATAGGGGCGAGAGCAACCAACGAAACACTGATGTTAGGAAATTATTCGTATTTAAACAAAACTTAAAAGTCAATTATGCCATATAAATTTTTACCATAGCGTCAAATTTTAGTTTTATGTATGGACAATTGCGGATTGGATAAAATAAGATTCTGAATTGCTGGCTGTTGAGTAAAAGGCTTGAAAAGTAGTCAGAAGCGTTACTAAGATTTTCTGCCGTATTTTGAAGCATCATTGAGTAGAATCACATGCAAAAAATAGACTATCTGATCGTAGGTCAGGGCATTGCGGGGTCAATGCTGGCTTGGACTCTGCGGAGTCGGGGATGTAAAATCCGGGTCATCGACGATCAGCGACCTTCGTCTTCGCGGGTGGCCGCGGGGATATGTAACCCGGTTACCGGACGAAAGCTGGCGAAAACCTGGCTCGCGGATGAGTTGTTCCCATTCTTACATTCCTTCTACAGTGCACTGGAAGAGAGCTTACAGGCTCGATTTTTTTATCCGGTTCCTCTGTATCGTCCTTATCAATCCATTGAGGAACAGAACTTCTTCATTGCTCAGACGGCCAATCCGGTTTTGGAAGGTTACGTCAAACCTTCCGAGCAAAATGAAGCCTATTCTCCACTGATTCATAACGAATTAGGCGGTCTAGAGACCTTACAGGCGGCTTGGGTAGATTTACCCGTTTTATTAACCGAAATTCATAAAATTTTAGAGCAGGAAGATTCGTTTGAAGAAACGGAATTTCAGTGGGACGAAGTGCAATTAACCCCTGAAACCGCTCGCTGGCGTTCGTATGAAGCGAAGATGATTATCAGTTGCGAAGGGGCTTATGGTCGATTCAATCCTCATTTTAACTGGTTACCCTGGGCAGTGGTAAAGGGTGAAATTATGAACCTTGATATTCCGGGGCCATCGTTTCCGGGCATTGTGAACCAGAGCGTCTGGATTCAGGCTCATCCCAACGGAAAATACCGGGCAGGTTCCAATTACGAATGGAACGATCTGACCTGGGAGCCTTCAGAAAAGGGCAAAACGTATTTACTGGATAAGTTTTCGAAGTTAATTAAAGTGCCTTTTAAGATCGAAAAACACGTGGCCGGGATTCGGCCAGCCACGCAGGGACGGCGACCTTTCATCGGGGTTCATCCGGGCCATTCGACCCTCGGAATTTTTAATGGATTAGGCTCAAAAGGCACCTCTATGGCCCCTTTTTTAGCCAAACAATTCGCTGATTTTCTGGTTGATAGGAAAGAACTTCATCCCGAAGCGAATATTCAGCGATTCCATACGTTATATTTCAGCTAAATCAACGAATAGCCGTATGCTTCAGCGGGTGAGTATGCGGAGTACCCTAAGCCCTAAGCCATGGATTGGACCAATACTTTTAAAGTTTCTTTGTTGAGTGGATTACTTCTGGGGGCGGTTACCGTCCAGGCACAGGTCTATATGCCAACCATGGAAGAGTTCGGAAAGAACAGAATTCAGCGGGAACGATACGATTGGCAGGTGCTGACCACCTCTAACTTTGAAATTTATTTCCACGGGAATAGTCGCTCGCTGGCCACTTATACAGCCCAGATGGCCGAGTCAGAATTTGACCGCATTACCGATCTGCTGAGTTATACCCCTTACAGCCGCACCAAGATTTTTCTCTATGATTCTCCCGCGGATTTAAAGCAGAGTAATATCGGCGTTTCGCTGAACTCTATTGCTGAAATTCGGGAAGAAAACCTGTCCAAGTCCCGTGTTCAGATTGCCTTTACGGCCAATCACATGGAATTCCGCAAGCAACTCGCGAAAGAGGTTTCTTCGGTGTTTGTGTACGACATGCTGTACGGTGGAAGCCTGAAGGATGCCCTTCAAAGCCAATTGCTACTTTCCTTACCCGAATGGTTCATTTCAGGAATCACGGCTTACGTTGCCGAAGGCTGGAGCCGGGATCTGGATGATTACATGCGGGACGTGGCGTTGAACAAGAAATTTAAAAAACCAACCCAGTTAACGGGCGATGAGGCTACTCGTATAGGGCAGTCCATCTGGAATTTTATTGCCGAACGTTACGGACGGGATAATATCTCCAATATCCTCAACCTGACCCGCATCATTCGCACGGAGCAAACCAGTATTTCCAGCACGCTTGGGATTTCCTATGCTCGTTTTGTGAACGACTGGAAAGATTATTATACCCAAATGGCTACTTCCACCGCAGGTTCTTTTCAGCCTGCCGGAGGTACTAAACTGGCGGGTTATAATTTGTTTTCTGGTCAGCAAATTGAACAGGTCAAACTTAGTCCTGATCGTCGCATGGTGGTTTATTCCATGATTGATCACGGACGTTATCGGGTATACGTTACAGGCACTCAGGGAGGTAAACCCGAAGAGTTACTGGTAGGGGGTGATCGTTTTTTAACGCGAGAATTGCCCATTCATGCTCCTCTCTTAGCCTTTCAGGATAACGGAACACTGAACATTCTAACTCAGCAGGATGATCGCATCCTGTTGTCGCAGTACGTACCAGGTTCTAAAAAAGGATTACGGCTGAAGGCCCGCCGCTTCGTTCGGGGTTTTAATCAGATTGCTGGTTTTGATATTTCGCAGGATGGCTCAACGCTGGCCATCAGCGGCGACCGCAAAGGACAAAGCGATTTATTCCTATATAACATCAGCCGTAATGGCGTAACTCAACTGACGAACGACTTATATGACGACTTAACGCCGTCATTCGTAGGGCGTTCGAATAGTAAAGTCTTGTTTACTTCCAATCGGACCACGGATACGCTTTCTACTAAGCCCGTTCCTACGCCTTTACCAACCAGTTTCAATCTGTTCCTGCACGAAGGAAATGCCCGGGCCAATACCGTACAGCGACTGGCATCCAGAGCGACTCAGCCCTTCTCTACGAATGGTGAAAAAGTATTTTTCCTGAGTGACGAACAGGGCATCCAGAACCTTTACGTACTGGATACTACCGCTCAGCAGGTTCGTCCTCTGAGTCAGTTTGCCGAGAGTATTAATGCTTTTGATTATAACCCCAACAGCGGAGCTTTAGCATACGTAAGCCTTGAAAAAGGGCAGCAGGTATTGAAATTCCTGCCTGGATTATCTTCGTCAGCTATTAACCCCGATGCTTCAACGATCCGTAATATCCGTCTGAATGGTGGCGTAAACAAAGCTCAGGGAGCCGCAGTGGCAGATCCTACGAAAGCTCCCGTGGGGGTAGGAAATGCTTCCAGAATTAAACTAAGACCGGGAGAGGTCGATACCGATAACTATCAGTTTGATCTGGAAGGTTTGAAAGTAACCGAACGCCGAACGAATCAGCCTGCTGGCAATGCTCCCCGGGTTATTACCAATTCGAGAAGTCGCACTACGGTCGTTCGTCGGGATGCCACCCGTCTCAAAGGGCCAACCAATTACAAAGATGTGTTTGTGGTGAACAAGACAGATAACCAGTTTCTGGTCTTGCCTTATTTAACCACACCCGGCAGCGGTTTTGGCTGGCAAAACACCATTACCATCAATGATATGCTGGAAAACAACATCATCAAAGGTGGTTTGTTCATTACGCCAACGTTCCGTACCAGCGAAATTTTTGCGGAATATCAGTATCTGGCCCATCGCATTGATTTTAGTGCCCGCTTTGATCGTCGGGCTTTCGCTGATAACACATTTACCGTCGGAACGGGAATGTTTACAAAATACCGCTATAACCGACTGACGCTTACGGCATCTTATCCCATTAACGAAGCCCTTCGGGTTTCGGCCTCGCCCATGTTTACGCTGCTGAATCGGGTAGATGGTTCGCAGGGAAGTTCTGGAATACCCAATGCTTCGTCCAGTTTCGTGGGCTTGCAGGGCGAAGTGGTGTTTGATAACACCCGCACCAATGGCCGAAATTTGCTGGAAGGCTCTCGCGTCAAACTGCGGGCCCAACAGCAGCAGGGAATGCGGCTGAGTTCGGAAAGCTTTTACAAAATCACGTTGGATGCCCGCAATTACACCAAGATCTATCGTGATCTGACGCTGGCAACGCGAATTTCCTTTGGTAACTCTGGCGGAGCAGCTCCCAAACAAAGCATTCTGGGGGGCGTTGATAACTGGATTCCTTTTGGCAATGTTCGGGAAGTGCGAAATGCGAGAAAACCCACTTAGTCCTTATACCACCGATTATCGAAATGTATTCTTCACCGATTTCGTAACGCCTCTGCGGGGGTTCCGCATGAACAAGTTATCCGGCGAAAGTTATCTGCTGTTCAATGCCGAGTTACGTTGGCCCGTGTTCCGTGTGTTAAGTCGAGGCCCGCTTACTTCGACGTTCCTGCAAAACTTCCAGTTAACGGCCTTTACGGATGTGGGAACGGCCTGGACCGGAAATGGCCCTTTCAGTCGTCAGAACAGTTTGAATACGGAAATTGTCAGTGCCCCCGGAAGCGTTTGGACGGCAACGGTTAATAACTTCAAAAATCCGTATCTGATTGGGTATGGTGTGGGTGTTCGGACGTTGTTCCTGGGTTATTACGTCAAAGGTGATTTTGCCTGGGGCGTAGAAGACAAGACGACTCAAACCCCAATTTTACATATTTCGTTGGGACACGATTTCTAGAAAATGCATCGTGAATTGCGATAACCCGGAAGCTTCAGCTCCCGGGTTATTCTTTTTTAAGAGGTAATGATTCGGGCTACTGGCATACATTTTACGCACTACCAGTGTTTATTAGTACGGCCATGATGCTCACCTTTCCCTGGATTTGTTTATTACTTGGATTTTTTCTGTTATCGGGAATTTTGTTAACAAAATCTTCCCATCGCTTTGGCGTGCCTAGCCTTCTTCTATATCTGGCTTTGGGCGTGTTTATCGGGAATGGTGGTCCTTTCGATTTTGTGTATGATTTCCCGGAGTTTACCCTTTCTTATAGCAACGTCGCCCTAGCTCTGATTCTCTTTATTGGAGGATTAGAAACGGATTTCAAGCACATTAAACCGATTCTGGGCCGAGGGTTGGCCCTGTCAACCGTTGGTGTTATGTTGACCGCGGGCCTGATTGCGGTTTTTCTGCATACCCTTTTCGGAATTCGATATCTCGAGGGCTTACTCGTGGGTTCGGTCTTGTCTTCAACGGATGCAGCGGCAGTCTTTTCCATTCTGGATTCGAAAGGACTGCGTTTGAAAGAACACATTTCGGAAACCCTTGAATTAGAATCGGGTACGAATGACCCCATGGCTTTCTTTCTTACCACGGCCTTTACCAGTCTGTTAAGCGATTCGGATACCAGCATTGTTTACTGGATTGAAATGTTCTTCAAAGAAATGGCCGTAGGCTTAATCATGGGTGGAATGATTGGCTGGATCGCGAGTGTTATGCTCCAGCGAATCCGACTGAATACCCGTGGAATGTACCCCGTATTCATTCTGGCCGTTATCCTGATGGGAGTTGGTGGAATTACGATTCTACACGGGAACGTATTACTGGGCATGTACGTAACAGGAATGGTCCTGAGCAGTTACCGCGAAAAATGGCTGGGCCGGAAAGAAACGTATCTCTTTTTTGAAAGTATCTCCTGGCTCATGGAAATTAGTCTGTTCGTAATTTTGGGTTTGCAGGTTTTTCCAAGAAACATGCTGGATTTTCTGCCCCAGGCTCTGATTATCACTGGATTCCTGGTCTTAATAGCCCGACCCATAAGTGTGTTTGTAACGCTCACGCCTTTTCGGGCTAGCTTGCAGAAAAAGATCTTCGTTAGTTGGGTAGGCCTTCGCGGAGCTACACCCATTGTGTTTAGCCTCATCCCGCTCATCTCCCGCGTCCGGGTAGCGGATGTAATCTTCAACACCGTTTTTGCGGTCGTCATTATCTCAGTGCTATTGCAGGGAACCACGCTGGGCTGGCTGGCTAATCGGCTGAAACTAAATGAAAGTCAGGCAGATGCTAGCCGATTGTAAGGCATATGTACGTTAGCGGATGAAAAGTGCATCCTTAGATTTCCCTAGGTGCAATCAGCGAAGAGGATTCTAAATCTGGCTATTACTTATATAAAATCGTACGCTCTTTTAAAAGCTATCTAAAATTTAGAACCTTAATTCAAGCCTTTGCTAGGGCTGACAGGCTTGGGAGAACGGAAGGTGGAACCTGCCTTAGGGTAGGAACGAAATGGAATCTCGCACCCGTGGGTAGTAGGCGTGTTTCTTCACCTGACCTCTCGAACGAAGAGCGAGACCATTCTGAAGAATGGGGCGAGGCTGGCTTAGTCAAGTTAACGCATGACCTAATCAGCTCGAAAAAGAGCATAAGGTTCTTCGCTTTGCTCTGAATGACAGATCCTGAAGATCAAGTAATGATGTATCCTTTTAGGTATTAGATAATTATCAACCGTGTCCCCGGATAAAATCCGGGGGCACTCTTTATTAGTTTTATTAGAGACTTATTTTAGGTAACAATTTAATAATTGAACGTAATGTTAGGGTAATATTTCAGGTCCTTTGCTTCCCTAATTTCGTGGCTTCATTTTGACCTTCTCCTCTGATTTCTCAATTGAAGTCTATGAAAGGTTATTTCATTACCGTATGAACTTTGCTGCCAGAGTACTTCTAATGCACTACTAAATCATCTTATTTTCTATTAGAACCACTACTAAATCATCTTATTTTCTATTAGAACAATCGCTTCTCCGCAATCCGAGAGGCTAATTCTATGGTCCTTTAAAACCAATTCAATCAGGATGGATCGCTCTTTATCGACTAAAACGAAAAGCATTTGGGCTGTGAGTCTGATTTCGGAGGCAGATCGTCTGATGAATCTGGCTTTAGGTCAAAACTCCGGTTGGTAATGGGCGAAGATTGGTACGTTTGTAGTTCTAAACCCTACGCATTGGCGGCTGATGATCGCAGTTGATGCGTTTTTTGAATTTCTTATATGAAAAAAGTACTCGTTCTTTTATGGTGGGGAATGACTTTGATTCCCGGTGCTTTCGCACAAAAAACGTCAACGCTGACGGTTGCTTCCTATAACTTGCGTTATAATACGCCCAACGACGGCGTGAATGCCTGGCCCAATCGGAAAGAAAATGTAAAAGCTCAGGTTCGTTACCATGATTTTGACATTTTCGGAACGCAGGAAGTCTTAATCGGTCAGTTGAAGGATTTATTGGAAATGAAAGAATACGCCTACTTCGGTGCTGGTCGCGATGATGGAAAGGAAGGCGGCGAGCATTCGGCTGTTTTCTACAAAAAAGATCGTTTTAAAGTACTTGATTCGGGTAATTTCTGGCTAAGCGAAACGCCCGAAAAACCTGGTAAAGGCTGGGACGCTACCTGTTGTAACCGCATTTGCTCCTGGGTGAAGTTGCAGGATGTACAGTCAAGAAAGCAGTTTTACTTTTTTAATGTACATTTCGATCACGAGGGCGTAGTCGCTCGTCGGGAATCAGGCAAACTGATGGTGAAGAAGATTAAAGAAATAACGAAAGGAGCTCCCACCTTTCTGACGGGAGATTTCAATTCAACGCCCGACACCGAGCAAATCAAGGAAATTCAAACCTTGTTGAATGACTCCCGCAGTGTAACAGAAATGGCCCCCTACGGCCCTGAAGGCACGTTCAACGCTTTTAAATTTGATGCTCCGCTGAAAACCCGTATCGACTATATTTTCACAAGCAAAGGAATTAAAGTGCTGAAATACGGCGTATTGGTAGATGCGAAAGACCAGAGATATTTCTCCGATCACCAACCCGTAGTCATTAAAGCAGTTTTATAAAAGGAGAGCATAGACTAAAAAAAGCCGCGACTGACAATCAGTCGTGGCTTTTTTTAGTCTATGCTCTTGTAGTTAGTTATAATCTATGGTTCAGTTGTAAAACGTAGACTATCAACTGAAAACTGACCGCCGTTGCGGCGGCCCCAAACGATCAACTACTTATTTCTTCTTCTGATCTTTCGCCCAGGAGTCTTTCAAACCTACGGTGCGGTTGAAAATCAGACGTTCAGACGAAGAATCCGAATCAAGGCAGAAATAGCCTTTTCTCAGGAACTGATACGTACCCGTTGCTTCTTTCAGACTGGGCTCGGCAAAGGCATGTACAATTTCCAGCGAATTAGGATTCAGGTGATCTTTGAAATCGCCTTCGGCTTCGCTCAAATCTTCGACCTGGAACAGACGATCGTAGAGACGAACTTCCACAGGAAGGGCCGTTGCTGCGTTCACCCAGTGAATCGTTCCCTGAACTTTCAGTCCAGAGGTATCCGATCCTGATTTACTTTCGGGAACGTACGTACAATGCAGTTCGGTTACTTTGCCTTCGCTGTCTTTAATTACGTCGTTACATTCAATGATGTACGCTCCTTTCAGACGAACGCGATTACCAGGAGCCAGGCGGAAGAATTTCTTCGGAGGATTTTCCATGAAATCTTCGCGTTCCACCAGAATTTCGCGGGAGAATGTTACATTTCGGCTGCCTTCTTCGGGTTGTTCCGGGTTGTTCTCAATCGAAAGCTCTTCGGTTTGTCCTTCGGGATAGTTGGTAATAACGACCTTGATTGGATCAGGATCGAGTACTACCATGACGCGAGTGGCAATCTTGTTCAGGTGTTCGCGAACACAGAATTCCAGTAAACCTACGTCAATCAGGTTATCGCGTTTGGCCACCGCCGATCCGCTCGCAGAAA
Organism: Siphonobacter sp. SORGH_AS_0500; assembly: GCF_031453245.1. Lineage (NCBI taxonomy): Bacteria > Pseudomonadati > Bacteroidota > Cytophagia > Cytophagales > Cytophagaceae > Siphonobacter > Siphonobacter sp. SORGH_AS_0500. Next base: position 1,437,016 of record NZ_JAVIYT010000001.1, read on the forward strand.
TCGCGAATGGCTTCGGGAGTATAGCCGCGACGACGCACACCTGAAAGCGTTGGCATCCGGGGATCGTCCCATCCCGCTACGTGCCCTTCTTCCACCAGTTGTTTCAGCTTCCGCTTACTCATCACGGTATAAGTCAGATTCAGGCGGGCAAATTCGTACTGATGCGAAGGGAAAATATCCAGCTTATCAATGAACCAGTCGTAGAGCGGACGGTGCGGAATAAATTCCAGCGTACAGATCGAATGCGTGATTTGCTCAATTGAGTCGGACTGACCGTGAGCGAAATCATACATGGGATAAATACACCACTGATCGCCCGTGCGATGGTGATGAGCGTGTTTGATTCGATAAATAACCGGATCCCGGAAGTGCATGTTGGGCGAAGCCATGTCAATTTTGGCTCTCAATACGCGACTACCGTCGGGATATTTTCCGGCTTTCATGCCTTCAAATAATGCCAGGTTTTCTTCTATCGAACGAGTACGGAAGGGGCTATCCTGGCCGGGTTCCGTAGGAGTACCTTTCTGGCTGGCAATGGCTTCAGCCGTCGAATCATCTACATAAGCTAGGCCCTGCTGGATCAATTTTTTTGCGAATTCATACAACTGAGCAAAGTAGTCAGAAGCGTATAATTCGGCGGCCCATTCAAAACCCAGCCAGCGAACGTCAGCCTTGATCGAATCCACGTATTCGGTATCTTCCGTAATCGGGTTCGTATCATCAAAGCGTAGGTTGGTCTGTCCACCATATTTTTGGGCTAAACCAAAATTCAGGCAAATGCTTTTTGCATGGCCCAGGTGCAGATATCCATTCGGCTCGGGTGGAAATCGGGTTAACAGGCGTCCTCCGGTTTTACCTTCTCGGAGGTCGTTTTCAACAATTTCTTCTAGGAAATTTAAGGACTTAACTTCTTTTGTATCTTCCGTCATACGCGGTGCGGCTCGTTAGGAAAGGCGAAATTAAGCACCTTCCCGAAATTAAATATGAATTACATCATCATATCCTGTGATTTTAGTGAAATGATGATAATTTTTTAATCGTATATCTTTGTTATACTAACGAAAAAAGTATTCTTTTCGGCCATTAATCTTCAAACTACCATGAAAAATATCCTCGTTGCAACCGATTTTACTGAAAATTCTCGTCCGGCTTTAGAAACAGCCGTTTATTTGGCCTCCAGACAGTCCGCTACTATACACCTCCTGCATACGTACCTGCCGGTTTATCCCATGACGGAGACCTTAACGGGCCCGCCGCTAACGGTAGAGTGGGAGGAAACTTACCGAAATTCTGCCCAAGAGCAAATTGATAAATTAACAGAAGAATTAAAAGCCAGAAACGTAATCGTGACGGCGTATCTGGAATTAGGACCTTTGACGCCCGTTGTTAAGGAATTTACCGAAGATAAGGGTGTTGATCTGGTCATTATGGGTCGCACGGAGTCCAGCGAATCGGGTGGTTGGTTTTCTGACTTGTTTGGCAACTCTTCAACGCAGCTTTTCGATGAAATTGGCGTTCCTTTATTGGTCGTCCCCGGTGAAGTAACGCACTATGGGTTCAAAAGAATCGCCTACGCCACCCAGCTTGAATTTGAAGAGACGCAAAGTCTGGCGAAAACCTATCAATGGGCTAATGCCTTGGGAGCGACGGTTCAACTCATTAACGTACAGTCGGACCACGAACCCAATGTGAACTCGGATGACGAGATGCTGGCGAATATTCAGGCTCAGTTCCCTGAACACCATATTACCTTGCTTCAGCGTAAAACCAGTTCGATTCAGGAGGGAATTCTGGAACTAGTGAAGGATACCGAAGCTGATTTATTAGTGATGAGTACACATCACCGTAATTTGTTTACGCAACTGGTAAACCCCAGCAAAACGAAAAAATTACTGCTCCACAGTCCGGTACCGGTGCTCATTTTTCCTTTACCGGATCTTGATTAGTAACTACATGATTCATAAAAAAACCGGAGATCACTCTCCGGTTTTTTTATGATTAGCGGACGATAATCACCCGGCCTGACGTCTTCGTATTAGGATCGAGGAAGGGGTAACTCTGCCCTTGTTCCTGAATCTTTAATTTATAAATGTACGTCCCAATTGGTAGACGACTGCCCCGCTGGTCAGTGCCATCCCAGTAATAATCGTTTTGTCCGATCTGAAGCTTCTGATTTTCATTGGAAATGATCCGTAGCAATTGTCCCTGAAGGTTATAAATCTCAATGGCCATCGCATCGGGAACGCTTGTTCCGGTCAGGTTTAGACTGAAGCGGGTGTAATACGTCAGCGGATTCGGACTTACCACCAATTGCTGAATTCCCGTTTCGTTTTTAACGACAAACGTGATGTTATACGGGGTTGAACCGGCCAGGTTACCCGTTGCATCCGAACCATTCACCTGGAAATAATACGTGCCTTCGGGTAAATTCTTAGGCTGATAGGTAGCCCGGAAATCATTTTCGGATACCATTTGCCAGCTAACGTTGGGATTTTGAAACGAAATCCGTTGCAGGGCAGTGGTGTCAGGGAAGCGACGTTGCAGATACATGTCAATGCCTGAAGTATCCTTTCTGAGGACGTATTTATTTTCGTCTTTTAACCGAATAGCAATGGTTGGATTTGCCGAAACGAAAGACCCATTCGGAATGGTTTTTCCATCAAAGGTAACTTCCAGAATCGGAGCCGAGCGGTCGGGCTGGACGTGGGCGATCAGGGTAATCAGGTTATTCGTATAGCTTACTTCCGGTAAAACTTGTGGGTTCACGGTTACGGCAATGCGGTTTTCTCCAGTGGCCAGATTAGCATAGGCAATGCTAAGTGGAATAGTCTTGGCCGAATTGACTTTATACTGTCTGGTCTGGTTCAGGCCGGAAGTGGCATTCGTAACTACTTCTGTGACTGTCAGCGAATCAGCAAATAGCTGCGTACTGGCCAGGTCAAAGCTCAGGTTTTGCGTGTAGGGGGCTCCTTCCGTAAGGTAAGTTGTTGTATTGGGTACATACGCCGACTGCCCCTTCAAGTGGAGGGCTCCTTCGGGTACTTCCTGATACGATACTAACCACCGATTGAGCTGCGGAGCCGTTGGGCCGCTGATCTTTTCACGCAGTCGCAGGTAAGGATATTTTTTAGCATCAACACCATTTTTAATATCGGTCAGACTAGAAGTCAGGTTGGCGTAAAGCAGCGTTTCATTTCCCTGGTTATCCACGCCATACACATCTAATGATGATTTCTGCTGAGCATTCCGGGTTACCTGCTGACGAATAGCACCCCATTGATTTGCCGGGCCAATGAGGGCCGAACTCAGCGTTGCCGCCGTTGCCGTTCCGGTGAAACTCCAGCGGTTATTCTGAAGCACGGCGAAATCCGTAAGTACGTTATCAAACTGGGTTGCATTACTCTGAGCCCAGCCGCCCGTACTCCCTTTAATGTAAGTAAACGAAGCGGTAGACCATTGATTATTATTGCTCAAAGCCTGATCGGCACTCCGAACCCGCCAGAAATAAACCGTGCTGTCGGTAGCTAATAAAGACACCTTCCAGCCTTCGGTATTACTAATGGGTAAAGTCGTCGTTTTCTTGAACGAGCTGGTAAATGCTGCGGAAGTGTCCAGTTCGAATATAATCTGAGGCGTACCGCTGATAGTAGCGACTGGCGTGTATTCGGCTACGAGTCGAGCGGTAGGCGTGTTATTTTCCTGAGTACCTATAATGGCAAAGTCATGAGGTAACAAAGGCCGGGCTAGTGAGCCGGGAAGGACTACATTCAGACTGGCTTTATTGTTCTGTTTTGAAATTTCGTCGAGTTGATTGTTCGCGTCAATAACTACATCGAAACGGGTGTTCCCACCCGCATGGGCTTGGTTGTTAACCGTAAAATAAATCGTATCCTGATAGGCAATAGGGGCGTATTGCTTTGTCCCCAGATCAATTTCACGACCATTGGAAAGTGTTCTTTTCAGGTTTACCGAAAAAGGTTTCTTTACATTTTTACCCAGATTGCTAATGACAATACCTACCCGGAAAGAGTCGGCTGGGATGGTTAGTGCTTTCTTGTCCAGGCCCTGAACAAAAAGCGTTTGGGACTTGATGGCATAATCCAGCTTGGAAGCCGGATACAAAACGATAGCTGGGTCTCCCTGAAGGGTAAATTGTTCGGCGTGAGCAACGTGGTAAAAATCGCTATTGTTTGCCAGAAAGCGTTTCACGGCCTGTTGCTGAATGTAGCCGAAAGGTTTGGCAAACGTGGTGCTGTCTGAGAACAAACCATTGTAAATCTGGTCCGCATATTCTTTCAGAACAAAAGGATAACCAATGTCAGTTAACGCTAAAAATAGAATCGCTCCTTTATTAGGGGTGTTTACCCAGTCTGTCCCAAAGGTTTTAGAATTCTGGAAGTAAAAGTTACCAGAGGCACAACCATTCATAAAGATGAGCGGATATTTCCCGTTATTACGATACCCTAACTGCTCATTTGAGGCCATGCCAATCTCAATGTCCGAAACCGTAGGGCTGGAATGTCCGAAGAAAGTAATCATCGATAAACCACTATTAACCTGTTCCTGAATGTTCAAAAACTCAACAGGTTCATCGGTTTTCTTGCCCATTAATTCTACCCGGGTGCCTAAAAGCTTATTCTGTGCGGTTTGCTGTAACTGATTTAAGTTGTTTCGAAAAGAAAGCAATTCATACGAACTACGTCCGCCGCTCAAGTGTAAAATGTTTTTTTGCCACAAGTCGGTCATGGGTTTGGACTCATGCTCCTTGACTTTAGCCAGATAGTCTAAAACAGTTTGTGGACTGTTGGTTTGAAGTCTTCCAATGGGGATAGCGGGCTCGTAAATTCCTTTGCCATTTAATCCCATAGTCATGGTAATATCGGAGCCAGGCCAGCCTGAACTAGGAACCATGTCAATCTGATTCCGATTAGGACTAAATCTTAACCCTTGCGGATCGGTAGATTGGCCGATTAGGAAAACAGACTGGGGATTTCCTTTTCTGAGCATAAAATCCAGAAAACGCCGAATGGCCAGCGGACTCGTTTCTCCGTAATTGAACTGATCGTATAACTGAAAAATGGAAACCGTTAAGGTATCGTATTTTCCACCCGCTTCGGAGGCTCTGTAACGGGCATACGCCCGAACCGCATCTGACTCACTACCCGCAGGTTTTTGTAAAGCCGGATGCGTAATGATTAAATAGTTGTGTGATTTGGGATTGATGTTTCGGAAAGAGGTTCGCGAAATAAGAGGTACAGATTTAAACTCCCGCGTAATCAGAACTTTTCGAGCCGCTTGAGTTCCTCTGACAATAACCTGAAAATCAGTATCTGAAGGTAAGCCGCCAATTCGGCGAACTTCATTTTTATCCGTAATGTCGTAGGCAAGGAGCGAAGCATTGTTACTGCCGGGAATTGAAAGATAAGAGCGACCGGCTGATTGAGGAATCAACTGGAATGTCTTAGAACCCAAGCCATTCATGCGAGTGAGCTGCGGATAAGTTACTCGGGCGTAGGTAGCTGAATACGCATCCCGAGAGCCGTTATTAACCCCTTTGGAAACCGTTTTTAAGACTAATGTCTGGTTACTGATGTCTGAAAACTCAAGTGGGAAACTGAATTTTTTTGTATAATAATATTCAAAAAAACCTTCTCCGAGCGTTCGGGAAGCGGAGCCTGCTGAAAAAACAAGTCGGTGATTATCAGGTAATCGCCCCGTCATTAGCCATTCTACTCGGGGTTTTGTTGCCGCAGAGGTAGCCAGATCGGTAATGGTAAAGTTTTCCTGCCATTCTTCGTTTATAGACCTTACGGGACCTGTCCAGCCTTCTCCGTAATCATAATGGCTGAAAAGCATGGCTCCTGCCAGCGTTCCTACGGGGCGGGCAAAACCAACGGGATAGTCAGACGTATAAAGTTTCAGAATCTCTTCCAGATGATATGCTTCGGGAGTTAAAGAGGAATAATCCGTATCCCGGTAAGAATCCATTCGTTTCCCGGCTTTTCCAGTGGTAGAGTAGGTTAGAAAATAAGCCGTCGAATCGGAATAAAGACTAAAGTAAGGATGAGGCTGAGCACTATTGGGAATGTATAATAATGAGTCGGGAGCTCCATCATTTCCTTCGGCATAAAACTCGATATAGTCGGAGGCATCGAGTTTTCGGTCTTGTTCGCCTTCTACAAAAATCGACTGTTCTTTTCCTCGCCAGTACAACTGGATCATGCGGGGATCAATGCCCGTATTGAATCCGGCCTTCTGTAATTCAGCAGAGGTAATTCGATACACCCCTTTTTGAGCAATTGGAATTCTGAAATAGGATTGCTCATAATTGATCCATTCATTCCCGAAAGTCTGAGCCGATGCCAGAAACGGGGAAAACAGGCCGATTAGGATGAATAGTAAATAAATCTTCTGGGTGGGGATGGATAGTTTTTCCAAAGGCTTTAATGGATTGAATTTTTTAGGTAAAAGGGCACAAATGGATGATAGGGCAAATATAAAAAATATATAGCGTTGAACTTTTCTCCAGTAGATAGGTAAAGCTGCAAAATGCCCGAGAACGAAGAGAAGTAGAAAAAAAGTGGAAGGAGCCATTAAGCGAATATCCAGAGGATCAAAAGGAGAAAATGCCCGTAGGATAATTAATGTAACGCCTAATACCAGAGCTACCACTAAGTACCAATAAGTAAGTTGAATGGAATGGGGATTGGCTTTTTCAGGAGTGGATACTCTAATTTTTAAAAGCTTATAGATGATATACCCCTGAATAAAAAAACCTAGTAAACCTATAAAATCAACAGAATAAAAGTTATCCCAATCTCGAATAAGTAACAACTCATTCGCTAAAGAACTTAAAACCATTAATGTCCATTCAGGCCAGGGTTCAACGGCAATAAAACGAGTACCGCCCCAAATATGATTACTGAGTTTTTCACTAATAAAAAAATATCCGCCGAAACTTAAGATTAACAATAACCCTAAAATTAAGAACTGAAACATTAATTTTTTTTTATTAGTAAAGTACGCAAGTAAAGCAGCTATAAAAATTAATCCTGCTGAAATACCTCCAATGTATTTGGTAAAGAACATACCAAATCCAGTTATGAAAATCCAAAAGAATAGACGAAAATTCATTTGGTTATGGAAGGCATGCCAGATTCCATGAGTAAAAGAAAGTGTAAAAGCGAATAATAAGGATTCTGACCAACTGAAAGCTAATACTTTAATGAAAGCAAGCAGCGATAAGGCCAGGATAGGAGCTTTGTCTGCCCAGGTTTTATTTAATTCATACAATACCCAAATAATGACGATCAGGTTGACAAGTTTTGAAGCCCATATGCCATTTAGTCCGAGATATAACCCAATTAGAATGAATGATGGATAACCAAGAGGCCAAATGGAATTGTATACAATTTTGCCACTTTCTAATACAATCGTTGGCCCCAACCCTGCTTTAAACCTCTCCGCAGTCTGGATGTAATAATGAGAGTCATTTACCAGGCAATAATCACTAGACATTAGTATCCTTACTAGTGATAATGCCGTGACTGATATAAAAAGAAGCAAGAGCTTACGTTGACTGGTTAATAACATATTAGTTGCTTAAGGTTTAGAATATAAATAGGGGGTAGTAATAAAATAGGTATCCTATACCATAAACTATTGTTGTACTTTGAAAATGGTTATAATTTATTAAACAAGGCTTCTATTTTAGATAAATTTTTAGGAAGCAGATTAGTAATAGTCGTTGTTAATAAAAACAAAGTAACCGGGATTTCTACTTTCTGCCAGAGATTAGAACGGACAGGGTTAGAGAGCCAGTCTAGCCCCGCAATTAGCCAAAGAAAGGTTGTAGGAGCCAGAAGACGATAGGATAGCATATCAAAGGCACTGAAGAAACGTAAATAAAAAATAATTGATAGGTAGAGTAACCCAGCCAGGAATAGGAGCTTGGGCCTGGATAAGGTAAATGAAATACCTAGTAATTCTTTTCTATAAATTTTAATAAGATAAACCATTAATGTAAGCTGAATGACTAATCCTATCCAGGCTAATGGGTCGGGTAAACTTACATCTCTTAACAAGATAAACTCATTGATTAGGCCTGGAATGATTAAGATAAGTACTTCTTTCCAGGGCTTAATTTCATCAATTCTATTGCCTCCCCAAACTAACTGACCTTTGTATTTATTAAGTAAAAAATATGCATAGTAGCCTACGAAAAGTAAAATTGAATTTAAGAAGGTCCATTTGGCTCTTTTAAAATCTCTTTTCCAAAAGTAGTAGACCGATAAAGTTCCTGTAAAGATTCCCATGAAAAGCCCAATGTATCTGATCAGGAAAGAAGCATAAGCTACTATGAAAAATTTTATTCGGTTAAATAAAAATACGTTGTTATCGTTTTTAAGGTAATCATGCAATGTATAAATACTAACAGTAAGAACAACAATGTAGGGAGTTTCAGACCACGAATAAGCAGCCATTTTACATAAATATCCTACGGGTAATGCAAAAACGAATGCTCTTCTAGGGTGTTTTTTATAGAAGAATAATATCATTAGTAATAAAAAGATGATATTGACTACTTTAGACGCCCATAAGACAGATATAGGAAGAATGGAATAAATGACTAATATGCAAGTTGAGTAACCGATAGGCCATAAAGAGTTCCAGATCGATTTGTATTGATAGCCATTTCCTTCTGCCATAGAAACAGCAGATTCTAAATACCCGTAAGAATCTGGAGTTCTTCCATAGTCAGGCATAATGAAAACGGTTCCTATAACTAAAATTGTGTAAAATATACTCAGTAATAGTAGTTTATAGTTGTTTATTAATTTTAGCATAAAAATCTTATTAAGTTAGGCGAAGTTAATTATGACTTAGTTAATGATTGCCTTTACAAAAATGTACTTTGAATACACCATGCGATGCTAGACTGCAATTCCTATGCTTGGTCTTGTCTAAGCTTGGCAACTTATCCTATACTATCTTTCCTCCTAAAAGCTATACTGTTCTGAATGGAAGATTAGTACCAATTCATGATTATAAGACGCTGAGTAACAGATAAGATAAAGTAAGGAAGGGGCATAACACCCCTTCAAAAATACTTCCCTGTTTTTGACATTTGATAGTAGCCTAAAAAAATATTTTACCAACTACCTTGCATTGCAAAGTACCTGCTATTACTTTTGTCTCAGAAACCGGATTAGGATTCTGGCTTTGATGAAATCCTTAGTACTGAGGTCATCGAACCCGAACCTGTTTAAACAATACGCGAAATGAACCTGGAAAATGCTCAAGTGCAAATGCGGAAGGGAATCCTTGAATTCTGCATTCTGCATATCATCTCGCGGGGAGAGGTTTATGCCTCAAACATGCTGGAGGAACTAACAGCGGCAAAAATCATGGTCGTTGAAGGGACGCTTTATCCACTGCTCACCCGACTGAAAAACTCAGGGCTGTTGGATTACAAGTGGGTAGAGTCCTCGTCGGGCCCCCCACGAAAATATTATATTCTGACGGATAGTGGCCGCGAATTCTTGGTACAACTTCAGACCACCTGGGAGGAGCTCCAAACGTCAGTAAATCAAATTGTTACAAACGAATCGAAGGGCGAATAGTGGAAGAGAATGCAGCGATAACCCCACTTCTCTTCTCGGATTCTACCATTCCATCATGCTAACATTCATTCGTTGAACCAATGAAAAAGACTATATCCATCACCATTGCAGGAGTTGTTTTCCACATTGAGGAAGACGGCTACGACCGTCTGCAAGGCTACCTGGAGTCCATTAAACGCTATTTTTCTGCGTACGAAGGCAGTGCCGAGATCATTGAAGATATCGAAGCCCGTATTGCGGAGAAATTTTATGACAAGGTCAAAAAAGAAGAAAAACAGGCCATTACCTCCGAAGACGTCGATCAGTTGATTCAGTCTATGGGAACCGTAGCTGACTTTGAGGCCATCGAAGAAGAAGAAGATTTTGGTGCTTCGAAATCAGCGTATACGCAGACCAGTGCAGAAAATCAGCAAACGTACGCCCACGCAGAGGCTGGTTCAACCTTTACGAGTGCACAGCAGGCGTTCCCACCAGCTCAGAAACGGCTGTATCGGGATACCAAGCGTAAAGTGTTAGGTGGCGTTTGTGCGGGCATCGCCCATTACCTTAACTTCGACCCGTTGTGGGTTCGGCTGGCAACTTTATTCCTGTTCATTGGACTGCCTATTTTTGGTGGATGGTCTCATACGGGAGACTTCTTTGGTCCTCTGAGCGGTATTGTCTTCATTGTTTATATTGCCTGCTGGGTTTCATTTCCCGGGAATGCGAATCTGGAAGAAGACGAAAAATTGCGTAAACTCTACCGCGATCCCGAGCGAAAAGCTCTGGGCGGCGTTGCTGCCGGGGTAGCCGCGTATACAGGCTGGGATTTAGCAATCATTCGCTTTGTTTGGGTCATTAGCATACTGTTTTTCGGCACGGGTCTGATTCTGTATTTAGTCTTGTGGATCATTACTCCAACGGCAAAAACGCTGACGGATCGTATGAAAATGCAGGGCGAACCCATTACGCTGAATAACATCGAAACCAATATTAAGCGGACTCTGAATGTTGAAAATCAGACGGTTGAAAGTACGGTTACGAAAGTGCTATTGTTTCCCTTTCGGGCATTAGCTGCGATTTTCGAAGGTCTGGGACCATTCTTTCGTTTCCTGCTGGTATTAGCACGTATCGTCGTGGGCCTTATTCTGCTGGGTTGCGGGATGGCCTGTGTGATTTGCCTGCTGATTGCCCTAGGTGCCGCCATTGGATTGTCAGGGTGGGAAGATGTCCCCATAAAGGTAGGTATGCCCATTAAATTCATTCGGGATGCCTCCCCCTGGATGTTCGTGTTAACATTTCTGGCGGCGGTGGTGCCTGCTTTGGCGATGGGCCTGGCTGGTTTATCACTCTTAACGAAACAGAATTATTTTAAACCGCTGGTTTGGCAGACTTTACTGGGTTTATTCCTGGTTGGCTCCATCGGTTCAGGAATTATGATTCCACAATACATTTCTAATTTCGCCCGTCGGGGAGTCGTAGAGAAAACACGATTTATTGATGGGGACAAAACACCAGTTTTTGATATTGATGAACAGGTTGACGACGAGTTTGATGACTTGTACAGCTCACAGGTAACCTTAGAAGGGTACGAAGGCACGGAAATTAAGTTAGTAGAAGAATTTTCAAGCCGAGGTCGTACCACCAAAGAAGCCCGAGAGCGAGCAGCTCAGTTAATGCATCAGATCACGCAGAAGGATTCTCTGGTAACCATTGCAAAAAATTTTGAGGCTCCTGATGACATTCCTTTCCGTAAACCTGAATTGAACATAAAGGTGTTCATTCCCTATGAGAAAGAATTCAGCATGACAGAGTCTTTTGCGAGATACGTAACGAATCGGTTCCCGAATGAGATGTTTAATGAGAATATGTTTGCCGGATCAATCTGGAAGTATACTCGCGACGGTGAATTGATCTGCCTGAATCGTTCGGTGCCTCAGGAGGAAGATACGTATATGAATGATGATGACAGTGACCACTCTTACGAGTCGAGCATTGGCCGAGGTGTACCGCAGGAGTATAACCTGGAAGGCTTTACAAATCTGGACATTTCGGGCGGGTATGCTGTGGAAGTCAAACGCGGATCGGCTTTCAAGGTAACGGTCTACGCTGAGAATGAACGTAAGCTGGATGATGTAAGCGTGAAAGTTTCGGGTAATACACTGGTTATCAAACGCAAAAATATACTAGGGTTTAGCTTTAAAAGCAGCCGGGAGAGCATTCGCATCGAAATGCCAGCGTTGGAAGAGGTTGAGTTTGTGGGAGCAATATCAGCAACGGTGAAAGGTTTCGATCAGGTGAAAAAAATCGAACTGGCCGGAGCTTCCAAGTCTACTTTCTCTGGCTTGAATGCTGAACAAGTGGATGTAAATGTGCACGGAGCCGCCCGCCTGACTTTATTAGGGTCAGCCCAGCAGTTGAAAGCCGATATTTCCGGAGCGTCACGTTTGGAGGCCTTTGCTCTTAAAGCCAATGATGTGCAAGTGGATGCGTCAGGAGCTTCCAAAGCTCACGTAACCGCGAATACGAACCTGAACGCTACAGCTTCAGGAGCTAGCCAGATTAACTACAAAGGCAACGCGAAAGTGGAAGAAAGCCATTCGGGTGGCAGTTCCATAAATCACGAAGAAGAAATGCAGGAATAATAAAAAGTAAAGTAACCGTCAAAAAGAAAAACCCTGCCAAGGCTCCAAAAGCTAAGGCAGGGTTTTTTCGTTATTATAGGTATTGATTTGAATAAAGTCTTGGGGACTAGGAGCTCAAAACCTAAACCCCAAACTCAAAACATTAACCTATGAAAATCTTCTCTGTCGATCAGATCCGCCGTTGGGATTCTTATACCATTGAACACGAGCCTATTACTTCCATTGATCTCATGGAACGAGCCGCTCTTGCTTTTACCGAATGGTTGCTCCGCACGGGTATGGTGGAAACGCATCATGACATTTCAATTGTTTGCGGACTGGGTAATAACGGTGGCGACGGTCTCGCTATCGCCCGATTACTGAAGCAGGCTGGATATCTGCCTAAGGTATCTATCGTTAAACACACCGACCGAAGTTCTGAGGACTTTGAAGTCAATTTGGGCCGTTACGAACATTTGGATACGGTGCATTGGGTGAGCCAGAGCGACGAGTTACATTTCTCACCCAGTGGCGTAATCATTGATGCCTTAATGGGCTCAGGTCTGAGCCGCGGATTGACAGGTTTACTGGCAGAAGTAGTTCAGAAAATAAATAACAGCGGGGCAGAAATTATCTCAGTGGATATTGCCTCTGGTTTATTTGCCAATCAGGCCAATGCCGAAGAAGATGTCATTATTAAACCTACTTACACCGTAAGCTTTCAGGCCCCCAAACTGGCTTTTCTTCAGCCCAAAAATGTGCAGTACGTAGGCAAATGGCAAACGGTAGATATTGGTTTACATGCGGTCTATGCAGAACAAACCCCTACCAACTGGTTCTTTACCAATGCTTTAGCCTTGCCTCAATTACCCGAACGGAGTGGGTTCGCAAATAAGGGAAACTTTGGTCATGCTTTATTGATTGCAGGAAGTTTAGGTAAAATCGGAGCCGCTGTACTAGCCTCCCGTTCCTGCCTGCGGAGTGGCGTGGGTCTGCTCACCGTTCAGGTACCTCGGTGCGGGTATGACATTATGCAAACCTCCGTACCGGAAGCGATGTGTATGGTTGATGAGGACAGGGAAGAAATAACAACTAGCCAGGATTGGTCGAAATATTCGGCCATTGGGATTGGTCCAGGTCTGGGGAAATCAGAGAAAACCAAAGCTTTTATGCGTCATTTTCTTTCCAAAACTCAGAAAATCCCCTGTGTAATTGATGCGGATGCTTTGAACATACTGTCAGAAGAGCGGGATTTATTGAATCTATTACCCGAAAAAACCGTCCTTACTCCTCATCCTAAAGAGTTTGAACGCTTACTCGGTAAGCCCTGGAAAAACGATTACGAAAAACTGGAGTTACTGCGGGAGTTCTGCGAAAAACATCAGGTAACAGTAGTATTAAAAGGGCAGCATACCGTGGTAGCAACGCCTGATGGCCAGTTTCATTTTAATTCAACGGGCAATCCTGGCATGGCCACGGGTGGCACGGGTGACGTTCTGACTGGCGTTATTACCGCTTTGCTGGCTCAGCAACTAGAACCCAAGGAAGCTGCCATACTAGGCGTTTATCGCCACGGCGAAGCAGGGGACCGGGCAGCGGCAAAATATGGCTTTGTAGCTCTAAAGGCCGGAGATGTTGCCGAATCACTTCGCTGGTAATGTTCTGATCAATAGGTAATTAGGCCTTAGTAATACTTTTCCAATATTAAATTTTACTTTCAATGTTATCAAATTGTTAATTTTTGATGAAATTATGGTTAAGTTCGAATATCAATCCGGGTTAACCTAAGTTTCGCGATGAAGACAATTTTCTATACAGCCTTATGCCTTTTTGCTTTAGCCTCGTGCACCACTAGCAAAGTTCGTGTAGAGACTACCCTCGATGAGCGGGTTTCATTAGCCTATAATCGGACCTATTCTATTCTGAAAAGTTCTGGACTACAGGGTTTTGATGAAGAAAATCAGCAGATCATTGTGGATGAAATCGAGCGACAAATGCGTGCTCGAGGATATACCTATCAGGAAGAAAAAGGAGATTTATCCGTACTCTTTTCGGTGTATTCAGACGCATTCCGACTTAAACAAACGGACCCGGCTTACTCGGCCAGCAAATTGAAAAAAGGTACCTTATTAATTCACTTGGTAGACGAAACCCTGAACCGTTCGGTTTGGATGGGGTATGCTTCCGGGCTTTTTGAAAAAACGCAGGCAATACCTGAAAGTCAGGTTCGTTCGGCCACCCGTCGCATCATGGACCAATATCCCGCTTTGGCGTATGGATACGTGCCCATGAAAATGGCTCAACAGTAACATTTGTTTGAAGTTTGATTTTGTTTGAAAGTTTGAATAAAGCGAGCTGGGTTTTACCTGGCTCGCTTTTCGTTTTCAATCCTCATTGGGAATGGCGTCTAGTTTGAATCGAAGACCAACAGGAGATTTTTAGTTAACTCATCTATAAACAAAAATTCGCCGAACCCAGAGGGTTCGGCGAATCCGTTATTGGTCTTTCTTCCCATTTGAAAACCATATTTTGAACGTTACTAATGTGCATGAATAGCAACGTGAATAGGCATTCCAATTTTCTGGTGCTTTTAGCTGTCCCAGAAATATCTTATGCAATAATACATACAATATTGAATCATACAAAGAAATATTTGAATTTTTTTGCGTAATTTTTTTCAATGTTCGAATCAATTAAAGTGGTAAGGAGCTCGAACTGAGATTAATGGATACTTTTGAAGACTTGTTCGCCCTTTATGCTTGCTACTTTACTTAGTACACTTCTTCATTTTCAGTCAGTTAGCACTTCGTTACCTGATTCCAGTTATGTTATTGTTCAGGAAATCAAGTTTACGGGTAATCGCCGGACCAAAGAATTCATTATTAGAAGAGAGTTGGATTTTCGGGAAGGTGATACGTTAGCTACCGCGACCTTAATGGATCGGCTGGAGCGAAATCGGCGAAAAGTCTTTAATACCAATCTCTTCGTTACCGCTGAAACGAAAGTTAATGTTCACCAAAGCCCTGATTCTACCACCCTTGCTCAGATTGAATTCGACTTACGCGAGCAATGGTATATTCTTGGTTTTCCGGTGTTTCAATTAGCGGATCGGAATTTCAATGAATGGTGGACCGAGCGAAACCGCGACTTAAGCCGAACGATTTACGGCGTTAACCTGCGGCATTATAACGTTCGGGGTAGGGCAGAGCAACTGAAAATTAATCTTGAATTTGGCTTTGCTCAGTATTACGACCTGTCGTATTACATTCCTTATATTGATAAAAAGCAGAAAATTGGCGTGACGCTGGGCGTTTCTTACAACACCACAAAGAACTTACCTTATCGAACCAATCACGATAAGCTGGTGTATTTGCGAAGCGATGAACTATTGAGGGATCGTTTTTATACCAACATCATCTTCCGGCGTCGAAACCATTACTACGATTTTCAGACGCTGGAATTGCGTTATGCCTCAAACGTGGTTGCGGATACCATTGCGGCTTTAAATCCTAATTATTTTCTGGAAAGCCGAACGCGGCAAAAGTACTTTCTGGCTTCCTATGGCTATACCTATGATTTTCGGGACAAGGCCCAGTATCCGCTCAGAGGTTTTGTATTCGGAGCCTTACTCAATCGGTATGGGCTGTTACCAGGCGATGATATCAACCTGACGGATCTGACGGTAGGCTTTGCCCGGTATAAGCCGCTGGGTGGGAAATGGTATTACGGAGCCGTAGTCGAAGGAAAAACGTCCTATCCGCAGTTGCAACCTTACTTACAGACGAGAGGCTTGGGTTATCTCAGCGATCTGGTGAGGGGATACGAGTTATTTACCATAGATGGCCAGCATTATTTTTACCTGAAAAACACGTTTCGGTATCAGTTGCTCGATAAAAAGATTTTCCTGAAACCACTTCGAAAAATCCGGCAGTTTAATACCATTCCACTGGAAATTTACCCCAATGCCTTCATCGATGCGGGACAGTCCTGGAATCAGTACCGAGGCTATTATAACAGCCGTTTTGCGAACAAATTTCTTCTGGGTTATGGCGTAGGCGTCGATTTTGTAACCTGGTATAATGGCGTTCTCAGAATCCACTATGCTTTTACTAAAGATGGCGTAGGCGGTTTTCGATTTAACTTAGCCAGAGAGTTTTAGAAAACAAAAAAGCCGGGTGGATGCCCGGCTTTTTTGGTAAACTGTAGTACAGAAGAATATTACTTATCCCACCAAACAGGTGTAGCATCCGTATCTGGACCTTGACGGGAAATAACTGCGTTATAATTATCTGAGTTCAAATCACGCTCAGTCGTAGGGTATGCCTGACGTAAAGGAATCTGTTTGGTCGCATTAACTGCTCCGGGTGCAGGCTTGAGGAAGTTAGGATATCCTGTTCTACGCCATTCTGACCAAGCTTCGTAACCTTGCATGTAAAGGGCCACCCATTTTTGGGTACCAATCAGTTCCAGAGCCTTATCATCTGAATAAGCAACGTTAGCATTAGTAATATAAGCCGTGTATGTCGCGTCTGAATATACTCCCCATTGATCCATAGAAGCCTTAATAGCGGCTTCGTACAGAGTTTTGGCATTGCCCGTAATCCAGCCTAATTTAACCGCTTCCGCCTGGCTGAACAGCACCTGCGAGTAGGTCATAACATTGGCCGGGGCAGAAATGACTGTACGTAATGAAGCAGCTGGTAATGAAACGTCTGCAGCTTTTACACCAGGGTTTGTGATACCGTAAGGCATCCCAACGTAGTCTTGTTTACTAGTCGATTTGTCAGCAAATGCTGGTAAACGAGGATCGGAAAGTGGCTTGATGTAGTTAATCAAAGGTGCACTGACCGCAAAATCCAAACGACCTGAAGTCACAAAACTGGAAAACCAGGGGTTAGGGTACGTATCGTTGTAATTGTAACGAACGTTGTCAGAATTAGAAGCCAGTGGGCCATCTTGCATAGCAGCTACAAACTCAGATTCACCTTTGGTTGGATCAACTTTTGACAAGCGTAAAGCCAAAATCATTCGTAAAGAGGCTGCGAATTTCTTCCAGCGAGTAGCGTTTCCACTTAAAATGATATCTCCTTTTACCGCTGTTCCGCCGTCGAATTGAGCTGCTGCTTCTTTCAACTCTTTGAACAAATCCGTATAAATATCTTTCTGAGCATCAAAAGAAGGCGTGAAATCCTGACTGCCTTTTAATGCTTCTGAATACGGAATGTCACCAAAGCGGTCGGTGAGTACGGAAAAGAAGTAAGCACGAATAATTCGGGCTACAGCAATCTGGTTGGCATTAGAACCATTGGTCGTTACACCAGATTTAGTGGCATCATCTGAGTTTACCTTGATGATGTAATTGAGAGCAACTAATGGACCGGTATAAAACCCATTATAGTTGAACGAAGTACCTTGATAACGAGAGTTTTGCGTATAAGTAATTTCAGACCAATGCTGAGCATATAGAATGGGCTGGGCATCACTTGCTGTAACTGCTGCACCAAAATTAACTTCTGCTCCTGAAAGTAATGCGGCAGTACTGGCGACCGAAGCTCGGTTAGGATCTACGTTCATGTTGCCAAAATCGCTACAGGACGAAACAAGAGCCATTAAGCCTAATAGACCAACAATGGGTTTCTTGAATGCTATTTTTTTCATATTATTTTTTATGTCTAAAAGACTTGATAGAGACCATGAAATATTCCTGAATACTCTATCAAGCCTTTAAATGCAATGATTAAAGTCCAAATTTCACGTTGAAACCAACTGAACGAACTGGAATTTGCTGACCACCTTCGCCCCAGAATGTTTGCGTTTCAGAGGGATCAATTCCACCACCTACTTTGCTGTAGATTAAGAAAGGATTGCGAACCATAAAGGCTACATAAGCCGTTTTGAAGGGGGTATTACGAATCCAGGCTACGGGCAGATTATATCCCAAGTTAACTTCACGAAGTTTGACATACGTTTTGTCGAAAATCCAGTTTTCATTCAAATCAAACAGGCGTGTTTCGTAGAGTGACTGAGCATCTGCGTAGGTTGTATTAGGTGTTCCGTCAGCTTTTACCGAATTAGGGAACAAGACACCACCACCATTAGCGGGATCATCACGCTTGGGGTTTCCTTTATCATTCAAGCCAGCCGTTTCGGCACTTATGCCCGAACCAGCCGAGAACATGCGTGTGGTTGAGTAAAACTTGCCACCTAATAACCAGTCAATGTTAAAACGCAGTGTAACACCTTTGTAGTTAAACGTACTAAGGAAACCACCTTTCATTTTTGGTAACACAGTAGCCAGATCCTGGCCGGCTGTTGAGAGAGGCAAACCATTTGCATCTACTAAGATTTTACCGTTGCTTGGGCTGTCAATCTTATTACCGTTAGCATCAACAGCTTGATACCGCTGGAATTGACGTCCAACGATAGTACCCCAGTCTGAGCCTTCTCTGGCAATGAAACCTAAACTGGTACCACCGAAACGAGGAACTCCATTAAATAACGAGTTCTGGAGTAAATCATAGGTTTTTAAGCCAGCGGCTAGTTCAACAACCTTTGAACGACTGCGATCTAAGTTAATATCAAAGTCCCAGGTAAAGTCTTTAGTCTTAACTGGAACAGCGTTGATGTGTAATTCCATCCCTTGTGAGCGAATGTTACCTGCATTGACCAGAGCAGTACTGTAACCACTAGAACCGGGAACGGCCAAGGGAAGAATCTGATTCGTGTTATCCTGACGGTACACCGTAAACTCTAAACCAATTCGGTTATTAAGGAACTTCAGGTCAATTCCTCCTTCATAACCGCTGGATAATCCTGGCTTAAGGTTTTGGTTAGGTAATTGAGTCGGGATAGATTGCGTCGTATTACTACCGTATTTTGTACCGGTATTAAATACCGTATAGATTTGATAGGGGTCCAAATCTGAACCTACTTGAGCAAAGGATCCACGAATTTTTCCATAGGAAAGAATACGTTTGTTACTCAGGAATTCAGAGAAAATCAAACCAGCTGTTACGGATGGGTAGAAATACGAGTTATTATTTACAGGCAGCGTTGAGGACCAGTCGTTACGGGCAGTTGCTTCAATAAATAACAGGTCATTGTAATCTAAGCTCAACAAACCATAGACACTTCTAACTTCTCTTCTGGAGTTATAATTAGTGAATGACCCTGGAGTAGCAGAGTTAATGATGTTATAGTAGTTAGGAATCGAAAGCCCACCGTTCGTATTCATCGCCAGATAATCCCGGGTATTTTTCCGAATGTTTCCACCCGCATTGGCATTCACGGTGAATTTGCCAAACTTCTTATTGTAAGAAAGTAACGTTTCGTAGTTATCCTCCCGACGACTATCATTTGATGTTCCGTAGTATGCTGTTCCTTTAGTAAAAGAAGCTATACGACGATCATAATAAGCGTTCAGGAAGTCACGACGAGCTACTACCATAAGGCTCAGAGCCTCCGAAAACTTGTAAGTTAGACCAAAGTCACCGAAAAGGCGTTCATTCTTTTCGTTATTAATGTTTTCGTATACTTGCGTATAAGGGTTATCCCAATATAAAGGGGTAGTATTTTCAGGACCTGTGATGTTCCAACTGCGATAAGTACCATCTGGGTTTTTGTAATTACGGAGCTGGGTCATATCCAACTGACGTTGGAACCACTGGTTGAATGAACCAATGGTCTGGTTTTGCCCACTGTAGCCATCAGCAGGCCGATTACGCGTTTTTTCCGTTGAATAGTTAACATTCAAATTAGCCGTAAATTTGGGCGTAATGTTGATACCTAACTTACCAGAAAGATAGTCCCGATGTTGTTGGCTGTTAGGAATAGTACCTTTTACATTGTAATTGGTATAGGACACACGGGCGTTGAAAAGTTCCGTCGACTTACTGATAGCAATGTTTGTGTTTACAGTTGCTCCCGTTTGGAAAAAGCTGCGAACGTTGTTAGGCTGGGGAGAAAAAGGAACCTGCTTCCCAAAATCCGGATCTGAAGGAATCCAGGAATACCAGGGTCTATAGAGTGTACCATCCATGCGAGGTCCCCAGCTTTCATCAGCTGAGTAATCAATCAGATTCTGTCCGTTAAATGAAGCCCAACTAGCAGGGTGGATGGCAGGATTGTATTCAAATTTGCTAAATTCCTGCGAATAACCACCGCCATATTCGTTTTGATACTTAGGTAACAATGAAACATTGTCGAAAGTGGTGCTGTGGTTAACATCAATTCCTAAACCTTGTTGGTTCTTACCCTTTTTCGTAGTAATGACTACTACCCCAGCAGAAGCCCGGTTACCGTATAAAGCAGATGCAGCAGGGCCTTTCAGTACGTTCAATGATTCTACATCATCCATGTTGACATAGTTCACATCTGTAACCGTACCATCTACCACATACAGAGGGTCACCACCAGTGAGGGAGTTTACACCACGAATACGGATAGCAGGAGTACCAAATTTAGCACCAGATTGACTAAATACTTGTACACCAGCAACTTTACCGGCCAAGGCATCCGCTACGTTATTGTTACGGGCAATGGCAAGGTTAGCACCTTTTACTTCCTGAATAGCGGAGTTAATAGCTTTTTTTTCACGGCCAATATTCAAAGCCGTTACTACTACTTCCTGCAGATCGTCATTGCTAATTTTAAGAGTAACGTTGACTTCGGTACGATTCTCAACAGCTACTTCCTGCTTGAGAAACCCAATTGCTGTAAAAACTAAGATAGTGTTGTTTGTAACGTTGAGCTTGTATTCTCCATTCGGATTTGTAGAGATACCGCGTGAAGTGCCCTTAATGGTTACGTTTACACCAGGGATAGGAGCTCCATCATCACTTGAAGTAACTTTGCCTATCACAATTCGATCCTGGCCATACGCATGCATAGCAAGCGTACTGAGCAACATGACTGTCGCCAGTAGAATTTTTCTCATATTGTTTGGTTAAGGAGTTGTTGATTATTTTGGATAATCTAGTGCAAACGTAGTAAATAGTTTGTTTAATTTCAAAAATTAAAATTACCTAGAGGTGATTGTTTTGTAATTTCTTCAAAAAAGTGCCCTTTTTATTAAAAAAATGATATGAAAAACACTTTTATGGTAAGTAGATATATAAAAAAAAAAGAATAATCAAGACTAGATTTTTAATCTCAATTTTATTTATTAACTATAGCTTTTTTGTTAAATTTTAAATGATAATTATTATTAAGATACGTGTATAAAAACAAAACCCCCGGCTCGCTAATTGACAGCGAGCCGGGGGCTTTTATCGTTAAATGCGTAAGCTCCTTACTTAATAATAAACACTACCAGACTTCTGGCTCCGTGAGCTCCTACTACCAGAGACTGTTCAATATCAGCCGTTTTGGATGGACCCGCAATAAAGGTACCGAAGCCCGTTTCATCTACCTGAATTCGTTTATAAGCCTCGTGCATGTTCGGAACGATGGTTTCCGCCCGAATTACCAGTACCAGATGTTGCGTAATGAAGGGTAAGGCCCGCTGTTTCATTTCCTGTTCGGTTACCCAGATGGCTCCGTTTTCGGCTACGCCGTAACGCCCGGGGATAATCGCCAGGTTAATATCCTCCAATTCATGGGGATCAGTTATGTTTTCCAGATTTACATCAGCGAGATAACGTAGGTCAGGAATCGTGACGGCTACTTCTTTAAAATTGGGAAATAACTCACCAATGCGTTGCGATACGGTGGGTAAGTCAGGAACGACCTCTACCGTTCCGCCAATCATTTGCAAGGTTTGCTGGTATTGCTCCAGCACATCGGGGTAATTCGATTCGAAGGTGAACTTGTCGGGCAGGGGTAATAAATCCGGCTTGTTTTTTCGAATGGCACTTAATATAGATTCACGACTCGTTGACATATACCTAATAATATAGAAGGCATGGGCCTTCAGATGAGGATATTACTTTCGGTTCTTTTCGTACCACTGCCGGAAGCTCTCCTTCGGGGCATCGGGTAATTCGCGGTGGATACTCCAGGCATTCAGCGGGTTATTAGCTGCCCAGGGAGCCATTCGCAGAACCGCCCGAGCCGTATTAAAACTGAGCTTGAACAGGGTAGGCGAGGCGAGTACTTTCGCAGCTAATTGTAAGCTGGTTTTCTTCATGCCCCCCACGTAGCCTTCCTTCGCTAAAACCTGCCGCCACTTATAAAGCTGGTCGTGAATGTCGATTTTTACGGGACATACGTTACTACAACTGCCACAAAGCGTACTGGCAAAGGGTAAGTCTGCATTTTTTCGCATGTCGAGGTTCGGGGCCAGAATCGAGCCAATTGGACCAGCCACGGCGTTGTGGTAACTATGCCCGCCGCTACGACGGTATACTGGACAGGTATTCATGCAGGCTCCGCAACGAATACACTTCAAAGAGTTACGGAAATCTTCACGACCCAACTGTGTACTCCGACCATTGTCTACAATTACAATGTGCATCTCCTGGCCGGGGCGAGGACGATGGAAGTGACTGGAATAAGCGGTAACCGGTTGTCCTGTCGCACTCCGGGTTAACAGTCTCAAAAAGACGCCCAAATGCTCAGCTTTGGGAATAATCTTCTCGAAACCCATACTGGCAATGTGAATTTCGGAAAGGTGAGCTCCCATGTCGGCGTTGCCTTCGTTGGTGCAAACTACGAAACCACCCGTTTCGGCAATGGCGAAGTTCACGCCCGTCAGAGCCGCCCGGCGGGTCAGAAACGTTTCCCGCAAATGCTGACGAGCGGCTTCAGTCAGGTACTGCGGATCGGTGGCCCCTTTTTCGGTACCGAGGTGTTCGTGAAAGGTATCGCCTACGTCCGATTTTTTGAGGTGAATGGCGGGTAATACAATGTGACTCGGAGGTTCCTGTCGTAACTGAACGATGCGTTCCCCCAGGTCGGTATCAATGACTTCGATGCCTTTGCTTCGCAGAAAATCATTGAGGTGACATTCTTCCGTTAACATGGACTTGGACTTGATCATCCGATCAATGCCTTTTTTAGCCAGCAGCGAATGGATAATCTCGTTGTGCTCCTGAGCATTGGCTGCCCAGTGAACCGTCACCCCATTGTTCTGAGCATTCCGTTCGAATGTTTCTAGCAAAACGTCCATGTTCGAAAGTACATGGTGCTTGATTCGCGAAGCAGCTTCGCGAAGGTCTTCCCATTCAGGAATGCCTTTAGAAGCCCGGTCACGTTTCTGGCGAACCCACCAGAGCGTTTCATCGTGCCAGTCGACCCGGGGTTCGTCCCGGTTGAACACCTCGGAAGCGGCGGCGTGATCCAATGTATGCTGACTCATAGTTGTTGTGCTCAAAGGGGAAAAGGGCCTGTAAATTGCACTTTTCCTTATTCAGATAAAAACGAAGCCTAATTTTAGTCCTGAACGCTAAAACGGAATATTTAACTTTTCCTGGATTGCTTTCCGGTTAAAATTTATAAGCTCTATTTTGAAAAAGTATTAGTTTCCAATAAAAATGGTGTCGAATCATAAGATATAGCCATAGTAAATAATTAAAAATCAGCCTTTGGCATAATAGGTTAACCTGTTGTAGGGAAATATAAATTGTACTTTAGTTAGTTATTCTTGTTTAATTAACCTACCTCTTGTCGGAATTAATAAATTTTATTAAAAAAAAGCATTGTACTTTTTAAACAACTTGCATAATAAATAGCATAATCATTGTACTTTTTCAAGTTTTGGGTGGCACCGTGAAAGGAACTTTTCGTTCTTAACATTTAGGTAATTGACTCATAATCAAATAGTGTGCAACTTTGTATCAACCAAACGGCAGAAACAAACTTTCAAAAGCCGATTTGATTTGTTTTGTATTATTCCCATTTGAAACTCATACATCCCATGAAAAAGTCAATCAACTTCATCCTTGCAGCTTTCGTAGCATTTAGCTCATTAGCATTCAATGCAACTGCTGCCATCACTTCTGATCCTGCGAAGGAAACGGTAAAAGCTAATCCTTACAATGCTCAATTAGCTCAGGATTCTCAACTGCGTTTCCAACTTACGTTCCAAAACCCTGATAAAAAGAAATTAACAATCGCTATCAAGGATAAGGAAAATACTACGCTGTTTACTGAAACGACCACTAGCGAAGCTTACCTGCGTTTATTTGATCTTTCAACGTTAGGTGATGGTAAATACACTTTCGAAGTATTAGGAGGCAAAAACCGTTACACTCAATCGTTCGAAATCTCTACGCAAACCAACCGCGTTGTTTTAGCTCGTAACTAATCTAGAATTGAATTCCCCCATACAAACGTCCCGCTGGTGAAAACCGGCGGGATGTTCTTTTTTAGAGCTGAGCGTTCAGAATTTCAGCAATGTGCACGACCCGAATCGGGCTTTTCTGACGTTTCAAAATCCCCTCCATATGCATCAGGCAGGAAACATCCCCGCCCGTGATGTATTCTGCTCCGTGACGTTGGTGATCAGCCACGCGATCTTTCCCCATTTTCGAAGAAATGGCTTCTTCACTGACGGCAAAGGTGCCGCCAAATCCACAGCATTCGTCCTGCCGATCCAGTTCAACCAGTTCCAGATCCTTCACCATACTCAATAACTTGCCTGGCTTGGAAAAAGCAGGGCAGTTCAGTTCGGTCATTTGGGATGTTTTCAGCCCACGTTGACCGTGGCAACTCTGGTGTACGCCCACTTTATGCGGAAACCGAGCCGTAAGATTTTCGACTTTCAGAATATCCGTTAAAAACTCGGTAAGTTCATAAACCCGATGCCGGACGGTATCGGCTACGGATTGGTCAGGAGCGTGCAGGTGTTCCTTAATGTGCAAAACGCAGGAGCCGGAAGGTCCCACGATGTAATCATATCCTTTGAAGTTGGCAATGAAGTTGGCATCGCAACCCGTGTTTAAATGCTCAAAGCCGGAGTTGGCCATGGGCTGCCCGCAACACGTCTGATTTTTCGGGAAATCTACCTCACAGCCTAATTTTTCTAATAATTCCAGGGTTGCAATGGCTACCTGAGGATAAAATTGATCGACGTAGCAGGGAACAAAAAGAGCAACTTTCATCAGCTTTTAGCTTGTCGCTATTGGCTTTTGGCTAGGGTACCTGCGTACTCGATTGATTCGCTATCGTTAACTAAGACTGACCTGAGATCAGTGGAAGCCAGGAGCTAATCGCCAATGGCCAATAGCCATTTATAATTCCGTGTAAACTGTTTTCTTTAACGTAAATAAACTTCCGTCAAAAGGTTTTTCCTTATTCCAGGCCTCTTCAATAACCAGGGCGGCTCCAAGAGCCGAGGCCTGGGCAATTTCAGAAGCCAGCACTTCACTTTCCGGGAAAGCCTGAGCCAGCAGATGCAGGTAAATCTCGTTTCGACTAAAACCGCCATCCACAAAAATCCGTTTCACGTCGGTGGTGCCTTTTGCCAGTTTTACGGAAGCAATTTGCTGAGCCATCAAATCCATTATGAGCTGATGGTAAGCTTCTTCGTAGCTGGTGAACTCATTCAGATTACGTTCTGAAAAGGTAGAATCCTGTAAAGTTCCTAACTGAACGTGCTCGGACGAGGCCTGACGGAAACGGCTACGTAAGGACAAAAGAAGGCTTTCATCGAAAGATACCCGTTGGTAATACGAAAGTTCAGTACCAAAATATTCCGACAGATGTTTGACGGCCCGTTCGTGCTCATTCCCAGCAAATAAGCGGGAGGCTTTCACAGCGTCGCTCCGATAGGTTAAGTAACTCAGACAATCCTGTCGTAACTCGCCAATAGTTAACTCATCTTTACTGAATGGATTCATGGTAATGCACCAGGTTCCGGTCGAGATTAACAGAAAAGGTTCTTGTCCAAACACCCGCAAGTAAGGGACCAGAGCCGCCGAGCTATCATGAATGCCTACACCCACCTGCATATCGGGATTAGCCAATGCCGGGGAAGTAACAAAAGAAGGTAACACCATCTGGCCGAGCGAATGAAAAGCTTCGTCAAACACCCAGCGGTGATACTTGCGTTGTTTATAATCCCAAAGTCCGGTATGACAACCGACACTGGTAATTTCAGAAACGGCTCGTTTGGTGAAGAGGTAACTGGCGTACTGGGGTAAGTGCAACGAATGCTCAATCTGCCAGAATTTATCCGGTTTCTGATACTTTAGCCAGTATAACTGCATGCCGGAATTGAGCATTCCTAATACGGGTGAAGCCGTATTCGCCGCCCATTCCAGTTCAGGTCCGTAATGATCGTTGAAGCGTTGCTGAAGCTCAAACGGGAACGTCTTCAGGTAATTATAGAGAGGCGTAACGGGCTTTCCTTCGGCGTCCACATGAACAAAGCTTGCTCCGTAAGCAGAAAAGTTCAGAGCTTTAATAGTAAACTGACCTTCATTGAGCAGCTCTGCCAGGCTATCAATCATCCAGTTAGTCAGCAACTGCAAATCGTCTCCGTGAAATCCATCGTCATCGGGGATTTCTTCAAAAGGCGTCTGTTTTTGATACACAATCTGGTAATCCTGATTAAAAACCAGGAGTTTTTTATTGGTCTTTCCAATATCAAAAATGGCAACGCAGGGAGACGACATAATGTTCTGAAGGCAGAAGTTGGATGATAAACGGCGTAACACAGCAGTTGGCATTACGCCGTTTTAGTGTGATTAAAGACCCGTAGAAACGGCTTTCATGCCACGGGTTTCGATTAGTTTTTTACGAAGCGATTGTTCACGGAACAGGCCTACGGGATTCAGAGCCGCGTCCACGCGAAGGCGGGCTTCCGCCAGTAACGGACGTAAATCCGTGCGGAAAGCATTTTGCAGAATTTCCTGAGCCGTTACGACATCGTTGTTATTCCGGGCGTCTTCCAGAGCCGCACAGTCTACTAATAAGGCCTGAGCGTAAGCCAGTTTGATGGCTTCTACGGATTGTAGTAAGTCTTCCAGCGGATCTTTGACGTTATGAGACGCATCGATCATCCAGCCTAAATCGGTCGCGTGATTCATACCGCGAGCATCCATGCCCTCTACCAATTCATTGAAAATCAGGAATAACTGGTAAGGCTTCATACTACCCGCCGTTAAATCGTCATCCCCGTACTTGGAATCGTTGAAGTGGAATCCACCCAGTTTTTCTTCCATCAAGAGCAGCGAAACGATCTGCTCAATGTTGGCATTGGGCAGGTGGTGTCCTAAGTCAACGAGGGTATAGGCTTTAGGGCCTAACTTGCTGGCGTAGAGGAAAGATTGGCCCCAATCCCCAACGGTGGTTGAGTAGAAGTTAGGTTCGAAGGCTTTGTATTCCACGAAGAGTTTCCAGTCTTCGGGTAAAGCGGCGTAGATTTCCTGTAAACCTTCCAGCGTGCGTTGGAACGCTTTGCGGAAGTTTAACTGACCGGGAAAGCTGGAACCGTCTGATAACCAAACGGTTAATGACTTGGAGCCCAGAGCTTCGCCGTGACGAATGACGTCGATGTTATGCTGAATGGCTTGCTTCCGAACGGCTGCGTCCGTGTGCTGAAGCGAACCAAATTTGTAGCTCCATTCCTGGTTGGCCTGATCCTGGAAGGTATTCGAGTTCATCGCATCAAAAACCAGCCCATGACTGGCTGCCAGTTGCTTGATCGCCTCCCCATCTGTTGGAATATCCCAGGGAATGTGAAGTGAAATTGCTCCGCTGGAGCGGTTGAGGGCGTGTAATAGACCTACGTCTGCAATTTTCTCTTCGAGACTGCGGGGTTCCCCACCTCCAGCAAAACGACCAAAACGGGTTCCGCCCGTACCTAAAGCCCAGCTAGGAATGGCAATCTGAAAGTCAATCAGCTTCGCCAGTATGCGTTCGGTAAGGTCGGCTCCGAGTTCTCCGGCCAGAAATTCAAATTTCCGACGGTGAGCCGCTTCATGTTGCTGGTTATATTGAGCAATTTGATAAGATTCGAGAGGCATATGTGGTTAGTGTTTTTGAAGAGTTTAGGGTTGGGTGTTTAGGGTTTTGAGTTAAGGGTTATTACTACTTCATTTTTGTTTTAAAGTTCTCTGTATAAAACACTTTAGTAGCATGAACTCAAAACCTGAAACCCAAAACTCCAAACTCACTTTAGGTAAAAAACTTCGGGTAAAGATACCTGTACGGGCGATTGATCTGGGTTGGTTTCCATGAGATCGGCCATGTACGCCCACCACTTCTTCATGACGGGATTTTCGGGTAATTTCCCTGAAACTTCGAGGTCATCCACTTCCTGAACGCCGAACAGCGTATTCGTGCTTTCATCCAGAAAAATGGAGTAGTGATGAATGCCACTGGTTTGCAGTAATTCTACCAACTCCGGCCAGATTTCATCGTGGCGGCGTCTGTATTCATCCACATTTCCAGGAAACAACTGCATCTTAAAAGCAACACGAGGCATAAGCTTGCTGGTTTTCAGTTGTTAGTTTGCTGTTTTCAGTTGAGCTTAACCACAGAGTTGCTCAGTGTTCGGCACAGAGTAAAACGAGTAAAATGCTTCGTGAATCTTCGTGTCCTAGAGCCTTTGTGGCAATCCCTGATTGAAAACTGAAAACAGCAAACGGAAAACGATTCTTATCGGTAAAAGCCCATGGCTACGCCGCCGTCTACGTTGAGGGCGTTGCCGGTGGACTTGTTTAGTAACCCTCCAGTAAACGCGAAGCAGGCGTTGGCGATGTCTTCGGGCAGGATGATTTCGTTCAGTAAAGTGCGTTTTGCGTAGAAAGCGGGTAACTCTTCTACCGTAATACCATAGGCTTTTGCACGACCCTCGGCCCAGGCACCTGCCCAGATTTTAGAGTCAGCAATGACTGCGTCGGGATTAATTGTATTGACGCGGATTTTTTCGGGACCCACTTCCGCCGCCAGCAGGCGGGTACCATGGGCCTGAGCGGCTTTCGCCGAACCATACCCCAGGTTATTAGGACCGCTTACTACGGCGTTTTTGGAAGCGATGTTAATAATATCGCCACCTAAAGCTTGTTTCCGCATCATGGCAACGGCAGCCTGCGAAACCAGGAACTGGCCTTTGACGAGGATGTCGAATAACAAATCCCAATCTTTTTCCGTGTGATCGGCGATGGATTTAGAGATGGATATACCGGCATTATTAACCACGATATCTACGCCACCGAACGCCAGAGCACAGGCATCGAATGCTTTTTCGATGGATTCAGCAGAAGTTACATCCAGTAGTTCTGCGTTGAAAGCATCCTTACCGTAGTTTTTCTGGAATTCTTCTTTCGCTCCTTCCAGACGGCCAGAGTCGTTATCATTCAGGAAAATAACCGCACCTTCTGCCTGTAATTTCTTCGCGATGGCCTTGCCAATACCTCCCGCAGAACCCGTAATCAGAGCGATTTTCCCCGACAAAGGTTTCGGTTTGGGCATGCGTTGCAGTTTTGCTTCTTCGAGTAACCAGTATTCAATATCAAAAGCTTCCTGCCGAGGTAAGGAGGTGTATTCAGAGATGGCTTCTGCTCCACGCATCACGTTGATGGCATTCACATAAAACTCAGAAGCAACCCGAGCCGTTTGTTTGTCTTTGGCAAACGTAAACTGACCTACGCCCGGCCACAGAATCACTACTGGATTTGGATCACGCATGGCAGGGCTGTTGCTGCGTTTGCAGTTTTCGTAATACTCCGTATACATCTGACGATAAGCTTCAAACGCCGGAGCCAGCTTTTCCTTCAATACTGCGGTATCTGAAAGATCAGCATCCGCGGGTAAGTCGAGAACAAGCGGCTGAATTTTGGTACGAAGGAAGTGGTCAGGGCAGGAAGTCCCCAGCGGAGCCAGTTTGTCCAGATCGTTAGAGTTGATGAATTGCAGCACGCGTTCATCATCGGTAAAGTGACCGACCATACGAACATAACTTGAGCAAAATCCGCGTAACACGGGAGCCAGTTTGGCAGCCTGTTCTTTACGATTCGCTACTGTTTCTACTTTTTGCCCACCAAAAACGGGCCCTTTTTTGCCGTAGTTTTCTTCCAGGTATTCAGCACAACGCTCGATTACTTCCAGTGTGTTAAGGTAGCTTTCGTAAGCTGTGTCACCCCAGGTAAATAGTCCGTGACTACCCAGAAAAATGCCGCGAATGCCAGGATTTTCAGCCAAGCAACGCTCTAGTTGCAAACCGAGGTCGAAGCCAGGACGCTGCCAGGGAACCCAACCTAGAGTTCCACCGAATAAGTCTTTAACGATTTGTTCGCCGTCTTTGGCCGCCGCAATGGCGATGGCTGCATCGGGGTGCAGGTGATCGACGTGCTTGAAGGGTAAAAAAGCGTGTAAGGGCGTATCAATCGAAGGAGCTTTGGAGTCCAGGTCGTAGATGCAATAGTTAAATAAGTTGACCATTTCATCTTCAAATTCCAGCCCTCGGTAACGGTTTTTTAGAGCGTGCAGACGGTCCAGATACAAAGCCGCCAGACCTGATTTTTTCAAAGTTCCTAAATCACCACCAGAGCCTTTTACCCACATTACGGGCGTGTCCTGGCCTGTCAATGGATCGGGAGAAGTAACCTTACAGGAAGTATTACCACCGCCGTAATTCGTCAAGCGAAGATCCGCTCCAAGGAGGTTGGAACGGTAAATGAGGAGAGCTACTTCGTCGCCAGCGAGTTCAGCTGCTTTCGCGTCGTCCCACAAATAACTTACATGTTTAAAAGAGGTAGTCTCAGTCATGATTGTATATAAAAATGAAACAGATTCTTAGTTAGCGGTACAAATGAACCAAAGGAAAAAGAATGAGCCGTCATGGTCTGTTAGGGTGAACTGTCCTGCTCTGTGAAGGTTAAGGTTCCCTGAGGGTCACTCTTTCGGATTTACAATCCGAAAGCCATCTGTATGGGATTTATAATTCCGATAAACGGATTGCAAACCCGGAACAGCGGTAACACACCTTTCCGAAAGCTTTAAACTTTCGGAAAGGTGTGTTAGAAATTTCGTAATCGAAGAAAGTTGCAACCGTGACGGTTACTGAATCAAAATCTGATAAGAGCCTGGCTGAAGCTTGGAAACGCCTTTCTTTAACTTCTTGCCTTCCAGCGAAGCCGATTGTCCCGCCTGTAGGGGTAATTCTAGATCAGCTACCGTGTTAGGCGGAATGGTTACGTTTAGAATTAACTTTCCATCTTTACGCTCCCAATTCGAAACAATTGGGCCGTATAAAGACTGATACGAGAAGTTAACCCTATTCAAACCCTTCGGGGGCTTAGGGGCGATGCGGAAGGTTTTGAACCCCGGCTCAATGGGTTCTACCCCAGCCAGGTAACGGAAGTACCATTCAATTACCGAACCATACGCAAAGTGATTTCGGGAGTTCATGCCTTCAGGACGTTCCTTGTCTGAATTCCAGAGTTCCCACATGGTTGTCGCTCCATTTTCGGCCATGTAACCCCAGCTTGGATAGGTTTTCTGAGTGGCCACTTTGTAGGCCAGGTCATTATACCCGTAATCCGTTAATCGGGGTAAAATCTGCTGCGAAGCAATAAAGCCCGTCGTCAAATGATCCTGATGAGCTTTGACATCATCGGCCACGTTTTTCGCAATGACGGGTTTCAATTTTTCAGGAACAATGCCAAAGGAAAGCGGCATCAAATTGGCTGCCTGCGTTTTTCCTTCGTAGTTATTATCCTTGAAATACAGTTCATTATATTTTGTAGTATACTGTTTAGCTAAAGCCGCATAGGTTTCAGCCTCCTTTGTTTTTCCTAATACGTGGGCCGCTTTGGCTAGTAAGGTATTGGAGTAAATCTGATACGCTCCGCCGATAGGCTTGCCCGGAGAAGCCACGACGGGAACCCAGTCGCCATAACCAAACCATTTTTCATCAGGATCAGAGAAGTAATAGATCCCTGCTTTTTTGGTGGAAGTGTGGGTATTCATGTACTCCACCCAGGCTTTCATACTTTCGTAGTTCTTTTCGAGAATGCGTTTATCCCCGAAAAATTCATACGTCGTCCAGGGAACAATTAGCGTTGCATCGCCCCAGGCGGGTTTGGAAGGACCACCCACCACCATCTTCGGATTTACATCGTAGACATAACCGGAAGGGTGCTGAGAATCCGCGATGTCACGAGCGTATTTCGCCCAGAAACTATTGATGTCCATCAAGTAACAGGAGGATGCCACGAAAATCTGAGCATCACCCATCCAGCCTAATCGTTCGTCCCGTTGGGGGCAATCGGTGGGGATAGATAACGCATTACTCTTCAGGGTCCATTTCGCATTGGAGTAGATTTTATTCAGAATTTCTTCGGAAGCCGAAAACTCACCAATGGGCTGGAAATCGGTATGGATTACCTTTGCTACTACATTTTCAACGGTTGGTTTACCGGGGAATCCGACGACTTCCACGTAACGAAAGCCGTGGTAAAGAAACATCGGCTCCCATTCTTCTGCTTCGCCGTTGCTTTTACAGATGTAACGATCCGTTGACTTGGCCGAACGCAGGTTTTCCTGAGCAACGGTGCCGTCTTCGTGTAACAACTCCGCAAAATGCAAGACCACTTCCTGACTATACGTAGCCTTCGGAATACTTAAATGGACAATTCCGGCCATATTCTGACCGAAATCAAAAACGAAATGACCCGGTTTGGGTTCGGTTACGGTCACCGCTTTTTTCGTTTCTGTGACCCGAATGGGCGGGGCTTCCTGAGCCACTACTTCCATTTTCTTCATGTCGAAAATGTCCGCTTTTTCGCCTACGTTCGGATCTTTATTCGGCCCAAAAAGCGTCGTTTGGTTTTTGGCATCATTTAACACCACAGGCGTAACCCATCCGTCGGCGTCTGTACCTTTGGCTTCCAGCCGGGCGTCGTAATGTTCGCCGTGATACATGGCATCGTAAATCACGGGCGAAAGGCGAATTTTCCAGTCTTTATTAGATGCAATTACTTCCGTGCTACCGTCGGCATAGGTCAATTCCAACTGGCATAATAAGCGGAGTGGCCCCTGAGAATAGCGATGAAAACCACCGCCCCAGCCCAGTCCACCGCTCCACCAACCGTTACCCAAAAAAGCATCCAACTGATTTTCACCACTTTTCAATAAAGAGGTAACATCGTAAGTCTGGTAGTATACTTTCTTGAGGTAATCCGTCCAGCCGGGGGCGAGAAGTTGATCGCCTACTTTCTGATTATTAATCTTTAGCACATAATCGCCTAAACCCGTGGCATAAATCCGGGCCTTGACGAGGTTATTCTTTACCGAAAAATCTTTGCGAGCCTGCGTCGAGCGAGGAGGCTCGCCAATAATTCCAGCCATCCCAATCCAGTCGGCTTTCCATTCTTTTTTATCGAGTAAACCCATTTCCCACCAATCTGCCGAAGACCAGCCCGAGGCGGTCCCTTTTTCATCCCAGGTTTGCACTTTCCAGAAATAACGCTGACGACTTTCCAGCGATTTACCCTGGTAATCGACATACACCGACTGGCTGGTTTTAACCTTGCCTGAATCCCAGAGATCGGCTTCATTTTGGGCTAGTTTTTCGGGTGAAGAAGCCACTAGAATCTGATAAGCCGTTTGTCGAACGCCGGGGTGTGTATTAGCGAGTTGCCAGCTCAACCGGGGTTGGGTTACACCCGTGCCCAGCCGAATATCGCCGTATTCAAATCGAAGTTTTTGGGGAGCATTTTGAGCTTGGAGTAACTCACTCACGAAGAGGCAGCAACCAAGCAGGAGCCATCGACTGAGACGTAATGAATAAGGGATCATAGTTTAGAGAGTTAAGAACAGCTAGTTCAAAGTAGCCATAACCCAAAGGAAAGAATCTATTCAGAACCATACAAAAAAAGATAGTACTCATTCCATTTCCGGTTAACTTACGGCCTTTACAGCTAGTTAGCACACAGGTAGTCTATGAAACAAACGGTTCGGCAGGTTTTCGAAATTATTCAGATTGACGAGTATTCGACTACTCCTAAATACAAACAAATCGTCAATTCGGTTATCTCGGCTATTGAACGAGGGTTAGTGAAAACGAACCAGGGGTTGCCGTCGATCAATGAATTGTCGATGTTGTACGACATTTCCAGAGATACGGCAGAAAAGGCTTATAATGAGCTAAAAAAGCTAGGAATTCTAGGTTCGGTACCAGGAAAAGGTTTTTACATTGCTAGTGCGAGTTACCGTCAGAAACGCCGGGTTTTTTTACTGTTTAATAAACTAAGCCCCCATAAAAAGATCATTTATGATACGATGGTTGAAGTGCTGGGCGAGGAAACAGCCGTCGATTTTTACGTCTATAATAACAACTTTCGACTTTTCAAGGAGCTGATTCAGAACCGGGCTGGTCATTATACCCACTACGTCATTATTGCTCACTTTCTGGAAGGAGGTGAGTCGGCAGCCGAGCTGGTAAATCATTTACCCAAAGAACAGTTATTGATTCTGGATAAATTGATTCCGGGGGTAGAAGGGGATTACGCGTCAGTGTATCAGGATTTTGAAAAGGACATTTTCACGGCACTGACCGAAGGAGAAGAGTTACTGCGGAAGTATCAGACGTTGAAGTTGATCTTTCCGTTACATACCTATCACGCCCGCGAAATTCTGATCGGTTTCCAGAAATTCTGTACCGAATTTGGGTTCCCTTATAAAATTATTTCCGACGTTTCGAAGGAGTTAATGTCGCCCGGCGATGTGTACATTAACCTGATGGAAGATGATCTGGTAACGCTGGTGAAGCAGGCGAAATCGAGTGGACTTATGGTAGGGCAGGACGTTGGCATTATTTCATACAACGAAAGCCCGCTCAAGGAAATTATTCTGGATGGCATCACCGTGTTGTCTACTGATTTTGAAGCCATGGGCAAGCAGGCGGCTGAGTTAATCCTGAAAAATTCAACGGAACAGATTGCAAATCCATTTAGGTTAATTGTGCGAAAATCAGTTTAGTTATAGTGGTTAGTTGATGGTTGTTTGTTGGTAGAAACGCGATTAAGTCGCGTCTGGGTAAAGGCGGTTTCGAACCCCAATTAATTACATTTCATTGGTTGAGAGGCAGTTTTGTTACCAGTTAAACAAGTTCTCACTTCCCAGCTAGACGCGATAAAGTCGCGTCTCTACGTCAATTAGGTTATAGAAAAAGGACGGCTCTGCAAGAAGCCGTCCTTTTCACTAACAATAAATAAGTAACAACTAACAACGAATTAACAACTAACGACGTCGGCCAAAATCTTCATCATCATCCTCCTCTTCATCATCGTCAAAGCTTAAACCTGACATGAGACTATCGGTAAGGTCTTTAAATTGCAAACCAGTATCGAGTGGTTTTTTGCTGATGAGCGAAAATTCTGCCATGCCGTGGAGGACGAATTCCATGAAGAAGAACTTCTCATTGCCCGTGATGTCGGTATGAAATTCTTCCACCAGATCATCCAGCCCATCAATGGCCAGCAGTCGGTTTTGGTAATCCTTATCTGACAAATCACTCAGTAAGTCCAGCGAGTTTTCGCTGAACCAGTTCTGAATTTTCTGGAAGGGATTTTTCTTATTCTTGATCTGCTTTTTAAGCTTTTCAGGATCGGGGAAGTAATTCAGAAACTGCGTTTTGATGGCCTTACTGACCAGGTTCATAGCCACAATGTACGGGCCTTCAACCTCGCCTTCGTAAACCAATTCTACCTTACCTGTAATGGCGGGAATAACGCCGTATAAATCAGAAATGCGAACAAACGTACGTTCTTCATTATTCAATAAAGCCCGACGTTCGGCAGCCGATACCAGATTTTCATAGGCTGAAATCGTCATCCGGGCGGATACTCCCGATTTCGCATCAACATATTCGCTCTGACGGGCTTCAATGGCAATTTGTTCGATGAGGTCTTCCGTCACTTCATTAATCGTCACGATTTCCTGACCTTCTTTCACCTTGGCCTCTTGCTTAGTAATACGCTTGCCAATTTCCAGGGTACGTGGGTAGTGCGTTAGAATCTGGCTGTCGATCCGGTCTTTCAGAGGCGTTACAATGCTGCCCCGGTTCGTATAATCTTCCGGGTTAGCCGTGAAAACGAATTGAATGTCCAGCGGTAATCGCAGTTTAAACCCGCGAATCTGAATGTCGCCTTCCTGTAAAATATTAAATAACGAAACCTGAATACGAGCCTGTAAATCAGGTAATTCATTAATGACAAAAATACTCCGGTGCGAACGGGGAATCAGCCCAAAGTGAATCACCCGCTCGTCAGAATAGGGTAACTTCAGCGTTGCGGCTTTAATGGGGTCAGCGTCACCAATGAGGTCCGCTACGGATACGTCGGGTGTGGCCAGTTTTTCGGTGTAACGTTCTTCCCGGTGCAGCCAGGTGACGGGTGTGTCGTCGCCTTTCTCCGCAATAAGGTCTACTGCAAAGCGAGACAGCGGTTGCAGTGGATCGTCATTCAATTCAGAGCCTTCTACGACAGGAATGTACTCGTCGAGCAGATATACCATCAAGCGGGCAATCCGGGTTTTGGCCTGACCCCGAAGACCTAGCAGGTTAATGTGGTGCCGGGAAAGAAGAGCACGCTCCACGTCGGGAATTACCGTGTCTTCGTATCCATAAATACCGGGGAAAACAGGCTCGCCTGAACGCATTTTAGCAATTAGATTCCGACGAAGTTCGTCTTTAATAGATTCGGGTTGGTAGCCAGCCGCCTTAAGCTGACCGAGCGTAGTAAGTTGTAATTTATCGGAAACAGGAAGCGAGTGATACGACATCTAAAAGGGGTTTAGCTAGTAAATGGGTAACGCTGACAAAGTAAAAAAGGTTTGAATAGCGTTTCTCTATTCCTGTGGCTAATGATCGAATACTTTGGCTGGTGTTCGCACAACCTTCGCTATACACTTACTAAAACTGTCATTCAGAGCAAAGTGAAGAAACTTCCTTAGAATTGATAATACTTTTTTACTGGAAATTAAGCTGTCTCTGCCGCAGTCGCTCGGCTCCAGCCGAGTGACCACCTGGCTCTAGGCCTCCGGCCGGTAGGATGCGAACTAGTATCTGGTAAGAGAATCCCTTTCCCTAATAAAAACATACTTGCAACTATCGGCCAGAGGCCTGCCAGGCTATATCGCCATTCAGCTAGAGCCGAGCGACTGCGGCAGAAAAACTGGCCGGGACACGTTGGCCAGGCCACGTTGGTAGCAATAATGCCCTTTTCTTTTCCCCTGTCATCCAGAGCACAGCGAAGGAACTTACTATAGGATTAAATAACACGTTCTTCTAGGAACTTAGCCACCTTTTGCTTCAGCCACCAGTATTATTAACGTCTCCTTTCATGTTCGTGCCCTAACCACACGAATAGAAATTTAAAATCTATCGTAAGCATATAAAAAAACACCCAGTTGTTTGGACTAGAAATTTTATATTCTACATTTGTAGAGTAAAATCTATAAACGTAGAATAAATGCAGTTGACGAAAGCCGAAGAACAGCTCATGGAACTGATCTGGAAACAGGAAAAAGTATTCATGAAAGACCTGCTGGAATTATATCCCGAACCCAAGCCTGCCGTTACTACCGTTGCTACTTTATTGAAACGAATGCAGGAAAAAGGATTTGTGGATTATACCGTATACGGAAATTCCCGCCAGTATTATGCTCTGGTCAATAAGAATGACTATTTCGCTAAACAGGTAAAGGGAATCATCAAAAGTTACTTTGAGAATTCAGCCTTAAAGTTTGCTTCCTTTTTCACGGAATCTTCCGATTTATCAGTAGATGAATTAGAAGATTTAAAGAAAATAGTTGATGAAGAAATTACTAAAAAGAAAAAGTAATGGAATACCTCCTCAAATCTATTTTATGTTCATTCATCTTTCTGGTGGTCTATCAGGTATTGCTGGAGAGAGAAAAAATGTTCGTATTTAATCGGTTCTACTTACTGCTAAGTCTGGCTGGTTCACTGCTGATCCCCTTCATAACCTTCCAATTACCTGAAGCAGTAATTCCTTCTGCATCAGAAAATTTGGGTGGAGTAGCAGGTTATCATACAGACCTGACTCAGACGAATCAAACGACTGTTTCAGCCGATTCGGGTTTTGAAATAGATTGGCGAATAGGATACGGAATCGTTACAGTGGTATTACTCGCTCGATTTATGAAAAGCCTGCTAACGATTGGTTATGTAAAGAATTCGAACGTAATAGTTCAGGATTCAATAAGGATTGTTTTACTACCAAAAGAGACGTTACCTTACAGCTTTTTGAATTACATTTTTGTTAACAAAAAGGCTTACGATAACCATACAATCGAACCTGAAATATGGCGACATGAATTCGCACACGTTCGACAAAAACATACACTGGATATTTTATTTATAGAGCTTATACTGGTATTCTGGTGGTTCAATCCCTGCGTTTACTTGTATCGGAAAAATATAAAAATGAATCATGAGTTTCTGGCGGATGAGGCGGTTTTAGTGGCGTATCC
Organism: Siphonobacter sp. SORGH_AS_0500; assembly: GCF_031453245.1. NCBI lineage: Bacteria > Pseudomonadati > Bacteroidota > Cytophagia > Cytophagales > Cytophagaceae > Siphonobacter > Siphonobacter sp. SORGH_AS_0500. The sequence continues at coordinate 1,475,627 of NZ_JAVIYT010000001.1, forward strand.
CGAAGTGAAAAATTATCAGCGTTTATTATTAAGTAAAGTCAGTCAACGTGTATCGTTTACCAGTGCTTTTAATTATGCAATCACTAAAAAAAGACTACAGATGATGACCAGAATGACCTCCCGTTTTCGCACGTTTGTGATACAACTGAGTGTGCTTCCAGTGCTTGGAATCGCCGTCGCCTTGTTTAGTTCCGTCGAATACGCTGAAGCTCAGACCGCTCCAACGATGGTACGGCCAGATACTGATGGCGTTACTAAATCTCAGAATCCCGCCAGTAAGGAAGGAGTATCGGATGATTTACTGAAAGAATACCAATCGATTGTAGATCGATCCTGGGTTAAAGGAAAAAATGGATATGAAATCAGACATTTTAGCGAAACGGATAGAGCCAGAATGAAATCTATTTTCGATCAGATGAGTCAGCAACAGAGAAATTCGCAGGAGATAGTAGTCAAGTATATACCACCCTTTCCTCAGACGCCTTACCCTACGCAAAAGCAACTTGATAGTTGGAAGAATCCTAAAATGAATGGAGTCTGGATTGATGGCAAACGAGTTTCTAATGAAATATTAAACAAATACAAACCGGAAGATTTTGCAGTTGTTTCCGTTAGTAAGCTGGAAAAAAACGCCATTAATTATGGGAAGCATTATTATCAGGTTGATTTAATGACCAACAAAGACTATAAAAAGTATCTAAAAGAAACGGAAAAAGAACCTAACTATACGCTTTATGCGAATAATGGAGACTGGACCAGAAAGGGAAAGAAATAAGTATTATTCGTCGTGACTAGCGTTTTACCAGTCACGACGAATGGTATTTAAGCTACTGTATTAATCAACGTGCCAATGCCATCAATCTGAATATGAATTTCATCGCCGGATTGTAAAGTGAAATCATCGGGAGGAACGATGCCCGTACCCGTCATCAGGTAACAGCCATAGGCAAAGGAGCACTCGCGGAACAGAAAGGAAACGAGCTCCGTGTGCTGGCGTTTCATCTGACTAATAGCAATCTGCTGATCAAAAACCGGAGAATCATTTCGTAGAATAGTTAGACGAATAGCTGTGCCGGGATCAATAGGAGCGGAGGGCACGTACAAACAGGGACCAATGGCTGCACTGCCGTCGTAAGACTTGGCTTGGGGAAGATAGAGCGGATTTTCGCCTTCAATATCCCGTGAACTCATGTCATTGCCGCAGGTATACCCTACAATTTTTCCCGAAGAGGTAATGAATAACGTTAACTCGGGTTCAGGAACGTTCCACTGCGAATCTTTTCGAATGCGAACCTGACCCAGCGGATTCGCCACGCGTTCAGGAGTGGCCTTGAAGAAAATTTCAGGACGTTCGGCGTCGTAGACCCGATCATAAAAACTGCCTCCACCTGCATCCTGCGATTCTTCCATACGGGCATCACGACTGCGGAGATACGTAACTCCCGCCGCCCAAATTTCCTGCCGTCCCAGCGGAGCTAGTACATCAGTAGTGAGCCAGAGTTTATATTCATCGGAAGCCGTGAGGGTTTGGGTATAGGAAGTCAGCGTTTCGTGCAGGTTATCCTGATTAATTAGCGTATCCCAATCAAGATCGGAGAGGAAATAAAACTGATTTTCGGCTTCAAGAACGATGCCCAGACGGGTTTTGTAGAGCTTCATAAGGTTTAGAGAATGCTTAACGGATGGTTAAGTATAAAAGAGACGAGTTTGATTGACTTACCCTGAATCTAAGGATATTCGAAGTAATAGTATTATTATTTAAAAAAACACCCCGACTGTTGCTGGCAATCGGGGTGTTTGGAGTTATTTACGATTAAGCTTGGCGAGGAGTTTCAAAATTTCGAGATACAACCAGACAATCGTTACGAGTAAACTGAAGGCCGAATACCATTCCATGTACTTGGGAGCCTGCTGTGCCACACCTGCTTCAATAAGGTGAAAGTCAACCAGCAAATTCATCGCAGCGATTCCTACCACTACCAGCGAAAAAATAATACCAATCCAGCCAGCTTCGTGAATGTAAGGTACCATGATACCAAAGAAGCTCAGAGCAAAGGTTAGTAAGTAAAGCAAAGCTACGGCTCCGGTTGCCACGAGTACTCCCTGCATGAATCCCTGCGTTACTCGAATAAGGCCTGTATAATAAACTACTAACATCAGGGCCAATACGCCAAAGGTTAATACCGCAGCCATAAAAGCCAAACCGGAAAACTGGCTGGAAATGCCACCCACAAATGCACCCTCCAGGATGGCATATACAGGAGCCAATGTGGGAGCCAGCGTAGGTTTGAACACCAGAATCAGGGCAATGATTAAGCCGCCAATAGCCCCTACGGGTAACATGAGCATACTCCAAGGCTGTCCCTGAATGGCCGCGTAAAAGGTTACTGCTGCTACACTGATGGTAACCGTCAGTAAGAGAGCAATTTTGTTTAAGGTACCCTGCAACGTCATGACATCATCCGACGCAAGGGTAATTTTGTTAAAGGTTTTTTCTGAAAAAAGCGGGTTTGCCATAGCAATAAGGGAAAAGTTAAAGATTACGCTGCCAAGAAAAGGGGATTTTATGGGAATTCAAACCCGGCAGTGAGTAAAGGAAAATAAGCGTTAAAAGCGGAACCTAGATGAGTTGACTTAATAAATGAATAAGTATATTTGAAGTCTACTCTATTCAAATCTACCATTGATTTTTACTATGATTGAAGTTCGTACCCGAGTTGAATTTATGGCTTATCTGAAGTTAATGTATGAGTTGACGTATCGAAAAAAAGTCAATATATTTTTGGGAATCGTAGGTATTTTGCTCATTACTATAGCGGTTATAAAACCGGCTCCTTTCAATTTTGAATTCTTTTTGGGATGTTTTTCATCCTTTTTATTCCTTTGTTAACTTTTTGGGGTTCTCGAAAGTCTTTTCAGGTTAGCCCAATATTGAACAGTGAAGTGATTTACACCTTTTTCCCTGATCGAATAAAGATATCAATTGGTGAAATGAAGTCGGAGTTACTAAAGAAAGAGTTAAGTAACATAGAGGAAACGAAAGACTTTTTTCTACTTCAACTCAATAAAGCTAATCTTTACCCCATTCCTAAAAAAGATATATCTGAGCAAGAAAGGGAAAAAATCAGACATCTATTTTTCTAATAAAAGACCCGGTTAGAATCTTCTAACCGGGTCTTTTATTAGAAACCGAAGGGCTTAATTGCGAATTATCGCACATTTTTCTTCCGATTTCGCTCGAAATCTTCGAAGATGAATTCCCCTAAACCCTTTAGACTGGAGTAATACGCCCGACCATTATTAGTTTCCGTAAATTTGCGAACAAAATCCTGTAAATACGGATCGCGGGCAATCATAAAGGTGGTAATCGGAATTTTAATTCGACGACATTGGGCCGCTAACGTCAGCGTTTTATTCAGAATTTTACGATCCAGTCCGAAGCTGTTTTTATAATACCGAATGCCTTCTTTCAAACAGGTAGGTTTTCCATCGGTAATCATAAAAATCTGTTTGTTTTTGTTCTTCCGACGGCGTAATAAATCCATCGCCAATTCCAGCCCCGCCACGGTGTTGGTATGATACGGACCTACTTCCAGGTAAGGCAAATCCTTGACCTGAATCTGCCAGGCATCATTCCCAAACACGATAATATCTAGCGTGTCTTTCGGATACTTCGTCATGATTAACTCCGACAAAGCCATCGCCACCTTTTTAGCAGGAGTAATGCGGTCTTCACCGTAGAGAATCATCGAGTGACTAATGTCGATCATTAACACGGTACTGGTTTGGGCCTTGAATTCCGTATCGACAATTTCCAGGTCGTTTTCGGTCATCATGAACTCACCAATTCCGTTGTTAATCTGGGCATTACGAATGGATTCCGTCATGGCAATGGATTCCAGTGAATCCCCAAACTGGAATGAACGGCGATCTGACGTGGCTTCATCACCCTGACCCGCCTGCGATGTACGGTGATTACCACCCGAACGGGATTTTTTCAGTTTCCCGAAAATCTCATCTAATGATTGCTTGCGAATGGATTGCTCGCCTTTCGAGGTTAATCCGACTTCGCCTTCGGCGTTTTCTTCGGTGATGTACCCCTTCTTTTTCAGGTCTTCAAAGAAATCACCGATGCCGTAATTTTCGTCGGTGAGTTTGTATTGTTTATCCAGTTGCGTCAGCCAGGACATCGCCTGAGCTACGTCGCCACTGGTCATGGTTAGTAATTGATTGAAAATATTGAGCAGCTGGTCAAACTTGGCCTGCTGGGAATCCTGTTGAATATCAGGTACAAAATCAGAAAAACGATGGCCGAGCATAAACGTTGATCAGGTTAAGCTTGTGGTTGGAAAAGAGCCCTTGCGATAGTTACCAGAGAACAGGAGGCAGTAAGCTACGGTTCCCTTACTAAAATTAACCCCATTTTTATGGATTGAGTTTATCGGGAGCCAAAAACTTAAACGAGCCTTCCCGCGTAAAAGCGTATCTTTGCCAAAGTAAAGCCGATCGGGCAGCGTCCAGATCGGACTATAATTATTACTTGGATACCTTTTTAGCATACAGCTATTCTAAAGAAAACGGGTTAAATGCTTCATTATGAGCGTTCCTAAAGTACAACAAACAGGTTTTGAGGCTTTGGCCCAGCAGACGCTTTTGTATCCGCAAGAGCAATTGGCCCCTCTCAAGACCCAAGAGCATACACTACAAATAGGGTTACCTAAAGAAATTTCCTTTCTGGATCATCGGATTACTTTAGTTCCTGAGGCGGTTTCCTTACTGGTTCGTAATGGTCATCATGTGATCGTGGAGAGCGGAGCGGGCGATGGTGCCCAGTTCAGTGATCACGATTACCAGGAGGCTGGTGCCCGTATCGTGTATTCGCCCGAGGAAGCTTACGCGGCGGATGTCATTCTGAAGGTAGAACCCGTTACCGAAGCGGAATATAAATACCTGAAAGCGGGAAGTACCCTGATTTCGGCCCTGACCTTACCCAACCGTACGCAGGAATATTTTGCGGCTTTGAATGAGAAAAAAGTAACGGCCATCGCGTTTGAATACATTGAAGATAAGTCGGGAGCAAAGCCTATTATTCGTACCATGAGCGAAATTGCGGGGAGTACGGTGATGATGGTGGCGGCCGAGTATCTCAGCGGCGTTCATTCGGGAAAAGGAATTATTCTGGGTGGTATTACGGGTGTCCCCCCAACGAAGGTAGTGATTCTGGGAGCGGGGACAGTAGCTGAATACGCTACTCGAATGGCAATCGGATTAGGGGCTCAGGTTCAGGTATTTGATAAAGATACCTACCGCTTGCAGCGATTACGATATGCCGTGGGTCAGCCGATTTATACGAGCATTATTCATTCGGATATTCTGTCAGATGCTATTCAGCGAGCGGACGTCGTGATCGGAGCAATTCGGAGCGAAGAAGGCCGTAGCCCGATGGTGGTAACCGAAGAAATGGTTGCCCGGATGCGACCAAATTCTGTCGTTATTGATGTATCGATTGATCAGGGCGGTAATTTTGAGACGTCAGAAATGACCAGTCATAAAAATCCGACGTATAAGAAACACGGGGTCATTCATTACTGTGTGCCGAATATTCCCAGTCGCGTAGCCCGCACGGCGAGTATGGCTCTGAGTAATGTATTTCTGCCTTTTCTGCTAAAGACCGGAACACTAGGTGGCATCGAAGAAATGATGTTTGCTAACAAATGGTTTATGCGGGGCGTATACGTACATAATGGATCGGTAACCAACGCTCACATCGCAAGACTTTTTAATTTAAGATACAAAGACCTAGGGCTACTACTAGCCGCGAGAAGATAAGTTTAGTTTTCAGTTGTCTGTTTACGGTTTTCAGTTATTTGATCATGCAGCAACGAAAACTTCACTAATGAAATTAAAAATAGGGCAAGTTTTTAGCGATTGGAAAGTGTTATTCTCTAGAAGTGAGCATTAACTGAAAACTGAAAACAAGCCACTGAAAACTGAGTAAAATGATCGACGAACCCGAAGCATTATCGAATGCCCCTAACTCGCCTGAGTTGAGCGGGAAATACCTGGGAAGTATCACCGCTGATTTCGTGAAAGTTTCTGAATTCATTCAGGAAGCCGCCCACCAGATTCGTCAGCGGGGCTTTTCAAATTACCCCATTTTTGTAGCCTGTCAACAAACGCAACCCATTGGCTCGGCTTTGATTGGTCGTGGCGAAATGAATGGGAACGAATGGTATTATTATGCCACGTTTCTGGAAGAGTTCTTACAGCGTGAAATCATTGGCGAAGACGGAGAAGAGCTTTTCAAGGAAAACTACAAAGACCCCGCCGAATTCGCTTGTCTTTTCATCATCGACCAAGAATTTACCAAGTTTATCTTCATTCCTTATCCTGAAGATTAATACTATCGTTTGAGGTTTGATGGGTTTGAGCAAAAAGTTTGAGGTTTGAAAAGAGGGTCTAGGATTAGTATACATTCGTTCAAACCTTTCAACAAAACCAAACCGCATCAAACCTCATCAAACTACTTTCCTAAACTCGCTTCCAGGGCTTCCGTTAAGGCTTCCAGATCCTGCGGTTCGTTATAGACGTGGACTGCAATTCTCAGGATTGTTCCCCGGGTTGAAATGAATACCTTTCGCTGACTTAATTCCTGCTTCAATCGTTCGTGATTCAGGACGTTGTGCCGCAGACCAAACAAATGCGAAGCTCGTTGAGACTCCTCGGCGAGTTGAAAACCAAGCTCCTGCCAGCGTTCTACAAAGGGATTAACCAGGGTACGGGAGTAATGCTGTACGGCTTGTGGGGTCCAGTCCAGAAGTTGCTGTAACGCGACTTTCTGCATAGGAATCTGAATGAAGTTACTCTGTTCGCCCATGGAATACCGGCTTGCTCCCGGACGAAATTCCTGCGTATAACTCATCAGCGACCGGAAATTATCGCTGCCTTTGCGATTAATCCAACTCTGTTCGATGGAACGACCTTCATCAAAGGCTGGGCCGTAATAGGCCAGTCCCATTCCGTAGGTGCCCAGCAGCCATTTATAACCCGCCACAATCACGGCATCTGCCTGAATCTCACTTAAGTCAAAAGGTATGGCCCCAACGGCCTGTGTGCCATCGATCACTAGAAGCGTGCCCGTTTTCCGGCAACGCTGAGCAATGTTTTTCAGATCAAATAACAGGCCATCTGACCAGTGTAACGGAGCTAATAACACCAAAGCAGTACGTTCGGATATGCCCTTCAGAATTGCTTCGCTCCAGCTGGGGCCATCTTCGGTTCGATCAATGGTAATCAGTTCCAGTTGCTGCGTTTCGCAAACTTCCTCCCATGCGTATACATCGGAGGGGAATTCCCCTTCCACGACCAGGATATGCTGACCCGGCTGGGCTTTCAGGTTCTTGGCTACGTTCGCCATTCCGTAGGAGACGGAAGGGATAATGGCGATGCGTTCCGTAGGGGCCTGGATAAGTTGCCCAAAGAGCCTTCGAACGGTTTCTACATCCGTGAAATAATCATCCTGAACAATGGATTGGGGCTGCGATTTTCGGAGCAAGCCTTTAATGCCCGCTTCTTCTACACTTTTCAACAAGGGCGACATGGAAGCTCCATTCAGGTAATGAACGGAGTCGTCCAGTGAGAACAAATGCTTCTGACTGGTGAACATCGGCAAAAGGGGAATTATTAAAGGTTTTTTATGGTTGATTAATAAGGAGTTACCGGGCGTTAGATCTCCCGAAAACAGGCTGTCTTCGCTTGGCGTTTCGAAAGACAGCAGAAATATAATTGAACACGATTTTCAGGTTTTCTACGTTATCCGTACCGGGTAATCCGTAATAAACTGGGCGAAAGGTACATGAATTTCGAGTTTCAGTTCTGGTCTTTTCAAATTCACCTGAAAGTCTTTGTTTTTTTGTGATTTTCTTTGAAAAAAAGGCCATTTTCTGGCTAAAAAATTGTATTTTTACCAAGTTTATTTCGAATGGAGGGGCGATTATAATAGTTTGCCTAATAGTCTAAAAACCAAGTATTTATGACCAACGAAGTTTTGGAAGAAGATAAGGTCGTAACGGCCCGCAATGACTATGGTGCCGATAATATTCAGGTGTTGGAAGGGCTCGAAGCCGTGCGGAAACGTCCTTCCATGTACATTGGAGATGTAGGGGCAAAAGGGCTTCACCACTTAATCTGGGAAGTAGTAGATAACTCGATTGACGAAGCTCTGGCGGGTCATTGTGATACCATTCGGGTTACCATCAACGAAGACAATTCGATTACCGTTGAAGATAATGGCCGGGGTATTCCTACGGGAATGCACTCGAAAGAGAAAAAGTCGGCTCTTGAGGTAGTAATGACCGTTTTGCACGCCGGTGGTAAGTTCGATAAAGGTTCTTACAAAGTATCCGGTGGTTTGCACGGAGTGGGGGTTTCCTGCGTGAACGCCCTGTCAACGGACCTGAAAGTGAACGTCTACCGCGAAGGTAAAATCTTCGAGCAGGAGTATAAAATCGGGGTTCCTCAATATCCCGTTCGCGTGATAGGTGAAGCTGGGGATCGCACCGGTACCACGGTTCGTTTTCAGCCAGATGCTACCATTTTTACGGTTACGGAATACAAATTTGAAACCGTTGCCCAACGTCTGCGGGAATTAGCGTACCTCAATAAAGGGATCCGCATTTACCTGACGGATATGCGGGATAAAAACGAAGCCGAAGAACCCCTGACCGAGGAGTTTTACTCAGAAGGTGGTCTGATCGAATTCGTTAAATACCTGGATGGAACGCGTGAAGCTCTGTTAGCTGATCCTATTTACATGGAATCATCAGAGAAAGCTTCGATTCCGGTTCAGGTATCCATGGTTTACAATACCTCTTATTCAGAGAACGTATTCAGTTATGTAAACAACATTAACACAATTGAAGGCGGTACTCACGTAGCTGGTTTCCGGGGTGCGTTAACGCGTACACTGAAAAACTATGCGGATAAGAACGGAATGCTGGCGAAGGAAAAAATTGAAATTTCCGGCGAAGATTTCCGCGAAGGTCTGACGGCAGTTATTTCAGTGAAAGTAGCCGAGCCTCAGTTTGAAGGCCAGACAAAAACGAAATTAGGGAATGGCGAGGTAGCGGGTGCGGTTTCTCAGGTGGTAGCGGATATGTTACAAACCTGGCTGGAAGAACATCCGAAAGAAGCCAAAGTCATTGTTGATAAAGTAATCATTGCGGCCAAGGCCCGGATTGCCGCTCGCAAAGCTCGTGAAGCCGTTCAGCGTAAAACGGTTCTTGGGGGCGGTGGCTTACCTGGTAAGCTGGCCGACTGCTCAGAATCGGATGCGGAACTGTGTGAGTTATTCCTCGTTGAGGGGGACTCGGCAGGGGGAACGGCTAAGCAGGGTCGTAACCGGAATTTCCAGGCCATTCTTCCATTACGTGGTAAAATCCTGAACGTAGAAAAAGCTCAGGAATATAAAATCTACGAAAACGAAGAGATTAAGAACATGATTACCGCTCTGGGCGTACAGTTTGGAAAAGAAGGCGATGAAAGAGCCCTCAATCTGGACAAGCTGCGTTACCACAAGATCGTAATCATGACCGATGCCGACGTCGATGGGAGTCACATTCGTACACTGATCCTGACCTTCTTCTTCCGTTATATGAAAGATCTGGTCGATCAGGGATACGTGTACATTGCTCAACCGCCGCTGTATCAGGTGAAAAAAGGTCAGCAATTCCGTTATTGCTGGACGGAGCAACAACGCGAGCGGGCTACGCTGGAAATTGGTGGAGATCGCCCGGATTCAGTAAGCGTGCAACGCTATAAAGGTTTGGGTGAAATGAACGCTGAACAGTTGTGGGAAACAACCATGAACCCCGACACCCGTACGCTGAAGCAGGTAACGATTGAAAGTGCGGCTGATGCTGATCACGTGTTCTCGATGCTGATGGGTGACGAAGTTGCTCCCCGTCGGGAATTCATCGAACGCAATGCGAAGTACGCGAAGATTGATATCTAGTCCATAAACGGATGATTCATAAGGGTGGTGGGTGATGAAAACATCCACCACTTTTTTTATTCTTTTCGTAGAGATGTCGATTTATCGCGTCTGGGTAAAAGGTATTTTTGTTACTTGAAAAGTACGCCGTGGTTGGTGAGACACCAACCACGCAACCACGGTTTGCGTACAAATGGCTGGTAAGACACCAGCCATGGCAGGGAAAGCCAGACGCGATGAAGTCGCTTCTCTATGTGGGAAAGTGCTTTTGAATTTATATTCCAGCAGTCGGATCGACATATGCAACAGCGTATGTGCCAAATGAAGATGAAAACTTAAACGACTCGAACCATCAAACCTTATACAAGCATGACCTACGATTTTAAATCCTACCATATTCGTTCCATTAAGGCTGAAAATGAGGCCGAAAGAGCCGTTATTAATCAGGAATTGAAGGATTTATATGCCTCGCTTTCGGTGGAAGAAAAGGCCGTTTTTAACGAACAATTGCAGACTTTTCTGGTTAAGGAAATGGCGACAATTGGCTCAGAATATGCCGCAGTCAAGTCTCAGTTGCATAATAATAACTGAGTAAAAAACTCCGTTTCTGATAAGTAAGTATTCTGATCATGCGAATCGCTTATTTGTTAACAAAAGGATAATATTGTTTAAAATAAGCTCAGCGATAAAATAGGTTTGTTTTGTGTCTAGAAGAAACACCATAGTGCACCGTTTATCGAAAGGCTCGCGATCTTCGGGCCTTTTGTCGTTTTTTCGGCGACTGATCCGTTTTCGTAATTTTATGGAAGACCAAAAACGTCTGGCTCGTAGCCAGGAAAAAGTAAGTTCTACTATCGGGCAATCCGCCTATATAAGCCGGGATTTAAGCTGGCTGGCTTTTAATGAACGCGTACTTGACCAGGTTCGTGATTCGCAGCGTACCTTATTTGACCGATTGAAATTTCTGGCTATTACCGCTTCAAACCTGGATGAATTCTTTTCCATCCGGGTAGGAAGTTTATATAACTATCTGGATTATAAGAAAGAACGGGTAGATTACTCGGGTCTTCGGGAATGGCCTTTCCGTCAGACGCTACTTTCGGCTATTCAGCGTTTTCACGAAGAACGTAGCCGCATTTTCCGGGACGAATTATTACCTCAGTTCCCAGAGCATGAATTACGATTAGCCCAGTGGGAAGATTTAACCGAAGAAGAAGCCGAATCAGCCATCCGTCACTTTGATCGGACGATTTTTCCGATGCTGACGCCAATGGTGTATGACCAGACGCACACCTTTCCCAGTCTTATTCCCAAGACGCTGACGTTTACGGTTGTTACCAAAAACCAGAACGTTACCAAGAAAGATCAGGCCGAGAAGAAACTTTCTTTCATCCAGATTCCACAAAATCTACCCCGTTTTTATGTCATTGACCGGGGTGAAGAAGTGGTTTTCTTACCGATGGAAGAAATCGTTCGTCACGAAATTTATAAGCTTTACCGCAATATTGAAATTCTGAATGTCAGCTTATTACGAATCATTCGTAACGGCGATTTTTCAGTAGAAGATATTGACGACGTAGAAGACGATATCATTGATGAAATTCGTCAGAAAGTAAAAAACCGTCGGTTAGGTCGGGTGGTGAAAATTGCTGTTGAGCCAAACTGTTCCGAATGGGTTATTAATATCTTCAAGAAGAAATGGGAAATTGATGACCTGAACATTTTCTACGCGGATCGGCTCATTGACTTTTCGTCCATGTGGCAAATCATCCGCCATCCCGAGTTCCGCGACGAGTTACCGAAATCGCCCATGCCCGTGGCTCCGTTGGGGATGCCTCGGGGAGGGGTGGACGGAATCTTCTCATCGCTGAAAGACCGTGATGTGTTTTTGCATCACCCCTATAATAATTTCGAACCCGTTCTTCAGTTACTCGAACAGGCGGCAGAAGATCCCAATGTGCTTAGTATTAAGCTGACGATTTACCGGGTTGCAAAAAATTCCCGGGTAACGGCAGCCTTACTGAAAGCCGCTGAAAATGGCAAAAACGTAGCCGTATTATTTGAAGTAAAGGCTCGTTTCGACGAAGAGAATAACATTCGTGAAGCTGAGCGTCTGCAAAAAGCTGGCTGCTTCGTGATTCACGGCATTGGCCGTTACAAAACCCACACGAAACTATTACTCATCGTACGGGCTGAAGGGGATGGCGTGAAACGTTATGCTCACTTGTCGAGTGGTAACTATAATGAAGACACCGCCAAATTGTATACTGACGTGGGGTTATTAACTTCCAACGAAAAGTATACAAGCGATGTAGCCGAATTCTTTAACGTGATTACCGGGCATTCACTGCCCAGTAGTTATCAAAACCTGATTACGGCTCCCGGCGATATGCGGAATAACCTCATTGAGTTAATTCGAGCCGAGGCGGCGAACGCTAAGGAAGGAAAAACGGCAGGGATCTGTTTGAAAATTAACTCGCTGGAAGATCGGGAAACCATTGATGAGTTATACCTGGCTTCGCAAGCGGGTGTTCCTATCAAATTAATTGTTCGGGGTATTTGCTGTTTGCGGCCCGGTCGGGAAGGGTTATCGGAAAACATTACGGTTCGTTCGATTGTCGGGGAATATCTGGAACATACCCGTCTCTTCTATTTCCATAATGATGGCCAACCTAAAATTTACGGTGGCAGTGCAGACTTGATGGTTCGGAGTTTTGACAAACGGATTGAATCTTTATTCCGCTTAATCGATCCGAAAGTTCAGCAGCAGGCCGTTCTGATTCTGGATTATAACCTGAAGGACAATGTAAATGCCTACACCTTGAAAGAGGATGGCAGTTATAAAAAATGTCCCCGGAAAGCGGATGAAGAACCTTTCAATATTCACCAGAAGTTTTACGAGGTAACGGAAGAAAGTCTGTCGGATCAATTGCTTTTTTAGGTACCCCTCAAACATAGCATACGAGCGATTAGGATTGTTTAAGCAGATCTTCAGAAGGGCTTAAACAATCCTAATCGCTTTTTAGTAAGTATAGGTAATCCAAAATTAAACGACCTATGCGATTAATATTTGCTCTCGGCCTTCTGCTATTCTCTCTCACCAGCTACTCGCAAAATATGCGATACAGCTACGTTGCTCATCCTGATTCGGTGCTTAATGTATTGGTAGGACAACGCGGAACTTTGTATAAAAAATGGGCTCAGGATCAACAGGAACGTAATGCTTTTTTCGGCGGACAGTCGAAGAAAGATTTACGCAACATCATTGAAACACTGGAGAATATTCTGGCGAAAGACAACGAAATTCTGGCAGAATTGAATCGAATGAAGCAGGGGGAGGTCGCCGAGTTACGTCGCCGGAATTCCGATGTAGCTCAGAAGGCGAACTCTTATTTAGGCGAAAGCGGAGCCTTAATGGAAGAAAATAAATTGCTGCGGCGTGATCTGGAAAATTACCGGAAACGGGTTAAAGAACTGGACGAGCAGCACAATTTACCTTTGCAGATAACCATTGCCCTGCTCGTCCTTTCCTGGATTTTATTCTTCTTTCTGCGAAAAAAACGCACTAGTTCGGAGCTACGCTAGAGTTCTGATTAACAATGGGCCAAACGCCGGGCCGGGGAACGCTCAAGCCTTTTGTGCTCCCGCGTTGGCTATTGTCTGGTCCGAAGTAATAAAGGGGCCAGCCCTTGTAAGTTAATTGCGTACGACCAAAGACAGTAATCGTTTTAAAATCATCTGCACTTACCAAAGAAGGAACATTTTTAGCCGAAAACTCAGCCAGTGGCCAGGTGGCGTTATTACTAAAGTCTGATTTAGTGTATGTGTTTTTTCCGTTTTTATCGGGGGCAAAGGCATATAAGGTGTGTCCTACGCTATCAACCAGATAGATGGTCTGGCCTGTTCCTTCGGCGTAGGCACTAGTATAATTCTTCCCGTCATTACCCAGTAATTGCCCGGCCCCAATCATGAGGCTGAAATGAGGCTTGGCCACAAACCAAACCGATTCTACTTTATCGCCCTTGGTATCTCCGCTGGCTGCATCGCCCTGGAAGTAATACAAGGGCCAGCCTTTATACGTCGTTTGTTTAGCCCCATCCGAGCGGGTAATAGTGGCGAAATCAGCAGCGGCTAATCCATTTCCCAGCGTAGGGTTTTCCTGGTAGAAAGCGGGCCAGGCGGTCAGACAGCCGCCGGTACAGGTAGAAGGCCCGGCTACATCTTTGGCAAAGAGATAAAGCGTTTTTCCCTGCTTATCCACCAGCACGTCTCCCAGACCGGTTTGCTGGATGGAAACGTCCATACGAGGCGTTTCTTCCGATGATTTTTTACAAGCTGACATTCCCCCCATTCCAGCCAGGAACAGCACAGAGAGCATAATTTTTCTGAATAGCATACAAAAAGGAGTCTTGAAGTTTGAAATAGTACCGACTCCTTACTCGTAGAGAAGGGCAGAAAAGTTGCCTGTGCCCTTGGAAAATTCTGAAACGTAAGGAAAATTAAAGAAGCGGTTAACTCACTAATTCGTTTGGTATCAGAGCCAGAATCGGTTATTTTCGCAGGGTTTCATCACACTTAAGCATTATATTTTTCCCCTTACCACATGGATCGATTCACCGGCTTGATTGGCATTGCCGTAATTTTAGGCCTTGCCTTTGCCCTTTCCAATAACCGTAAAGCCATTAATTACCGAACTGTAGGCGTGGGTCTGGCTCTACAAATTGGTCTGGCCGTTTTCATTTTGAAGACATCTTTGGGTCAGCAAGTTTTTGGATTCGTAGGTGAACTGGTTAAAAAATTACTGGATAAAGCCAGCGAAGGAGCCACTTTCGTGTTTGGCCCTTTAGTCAATTCTCCCTTATTGACGAGCGTTTTTGGTGCGTCCAATAATTTCATTTTCTTTTTTCAGATTGTCCCCACCATCATTTTTGTGGCAGTACTGGTAAACATGCTTTATCACCTTGGACTGATGCAGCGGATTATTTCGGTATTAGCCCGGGGAATGTACTGGCTAATGGGCGTGAGTGGAGCCGAGGCTCTTTCGAACGTTTCCAGTGCTTTCGTAGGTCAGGTTGAGGCTCAGATCATGGTGAAGCCTTACCTGAAAGACATGACCAAGTCGGAGTTAATGGCTTCCATGACGGGTAGTTTTGCCTGTATTGCCGGGGGCGTTATGGCAACGTATATCAAGTTGGGCGTAGAAGCTTCGTACTTACTGGCCGCTAGCTTAATGGCGGCTCCCGGAGCTTTGGTGATCTCAAAAATCGTATTTCCTGAAACGGAAGAATCCGCTACCAAAGGTGTAGTAAAGCTGGAAGTGAAAAAGCACCACGCCAACTTGCTGGATGCCATTGCGGCGGGTGCGGGCGAGGGTCTGAAAGTGGCTTTCAACGTGGTGGCGATGCTGATCGGTTTCATTGCTCTGATTGCTCTGGTCGATTCGATTTTCTGGAGAATTGGTTACTATATCTTTGGCATGGGTGACTTGAGCCTGAACTGGTTTTTAGGAAAAATCTTCTCCGTTTTTGCCTGGTGTATGGGGGTGCCGAGTCAGGATATTGAACAAGCGGGTGCGTTGATGGGTACTAAAATGGTAGTGAACGAATTCGTGGCTTACCTGGATCTGATTAAAATGAAAGGCGAGCTGGACCCCAAAACGATTGCAATTACCAGTTTCGCTTTGTGTGGATTTGCAAACTTCAGTTCCATTGCTATTCAGGTAGGGGGAATTGGAGAGTTAGCTCCCACCCGTCGTTCGGATTTAGCTAAATTGGGCTTTAAAGCTCTGATTTGCGGAACGCTGGCTAGTTACATGAGTGCAACCATCGCCGGATTACTTCTATAATCCCTGATTGATTATGATACGTAGAAGGCTGGTTTTGACCGGCCTTCGCTGTTTAATATCCTTTCTATGCATCAGTTTCTCGAGACATTTAACTTCCAGCCGAACGAAAAAATAGGTAGCTTAGGTTGCGGCGGGGGAATCTGGGAAATTGGCTTGGGAGTACTGCTAGGGAACCTGAACTTCGTTTTGATGGATATTAATCCTGAAATTCTTAATGAAGAAGAAGTGCAGGCGGCGGTTGGTTATTGGGAAAAGCATTACTCGAAACTCAATACGAGTCGCTTTCAGGTTATAATCAACACCCCGCAGAAAATTCCATTATCCGACCAAAGTTTAGATAAACTCATCCTGAGTAATGCCTTTCATGAGTTCTCCGAACAGGCAGCGATGCTTCAGGAAATCAGACGGGTTATGAAGGAAAATGGTTCTGTTTTTGTCGAGGAACAAATCGCTCAGTTTTCGGGCGAACGGCATGAAGGCTGTGGTAAGCCCTTGTTTACCGCATCAGAACTAAAGCAAGTGTTTGAAAAGGCTGGATTTACGTTGACTCAGGCCGTACCTTCCTCAGAAATTGCTCAATTATTTACATTTTCAGTAGCTATGATTATAGTTCGTTCTCCTCAGACTCCCGAAGAGTGGAAAGCTTATTACCAACTGCGATTTGACGTCCTTCGCGATCCCTGGAATCAGCCGCCGGGCAGTGAAAGGTTAGCCGATGAAGATCAGGTCATTCACGCCGCTGCTTTTGATGAAGGCGGAAAAATACTAGGTGTAGCCCGCTTACAAACCAACGAACCCGGTGTAGGGCAGGTACGCTGTGTAGCGGTGTCAACGGCTGCCCAGGGTAAAGGGGTTGGAAAAAAGCTAATGAGTTACCTGGAGGCATTGGCTTTAGGGCAGGGGTTAACCGAGATCATTCTGGAAGCCCGCGAAAATGCCGTGCCTTTCTACCAATCCATCGGTTACGAAATCACAAAAACGAGTTACCTGCTTTTCAACGAAATTCAGCATTATACCATGCGGAAGGCTTTGGTTTGAGGAGTTAGATCAGGTTTGAATCGGTTTGAAAAAGTGTGATCTAGTCATCAATAAACTACCCTCACTGTTCTTTCGAAGGTAGAGAGAGCTTCTGTAGATTAGGGGAGTAAAGCTTTTCCAAAGCCAGGTAAGCTTACAAAAGTATATACGTTCCTTTGCTCTGGATGACAGACTTGGAGTGGGAACGGCAGGTTCTGCCTGCACGTTGGGGTAGGAACTAGATGGAAACTCGCTCTAGTAGTCAGGGTTGAGTTAGGTTTGATCAGGTTTGAATTAGTTTGAGCAAGTATGATCTAGTAGGGTAAGACTCTCTAATTGGCTCAAACGTTTTCAAAGGCTCAAACGACAATCAAACTTTCAAACTAACTCAAACACATCCAACCCTATCAACCCCCTCACTTCCATACTGGCACATTTATTTTTCGGGGATGTTTTGAATTAATCAAAACATCCCATGATAAACCGATTTCATTCCAGCTTTTCAGCCTTAACGATAATAGTCACGGGTTTCTTCATTATTACCTGTGTGCAGTGTGCTCAGAAATCTTCGAACGAAAAAGCCGAAGCCGATTCTACCCAGACGGTGGCAACGGAAGAGGTGCCTCAAAAAGTAAATTTACCGGAGCCATCCAAGCCTAAAAATAAATACAGTAATATCATTGGCTGGTCTGATGGGCAGATGCCCAAAGCTCCCGAAGGCTTTGTGGTAACTGAATACGCTGGTAACCTCAAAAGCCCACGCTGGGCCTATCAGTTACCTAACGGAGATGTACTGATTGTAGAATCTAATACCGAAACCAAAGGTGCCAAACGCGTACAGGAGCAGGTTTCCGGCAAGATTAAATCCCGTTCGGATGACGGACTTAGTGCCAACCGCATTACCCTCCTCCGCGATACTAATAAAGACGGTAAACCCGATGTGCGTGAAATTTTCCTGAAAGACCTCAATCAGCCTTTTGGGATGTTGTTAATCAAAAATGATTTCTACGTAGCTAATACCGACGGCATTCTGAAGTTTCCTTACAAAGAAGGAGATACCAAGATTACAGCTAAAGGGCAAAAAATCCTGGATTTACCCGCGGGTGGTTATAACAACCACTGGACGCGTAACCTGCTAGCCAATAGTGACGGCTCGAAAATTTATGTTTCTGTAGGTTCAGGAAGTAACGTAGCTGAACACGGCATGGAAAACGAAGTGCGTCGGGCTAGTATCCTGGAAATTAATCCCGATGGTTCCGGCGAAAAAATATACGTGAGCGGCATTCGTAACCCCGTTGGCATGGATTGGGAGCCTAACACGAAAAAACTCTGGTCGGCAGTAAATGAGCGGGATGAACTGGGCGACGAACTCGTGCCTGATTATTTGACTCAGGTAAAAGAAGGTGCTTTCTACGGTTGGCCTTTTGCTTATTGGGGCCCGCACGAAGATCCCCGCCGCAAAGGTGAAAATCCCGAAGCTGTGAAGAAAACGGTTGTACCCGACGTAGATTTGGGTTCGCACACGGCCTCGCTGGGCCTGGCGTTCTACAAAGGAGATAAATTCCCGGCGGCCTTCCGTCAGGGAGCCTATGTAGGGCAACATGGTTCCTGGAATCGCTCGGAACTGGTGGGTTATAAGGTGGTATTTGTACCCTTTAAGAATGGAAAGCCTGCTGGAAAACCCCAGGATTTCCTAACCGGATTTATTGCTAATCCTGAATCAGGAGAAGTGTACGGTCGTCCGGTAGGAACGTTCTACTTGAAAGACGGTTCTATGCTGGTAACTGACGATGGGGGTGGTAAAGTCTGGCGGGTTGCGGCCAAGTAATGTTCACATAAAAGGACGATTAGCTTTTGCCAATCGTCCTTTTAGTTTTATGAAATCAGAACGTATAGTTAATCGTTAACAGCGAATTGGACGGAGCACCGGGGAAGAGGCGAATGTAGTCGTAACCACCTACCCAATACGTCTTATTGGTAATGTTATTCAGGTTGTACTGAAGCTGAACCCTACCCACATTGTAATATACGGCTGCGTTGAACAACAGATACGAAGGAATCGTCTGCGTGAGGTTAATGGAAAGATTACGCTTGTCTACAAAATTGGCTCCTAAACCAAACCCCAAGCCTTTGAAGTCACCGTTTGCGATGGAATAACGCGTCCAGAAGTTAGCCAGATTGCGGGGAGCATTTGGCTTCTGAATATTACGTTCGGCTTCGATTAATGTCTCTGTAATTTGGGCTTTGTTATAGGCATACGAAGCAATGACACTCCAGTTCGGCAGAATTCGTCCGATTACGTCAAATTCAATTCCGCGAGACACTTCTGCTCCCACTTGGCGTAATAAATCAGGGTTCTGAGCGTCATTAGCGTTGTAAAGCGTATTCGTTTGTCTGATCTGATAAACCGCGAAAGAAGCCGTCAGACGATCTTCAAGCCAACTGGATTTTGCTCCGGCTTCGATCATATTACTTTCCATGGGTTTAAACGGTCCGCCAGCGTTCGGATTGGCAATGGATGAAGCAGTCTGTGGATTATATCCCTGAACGTAAGTAGCATACAGGTTAACGTTTGCATTCGCGGTAAACACTAAACCAAAACGAGGTAACCATACCGACTGGTTGGTCTTCTTCTGGCTGGAAGTTTTATACTTATCAAAGTCCGTATAGTTTTCATAACGAACCCCCAGTAGAGCCTGGAAACGGCCTATTTTAAGTTGTTCCTGAAGGTATGCGGCATTGAGGTAATAGTACGTGGGATCAAATGAACGTTGGGTGTAGAACAGCTTGCTATCATCCTGAATGCGTTGTGAATTCAGAATATTGCTCAGATCAAAGTGGGGAACATTCGGCACCGGATTACCGCTGCCATCAAGTAAATAGCGAGACTTATTAGCCGGATTGTAGCTAGCAATAAATCCGTTATTCGCAGCATTGCGGTAACCAACGGCTTGCAATTGCGAACCCCCTACGGGCAGTTTTTCACTACCGTAATCATACCCAAGGATCAGACGGTGTTCCAAAGGGCCCGTTGAGCCTTCCACATTGAAGTATCCAGAAAAGTTGTCAATGAATCGGTTTCGTTTCCGCATGAATACCTGCATGGCTACTTTGTCAGGTATCGCAGCCCCTGTCGCATCTACGCCATATCCATTGGCTGAACGGTGTTCGTACAAGTCTTCCGAATAGCCAGTTTTCATGTAGGCCGCGTTGAAACTAAGCCAGTTAGTCAGCTTCCGACTGAGCGATAGTGAGACGTTATAAGTCTGTTCATTCAGATAGTCGTTACCGGTATTCAGTGAGAGGGACGTTGGCGTAGAATATAGATCACTGTTACCAAACACCGACTGCCCGCGATCCAGACGACTTCTTGAATCATTATACACCAGATCAAAATTGATACGGGTCTTATCATTGGGCAGGAAAGAGAAGGATGGGGCAATGATCAGGTTTTTGTCAAACTGTAAATCACGGAAAGATTGGGCATTCTCATATCCCAAGTTCAGACGATACAACAAGGTGCTATCCTTGCTGGCGGGGCCGGTAAAGTCGGCTAAAGCCCGGAAATTATTAAAACTTCCTAAGGATATACTCAGTGATTTACGATTTTCATCCAATGGCTTTTTAGTGACCCGGTTGACCGTACCGCCGGGGCTGGCGTTTCCAAATAGAGCAGAAGAAGGGCCTTTCAGTACCTCTACACGTTCCAGGTAATTGACCAGGGGTTGTTTCCAAAATCCCGTGCTGGTGCGTAGACCGTTGATTAACTGAGTATTAGACTGTCCATTGATTCGAAAACCACGAATGGTTAAGTCGTCATAAAAGGTAAATTGAGTAACGCCGCTGAAGTTCTTGACCACTTCACCCACTCGTATCGCCCCCTGATCAGCGATGAGTTCTTTACTGGCGTAGGAAACCGATTGAGGCAGATCCTTGAGGTTGGTAGCGGATTTACTACCAATGAAGGTGGTCGAAGTTTTGTACGTCGTCTCTTTCCGACCAATGATTTCTACCTGTTGCAAAGCAGTACTGCCAGAATTCAGTGTGAACGTATATGCTACGCCGCCTGAAGTTGAGGTTTTAATGTGATGAACAGCAGATTCATACCCTACGATGGAAAGATGTAGCGTATAGGATTTGCCGGGTTCCAGCGATAACTGAAAATGACCATTTCCGTCGGTAGTCGTTCCTGTTTTAGAAGCAGAAACCATGACGTGAACGCCTTCCAAACCTTCGCCAGCGACGGTTTTAATGACTCCGTGAATCGTTCCGGGAGCCAAGTCCATTTGCTTTTGCTGCGAAAAGGCAGCTTGAGTTAGAAGCACTAATAATAAGCTGAAGTAGACAAATGGGAGATATATTTTTTTGACCATAGAGTTTAATTAATTTAGATTAATTAAAAACAAAGGTATATCAGCTCATTTCTACTAAAGATAAGTTGGCTTATTAACTGCTGGTTTTTAATCTGTTTTTAATAATTGAATAGGATTACTTAATAAAAAAGGGTCGTGCATGAGGAATGCACGACCCTTTTGATTGGTGAAAATTTTTAGTCTTAATGAATATTGATTTCGTAAGGCAAACGAGCCTGTAAACCATTCATGGTCTGTAATTTTTTCAGTTTCTGAACGTAAGGAACCAGATCACCAAAAGTTGAATTCATAAGGCGGGCTTCCTGCTCGGCATCTACGGTATCAAATAAGGTTTCGAAGAATTCTTTTTTAGCAGGGTAACGAACCCGGTATTCACCCGATTTCAGTTTTGCCTCCGAAGCTGCTAGTGAGATAGCTTTGTCCAGACCTCCTAATTCATCAACCAATCCGTTTTGTTTGCCTTCCAAACCAGACCACACGCGGCCACCCGCAAGAGCTCTGAGTTTTTCAACGGGCATTTTACGGCCTTGAGCTGCTTTGTTGGTGAATACCTCGTAAAAGCGATCCGTTGAACGCTGGAAATGAGCTTTCTCGAAATCGTCCATTTCGCGAGTCAGCGTAGGGTAATCCGAGTGAGCGTTTGTATTAACGCGGTCGAAAGTGATTCCTAACTTATTCTTCGTGAATTCGTCCACGCGGAAAAATAGCGAGAATACGCCGATGGAACCCGTAATCGTCGTGGGCTGAGCTACGATTTTGTTACAACCCATGGCCAGGTAATAACCACCGGAAGCTGCATAATTAGACATCGACGCAATGACTGGTTTTTTCTCACGAGCCAGTTGAATCTCCCGCCACATTACTTCTGACGCCAGACCAGAACCACCGGGGGAATTGATTCGTAAAACAATGGCTTTCACGTTTTTATCCTTACGAGCCTTACGGATTTCAGCGGCTGTTTTCTCGGAAGCAATTTGTCCGTCGCTGTCGTCGCTCCCGTCTACGATGCTACCTTCGGCAACGATAACGGCAATTTTATTATCTGTATTCGGAGCGTCTTTATCCGCAGAAATCGTTTTCTGGTATTTGTCCAGATTAACGTAATTAACCTTCTGGTCTTCGTTAATTTTCAAGGCTTTACGAATGGCGGTATCAAACTCATCGTAGTAACCTACGTTAGTGACGATCTTGTTCTTCAAAGCGTCCGTTGGTTCGTAAGCTTTCAGAGAATCGGCAATGGTTTTCAATTCTGCCACGGACACGCCACGACTTTTGGACACTTCATCCAAAACCTGATTGTAAATGGAGTTCAGGAAAGACTTGGTCTGCTCGCGGTTTTCTTCACTCATGTTTTCACGAAGGAAAGGCTCCACGGCACTTTTGTAGTTACCCACACGGAAGACTACAGGTTTAATATCAAGCTTATCGAAGGTGCCTTTGTAGAATTCGTATTCGGCATTCAATCCGTTAAAATCAATTCCCCCGGATGGATTCAGGTAAATTTTGTCGGCTACGGAAGAAAGGTAATAACCCTGCTCGGTGTATGTTTCGCCGTAGGAGTAAACAAATTTTCCGGATTTCTTGAAGTCAATTAAGGCATTACGAACTTCTTCAAGAACGGCCCATCCTGTGCTGGGGGAGTTGGCCTTCAGGTAAATACCCTTGATTTTTGAATCCGTTTTAGCGTAGGCTAAGGCTTGCTTTAATTGGACTACGCCCACCTGACTTTTGTTGCTGATGAAAGGGCCACTAAAATCAGATAAGGGATTCGATACGTTATCGTGTTCGGTAAAGCTTTTGTTCAGGTCTAGTTTTAAAACAGAATTATCATCCAGCGTTACGCTTTCGCTAGCCGAGCCAACAACCGAGGCAATGCCAATAATTAAGAAAAACGCAACGACCGAAAAGAGTAACAGGCCCACAATGGTAGCAAGTACATATTTCAGAAATTGTAGCATAAGGTGTGTTATAGAATGTTTTGGAAAAGTAGTAATGAGCTATTGTTATTCTATAAAAATAACAAGCCCGTCTTGCAACGGGCTTGAAATAAGTCTGAGCGGGATTTCCCGCGGATGAAAGGACGTGAGAACGGTTATCCTTAAATAAGGGCCGTTTTCGAAGTCAGGGTTTGGTAATCCTGACGGCTCTTGCGAATTACTTCGTGAGCCACATCACGACCATATACCGTATCAATTTCGATTACAGCTTTGGCTTCGCCCGGAATATTTTTGTACGTCAGGAAGTAGTGAACCAGACGGTTTAATACGCTTTTAGGGCAATCGTTCAGGTCAGTCCAGCTACCATAAACGGCGTCATTTTTCAGAACGGCGATGATTTTATCGTCCGCTTCGCCTTTGTCGATCAGACGAATACCGCCGATGGGAATGGCCTGAAGGATGATATTACCGTGAGGGATGGTTTTTTCTGCCCATACACAAATGTCCAGCGGATCTCCATCACCTTCAGGAATGTTACGACCTGACTGCTCTGTAGCGTACTGAGCGATGGCATCGCCGCAGTAGGTTTGGGGCAGGAAGCCATACAAACAAGGCATATAGTTAGAGAAAAGCTGAGGACGGTCAATTTTCAAAAAGCCCGTTTCTTTGTCAATTTCATATTTAACCGTATCCGTGGGTACAATCTCAATGAAGGCGGTAACAACTTCAGGGGCATTTTCCCCGATGGGAACCCCGTGCCAGGGGTGTGCAATTTGGGTCGAAAAACTCATAGGATAATAACCGATTTAATGCGGTTTGACAGACAATAGTCGCTAAAAATAATCAAATATGTTTTATAAATAACTCAGCACTAGAACACTTATACTTTTTCTTCCATTCCTACTTTTTCCCGAATCTTGTATTCGGTAGTTCGTTCAGCATTGGAAGCCATTAACTCACCGAGAAAGCCGGCCAGAAATAATTGTGAGCCTACAATAATAGCTGTTAAGGCCAGGAAAAACTTCGGATCGTCAGTCAGGTTGCGAAATTTATGCCCTGCAGCAACGCTGTAAATCTTATCAATACCCAGCCAAGTCGTAGCGACAAATCCAAGTAAAAACGAAATTACTCCAAAAGTACCAAATAAATGCATGGGTCGCTTCCCAAAACGATTGACGAACACAATCGTGAGCATATCCAGCAATCCGTATATAAAACGCTCTAACCCGAATTTGGTTTTGCCATATTTCCGAGCCCGGTGCTGTACTACCTTTTCTCCAATTTTAGAAAAGCCATTCCATTTGGCCAGAATGGGAATATTGCGGTGCATTTCGCCGTACAAACGTACGGATTTCGCCACAGGAGCGTCATAGGCTTTCAGTCCACAATTGAAGTCATGCAACTGAACACCTGAAACCCAGCGGGAAACGGCATTGAATAATTTAGTTGGAAGCGTCTTGGAAAGTGGATCGTAACGCTTCTGCTTCCAGCCCGAGATAAGATCGTATTCTTCGACAGTAATGAGGCGATACAGTTCAGGAATTTCCTCGGGGCTGTCCTGTAGGTCAGCATCCATTGTGATGATTACCTGACCTAAAGCGGCCTGAAAACCCGTATATAAAGCGGCTGATTTCCCATAATTGCGGCTAAAACGCATGCCCCGAATGTGCGGATTCTGGAGGGAAAGCTGGCGAATCACCCGCCAGGGAGTGATCGTTACTACCGTCATCCACCAGAATGATTTCATACGTAAACTGATGTTCATTCATTACCCGCTCAATCCAGGCACAAAGTTCAGGAAGTGACTCCTCTTCATTGTACAGGGGGATGACAATGGATAACTGATAAAGGTATGGTGGCATTCTCGTAATATCCTGTGAATGAAAGTTTTCTAAATAAACTCAGCGAAAATTCAGATGTAGAGTAACGTGAACAGGTACAAATTTGATCTACTCTGAGGGTTTATTTAGAAAATCAGGTAATAATCTTTTAGCAAATTTACGAATTCCGGCGTGTACTCGTCCGCTTCATTGCGGATACAAAGCGTTTCTGTTGGAATTTCCTTCCGATTTTGACTTTTGCTAAAGGTTGAGACCAGTCGGAAGGGAGCTTTAGCCGGGGAATTTTTCAAAACTAGCTGTTCCTGTAGATAAAAATTCAAAGGGGCTAATTCTTTACTTAACAATTCAGTTTCGAAAACGGGTAATAAAACCGTAAATCTTCCTGAGGGTAATAAATGCCGATGAACCGCCTGAGCTAATTCCGCAAAACTTAAACGTTCGTCGTGAGCGGCTCGATTACGTCCTTCTTTCGGTGAGCGTAAGGAATTTTGAAAAAAAGGAGGATTTGAAATGATTAATTCATACTTCCGGTCTACTTCTAGTGTCTGAATTGCCGATTCAATGACAGTAATCTGCGAGGGAAAGGGACTCAGAGCAATATTTTGTCGAGCCTGTTCGGCTGAGTTTGCATCAATTTCTACGGCATCAATCCGATATTCTGCTTCATGAATGCGTTGAGCCAGCATGAGCGGTAAAAGGCCGGTGCCGGTGCCAATATCCAGAATGGAATGGGTGTTCGTAACTTTTGTCCAGGCTCCCAGCACGCAGGCATCCGTGCAGACTTTCATCGAAGTCTGGTCCTGATGAATGGTAAATTGCTTGAATGTAAAGAAAGAGTTACGGGCCATGACGTAAGTGCGTACAATGAAAAGGGGAATTATTTACGTCCGAAATCGGCGGGATTTTCACCCCAGTATTCGGTTTCCCATTTGAGTACTCTGGTTGAATACGTATTATTTTTCAACCAGGTTTCAGCCCGATCAATTAATTCAAACAGGATTTTGTTGGCTTCCGTTTCGGGAAGTTTGGTATTGGCGACTTTGTTACGAACCCAGCTAATGGCCGTTCTGGAGTCGGAGTATATCGGCAGCTGACTGTTTACTTTTTTGAGGTAAGCCAATCCGTGGACAATCGCCAGAAATTCGCCGACATTATTCGTGCCGTCGGCAAAAGGTCCCATTCTAAAAATCAGCGTGCCGGAAGGGTATTCAACGCCCTGATATTCCATAACGCCAGTAGCCGTATTCCAGGCTGCATCGACGGCTAGGGAAGGGGTAATGGGCTTTCCGACCAGGGCCGAATTCTTGGGAGTTGACTCGACTTTTTTAGCCGTACCGATGTACTTCCGGGGATTTTCCCGAAAGGCCATAACGGCCTGTTGTTTGTCTTCAAAGGATTTATACTGAGCTCCATTAAAGCCCTCAATCTGAGCTTTAGCGTCTTCCCAGTTATCAAAAATCCCCGGATGCCGTCCCTGCCAGACTACGTAATATTTGGTTTTCTTACTCACGAACGCAAAAATACGATAGAGTTTGGAGTTTTCATTGTAAAACGCTAACCCCGGCAGGGTTGATTTATTGGTAGCTCTGTTCTGGATACATCCGAGTGACCATGCAGAAAGACAGGGGTAGTAATAATCTACTTGTGTAAAAACTAACGTTTTGTCCTATTTACAGTTACCCCAGATTAGCATCCGGGGCTATTCGTATTTAACCCCGCTGGGGTTGTTTTCAAAGCCATGGCTGGTGTCTTCACCAGCCATTTTTGTAGTTAGGTAAGGATTGTTATGAGAAGGAGTGATGGTTGGTGGTGACACCAACCATGGCGAAAAAACTAACGTTTTGTCCTATCTACAGTTACCCCGGATTAGCATCCGGGGCTATTCGTATTTAACCCCGCTGGGGTTATTTTCAAAGCCATGGCTGGTGTCTTCACCAGCCATTTTTGTAGTTAGGTAAGGCTTGTTATGAGAAGGAGTAATGGTTGGTGGTGACACCAACCATGGCGACAGAAACGTTTACAAAAAACTAGGGCTGGTGTATTCACCAGCCCTAATATAAACCCCTAAATCAAAACCCTACACTAATTCCTTATACTGCATCCGGTGCAAGTTCGCATAATGCCCCTCTTTTTCTAGTAACTCTTCGTGATTACCTGCCTCGACGATCTTACCTTTTTCCAACACCAGAATCTGATCAGCGTTTTGAATCGTGCTCAGTCGGTGGGCAATAACGATAGCCGTTCGGCCTTTCATCAATTTCGTGATGGCATTCTGAATCAGTTCTTCGGTTTCGGTATCGACAGAAGCGGTGGCTTCGTCCAGAATCAGGATGCGGGGGTTACGAACCAGTGCCCGAACGAACGAAATGAGTTGACGCTGACCCACCGAAAGCGTGGCTCCGCGTTCCATAACGTTATAGCTGTAGGTACCGGGTAACTTCTGAATAAATTCATCAGCTCCGACCAGCTTGGCAGCCTCAATCACCTGTTCCCGGGTAATGCTCGGATCGCCGAGCGTAATGTTACGTTCAATGGTATCCGAAAACAGGAAAACGTCCTGCAAGACCACGCCAATCCGGCTTCTGAGCCAGCCTAGTTCATAATTTTTCAGATCGACATTATCAATGAGAATCTGCCCCTTCTGAATTTCATAAAAACGGCTTAATAGGTTAATCGTTGAAGACTTACCCGCTCCCGTAGCTCCGACTAAAGCGATGGTTTTACCCGCTTCAACGGTAAAACTAATGTCTTTCAGAACGAATTCCGGTTCATTATAAGCAAACCATACGTTTCGGAATTCTACTCTACCGTGCAGTTCTTCGGGTGTATAAGTGCCTTCGTTCTGGGTATACTCATCCGAATCCAGCAGTTTCAAAATACGGTCGGTACTGACTACGCCCATTTGAAGAGTATTGAAGCGATCGGCCAGCATGCGAATGGGGCGAAAGAACAGGTTAATGAACATGATGAAGGCCGTAATCGTACCGTAACTTGTTGTCAGGCCAATAACCTCTTTCGCTCCGTACCAGACAATTAAACCCGTCGCCATGGCCGAGATGACTTCTGCAACCGGGTAATACACCGAGTAATAAAGAATGGACTTAATGTTGGCATCTTTATGCTCTTTGTTGAGAGCTTCAAACTTCTGGTGTTCAATGGGCTCAGCACTGAAAATCTGCACGATACTCATGCCCGTAATGTGCTCCTGAACAAACGAGTTTAGATTAGAAACGGCTGTCCGAACAATATTGAAGGACTTCTTGACTTTTTCTTTGAAAATATAAGTGGATACCAGCATCAGAGGAACGGTACTCAAACTGATCAACGAAAGCCGCCAGTCGGTGTAGAACATAACGCTGATAATCAGGATCAACTGAAGAATATCACCGGCGATATTGGCCAGGCCTTCCGAGAAAACGTCGGCCAGGGTTTCAATATCAGAAATGGTGCGGGTGACGAGCCGACCAATGGGGGTATCGTCAAAAAACTTTAAACGCAGGTAAAGGATTTTTTCATAAAGTTGTACCCGAATGTCTCGAATAATGGTCTGGCCTAACCAGCCGGATAAATAACTGTTGGCAAACTGAGTAATACCCTGAACCACCAATACAGCAATCATGAGGGCCATCATGGTAGTTAAGCCCGCGTGATCGTCTGTAGTGATGTGATGATCAATGGTATAACGAATCAATAGTGGGGTTAAAGGAGCCAGAATTGCTCCTAATAATATCAGAGCCACCAGGCTGATAAATCTCCTTTGGTAAGGCTTGATGAACTGAAACAATCGTTTGATGATGTCCCAGTCTACGATCTTACCACTAACTTTTTCTTCCGTCACGTTGAGAAAAGATTATTTTTACTCAAATTAATACTGGCGATACCGGCAAAAGTACTTTGTTAGATCAATAACTAGGGCCGTGAAGCGGGCGGAAGAGACCGACCGCTCTGTATGATTTTTTATGTATGCAACCAGGGATATAGCTACAATCACATTGTCCTCATAAAAGTTTCAGCGAATGAATTCCAATTGGGTTTTGATCATCAGTAGTAGTCTGATATTGATTTCTTATCTGTTCAATTTTATTACAAAGAAAACTAATATTCCGTCGGTATTATTGCTGATTGGCCTGGGGATAGGCATGCGTTTGTTTGCCGATAGCAAAGGGTTTACGCTAGGCCGAATCAATGATATTTTACCCGTGTTGGGAACAGTTGGACTGATTCTGATTGTGCTTGAAGGAGCCATGGAGCTAGAACTCGACCGGAAAAAAAGTAAGTTAATCTGGCAGTCGCTGGCGGCGGCTTTGGGCATTTTGCTGGCCACCGCTTTTACCATGGCCACTCCGCTGGCTATAGCCTACGGGGATTTTCATCGGGGCTTACTCAATGCCGTGCCACTGGCCGTAATCAGCAGTGCCATTGCCATTCCCAGTGTAGCTCATTTGGCAGATCCGCATAAAAAGGAGTTTATTACCTATGAAAGTTCTTTCTCGGATATTCTGGGGATCATGCTGTTCAATTTTGTCTTGGTTAACGACGATTTCACCTGGGGGTCTTTAGGACACTTTTTGGGTGAGGTCGTTTTAATTCTGGTCATGTGTACGCTGGGATGCATTGTTCTGGTGTACCTCACGAGTCGCATTACCCAGCACGTTAAATTCTTTTTGATTATTGCTCTCTTAATCCTGGTTTATTCACTGGCCAAGCTCTTTCACCTTTCGCCATTGTTACTGATTTTGGCTTTTGGTCTGATGATGAACAATATAAATCTGGTGATTCCCTCGTTCCTGCAGAAATACCTGGCTCAGGAAAAACTGGAGGAAGAGTTACCCATTTTTAAATCCATTACGGCGGAAAGTGCCTTTCTGATTCGAACTTATTTTTTCGTTCTCTTTGGCTTCTCTATTGATCTGGCTTCGCTGACCAACCCCAAAGTCTGGCTGATTGGCGGTATTATGGTAGTGTGTTTATACGCCATGCGGGCCATGTATCTGAAGTGGATACTGAATATTCCTCTGTTACCAGAAGTATTCATTGCACCCCGGGGTTTGATTACGGTATTAATATTCTTCGGTATCCCGGCAACAATGGTGTTACCGGATTTCAGCGGCGTATTATTATTTACGATCATAGCCACAAACGTTATCATGTCTGGCGGACTTATCTGGTATGGCCGGCAAACGGGCAAAATCATTGCACCGCCCGAATTATCAGATACCAGCGATTTGCCCGCAGTAGGGGAATCATGATCCTTACCGTTTCATAAAAAGCCCCCGGTTACTTCAAATAACCGGGGGCTTTTTGTTTTGGACAGGACTATTCGCTCAGGTAATTACCATAACCTACAATCATGACGGAAAGAATAATGACGCCAATGCCCGTCAGAATGGTGCGGAACGTAGCCGGACGAACGCCTTTCCATTCTTTTAGGTATAGTCCCCAAAGATTAGAGATAATGATGATACTGGCCGTATGCAAGATCCAGGAACTGGCTCCGTTGCCCAGTTTACTTTCCCCCATTCCATAGAAGAAGAACTGTAAAAACCAGGTGATACCAGCCAGAGCTGAGAAGATATAGTTGTTTAGTAAAGGCGTTTTTGAATCAGTATAGTTACCGTACGTTTTGTTGCGAATATTCAGCAAAACAGACCAGATGAGGTTAGTCGTCAGACCGCCCCAGAGTACGACAACGAAAATGACGTTATTTTGAAATAAAGGATTACAACCCGCCGCAACGGCTTTGACGGCCATGGGTTTTCCGGCTTCAATCCCGAAGTTAAAACAGGCACTCAGGATACCAGAGAAGGTAGCAACGACGAGGCCTGTCCAGAGGTTGAATTCCTGAATACTGGCTTTCTTTTCTTCCTCAGAAAGTTCACTTTCCTTCATCACCCCTGCTTTGCCACAAATCACAATACCGATTACGCAAACTACCACGCCCAATAATACCACCTGGCCACCCGTAGCGTTCATCATTTGAGTGATAGTGCCCTCGGTAGTGGAAGTGAACAGGTCACGGTAAATGGGAGGAATCAAAGCCCCGAAAACGGAACAGAAGCCTAATACTACGGACTGCCCCAAGGATAAACCCAGGTAACGAACAGATAACCCAAAAGTAAGTCCGCCAATTCCCCATAGCAACCCCATCACATACGTCCATAAAAGCGTATCCGAATCAGTACTTTTAATAATCGACATGAAATCTGGGATAGTCAGCCAGGCAGCTACGTAAGGAGCGATCAACCAGGAAAATAAACCGCCAATAATCCAGTAACTTTCCCAGGCCCAAGCTTTCACCCGTTTGAAAGGAATATAAAAACTACCGGAAGCGAAACCGCCAATGAAGTGAAAAATAACACCTAAGAGAGCCTGCATAAATTAAGATGTAGAGGTATACTTAATGCTCAAAGCTAGGGAAGTTCCGGGGTTTTCACCATCCCGTACTGTCAGGGAAATAGGGTTTTTCGTGTGTTTGGTTGAATTTTTCGAGTAATGAAAAATGCCACTTGTCATGAACAAGTGGCATTCCGACGAACCTTCAACCTTTTTCTATACTTCACGCAAAACGAATACGTGTATCTGCACCCGAAAAGAATGCTGTGCAAACTGTAGTAAGAACGCATAGAAAGGCACGAAGTAATACTTGTGGCTAAAGAGAGTAGATAGAGACGCAGCAAAAAGGGATGAATAACCGCAAAACGTAGAATTTTATACAGTTCCTAAGGCAGAGACGCAATTCATCGTGTCTGGCCTAGAAAAGGAGATAGCTATTCAAACAAAAACTGGTAACTATGTTTTTCCGAGGTAATCGCTCCTAAGTTTTTCTTGAATCGGATTAACCCTTCGTTACGAACACCATTTTCAGTAGAAATACCCAAATCCAGAATCTGATATTGATTAGTAAGGCAATACTGATAAAGTCCGGCGTTGACCAAAATTAAAGGACTTAAGTCCAGAAATTCAGCAGCGTCGGCTGGGTATAAGGTGTAAAGAATTCTTTCATTAATCCGAACGGTGACCACCAGGGCAGCAAGTTTTCCCTGAAAGCGAGCCGTAAAAACCTGAAAAACGTTTGGTAACTGAGTTACAGATGCAAACAAAGTTTCCAGCGACATGGTCATGGGACGCTGCTTCCGTTCGCGGGCGGCGGTAATAAAAGCGTGAACGATGGCCCAGTCCGGGTTCAGCCATTCTTCAAAATGCAACCCTTCGCGAAGGCTTTTCTTCAAACGACGATGCGTAGAATTGTGTAGAAGGTGGTCAATAGATGGTTCGTTAACGGGAAGATGCTGATTTAGCTCAGTCGTGATGACTGTAAAACCCGCCTGAAGGTAAGTACGGTGTAAGAGAGCGGCTAATTCAGGAATTTAATCCATCGGGTAAAGACCTGATCAATAGACGAGTCAGGCCTTGTTTTTTTAAATGATCGAGAACTCCCTGAATAAAAAACAGAAGCGTTTCCGAAGGAATTTCCGGGTAACTTTCAATCCCGCCGAAAGTAGCTCGTCGGGGGCTCATGCCCTTGTCATTAACTACAAAGATGACTAGTCGGGCGTGTGTAAAACCGTCTCCTTCTAATAAAAAAGTAAGCACCTGATCGCCGGGTTGGGCCTGAGTTTTCAGGTGGGATGTTTCGTTAAAAAGAAATCGTTCGAAGAGTGGTTGCGAAACGGTTTCTGGAAATGGATATACATGAATGGAGTAGGTGGAATTCATGGTAGCAAGATAAAAACAAGCTATCCTTTTTTACTAACGAAAGCATTATTTCTGATGTAAAACCGATAGGGTAACTCTACGCCAACCTTAATACCGATACGGGTCGTTTGCACGACTTCAAAATCATGAAGAATCGCTGGTTCGATACGAAGTGGACTGTCCTGAATCATCCAGTAGTTCATTTCCTTATGTATGCCCATGGCGTGTACCAGACTGGCCGGGCCTTTGCATAACTGCGTGGGTTTCAACGTTCGTTCGGCGTAAGTTTTTCCGAAAAATTGCTGAATACGCTGCTGGGCAGCAATGCGGCGATGAGCCATCAACTCCAGTCCTTCGGTAGGTTGCAAAGCCCGAATCAATACCGCTTCGCCTATGCCTTCTCCACCACTGGAAATATTTACGCAATAATACTGACCGTAAATCTGATAAACGTAAATCATGCCCACGGGACCAAACATAGGAGCATTCCGGGTGGTTTTGTTACGATAGGCGTGGCAGGCTGGATCACCCGTAAGATAAGCTTCTGTTTCAACAATAATACCCGCCGTACGGCCCTCTGGACTTTCATGGACCAGTACACATCCTAATAAATTTCGGGCTAAATCCAGCGAGGGTTGTTCATAAAATTCGGTTGACAGCGGCATAAGAAGTACTTTAAAAAGGCTAAAAGAAAACGCGGAGTAAGGAATAAAATTCCGTACCCCGCGTTTCGGTAAATCGGCTTATAATACGTTTGCCGTCTGTTCTTTTATCTTTTCGAGATCATCTTTCATCCCCACTACTAAATGCTGAATCGTAGCGTCGTTGGCCTTTGAACCGATGGTATTAATCTCTCGGCCAATCTCCTGAGCCATGAAGCCAAGCTTTTTGCCGTTACCTTCTTTCAGTACTTCCCGGAAGTAATTGAGGTGGGTCTGAAGGCGAACTTTTTCTTCGGCGATGTCGTATTTTTCAACGTAATACACCAATTCCTGCTCAAAGCGATTTTTATCGAAACCATCTTCGCCGAGCAGGTCGGTAATACTCTTAAGTAACCGCTCCCGAACAGCCGGAATTCGCAGGCTATCCTGCTCAGCTACCTGCTTCAAACCATTTTCAATGCCGTTGATGCAATCTCCAAAAATGGTTGTTAATACCTGACCTTCCCGGTTTCTGAATTCCTGGCATTCAGTCAGAGCAATGCGAACGGCCTGTAAAACCGTCTGCCACTCGTCATCAGAGGATTCCGTCACGGTTTCCGTATTTAACGCATTGGGCCAGGCCATGGCAATTTTGAACATTTCCAGATCATCGAACGACTCCGTTACGTGGTAAAAACTTTCTCGCAAATCCTGAAAGTAAGTCTTGACCAGAGGGCGGTTCACCGAAACCGAAGCTTCTGCCTGAGCCGTCTTGACGACCTGTACGGAAAGTTCAATTTTACCGCGTTCCAGTTCCGTAGATAACAGGTTACGTAATTCAATTTCCCGACTGGATAAGCTACGGGGTAATCGACAAAAAATATCTAAACCTTTGGAATTTAGAGTTTTAATTTCGGCAGTAACCTGTAAGCCATCTGCTTCAAGCACGCCCCGACCAAAGCCGGTCATGGATTTTAACATAACAAAACGGATAATAACGGGAACGGCTTATGCTTCAGGGTTCTCGTCTGTTTTAGGTTTAGAGGGCGTTTTTGCAAATAGTAACGACTGCGAGATTTCCAGCAGTTTTCGCTGGGTTTCTTCGGGTGTTTCCTGATTTCGCTGGTAACCCGGTTTGGGTTGACGAGGAGTTTCCCGGCGTTCCTGACGGTTTTGCGGTTCTTCCCGTTTTTCCTGGTTATTCGTATTACGCTGGAAGCGATTTGCACGGTTCTGGTTCTGACGATCTTCCCGACGGGGACGCTCGCGGGGTTGTTGAGAATCTTCCGAATTCGTAGCCGCTGGTGGCGTGGGTTGCTCCGAACGATTCTGACGATCGTTTTGCCGTTCCTGATTCGTATTACGCTGGAAACGATTGTTACGGTTCTGACGATCTTCCCGGCGGGGGCGATCATTCTGACGTTCCTCCCGACGCGGCTGTTGAGCCTGCGAAGGTGGTTCCGTAACGGGCGTTTCTGCTAGGGTAGGTAAGGTAGTTTCGATTACCTCATCAGTCGTAGGCTGAGTTACTTCGATAATCACTTCTTCTGAAGCAACGATTACCTGTTCTTCGCGAGGCTGACGATCTTCCCGTTTTTGACGCTCTTCGCGGGCAGGGCGATTATCTCGTTTCCGCTCCTCCCGCTGCGGACGATCTTCCCGACTTTGCGGACGCTCGCGAGGGATCTCATCGTCCAATTTGGGATCGCGTTCTTCTTGGGTCGGGATTTCGATTAGGGGAGGGGTCGCATTAGCCCGTTCGGCCTTATCTGCTTCAATTTCATCCCACTGTTTCCGGTTACGTACGATGTCAAGGGCCGTATAAATGGCATGTAACATCGAGCTGTGATCCGCCAGATTTTTTCCGGCAATGTCATAAGCCGTGCCGTGATCGGGGCTGGTGCGAACGATGGATAAACCCGAAGTAAAGTTAACGCCATCTTCAAAGGCCAGCATCTTGAAAGGCATAAGCCCCTGATCGTGATACATGGCCAGAATGGCATCGAATTTCTTCCAGTTACTCGCTCCAAAGAAGCCATCGGCGGGGAAAGGTCCGTACACCAGATGGTTATTTTTGCGGTATTGTTCAATAACCGGAATAATGACTTCTTTTTCTTCATTCCCCAGCAGTCCGTCTTCTCCTGCGTGTGGGTTCAGGCCCAGGACGGCAATACGAGGTTTGTTGATTCCAAAATCTTTATGTAAAGACTTGATAATCTGATTGAGTTTCTTGGAAACGGCCTCCTGACTAATGTTGGAACGAACCCGTCCCAATGGAACGTGACCCGTAACTACACCAATTTTCAGACGTTCTGAAACCATGAACATCAGGTATTCAGAGGACTGAAAAGCTTCCGCCAGATACTCCGTATGGCCGGGGAACTTAAACTCCTCGGACTGGATATTATACTTGTTGATCGGAGCCGTGACCAGAGCCGAAATCAGACCAGCTTTGAGGTCTTCTACCGCTTTGGACAAACTTTGAAAGGCTGCCTGTCCGGCCTCCGGCTGCACCTTCCCCGGTTCGACATTGGTCTGACTGTCATCAAAGCAGGTAATCACGTTTACCATTTTATGATTCAACTGATCGGCTGTAGGAGCCGGGTTCAGTTGCCAGTCTTTCATATCGTACAAGTGCTTGTAACGATTCAGAACCCGCATCGATCCGTAAATCACGGGCGTGAAGTGTTTATTGAGGTGATTGCCATGCAAGGCCTTGAGAATTACCTCGGGGCCAATGCCGTTATAATCACCCATACTGATGCCGATTATCGGCTTTTGTGCTTGCTCGCTCATATCATTTCATCCGGTCAGATTATTCCATTTTCTGACGTAAATAAGCAGTTCGTAAAGCGAAGTTACACCATCCACCTAAGAATTAGACCAGTTCGCGGATTTTTCGGAAATTCTAAGCCGAATAAAGGGAGATTGATGTAGTTTGAAAAGGTTTAAACGTTTGAGGTAGTTTGAAAGTTTGAGGAAGTTTGACTGAGCGTCTGATAACTGATTGAAAAGGTTTGAAAGCTACTGAGGACCAGGTTTCACTGAGTATCCAATCAATAGCTAGAGGACACAACGCTCACTTATCTGACGTTCAAAAGCTAATCAAATCACTCAAACAATGATCAAACTTTCAAACTTTACTCAAAACTAGATCAAACCACCTCAAACAATACTCAAACCTTCAAACTAGATCAAACCATTCAAACCCAACCCCGATTGCTGGTTTTTTTATAAAATCGAGCGAACTTTGGAGATTGCTATTGAGGTTATCCTAAGCAGGCACCGTTACTTTTTGAATGTTATGAAAGCTCAGCTCAACGACTGAGCCCCCTTTACCATGAAGAAAATTTTCATTTGTGATGAAATGCACCCCAGTCTGTTTGAAATGCTCGAAACGGCGGGGTTTGACTATAGCTATCAACCTAAAGCCAAACGCGAAGAGATTCTGGAGCAGATTGGCTCCTACGAAGGACTGATGATCCGTAATAAAACGCGGGTGGACGAAGCCTTTTTGCAGGCTGCTTCCAGACTGGAATTCATTGGCAGAGCCGGAGCTGGGCTGGATTTGATTGACAAAGAAGCGTGTGACCGGCATCAGGTTCGTCTCTTTGCTGCCAATGCGGGTAATATGGATGCTGTTGGCGAGCATGCCATGGGCATGTTACTGGCTCTGATGAACCACATTCACACGGCTGACCGGGAAGTACGTCAGAAAATCTGGTTACGTGAAGCCAATCGTGGGACCGAGCTGGGCGGTAAAACGGTGGGATTGATTGGCTATGGACATAACGGTTCGGCCTTTGCCAAACGCCTGAGTAGCTTTAATGTGAAGGTGCTGGCGTATGACAAATACCGCGACAACTATTCCGATGCCTACGCCGAGCAGGCTACGATGGAGCAGATTTTTGAAGAAGCCGACGTATTGAGTCTGCACATCCCGCTGACGGAAGAGACGAATTATCTGGTGAAGGAAGAATTCATTGCTCAATTCAAAAAGCCATTTTACCTGATCAACTGCTCGCGGGGCGAAATTGTGAAACTGGCGGCGGTTTTGAAAGGTTTACAATCAGAGGCGGTATTAGGAGCGTGTCTGGACGTGCTGGAAAATGAAAAACTGCACCAGTTACCTGCCGGACCGGATGAAGTTTTTGATACCTTAGTCCAGTTACCCAACGTCATTTTTACCCCCCACGTAGCCGGATGGACACATGAAAGTTACGTGAGAATCAACGAAGTGCTGGTACGGCAAATTGCTGATTCCTGATAACTTACAGAATTCTGGGATGCTGGAAGATTTCGCTAAAGTATTAATTCCAGAGCAGGATGAATTATTGATGGAGGTAGAGCAAGTATTGATTAAAATAGAAACTGCTCCCCGAAAAGCTATCTATAAAGATATTCACAAAGCAAAGGCTTTAATACATACCTGGTTAGCCTGGCAAGAAGATCCCGGAACGCCGATGGGTTTGGGTATTACTAAATCGTATCTGAATCACAACCACGAATTAGCCATTCGTTTTGTAACCTGGCTAAACGCCCTTTTTAACCCAACAACAAACAACTAGTAACAAACAACTCAACTACGTTGCTTTATCCTAAAAACATAGAAGAAAAACTCGGATTCGACCGGATTCGTCAGATGCTTAGCGAGGCTTGTCTGTCTTCGCTGGGGCGGTCGTTTGTGGAGAAAATACGCTTTTCTGACCGCTTTGACCAGATTCAGAAGATGGTCGGGCAGGTAGCAGAAATGAAGGAAGTCGTGGCTCACGAGCCCGATTTTCCGCAGTCAAATTACATTGATGTTAACCAGCAAATTGCCAAAGCTCGTATTGAAGGGGCTTTTTTAACCGAAGAAGAATTCTTTGATCTTAAATTATCGCTGCGAACGATTCAGAGCATTCAGCGATTTTTTGAGACTAAAGAAGAACCCAGTTTTCCGCATTTACGGGAGCTGACCACGCAGGCTTTTCAGGAGCGTAAAACAGACGATGACGACAAACCCCGTCGCAGCAAAAGCGATGAATTGTCGCAGTTACTGAAAGAGATTGACCGGATTATCGATGATCGCGGTCGCCTGCGGGATAATGCTTCGGCGGAGTTGCAGCACATTCGCCGGGAGTTAATTGCCGAACAGAGCCGTCTGCGGCGAACGCTCGACTCCATGCTTCGGACAGCTCAGCAAAACGGCTGGGTGCCCGAAGGGGCTACCATGACGGTGCGGAATGGCCGGATGGTAATTCCACTGGTGGCGGAGCATAAACGCAAAATTCGTGGTTTCGTGCAGGATGAATCCGATTCAGGAAAAACGGTCTTTCTGGAACCTGCCGATGCCTTAGAATCGAATAACGAAATCCGGGAACTGGAATCGCGGGAACGTCGGGAAATTGTGCGGATTTTAATGGAGTTAACTTCTAAAGTCCGGCCCTATACCGAAGAACTCAAGCGAGCCTACACCTTCCTTGGGATTGTTGATTTTATCCGGGCTAAAGCAAAACTGGCTTTGGAAATGGACGCGAATGCCCCGCATTTCGTGCAGAAACCGCTGGTTGACTGGCACGGAGCCCGGCATCCTTTGCTACTGATGAGTTATCAGAAACAGGGCCGGAACGTAGTGCCTTTGCACGTAAAACTGGATCACGAAGAACGGATTTTACTGGTTTCCGGCCCCAATGCCGGGGGTAAATCAGTAATGCTGAAAACCATTGGTCTGATTCAATATATGTTCCAATGCGGATTACTGGTTCCCGTAGATGATTTCTCTACGATTGGACTCTTCCGCAATCTATTCATGGACATCGGTGATGAGCAGAGTCTGGAAAATGACCTCTCGACGTATTCGTCACACTTAACCAATATGAAGCATTTTCTGCTTCATTCGGATAAGAAAACGTTGTTCCTGATCGATGAATTTGGAACGGGAACCGAGCCGAGCCTGGGCGGAGCCATTGCTGAAAGTATTCTAAACGAAATCAATCGTTCGGGAGCCTATGGCGTGATTAACACGCACTATTCCAACCTGAAAACCTTCGCAGACCGGACGGATGGCCTAGTAAATGGAGCCATGCGTTTTGATGCCGAACACCTGGAGCCTCTTTATCAACTGGAGACGGGCAAGCCCGGCAGTTCGTTTGCCTTTGAAATTGGTCGGAAAATTGGATTACCCAAGCCTGTACTTGATGCGGCCCGCCAGAAGCTGGATCGGCATCAGGTTAATTTCGAAAAACTTTCGAAAGAGCTGGAGATCGAGAAAAAGGTATTTCAGGATCGAAATGCTCAGAATTTACAGCGGCAAAACGAACTGGATAAGTTAACCGAACAATACCAGACGCTGAAGAATTACCTCGATACCGAGAAAAAACGTTTACTCAACGAGGCTAAGGCTCAGGCGAAGGAATTGCTGCGGGAAGCTAATGCGAAGATCGAAAACACGATTCGTGAAATTCGGGAACAGGGAGCTGAAAAATTGGCTACGAAAGAAATTCGTCAGCAGTTAACGGATTTCTCCAGCAAACAGCTCAAGGAAGAAGTGATCGTTCCCCCGAAAGCGGCTCCGGTGAATGAAGTGGAAGTAGTGGGCGGAGTCATTACGACGGGTTCGCTGGTTCGAGTGAAAGGCCAGAATACCGTGGGTGAAGTACTGGAGCTGAAAGGCAAAGATGCCGTCGTAGCGATTGGTGATTTACGAACTACGCTCAAGGTTAATCGCCTCGAAAAAGTGAGCCGTAAAGAATTCAAGGCCGCTACGGGTGAGGAAAAACCCCGGGCCAAGCTGACCGGCGTTGACCTCAATGAAAAAGCAGTAAACTTCTCGTTTAATCTGGACATTCGCGGACGACGTGGCGAAGAGGCCATGGTTGAAGTTGATAATTTCATGGATGATGCCATCATGCTGGGTTATCCTGAGTTACGAATCGTTCACGGAAAAGGAGACGGTATTTTACGCCAGCTCATCCGCAATCACTTGCGTACGTATTCGCAGGTAGGCCGCATGACCGACGAGCACCCGGATCGGGGTGGAGCAGGGGTTACCATTGTTGAAATGAAGTAAGAAGGTCATTACAAGGACAAAATTGTAATGACAATAGTTACGCATGCTTTTTAGCTAACCACCTCGAAGCAGTTAACTGGTTAGCCAACTCTGGGTAAAACTAGGGCCACTTGTTTAAGAGAGGGCGGGGTTATTTCGACTCAGAAATAACTTCGCCCCCTTTTATTTAGCACAACCCAGAAGATTCACAGGAAAGTGCTATTTTGCAGCTTTACAAGTGGAAATACTGGTTCAGCGTTTTTAAGTAACCAGACGATCATACAAAGAGAATGATGCATTTTTAACCAAAGCGATTCATTTTAGTTACTTACACTGGAAGTAGAACCTACGCCGGTCGGTAATGCTATCTTTTTCATCCCAAAGATTCGTTTATTCATTTGCAGCCCATCCTTATGGCGAAGTCAAACACTAAACCTCAACCTCAGGAGATTATTCCCGAAGTTTCGGCAGAAATACCTGTAACTTTCAAACCAGTAGAACCCATCAGTCGGTTTACGGAATTTGATATTCACCTGTTTGCTTCAGGCAAACACTTTAAACTCTACGAAAAATTCGGCTCACACGTAATGGAGCATGAGGGCGTAACGGGAACGTATTTCGCCGTTTGGGCACCCAACGCCCGTTACGTATCAGTCATTGGGAATTTCAATTACTGGGATCGCGGAACGCATCGGTTATATGTTCGTCTTGATAGCTCAGGAATTTGGGAGGGATGGATTCCAAACGTAGGCAATGGCGAAGTGTATAAGTATTTCATTGTAGCCAACTCGGGCGAAGAAATGGAAAAAGGCGATCCCTACGCCCTGCGTTGGGAAGAGCCACCCTCTACCGCCAGTGTGGTTTGGGATACCTGGTATGAATGGAAGGACTACCAATGGCTGGAAGAACGGGGAGAAAAGAATAAACTGAATGCCCCGATGTCCGTGTATGAGGTGCATTTAGGTTCCTGGCTTCGGGACCCGAACGAACCCGATCGCCGTTTACGCATTCCTGAATTTGCCGATCGTCTGGTGGAGCATGTCAAGGAATGTGGATTCACGCACGTGGAGTTCATGCCCATCATGCAACACCCCTACGAACCTTCGTGGGGTTACCAGATTACGGGGTATTACGCAGCAAATACCAAATACGGTTCTCCGCAGGAAATCATGATGCTGATTGAAAAACTGCATCAGAACGGAATCGGCGTATTGCTTGACTGGGTACCGAGTCACTTCCCCGGCGATTTGACGGGTCTTTATCGATTTGACGGGTCACACTTGTACGAGCACGCAGATCCTCGTCAGGGGTATCATCCCGACTGGAAATCGTATATTTTCAACTATGGAAGAAACGAAATTCGAAGTTTCCTGCTTTCAAACGCCATTTTCTGGCTGGACCGTTACCATGTCGATGGCTTGAGGGTTGATGCAGTAGCTTCGATGTTATACCTGGATTACTCACGGAATGCGGGCGAGTGGATTCCCAATGTCTTTGGTGGAAGAGAAAACCTGGAAGCGATTTCGTTATTCAAGGAACTAAATACTATCATCTACCGGGAGTATCCTGATACTCAAACCATTGCTGAAGAATCAACTGCTTTCCCTGGGGTTTCACGTCCCACGTATACCGGTGGGTTAGGTTTTGGAATGAAATGGATGATGGGCTGGATGAACGATACCCTCAAGTACTTCGAAAAAGATCCCGCTTACCGGAAGTACCACCAGGATCAGTTTACGTTCAGCACAGTGTATGGCTTTACAGAAAACTTCATGTTACCGCTTTCGCACGATGAAGTGGTGTATGGGAAAAAAGCCCTGGTTTCTAAAATGCCCGGCGATGAATGGCAGCGTTTTGCAAACCTTCGGTTGCTGTATACGTACATGTTCACGCACTCTGGCACGAAGCTGATTTTCATGGGTGGTGAATTCGGGCAAACCAGCGAATGGAATTTCACGCAATCGCTTGACTGGCATTTATTGCAATATGCTCCGCATCAGGGTATGAAAAACCTGATTTCGGAAATTAATGCTCTCTATAAAAAAGAGCCAGCCTTATACGAGAAAAGCTTTACTGCCGACGGCTTTGAATGGATAGATACGCAGGATAAAGAAAACACAGTAGTAGTCTATTCGCGTAAAGGCAATAGCCCGAAAGAAACGCTGGTAATAGCCCTCAACATGACGCCCGTTCCGCGTACGAACTACCGGGTGGGTGTACCCATGCAAGGAATGTACACCGAAATCTTCAACTCAGATTCAGTTCGTTTCTGGGGTACGGGTCAGTATGAAAATGGAACGTATATGGCCGAAGAAATCGCTTGGCAGGGTAAAGCTTATTCCATCGGTATCAACATCCCTCCTTTATCAGGCGTAGTGTTTAAAGTATGGTAATAGAGTGTTAATGTTTTGAGTTTTTTACTTTGAGTTGAATAAGAGAGAGGCTCGGTTCTTGAACCGAGCCTCTCTTTTTAATGCCGCTGGCAGCGTGGTTCGGCCAGCTTTTTCGTTGATAGCAGTTACTTGGTTGACCAGCTTATGCTGCCAGCGAAAAGCTGGCCGGGCCACGTTGGCAGCGGATAGACCGAGAGGTTATGGCAAAGAAATAGAGAACAGTAGAAAACAAGCTTAAAATCAAGTCTATCTCTTTGCTGCCGCTGCCAGCTTTTTTGCTGGCAGCAGTTACTTAGTGTCATCCTGCTTATACTGCCAGGTCGATTGTTAAGGGTAAAGAAAACGGAAAACTAACAACCGAAGACTAACAACTATAATGGATTTTGCTTCAGATTCGGGTTCAATACGATTTCTG
This sequence comes from Siphonobacter sp. SORGH_AS_0500, assembly GCF_031453245.1. NCBI lineage: Bacteria > Pseudomonadati > Bacteroidota > Cytophagia > Cytophagales > Cytophagaceae > Siphonobacter > Siphonobacter sp. SORGH_AS_0500. The sequence goes on from NZ_JAVIYT010000001.1 coordinate 1,518,805, forward strand.
ATTCAGGAATTAAGTGCACTACCTGTTTATCCGTGGGAGGAACCGTTTGCTGGCCGGTTTGGGTGTTGTGATACCCTGGATAATTCCGCACCAAACTTCGGTTATTGCGATACAAATCAAAAGCCCGATGTCCTTCAAAGGCAAGTTCTAACCGACGTTCCTGCAATACGACGTCCAGAACGGTAGCTAAGCCTTTCAGATTACCCGTCGTAAAAAGCTCGTTACCCGTCAGCCCCGCCCGCGTGCGGATTTTATTAACGTCTGCAATGGCCTGTTCATTCTGCCCTTTTTTTGCGTACGCTTCGGCTCGATTAAGATACATTTCTGATAAACGTAACACTACGGGAGAACTTAAAGTCGGAATGCCACCCTGATTGGAAAACTTGGTAATGTAAACCTTATCAATCCCATTTCGCTTTTCCTGAGCACCCGTAGAAGTTAACTTCCGAACCAGAAACGAACGACGTTTATCATTAGAAAATTGATTAATCAAATCCTGATACGCCTGTGAGGCATATACCTCTCCCCAGCCTACGCCGCCCGGCGAGGTATAATACATCGAACCGATGGCACTCCAGGTTCGATCATCCTTCAGCGTATGCGTAATCGCAAAAATAGTTTCAGGATTTTGCTGATTTTCAAGGGTATAATAATCAGGAACCTGCGTGGGCGTAGCCAAGGTATATCGTCCGCTATTAATAACTAAATCCGCTTCCTGAATAGCCAGATCGTTTTGGTTTTGATACAAATAAACCCTTGATAATAAGGCGTGAGCTACTGCTGCCGAAGCATAACTACTGGTTTTATCAACCGTCATTAGCGTTGCCGCTTTCTTGAGGTCCGTTACAATGAAGTCGTATACTTCCTTTACCGTAGCCCGGCTGGCGTTATCATCCGGCGTTAAATCCGTTTTAATAATAACTCCGGGATTACTTTCGGGACTTTGGGTATAAGGTCTTCCGAAAAGCCGTACCAGGTCGAAATGAATCATGGCCCGCAGAAAAAGATTCTCCCCAAGAATTTGATCCGTTTCCGTCGATTGCCCTTCGCGAACCGCTGTGATAACTTTATTGCAGCCAATAATGGCGGCATAGGCTTTCCGGTAAATTTGTAAGGCATTCGCCTGATCAGAAGTATGGCGATACGTGTAAGTCAGAAATAAAGGATCCGTCGTCGTTCCGCTGAGCGTAATATTATCCCCCTGATACTCATTCATAATGTACAGGTTCCGGGTATAATCCTGTTGCTTGATGATGGAATAGTTACCATCCGTAGCGGCCCGCAAGCCTTGGGTGTTGGTTAATAACTCCGACTCTGAAAGGCCGTCGTAAGGCTTTTTGTCAATGCTGCATGAACTCAGCAGGACCAGACAAAGAGGGAAGATTCGTAAGGTATGAAAAGTCTTCATCGCTGAATTAGAAACTAAGTTGAACACCAAAGACAAACTTTTTGCTGAAGGGATATTTCGTCCCTACTTCGCCCGTACCGGGAACGTCAGGATCAATTCCTGAAAATTTCGTGAGGGTAAATAAGTTATCCGCCGAGGCCGTCAGGCGAAGACCCGCCAGTTTGGCCTTCTGCATGAGTTCTGACGGGAAATCGTAACTCAGGCTAATGTTACGTAACCGCAGGTAATTACCACTTTCAATAAACCGCGAAGAAGGTCGCTGCGAGTTATTATTACCACCCAGCACGTATTTAGGATGCGTGGCGACATCGCCCGGTTGTTGCCAGCGGGACCATCCGTTCGATAAAGCCATCAGGCTGTACCGATCATAAGCTCCGTCACTGTCGAATAACTGGCGGTCGCCGTTGTAAATCATGGCTCCGGTTGAGTAAGTAAAGAAGACGTTCAGCTCCAGATTTTTCCAGGTAAGAACTTCCCGAATACCGCCAAATAGTTTGGGGTTCGCATTCGTGCCGATGAATTGCAGGGTGGCTTCGTTATAGTTTGTGGTAGAGCTGGTACTACCGTCCGTATTTCGTTTTTCCCAGGTGGGGCTGCCCGTTTGTGAATCCACGCCGAGCCAGCGACGGGTGTACCAGCTATTCAGCGGCTGATGCAGAGCAAAGGGGCGTAAGCCATTCGCAACGAACGTGCGATCGCCGTAAAGCTCTGTTAACTCATTGCGATTCATACCTGCGTTTACTTCCATGAGCCATTTAAAATCCTTTTTCTGGATAATGTCGCCCGAAAGAACGAGCTCCAGACCCCGGTTACGAACGGCTCCGATGTTTTCGGTGATGTAGGCATAACCACTGGTTCCCTGCAAAGGCCGATTAAATAAAAGATTATTGGTCAGTCGGTTATAGACATCAGCGGTGATCGAAAGGCGTTTCCATAGCGTTAGATCTACCCCCAGGTTAGCGTTATTGGAGACTTCCCAGGAAAGATTCGGATTTTCGATACGAATAGGGTAAGCTGAAGGAACGCCCGCGTATTGATCCGTCAGATCATACAAACCCTGAGCGGCATAGTCACTGATACCGTCGGCGTTACCCGTGGTTCCATAACTTGCCCGAAATTTCAGTAAGCTAATGGTTTGATTATTACTTAGAAAAGCCTCGTTACTGGCGTTCCAGGTTAAGCCGACGGCGTAGAAATTCCCGAATTTCTTACTTCGGCCAAACTTGGAAGAACCGTCCCGCCGGAAAGAGGTCGTTACGATATATTTGTCGTTGTACCCGTAATTAGCCTGAAAAAGATAGGAGGAAAAGGCGTTATCGGTCTTAGTTCCTTCGATGCTTTCGGGCTGGGAGGTTGCATCCAGAATGTCGAGACCCGAGTAAATACCCTTACCCGTTGCTCCGAGCGATTGGTAATAATAGGTTTGGTATTCATAACCCGCCAGTCCGTCGAGGCTGTGACCACCCGCAAACTCATGTTTGAAGCGTAATAAATTGGAGGTTAATAACGTGTAATTCCGACTATTAAACTGACTCAGACGGCCTTGCACGTCAGCCGCACTATTGCCACGGGCATCCTGGCTACTTTCACTGTAATAAATGCTGGTCTGGGCCCGATTGGTTGTAGAAAGCGTTAGCCAGGGTAATAATTCATATTCAGCTTTGAAAAGCAAATCGCCTGCCAGAGTGTTTTCATTGAATTTTTCAAACTGCTGGTTATAAATGAAGTTAGCGTTGTCGCGTCCGTACCAGCGTTTGGCCCCGGTGATAGGATTATAAGGCTGACCTTCGTAATAAGGATCGTCGTAAGGCAAATACGTGTATGCTCCGTACAGCGAACCACCGCTGTTGTCGTACCCACGGGTATACGTTCCGGCGGCATTAACGGTGAAATGCAGTTTATGGGTTACGTCATGGTTGAAGTTCAGCCGTGCTCCGAAACGATCCAGACCCGTTTCTTTCAGAATACCTTCTTCCTGATAATAGTTACCACTCACAAAAAATCGACTCTTTTCTGATCCGCCCGAGGCGTTGAGTTCGGCTAACGTATTAGAAGCCGTCCGAAAAGCCTGATCAAACCAGTTGGTATTCGCATTGGCTTCGGGAGTAGGCAAGAAGTCATTCACATTCTGACCGGGGCGGTCGCGTTCAAAAGCCTGTTTTTGCAGGGCATATAATTCCGGGCCATTCATCAACCGGAAATTTCCCAGACTCAACTGACCCACGCCTTTATTGAAGCGGGCGGTTACTTTTGTTTTTCCCGCTGCCCCGCGACGGGTAGTTACAACAATGACGCCATTGGAAGCTCTTGCTCCGTACAAAGCGGTGGCGGAAGCATCTTTCAGGACCGTAATGGATTCAATATCACTCGGGTTCGGAATGCCACCGATAACGCCGTCTACCACGTACAGGGGGTCAGAGCTGGCCGTAAGCGTTCCCACCCCGCGGATGATGATCTTGGGAGCACTTCGTGGATCCCCCGAGTTAGTTCCCACCTGCACTCCCGCGGCTTTTCCCTGTAGCATCTGTGAAACGCTGTTGGCCGTTACATCTTTCAGGTTCTTGGGCGTGATCGCCTGAGCCGAACCCGTCATGTTTTTCTGCGTCGTGGAGCTATACCCCATTACCACAACTTCATTCAGTTGCGTATCTGATTTTTGCAGGGAAATGTCCAGCGAAGTGCGATTTTCGACTGCTACAGACAACGTCTGGTAACCCACCGAGCTGAATTCCAGCGTAGCTGCCGAACTGACCTGAAGCGTAAACTGACCGTTGGCGTTAGTCGTTGTACCCTGCGTGGTGCCCCGAACCAGAATATTTACACCCGGTAAAGGCTGTCCGGTATCGTCACGAACGGTTCCTGAGAGTGATAACTGCTGAGCGTAACTGCACAGACTTATCATCAGCCCAAGTAAAACAAGGGAGAATTGTTTCATGGTTTTAAGTAGATCAGTGAATAGAACAATCAGAAAAATTGGGATATAATCTTCCCCTTAAGCACACTTCTGGATGGGCTTGGTAATGGTACATTTCAAGTACGGAGGCGTGAATGCTGCAGACAGTCAGCACCAGGGTGAAAGCGGAGATACCCATCAGAGCAAAGTTCTATGTGTATCTCCGGTACTAATTAAATAAGGTTTAGAGTAGAGTAATTTCCCGCATTAGTTTTATTAATAACAAAGCAAATGAATGGCAATTGTCAGGTGTTTCTGCTATGAAATTACGAAGCAAAAGACGGAATGCAATAGGCTCTGAGAGCTCAGAAACGGCGAAAAGCAGCTTCTATGAATGTGCAAACGTTTGTTATGGGATGAACAACCGTTTGCACAAATAATAATAATTTTTCTATGCCTACGCTAAGTACGAAGTAGGACTTGGTTATAATCTGGCTGCTTAAGAACTTCCTGAAATAATAGATCTGTTTTAAGAAGATAATGCAAAATAATATTTGGTATCAGTGGTTTAAAATAGGTTTTAAAAGGGTTAATGAATGGGCTTTTTATAAATAGGTTCTATTTGATATTAATTTGACTGAATCAAAGTGGATAAGGTCTTTTCTTTAGGCGAATGACTATTCCTGAAAAACTTTACCGAACTTTGCCGGCCCCTGACGCGTTTGGGGGTTTGGAAACAATACACACGAATGTTCCTGACTATTATGAAATCAAAGCTTCACCGCGTTCGGGTAACGCAGGCGGAGCTGAATTACGTAGGTAGCATTACCATTGACCAGGATTTAATGGAGGCTGCTAACCTGCTGGAAAACGAAAAAGTACAGATTGTTAATAACAACAATGGCGAGCGTTTTGAGACATACGTCATTGTTGGCGAACGAGGAAGTGGGACCATTTGTCTCAACGGAGCCGCTGCTCGACGGGCCCAGGTGGGAGATATTATTATCATCATGGCTTACGCTCTGATGACGCCCGAAGAAGCAAAAGTGCATAAGCCAACGGTGGTATTCCCAGATGCTAACAATCGTTTGGTTAAATAAAAAGGAGCTTTTCAGCGAAGAATCTTTTCTTCTGATCGTGAAAAGACCGCAAGAGTTTTAGGGCGAGGTGATTCGGAAACGGGTCACCTCGTTTATTTTTGCCGGAAACCTGTCGATAGTAATTAAGAACAATGAAGAAAGCACTTCAATATTTAGTATTTGTAGGCCTGGCTGTGGGCTTGATCTGGTTTGCCATTCACTCCGGCACCATTAACCCGCAGCAGCTTTGGGCGGATGTTTCGCAGGCCGATTTTCGCTGGGTTGGATTAATGATTCTACTAACCTTTGTGGCCCACGGTAGCCGGGCTGCCCGTTGGCGTATTCTGCTGGAACCCATGGGGTATACACCTTCGTTCTTTCACACCAATACGGCTGTCTGGCTGGGGTATTTTGCGAATAACCTCGTCCCTCGTCTGGGTGAAGTAACCCGTTGCAGTTCGCTCTACAAAAGCGATGGTATTCCCATTGAAAAGTCTTTGGGAACGGTCGTTACCGAACGGATTTTCGACGTGGTTTCTCTCTTTTTATTATTAGGCCTGAATCTCCTGCTGGACTTTAACCGATTACTGACATTCATTCAGGGGGCAACTTCGTCTACTCCAGAATCGGATTCGGGCGTGCCGGTGTTGATCTGGATTGTATTAGGAATCGTTGTGATGGGAGGAATAGCCGTCTTCTTTCTTTGGGAACGTCTGCTTCAACTGGCTGTTGTTCAGAAACTTGCCAAGGCAGGCCAAGGGCTGTTATCGGGGTTATTGAGCATCCGCAATCTCCGTCAGCCGGGCTGGTTTCTGTTCTATACCTGCATGATCTGGGGCATGTACTGGCTGATGGGTTACGTTTTGTTTTTCGCCATTCCCAAGTTTGCTGATCTATCGCCGCTGGTCGCCCTAACTACGTTAACGACCGGAGCCTTAGCCATGATTTTGCCTACACCCGGCGGCGTGGGTTCGTTTAATGCGTTTGTAGCTTTTGCCTTGCATTCCATCTATCAAATACCCGAAGCTGACAGCGGTACTTTGGCTACCTTTATCCAAAGTTCGCAAATGATCAGCACCCTGGCGATTGGCTTAGTGTTCCTGGTTGTATCGCTTTTAACGCGGTCTAGCCCGAAAACAATTGCTGAGGAATAGTTATTATAGAGTTACTTAAGGAATCAGAATCGTGATTTAATCCACGAGTATTGTCCATAGAAAGCAAGCCTTATGAATACCGCTTCCAAGATTAAAACCGTTGCCGAAGCCATTCCCCAGTTAGTAGAATGGAAAACGAGCGGCCAGAAAATTGTCTTTACTAACGGTTGCTTCGATATCGTTCATTTGGGCCATGTGGATTACCTGGAAAAAGCCCGCAATCTGGGGGATCGTCTGGTACTGGGGTTAAACACCGATGCATCGGTTTCCCGAATCAAGGGACCACTTCGACCAGTAGTTAATGAGTATGCCCGTGCCCGGTTGATTGCTTCTCTGGCTTTTGTGGATACTGTCATTTTGTTTGATGAACCCACGCCAAAAGAGCTGATTGAGGCCATTAATCCTGACATTTTGGTCAAAGGCGACGATTACAGCGTAGAAACTATCGTTGGTTCGGATTTTGTGTTAAGTAATGGAGGAGAAGTGAAAACGATACCTCTAGTACAAGGTTTTTCGACTTCTTCGTTAATTGAGAAAATCAAGAATAACTTTTGATGAGTTTGAGGAAGTTTAATAGAACCCCGGGTTTGATATAGTTGGAGAAAGTATAATCTAGTTGGCTAACTTTCTATGATTGATTCAAACGTTGTTACATTAGAATCAAACCCTCAAACTCAAGCAAAGCAAGTTAATAAATCACTATAACTATGGCAGGAGCATATTTAATTGGTATAGTCGTGATGATTGTCAGTTCGTTAGTGAGTTGGCGACTGCGAAGTAAATTCACGGAATACTCTCAGGTAGGATTGGCTAATGGCCTTTCAGGAAAAGAAATTGCTGAAAAAATGCTGCATGATAACGGCATTTACGATGTTCGGGTGTTGTCCGTAGAAGGACAGTTGACGGATCACTACAACCCCGCCGATAAAACGGTAAATTTGAGTAATGACGTTTATTACGGAAGAAGCGTTTCTGCCGCCGCCGTAGCTGCTCACGAATGCGGTCACGCTGTACAGCACGCAACGGCTTATAGTTGGCTTCAATTCCGAAGTTCAATGGTACCTTTCCTGAGTATTGCTTCCAGTTGGATGCAATGGATCATTTTGGCGGGTATTTTTTTACTCAATACCACACCCATCCCGTTGGCTATTGGGGTAGCTTTATTCGCAGCCACCACGCTGTTTAGCTTCATTACTCTTCCCGTTGAGTACGATGCATCGAACCGGGCTCTGGCCTGGATTGAACGCACCGGGACGGTAACTCCTCGGGAACACACGATGGCGGCGGATGCCCTGAAATGGGCGGCTCGCACCTATGTAGTAGCTGCCATTGGTTCTTTGGCCACTTTACTGTACTATGTTAGCTTGTTAATGGGTGGTCGCCGTAATGATTAATCCCTGAGGGAGCTACCACAAAAAAGTCTGACTCGTGAGGGTCAGACTTTTTTTTATGGTTTTTCGTCGATAAAAAGAGCTTTGGCATAGTATTTTGGTTATGTGAAGAATACTATCAGACGAGCTAAAGACGTTCATTGATATTATAACCATTCAATACCGTAAAAGCCATGAATTATTCCTTCGCTACTCGTCGCTTATTTATCAAACTTGGTTTAGTTTTTAAACCAGTTCGAAACACCAAAGTTCTTCGTAAGCCTAGCTTACCGATGAGTGTTTCGGGAGATAAGTTCTTTAACGACTGGAAACTTCTTAACGGTTAGGAAAGGCTTTTGGCCTTAGCCGAAAGAAAGAAACTTATAAATTATAAAAAAGACGACTGGCTAAATCCCAGCCGTCTTTTTTTGTGACCTCTTTTATTTCATTCGGGCAGCGATAACCGTAATTTCTACATTTGCTCCGGCAGGTAAATCAGACACACCGACGGTGGTACGAGCGGGATAATTACTTTGGAAGTACTTTCCGTAAAGTGTGTTGATTCGTTGAAAATCGGACAAATCCTTGACGTAGATGGTCGTATTAACAATGTTTGTATAATCCAGGTGGGCGGCTTTCAGAATGGCTAAAATGTTCTCCATAATCTGAGGAACTTCGGCTTCTACGCCACCCGTTACCAGCTTTTTAGTGTTCGGGTGAATTCCGATTTGTCCGGCAACGAACACCAAACCATTGGCTTCCACAGCCTGGCTGTAAGGACCGATGGGGGCAGGGGCCATTTCTGAATGATGAATTTTCTTTTGAGCCCAGGCAAAGCTGGAATACCCAAGAATAGACGTAATCAGAAGCAAGCGACGAATCATACGTTCAGCGTTATAGGGAAAGAATAAAACTTACTTCGCCAGTTTTGAATGCTGACGGCCATAACTAAAGTAAATCACCAGACCAATAATAAGCCAGGCCACAAACGCCCCCCAGTTCAGAATGCCGAGTTCGGTCATCAGGTAGAGGTTAGTAAGAATGCCTAAAACGGGAAGTAATGAAAAGTTATAACGGTAACTCATCACCGAAAGCGTAGCAAAAACCAGCCAGAATACGAATAACAGCGGTTTCTCTTCCATCGCCAGTACAAAATGACCCGAGTAAATGGCAAAGGCCAGGGCAATTACAAAGCCAATTCCTACGATAAATTTCCCGTTCACGTAAGGCACTCGAAACTTGGAATACGTGCTTAAGCCCTGATAATCCATGTACAATACCCCGCCACAAACCAGGATAAACGCGAAGAACGTACCCACGCTGGTCAGGTCAATGAAGAAACCCATGTCGAAAAACATGGAAGGAATGGCAACCACAAAACCGGTTACAATCGTAGCAAACGAAGGCGTATGAAATTTGGGGTGAATTCTGGAGAACATGGGCCATAACAGTCCATCGCGGCTCATCGTCATCCAGATGCGGGGCTGACCTAACTGATACACTAATAATGCACTGGTAATGGCAATTACTGCCGATACGGAGATAACCCCGGCGATGAAATCAAAACCTACTTTATGGAAAACATACGCCAGTGGATCGTCAACGTTCAATTCTTTATAATGCACCATTCCCGTTAACACCAGCGTAATCAGGACGTACATAATTGTACAGATAATCAGACAGTAGATCATCGCCCGCGGCATGTCGCGTTGGGGATTTTTACATTCTTCGGCGGTGGTTGAGATCGAGTCAAATCCGATGAAAGCGAAAAAAACGGCGGCTACTCCGCTAAGCACACCACCCACGCCGTTCGGGGCAAAGGGCGACCAGTTTTCGGGTTTTACGTAAAAAGCTCCGGCTCCGATGACCAGTAGAATAACCGCCATTTTCAGAGCTACAAGCATATTACTCACGTTCTTGGATTCCTTAATACCGATGTAAACCAGAGCGGTAACCAAGACGGTAATTAGACCAGCGGGAAGGTCCAGAATCAGCTTTATGCCGCCGAGGGTAGGGGCCGAAGCCTGAGCGGCCTCGCTGGCCGAGAAGGGATTAGAGGTTAACCAGTCAGGAAGATGAAGACCGAAGCCCGCCAGCATGGAAGTAAAATATTCCGACCAGGAAATGGCAACTACCATGTTGGAAACGGCGTATTCCAGAATCAACGCCCAGCCGATAATCCAGGCGAAAATTTCACCGAAAGACACATAAGCGTACGTATAAGCACTGCCCGAAACCGGAACGGTCGAGGCAAACTGAGCGTAACTTAAAGCCGTAAAAACGCAGGCAATCGCGGTAAAGACGAAAAGTAAGGAAACGGCAGGGCCGCCGTCAAAACTGGCTCGACCGATGGTACTGAAAATCCCGGCTCCGATGATAGCCGCAATACCCAGCGAGGTTAAATCCCGAACACCGAGGATTTTGGTCAAGCCGTGTGACTCGCCCGTGGCGTCGTTGTTCAGAACTTGTTGAATTGATTTTTTACGAAAAAGGGAGTCGTTGGCCACGGCTGCTAAAGGTGTTTCGTGATAAGGTATATGGGAGCACTCGACTGTTTCAATGCCTTAGGGTCTGAAAATGAACCTATTCTTTCCAGAAAAAGTAGAAAATTGCTCGCGACGAAGTGAATATTCAGGTAAAAATAGGTAATCCCGTTAAGCATTCAAGACTGGAGGTCGACGAAATGCCGAGATTCTGGGAATTGTGGAAAGATATATCAGTTTTTCCAGGCTTCGCGTTTTACTTTGCATCCTTAATTGATTTAGAGAACATTCCATTTACTAGAGCCTTCTCGCGTGTCTATTCTTGTCAAAGATCTAACCAAAATATACGGTCCGCAAAAAGCAGTGGATCAGCTCAGTTTTGAAGTGAAGCCGGGCGAAATCGTCGGTTTTCTGGGCCCTAACGGAGCTGGAAAATCCACGACTATGAAAATTGCTACGGGTTATCTGCACCCTACCAGTGGAACGGTGGAAGTGGCGGGCTATGACGTTACGCAGCATTCAATGGACGTTCGGAAGCATTTGGGATACCTGCCCGAGCATAATCCGCTGTACCTGGACATGTACGTAAAAGAGTTTCTGCGGTTTGTTGGCGAAATGTACGGATTGAAAGGGGAGGTACTGACGCACCGGGTAAAAGACGTAATTGAGCAGGTAGGCCTGGGGCAGGAGCAGCATAAACGCATCGGGCAGCTCTCGAAAGGCTATCGACAACGGGTAGGGCTGGCTCAGGCTCTGGTACACAATCCGCAGGTATTGATTCTGGATGAGCCCACGACGGGGCTAGACCCGAATCAGCTGGTGGAGATCAGGTCGGTTATCAAGGCTATTGGTCAGGAAAAAACGGTATTATTTTCAACGCATATCATGCAGGAAGTAGAAGCCATCTGTGACCGGGCCATTATCCTGAAACGCGGAAAACTAGTGGCGAACGATACCATTGAATCGTTGAAACAAACGGGAAAATCGCTGGAAGCACTGTTCCGTGAATTAACTGTATGATACAATAACTATTTACTATGTGGAAAGCCTTTCTAATCCAGAAAGGCTTTTTTTGTTGTTTATGGGTTTTGATTGTTAGGTTTCTATAGGCCTGTATTATTGCTGGTATTTAAAAAATGGCTTTAGATTGGTTTTTAAATGATGCATATGTTTAAATAATTATACAATTATTCTAAAAAGAGGTTTAAAAATATAAATCAATGGATTAGAATAATATGTAACTATCATATGTTCATTTTAGATTTTTATTCTGTGTAAACGTATTTAATATGTGTTATATGTAATGAAAATCAATATTTACTGAAATATTATTTGAAAATAGATGATGTTGTTGTAATATTGACTTGCATTCGGATGTGTTTGTAGTCGCAACGTCTTTCTTCCATTTAGTTTTAACCAAAATTATGCAACAATTTTATATTAATTCTCTGCCTCTTCTAAGTTAGGCTTCTTCTCTTTTTCTGCTTTGATTTTCTGATTCTGCTTCTCAGGTGAGAAGTGGGCTGACTCCTTATTTTCCACTTATAAACGAGTAGCATATACTTATGAAGAAACGTTTATCTTTTTTATTATTTCTGCTGACTAATCTCTGGTTGCAAGTATCCGCTCAGGATCGGCAACTGACCGGGCTGGTTACTTCGACAGAAGATGGTCAGCCGTTGCCCGGAGTTTCCATCTCGGTGAAAGGAACGAACAAAGGCACCACGACCAATGGCAGCGGGGCCTATCAGATCAACGTGGGATCTGGTAGTGTTCTAGTTTTTAGTTATGTAGGTTTTGTTACGAAAGAAGTTAATCTGGGTAACGAAAGTGAGCTAAATGTCTCGCTGCAAATGAGTGCCAGCAGTTTAAGTGAGGTAGTAGTAACCGCTTTGGGTATTGAGCGAGATAAAAAGGCCTTAGGCTATAATGTTCAGGATTTAAAGAACTCAGAAATTACGCAGGCCCGGCCTACTAACCTGGTCAATGCTCTTTCGGGGAAAATTGCGGGTATTCAGGTTACAAACTCGAATGGCCAGCCTGGAGCCTCTTCCCGGATTATGATACGCGGAGCGAACTCCATTGGTGGTAATAACCAGCCTTTGTTTGTGGTGGATGGTATTCCCATTGATAATGGAAGCTACAATACAGCCGCTAATGCTTCAGCTACTAATACGAATAACGTAACGGTAGACTACGGAAACGGAGCTTCTGCCATTAACCCTGATGACATTGATAATATTTCTGTACTGAAAGGAGCAAATGCGGCGGCTTTGTATGGATCGCGGGCTGCGAATGGAGTTATTTTGATTACTACCAAATCAGGAAAAGGCTCCAAAGGAATTGGTATCTCAGTAAATTCCAACGTGACATTTGACCGTCCGTTTCGCCTCCCGGACTGGCAAAATGAATACGGACAGGGATTTGGTAAATTAAATTCCGATGGAACCTACGGCGGCGGCGTTTTTGAATATGTAGACGGCAAAGGTGGTGGAATAAATGATGGCGTAGATGAAAGCTGGGGTCCTAAAATGGACGGTCGACTCATTGCTCAGTTTAATTCACCTATTGATCCGGCAACGGGTAAACGTATTCCAACTCCCTGGGTAGCTCATCCTGATAACGTAAAGAATTTCCATGAAACGGGTTTAACCACAACCAATAACGTAGCCATCACAGGTGGCAGTGATAAAGGGGATTTTCGCTTATCCTTTACCAATTTGTATCAAAAGGGGATGTACCCCAACACCAATTACAAGCGGAAAAACCTGTCATTTAACGCAGGCTATAACCTGACCCCGAAACTACACGCCAGAGCTGCGGTAAACTACATCAAAGACGGGTCGGATAACCGTCAGAACCTCAATCTCTACTGGATATGGTTTGGCCGTCAGGTAGATCTGGAAGACCTGAAGCAGGATGTGGTGCCGGGAACAGATCCCAGCCAATGGCCTGTACAACGAAACTGGAACTCCAATTACTGGAATAACCCCTACTACGTTTTAAATCGTCAGACGTATGCCAACGATAAGGATCGAGTGGTAGGGAACGTGCAATTAACGTATCAGTTATTGCCTTGGCTTAAAGTAATGGGTCGTTCGGGTACTGATTTCGGAATGGATCGACGCATCACTAAACGTGCGAAGGGAGTAGGACTGGTTAACGGTGAATTTGCGGAGGATAATGTATACGTTCAGGAAACGAACACGGATTTCTTAGTGACGGGTGATCGTAAATTCGGTGATTTTCAGGCTACGGTCAGTGTCGGAGGGAACCATCGTTACAATTATTTCCAGCGGGATTATTTACAGGCTCCTGAGTTAAGAATTCCTAACCTGTACAACATTGCCAACTCTGCTGTACGTCCAAACGTTTACAATCGTAACACGAAGAAAGTGGTTAACTCTGTCTACGGACAAGCTAGTTTCTCCTTCCGCGATTACTTGTTTATGGATCTGACTGCCCGTAATGACTGGTCTTCCACATTACCCGCCAATCCTAGCTATTTCTATCCTTCCATTTCTGGAAGTGCGGTCCTGACGGATGCTCTCAATTTGCAGTCTCCAGTGTTGTCTTATCTGAAGGCTCGTGCCGGTTGGGCTCAAGTAGGAAACGACACGGATCCTTATGCAACCCAGCAGGTATACCAGGCTGAAGATGCCTGGGGGTCAGTTACTACTTTCTCAGAAAACAACTTAATCTATAACAGTAATCTTAAGCCAGAAATGACGAAGGCTTTTGAGGCTGGGATTGAAACCCGTTTGTTTAAGAACTTAATCAACCTAGAAATTACCTATTACGACAAATCTACGTCTGACCAGATTTTACGGGCGAACGTTCCTCAAAGCTCTGGCTACTACAACACGGTAATTAACGGTGGAAAGATTCGTAACTCAGGTATTGAAGTTGAACTCTCTGCTTCACCGATTAAGCTGGACAACGGTTTTCGCTGGGATGTAACCGTGAACTATGCCCGTAACCGCTCTGAAGTAGTGGATTTAGGGGGGCTTAGCAGCTACCAAATCAACACCGGATCTTTGTTGCGTAATGTCATTCTGGAAGCTCGTCCTGGGTATGCATACGGAAATTTCTACGGTACCTATACACGTCGTGCTCCTGACGGACAGGCCATTATCGATGCTAGTGGTTATCCTGTTATGTCTTCCGACCGCAAAGTAATTGGCAACATTATGCCTAAATGGACGGGAGGTCTTCAAACGGCCATTACTTACAAAAACTTCTCGGTTAGCACCCTGTTCGACATGCGTTTCGGCGGTCAGATTTTCTCGCAGGGGATTAACATTGGTCGTTACACAGGTGTGCTGAAAGAAACCTTACCCGGCAGAGAAACAGGTAATATCGTAGCTCCTGGGGTTACTGAAACCAAGAATGCAGACGGCTCAACTACTTATACCAAGAATACGAAGGCAGTTGTACTTCCCGAAAACTATTACCACAATTTCTATAATCGCAATAATAACGAGAATTACATGTTTGACGCCAGTTACGTAAAGTGGCGTGAACTGCGGATAAGCTATACCATTCCTAGCCGTTGGGTTAGCAAAACACCCTTCCGTAACATTACAGTATCGGCAGTAGGACGAAATCTCGCTCTGTTGTACAGTAACGTACCACACATTGATCCTGAAACCAGCTATTACGGAGACGGAAACGTTCAGGGCTTCGAGAATGGTAACCTGCCTTCAGCCCGGAGCATTGGATTCAATGTCGGATTCGGTTTGTAAAAGGGAGAAAACGTATTTCAAAAGCAGGAAATACTGGGAACTTATTCGAATTAACAGTACTCGAAACATCGTATTTATATGAAATTTTTCCATAAACTTTCGTACTCAGCGGCCTTAATAGCAGGGTTATTTCTGGCAAGCGGTTGCGAAAAAAACTTTGATGTAATCAATACCAACCCTAATGATCCTACTTCTTTACCACCCGAATTGTTGATGCCACACGGAATTCGCGTAGGCGTGAATACGATTTGGGGTGGATCACTCGGACAGGACGTAGGATCGGGCTGGTCCCAGCACTGGGCTCGTATTCAGTATACGGAAATTGATCAGTACAACTTCACCACGGACGTACAAGACACGCCTTGGCAAAACCTGTACATTGAAGCGAATGCTGATTTCGAGAAGATTATTGACCTGGGTAAAGCGGGTGGAAATGAAAATTATCAGGCCATTGGTTTAATCATGCGGTCGTATTTCTTTTCCCAGTTAACGGATATTTACGGCGACATTCCTTACTCGGAAGCCCTGAAAGGAACCAAGGGTACCACTTACCCCAAATACGACGCTCAGAAAGATGTCTATGCGGGATTAGTGAAAGATTTAAAAACTGCCAGTGAGTTAATTAATACCAAAACGGTGAACACCGCCGCAGATTTAATCTACGGAGGAGACATGACCAAATGGAAAAAATTTGCCAACTCCCTGAGCTTGCGTTTATTGAACCGAATGCTTGCCAAGTCGGATGCTCCTATTGATGTAAAAGCTGAAATGACCCGCATCTTGAGTGACCCCACGAAGTATCCGGTGATGACTGCGGTGAGTGATAATGCGAAACTGGTGTATTTAACGGATGCTCCCAACAACAACCCGATCAATCAGAACCGTAAAACCAGAGATGATCATCGAGTGTCGAAAACACTCACGGATAAACTGCAAGCTCTGAATGATCCTCGTCTGGCGGTTTACGCCAATAAAGTCAACGGAGCTTATGTGGGCGTTCCCAATGGCTTATCTAATACGGAAGCCGGGGCACTTGGGTTAGCCAAGACTTCTAAAGTAGGGGATTATTTTGTAGCGGCCACTTCGCCTTCGGTTCTCATGACCTTTGCTGAATTGAATTTCATCAAGGCCGAAGCAGCTCTACGGGGTGTGACGGCTGCCGGAACTGCTGAAACAAACTATGCGGCGGGAATCAAAGCCTCTATGGATCAGTATGGGTTGAGCATCCCTTCCACCTATACTACTACCTTGAGCTCTGATACTAATCAGGCAATCAATCAAGTTTTAGAGCAAAAGTGGATTGCTTTGTTCGGTCAGGGTATAGAAGCCTGGACGGAATTTCGCCGAACGGGCGTTCCAGCTCTCAAGGCTCCTGCCATTAATTACAACAGCAACATGATCCCTACACGTTTACCTTATCCTTCTTCGGAAGAGAACCTAAACGGTGCCAATATGAAAGCGGCTTTAGCTAGCATGGGAGGAGGTAATACCATGCAACTTAAACTCTGGTTTGCGAAGTAATTTTAAAAAGAGTTCTGTTTAAAAATCAAAGCCCGGCACTTTTGTGAAGTGCCGGGCTTACTTAGTATTATGCATTTACTAATACATTATCAATCAGCCGAACTTTCCCCAAGTGTGCTGCCAGACACAATGCAGCGGGTTGTCCGGGAGTATAAACTTCCAGCGGAAGTAAGTTTTCGATATTGGCTACTTCAAAATATTCCAGACTAAATGCGGGCTGCTCGGTAAAAGCGTGAAGTAAGGCTGCTTTTACCTGAGGTACGCTCAGCCCGGCCTCCAGGGCACGTTTGGCGTTTTGTAATTCCGCCTGAATGAACGGAGCCAAAGCCCTTTCTTCTTGCGTTAAGTTGCGGTTGCGGGAAGACATGGCCAATCCGTCAGCTTCCCGAACGGTAGGAGCAATGATTAACTCAATCGGGAAACTCAGGTCATTAATCAGCCGACGAACGATGAGACATTGCTGCAAATCCTTCTGCCCAAAATACGCCCGCGTAGGTTGCACCAGGTGGAAAAGTTTGGAAACCACAATGCCTACGCCATTGAAGTGACCGGGGCGAAAGGCCCCTTCCAGCACTCGTTCCAGCGGACCAAAGTCAAAAGTCATAACTGGAGCGGAGGGATACATTTCCTCGGCTGAGGGAGCGAAAATGACATCGCATCCGGCGGCTTCCAGCAAGGCAGAATCCTGCTCCAGAGTACGGGGGTAACGGGCTAAATCCTCAGCGTTATTAAACTGAATGGGGTTTACAAAAATGCTACAAGCCACCCGTTCATTTTCCGCCCGGGCTTTTCGGATTAATTGTAAATGTCCTTCGTGTAAAGCTCCCATGGTGGGCACAAATCCGATGGATTGGGGCTGCTGGGCGAGAAAGGAACGTAACTCGGCAATAGTAGTAAAGAGATGCATGGACTGCAATAAATTTCAAAAGTGCGTATGCCTGAAGTCCTGAGAGTCAGGTTTAATGAAGAAGTGAACTTATGAACAGGGTACAAAAGTTCAGCTCGTCAAAAACTTGCAAGTATAGTTTTTTATAAATTAATTCATGGATTTTAGGCGTTTTTTTTATATTTTTGCAAGCGAATTTGGAATATCCTTACCCATTTCGTAAACTCTTGAAGCCCCATGAGTAAACTCCGGATTTTGTACGTTGCCAGTGAGATCAATCCCTTTCTTCAAATCACAGACGTTGCCGAATACGTGCGAAAACTTCCCCAGGCTATGCAGGAGCGGGGCATGGAAATCCGAATACTGGTTCCTCGTTTTGGACTGATCAATGAGCGTAAAAATCGCCTTCATGAAGTCGTTCGTCTCTCCGGGATCAATATTTCGGTAGGCGACGATGAAAAACCACTGGTGATCAAAGTAGCGTCCGTACCAAGTGCCAAGTTGCAGGTCTACTTTATTGATAACGAAGACTATTTCCACCGGAAATCAGTGTTCTTCGATAAAGATGAGAAATTCTACGAAGATAACGACGAACGTGCCATTTTCTTTTGCAAAGGCGTCATTGAAACGGTTCGTAAATTAGGCTGGTCACCCGATATTGTTCACTGTAATGACTGGATGACGGCTCTGATTCCCCTGTATCTGAAAACAACGTATCGGAAAGATCCGATGTTCAAAGATACCAAGTCAGTGTTCTCGGTTTATAATAATTCATTCAATTATAAATTTACCGAAGAATTACTCGACAAAGTAAAAGCACTCGACATTAATGACGACATGCTTTTAAGTCTTAGTTCTTTAGATTACGATGGCTTTATTAAAATCGGAGTTCAATACGCTGATGTAGTAATTAAAGCCGTTGAAGATTACAGCGAAAGCGTTAATCAAATCCTGAACGATAATCCTGAGAAGAAGGTAGAGTTACCCGAAGAACAGGAAGAAATGTCAGACAAGTTTTATTCACTCTATACGGAGTTGATGAACTAGAAAGAAGGGTTGATCTCCTATACAGGCAAAGCCGCCCGTCGTCACGAACGACGGGCGGCTTTTTTATGCCCCAAACCTAGTACTTCGGCTATATGCGGGGCTTTTTGTATCTTGCCTCTTCCGCTTTGTTTAGATTTCCACTCAAGCACTTTATCACGCATGATTAAAAAAATCGTTGGGCTGTTCAGCTGCGTTCTTTCGCTGACGGCTTCCGCCCAGATTCCTGAATCTATTTTAAATGATCTTTCCAATGTTGATTCCAACCGGATTAAAGCTCACGTCGCCTACTTAGCTGACGATCAATTACTGGGCCGGAAGGCCGGTTCGCCTGGGTATAAAATGGCCGTTGATTATGTCGTAGAGCAGTATAAAAAGATGGGTTTACAGCCCGCTGGAGAGAAAGGCGGATATCTTCAGGAAGTGTACCTGCGAAACTCAAAAATTAACCCTGCCACGGCGGCCTTAACCCTGACTTTGCCTTCGGGCGAGGAGAAACAATGGCAATGGGGCGTTGATTATGTATTCACGCCACATCCCGAAAAAGAATCCGTAGACTTCAATGCTCCACTGGTTTTCGTTGGGGCGGGTTTTGATACACCACAAATCAATTTTGAAGATTACCGGAATATTGATGTGAAAGGAAAAATCGTCGTCGTTTTGCGTAAAATTCCGGAAGATGCGGCGGCCAACGTAAAACTTCACCTGAATTATCCGGCTACGGCTCAGGCCTTTGCAGCCAAACACGGAGCTATCGGTGTACTGGTTTGTAACTACACGAACAACCCGGTCGTTTTTAAAACGTCAGCAACGAATTATAGCCTGAATGGCATTAATGCATCGGTTTCAAAATCCGGCGAACGGGTAAGTTCGGCGGCGGCTTTGGGAGGAAAAATACAGGTAGCAGGGGGCCTTTCCGTGCAGGCTTTGCAGCAACTCATGCAGGCCGAAAACATTGCTCTGGATGAACTCTGGCTAAAATTGGAACGGGGCGAATACGTAAGTCGACCGCTAAAAAGTAAAGTGAAAGGGCATTATGAGAGTAAATTTACTAATCTGCTGAGTTACAATGTCATCGGGAAAATTGAAGGTTCTGACGCGAAGTTGAAGAAAGAATATGTCATTCATTCTGCCCACCTGGATCACCTTGGGGTAGGAAAACCCGTTAACGGCGATTCCATTTACAATGGGGCTCACGACAATGCTTCGGGCGTAGCCTGTGCCCTGGAAGTTGCCCGAATGTATGCGAATCTGAAGGAAAAGCCCAAGCGTTCATTGTTGTTTTTAATGGCAACCGCCGAAGAAATGGGCTTGCTGGGCTCGGGGTATTTTACGGCTTTTCCAACTGTTCCCCAAAAACAAATCGTAGCAGATATTAACACCGATATGCCTACGCTATTAGCTCCACTGGAATCGGTTGCTCCGTTGGGAGCTGAACATAGTAGCCTGTTAACAACTGTAGAAAACGCCGCCCAGGCTCTGCATTTACAGGTAGAAACCGATCCTGATCCCAGCGAGGGTCGCTTTGTGCGGAGTGATCAGTATAATTTCGTGAAAGCAGGTATTCCGGCTTTGCACATTAAATATGGTTATGCGAAAGCAAATCCAGCTTTGAATCTGGCTGAGAAGGTGAGAATCTGGCGGGATGCCCATTACCACAAAGTTTCTGACAATCTAAACGATTCGTTTGTATGGTCAGCCGGAGTTAAATACGTGCAGGTTAATTTTCTGGTTAGTTACCAAATCGCTCAAAACCCAGCCCGACCAACCTGGAATAAGGGCGACTTTTTTGAAGTCAGAAAGTAATATTAAGTTTAATAGTTTCCCTATGCCCGCTGCCAGCTTTTTCGCTGGCAGCACTAGTTTCTAAGGGAGTTGATACTTGGTTAACATTTCATTCATTGTCATAGGTATCTTAAGTGGGGTTACATTAAAAAGACAAGCGTAGCCTGGCCAGCTTTTCCACTGGCAGCACTAGCGTCTGGGAAACATGAACCTTTTCTACTCAATTGGGATAATCCAGTAAAGCTAAGCCATTACTGGTCTGATCTTTTCCGTTCTTTCTGTAAAATCAGAGCTATTATGATCGAATGGACAACCGTAGTTACACGCATTGCCGTGGCAGCTTTGTGTGGTGGATTGGTAGGAATGGAACGCGAACGCAAAGAATGGACCGCTGGCCTACGCACCCATATGATGGTTTGCGTAGGTTCCTGTCTGGCGATGATGGTATCTACGTATGGTTTTGAGGATGTTCGGGGTGTTGAACACGTTTCGCTGGACCCTTCGCGGGTGGCGGCTCAGGTCGTGAGTGGGATTGGCTTCATTGGGGCAGGTACAATTCTGTTTTTAAGAAACGAAATTATACGGGGGCTAACTACTGCGGCTGGCTTATGGACCGTTTCGGCGGTAGGGTTAGCTGCGGGAGGAGGCATGTATTTCGCGGCTTTTCTAACTACTATTACCATACTGTTTATTTTATTGGGATTAAAGCCTTTGCAAAAACTATTCTTCACCAAACATCACCAGCAGGTGATCAAAATAAAAGCAGAAGCTGGGCCAGCAGTACTAGATCAACTGCAACAGGTTCTAACGGATCAGGGAGTTACAATCTCTTACCTAAGCACTGAGAAAAAATCGAAAGAGTTAATTATTTATCTGAAAATCAAAACCTTGGCTTCCGGTCAGGAAATGTTTGGGTTGATTCGTCAGATTCAGACCTCTCCACTGGTTAAAGATGTCGTCTGGCATGAAAACGGATAAGGAAATTCAGAAAAAGCGAGTTGAACCAACAAATCGCAAGTTTCGTACGTTGAACTTATACCGAACATACCTTCCTTGACTACATGAAAATACATTCATTAGCCTTATTTATTTTATTAGGAGTAACTCCCCGCGTTGATACCTGTACGAATTCTTCCGAGCAAACTACGCAGTATACAGCGGCTACTTTTCAGCCCGTCAATGCCCTGCGGTTGACGAAACTAAGTTTGTCCGAAATTCCTGATTTCGAAATGCCCAAAGGTTCTTTCTGGGCTGCCATGAAACTCTCGCCGGATAAAATCGACCAACAAAGGGCGTTTGTATTAAAAGGAAATACCTTTTTTCCCATTCGGACACTGGTTGAAAAAGAGGCGTATCAGCAGATTACGAATGCTCAGGGCAGAGCGTTTCTGAAGACCCTCCCACCGGGAACGGGATTGTATGAAATGCTAGGTGATGATGATTTATGCAAAAGCCAGGGGGCTTTACACGGGTTATGGACGAATCCAGTAACGGTGACGCCCGTTGATGTGAAAAACTACCTCATGGGCTGGTGGTATTCAAGGGCGGAAAATTATGGTTGGGGAAATGCCAGAATCATGTTCGATCTTGATTTAGAGGGTTTTCCAGCAGCCTGGAAAAACAATCAGGTTTTGGCGGAAGGAGTGAAGCTATTACGTCAGGAACATCCTAACGTTGAATTTGGAATGTATGCTTCAGGGATGGGTAATCTGTACCCGGAAGGGAATGGCGGCCCTGCTAATCCTTACGGCCAGATCGGCGGTACTTCCCGTTATAATCTGTATAAGCAAAATGGATTTACCTACTTCGAGATGATGCCTTATGCCCATTACGAGGAAGTATTAATTGGGCAGGGAAAACCCTATGCTAATTTTCAGGATTACGCTAAACGCAGCAGTTTGCACATAAAAAAATGTCTGGAATGGCTTGATCCCAGAGCTCCTTATGCTGCTGATAAAAATTACCGGGGTTTCAGTTGGGTAATGACGCGTTACGAAGGGGGAGGATTGGAAATGATTGCTCCCCACATCTGTGAATCTTTACCATTATTGATGTTAGTAAGCGGAGCTGCTCGCTCGGGTGGAGGGCTATGTAACTGGAATCCGGGCGTAGACTTAAATGCCGCTGATTATGCTCTGGAAGCAGGAAAGTGGCGGGCTTCGCAGTTTAACAAGTTCTGGGAAAATCCGAAAACAGAGTATAACCTACACATCGAATTTTCACTGGACAACGGTGAAACCTGGACCAACGATATTGAAAACTGGCAGGCGAAAGCTCAGAAACTAGGCATCAGTTGGTTTGATTATATGTATAAAGATCCCAATCCGATGGGTGTTCGAGCCGCAGTGCTGGATAATAAGTTAGTAGTAGTAGCCGCCCATCGTCCTGGTCTGGAAGAAGGAAAAGTCCAGAACATCCTGTGTCGTTACAAAAACAAAACCTGGAAAATGAGCCTGCCGTATCATCAGGTCGTGGCTGGAACGGTTACGCTTTAGAGTTTGGAGCGGCCGCCGCTGCGGTTTGGAGTTTGGAGTTTGGAGTTTGGAGTTTGGAGTTTGGAGTTTGGAGTTTGGAGTTTGGAGTTTGGAGTTTGGAGTTTGGAGTTTGGAGTTTGGAGTTTGGAGTTTGGGGAGGAAAAACCCATAAAGGTAGGCAAGACGTTTGGATATCGAGACCCTAACCCCGGAGGGGTTGAATATGGGTAGCCCCGGGTAAAACCCGGGGTAAACGTTGGAAGGGCCCATACGCCAATCTTCCGCCTTGGCTGGTGTCCTCACCAGCCATTACTAAAAGCCTGGTAGTTGGTGAAGACACCAACCATGACGGAGTTTTTGAGTTAACAATCCCCAATAACAGGCGATTATTCAGGTAGAGATGCGATGAAGTCGCATCCGGGTAAGAGACGGTTAGTGTTACCGTAGGGATTATAAATCCCTTACAGAGGGCTTTCGGATTTCAAATCCTAAAGAGCGTAGACCTCTTTAGGGGTAAGGTTTCCTTTTCAAAAATAAGCCTACTTGCATTTCTCTAGAATCTGCAAATGGAGGTTATCAATCTGAAAAGTATACCTCATCAACCCAATTATTCTCACCAGTTTACATTGACAGTGCAGGCCAGCTTTGATAATTGTATCAATTTATACTAAGGTTACTCTGCCAGCATTTAGGTCTGTTTCTTTAGACCACAATAAAAAGTAGTAAAGTAAAAAACATGCGGAACTTTCAGGTGACGACAGGTCTTGTATAAATAGCCTTCCAATAGTTTATACCTTCAGATTACCTTTTGTTTCCATGGAGATACTTGAACCTATCTTAATCTTAATGGCTATCCTGGCAGGTCTGTCAGCTCTGGCTCCCAAACTAAAAGTCCCTTACCCAATTGTGCTGGTTATTGGTGGACTATTAGTCGGAATTACGCCTAGTTTACCTAACGTTCGCCTCGAGCCGGACGTCGTCTTTCTAATCTTTCTGCCACCTTTACTATACGAAGCCAGCTGGAAAATTTCCTGGCAGGAACTAAAAACCCACCGAAAACCCGTTTCCAGATTAGCCATCGGGTTAGTTTTTTTAACAACCTCGGTTATTGCCGTTGTGGCTCATTACTGCATTCCTGGCTTTAGCTGGCCGCTGGCTTTTGTGCTCGGAGCCATCGTCTCGCCACCCGATGCGGTAGCCGCTACCAGTGCCACCAAGGGATTAGGATTACCTCGCCGAACTACAACAATTCTGGAAGGCGAAAGTCTGGTGAACGACGCGTCTGCCCTAATTGCGTATAGGTATGCCGTGGTGGCTGTTGCCAGTGGAACCTTCGTGCTCTGGCAGGCCAGTATTCAGTTTTTTATACTAGCCATTGGTGGCGTTCTGGCCGGTTTGGCCATTGGTTACGCCTTCGTCTGGGTTTTTCGGAAAGTACAGGGCAACGCCACAGTTGAGGCCAGCCTGAACATCATGATTCCCTTTGTATCCTACCTTTTTGCCGAACACATTAAGGTATCAGGCGTATTATCTGTTGTGGCGACGGGCTTGTTTGTTTCCTGGCGTTCGTCGGAAGTGTTCTCTTTTCAGGGACGTATTCTGAGTAATAACTTCTGGGAATTGCTGGGCTTTCTGCTCAATGGATTCGTTTTCATTTTAATTGGGCTACAGCTCCCCTGGATTTTACAAGACATTCCCAATCAATCGCTAGGTACCCTGATTCTTTATGGCTTATTAGTAAGTGCTGCGGCCATTTTTATTCGTATGGCCTGGCTGTTTGTTATCGCCAAATTTCCCTTTGAGTTTGGTTATCGAAACGGAGCCAAGCAAAGCAAGGGCGAGTTATTCATCATTGGCTGGGCTGGCATGCGGGGCGTGGTTTCTCTAGCAACGGCCCTGGCTTTGCCGTTAACCCTAGCGAATGGGGAGCCCTTTCCCAATCGGAATATTATTCTCTTCATTACCTTCATCGTAATTCTGGTAACGCTCGTTTTACAGGGACTTACCTTGCCTTATTTTGTGAAGCGACTGAAAGTCAGTGAAGACCCTGATAAGGAAGCTGCTCTGGAGCGAAAACTTCGTCTGTATATGGCTCGCTCGTCCATCCAATTTATTGAGCAGGAGCTGCCAAAACTCATTGATCAGGAGGAAATTGGTGCTGGACTACGGAATCGTTTTGAACAGCAGATTCGTTATTTATACGGGTCCATTCCGACGGATGGCGTAGAACCTTCGCTGAAAGAAAAACGGGAGAAATTCAAAAAGTATATTTTTGGAGAACTGGAGGTGATCAACTTCCAGCGAAATCAAATGGTCGAGTTAATCAAAGAAAATAAATTTCCCGAAGAGTTAGTTCGGAAACTGGAAGGTGAACTTGACGTCTGGAATGTTTCGGTACAGAGTCGATTGAAGATTATGAAGTAGTGAGTGATGACCATCAGAATTGATGTTTTCATCTCCGTTAGCTTCCCCAAAGTTTTAAAACTTTGGGGATGTTTTTTTATGTCTAGACTGGTAATCTATGAATTTAGGAAGCTATCAGATTAAACTCAGAGAACAGTCTTTGGCAGGGTTGAATGATAGTGGAAGAAGCAATGGACAGGTAAAAAGGAAAGTAACACCCCCTGGCCTGTCATCTCGACCGAAGGGAGAGAGCTTCTGTCGAATGAGACGGTGCCAAGGTTAGTAAAGTTTCCTTATGACCGCTAGAAGTTCGCAAAGTCGTATGAGATTCTTCGTTCGCTCTGAATGACAGAACAGTAGTAAGAAAAAAATGCTCTGGCCTACTAAATGCCAGGTAGATAAGGTATTACTTTCCCAGAACTTAGTACCAACAGTAAACGCCCCCAGCACAGCCGGAGGCGTTTGACGTCAAACTCTATGTATAAAAAAACGACTATCGTTTAGGGGTAGAAACGGGAGGTTTGTTACCCGCGGGAGCACCGCCCGCAGGAGCTGCTCCGCTACTGCCTGAGCCCTGAGTATTGTTCATGTCGGCACCACCGCCGTCACTTTTAATGTCATCGTTTTGAATCGACTTCGTTTTCTTACGGGGAGCCTGGATATTCATTTTTCCAATTTTATAACTGAAGGTTAAGCGAACGCCACGATTGTACATGTACATATCGCTAACCTGAGTAAACTGAGGCGATGTAAGTTCCGTACGCATCCGAATGTTGGAGGTCAGGAAGTTCTCGGCTGCAATACCAATACTTCCTTTTTTGTTCGCGAAGTCTTTTTTCACACCTAAAGAGTAAAATCCAAAACCAGCCATTCGACCTTGTAGCTGTACCTGAGGACCTTTCATCATCCCGAAGGCCTGTAGGCCCCAGCCATTTTTGAAGGTACTCTGAATACGACCTCCCACGTCGAAGTTAACTCCTGAATTCTTCACGTCAAGGGATAATCCGTCTACGCCTGTGGTAGTACCTTTCAGTTGAGTATAGAACGTATTAGTGAATAAGTCAAAGCTGAAGCTGGAGCTCACGTCGTATTTGGCGAAAAGGTTGATTCCGGCAGCGTGTTCCGAACCAATATTCTGATACGTCGTCAGGATGGCACCGGCAAGTGTATCCAGTGGCGTCCGAACCTGGGTAATGGAGTTGTTCGTTATCCGTCCAAACAGGGCTGCATTAATGTAAGCTTTGTGAATGGTTTTACTTAAAGCTAACTCCACGTTATCCGTTAATTCAGGACGGAGCAAAGGGTTACCCATCGTGATATTCTGGGGGTTTGCTGCGTTGAAGTTAGGGTTCAACTGCTGAATACCTGGACGCTGAATCCGGCGGTTGTAAGCCAGTTTAATCATCGAGTTATCTTTCAACATTTTCGAAAGATTTAAACTCGGTACGAAGTTACTGTAGTTGGGAATGGCAATGTTGGAACTGGTATTCGACTGAGCGTCAATGACGGTATGCTCGAAACGGGTACCCGCTTTAATCGTGATTTTATTCTTTGTCGTATACGTGTAAGAAGCGTAACCAGCAGCGATATTCTGACTATAATCAAGGAAGCCAGAGGGATTATTTTCCTGCTGATAATAACCACCCGTTGGGCCCGCCAGGAGGTATTCATAGTTACTGTTCACCTTCCGCATGATGCCTTTCAACCCAAATTCCAGCATCTGATTTTTCTTAATTGGCGTCTGGTAATCCGTTTGCAGAGTAAACTCCTGGTTCAGGTTATCGTTCAGGTTTCGTTGACGACCCGTTAATTCATTGACATTTAATAAATTAGCATCGAAGTTATTAATCAGGTCATTACGGCTATACAGAGCAGAAATACTCCATTCCTGTTGAGGCTTGAACGTATGGATGTAATCCAGGTTCATATCAATCGTGCCGGAGTTATTTTTAGAAGTTACGTCTCGATTCTTTACGGTTCCAGCTACACCGTTGGTAAAGATTTGAGTCATATAATCCTGGTCAGTCGTCCGGTTGCGAACGCCGTAATTAATGCCCGCCGAAAGGCTCTGGTTTTTCGAGATATCAAAATCCCAGCCCAGACTATAACGGCCCATTAACCCCCGGTTCATACCATCACCCGTCTGACGGGTCAGGATTGAATTATTATCAATGATGCTAGTCTGATCCAACGAAGAGCGGGTTTTTACATTATATTCTGCCCGACCAAAACCACCGAGTGTAAAGCCCATTTTGCCCGTTCGATAATTTCCGCGTAAACCCAGCATGGAGCCCCGGTTACCCACGCCCGTATCGAGGTTCAGGTTAAAGCCCTGAAGGTTATTTTTCTTGGTAATGATGTTAATAATCCCGCCAGAACCTTCGGCATCGTATTTGGCGGAGGGAGAAGTAATCACTTCCACCGTAGCAATTTCGTCGGAAGGAATTTGCTTGAGAGCGTCGGCTACGCTACCAGCCACGATGGTGGAAGGCTTATTGTTAATCAACACCCGAATGTTACTACTTCCCCGCATTGAAACATTACCATCCAGATCGACGGATAGCATAGGGACTTTCCGCAGAATGTCGGAAGCATCGCCACCTTTGGAAGTAATATCTTTTTCAGCGTTATAAACGAGACGGTCTACCTTCTCTTCAATCAGAGCTTTTTGCCCGGTAACGGTTACTTCCTGTAAAGTCTTCGAATCAGATTTTAACCTGATAACTCCCAGTGCCAGTGGACCGCTTACGGTAACTGGGTCAATCCGTTTGCTTTCGTATCCTACAAAGGTTACTTCTAAGCGATACCGTCCGGGAGTAACGTTACCAATGGCAAACTGGCCTTTGCCATCGGCTACAGTTCCGGTAATAAGTTGATTAGTTTGTCTGTTATACAGAGCGATGCTGGCGAATTCAACGGGTTTACCAGAAGTAGAATCTACGAGAGAACCCGTTACCGTAGGGTTTGTCGTAACTAGTGGAGCGGGTGTTGCCGTTTGTGCCGAATCCCGAGCAGTGGTTTTCAACGAATCAGGGGCTGGTGTCACCACCTGAGCGGAACTCTGACTGAAACTGGCAAGTCCAAGCAGAGTCGAAAGTAAGATTGAAGAAATATAGTATCGTTTCATCGCTTTTGTCGTACGGGAAATAGAACGATACAAAGGTGCCACGAAGCCGTATACTGACGAAATGAAACTTACCGAGTGCCCAATAACTAGCGACGAATGACGGGTTTTGGGTTTGGAGCGGCCGCCGCTGCGGTTTGGAGTTTGGAGCGACCGTCGCTACGGTTTGGAGTTTGGAGCGGCCGCCGCTGCAGTTTGGAGTTTGGAGTTTGGAGTTTGGAGTTTGGAGTTTGGAGTTTGGAGTTTGGAGTTTGGAGTTTGGAGTTTGGAGTTTGGAGTTTGGAGTTTGGAGTTTGGAGTTTGGAGTTTGGAAAAGAGAAAACCCGTAAAGATAGAGAAGACGTTTTGAAATGGGAGATATAACCCCGGATGGGTTGAACCTGAATAGCCCCAACCTGAATAGCCCTGGATGCTAATCCGGGGTAAACGTTGGACGGGCCCATACGCTAATCTCCTGCCCTGGCTGGTGTCTTCACCAGCCATTCATATAAAGCATAGGGGTTGGTGAGGACACCAACCTGGGCGAATGATTGCCAATCTGGAAAAGCATACCAAGCAAGCATTTTAGGTAGAGACGCGACTTCATCGCGTCTGGGTAAGAGGTGGTTAGCGTTGCTTTAGGGATTATAAATCCGAAAGAGCGTAGTTGTTTATCGCTAATCATTATTTCCAATAGTTCATTAAATAGTCTTTAATTTGGGTTCTGTCTGTTAAGTCTATTAATTCAGAACTGTTCCAATTAATCAGAACCATTTCACAACTTTCACCTAATTCGTAAAGTGCTTCTTCAATTTTGCTAAACCAATCAGCTGAAGTAATTAGAGAAGTAGAAATCCAAATATTTTTTACAAACTCGTCTTTGCAGTCGTAAAAAAAATTGAAGCAAGGCAAACTGAACGCATTAAAAGTAGTAGAAGAACAGCTAATTATCGTATATTCATCATAATGAATTTGTTTAGCTTTTTCAAATCTTTTTTCCGTTAGAAAATTTTCAAAAAAGTCAATTCTTAATTCTTCATTTATCGTTGGAAAAGGTAAGTCTTCTCTTATAAAAATGTCAGTAAATCCATATTCAGTTCTTGTCTTTTCAGTGAAATCGCCTATTTGTTTAATTGAGTTTATAATATTTTCAATATTCTTTCTTGGAACTATTTCAATTTGACAATAATCGTCTTCCCAAAATGAAGGCAAATTTTCTTCATTCATTTTGGTATTTGTTTTTCGTTTAAATATTTTGTCAAATAATCCCATTGTTATTTGAAATATGTCGCTCTATAATAGTAGGTAACGGTTTATATATTCCCGAAGGCGGGGATTTTTAGTACAAAAGTAGAATCGAAGAACGAATGTTGAACTTGGCACAAATGCCCAATCGAAGCCGTTCAGCCTCGCTTTTGACCGTACCTTGTTGGCAGTAGAGTAGTTATTTCTATTTCATTTTTAAAGTCCATCTTCTCGTTCTGATAGCCATTGTCTATACTTGTTCTTATAATTCTCTTTTGTTGCAATATCTTTAAGGACAAAGTCAACGCCACCATCATACGGTGCAACAATTACATTCTTGTCAAACGAAATGAAGTACGCCCTGATATTGTCATTGGCGATTTCTCTTAAAAGGTTGTCATGATACTTTGGTTTCCAAATAGTCAGTGCAAAGGCAGGTCTGTAAATGTCTGGCTCGTTATATTCTTCAGAGTCGATTTTATTCAATTCAATATTGTCAAGCCGTACAAAAGAAAACGGTTTGAATATGTCTTCTTCGTCAGTAATGTGTATTTGTCTGTTGTCGCCCCAATTATATTCTTCTGCTACAATTAAAATTGGCGTTTCAAGACCAAAGAAATCTGTAATTATTTCGTTTTGTCGTGAAAGTAGAATTTGCCATTCGCTTTCGTCTTCTGCATAACGTTTAGAATTGGGCAAACTATGAATTCTAAACCATCTTTCAGAATAGTCGTGTTTAAACAGATACGAAATCGGTACAGTGTCTGGGTAATTTAAAGTCCATAATTTTTGAAAACCTTCTTTCGTCATCGGGTCGTTTTACAATTACTGCTAATTCCCAAATATACGCAAGTTTTGTCTTGATTTTTTTATTCCAATATAGATAATTACTATCCTTAGGGGGCAGTCTTATATGCATATTATTCCTTGATCTGTTTTATGCTTAAATCATTAAAAGGGCTTTTGACTTATTCTAAAGAGCGATGGCTCACGTCGGTATATGGTAAGGTTGTCTTTAAGTTGTTGTGACCCAATAACTCCTGAATGAGCTTAATATCAGTTTCTCTCTCTCGTAGATGGGTCGCATAGCTATGCCTAAGACTGTAAAAGGTGACCCCTTGTCGAATTGCAGCTATTGTCTTCACTCGATGAAAAATCTGCAGCAAACTTCGAGTACTATAGGGTTGGTTCCCATATTGTCCTTCAAAAAGCCATTCTTTGGGTTGATAGGTACGGTAATACTTTCGAAGAAGCCTAAAAGGCCTTCTGATAAGGTTACCATTCACTCTGATCTGAATGGATGGACGTCTTCACTCCCTGGCTGGTGTCTTCACCAGCCAATTGTAGGGATGTGGTTGGTGAAGACACCGGAAAATCGAAGATGGCTGGAACTAGGAATTGTAAATCCGAAAGAGCGTAGGTTGGTGAAGACCTCCGCCCCGGCAGGTGTCTCACCAGCTGATTGTCAGAAGGAAGTGTTTGGTGAGGACACCAACCACGGTGGAAGAAATGGAAACAATGGTCCCTGCGAGGTTACGGGAATAGCAGACAGAACATAATTACGTAGAGACGCGATTGATCGCGTCTGGGTAAAAGGCGTTCCCCTATCTTTTCACGCCACGGCAGGTGTCTCACCAGCCGATTGTAAAAGAATGTGTTGCATGAAAACACCGACCACGGCGGAAGCGGCTTCACAGAATCATTGAAAACAGCCAACTAAAAACCGAAAATCAAACTGACAGAATTTAGACAGAATTGTTTTTTTACTTCGTCCTTTAGAAATTGAATGATTATGAAAATTCTACTGGTTGAGGACGAAAAGTTGCTTTCCGACAGCATTCGCTCGGCTTTGGTTCAGGAAGGTTTTTCCTGCGAAACGGCTTTGTCCTTCTTGGAGGCCCGCGAAAAACTGACGGATAAAATTTATGACGTAGTCGTCCTGGATATCAACCTGCCCGGTGGTCTGGGCTTCGACCTCTTCGCCGATATTCAGAGCATGGATTCGCACCCCGGCGTGCTCATTATTTCGGTACGTAACAGTCTTGATGATAAACTCAAGGGACTCAATCTGGGGGCGGATGATTACCTCGTGAAACCCTTTCATCTGGATGAATTAATCGCCCGAATTCGAAGCATCATTCGTCGTCGGCATCCGCAGGAAGAAGAGGAAATGATGTACTATAACCTGTCCTACGATCTGATGAATAACCAGGTGAAAGTCAATGGGCAGGAATTGAAATTAACCCACAGCCAGCTTCGGATTCTGTATTACTTACTGATGAACAAAAACCGCACGGTTTCCAAAGAATCGCTGTCGGACTATGTATTAAAGGATAATATCGACATGGTTGATTCCTTCGATTTCATTTATACCCACATTAAAAATCTCCGGCAAAAACTGAAGAAAGAAGGCTGCGAAGTCAGTATCGTCACAATGTACGGAATGGGTTATACCTTAAAGAAAGCAGATGGCAACCAGTCAGTATAGCAAGCGTTTTATCACGAAAATCAAAAAGGTTTACATCGTAGCCTTACCCATTCTGCTGGTATTAACTATCTTGTTTAACAACTACGTTATCGATGTTTATTACCGGATTTTTTATCGAATTCGGTTTAAAAATCAGGTCGAAGAAATTGCTTCTGCGGTTAAGAAAACCGGGAAACTGCCCATTCGGGATGGCGTTGCGTATCAGTTATTACCCCCGGATGCCAAGCCGTATTCCTACTTTACCTATCAGTTTTACGACCTGGAAGACGTAAACAGTTCGTTTAATTTCTGGACGATTTTTTCGCTGAATCAACACCTGAATAATAAACGGATAAAAGAATACATCCGCACTGTTCCGGTCAAAAACCGACTGTATGAAGTAACGGTTACGGAAGTAACCATGAATGAGCCGGGAGGGCCAGAGAGTGAGGCCGTAATTTTTGCGGTGGTCTTTAGCTTAGTGCTGTTTTTTATTCTGAACTGGGCCTTTTTTCAGATCAACCTGAATCGCGTTTCGTATAACCTCTGGCGACCGTTTTATAATAATTTACGCCGGATCAAGTCCTACAATATTCGTAATAAGGAACCTCTGCTTTTACAGAAAACCAGCGTTCGCGAGTTTGAATTATTCAATCAGGCCGTGCTTGATTTTACGAATAAAACGCAATCTGCTTATAATGAGCTACGGGAATTTACCGAAAATACGGCCCACGAACTGCAAACGCCGTTAAGCATATTGCTGGCTAAGGTAGAATTGATTTTGAAGCAAACCGAGCTGAAATCCGAAGAAAGAAAAGAGTTACTGGACATTAAGAAAACCATCGTCCGGCTTTCGGGCATTCATAAAGGATTGAACCTGCTTTCCCGCATTCGCAGCATTCAGTATGCCGGAAAAATTGCCAAAACGGAGCTGGAGGTCAATGACATCATCAGCGAGAGTCTGGAAACTTACGAAGAGTTAATTGAATACAGAAACCTCGAAGTCCAGCACGACAAAGGCATCCCAAACCGAATCTTCTCCAATGAAGAACTGGTGCGAATCATGGTTGACAACCTGATCCGAAATGCCATTCAGCATAATGTGAATGAAGGGAAAATTTCAATTACCCATCAGAAACAGGGCTTCGAAATCAGTAATACAGGCGTAGTCAACCAACCTATGGGGGAAGACATTTTTTCCAGATATCATACAAAATCTACTGATGATGGCCGACTGGGTCTGGGACTGGCTATTGTCGAGGCCATTTGTGAAACGCTGGAGTTTTCCTGTGTTTATGAATATCGGCATTTGCAGCATTGCATCCGCATTAGTTGGGGAGAATAAAATTATAGTCTCCTGAAAATTAATAAGTAAGCAAAATCTGTCGAGAAGCGGCAAAATCCGTCAGAATCTCGACAGATTTTGTTTTTTTATTTGAACGCTGAAATCAGTGAAAACTAGTTTTAGCCGACCTGACGAAACAAATTTTAAAGACGCTCGGTTGTAAGTCACAGAATAATACAAGTTTAATAGCCGAAGAGTAATGCATTTTATCCCATTTCGATCGCCATTTGCAAACCGTAGGATTGCCGCAGGCATGGGTCTGTTTATGTTGATTTTTGCTTTTTCCTGTGGGAAAAAAGATGAAAAACAGCAAGCGGCTCAACAGCCAGCCGCTCCTAAAGAATACCCGGTCATGACCATTGAGGCTCGTGCCACGGATATTTATACAGATTATCCGGCCACCTTGCAAGGCCAGGAGAACGTAGAAATTCGTCCCAGAATTGACGGATATATTGAACGTATTTTCGTAGATGAAGGAGCATTAGTTCGGAAAGGTCAGGTGCTGTTTCAGATCAGTGCTCCCCAATATGAACAAGATTTGCGTACGGCTCAGGCCAGCATCAAAATTGCCGAAGCTGACGTAAACGCCGCTCAGATGCAAGTAAATAAAGTAAAGCCGCTGGTAGAAAAAGACATCATCAGCCATTATGAACTGGAATCGGCGGAGTATACCCTTCAATCCAGACAGGCTGCACTGGCTCAGGCAAAAGCTACACTCGCTAATGCTAGAATTAATCTTGGCTACACGCGGGTAACCAGCCCTGTCGATGGCGTAATTGGTCTGTTACCCCTGAAGTTAGGAAGTTTGGTAAGCCAGTCTACCACAACGCCCTTAACGACTGTAGCCAACATTGGTAACGTTTACGCTTATTTCTCGCTTAACGAAAAACAATTACTTGATTTTTTCCGGGATACCAAAGGCAACACACTTCAGCAGAAACTGGCGACTTTACCTAGTGTGTCACTCGTGCTTTCCGATGGTTCGGTATACTCAAAGCCAGGTCGCGTAGAAACGGCCAGTGGTTTGATCAGTACTGAAACGGGTTCGGCCAATTTCCGGGCAACGTTCCCTAATACAGATGGTTTTCTACGGAGTGGGAGCACGGGTCAGGTTCGGGTTACTTCACACATTGAAAACGCCTTGATTATTCCTCAGAAGGCTACCTACGAGTTACAGGGTAAACGCCTGGCCTATCTGGTAGCGGAGGGTAACAAAGTGAAGAGCGTGGAGGTTCAGGTGAAACCAACCACCGACGGGAAGTCATTCATTGTTACGCAAGGAGTGAAAGCGGGTGACAAGATCGTGGTAGAAGGAATTACGGCTCTCCGCGATGACATGGAAATTAAGCCGGGAGCAGTGAAGGCAGACACCACTGCCAACGCTCAGTAGGTTAGGAGGTAAAGGGATTCCCTGGCTAACAAGCCCAAAATCAACATTTTTATGCTTAAGAGATTTATTGAACGGCCGGTATTATCCACCGTTATATCCATCATTATTGTCATGCTGGGGATATTGGGGCTGGTAACCTTACCCGTTTCTCAATATCCTGAAATTGCTCCGCCAACGGTTCAGGTGCAGGCAACTTACACCGGGGCTAACGCGAGTGTAGTATTAAGTAGTGTGATTGTACCGCTCGAAGAGCAGATCAACGGGGTAGAAGACATGACTTACATGACTTCTACGGCTGCCAACGACGGTACCGCTACGATTACCATCTTCTTCAAACTAGGAACGAACCCTGACCTGGCGGCAGTAAACGTGCAGAACCGGGTGTCGCGGGCAACGAGTTTGCTGCCTCAGGAAGTAACCCGGGCGGGGGTTATTACCAGTAAGCGTCAGAGTAGTAACGTGTTGATTTTCACACTTTACAGCGAAAACAAAGCTTACGAACAGACGTTCCTGCAAAACTACGCCAACATTAACATTGTGCCTCAACTCAAACGGGTAACCGGGGTAGGGGATGCCAGTGCATTTGGTTTACGCGATTACGCCATGCGGATCTGGCTGAAACCTGATGTGATGGCAACGTATGGTCTGATTCCTGACGACGTTTCGGCGGCTCTGGCGGAACAAAACGTGGAAGCAGCTCCGGGGCAGTTTGGCGAAAGCAGCGATCAGTCTTTCCAGTATATTATCAAATATCCCGGTCGTTTGAAAGATCCGGCTCAGTTTGAGAATATGATTATCCGTTCAACGCCCGGCGGCCAGGTCTTGCGTTTACGGGACATCGCCCGGGTTGAACTCGGTGCTCAGAGTTACGCCAGTATTTCAACGTCACAGGGGTATCCATCGGTAGCGTTGGCGATTAACCAAACGGCGGGTTCAAATGCTCAGGAGGTAATCGAAAACTCACTAAAAGTAATCAAGGAAGCAGAAAAGTCATTCCCTCCCGGGGTACATTACGCCGAGCTGCTAAATGCCAATAACTTCCTGGATGCCTCGATTGAGAAAGTAATTCACACGCTGATCGAAGCCTTTATTCTGGTATTTATTGTCGTATTTATCTTCCTTCAGGACTTCCGTTCGACGCTGATTCCCGCTATTGCGGTGCCGGTAGCGATTGTCGGTACATTTTTCTTCCTGAACCTGTTCGGATTTACGATTAACCTGCTGACGCTATTCGCATTAGTATTGGCGATTGGTATCGTAGTGGATGATGCCATCGTAGTAGTAGAGGCGGTGCACGCCAAGCTGGATGAGGGTTATACTTCCGCTCGCAAAGCATCCATTGATGCGATGAGTGAAATCAGTGGTGCCATCGTTTCGATTACGTTGGTAATGGCGGCAGTATTCGTGCCGGTAAGTTTCATCAGTGGTTCAACGGGGGTGTTTTATAAACAGTTTGGTCTGACGCTGGCAATTTCCATCATCCTTTCGGCCATTAACGCCCTGACGCTGAGTCCGGCTCTTTGTGCTATGTTCCTCAAACCGCACGATAAGGAGCACAAAAAAGGATTCATGCAGCGGTTTTATACGGCCTTCAACACGGGTTTTGATGCTGTAACTACAAAATATGCCCGTTCGGTCACTTTCCTTTCCGGTAAGAAATGGGTGGCTCTGGGTGCTATTGCGGTGTTTGCCGGAATTTTCGTCTGGTTACTTCGCACCACGCCT
This sequence comes from Siphonobacter sp. SORGH_AS_0500, assembly GCF_031453245.1. Classification (NCBI taxonomy): domain Bacteria; kingdom Pseudomonadati; phylum Bacteroidota; class Cytophagia; order Cytophagales; family Cytophagaceae; genus Siphonobacter; species Siphonobacter sp. SORGH_AS_0500. The sequence continues at coordinate 1,555,325 of NZ_JAVIYT010000001.1, forward strand.
TCCGGTTTCGTTCCGAACGAAGACCAGGGAACCATCTTTGCTAACATCACTTTACCCCCTGCTTCTTCCGTAGAAAGGACAACGGCCATTGCTAATGAAGTAGATAAGATTGCCCGGGAAATGCCCGCCGTTCGATTCACGACGCGTCTGGCTGGTCGGAGTATCATCAGTGGTAACGGGAGTTCGTACGGGATGGTAATCATCGGTTTGAAGGACTGGAAAGAACGTCCCGATCAGGATATTAACGCCGTAATCCGGGATCTTTTTGCCAAAACCAGCCATATCCGTGGGGCCGAAATCGTATTCTTCTCGCCTCCAACCATTCAGGGTTTTGGTACCAGTAACGGTTTTGAATTACAGTTACAGGATCGGGCCGGTGGAACCATTGACCGACTTTTTGAAGTGGAAAAAGACTTCATGGCGGCCCTATTGAAACGCCCTGAAATTCAGTTTGCTACCACGACTTTCAACCCAACATTCCCGCAATACATGGTGAATGTGAACGTGGCCCGGACGAAAGAAGCCGGTCTGACGGTGAACGCAGTACTGAGTGCCTTGCAGGGATATTTCGGTGGGGTGTATGCGTCTAACTTTAACCAGTTTGGCAAGCAATATCGGGTCATGATTCAGGCCGATCCTGCGTACCGGGCTAGCCCGTCCAGTCTGAACTCCGTTTACATTCGGAATGCGAATGGAACGATGGCTCCCATCTCGGAATTCGTAACGATGGATCGGGTTTATGGTCCAGAAACAATTACGCGATTTAACCTCTTTACTTCGGTTTCCATCACGGGTACGCCCAAAGCTGGTTTCAGTTCCGGGGATGCGATTAAAGCCATTCAGGAAGTGGCGGCTGAGAAGTTACCCGCCGGTTATGGCTACGAATTCTCGGGTATGACGCGGGAAGAAATTCAGAGTGGCGGACAGACGATTTACATCTTTATGCTTTGTCTGGCCTTCGTTTACTTCCTGTTGAGTGCTCAGTACGAGAGTTATATTCTGCCCTGGGCGGTATTGCTTTCACTGCCCGTCGGTCTGGCCGGAACGTTCATCTTTGCCCGCATTTTTGGCATTGATAACAACATTTACCTTCAGATTACAATCATCATGTTGATTGGTCTGCTGGCGAAAAATGCCATTCTGATCGTAGAATACGCCGTTGAACGCCGACGACACGGAATGGACATTGTGAAGGCCGCCGTGGATGGGGCCGAAGCTCGTCTCCGACCCATTTTGATGACTTCATTTGCCTTTATTCTGGGTCTGGTGCCGTTGATGCTGGCGTCTGGTGCGGGTGCCCTGGGGAACCGTTCCATTGGTACAGGAGCCGTTGGCGGGATGTTAATTGGTACCTTACTCGGGGTATTTATTATCCCGGTACTGTTTATCATCTTCCAGACCTTGCAGGAGAAAATCAGCGGTTCTCCCAAGCAACTGCAAACCGAGGAAAAATCACACGCGGATCTGATGGCCGGTCAGGGACGTTAATAGGAATGAAAAAGCAGGCGAGGCGATACGTGAAAAAGGAACCTGCTTTTTCGGTCAACCATTGACATTTTAATAGATATGAATAGGAAACTTTTGTGGCAGTCGTTCGCGGTGTTCATTCTTCTGCAAGGACTTGCTGCCTGCAAAATAACGCAGAATTATAACCGGCCTAATGTAAGTACAGAGGGCCTGTATCGGGACGGGGGCACGGATACCACCAGTATGGCAAATATGCCCTGGCGAAACATGTTTTCCGATACTACGTTACAAAACCTGATTCAGGAAGGTTTGAATAATAACCTGAACTTAAAGTCAGCAATTACCCGGATTGAAGTAGCGGAAGCAAACCTGTACCAAAGCCGGATGAATTTTTTCCCGAACGTGACGGGGAATGGAACGGGGGTTTTTGCTAAGGTACCTAACGTACCCAGTGCAGCGACGGGTTTTGCCAGACGCCAGTTTCAGTTATATACCAACGCCAGTTGGGAAGCAGACGCCTGGGGTAAATTGAGAAGTGCCAAACGTTCAAACCTGGCTTTATTACTGCAAAGCGAGGCTACGAAACGTGCGGTGCAGACACAGTTAATTGCGGACATTGCCAACGCCTATTATTCGCTTTTGGCCCTGGATGCCCAGCTCGCCATTACGCAGAGAAACGTGGACATCTGGGTATCGAACGTAGAGACGATGAAGGATTTGAAAGAGGCCGCCGTAGTAACCGGAGCCGCCGTCGTGCAGAGTGAAGCCAGTCAGTATGCGGCGGAAGTAACGATTCCTACCCTGAAGCAAACCATTCGGGAAACTGAAAATGCATTGAGCGTATTGCTGGCTCGTGCTCCCGGTGCCATTACCCGCACCACGCTGGAAGCTCAGGTACCCATGGAAACGTTAAATACGGGCGTTTCGGCTCAGTTGCTGGGTAATCGTCCGGATGTACAGGCGGCGGAATATTCGTATCGAAGTGCCTTTGAAATAACGAATGTAGCCCGGACGTACTTCTATCCATCATTAACCCTGACAGCCAACGGAGGTCTTTCGGCTCTTTCACTGGGCGGTTTATTCTCAACGACATCCATCTTTGGTAACCTCGCGGCGGGTATAGCTCAGCCTATTTTTGCCCGGGGAACCAACAAAGTGCGTTTACGGACAGCCAAGGCCGATCAGGAAAACGCTTTGCTGAACTTTCAGGGAACCTTATTAACCGCAGGTCAGGAAGTATCTAATGCATTATTTGCCTATCAAACGGCTACGGAGCGTGCTATGATTCGCGGTCGTCAGTTGAATTCCCTGCAAAAGTCGGTGGATTATACGAAAGAGTTATTAAAATACAGCTCAGCCAACTATACCGAAGTTCTGGTAGCTCAACAAAGCCTGCTGTCGGCAGAATTGAGTAGCGTCAGTGATCGGCTACAGCAATTGCAATCAGTAGTGTCGCTATATCGGGCACTGGGCGGTGGCTGGAAATAGAACTATTAGTTTTATAGGTGTATAGTTAAAAAGTCTGGTGGTTTTCCGCCGGACTTTTTTGTTGAAAAGGCCTAATAACAACCAGGTAGAGATGCGATTCATCGCGTCTGGGCAGCAAACAGTTTTGCTAATTATGGGCAGTTCGTGATTAGTTAGTCCACGTTTCCAACGCGGATCCTGAGAAAAGCGTCTGCGACGTCTCCAGCATCCTACGGTTAAACCCATTCACTTTTCAGCTTCGAGTAAACCACAATATCCACGTATTGCCCGTGGAGAAATTCTGCTTGTCGGGAAATGCCTTCTTTGGTGAACCCTAAACGCTCAGGAACGGCCTGACTTTTAGTGTTCCCTATCGCACACTTAATCTCGATTCTATTTAATGGTAACTCCTCAAAACCGAACTTCAACAAACGCTGGGTAGCCTGAGTAATGAGGCCCTTACCCTGGCTGGAGGGGGCAATCCAGTAGCCGATTTCTCCACTATGGTTTTGTGTATCAATCTTATAAATCCCGATTCTTCCGACTACTGTATCGTTTTCTTTAATAACAAAGGCAAATTCTCCTCCGTGTTTGCTTCGTAGCTGGGAAGCGTCTGCATAGTTATCAAAAAAGGAAGGAGCCCGCACCAAGCCGACCCAGGGTAACCAGGGACTGAGATAGTTTTTGTTTTCCGTTACCAGTTGAAAAATAGATGAGCTATGAACCCTATCGAGTGACTCAAGGGTAAGGTCTTGATTAATTTGAAGAATCATCGATAGTGTTTTCAAAAATGAAAAAAGAATGTAAAATAAAAAGTTACGATAACGTCTCAATGTAACAAATATTGGAAGTAATCGCTATACTTGTTAAGTATCAAATACGGTAAAAGGTGTTTGTCTATTGAACGAATAAGACGTAGCAGATTATGGCAAAGACAGATCAAAAATTAACCTTTATTATAAGGAAATCATGTCTGGAAGATAGTATGGAAATAGTAAGCCTATACAAAAATGTAGCACGAAATAAAGGAGGATTAGCTCGAGAAGAAGATGAGATAACGCAAGCTTACGTAGAAAATTTTACGAGGAAATCGATTGAAGATGGGTTACAATTTGTGGTGATAGACCAATCGAAAGAAAACCGGGTGGTTGGAGAAATTCATTGTTACAAGCCAGAACCTAAGGTATTTAAACACATTTTAAGTGATCTCACAATTGCGATAGATCCTGATTATCAGGGTATGGGGTTAGGTAAAAAGCTATTTGAAACCTTATTGGAGTTTGTATCTAACTATAAACGAGATATACTAAGAGTAGAACTATTTGCCAGAGAGTCTAACTCGAAAGCTATTGATATCTATACGAAAATAGGGTTTGTCAGAGAAGGACGTTTGAGAAACAGAATAAGGATAGACACTAATACTTTTGAATGTGACATCGTAATGGGGTGGACCAATCCTAAATTTGAATGAAAAATTAGGTAAGGGGATTTCAAATTTGAAAAATTGCTTTGCTGTAAAAGCTTTCGTGTTACGAATGATTACTAGCAAAATCTACTGTTTTCTGGCCTTGTCTGCTAAGTAATCAACAGATTATGAATGGATTGATAAGTGATCTTTTATAACATACATAGCTGTTGTACACTATTCTGTCTGATAGGACGTGCCTGATTAATTCCTTGAATGGAGGTGTTTTACCGCCCCAGCCAATTCTTAAAATCAGTAATGCGGTCACCGCTCACAAATACTTCCGCCCGTGCTTCGGGTTTTAACTCCAGTTTTAGTTTGCCCGCTGAGTAGGTATGAATGGAGTCAATGGATTGAAAGGCTACCAAAAACTGCCGATTCACCCGAAAAAAACGAGACGGGTCCGTTACCTGTGTCAGTTTGTCGAGACTCAGTTCCAGCGGTAACTTTTGTCCGTCGTGGGTAACCAGAAACGTGATTTTTTCTTCTGAAAAAAAGTAAGCAATCTGATTGATCTCAATACTATGAATTTTCGTACCGATGGACACCATGAAGCGGGTTTTATATTCCGTTTCCTGGGGTTTCTGAATCAGTTGAAGAATGTTCCTCAGATCGGGGGCGGGCTGGCGTAGCGATTTAAATTTATCCAAAGCCGCTCTTAGCTCCTCAAAATCAATAGGTTTTAATAAATAATCTACACTGTTTACCTTAAAGGCCTGAATGGTATATTCGTCGTAAGCCGTGGTAAAAATGACCGGGACTTTCAGCGAAATCTGATCAAAAATGGCAAAAGCTAGCCCATCTTCCAGGTGAATATCCATGAAAGCCAGATCGGGAGCAGGGTTTTCACTAAACCACTCTACCGCCTCTGAAACCGAAGGAAGTTTCGTGATAATTTGAATCGACGAATCGTATTTATGGATGAGATTTTCCAGCCGATCAGCGGTCAGATACTCGTCTTCAATAATGACTACGTTCATGCTAATAAGGGAATTTTAACGACAAATGAATCTCCAATATGTCCGTACCAGACCGCGTGGGTTGTTAGCAGGCTATAACGAGCCGTAATGTTTTTTAGCCCTAACCCGGTAGATACTTCCGGCTGTAGGCGAGGGCGATAGCCATTTTCAACGATCAACTCCTGATTTTCAATTTTGATAGAAACCGTTAACGGCTCTTTGCTGGACATGCGAGTGTGCTTGACGGCATTTTCAATCAGTAATTGCAAGGTCAAGGGAGCAATTTTATAGAGTTGCTGAGCGGATTCCGGCACGTCAATCTGGACGCTAAACTTCTCCCGAAAACGGATTTCCAGTAAGAAAGCATACGACTGAATGAACTCAAGTTCGGTCTTCAAAGACACCAGATCGTTATCCTTCTGCTCCAGAATATAGCGGTACGATTTGGAGAGCTGGGCAATGAATTTCTCTGATAAGTTGGCATCAATGTGTACCACTGAAGACAGAATGCTCAGGCTATTGAAGAGAAAGTGAGGATTAACCTGATTTTTCAGAGCCGCAAACTGAGCCTGCACGTGTTCTTTTTCCAATCTCTCGGAACGAAGCTGTATTTCCTGCACCCGCTGAGTAGCCCGCACTGCCGCGATAAGGTAAAAAGCAGTAAGCATAATCATCACCGAAAGCCCGTTGTTTGCCCGAACTACCAAGGCCCACATTTCGGCAGAACGTTTGGGCATGGGTGTGTTTTGTGGAGGGAAGACATGAAAAATGGCTTCCATCGCGATGCGAAGACTTTTATGGAGGAAAAAATTAAAAAGGAAGGCTAGCACCAGCGACACCAGCAGCGAAATGATTTGGGGCTGAAGCTTAAATTCCAGCAGGTAATTTTCACCAAAATAATTAAAAAATTTGAGCTGAAGCCAATCGGTAATGCTCAGCCAAATATAGAAGAGACCGAAAGAGATCGTGAAAAAAGGAAGAGCGAACCGTAGTTCATGATAGAACCGATCCATGGTTAACAGTGGGTCGGTCGTAGTCGCGTAAATCACGGTTAAGGTATAAATTAACGCGAGACTCAGCGATAGCTGCCACTTTTGGATGGATGTCAAACGATTCGCCATGGGGTTGCTTTCAAAGTTTTGGGAGATCAGAGGAAGTCCGACCTTACTCCCCTACAAAAATCAGGTACAGCAGATGTATTTGAAAATCATAACCGACGAATGACGAGTTGAGTCGGATGAATCGGGAATTTAGAGGGTTCGGAGTTTAGCGTTTTGAGTTTTGAGCGGCCGCCGCTGCGGTTTTGAGTTTTGAGCGACCGTCGCTACGGTTTTCAGTTTTCAGTTTTGAGTTTTGAGTTTTCAGTTTTGAGTTTTGAGTTTTCAGTTTTGAGTTTTGAGTTTTCAGTTTTCAGTTTTCAGTTTTCAGTTTTCAGTTTTCAGTTTGGGAAGAAAAACCTATAAAGGTAGGCAAGACGTTTGTAAATGAGAATACTAACCCCGGAGGGGTTGAACATGGATAGCCCCGGATGCAATCCGGGGTAAACGTTGGACGGGCCCGTACGCCAATCTCCCACCGTGGCTGGTGTCCTCCCCAGCCACGGTGGAGGTAGGGGAGTTGATTGAAAAGGGAGCCAAAACCCCAGAGGGGCTCAACCTGAATAGCCCCGGATGTAATCCGGAGTTACCTACGGATTGACATGGTCTGATCCTGAGAAAAAAGCCTAGTGGTCGGTGAGGACACCCCCCTCGGCGGAAGATTGCCAATCCGAAAAATCCTAGCAATCCAACGATCCAGTAGAGACGCGACTTTATCGCGTCTGGGTAAGAGGCTGTTTTTCTTGAGTAGAGGTGACTTTTCTTGTGATTTAAATGACCGACCATTGCAAACAAAAAGCCCCTGAGTGCATGATTACTCAGGGGCTTTTTGCGGGTGATTCCTAGATTTTCTTATTCAGTACTTTATCCAGGCTAAAATCGCCAGGGCCAAGAATCAGGATGACAACATAGGCAATCAGGTAATGAAAGGCCATCTCTGCTTCACCGAAAATATCACCCCCGTGGACCATGAAAGCTGCTACCAGCATGGTAATAATCAGAGGAATAGTAGCTATCCGAGTAAAAAGGCCCAGAGCAAGCAAGATCGAGCAGAAAAATTCAGCAAAAATGGCCAGAGCTGCTGACGTAGGAGCTCCAAGACCTAGGAAATTCATAAATTTTTGGCTCATCTGGTCATAATTCGACAGCTTTTGATACCCGTGCGGTAGCATGGCCAGAGAAAATCCTACGCGAAGAATCAGCGTAGCCCAGTTGATAGAAGAGAGTGTGTACGAAATAGAGAAAAGTCTTCTCATAAACGATTATGATTTCAGTAGAATGAAAGTTGAGATGAGTTGGGTGTCAGGAATTTTAATTGAAGCTTCGCCGCAGCAAACGGCCCGTTTTTCAACAACAATTCTGACTGGAAACTAAACTCTTTCTAAATAAGAATAATCAAATATAAAATGGAATGATTACTTATCCTTAAAATCATACGTATAGATTACCGCTTATTACTTTGAAAATTGCACAGTAATTAATCTGAACTAATTATAGAGTATTGATTTACAGATACTTAATACTTATGGATTGCGTAGGCAATCGTAAATTTTTATAAATATTTATTGATCTACTTGTTTGATAGATTAATAAATATTTATTTTGTCTATAGAAATAATAGTCTATTTGAAGCCATGAATTACTGTGTACCTTTTTTGCTTTCCGTATCCCGATCGAGTCTACTAAAAAAAGTAATTCTTTCGTACTGGTGTTAGGGGACTTTGTTATTAAAAGTCTGACTAACCGTTAGTTAATTGACTGGCCTTTTGAGCTTTCGCGTTCATTAACTCCTTTCTTCATTCTATACTTTATTACTTTTTATGCAACAACTTTTAAAAGTGCTGTTGCCAGTACTCTTATGGGTACAGGTACAGGCTGCTTTAGCCCAACAAATAACGGGCACAATACGGTCGCAAGCTGATAATCAGCCTTTAACGGGAGTCACTGTGCAGGTGAAAGGCACAACCCGCGGAACAGTTTCCAACGCAGAAGGAAACTATACCGTTACTGCTCAATCGGGCGAAACCCTTCGTTTTTCATTTATTGGCTATAAAGCCGTCGAACTGGCGGTACCGGCTTCTGGTGTATTGAACGTTACGCTGGACGCAGAAGAATCGGCCTTGAAAGAAGTCGTGGTTACCGCTTTGGGGATTGCCAAAGAGAAAAAATCACTGGGTTATTCCGTTCAGGAATTAAAAAGTAACGACGTAGCTCAGGCTCGCGAACCTAACCTGGTCAATGCTTTATCTGGTAAAATTGCCGGGGTTAACATCACAAACAGCCAGGGTAACATGGGTTCTTCCCGGATCGTCATTCGTGGAGAAACGTCTATTGCAGGCAATAACCAGCCCCTGTTCATTGTCGATGGAATTCCGGTTGATAACTCACAGTTTGGAAGCACCGGCACGAACCGCGATTATGCCAATGCCATCGCGGATATTAACCCTGATAACATTGAAAGCATCAGCGTACTGAAAGGCCCCAACGCGGCGGCTCTGTATGGTTCGCGGGCGGCTAACGGTGTGATTCTGATCAAAACTAAAATCGGTCGCAGTGGTCAGCAAAAAGGCTTAGGAGTTACTCTGAACGCTGGTCATACGGTAGAAAGTTTATTAGTATTACCTGATTACCAGAACGTATACGGACAGGGAACGGGCGGTTTGTTTTCGTACAAAGACGGAAAAGGCGGCGGGCTGAATGACGGCACCGACGAAAGCTGGGGGCCCAAAATGGATGGTCGTTTATTACCGCAGTTCTTTTCGAAAGGGCAGGCAGTACCCTTCGTCGCTCACCCCGATAACGTAAAGAACTTCTTCGTGAAAGGGCATACGACGAACTTAGGCGTATCCGTAGCGGGATCTGATGAGAAGTTTGATTACCGCTTTTCGTTCAATAATACCCGTCAAACCGGGGTGATTCCAAACACGGACATTACCAAGAATAACTTCGCAGTTAATGCGTCCTATCGGTTAAATGATCGACTTACCATCAATACCAGTGCGAACTTCATTCGTTCAGAATCGGATAACCTTTCGGCTTTGGGTGGACGTGGTTCCAGCGTAATGCTGCAATTCCTGTGGTTCGGTCGTCAGGTTGATACAGAGTTACTCAAAGATTACCGGGCCAATGGAGAGCGTGATTTTAACTGGAACCATAGTTATTACAGCAACCCGTATTTATTACTTTACGAAAACACCAACGGACAGCGTCGGGACCGTTTCTTCGGAAATGTGAACGTTACTTATAAAATCAACGACTGGCTTTCAGCACTGGTGCGGACGGGTAATGATTTTTACGTTGATAAACGTAAATCCAAAATTTCCTATGGCACGAATGGTACGCCTTTCGGCTCTTATGCGGAAGATGCATACATCGTAAACGAGAATAACACAGATTTTGCACTGAATTTTAATCGTAAACTCAGCGATGATTTTGATCTGGAAGGTCTGGTGGGGGGTAACGTTCGCAGTAATTTCTTCGAGCGAAACTATCAGCAGGCTCCACGTCTGGCGGTTAGCGATTTGTATACGCTGATGAACTCACGCGATCCGCTGGTTTCCAGTAACCAGTTTACGCGTCGTCGGGTGTATAGTTTATACGCTTCAGCTCAGGTCGGTTTCCGTAATTATGCCTTCTTAAACTTAACGGCCCGGAATGACTGGTCATCGACGTTACCTGCGGCCAATAACTCGTATTTCTATCCTTCGGTAAATGCGAGTGTGGTCTTAACGGAAGCCCTGAACATCAGAACTAACTGGCTGTCATTTGCGAAAATTCGCGGAGGTTGGGCCCAGGTAGGTAAGGATACCGATCCTTATCAAATCGTGAATACCTATCCTTTCAATCAGCCTTTTGGAAGTAATCCGTTACTGACGGTATCGGACGTATTCCTGAATCCAAACCTGAAACCAGAGATTACGCAGTCGAGCGAAATTGGTCTGGAAATGGCGTTTCTGAAAAATCGGGCTCGATTTGATGTAAGTTACTACAATACGGACAGTTTCAATCAGATTTTGCAGGCCGATATTAGCCCGGCCACGGGTTTCAAGCAACAGTTAATCAATGCGGGTAAGATCAATAACCGTGGCTTTGAAGTGCAGTTAAGTGGCACGCCCGTACAAACTTCTGGTGGCTTTAAATGGAATGTGACGGTTAACTTTTCACGGAACGTAAGTAAAGTGGTAGAGTTGGATAAAGCGGGTTTACTAAAGCAATATGTATTGGGTAGCAACGGTACTACGCGGGTATTAGCCAGCGTGGGTCAGCGTTACGGAGCTTTATATGGTACCGCCTATCAACGTAACGAACGCGGTGAAGTGGTCGTAGGAGCGAATGGGTTACCTCAGAAAGATCCAAACCAGAAAACGCTGGGATATTTCACGCCGAAGTGGATTGGCGGTATTACCAATACATTCAGCTACAAAGGTTGGAATCTAAGTGTTCTGATTGATACCAAACAGGGCGGTCAGATTTACTCGGCCACCAACGCTACCGGACGTTATACGGGTGTGTTGGAATCGACCTTACCCGGTCGGGACGCTGAGCACGGTGGACTTTCGTATTACTACGCTGGAAATAACACCTCCTCTACGCCGATTCCAGTGACGGGTTCGACGGCTCCGGGTGGCGAACGCGTGTATTCAGACGGAATTATTTTCAATGGCGTAGCGGCCGATGGTTCGGCTAACAAAGTGATCGTTCCCGCCGAGCGTTATTACAAATATCTGTATAGCAACAGTGCTGGGGTAAATGAAGCCAGTGTGTTCGATGCTTCATTCATTAAGCTTCGCGAAGTACGCCTGACGTACGCCATTCCTCAGGATTTTGTGCGTCGTCTGCATTTGCAGGGAGCTTCGGTATCGCTGATTGGTCGTAACCTGGCTTTCCTCCAGAAGAATGCTCCCAACATCGACCCTGAAACAGCTTTCAATACGGGCAATGCTCAGGGGCTGGAATCATTACAGTTGCCTTCAACGAGAAGTTACGGCGTTAATCTGAATATCAATTTCTAGGGAAAATCATACGTAAGCTCAGCCTTACTTCAACATATTCATTGTTATGAAAATCAAGAGTTTCACGAAACTGATCCTTCCGCTGACGCTGGTAGCCGGGTTAACGGCCTGCCAGAAGGAACTGGAAGATATTAATCGAAATCCCAACGAAGCCACGGTGGCTCAACCCGATTACCTATTAACGAATGCTCTGAAATCCAGTGCCGATTTAGTAATGGGTTCGGATGCTTCGATGGAAACGACGACGCTGTTTGTACAATATTGGGCGAAGATTCAGTATACTGACGTAGATAAATATACGACGAGTCCAACAAATATTCAGAACATCTGGACGAATACGTATACCCAGGGGATCAATGACTTTGCGGAGGTCATTAAGCTGGGAGAACGGGCAAATAATCCGAATTATCAGGCCGTTGGTATCATCATGAAGTCATGGTCATTTCAGATGCTAACGGATTTATACGGAGATATTCCTTATAGCCAGGCTTTGAATATTAACGACTACCTGACGCCGAAATACGATGCTCAGAAAGACGTGTACGCTGGCTTATTGAATGATTTACAGAAAGCCATTTCGTTGATTGACGTTAGCGGAGCGAATACGATTTCGGGGGATGTGGTGTATAATGGTAACATGACTCGCTGGAAGAAATTTGCAAATTCCCTGCGTCTGCGGATTGCCCTGCGTCTGGCGGATCGGGATGCTACGGCAGCCCGGACGGTTATTGCAGGCTTAGCGAAAAGTGACTTGATTGCCAGTAATGACGAAAACGCGAAGTTCACGTATCTGACTTCTCCGAACCAAAACCCCGTGAGCCGGGATCGGGAAACGCGGGATGATTACCGGGTGAGTAAAAGCATCGTTGATAAGCTATTGCAGTTGAATGACCCTCGATTGAGCATTTACGTAAACCGCACGGTAGATGCTACACCACTAGGTTATGTAGGTGTAACGAACGGCTTACCCGCTGACTCAGCCGCCCGATTAGGCTTTACCCGAACGTCAAAGCTGGGCGATTACTTCACAGCTCCTTCGGCTCCGGCGGTATTTCTGAATTATGCCGAAGTATTATTTAACCTGGCCGAAGCCGCCCAGCGTGGCCTCATTCAGGACAACGCGGCAACTTTATACCAGCAGGCTGTTACAGCATCTTTACAGCAATACAATGTAGCTTCTACGGCTATTACTACGTATCTGGCTCAGCCTTCGGTGGCGTATAATGCGGCAAATTATAAGAAGTCAATTGGCGAGCAGAAATGGCTGGCTTTGTTCGGCGAAAGTCAGGAAGCTTTTGCGGAATGGCGTCGTCTGGATTATCCGCAGTTAACACCAGCGTATGCGGGTGTTCTGAATGGAAAGATGCCCGTTCGTCTAACGTATCCGACGGGAGAACAGGCCTTGAATAATGCCAGTTATAAAGCCGCTGTAGCCAATCAGGGAACGGATCTACTGACGACCAAACTTTGGTTTGACGTAAATTAGTTTTTCGTTGTGGGTTTACAGTTTTCAGTGAATGAGCGGGGTCATACCCCGCTCATTTTTAGTTGATGACCTGCACTAACGAAAATACGGATGAGTTACTTCGCTTTTTCCAGCGTTCCAATTTTTTCCCAGGAAGGATCGGGATTCATAGTTACCAGAATATAAACGCCGTCTTTTTGGTGCTCAACCGAAGTAGTTTGCGTATCTCCTCCTGCTAATCGGGCTTTGATTTCATTTGGCGTAAGCTTATACATGGAACCCGTAGAAGCATCGATAATTAAGCCAATAATTCCTCCGAAAATGATGTTACCAAACACCCAACCATCCAGTTTACGGGTAAGGCCCACTTCGTAAGGCTCATAACCATCCATCACTACTCGGATTGCATGACCATTTTTCCGTTTCACATTCGCATACATGGGCGTTTTCCCGGCCAGTTGCCCATCCACATACACGTCTGCACCCGTAGGGCGACTAAGAACGCTAACGGATTGCTTGGATCCATTGATAATTGTAGTACAGTTGGTTAGGCTAATGCTGAGCACTAGAAGAGGTACTAGAAATTTTTTCATGAAAGAGATTAAATTAGGTGGTTTTTTGAGAATGGTTTAAGACTCTCAAAAGGGTTCAACTCGGTGGACTAACCGTAATTTGTTTTTACAATAAGGGTACAGGCAAAAATATCATAAAAATGGATTCAAACTATTCCTTTCGTTTGAAGTAAGGGTAGTTTAATTAGTCTTGCCCTGAGCATGAGCCCATTATAAATGAAATTTGGCTCTGTTATTTTAATAGAAGGCCTTTTGTATTACTTTTGCAGTATTATATCCAACTTTTCTTTTTGTATGTGAGATCTAAGTAATAGATGGTGCCTGCCGTCTTTAATTCTGAAGAACAGAATGTTTTGGTAACAATACCAATTCGCCGACGCCTCTTAATCTGGCGTGGCTAATACTTAGATTCATGTGAATTCCTTCTTTTCGAAACACCCCTTGGTGTCGTTTCTAGGTTAATTCCTGAGAATTAATCAATATACTTTCTTTATTGTTCAGGCTTTAAATTTCTCACATCATGAGTATGATCGTGAATGCTCTTTCCTATATACATCCCGATTACCAACCTCTATTTCATAACCTTCATTTCTCGCTGCAAACGGGAGAAAAAGCCGCTTTAGTAGGGAATAATGGGTCGGGAAAATCTACTTTATTACAAATCATTGCGGGCTATTTAAAGGCTTCGGCAGGCGAAAGCATTTTTCTGGAAAAACCCTATTACGTACCGCAACAACTAGGGCAGTACGATGCATATACCGTTGCGGAATTATTAGGCATTGACCAAAAATTGAAGGCCCTTTACGCGATTTTAGCAGGCCATGTCGAAGCAGAAAATTTCGCGGAGTTAGGAGATGACTGGGAGATCGAAGAACGGGTTCGGGAAGCAATGGCGTATTGGCAGATAGAGTATCTGGCTCTTTCTGAGAAAATTAAAAACTTGAGTGGAGGTGAAAAAACCAAGGTTTTTCTTGCGGGAGCTTCTCTGGCTAGCCCCAAAGTTATGCTACTTGATGAGCCCACTAACCATCTGGATTCACAAAGCCGGGAGCTGCTTTATGAGTTTGTTAACCAGAGTAAATCCACTATGCTGGTAGTTAGTCACGATCGAACGTTGTTAAATCTGCTCGATCAGACGCTAGAATTAAGTGCAAACGGAATCGAAGTGTATGGAGGGAACTATGCTTTTTATGAAGCTCAGAAAGAAGGGAAATTAAATGCTCTTCAATCGAAGTTAGAAGAAAATGAAAAAACGCTAAAACAAACCCAGCAAAAAGCCCGCGAAGTAGCCGAACAACGCAATAAAAAAGAAGCCCGTGGGAAAGCTCACGGACAAAAACTAGCCTTGCCTAAAATACTTGCAAGTAGAAGAAAAAGTCAGGCGGAACAAAGTACGGCTAAACTGAAGGAAGTACATCAGGAGAAAATGAATGAATTGACGGATCATCTGAGAACGATCAGAACTCAAATTCAGCATTACCAAACCTTAAGGATTGATTTGGGAAGTTCCGATTTGCATCCGGGTAAGCTACTGATTGAGGCCAAAAGTATCAATTTCAGTTATCAGGATCAAATGCTTTGGCAGAAGCCTTTAACTATTCAGATTCGTTCGGGGGAACGAATTCGAATTTCTGGGAACAATGGTTCTGGCAAGACTACTTTACTGAAGCTGTTGATGGGTGATTTAGTACCCGCTGAAGGTGAAATTTTTAAAGTCGATTCTAAGTTTCTTTACCTTGATCAGGAATATGCTATGATTGACAATGGCTTGACGATTATTGAACAAATAGAAAAATATAACAGTCGCCATGTACCCGAGCATGAACTGAAGATGCTACTGCACCAACATCAATTTCCAAAAGAAGCATGGGATCGGAAATGTGAGGGCCTAAGCGGTGGGGAAAAGATGAAACTGAGCCTGTGTTGTTTATCGGTTAGTACAGAGACGACAGATCTTTTAATTCTGGATGAACCGACAAACAATCTGGATGTGCAAAGTCAGAAAGTACTGACGGAATCGTTAAAGAGTTTTAAAGGAGCGATGCTCATCATTTCTCACGACCTTTTTTTCATCAATGAAATGCAGATTGATTCTACAATTTCGCTGTAGTCCAATTTGCGTAGTCGCGGGAATGGGTCTGGTAAGGAGAGTCCCGGCATAGCCCCATCGATTTTAAGTCATTTTAACGGGAGAGGTTGAACGAAATGGGGTAGTTTTGGTCAAAATGAAAAGAAGCCTTTACAGCCATGAGAACGAAGAAATTAATTGTGTTTTCTGCCTTGCTGGCAATGCTCAGTTGGAGCAATGCCTTTGCGGATGTGGAATTTTTTCTGGAAACGCCCATCGGGGGGCGGCTAACCGTTATGGTTAATGATCAGTCCATTACCAACGCAACGGGACGCTATCGCTTTTTTGATCTGGATCCCGGACGAGCTCAGGTTACGGTTTATCAGGGCCGAAACGTAATGTTTCGGCAGGTCGTAATGCTGAATCCTGAAACCCGGACGATGGCAATTTTACACCCGCAGTACGGCTTTCGAATTCAGAAAACGATACCCGTCCATACGGGCGAAATGAACCGTTCCTACCAGTATCAACCTCAACAGGAGCCGGATCAGATGCGGCAGCTACCAGATGAAAATGTGAATCCAAACGCGAATCGGTTAATGCCAGGAAGTAAGCCCACGGAAGAAACTATGAAGCAGAATCGTTCCCAGGAAATGCCAGCTAAGTCTGACGAGGTAATGACTGCCGATCAACTGGAGCAATACCTCAAAGCGATCCAGCGAACTGCGAAGGAAAAGCGGCTGGATTTTATGAAGCAAACGCTGGCAAAACAGGTATTCAATGTGCAGCAGTTAACCGAGATCATTAAGCAGTTTGATACTCCAAAAGAGAGGCTGGAAGTAGCTAAACTGGGCTGGGATTCAGTAGTTGATCGTTCTAATTTCGAAATTATTTACGATCAGTTCTCCTTCGATTCAGATCAGAAAGAGTTAAGGGCTTACTGTGAAGGCATGTAGCGAGTCGTAACGTTTGGCCATCTTTTCGCTGTTTCGCTGCCAGTTATGTTTAGTTGATTTGGGGTTTGAAGAAGGGTAGTGCAGCCAGCGGAAAAGCTGGCAGCGGAGCAGAGAAAGTTTGACAACCCATTAATCTCAGGAATGCTGTTAAGTTTCGCTGGCAGCAGTGTTTAGTGGGCATGTAGGTTATCAAAAGGGTAGTGCTGGCAGCGGAGTAGAGAAAGTTTGGCAACCCATTGATTTCAGGAATGCCGTTAAGTTTCGCTGCCAGCCATATCTACAGGAGAGGTAAGGAATAGGTTGGATAAGTCCTACCTATCGAACAATTCAATCTGTATCCAACCGCTCAAACTAGGCTTATCCTTCTCAAACAAATCAAACTTACTCAGACCAAACTACTTGTACACACCGTCAGGATTGACGTTTTTTGTAAGAAGTTGTCATTATTAAAAAGACGGTTCCTTGTATATTCTTCGCATTGATTGTCCTGACGAAAAAGGACTGGTTCATAAAGTTTCCGGGGTGTTGTACCACCACGAGCTGAATTTGATTCGTAACGACGAATTCGTAGATCGTACGCACGGCCATTTTTACATGCGTACGGAATTCTCTGGTGAGTGCCAGGAAGAGAAAATTATGAATGCCTTAGGAGGCATTTTGCCTGATTCGGTAACCATTTCTCTGAATACCAATCGTCCGAAAGACGTGGTTATACTCGCTACTAAGGAGCACCACTGTCTAAGTGATTTGTTAATACGGAATGCGTATAAAGATTTGAATTTCAACATTCTGGCGGTAGTGGCCAATCACGATGTGTTGCGACCGCTGGTCGAGAAATTCAACCTACCTTTCCATCTGATTTCGCACGAAGGCCTCTCGCGGGAAGAGCACGAAGCCGCCGTCTTATCCGTGCTGGGAACCTATCCGGCTGATTATGTGGTATTAGCAAAATACATGCGAATTCTTTCCCCTGAATTCCAGCAGCACTTTGCGAATCGGATGGTTAATATTCACCATTCGTTTTTGCCCGCGTTTGTAGGAGCCAATCCATACCGGCAGGCTTTTGAGCGGGGCGTTAAAATCATTGGAGCCACCGCACACTTTGTTAATGAGCATTTGGATGAAGGCCCCATCATTACCCAGGAAGTGATTCCGGTTAATCACACCAAAACTTGGCAGGAACTAGCCGCAGCGGGCCGTGATGTGGAGAAAATGGCGTTGGCAAAAGCCCTTAAGCTCGTCTTCGAGGATCGGGTTTTTGTGAAGAATAATAAGACAGTTGTATTTGAATAAGGACTTCCCATGACGATTGATTTGCGTTCCGATACCCTTACCCGTCCTACGAAAGAGATGCTGGAAACCATGTTTGCGGCTCCGGTAGGGGATGATGTTTTTCAGGATGACCCAACGGTGAATGCTTTGGAAGAAAAAGCCGCCCGACTTTTTGGTTACGAGGCGGCTTTGTTCTGTCCTTCCGGCACCATGACCAACCAGATTGCTATTAAAGTACATACCACGCCGGGTGACGAAGTGATCTGTGATGCTCTGTCGCACATTTATCTGTACGAAGGGGGTGGAATGATGAGTAATTCGTTGGTTTCGGCAACTTTATTAACGGGCGATTACGGCAGAATTAATGCCGAACAAGTCCGCGATAGCATCAAAGCGGATGATATTCACGCTCCCATTTCCCGGTTGGTTTCGCTGGAAAATACGGTAAATAAAGGTGGGGGATGTTTTTACGACCTTACCGAAATTCAGCGGATTAAGACGGTTTGTGTAGAAAATGGCTTAAGCCTGCATTTAGACGGTGCTCGTCTTTTTAACGCCTTGATAGAAACGGGGGAGAGTCCGGCTCAGTACGGCGAAGTATTTGATTCGATTTCGATTTGTCTGTCCAAAGGCCTGGGTTGTCCAGTAGGTTCGCTGCTATTAGGGACCAAAGAGTTTATTAAGAAGTCTCGTCGGGTGCGGAAACGCTTTGGCGGTGGCTGGCGACAGGCAGGTTACCTCGCCGCAGCCGGAATCTACGCTCTAGATCATCACGTGAATCGGCTAAAAGAAGATCATCAGCGGGCCAAAGTTATCGAAGGAATGGTCCGCCGCGTACCCGAGGTAGTTGAGGTATTACCCGTTCATACCAACATAGTTATCTTCCAGTTGGCCGAAGGTTTACTGGCTACTGATTACGTGCAGAAACTGAACGAAAAAGGCATTCGCTGTGCTGTATTCGGAAAAGATAAAGTTCGCATGGTTACTCACTTGGATTTGCATGATGATCACTTGGAGGAGTTGGAACGGCGGTTGGTTGTGAGTTGATGGATACGAGTTGTTAGAAAGCTTAGCTCTTTTCCCATGGCTGGTGTCTCACCAGCCATTTTTTGTGGAAGTTAGGTAGGGTTTTTCATGAGAAGGAATGATGGTTGGTGAGGACACCAACCATGGCGGTAGATTAACGTATTTTCCCATGGCTGGTGTCCCCACCAGCCATTTTAGTGGAAGTTAGGTAGGGTTTTTCATGAGAAAGAGTGAGGGTTGGTGAGGACACCAACCATGCAGGTTAGCGTATTTCCCATGGCTGGTGTCCCCACCAGCCATTTTAGTGGAAGTTAAATAAGGCTTGTTATGAGAAGGAATGATGGCTGGTGAGTACACCAACCATGGCGGTAGATTAACGTATTTTCCCATGGCTGGTGTCCCCACCAGCCATTTTAGTGGAAGTTAAATAAGGCTTGTTATGAGAAGGAATGATGGTTGGTGAGGACACCAACCATGGCGGCAGGTTAACGTGTTTACCATGGCTGGTGTCCTCACCAGCCATTTTTATGTAAGTACCGTTTGATAACTATCAGATTGAGAGAAAAGTACTAATAGATAATGTCAATATATTGAGAAGTTAATCAGTGCAACCTTATTATGACCATAAATAGTAGCAGTTCAGTCACAGAGAAGAGAATATCAAAAATGTACTTAAATGAGGTATATTTCTGGACAGCAAGTATTGTAGGATGGAAGCATCTTCTAAAGCCAGATAAGTATAAAGAATTAATAATTAGTAGTTTAACAAATTTAATTCTTCGCAGAAAAATCAAAGTTTATGGATTTGTAATCATGCCTAATCATGTGCATCTAGTATGGGAAATGTTAGATATGAATGGGAAAGAATTACCCAACACTAGTTTTATGAAATGGACTGCCCATCAACTTCAGGCAGATCTAAGGATTAATCATCCAGTAGTTTTAGAAAGATTTTCTGTCGAAAAAAAAGATAGATGTTATCAATTTTGGCAGAGAGATCCTTTAGCTGTAAATATGTATAGTAGGACTGTATGTGAACAAAAGCTTCAGTATATTCATTTAAATCCCTTACAAGCACATTGGAACCTCTCGAAGCATCCAGAGGAGTATAGCTGGTCTTCAGCTAATTACTATGAAAAAGGAATAGATCGTTGGGGAATGTTGACTCATTATATGGACCGCTTTTGAATGCAAATGGCTGGTGGAGAAACCTGCTATGAAGGGAGCAAAGTTGAAAAGTCAAAATAACCTGCTGAACTAAATTCATTTTCAATAATCAATAGCTAACTATCCAACTGTCATCCAGATTGAAGCGAAGGACCTTGCTTAGAGTTCAAAAAAGGTTTCGGTTTTTCATCAAGCAAATTCCAAACGCCCAGTAAGTTCTCTCTCTTCGTTCGAGATGCCAGAGAAGAGAAAATCTATTTTGCAGTCGTTTGGCAGAGCCGAGCGACTGCAAAAAAAGACAGTTTCCCCTCATTCACTTGGCAGAACCAAGTGAATGAGGGGAAACTGGTAAGCATCCGTGAAAACTTTCCTAAAGTTGAATAGATAAACCTACACCAACTCCAAAGGAAACTTCCGCTGCCGTTTTCCCGTCAGGTTAAACAGTGCATTGGCTAGAGCGGGAGCGATGGGCGGTAAGCCGGGTTCGCCCACGCCGCCGGGGGCTTCCTGATTTTCAATGATATGTACTTGCATCTGCGGAATTTCGTTGATTCGAAGTACCGGGTAATTATGGAAATTACTCTGCTGGACGGCTCCGTTGGCAAAGACGATGGGGCTTTTTAAAGCTGCCGTTAGACCATACACTACGTTACTTTCAGTCTGAGCCTTGATGTTATCCGGGTTAACCGTCATACCGCAGTCGATCACCGATACTACTTTCTCAATCTTGATTCCATCCGCCGTTTTTGCCACCGTAAACACGTGGGCACAAATGGTGCTGAACGAACGGGCAATAGCCATGCCGCGAGCTTTACCCGAAGGCAACTGTTCGCGATATCCCGACTTTTCGGCCACCGTCTCCAGAACTTTCACGAAACGGGGCGAGTCTTTAAATAACTCCAGTCGCAGGTCCAGCGGATCTTTCCCAGCGGCGTGAGCCAACTCATCTACAAACGATTCATGACCGAATACATTGGTAGACGCATACACCGAACGCCACCAGAGAATGGGTAAATCCGTGGAGGCATTCAGATAACTCCGGCGGATGTTGGGAATAGCCATCGGGCTGTCCTTGGCTCCAACGCCTTCTTCCGCCCAGCCATCGGCCTTACCCGTGATGTTTGCTTTGAAAACCTGTTTTTGAATAGACTCAGAGATGATCTTATGGTGCAGGGCCGTTACTTGGCCGTTTGCATCAATGCCGCCTTCCAGCACGCTCAGCATGGCCGGACGGTAAGGTCCCTGGGTCATGTCGTCTTCCCGCGTCCAGATAAGTTTTACCGGAGCTTTCGCCTGTTTGGATAAATAAGCAGCTTCTTTCACAAAGTCCAGATACGCTTTCCGGCCAAAGGCTCCACCCAGGAAAGTTACGTTGACCTTCACCTGTTCAGGTTTCAGGCCGAGGTACTGGGAAAGTTCACCAATGGTTCCGTCCGGTCCCTGCACGGGAGCCCAGATTTCCACGGAATCATCCTTTACCCAAACTGTAGCATTCACGGGTTCCATCGCGGCGTGAGCCGCGAAGGGGGTTTCATAAGTCGCCTGAATTTTCTTAGGTGCTTCCCCGTAAGCCTTCGCAAAATCGCCCTGATTTCCTTCAAAATCATGCCCGTCCTGTTTCGCCAGTTCGTGCATCTGGGCGGAAAATTTCTCGGTTGATAATACGTTGTTGTCAACCGCAGCCCATTTGATTTTTAGTTTCTTACGTCCCTGCAAAGCCGCCCAGTAACTAGTAGCTAATACGGCTACCGTTTCTACCGTCTTATGAGGCATGGCCCGCTCGGCTTTTAATACTTTCTTCACGCCGGGTACTTTCAGAGCGGCGGCTCCATCAAACGATTCCACTTTTCCGTGGATGGCAGGACAACGTTCGATACTGGCGTATAGCATGCCCGGTAGGTCCACGTCAATCCCGAATTCAGCCGTTCCTGTGACCTTCAACGGCACGTCGGGTTTCGGCATGCTTTTACCGAGTAGTTTGAAATCTTTTGGGTCTTTCAGTTTCGGATTTTTAGGAACGTCCAGTTTGGAAGCATCCCCTACCAGTTCGGCATAAGTAAAAGATTTGCCGGAAGGCTTATGAAACACCTTTGCCTCCTTCGCGTAGCATTCTTCGGGCGAAACCTGCCATTTGTTGGCAGCGGCTTGAATGAGCATTTCCTTGACCGCCGCACCAGCTTTCCGCATGGGTAACCAACGCGTACGAACCGACGAACTGCCGCCCGAAAGCTGCGAACCGTATTTACCCTGCCCATTGGTCTGGCTGATGTGAATCTGATCCATGGAAACTTCCAGTTCTTCTGCCACCAAAGCGGGCATCGACTGATACGTTCCCTGGCCCATGTCGGGGCGTGGATTCAGAATGGTAATTTTTCCGGTATCGTCAATAAGGATATACGGACTGAATTCCAGACCTAACGTCGTCTGGGGGATTTTATGGAGGACAACGTCCTCAGAATGAGCCGGAATTGAAAACCCCAGAGCCAGGAGCACACTGGCCGAGCCTCCGGTTTTAAGAAAATTCCGACGATTGATTGCTAATGATTTCATTGCCTGAAGCGTAAGGGTGGAACGAGCGATTATTTTTCCAGACTAGCCGTCTTTTTACTGGTAGGAACCGTCGTGTTTTGAACGCTTTCCGCCGCCCGGTGAATGGCTTTCCGAACCCGCTGATAGGTGCCGCAACGGCAAATGTTACCCTGCATGTACAGGTCAATGTCTTCGTCGGTGGGTTTGGGCTTTTCTTTTAATAAAGCTACCGCACTCATAATCTGGCCCGACTGGCAATAACCGCATTGGGTTACCTGCTCATCAATCCAGGCTTGCTGAACGGCGTGTAAATGATCGGGGGTACCGATGCCTTCAATGGTGGTAATTTTCTGACCTTTTACTACCGAAACGGGAGTGGAGCAGGAGCGAATGGGGGTACCGTTCAGGTGAACTGTACAAGCTCCGCACTGAGCCATACCGCAACCAAATTTGGTGCCTTTCAGACCTACAAAATCGCGAATAGCCCAGAGAAGTGGCATCTCAGGATCGACGTCAATGGTATAAGCTTTACCATTGACCGTAAGTTTCGTTTGTGCCATAATGAATTAGATAGTAGGGGATTAGCTCGCAGTGATAAATCAAAGATAAGTAATATTTCAGGGATCGGCACCTAGTAAGGGAGGGTGTTTGATTTTCATAAGTTTGAGAAGGGTGCAGGAGGTTCGAAAGCGTTAGATGGTGTTTGAGGAGGTTTGAAATGCCTTAATAACCCCAGCGTGGTTAACTTCATTAGTAGTTTGGATGGACCCGGTCTGGATGGAGCCATTCTAGGTAAGTCCGGGTACTAACCTAGGTGGTACGATCAAACTCGATGATTTAGCAACTTTCTTCCAATAGCTCATGTTGCCAGCAAAAAAGCTGGCAACGGCAGGGCTACCACCTGCTTTAAATCCCAGCGTGGTTAACCTCGTTAGTAGTCCTGGTCTGGAGGGATTCAGGTGATAACCCGGGGCGTGTGGGGCTTTCGCTAACCTATTTAAACGTCCTCAAACTCAATCAAACTTCTCAAACTTTATCCAACTAGACCAAACGCTCACACAAGTAGCCGAAATCGGGAAACTAGTCGCAAATGCTTGAGAGATTGCTAAAGAGTTAGTGATTTTTGTGAGTTTGATTTCCATTAGTTCATCAACAAATATGAAAAAACGTAACGTTCTGGTACTGGGCCTGGCGGCCTTGAGTGCGGCGGCTTTCGTAGCAAAACCCGTGGATGACCCCAAGCGTAAAGGCCTGGACATTTCCGGTATGGATCAGTCGGTTAGCCCTCGTGAAGATTTCTTCCTCTATGCCAATGGCACCTGGCTGAAGAATACGGAAATTCCGGCTTCAGAAACGGGTTGGGGTTCGTTCAACATCCTGCGGGACGAAAACAATAAGCACATTCACGAAATTCTGGAAGCCGCAGCAAAAAGCAAAGCTGCCAAAGGAAGCATCGAGCAACGCGTAGGAGATTTCTACGCCTCGGGCATGGACACCGTAGCCATCGAAAAGCGTGGATACGAACCCATTAAGGCGACACTGGTAGCGATTGACAAGATCAAAAACTACAAAGATTTACTAGCCTATTCAGCTACGCATCCGCTCGAAGGTGGAGGAACGTTCCTGGGCATTGGCGTTGGAGCTGATGCTAAAAATCCCGATGCGTACATCGTGAGTATGCGTCAAACCGGAACAGGCTTACCTGAGAAGGATTATTATACCAAGGACGACGCGGCGACGCAGAAAGTGCGGGCAGCCTACAAAAAATACATTGCGACGCTCTTTACCTTAACCGGAACGGAAGCTTCCGCGGCTCAGAAAACGGCGGATGATATTCTGGCTCTGGAAACAAAAATTGCGGCTTCTCACCTGGGACGCATCGAAATGCGGAATCCCATTGCTCAGTATAATAAGTTTGCAACGAAAGATTTTGCCGCAAAAATCCCGAATCTGGATTTACCGATGGTATTAACCAAACTGCGAATGAAGACCGATACCATCATCGTAGGTCAGCCGAAGTATTACGAATACCTGAACACCATGTTACCCGCTGAAAACATCGAAACGCTGAAAGCGAAGATGAAGTTTTCGGTCATCAGTTCAGCAGCTTCGAATTTGAGTAGTCCTTTCGTGAATGCCAGTTTTGAATACGTAGGTAAAACCCTGAATGGCCAGAAAGTACAACAGGATCGTTGGAAACGCCTTTCAAGCCAGACCGACGGGATGTTAGGAGACTTATTGGGGCAGTTATACGTTGCCAAATATTTCAAGCCCGAATCCAAGAAACGGATGGACGAGCTGGTAGCCAATCTCCAGAAAGTATTCGAAACGCGTATCAATGCTCTGGAATGGATGACGGCGGAAACCAAGCAGGAAGCCCTCAAGAAGTTACATTCCTTCACGCCTAAAATTGGTTATCCTACGAAATGGAAAAACTACGAAGGCGTAACGGTGAAGCGGGATGATTACTTCGGTAACATCAAGGCTCTGAGTAAATGGCGTTACGACGAAATGATCAATCGTCTGGGAAAACCCGTGGATAAAACGGAGTGGGGCATGACGCCACCCACGGTTAACGCCTATTACAGCCCCGTTCGGAACGAAATCGCTTTCCCCGCTGGAATTCTGCAATGGCCTTTCTTTGATCCTACAGCGGATGATGCCTTTAATTATGGGGCTATCGGAGCTGTAATTGGTCACGAAATGACGCACGGGTTCGACGATCAGGGCCGCCAGTATAACTACATGGGTATGCTGAAAAACTGGTGGAAAAAAGAAGACGCCGATCAGTTCAAGCAACGGGCTCAGTTGGTAATCGATCAGTTCGATGGCTATACTGTTCTCGATAACCTGCACGTGAAGGGGCAGTTAACGCTGGGCGAAAATCTGGCGGATTTGGGTGGTTTGTCTGTTTCTTATGCAGCCTTCAAAACCTACACGAAGCAGGGTAAATCCAACGAAAAAATTGACGGTTTTACGCCCGATCAGCGGTTCTTTCTGGCTTTTGCTCAGATCTGGCGTACAAAAACGCGGGATGAAGCTCTGCGTTTACGCGTCAATACCGATCCACACTCCCCCGGCGAGTTCCGTACCAATGGCCCCTTGTCCAACTTTGAGCCTTTTTACGAAGCGTTCGGCGTGAAACCTGGTGATAAAATGTATCGTCCAGAAGATATTCGGGCGAAAATCTGGTAATAGAGGGAGATGCTAATGTAAAAAAGGGAGCTGGTATCAGCTCCCTTTTTTGCTAGGGAATAACTACTTCCGGGTGCTGTCTGGTGTAATGGGTAGCACGCGGTCAATCGTTTTTTTACGATTCCAGGGAGCCGTCGTTCGGCGGGCCATGTCTATGGTAATCGCAATGACGATTAAGGTAAAGACAAGTAAGCCAATGAAGAATATTTTTTTCTGACGATTCATAGCGTATGCCACCCCGGAAATAAGTGCGAGGAGCCGAGCAAAGGTACGGCTGACCGAAAAAATGTACTTTCTTTTCGAAGAGAATTCGTGGAAATTTTAAGCATCGCCGTCGCTTTTTAGGGATTCGTTAACGTTTGAATCTAAAAAATATTTTACCGCTGTATTATTTTTTCAAGAAGAAACGCATAGTTTTATCCCAGATAAACTGCCGAATCCCTTAACTGAAACAGCAAGGCCCGTTCCATTGGACGGGCCTTGTGCTTACTAGAGGATCAATAATCAAAACCTGCTAATTTTTCCGGGGAATCATAGAAAAGTAATTTTCCCGTTCGGTTAGAAACCTCGGCCCAGGTCAGGTTTTCAAAAGAAATGGCAATGATACTACACGTCGGAACCGTGCCCAGAATTTCATGGCAGAGGTATTCCGACAGATAGGTAATGCTGGGATTATGCCCCACAAGCATGGCCGAATCAATATCCTCTGCAATCTGATTAATCGCCGCCAGATAATACCGGGGTGCTCCCTCGTACAGGTCCTGAATGAACTGTGTTTTTTCGAAAGTAAAGCCCAGTTGCTCGGCAAAAACCTGGGCAGTCATGCGGGTGCGTTCGGCAGGGCTGCTGATTAAGGTCTGAATAACAATCTGTTTTTCAGCCATCACCCGCCCCATCCGGGTCGAGTCAATTAAGCCCTGAGCGGTTAGGGAACGTTGAAAGTCGTAGGCTCCACCTGCCGGTTGTTCGGCTTCGGCGTGACGAACCAGATATAGCGTTTTAGTCATTGGATAAGGTTATACTACTTAATCAAACCTACGATTTTTCTGAAAGAAAGATAAGTTACCCCTACAAATTCATGGCGATTGAACGCAATTTTCCAATAATACCCCGGAAAATGGTTAATTTTGTAAAACGGCTCGAGCAGAGCCGTTTTCCGTTTTCGAATCGAAAGAAAAGAGGGACACAGGCACTGAACCTGTCGATAGATATAGGGTAATCCTATTGATTATGACCAAGATAGAACAAGAAATTGCGAAACGTCGCACCTTCGGGATTATTTCTCACCCCGATGCCGGGAAAACAACGCTTACTGAAAAATTACTGCTTTTCGGGGGAGCCATCCAGACCGCAGGAGCGGTAAAGTCCAATAAAATTAAAAAATCGGCTACCTCCGATTTTATGGAGATTGAGAAGCAACGGGGAATCTCCGTGGCTACTTCGGTGATGACATTCGAGTATAATGACCTTAAAATCAATATTCTCGATACGCCAGGTCACAAAGACTTTGCCGAAGATACCTATCGTACCTTAACGGCGGTCGATTCGGTTATTCTGGTTATTGACTGCGTAAAAGGCGTAGAGGAACAGACCGAACGTTTGATGGAAGTATGCCGGATGCGGAATACGCCGGTAATCATTTTCGTCAATAAGATGGACCGTGAAGGCCAAAATCCTTTCGATCTGCTCGACGAACTGGAACAAAAACTGATGATTAAAGTACGTCCGCTGACCTGGCCTATTAACATTGGCCAGAACTTCAAAGGCGTTTATAATTTGTACGATAAATCACTGAACTTATTCAGTGTAAACAAAACCCGGATCGAACGGGATATTGTGGCGATTGAAGACCTCAATTCTCCTGCTCTGGACAAACAGGTGGGCGAACGCGATGCCAATCAGTTACGCGAGGACGTAGAATTAATCGAAGGTGTTTACGACGAATTTAATGCTGAACCTTACCTGAAAGGCGAAGTAGCTCCGGTGTTCTTCGGTTCGGCGGTGAACAACTTCGGCGTGCAGGAATTGCTGGATACCTTCTGCGAAATAGCCCCGGCTACGCAGGAACGCCAGACGGACGTACGGATTATTGAACCAACGGAGAAGAAATTTACGGGCTTCGTTTTCAAAATTCATGCAAACCTGGACCCTAAACACCGCGACCGAATCGCATTCTTACGCGTATGCTCAGGTACGTTCGAGCGGAACAAGTTTTACCACCACGTTCGGCTCGATAAGGGCGTTCGTTTCTCGAACCCCTATAACTTCATGGCTCAATCGAAAGACGTTATCGACGAGGCTTTCCCGGGCGATGTAGTGGGTCTGTACGATACGGGTAACTTTAAAATCGGTGATACCTTAACGGAAGGAGAAGACTTATTCTTCCAGGGAATTCCAAGTTTCTCCCCCGAGATTTTCAAGGAGTTAATCAATATGGATCCGCTTAAATCCAAGCAATTGGAAAAGGGTATCCAGCAGTTAACGGATGAAGGCGTGGCTCAGTTGTTCATGATTCAGCCCGGTAACCGGAAAGTAGTGGGAACCGTTGGTGAATTACAGTTTGAAGTAATTCAGTACCGTCTGGAGCATGAGTACGGAGCGAAATGTCGCTTTGATAACATGCCCATTTCGAAAGCCTGCTGGATTACCAGCGATAATCCGTTGAAGCTCAGCGAGTACATTCGCCTCAAAGGAACGCAGATTGCTTACGATAAAGACGATCACGCGGTATTCCTGGCTGAATCGGAATGGATGTTGCGGATGAATATCCAGAACAATCCCGATATTAAATTCCATTTGACTTCTGAATTTAAACTGGCCGTCGAAGCGTAAAGTCATCTAAGTACAATTCATATAAAGCTAAAAAGCGGGTACCTGATTCAGGTATCCGCTTTTTTAGTAATGGCTTGATTTATAAAGTCTAAAACTTATTCTGTACTTCAACAGTTAAGTATTTTAATACACTAATTTTAGTGAAGGCGTTGCATGGAAAAGGGAAAATCCCTAATTATGTGGCGGTGTTCAACCTATAAAACAAACTCCAAAAATGAAAAAACTTCATTTACTCGCTTCGGCTGTCGGCCTGATGGCCCTGTCTCTTACCTCTTGTCAGCGTACTCAGTACACGACCTTCCAAAAGTCAAGCACTCCTGCAGTTGAGCACGTAGCCAAGGCTAAAGCTCCTCAGGCTGAGGTGGTTGCCCCTGTGGAAGTAGCTCCTGTAGCTGAAGAAGTAGTGACTCCTTCGTTGGTAGAAGCAGCAAAACCTGTAGAAACGGCTGCTAAAGTAGAAGCTCCTGTGGCGGTTGCTTCCACAAAAACGGGTGTGGTAGCTAATAAGAGAGCTGCAAAACTGATGAACAAAATTGCGTTCAAGAAAGACGAACAAGGTCATGTGAACGTAGTGGCTCAAGCTGGCAAAAAACTGACGGCTGTTGAGAAGTTAGTAGTTAAGAAAGTAAACAAGCAAATCTTAAAGGCTGAAAAAGCTCAGGCAAAAGGTAAAAAGCCATTTTCTGATTGGAATAAATACCTGCGTATCGGGGTAATTATCCTGGCGGCTGCTTTGATTTTGAGTATCATCAGTGCCGCAGCTGTTTGGAGCAGCGGTCTGTGGATTCTGATTTCTCTAGCTTGGGTTGCTGGCTGGATCCTGACGATCTACGGTTTAGGTCTGGAATTAGCCTGGTGGTAAGATCTAACTAGCTTAGAATATTCTAAAACCACAGCCTTCGGGTTGTGGTTTTTTTCGTTAATTCCCCAGCTAGTACTTATAAATTTGGTATATTTCGGCTTTGTCTCTATCCTGTGAAAATGAAAAAACTCTTTACTAACCTGACTTTCTGGGTACTTACTGCGATTACTTTAGGGATTTTGCTCGGGCATTTTTTTCCAGAAGTCGCCTTATACCGAATCATGGAAGAGCCCATTAAGGGGCATTTCATGGGTCAGGAATTAAGTCTGGGCGTAACCATTAGTGAGTTTTTGAGTGGTATATTCATCAGCACTGTCAAGCTCTTTATTAACCCCATTATTTTCCTGACGATTACCCTAGGCATCGTTAGCATGGGGGATTTGAAGAAAGTCGGCAAAGTAGGAGCCAAGGCTCTGATTTACTTTGAAGTTGTCACTACGTTTGCTCTGATCATTGGCGTAGCGTTGGCTCAACTCTTACGCCCCGGTGACGGAGTAGTGACGAATCAGGTAAAAGGCGGAGATATTTCCAGATATACCAATTCAGCCAGTGAATTCAACTGGTGGACCTTTTTTGGTGATAACGTTACCTTGCAAGTACTGGTAGTTGCAATTGTGCTGGGAGCATTGCTGAGTCGTTACTCGGGTCGGGATACAATCGTGAATCTGTTACAAAAAGCCTCCAAATATATTTTCTGGGGATTGCATAAAGTCATGCTGATGGCACCCATCGGGGCTTTTGGCGGAATGGCTTATACCATCGGTAAGTACGGCATTCATACGTTACTTCCCCTGGGCAAACTCATGGTAACGGTCTACCTGACTATGGCCTGTTTCATTTTTGGGGTATTGGGCCTGATCCTGCGTACGTACAAGATCAGCATTTGGCGTTTTTTGAAGTTCATTAAAGAAGAGCTACTGATCGTGTTAGGCACGTCCTCTTCAGAAGCTGCCTTGCCTTCCATCATGGAAAAGCTCGAACGCATGGGCTGCTCGAAACCCGTGGTTGGTCTGGTTGTTCCGGCGGGTTATTCCTTCAACCTGGACGGCACTACGATTTACCTTTCTATGGCGACTATTTTTCTGGCTCAGGTATTTCAGGTGCACCTGACCTGGGAACAGATTCTGACGATTATTGGTATTCTCATGGTGACCTCCAAAGGTGCCGCCGGGGTTACCGGAAGCGGTTTCGTTGTCCTGGCTTCTACCTTAACTGCGGTGAAAGTAATTCCCGTGGAGGGGCTGGCTTTGTTACTGGGCGTAGATCGCTTCATGTCCGAGGCAAGGGCTATTACCAATATTATTGGAAATGGCGTAGCTACGATCTGGATCGCGAATAATGAGAAAGAGTTCAACCGCGAAAAAATGGAGTTAGCTATGCATGTCAGCGAAAAATAAGGTCCGATTTCCCCAAAGCAGCACAGGAAAGGAGGGTTAGAAGAAGGGAGTATTTGTCCGTTGTTCCGCTTTTCACCACCTTTGATGAAATAAGGCATTCCCCACAAACCTGATGTTCATGAAAGCGGAAAAAACCGTTGATTATCACATTAAAACCGTCTGGTACGCCATTAGTCGGATGTATAATACCAACGCTGCCAGGTCGGACATGAGTATGGCCGTTGGATATGTACTGCTGAATATCGATAAAAACGGCACGCCCGCTACTAAAATCGCTCCATTACTGGGATTAGAGCCCCGTTCACTCACCCGGATGCTAAAAACGCTCGAAGAGAAAGGTTGGATTTTTCGAAAAATGGACGAGCACGACAAGCGGGTGGTTAATGTTTTTTTGACGGAAGAAGGAAAACTGAAAAGAGACGTGGCTCGGCAAGGGGTTTTACGTTTCAATTCGGTTGTATATCAACGGATTGGTGAAGAGAAGCTTCAGTTTTTTTTCGAAACCATGAAAGAAATTCAGCGACTCGTTGATGCTGAAAACAACAGCCTTCGGGCCGAGAGTAACTAATTTTCAAATCAAAACCATGGAATTAGCTTTATCCACTCCAGCACTTTTGTTCTCAACGGCATCGTTGCTGCTGCTTGGATTTACCAATCGCTTTACGGCTACGGCCAAAGTAATCAGAGACTTACACGCCGAATATCGGGTTAATCCGACTTCCCTGAATAATATCGTACTCATCGAGCAAATTCGCTCCCTGCAATTTCGGGTTCTGCTGATTCGTAATATGCAATTTCTGGGGGTTAGTAGCTTGTTCGTAAGTATCTTATGTATGATTGCCATTTACCTGGAATATCAGGTAACCGCAGGCTGGCTTTTCGGCATTGCCCTTTTTATGCAGGCCGGAGCTCTGGCCATTTCCGTTTTTGAAATTACTATTTCCATTGAAGCCTTAAAAATCGAACTGTCGGACATGGAGCACGTTCTGGGCCACCAGTCGACCGTAAAACGTTTGCGGGATGTTATGAGCTGGATCGACCGCCGGAAGAAACAGGGCAAATCCAGCGAATCTTGATAGTATGCATCGTCTTATCCAGAAAATAGCTGTTTTAGGCAGCGGTGAGTTAAGTATCCAGATTGCCTTTCAAATGGCTAATGCCAACCTTGAAGTGTTGTTACTGGGTACGACTGCTCCAGATATTAATCCTTCTGAACGAATCTCCGTACTAAGGGAGGCTTTACAGCGGGTTAGCAAAACCAAGCCTCATCCGTTGTATGCCCGAAGTTTTTCGAAGCGGGTCCTGGTGGGAACGGTGGAAGAGGATTTCCATAAAATTC
Organism: Siphonobacter sp. SORGH_AS_0500; assembly: GCF_031453245.1. NCBI lineage: Bacteria > Pseudomonadati > Bacteroidota > Cytophagia > Cytophagales > Cytophagaceae > Siphonobacter > Siphonobacter sp. SORGH_AS_0500. Next base: position 1,587,472 of record NZ_JAVIYT010000001.1, read on the forward strand.
AGGACTGTGACTGGGTTATTGAAGCCGTCGAGGAAAAACTGGAGACCAAGAAAAACATTTTTGAGGAAGTAGATACGCATCGAAAACCGGGCAGTATCGTCAGTTCGGCTACGCAAGAGTTGCCCATTAAGGGATTAATTGAAGGACGTAGCGAAGACTTCCGGCGAAATTTCTGCGTAACGAACTTCTTTCAGCCCGTTCGTTACGTAAAGCTACTGGAACTCATTCCAACACCGCAAATAGCCCCTGAAGTAATTGATTCCCTTCAGCATTTTTGCGAGTATCACTTGGGAAAAACCGTAGTGCTGGCCAAAGACACGCCAGCTTTTATAGCGAATCGGGTTGGGATGTATTCCTTGCTTCAGAACATTCGGGCAGCCGAAAAACTGGGTTTATCCGTTGAAGAAATAGATCTCTTGACTGCCGCTCCGCTGGGTAGACCCAAAGCCGGCACTTTCCGGGCAGCGGATACGCTTGGTATTCATACGCTGGCCTATGCCGCACAGGGCTTGGCTCAGGTATTGAGTAAAGATGAATCCCGAAATGGTTTTCAGCTTCCGGGCATTTTGCAGACCTTGTTGCAAAACAAATGGCTCGGAGATTCGACGGGTCAGGGGTTTTACAAGAAAGAAAAAACCGAAAAGGGGGCGTCCGTTATACAGGCCCTGGACCTTCCCTCGCTTGATTATCGTTCTGTCCAAAAGCTGAAGATACCCGTACTGGAAGCCATCAAAAAAGCTCCCAGTCTCGAAGCCCGACTTTCGATATTATGGAAGGAAGAGGGGAAAATAGGTGAGTTTTACCGAACGATTTTTGCTGAAAACTTAGCCTACGTAAGTCACCGCATTCCTGAAATTGCGGACGGATTATACCAGATTGACCAAGCGGTGAAGGCGGGTCTGGACTGGCACTATGGCTGGTTTGAATTATGGGAATCCATAGGTATTCAGAATGGGATTGAACTCATCGAAAGCCTGGGTAAAAAACCAGCGGATTGGGTGTATGCGTTAGTTCAGGCAGGAAAAGGTCGTTTTTATACCCTTGAAAATACGAAGCGTTATTACTACGACATCGTTTCCCAAACCTATCAGCTTATTCCTGGTCAGGAAGGAATCATTATCCTCGATCATTTACGAAATAATAAAGAAATCTGGAGTAATGCCGAGGGTCATCTGTGGGACTTAGGCGAGGGTGTGATAGGTCTGGAAGCTCATTCCAAGATGAATACCTTCGGTCTGCCTCTGATGGATGCCCTGGAATATGCCCTTACACTCGCCGAGAAAAATCATCGCGGGTTAGTCATTGGGAACGATTCGACCGAAGCTTTTTCGGCGGGGGTTAATCTTGGACTGTTATTCGTTTACGCTTCCCAGCAAAAATGGGAGGAAGTAAATCAGATGATTAATCGCTTCCAGCAAACGATGATGCGGGTGCGTTACTCCTCTATTCCGGTGGTGGTAGCTCCGCACACGCTGGCTCTGGGTGGTGGCTGCGAAATCAGCCTTCACGCCGATCAGTTAGTAGCAGCGGCCGAAACTTATATGGGGCTGGTAGAAGTAGGGGTGGGTCTGATTCCGGCGGGGGGAGGCACGAAAGAAATGGCTCTTCGCTGCTCGGATTTACACCAGCAGGGCGACGAAGAGGCTCTGCAACGAGCGTTCACTACTATTGCCACCGCAAAAGTTTCGGGTTCGGCTCAGGAGGCTTTAGAAATGAATTTCTTGCGATCCAAGGATCAGATCGTGCTGAATCGTTCCCGGCTGATTGCCGAAGCTCGTAATGCAGTAGTGAAGCTGGCCGATCAAGGTTATACCCAGGCTTCGCCCCGAACCGATGTTCAGGTTATGGGGAAAAAAGGAATAGCGGCTTTCGAAGCGGGTATTGCCCAAATGCGGGCGGCTCATTTTATTACTGAACACGATCAGTTCATTTTACAAAAACTGGCCTATGTCATTTCGGGTGGAAATCTGGATCGGCCCCAGCTTGTTTCTGAACAATATTTGCTCGATCTGGAAAGGGAAGCCTTTCTGAGTTTGAGTGGTGAACTTAAAACCCTGGAGCGAATCCAGCAGGTATTAACGGGCGGCAAAGCTCCTCGTAACTAATAGCTTAGAAGCTAAAAGCGAACAGGTTCCCGATGATCTCGGGAACCTGTTCGCTTTTATAGAGAAACTTGCCAGATGTTGCGGAAAAATTTCCTCCCACTACGGACTCAGAATCAATAGAATTGGGTGTTTAATAGGATTTTAATAATCAGGTACGGGATTTTTAGAAGTTTTTAAGTATTCGAATTTTCAACCGAAGAGACTAACTCTTAATTAATTGCTACACACGATGAAAAAGGTAACGATGTTATGCATGCTAGCGGCTAGTGCCCTTGCATTCCAGGCTTGTGAAAATAAATCAAACACAGAAAAAGCTTCTGAAGAACAGGCTGATGCTTCCATGGATCAGGCTGAAAATATGAATGATAGTCTGCAAACGGTAGACAGTAAGGATTCTGACTTTGCCATGAAAGCGGCAAGCGGCGGTATGTTTGAAGTAGAAGCTTCTAAACTGGCTGAACAAAAAGGAATGAATCCTAAAGTGAAAGAATTTGCTGCCATGATGGTAAAAGATCACGGCAAAGCTAATGAAGAACTGATGGCAATCGCTTCGGCCAAAGGAATTGTTCTGCCTCCTCAAATGGGTGAAGATCATCAGGAAAAATACAATGAGCTGAGCAAGCTTTCAGGCAAAGAATTCGACAAGAAATACGTAAGCCTGATGGTAGATGCCCACGAAATGGATGATAAAGCCTTCAGCGATGCCGCTACCGAATGTAAAGATATGCAACTGAAAGAATTTGCTACTAAAACTTCAGGTGTGGTAAAAGAACACCTGAACCATGTAAAGCAAATTAGAGATAGCATGAAATAGTCAGATTAGAATGCTCTTATCTGTTATCAAAAAAGCCGCTGGAACTGATTCCAGCGGCTTTTTTGATATAATAACATTCAGTTATAAAAATCTGAATATTATTATATTAACTAACAACTAACAACCGCTAACAACCTATTATTTCCGTAAAGTAAACGTCTTGGGCTGTTGATTATGAAGGGTGAGTAACAAGCCTTCACGGGTACATTGTTGCAGCAATTTATCAGATCGGTATTCGGAGATATTTACCAACTGGGCAAACTGTTTGGCCGAAATCTGCTTATGCTTCTGAAGATAAGAGATCAACCGTTTGACGTTGTGCTGTTGCAGTAATTCAGAGGAAACTTCTCCCTGTTCCTGCAACCATTTGCCCATCTGCTTGGTTGCCGGAACTGATTTATCCCGGGCCCGAACGTACACCTGCCATTGTCCCTGATGGTCTTTTGCTTGGTGAGGTTTATCCTCGCTTTCATCAACCCGAACAATCAGCACGCGGCGTTCGTGATGCTCAACGGCTTTGTAACGGAGCAAAACGCCTGGCTGAACGAATAAATCCGAAGCCGCTTCGAGTTGCTGAACAATGTCTTTTTCCGATTCAATGCCTTTCACCGATCGATCATCGTTCACACCGATCACCAGCCAGCCACCCGAAGTATTAGCAAAAGCCGCCAGCGTTTTGGCGATGCGACCGGGAGCTTCAATGGTGCGTTTAAATTCAAGAGTAGAGCCTTCCGATTGGCTTAATAAATCCGTGAGTGTTGGAAATGGCATTCAGTAGAATAAGGGGTTTTAGTATAAGTATGGACATAACAAGCGGTCCTGGTCTTCGGTTCAGAAAATCTTTTGCCAGAGCCTATCCTGGAAGTAATTTACTCGATTTTGAGTAAAATGCAAGACATCCTCAGCGGGTTTTTGGCAAAGATTAACGTCCACGGGGGTGATATTCCGTAATGACCGTTTTCAGATAATCCCGGTCAAGGTGAGTGTAAATTTCAGTGGTGGTGATGGATTCATGACCCAGCATTTCCTGCACAGCTCGTAAATCGGCCCCGCCTTCAATCAGGTGTGTGGCGAAACTATGGCGGAAGGTGTGCGGAGAAATGTTCTTCTGCAAGCCAATTTTAGCCGCGAGATCCTTAATAATCAAAAAGATCATGATTCGGGTAAGGCTTTTCCCACGACGATTGAGGAAAAGCATATCTTCCGAACCCTTCTGAATATCCAGATGCCGACGAATTTCATCCAGGTAAATCTGCGTATACTTGATCGCGTCGCGACCAACGGGAATCAGCCGGGTTTTGCCCCCTTTGCCAAAGACCCGAATGAAGCCAATGTCAAAGTACAATTCACTAACCCGCAGGTCGGTTAACTCCGAAACCCGTAATCCGCAGCCGTATAATACCTCGATGATGGCTCGATTTCGGGTACCTTCGGGCGTAGAAAGGTCAATGGCTGCCAGTAACGCTTCCACTTCTGGGAAACTTAGGGTATCTGGTAACTTTCGACCTAGTTTAGGCGATTCAATCAACGAAGCCGGATCGGTGGGAATGACCTGTTCCAGCAACATAAATTTGAAAAAGGCCTTAATACCGGATAAAATACGAGCCTGGGAGGTAGAAGCGATGCCTAATTCACCGAGGTAATATAAAAAATCCAGCAAGTGAACGTCGGTAACCTGTTCTGGCGAAAGCTTCTCCTGTCCAGATAGTTGCAGATATTGAATAAACTTTTGAGCGTCGTGTAAATACGCCTCAATCGAATGTTCGGAAAGAGAGCGTTCGAGCGTCAGGTAAGATTTGAAGTTTTTAAGATAGCTTTGCCAAAGCATTGATGAACCGTTATTTTCCTAAAGGGTTGATAGTAGTGAGGTGTTACGGCGGGAATAACTCATTTTTCGCACCGAACATTTTTAAATATAACACCGGAAATAGGGGTTTGACTCTAAACAAAAAGAAAAGGTGAAACGCATCCTGATTATCAACGGCCCTAATTTAAATTTACTCGGACGCCGGGAACCCGAAGTGTACGGTTCGCAGACGTTTGAAGACTATTTTGCTACCCTGTTACCAAAATTCCCAGAAGTAACACTGGAATACTTTCAGTCGAATCACGAAGGAGCATTACTGGATAAAATTCATGAAGTGGGTTTTTCCTATGACGGGATTATCCTTAATGCTGGAGCCTATACACACACCAGCGTAGCCCTGGCCGATGCAATTTCAGGGGTGAAAACACCCGTGATTGAAGTGCATATTTCGAATGTTCACGCCCGGGAAGCTTTCCGTCATCATAGTTATATCAGCCCCAAAGCCGCCGGAATAGTGATTGGCTTCGGTTTGAAAGGCTACGAAATGGCGATTCGGTCGCTATTATAAAAAAGCAATAATAGACGAGGTTTCGTCACGTCTTTAGTACCAGAAAAAGCAAATACAATGATTCTTTCTTTTTATCCAGGACCATCGAAAGTCTATCCGCAAGTAGCCACGTATTTGCAGGATGCGTATCAATCGGGGATTTTGAGCGTAAACCACCGCAGTGCGGAGGCTATGGAAATGGTAAAAGAAACGTATCGTCTGTTGCATGAAAAGCTGGAAATTCCGGCGGAGTACTCCATTGCTTTTGTCTCTTCGGCTACCGAATGCTGGGAAATCATCGCCCAATCGTTAACCCGCCAACAGTCTTTACACGCTTATAATGGAGCATTCGGACAAAAATGGGCGGAGTATACGCAGAAGCTGGGAGTAGAGGTCATTCCTAAACCCTTCGACCTAAACGATGCATGTGAGCTGACGGAAGACGCAGAACTCATCTGTTTAACTCAGAACGAGACCTCCAATGGAACACAGATCCGAATGGCTACGCTCGAAAAAATTCGGGAGCAAACCACGGGATTAATCGCTTTGGATGCCACTTCCTCTATGGCGGGAGTAGCCTTTAACTGGCAGCTCGGCGACCTCTGGTTTGCTTCCGTGCAGAAATGTTTTGGCTTACCCGCTGGTTTAGGAATTATGATTTATAGTCCACGAGCGTTGAGGTGGGCTGAAGAAATAAACGAGCGGAATCATTACAATAGTCTCTTGTTTATTCATGAAAATGCGGCGAAATTTCAGACGCATTATACGCCTAATGTGCTGAATATCTATCTTTTAAAGCGGATGCTAGAGCAGGTTCCCGTGTTGTCGGAGGTCGCAACACACCTGAAAAATCGGGCTCAGGCAATGATTCAATTTTTCAATCAGGAAACGCATTGGGAAATTTTGGCTGAAAATCCGCTGATCCAGTCAGATACGGTACTGGCCATTACGGGAGAAAAAGAAAAAATTAACCAGATTAAAATCAACGCTAAATCTCACGGGATTATGTTGGGCAATGGGTATGGAAAGTGGAAAGAAAATACCTTTAGAATTGCCAATTTTCCGGCTTTGACGGACAATGAATTTTCAATAGTAAAGCATTTTATTACACAGAGTTAATCACGGTTCTATTTAGAAAGGTCCCGCCTATGAAGTTTAATATTAAAGAAGTATTATCGGTAACTCTGGTATTATTTTCCGTGATTGATATTCTTGGAGCTATTCCAATTGTACTGGATATTCGGAAGAAAATTGGAGATATCCATGCCGCCACTACCACGCTGGTTTCGGGTGGAATTATGATTGCTTTTTTATACATAGGAACGTCGATTCTTAAGTTATTTGGGGTGGATGTTCAGTCGTTTGCAGTGGCGGGTGCATTGATTATTTTTTTGATTGGTCTGGAAATGACCTTGGGACGTAGCATTTTTAAAAGTACGGATATTCAGCCCCGAGCTGCTTCGATTGTTCCCCTGGCTTTTCCCATTATTGCCGGAGCCGGAACGATGACTACGATTCTTTCCCTAAAAGCCCAATACCAGGAGATTAATATTCTGGTTGGAATTTTCGTAAACCTAGCTTTAATCTACCTGGTTTTGAAGTCTTCATCCTGGATTGAGAAAAAAATAGGGCCTGCCGGTACGGGGATTTTGGAGAAAATATTCGGTGTTATTTTACTCGCTATTGCCATTAAATTATTTAGGAGTAATCTGGGGATTTAATATAAAAGGCGGCCTGCATGTGTTCAGGCCGCCTTTTATATTAACCTTTATCCAATTATCGTCCCGGATAAAAACGCAACGATAAGGAAGTAGTATTTAGTTGATAAGTAGGGTCAATTTCAAAGTTAAACGTAGTATTAGTCGTAGTGGTATTCGACTGTTTTAACTCCATTTTACTAGCGTAAAATCCTTTTAAATCGAGATTGCCAATCATAGCAGCAATAGCCCATTTAGTAGTTAATTGATACTGAATACCAGGCCGTATGTTAGGCTGAGCGGAATAGCTTTGATTCGTACGTTTACCATCGGTGTCGGTCGTTTTGGTAGAATTATAACCCAGGGCAATGCCGCTGTTTACAAAAATGCTCCACTTCCCTGCAATGGGCCAGTAATATTCTACAAAAGGTCTGACATTGGCTCCCCAGGAGTTTAAAACATTTTCTGAAGATGAGTTAGCCGTAGCATAACTTCCGTGAAGACCAATACCCACTAGCTTTCGGGGCGAGACAAATTTTCCTCCCGAAAAACCTACGCCAACTCCGGTGGTATTAGCCATAGGATAAGAGGTATGAAGGGTCGAAAGATCGGCTGCCAGATAACCCGTCCCCACGGCGTAAAGCGATTGCTGGGGTGGCTCTTCAAAAGCCGAGCTGCTGGAACCGAAATAATGAGCCAGCCCTATTTTGAAAGAACTGACGCCAAAGGACCCATTGAGCTGCACATTGGTAACTACTTTCTCATCTTCCTTTCGGGCATGGGTTACGTTTAAACCAGCCAGATTAGCCGTCGCTTCCCAGGCCCAGTTTTTCTTATAAAAATAAGTAAGTCCCAGCCCAAGAGAGGCCCCGGCACCGAAGGTATTTAAGGTGATTTCTCCGTCAGCTATGCTTGGTCTGTACGAAGCTCCCAGCGTTCCCTGAGCAAAAACCCGTACCCGTTCCGAGGGGACTACGTATCTTCTGATTAGATAATTAGCTGATAAAAAGGGAGTTGAACTTGCATAGTCAGATTCCAGAATTTTATAATGATTATAGCCCAGACCTACATTCCAGCCATGAGCGACATTATCGCGGATAAACTTACCCCGGCTGAATTCCAGATTAATGTCATACGTACGCTCCCGGGTAGGGACGGTCAGATCAGAAGCCGTTTTGCTACCCGAAAAACTCAAATTTCCTGTATAACTCATGAAGCGATTCCCTTCGGAGGTTTGAGCAAAAAGAGGAGCAGACAGGCCGAGTAATAGGGTTAGTAAAGGTATTTTTTTCATAAAACAGTAACTTACAGAGATGTAATATTGAAAGTTGACCTCTTCAAATGTAGAGCATATATCAGCAGTTCTTTACACCTCAAACAAAAAAGACAGGTAAACCTACCTGCCTTTAACTTAAAAATGAGTTATTTACTTTTTAAGAAAATAGCGAAGCGAAACGCCAGAGTTATTCAATGTATAGTTAGGATCGAAAGAAATTCCACCTCTTATTAAGTCGCCTCTCCATGCAGATTTTTCATAAGAAGCATGAACTGATCCTATTTGAAATGAACCTATGAGACCCGTAAGAGCCCAGCGATCATTGATCTGATACTGAATGGCAGGAATAATGGAAGGGAATAACGTCAAACTATGAGTAGTTATTTGTTCTCTTGCTTCTTCTTTTGCATAGGCATAAGAAGCGTTGATTCGGGCGTTAGCAACCAGAGATAATTTTTTAGCAATAGGAAAGTAATATTCGTGAAACTTGTAGATTGAAAAACCCGCCGTCTTTGAGTTGATAGGATACCATTCTTCGATTGATGTATACTCTGGAGCTTTGTTAAATCTGGCTGTAATTCCAAACCCTTTCGCATACGTAGTGGTAACAAATCTTCCTATTGAAAACCCTGCCTGAAGGGCCTGTGTATTGTTATTAAGATAATTATTATTCTCATTAAATAGAGCAGTAGCAGAAATATCCCCTGTGATGAAACGCTGATTAACCTGATATAGACTGTCACGCTTACTGGTTAATAGAGTAGATTTTTCGTTTTGACTTCCAATGTATTTTACTAGGCTTAATTCAAAAAAATTAGTAGGAAGATTGGATTGTAGACTGACCAAGTTTTGAGTAGGAGTAATAGGAGAACGGTAATGCGAGGCATATACAGTTGCTACATTTGCCTTAGCTTCTAGTGACCAATCATTTTTATAGAAATAAGTTAGTCCTAGATTTACTCCCGCTGATACCTGATAAGTTTGATAGACAGCGTTACGCTCCATGAAACGTAGGTTAGCTTGAGTTCCTGCAGTTGCTTCACCAAATAAGTAAAATCCAGGGGTAAGCGATACGTATTTTCTGTTGAAATGCTGAATAGATAAAGCAGGGCTCCAATTGGTATAATTATACATTACACTGGGATTAACGATCCACCCTTCAGCCGTATTTTCTTTAGTGAATTTGCCTGATGTAAGTTCTGGGGAGAAATTTAAAGAACTATTATGAATATCGGCATTGGGGTATGCCATATTACCATAGCGAAAGGAACCTCCAAACCCCAAAATTTTTGTGTTAGCAGGAATTTGTGCAAACAGTGAAATACTAGATAGGAAAAAACTGGAAAGAGTAAAAAATACTTTTTTCATAAGCTTTTTAAAGTGGTTGAACCATAGAAAAATTAAAAATAATAGGCGTTCGATAGCAACTATACGTTTTAACTGTATTTAACATTTTAATCTTTATAATCCACTGATTAACTGAATGCATTAATAGAGCTAATTACGGCCATGCAGGAAAAAGCCTAGCGTCAATACCGCAATTCGTGTAGTTTTGCAGAGTTTTTGACTGACTATGAATCTCAACGAATACATACAGGGGGCTTTGGCCGCCGCTCTGAAACAGGAGTTTGCTATTGAAGTGGCCGCTGCCGATCTGGCTTTGCAGCCTACCAAGAAGGAGTTTGAAGGTTTTTATACCTTCGTTTGTTTCCCTTATGCCAAGCAATTGAAAAAAAGCCCGGCAGAAATCGGGACGAAGCTGGGCGAATACCTTGTGGCTCAGAACGGCCCCGTTTCAGCGTTTAACGTCGTACAGGGTTTTCTGAATCTTAGCATTTCTGATCAGGTTTGGCTGGAGCTTTTTGCGACCATTCACGGGAACGAAAGTTACGGTCAGTTACCCGACAAGGGCCAGAAAGTAATGGTGGAATACTCATCACCCAATACGAACAAGCCTTTGCATTTAGGACACCTGCGTAATAACTTCCTGGGGTATTCCATCGCTGAAATCCTGAAAATGGGTGGCTATCAAGTAATGAAAACCAACGTGGTGAATAACCGGGGTATTCACATTTGTAAGTCCATGCTGGCCTATCAGTTGTTTGGTAATAATGAGACTCCCGCCACCAGCGATATAAAAGGGGATCATTTAGTTGGGAAGTATTACGTAGAGTTTGATAAAGCATACAAAGCTCAGATTGCCGAATTAGTGGAAGGCGGCATGGAGAAGGAAAAGGCAGAGAAAGAGGCTCCGCTTCTGAAACAGGCCGAAGCCATGCTGTTGAAATGGGAGGAAGGCGACCCTGCGACGATTGGTCTCTGGGAAATGATGAATAGCTGGGTATACGCTGGTTTTGACGAGACCTATAAAAAAATGGGCGTCAACTTCGATAAGATTTATTACGAATCGGATACCTATTTATTAGGCAAAGACATTATCGAAGAAGGGCTGGAGAAAGGGGTTTTCTACCGCCGTCCTGATAACTCGGTCTGGATTGACCTGACTGCCGACGGACTGGATGAAAAACTGGTGTTACGCTCCAATGGAACTTCGGTGTATATCACCCAGGACTTAGGTCTGGCGGATTTGAAAGCGGAAGATTTTCCGATGCAAAAATCCGTGTACGTAGTTGGCAATGAGCAGGATTATCACTTCAAAGTATTATTCCTGATTATGCAGAAGCTGGGGCGTCCTTACGCAGCTGGTTTATACCATTTAAGCTACGGGATGGTCGATTTACCCAGTGGTAAAATGAAATCCCGCGAAGGAACGGTGGTGGATGCCGACGATCTGATGCAGGAAATGAATGATACTGCGGAAGAAATGACGAAAGAGTTAGGCAAAATCGACGGATTTACGGAAGAAGAAGCCAAAGCTCTGTATCATACACTGGCCATGGGTGCCTTGAAGTATTTCCTGCTAAAGGTGGATCCAAAGAAACGGATGTTATTTAATCCCCAGGAAAGCGTTGATTTTCAGGGCAACACTGGGCCTTATATTCAGTATAACCACGCCCGGATTCGTTCCATCCTTCGCAAAGCGGACCAGCTGGAGTTAACACCAACGGCTCCCACTACGATTGACCTGCATGCCAGCGAGCGTGATCTCATCTTTACGCTCAGCCAGTTCCCACAACGCGTGGAGGATGCCGGTGCTATGTACAGTCCTGCTCTGATCGCTCAGTATGCGTATGATCTGGCGAAAACGTACAGCCAGTTCTTTAGCGAAGTGCCGATTTTTGCGGAAGAAAATCTGGATAAAAAACAATTCCGGGTGGCACTGTCCAAAGCCGTTGCTGAAGTCATTCGCAAGGCAATGGGCTTATTGGGCGTAACAGTTCCTGAACGTATGTAATTGGTTTTTAGATGTTACTCAAGTTCCCGAAAGTTCTAAAACTTTCGGGAACTTGAGTTTTATAGCACCTGAACGTCGAAGACGTAACCTATGAAGGTAAATAACCTCAGCTAAGGAGGGATTACAAATCCGAAACAGCGATAAGGAAATTCCTGAATATTATCGGTTCATCAAACTGGCAAACTTCGTCGGAATTGCCGTTTCAAAGTGCATTTGTTCTTTCGTAATGGGGTGCTGGAAGGCTAGTACCCAGGCGTGCAGGGCCAGTCGATTAATAGGGTTACTATTGGAGCCGTATTTCTTATCGCCCACAATCGGATGTCCAATGCTTTGCAGATGCACCCGAACCTGATTTTTACGTCCCGTTTCCAGACTTACCTTCAACATGGAGAAATAGCGGTTTTGCTGAACTGTTTCGTAATGGGTAACGGCTTTCTGTCCACGTTCGGCGTTTTGGGTGGAATACACCATCATCGATTTTTCACTCTCCACCAGGTAAGACGTAATGGTGTCTTCTGTTTTCTTTGGACTTCCATTAATGACAGCCAGGTAAACCCGTTCCTTAGTCGTAGACTGCCAGGATTCCTGCATTTTTTTCTGAACCGTTTCGCTTTTGGCGAACATCATCAATCCTGACGTCTCGCGGTCCAATCGGTGAATAATGAAAATTTTGTTTTTGGGGTTCTGCTTTTTCACGTGCTCGCTCAGCAGGCTATAAGCCGTTTTCCGCTTTTCTTTTTCAGTAGCCATCGACAAAATTCCTTCTTCTTTTTCAATGACAATCAGGTGTTCATCCTCAAAAACGATCTTAATACCCTCGTACTGTTTTTCGGCGGGAGCTTTCGTCCAGCGAACGCGAACGGCATCATTGACCTCAAGCGGATGATTGAACTGAAAGGTAATCTTATCATTCACCAGCACCTGCTTATCCCGCAGGAGTGACTTGATATTATTGCGATTTTTCGACGGAAATTTCTGTAACAAAAAAGTCATAAGCTCAGCCGGTTCGGTGACGGCAAAGCGAGTATCTTCTTTTTTTTCGTAGGCGTTGCTATTCTTTTTCTGCATGAAACTTGGATTATGCTGCAAAGGTAGACGCTCTCGACCACTATGTAATAAATTTAATTCCTGCCACTGCCAGCTTTTTGTTCCTCTGCTGCTAGCGAGAGTGGTTGTTTATCAACTATGGATTAGAAGAAAAGAACATCCCATTAAGGATTATTAGCCTTTCTAGCTCTTGCCGCTGCCACCCACGTAGCCGCTGCCAGCTTTTTCGCTGGCAGCAATAAGCCAGGGAGTAAGAAAATAGCCTACGAGCAGAAAAGCTACCAGCAATCAGGTAAGTTGTAGTAGCTTAGCAATTCTCAATTGCTAATCATTGAAAACTGGAAAACGACCACGGAAAACTACTATATTGCTGAACTAATTGACGTTCCATTCGTTTATTAATCAAACCTTATAAACTTTAATCTGACTCCAGATGGTAAAGCTCCTGCTTATGCTTGGAACCCTGTTTACTGGCTTATTTGCGGATAAAAATGAAGTCGCAAGCCGTCCCGAGAGCTTTGCTCCGGCCAAACAAAACTTATACGATTTTAAAGTACAGTCGCTGGAAGGAAAAGAAGTAAACCTTGCCCAGTATAAAGGCAAAAAAGTAATCATTCTTAACACGGCTTCAAAGTGCGGATTTACGCCTCAGTACGCAGATTGGGAGAAATTCTATGAAGCTAACAAAGAGAAAGTCGTTGTCCTGGGTTTTCCTTCCAATGATTTCGGCGGACAGGAACCCGGCTCAGAAGAAGAAATTGGAGCGTTCTGCCAGAAAAATTATGGCGTAAGCTTCCCTATGTTTTCGAAAGTAGTAACTAAAGGTGACGGTCAGGCTCCCTTATACAAATGGTTGACTACGAAAGAATTAAACGGATGGAATGACAAAGTTCCTACCTGGAATTTCTGCAAGTATGTCGTGAATGAAAAAGGCGAGCTGACGCATTTCTTCGCTTCAAAAGTAAAACCTGATAGCCCGGAGTTTCTCCAGGCAATCAAGTAATTGCATGCTATTTGAGTAATAGACGACTGCCAGCCTCAGGCTGGCAGTTTTGGTTGTGAGCTAATCCATTTCATTGTCGTAATTTTGTGCGGAGGGCTTTCTCTCGCCCATTATTACTAACTCCAATTTTGAATATGCGTTCCTGGCTTTCGGCAGCCCGTCCCCGCACCCTGCCTTTGTCCCTTTCCTGCATCCTGATGGGAAGCTTTCTTTCGGCTGCTCAGGGTGGTTTTCGCTGGTCGGTTTTTGGTCTGGCCGTACTCACTACCGTTCTATTACAGGTATTATCCAACTTCGCTAACGATTATGGCGACAGCGTTTCGGGCCTTGATAACGACGAGCGAAAAGTAGCGACTCGGGCTGTCCAGACCGGAGCCATCACCAAAGAGCAAATGCGAAAGGCAATTATTCTGTTTTCCGTATTAACCTTTGGAACGGGATTATTACTGTTATACATCGCTCTGGAAGGGGGCACCGCTCAGGAATTTCTGTATTTTCTGGGACTTGGTGTACTTTCCATCATTGCCGCCATTACCTATACCGTGGGTAAAAAACCATACGGATATGCTGGGCTGGGCGATATTTCCGTGTTAATCTTCTTTGGTTGGGTAGGCGTTCTGGGCACGTATTACCTGCACACCCGCTCGCTTGACTGGAGTATTTTATTACCCGCCACCAGTTGCGGTGCTTTTGCTGTTGGGGTGCTGAACATCAATAATATACGAGACATTGATAATGACCGCCGGAATGGAAAAAACTCAATACCTGTGCGTTTAGGAGCTGCGAAGGCGAAGGTGTACCACTGGTTTCTGTTGACGGGTGGGTTAATCTGTGCCATGGTCTACGTCTTATTATTCCATCCGAACTGGAGTAGCTACCTGTTCTTACTGACCTTACCCTTATTCTGGAAAATAGCCAGTGGCGTTCAGAAAGGGCAGCGACCTGAAGAGATCGACCCCTATCTGAAACGCATGGCTCTTTCAACTTTGCTGTTTGTCATTCTTTTTGGAGTCGGGCAGCTTTTGTAAAAGATTTCGGTTGGAAGATAATCCATCTAATTTTCAGAACTATGTTAAAAAAGCCTCTGCATTGAGGCTTACTTTTTACATTTGTGTTTAGCCCAGACTTTATACTCGCTCCATAGCTCTATATACAGTATTAACTATTGATTGGTGCTTAATGAAAAGACTTTTCCCAGCTATTATTCTTACTCTATTATTTATTCCGATTGCCAGGGCTCAAACTCCCGCTGAATTCTTTAGTCGAGGGGTGCAAAAAAGTAAAAACCGGGATTTTAAAGGAGCGTTAACGGAGTTTACTCAGGTGATAACCATGTCCCCGGAAAACCCGCAGGCCTATTATAATCGCGGACTATGCAAGGCTTTACTGGAAGATTATCCCGGGTCCATTCAGGATTATGATAAAGCCATTGCATTGAAGGCAGACTATTACGATGCTTTGCTGGCTCGTGGAGACAGCCGCGATCGGCAGGAGCAGACGCAGGATGCTCTCAAAGATTTTGCTAAAGCTATAGAAATGGATGCGACCGATAGCCGGGCGTATTTAAAGCGGGGGATGATTCGCAGTCGGCTTCAGTATTACCAGGCTGCTATTCAGGATTTTAATAATGTCATAGAACTGGAACCTGAAAATGCTCAGGCCTATTACGCCCGTGGGGTCTGCCGCACGAAACTGGGAGATTATGAGTCTGCTTTAAAAGACTTTACCCAGGTTATTCATATGAATGATAAACTTGCTCACGTGTACATCGCTCGGGCGGCGGTTTATGTCAAATTGAATAATAGCCGGGCTGCCGTTGACGATTATACGCGGGCCATTATTCTGGACCCTGAAGATGTCAATTCCTATTGCCAGCGGGGTTTTGGTAAATATCAGGCCTTTGACTATATCGGAGCCATGGCTGATTTTGAAAAGGCTCTGACCCTCGATCCTCAGAATACCGCAGCTTTTTACGGACGTGGACTGGTGAAGTCAAGAAACGGAGGTTCCCGGGAGGCTATCGACGATTTAACGAAGGCCATTGAAATTGAT
Organism: Siphonobacter sp. SORGH_AS_0500; assembly: GCF_031453245.1. Classification (NCBI taxonomy): domain Bacteria; kingdom Pseudomonadati; phylum Bacteroidota; class Cytophagia; order Cytophagales; family Cytophagaceae; genus Siphonobacter; species Siphonobacter sp. SORGH_AS_0500. The sequence continues at coordinate 1,603,175 of NZ_JAVIYT010000001.1, forward strand.
AATTCATTGGAAAACAGAGCCACGTTTACGGGTTTGATTACCAAAAATGTGCTTGACAATTTGAGAGTTTCCATTATTGAAAACAGCCGCTTTATCGAACTAAGCAATGACCGAACCGAAGCCTATTATGTGCGTGGCATTAGTAAAGCACGCGTAGGTGACAACAAGGCAGCTATCGCAGATTTATCGAGGGCTCTGGAATTAAATCCGATTTTTCCAGATGCTTACTTCAGCCGGGCCATGGCCCGGTCTGCGGCTAACGACCAGATGGGAGCCATTCAGGATTGCTCCAACGCGATTCGTTTCAATGCCCGTCACGCGGAAGCCTATTACCTGCGGGGGCTCATTCGGTACAGTCAGGGGGACGAAGAAAACGGGTGTCTGGATTTAACGAAAGCCGTAGAGTTAGGCTATAAACTGGCGGTAGCGGCTCAAAAACAATACTGTAGTAAAAAATAAGGAGGCTGTTTTCACAACCTCCTTGTTCACTTACTCGAAACGTAAGTGTTTAACTGAAGCTCCCGACTGGGCCAATTCTTCCAGCGAATCGATACCAATCTGAAGATGTTTTTCAACAAACTGAGTCGTTACTTTCTTATCGCTCTCTTCCGTTTTAACGCCTTCAGGAATCATCGGGTTATCCGATACGAGCAACAATGCACCGTGCGGAATCTGATTGACGAAGCCTACCGCAAAAATGGTTGCTGTTTCCATATCAACCGCCATAGCCCGGGTATTACGCAGGTATTCCTTGAAATTCTCGTCATGTTCCCACACCCGGCGGTTGGTGGTATAAACCGTTCCGGTCCAGTAATCCATTCCGTTTTTCACAATCATGGACGAAACGGCCCGTTGTAAACGGAAGGAAGGAAGAGCGGGAATTTCGGGAGGCATGTAATCGTTACTGGTACCTTCGCCCCGGATGGCCGCAATAGGCAGAATCAGATCGCCCAGTTGCGTATGCTTTTTCAAGCCTCCGCATTTACCCAGAAATAACACGGCTTTGGGATGAATGGCCGAGAGTAAATCCATGATAGTCGCGGCTACCGGACTCCCCATACCGAAATTAATGATGGTAATTTGTCCAGCTGAAGCCGTTTGCATAGCCTTACCAACGCCGCGAATTTCAACGCCATAACGGGTAGCAAACATTTCAACGTAATTATGGAAATTCGTTAAAAGAATATAAGGCCGGAATTCTTCCAGAGGTGTTCCGGTGTAACGCGGAAGCCAGTTACTAACTATTTCGTCTTTAGTTTTCATATCTTTCTTGTATCACTTTTATAAATCAGGCAAGTATACAGGTTCTGATTTATTTGGGATGTTTGGAATGAGTAAAATTCAGCAAATTTAATATAAAGATATTATACGGCCAAAAAAATGGCCTGAAAGTTATGATTGAACTCAATTTGCCATCGTACGATTTTCAGGCTCGAAAAACCGAAGAAGGGTATTTTATTTTCTGTATCTTACGTAAGAAATGGCTGGTGTTAACTCCCGAAGAATGGGTTCGGCAGCACTTTGTTCATTTGTTGACCAGTCATTATGCTTACCCTAAAAGTTTATTGAAAATTGAAGGAGGCTTAAGCCTGAACCGTACTGCCAAACGCTCGGATCTGGTGATGTACAGTCGCGATGGCTTGCCCTTTTTGTTAGTAGAATGTAAAGCTCCCGAGGTGAAGATTACCCCGTCAGTGCTGGAGCAGGCCATGCGTTACAACCATGTGATCCAGGCTCCTTTTCTAGCTTTGAGTAATGGAATGGAACATTTCATTTTTAGGTTCACTAAACAGGGCAAACTGGAACGGATGGAAGATGTTCCTCCGTTTGGGGAATGAATGAAAGTGGAGCAGAATTATAATTTTTTTATAAAACTTTAGATTTTCCAGTACTAAAAACAAAAGTTAGGAGAATAGGTATAATCGTTTAGCAAGAAACCGTTTTTATTATTGACACGGTAAACCCGTAGGGTCTAACTTAGAGTGCTGAAACAAGGGACAACGAGCTCTGCTGAATCCGTGGCTATTACCTAGCGGACTGGAAATCACAGAAATCACCGGTTTAATTATGCCATCATCAACGTACGAGTACCTGGGGACCAAACAAAAAGCTCTTAAAATAAATCTTGATAAACGAATTTACGGTTCGTATGCCGAGATTGGAGCAGGTCAGGAAGTAGCAGCTAACTTTTTCAAGGCAGGCGGTGCTTCCGGGACTATTGCTAAAACGATGTCAGCGTATGATATGACGTTTTCGAACGCCATTTACGGCCCTGAAGAAAGCGGTCGTTATGTCGTAGAAAGCCGACTGGTCAAGATGTTACGTCATGAGTACGACTTACTTATTGAGCGTTTGGACCAAAAGCGGGGTGAGGAAACCTGCTTTTTTTCGTTTGCTAATACGGTTGTAGCCCTCAATTACCATAAAACCAATGAGTCACATGGTTGGGTGGGGCTGCGTTTTCAGTTATCGCCACAATCCGAACCCAATGAAGTAATTATTCACGTTCGGATGCTGGATAATGACACCATTCTTCAGCAACAGGCTTTGGGAATCATTGGGGTTAACCTGATGTACGGCTGTTATTATTACCATCAGATGCCCGAAACGTTATTGCGTTCGCTGATGGATGACTTAACAACCGAACGTATCGAAATAGATATGATTCGGTTTAATGGTCCCGACTTTAAGGCGGTAGATAACCGTCTCATGAGCCTTTATCTGGTCAAACATGGGTTTACGAATGCAGCTTTGTTCGGCCCCAATGGTCAGAATTTACAGCCTGCCGATACCCTGTATAAGAAACACATTGCCGTTATTCGTGGACGTTTTCGCCCGTTTGCCCTGGTGCACCAGGATATGCTACAAAATGGCGTGGCCCAGTTTCTGGAAGACCCCGAAGTAGACCCTAACCGGGTTGTTGTACTGACGGAGTTAACGCTCCAGAATTTACGTGACGGCGACGATATTAACGAGAAAGACTTCCTGGATCGGGTAGATATTCTTGGGAAACTGGGTCTGACGGTCATGGTATCCAACTATACGGAATACTACAAGCTAATCGCCTATCTGGCGAAGCTGACCAAGCTGAAAATTGGCCTCATCATGGGTATTCCGAACCTGGAATTCATCTTCGATGAGCAGCATTACGCCAACTTGCCGGGGGGAATTCTGGAGGCCTTTGCGACGCTCTTTAGCCGGAAGGTGAAGCTCTATGTGTATCCGGCTTTACGACCCGACGGAACGCTGGCGAACTGCTTCAAGTTTCAGTTACCTTTCCATCTTCGGGATTTGTTTAGTTACCTGATTTCCAATAATAAAATTGAGGATATTCGGAGCTTTAACAAGAAAAATCTTCACATCCTTTCCGATCAGGTTTTATCTATGATTAAGTCGGGTGAGGATGGTTGGGAACAATACGTTCCTGATGAAGTAGCTACGATGATTAAGGATAAATGCCTGTTTGGTTTTCCCTGCGTAGTGTATCCGAAAGAGGAAAATAAGATTGAAAGTGCAGACGAGTTTTTTGCCGAGTAGTCTTCAAGTTCTGATGGATAACCCTAATGAAAGCAAAAGCCTCGAATCACGAGATTCGAGGCTTTTGCTTTCATTTAACTATGGAATGATTACACCAGCGACATTTCGGGTTCAACGGGTTTCTCATTCGATTTCAATGGTTTTTCTTCGTCTTTCCGACGGGACATCATCGTGTATACGGCTGGAATTACGTACAGCGTTAGCAACAACGAGAACATAATACCGCCTACAATCACAATACCCAACGGAATCCGGCTGGTGGCTGCCGCCCCGAGCGAAAGGGCGATAGGTAAAGCTCCCAGGGCCATCGCCAAACTTGTCATTAGAATTGGGCGTAAACGCATCGTAGCAGAGGTAATCGCCGCATCGACTTTATTCAAACCTTCTTTGCGTTGTTCATTCGCAAATTCTACGATCAAAATACCATTTTTCGTGACCAGACCCACCAGCATGATCATCCCGATTTGCGAGAAGATATTCATGGTTTGGTCAAACAGCCAGAGTGAAAGCAAGGCACCTGCCAAAGCCAGAGGTACGGTAATCATAATGATAATAGGATCGAGGAAGCTCTCAAACTGAGCTGCCAAAATCAGGTAAATCAGTACCAGAGCCAGCAGGAAGGCGAAAGATGTATTCGATGAACTTTCAGCGTAATCCCTGGATGCCCCTGATAAAGCAGTAGCAAAGCCCTGTTCCGTCAATTTCAACTGCTTGGAAACCGATTCCATGGCTTTAATCCCATCCGCAATGGTCATCCCCGGTGCCAAACCTGCCGAAATCGTAGCCGATTTATAACGGTTATAGTGATACAACTGCGGTGGAGTGGTGGATTCAGTGATCCGAACAAGGTTATCCAACTGAATGGATTCGCCCCGACTGTTTTTAACGTATAGCGTCTGTAAATCAACGGGCTGAGAGCGATCTTTTCGGTACACTTCGCCCATGACCTGATATTGCTTCCCTTTCATCGTGAAGTACCCGTACCGACGGTTACTATAAGCCAACTGCATGGTTTCAGAAATATCCGCTACAGATACCCCTAGTTCACTGGCTTTGGCCCGGTCAATTTCCACGCGTAACTCAGGCTTGTTGAATTTCAAATCGATGTCAACCCCCTGCAACGCTGGATTCTGGTTTGCCGCATCGATGAATTTGGGAAGAATGGCTTTCAGTTTTTCAAAATCGTTGTGCTGGATCACGAAAGAAACGGGTAAGCCACCCCGGCGGTTCACGGCAATGGTTTGTTCCTGAACGGCAAAGGCCTTTCCTTCTGGGAAATTCTTGGTATTACGATTAATCATGTCAACGATCTGCTGCTGACTGCGACTGCGTTCGTTAATTTCAGGTAATCCAATCCGAATGGTTCCCGAGTTAACCGAACCTGCTCCTGAGAAACCGGGTGCGGTAATACTCATGACAATCCGGCTTTCGGGTACGGAATCCATCAGAAACTGACTCAACCGCTGCATGTAATCGTCCATGTAATCATAGGACGTTCCTTCGGGAGCAGTGACCGAAAGCCGGAATTGGCTACGGTCTTCCAGGGGAGCCAATTCGGACTGGATGTTATTGTAGAGCACGTATGCCAGACCAAAACAGCCCGCAATAATCACCCAGGCCATCCATCTTACTTTCATGAAGCTGGTCAACGTTTGCTGATACCCCCGATCCAGTGACTGGAAGAAAGGCTCGGTCTTGTCGTAGAACCACGAATTTTTGTGTTTCTTTTTCGACATGAGCACGTTCAGAACCGGCGTTAACGTCAGCGATACAAAAGCCGAAATCAATACGGCTCCGGCCACAACAATACCGAATTCCCGGAATAACCGTCCCACGAAACCTTCCAGGAAGATGATGGGCAGGAACACGAAGGCCAGCGTAATGGACGTAGATATAACGGCAAAGAAAATCTCCTCGGATCCTTCTTTGGCGGCCTGCATTCGGGGCATACCCGCTTCCAGCTTTTTAAAGATATTTTCGGTAACTACAATCCCATCATCTACTACCAGACCCGTCGCCAGTACGATGGCCAGCATGGTCAGAATGTTGATTGTAAAGCCAAAAATGTACATAATGAAGAATGCTCCCACCAACGACACCGGAATATCAATCAAGGGTCGGAAGGCAATGGCCCAGTCGCGGAAGAAAAGGTAGATGATAATCACCACCAGCACCAGCGAAATGAGCAGCGTTTCTTCTACTTCAGTAATGGATTTCTTGATGAAACGCGTGTTATCAAGAGCAATGTTCAGACTTAAATCTTTGGGAAGATCCGTTTTGATTTCATCCAGACGTTTGTAGAATTCATCGGCAATGGATACGTAGTTAGAGCCGGGTTGGGGGACAATGGCCATCCCCACCATGGCTATCCCATTGCCACGCATGGCCGTTTCCTCATTTTCAGGCCCCAGTACAGCTTCACCCACGTCCGAAAGACGAACTACCTGACTGTTCGTATTGCGAAGGATAATGTTGTTAAACTCTTCTTCAGTAGTGAGTCGACCAAACGTACGGATACTTAACTCGGTTGCATTCCCCGCAATTTTCCCCGAAGGCAATTCGACGTTTTCACGCGACAAAGCATTCAGTACATCAACGGCGGTGATGTTATAAGCCGACAGTTTGGCCGGGTCCAGCCAGAGACGCATGGCGTAGCGTTTCTCGCCCCAAATTTGAATTGCACTTACGCCGGGAATGGTTTGCAGACGTTCCTGTAGAACGTTGGTAGCGTAGTCATTCAGCTCAAGAATATTCCGGGAAGAGCTTTGCACCGTCATGGTAATAATTGCGTCCGAGTTAGCATCGGCCTTACTTACCACCGGTGGAGCATCAAGGTCATTGGGTAACTGGCGTTGAGCCTGCGAAACTTTGTCCCGCACGTCATTCGCAGCCGCTTCCAAATCCGCTTCCAGGTTAAACTCAACGGTAATATTACTAGTGCCCTGACTACTGGTGGAAGAAATCGAACGTACCCCGGCAATCCCATTAATGGCTTTTTCGAGGGGTTCGGTGATCTGGGATTCAATGATGTCGGCGTTCGCTCCGGCATAACTGGTCCGAACGTTAATAATGGGAGGGTCGATGGCAGGGAAGTCCCGCACACCCAAAAATGTAAACCCTACGTATCCGAATAGCACAATAATGATGTTCATCACAATGGCTAGCACCGGACGGCTCAACGACAAAGAGGGTAAACTCATGCTTAACTGGTTTAGACTAATAGCTAATTCAGATATTCTTTATTAGTAGGGAAGAGCCATAATGGTTTACAGGTCAGTTATTTATGAAATATCTATACCAGGGCTCCGCCGCTTTCAGATCGGTAGAAAAGAAGAATCAAACTTATTTTTTTACGCTCCTGATTTTTAATACCTGATCAGGTTTGATTTGTAAAATTCCGGTGGTAATAACCGTGTCGCCGGCCTGAATCCCGCTTATAATCTGAACTTTGGTATCCGTACGTGTTCCCGTTTCTACGGTTTGAAACGAAGCTTTTCCCTGACGGGAGATGACGACCTGTTTTTCTTTGGTCCCGGGTATAATGGCCTGCGAAGGAACCATTAACGCCTGTGGGGTTTCGCCCAAACGTAATTTCACCTGAGCAAACTGACCGGGACGAATCTGATTGGAGGCATTCGGAACCAGAGCCCGTAACTTCACGGTACGCGTAGCCAGGTCAATTTTGGGTTCAATGGCGTACACTTTGCCTTGATAAGCCTTCGTTTCGCTGGCAACATTGAAGCTAACGACATCACCCACCCGCACCTGATCCGTGTATTTTTCAGGAATAGAGAAATCAACTTTCAGGGGATTGGTCTGCTGAAAACTGGCAATGACCGTCGTTGGGGTTACAATCGCTCCTTCACTCACGTAGCGAAGGCCAATTTTTCCGGCAAAAGGAGCCCGAATTTCCGTACGCTGTAATTGGGCTTTGGCTACGGCCATATCCGCGTCAAAAGCATCTACTTGTGACTGGGCCACATCTACTTCCTGTTTACTAACGCCTTCGCGTTCCAGCAGGTATTGCAAACGTTCCAGTGATTTTTGAGCCAACTGACGTTGGGTCCGTACCTTTAAGGCCTGAGCCGATAGGTCGGCATCGTATAATTTTACCAGCAAAGCTCCTTTGGGAACGAGTTGACCCTCCTTAAAATAGATCTTGATGACGCGGGCACTCAGCTCGGATTGCAGCGAAATTTCTTCATTGCTTTGTAGAGTACCACTCGTCACGATGGTATTATCGAGTTTTTCGGTACTGGCAATGTAACCATCAACCGTCAGGGCTTTTGAGCCCCCCGCACCAGCAGATTTGGACTCATTACCAGCTTTCTTTTTTTCAATACGGTTAAGTTTACCATAAACCAGATACCCAATGCTGCCAACGATTGCAACGACGAGTAACCAGCGAACCAGACTTGAGGATTTCATAGATAAATTTTAAACAAATACCGGCTTAGAGTCAAGCACCGGGACACGTTAGATAATGGAGGTTTGCAGGGTTTACTATTGGACGAAATTAACGCTTTTTTGGGCTTAATTCTTTAAAAACGAGGGGGCAGATGAATGAAAAGGAAAATCCAAAGACCAAGTGGGGGAGGAGTATGAAAAACTCCCGTAGTTTTGCGACGTAATTTTTGAAGTTTCGTGGCGGATAGATGGGTAGAATAAATATCGACCCAAGGGGTAGCAAGAAGCTATCTTGAAGTACGCTCTGTTACTAGTAACCTGCTCTTCCTTTAAGTAGAAATTGAAAACCTATGACGTATGCAAAGACTTTACCTCTAATTTTTAACTCTATTAATCAGTAACTTATGAAGTTTTTCATTGATACCGCTAACCTCGACGAAATTCGGGAAGCCTATGAATTGGGCGTGCTCGATGGCGTGACCACCAACCCTTCGCTGATGGCGAAAGTGGGGATAAAGGGGAAAAATAACATTTTCAAGCATTATAAAGACATCTGCGATAGTGTAGACGGAGACGTAAGTGCCGAGGTCATCAGCACTGATTTCAAGGGCATTATTCGGGAAGGGGAAGAGTTGGCCGAAATCGATGAGAAGATTGTGGTGAAGGTACCCATGATTCGGGACGGTGTCAAAGCGTTACGTTATTTCTCGGAAAAGGAAATTAAAACGAATTGTACGCTGGTATTTTCAGCAGGTCAGGCGTTACTGGCGGCTAAAGCCGGGGCCACCTATGTTTCGCCCTTTATTGGTCGCCTGGATGATATTTCGTACGACGGCATCGAGTTAATTGAGTCTATCGTTTCAATTTTTGAAAACTATGGATTTATGACGCAGGTATTGGCTGCGTCCATTCGCCATCCTGTTCATATTCTGAAGTGTGCAGAAATTGGAGCAGACGTAGCCACCTGCCCGCTTTCAGTAATTACTTCCTTATTGAATCATCCGCTCACGGATTCTGGCTTGAAGAAATTTCTGGAAGATGCCAGCAAATTTGCTTAGAGCTTATTTTTGCGATATTTAATTTCAGTATAGTACAAAAAGCCTGCATGAAGCGGGCTTTTTGTTTGATTCATAACATTAAAAAAACTTAAAAGGACAATAGTTTGACGTTTTCTGAAACTTCGATTTTACTTTTGTACGATAGTAGCTCCACTTACTCATGTTAAAACGTATCTGCTTACTCTTCTTTTTAATCGGTTGCGGCCTGTCTTCAGGGGCTCAAAGCAAGCCGATGGAGCAGCGTACGGACCCTACGTTAGAAGAACCTGCTTCTGGTGGTGGGATTTCCAAAGTATTAGGATTTATTAAAAAGGCCGGGAAAGCAATCGATAACCCTTCAAAATTGAAATTTGAGGTAATTGAGGACGAACAGCCACCGCGTGAAAAACCCCGAAGCGGATTTTCAAAATTCATTCACTTCATCAAGGATGTAGGGAAAGTGATGGATGATCCTACCAACCTGAAAATCTCCGTTGAAGAGGAAAATAATTCTCCCCGCAAACCCCGCCGGGAATAGTCTTCTCCTTTGTTATTCATTTCCAGCTAGTTAGTAGTAGCATCTTTTTAACAGTTCCGCAAAAATAATTGTGGGACCATGCAACGTGTTTCTCTGACTTTGCATCCTCCGTCTAGAATTCCCGGGCATTCTTCTCTTTTTCTACTCACCCCATCTTCTTTACCGTTCATCACATTATTTGGCTATTCAAGGTAGCTTGTATTGCAAAGTACTGTTAATTGCCTTCATCTTTGTCTCATCAACAAGAGCAAAAAACACACCTACAGAAACTGTCTTTTCCTAAAGTCATGAAAACATTTATATACACCCTGATTCTCTTCATTTGCGGTCTAAGTCTAGGGCACGCTCAGAGCACTTTTAAAGGGAGTGTCTCTGGAAAGATCATTGACAAAACGGGTAAAGCGGTGGAGTTCGCTACCGTTATGGTCCTGAAAAGCAAGGACTCTACGCTGGTGAAAGGTGGCGTCGCTGACGCGGATGGTAATTTCGAAATAGAAGGCATTGCCGAAGGACGTTACCTGGTTGCCACTACCCAGGTGGGTTTTGCCAAAAAGCTGACGCCTCCGTTCATTCTCAATGCAGAAAGTCCGAAAGTAAAGCTGGCGGCTTTGATTATGGATCCTGTTTCTCAGGAACTGAAAGAAGTGAAAGTTGCTGCTGCCAAGCCTTTTATTGAGCAGCAGATTGATAAAACGGTGGTTAACGTCGAAAACAGTATCGTTGCTGCGGGTAATAATGCCCTGGAAGTACTCGAGCGTTCTCCCGGCGTTACCGTCGATCGGGATGGCAATATTTCGCTGAAGGGCAAAGCTCAGGTGCGGGTAATGATTGACGGGAAACCAACGTATCTGTCGAGTGAAGATTTAGCCAACCTGCTCCGTAATACGCAGGCCAATCAGTTGGAGAAGATTGAAATCATGACGAATCCCTCTTCAAAATACGATGCGGCGGGTAATGCCGGAATTATTAACATCCGTACGAAGAAGAATCAGAACATGGGAATGAATGGTTCGGCAACGCTGGGAGTGGGCTATGGCTTAAATCCGAAGGGTAACGCCAGTTTAAACCTCAACTACCGGAAAGATAAATGGAATGTGTACGGTAATTATTCAGGTGGTGCCCGTAAAAACTGGAGAGATCAAAGAATTACCCGCAGATTCCGCGAAGGAGAAGAAGTAACTGCTTTGTTCGAGCAAAGTGCTGAGAATATCACCCGCAATCATAATAACAACGTCAAGTTAGGAGCTGATTATTTTGCTTCAAAAAAGACGACGATAGGAGCTATTGTGAATACCAACACGGGTAGCTGGGGTAGCACGGGCGATAACATTACTAAAATCTATCAGGGTACCTCGACACTGGAAAAAATAACCACTACGGGACAGGATTTTAAGAATACCTGGAAAAGCCTGACTACTAACCTGAACCTGAAGCATACGATTGACTCAACCGGGAAAGAGTTAACGGCTGACGTGGATTATGCCCGTTATGACAATCGTTCGGATCAGAAATACAAAATTACGACCGTGAATCCTGCCGGAGTAAATCTTGCCATTCCTCGGTTCGATATGGGTAATACGAAAGGAATCGTAGACATATATTCCGCCAAGATTGATTACACGCATCCCTTAAGCAAAAATTCAAAACTGGAAGCAGGTTTGAAAACAGCTTTGGTAACGACGAACAACAACATGAAATTCACGATTGAGCAGGGGGATGTCGCTCGTCTGGATTCGGGACGTACGAACCAGTTTATTTACCGCGAAACAATTAATGCGGCCTATCTGAATTACAGTACGCAAATCAAGAAAACTTCAATTCAGTTAGGCCTTAGAGGTGAGCAAACGGTCATGAAAGGAAACCAGGTAACCTCCGACACCAGCTTCCGCCGGAATTACCTAAACTTATTTCCCAGCGTATTTATCCGTCAGGAACTGAATAAGAAAAATAGTTTGGGAATGTCGTATAGTTACCGCATTGACCGCCCGGATTATGAGGATCTGAATCCTTTCCTTTACTTCCTGGATTTGTATACCTATCAGCAAGGTAACCCTTACCTGAGACCTCAATTTTCGCACGTAGCCGAAGTAACGCATTCGTTCATGGGATTCATCAATACCACGTTGAACTACGGTCGCTCGAATGGCATCATTACTGAAGTATTACGTCAGAATGACGCAGCCCGAACCACCTATATTAACAAAGAAAACTTTGGGTTCCGTGAGAATTATGGCGTAGCTGTTTCTGCTAATATTCCCATTACCAAAAAATGGATGAGCATAAACTATATCAATGTAAACCGTAACCGCTTTGTTGGGTTACTGAATGGCGGCGAATTCGATGGTCGCATTGTAACGACGACGTTCAATACGCAGAACCAGTTTACCTTACCCAATAACTGGTCAGCAGAAATCAGTGGTTTTTATATGAGCGGATTCCTTGAAGGAACGATCAAAGGAAAGCCAATGTGGCAAGTTTCGCTGGGCCTTCAGAAGCAATTCTGGGAAAAGAAAGCTAGTCTGAAACTCAACGTGCGGGATATTTTCTGGACGCAACAATTCCGGGGAAGCTTCGTATTTGGAAACGTGGATATGCAGATCAGTAACAAGTGGGAAAACCGCGTAGCGAACCTGACTTTCTCATATCGCTTTGGTAACTCAAAAGTTCAGGCCTCCCGCCGTCGCAGCACAGGTCTGGAAAGCGAAGCAGGTCGGGTCAATCAGGGTAGTAACTAAATAGACAGAACCTTCAGCCTGGAAAGCAAAGCAGCCTCACTTTTCATAAGTGAGGCTGTTTTGATTATATCCAGATTAGCTCCGTTAGGATTATTCTACATAAAAAAAGAAACAATCGCAGCGGGGTCAAATAAGATTAGTCCCGGGTGAAAACCCGGGGTGCTGACGTTGGTAGAAACTTGCCATTGCCTAGGAACGAGATGGAATCTCGCACTATTTAGTTAACCCTCACGGTCATCTCGAACGAAGGGAGAAACTGTAGGTAGAATGGGATGGATTTGGGGTTATTAAGTTAGTTACGCCGTGATTGGGGGCTCACCAACTAGGGTTTGCGTACAAATGACAGGTGATACACCAGCCATGGCGGGAATAGGGCCGCAGGTTCAGTAAGGTCCTTCGCTTCGCTCTGGATGACAGAGATAAACGAGTTTTCTCCTCTCCAACAAAAGAGGCCTACTGATTTTGCATACAGAAAGAAACAACCCAAGCAAAGTCAAATAGGTGAGCTTGGGGTGAAATGCAGCAAATAAGTACTGAAAATCACTTATGATTCGCCGCCTTTAAAAGAGAAGGATCATTCTCAAAAATGGCCATTGTAAAATCCTTACCATCAAAGTGAGCATAGGACTGGGTATAAATCCATTCGCCAATATTAATGTAACGACTGGTGGGTGACACCTGCATATCCAAAATCAAATGCCGATGGCCGAAGACATAATAATCGTGATGGTTTTGGGATTCTATTTCGCGGCAATACAGAAAAATCCATTCGCTTTCATCGTTTTTGAAAAACTCATGAGGTTTACCTGCTTTTGAAGCCCGCGTGTGGTGAGCCCAGCGATAAGCCAGCGTAATACCCACATCTGGATGTAACCAGCGAAAGAAAAACTGAAGAACAGGGTTCGTAAAAATGGGCTTCAAAACCCGCTTATACGCATAATCTCCCGGACCTAATCCATCGCCATGACCCAGCATGAAACGAGTCTCTTTACCCGCTGAGGTCACTTTAAATTCGATGGGTTTGCGGTGAACGGGAATGCCAAATTCGGTAGGGAAATAGTCCCGCATCCATAAATCATGGTTACCCGTAAAAATTTGGATGTCGATCCCCGCGTCTTTTAATTCAGCTAGTTTTCCCAAAAATCGGACGTAACCTTTCGGAACGGCTTCTTTGTATTCATGCCAGAAATCAAAAATATCACCTACCAGAAAGATCACCTGAGCTTCTGATTTGATCTGATCAAGCCAGCGAACAAGGGCCTTTTCGCGAGCAACGCTACGATCCAGAGGGACACTACCTAAGTGGAAATCAGAGGCAAAGAATATTTTCTTATGGGGGAGAAGCTGAATTTCGTTCATTAGAACGGGAAAATTGGTAAAACAACGCTGATGGAAAGACAAAGATAGAGCTTTGCCAGAAGTATCACTTTACTGGATAGAATATAGCTTACCTGAGGTCATAAAAAAAGCATTTCCGGTTATTAGGCCAGAAATGCTTTTTTATGGATAAAGTTAGCTTATTCAGCGGATGGCGTTGGCTCTTCGGTAGGAACTACTTCTGAGTTATCGGGAGTAGCATCTTCGGGAATTTCCGTCGGAGCTGACTCTTTTCCTTTCATATAAGCCTGATAAGAAGTTTCCTGCTCAAACGGACGTTTGCCAATCAGTTCTTCCAGATCAGACTGGAATAACACTTCTTTATCTAATAATTGCTGAGCAATGATTTCCAGAGCTTTGAGATTTTCGGTTAACAAAGCCTTCGTGCGTTCGTAAGCGGCATCTACAATCAGTCGAACTTCTTCATCAATGATCCGTGAAGTTTCTTCTGAATAAGGCTTGTTGAAGGAATACTCATTGTTTCCTTTGGAGTCGTAGAACGAAATGTTACCCAATTTCTCATTCATACCGTAAACCGTTACAATAGAATAAGCCATTTTGGTTACTCGTTCGAGGTCACTCAAAGCACCCGTCGAAATCTTACCGAAAACAACTTCCTCGGCAGCACGACCACCCAGGGTCATACACATTTCGTCGATTAATTGCTCGGTGCGGTACAGGAACTGCTCTTTCGGTAAATACTGAGCGTAACCCAAAGCCGCCACCCCACGGGGAACGATGGTTACCTTAACCAGGGGATCCGCATGTTCCAGGAACCAGCCTGCTACAGCGTGACCCGCCTCGTGGTAAGCCACAATTTTCTTTTCGTGCGGAGAAATGATCTTGTTCTTCTTCTCCATACCCCCAATCACACGGTCCATGGCATCCTGAAAGTCCTGCATGTCGATCGCATGTTTGTTCTTACGAGCGGCAATCAGAGCCGCTTCGTTACAAACGTTCATGATTTCAGCACCGGCAAAACCAGGAGTCTGAGCAGCCAGCTTGTTTGCTACTACATCAGCCGCCAGTTTCAGGCTGGACATGTGTACTTTAAAGATTGCTTCGCGACCAATAATATCGGGTTTGTCGATAGAAATCTGACGGTCAAAACGACCCGGACGCATCAGGGCGGAGTCAAGAACGTCAGGACGGTTGGTGGCAGCCAGGATGATAATCCCTGAATCTGTTGCAAACCCATCCATCTCTACCAGCAGCGAGTTCAGCGTGTTTTCACGTTCATCATTAGCACCGGGCATGGCACCGCGTCCACGCGAACGACCTACCGCATCAATCTCATCAATAAAGATGATACAGGGAGCTTTTTCTTTCGCTTGTTTGAAGAGGTCACGTACCCGAGCAGCACCTACCCCTACGAACATTTCTACGAAGTCAGAACCTGACAAAGAAAAGAAAGGAACGCCTGCTTCACCTGCCACCGCTTTCGCTAACAGGGTTTTACCTGTACCTGGAGGGCCAATCAGCAAAGCACCTTTCGGAATTTTACCCCCCAAATCCGTGAATTTCTTAGGATTCTTAAGGAATTCTACGATTTCCTTGATCTCCTCCTTCGCCTCATCCAGACCTGCCACATCGTCAAACGTGATCTTTACTTTGTTTTCTGCGTCAAATAACGTAGCTCTCGAACGACCAATATTGAAGATTTGTCCACCAGGACCAGCACCGCCAGTCACGCGACTCATCATAAAATACATCGTTACCACGATCAGAATCAGTAAGCCCCAGGTTGAGAAAAATTCAACCAGGCCTGCCCGCTCATCAACGGTGTAATCGATCTGATTGTTAGGGTGTACTTTGTTAAATTCCTTTACGTCATCATTGAAAATTTCGGTAGACGGAATCGGGAACGCAAAATGGGGTCCGGGAGTCGATGGGAAGTACGTTTTTTCACTCGTAAGACCTTTGTATTCAGGTTTCTGGAGAGCTTCCCGGTTCAGGGTAACTTCTACCAGTTTGTCATTAACAACAACCGTCTGATCTACTTCGTTTTTAGCGGCCATTTCGAAGTATTGTTTCATTTTAATTCTTCGAACGCCACTATTTTTACTTACGACCATAATAGTAATGATCGCAACAACCAAACCCGCAACAAGCCAACCCTGAAAACCTGGACGGCGGGGGGGCTTTGGTAGCTTGGGTTTATTTGAGGTTTCTTCAGCCATATTCTGTCTTTCTTTCTAAGATACCGATGGTGTGTCGGCGATAAATCAAACTGGAACGAAGTCCAGAGGTGTGTTAGTAACTTCCCAAGTTGAAGGAATGGTTTCATGCCTAAATTCAACTTGGGTCGAATGGCAGAATTTAGGGGTAAGCGGCAAAAATCAGGCCTCGTCTTCGATAACCGTCATCTCCGCGTCGCCCCAAAGCTCTTCCAGACGATAAAAATCTCGCCGATCCTGTTTAAAGACGTGTGCCACTACGTCCACATAATCGAGAAGAATCCATTCTTTCTGGTTTTTGCCTTCCCGGTGCCATGGATTCACACCGGAAGCCTTATGTACTTCCTCGTCAATCGAGTCAGCAAGTGCGTCAACTTGGGTATCGGATTTTCCTGAGCAAATGACAAAGTAATCAGCAATGGCATTTTTTACTCCTTTTAGGTTTAGAACAATAATGTTCACACCCTTCTTCTCCTGCATGCCCTTCACTACTAGTTGGCAGATATCTTCCGCCGGGATGTCATTTTGCTTTACGCGTTCTGCAGTTTCAATCATTCTTCAAAAGATTATCGTTTCATGGCTAAGAGAGTTTTCGAAAGCTTTAGCCATTACGAATCAAGATTTGCTATTAGGTTACGAATTAAGGCGAAAATCGGCACTTATGAAGTGTCTTATCCTTACTATAACGTTTGATTCGTAAATTTACTCCCTTAAAACTAAAAATAATTGTACAAATCCTATCCTAAGACCCAATTTATCGGGCAAAAAATTATATATCTGCCAAGTTGTCACTCAACCAATGACTTGGCCGCCGAATCTTTGCGTAATGATGCCCCCGAAGGTACGTTGTACGTGACGGATGAGCAGACGGCGGGGCGGGGTCAGCGTGGCAATGTCTGGAGGACCAATACAGGGGAGAACCTTACTTTTTCGTTTATCGTTCATCCTACTTTTTTGCGAGCTACCGAGCAATTTCGTCTTAGCATTGCCGTCGCATTGGGAATCCATGATTTCTTAACGGAGTTACTATACGACGGAGTGAAGCTAAAATGGCCCAATGATCTCTATTACAAAGATCAAAAGTTAGGGGGTGTATTAATCGAAAATTCCCTGATGGGTACCCACCTGACCGGTTCTGTGATTGGTATTGGTCTGAATATTAATCAGTTAAGTTTTTCCATGACCACAGCTACTTCCGTTCGGCAGATTACAGGTAAGGAATATTCACTGGAGGCTTTGCTGTTACAGTTATGCAATCGGCTGGAAGAGCGGTATCTGGCCTTGAAAGACGGAAGCTATAACCAGCAAAAAATAGAATACCTCCAGCGGCTGTACCGTTTCAGAGAATGGCATCGCTTTCAGGATACGTCAGGAAAAACTTTTAATGGTCAAATTATCGGCGTAGCTGAGTTTGGGCAATTGCAGGTAGAAACAGAAACCGATGTTCGACTGTTCGATATTAAAGAAATTTCCTTTGTTCAATAAGTTATAATTCCTGACGGGCGGCTTTCTGAGCGGGCATCCAGGAGGCCGCCAGCGTAATGATAATGAGGGCAATGACAGTGCCAATCAAGTCCTGAATCTGCATTCGAACGGGGTAGGCATCAACCAGCGATCCTACCAATTGCATTTTGGCAAAGCCGTATTCTTCCTGAGCCCAGCACAAAGCAACGCCCAGCACCAGGCCGACAATGGCTCCACTGAATCCTACCAGAGCCCCTTCGGCCAGGAAAATACGTCGGATGAGTCCCGGCCAGGCACCCATGGCAAGTAACGTCGCTACATCCGCTTTTTTCTCTATCGCTAACATAGAGAGCGAGAAATAGATGTTGAAAGAAGCGATGGCAATGATGAGCGTTAGGGTAATGAAAACAAATAGTTTTTCAATCTGAATGGCTCGAAATAAACTAGCGTGCTGTTCATCCTGATTCTGGACTTTAAAATTTTCACCTACAATCCGCTGCATTTCCCCTTGGATCGGTTCGACGTCCAGGCCAGGTTTTACCTTAAACTCCAGAGCAGTACGTTTTCCTTCCGTTTCAAATAAATCTTCTGCAAACCGAAGCGGAACGAAGATATAATGATCGTCGATGCTTTGTTCAATGCTAAAAATGCCGCCCGGCTGAATGGTAGCTTCGTTGAATGCCTCCAGACCCGGAGCTGCAAGATTGGCGTTTTTACGCGGATACCAAATTTCCAGGGCCGTAAGCGGATCTTCGGGACTAACTCCCAGCATACGAGCTAC
The DNA here is from genome assembly GCF_031453245.1 of Siphonobacter sp. SORGH_AS_0500. Taxonomy (NCBI): domain Bacteria; kingdom Pseudomonadati; phylum Bacteroidota; class Cytophagia; order Cytophagales; family Cytophagaceae; genus Siphonobacter; species Siphonobacter sp. SORGH_AS_0500. Next base: position 1,621,228 of record NZ_JAVIYT010000001.1, read on the forward strand.
ACCCACGCCTAAAACGGCAAAATTCTGGTGTTGACTTTGCAGTTGCAGGCTTCCGGCAATACGGGTCGTATCCATTTCCGGGTGCGTGGAGAGATTATCATCCACCGCTTTGATCGTGGCTACAGTGCGATGATCCTGGTATTGCACCAGAGCATTTTCTTCGTACACCTGCGTAATGTGTTCAATGCCCTGAATTTTTTTCAAATTCGTCCAGAGAGAATCGCTGACCGTAAAGCTTTTTCCTTTAGCCGGGATAATGCGAAGATCGGAATCAAGCGTTTTAAATAATTGCCGGTTAAAATCTTCCAGGCCATTAAAAACGGAAAGTACCACTACCAAAGCCATGGTCCCGATGCAAACACCCAGCATGGAAATAATGGCAATCAGGTTAATGTAAGAAGTCTTTTTCTTGGAAAGAAAATAACGGCGAGCAATCAGTAAGGGCAGGTTCATGCCGGAACTCCAGAAGTAATAGTCAATAAAACGATCAGTCCGGTCAGGATTACCAACCGGACTAATCAAAAACATTATTCTTCTTCAGCGTCATCTTCGGACGCAGGAGGAATAACAATGCCCGAAAATAGAGCATCCATCTTGGCGGCGTATTCTGCCGTATCATCCAGAAAGAATTGTAATTCGGGAATGACACGAACCTGATTACGAATCTTATTCGCCAGGATCTGACGGATTTGCTTGGTCTTTTCCTGAATATTTTTCAAAAGCTGATCCTTATCGTCTGTGAGCAGGAAGCTCAGGTACGCCCGGGCCAGGCCCAGATCAGGGCTTACTTTTACATCGGTAATGGTAATAAATGCGTTACCAAATTGATTACGCATTTCTTTCTGAAAAATATCTCCCAGGTCTTTTTGTACTTGCCGGGCAAACTTCTGTTGTCTTTTTGATTCCATACTATAAACTTATGCGTTATGGCGGACTTAAAGGAATCCTGCTGAATCCTCAAAAAGGCCACGCGGCTACAAATATCCGAATTTTCCGGCTGACTTGGGGTAAGATAGCGTAGGTTTCGGAATTGAGTGGTTAATTTTGAAAAAATTAGGTCTGAAGCGTGGGTTTCGGGTAAAGAAAGGTAGGGCTTTCGGCTTAATTTTTCCAGAGAAGTTACCTAAAGAATCAGACCATCTGGTTTTGTCATTACGTATCCTAACGTCATACGGTTTTGCTTAGTTTTTTTCGAGTAAATGCGGCCTATCAGATTTTTATACTTTTAATTATCCTGTTTCTCGTTCGAATTCCGGTGTTACTGGGAAACACGCCCCTACTGATTCCTGAAATGCAGTGGACCCTGCTGGGCGAGCAACTTAGTAAAGGATATATCCTATACGAACAGATTTGGGATAGTACGGCTCCTTTGTCGGCAATGGCCTACGCTGGTATGCACTGGATTTTTGGGCGTTCAGAAATAAGTTATCACTTTCTGGCTTATATCATTACGGCTTTTCAGGTTATTTATTTTAACCTGATTATGAGTCGGCAAAGCATCTTTCCAGAACGGAATTACGTGCCAGGTTTTATATACCTGGTCATTATGAATATTTCCTTTGATTACACCACGCTTTCGCCGGCCCTGATGGCTACTACCTTCCTGTTGCTGGCTCTGGGAACCTTATTAAAGCAGTTGGATCGAGAGGGCATTAAAGACGAGTTACTGGAAGTAGGCTTTTATATCAGCATTGCCACCCTGTTTTATCCGCCTTCGATGGTGTTTATCCTCTGGGTCGTTTTATCATTATTATTATACAGCGGGGCCAGTTTTCGTCAGCACATCATCAATGTATTAGGGTTTCTGTTTCCGATTGTCATTGTCAACCTATACTTCTATCTGGATGGACATTATGAAGCGTTCACGAGAAATTTTTTAAGTATCATCTTCCAGATTCGGCAATACGACCTAAACGATTTTCAGACCTTGCTGGCCGTTATTGCCCTGCCTGTCATTTTTGCGGTACTCGGGTTTCTCAAGATTCTTAATTATGGTCGTTATACCAATTTTCAGTCGCGGGTGCAGCAGGTAGTAGCTCTGTATCTGGGAGGATGTCTGTTATCGGTAGGGTTAATGTCTTATCTGGCTCCCATGCAGTTCGTGATTTTCACACCGGGGCTGGCGTATTTTACCGTTTATTTCTTCGAAACGTATACTCGTAAAAGATGGATTCCTGAGTTAATGCTGGTGGTTTTTGCGGGAGGGGTAGGCGTATTGTTTTACCTGACATTAATGCCCGCTTTTTCCAATAGCATTGTTAAACTGGAAAACCTGACGGTAAAGCCCGTTCGATTACCCGCCGAGATTAAAAATAAGAAAATTCTGGTCTTTGGGGAAAGCATGGGAGAGTATCTGGATAACTACCCAGCAACGGCGTATCTAAACTGGAATTTGTCCCGTTTTGATCTGGAAAATCTGAACAACTATAACAACGTTATTAACATTCTCAGAAACTTTGAGAAAGACCCTCCTGAGTATCTGATTGATCGAAAAAACCTGGTTCCGACGTTGTTCAAGCGAATTCCAGCTCTTGCCCGACGGTACCAGGAAATTGAAAAGGGCATTTATCGTCGGGTGTAAATCACTCAATAAGAAAGGAGTCGGACTTATTACTATAGCTCAGGGAAGAGAAATGTAATAAGTCCGACTCCTTTCTATGATCAATCATTAGCAACTAATCTTCCCTACTCGGGTGGCGTGGCGACCGGCTTCAAATTCCGTTGCCAGGAATTTTTTGACGCAACCTTCGGCTAATTCATACGCGATGAAGCGAGCGGGAATGCAAATGACGTTTGCGTTGTTATGCTGACGGGATAACTCCGCCAGATCACGATCCCAGACCAGAGCCGCCCGAACGCCCTGGTGTTTGTTGGCCGTAATCGTAACTCCCTGACCGCTACCGCAGCACAGGACGCCAAAATCAGCTTCGCCATTTTCTACGGAAGAAGCTACCGGGTGAGCAAAGTCGGGATAATCGGCGGAATCGGTTGAATAGGTCCCGAAATCCGTTACTTCATGTCCTTCTTTGGCTAAGTAATCTGCCAGACGTTTTTTATAGTCAAAACCTGCGTGGTCGGAGCCAATAGCAATTTTCATAGAAGATATTCGGAAGTTTAAGTAAAAACTGCAACATTACGCGTCGGATTATCGTTATATCCTTCCCGTTTTGCAAAAGTACGGGCCTTCAATCAAAACCCTTGTATCGATCAAGAAATGTTCAAGTAAACGAGTAGATTATGTCAGAAGTAAATGGAATTAAGCCCACCGGATTGCCCCCGGTGCCCGAAAATACAGAAAATATCCACCCTTTGACCGATGTATCATTGATGAATCCGGCGGTCACGGAAGATGAAGCTCGGATTCGTGAAGCCTTCGAGAATCATGACTGGGCCGAGATTAAAAGTGCCGACTCCTGGGTCATTTTTAAAGTAATGGCTGAGTTTGTGGAAGGCTTTGATCGGCTGGCTAAAATTGGTCCCTGCGTATCGATTTTTGGATCAGCTCGTACCAGCTCGGATCACCCTCACTACAAGATGGCGGAAGAAATTGCCGCCAAGCTGGTAAATCTGGGTTATGGAGTAATCACAGGCGGTGGTCCCGGTATCATGGAAGCCGGTAATAAAGGGGCAAAAGAAAACGGCGGTAAGTCAGTTGGATTAAACATCAAACTACCTTTCGAGCAACAGCCCAATATTTATATTGACCACGATAAAAGCATCAATTTCGATTTTTTCTTCGTGCGAAAAGTAATGTTCGTGAAATACGCTCAGGGATTCATTGCCCTGCCCGGTGGTTTCGGAACAATGGATGAGTTATTTGAATCCTTAACCCTGATTCAAACCCAGAAAATTGGTCGGTTCCCGATTGTGTTGGTGGGTAGATCGTATTGGAGCGGATTGATAGACTGGTTAAAGACGACCATGTGCGAAGAAAACCGTTACATTAATCCCAAGGACTTACACTTATTCAACGTTGTAGATACCGCAGACGAGGCCGTTGAAGTCATTCAGCGTTTCTATTCCCGGTATATGCTCAAACCTAATTTTTAGTTGAAATTCGTTCAGTTATAAAAAGAGGCAGCCGCAAGGTTGCCTCTTTTGTTGGTTTAATAGGCCAGGTAAGGCTCCAATTTTTTCAGGGTTTGTTCGTCCAGTAGCTTCACCGCTTTCAGGTCTGCTACAGAACGAAAAGCCCCGTGCTGATTTCGGTAGGCCATGATCGCTTTGGCAACGTAAGGTTTCAAATACGGATGCCGGAATTCTTCGGCTTTCACCTCATTAATGCGAATTTTTCGGATGGTAGTAGGATTGGAGATATGACCGTGTTTTAACAACTCCAGCACTACTGTCGAGTCGAGCCCCCAGACTTCTCTGATTTGTTCTTCCCGAACAAAACCGCCCAGATTGTCCCGAAACCTGATGATCCGGCTGGCTAGTTTGGAGCCAATGCCGTACACTTTTTTCAACTGTGAGGTATCAGCCTCGTTCAAGTCAAAACGGGTTAGTTTTTCCCGTTTAGGACTGGTAGAATAAGGAAGGGTTGAAGCAGGAAGGCTAGGTGAGGGGGCAAAATCGGAAGACTTAGTATTGGCTAGCTCAGGTAACTGAATGTAAGGTTCAAGTTTCTGATAGGTATCCCGGGGAAAATCATAAATGCGGAGTAAATCTTCTTTTTTTCGGAAAGCCCCCCCTTTGGCCCGGTATTTCAGAATTCGTTCGGCCATCCAGCGGGGTAACCCTAATTGCTGCCACTGTTCTGCAGAAATGGTATTCGGGTTAAAGGGAAACAGACGTACCGAAACGGCTTTTTCAGAGTGGTAATCAGAGCGTCGCGAATGCTTTTCTTTTATTTCGTAAGGATATTCTTCTGGTGTTGAAACTTCCAACTGTGCTACCACAGAATCCAGCTTTTGAGAATCGTTGGCTGGAGGAACTTTATCGGGTAGAAAATCAAGGAGAAAGGGCGTTAGTAATAATCCGGCTATTACGAAAAGGAGCACGAGAAATCCCCGCGATTCAGAAGAGCTAAATCCGAAATAATCACGAATCCAGCGATTTAGGTTAGGCTTCATCAAAACAAAGGTTGGATGGCCTAAGTAAGAAGATGAGCCTGCAAAAATGGTTGCCGGGAAATAAGTAATAGTACTTGTATTTAGCTTTATGACTCCACTGGTGCGAGATTCCATCTCGTTCCTAGTAATGACGGCAGGTAGAATCTGCCGTCATCTCCTAACGCTGTTACTTTGTTTTTGGGAAACTTTATTAGCCTCAGCATCGCCCCATTCTACAGAAGTTCTCTCCCTTCGTTCGAGATGACAGGTAGAGACATCCTCTTCTGGTACGATATTCCATTTCGTTTCTACAGCAAAGGCAGGTAAAACCTGCCGTTCTCTCCTAAGTCTGTTACTTGGTTTTCGGGGAAATTTTCTAGTCCAGCACCGTCCTTCTACAGAAGGTCTCTCAAACCCCGTCAGCCATTACTGGTAAGTCCCGTTCGGAGTTACTTTTTCAATAATAGCTGAACGGAACTATCATTAATTTCAAACTGATTCTTTTTCAGTAAGTTAATAATTTCAGAAGCCGCCAGAATCACGGGGCCATAGCCATGAGCGGCGTATGGACTAATGGGTCGGTGGTAATAAAAAGCGGGTTCAAAGCCCATGCCTGTTCCTACGCAGGTACCTTCCACCTGTCCTTTCGGGTTAACCTTAGTTGTCACGGCATTCCAGGCCAGCAGGCAGGCAGGAGCATAGGCTAATCTATCAATCCAGCCTTTGTTAATGGCCCGGGTAATGCAATAGGTATAAATAGCCGTAGCGGAAGTCTCCAGGTATGAATCGTTGCGGTCAATGAGCTGATGCCAGAAACCCGATCCCGACTGATAAGAAGTTAATCCTTGAACGTGAGCCCGCAGTAACTCCAGAATTTTGGCTCGCTGGGGATGATTCTCGGGTAATACTTCCAGTAATTCTACCTTCGTCAGAATAGCCCAGCCATTAGCCCGTGCCCAGTGAAACTGTGGATGAGCCGTCATGCCTTCCACCCAGCCGTGCATATACAAGCCTTTGTCGGGATTGAACATTCGCTTTGAAAATTGCAGTACCTGTTTTACCGCCTCATCATAATATTTTTTGTCACCCGTTAGCTTGCCCATCTGAGCAATGGCGGGAACGGCCATGAACAGATCATCCAGCCAAAGCGAGTTAGCCTGCGGACGATTTCTGGCCAGCGTGCCATCGCTGAGGCGATGTTCCTTAGTCAGGATGTAATTCAGAAAGTGATCCACTAATGGGCGTAACGAAGCCGTATTTCCTCCCCGTAGCGATTTAATCATGGCAGCCGTTAGAGCACCTCCGTCGTCCAGAGCGTGTGGAGCCAGAAAGGCTCGCATCGCCAGTCGATTTTTGGGGTCGGCAGTTAATAAAGGCTGAAAATGAGGAGCAATTTCGGCCAGAAATCGGAGTCTTTCGTCGGTATAGGCTTTGTATTTGTGATCACCGGTGGCTTCGCTGGCTTGTAAGAAAGCAGCATAGGTAACTCCCCATTCGTAACTCGTTAAGCGAAAATCTGCTTTGGCAAAGGTTGAATGAGCATCTATTTTGGAGTAGTCGGTGATGGTCTTATTGGTTTGTTTATCAACGAGTTGAGCGGGCGTTACGTGCTGTAAGTAATCGTAAACGCGGTTTAAAACGTTGGTTGTATTTTCAATGCTAACCAAACCGTAAGGAACCGGATAATCGGGCTGAAGCAAATGGAGGGGGGTGTCTGCGTCAGTTGCTTTGGTTTCGTTTCGTTGAGCGAAGGAAGGAATCGCCACGGAGGCTACGAAAATGGACGTGAGTCCGGCTAGGCGTATAGCTAATTGCATAGTTTAGAGGTTTACGTAGACCTTAGGAGGCGTAGTTTTATGGAATGACTTGAAAAGCAGAAGAGTCCCTTAGAAACCCCTGTTTCAAATGTTTCAGGCATTTAGAAGAGAAAAGAAAGGAAAGAATGAAAAAGGAAAACCCATCGAGCTCAGGAAGCTGGATGGGTTCGATTAGAGTAAATTAGTTCCACCGCCATGGACTAATCTTTGTAATACTCAAAGATCAATCATCAAACCGCCATTTGATTAATTGACTTGTGATACAAATGTATAGTGGTAGTAAAAAAAGGGTTTCCTTTTTCGTCCATTGGTATGAAATGTTCGATAAGTAGCAGAATAAGATAGTTTTTAGGTAATAATTAAGACTATATACCTAAAAAATGTAGGTATGCGTACAATAAATAGATAGCCTACTGATTAGTTATGAGGCGGTAGCTTGACAATATTTGCCCAGAAATCGTAAAGGCTGGCAAAGGTCCTCACCAGATCGGCATAGCTGGAAGGCTTAATGATATAAGAATTAGCTCCCTGCAAATACGCCAGCTTAATGTCTTCCGTCACGGAAGATGTGCTCATGACCAGAATGGGAAGGGATGAAGTAACCGGGTTTCTGCGAATACTCTGGACGATGTCCGAACCCGCACCGGGTCGCAGGTTCCAGTCCAGTATTACTAAGTCAGGTAAATGATTTCCTGATTCCAGCCGGGCAAACAATTCTTTTTCAGAACTAACAGATTCGCACTGAACATTTTTACTAACTTCAGTAAAGGCCTCTTTAACGAGAAACTGATCGTCTACGTCGTCGTCGGCTAGTAAAATATGCAGGCTAGAATTGTCAATCATAAAAGCTACGCATTAATAGAAAAAAGGGGCATGAAGAGCCTAATTAGTATAAAAGTGCAAAAAAATATACCGTAGCTAAACTGGGTATCATTCCGAACATATTTTATGGTAATCGTGTAGAAATAATAGACAACTATACATAGAACCATTTGGTCGGGGAATGGTTTTCTCACTTAGCCATTGCTTCCTGAATAAAACATGAAATCGAAAGCTAATCCTTTTCTTACCTTTGCTTCGATTGTTTTTGATAACTTATGAATATTCCATCGTTTTCAGAGTACCCTCAAAATAGCCTTCCTTCGGGTTACATCACCTTAATTTCGGAAGGAAATGTGTTGGAATGCCTTCAAAATCAGGCAGACGAGTTATTGACCCGATACGAGTCTCTGCAAGACCCAGAGCAGGGGAACTATCGCTACGCCGAAGGAAAGTGGAGTTTGAAAGAAGTGCTGGGACACATGATTGATACCGAACGGGTTTTTGCCTACCGTGCTTTGTGTATAGCCCGGGGTGAAAAACAAAGCTTACCCGGTTTCGATCAGGATGAGTATATGCATTATTCCCACTTTGGTGACATGACACTTGCAAGTTTAGTTAAAATTTACAGACTTACCCGGCAAAGTAATGTTGCTCTGTTCGAGACTTTTACGGAAGCAGATCAGACTCGAATGGGCGTTTGTAGTAACTATCCTTTATCTGCCCGAGCGTTGGTTACCATGATTGCCGGACACGAGCGACATCATTTGAATGTCCTGGCTGAACGATACGGGCTGGTTTAAGCAAGAAAGTAGAGACAGGAAGGAGTAATGAAGATTAGATCCTATGATTACCATACAGGAAGTTACGAGATTACTCGAATCAAAAGCACCGCTGGCTTATCAGGAAAGTTACGATAACGCCGGCCTGATTGTGGGAGATCCCCGTCAGGAAGTGCAGAATATATTAGTAAGTCTGGATTGTACGGAGGAAATTGTGGATGAGGCCCTTGAGCGGAATTGTAACCTGATCGTAGCCCATCATCCCATTGTTTTCAAAGGCTTGAAAAAGTTCAACGGAAAGAATTACGTTGAGAAAACAGTTATTAAAGCCATCAAGCATGACATCGCTATTTACGCCATTCACACGAATCTGGACAGCGTAAAAGGGGGCGTGAACTGGAAAATTGCGGAGAAGTTAGGCCTGACTAATATTCAGGTACTTTCGCCCAAACCACAGACTTTACAGAAACTTACCGCTTTTGTTCCTGAAGCATACACCACTCAGGTATTGCAGGCATTGTATGCGGCAGGAGCTGGACAGATCGGGGATTATAAAAACTGTTCTTTCCGTACATCAGGAACGGGCACGTTTTTACCTACGGAATCTGCTCAGCCTTTTATCGGGAAACCGGGCGAAACCGAGGAGGTAAACGAACACCGGATTGAAGTGATATTTCCGGCCCATTTGCAAAGCTCGATCATGCGGGTCTTGCGGGCAAGCCATCCGTACGAAGAAGTGGCTCATTACCTCCACCAGCTCGAAAACGAAGATCAAACCGTGGGCTCTGGTGCGATAGGTGAGTTACCCGAACCCCTGTCAGAAATGGACTGGCTGGCGTATCTTAAAAATAAGATGCAACTGAACGTGATTCGGCATACGCCTTTACGGAACAAAACGGTGCAAAAAGTTGCTGTTTGTGGAGGGGCGGGCAGTTTTTTACTGAAAGATGCTGTACGCCATCAGGCAGACGTATTTGTAACCGCAGATTTCAAATATCATGAGTTTTTCGATGCTGAAAATCGGCTCATCATTTGCGATATTGGGCATTATGAGAGCGAAGTTTTCACGAAAGAGCTTCTAAGTGAGATTCTAACGAAAAATTTCCCTAATTTTGCGACACTTTTGTCTAAAACTGACACCAATCCGGTTCACTATTTCGTGTAATGGTGTACAGTCTGAAGTTTAAAGTACAGCAATTACCTGCTTAAGTCTTTAAACTAGAAACTGGAAACTATAGATTCGAAACTCTCATTCATGGAAGCAACGGTAGCTCAAAAACTCGATTTTCTCCTCCAATTACAGGCCATAGATTCTCAATTAGACGAAATCAAGAAAATTCGTGGGGATTTGCCTGAAGAAGTTCGGGATCTTGAGGACGACATTATCGGATTAGAAACCCGCATCAAACGTCACAAGGATACCATCGATACACTCGATTCGGAAATTCACGGATACCGCCAGGCGAAACGTGATGCCGAGAAATTAATCGTTAAGTATAAAGATCAGCAGAACAACGTTCGTAACAACCGTGAGTTCGATGCCATTAACAAGGAAATCGAATTTCAGGAGTTGGAAATGAAACTGGCTGACAAGCGTACGGCAGAGGCCAGCGAAAAAGTACGTTTGAAAGAAGAAGAAATTCGTAGCACGCAGGCTGCTCTGGAAGAACGTAAGAAAGATCTGGACGCGAAGCGTAAAGAACTGGACGTAATTCTGGGTGAAAGCCAGGAAGATGAGAAAAAACTCGCTGAGCAACGTGAAAAACAGGCTGAGAAAGTAGAAGAGCGTTTACGCGTGGCTTATCAGCGTATTCGTGATAACTCGTCGAACGGTCTGGCGGTAGTTACGGTTCGCCGGGCTGCCTGTAGCGGCTGTTTTAACGTGGTGCCTCCCCAGCGTCAGGCTGACATTCGCGAGAAGAAAAAACTCATCATTTGCGAACACTGTGGTAGAATTTTAGCTGACGTTGAAGATGCACCTGTAACGGTTGCTACTACTTCACGACGGTAATATTTAAGTACTGCAACACCAATTGAAATGTTCTAAACCCGTCGAATATTCGACGGGTTTTTCTTGTTTTAACCTTTTCCCTACGGTATGAAACGGCTACTTTTCTTTACCCTTTTCTTTGCATCTTTTCATGGATATTCGTCTGATTTTGAATGGAATACCAAAACTCAGCAGGCTTATCTAGATATTTTTAAACTGAAACTTACCAAAGGCCAGCAGGAGTTAAGCTCTGAACTCGGCACCAACGGCGTAGCTCTGTATCTGGATGATTACGCTGATATGTTATACCTACTGCTAACGGAAGACCGACGTTCGTACGAGGCTTTGGTGAAAAAAGGAGAACAGCGACTGGAGCGGCTGGAGGATATGGATCAGGAATCACCCTGGAATCGCTGTTTGCGGGCCGAAATTAAAATGCACTGGGCGTTTGTGAAGATCAAATTTGGCAAAGAAGTACCGGGAGCCTGGGATGTAATTAAAGCCTATAAGCTGCTGGACGAGAATGCTAAAAAATTCCCACAGTTCACCTACAACAAGAAAGCTTTGGGAATGTTGCACGTGCTGATTGGCTCCACGCCCGAGAGTTACCGCTGGGTTACCAAATTGCTGGGTTTACGCGGAAACATTCAGCAAGGCTTGCAGGAAATTCATTCGGTAGCCGTGAAAGAGCCTTTATTCAAACCTGAAGCTCAGTTAATAGAATACCTGATGCAGGCGTATGTTTTGCGTTTAAGTAAAAGCGAAGTTACTGACTTTCAAAAATTCCTGAATCAGAATGACGATAACCTGCTGATCCAGTTTTTTGGCAATTCGATCTTAATGAAAGAAGGATACGGTGAAGCAGCCCTGGCGATTGCCAATAATCATCCTGCTTCCAGGGAATACCTCTCTATTCCTTTCTTTACGTATCATAAAGGTGAAATATTACTGCAAAAAGGCGATTATGACCAGGCCATCTTGGCTTACCAGCAATTTCTGAAACAGCATAACTCTGGAAATTTCATTAAGGATGCCTATTACAAACAATACCTTTGCTACGAACTGGATAGCAACAGTAAACAGGCTCAGGCTTATTTTTCTAAAATAAAAAGCGTTGGCGAAACCAATAATGAAGCGGACAAAACGGCCCAAAAAGCCAGTGATAAACCTTACGTAACCTTCACGGCGAATCAGCGGGCGGTAATGAAAGCTCGTTTCGCCAGCGATGGGGGTTACTACGAGCAGGCCCTGGGAATGCTTAAAAATCTGACAGAAGCCAGCTTTACGGACCTTTACGATCAAACCGAGTTTAATTACCGCAAAGCCCGGATTTATCACCGGATGAACGATTTTGTTGCGGCTCTGCCTTTGTACCTGCGGGCGGTGGAGTTAGGAGAGAAACAAAACTGGCATTTTGCTCCGTCGTCCTGCCTTCAGATAGGGTATATTTATCAGTTACGCAATGAGAAAGCCAAGGCAAAAAGCTATTTTGAGAAAGCCATGAGTTTCAAAAAACACGAATCTAAAAATTCAGTGGATGGGAAGGCAAAGGCGGCCTTGAATGAGATGGGCTACTGAGTAGTTGATAGTTTTAAGTTATTAGTTAATGGGTTGATATTTAGGTTTTATAGCTGAATAGATATTAAATAAATAGAAGAACTGTATTTTCCATTATTCTTAACTAAAAAATCCGGGAAGTTAACTCCCCGGATTTTTTAGTTAAGAATAATATAGTGTAGAGACGTGATTCGTCGCATCTCTTCCTCGTCATAGCAAGCTTAAGACTTAGTTACATCTCACCTTCAACGCCTAAGCCAAACAAAGCAAAGTCATATTTAGCCGGGTCTTGTGGGTCAAAACTGCGTAGGTTTTCGGTTAACTCCAAAGCGGCTTGCCAGTCGGTGTTAGTTCGATGGAGTAAGCCTAATTTTCGGGCAACGCGATCGACGTGCACATCGCAGGGACAAACCAAAGCGGCGGGGGAAAGCTGATTCCAGATTCCAAAATCTACCCCGTTTGTATCGTTTCGAACCATCCAGCGGAGAAACATATTGAGGCGTTTGCAGGATGATTTTCGGGCGGGAGTAGCCACATGCTTTCGGGTGCGGGCGGGAGCATCTTCCAGTCCAAAGAAAACTTCATGAAAACGCACCAATGCCTGCTCCGTTTGAAAAGCGGCGTGCCGAATCGGTTCTTTCTTTTGAACGCTCACAGGCGTTTCCCCCACGAAAGCTTCTTCCAGCGAGTCATGTTTGGCGTAAAACTGCTGGAAAAAGTGAATGAAATATAGCGTATCCGTTGCGTTGAATGTGCGGTGCTTAAAGTGTAAAAAAGGCTTTAAATCCGTAGGTTGATGATTACGGATAAAGTCATAGGGAGCTCCGTCCATTAATCGAATCAGTTCATTGCATTTATTAATAATCGTTTTTCGCTGACCCCAGGCAAGAACGGCGGCCCAGAAACCCATAATTTCAATATCCTGCTTTTTCGTGAATTGATGCGGAATACTAATCGGATCGTTAGGAATAAAATTGGGTTGGTTATACTGCTGTACTTTCTCTTCCAGTAAGTTATAAAGCCAGTCGGGAGTATCGGTTTTTTCAAAAAGTGCCATCGGACAAAGTTCGGGAAACAATCGCTGAATGCTACACGTTTAGCTCCATATCGCCCGGATATTATTTTCCTAAACTCATGCCAGAATTACCCGAAGTCGAAACTTATCGTCGCTATTTTGAGGAAACGTGTCTGAATCAACCCATTCAGGATGTATTTGTAGAAGATACCAAACTATTAACTACGGATTATGATTTGCTGGTGGCCAGCTTACGCGGGAAGAAATTCATTGCAACCGAGCGAATTGGAAAAAACCTCTTTGTGCAAACCGATGGTGGTTTTTATGTTCATTTTCACTTCGGCATGACGGGCGATCTGGCCTATTATCAATTCGAAGAAGAACGCCCCCGTTTTTCCCGAATCGTCTTTTATTTTCAGACGGGGTATAAGCTGGCCTTTATCTGTCCGCGAAAATTCGAGCGAATTGGTATCGTCGAGAACGTGCCGGAATACCTTAGGAAAAAACGTATTGCAGCAGACGCTCTGGCCATTTCCATTCCCACGCTCGCGGCGACGCTGGCGAAGAAAAAGGCATTTATTAAACCGGTGTTACTGGATCAGTCGGTGATTGCGGGCATTGGTAACTGGATTGTTGATGAAGTATTATTCCAGGCTCGTATTCACCCGGAACGGCTGGCTGCTTCGCTGGACGAAATGGAAGTAAAGCATCTCCATGAAGCCATTCAACTGGTGCTAAAAACGGCGATTGATTGCGAGGCTAATTATGCCTTATTTCCCGAACGTTTCATCATTCATGCCCGCGAGTGGGCGGTGTCGCCTTATGCAGACGCAAAGCAGCATTTGTTATGTCCGGTTTGTCATCAAAAGCTACAAATTACAAAGGTAGGGGGGCGAACCACGTACTTCTGTCCCGTAGATCAGCCTCTGGAAATGACGTAAAAAAATAAATTATTAAATTTTTTTAAAAAATACCGTATTTGTCGGCTTCACGTGTCTGGGTTGTTCAGGAAATGCTTTACTTTTGCGTTGTAAAACTAAGCCTAATCCCAATCACATGCTGCCCGAAACAGACACGTTATTAGCTGCTCCGACGCTGAATCAGCCCATCGCGTTTGAACGTATTCCTACTCAGATTTACGCCGATTCAAATGATGCTTCAGCAGCCGTAGCTCGTGAAATCGCCGAAATCATTCGTGCCAAACAATTACAGGGAAAACCTGCCGTGTTGGGTTTAGCCACTGGTTCTTCACCCAAGAAAGTATACGCAGAATTGATCCGTCTTCACCGCGAGGAGCGTTTGAGCTTTTACAACGTGATTACCTTCAACCTGGATGAGTACTACCCTATGCAGCCTGATGGACAGCAGAGTTACGTTCGCTTCATGCAGGAACAACTGTTCAATCACGTAGACATTCCAAAGAATAACTATTTCGTTCCGGATGGAACGCTGTCTCCTGCTCAGATTCCTGCGTTCTGCCAGAACTACGAACGTCAGATCGACGAATTAGGCGGACTTGATTTCCAATTATTAGGGATTGGCCGTAATGGTCACATTGGTTTCAACGAGCCTGGTTCTCACGTGAACTCACGCACTCGTCTGATGACTCTGGACTTAACCACTCGTGCGGATGCCGCTCTGGATTTTGGTGGTCTGGCCAATGTTCCTAAGAAAGCCATTACGCTGGGTGTAAATCAGATCATGAAAGCTAAGCGGGTAATCCTGCTGGCCTGGGGTGAGCACAAAGCGAAGATGATTCACCAGGCTATTGAAGGTCCGGTAACGGATCAGGTTCCTGCCAGTTACCTGCAAGGACATCCCAACGTACAGTTCGTACTGGACGAATCTGCGGCGGCTGACTTAACCCGTCGCAAGATGCCCTGGTTGGTGGAAGAGGTATCCTGGGACAAAAACATGATTAAGAAAGCCGTCACTACGCTTTCTCTCAGCCTGAATAAGCCCATCCTGAAGTTAACCAACCGTGATTACAACGATAACGGACTCTCAGAATTGCTGGCTCAGGTAGGTCAGGCTTACGATCTGAACATTGAAGTCTTCAATCAATTACAAAATACGATTACGGGTTGGCCCGGTGGCAAGCCTAACGCCGACGATACCAATCGTCCAGAACGTGCGTTACCTACCCAAAAACGTTGTCTGATTTTCAGTCCTCACCCTGATGATGACATTATCTCGATGGGTGGTACGTTCCAGCGTCTGGTAGATCAGGGACACGAGGTTCACGTAGGTTACCAAACCTCTGGTAATATTGCCGTAGCGGATGATGAAGCCATGCGTTTCATTGATTTCGTTGTGGATTATAACCGTCAGTTTGGCATCGATAGTCCAAAAGCAGAAGAAATCTTCAAAAATGCTGCGGAACACCTGCGGACGAAAAAAGACTCAGAAAGTGATACGCCTGAAGTTCGTCAAGTAAAAGGAATTATTCGGGAAGGTGAAGCAAAAGCAACCTGCCGTTTCGTAGGAAATGGGGTTGAAAATGCTCACTTCATGAAAATGCCTTTCTATGAAACGGGTAAAGTGCAGAAAAAACCACTGAGCGAAGAAGATATTCAAATTGTGATGGATCTGATTCGTGAAATCAAACCTCATCAAATCTACGCTGCCGGCGACCTGGCCGATCCACACGGAACGCACAAAGTTTGTCTGGATGCGGTAATGGAAGCCGTTCGTCGTTTGAAAGACGAAGCGTTCATGAAGGATTGCTGGGTATGGTTATACAAAGGTGCCTGGGATGAATGGGCAATCGATATGATCGAAATGGCCGTTCCCATGTCTCCTGATCAGGTATTGAAAAAACGTCACGGTATTTTCAAACACCAGTCACAAAAAGATGGTGTTGTGTATCAGGGTACAGATTCCCGTGAATTCTGGCAACGAGCAGAAGATCGGAACCAGGCAACGGCGAATTTATACAACAAACTGGGGTTAGCGGAGTATGAAGCTGTGGAAGCTTTTGTACGCTGGAAATACTAAGGAATAGAGTTGATATTTGTTAACGCGACGACATCATTCGTGATTTCGTCGCGTTTTTCGTTATTTTTATCCTATAAGATAAACCAAAAGGACCTCCAGATCGTATTTATACTACTGTGTAGTACAGTTTTTTTAGGCGATTCCTATCATCTGTCCGTCCACTATAAGTTTAACTATGACTGGGATCTTTATTATCGGAGGCGTTGCATTACTAAGTGGCTATGTTATTTACATGGTGTGGTTAGTTTCAAAAATGCAAGGCAAGTGCGAATGTAAAAGCTGCAAAACATCTATTCACATTGAGCGAATCAATCGCCCTGAACATGTTAAAAAACTGGCGGGCTTTATTCCTTTGAAGTATTACCGTTGTCGGCATTGTAGCGGAACTTTTTTCTTACGAGAAAGTACTCCTGATAACGAACCGGTAAAGATGGAAATCTCGAGAAAGAGAAGAAGAAGTTCAAGAGAAGCAGAATTAGCTTAAGGTATTCTGAAAGTTATAAAAAGCGGCTTGCCCCTAAGGGCGAGCCGCTTTTGCGTTAATGGGCCTGTATTAAGCATATCTTGTTTCATTTACTATCGAAAATCTTATTACTTTAGGTCATCAAACCAATCAATCTATGCTTCAGGGACTCCGTACCACCGTTTATCTCGTTGATGATCTTTCTAAAGCTAAAAACTGGTATTCCGAAGTGTTAGCAACACCTCCCTATTTCGATGAGCCTTTCTATGTGGGTTTCAACGTCGGAGGTTTTGAGTTAGGATTGCACCCGACCGATACGCCGTATCCTGAAAAAGCTTCAGTAATCACCTATTGGGCAGTTGAAAACATTCATGAGTCCTATCAACGGTTAGTATCGCTGGGAGCCACCGAACACGAAGCTCCGCATGAAGTAGGCGGAGATATTTGGGTGGCTACCGTCTGGGATCCGTTCGGGAATTGCCTGGGCATCATCGTTAACCCTCATTTCAGCTAAAATTTCCGCCTAATTCCAGGATCATTAATCGAACATTCATGGGTATCGAGGTTGTTGAGCTTATCGTATTATTACTCTTTGGCGTCACCTTTCTAGCCGTTTTTAGCTTTCGTAGTCATTTTCCCTTTCCCATCGCTTTAGTTCTGGTGGGCCTTATCGTAAGCCAGATTCCCGGCTTACCAACGCTGGTTCTGAATCCCGACATTATCTTTTTCATTTTCCTGCCGCCTTTGCTATACGAAGCGGCCTGGAAATCCAGTTGGCATGAATTCAAGGCCAATATCCGCCCGATAACCATGGCGGCAGTCGGCTTGGTTGTTTTCACCACCCTTTGCGTAGGCTGGGTGGTGCATTCCATGATCCCGAATATCAGTTGGGCGGAGGCCTTTTTGTTAGGAGCTATTGTGTCGCCTCCCGATGCCGTTGCTGCTTCGTCGGTTACGAAAGGCTTAGGCTTGAACCCACGGATCATCAGCATTCTGGAAGGAGAAAGCTTATTGAATGATGCCAGCGGACTGATTGTTTATCGCTACGCTCTGGCCGCTATTTTAACCGGAGCTTTTAATTTCTGGGATGCCGGATTACAGTTTTTTATCGTTGTAATTGTTGGCGTAGCTTGTGGCTTGCTGGTGGGTTATGTCCTGTACCTGATCCATAAATATTTTGTTTGCGAGTCTCTGGTCGAAGTAACGCTTACCTTATTAACCCCCTTCGCTTCGTACCTGCTGGCTGAGCATTTCCACGCTTCTGGCGTTCTGGCGGTAGTAACTACCGGTTTGTACTTATCGTATCGTTCTTCGGAAATGTTCTCGACCGAATCCCGGATTCAGGCCAATTCCGTCTGGGAAGTGGTGGGCTTTATCCTGAACGGACTCGTGTTTATTCTCTTGGGTTTACAGCTTCGGGTAGTCATGACGGATCTGGACATGGTAACGACTCACGGCACGCTCATTCTTATGAAATATGGCTTGTTAGTAAGCTTAACGGTGATCGTCGTTCGGTTTATCTGGGTATTACCTGCGTCTATTCGACCGAAATTTCTTTTTCATAAAAAAGACGAACGGGAGTTGCTGGACCGCCGGAACCTGATTATTATCGGCTGGTCAGGCATGCGAGGGGTAGTGTCCATGGCCATTGCTTTGTCCATTCCCTTAACCATTCCTTCAGGAGAGCTTTTCCCGAACCGAAACCTGATTATTTTTCTGACATTCTGCGTGATTATGGTTACGCTGGTGGCTCAGGGATTAACGCTTCCCTGGGTTATTCGTAAGCTGAAAATTCCGAAATACTCCCTGCTGGCGGAAGAATACGAGGTACGTTCGCAGATCATCAGCGAAGTAATGGTACACATCGAAAATAACTTGCAGGACATTGATCATGTAGTGTTAAATCGAATTCGAAATAGTTACCAGAATCGTTTTGAACGGCTTCAGCATACCGAACTTCCCAGGACCGAATGGGCTACTTCTGATAACCGGGCCCTGCGGGTTTTCAATCAGTTCACGCAAGTACAATTGGACGTTATTGAAGTGGAGCGAAAAGTAATTAGCCAGCTTCATCGTAAAGGAACAGTAAGCGAAGAGATTTTAAGAAAAATAGAAGCCGAGCTGGATATCGAGGAGACTCGTTTACAGATGGAAATGGTCAAATAGAGAGGGATAGGATTTACTGGTAAATAGTTGCAGTTAAGTTCTTGTAATAACTCAATAAGAGAAGGTTCGTTTATAAAATGCTGACTATTAGACTGTAAACTAATAACTGAAGCGGCTAAAAACGATTAACTACTTATTATTTCAGAGGGCAGCGTATTAATCATGAAAAAAACGTTACGTTTTCTTGGCTGGTTTTTGCTGGTTCTTTTCCTGTTTTTCAACGTTCTGATGGCTTTTCAGGCGTATCGATTTACGTATTTCTACGAGCCGCAGGAGGCTGTTTTTCGCCGCCCTGAGCAGATGTCTGCCGGAGAGAAAATTTCTGCTGCCTTATTTGGTTTTCGGGCTCCTAAGCGTCCGGTGAAAGAAAAGCCTGATTTCCCTTATCAAACCGTTCGCTTAAAGAATACGGCTCAGCAAACACTGGTGGGCTGGGTTAGTCCGGCTCGGGGAAAATCGAAAGGCACGGTTATTCTTTGGCATGGACATGGTTCCAATAAATCGCGGGTGCTGGCGGAAGCCCGTTCTTTTCATAAATCAGGTTACCAGACGGTTCTCTTTGATTTTCGGGCTCATGGGCAGTCCGAGGGAAATATCTGTACGATTGGATACAAGGAAACCGATGATCTTCGAACGGTGTATAATTGGGTAAAAGCCAGAGGCGAATCGAATATTATCCTTTGGGGGATGTCGATGGGAGCGGCTACCATT
The DNA here is from genome assembly GCF_031453245.1 of Siphonobacter sp. SORGH_AS_0500. NCBI lineage: Bacteria > Pseudomonadati > Bacteroidota > Cytophagia > Cytophagales > Cytophagaceae > Siphonobacter > Siphonobacter sp. SORGH_AS_0500. The sequence continues at coordinate 1,640,596 of NZ_JAVIYT010000001.1, forward strand.
TTAAAAGCCGTACCGGAGTATGCATTAAAACCTAAAAAGGTAATCATTGAATGTCCTTTCGGAACGCTGGAAGAGGCCATTAAAGGTCGACTGCGGTCGCTGCATATTCCGGTGCAACCCATCACGAGTCTGTTACTTTTCTACGGAAGTTTGGAGCGGGATATGGATGGGGCGGCCTATCAGCCTGCCACTTACGCAAAACAGTTTGAGATGCCGGTATTGTTGCAATGGGGCCGCAGTGACCCACGGGTTTCGCAGGCTGAAACGGGCCGTATTTTCAAGAACCTGGGCTCTACAAACAAAAAACTGGTGATCTACGAAGAATCGGGTCACCAGTCGTTCTGCCGTCATGAAACGGATAAATGGAAAAAAGAAGTTACTGAATTCCTGAATCAGTGAGTGCATTAAAAATACCGCATCTGTCCGACTTTACCAGTTCCGTTGTCAAACTCATACCGTAGGAAAAACTGCCAGATCGTACTTTCTGTGGTATTAAAGCCGAAGCTTCCGGTTTGGGTAGAATTGAAATCGTAACTGGCTCCTACGCGGAAGCGATCCCCCAACTGAACTTCGGCGGTTCCGAGAATGCCACTTCGTCCACCCAGCGTTTTGAGCGTACTTTGATACCAAAGTCCAATCCCAACCTGCTTTATCCACACCGTTGCATTAACGTCAGCATTGGCCTTAAAACGGGATTCAAGTGTCTGTCCGCGAACGAGCGTAGCTAGCTTGAGCTTTACTTCTTCCGACACATCAAAAAGATAGCCACCCGTCAGAAAAACAGGTCGAAGATTATCGTAGTAATTATTAGAACCGACCAGATTTTGGGCTGAAAGTCCGGCGTAATAACGTGGCGTTTTATACTGAACCCCTAATCCGGCACTGACGGGATACACATTATTACCAATAAAATTGTTGGGTGGAACCACCTGCGTTATCCCCACCTGAGCTCCGATTGATAGCATTTCATTTTCCGAAATCCGGTGACGATAGGCTCCGGTTCCGTAAAAACCTACAGACGCAACGGAATAAGGGTCCCGGAAAGCCTGGAAGCCAACCGCAAACTTTTCTCCCGCCGGAGCATCAAAGGCAAAATATTGAGAACTATAAGTATTTCGATAAAACACCGAGCGACGGCGATTGATGAACGTCAGACTCGTTACGTCGCGACTTCCGGCGTAAGCGGGGTTAATAGCCAGCGGGTTGAAAGGGTAGGAGCTATACGCTGCTTCTAACTGAGCCGAAGCAATTTCAGAAAGGAAAACCAGACAGATTAGTACAAGTAAACGCATACCAGTGGTTGATTGGAAAACGAAATATAAGCAGAGCCGAATGAAAAAGGGAGTATAAAACGACTTTTCAAAAAACCACTTACCCAAGAAAACTAGTTATTCATCCCAATAACGTAGACTAATGATGCGTTTCGAGAGAAGTTTATGTATTCAATCTATCTATAGTTTCTGATAAAGCCATGAAAAAGTATCTAGTCTGGGGCGTTACCCTCCTCGCCCTGAATTCCTGTAGCCGGGATAATGTTGGACCTTATGATGAAACCTTTGCCGATTTTTCGCTGAACAACTTCGATCGCCTCGCCATGAGTAATGGCTTAAAGGTTTCTGTCGTTCAGGGGAATGCGTATCGCATCGTTGCCCACGGTCACCGGGCCGATGTAGATGATCTGGATGTTCGAAAAGTAAATGATGAGTTACGCATTAGTTACCGACATAATCGTAATCGGCAGTATGACATGGAGCTGGAGATTACCATGCCTTATCTGGAATCGGTAGATTTTTCGGGAGCAGTAGAGGCCGATATTACAGGCTTTGAGCAGGAACCTCAGGTAGATGTAAGACTCTCAGGAGCTTCTGAGCTATGGTTTAGTGGAACAGTTGACTTTCTCACCGCAGATCTTTCGGGAGCCAGCGAGCTGGAATTAGAGGGGTATGCGAACCAAATGGATGTTATTCTGTCGGGAGCTTCGGAGCTGGATGCCTTTGAGTTTCCAGTCTATGATGCTGCCGTGGATTTGTCAGGGGCGAGTAAGGCCGAAGTAACCGCTTCTCAAAATCTGAAAGTAAGAGCCGCCGGAGCCAGTGCATTATGGTACCGGGGTAATCCCAGAATGGATGTGCAAAGCTCAGGCGGAAGTACAGTACGCCGGGATTAATTCCTAGTATAAAAGCCGATCAGCTCTAAGAAAAGCCGTTTTGGCCTTAGACAGGGTCTGAATATGACAATTTGGATAAAGCAGGGAGATTATCGAACCGTCTCCCTGCACCACTGGTGCGAGATTCCATTTCTTTTCTAAAAAGGCAGGTTCCTGTCTGCCATCTCCCCGAGTCTGTCATTCAGAGTGAAGCGAAGAACCTTATAATAGGTTTACGAGCTTACTTGACTCTATAGAAACTTTACTACCCCTCACGCCGTCCCATTCTACAGAAGATCTCTCACTTCGTTCGAGAGGACAGTTTAAGGAGCGTTGTTTATACCCCACTGCTCTTTCATCACAAAGCGAAGGCACTTACTTGCCTTCCCATTTTTAACTGATGAAGGTTCTAAAAGCCATGACTTACATAGCGTTCGTCGATTATGGATTTTGCAAAGTCTTTTAGAGCTGATCGGTTTTTTAGGTATTCCCGTCGAAAAAAGGAAGATTCTCATCGCGGGATGCAGGGGGTATGGCATCTTTTGTGGAACTTACATACTTTTCAAATCGAATAAGTAGTTTACCCTTAGATGGTTACCCCTTTTTCAATACGTATTTCAAGAGCCTGGCGAAGCCTGCTTCAGGTGCTATTTTGGAGCCTGTTCGTGGTTTGGCCTTTGGTATTTCCGCCGCAGCCCAGACCTCATCGGCCACCGTCGGGCAAACCGCCCGAACCCAGTTACATGGTGGCCCTAAACCTGATGGCGGTTCTATTCTTCTATCTGAATACCAAGATACTGATTCCTAAAGTACTGGAGAAAAGAGGCATTGGCGTGTACCTGGTAACGGTAGCCAGTTCGGTGCTGGTGATGTTTCTGATTTCGGTGGGGTTACGCTCGCAGTCCCTGGAGTCTGATCTGACCAACGTCCGGTTTATGCTGGGAACCATTTTTCCGGTATTATTCATTTTTTCGTTAAGTACGACGTATCAGATTCTGAACGATTTTCACCGAAAACAACAATCCGAGAAAGAACGTGAAAACGAGCGGCTCAAGTCTGAACTGAGTTTTCTCCGTTCTCAGATTAGTCCTCATTTTCTCTTTAACATTCTGAATAGTATTGTATCGCTGGCTCGGTTCAAACCCGAGTCTGTAGAGCCCGCCACTATTCAGCTAGCCGAGTTAATGCGATACATGCTATACGAATCGGATGAAGCGAAAGTGCCAATTGATAAGGAAGTTAGCTATCTGAAAAGTTACATTGATCTGCAAACCCTCCGTCTGGGAAAAAAAGTACAGGTAGGCTTTAACACGGGGCCCATTAACGGGAATCATTCGATTGAACCTATGTTACTGATTCCTTTTGTCGAGAATGCGTTCAAGCACGGAATCGGCATGATTCATCAGCCTACGATTAGTGTTCAACTGAGCATTGAAGAGGATATTTTGTATTTTCTGGTAAAAAATAAAGTAAGCATGCAACCTGATGACCCGAAAGATCATCGTTCTGGTATTGGGTTGAAAAACGTAGAACGACGACTGAATTTGCTCTATCCCCAACACGAACTCAACATCGTGGAGTCGGAGGGCTGGTATGAAGTTCAATTAACCCTAATGTTTTCATGAATAAAATCCGCTGCGTAGCCGTAGATGACGAGCCACTGGCTTTGGCCTTACTCGCCGATAATATTAACAAAGTACCGTACCTGGAGCTGGTTGCCACCTGCGAAGATGCCCTGGAAACACTGGAAGTAATCAATCGTGAAACGGTTGATTTATTGTTCATGGACATTCAGATGCCGGGCCTCACGGGCACGCAATTTCTGAAATCTCTGACGCAACGGCCTCAGGTTATATTTGTGACCGCTTATGAGCAATACGCTCTCGAAGGTTTTAACCTGAATGTCCTCGATTACCTGCTGAAGCCCGTACCAATGGCTCGTTTTTTACAGGCGACAGAAAAAGCCAGAGAATTTTTTAGCCGCACGAAGGCTGCGGTGACGACGGCTCCGGCGGAAGACCATTTTTTTGTCCATGCCGATTACTCACTGGTGAAAATCCAGGTTCCAACGATTTTATACATTGAAGGACTGAAAGACTATGTGAAGATTCATACCACGGTTCATAGTCGCCCGGTTATTACCCGGATGACCCTAAAAAACCTGGAAGAAATATTACCTGCTCCGGCATTTTTACGCGTGCATCGTTCGTACATCATTGCGACCGATCGGGTGGATGCCATTCGGAAACTGAAGATTACCGTCGCAGGGAACAGCATTCCGGTCAGTGAACAGTACCTGCCTCAGATACTGGAAGTGTTACAGGTAAACAAACACGAGTAGCTTTTTTCGGAAAAACCGTACAATAAAAGCCGCCAGCAACGTTAATAAAGCTAGTGATTAGCCTGAAGTAGAATTTATTTCCGAGTCCTGAAAAGAATGAAGTTTTCGGGAAAGGATACTTAAAGGTAAGAGAGTTATTGTTTTTTAATGGGTAATGTTCTTTTAATCAGTAGTTTATCAAAGCTGCATCCTAGAAAACGGGAAAAGGTCAAAGGAAAGAAGGGCGATAAATCGGAGTTGAAAATGACGAGCGGAAGCAGCTTTTCGACTGAGGGTTTTATTTCCTAAAAACATAAGATTACTTTTGCGTTTTTATTAGGCGAAAGCTGACAAGTAAAAAGGATTTGTATAACTGAGCATGATTCCAGTGAATCACTCCATTACATACATTCCCGGATTAGAAAGCGAAGGTACCGATCAAGCGGAGCTTACGAGTGGACTAATCTATTAATCAACTTTTTCATCATACCGAATTAAATGAAACGGTCTGACTTTTCAATGATGTCTATTTTTTCAAATCCCACCTCTGTGCGTAGTATTTCTCGTGGATTCCGGTCTATGAACCGTTCCCTTTTAATGATTGCTGGTTTAGCAGCCATCGGTTTTTCTTGTGGCAAAAACAACGACACCACTGAGTTTGGTGACTGGACTCGCAAATCAGACTTTGAAGGAGTAGCCCGTGGAGGTGCTGCCAGCTTTGTTATTGGAACGAAGGCATATGTTGCCACAGGTTTAAATAGCAACAGTGAGCGTTTATCTGACATGTGGGAGTACGATTCTCAGTTGAATACCTGGACTCAGAAAGCGAACTTCCCCGGTGTTGCCCGTGCATTAGGATCTGGCTTCACTGCCAATAACAAAGGTTACGTTGGCTTGGGTCAAAATGCGAACAACCAATACTTAAAAGACTTTTATTCATACGATCCCACAGCGAATAAGTGGACGAAAATTGCCGATTATATGGGTAGTGCTCGTTCTGGTTCTGTATCGTTTGTAATCAATAATAAAGGATATGTTGGAACAGGTTATGATGGTAACTATGTGAACGATATCTATTCTTATGATCCCGCTGCTGACGCCTGGACTAAAGAAACGAGCTACGCTGGTGTGAAACGTCGCGGAGCAGTGTCAATGGTTATTAACAATGTTGCTTACGTTGGCACGGGTGAGAACAACGGTTCTAGCCAGAGAGATTGGTGGGTATATGATCCAGCCACGAAAGTTTGGACGCAAAAACTGGACTTTACTTCTGATCAATCCACGATTGCCCGCAGAAATGCTAGTACTTTTGTAATTGGAAACATCGGTTATCTGTTAATGGGTGAAGGTGGAGATTCTTTCGTATGGTCTTATGATCCCGCTACTGATATCTGGACAAAAGTTCAGGATATTTCTACAGGTTCCTGGAAAGTGAAGCCATCTATCAGATCTTTAGCCGTAAGCTTCTCCATTAATAACATTGGATACATCACTACGGGTGGTTCAAGTACCCGTTATGATGATATTTATGCTTTCGATCCTTCCAAACAGCGGGTTGTTGCTGAATAATAGCCATGTTTAGAAAGCGTTGGGTTTGGTTTTTATTCATTATTGGCCTGGTCGCGGTAAGTTTCTATTTCTGGAAATCCCGTTCCTCTTCTTATGAAGTCTCTGTTTTTAAGACGGACATCGGCTGGGGATATCAGATCAGTAACCAAGGGAAACCTTACATCCGTCAGCCCATGATTCCGGGCATTGATGGTGAAAAAGGGTTCAAAGATGCAGAACAGGCAGAAGCTGCCGGTAAACTGGTTCTGCATAAAATAGAAAACCAAGAATTCCCTCCTTCACTAACAGTTGAAGAACTTAAGGAACTGGGTGTAGAAATACCCTAAGCAAGTAAAAAGCGGGAGTGGGTAGATTGCCTGCTCCCGGTTTTGTTTACTCAAAAAATAATCAATGAAGAATAGGAAATCCTGGCTATTGCTATGCTTTGTAGCAAGTTTGCTCTATGTATTAGGGAGTTGCCAGAAAGGAGACCTTAATTTAGGTTCTGAAGTTATTCCTGACGCGAATCTTTCGGTGGTGATGGTTGATACGTTTACCGTAAAACTATCCACAGTAGCCGTAACGGATACGGCTATAACTTCTGCGGATTCCATGATATATGCAGGTCGTTGGAGGGATGCCAATACGGGTGTGCAGGAATTTACCGCTTTCGCTTCTCCTACATTTCCCAGTAATACTCTGAATACCAGAGCATCTTCAATTGTACTTGACTCTACCGTTCTGATTTTACCCCTGTCTTATTCGTATGGGGATAGTGTTCAGACCTTTAAGCTAAGTGCTCACGTCATGACGACGCCCTTAGCTTCCGGTACGCTTTATTACAATACGAATACGTCTGCTCGTTATGCAACGCAACCGCTGGCAGAAAAAAGCTTTTATCCCGGCAAAGGAGGAACCCCCACTGTTCGCATCCGTAAGGATTCATTGGGAGCCATTCTTTTTGACCGATTAAAGACTCGCACCATTCGTGATGATGAAACGCTTCAGCAGGTCTTACCTGGCTTAGCGTTCAAAGGATCTTCGGCTGGAAATGTTATCGTAGGCTTTGGTGTCAATACGGGTAGAAGTCTCATCCGACTCTATTTCCATGATAATAGCTCTACGACCGTAACGTCAGAGAAAATAGACATTGATTTTTCTTACAAGCATTATACACGTTACGGCTTTGATTATAAAGGTACGCCCTTGGCAAATCTGAAAAATCGTTCGGATGCTGTGAATAGTTCACTGACTGGAAATGTCGCTTACATTACGCAGGGCGGACCTTTACGGACGCGGGTTGAGTTCCCCTACTTCGACAATGTATTGATGAGTAGAGATGCGATCTTAGGAGTGAATCGGGCGGAGTTAATATTCGATCCCGTTCGAACGAACTTTAGAGATAATGCACTGCCTCCCAATACTTTGTACTTGTACAAGACGAATGCGGTAAATGATATCCTTACCAGTCAGCCTATCGAAACGATCACTAATTCGTTAACTCCCGTTTCGGCCACCTATACGACGGAAAGTTCGATATATGAAACAAAAGATCATTACACATTCAATGTAACGAACTACTTTAATCAGTTGATGTCGGGCAAAACGCAGTTAGCTCCCATCATTCTGACACCCGGCGTAGGAGCTCAACAGTATCTGAATTTCTCGCGAACATCGCTGGGGAATCGAAATTATTCCTCCGATCGGGTAAGGCTCGTGCTTTACTACACCAATCGCAATCGATAAAAAAATCCCCGGTAGCTCCGGGGATTTTTTTTATCCAGCAATCGCTGGTATTCTCCAGTTATCACAAAAAAGTACAACCTTCAGTACATACGCCCCATCTTTGGTCGTATTTTACAATCTATCCGCTAGGGTGGTTTTTAAAGCCATAACCCCCTGGTTTTATCAACAACTTATGAAACAACTTCTTCCCCTCTGGTTATTGGGCTGTTTTTTCGTACAAACAGCTTTGGGCCAATCTATTGAAAAAGCAACAATTTCCGGTTATGTCAAAGATGCCGCTAACGGCGAAGGACTCATTGGCGTTTCGGTTTTCGTGAAAGAAAAAGCCACCGGAGCCGCTACGAATAGCTACGGCTTTTACTCCATTACCCTGCCCAAAGGAAACTATACGCTGGTGTACAGTTTTGTGGGGTATCAGCGTCAGGAAAAGCAAGTGGATTTGACTCAAAAGGACGTTACGCTAAACCTGGAAATGAAGGATGAAGGCATCCAACTACAGGATGTCGTCGTACGAAGTCAGGCAGCAGACGAAAACGTAAAATCGGTGGAGATGTCGGTTAATAAAGTTGACATCAAGACGATTAAACAAATGCCTGCTTTGCTGGGCGAGGTCGATTTAGTGCGAAGTATTCAGTTGCTGCCGGGCGTTTCGACGGTGGGCGAGGGAGCTTCCGGCTTTAACGTTCGCGGTGGCGATGTAGGGCAAAACCTGATTTTGCTGGATGAAGCTCCGGTTTACAACTCTTCACACCTGTTTGGCTTTTTCTCCGTTTTCAACCCAGATGCCGTTAAAGATGTAAAGCTTGTCAAAGGCGGAATTCCCGCCAATTACGGGGGCCGGATTTCTTCAATTCTGGATGTTCGGATGAAAGAAGGAAACTCTAAGAAACAGCAGATTGAAGGGGGACTTGGATTAATCTTCAGCCGGTTAACTTACGAACGTCCCATTTTTAATGGCAAGGGTTCCTTCATTGTGGCAGGTCGCCGTTCGTACGCGGATATTCTGGCTAAACCCTTTTTAAAGGGAGATTTGAAAGGGGCCGTTTTTAATTTCTACGATCTGACTGCTAAAGGTAATTACCAGCTTAATGACAATAATACCTTCTACGTTTCGGGTTACTTTGGCCGGGATAACTTTGGTGGCGGTGATTTTGGTTTTAACTGGGGAAATGGTACCGTCTCGACGCGTTGGAATCACATCTTTAGTAACCGCCTGTTCCTGAATGTAACCGGTTATTACTCCAACTACAAGTATTCTTTAGGAGCTGATACCAGTCCACGGGATAGCTTCAAGTGGAATTCGCAAATCAAAAGTGCGAGTGGCAAAGCAGACTTCACGTACTTCCTGACGCCCAGTAATCAGTTAACCTTCGGGGGACAGTACATTTATTATGATTCAGCTCCGGGTAAGGCCATCGCCCGTTCGGTAGGAGAAACCGTTGATATTAGTCTGGAAGGACGCCGAGGAGATGAGTCGGCTCTATACGTGGCTAATGAGCAACGCATAGGAAAGCTATTAACCCTGCAATATGGACTTCGGTATTCCATGTTCAGAAGTCTGGCTCCGGGCGATTTGATTACCTACCTTCCCACCACGCCCGGTGATCACCTGGAACCGCAATTGCCCGGCACTCGCGTGGAAAGTGGTGTCCTGAAGAACTATGGTAACTGGGAGCCTCGATTCTCAGCCAAAGTTCAGGTCAACTCGAATGCATCGATTAAAATGAGTTACAACCGTATGGCTCAATACCTGCATTTACTGAGCAACACGGCTGCTTCGTCACCGCTGGATGTCTGGACCCTTTCTTCGTCGAATATCAAACCCGAACTGGCCGACCAAGTAGCTTTGGGCTGGTTCCAGAACTTTAAAAATAACGCTTACGAATTTAGCATTGAAGGATATTACAAAGACCTGCAAAATCAGATTGATTACGTGCGTCGTTCGGATTTGTTGTTGAATCGATTTGTTGAAGGAGATTTATTATACGGCAAAGGTCGTGCTTATGGAGCCGAGTTCTACCTCAAGAAAAACGAAGGAAAACTGACGGGCTGGGTGAGTTATACGCTGGCTCGCACGGAGCGTCTGGTGGACGGGATCAATAATAATAACTGGTTTGCGGCTCGTTTTGATAAAACGCATAACCTGACAGCCGTAGGAATTTATCAAGTGAACGACCGGCTTTCATTCTCGGCAAACTTCGCTGCTTCCTCGGGAACGCCTGCCACGTATCCCACCAGCCGAAGTGAATGGAGTGGGGGAGAACCGGGTCAGGAAATCATCATCGGCGATAACTATTACGATAGCCGTAATGGAAGCCGTATTCCCTGGTACCATCGACTGGATTTATCGGTAACGCGTAAGGCGAAGAAGAAGCTCTTTGGCAAAGGCGATGCCGAGTGGGTGTATTCGATTTACAACGTTTATAATCGTCGGAATCCTTTCTCGGTTTTTGTTCGGCAGAATGAGAACGATCCGCTTCGCACCGAAGCCGTTCGTTATGCCGTACTAGGCTCGCTGATTCCTTCTATTACCTACAACTTTAAGTTCTGATTCAACCATGAAACGATATAGTTTTTTTCTTCTGCTTTTACTGAGCATTTCTTTGATGTCTTGTGAGGACGTTATTAACTTAAAAACTGAAACGGCCCCGACCCGATTAGTAATCGATGGCTGGGTAACCGATCAGTCTGCACCTCAGTATATTAAGTTAACACTTTCTCAGAATTACTTTGATAACTCACGGGCTTTACCCGCCACTGGAGCCACCGTAACGGTTACGGATGATCAGGGGAAAGTGTATACTTTTCTGGATGAGGCCCGGAATGGAACGTATACCTGGAAGCCTGTCGCCAAAGAAGCGATTGGTCGCGTAGGGGGTAGTTACAAACTGACGGTAATGTATAATAACGAAACCTACGAAGCTCAAACGCAGGTAAAACGCGTGCCCCCCATTGACTCGATCACGTATTATTATGATAAGCCCACTTTCGTGGCTGAGGATAGTCCGAAAGAAGGCTATGTAGCCGAGTTTTACAGTACTGATTTTAAAGGGTCCGATGATTGTTACTGGATTAAAGCCTATAAAAACGGAACACGGTACGATAGAAAAGCAACCGACCTGAACATTTCTTACGATGGTGGCTTCAGCAAAGGCGGAAGCACCGATGGTCTGGTTTTTATTCTCCCGATTCGTCGGTCCATCAATCTGAATAAGCTGTTCAGCGAAAATGACTCCCTTCGGGTAGAGTTATTTAGTATTACCCCAGCCACGCACGAATTTATTAACGCAGTTCGGTCAGAGGCGGGAAATCAAGGCTTGTTTGCTACGGCTCCAGCCAACGTTCCCACCAATATCTCCAACAAAAGAGCCGATGGCCCAAGAGCGATGGGCTGGTTTGGAGCTTCGGCGGTCAGTCGCCGATCAACGGTTTTTAAACGGGAAAACGCCATTCCAAAACCCTGATTTTTGCTGAAGTAGGTTGTAGTTACTGAACTAAAAAGGGGAAACACTTTGGGATAATTATAAAAGACTAACGGCAGGTGAAAACCTGCCGTTTTTGTTGGAACAAGAGGCAGTCTCACACCAGAGGTGAAAAGGGACATGCTTTATTGCTACCAGCGTGGCCCGTTTTTTGTGGATAGCTACTGATTCGCCTCCTATCGGCTAGAGCCGAACGACTTTGGCAGTTTTCAAGACCAAGTAAGTTCCTTAAGTCAATAAGGTCCTTCGCTTCGCTCTGAATGACAGGCTTCAGGAGAATGGCAGGCAGGAACGTGGCGTTTTTGAGGAATGAGATGCAATCTCGCACCAGTGATTTATTAGTTGTTAATCCAATAACTAATACCCATCAACGAACAACTACAAAGAGTTACAATAGCGAAATAACTCTACCACGGGTTTTTCGTCGAAGTTGTACCATTTCACGCGGTTAACAAAAAAAGCTACGTCTTCCCGGCGGTCATTTAGTGTTCTATAAATCTGTTTGAGGCGGCCTTTATACTTTACAATTTCTCCATTCGGTTGCTGGAAGTAATAAACATTCCGCTTTTGTTTTTCTTCCTGAAAAGGTACACGAATGACTTGTTCCCGACCAAGTAAGCGAATTCGCCCGTCTACTAACAACTCAAAAAAGGTGGGAACGAAGTGATCGTTATGCTTGAAAGACTCGACGACGAAATTTCGCATTCGATTGGCCTGATAATCGAAAAAGTAGAAGGACGCTACTTTATGAGCCGAAAGTACAGTAGTAACGCCATCAAGATTAAACTCCAGAAGACCCAGATCGGCATTGAAATGCAATTCTCCACTCAGCCATTCCCCATTTTGTAATTGCACCTTTCCAGAGTTCCAGTGGGTTTCAGGGTCTGAAAGTGCAAAGCTTAAGGTAGCAATCAAAAGGTAACAATTGACCAAAGCAAATTTTAAGATAGTAAACGTTTTCATGGCAAATATTTCTCAGAAACTGAATTGAAGAAATTTATTAGAGGTACTTTTTGTATTATACCCAATAATCTTTGATTTATTTTGTACTTGTCAAAGTAAAAATTGGATTAATTAAACAAATGTGTCAAAATTTATCGATTACTTCCAAAGAAAATATCGATTTTTTAGTCCTTATTTTCAGAGGGTTAGGGGTTATTAATAGGGGAATTAATTCATAAAAAAACGTCTTCCCAAAACTTGAGAAGACGTTTTCATTTAATGATATATGTAATAAGTAAGTTCTTAGCATCATTGAACCATACATGGTACGGTTGTAAAACGTTGACTATCAATCAAGTACTTATTAAATCAAAGGCTTAAGTCCATTCAGTAAATGACCCATTTTATCACGCTTCGTTGTCAGATAACGCTCATTGTGGGGATTAGAAGGAATTTCGATGGGCACGGTTTCTACAATTTCGATTCCATATCCTGCCAAAGCCGAACGCTTTTTGGGATTATTAGACATCAGACGGAGTTTGCTAACGCCTAGATCGCGAAGAATCTGAGCTCCTACGCCGTAATCACGCTGATCCATCTGGAAGCCTAACTCAAGGTTAGCTTCAACGGTATCGCGGCCCATTTCCTGAAGCTTGTAGGCTTTCAGCTTGTTCAACAAACCAATACCACGGCCTTCCTGAAACATATAGAGCACTACACCTTTGCCCTCTTTTTCTACCATCTGCATGGCCCGGTGTAACTGTTCCCCGCAATCACAACGGCAGGAGCCGAAGATATCGCCTGTTACGCAGGAGCTGTGTACGCGGGTCAATATGGCTTCACCTTCCTCCCAAGTGCCTTTCACCAAAGCCAGATGCGTGTCGTTTGTGGCTACCTGCGTGTAGGCAATCAGACTAAAATTGCCCCATTCAGTAGGCATATCCACGCCAATTTCCCGTTTGATGAGGGATTCAGTGCGTAAACGGTAAGCAATCAAATCTTTGATACTTACCAGTTTCATGTCGAATTTATCGGCGAAGGCTCGAAGCTGAGGTAAGCGAGCCATCGTGCCGTCTTCGTTCAGAATTTCGATGAGCGTACCGGAAGGTTTCAAACCAGCAAGAACGGCAAAATCAATTGCAGCTTCGGTATGGCCGGGACGACGCAAAACGCCTTCTGCCCGAGCTTTCAGGGGAAAAATATGGCCGGGGCGACCTAAATCTTCGGGTTTCGTTTCGGAATCTACCAGAGCCCGAATCGTTTTAGCCCGGTCAGAGGCTGAAATTCCGGTGGTACAGCCATTCCCTAATAAATCAACGGAAACAGTGAAGGCTGTTTCGTGATTGGATGTGTTATTCCCAACCATCATATCCAGGTCCAGTTCCCGGCAACGTTCTTCCGTCAGGGGAACACAAATGAGGCCCCGGGCTTCCTTGGTCATAAAATTGACCATCTCGGGTGTGATCAACTCCGAGGCACAAATTAAATCGCCTTCATTTTCACGATCTTCGTCGTCAACAACAACAATGATCTTTCCGGCTTTAATGTCTTCTATAGCATCCTCGATGCGATCTAATTGAATGGGACTCTCTTCCATGGCTGCTTACCTATAATCGGAGTTTTAATGTCGGGTTTTGCCAAAATCAGCTTTAAAATATACGCCTGAGGCGATCTGATGCGTTGTGACTACACTGAACACGCAAAATTGGCGTTAGGTTTCGTCGGTAAAAAATGGTGTTTGGATATTCAAAACTACGGCCCTATTTTGGAATGATGGCAGGATTAACGGAAATTTGATTCGCCATACAGCTTTGACACAACCTTCAGATGCGAATACGGATACTTTTTTTGATTTTAGGAATAGCGTGTAAAAGCTGGGCTCAGTGCCCGACACCAGATAAGGTGTTAGGTACTCAACAAACCGGAAAGTTAAGTATTAAGATTAATAGCCAGATGGCTACGGCCAAACTAGTATCAGGAACTGCTACTGATGTAATCAAAATTTGTAGGGGTAATACCTTATATGTTGAAGATCAGTCTACTAATAATAATCCTTCTTTGTCTGGATATTACTTTGAGTATAGTAACCAAGCTTTTGATTTAAGAAATGGAGAACCAGCAGGAAAGGTAACCAGTAATTCTTACATCTATAATACGCCAGGAACTTATGCACTTATTCTTACTGGTAGTTCCTTAAATGGCGGACATTATGCTTGTCAAACTGTTCAAGTTACAGATAACCCTAAACCCATCTTTACCGCCAAATCTTGCTCCAATCGTCAGGTAACTATAGAAATTCCACAGGATGCCTCGAAGAATCCTTACGATACGTTCATTATCAATTGGGGAGACGGAACTTCCGAAACGCTCACCAAGGACAAATTACCTTATACCAAAACCTATACGTACACCGCAAGTACCCCCAATACCGTAAACATAATTGTGTCGGGGGGATACACCGGAAGTGCCTGTACGAATAACAGCGACCCTTTAAGTGTTAATATCAACACACCCGCTACGTTTACCCCGGCTATTACGCAATTAGAGCTTGCTAATGATAAGAAAGCCGTAACCATTCAGTTTGTAGGAAGTACAGCTTTTAACCAAAACATTTACCAGAAAGAAGTAAATGGAATGTATCAGGCAACGGGTTTGGGCTCAGGAAATGGGGGAGCTACTTCGTTAACGGTTAATCAGTTAGATCCAGCGAAGCAATACTGCTTTCAGGTAAGGACGGAAGTGCCAGCGGGTTGCGGGAATAGCGGCATTTCGCCCGAAGTTTGCACGATTCCCCTAACGGTATCAGCCAGTTCTCAAAAAATGGATATTAACTGGAAAGGGTATCCTAATGCTCCAGATTTTGAGTCATATACCGTTTATAAAGATAACAAAGAGGTAGCCGTTATTACAGATATCACTAAGCTGAGTTTTACTGATCCAGATGTAGTTTGTGGGAAGTCTTATTGCTATCGGGTAGTAGCTAGCGTAAAGGGGGTAGAGTCTATTTCAGATGCTATATGTAAAGAAATAGATTCTAATGATAAGCCCGAATCCATTTCGGATTTATACACAACAGTAGCCAAACAGGGAGTACTGGTAGACTGGAGCATTCCTGGCGGTGGAGAAGCCTTAAGCGAACGTATTCGGAAGGCCAATGGTGGCGGAAATTTTCAGGACATTCCTGCCAGTCAGGTTAAAAAACCGTTTGCGGATAGTGCCGTGGATGTCAATCGCTTATCCTATTGTTATCAGGTGGCTTACCAGAGTGCCTGCCGTACCAACTCCGATTTTTCATCATCTGTCTGCACTATTTTTGCCAGTCAACAAGACAATTACATTCAGTGGACTTCCGCTAATCCCTTTACAAGTGACCTGGTCTCGTACCGGGTTCAGGTGGTCGATGCTCAGGGAACTGTCGTCGGTTCTCAGAACGTAGGGCTGCAAACGAAAGTCAGTTTAACGAGTTTAACCATTCCGATTCAGTCGGGGTACGAATACCGGATTGAGGCCCTTTCGGAGAGTGGGCGTGTAAGCGTTTCCAATACCATTCCCCTTTTCGAATCCGTTCGGATTTACGTTCCGCAGGCTTTTTCTCCCAATGGGGATGCCCAGCATGACATTTTTCTGCCGAAAATGCTGAACGTAACCCAGATGAAAATGGTCATTTTTGATCGATGGGGAAATCCCATTTTTTCTTCGGAGGATATGAATCGGGGTTGGGATGGTTTGGTGAATGGTTCCCCGGCTCCAGTAGGTAGTTATTCGTATCGGGTCGATATTCGTAACGATGCCGGTAACTCCTTCACCAAAAGAGGCGTTTTTCAGCTCATTCGGTAAGGGAGGAATGTCCTATTGTCAGGTCTGCATTCGGCGGCAGGACTTTTTTGATGCTGAATTACCTACTTTTGCAATTAGTTAACAAAAACGACAACAGCACATGTTTGATATGATGGGCATGATGGGCAAGATGAAAGAAATGCAAGCCCGCATGAAAGACGCTCAGGAATCTCTGCCTTCCATTACGGAAACAGCCGAAGCCGGTGCCGGATTAGTAAAGGCAACCGTGAACGGTCGTAAGCAACTGATTCATTTGGAAATTGACCCTGATTTGGTGAAACCCGAAGACACGGAAATGCTTCGTGACCTGATCGTGGCTGCCACCAATAAAGCTCTGGAAGCCGTTGAGGCCAAAGTAGCAGATCATCTGAAACAGGCTACCGACGGATTATTACCCAATATCCCCGGCATGGACAGTCTGTTTGGTAAGTAATCATTCTTTATATATTTCAGAAAGAGAAAAGGCTGCTATCGGTCTTTTCTCTTTGAGTTTATTTCCCCCTTGCTCGGCTATCAGGCCCCGCAACATGATATGGATCTTTTAGCCATTGTTATTCTTAATTACAACGGTAAGGCTTACCTCGAAAAATTCCTTTCTTCGGTTGTCAGGCATTCCGGCGAGCACGCAGTTTATGTGGCTGATAATGGCTCGACGGACGATTCTGTTCACTGGCTGAAAGAACATTTTCCGCAGGTTCGGTTGGTCGTCAATGCTTCCAATTTAGGTTTTGCCGGAGGGTATAACGAAGCTCTGAAACAGATTTCGGCGAAGTATTACTGCCTTCTGAATTCAGACGTGGAAGTAACGGCGGGCTGGATTGATCCGGTGCTGAGTTTACTGGAGAATAATGAAAAAATTGCGGCGGTTCAACCCAAAATTCTGGACTATAACTACCGTAAACACTTTGAGCATGCCGGTGGTGTTGGGGGGTATCTGGACGTATTGGGTTATCCTTTTACCAGAGGACGGATGTTTAATTTTCGGGAAGAAGACCTGGGGCAATACGATACCGATAAACAATGTTTCTGGGCTTCTGGAGCCTGTTTTTTTGTTCGGGCGGATATTTTCAAAGGCTTGCATGGATTTGATAGCGACTTTTTTGCTCACATGGAGGAGATTGACCTGTGCTGGCGAATTCAGTTGCTAGGCTATCAGGTCTGGGCGACGCCGAAATCAACCGTCTACCACGTCGGGGGCGGCACGCTGGATTACCAGAATCCGCGAAAGACTTTTCTGAATTTTCGCAATAGCCTGGCGATGTTATATAAAAACTTACCTGCTCATCACTTGTATCGCCTGATTCTCATTCGACTGGTGCTGGATGGTACTGCTGGAATCCGATACTTTTTCGCGGGCTTCCCACGTTCTTGTTGGGCCATTGTTCAGGCTCATTTTTCCTTTTATGCCGAATTGCCCAAATGGCACCGCAAACGAAAAGAGATTAAAACATTACGCAATCTGGGCAATCCAGTGGAGCGGTATGAGAAGAGCATTGTATCGGCATACTTTTTTCACAGATACCAGAAGTTCTCGGAATTAAAGGGCATAAAGTAAGTTATTGATTATACGATAGTTTACTGGGCTCAACTAAAGTATATGAATAGCAAATCAGTCCAGTTTCAGTATCCAGCTGAATTTCCCGAGCAAGTCCGAATGCTTGAGAAACTGAATCTGCTATTTACGGGGATTGTCCACGTGTACGATCTTGAAACCCGCCGTATTATCTACATCAACCATCGTTTCACGGAGTTATTAGGGTATTCTTTACAGGAATTGGAGGAGTGGGAGGGTAATCTGGAAGTGCCCGTATTGCCCGATGATTTATGGTCCCAGAAAGAGGAAAAGCTTGAAGCTTTATTACGGAAAGAACTAAACGCGATCGAGTGCGAAACCCGACTGAGACACAAAGACCAATCCGAGCGAACCTATAAAACCCGGCTTACCATTTTTCGGGAAGACGAACACGGCAATCCGCTGGAGTTAATCGGGATTTCGGAAGATATAACCGAGCAGGTAAATCGTTACAAGACCCTTTTGCAGCAACAGGAAATGCACCGCATTACTGAACAGGCTTTCCACTTCGGCAGTTGGGAGAAAAACCTGGAAACCGGGGAGTTAGTCTGTTCGGATGGACTGTATAAAATCATGGGTCATCCGCCGGAAATGATGAGTACTAACTGCGAAGAGTACACCTCACTATTCACTTTTCTGGACAAGAGAGATGACACGATGGTGAGCCAGACGGTGCAGGAAGCTATTCGAAATCATCAACCTTTTCGGTTGGAACACCGGGTATTGACTCAATCGGGCAAGAAAAAAGTATTAATGGTGGTGGGTCGCCCCGTACTGAATGAAAACGGCACGGTAAGCCTGTTGGTAGGAAGTATTGCGGACATAACTATGCTCCGCCAGTACGAACAGGAGTTGCGATTGAAAATAGAAGAGTTACAGCGTTCGAACGGTGAGCTGGAACAGTTTGCGTACGCGGCTTCGCATGATTTGCAGGAACCCCTGCGGAAGATTTCATCCTTTGTTACGCGACTGCGGGCCAAATTAGGGGATACGCTAGAAGACGAAGCCGAAGATTACATGCGACGCACGCTACAGGCTATCGACCGCATGAAGAGCCTTATTGATGCATTGCTTTTATTATCGCGGGTAACCCGACAGGGAAATGTCAAGGAAAGCGTTTCCCTGGCTCATATCGTGCAGGACGTGTTGGATGATCTGGACACTCAGATATCCGAGAAAAAAGCCTTTATTGAGATAGACGAGCTGCCGACGATAGAAGCGGTACCCGTACAGATGCGGCAGTTGTTTTATAACCTACTGGGAAATGCTCTTAAGTTTACGGACCCTTCCCGCGTGCCGCATATTCAACTAAAGGCCACGCCTTTGCCGCTGGAAGAGGCCCGCGAAAAAGGGTTATCAACTCATTTTCAGTGGATGAAAATAACCGTTAAGGACAACGGTATTGGTTTCGAGCCGGAATATAAGGAACGCATCTTTCAGGTTTTTCAACGCCTGAACGGACGTTCCGAGTTTGAGGGTACGGGCATTGGGTTGGCCCTTTGCCGAAAAATCGTAGAATTCTGTGGAGGTACCATTACCGCTGAAAGTCAGTTGGGTCAGGGCACTTGCTTTACTTTTTATTTACCTGCCGCCCTTTAATTCAAGGTACTGGATCATGTCCATGACCACCCCAGGGATGACAACTGGCAATGCGGCGAATCGCCAGCCAGCCACCTTTCCAGGGACCGTATTTTTCAATGGCCTGAATGGCGTATTGAGAACAGGTGGGCGTATAACGGCAGGAATTACCCAGGTAAGGGGAAAGAGCTCCCTGATAAATTCGCACCAGAATGATCAAAAACCTACGCATAAGTGTGGTATAGTAGGGTAGTTTATTTTTAAAGTAATTGTTAAAGCGGGAAATCAGTTCTTAGAAATGAAACGTTCTATGAAAAAAATGGATCGCTAAAGTGAATATTTTCTTACTTTTGCCATATATCCCCAACAGTTCTTCCTCAAAATAGAGAGCATCGTGACGTTGATTAAATCTATCTCCGGAATCCGGGGAACCATTGGTGGAAACGTGGGTGAATCCCTAACCCCCGTTGACATAGTTAAATTTTCCGCAGCATTCGGAACGTGGTTAAAACTTAATTCTCCCGAGAATAAAAAAATTGTCATTGGACGTGACGCCCGTCTTTCGGGTGAAATGGCCGTACGTCTGGTTTCTGCTACTTTGCAGGGACTTGGACTAAATGTGATTGATCTGGGATTATCAACGACTCCAACCGTTGAAATGGCTGTTCCCGCCGAGCAGGCTGCTGGTGGTATTATTTTAACGGCCAGTCATAATCCGATCCAGTGGAACGCTTTAAAGTTATTAAACGCAAAAGGCGAATTTATTTCAGCCGAAGAAGGAGCTCAGGTTTTGGCAATTGCTGAGGCAGAATCTTTTTCTTTCGTAGAAGTGAAAAAACTAGGTAGCTACCAGCAGGATGATACCTATCTTCAGAAGCACATTGATGCCATTCTGGCTCTGCCGCTGGTAGATAAAGAGGCCATCGCTGCGGCTAATTTTAGTATCGTTGTGGACGCTGTCAACTCTTCAGGAGGGATTGCCGTTCCTATGATTCTGGAAGCTTTGGGGGTAACTAGAATTGTAAAACTTCACTGTGAACCAACGGGTTACTTCGCTCACAACCCTGAGCCTTTACCCGAACACCTGACCGATATTCGTAAAGAACTTCGTTCTGGAAAGCATAGCCTGGGTATTGTCGTAGATCCTGATGTAGATCGTCTGGCGTTTGTGGCTGAAGATGGCGAACCTTTCGGTGAAGAATACACGCTGGTTGCTGTCGCGGATTACATCCTCAAAAACAACGTAGGTAATACGGTTTCTAACCTTTCATCGACTGTTGCTTTGCGAGATGTTACCCAAAAAGCCGGTGGTACTCATTACTCGGCTGCCGTTGGCGAAGTGAACGTAGTTACCAAAATGAAAGAAGTAGGAGCCGTGATTGGGGGTGAAGGAAATGGCGGTATCATTTACCCTGAGCTTCACTACGGACGCGATGCATTGGTAGGAATCGCCCTCTTTCTGACGCACTTAGCTAAGTTTGGTAAATCTGTTTCGATGCTGCGTCGTTCCTATCCAAATTATTATATCTCAAAAAACAAGATTGAGTTAACTCCAGAACTGAACGTTGATGTAGTGCTGGAGCGAATTCAAAGCAAATACGCTCGTCAGCCGATTAATAGCGAAGACGGGGTGAAAATTGAGTTTGGTAACGAATGGGTTCACTTACGTAAGTCAAATACCGAACCCATCATTCGGATTTATTCAGAATCTGACTTTATGACGAAAGCAGAAAATCTGGCTAAAAAGATTATTCAGGATATTAAAGAAGTAGTTGCTACGCTTTAATAAGCTTACTTCAGGTGAATAACGAAGAAACCCGACGGTTGTCGTCGGGTTTCTTTTGCTTTATAGCTACAGCGACTAGAGACCAATTTCATGACTTAGTCCAAATGCTTTGGCACTGGCCTGAATGGTTTGCAAGAGCTCGGTATAGCTAAAAATGCGTCCCTCGATATAATCCCGTTCGGAAGGATCGCAGAAGGCCAGGCGATCCCGAAGTTCGTGGATGCCACTATGAACCGTAATGAGTACATCGTGAATGAATTCCAGGTATGTTTCGGGCTGCTGCATGGATATTATCGGTTAACAACGGCTTCAAAATGATTCCAGTCAATTTCCCGGAAGTCGGCAATGACCGCCGAAGTAATGGGTGCGAGTTCGTCTTCGCTGTGACTAGTAGAGACCCCAATGACGGGCATACCTGCCGCTTTCCCAGCCTGAATTCCCAATAAGGCGTCTTCAAAAACAACGCAATTTTTGGGATGAACTCCTACTGACTCCGCTGCTTTCAGGTAAATATCGGGAGCAGGCTTGCCATTCTGAACCATCGAAGCATCGACCACTACATCAAAAAGTGGACGTAAGCCCGTTCCATCCAGCGTGAACGCTACGTTTTCGATAGGAGCAGAAGTAGCTACGGCACATTTCACCCCGTGTTCACGTAAGACATTCAGAAAGCCAATCAAACCCTCGGCAGGTTCCAGGTGAGGGCCATAATTGTTCCGATACATTTCTTCTTTTTCAATGGACATCTCCCGAAGTTCTTCGGCTGAAGGCTCACGACCCAGCAGAAACGCAAAAGAATCGAATGAGTTTTTGCCATTGAGCTGGGTATAATACATTTCCTTACTGAAAGCAAACCCGTGAGCTTCACAGAATATACGCCAGGCAGTTTCGTGGTAAGGCATATTATTGACAATCACGCCGTCCATGTCAAAGAGAGCGGCAAGGGTAGTGGGATCAGGTAAAATACTCATGCAATGAATGTTTTGAGAAATTATCTAAAATGTATAATCGTAAAACCATACTACGAGTGATGGTTTCTGAAACCTTTACCGATTAAGCATCGGAAGGTTTCTCTGTTCATCTGCGACGCTCAGCGTTACAAACAGCTCTTTTTTGCGAATCCGAGTTGGAAACGCGGAATAACGCCTAATTGAAAGTACATAGAGAAAACCAGCAGGCTCCTTCGCTCTGGATGACAGTGAGGAATGAAAATGCTTCCTCGAATGAATGGAAAGAGAATGTACGGTCTCTCTATTTCATTAAAATGTCTTTTTCAGACCAGTCTCTAAAATCAGGAAACAAAAAATCGGTACCACTCGGGTCGAAGTGATCGCTGAGTAAATGCAAGAAACAAAGAAATAGGTAAGAAGGAATAGATTATTCCAAGGTAATTTTCAGCCCATCATACGCCAAATGCACGTGTGGAGGTAGCTCGGCCTCAACAGCCGCGTGTAGTCCCATGTTGTGGCTAATGTGAGTAAGGTAAGCGGTTTCGGGCTGAACCCGCTCAATTACTTCTAGAGCTTCTGGTAAGGTATAATGCGAAAGATGTTTGGGGCCTTTATGCAAGGCATTAATAACCATAACCCGCGTACCTTTCAGCTTTTCCAGTTCTTCTTCCGCAATAAAATTAGCGTCAGTAATGTAGGAGAAATCGCCAATCCGGTAACCAAAGACGGGCAGCTTATGATGCATGACCTGAATGGGTGTGAGGGTGAGACCTAACACTTCAAAAGGCTCGTTCTGAATGGGATTTAGTTCCAGACGGGGAATGCCAGGATATTTTTTTTCAGCGAAAGCATAGGCAAATTCAACTTTAATCTGCTCCAGTACTTCAGGCTGACCATACAGAGGAATATCCGAATTCTGACGAAAATTGAAAGGACGTACATCGTCCAGACCAGCCGTGTGGTCTTTGTGAGCATGCGTAAACACAACCGCATCCAGATGCAGAATATGCTCCCGAAGCATTTGCATGCGAAAATCTGGTCCGGTATCAAAAACCAGACTACGACCTTCGACTTCCACGTGAATGGAAACGCGTAGACGCTTATCCCGAAAATCAAGCGAACGGCAGACCACACAGTCGCATCCAATGACCGGAACGCCTTGAGAAGTACCCGTACCAAGGAAAGTGACTTGCATACAAAACAGGCAAAGATGAGCGGAAGCTTCCGCTCATCTTCTAAAGAATGATGGATAAATCGAGGTAGAAAAAAACTATTCTACAACGCCACCCGTGTATTCACGAACTTTAGCTACGAGAGCATCAAAGTTAAGGGGCTTGATCAGAATGTCGTCAAAACCAGCAGACTTGAACTCCTCGGGAGAATAATTGCGGGCATTACCTGTGATGGCAAGAATAGGGGTTTTGGCCTTGTTTGCATCGGGTAATTTCCGAATCTGACGGGCACATTCCATTCCATCCATAACGGGCATGTTGATGTCTAACAACACCACGTCATAATTTTCTTTTTCAAGGAGTTGTAAAACTTGCTCGCCGTTTTTCACGGAAGTAATCTCGAAATTCTGAAATTCCAGGATTTTCTTAGCCAGGTTTTGAATGACGGAGCTATCTTCAGCAATAAGAACGCGTTTGAAGGCCATTGTCGAAATATTGGGTTTCGGAGTAAAATGATAAAGCGAAATAACAGCTAATTACCGGAGAACCTTCAAAAAAATAAAAAGGAATCGTCCTGTCCTGTGGGTGTATTTCCAAAAACGTAAAGATAAAGTCGTGGTTGACAGTAGCTTGTCTTTCAGAAAAACAAATAAAAATAATCAGCGGGTCTACAGGCATCCTGTTACATTACCTACAGGACTTTATGTACCTTCTGATACCCTATCTAACCAAAAATTTAACCCTGAAGTTTCGGGTTATTCAAATGCCGGGTCGCGTCGCGGATGTTTTTCTTTTCGAGGTTACGCTCAAAAGCTTCCGTCAGATTAATTCCGGTTTGATTAGCCAGACAGATTAATACCCAGAGGACATCAGCCATTTCATCGCCCAGATCTTTGCCTTTGTCGGATTCCTTTTCGGATTGTTCTCCGTAGCGGCGAGCCATAATCCGGGCCATTTCGCCGACTTCCTCCATCAGAATAGCCGTGTTAGTTAACTCATTAAAGTAACGAACACCGACGGTTGTAATCCATTCGTCTACGGTTTTCTGAGCTTCTTCTAAGGTCATTTAGATGCGGTTTTTTGAATCTATGATAATCGTAACGGGACCGTCGTTCAACAAGGCGACTTTCATATCCGCCCCAAATTCGCCCGTTTGAATGGATTGTCCTAACTCTTCTTCCAGTTGGAGAATCATTTTTTCGTACAAAGGAATCGCTACTTCGGGTCGGGCAGCCTCAATGTAACTTGGGCGGTTACCCTTTTTGGTGCTGGCAAATAATGTAAACTGACTGATTAATAGAATATTACCATTGACGGATTTTAAATCCAGATTCATCTTTCCTTCTTCATCCCCAAAAATGCGTAAGCCTGTAATTTTCCGGGCGAGCCACTGCAAATCTTCTTCCGTATCGGTATGGGTAACGCCCAGTAACACCAGTAAGCCTTGGTCAATCTGACCTTTGATGAGTCCGTCAATCGTCACAGAAGCCTGAGTAACCCGTTGAATCACTGCAATCATAATTTAGTTTTCCGTTTACGGTTTTCCGTTTTCCGTTTTCAGTGGTAGAAACGCGATTGCTCGCGTCTGGGTAGGGTTAGTTTTTAGAGGTTCGTTTTCAGATTGTAATGACCATATGCCGATTTATTTATTGATGCTTAGTCATTTACGAAATGAATTATAGTCTATAAACATGTTTCCTTTTCTCTCAATTAGGTTGTTATACCGCTGGCAGCGGAAGAGTAAAGACTATTTTTGAGAAATAAATTTATTTGATAAACAACTAACAACTAACAACTAACAACTAACAACTAACAACTAACAACCGCAGCGGCGGCCGCTAACAACTAACAATCCCTCACCAATTATAAAGCAAATAAGCAATTCCAAAATAGACACTGTAGCCTAGAAAGTCGTTGGCGGTGGTGATAAAAGGCCCGGAAGCTACAGAGGGGTTAATGCCGTATCGATTCAGAATGATGGGCGTAACAGTTCCGGTGAAGGATGAAAGTAATACCACGGCCATCAGCGAAACAGCTACCACCAGCGAGAGCTTAACCGGGTGGGAAAGAATCAGATAGGTAATCAGAAATACAAATGCTGCAATCATCACGCCTTTTAGTAAGGCAACTGTGGCGATTTTAAGCATTCGGGGCCAGAATTCACCCGTAAAACCCGACTTGTCGCTCAGAATCTGCACCATGAACGAGGAAGACTGAATACCTACATTTCCGCCCGTTGAACCGATAATGGGAATAAACAAAGCCAGAGCCGGAACCATCATTAGCAGGTCATGCTCGAAAATACCGAGGAACTTGGCTGCCAGCAAACTGCCAATCATACCAATGCCCAGCCAGGGTAAACGCGAACGCGTGATCTTCCAGACGGAATCGTCCTCTTCGACTTCTTCCGAAACCCCGGTAATGGCCGCAATATCTTCCTGTGCCTGCTCGGTAATAACATCAATGACGTCATCAATTGTAATTTGTCCAAGTAAGCGTTTCTGAACATTTACTACGGGCAGGGCGTCCAGGTCATAGCGTCGCATGAGCTCGGCTACGTCTTCGGCGGAATCATAAGTAGAAGTATAAATTACTTCATGATCGTAAATCTGTTCAATGCTGCTGCCTCGTTTGGCCAGAATAATATCCTTTAGAGAAACAATACCGAGTAAGGTATTCTCGTCGTCAACCACGTAAACCGTGTATACTTTCTCTACCTCTTCGGCCTGCCGACGAATTTCCTCAACGCATTCCGTAACCGTTTGCCGAACGTTGATTTTTACTAACTCCTTCTGCATCAGCCCTCCGGCTGTGTCGGGCTCGTACGGTAACAGATCTACAATAAAACGGGCCTGTTCACGGTCTTCAATCAGGGCAATAACTTCCTCCCGAATCCGAACGGATTGCTCGATTAATAAATCAACGGCATCGTCCGAGTCCAGCACATTGACGTACCGGGCCATCTGAGCGGAGTCAAACAGAGCCAGTAAGTCCCGACGAATACTGGCATCCATTTCCGCCAGAATTTCGGCTCCCGTTTCAATATCCAGCAATTGAAGCACATAGTAAGCCTGCTCGGGTTCGAGTTCACTCAGTAATACCGAGATATCCGCCGAAAACAGATGCTCCAGTTCCAGCCGAATAAAAACCTCATCTCGTTGATCAACGGCGTTACTTAGCTGTTCAATATACTCTTTAGTAAGCTCGAAAGCCATACAAAAGGGGCTATTTGAAGGGTGGAAGAAAGGATAAAAAAGTGGTCAGAAATTTAAGGCTGAGCTTTTTTGGCCTGTTGGATGGTTTGCGTGATGTCCACAAATTCGGCTACCCCTAACTGTTCGGCCCGTTTATCCAGCAAAGGATGATCGAAGATCACACCGATGGGCTTAAGAGCGTTCCGAAGCGTCTTGCGGCGTTGGTTAAAAGCCGTTTTTACGACATTAAAAAACAGTTTCTCATCACAGGCTAACTCGGCTACGGCGTTGCGTTCCAGACGAATTACGCCGGATTGTACTTTTGGTGGAGGATCAAATGCTCCGGGAGGAACGGTGAAGTGATACTTAATGTCGTAAAAAGCTTGAAGTAACACGCTTAAAATGCCGTAATCCCGGCTCCCCGGAGGTGAGGCAATGCGTTGAGCTACTTCTTTTTGTAGCATGCAAACAACCTCGGGAATCAGATCCCGGTGTTCGAGCACCTTAAAGAAAATCTGGCTGGAAATGTTATACGGAAAGTTTCCAATCACCCCAAAAGGCTCCGTGGAGAACGTGTTGAGATTCCAGCGTAAAAAATCGTAGTTATGAATTCGGGGTGATAACTCCGGGAAATGGACGTTCAGGTAATCCACCGACTCGCGGTCAATTTCCACAACGTGCGTTTCAAACTGCGGTTTCTTCAGCAGAAACTGCGTTAATACTCCCATCCCCGGGCCGATTTCCAGTACCGTGCGGTAGTTCTGATATCCCGACAGCAAATCAGCAATTCGCTCGCAAGCGTGTAAGTCGCGGAGGAAATGTTGCCCTAAATGCTTTTTTGCTTTTACTTTCATTCAAGAAGTTAGTAAAATATTCAGTCGTGCTTCCTTCTGAATACGAATCCTGGCTTGTTACTGAACTCAAAAACTGGATTTAATCTTTAATAAAAAGAATTAAATTTAGATATACTTTAGTTTAGTTTGAAAGCCGTTATTGAAATGTAGGCCAAAATTACCCTGATTTTTGTAGTTTTAACGAAAATGGGACGTTATAATCCGTAAATCAGATGCTGATACCTGAGTATATCGCATTTTACGAATCGCCGCTGGGTTGGATGGAGTTGAAAGCTTCGGCAGAACAGTTACATTCGGCACGGTTTGTAACGGCAAAAGACCAGCAGAGGCTAACGCCACTCCTGAAGGATGCTCAGCGACAATTGCAGGAATATTTCGTTGGAAAACGGAAGGATTTTGACCTGCCGCTGTATCTGAACGGAACGGCTTTTCAACAGAGCGTCTGGCAGCAATTGCGGAAGTTACCCTACGCCGAAACGATTTCCTACATCAATCTGGCCTGCACGATGGGCGATGAAAAAGCGACCCGAGCCGTAGCGGCGGCTAATGCCAAGAACCAGATTGCTTTGATTGTTCCCTGTCATCGGGTGATTGGTTCGGATGGAAACCCCGTAGGTTACGCCTGGGAAATCTGGCGGAAACATTGGCTGTTGCAACACGAACAGCGAAATGCAGAGAAAGGCCAATTGTCATTATTTTAAAACGAAAAAGCTAAACGTCTGCGATTAACCGGGCGTTTTATCATCATAACACATGAGTAAAGTTAGTATGGCCGAACCTGTTTCAACCTTGCGACAAACTTCGCCGGGGTTACCCCTGAGCTCGGCCTCTTCAGAACTACAGGATCTGATCCGTAATACCACGGATTTGATCCAGATGATTGATTTACAGGGACGCTTTCTGTACGTAAACAAAGCCTGGAAAGATACCATTGGTTATCGGTCGGCGGAGTTGAATCAGATGAATCTTCGGGATGTTATTCACCCGGAGTTTATGGAAGAGACACTGAGTAGATTTGACCGGGTGAAGAATGGGGAGCAAATCCCTGATTTTGAGGCGGTTTACCGTCGGAAAGACGGTCGCCGGGTGTATGTGTCTGGTTCGGTTAACTGTCGGTACGATGAAAATGGTAATCCCATCGTTTTTCGGTGTATTTTTCACGATACCACGGCCAAAAACCGGGCCGAAAATGCTCAGAATCTTTATTACCAGATTGCCAACTCGACTTTGAGTACGCGAAGTCTGGACGATCTGTATCAGTTCATTCATGAGGAATTGGGGAAAGTAATTGATACCAAAAACTTCTTCATTTCGCTTTACGATCCTTCTAAAAGTTACCTCTATTTTCCGTATTACGTGGATGAATATTTTGATAAGAATATTCGATTTACAAAGCGGAAACTGGGGAATGGATTAAACGAATACGCCATTGTGGCCAACCGGCCTTTGATGCTAACGGAAACAGAAATCCAGGAACTGGCCCGTCAGAAAGTATTATACATCTACGGACAAATTCCGAAGGTAATGTTATGCGTACCGCTTCGGATCGGAGATCGGGTCACGGGGATTATCGGGGTTAAATCCTACGAGCGTACCAACAAATACGATATCCGGGATCTGGAGTTACTGGAGTTTATTTCGGGTCAGGTTGCCGTTGCGATTGAAAGAAAGCAGGCGGAATCGGATCTGGCTAAACAAACGGCTCGTCTGCATGCCATTTTTGAATCATCGAGTCACCTGATGTGGACGGTGAACCGTCGTTTGCAGCTAACCTCCTTCAATGATAATTACCTGAACCTGATTCAAAGTCAGCTTCATGTACCACCGCAGGTGAACGTCACGACCGACCAGTTTGCCTGGCGACTGATGAATCCGGCGAACCGGAAAATCATGGAGGATAAGTATAAAGGGGCATTTCGGGGAAAAGCCGAGTCGTATGAAGTACACATGGATAACATCCGGTACGGCGAAGATATCTGGCTGGAGGTATACCTGAACCCCATTTTGCTGGCCGATGGTCGCATTGAAGAAGTAGCAGGTATTGCCCGGGATATTACGCCGTTGAAGCGATCTGCCCGCGAGTTACTGAAGGCCAAAGAAGAAGCCGAGCGTTCGCTGAAAGTAAAAGAACGGTTTCTGGCGAACATGTCGCACGAAATCCGTACGCCCATGAACGGGGTTATCGGGATGATTGACTTATTGAGCAGTACGCATCTGGAAGAAGAGCAGCGGGAATACGTTCATACGATTAAAAAATCTTCGGAAACGTTACTTAATATTCTGAATGACATTCTGGATTTATCAAAAATCGAAGCCGGAAAAATGGTGCTGCACGAAGCTCCATTCGAGTTCAGAAGTATTTTCGATAAGTTAACCAGCCTGTTTGGACAGACTGCCCGAAACCGGAACAATACCCTGAGTTACGACCTGGGCGAAAATCTTCCGCAGTACATCATTGCGGATGAAACGCGGTTACTGCAAATTCTTTCCAACCTGACTTCCAACGCTCTGAAATTTACCGAGCATGGTTCGGTTCAGGTACGGGTAACCAATTTGTCGACGCACGGCAAGTGGCACAAAATCAAGGTTGAGGTTATTGATAGCGGCATCGGAATTTCTTCTGAAGGCTTGAAACAGCTTTTTGGAGCCTTCCAGCAACTGGATAATACGACTCGCAAATCCTTCGGAGGAACGGGTCTGGGGCTGGCGATTTCCCGCGAGTTATCCCGACTGATGAAGGGAGAAATGGGCGTGGAATCAGAAGTAGGGAAGGGGAAGTACCTTCTGGTTTACGGTGGAATTAAAGGAAACCATGATTGCTCCGTTTCAGGAGAAAAAATACGCGGAAGAGTTTCAGATTCTGAATTACCTGGCCCAGGAAAATCCCCATATTTTACTGGTGGATGATAACGCAGTAAACCGGAAAGTAGCCAGTGAAATTCTTTCCAAAGCGGGTTGCCGGGTTCAAACAGCCGATTCTGGGCGGAAGGCTATTCAGTTGGTCGATGCCAGTGAAAAAGCGGAACGCTATGACCTCATTCTGATGGACATTCAAATGCCCGATATGGATGGTCTGGAAACGACGCATGAGTTAAGGCGGTTGTTCGGAGAAAAACTGCCGCCCGTGCTGGCCATGACGGCTTATTCCATGAAAGAAGACCGCGAGCGGTTCCTGAGTCAAGGCATGAACGATTACGTGTCCAAACCCATCCGAGCCGAAATGTTGGTGCTGAAGGTGAAAGAATGGGTAGATCGAATGGCCAGTCGCCAGCGGGAAGCGGTTCGATTAGAAACCAAAGTAAAAGAGCCTGAGCCTGTTATACAAAAACCAGCCTCTGCTGAACTGAACGAGCTGTACGATTTTGCGGTCGTCAACCAGTTAGCCGAACTGGCGGGAAAAGAAATGGTCGAGCAGGTATTTGCCGAATTTGAACAGGAAGCAATCGAGCAAATCAAACTAGCCCAGGAATTTTTCGAGACGCAGGATTTTCAGGGCGTTGAGTCGAACCTGCATACCCTGAAAGGTAATGCCGGAACGCTGGGCATCACGCGATTACATGAAGCCGTGAAAACGCTGGAGCATAAAACAAAAGTGGGTAACTTCAGCACCTTTGCTACTGAATTTCCACCCATTAAAGATGAGTTTAACATCTTTCAGGAAACCTACACCCAGGTGTTGGAAACGTTAGCCTAACTCTAGAAATCTACCAAACAAAAGAGCGATCAGAAGACAGCCTTCTGATCGCTCTTTTGTTTAACTATCTTCGGAGAAACTTTATTTACGAATCAGCTTTGCCACGTACGCCCACATCCGGGAAGGAATGGATAAAAACCAAACAAGTACATTAAACGCTAAATAGAAAACCGCAATAATGGGGTAAGCCAAAATAAAAATGATGTTGAAAATAATGGCACCGGGCGTTATGTATTTGGAGCGTTCGGGTCTTTTGATCATATACGTGTGTTTTTACAAGATAGTAACGATAGAACGAAAGAAAGGTTCCGGTCAGGATTTGAGTTTTTTATGAATCAGCCAGTTAAGGCTTTAAATGCTGATTTACAGGATAATTATTATTGTTCAACGGCCAGATAGCTTACTTCTGCACGGACGCGGCGGTCTGTAGGCATGAGTTTCTCAAAGGCCCGGGCTGAAAGTCGCACAATCACGCCCCCTGCTGGACCCGTATCGGGTAACTTGCCAATTACTTTCACAATCACACTTTGGTTATTCGCCTCATTCCGAACGGTTAACATCGTTCCGACGGGAGCTGAGCGGTGCAAGGCCAGATACTTACCCGATTTATCCTGAGCATCAATTAACTCGCACAAACCGATCTCTGTAACTTTCTTCGCTCCCGTGCTTGCATTGGGAACGGGGTCATTTTCGGTACGAACGGGAGTTAATACTTCGGCTTCTGGTTTGGGAGTGGTAACGGGTTTGCTCCCCGTGGGTTGAGGGGCGGCTTCGGGCTTCGTTTTTGTCGTCGTATCCGCTTTTTTAGGGGGTTCCTGAACGGCTACTTCGGGTTTATTTACTACGACAGGAGCTTTGGGTGCTTCCGTTTTTACGGGCTCTGCTTTGGTTGGTTCTGGTTTACGGGGTTCCGTTACGGGTGTTTTGACGGGAGCTGCCGCTACTTCCGTTTTACCAGAATCAGATTTACCCGGATCCGAAACGTACAAAACCTGACCGAATTTTACGGTACCGTCGGCTGGAATATTATTCCATTTTTTCAATTCAGCCGTTCCTACTTCATACTTGCGGGCAATGCTGAATAACGTTTGACCGGACTCTACTTTATGCGTTTTGGCTACCGAATTAGTTGCCCCAACGGAGGTTGCCCCAACGGAAGTTGCCGTAGCTGGTGCGGCATGATCTGAACGACGCCAGGGTCGGGGAATTCGTACAACGGATTCTGACCGCAGATTACCCGAGAAATCAGGATTAACGGCTTTGAATTCATCCAGGGTGACGTTATACTTCTTCAAGAGGCTATATAAAGTCTGTCCGGGCGTTACCTGATACACAATCAGCGTTTTACCATTCTTCCACTCCGTCCCGATAGAATCCAAAGGAATGGATCGGGCGGAAGTTTGTAACGAATGAAGACAAAAAAGGCCGAAGAGGGGGATGAAAAAATTATGATACCGCATAGCAGCAAAGATAAACCTGATCTTTTATATAAATGAGTTGGTGTCGCCAGTTGATAAAGGTCGTATGCCCTTGTGCATCGCCGAGTGAAAGCGGCTCATGAAACTGAACCTGCCCCGTATTAGTAACGACTAAGAGGTTGTTTTTAAGCTTTTCAGACTCGTAAAAATAATAAGAAATAATGATCAACGGTGTTAATTCCAGATAATCACAGGCACCGATGGGGTGGTTTTCAGTGGTATAACGTATTAATTTCTGTAAAGTCGCCAGGTGCACATTTCCTTCCGGGTAATGAACCGGAAGGCGGATTTCATGCAGAGCAGACTGAGAAGGCATTTGGGGAACGGATTGTCCCGTTCGCAAATCCAGAAACTCATAAGATTCTTCCCCGGACTGTACCCGAACGATTGCATCCAGCGTTTCCTGCCAGATTCGGTTAGGTACCGTCCAGAGGAGTTCTCCCGTACGTCCATCCAAAGCGTGTAAAGCAGTGGGGCGGGGCACTTCCGGTTCTTCGAATGAATGATACAAAATAACCCCATGAAAACAGCCCAGCATATTAACCCACCAAGCAACCTCTACCAGAGGAGTCTGATTTTGGGAGAAAAAATGCCCATCTTCAGCACAGGCCAGTGACTGGACGTAAGCCTTTCGTTGCTCCGAATCCCGAATTTCGATGCCTACATAGGGATCATAGGGATCTGGAGAAATTTTATAGATGGGATGGGAAAATTCAAGACGCTGCATACCGATACACTGGAATAAAAATTTTGAATTAACAATCTTATGCTTTTCGCTGCCGTTACTTCTATACAGGTGTATTGAAAGCAGCGAAGCTTCCTTAACTTGCCAGCAGAAGGATAAGGTTCCTTCTGGCTTAACCTTCCATTCTTTCAACTGAGTAAAACTTCAGTTTATACGTATGCAAAAGTATTCCATCCTTTGGGCCGATGACGAAATTGACCTATTAAAACCATATATTCTTTTTTTACAGCAAAAAGGCTATGAGGTAACTCCCGTTAACTCAGGGGCCGATGCCCTGGAACAACTCGAAAATAATACGTTCGATTTAGTCTTCCTGGACGAAATGATGCCCGGTTTGACGGGTCTTGAAACGCTTGCTCAACTTAAACAGCAGTGGCCAAATCTTCCGGTGGTCATGATTACCAAGTCCGAGGAAGAGCACATTATGGAGGGAGCTATCGGTTCTAAAATTGCCGATTACCTCATTAAGCCACTCAACCCGAACCAGATTCTGCTTTCGGTACGTAAGATTCTGGATTCAAGACGATTAGTAGAGGAAAAAACCAATTTGAGTTACCAGCAGGAATTCCGTCAGTTATCCATGCAGTATCAGGATCGTATTGGCCATGAAGAATGGGCGGATATTTACAAGAAGCTGGTTTATTGGGAGTTAGAAATTGATGATACTCCTAATAAAAGCATGGAAGAAGTAATGAATATGCAGAAGTCGGAAGCTAATGCAAACTTCTGTAAATTCATTGAAGATAATTACGAAGACTGGATTAACGAGCCCAAAGCCGACAAACCAATTCTTTCGAATATGTTACTTCGGAAAAAGGTTTTCCCACATTTGCAGGCTGGTAATCCCTTATACTTTATCCTGATTGATAATTTTCGCTATGATCAGTGGAAACTCATCGAGCGAACCTTGACGGAATACTTCACCATTGATGAAGAAAGTCACTATTACTCGATTCTTCCCACAACGACCTCCTTTGCCCGTAACTCCATATTCTCGGGTTTATTACCCAGCGAAATAGAGAAACAATACCCACGTCTCTGGGTACACGACATTGAGGGCGATCAGAAAAATGATGAAGAAGGTCTGAATGTGCATGAGGAAGAGTTTCTACAAATGCAATTGCAGAAAAGTCGTTTAGGCCATATTAAAATGTCCTATCACAAAATTCTGAACGTCAATCAGGGAAAAGCACTCGTCGAAAACTTTAACAATGTCTCCAATAACGATCTGATCGCAGTAGTTTACAATTTCGTAGACATGCTTTCCCACGCTCGGACGGACTCGACGATGATTAAGGAACTGGCTGCCGATGAATCAGCTTATCGAAGCCTGACTAATTCCTGGTTCCAGCACTCGCCTTTATTGGATTTCCTGAAAAAGATTGCGGAAAAAGGAGGACGAGTGGTACTGACAACCGACCACGGAATGATTCGGGTTCAGAAGCCCGTTCGCATCATTGGCGACCGTTCCGTGAATACCAATCTTCGCTATAAGCAGGGTAAAAACCTGAATTTTGATGAAGATCACGTTTTGGTTTGTCGCCGTCCCGAAGCCTTTGGCTTACCGAAATTTAACGTTTCTTCGGCATATGTCTTTGCCATGGAAGATTACTTCTTTGCCTATCCTAATAACTACAATTATTACGTCAATTATTATAAAGACACTTTCCAGCACGGAGGAGTGTCGCTGGAAGAAGTGATTGTGCCGGTAGTACAGTTAAAAGCAAAATAAACGCCCTGTTTCTGAATAGTTATAAAGCCCATTCTTATCTTTGAATGGGCTTTATAGCTATTTATTGTATACCCCAGAATAATATATTTTTAAGGTTTACGCCGTGGTTGGTGTCTCACCAACCACAGTTTGCGTACAAATGGCTGGTGAGACACCAGCCATGGCAGGGAAAGCTAAACGCAATGAAGTCGCGTCTTACTTAATGAAACTTTCTTATAACCCGCTGTGCGTATAAACAAATCGCAGATGACTGGTAGGATTTTGGATTGCTAATCGCTGTATTTTAGATCAAAATGATGGGCCTATTCGAAAGTTTTGCGAGGGGAAATGTTAGAATTTTTTCTTTTTTTGTGCCTTCACTGCTAGGGAATGGTCATACGCACAATGGGTATAATTGTATACCCCAGAATAATATATTTTTAAGGTTATAGTCGAGAGAGCCTAGTGTGAGCTAAAATTTCTTACTTTGCATACATTAATAAGGTAAGGAGTTTTGTACAATCCTATATCTTTATGGTATCCACCTAACCCATGCTTTATGCGTTTTTTTACCTACCTGTCTTTAGGTATTCTACTAGGCTTTTTCAACCCGGTCTTCGCTCAGGACGACGACGAAAGTAAATCTTCAGGATCTTATTATGTACAGGCCGCTACGACGGCTCTTTCTACGTCAGGACGAACCCCGTTCTGGTTGCAAACCAATCAATACGGAACTATTCCAATTAAACCCCAGGGTGGTTTATTCACGATCGGTGCTAAATACCACGTCCCCCTTTCGCCCCATACCCATCACTGGTCTGTGGATGGAGCTTTCGAAGGCCTTCTTCAAACGCAAAATCCTAATGTGAAAGGAATCATTACGGAAGGATATTTACGTCTGAACTTTAAAAACTGGGAATTATACGGGGGGCGAAAAAGAGAATACGTTGGTTTGTCAGATACCTTAACCGGGACGGGTTCTTTGAACTGGTCTGGTAACTCCCTGCCCATTCCTCAGATTCATCTCGGTACTAAAAAATTTGTCCCCGTTCCTTTGGTTGGCAAGTGGCTGAAATTCAAAGCCTATTTTGCCCACGGCTGGTTCGAAAACTATAATTCTTTTACCAAAGATGCTTACCTCCATCAAAAAGGATTTTACCTAAAATTTGGTAAGGAAAACTGGCTCATCAATTTGTATGGTGGATTAAGCCATTTTGTTCAGTGGGGCGGTTATGCTCCATCTCTGAAAGGCGACCCGGGCATTTTGTCTAAAGATGGGAAGTTCAATGGCTCCTGGTTTGCTTACTGGAATGGAGTGGTGCTGGCCAAAAGTATGCAGGTTAAATACGGGTATCAGGGGTATCCTTTTGATGATTTTATTTCGATTGACGTAAACCGGATCGGGAACCATTTAGGGACAGTGGACGCCGCACTTGAGGTGAAACATTGTGATTTTAACCTATTTTTCTACCGTCAAAGTATGTTCGATGACGGCTCCCTATACTATCTCATTAATATTGATGATGGCTTGAATGGAGTGCGGTATATTAACCATATACAGCAGGCTTCAGACGTTCATTTGGAACGGGTTGGTTTTGAATACTTAAGCACGATTAGTCAGGGCGGAAATGACTTTATTATTGACGATCCTTTGAAAAGGGGCGGGGATAACTACTTTAATCACAGTCAGTATCAGGATGGATGGACGTATTTTGATCGTTCGATTGGAACCCCTTTCGTCCAGCCGGATAGTGATTTGAAAAAGGATATTCAGACCCATGTGCGTGGAATGCCCAATAACCGGGTTCAGGTCTTTAATCTTACCTTTCTGGGTAAATACAAAAAACGGACAACCTGGGAAATTCGCGGTTCTTACAGCCGGAATTTTGGTACTTATAATAACATGCGAGAAGAGCCTTACGTAAACGGCCCATTCAAACAGTTTTCGGGCTTAATCCGCATAGGGGTAAAAATGCCCTGGCTCAGGGGAAGCGAGTTTTCGGGTGCTCTGGCTTACGACAAAGGCCAGATGTATGATGACACCTTCGGAGCCTATTTAAGTATCCGCAAAACGGGCTTAATCGGAAGAGCTCGTTAGAAATATTCTATCCTATTTCATGCGTTTTGATTGCCTGGGTCATTAAGACTCAGGTAGTAAAAATGCATGACCTGTAACGGAACTACTGAAAGATACAGAGGATTAAAACATTATAAATAGTTACTAGTTCTGCTCTATACATAGTTTATGAATTAACCACTATTCGTTAATTATTCCTCCATTTAAATGTATCACAAACCCCTTCAACGAAGTATCTTCTTATTATTTTTTTGCAGCTTATGGGTACAGGCACAGGATACTACCAAATATCGCCCTTCAGGAACGTACTTTATTCAACTCGCAACCACTGCTCTCTCTACCAGCAATCGCACAGCCTTTTGGTTACAGGCTAATCAATATGGGATTATTCCCTCAACGCCGCAGAATGCTCTACTTTCAGCCGGGGTATATTATGCCATTCCATTGTCAAAAAAATGGACTATTGATGCTGCGGTAGCAGGTGTAGGTCAAAGTAATAATCCTGATTACAAGGGAATTATTTCAGAAGGATACCTGCGATTGAAGTTCAAGAAATGGGAACTGTACGGCGGACGTAAGCGGGAGTACATAGGGTTGTCAGATACACTGCTAGGCATGGGCTCCATGGTTTCTTCCACGAATGCCTTACCTATTCCACAGGTTCGATTTGGGACGTACGACTTTATACCCATTATTGGAAAGTGGGTTTGGGTAAAAGGGTATTGGGTTCATGGCTGGTTTGAGAATAGCCGCCCTTTTGTTAAAAACGCCCTCCTGCATCAGAAAGGATTGTACGTAAGATTAGGCGGAAACAAGTCCCCCCTCGTTTTACACGCCGGAGTTAACCATTCAGTACAATGGGGAGGGTACGCCGAAACATTCAGGCAAGATAATGGTGCCATGTCCCGCTATGGCTACTATGAGAATTCATGGCTGGGGTATCGTGGGGTTGTTAGCGGGATGAGTATGGCCGAGTACGCCGTTGCTTATCCCGGTCGGGTTATTGTTTTTGACCAAAATCGCGTTGGTAATCATCTGGGCACGATTGATTTAGGCCTACAGGTCAGATTCAAAGCATTTGATTTGTTTGCCTATCGGCAAATTATGTTTGAAGATGGATCTTTATTTTATCGGCTACAGGCCGCCGATAGCTTCAACGGACTTCGCTGGCTTAATAAAAAACGATCTGATCCTGCGTTTTACCTGAGTCGAGTTACTGTAGAATTTCTGAGCACGATTGATCAGGGCGGAGCTGAATTTATGGATACGGATCCCAGAAAACGGGGGCGAGACAATTACTTCAATAACAGTCAGTATCAGGATGGCTGGATGTATTTTGGAAGAACACTTGGCACTCCATTTATCATTCCTGACAGTGAGTTAAAGAAAAGCGTGCGAAGAAATGCCCTGGGTTTCACCAATAATCGGGTAGAGGTAGGGCACCTGGGACTAGCGGGTCGGATTCATCGGAGAACCTCTTGGGAGTTAAAGCTTTCGGCCAGCCGGAATTACGGTACCTACATCATGCCTTATTATAAAACCCTAGACCAGTTTTCAGGATATTTACGCATCGGAACGCAGCTTAAATGGCTGAAAGGAGGAGAACTTAGCGGAGCTGTCGCCTATGATGACGGACGAATTCTGGATTCTACGTTAGGCGGATTTGTTAGTTTTCGTAAAACAGGGACTTTCTAATGAGAAGAGCGAAGAAATAGAATTCTTCGCTCTACATTGGTTAAAATGAGTTTACCCCTTTACACTGTTAATCAATGCTTTTGTTTTCCTTGGGTAGAGACGCGACTTCATCGCGTCTGGGTAGAGGCGATATTATTACATTAGTTGGATGAAAAGGCATTTTCATTATCCCTATAGTACTTTCATCTCCCAGCTAGACGCGATGAAGTCGCGTCTCTACTTGGGAAAAGGGACGGCCTCGTTTGGAGCCGTCCCTTTTCGTTACTAATTAATGCTTTTGTTTTCCTTGGGTAGAGACGCGACTTCATCGCGTCTGGGTAGAGGCAGTTTTAGCTACCTACGTAATCATTCCGTTCAAAAACCCGGTTATTTTCACAACGTAGCATTCGCTGCGGAAACTTGCGAATCAGGTCAAAGTCGTGCGTAGCCATCAATACCGACATGCCCGATTTATTAATGGAAAGAAATAAACGCATGATTTCTTCCGAAACTTCCGGGTCGAGGTTACCTGTAGGTTCATCGGCCAGTAAAATCTCAGGATCATTCAGCAGGGCCCGGGCAATGCCTACGCGTTGCTGCTCGCCACCGGAAAGCTGATAGGGCATTTTATTCATGGAACTACTAAGACCTACCCGAATCAATACTTCGGCTATCCGGGTTTTCATTTTCATAGAATCCGTCCATCCCGTAGCTTTCAGCACAAACTCCAGATTTTGAGTGATGTTACGATCCATGAATAACTGAAAATCCTGGAAAACGATGCCTAATTTCCGACGTAAAAAAGGGATATTCGACCGACGGATGGAATTAAGCTCATACCCGGCAATCTGAGCTGAACCCTTCGTCAGGGGTAAGTCCGCATAAAGCGTTTTTAGTAAAGAACTTTTGCCACTGCCCGTTCTTCCAATCATATACACAAACTCGCCCTTACCAATGGCGAAGTTCACATTCTCCAGGATAAGCTTATTTCCCGCCTGGTAAATGTCCGCATTAATGACCTGAACAATGGGTTGATTCGTAAACGCTGTATTAATCATACACTAGTTTTTCAGTTTACTGTTTTCAGTCTTCGGTTTAGCTTGTAAACGAAAAATGAAACCGTTCCAGTTTGGGGGAATAAATGTAAGGTACTTTTAAAACAAACATTCAGACAAATAGTTTGCAAATTAAATACTGCGTCACTTTAACAAAAGTCAAAAGCATCGAATTTGACTCAATTCCGATAGCCCGCTTTGGAAAGCTCGTAGATACAGGCTAATTTTGTATGAAAATAAGTTACCCGTAATCGATTAGTTTACTGAGCGTTAGCAGTAATGAGCTGACTATTAACAAGTTTTGTTCACCCTTTTACACCTTTGAAACTAATCGTCTCTATCACTTTTTATTGTTAGGTCTTCGAATTAAGCTATGGAAGCTACGCAAACGTACATCCCTTACAAAGTAAAAGACATTTCGCTGGCCGAATGGGGTCGCAAAGAAATCCGCCTGGCCGAAGCTGAAATGCCAGGTCTGATGGCTATTCGTAAAGAATATGGTCCTCAGAAACCACTTGCTGGTGCTCGCATAGCCGGATGTCTGCACATGACGATTCAGACGGCTGTTTTGATTGAAACTTTAGTGGAACTGGGTGCCGAAGTAACCTGGTCTTCCTGTAATATTTTCTCAACGCAGGATCACGCTGCCGCAGCTATTGCCGCCGCAGGTGTTGCTGTTTATGCCTGGAAAGGCATGAACGAAGAGGAGTTCAACTGGTGCATCGAGCAGACTTTGTTCTTCGGCCCGGATCGCAAGCCTCTGAATATGATTCTGGATGACGGTGGCGATTTAACCAATATGGTTTTTGACGAATACACCGAGCTGATCGACGGCATCAAAGGTCTTTCTGAAGAAACTACTACGGGTGTTCACCGTCTGTACGAGCGTTTCCGTAAAGGAACCTTATATCTGCCCGCTATCAACGTAAACGATTCGGTAACGAAATCTAAATTTGATAACAAATACGGTTGTAAAGAGTCGCTGGTAGATGCCATTCGTCGTGGTACGGACCTAATGCTGGCGGGTAAAGTAGCCGTTGTTGCTGGTTATGGTGACGTAGGAAAAGGTTCTGCGGAATCACTTCGTGGAGCAGGTTGCCGCGTATTAGTGACCGAAATCGATCCTATTTGTGCTCTTCAGGCTGCTATGGATGGCTATGAAGTAGTAACCATGGACGACGCTGCTCCCCGGGCTAATATCTTTGTAACAGCTACGGGTAACGTTAACATCATTAAGGAGCGTCACTTCCGGGCGATGAAGGACAAGGCTGTTGTTTGTAACATTGGGCACTTCGATAACGAAATCGATATGGCCTGGTTGAACAGTGCTTACGGTTCTACCAAAACACAGATCAAACCACAGGTTGACCTGTACGAAATTGATGGTAAAGAAGTAATCGTATTGGCTGAAGGTCGTTTAGTGAACCTGGGCGTTGCCATGGGTCACCCTTCTTTCGTGATGTCTAACTCGTTCTCGAACCAGACACTGGCTCAGATCGAATTGTGGACGAACACTGATAAATACGAGAAGAAAGTATACGTGTTACCGAAACACCTGGATGAAAAAGTAGCGGCTCTTCACCTGGACCACATTGGTGCCAAACTGGAAAAGCTGGAGCCTGCTCAGGCTGAGTACATCGGCGTAACGGTAGAAGGTCCGTTTAAATCCGATCAGTATCGTTACTAATCGTATCGAAATGGATTGAAAAGCCAGGCTCTTGTATGAAAGGCCTGGCTTTTCTTTTTTTATTTGCACTGTATTTGTGGTTTTGTGTTAGGTTAATGATTGACTTTTTCCTCCTTCA
This sequence comes from Siphonobacter sp. SORGH_AS_0500, assembly GCF_031453245.1. NCBI lineage: Bacteria > Pseudomonadati > Bacteroidota > Cytophagia > Cytophagales > Cytophagaceae > Siphonobacter > Siphonobacter sp. SORGH_AS_0500. Next base: position 1,681,963 of record NZ_JAVIYT010000001.1, read on the forward strand.
TGAAAAAACTCATAGTTATACTCGGTTGTATGTTTCTGGCTATTTCCAAGGGCTGGTCGCAGGTATCACCGGAGGAAAATTTGCGGGCGAATCTGAATCAATTTCGTAGTAATTATGATGTAACTTACTATGAGCTTGAGGTAAAGGTTATACCTCAGACACAGTCGCTGGAAGGTACCGTAACGATGCATTTTCAGACACTCGAAAATCTTCTTCGCTTGCAGGTAGATCTGGATCAGAATCTGGAGGTTTCTACGATTACTTACCAAAAACACAAGCTAGCATTCAAGCGGCAGGATCGAGCTATTTTCGTTGATTTTCTGGAACCAATTCCCAAAGGAGGGTTAGCCTCGATTCGGATTGAGTATAAAGGGCGGCCTCCAATGACCCAGAATGCTCCTCAACAGGGCGGCTTCGACTGGCGGCAAAACCTATCGGGAAAAGACTGGATTGCCGTTTCTCCCCAGCAAACCGGAGGGAGTGGGTGGTGGCCCTGTAAGGATCATATTTCCGATCAGGCGGATTCCATGCGTATTAAAATTGTGGTTCCGAAGGAGTTAATAGCCGTTTCGAATGGCCGATTAACCAGCGTACTGAAAAATCGTTCGGATGGTTTCTGGTCGTATCAGTGGAAGGTGAGTGAGCCCATTCAGACGACGAATGTTATGCTGAGTATCAGCAATTACGTTCTCATCAAAGATACCTACGAGTCCGATGAATACGGAAATCTGGAGTTGAGTTACTACGTCTTACCCACTAACGAAGCCAAAGCCAGAGCTCACTTCAAGCAGGTAAAAACCATCTTACGAACGTACGAGCGGATTCTGGGAAAGTATCCTTTCTGGCGGGACGGATATACGGTTGTTGATACTCCGTTTCAGGGCGTCTATGCACACGGACTTATTCCTTACGCCAATTTTTACCGGAATATTCCCGAACAAAACGTGGATTATACCCTGCTACACGGCACGGCTTCTCAGTATTTTGGTAATAGCATCAGCAATGAAAACGAGGTAGCTTTGTGGATTCCCGAAGCTTTTTCTACTTACGCGGAAGCCTTATTCATCGAACGCCGAAAGAGCTACGTAGATGCTCTGGAGTACCTCAAAAAGTACCGGAAGAATATTAAAAACGCGGCTCCGCTGGCGAGCCTTTCCCCAACGGTTCAGATTCGTTCTGATCAGGACCCGGCTTATAAAGGAGCCTGGATCATCCATACGCTCCGAAAAATCGTTAACGATGATTCGGCATGGTATGCCCTTATGCGGGACATTCCCCAGCATTTTGCTCACCAGCTTATCACCAACGAAGCATTGGTACGCTATCTGAATCAGCAATCAGGGATCGACTGTACCCCTTTCTTCAATCATTACCTGTTTCAACTTGACCCGCCAGTGTTTGAGTTTATGGCGGTGGACAACCCCAGACGTTACAAGTTGACCTACCGCTGGCGTTCGCGGGTACCGGGCTTTAAAATGCCGATGCGGGTAACCTTTGGCGATCGTTACCAGACGTTATACCCTACTCAGGAGTGGCAAACCATCACCTTACCCAAGCAGGATGGGCAGAAGTTTGTATTGGATATGGATCGGTTTTACGTGTTTGGAAATCACTTACCCCTGCCTGACTGAAGTTGGTACGGGATTTTCGAGCTTCCAGGGAAACTAAAGAAATACAGTTATGGCTGAAGTAAAAGAGTTATCCCAAAGCGAACAGATCGCCTTACTTAAAGATAAAATCAAAGAAGTGAAAGTGGCGATGTTAACTACCTTCAACGATGAGGAGGGGTTACGTAGCCGTCCCATGGCAACTACCGAAATGGAAGAGGATGGGACCTTATGGTTTTTCACGAAAGAACATTCCCGTAAAACGGACGAGGTCGAGCAGGATCATCGGGTAAGCGTATCCTACGCCGATCCCAACAGTAATACATACGTGAGCGTACAGGGACGGGCCAAAGTGGTTACGGACAAAGCAAAACTGGAAGAGCTTTACTCGCCGGTCCTGAAAGCCTGGTTCCCCGATGGTATAGATGATCCTGAGTTAGCTCTGCTGAAAGTAAATGTGGAAGAAGCTGAGTTCTGGGACAGTTCTTCCAACAAGCTGGTGAACGGTTTCCGAATGCTGAAAGCCGCCATCACCGGCACTAAATTTGAAAGTGGTCAGCACGGAACAGTAACTTTATAAAGTATGTAGCAAAGAGATCTGGTTACCAATCAGATCTCTTTTTATTACTTGTACCAATCAAAGTAGAAAGTGCTGCCAACGCCGGGGGTGGATTCGAGCCGGAATTTTCCGCCTTGTTCTTCCACTAACACTTTTAATATATTTAAGCCAACCCCTGTTTTGACGTCGCCCGTTTGCGAAGGCGTATCGTTGACGCCAAATAGCTCGAAAAGACTATCTTGGCCTTCCTGCGTAATACCCGGACCGTTGTCCCTGACGTAAAATTCATAAGCATTAGGCATCTCGTGGCAACCCACCTCTACCAGTCCTTCGGCCTTATCATTATACTTGATTGCATTACTGATCAGATTCTGAAATACCTGCTGTAACTTCAGTTTCCGGGTAAAGAAAGTAGGCATTTCACCTTGGATGTTGGTCTTGATGGTTCGGGGAGGGAATAGCAATTTGAAAATCTGCTCTACCATTTCCTGCACATTGACCTCTTCAACTGTTTGCTCAGCCAAGCTTTTTCGGGAATAATCCAGAATTTCAGTAATCATGTTTGAAAGGTGATAGGTCGCCTTTTGGGACATGTCCATGTATTCCCGAAACTCTTCCTTACTCAAACTTCCGTCCTCGTATTGCATTTCCAGTAAAGAAAGCATACTGATAATGCCGTTCAGGGGTGACTTGAGGTCGTGAGCCACAATGTAGACGAAATTCTCTAGTTGCTTATTGGTTCGGCGAAGAGCATCCGCTGTGTTTTTTAGCTGATTCTGGTATCGGTATAACTTTTCGAAGACACTGACTTTGGCCTGGGTTACACGAATGTCAAGGGGTTTCTGGAGGTAATCAACTGCTCCCTCCCCGTACCCTTTCAGGACGTATTGCTGCTCTTTATTGAGAGCGGTAACGAAAATGATGGAAATATCCCGGGTTTTAGGGTTGGATTTCAGGATGCGAGCTACCTCGAATCCATCCATTTCGGGCATTTGTACGTCCAGCATAATAAGCCCGATCTGGGGGTTACGCAGAACTATTTTCAAAGCCTCATTTCCTGATAAAGCTTTTATAAAAACCCGATTATTCTGTGCCAACATTTCTTCCAGCGAAATCAGGTTTTCTTCCCGATCATCTACCAGAAGAATGACAAAATCAGTTAAGGAATCGGTATTGGTCATGAGGTAACTTATAGATTTATATAGAAAAAAGAGAGTTTATAAGCTCCGAAGGCTTCACTAAAGTCGCGTTGGGAACTAACTGGAGGCCTGCCAGGGGCATAGCCGGAAATGAACTGAATGCAGGGTTCTGAATAAAGGCCTGACCACCCATTTTAGCCAAATGAGCCAGGCCTTCGGCTCCGTCATGATTAGAGCCACTCAGCAAAATTCCGGCGGCCCGATGGGCATACACATCGCCGGCACTTTCAAACGTAGGGTCCAGAGAGGGCCTGCTGTAATGGATGGTTTCCGAATAATCCAGACTAACACTTCGGTTATCTTCTTCCAGTAAATGATAATTCTGAGGAGCCAGATAAACCTGATTCGGTAGAATCGGGTCTTTATCGTTCGGCTCGATAACCTTCGTATGTTTGTTTAAACTCAGCACCTTATCCATTTCACTGGGGCCGGATTTTTGTCGATGCAGCACCAGTATCAGGGCAAAAGGAAAGGTTTCAGGTAATTGTTCGAGGAATTTTAAAACCACCGGAAAACATCCCGCTGAACCGCCTATCACGACTATTTCCGGTAGTATTTTCGTTCTCAAATCTACGGACGTTAGCTAGCTTTTACGTCTGAAAATCTTGGCTTCGTCTTTAATGGTATCAAATTTCGGACGTACATCCATAAATAACAAGGATTCTTTCATCCCCAGGGCCATGTATCCCAGCGGGACCAAACTGTCGTAAAACAAGTGCAAAACTCTGTTTTGTAAAGTCTTGTTGAAATAAATCAAAACATTTCGACAGCAAATAAGCTGAAATTCATTGAAAACCTGATCGGTTACCAGATTGTGTTGCGAGAAAAGTACGTTTTTCAACAAACTGGAATCCAGAATAACATGATCGCGTTTAGCTTCGTAATAGGACGAAAAATCCTCCGTTCCGCCCGAGCGTAGGTAGTTCGCCGTGTACTCTTTCAGGGCGTTCAGCGGCATAATGCCCCGGCGGGCTTTTTCAAGATTCGCCGGATTTAGATCCGTTGCATAAATGCGGGTTCGGTCGAGTAAGCCAGCTTCCTTCAACAGAATCGCCATGGAAAAAACTTCTTCGCCCGTAGCACACCCGGCGTGCCAGATTTTAATAATCGGGTAGGAGGCCAGCCGTGGAATCACCGTTTCTCGCAGGGCCTTGTAAAAAATTGGATCCCGAAACATCTCGGTAACATTTACCGTCAGGGTTTGCAAAAACCAGTTAAAAAACGAAGGTTCGTTTAGTAAATGATGCTGCAAGTCGGAAACGGTTTTCACACTAGCGGCCTGCATGCAATGCTTGACCCGCCGGGTGAAAGAAGCTCGGGAGTAATCTCCAAAATCATAGCCGTATTGTTCTCGTATAATCTGAATAATATCGTCTATTTGTTCCGGTAGAATATCAATCCATTCATTCATAAATCGCTTTGGCTAATGCTTTTTCACAAGCCAACAGCTGGGTTAACCTTGTGAAAGCCAGACTCGTATTAGGGATAATAATTGTTTACTGTCAATGGGTTTAGTAATGTAATCAGAAGCCCCAGCCTCGATGCACTTCTCCCGATCTCCCTGCATAGCCTTGGCGGTCAGGGCAATGATGGGCAGTTTCTCGAAACGTTTGTTGGCCCGGATGTGCCGCATGGCTTCGTACCCGTCCATTTCCGGCATCATAATGTCCATCAGCACCAGCGTTGTATCGGGGTTATCTTCCAGCGATTCCAGCGATTCCCGACCATCACCAGCGGTAATCACATGCATTTCGTGTTCTTCCAGCAACGTGCTCAGGGAGAAGACATTCCGCATGTCATCATCGACCACCAAGATCTTTTTGCCCTTCAAAGCTTTTTCAGGAATAATGGCCTGAGCTTTGGGTAATACCGGCGGATTTTCTACTTTAAACAAAAACAGTTCCAGCTCGTCGAGCAGACGATCTTTAGCCAATTGGGAGTTCCGAATAATGACGTCTGACACCTTTTTCAATTTGGCTTCGTCGGCAGGTAATAAATCCTGATTCATGAATAAAATGGTCGGAATCCGCCGCGTACCCCGGGCTAGCTGAATGGACTGAAGGTTTTGAAAAGATTTTTCAGCCGAATCGCCTGCGTCCACCAGAATACTATGGAAATCCTGATTCATTAATCGGTTACAAGCTTCTTCAAGGGTGGTAACAAACTGCGTATGGATGTGATAGTCACGCTCTTCCAGCCATTTGCCAATGGAATTTTCCAGGGTTTTATTCTCCGTCAGAATCAATAACTTCTTCTCGTTGGAAGGAACCTCATCCGCAAACTGAGTAAATACTTCATTCAATGTATCATGAGCGGAGGCTTTATTCGTATAAGTTTCGGCCCCTTCGATTACTTCCCGTGGCTTGTCTTCCGAGGTAATGATATGAACGGGGATGGGTTTGAGAAGAGCATCACTTTTGAGGTATTTCAGCACTTCCCAGCCGCTAATGCCGGGTAACTGAATATCCAGTAAAATGGCTGACGGGAAAAATTTGCGGGCGTAATACAGCCCTTCTTCACCACTAATAGCCACGATGGTTTTATACCCTTTGGTACGGACGTAATCGCGTAGTAAATGAGCAAAAAGCGGATCGTCTTCAACGATTAAAACACTTCGGTCATGCGACTGGATCGAATCCCGGTCATCATGCACTACGTCCTGCTCTGTTCGGTGTTCAGGGAAAGTGACCTGTTCCAGCTCTGCTTCTTTTTCGGGAACGGGAACAGGCGTAGAGGCTTTGTAAGTCAGGGAAGGCAGGTAAAGTGTAAACTTACTTCCTTTGCCGACCGTGCTTTCTACGCGAATTTCCCCACCTAGCAGATGAGCCAGCTCTTTGCAAATGGATAATCCTAAGCCCGTTCCGCCGTATTTTCGGTTGGTTGAGCCATCGGCCTGCTGAAAGGCTTCAAAGATTAACTGCTGTTTTTCGGCGGGAATACCAATGCCGGAATCCTGAACACTTAGAGCCAGGACTTCACGGGCTTCGTTGAGGTTATGGGTAAAGAAACCACTGCGGGGTCGGATCAAATCAATGCTAAACTTGATCGTGCCTCCTGCTGGCGTAAATTTGAAGGCATTGGAAAGTAAATTCTTAATAATCTGCTCAATGCGTTGCTGATCGCTGGCAAAACTTTGTGGAGCCACTTCCCCACGAATGGCCTGGAACTGAATACTTTTTTCATCAGCTAATGCACCGAATAATTCCTGCATATTTCTCAGGATGTGAGCCGAATATACTTCCTCCTGAATAACGTCGACTTTCCCTGCTTCGATTTTCGATAAGTCCAGAACATCATTAATCAGGGTTAACAAATCATTACCCGATTTGAAAATGACCCGGGCGTGTTCCACCTGTTTTTCTGTCAGGTTACCGGGCTTATTATCCGCCAATAAACGGGCCAAAATCAGCACACTGTTCAGCGGTGTACGTAACTCATGCGACATGTTAGCGAGAAATTCCGACTTGTATTTACTCGTCATTTCCAGTTCACGAGCCTTAGAGGCGAGAGCCTGTCGGGCCGATTCCATGGCTTCGTTACGCTCTTCGAGTTCAGCGTTAACCTGCCGCAATTCTTCTTCCTGTACCCGCATTTCCTCTTCCGAAGCTTGAAGAGCTTCGGTTTGACGGGTTAATTCTTCATTCGTTTCCCGCAGGTAGTTCTGCTGGTCTTCCAGTACTTTCTTCTGCTCCTGAACCTGCGTAAGTAACAGATTATTGGCCTCTTGAATCAAACTGGCATCCAGAGCAACGGCAATGTTATCTTCTACCGTTTGTAATAAAGCCAGAGCCGCCTCACTGAAAGGCTGGAACGAAGCTAGCTCAATGATACCTTTTAGTTTATGATCTACCCATAAAGGCACAAAGACCAATTCTCCCGGAAGAGCCGAACCTAGCCCTGCTTCCAGACGCCAGAAGTCAGCCGGAACCTGATTCAAGTGTTGTAAGTGCTTACGCTGAGCAGCTTTGCCAATTAACCCGGCTCCTAAAAGGTATTCGATAGGAGCATTCTGAGGAAGACCAATGGCGGCTTTGCGTAATAATTTATCTCCCTCAACCACATACAATGATGCAGCCTGAATATTCAGGTATGAAACCAACTCATTAATCACCGTATTCGTCAGGGATTCTGTATTATGCGTAACGTGTAAACTGTCATTAATCATGGAAACGCCCGTTAATAACCAGTTTTTCTGTTCGGCTTCATCGTTAAGTTTGGAAACCACATCCAACTTAAGGCTCAACTCCTTCTGGGTAGCCTGACGTTGTTTTAATTCTGCTAAAATCAAATAGATGAATAAGGAGGCAATGAGGATGGCGATGGCCATGGAAATCAGAATCGTAATGGCCGCCACCCGAAAAGCCGAAGCCTGAGTGGCTTGCCGTTCTTTCAGTAGGTTTTCTTCAATGCTTATCATCTTATCAATGCCCGAACGAATGGCATTGATGCGAGTACTTTCGTCATTGATGGTTTTGAGGTTATGGATTGAATTTTCTGGAAGTGACCAGAACCTAAGGATTGCTTGTAGGGCATCCTCAATTCTGGAAAGGTGAACGGTCTGAGCGGCGTTGTCAGCCATCAGTTGCTCCAACGTCTTGATTTGAGCTTCCAGTTGGTTATGAGCAAGGGTAAACTCCTTCGTGGAGTTTTTATTGAGCGGATTAACCCGTCGATCCCGCTGAGCTACGTGCATTTTCTGAAGTAGGTGGCGGGAGTTTTCCAGGTGGTTGATTGTTTGATAGGTATGGGTAACCCAATCGGAGTCTTCCGCTTGTTTCAGAAACGTGCGATAAGTAAAGACTCCCACCACAATTAATAGGGAAATTCCAAGAATAAAAATTAAATTAACTTTACTTTTAGCAGATATCGAATTCATAAACCAGGCTCTGAGAAGAAAGGATTACTGATGGAAGTACACCATCAGAACGGCAAATTACGCACGAGGTAAACATTTGTGAAGGAAAGCAAAAGGTATTTTAGTAAAATCGTAGAAAATAGGTAGATTGCTGTCTATAATCTGCTCAACGATTATCAATTGCATCTACCGGAGATTATTTTGTATTTAAGTAGAGAATTGATAGTACAAGCGATTCATCCAGCGGATCTGTTGAAGAAATTTTCATGCGTAAACAGCATGATTTTGAAGCATTCAACCAGAAAAGAATCGATTGATCGTAGGCTCTGACCTTGTTCGTATGAATTATAAATCTCCTTCGATAGTAATAGCTGAAGACGAGGCTTTGACGCTAAAGATGTTAACCTATCGTCTGCAAAAAGAAGGCTTTGAAGTACGTTCGGCATCGGATGGCAAGCAAGCTTTGGCATTACTAAGTGAGTCTACACCCGATCTGGTATTGACCGACTTGCTTATGCCCCATCACACAGGTATTGAGGTCTTAACGTATGTAAAAGAGCAGCTGGGGAACGACATTCCGGTAATCATATTATCGGGTCTAGGGCAGGAAGCCAGTGTTGCCGAGGCTATGCGTTTAGGGGCCGCCGGATACCTCGAAAAACCCGTTAATCCCAATGATCTGATTCGTACCATCAGGAAGATAGTACAGGAAGTACTTTCCTAAACACAACAAAGGCCCGATCAATGTCGGGCCTTTGTTATGTTTAGGAAAAAGCAATTAATCACGTAAATCAATCACTTCTACGCCTGGGTATCTGGCTTTATTGAAGGTGAATTGATTATCTGCCACTGCTACATTAGGTGTAAATTTGCTGATTTTGAAATGCTGTACCCGGCCCGATTTATCCGTAATTTGCCAGCCTTTGAGCGTGTTATCTTTCTGAGAAATCGTCAGTCGTACTTTAGATACATTCGAAGACTTCCCTTTGTTTGGCGTTAGGTCAATTACTGCGTTACCAGCTTTTCCTGCTTCCACCAGTTTATAACTGTACCCATTTTTGTAGATGTTGTAAATATTCGCCGGACTGAATTCATTACTGGCCGGATCGTTGGTGGAGATATTCACCTCATTGGCCTCTTTCACGTAAGTAGCCACGGTCTTGCCATCATTAAAAACTTCCTGACCTGCTAGTTTCAGGTGATATTTTCCTCCTTTAGTCGTGATGACTCCCGCGTCTGAACCATAGTTAAAGGCCGCAGTGAAGGAAGAAAAAGACTGATATTTTTTGCTCATGGCATCCAGAATCGCAGCGGCTTTGGCATCCTGGGCCTGGCTAATGATTGGAGAAATGAGTAGGAGGGTTGCAACAAACAGACGTTGAATATTCATGGTATATCGTTTCATGGATTACAGAAAGTAACGGAATGGGCCATTACTTGGTTTTGGGGAAATGTTAAAAATTGTGAACCAACGGATGGTTACACATAAATAGCCACGGACGTTCATCCGTGGCTATTTGAAGTCTTCTGAAAAGAGAAGGATTATAATCGCAATTCTTTAAATAACTCCTCCAGCCGTTCTTCGCTTTGAATCAAAACTTCGCGGGCTTTTGAACCTTCAAAGGGACCGACCACGCCCGTGGCTTCCAACTGATCCATGATACGGCCCGCCCGGTTATACCCGAGTTTCATTTTCCGTTGAATCAGAGAAGTAGAGCCTTGCTGATGAATAACAATCAGTCGGGCCGCGTCTTTATACATCGGATCGAGCTGAGCAAGATCTACATTTTTCTCTTCATTACCGGATTCGTCACCCTCAAATTCAGGCAATAAGTAGGCATCCGAATACCCCTGCTGTTCGCCAATGAAATCGCAAATCGCATCTACTTCGGGCGTATCCACGAAAGCACATTGCAGACGCGTCATGTCTGAGCCTTGCAGGAAGAGCATATCGCCCTGGCCTACGAGCTGATCTGCTCCGCTGGTATCCAGAATCGTCCGAGAATCGACTTTCTGGGTTACCTTGAAAGACAAACGAGCCGGGAAGTTAGCTTTGATTTTACCCGTAATAATATCCACCGAAGGACGCTGCGTAGCAACAATCAGGTGAATGCCAATGGCCCGAGCCAACTGAGCCAGACGAGCAATGGGCGTTTCTACCTCTTTTCCCGCAGTCATCATTAAGTCCGCTAGCTCATCAATCACCAACACGATGTACGGTAGAAAACGGTGCCCTTTTTCGGGATTCAGGCGACGTTCAATGAACTTCTGATTGTATTCTTTCAGGTTCCGGCAACCGGCATTTTTGAGTAACTCATACCGCGAATCCATTTCCACGCAAAGCGAATTGAGCGTATAAATAACTTTCTTGGTATCTGTAATAATAGCGTCTTCCGTACCAGGTAATTTCGCCAGGAAGTGTCGCTCGATTTTACTGAACAAACTTAACTCCACCTTCTTCGGATCGACCAATACCAGTTTGAGCTGAGAAGGGTGTTTTTTGTAGAGTAAAGAAGCCAGAATAACGTTCATCCCTACGGACTTACCCTGTCCGGTAGCCCCGGCAATGAGTAAGTGAGGCATCTTTGCCAGATCGGTTACAAAGATTTCGTTGGAAATGGTTTTGCCTAGAACCACAGGTAACTCAGCCGTTGATTTCTGGAATTTCTCGCTTGCCACTACCGCCCGAATACTAACCATTTCGCGGTTTTTGTTCGGAACTTCAATGCCAATCGTTCCCTTTCCGGGCATCGGAGCAATAATCCGAATTCCCAAAGCTGCCAGCGACAGGGCAATATCATCTTCCAGCGACTTAATCCGGGAGATTTTTACCCCTGCCGAAGGAATGATTTCATACAGGGTAACGGTTGGCCCTGGCGTAGCTTTAATACTGGCAATACTGATGCCGTAGTCACTCAGGGTGCGAACGATGGTATCTTTTTTCGACTTTAATTCCTCCTCCGAAACCTGAGCTTTATCCGGGGCATATTCCTTCAACAGGTCAACTCCTGGATACTCATACCGAGCCAAATCAAGCGTTGGATCGTATAAACCCAGTTCCTTGATTAGATTTTCGTTGGGCTTGGTATCGAGTTTTTCAATTTTCTTCTGAGGTAATATTTCTTCTGCCGGAACCTGTTCAATGATAAAATCTGGCTCGGCATTTCCTGCCTTGGGGGTGGATTTATTCCCGCTACCATTAACCGTTACCGGAGGAACATAGGCTTCTACTTCCTCGAAAGCAGGCTCCGGTTCGGGCTCAACTTCAGGTTTCAGCTCTACGGGCAGACGAACGGGCGTTTCCAGCACCCGTCGGGCATCCTCAGCCAGACGATTTACTTTTTCCAGCTGAATCTGCTCCAGATCCTCTTCGGGTTCTTCTGGCTCCGGTTCTTCTTCAATTTCTATTTTGGGTTCCACCGCAAACGGTATACGGGGGGCAGGTTTAGGAATTTCCTTTGCAACCGGAGTGGGTTTTTCTGTTTCCGGTTCTAGTTCTTCTTCTTCCTCTGTTTCTTCTAATTCCTTGAATAAATTTTTAAACGGATTACTAATGCTGGGCTTCGGAACCTTCATTCCTTCGACTTTCTCGGCAACGTGTTCCAGTGAATCAACCCGGTAGAAATAAATCACAAAAACAAACAAGCTTGCCGCAATGACTGCAATAGAGCCCCAACCAATTAAATTATACAGTAACTGGTTGATTAATAGGCCAATGCCGCCGGAAAGTGTGCTGAGGTTTGCCTGAGAATTGGAGTATAACACCACAAAGCCCAGAACTGAACTAACCCAGAGCGTATAGAAAATGGCCTGATAGGTTAACCGCTTTAACGGAAAAATTTCCCGGGCAAAAGTCATTTTTATACCCGCCACCAGTAATACCGGAATGATCAGAAAAGAAGCGATTCCGAACCATTGGAACACGAAAAAATGAGCAACAACGGCTCCGGTTAAACCCAGCCAGTTTTGTACTTTTTGCCCGGATTCGTGAATGGAGGTCTTGAAAGCAGAGCCCACAACGCTCTGATCGGCCTCACCCGAAATGAGGTACGAGAAAAAAGCCAGAAACAGTAATACCGAAAGTAATATGGTCAATCCTCCTACGACCAGCCGCGTACTGGGTCCAGGGGCTTTGGGCTTAAAGCTTTTAGCGGCTAGACTAGCTGGTTTTGAGGAAGATTTTTTAGCAGAATCTACCTTTTTTGCCATGTATGGATACTAATAATAAAGCGAAACCCTAGAAATGAACTAGCGTTATCAGTGGGAGGAACGGTCTGATTTAAGATCGAAAATTTACAAAAGTAAACTGGCGAAATGAATTTATGTTCCAGATAAATTTTAATTAAGCGGGATTCTGTAGTAAATACTTACAAATTCGCTTCACCAGACCCGGGCCTTCGTAAATGAAACCCGTATAGACCTGTACCAAACTGGCTCCGGCCTGAAGTTTTTCCCAGGCATCTTCCGGTGAATGAATCCCGCCAACGCCGATGATGGGAAACGAGCCACCTGAGTGCTGGTGTAAGTAACGAATGACTTCCGTAGAACGATTCCGAACGGGTTTACCGGATAATCCGCCTGCTCCGATGCTTTCAATTACGGAAGCAGGCGTTTTTAGGTTTTCTCTGGAAATCGTCGTGTTGGTGGCAATGACTCCGGCAATGCCGCTGGTTTGTACAATTTCAATGATATCATCCAACTGACTATCCGTCAGATCTGGAGCAATTTTCAGCAGAATAGGCTTGGGTTTGGCCTGTTTCAGGTTTTCTGTTTGCAGGGTAATTAACAATTCCGTCAGTGGTTCTTTTTCCTGAAGGGCCCGTAAGTTAGGCGTATTGGGCGAACTTACGTTTACCACAAAGTAATCCACCGTTTCCTTCAAATCGTGAAAACAGGCCAGATAATCCTGAACGGCATTTTCGTTGGGCGTTACCTTATTCTTACCAATATTTCCGCCAATTAATACCTTACTTTTCCGGCGTTTGAGTTTCTCGGCAGCTACCCGGGCTCCTTTGTTATTGAAACCCATGCGATTAATTATACCCTGATCAACTTTCACGCGAAACAAACGAGGCTTGTCATTACCGGGCTGAGGGCGGGGCGTTACCGTGCCCATCTCAATAAATCCAAAACCCAGGTCTGCGAGTTCGTCTATCAATTCGGCATTTTTATCGAACCCAGCTGCTAGTCCAACGGGGTTTGGAAAGCGTAATCCGAAAACTTCGCGTTCCAGCCGGGGATCTTTTATCGTAAAAAACTGACGGGTTAATGCGGATACAAAAGGTATCTTGGCACTAAATTTCAGTACGTTGAATGTAAAGTAATGAACCTGTTCAGGATCGAAGCAGAAGAGAATGGGGCGAATCAGAGCTTGGTACATGGGACAAAAATACGCACTTTGTAGCTATGAAATCGTTGTTAGTGCTTTTCGTTTTAGTGACTTTTCCTAATTTTCTCTTTGCCCAGGGAACACTCAAGGGCCGGGTAATTAATGCTGAAGACCAGAAACCCCTGCCTTTTGCTAATGTTTTTCTGGCGAACACTACTAAAGGAACGACTACTTCTGATGCGGGTGCATTTACCCTGACCCAGATTCCCGCCGGAACGCAGGAGTTAGTGGTTTCTTACGTTGGTTTTCAAACGCAAACGCTTCGCATCGAAGCCAATAACTCAGAGCAAAGCCTGGAAATCAAGCTCAAACCTAACCCTAATCAGTTAGCAGAAATTAAAATTAAATCAAAACTAGACAAAAACTGGAATCAGCGTTACGAGCAGTTCACGAGCTTATTTCTGGGAACGACGGAAAATGCCAGAAGAACAAAAATTCTGAATCCTGAAGCGGTCTGGATTAATGAAGATTCAACCAAAACCTGGATAACCGTAGGCAGTCGAGAGCCTCTGCTGATTGAATGTCCGGCTCTGGGGTATCGAATTAAATACCAACTGGAAGGCTTTGCCTATCACCAGAAACAGGGGTATTTAACATACATCGGTTACCCGGTTTACGAAGAAATGACGCCTAAACGAAGCTCTGATTCGACCACCTGGCAAAAAAATCGGGCGATGGCTTACTACGGTTCGTTAACCCATTTTTTGCGATCGATACATGAAGGCAAAATGGAAGAGGCGGGTTTTAAAATTCAGCAAATGGTGGAGTTGAAGAGTTCGCCGCTGAATGCCTTACTCTGGCAGAGTGAAAAACTCAGCAATCCTGTCCTCACGGGCTTCGAACGGTACAAAGTAATTCCCGAATTTCAACCCGCTTCGGCCATTGTGGTTGCCCGGTTGTCTACCAAAGAACAAACTATTTTAAGTTTTCAGGGGGGCCTGCAGGTAAGTTATGTGGAGAAAAAGAATCGAAGTGCTACCGGGGAGGTCAATAGCCGGAGAGACCAGATAAGCGTAGTTGAGTTGATGAGTCAGATGGTAAAGATCAAGCCTAACGGACAATTTTTCCCGGTAATGGACCTGCTGGTTTCGGGGGCCTTTTCGCATCAGAAAGTAGCTGACTCCTTACCGTTTGATTACGTACCTACCGAGTTACCCTGAACGATTCGATTCATTGGGCTGGCAAGAATGTTTTTAGTAGTACAAGGGTCAACTAAATAGAAGGTGGTAAAAATGAATACCTTCATTAATCAGAAGAAACATGGAAACGTATCAGACGCTGGCTCCGGCTTATGTAGAATTACTGCAAAAGGCCATTGGTAATAAAAATAGACTGGAATATTTCAACGAATACCGGGAGTATAAACTCGCGGATTCTCCCTTGAAGCAGTTGATTACAAACGAAAAAGGAGAATTTCTAGAGCTGGCCACGGGGCAGACCATTCCTTTGAATCAAATCATTAGTCTAAATTCTATTTTCTTTCCCGGCTACGAGGATTATCAGGAAGTACTGAGCGTTCGTTGCAGTCGTTAGTGAACGGAGGGAGTTTATTCGAAAAAATACCTTACTTTCGAGGCTATCTCCAGTTGTTATTACCTATTTGACTTATGAAGTATTACCTCGGCATTGAAATTGGTTCGGGCAAGTTACACCTGGCCGTTGCGGATGAGACGAATACAGTTCTGGAACAGATTCGTCACGCTGTCACTCCCGAACAAACGGCGGATGATCATCGAAATTTGTTGGAAACCTCCATTGGGGATTTACATACTCGGTATCGGTTTGCATCGGTTTGCGTGGGTTTTAGTGGCCCGGTAGATTGGCAGCAGGGTAAAACCATTCGATCGTATCGGGTAAATGGCTGGGCTAATTTTGATTTGAGTGACTGGCTGGAAGATATTCTACGGTGTCCCTGTAAAATTGAAAATGATGCAAATCTGGCCGCGTTGGCTGAAGCTTTGCAGGGGTCAGGAAAGAATTATCCAACTGTTTTCTACTTGAAATTGGGATATGGCATTGGGGGAGGATTGATTCAAAAAGGCCAGATTTACCACGGTGCCCGACCCGGAGAATCTGAAATTGGAAAAATACGTCTGGATCGCTCAGGAACGACGCTTGAGAATGTAGCTTCTATTCGGTCGATCGTAGAAAAAATCAAGACAGAAGTAACAGAACATCCCGATACAGATCTTGCAAAAGCGTTTTCTGAAAACAACGTAAACGATTACCTAACCAAGAACATCGGGCAGGATGCCTGGGCAACGCAGGTAATGCAGGAAACGGCAGATCATCTAGCTTTTGGACTTTCGCACGTGATTCATTTATTACACCCTGATCTGATTATTATCGGCGGTGGTTTCTTGCCCCTAAGCGATCATTTACGATCGGTTATTGAAAAGATATTGCCCACGTATGTAGTAGAAGCTTTCCGTCCCTTACCTAAACTTGCCATGGCTCAACTAGCCGACGAAGCGGTAGTTCGCGGGGCATTATTGGTGGCTCGGCAGAATAGTTACCTTTAGCGTTTGGAGCGGCCGCCGCTGCAGTTTGGGGTTTGGGGTTTGGGGTTTGGGGTTTGGGGTTTGGGGTTTGGGGTTTGGGGTTTGGGGTTTGGGGTTTGGGGTTTGGAAAAGAGAAAATCCGTAAAGATAGAGAAGACGTTTTGAAATGGGAGTATAACCCCGGAGGGGTTTAATATGAATAGCCCCGGATGCCAATCCGGGGTTTTCGTATATTAGGTACATATTCCCGCCTTGGCGGGTGTCCTCACCAGCCATTACTTAAGTGGTTGGTGAGGACACCAACCAGGGAGGAGGGCGGATGATTGCCAATTTGAAAAAGCATAGCAATCAAGCATTCAGGTAGAGACGCGACTTCATCGCGTCTGGGTAAGAGGCGGTTTTTTGTTAAGATTCGAAGGATTACGCATTCCCGCCCTGGCTGGTGTCCTCACCAGCCATTACTTAAGTGGTTGGTGAGGACACCAACCAGGGAGGAGGGCGGATGATTGCCAATTTGAAAAAGCATAGCAATCAAGCATTCAGGTAGAGACGCGACTTTATCGCGTCTGGGTAAGAGGCAGTTTTTGTTACGATTCAAAGGATTCGCATTTTCCGGCCAGACGCGATGAAGTCGCGTCGCTACCAAGAGGGCACTAGATCCCTAGCTACTCCACACAACTTACTTTTGCCAGACGCCATTTTCAGATCAAAACCGTTTTTGAACCAAAATAAGTTTGGATCATTCCGTTTATCCTTTCTGTGCAAGGAAAGACCCGCAGTTCTTTGGGCTTGTTTAATAAAATGCATAGAATTGCCTCATAATCAATCTGCTTATCTCTGACTATCTATGGAAAATCAACCGTACTCTCAAACCCCAATACCCTTGAGTGATCCTGATTCCCGTACCTGGGCGATGCTGGCTCACTTGAGCAGCATTATTGCCAGCTTTCTAGGCGGCATGGCCTTCCTCGGACCGCTGATTGTCTGGCTCATTTTTCGCGAACGTTCGTCCTACGTTGATTATCACGGTAAAGAAGCTTTAAACTTTCAGATCCTGATGTCGATTGTCATCATTGGTGGTGTCATACTCGGCGTTGTTACGTGTGGACTGGGTTTTGCAGTCTTTCCTGTTATTGTAGTCATTGATGTTGTTTTCGTAGTAATCGCTGCGATTAAAGCAAATAATGGTGAATACTACAAATACCCCTTTAACTGGAGAATCGTCAAATAATTAGCCAGTGAGGGCATAAAAAAAGAGCCATCGGTGTAAACCGATGGCTCTTTTTTTATGGGTAATCAGGAGCAATTATTTTGATTCATTTTGACGAACTGACTGCGGAGCCGAGTTCAGGAAAATGCTGGTTTCGTGACGGCGAATGGCCCAGAAAATACCAACCAAACCAAACAACACGGCTGGAACACTCAGAAGCTGACCAAGGTTATAGGTCATCTGGTCTTCAAACGTTACCTGATTTTCTTTGTAAAATTCGTACACAAAACGAAGTGTAAAAACCACAACCATGAAAATTCCAGTGGTTAAACCCTGTGGTAAATTGGTTTTGTATCGACGCCAGATCAGGTAAAGCACGATGCAGAGAATGAAGCAGGAAATGGCTTCGTATAACTGCGAAGGATGACGCGGCACGGGAGAAAATTCCGTGTTATTAACGAAAATAAAGGCCCAGGGCACACTCGTAGCTTTGCCAACGATTTCAGAATTCATAAGGTTACCCAAACGAATGAAACAACCCGCCAGGGCAACGGTAATGACGATACGATCGGTAATCCAGAAAAAGTGAATTTTTTTGGCTCTGGCGAAGAGATATAATCCCGTAAAAATACCAATGGCTGCTCCGTGGCTTGCCAGACCCGCATAGGGGGGGAGTAACATATCCTTGAACCAACGCCAGGGGTTGGCAAAGAACATGGGATATTCGTAAAAAATATAATGACCCACGCGAGCACCGATTACGGTTGCCAGTACCATGTATAAGGTGAGGCTATCTACCCAGTCTTCGGGTAAACCTTCTTTGCGGAAAATGTGCAGAATGATTCGCTGACCAATCAGAAAACCGAGGGCGAATAATAACCCGTACCAACGAACCGAAAAAGATCCGATGTTGAAAATTTCGGGGTTAACGTCCCAGACAATATAGTTTAACATGCAGAAAGGAGTTTCAGGCGGTAAAAATAGAGGGTATTTCTTAGGTTGAGGCGGCTTTTACCAATTTTCGCTATCTTACTACCACTTTACGCGTAATCTTTCCACGGGTAGCGGTCTGAATTTCAATAAGATACATGCCTGTAGGAAGGCCTTTTAAATCTAAGGTATAACGTTGAGCGGTCACGCGTGTGGCCTGACCCAGCCATTGCCCCAACATACTATAAGCCTGAACCTGAGCTTCAGCGTCGGTTTCAATAACCAGTTGCTGCTCGTAGGGATTAATCGGGTTGGGGTAAATCTTTACCATTTCCGAACCCGTATTCGGCGTAGGCTTTAGCTTTTCAGATTTATTTTTCAGGAAACGTAATCCACCCGTAGCCGTCCCAGCGATCAGATCGGGCAGGCCGTCGTTATCCAGATCTCCGGCAGCAATGGAAGCAGGACCGCTGAGTCGAAGCGAAGTAATACCAGCGATAGAACCTGTGATGGCACTGGTATCCGCCTTTAGCTCCGACTGATTCAAAAAATCATTAAAAACGCTCATCGATCCATTGGAATAGGTAGCCAGCAAATCAGGACGTTCGTCGCCATTGACATCCGCGGAGGTAATGGAAAAGCCCCGGTTTAGGTAATTTTCCTGCAAACCACCATACGTTTTCGTTTCGACTTGGTACACTGGCTGGGTGTTTGTTCCGATATTTCGATGATACTGAATGCTTCCGTAATACGTGCCCAGTAACACATCAATTTTTCCATCACGGTTTACGTCCTGATACACCGGAACTGCCCCAAAGTAATAACCATCGGGCAAGGGTAAGGAAGTTAAGTCAGTACTGTTCAATTGAAAAGCAGCGTTTCGACTGCCTTTATTAGGAATGTAACGAATCATTGAACTCACAAACGTTTCAGCTGTAAAACCCAGATCCGGGATGCCGTCGCCCGTGAGATCGGTTACGAAAACCTTCACCTCCGTAATTAATAGATTTTCTTTACTCTGAATCTGAGCGGCCAATCCAAGGTAATCTTCTGTCTCCAGCACAAAATGAGCTTTCTGAGGCGTTCCCGTATTTCGGAATAAGGCAATTCCTCCGCGATACCCCTGATCTGAACGTACACCAGCGTAACCCACCAGCAAATCCAAATCGCCATCGCCGTCAATATCGGCCAGGGCGGTGGTGGCGTTAGTGCCCAGGTCTACCATTTCATCCTGAAGAAAATTTTCTTTTCGGAAGGTAATCGCAGGTTTAGCGAAGGTGCCAGTGTTTTCATACAACCAGGCCGATTTCCGAAAATTGATTTGTTTCAGTTGATCGTCCTGATAAACGTTAATGGCTGAAATGAAATCTGGTTTTCCATCGAAAGTAACGTCTTCCGCAAAAGAAGAAGGGAAAATATAAAAATCAACGGGGTGGTCATTGGGGAAGTTATAGTCGGCGGAAGCAAATTTGGCCGTTTGCTTCGTACCTACGTTCGGCATATAGGCAATGCGATTTTGGGTCACGTGTCCAAAAAAAATGTCTTTCAGTCCATCGCCGTTAAAATCCCAGAGTAACAGCGTATTCCCCGTATGCTTGGGACGACCGCCGGGGTTGGTAACATTGCTGGTATCGGCACAGTGACTCATGCCTGTGTTACAATCCATATTAAAGCAGATGTCGCCATAGTGTTCCTTAATGAAGTTACCCCAGCAATACCCAATCTTTTGAAAATCAAGCCCAGCCTTGCCCGTTCGCTCGACGCTCATGTTCTGGTGGTATTCCGTAAAGTTTCCCGAAGGATCGAACAATACCAGGTCTATATCGCCATCGCCGTCAAGGTCTTCAATGCCCGGAATATCGGGTGAGGAAATCTGTAGGTTCACTTTTCCGGAAAACCCCTGCGTCATTAGGGGAACAGCGGCGGATTCCCATTTAAAGTTCCCATCGCTGGTGGCTACATTCCGGTACACCTGCACGCCAGCAGTATGGCGGGCGAATAAGTCTTTTCGACCATCCTGATCAAAATCACGCAGCAGCATCCAGCTATCCATCTCTGGAAAAATCGCTTCGTATTGAGGAGCATAACGCCAGACGTAACTGCCTCCCTGAGCTACGGCTACGAAGGTGAAAACTTTACTGGTAGTACGATCAAACACCACCAAATCCTCCACCGTATCCTGATTCAGATGCATTTTGGAAAATTGGGGAGCGTTCAGTCCACCCGCCCAGGCATTAGGAAGCGTACGGCCCTGAATACTTACCTGAGCGGTGGTATCAAAGGCAAAGGAAAAAGTCTGTCCAGAGGTAGAGAACGAAATAAAACAATAAAGCAGCCCAAGGGCGGTTAACAGGTAATGGTTTTTCATTGCATCTTTGTCGAATCAGTAGTAAAACGAACAGAACTCCGGTTTAGCGTTTAAAGTTTAGATTGAATAAACGGCCAGACGCTTCTTCCATACGAATTTCAGATGATGATTACAGAACTTCACCAAAAGTACCTGACTTGCAGCAGTGTTTCGATTGATACCCGTAAAATTGAGCCGGGAGCCCTGTTTTTTGCTCTGAAAGGAGAGAAGTTCGATGCCAATACCTTCGCGGCAAAAGCCCTGGAAAATGGAGCGGCCTACGTCGTGATGGATAACGCCGAATATGCCGTAGATGAGCGTTGCCTGGTGGTGGAGAATACCTTACATGCCCTTCAGAAACTGGCCTTACATCACCGCAGGTTACTTCAGATTCCTTTTATCGGAATTGGCGGTTCGAATGGAAAAACGACGACCAAAGAATTGGTTAATCGGGTATTATCAAAGAAATATAAAACCTTCGCAACGCCCGGAAATTACAATAACTACATCGGCGTTCCATTGACGATCTTGTCCTTACCGAAAGACGCTGAACTGGCCATTATTGAGCTGGGGGCAAATCAGAAAGGGGATATTGATGAGTTAGTTCGTATTTGTGAACCCGGACTTGGCCTGATCACCAATATTGGTAAATCGCACCTGGAGGGTTTTGGTGGCTTGCAGGGCGTTCGTGATGGTGAAGGCGAGTTGTATGATTTCCTCATTAAAACCAATGGTCAGATTTTTGTAGATCAGCAAGACGTAACACTCATGGACATGCTCCAGGAACGTCAGGCTACTGCGGAACGAATCTTGCCTTACCGAACCGATGTCGAACTAGTGGAAAGTAATCCGAATGTCATTTATCAGCAGGGGGAGAATCGGATCGAGACGCATTTAATGGGAGATTATAACTTCATTAACATGCGAGCGGCCATGACGTTGGGGAGCTTCTTCGGAGTAGCGGAAGAGGAGATTCATGAAGCCATTGCGGGGTATGTGGCGGAAAATAATCGTTCGCAGATCATTGAAAAAGGGAGTAACACGATCTGGCTGGATGCGTACAACGCCAATCCGAGTTCGATGGGAGCAGCCCTGAAAAACTTCGAAGCTCTGAAAGCTGAGAAAAAACTGGTGATTTTGGGCGATATGTTTGAGTTGGGCGAAGAAGGCCCTTACGAGCACGAAATGATGGGTAAACTCATCTCCGAATGCCATTTTGATTATGTGTTGCTGGCAGGCCCATTGATGCAACACGCCCTGAAATACTTACCCCGGGCGTATTACTTCCCCGATAAATTCGGTCTCCATGTTTGGCTGGAAGAACACCCCATGACAGACACCCATTTCCTCATTAAAGGTTCAAGGG
The DNA here is from genome assembly GCF_031453245.1 of Siphonobacter sp. SORGH_AS_0500. NCBI lineage: Bacteria > Pseudomonadati > Bacteroidota > Cytophagia > Cytophagales > Cytophagaceae > Siphonobacter > Siphonobacter sp. SORGH_AS_0500. Next base: position 1,703,926 of record NZ_JAVIYT010000001.1, read on the forward strand.
GTATGGGGCTGGAAAGTACGCTGGGAATGATTCGATGAGTTGTCAGTTGTCAGTTGTCAGTTGTCAGTTGTCAGTTGTCAGTTGTCAGTTGTCAGTTGTCAGTTGTCAGTTGTCAGTTGTCAGTTGTAAAGAGAAACCCGTAAAGGTAGGCAAGACGTTTGGAAATGGAGATCTTAACCCCGGAGGGGTTTAATATGGATAGCCCCGGATATTAATCCGGGGTTTTTGTTTCAGGTACAAGCCCCCGCCCTGGCTGGTGTCCTCACCAACAACTAGGCTTTTACTAAGGGCTGGTGAGGATACCAGCCAGGGCGATTGGAGAGACGTTTGGAAATGAGAATACTAACCCCGGAGGGATTCAATATCAATAGCCCCGGTCTGGATGGACCCGGATGACAATCCGGGGTTTTGTTTTAGGTATATGCTTCCACCCTGGTTGGATGGGCGGATGTAAGAAAAACCGACTCTTCCCAGACGTAATAAAAATCTCTAGAGCATAAAGGCTACAAATCCATGATCTGGTAGGATATAAAATCCCTGGTCATTACCGATAAATAGAAAAACCGACTAGCTAAGCTATTACCTTTACAAAGTCTTTGGCGAGCAAGAACAAATTACCCTACTTTTAGAGTTCAACATTTGATAGGTTCTGGTTAATCACAAAAACACTGGAACTGGTCCAAAGCAAATGCTAAACTCACCCTATCTTTGCATGTTGTTTCATTCTATACTTTCAATTTCTGGACACAACGCCGACTCCAATCCGGCATCGTTTCGTGACTTATGACGACGACTACGATTCAAAAACCCGACATCCGTACGCTTCTTAAAAACCGTATTCTAATCCTTGATGGAGCGATGGGTACGATGATCCAGCGGTATAAGCTGGAAGAAGAAGACTATCGGGGCTCTCGCTTTGCCGACTGGCCCCATCCGCTTAAGGGTAACAACGATTTACTCGTGTTAACCCGACCCGACATTATCAAAACCATTCACGGTGAATACTACGAAGCCGGGGCTGATATTGTAGAAACGAACTCATTTTCAGGTACATGGATTGCCATGGCCGATTATGGGATGGAAGAGTTAGTGTATGAACTGAACTATGAATCGGCCCGCATTGCCCGCGAGGTAGCGGATGAATACACGGCTCGCAATCCTGAGAAGCCGCGTTACGTAGCCGGTTCTATGGGACCAACCAACCGTACCGCCAGCCTTTCGCCGGATGTAAATAACCCTGGTTACCGGGCCATTACTTTCGATCAGCTCGTCGGAGCCTATTACGAACAGACGAAGGCTCTGGTAGAAGGAGGTAGCGATATTCTGCTGGTTGAAACCATTTTCGATACACTCAATGCGAAAGCGGCTCTGTTTGCTATTGATACCTATTACCAGGATGTAACCAGCGGTAAGCTACCCTGGCCTGTCCATATTCCAAAGGCAGAGAAATTTGAAGTGCCCATTATGGTGTCAGGCACCATTACCGACGCTTCGGGACGAACGCTTTCGGGGCAAACCACGGAAGCCTTCCTGACCTCTGTTTCCCATTTACCTTTACTTTCCGTTGGGTTGAACTGTGCGTTAGGAGCCGATTTGATGCGTCCTTACGTACAAACCCTGGCAGACAAATCCCCTTTCTTTACCTCGGCTCACCCCAATGCAGGGTTACCGAATGAGATGGGAGAATACGACGAAACGCCCGAGCAAATGGGCGAAACCATTAACGGTTTCCTGAAAGATGGTTTGATTAACATCATTGGGGGTTGTTGCGGAACTACCCCCGGTCACATTCGTCGGATTGCTGAAATCGCGGAAAAACATCAGCCTCGTCATCTTCCCGTGGAAGAGCCCGTGCTGAAGCTTTCCGGACTGGAACCCATTGAAGTAACCAAGGAAAAAGTTCTCTTCCTGAACATCGGTGAACGTTGTAACGTAACCGGTTCGAAGAAATTCGCTCGTCTGATTCGGGAAAATAAATACGATGAGGCACTGGTTGTGGCTCGTGAGCAGGTAGAAAGTGGAGCTCAGGTTATTGACGTAAACATGGATGAAGGGATGATTGACGGGGCTTCAGCCATGACGACTTTCATGAACCTGATTGCTTCTGAACCGGACATTTCGAAAGTTCCCCTTATGATCGACTCTTCCAAATGGGAAGTGATCGAAGCCGGACTGAAATGTGTGCAGGGCAAGGCCATTGTGAACTCGATCTCGCTGAAAGAAGGGGAGGAAAAATTCAAGGAATACGCCCAAACCGTCAAACGGTACGGAGCCGCTGCTGTGGTCATGGCTTTTGATGAAAACGGCCAGGCTGATAACTACGAACGCCGAATTCAGATTTGCGAACGAGCATATCGAATTCTGGTAGACGAAGTAGGTTTCCCTCCACAGGACATCATTTTTGATCCCAATATCCTAACCGTTGCGACGGGGATTGATGAACATAACAATTACGCCGTAGACTTCATTAATGCCACTCGCTGGATTAAAGAAAACTTACCCTACGCTAAAGTGTCGGGTGGGGTGTCTAACGTGTCGTTCAGTTTCCGGGGGAACGAACCCGTTCGCGAAGCCATTCACTCCGTATTCTTGTATTACGCGATCAAGGCGGGTATGGATATGGGAATCGTAAACGCGGGTCAGTTGACGATTTACGATGAAATTCCCAAGGATTTTCTGGAGCTGGTTGAAGACGTTATCCTCAACCGTCGCCCTGACTCAACGGAACGTCTGGTGGCGTTTGCGGAAACGGTAAAGTCGAAAGGCAAAACCGATACGGGCCCGGATTATTCCTGGCGGCAGTTACCCGTAAAAGAACGCTTATCGCACGCGTTGGTGAAAGGCATCGCCGATTTTATTGATGAAGACGTAGAAGAATGTCGCCAGGCTTACGAAAAACCCATTGAGGTGATCGAAGGTCCATTGATGGATGGCATGAACATCGTCGGTGATTTATTTGGTGAAGGAAAAATGTTCCTGCCTCAGGTGGTAAAATCGGCTCGCGTGATGAAGAAAGCCGTAGCCTACCTGCAACCTTTTATCGAAGCAAGCAAAGAGGCTGGTTCTACTGCCGGACGCATTTTGCTGGCAACCGTAAAAGGCGACGTGCACGATATTGGTAAGAATATCGTGGGCGTAGTGCTGGGCTGTAATAACTACGAAATTGTTGACTTAGGGGTAATGGTGCCAACGGATAAAATTCTGGAAGCTGCCAAAACGCATAATGTTGATATTATCGGATTATCCGGTTTGATTACGCCCAGTTTGGACGAAATGGTGGGTGTGGCGAAGGAAATGGAACGTCAGGGTATGAAAATGCCCCTCCTCATTGGCGGTGCTACCACTTCCCGAATCCATACAGCCGTGAAAATTGATCCGCAATATTCCGGGCCGGTTATTCACGTGCTGGATGCTTCGCGTTCGGTTCCGGTGGCAGGTCGTTTGACGCAGAATAAGCAAACATTAGCGGAAATTCACAGCGAAATCAAGCAGCAATACGCCAAGCTTCGGGAAGATCACGCCAAGCGTAAATCGGATAAAAACTTCGTAACGATTGAAGCCGCCCGTCAAAATAAGGTGAAGATCGACTGGGATAATTTCAAAGCTTACAAACCGAGTTTCTTAGGTACGAAGGTATTTGAAGATTATCCGCTGGCCGAAATTGCCCAATACATTGACTGGACGCCTTTCTTCCAAACCTGGCAGTTGCACGGCAAATACCCAGCCATTTTTGAAGATAAGGTGGTAGGAGATGAAGCCAAGAAATTGTACGAAGACGCGAATAATCTTCTGTTGGAAATCATTCACGATCAATCGTTAAAAGCAAAAGCCGTTATTGGTTTCTGGCCTGCCAATAGTCACGAAGACGATATTATTCTGCATCCTTTCGAAGAGATCAGGAAGGAAGTAGCCTGCGAACGCCACGGCTCGCATACGCATCTGGAATACAAAATCAGTCGGGCTTCTCAGGAAGGTAAGATCGATGAAACGGACGTAATAGCGACCCCTGCGTTGGCGACCTTACATCAGTTACGTCAGCAAAGTCTGAAGGCTGGAAATCTGCCAAATTACTCATTGGCTGATTTCATTGCTCCGCTGGAAAGTGCTCATACGGATTACATCGGTGGCTTTGCGGTGACGGCGGGTATTGGAATTGAAGCCTTACTCGAGAAGTACGAAAAGGATCACGACGATTACGGCAGCATCATGGTTAAGGCCATTGCCGACCGTCTGGCGGAAGCCTTTGCGGAGTTAATGCACGCCCGGGTTCGTAAGGAATTCTGGGGGTATGCTTCCGATGAAAAGCTGGATAATGAGTCTCTGATTGACGAAAAATACCAGGGGATTCGTCCGGCACCGGGGTATCCGGCTTGTCCCGAACACACCGAAAAACGGACGATGTTTGATCTGTTAGGAGCAGAGGAGTTGGGGATTGTCCTAACCGAAAGCTTTGCCATGTATCCGGCTAGTTCGGTTAGTGGCTGGTATTTCAGTCACCCTGACAGCCGTTACTTTACAATTGGTAAAATTCAGAAAGATCAGGTCGAAGATTATGCCAAACGCAAAGGCATGACGCTTGAGGAAGCCGAAAAATGGCTGGCTCCAACGCTCGCTTATTGAAAGAGGCTAAAGACTTACTTTACTGATCTAAATAATAAAACCGCTTTTAACTCTAAGACAGAGTTGAAAGCGGTTTTATTATTTCAAATCTTAAAGGCTCCCGCAGTCGCTCGGCTCCAGCCGAGTGACTACCTAGTTCTAGGCCTCTGGCCGTTGGGAGGCGAAACGGTAGCTAGTAACAAAGTATCTTTCTCCATCCTAAAACAGCGTTATTCGGCTAGAGCTAAGCGACTGCGATGGGTTAACAATTGGATATTAGACGAATGATGCCAGCAAAAAAGCTGGCATCGGTTGGGCTGAAGTCTATGGATTTGCCCCTTTCTTTTTCTTAGAGTCACTCGGATAGAGATGAGTGACTCTAAGAAAATCTGTAAGGTAGTAAATGCAGTTAAACCCGAAATTTTGGTTTTAAAAGGGTAGAGACGCGACTTCATCGCGTCTGGCCGGGAGATGGAAATAGTATTCCCCGCCATGGCTGGTGTCTCACCAGTCCACCAGTCATGGGTACGCAAATAGTGGTTGGTGAGACACCAACCACGGCGTAAAAAAGCTGGCATCGGTTGGGCTGAAGTCTATGGATTTGTACCTTTCTTTTTCTTAGAGTCACTCGGATAGAGATGAGTGACTCTAAGAAAATCTGTGAGGTAGTAAACGTAGTTAAATCCGAGATTTGGTTTTAAAAGGGTAGAGACGCGACTTCATCGCGTCTGGCCGGGAGATGGAAATAGTATTCCCGCCATGGCTGGTGTCTCACCAGTCCACCAATCATGGGTACGCAAATAGTGGTTGGTGAGACACCAACCACGGCGTAGGAAGCAATACAGAGGTAACCCAAAACCGCCTCTTACCCAGACGCGATGAAGTCGCGTCTCTACTTGGGAACTTGTAATGTAGTCTGCTTTATCAAGAATTTTGGTTTAACTAACTAAGACCGACTGGTGCGAGATTCCCTCTCGTTCCTTCCAAGTGGCAGGTGGGAACCTGCCTTTATTTCACAAACCTGCCATCCAGTTACATTTTTCTGATCAAAACGGTAATCGCCGCTTCTGGTTTTCGAAGTCGAATGGCCAGCCAATGTTGTACTTTAGGTAGTAAGCTCCCGTCTGGTTTTGCCATTTTTAGTAAACAAACCGTTTGCTCTTGATTGGTGGTGCCATCAGTCGATAGGTGTTTCCCGATGGACACCTCTACAATTTCCGGGTAAATGGCTTTTAGTTCCTGAGCAATTTGCGGAATCTGTGTTTCCAACTGGCTATTTTTTCGGAGGGAATCCATCTCCATCCGTTGCGTAAGTAATAGCTTTTCCGTTTCGGTTAATACACTCCGGGACGTTTCCGCCAGAATGGTATCATCAAAGCCGTAGCGGAAGGATAACTCGGTATGATCTAGTCGATAACGAGGTAACTGACTTTTTAGCGAGTCTAACTCCTGGCTGGAAATACGCTGACCCACGATTAATAACTCCACCTTTCTGCCTCGAGCCGAAGGCAAAACCGTTTGCTGAATGACGTAATGGTTATTACCCCTGATTTTTTCGTCGATGAAAAGCTTGAGATTTCTGCGATAAATGGAATCCGCCACGAGCTGATAAGCTAAATAAATACTGGGAAGCAAAGTCAGAATCATCAGCCAGGTCATGGTTCGGCGTACCCAGTTCTGCGTTTCTTTTTCTACGTATTGATACGGTTCAAAATTGAGGTAACGCACTACCAGATAGGTAGAGAATGCGATGCAGATTCCATTAATGGTAAACAGATAGAAAGCTCCCGCCACGAAAGACCAGTTTTGATTGGCGATCCCATAACCCGCTGTGCAAAGCGGTAACATCATTCCGGTAGCGATAGCCACACCCGTAACGATGGTTCCCTTTCGGGTTCGGGAGGCTCCTACGATCCCAGCGACCCCACCAATCAGAGCAACCAAAACGTCCCAAACGCTGGGATGTGTATAGGCGATCATTTCGGGTTGTACTTCTTTCAAAGGACTCAGCCAGAAATAAATGGTTGAACTACCTAAGCTGAAAAGAACGAAAATCAGCAGGTTGCGAAGGGCACTTTTAAAGAAGGCAAAATCGTAAGTCGCCAGGCTTAAACCAATGCCATAAATCGGGCCCATTAGCGGGGAAATGAGCATGGCCCCAATGATGACAGACGTGGAGTTAATGTTCAATCCAATGGATGCAATGAAAACGGCTGCCACCAGAACCCAAAGGTTAGTTCCCCACAGAACGGCTCCTTTTTTGATGGACTGAACAATCTCCTGTTCTTGTTCTTTGTCTTCTTCAAGACTAACGAGTCGAGTGATTAATAGTCGAAAATTGTTTAATTGCATAGGATATTCATTCGAGGGTCAGGTTGGGACGTTTGTACACTAACGAAAAACGAAATAATAAGGTAAGGCAGCGAAAAACTAGATGATGAGGCTATTTTTTACAATCGCTTATTGTAATTCTTGGATTGGCGAACCTGGGTATCGCTCAACAGAAAATCGTGGTTTTTCAATCCGATTTTGGTCTGAAAGACGGAGCTGTTTCGGCCATGAAAGGCGTAGCAATGGGCGTTTCTCAGGAGTTGAAGTTATTTGATTTAACGCACGAAATTCCGGCTTATAACATTTGGGAGGCCGCTTACCGGTTGGAACAAACCGTACCGTACTGGCCCAAAGGAACTGTATTTGTCTCAGTGGTGGATCCCGGTGTTGGGACCAGCCGGAAGTCGGTAGTACTAAAGACAAAAGCGGGTCATTATATAGTAACGCCTGATAACGGAACGCTGACGTTACTAGCCGAATCGGAAGGAATTGATGAGGTTAGAGAAATTAACGAAGCGGTGAATCGCCGGAAGGATTCGGGTAAGTCCTACACGTTTCACGGTCGGGATGTCTACGCTTACACCGCTGCCCGGCTGGCCGCTGGAGTTATAAACTTTGAAGAGGTAGGAGAGGTCTTACCTAAACAGGTCGTAATGATTCCCTACCAGAAAGCCAGTAAACAAGGTTCGGTTCTGAAAGGGAATATTTCGATTCTGGATGTTCAATACGGGAACGTCTGGACCAATATTCCAGCAACGTTATTTCAGGAACTAGGTGTGAAAACGGGTGAGCTGTTAACTGTTCGGATTTATCAGAATCAAAAAAAGAAGTACGAAGGCAAAATGCCCTATGTTCAGACGTTTGGAGCCGTCAAAGAAGGGCAACCTTTAGTTTATCTGAACAGTCTATTACAAGTTTCACTAGCCCTGAATATGGATAACTTCGCCGAAAAATTCAAGATAGCAAGCGGTAATGAATGGAGTATTGAAGTAAGTAAATGAGTTTGAATGATTGAATGATTGAATGATTGAATGATTGAATGTTTTTGCTTATCAGGGATAACTTTCTCCACGTCAAACACTCAAACTAGTATCAGGATTCTTCGCTATAAATCGGAGTTTTTCGTTTGCGGAGCTGACCGCCTTCGCGATGCGAGAAAACCGTTCTGATTTCCGCTAAAATGGATAAGTCGATCTCTTCGGGCGTGGCTGCTCCGGTATCCAGTCCGGCTGGACTATAGGTTCGCTGAAATTGTTCGGTAGAAAGCGTAATCCCTTCGTCATCCAATCGCTGAATCATCTTCTCAAAACGCTTTCTGGGACCTAATAAGCCGATGTAAGGCACCTGAGTTGCCGTGATGTAACGTTGGTAATTCTGAAAATCCGTTTCCAGATCGTGAGCCATTAGAACCACAGCGGTATAATCGTCGGGTTTAATTTCGGTGTGTTTCTGAACAACATGATCGGCCCAATCGAACAAAGATTTATTGATTTTCTGAGGATTACAGAAAACGGTGCTTAGCCAGCCTAACTCTTTTGCCTGCCGAACAAGTGGGAAAATGTCATAGTTGCCACCGTGAATGAAGAGGTGAATAGGCGGCGGGATGATTTCCAGTAAAAGGGTAATGCTGCCAAAATCGCCCGTTAATGTTTGTAGAGCTGATTTCTCGTTTGTTAAGCAAGTGTGGATGCAATCCATTACCTCTTTTCTTGCAATCGGAAATTCAAAGTTTTCCTGTGATTCAAAGCGATGGACGGAGCCTTTGGGTAACTCGTCTAAAACACTATCAATCACGGTAATGACTACTGAGGGTTGTCGACGGAAAACCAGCGGCTGTAACTGCAAAACGGCATTATGGGTATCGTTCGGATCCAGTGGACTTAGTAATACATCGATAATTCCATTACAACCGAGTCCAACACCAATCTGATACGGATCGTCATCTGTGGTATCGTACGTGACCATGGAAGCCTTACCCGTTGACATAGCCAGTCTGGCTCGTTTGAGAGCGTCGCCTTCCAGACATCCGCCTGAAATACCTCCAATCCATTGTCCGTCTTCGGTAACCAGCATTCTTGCCCCGACCCGGCGATAAGACGAACCTTCCACCCGCACCACTGTTGCCAGAGCCGCTCGCGTTGTCGAAAAATCAATTTTTAAGTAATGCTCGATTATGGACTTTATTTCTTTCATTGCGTTTGTTTACCGTCTTCAGTTTGGGGTTTTCAGTTGAAAAGGGAAAACCTATAAAGGTAGGGGAGACTTTTGACGATGAATGTAATAACCCCAGAGGGGTTAATTCTGAGTAGCCCCGGATTATCATCCGGGATAATGTTTGGTGTTTAATACCCGCCGTGGCTGGTGTCTTCATCAGCCGTTTCCCGCCGTGGCTGGTGTCTCCAACAGCCGCTGTACTTTATATGAATGGTTGGTGGGGACACCAACCATGGCAGAAAGAATACTGGTTGGTGAGGACACCAACCACGGCGGAAACTTTAGCGTCCCAGATGCTCTTCTCACGAATCTGAGGCGAAACATATACTACCAGTTTTAACTGAAAACTAACAACAGTCAACTACCACACTCTCACCTTCACCCCACCAAAAAAGGCTCGACTCGTGGCTGGTTCGAAGTATCTGCCGCCGGCAGCATTGATTTGTACATTCGCAAAGTACTTCTGATTCAACAGGTTATTAATCCCGCCAAAAGGTTCCAGCGACCATTTATTCCACTTGATTTGCCAGCCAAAACGTAAATTCAGCAAGCTAAAAGCTTCCGTTTTTACCTGATTGGCATCGTCAGCGTAGAACGTGCCGTTTCTACGGAACTGAACGATTCCATAAAAGCCTTTGGGACGAAAATAACGTAGTTCGCCGTATCCAAAGTGCGGTGGAATACCCGGTAGTTGATTTTCATCAAAAGTCCCGGAAGTCGTGGTGTAATTCAGGTATTTAAAGTCGGAATACGTGTAATTTGCATAAGCAGTTAATCCCTCCACTAGCTGAGCCGTCAGCCCTAATTCAACGCCACGACGGCGGGAGTTACCCGCATTTCTGTAAAAAGTACGGCCCGCAAACTCGCTTAACTGATAAGGGACAATTTCACCCCGAACATTAACCTGAAAGACGGCTACATCAACTTTTACTTTGTTAAAAGTAGCCTTCGTTCCCACTTCAAAATTCTGAGCCCGCATTGGCCCGAGTTCGGAGTTAAAGCCGCCCAGATTACTTGGATTCGTACCTAATTCTGTCAAAGCAGGGGTTTCAAAACTGGTAGAGAAATTGGCGTAAACGCTGCGTTCGGGCTGATACTCCCAGTTCAGACCAGCGGTTGGGCTAAAGCGGTGATAATTCCGGCTACCCGACTGATCGCCATCACTCAGGAATTCATCATTAACGTTCAGGCGAATAGCATCGTAACGCGTACCGATGGTTAATAAAGTATTTTTCAGCAAGCCAAACTCCTGTAAAGCATACGCTCCAATGTTACGAAAGGTTTCTACCTGTTCCAGTGAGAGCGGGCCTTGCTGACCGTCAATATTATTATATCGTTTCCGGTTATCCTGTTGGTTTTCAATATCAACCCCTGTTTTTAAACGGTATGAAACGGACCCAAATTGATCGGTGTATTGGTAACTAACGCCACCCCCCATGTAATTACGGAGAAACTGAACGTTGCCCCCGGCAAGAAAAGCCAGCCGGTTTTCAAAGTCTCGATTGGTCCAGAATGTGCGGGCCTGAAACTGATGTTTTTTACCAATTAAATGGTCATAAATAGCTGCGATACGCTGTTGAGTAGCTCCCGAAAAAGCCTGGAACTGCACGTTTTGCGGACGAGCCATACGACGGTTTTCTCCGACTTGCTGAAGAGTTAATCCGCCGGGATCTTCGGCTGTGTTTTTTGAAAGATTGTAGAGGATGGTTAACTTATTGGAAGCCGTAAATTCGTGCTGGAATTTTAGATTTAGTAACCAGTTATTCATGGAAGAATAGTCCCGGTATCCATCCTGAAGGTTACGACTGGCATTCAGCAACAAGGTCGACTGCTTCCATTTCTGACCTACTTTCAGTTGATACCGCTGGAAACCATAACTACCTGCTACGGCCTGAGCTTCCACAAAATTATACGCTGGCGTTTCCGTGGTGTACGAAAGAATACCGCCAGAAGCATTTCCATACAAAGCCGAAGAAGCCCCACGAATAACTTCGAGTTGCCCCAAACTTCCTACATCAAAATTATTCACCTTGGCCTGGCCGTCGGGCGTTGATTCGGGAATGCCGTCAAGTAATACTTTCAATCCCCTAATGCCAAAAGAAGAACGGGCTCCAAAACCCCGAATGGAAATGCGTAAGTCCTGGGCAAAATTGTCTGGGTTCTGGGAAAAAACACCCGGAATAGTCCCCATCGCGTCGAAAAGCGAAAGCTGAGGTTGTCCAATCTGAAGGCGGGACTGATTCAATACGGACACCGAAAATGGACTCCGGTTTTCGGCAGTTTGAAGTCTGGTAGACTGGATCTCTACGGGCTTCAAATCGCGGGTTCGCAGGCTGTCCTGAGCCTGAGTAATCATAGGTATGCAACTAATCAGTAGAGCGATTCGAAAATACATAGAGCGGATTAAATGTTGAATGAGTAAAGGAATGATGATGGAATGGAAGGCTGATACAGTACATAAAACTCTGAGCCATCAGATAGAGGTAATAATTCTAATCACCAAAACCAATTATTAAACTCATAAGTATAACTTTTCCGCGATATAAAACGTTTTATATTATAGTTAGAATAAATTGGATATTGTAAGTATATTGCCAGCCTTCAGAAGAAATACTTCTGAACTTCAGAAGATCGTAATGCTATGAAATCGGATTCTTTGTTTGATCTCAGAAGTCATTTGAGAAATCGCCGGTTAGAGCAGGTCGTTGAAAATCGAACGGCTTATACGCTGGATACCGCTGAACTGAATATTTACGAAACGCATTCGCAGGCCCGGGCCGTAGAGTTAACTTTTCACAGTCCGGTGCTGACGAGTATGATTCGGGGCAAGAAAGTCATGCACCTCGAAGATACCCCGGATTTTGACTATCATCCGGGAGAGTCGGTGCTGGTTCCGGGTAATCGAACCATGCGAATTGATTTCCCGGAAGCTACTTTTTCAACGCCAACGCAATGCCTGGCTCTGGCCATTGGTCAGGATCAGATTGCGAAGTATACGGATCTTTTAAATGAAAACATTCCACTCGTTGATTCACCCTCGGGATGGCGATGGTCGGACAGCAGTTTTTACTTCACGAATTCTTCGACGGTAAATAGCTTGATTAGTCGGCTGATAGACATTTTTACGGAGAATAATCCGGCTAAAGATTTCTTCGCTGATCTGGTAATGAAAGAATTAACCATGCGATTGATTCAAACGCAGGCTCGTCGGTTATTAATTGAAAACAGTCAGCAACACAGCAGTACGAATCGACTGGCTTTTATTACTCAATACATTAAGGATCACCTACATGAAACCTTTAATGTCAGACAGTTAGCCGATAAGGCCTGCATGAGTGAGCCTAGTTTTTATCGACAGTTTAAAGCTCAGTTTGGCCTATCGCCACTGGAGTTTATTAATCAGCAACGGATACAGTTGGCTCAGCGACTACTCAAAACAACCAATCGGAGCGTTGGTGATATTAGCGTAGCCTGCGGATTTAATAATCTGAATCATTTTCTGAAACTCTTCAAACGCTATACGCAAAGCACGCCCGTTCAGTATCGGCTTAATTAGTGGATACGTATTCGTTCTTGAGAAGGCCAGCGAATTCGCTGGCTTTTTTTGTGGTTTGCTGGTGGCCTTGCTTTGATGCTAATTGAAAGTTTTCAGATTCAACCTACTGGGTTTACTAGTAACTCATGCTACCAGCGAAAAAGCTGGTAGCGGAAGATCAGTTTTTCCTTGATATGATTTATGATTTGCTGCCAGCTTTTTTGCTGGCAGCGGTTGTTTTACGGGTATGTTCTTAGTTAGCGGTTGTTGAAAGTTTTCAGATTCAGCTTACTGGGTTTACTAGTAACTCATGCTACCAGCGAAAAAGCTGGTAGCGGAAGTCCAGTTTTTCTGTTGGTGGCTTTGCTTCTAGAATATTGAGAGTTACGAAAAGCATTTCTGTAGGTTTACTAACGGTTCTTGTTGCCAGTGGAAAAGCTGAGCGAAGTTTAATTTTTGATTAGGATCATTTCTTTCACTTCGCCTCAAATTGATAGAATCGTTACTTTCTTTGATAGGATCAATCCAATAAAAAATAGACTAATTCCTGATCTTTGTCTTAGTAAACCTCTTAAACAATTGGATTATGGAAGCGACACTCGAAGCTCCGGTACGGACGGATCGTCCGACCTTTAAAGAACGATACGAAAATTACATTGGTGGAAAATGGGTAGCTCCGGCTCGCGGTCAATATTTTGATAACATTTCTCCCATCGATGGGAAAGTATTTTGCCAGGTAGCCCGATCGACTGCCGAAGATATAGAAACGGCCCTGGATGCGGCTCATGCGGCTTTCCCGAAATGGTCCAAAACATCAGTAGCGAATCGTAGTAATGTACTGCTGAAAATTGCTGACCGCATTGAGCAGAATTTGGATTATCTCGCCAAGGTAGAGACGATTGATAATGGGAAGCCACTTCGTGAGACTACCGCAGCGGATTTACCACTGGTTATTGACCACTTCCGGTATTATGCAGGGGTAATTCGGGCTGAAGAAAGCTCGGTGGCAGAACTGGACGAAAATACCGTTTCGCTGAACATTCACGAACCCATTGGCGTAGTAGGCCAGATTATTCCCTGGAACTTCCCATTGCTAATGGCTACCTGGAAAGTAGCTCCGGCCCTGGCGGCGGGATGTACCATTGTGCTGAAACCAGCCGAGCAGACGCCAACGAGTATTCTGGTTTTACTGGAATTAATCGGTGATTTATTACCTGAAGGCGTACTGAATGTAGTGAATGGTTTTGGTCTGGAAGCAGGTAAACCACTGGCTTCTTCTAATCGGGTGGCGAAAGTAGCCTTTACGGGTGAAACGACCACAGGCCGTCTGATTCTTCAATATGCGGCTGAGAATCTGATTCCAGCTACAATGGAATTAGGGGGTAAATCGCCCAATATCATCTTCCCCAGCGTGATGGATAAAGATGATGAATTCCTGGACAAAGCCGTCGAGGGAGCCGTATTGTTCGCTCTCAATCAGGGAGAAATCTGTACCTGTCCTTCGCGATTACTGGTGCATGAGTCCATTTACGAAAAGTTCATTGAGAAAGTAATTGCCCGGACAAAAGCAATCAAGATGGGTAGTCCACTTTCGGCAGATACCATGCTTGGAGCTCAGGCTTCGAAAGATCAGTACGAGAAAATTCTGTCTTACATCGAAATTGGTAAGCAGGAAGGAGCTCAGGTATTAACCGGCGGAGCGGCCTTCCATCAGAATAGCGGTCTGGAAAATGGTTATTACATCCAGCCAACCATCCTGAAAGGACACAACAAAATGCGGATTTTCCAGGAAGAAATCTTCGGTCCGGTTTTATCCGTAACTACGTTTAAGGATACGGAAGAAGCCATTTCTATTGCGAACGATACGCTTTACGGATTAGGTGCAGGAGTCTGGACGCGTGATGCTCACGAATTGTATACCGTGCCCCGTGCCATTCAGGCCGGACGCGTTTGGGTGAACTGCTACCATGCTTACCCCGCACATGCTCCGTTTGGTGGCTACAAAAAATCAGGTTTTGGTCGCGAAACGCACAAAATGATGCTAAGTCACTATCGCCAAACCAAAAACATGCTGATTTCCTATGATAAGCATAAGTTAGGATTCTTTTGATGAGTTTTGAGTTGAGGGTTTTGAGTTAATGGGCTAACTCTCAACTCAAAACCCTCAACTCAAAACCCCAAACCTCAAACTGCTATGGTATCTCGTGTATTAGTTACCGATGCGGCAAAGGCCATTATTGATCAGCTAAGAGAGGTACATGGCGAATTGCTTTTTCACCAAAGCGGAGGTTGCTGTGATGGATCTTCGCCCATGTGTTTTCCCGTGGGAGATTTTAAAATCGGTAGTCACGATGTGTTGTTAGGGAATGTACATGGCTGCGATTTCTGGATGAGCGATTTTCAATTTGAATACTGGAAACATACCCAACTGACGCTTGACGTGGTGCCCGGACGTGGGGCTAGTTTTTCGGCGGAAATTCCCTTGGGAGTACGTTTCCTAATCCGATCACGGTTATTTACGGAAGAAGAATTAAATCAACTGGAGCCCGTTACCGTTGGTGAAAGCCCTGATTAAGTTAGTAGGTTCAGATTACAGGTGTACAAGTAGAGCTACCCGAATCGTTTTTCGGGTAGCTTTTTATTTCTCAACTTTCAAAAGCTGTCTAACATTTATACTAGAAGACCTTGATACGAATCAGGGTTTCTGTAATCTTGAGCGATTGCAAATCGGAATGCGATCCTTGGCTTTGCTAGGGCTAATAGCCTTGGGAGAACGGAAGGTAAAACCTGCCTTATTTAAGAAAAAAGATAGAATCTCACACCAGTGATTAATCCCCAACTGTCATCTCGAACGAAGAGAGAGACCTTCTGCCGAATGGGGTGGGGTTGATTTATTCAAGTTACCGCATGCCCCAACAAGCTCGAAAAAGAGCATAAGATTCTTCGCTTCGCTCTGAATGACAGAGGCTGATGATCACGTAATGATGTATCATTTAGGTATGAGATAACTATTATTAACAACCGTGTCCCCGGATTTTATCCGGGGCTACTCATATTGAACCCCGCTGGGGTTGTTGTCAAGATTGTTGCAATTGGGTTACGACCATTAACCCCGGAGGGGTTTAACGCGAATAGCCCCGGATTTTATCCGGGGAAGCAGCATTCCCGAAGCTTCTCCGCTTCACTCTCGATGACAGATCGCTGTATAAACTCTTCCTCCAATGGTCCTCCCGAAGTGAGGAGAGACCTATTCCCCTTTATCTAACTCTTAGTTTTAGACAGTCTCTCAAAGAGTTAAGTTAATGATGTATTTTTTGTTGTAAAAGGTTGAATAGTAATCTACCAACTTACAACCGCTAAAAACGATCAACTACCTAGCGTACGCTAAACTAACCGCTCCGCCCCACTATAAATATTGGCGTGAGAATTCCGAAGAAAGCCTATTAAGGTAAGACCATGTTCCTGAGCCAGTGAAACGGCTAGACTGGAAGGAGCCCCAATGGCGGCAATCAAAGGAATACCGGCCATGACAGCTTTCTGAACCAGCTCAAAACTAATACGTCCACTCAGCAGTAAGACTTTGTTACTGAGGGGTAAATCGTTAGTTTTCAAAGCATAACCCAGTACTTTATCCAGGGCATTATGACGACCTACATCTTCGCGGAGTATTAATAAATTACCTTCGTTATCAAACAAACCCGAGGCGTGAAGACCGCCAGTTTGATCAAAAGTTGATTGGGCCTCCCGGAGCAGTTGAGGTAATCGAAAAAGCGTCTCCCAATGCATCAAAGGAGTTACTTCTGAAATGGGGTAACGAGCCGTTTGCCGAACGGCTTCCAGTGAAGCTTTGCCACAGACGCCGCAACTCGAAGTCGTATAAAAGTGACGTTGCAACCGTTTGGATCGTTCGGCTACGATGGGTAATACTTCTACAAAAACCTTATTAATTAGCGAGCTAACCCGTACTTTCTGCACTTCCGAGCGATCCAGTAATAAGCCTTCCGAAAAGAGAAAACCCAGAGCCAGTTCTTCATCCTGACCCGGCGTTCGCATGGTTACGGACAGACTTTTCTGCTGCCATTTTTCATTCTCTTTCCAGGCCAGTACAATTTCCAGGGGTTCTTCTACCGCTAATACATCGGGTAAGGTTTGAACCGACTCGTTCAGACTAACTTTCTGAATAATAATGGGCTGAATAGAAGATATTTCGTCAAAATCAGAGGTCACAACTGTGGGAGGATAGTAGTTTCAATTCGATCCATCATATTCAAAAAAATGGATTCCATCGGAATGAAAGATAAGCCAGAGCCGGGGTTTTCCAGCATTTGTCTTACTTCAGTTAGTGAAACGTATTTCAGTTCTGCAATCTCTTCCGCCTGGGGCGTAAATGAGGATAATTCGAGTTGCGTTTTCCAGACGAAAACACCCGTAAACTCCCGATCAAAAGACTGCGTTTTTGCATCAAACCCATCCATAGTCCAGACATCAACGAAGTGTAAAGCTGAAGAGGGGACCTGAATGCCCAACTCTTCCTTGACTTCCCGGATTGCCGCCGTGCGATAGTTTTCACCCGGCATTAAATGTCCCGCTATGCAAACATCCCAGAGATTGGCAAAAAGGTCTTTGTCGGGGTGGCGTAGGTTCAGTAACAGCTCCTGATTTTGATTAATAACCCACACTTCCGTACTGCGGTGCCAGTCGCCGTCGCGGTGTACATCCGACCGTACTTTGGTTTGCCAGAAGGGAAGGTTCTGTTCGTTGTATAACTCAAAAAGCTCCATGAATGGTCAAAGGCTTATGAAATGGGCTCGGGTATGGGCAACAGTTTCAGTAACGTACCGAATCGCCAGTGTAATATCTTCAGCGGTAGTAAAACGTCCCAGGCTGAACCGAACGGATGCATGGGCTAGCTCATCGCTTAACCCCATAGCTTTCAGCACGTGCGAAGGATGAACCGAAGCTGAAGTACAGGCCGAGCCATTAGAAACGGCGATTTTTGTCAGATTTAATAACAAAGCTTCTCCATCAACGCCACCAAAAGCCAGGTTACTAACATGCGGCAAACGATGCGTAACCGAGCCATTCACCTGAACGTTGGGGATGAATTCCAGAATCGTGCGTTCGAGGTAATCCCGTAAATCAGCCAAACGCTTACTTTCGGTAGGTAACTTCTCGTAACTCAGCTCGCAGGCTTTTCCTAAACCAATAATTCCCGGAACATTCAGTGTTCCTGAACGTCGTCCGCGTTCGTGTCCGCCGCCGTGCATTTGAATGGCCAGAGGCGTTTTTCTGCGAACGTACAAGGCTCCAGCTCCTTTCGGGCCGTAAAGTTTATGGGCGGAAAGACTGAGTAAATCAATGAAATCAGCCTCTACATAAATGGGGAGTTTGCCTACAGCCTGCGTAGCATCGGTGTGAAATAAAACGCCAGTATCGCGACATATTCGACCAATTTCCCGAATCGGTTGAATCACACCAGTTTCATTATTGACCCACATCACGGAAACCAGTAAGGTATCCTCCCGAAGGGCTTCCTGAACTTGTTGCGGGGTAACTAATCCCTGAAAATCCGGCTGTAGATAGGTAACTTCCGCACCCTGTTTTTCCAGATAGTTACAAACGTCCAGAATCGCTTTATGCTCGGTCTGAACGGTAATAAGGTGTTTTTTGCTGGAAGAAGCTTCAAAACTACCCAGTAAAGCCAGGTTATTCGATTCAGTGGCTCCGCTGGTAAAAACGATCTCTTTATCCTGAGCCCCCAGGATCTGAGCTACTTGCTGACGGGCATTTTCAACCGCTTCGGCGGCTTCCCAACCCCAAAGGTGCGTGCGACTGGCGGCATTTCCGAATTGTTCCGAAAACCAGGGTAACATCGTTTCCAACACCTGAGGGTCTACGGGTGTGGTTGCGTTATAGTCCAGATAAATCGGTCGGTTTATCATTAGCGTTTGAGGCGTTAGCGTAGGTTTGATAAATATAATACGCACGCTAAAAAAATCGCCCCGATGGTGACCGGGGCGATTCATTTAAGCCTGTTTGTTGATTAAATCAATTAATAAATCAACGTATAAAGGACTGTTATTCAAACTTTCTACCAGTTGCCAGTGCTGACCTCCGTTTTCCTCAAATAACTCTTTATATTCTTCGCCTACTTCAATCGTCGTTTCGAGGCAGTCGGCTACAAACGCAGGGCTGAAGGCCAATACGCTTTTCTTTCCTTGTTTAGCCAGATCAATAATCACCTCGTCGGTGTAGGGTTTAATCCAGGGCGTTTTTCCCAGACGGCTCTGGAAACTGGTGGTATACGTACCTTCTTTTAAGCCCAACTCCTTTACGAGCAGGCGAGTAGTGGCGAAACACTGAGCCCGGTAGCAATACTGATTGTCCTTATGAATATGATCGCAGCAACTGCCAAACTTACAGGTATTACCCGTATGATCGCCCTTGGTAATCTGGCGTTCGGGTAAGCCGTGGTAACTGAACAGGAAGAAGTCGTACTCGTGTTCACGCATGTACTTGCGAGCCGTTTCCGCAAAATGTTCAATGAATTTGGGATGATCGTAAAAGGTGTTGGTAAAGGAAATTTCAGGAATAACCTGCCATTTACCTACAATTTCCATGACCTTTTCATACACCGAACCCGTTGAAGCAGAAGCATATTGAGGGAAGAATGGAACGACAATAATCTTCTTCAGTCCTAACTTTTGAAAGCGATCCAGACCAGCTTGAATGCTGGGGTTCTGGTAACGCATGGCCAGCTCTACTTCGTAATCTTCACCCAGACGCTGTTGAACCAGTTCTTTAATATCTTCTCCGTAAAACTTGAGTGGCGAGCCGCGTTCCTCCCATAATTCCCGGTACACTTTAGCGGATTTGGGAGCCCGGAAGGGAGCAATAATCAGGTTGATTAAAGCCCAGCGATTCATGAAAGGAATATCAATGACACGGCCATCCATCAAAAATTCCTGTAAATATTTACGTACGTCCGGTACACTGGGACTATCGGGTGTACCCAGGTTAACCAGTAAAATACCCGTTTTCAGTTGTTGAGTCGTGCGAGTGGACGCTAATTCTGTGACCTGCATGTTTGGAGGGTTACCTGAATAGATGTAACCTTAAAATACGTTCTGTCTATCTCTTCTTCGCTCGTGGCGTTTCGGGGGCAAAGGTCGGAAATCTTTGCCGTTCTACATATATAAAAACCTTCCCCGGAAGAGGAAGGTTTGAAGTTTGGTTAAGTTTGAGCAGGTTTAATTAATGCTTGGTCAGGTTTGAGATAGTTTGACTTGGTTAGAAACGTTTTGATTGGTTAGGTGGATTTGATCCTAAACCGCCAGGTTACAAATAACTTTTCAAACCTAAATCAAACTTCAAACTACCTCAAACCCGCTCAAACTTTGTAAACCTTCTCGCTAGTTAACTTCATGCTTTTTAGGCATTGCATTTTCTACGTTTACGCCTAAGCCCTGAGCAATACGCATCCCCAGACCAATGTCGGCCCGGAAGAAGTGGCATAACTGACGGTTAATGATTTCGTCACGTTTAGGACCCGTAACGCCGCCCAAAGCACCCACGATGGTTTCTACCAGGTGGCTTTTTTGCTCATCGTCCAGAACGTTGCGATACAAGTTACCAGGTTGGGTGTAGTGGTCGTTCTCACCTTCGCCGTTGCGGTCGTACCAGCCAGCTATATTCGAATCCAGTTCCCAGGCAGGTTCCTGATAGCTTTGATCTGCTACAATGTTATCAAACGAGTTAGGGAAATAGTTGGGATTACGGCCACCGTTACCATCAACCCGCATTTGTCCGTCACGCTGGTAGTTAGTGGTAGCGAAAGGACAACGGTTTACGGGAATCTGTTCGTAGTTACCTCCTAAACGATACCGCTGAGCATCAGGATACGAGAGCAGACGGCCCTGTAACATCTTGTCGGGCGAATAACCAATTCCATCCACCACATGAGCGGGAGCAAAGGCCGCCTGTTCTACGTCCTGGAAGTAATTATCAGGGTTTCGGTTTAATTCAATTTCACCGACTTCAATCAGCGGATAATCGGAGTGAGGCCATACTTTGGTCAAATCGAAAGGATTGATATGGTATGTTCTAGCTTCCGCTTCGGGCATGATCTGAACCTGCATCGACCATTTCGGGAAGTCACCCTTTTCAATGTGTTCCAGCAAATCACGCTGAGCAAAATCCATGTCTTTCGACTTCATTTCATCGGCATCTTTACCAGTGAAATTTTTAATGCCCTGTTTAGTTAGGAAGTGGAATTTTACGTAAAAACGCTCATTTTCTTTATTAATGAACGAAAACGTATGACTTCCAAATCCGTGCATGTGACGGTAGCCATAAGGCGTGCCGCGATCAGACATCAAAATCAGAACCTGATGTAAGGATTCAGGGTTCAGCGACCAAAAATCCCACATCATGGTAGGTGATTTCAGGTTAGTGAAAGGATCCCGCTTTTGCGTGTGAATGAAGTCACCAAATTTCTTGGGATCTTTGACGAAGAAGACGGGTGTGTTGTTACCTACTAAATCCCAGTTACCATCTTCGGTATAAAACTTGAGAGCAAAACCGCGAGGGTCGCGTTCAGTATCAGCAGAGCCTTTTTCGCCACCTACGGTCGAAAAACGCAGAAATAAAGGCGTTTGCTTCCCAACTTCACTGAATACTTTTGCCCGAGAATACTTTGTAATATCGTTGGTAATGGTCAGGGTACCGAAAGCACCAGAACCTTTGGCATGCACTACCCGCTCTGGAATTCGCTCGCGGTTGAAGTGAGCCATTTTTTCGTGTAAAATATAGTCTTGTAGCAATAAAGGACCACGGGGACCTACGCTTTGTGAGTTTTCGTTTTCAGCATAGGGGCGTCCTGAAGCGGTTGTTAATTTTTGTTGATCCATCGCTTGCTTAGTGATTTTGAAGTAAGAACTGAGACAAAAGTATAAGGAAGAAATCGATAAGTAAAATCGATTATATTGATGAATGTATAATAAAACGTAATGACCACCCTACTTAAGGATGGTCATTAGTTATAACTTATTTATTATCAGATGTTAAACCATCAATAAACGCCATACGCCAGATAAGACGACCATCACTAAAGCAAGAGGCGTTAAGACTTTCCATCCTAAATACATTAACTGATCGACGCGAAGGCGAGGGTAAGTCCAGCGAACCCAGATTTGAACGAGGATTAACAAAGCAGCTTTGGCCAGTAACCAGAACATACCTGAGAAGTTACCTAACAGCGTTCCCGGTGCACCGGAAGTCCAGTCGGCTAATTTTACCGGACCTATGTTAGGTAAGGGGGTATTCCAGCTACCCAGAAACAACACTACACCGAGAATACTAACCAGCATCATCATGGCATACTCGCTAAGGAAAACCAGGGCCCAGCGGAAACCGGAATATTCCGTATGAAAGCCACCTACCAGCTCAGATTCCGCTTCGGGTAAGTCGAAAGGAGCTCTATTACATTCGGCCAGCGAGGCGATGAAGTAGATGATAAAGGCGATAAAGAAAAGTGGCATTCGGAAAATATTCCAGCTTAGAAAACCGCCGTTAGCCGTTACGTCCAATCCCCAGCTTTTTATACCGAAGAAATAGACATTTTCCTGAGAATAAATACCTTGCTGAAAACTAATTTCCTGTAAATCAAGGCTCTGGCAAATCATGGCTACGCACAGCACTGAAAGCCCCAGCGGAATTTCATAGCTCACAATCTGAGCTACTGAGCGAATGGCTCCAAACAGGGAATATTTATTGTTAGAAGCCCAGCCTGCAATGATAATACCCAGCACATCGAGTGAAACGATCGCCATGAGCCAGAAAACGCCAATGGCGGTACTGGAGCCAATCCAGTCGGGGCCGAGCGGAACGACGGCATAACCTAGAAAAATCGCCACAAAAATCAGACAGGGAGCCACCAGATACATCCAGCGATCTGCCAGTTTGGGCACAATGTCTTCTTTCTGGAGTAACTTCAATAAATCGGCAAATAACTGGAGTAAGCCATATGGACCCACTTCGGTAGGGCCGAGGCGATCCTGAATAAAACCCGAAATTTTTCGTTCAGCGTATACTCCCACTACAACCGTAGCAAGAGTCAGGGCGAGGCATATCAGTAAAGCAGGAAGCAAAATAGTACACGTTTACAGGTTTGGGAATTTCCCGCTGCAAATCTAAGCCGATGCTCGGATTAATTTAGAATGGAACTAAAAAAGACCGTTTCTTAGGAGAAACGGTCTTCACAACTAGAGAAAATCGGGTATTAGAACTCTGCTGATTTAGGGAAACGGGGGAAAGGAATCACATCGCGGATGTTACCCATACCCGTTACAAACTGAATCAGACGCTCGAAACCTAAACCAAAACCCGAGTGCGGAGCCGAACCGAATCGACGCGTGTCGAGGAACCAGTCCATGCTTTGAGGATCGATGCCTACTTCTTCCATCCGGGCCACGAGTTTTTCCAGATTATCTTCCCGCTGACTTCCGCCAATCATTTCACCGATACCGGGGAATAGTACGTCCATGGCCCGTACCGTCGGTCCTTTGTCTTCGGGACGATCCACTTCCTGTTTCATGTAGAAAGCCTTGATCGCCCGGGGATAATGCGTCAGGATGACGGGTTTCTTGAAGTGCTTTTCAACGAGGTAACGCTCGTGCTCACTTTGGAGGTCAATACCCCATTCTACAGGGTACTGGAACTTCTTCTCTTTGTGAGGCTTCGACTGAAGCAAAATTTCAATAGCCTTCGTATAAGTCAGACGTTCGAACTCGTTTTCTACCACAAACTGGAGCTTTTCCAGCAGAGGCATGGGACTACGCTCGTTCTGGGGCTTGTTCTTTTCTTCCTCAAGCAACCGTTTTTCGAGGAAAGCTAAATCGTCCTGGCAGTTTTCCAGAGCGTACTTAATCACGTACTGAACGAAATCTTCGGCCAGAGCCATGTTATCTTCCAGTTCGAAGAACGCCATTTCGGGCTCAATCATCCAGAACTCCGCTAAGTGACGAGTCGTGTTTGAGTTTTCGGCCCGGAACGTAGGACCAAACGTATAGATTTTACCCAGACCCAAAGCCGCTAATTCGCCTTCCAACTGCCCGGATACCGTCAGGTTGGTTTCTTTGCCGAAAAAGTCTTCTTTATAATTAATCGAACCATCTTCGTTCAGAGGTGGATTTTTAGGATCCAGCGTGGTGACGCGGAACATTTCACCCGCTCCTTCGGCATCCGATCCCGTAATAATGGGAGAGTTCCAGTAGAAAAATCCATTATCACTGAAATACTTATGAACGGCGAAAGCCAGGGCATGACGCACCCGGAACACCGCCGAAAACGTATTGGTACGAGGACGTAAGTGAGCAATTTCCCGTAGAAACTCCAGCGAATGACGCTTGGGTTGCAGCGGATACAGATCAGGATCGGCTGTGCCGTATACTTCGATGGACTCAACTTTTAATTCAACTGACTGGCCCGCTCCCTGCGAATCGACCAGTACCCCGGTAGCTGCAATGGCAGAGCCGGTCGTTACGAGTTTGAGAATATCGTCCGAAATCACGCCCGCTTCAGCCACAACTTGCAGGTTATTGATGGTCGAGCCGTCATTTAGAGCAATAAAATTGACATTCTTGCTCTCTCGCTTGGTTCGAACCCACCCCTGAACCGTTAGGGTCTGACCCACAAAACCGTGGTGACGGAGGTAATCTTTAATTTGATATTTCATGATGAACTTCGATCAGCGGCGGAACACTCGTCCGCCTGTAATGGTCGCAAAATTAGCTACTTCCTGTTACCAGAGAAAAAAAATCCAGTAATGAGCAATGGTTTATGTAGGTTTTAAGGAAAAAATAGATCGAAGAAGAAGGATTCGGGTATCAAATAGATAATAAATCCTAAGGAATGTATTAAAAATCACCTCAGACCAGCTTTGCTCTTTGGTGAAGGGCGTACGGGAAATTACCTTTGTTGTTAGTCGAATCACAAACTAGACCTTAACACTTGAATACCGCCCTTGCCCGTTTCCTTTCGTTTGTTCTGCATCCCTTATTAATTCCGACCGTTTTATTCGGAATTATTTTTTACGCAGCCACGCCTGCCGTTGCCAATCTGGCGGCGTTCAATGGCGAGCAAACCATCGATTTTTTTGGTATCAAATTATCCTTCAGAGCAGGGCTATTGTTACTGGTTTTCTTTTTTACTTTTTTGATTCCCAGTTATTTATTATACGTGCTGTATCGGCTGAAAGTGATTAAAAGCCTCACCATGGAGAATTTACAGGACCGGCGATTGCCTTACCTGGTCATTGTAATGCTGTATACCATTTTCTCCTATGCTTCGTTTCGCTACATGGCGTTGTTACCCGAGGTAACGGTAGTAATGGCCAGTATAACCTTTTCCATTTCCTGTGTCGCTTTTATCAGTCTCTACTGGCAAATTTCAGCTCATGCCACAGGAATGGGCGGAGTGCTGGGCGGCTTACTGGCCTTAACCCTAAAGCTGGGATTGAGCAGTTTACTCATTCCTTTCCTGATCGTTACGTTATTAACGGGTTTTCTGATGAGTGCCCGTTTGTACCTTAATGCTCACACTCCCCGGCAGATTCTGGTGGGACTGTTATTAGGGGCTATCGTCTGCGGAACTACCTTCTACATTTTTATCTAGTTCTCCTGAAGGGCTATAATGCAAAAAGCCATCCCCGTCAAAAGGATGGCTAAATATGCCGTCGTAAGGGATTGTTGAATCCGTTACTGCAACTATTGTTGCTCGCTTTCCTGCATCTTCTGACGGTAAGCCGCCTTGATGACCTGGTGACGACGAGTGATTGATGGCTTCGTAAACGCCATACGAGAACGAAGTTCACGCATTACGCCCGTTTTTTCGAATTTCTTCTTGAAACGTTTGAGAGCCTTGTCAATGCTTTCGTTTTCTTTAACTTGAACGATAATCATGTGTGTTATTCGGCAATTTGAATGGTTCAACTCCAAAACAGGATTGCAAATATACGCTTCTATTTCAAAATTTCAATAGTTTATTAACAACTTTGGCGAAGGATTCGATCAGTAGGGAATTCTCCGCGGGAGATGTTGGGCATAGCCCCTACCTTTTTCTTTTTATTTATAGGTAAATAGCCTCATCATCAAGGCATACGACACATGAAACGTCAGGCGATCATAGATTTGGGTACGAATACTTTTCAGTTGATGGTAGCGGAAATGGAGCAGGGGAATTTTAAAATTCTGCACGATTCCAGTTTACCCGCCAAAATCGGCGAAGGCGGAATTTCAGAAGGTAAAATTTCAGATGAAGGGATCCGTCGGGCCATCGGGGTATTGAAACAGTTTCGACAGATTACGGATGAATATAACATTGAGCCTGAGAAAATTACGGCTCTGGGTACAAGTGCCATTCGCAATGCCTCCAATCAGGCTGAATTTTCCCAGCGAGTGCTGGAAGAAACCGGCATAACGGTTACCATCATCAAAGGCGAAGAAGAAGCAGGCCTGATTTATGAAGGAGTAAAAGCCGGAATGAAGCTTAGAAAAGAAACGTCACTCATCGTGGATATTGGCGGTGGAAGTGTAGAATTTATTCTTTGCAACAACGAGAAACTGTTCTGGAAACAAAGTTTTGAAATTGGCGGGCAGCGATTGATGGATCGCTTCAATCAAACCGATCCAATTTTGCCCGATTCGATTAGTAAGCTCAATGAATACCTGGAACAGCAACTGGTGCCTTTAACCAACGCCGTACACCAGTACGAAGCCCACGAGCTGATTGGATCGGCAGGTTCTTTCGAGACTTTACTGGACATTCATTCCATTCGTGAAACCGGCGAATTGCCTGATCCATCGTTAACTAGCGGAGAGTTGCCGCTGGCTTCGTTCATTGATTCCTACGAAAAATTCATTACTTCTGATCATGACCAACGCCTGGAAATTCCCGGTATGAAAGCGTATCGGGCGGATATGATCGTGGTAGCCAGTTGCCTCATTGCCTTCCTCCTGCGGAAATACGGTCTGAAAAATATCCGCGTTTCGATGTACGCCATGAAGGAAGGAATGTTGTCCCGAATGAGTAAGCAGGAATCATAGAATTGTTAAAAAAGCTCAACATCGCACGATACCAGTCCGTTTTGCGTATCTTTTTGAACAAGTATTTGGTAAAGAAGGTAGTTGATTAAGATTTTGGAGGCGATAAAAAAGCTAAAAAGATCAAGTACTACTAAACCTTTTACGCGTTCATAGGTTGCCTAAGTATCAACGAGAATATCACTCCAAAACCTGCATTATTAAGACGGATTGATTTGTGTAATGGAAAGAAGACACTTCCTTAAATTCTGTTTAGTAACACCTTTGGTGGGCACCCTACTGACTCAGAATCCGGTTAAGCGATACCCGGTTGAAAAAACGGATTCAGAGTGGAAGCGAATTCTCACTCCCGAGCAGTATTTCGTAACCCGGCAGAAAGGGACGGAAAGGGCTTTTTCCGGAAAGTTCTGGAACAATCGGGAGAAAGGAAGCTATCGCTGCGTATGTTGTAATGCTGAATTGTTCAAAACGGATGCCCAGTTCGATAATGGTAGTGGCTGGCCCACGTTTTCGCGGGTAGCCAATCCTCGTAATGTAGAGGAAACAGAAATGCCCGGTGGCCGAGGTAATGAATTGACTTGCAGTCGTTGCGGGGCTTACCTGGGGCGGTCTACGCCGGATGGCTCCGCTCCGGGGCGATTGAAGTACACTATTAATTCGGCGGCTTTACTGTTTGAACGAAATAAATAATTACCCAGGGCCAGCAGAGAACTGCTGGTCTTTTTTGTATTTTTCCAACCAGAGGGCTTTTTTCTCATACCCAAATTTGTAGAGTAATTCGGTATAAGATTTGGTATATCTATTGTATGCTTATACTTAATTGGTTATTTTTCCGATTATGTAGAGGTTTTAATAATTGTTTAAGGAATTTTTAGATTTTATAACAACTGGACACCTATGGAATTTTCCTATGACAATTATCAGACGGAAGGTTTTTTCGATGAGATGTTTGATGCCGACGGAAACGTTCGGAAAGGATACGAAGCTTTTAAGCAACGAAGCGAGCAATTAACCTATGAAGAAATGGTTCGGCGACACCAAGCCGCCGAGCGGTCATTGATGGCCATGGGTATTACG
The DNA here is from genome assembly GCF_031453245.1 of Siphonobacter sp. SORGH_AS_0500. Lineage (NCBI taxonomy): Bacteria > Pseudomonadati > Bacteroidota > Cytophagia > Cytophagales > Cytophagaceae > Siphonobacter > Siphonobacter sp. SORGH_AS_0500. The sequence goes on from NZ_JAVIYT010000001.1 coordinate 1,731,781, forward strand.
TTCAATGTATATTCTGAAAATGAAGGTACCGAACGTATCATGCCCGTTGATATTATCCCCCGTATTATTCCGAATGAAGACTGGGCCAAGCTGGAAAAAGGTCTGATTCAGCGAATTAAGGCCATTAATATGTTCATCGATGATGTCTATAATGAACAGCGAATCCTGAACGATGGCATTGTTCCCCGCGATTTGATTGAATCGTCGAAGTGCTTTCTACCCGCCTGCAAGGGCCTGAAACCACCCAAAGGAATCTGGTGCCACATTACCGGAACGGATTTGATTAAAGGCGACGACGGCGAATACATGGTACTGGAAGACAACCTGCGTTGTCCTTCAGGCGTTTCATACATGCTCGAAAACCGGGAGTTACTCAAGCAGACCTTCCCCGAAGTTTTTGCCCGTACCGACATTCGTCCGGTTTCCGATTACCCAAGCCGATTGTTGCAGATGCTACAATACATTTCGGGACGGCCAGATCCTACAGTTTGCGTGTTAACTCCGGGCATTTATAATTCAGCGTATTTCGAGCATTCTTACCTGGCTCAGCAAATGGGCGTAGAATTGGTAGATGCCCGTGACCTGGTAGTTCACGATGGCTACGTGAAAATGAGAACTACCAAGGGTTTTCAGGTAGTAGACGTTATTTACCGTCGCATTGACGATACCTATCTGGACCCTCAGGCCTTCAATCCAGACTCACTGATTGGCATTCCCGGGATTTTTGATGTGTATAAAAAAGGCAGAGTAGCCCTGGCGAATGCTCCTGGAACGGGCGTTGCGGATGATAAGGTAATCTACGCCTACGTACCTCGAATCATCAAATATTACCTGAATGAAGAGCCTATTATTCCTAACGTTCGGACGTACATCTGTCGGGAAGAAGAAGACCGTGCTTACGTGCTGGAGAACATTGAAAATCTGGTAGTAAAGGAAGCCAATGAAGCAGGCGGTTATGGCATGCTGATTGGTCCCAAAGCCACGAAAGAAGATCATGCTCTTTTCCGGGAAAAAATCAAAGCAAATCCCCGAAATTATATTGCTCAGCCTACCATTTCTCTGTCACGGGTACCCTGCCTGGTAGACGGTGCCATTGAAGGTCGTCACGTAGATTTAAGACCTTATATTCTTTATGGTGAAGACGTTAACGTCATTCCCGGAGGTTTAACCCGTGTAGCTTTGAATAAAGGTTCGCTGGTAGTAAACTCTTCGCAGGGTGGCGGAAGTAAAGACACCTGGGTTATGTGGTAAATACATCATACTTTGATAAAGAGTCCTCTAGGTTAAAATCATTGACCTGGAGGACTCTTTTTTATTCTTCAGCGAATGCAGCCTGATCAACAAAGCCTGTTTTATACTACGAATTATCACTTTTAAAGCCTTCATAATCTTTGCTGTGACTGATCGGCTTGAAGAATATCGGTAGGTGGGAACTTGCTTATTAGGCTAGGAACGAGATGGAATCTCGCACCAGTGCTGATCACTTTTGTAGAAAGAGGCGACTTTGGTGTTTTTAAAGGTATCGTATGATCTAATACGTTCTCAAGGTAATGAAGATTCTTCGCTTTGGAGGAAGACGACGGGGTTTGCAGCAATGAAACGCGAGACTCAAGCAGGGTCTCTAACTTATAATAAAAGATCAATTTAGCCCACCTCTAAGACTTTCAAAAAACAGAACTTTTAGAACCCGAATTGGGTTACGAACCAGCGGAATCAGACTCCGCAGGAACAATTATTTTTATTTTGTAGCTTAATCGATAACTTCGTGCTTTGCTGCGTTTATTAAGAGTACATATTGTTTACAACTGGATTTATAACGTTTGTACCTTCAACAAGAACATGTCCGAATCTTTAGCTAGTTCTGATCTTCCTGTGCTAAAAGTATTATTGGTAGACGACCAGCCTTTTAATTTACAGATAGCCCAGCGGGTAGTCGCCAAAACGAGTGCGTTGGTCCAGACAGCAGAGGGCGGGTTAGCCGCCATAGAATTGGCTCGTAAAACGTCTTTCGATTTAATTTTAATGGATATCCAAATGCCTGATTTGGATGGTTTTACAGCCAGCAAAGAAATCAGATCATTTGATGCTAAGGTGCAGATCTACATTATGTCTGGAGATGTGCCAACGGAAGAAATATTGAATTCTGAAGCCGTTAATGGCTACATTATGAAGCCTCTGCGTCCTCAAGCCCTATTGTCTTTACTAACTGATATATCATCTAAATAGCTCTATTATAACTATAAATTAAAAATATTCAATACGACTGCACATTCACGGATGCGACTTAAATTCTGGATAGGTTTAATGTTAGGGGGAGGGTTTCTTATAGAAGTCCTTCTGGGAATTAATGGGCATCAGACGATCCAACGGCTGGTAACGACCAATAACTGGATTACTCATACGCACGTGATTCTCGAAAAAGCGGAACAGGTTGACACTCGACTGACGCATATCGACAATGACTTGCGGGGACATTTGCTCAGTAAAAATCCCTATTTCCTAGCAGATTTTAATCGAAACGCAAAAGATCTGATTGATCAGTCGAAAGATCTGAATGACTTCGCCCGAACGGACCTCCAGAAAAAGAGATTACGTTTTTTTAATCAGAAGCTTCTTGAAAAACTAAACTTAGGGCAGCAGCTATTCCTTCAGACGGGTATGCAGGATAGTATGCAAAAGCTGGATTCGGGCCGGGCTTATCTGGATAAGACCTATGAATTGCGGGCTTTGTTAATTGAAATTCAGGACGATGAACAAACTCTGCTTGCCAAACGCGTACAGGAGAGTGAAGAGTCGGCGAGCGAAGCAATTCTAAGCATTTTTGTTGGAACACTTGTGGCGGTTATTATTATTCTCGGAGCCGTTTTTCTGCTGTTTCGGGTATTGAAAAGCCGAACGAAACTTAACCTGGAGTTACAGGAAAACGAAAAACGACTGAAGGAAATTCTGGATGCCATTCCAGCCGCCGTTATTGTATATGATCAGCAGGGAAAGGTGTTTTATACCAACAAAAACACGCGTACGATGCTGAGGCAACAGTCGGTTTTTGATTCGTACCATACCTTATTCCGCTCCTTACAAATTTATCGTTTTCCAACTGGCGAGGAATACCCGCATGAAGAACGACCTTACTTCAAGGCCCTCGAAGGACGGGCTGTTCAGGTGGACGATATGGAGTTGCGGATTGGAGAAGAACGTACCTTGTTATTGAATTCAGCCGTCCCTGTGTATGATACAGACGGAAATATTCAGTATATTGTTTCGAGTTATGTTGACATTACAGATCGATTATTGTCACATACGCGACTGCGGGAAGCCAAGGAAATGGCTGAGAAAGCGGCTTTGATGAAGGAAAACTTCCTGGCAAACATGAGCCACGAAATCAGAACGCCCCTTAACTCGATTATTGGATTTACAAACTTGCTGGAAACTAGTCCGTTAACTCAGGAGCAGATTGAATATTTAAGAGCTGTCAATACCGCTAGCCGTAATCTGCTAACCATTGTTAACGATATTCTGGATATTTCTAAAATTGAAGCAGGCATGCTTCAATTCGAGAAAATACCATTCAGCATTACTGCTTTGGTGCAGTCCATTAAAATTATGCTTCAACCAGCGGCTTTCGATAAGCAACTGGCTTTGGAAGTGCAGATTGATCCGAATTTACCCTCGGTGGTACTGGGTGATCCAACGCGATTAACCCAGGTATTACTAAACCTGGCTTCAAACGCTATCAAGTTTACCGAGAAAGGGAAAATACACATTAGTGTTCATTATAGCCGCCAGGAAGGTGACGTAGCTTGGGTGAAACTGGTTGTGAAAGATTCAGGCATTGGGATTGCCACAGATGTATTACCCCACATTTTTGAACGATTCCGGCAGGAAAGTTCATTTACTACGCGTCAGTACGGCGGCTCGGGTTTAGGACTAAATATCGTTCATTCGCTGGTAGAGATGCAGGGAGGCTCTATTGCAGTGATTAGCACGCCCGGATTGGGCTCTACCTTTACTGTCGACATTCCCTACGAAGTGGCCCGGCAGGAGGTACTCGAAGAATCAGAGGTTGCTTCTTCGAGTAGTCAGTCCAATCTGCATATTAAAGTCCTGATTGTAGAGGACAATCCTATGAATCAGAAGCTGGCTACTGCCGTATTGAGCCGAATGGGTTATTCGTCCGAAGTGGCAGGCAATGGAATAATAGCCCTCGAGAAATTAAAATCGAACAAGTACGATCTGATTCTGATGGATATTCAGATGCCCGAAATGGATGGCTATGAAACTACCCGTCAAATTCGAACCATTTTGAAACTGGATGTGCCGATCGTAGCCATGACGGCTCATGCCCTAGTGGGAGAACGGGAGCATTGTTTGCAGGTAGGTATGAATGATTTCGTATCCAAGCCTTTCCAGATGAATGATTTATATAAAATTGTTCGGAAGATGCTTCAGATAAATACGCCTACCTTTGTACATTCTGAAAATGCTCTAAAAAACGATCCAAAAATGATGGCTCCTACACTTAATCTTGATTATTTGAACGATGTAACCGGCGGAGATCACGAATCGATGGCGGACTTATTAACCGTATTTTTAGAAGAAACACCTCTACAGCTCCAAAAAATGAATGATGCTTTGCAGGCGGGGAATGTGGAGGAAGTGGGTAAAATTGCCCATGCCCTAAAATCGCCCGTTCAGATGATTGGAGCAGAAGAACTGACCCCTACATTTATCAAGCTACAGGAGTATGGTACCAAAGGTGCGGATATCAACCTGGTTCAACCGTTGGTACATGAGGTGCAGGTACGCATAGATGCGTTATTACCCCTCGTGGAAGAAGCACGCAAAGAATACTTACCTGCTTAGTGTCACGTACAAAGGCGATCTAATAGCGATTCATTTTTCGTGACAGGCAAATAGTTACTCCCGCAAAATGCCGTAATCAGAACCTGGATTACGGCATTTTTTGAATAAGATTCTACCTTCGCAGGGTTATTCAAGATTAATTGCATCCAATGTCAGCATACATCGTCGAAGGTTTTCGTCTGCCTACGGGTAAAGCAAATGGCTATTACAAGACCGAAATTCCTGAGCGATTAATGGCTGAAATACTCCGGGAGTTTCTTCGTAAATATCCTTCTCTTTCGGCAACGCTGGATGAAGTAATGCTTGGAAATGCCCTGGGGACGGGTGGAAACATGGCCCGTTATGCCTTACTAGAAGCCGGACTTCCAGTAGCTATTCCGGCTACGACCATTGATATGCAGTGCGGAGCGGGCCTACGGTCGGTGATCATGGCCGAAGCCCAGCTTCGAAGTGGAATGAGTCAGTGTGTGATTGCGGGAGGTATGGAAAGCAACAGCCTAGCCCCCCGAAGACAGTATCACACTCGTGATTTTCGGTATCAGGATGAAGACACGTACTATACGCAGGCCACCTTTGCTCCCGAAAGTTGGGGTGATTCGCGATTGACCGAAGCGGCTCGTCTGGTTGCTGAAACGTATGGCATCACGAAAGAAGAAATGATCCGCTGGACGCTTCGCAGCCATCAGTTAGCCAGCCAGTCGGAACAGCTATTGAAGGAAATTCGTCTTCCGTATCAAAATTTTTTCAGCGATCAGCCCATCCGCAAAAATCTGTTGGAATCTCAGTTATGGGCAACGCAAACCTCAGCTTTAATTGACCATACCAATACCGCTCATTTACATGACGGAGCTGCCGGAGTTCTGTTAATCAATGCACCGGGAAAAGCTGATTTTCAGCCCAAATTCAGGATTGTAGCTTCGGCTCTTGCAGGGGGGGTACCTACGATGGCTCCGGCTGGGGTAATCTGGGCTACGGAGCGGTTATTAAGCCAAAGTAAAAGGTCGATTCAGGAGATTGATTTATTCGAAATCAATGAGTCATTTGCGGTAAAACCACTCGCATTTATGCGGCACTGGAATATTTCCGAAGAAAAAGTGAATATCTTTGGGGGCAATTTGGCTTACGGACATCCGTTCGGAGCCTCTGGAATCATTAATTTAATTCACCTCATGCGGGCTCTCGAACATACCCGCAAGCGATTTGGACTCGTAACGGTCGGTGTTGCCGGAGGACTCGGAATCGCTCTAATGATCGAAAATCTCAACGCGTGATCGTTCAGAGAATTCTTCATACCGCTGAAAAATTTCCTGAAAAGCAGGCCATCGTGTACGGCCTGCGGAGTCTTTCGTATGCCGAGTTGAGTGAGGAGATTAAGTATCGGGGGGGGGCTTACCAGCACCGAGTCACTGCCCCCAAAGTTATCCTGACGCACGCCCATTCGCTGGAAAATCTGCTGGATTTACTGGCGTTAATGGCTCTTGGGAAAGCCAGTATTATGGCTTCTACTCAGCTAAATGAGGAGCAAATTCAGGGCTTGCTCGAGCAGGAAGAAGCGACGACTTTACCACCAAGAAATCAGGAAAGCGTAGCTCTGACCGAAATACAGTCCGCTACCTTGACAGATCGATTCCTTGGTGTATTAACCTCTGGGACTGAGTCAACTCCCAAAGTAATCTGGAAAGACTACCAGAGCTGGGTAACGGCTTTCCCGCATCAAAGTGACGTATTTGGCATTACCCCGGACGACCGTCTGTTTGTACTGGATGCCCTGAGTTATTCGGCTAACCTGAACAGCGTGCTGCATATGCTCTGGCAGGGAGGGACGGTGGTCATGACTTCACTGAAGTCGGCTGCCAGCTGGCCCCGACAAATGCAGGAGCAGCAGATTAGCTCAGTGTTTATGGTGCCTTCGCACTATCGGCTTTGGGCAAAAAAATCATTATCGCTGCCAGGAATCCGGTCACTGGTTAGTGCGGGGGAAAAGCTGGAGGCTTCATTAGCGGAAATTCTGCTGGCATGTTGCCCCGACGTTTTATTGACCGAGTATTACGGTGCTGCCGAGTTAGGGCACGTCAGTTACCAGCAGAATCAGGAGATTATTCAGCATAGTTACGCGGTGGGACAGGCCTTTCCCGGCGTGAAAATCAAAATCGTTGATCAGCGAATTTTGGTTGAAAGTGACTATGTATCACCCGATTACCGGGGCGTTAATACGGTTTTTGATTTAGGGTTAATCGAAGACGGACGCCTGATTCTGATGGGCCGTTCGGGCCGGATGTTTAATCGTCGGGGTCTGAACGTTTTTGCTGAAGAAATAGAAAACAGTGCGAAACTGCTACCCTTTGTTACCGAAGTCGCCGTCGTAGGCTTGCTTCGGGAGGACCTTTCGCACGATATCTATCTGGTGTTTAGTGCCAGTTACCCGGGTCATGTTCAGGCAAATTATAGCCAGCAGCTAAAAACCCATTTATTACATTCCTTACCTACGTTCAAACAGCCCAGACGTATTCTGGAGTTACGCAATCTTCCCCGAAAAGATAATGGAAAGATTGATTATCAGGCTGTTGCTCGGATTTTTTCCGAAGAAGATTCCCTTGCTTCGCTCGAACGTTAAGTTCGATTGATCGGGTTGTTCCTTTGCTGTGAATCTTCAGGGTTCACTAGCCTTTACCCGATTGTACCCTGTTTTTCTTTTTCTTAACTCACTCACAGAAGTGTGATGGAATTCTAGTGCCCAGGCATTCATGAATGATCCATTTTAACTCTTGCTGAGTCCTTATGCTTTGTTTATTACATGAAACGTATAGTATACATCGTTGCATTTCTCCTTTCTGCCCATTTGTACGCTCAGGATTCCACTAAAACCGTTGGTTTATCGGAAGTTACAGTGACCGCTAACCTACAATCAACGGATATTCGGAAAACGGCCCGTAATGTCACCGTTATTACCGCTCAGGAAATCGAAAAAGCTCCCGTTAAGACCCTGGATGGCGTATTGCAATACGCTTTGAACGTCGACGTGCGGTCGAGAGCTCCGCTGGGTGTACAGGCCGACGTGAGTATTCGCGGCGGGAACTTCGATCAGACGCTGATTTTAGTGGATGGTGTTAAAATGAATGATCCGCAGACGGGCCACCATTCGCTCAATTTGCCTTTTCCATTGGAAATGATTGAGAAAATAGAGATTCTTCAGGGCGGAGCTTCGCGTGTGTTTGGCCCCAGTGCTTTTTCAGGGGTTATTAACATCATTACCAAAAAGAATCAGCCCAGTCAGGTACAAATTGGAGCCGCCGGAGGTCAATATGGTCTGTATCAATTAAATACAGCGGTTGGGTTAACCACCGAAAAACAGACAACACTCGTAGCGGCTGAAAAAATTCATAGCGATGGATATGCCTATAACACCGCTTTTGACCGACATAATCTGTACGGAAGAACGGCTTTCCACTTAGACCGGACGACGCTGGCCTTGCAAGGCGGTTTTATGGATAATCAGTTTGGAGCTTCCAATTTTTATCATCCCAAATTCAACAATCAATACGAGCAGGTAAAGCAGTATTTTGTGGTGGCTCAAGCTGACCGACAGCTAACCAAAAGCTGGTATTCAAACCTGACGGGTTCCTGGCGGCGGCATTATGATATGTACGATTTCAATAACTATCGCTACACCAAACCGGCTTCTATTAACTTTCACCAAACTAACGTCTATGATATCGAATGGCGTAACAAGTGGACAAATGCCTGGGGTACCACTTCCTTTGGAGCCGAGTGGCGGCGGGAATCCATCATTAGTAACCGTCTAGGAGATGCTTTAGCAAAGTCGCGGGAAGTGCCGGGTTTTTTCGGTAATAACTACACTTTAGGCAAAGACCGGGATAATGTCAACTTTTACCTGGAGCAATTCAAACGCTGGGATCGACTGACGCTGGTGGCTGGGACGCTGTTTAACATTAACTCGCAGTTTGGTAACGAATGGTACCCCGGACTGGACGCTTCTTATTCGCTCTCTGAAACACTTAACATTTATGGAAGTGTGAATCGGGCGGTGCGTTACCCGACTTTTACGGAGATGTATGGTAATACCTCTACCGTTATTGCTGACCCCAATGTGCGGCCAGAAAAAGCCTGGAGTTATGAGGTAGGAACGAAGCGATTTACCGCGATTGACCAAACGACTCTTTCTGTTTTCTATCGGCAAAGCAGCACGGCTATCGACAAAATCAAACGTCCCGATCAGGCCGTTCCCCGCATTGAAAACATTAATAATCTGAACACGATTGGGGCGGAAGTAGCGTATACTTTAAGAATGGCTCAGGTGTTGGGTAATGAGAAACATTGGTTTCAACGACTAACTTTCAATTATGCCTACATCTGGGCGGATAAGAAGCAAAATAACTTCCAGTCGTTTTATACCCTGAATTACCTGCGGCATAAATTGAGTGTAGGAGCGAATGTACGGCTGGCCAAAGATCTTTCGCTGGATCTTTGGTATACGCTCAAAAAACGCGAGGGTGAATACCAATGGGATGCCACTACCGCCCCCGAGCCTTACGCCACGATTCACCTGGTCGATACCCGCTTCTCCTGGAATCGTCCGAAGTTCCGGTTATTCGTCGATGCCAATAACCTGTTGAATCAGTCTTACTTTGAACACGGATTTGTACAGCAACCCGGTCGCTGGGTGACGAGTGGAATCTCGTTGAAATTGTAATGACTTTTGCCGCTGTCGGCTTGTAAATGGTATGGAAGAGTGGTTGCTGCCAGCGGAAACGCTGGCAGCGGCGTTTATAGACTAGTAGGCTGTTGAATTATTATTGTTTTGAGCACGGAATTATACAGCAAGCTGGCCGGGCTACGCTGGCAGCGGCGTTATAGGCTACTAGCTTGTTTTGTTTTGAACATAGACTTGTACAGCAATTCGGTCGCTAGGTTACAATCTTTGCCGCTGGAAGCAGCATTTGTAGGCATCATCCATTATCGATAACGACCAGCTATTCCTACCTTAGTAAAGTTCTATAGAAAAGCATAATTACTACTATATAATTCTTATTGAAATTTTTGAACCAAAAAATGTGTACGTTTCTTGTTCGATACGAGAAAATAATTCTATATTTGTTCAAAAGTTATAAGAATTGACTAAAAAAAATGGATAATATATCTGCTGAAGAGCTAACACAACCGGACTTTTTTTCCAGAAATCTAGTTCAGTTACGCGGTCGATTAGAGGGGAAGGTTTCTCAGCAACGTCTGGCGGATGAATTAGGATTAAAAAAGTCAACCTGGGCTGCTTATGAATCTGGACGGGCGGAGCCTCGCTACGGTGATTTAGTAAAAGTAGCAGATTTCTTTCAGGTAAGCGTAGATGACCTACTTCGGAAAGATCTCAGTAAAGAGCCTGTAAACATGCCTAAAGTTCCTGAACTTCGGGTATTAGCCACAACGGTAGATACGCAGGATCAGGAAAACGTTGAATTTGTTCATGTTAAGGCTTTAGGTGGGTATGCAGAAGGCTACGGCGATCTGGATTTTATTGGGAAATTACCTACGTTTCACCTGCCTTTTCTGGCTCGCGATCGTAAATACCGGGCCTTCCCTTACGAGGGTGAGTCCATGCCTCCTTTACGCGATGGAGCGGTAGTCTTTGGGGAATACATTGAAAATTGGGAAGCGGTCAAGAATGGTTCGATTTGTCTGGTCGTTACTCAGGATGAAGGAGTCGTGTTAAAAATGATTTATAACTACCTTGCCGAAAAGGGAGTGCTTGTACTAAAGTCATTGAATGATCGCTATGCCCCTTATCCCGTTCGCCGGGAAGATATTCGGGAATTATGGCGTTTCGCGGGCTATTTTGTGAAAATAATTTCCCTATTCAGCGGCTTTCCGAGTAGTGTATAAAAAAAGTGAATAAATGTCTTTATTTTTTGTATAACTTTAAATTTTTATTTTATATTTGTACAAAAGATATAGACTTTATTGAGTCGCTAAAAAAACACTATGGCTATGAATTCATCGAACCCAGTAGCACTTGCTTCGTCAGAAAAAGGAAATCTCAAATCGTATCAGATTGAGCGAGTGGATGAAGAAACGGGAGCAATGGTTGCAGAAAGCAAGTTTCTGTATTTGGAAGGCCACCCACGCGAATATCGATTTAACGGTCAGAATGGCCAGTTTAATTTATACGGAGAACGAATCCTGACGGATTCCATCGGTAAGCCCGTTACTGAATTTTCATTTCAACCCATCGCGTACCGGATTTTTGAAGATACGCTCTTTACCAGAAGTGAGCAGGAAGTATGGGCGGAGTTTTTCTTTGTAGATTCGGATAACTGCGTGGCTTCGCTGATGTTTAATAACACATCCGTTTCAGAGTTGTACCGTATGATGCAACCCGTTTTTTACGAAAGAAAAACGCTGTGTGATTTAATCATTACAGTAAAACCTGAGAAAGTGACGAGCAAAGCAGATTCAGGAAAATCCTGGTACATCGCTCGGTTCTCGTACCGGACGGGCAATGAAGAGCTTGCGAAAGAATACCGCGATTTTGCCCGGGATCATCATTTGTATCGGGCCGAAACATTGACGGATTCAGCTTTACATCGGATTGTGTCTAAATTCTACAACCGATTACCCGAAGCTGAACTGGTTTCTTTGCCAGAATCGCCGAAAGAATTGGCTAGCAAAGCGGCCTAACCACAAAAAGAAAGACCGCCAGCTGGAAAAGACTCGTGAGAAAGTGAAGTTGGCGGTTCTTTCTAATTACTAAAGACTGTTTTCGGTTTGAGCAGGCTTAATGCTACCGATAACGTCACGAAGAACAACGATTTGTTCTTTAAGGAGGGCAATAACCTCGTCGCGATCATGAACTTGTTTTTCAAGAAACTGAATCTGTTTTTGTAATAACTCCAGACCAGAAAGGGGTCCATTCGTTTCGGCATTGATGGCTTCAGAGGGGTAAGTAGGGAGGGTTTGAATAAAAATATTACCCGTTCCCCGAAGTAACCAGTTGCAATCAAGATCATCGTATACGGAAGCAATCGACAATAACGTATCGTAACTCGGTTGTGTTTTACCTTTTAAAATGGAGTAAAGTTTGGCAGGTTTTGAGAAGCCTAATTCCTGACTAAACCGGTAAGGAGTCAGTTTTTTACTTTGAATTAGGTGAGATAACCGTTCGTAGATAGTTGCCATTGAGGTTTGTTCCATATCCGTGCAAGAGTTTTTGTGGACTTCAGCAAAAGTAGTCAAATGATTTTTAAATTATTGCTGAAAATGCTCAATAATTTTTTGATATTTCTAAAATAATGGGGTTTTCCCGAAATTGAAATGATCAAAGTGCATAAAGAGCCAGCGATAGGCCGTTTGGCCACGCTTCCATCTATCGAATATCAATTATTACGGGAAATTCAACCCTTAACGGTTCGGCAGGTGGCTACCCCGTCTCCGGCATTGCTGGAGTTGTATGAACAGGTTCGGGAAAACTCCACTTTTGGAACGGCCTGGCGGTTTCCAAAGTGTAGTGAAATCAGTAGAAAACTGGGAAAAGATACGGTAACAAAGCTTTTAGCGATTACGCTGGCGGATTTGTCACAGATTGCCCACGCGGATTGCCGTTTATTTCCCGCTCAAATTACAAGCTTAGCTGAAGAATTGGCCCAGCAGTTTCCATACGAAAGTTATCGTGAATTTGTAGTGGCGTTTAAAGAAGTCCGCAGTCGGGTTAGTCGCTGGAGAAGGCCCTTGAGCCGTCGGCGAATCATCCAGCTTTTGCATATTCACTTTGAGCGTCGGGCTGAATACCTGGAACGCTTCCACGGAAGCTATTCCGAGAAAAATCCTGCCTACTCACAAAGGGCCTAATGATTTGTGAACCTTTAATTCTTTATTCCCATGCCTTCAAAACTAGTTACATCCTCGGTTATTCCTGTTGAGGTAATGGCCCCGGTGGCTGCTCGTACGCGTAAAGCTCCCAAAGTGCCCAAAGATTTCGTAGGCAAGGTGTCTGCTCAGGTTTGGCAGGAAATACAACCGTTAAAGACCGATTTTAAAGAACCCAAACGTTGGCCCAAGTACTTACTGCTAGATACGCCAACGCTGGATTACCTCATTCGGGATGCTTACCGACTGTCGCAGACGGCGGTGGTGGCAATCAATGAGCCTGGCATTACCTGCTATGTGAGTGAATGCTCCTGGCTGGAACTGGCCGAAAAGATGAAACGTGATTTATATGAAATCAATGTCAGCTTTGGTGAATTCATGAACCAGGTAATGACTCATTATAAATTACAATTATTACCCATGGATGCTCTGGCTCTGGAGAAATACCGGAACCTTTCCGCTTTACCAAACGCTGCCAGCCGCATTACCTGTGGCTGGTTGGTAGCTCAATCTTTGGCCATAGGGGCCACCTTAATTTCTCCAGATGGTCATTTTGAGGCTTATCGTTCGCAGGGATTGAAGCAGCTTTGGTAAGCGTATATTGTATAACGTTATTGATTCCACCCGCCTAAAACAGGCCCAGTCAGGATTTTCTGGCTGGGCCATTTTTTTTATTAGTCCCAAAAAGCAATCCGCATATGACGAAGAAAAAAGTAACCAAGGCCTTCAACTATACACTTGATTTTAAGCAAACAGACTTTCGTGAACATCCCGAATTATACCGGGTTGGGGTGGGAGAACAGGGGGTATTGCTGGTGGAACCCTACAAGTCTGAACTATTACCTTTATGGCGATTTCGAACGGAGCTCATGGCCAGAGAATCGGCAGAAGCTATTTATGAAAAGTTTAAAGTATACCTGCATGAAAAAGATTTTGTAGGGGCAGATATGGCCCGAAAATATTTGCAGATGGGATTTACCCGTGCTCGGCGTTATGCTAATCACGCCAGCGGTAAAAAATATACGGAAAAAGAAGACGATGGAAAAGGTGAGCAAAAATCATATCCGTATTCACAGGGTAGTATTCACAAAGGAAATGAGATTCGCCCCCAGGAAGAAGATGCTTTAACCAGCGAAAAGGCGAAAGCGGCGGCTATTTTCAAGCATTATTGGGACGAAGCCCGGCAAAATCCTGATTACTTACAGCAGAAAAAAGAGTTTACGGAAAAGTACGTAAGCTAATCTGTACTTTTCCGTAGCTATTAAAAAGCGGGCTGGGTGCTGGTATGAGCTACTAGCTGGCTCATATCCAATTGTGGATATAACTGGCTGAGAGCCTGCCAGTTCAGTTTGGTTTCTACAATAATTTGCTGCGTTGCAGTAGTAATAATCGAGGTATCCGATTCAATTTCAACGCTTTCAATGGTTTCAGCCTTAAGCAGCCAAATGCCACGGCTTCCCTTCAGTAAAATCATATTGAACCTCCTTCCAGGTTTCTATTAAAAATTGATATTTCTTCCGACCCTGTTCTAAAAACTCAGGGCTGGTTTTAAACCAGAAAATGTCATAGGGTTCCTTTTTCTGAACGCCGACGAAAATGAATTCTTTACCCGAACCTCCTAGGCTATCCAAATAAAAAGCTGCCTGTCGGTCATATTCCAGGTTATGGCACTGATTCACAAAGTCAGCAAATGAATTCGCCGAAGTCGTTTTAAGATCCAGAACCACCTGATTTCTGAACACCATATCTAGGCGGGCTTTGCAGGGAAGAGAGGTAGTTACGTCCGTGAATAACTGAGCGTGCTCTTTCTTCGAATACTGACGATACCAGTTGAATTCTTTATGAGCCCGCAAATTGGCTTCCAGACGCGTCAAACGCTCCTGATCTTCCGTATGAATGGGAATCTCCGGGCGGTGCGGCTCCAGCAAAGTAGCATGTAAAGCCCGACCAAAAGTGGCTGTCCGGGGTGGTATGTAGGATTTACGTCCGAACAGGTAATCCCTGAACCGACTTAAATCGCTGTTCGAAATGCGGCGTAACTGCCGGTATTCGTCTTCGTTCATCGATGTTTCCATTGCTGATACAAGTGCAAACCCTGAGCCGTCGCTTCTGACAGCTCACGGGCCGACAATTTATATTCCCGGTAAATCTTCATCCCTTCAGGCGTCAGGTGACCGTGAGTGGCCACTTCCTGCCGAATGCATAGTAATGCGAATGATTTGGTAGACATACAGGACTTGAGGGGTTAGGAAGCCAGTTTAGTCGTGGCAAAAGGAATCTCGTCCACTTGCTTGGGAGCTAGTTCCCGTAACAGTGCCTCCGTCTGATTAAAAGCATCTGCATAGGCAGCAGCCGAAGTAGGTAAGCATCCATAAGCATATAGCATACCGGGCCAGTAACGAAGTCGTTGAATGGCTGGGCAATCTTCACGCAAAGCAACGATGGTTACGAAACCTTCCGTATGACGGAAAAAATGCTCTCCGTCGGGTGTCTGATAGAACAAATCTCGTTGAATAGTCATGATTGGATTAGTCAAAAGTTTATATACAAATATAATAACTATTTACCTTATTTGATTAATTATTCTAGATTTTATTCACATTAAATGAATATAAATTGAAAATATAGGTAATAAATTTTGTATATTTGAATAAAAATAATGGTCAACATGGAGAATAACATTGTTCGGCAGAAATCCGTCAAGGAAGAAGATCGGGAATTCGAGCGGGCTCTTCGACCGCTCTCTTTTGATGACTTTACGGGGCAGGATAAAGTGCTTGAAAACCTAAAGATATTTGTTCAGGCCGCCCGGCAACGGGGGGAAACCCTGGATCACGTATTGCTCCACGGCCCTCCGGGTTTGGGCAAAACTACCTTGTCTCATATTCTGGCTAATGAAATGGGAGCCGGGCTGAAGGCTACTACGGGACCAGTATTAGAAAAACCCAGCGATTTGACGGGGGTGCTAACAACCTTGCAGAAAGGGGATGTGTTGTTTATCGATGAAATTCACCGACTGAATCCTGTGGTAGAAGAATATCTATATTCAGCAATGGAGGATTATCGAATTGATATTTTATTGGATAGCGGTCCGAACTCCCGGACGGTGCAGATTGGTCTCAATCCTTTTACCTTAATTGGAGCGACCACGCGGGCGGGCTTACTGACTTCTCCTTTGCGGGCTCGTTTCGGGATTAACTGCCGACTGGAGTACTACGATGCCAACTTGTTATCTACAATTATTACCCGGTCGTCATCCATGTTAGGAACCCCCATTCAGCCTGAAGGAGCTCTGGAACTGGCCCGCCGGAGTCGGGGAACGCCACGTATTGCTAATAATTTACTACGCCGAACCCGCGATTTTGCTCAGGTGTTAGGCGACGGTACGATCAGCCAGAAAATTGCAGAAACATCTTTAAAAGCCTTGGAAGTAGACGAAGGAGGATTGGACGAAATGGACAACCGAATTCTGTTGGCTATTATTGAAAAATTTAAAGGTGGCCCGGTTGGACTTTCTACGATTGCCACTGCGATTGGAGACGAAGCCGAAACGATTGAAGAAGTATACGAGCCTTTTTTAATTCAGGAAGGTTATCTGATGAGAACACCTCGAGGAAGAGAAGCAACCGAGAAAGCGTATCGACATTTAGGGTTTGATTATCCAATAGGAAATAACCCATTCCAAATGGCAGCTTAGTAATTTAAAAGGCGATTTAAGTCAAAATAATAGCTTCTAATTCGTAATTATTCTTAATTAATATTTTTTGTTAATAAAAAAGAGAGATTTGTATAGACTGTTTTAAAAAACAGTCTATATTTGTACATGCTCTTTAAATTACGAACTCAGCAATAAGAGCTAATTAAAGCGAAGTTGGCGGCTTAGCTTTAATAAATAACGAGGGAAGCATCGATGTTTTTAACATCGATGCTTTTTGTTTTATAACTAATAAAAATAGAAGGTACTTTAAAAACAATAGGTATTATTCAATAATAAAATATTGATACTATGTACTTAATGTATTGTAAAAATATTATTCTTTAACAAAGAATTAATTTGATTAAAATAATTTGATGATAGATATACTTTAATAAGTAAAAAAAGCTATTCACGTGAATTAAGCCCTTGTTTCTTCAGTAATTAAAACGGGTAAATCCAATAAACGGGCTACTTTTAATTCTGCTTCTCTAAATTCACTTTCACTACAAGGATCACAGGCTAATTTACCCAAAGTATCAGGTCTCATACGAGTACGTTCTACCAGAGGATTAAACTCATAAAGACAAATAATTTTCACCTCCTCACCCTGGCATTTAAAATATTGCCCGCCGCCTTTTGATTTCATAAAAATGGGTTCCTGATTCATGGCTTTAATTTTATAAGTAGGTATAACTACATTTAAAAAGATGAATAAGTGAAGAACATTACTCTAGGTTTTGATAATGCCCTTCACTTAAAGTATGACTATGCTGCCCGACGACCGGGTAATGAAATTAAATGCATGTCTAATTCCGGTTTAATTCGTTCGGTAAACCGCCGTTGTACAAAACCATTTTTTAAATAATCGGGTAGTGTGCCCAGAAACTCGCGGTAGGCCGTTACACCCATGGCTTTTACTACATAAGCTTCGTGGATGGCGTTGATATGATCCACAATATCCAGTAAAGACACGTGAAAAAGTTTGAAATCAACATCCACATTGACGAAGCGTTCAATCTCCCGATTAGTTGACGAAATCCGCAGGCGGGAGAACAAATCCAGGAAGGTGGTTAAACCTACCCGTTCCGATAACTCCTGCCAGTGTTGGGCACTGAATTTCTCCAGAATTTTACCCGTCCGTTCGCTTCGCAAGGCCAGTGCCGGGTTACTCTGTAATTTCTGACGCAGCGACCGTAATTGTAGGGTACGCGTAGTCCGTAAAAACTGTCCGATCTGAGCCTGAGCCTCAAAAGGACTATCGGCCAATACCAGACCGGGATTCCGTTGGCCTTTCGGTAAACGATGAACGTGGTAATGATCCAGCGGGCCGTCGGCGTAAAAACTTAGGTAACGAGGGTAATACGAATTAGCAACCAGCCTGCTGGTACGACGGCGAATGTTTGCTTCGTCGCTCGTTAATACGCCCTGAGTGGCCAGGAATGCTCGCAGACCGTACCAGACACAGTAATAAGCCTGTGGGAAGGTCCAGTGTAAGGCATTGGATAAAAAGGAATCGTCACCCATCGTTGCGGTATTTCGCAGGGCGTATTCCGTATTCCACGCGTTGATTAACATTCGTTTGGTTACTTCAAGCGTAGTATCATTCTTACGGGGAGAGAAGTTACGGAAACGCTCCAGATCGGAGAGTTTTCCGGCGGCTTCGGTTTCCCGAATGTGGTAATGAATTCCAAAAAAATGGTTCAGAAAAACGCGGGCTGCGATGGATTGCCGCCACTGTTCGTCGTCTTCCTGAAGGATCGATAACTGTTGCTGATTTTCTTGCATTTTTTCAAGTAGGCTTATGGATTAATATAACCAAATCTGCCTGCTTCGTGTTCCCTGATAATGAATATTTTTTATCTATATAAGTGATTGTCTGTCAGTATTTTAATGAGTTGATTTTGAAAATTATTGGATTGTAAATCCTGCTCTTGAACAATAGTACTTATTAAAGAAACAAACCTGGTAAATGAGGGCTGGTTTTATTCTGAAAAAGGCTGAATCCAGCCTTTCCTTCCGTCGGATAATCGAATGAATTCATAGGAAGAAGCGATCCCCAACAGATCTACTGAAGTGCCTGATTTTAGCGTGTCTTCGGTGGTGGCGTCCCAGCTGGTTCGGAAGAACACATCCGTCGAAAGTTTCCGGCGAGTCAGCCGTTTTTCGGGTAATTGCATACTTGTGGCCAGAACATAGCCACGAATGCCATCGGGCGTACTTACACGGTAGTAACCTTTAGTCGAAGCCTCTACCCAGACAATTGTATGTTTAGGAAGCCGTTGCCGGGTTACTTTTGAAGGAGGCAGGCTGCTGAAGAGTGGGGTCGCTTCCCGAGTCCGTAGCGTATCTCCCAGCCGCCGGGTTACGGTGGCAGCGGGTAACTGTGAAGGTTCCACAAAAGCCAGCGGGTTAATGGGCCCTGAGCCGCGACGGTAAATGCCAAAGTGAAGGTGCGGGGCGGTGGTGATTGCATTACCAGTATTCCCTACGGTTCCAAGGGTATCTCCGGCTTGTACCCGTTGGCCTGACTGCACTAGGGGCTGGTCCAGGTGAGCGTAATAAAGCGAAAGATTCAATCGGTCAGCGGATAGATTAACTACATTTCCTCCCAGATTATTAACGCCAACGTTCGTAATCGTTCCGGGGACGGAGGCAATCAGAGGGGTGCCTCGGGGAGCGATGACGTCAATACCTTCGTGCGAACGGGCTCCGCCGTCACGGGCCGCTCCCCAGAAACTAATGATATGCTGAGTCGATTTTCCGGCCACTGGAAATTTGAGAATAGGCTGCGTACTCAGGCGAAGCGAAAAATCTTTTTTGGGCTGATCGACAGGAATTTGTACGCGTAAAACCAGTGGAAGATCTTCGGTGGTTTCGTAGGTAATAACCTCATTTTTAGGCTTGGCATAGGCTAGTCGCTGAGGCTTACCATTGGTCTGGAGCCGAAATAAATCCAGGAAATACAGACTATCAGAATGAAACAACTGAGCTTCCAGCCGCCGACCAGCAGGTAAGGTAAACTGGTAACTAAAAGCCCGTTGGCCCCCGGCTGGAAAAACACCGTCTTCACGAAAAGGAAGGGAGATGATTAACGAATCAGCGAGAGCCGCCTCGCCCGCCAGCATCCAGGTTTGAACTGCCTCGGTTTCCAGTATTTTCTGCTTACGCAAACTTCGAATGTATTCGTCCCGGGGAGATTGCTCTCCCAGTAATGCCTGAATACCCGGGCCGGTTTTACAGCTATGGAGCCCAATCAGTAAGGCAAGGAGGCATACATTATAAACAAATCTTTTCATGGCTAATGGAATGGTTATCAGGGTGATAAACCCAGAAAAGTGAATGCCAGTAACATTGGCTGGGGTGAAATATCTACGGAATCAGTTGGTTGATTGAAAGGGAAAGAGGGCCGGAAATCGTCTTGAGTAAGAACCTAAGAATGCCCATGAGAAAACTACTGATTCTAATTCTATTACTGGCAACCCTGGCTTTTCAACTGAAAGAGAGTCCGACGCAGGTATTCCTCATCGGTGATTCTACCGTGTCCAATAAACCCAATCCCGCCGATCCCGAACGCGGTTGGGGACAAGTGTTACCTGAATTTCTGGACGAAAAGGTAAGCGTTCAGAATCATGCGGTTAACGGTCGTAGTACAAAAAGTTTTATTAACGAAGGCCGTTGGAAAAAGGTCGTAGAAGGCTTGCATAAGGGCGACTGGGTACTGATTCAGTTTGGGCATAATGACGAAAAAAGCCAGGATACTTCGCGTTACGCAGCCCCGCAGAGTACTTATCGTGACAATTTAAAACGTTTCATCAAAGAAGCTCGGGCAAAGGGAGCAAACCCCGTGCTGATTACGCCGGTGATGCGTCGAAAGTTTAATGAAAAAGGCCAGTTTGAAGATACGCACGGGGATTATCCCGCAGCGGTTAAAGCCGTAGCGACTGAGCAGAAAGTACCCCTGATTGATTTACATGCCAAGAGTCGCCAGGTTATCGAGAAAATGGGGGTTGAGGAATCGAAAAAGCTGTTCTTATGGTATACGAAAGGGTATTACGCCACTCGCCGGGAGGGCGTAAAAGACGACACCCACTTCTCCGAATACGGTGCCCGCACGATGGCCGCTCTGATTGCAGGTGGTATCCAAGAAGAGAAGTTAGACTTAGCCAATCATTTGAAAAAGAGTCCGTTTGCAGAGAAACTAGCGTACGAATTACCGATCATTTATCAACCCATTTTTCGGAAAGATACCTTCAATATTATTACATACGGAGCAAAAGCTGACGGGCAAACGCTGAATTCAGAGGCGATTAATCGGGCGATGAAGGCCTGTAGCGAAGCGGGTGGCGGAACGGTCGTGATTCCTTCCGGCCTTTGGCTGACGGGTCCGGTTATCTTTCAGAGCGACGTGAATCTTCACCTTGATCGTGGGGCTGTGCTGCAATTCAGCGAAAACAAGGATCATTATCCACTCATCAAAACGACCTGGGAAGGACTCAATGCCATTCGTTGTCAGGCTCCGCTGTATGGGAAAGATGTGCACGACATTGCCATTACCGGCGAGGGTTACATCGACGGAGCAGGCGATGTCTGGCGGGCCGTGAAGAAAAGTAAGCAAACAGCTCCGGCCTGGGATAAACGGGTGGCTTCAGGTGGGGTAGTCGATGGCGACATCTGGTATCCTTCCGAGCAGTTTTTAAAGGGAGCAAAATCGAAGGTTGCGGTTAGCATTGCTAACGGATTTGACATGAGAAAGTCAGCCGAAATCAGGGATTTCCTACGTCCCAACCTGCTGAGTCTAACCAACTGCCAGAATATTTTATTGGAAGGAGTTACCATTCAGAATTCCCCCGCCTGGTGTTTGCATCCACTGCTCTGTCAGGATATCAGTCTGATTAACCTCAAGGTTCGTAACCCCTGGTACGCTCAGAATGGCGATGGTGTTGACCTGGAATCCTGCAAAAATGCTTTGATTGATGGCTGTACGTTTGATGTCGGAGATGACGGCATTTGTATCAAATCTGGTCGTGATGCCGAAGGTCGCAAGCGGGGAGTACCCACGGAACATGTGATTGTAAAAAATAGTACGGTTTTTCATGCTCATGGGGGCTTTGTAGTAGGTAGTGAAATGTCGGGAGGGGCCCGGAATCTGTACGTGTCTAACTGTAACTTCTTAGGAACGGACGTGGGACTACGTTTTAAAACGGCTCGCGGTCGGGGAGGTATCGTGGAAGACGTCTACGTGGCGGATATTCAGATGACGAACATTCCCGGTGAAGCTATTCTTTTTGACATGTATTACCTGGCGAAAGATCCGGTATTATTAACGGGTGAAAAGGCTGATCCACTGGCTATTCAACCTGAACCTTTGAACGAAGGAACGCCCCAATTTCGCAGATTTTATGTTCGAGATGTAGTCTGTAAAGGAGCCGAAACGGGCATTTTAATTCGCGGATTACCCGAAATGAATATTCAGGATATTTACATTGAAAACTCCGTAATTGAAAGTAATAGAGGGTTAGTCTGTATTGAAGGACAACGCATTACCCTGAAAAACGTGCAGCTATTAACGAAACAAACGCCCGTTTTGTACGTGCAAAATAGTCAGCACATTACCTTCGATAAAATGGGTTATAAACCTTCATCGGATCTGTTGTTAAAAGTTTCCGGGGAGCGTTCAAAAGACGTTGAGTTATTACATACCGATATTTCAAAAGCCAAAAAAGTAAGAGAAGGCAAGTAATACCCTTGGATAAGAAAATTCTGAATAAGAGACGCGATCAATCGCTTCTCCTTTTGTATGGAACGGTTTATTACGCATTAAATCAGCCACTATAATTACAGCAACTAACCTCTATCTAAGAAGATTATGACACTCAATCCGAAAGAATTACGCTTTGTAAAAGCGAATGAGATTCCCTGGGAAACCGTAGGAGATGGACTCAGACGCAAGGTATTCACCTACGATGCAAACCTAATGATGACCATGGTAGCCTTTGAAATGGGAGCTGTAGGAAGCATGCACCAGCACCCCCATACGCAGGTGAGCTACGTAGAAAGCGGAGTGTTTGAAATTACCATTGGTGAAGAAGTAAAGGTCTTGCATAAGGGTGACGCCTATTACATTCCACCGAATATTCTGCACGGAGCAGTCTGTCGGGAACCGGGTGTTCTAGTGGATGTTTTTACGCCCATGCGGGAAGATTTTATTGAATGAAAAGGTAACCTAACCAGTTACCTTTTTTATTATGCAGCCATAAGTTCATACGTTAGAATAATCATCTATTTTCGATAAAAATCGCTTCTAAACCATTTGCAATGAGATCTATTTTAATTCATTACAGCGTCTACTCGCTGGCTTTGAGTATGATGGCTTGTCAAACCCACCCCAAAGCCAGTGAGGCAAGTCAGGATTCAACGAAAGCTTTACCCAAACCTCTGATCACTGAGCTTTATACGGCTGATCCTTCGGCTCATGTTTTTGAGGGAAAAATTTACATTTATCCTTCGCATGACATTGAAACCGGAGCGAAACAGGATGAAGACGGAGGGCATTTTGGAATGAAAGATTACCACGTGTTTTCGCTGGATAGTGTGGGGGGAAAAGTAACCGATCACGGCGTGGCTCTGGATATTAAAGACATTCCCTGGGCGGGGCGGCAACTTTGGGCTCCCGACGCGGCTTTTGTCAACGGAACGTATTACCTCTATTTCCCGGTAAAAGACAAGCAGGATGTATTTCGAATGGGCGTAGCTACAAGTCCTTCGCCCAGTGGTCCCTTCAAGCCCAAGGCTAAGCCGATGGAGGGGACGTATAGTATTGATCCTGCTGTTTTTACGGATGATGACGGCCAGGCTTACCTGTATTGGGGTGGCATCTCGGGAGGGCAGTTGCAACGTTGGCGAACGGGAACATATGATGCAAAAGGCACCGAACCTGGAAAGGATGAAGCGGCGTTGAGTCCGAAAGTGGGTCGGTTAACGAAAGACTTTTTGAAGCTGGAGGAGAAAGGGCGGGACGCTCAGATTGTGGATGATGCGGGTAACCCTTTGAAAGCAGGAGACCACGACCGTCGTTTCTTCGAAGGGGTCTGGATGCACAAATACAAGGGGCAGTATTACCTGAGTTATTCCACGGGCGATACGCACTTTCTGGCTTATGCCGTAGGTTCTTCGCCCTATGGTCCGTTTACGTATAAAGGCACGTTTATGAACCCCGTAAAAGGCTGGACTACGCATCATTCCATTGTTGAATTTAAAGGCAAGTGGTACCTTTTTTACCACGACTCGGAGTTATCGGGTAAAACGCATCTGCGAAACATTAAAGTCCGGGAAATCAAACACACCGCTGATGGAGGGCTCGAAATGATTGAGCCTTATCAGTAAATAGAAAAGGGTTACGAATCTGTTTTCGTAACCCTTTTCGTAAAGATCCTGTATTTCGATTATTTAGGTAATAAAGCCGTTACCTGCTCTACGAATTCGTCGCTGTTATAATTAGCCATCCCTTCGTTTCTGTAAACGATTTTACCTTCGGAGTCAATCAGAAAAGTAACCGGAATAGCCTGCGTTTCAAACTGCTTGGGTAAGTTACCCGTTGGAGCATAAACCGGGAAGGTAAAGCCTTCTTTTTTCATGAAATCGCGGGCAGCCTGGATGTCTTCGTCTACGGTTAGCATCACGAATTCAACGGGTTTCCCCTGCATTTTCTTATAGAGTTTTTCAATGTCTGGTAACTCCGCCCGGCAGGGAGGACACCACGTAGCCCATACGTTCATGAAAACTACTTTCCCTTTCAGATTACTCAGGTTAGTGGTTTTACCGTCCAGCGTTTGCAGGGGGAAATCGCCCGCTTCGGCGGTAGTTTTTACGGAATCAGCAGAAGCAGTTGTTTCGGCAGTATCGGTTTTTGACTTACTCTGGCAACTGGTTTGAACATACGAAAGTCCCGTGAGGCACAGGATGGTAAGGATTACGGATGCCGTACGTTTCCCGAATTTCATGAAGTGTTGTTTTATTTATACCAGGTTTTTAGCGAAACATCTTTTGAATGTTCCTGAGCATAGCTCAATAATGCTGCAATATAAGGGATGTTTTTAACTCCTTATTCATGATCAGACACGGAGTTTACCAGCTCACTTTTAGGTTTTTGGGTTAACTTACCCACCGTAAGCCCCTGAACAATAAGCGAGAATACGACAACGAAGTAGGTAATGGCCTGAAATAAATCGCTATTGAGGTGTTCGTCAATGGAAAGGGCCAGAGCCACGGATACCCCGCCCCGAAGTCCTCCCCAGAGCAGAATAATCATAGACTGACGATCCAGTTTTTCACGGAAAGGAATAATCGCCGAAGGCACCGCGATGGAAATCAGTCGGCCCAGTAACACAACAACGATACTAATTAGCCCAATTTCCCAGTATTTACCCAGATCGGGGATCAACAAGAGTTCAAAACCAATGAGCAGGAACAGACAAGCGTTCATGATTTCATCAATCAGCTCCCAGAATTTTTCCAGATAATCCTGGGTAACTTCCGACATGGCCTGCGTTTTTCCGTAGTTACCTACCACCAAGCCAGCGGCTACCATCACTAGCGGACCCGAGATGTGCATGGCTTGAGCCAGGAGGTAACCTCCCATCACAATAGCCAGCGTAATCATGACGGAAACTTTGTAGTCGTCGATTCTTTTGATGGCTTTAGAACCGATAAAGCCCAGCACCAGGCCTACGGCCAAACCACCTATCGCTTCTTTCACTAATAATAAGGAAATCGTACTTAAAGAAAAGTTGGTTTCGCCTTCCCGGGCCATTTCCAGCAGCGTCAGGAAAACGACTACAGCTACGCCATCATTAAATAAAGATTCGCCCGCAATTTTGGTTTCCAGTGATTTAGGAACGTCGGCTGCTTTCAGGATACCCAGCACGGCAATGGGATCAGTGGGAGAAATCAAAGCTCCAAACACTAGGCATTGTACAAAGGGAATGCCCATATTCAACCAATTGAGGGCCAGGTACATAAGTCCGCCCACCAGTAAGGTAGAGAGGACAACGCTAATCGTGGAGAAGACAATGACGTATCGTTTTTCTTCCCGTAAATCATTAATGTGAATATGGATGGCTCCGGCGAAGAGCAGGAAGTTTAGCATTGCTCCCATGAGGATTTCCTCAAGGTTGGCACCTTTAATAAAGCGGGCAGCATTATCGAATAAATGCGGCCAAAAACGGCCCACGCTTACCAGAAACAGCGATGAAACCAGAGCCATAACCATGATCCCAATCGTAGCGGGGAGTTTGAGATACCTTAAGTTGAGATAGGCAAATATGGCAGAGACAACGATAAGTACAGAGAAGGTGTAATAGAGTTCCATAGGGTGATGAGTTGATACACAGCTTACTAAAAAACAACGCCTGGGTAGTAGAGTTGTTTTAAAGTCGGTTTAAGTTTTGCGGAATTTCCTATTAGAAAATTTTAATGTGCTGCTTTGTTCTTTCGGATTTGCAATTCCAAATCGTCAATTAGTTCCCCGGGTTGTCACTCGGGGCTACTGGTAATTAAACCCCGCTGGGGTTATGAGGTAAGTTGAATAGGGTCTGCTCTCTGCTCATCTGCCCTGGTTGGTGAGGACACCAACCAGTATGCTTTTAGTAATAGCTGGAGATGACACTAGCCAGGGCGGGAGGATTTATAATCCTAAATCGTCAATCAGTTCCCCGGGTTGTCACCCGGGGCTACTCGTAATTAAACCCCGCTGGGGTTATGGAGGTAAGTTGAACAGAATATACTCTCTGCTCTTTCGGATTTTTTCCGCCCTGGTTGGTGTCCTCACCAACCAGTATGCTTTTAGTAATAGCTGGAGATGACATCAGCTAAGGCGGGAGGATTTGTAATTTCAAATCATCAACCAGTTCCCCGGGTTGTCCCCGGGGCTATTCATAATTAAACCCCGCTGGAGTTACGAGGTAGGTTGAACAGAGGCTGCTCTTTCGGATTTGTAATCCGAAAGCCATCTGTCAGGGATTTGTAATCCCAAATTTTAATGGAACAGCTATGCCTTCGTTAACCCAAGGCTATCTACATTAAATCTCGCTAGATTACTAAGCCAGAATCACTTCTTATGGCCGATTAATAAAAAATTCGTATTCAAACGAAGATATTCCTGCTTAGTCTGTAATAGAATGGGCTTTTTACTGTCGCGTTTTTAACGGTTTCCTGTATCTTTGCCCCCCGAATTACGTTTTCTAAACATTCGATTTTTCGAAAGACCTTTTATGGCCGAACAACAAGAACCCGCTGGCTCGCTCAAGGACATCATCGCCCATGCCAAGGAGTACGGCTTTGTTTTCCCTTCTTCAGAAATTTACGACGGATTACAAGCTGTGTATGACTACGGTCAATACGGCGTTGAACTAAAAAATAACCTGAAATCGCTGTGGTGGAAAGCCATGACGATGCTGAATGATAATGTGGTAGGGATTGATGCCGCCATTTTTATGCATCCCCTTACCTGGAAAGCTTCTGGTCACGTTGATTCCTTTAACGATCCGATGATCGACAATAAGGATTCAAAAAAACGATATCGGGCCGACCAGTTACTCGAAGCAAAAGCCGAAGAGTATGCCAACAACGGTCATACCGAACGTGGGGATGCTTTATTACACCAAATGGGCCGTCTGCTCGACGCAGGTGATCTGGAAGGTGTACGGGAGCTGATTATTTCAGAAGGAATCAAGTGCCCCATTTCTGGAACGGACAACTGGACGGAAGTACGTCAGTTTAACCTGATGTTCTCGACTCAGGTAGGTGCCGTGTCGGACGATGCCAGCCTGATTTACCTGCGTCCCGAAACGGCTCAGGGGATCTTTGTTAACTTCCTGAATGTTCAGAAAACGGGCCGGATGAAAGTTCCTTTCGGTATCGCCCAAATTGGTAAGGCGTTCCGAAACGAAATCGTAGCCCGTCAGTTCATTTTCCGGATGCGTGAATTTGAACAGATGGAAATGCAATTTTTCTGCCGCCCTGGTACCGAGATGGAATGGTACGACAAGTGGAAAGAAACCCGCATGAAGTTCCACCAGGCTATCGGAATTCCAGCGGATAAACTGCGTTACAAACCCCACGATAAGCTGGCTCACTACGCCAACGCTGCCGTGGATATTGAATACAAGTTTCCCTTCGGTTTCCGCGAAATGGAAGGAATTCACTCGCGTACCGATTTCGACTTAAGCAGTCACCAGGAGCTTTCCCGCAAGAAGCAGCAGTACTTCGATAACGACCTGAACGAAGAGGGTAAGCCTTATGGCAATTACATTCCTTACGTGGTTGAAACATCCGTAGGAGCGGACCGTCTGTTCCTGGCGGTGTTGAGTAATGCTTATACGGAAGAAACGTCGGAAGACGGAAAGTCTCGCACGTATCTGAAATTCCACCCTGCTATCGCTCCGATCAAGGCTGCTATTCTGCCCATCGTGAAGAGAGATGGGTTGCCTGACAAAGCTCGTGAAATCCAGAATGCCTTAAAATACGATTTCAACGTATTCTACGAAGAGCGTGACAGTATCGGAAAACGCTATACCCGTCAGGATTTGATCGGAACGCCTTTCTGTATTGCCGTTGACTACCAGACGCTGGAAGACAACACGGTAACCATTCGTCACCGGGACACGACAGAACAGCAACGCGTAGCTATTTCTGAATTGAAGAGCATCATCGGCCATGCGGTTTCACCTGAACGCGTGTTCGAAAAATTATAATCGTACCATTTTGAATAAGGGGTATTGGCTGGTAACGGTCAATACCCTTTCTGTTGTTTATGATCAAAACTCAGCGAGAATCTGCCCATTCAGCCGATGCTACTTTATTAATCGGTGAAGCCGTGCAGGAGTTAAGGCGGCGTTACCCCGGCTTTGAAGCCAATGAATATGCAGCCAGCGAAGCCGATCAGACGGGAGCCGCTTTTGTTATCGCCCGTCTGGATGGAGTACCCGTAGGCTGTGGAGCTTTACGTCCCTTTGAAACGGCGGACTCGGTCGAGATCAAGCGAATGTTTGTTCGGGATGCCTACCGTCGGCAAGGGATCTCCAGGCAAATTCTGGCTTTTCTGGAGCAAACGGCCCGGGAGTTAGGGTATCAAAAGATCGTGTTGGAAACGGGTACCAAGCAGCCTGAAGCCATTCAACTGTACCACGTATCGGGTTATCATCGGATTCCCAACTTTGGCGAGATTACGGACGAAACCATCTGTGTATGCTTCGCCAAGGAGCTGTAGCAAATGCTTAACTGTGGTATAACTTTTTCTGGGCAGGCCAAATAGAAAAAGCCGCCTCATTTTGAGGAAATCTCAGGTTAAAATGAGAAAAATTATACAAAAATAAAAAAAGTTATATCTCAATCGACGCTTTAGAAGTGGCTTGTTAACTAGCTGGTTTCTAGTAAATAAAATATTTTACAAAAAATCTTTCGGTGAATTTGAGGCTTAAAATAGCCTTAAAGCCGCCGAAAGATTTTTTTTATTCTAGCCTTTGTGGGCTATCTTTATGAACCTCGTTGTGACAACTAACCGAATTTTATGCTAAGAAAAGTTCTTCTGGCAGGTATTTTTACTTGCTTCCTGAATGTATCTTTTGCTCAACAAGCGGCCAGTAATCAGGTTCAAGCTACCCGAGTCGAAGGTTTTACCAACAAAGTACTTGATTTCGCCGAACAGCATCTTCACATTCGCTATCGGTCCGGCGGAACTACCAAAGGTGGTTTTGATTGTAGCGGTTTCGTTCGCTTTTGCTTCAAAAACTTTGGTATGTTATTACCCCACTCCAGTGCCTCCATGGGTTCCATGGGCCACGCCGTAGGAGTGGACGAGTGCCGTCCCGGAGATCTCATCTTCTTTAAAGGAAGTAATTCACGAAGCCGTAACATCGGTCATGTAGGCATTATTTCTGAAGTGAAGGACGGTAAAATCAAATTCATTCATTCTGCTTACAATGGTGGTGTTCGTTTTGACTGGCTCGACCAGGAAAGATATTACCAAAACCGTTTTGCGGGCATTCGCCGGGTGGTAGGTGTGTTAGATTTATTACCCGATCAGTCCTAGTATTCATTTGATTCCAAATGCAAAAAGAAGAGGCCCCGATGAGTCGGAGCCTCTTCTTTTTTATACTAGGGGTATTCATCAGATCAAATTTTCAAACCTAATCCAACCCAACCCCTTATTAACTAGGCATTTTCAAACTGACGCAGGAAACGAACGTCGTTTTCTGAATAAAGGCGTAAATCACGAACCCGGTATTTCAGGTTAGCAATTCGTTCGATACCCATGCCAAAAGCAAAGCCTGTGTATTTATTCGAGTCAATACCGCAGTTATCCAGCACGTTAGGATCAATCATTCCGCAACCCAGAATTTCTACCCAGCCGGTGTGCTTACACATGGAGCAGCCTTCGCCCTTACAGATCGTACAGGAAATATCCATTTCTGCACTGGGCTCGGTGAAGGGGAAGTAAGAGGGACGGAAACGTACCTTGAACTCCTGACCAAATAGCTCCCGTGTGAACTGGTACAGGGTATCTTTTAAATCTTTGAAACTTACGTTTTCGTCAATATAAAGTCCTTCCACCTGATGGAAAAAGCAGTGAGCACGGGCTGAAATCGCTTCATTGCGGTACACTCGACCGGGCATGATGCTTCGCAGCGGAGGTTTCTGGTTCTGCATCAGACGAATTTGTACGTTAGACGTGTGCGTACGCAACAAAATATCCTTACCGTGGCCTTTCTTCTCAATGAAAAACGTATCCTGCATTTCGCGGGCCGGGTGGTTTTCGGGGAAATTCAGAGCGGTAAAGTTGTACCAGTCTTCTTCAATTTCGGGTCCATCCGAAACATTAAAGCCCAGGCGAGCAAAAATTTCGACGATACGCTGACGAATTAAACTCAGCGGATGCTGACTGCCGGTTTCGTTCGGAATCGTAGGTAAGGTTAAATCAACATCAGGAGCAACCTTCTGGCTTTGCGAATTTTCGAGCTGATCCTGAGCAGTTTGAAATTTATCCTGAGCTAGATTTTTCAATCCATTCAATTCCTGTCCCATGGCTTTACGCTCTTCCACCGGAACATTTTTCAGTAACTCGAACAGGCCAGCCACGGCACCTTTACGGCCTACATAGGCAATCCGGAATTCTTCTAGCTGTTCTTTCGTGGTAATGGTATAGTCAGCAATCTGCTGACGAACTTCATTGACTTGCTCTATCATGACACAAAAATAATGCAATTGCTCGGGCGAACGGATGTGATCTTTTGTTTTTCGCCGTGATTACGTAAAAATACGTGTTTGAACAAATTTGAAGGAGAATTGTTTGGATCGAATTGCTCATTTTTTCATATTTGTCTTAAGTAATTTTATACTTCAACCTTCAATCGATTATGTACAGTAACCCTGCATTAGGTGCAGCCTCACAAAAATGGGCTGTTCCCGACGGTACTATTCCCGTCTTTGATCGTCGTATTCAGTATGTACCTGTTGATGAAATCATCATGATTGAGGGCGACGGTAACTACACCAACTTTTCCTGCACCAACGGTCGGCGTATTATGGTTTCCAAAACCCTCCGCGACTATGAAAAACTATTAGGTGAGAATTCCCCATTTTTCCGAATACATAAATCCTATCTAATTAATAGGCGGTTTGTGCAGCGATATGATGTACGCGGAGAAGATTGCGTATGGCTCAAAACAGGACATATTCTGTCTATTGCCCGTCGCCGCAAACATGAATTCGATCAGTTCATGCGTCAGCATGCACGTAGAAATTAAGTCTTACTTTTTTATTGATTAGGTGCATTCCCATAGCGGCGAACGCATGATTTGCCGTTATCCTACCCAAAGAAAAAGCCGTCGGATTTCCCCGACGGCTTTTTCTTTGGGTAGGCAATGACTTGGTTGGCTCTAAAAGACCTTGATTCCCAGCGTTACCTGCCAGTTTTTAGATTTTTGCTTGAATGGGTCGCTACCATTTGGCGTTTCAATGTTCACAAAGCGTACGTTTGAAATACTGTCTTCATAACGAACATCCAGCGAGAAATTACCAATGTCAACTCCACCGCCCAGCTGATAACCCCAGGCTGCCTGTTTGAAGGTGTCGTTAATACTGCCACTGGTGTATTTGGTAATGGCATCCTTGATGCTTTCGTTGGATCCAATCATGAATGAGGCTACCGGACCCGCATTTACCCGCAATGGTCCTAGGCGTAGCCCTACCAGTAGGGGAACGTCGATGTTTTCCGTTTTTACCTTCACCTCCATTGGTGTACCCGTGGGGTTACCATTCGCATCGATTACCTGAACCATGTACGAACCACCTTTGCCCGAGTAAAGAGCTTCCGGCTGAATGTACAGGGTACGTCCAAAACGCATCCACACGCCACCTACGAACCCGGTACGGGTATTCAGGCTTTCTTTCAGATTTTCACGAAGCGTAGAACCCTGGTATCGTCCATTTGCTATAAAGTTACCCGTTTTGAGTTGGGAAAGGTTAGCTCCAGCCTTGATTCCTAGCTGAAACCAGGGCCTGTCGTTTTGAGCAAAGGTTGAAGCTGCCGACAGGACTAGGAAGCAGCAGAGTAAAAAGTACTTTTTCATGGTTATAATAAGGAATAAGTTGAAGAACTTTTATAAAACGCTATTCCAGTGGTATTTTGTTATGCATGAACTCTTGAAACGAAAAGTATTTTTTTGATATATACGTATTGTTGAGTAAATTACTTGGTAGCAGCCTCTGAAACGGCTGTTTGTATTGTTTTATGGCAAAAGTTAAAACTTCATATTTCTGTCAGAATTGTGGGTATCAGGCGGCTAAATGGCTGGGCCGTTGCCCGGCCTGTGGCGAGTGGAATACCATGGTGGAGGAGATCGTTCAGAAAGCTGAACCCGAGAAAGGCCGCTGGCGACCCGCTTCTTCAGGACCCGTTATTGCGTCTAAACCGAAGGCAATTTCCGAAATTAATTACAGCGAACAACCCCGTTTACTAACGCCCGATGCGGAATTAAATCGCGTACTCGGGGGTGGAATTGTGCCGGGGTCATTGGTATTAATTGGCGGAGAACCGGGTATTGGTAAATCCACGTTGATGTTACAGATTGCCCTGAACCTGCCCGGTATCCGCGTATTGTATGTGTCGGGTGAAGAGTCGGATCAGCAGATCAAGATGCGGGCCGAACGGCTGGGGAATAATTCTAACGATTGCTTCATTTTAACGGAGACGTCAACGCAGAATATCTTCAAACAGATTGAAAACTTCGAGCCGGATATTCTAGTGATCGATTCCATCCAGACCCTACAATCCAATCTGGTTGAATCGGGAGCGGGAAGTGTTTCGCAAGTGCGGGAGTGTACGGCTGAGTTAATGAAATTCGCCAAAGAATCGGGCACGCCGGTATTCATGATTGGTCATATTACCAAGGACGGAAATCTGGCCGGACCGAAAGTGCTGGAACACATGGTGGATACCGTCCTCCAGTTTGAAGGCGACCGCCACTTGGCCTATCGAATTTTACGAACAACGAAAAACCGTTTTGGAAGTACCTCAGAATTAGGGATCTACGAAATGCAGGGGACCGGTTTGCGAGAAGTAAGCAATCCTTCCGAAATTCTGATTTCACAGCGGGAAGATGCCTTAAGCGGTATTACCATTGGTACGATGCTGGAAGGTAATCGCACCTTACTGATTGAGATTCAGTCCCTCGTATCCATTGCTACCTACGGAACGCCGCAACGGAGCAGCACGGGTTTTGATGCCAAACGGCTTAATATGTTACTGGCCGTGCTGGAGAAAAGGGGTGGGTTTCGCCTCGGTGCCCAGGATGTGTTCCTGAACATTGCGGGTGGTCTGAAAGTAGAAGATCCGGCGATTGACCTGGCCGTATGTGCCTCGCTGGTTTCATCTTACGAAGATATATCCATTCCACCTTCGGTTTGTTTTGCGGCGGAAGTCGGCCTGGGAGGAGAAGTTAGAGCGGTTAATCGCATTGAAAACCGTATTGCGGAAGCTCAAAAATTAGGCTTCAAAGAAATCTGGATTTCCCGATATAATGCGAAAGGATTGGATCTGGATCAATACAAAATCAAGGTTCGGACAGCCTCCAAGCTCGATGAAGTTTTCATTTCATTATTGCGTTGAGTAAAACATTACCCGTTTTCGGAATAGCACGTTTTTTGAAGCTAATCTACGTATCATAACAAAGCGAATAGACAAAGGCTTCATCTAAATCTGCACACGTATGAAAACGATAATATGCCTGTTTCTCAATACAATAGCCTGGTCTGGTTTTGCTCAGGACCTGGTGGCTGATACGGTTAGGCAAACCCTGAAAGCCAGAGTGGTAGAAGAATACGTAAGCGTAGATAACGCGGCAACAGCAACCGTCACTGAACGGCGGGTACGTCTGGTTAATAAAACGAGTCCGAAGGTAGAAACCAGAGGAAATGTAATTAATAAAAACGAACGAATCCCTGATTCACTTCGCATCCTGAAGCCTAACCCCAAAGCCCAGTCCAGGCCTGTAGATACTTTCATGCGATACAAACAGGATTGGACGGATCAGATTACGATGCAGGTTGACGAATTAAATCAGGAAATTCAGATGTTGCAGAATGCGGGAAGTAATCGTTCAGGAAGACTCCAGCAATTAACCCAGCTCCGAACGAAATCGCTAGAAGTGCAGGCTGTTCTGGAAAAAGCCAATACTGAATTACAGTTGCAGAAGGCTATCGAAAAAGCAAAACCCGTCATCAGCCAAGGTAGACGATTTTTATCGGCAGGCTAGGTATAATGAATGGGAGAGTTTTTCGTTCTTTACTGGCTCAAAGCACAAGGAGTCCGCTTAACTATTGTAAACTCCTTTAAACCCAAAAAGAGCGATAAATTCGCGAACGTCGTTATTTTTGAACAAGCATAACGCACGTTTAACTAATTCTTGACCATGTCTAAATTTCGCATGTTCGCTGCTGCGGCAGCCGTTGTTTTTACCATCAACGCTCAAGCTCAGAGTATTGATGAGATCGTAAACAAGCACATTGAAGCCCGGGGTGGAGCTGAAAAACTGAAAGGCATCAAGACGCTGGTCATTGAAAACTCAATGACGATGCAGGGAATGGAAATCCCAATGAAGCAGATGATCGCAACGGGTCGTGGCTTGCGGATGGAAATTTCTGTGATGGGTAACGAAATGATTACGGCCATCGACGGTACGAAAGGCTGGGCTATTCGTCCGGCTATGATGGGTGGAACGGGAGAGCCCGAAGACCTGCCAGCCGATCAGATCAAAAGCTCAACCAGCCAGCTTGATCCTGCCGGACCGTTGTTTAATTACAAAGAAAAAGGCACCAAAGTAGAACTGGTAGGTAAAGAACCCGTTGATAAGAAGGAAAACTACCACCTGAAAGTGACAACTAAAGAAGGAACGCTGGTAGATTACTTCCTGGATGCGAATACTTTCCTGTTGACCAAGCAAGTGGCCAGCCTCAATATGCAGGGTCAGGACGTACGTCAGGAAATGAATTTTTCTGATTACAAGGAAGTATCGGGAATCAAATTCCCTCATACGATGGAAACAGCTTCGCCCATGGGTGGAGATATGACAGTTACCACTAACAAGATTACTGTCAATGGCCCAATCGATGAGAAAATCTTCGTGAAGCCTACTAAATAAGAAATTTAGTATAAGGAAAACTCCCACAGCCCTGTGGGAGTTTTTTTTTGCCCATTCGTGAGCAATAGGCTGGCATTCTTTTCTAGAGATATATCAAGGATCTTTGCTTTTGCGTTACTTACGTTCAAAACCTTCCCTGTTTATGAAAAAATATTGGTGGTCAATCTTCC
This sequence comes from Siphonobacter sp. SORGH_AS_0500, assembly GCF_031453245.1. Lineage (NCBI taxonomy): Bacteria > Pseudomonadati > Bacteroidota > Cytophagia > Cytophagales > Cytophagaceae > Siphonobacter > Siphonobacter sp. SORGH_AS_0500. The sequence goes on from NZ_JAVIYT010000001.1 coordinate 1,767,081, forward strand.
TGGCAGGCCTGCCGTTGGCCAGCTTTGCTCAAAATTTCAATGGCTTTGCCCACAGTACTTCTGCTGGTATTCATAATGTTTACACGAATCCGGCCTTAATTGCCGGGTCTAAGTATAAGCTTCATATCAATTTGTTTGCAGGAAATGCAAACGTCTATAATAACTACGCCGAGTGGGTAGGTCCTTATAAACTTAATCGCCTCATTTTTGGAGGAATTCCTCAGCAATACCTTCGCTCGGATGGCCGTCCAGCTTTGCAACCTGAATATTTTCGGGAAAACCTGGACGGAAAACCTAAAAACGGAACGGGTACCGCCGAAATTCGCGGGCCGGGCTTATTAGTTGCTCTCGGGCCTAAACACAGCATTGCCCTCACCACTCGGGCCCGAGCTTCTGCCCAGGCGTTTGGGGTATCGGAAAACTTGCTTTCCCTCGTTCGGCAGGGCTTCGATTTTGCTACACTCTGGAATATCGCCAATGTCGATAACAAATTTTCCATCAATGGAAATATCTATGGCGAAGTAGCCTTGACTTACGGGGCAACCATGATCGAAGCGGGACCTCATACCCTGAAGGGGGGGATCACCGCCAAAAAAATTGTAGGGTTTTATTCCGCTCACGTTCGAAACCGGGATTTGAAGTACCGAGTCATAGAAGATCCCGAACGGCCCGGAAAAGGACTCTTCGTCATGGATAACTTCGACGCTGATTTTGGATATACTTTACAGGAACCGATTAATGACGGCGTAGGCTTACGGAAGTTTCTAGGTCAGAAAATGCCTGGTTCGGGCTGGGGTTTCGATCTGGGTTTTGCTTATGAGTATAATGCAGAGGAAGACGAGTCGGGCCGGTATAACTTACGACTTTCGGCTTCTGTCATGGATGTTGGGACCGTTCGTTACGAAGACCCTTCCCAGATCAGGGGATATACTATTCTAAGATCTAATAAGACGATACGTCAGGAGGATTTTGATAATGTCAAAGGAAGCGATGAACTGGTTCGGTTGATTGAGTCGAAAATGGAATTGCAACCCAGTGAAGCTAAAACCAGTTTTGTGACGGGATTACCCATGGCTCTGAATACCAATGCTGATTTGCGACTGAGCGAAGAGATTTTCGTGAATGTTTCTTATATTAAAGACCTGCGTTCAGTGAATGCATTATCCGCCCGTCAGCCTACTGTTTTTTCGGTAACGCCACGCTGGGAATCAGCTTCGGGCCTGGAAATTGCCGTACCTTTGAACTGGATGTTTAATACGTTCTCTCCGGGCATAGCCATGCGATTAGGGCCTATTTTTGCCGGAACAGATAACATGGTTGGCTTATTCAGCAATAGCCGCAGAATTGCCCCCCGGGGAATGGATGTCTACGCCGGATTAAGTGTGCCCTTATTTAAAAGAAAACCCAGATATTAAGCTATTTACTGATGAAAGTTGGAATCGTATTTTCGGGGGGAGCAGTGAGGGGATTTGCTCATTTGGGCATTATGAAAGCGTTACATGAAATGGGGATTTTCCCCGAACATATTTCTGGCGTTAGTGCTGGTTCGATTGTGGGTGCCTTTGCTGCCTGCAAAGTAGATGCCGAAGAAGCCTATGACCTGATCGAGCGAAGCAATTACAAAAGTTACCTGAAGCTGGCCTTTAGCCGCATGGGATTTCTGAAACTGGATAAAGTCGAGGATTTACTTCAGCAACATTTGCCCAAAACCTTCGAAGAGTTAGCCTTGCCTTTGACGGTGAATGCCACAGATCTGACGACAGGAGAGGAGGTTTTCTTTGGTTCAGGCCCGCTGATTCGACCGATTACGGCCTCCTGCTGCTTGCCGGGTTTATTTGAACCAGTAACGATTAATCAGCGACAGTTGATTGATGGAGGTGTGTTGAACCACATGCCCTACGAGCCCCTAGAAAGTCATTGCGATGTACTGATCGGATGCCATTGCAATCCCGTTGGGTATCTGGATACGCCGATTACTTCCATGAAATCCGTATTAATGCGGAGCTTGTATCTGGCAACGGCGAAAGCCAGCCATCTGAAAGCTCAGCGATTTGATGTCTTCATAGAGCCCCCACAATTACAGAATTTCAATGTATTCGACACCAAAAAATCCCGCGATATTTTCAGGATTGGCTATGAATACACGCTACAAATGGCCCCACAACTAGAGAAGCTGCGAGAGCAGATTAGCTGTTGATTCAATTATAATATACCCTTTCGTGTTTAAACTATAAAGACCTTTTCAGCTACACTGAATCATCTTTAATAGTTTTTATTAAATAGAAAAAGGCCCCTAAGCTTTAAAACTTAGGGGCCTTTTCGATGAATTAAATTAATACCCTGGATTTTGAACCAATAATGTATTGGTATCTATCTCTCTCTGAGGAATAGGTAGTACAAGCCGGGCGTCATTGTAAAGGATCGAAGAACTAATGTTACGGCGAGTTCTGCGAAGGTCGTGTAAGTATTCTCCTTCAAAAATAAGCTCCAGCTTACGTTCTTTCAGGATATCACTGCGAGTAATACTGGTTAACGCTGCTAAACCTGCTCTGCTACGAATTCGGTTGATATCCTCAAGTGGAGTAGCACCTACCTGCGTATTGAGCATGAAGTTTGCCTCTGCTCTGGTCAGATACATTTCAGCTAATCTAACCTGCGTAACGTTGGCGTATTGATCCTGATATTTTGCTGTGAAAATCCGACCAATGCCATCCTGAATAAAGAAATTGCCTCGCACTTTATCACCATAAGCGGCATACTCATTCAGTAATTTAGCCTGAATACGTACATCATTACGTCCTCCGTTAGCACTGGAGCCATAATAAGTTAACAGGCTGTTAGTTCCGTCCTGAATGGTAATGAGCGTTGAAAAGATAGACTCAGAACTGGGAACCCCTCTACGATTTTTGTAATCATTGAAGACTTTCGAATAATCAGCTTCTAAAGAATACAGGCCCGAAGCAATAACACGGTTAGCTGCATCACGAGCGGCTGCATAGTTACCTTGCATCAGATAAACTCTCGAAAGAATAGCAGCGGCAGCAGCGGCATTGGCACCGTTGGCAGTAACGGGGCCATTCTTTAAATCAGCTTCTGCTTTAGTTAAGTCAGCAATGATCTGCGTATATACGGCAGAAACAGAATTCCGAGGCACAGAGTTAGCTTCTGTAATGGGGGCTTTCGTTGCCGTTAATACTAAGGGTACACCAGGGTTAACCGTATTATCGCCATCACCCCAAGCCTTAGCAAACAACCGTACAAGGTTAAAGTAAGAAAGCCCACGAATGAAGAGAACTTCTCCTTCGGCTGCGGCACGTTGAGCGTCTGTATCCAGTTTGCCCAGATTTTCCAGAACGTTGTTCGTTCGATTAATGGTGCTATAACCGTTTCTCCAGGTTAGACTGATTTGCGAGTTAGTAGCAATCATTGTCTTCCGCCAGAATTGCTGATGAGTGGCAAAGGTTCCGGCAAAACGAACGTCGCCGTCATCGGCTAATAAATCAGCGATATACTGAACGGCTCCAGAGCCAAATTCAGTACTTCCATATCCATCATAGCATCCTACCACAGCACCAAGGACGTCGCTGGAGGTTTGTAATGCTTTATCTTCATCTACCGACTGAACAGGATCAACATTGAGTCGGTCACCGCATCCCCAGACCATAAATCCGGTGAGCATAGCCGCTGTTAATTGTAAAAAACTATGTCTTTTCATAAGAATGTCTTAGAATAAAAAGTTGGATGTACGGTTGTGGATCAGAACTTGATGTTAATACCGCCTAAGAAAGTTTTTGCTTGAGGAGGGGTGTAGAAGTCATAACCCTGAGCAACACTGCTAACGATATCATCGGCATTAACTTCTGGATCCCATCCGGTGTATTTGGTCCAGGTAAGTAAGTTTTGACCTGTCAGGTATACGCGAATGCCTTTTAATTTAAGACGATTAACTACCGTCTGAGGTAAGTTATAACCTAAAGTGACGGTCCGTAACCGTAAGTAAGAACCATCCTGAATGTAACGACTAGAAGGGTTATTGCCATTAGAATAGAACAGACGGGCTTCAGGAACTTTGGTGTTCGTATTGGTTGAAGTCCAGGCATTCATCTGGTCGGCAGTCTGGTTATCTTCATAAATACCGTTTGCGGATGAATACTGACCTACACCATAGAAGTTGATTTTGTTACCGGCAACGCCGTTTAAGAACACGCTTAGGTCAATTCCTTTGTAGGAGAACGTATTATTTAAACCACCCGTTAGTTTAGGAATAGCATTACCAACCACCACGCGTTGAGCCTGCGAATAAACATTTGTCGTCGAGCGATCAATAGTACCGTCAGCGTTTGCCGCATTTTTGTAATACAGGGCATCGCCATTGGTAGGATCAACTCCGGCGTATTCAACCGTAAAGAAGGTACCAATAGGCTGTCCTTCTACGGCACGGCTCATAGAAGATATACCTGCTTCTACAATCTGCTTCTGAATGTTGGTGATTTTGTTTCGGTTGGTTGCAAGATTCAGACTGGTAGACCATTGGAAGGCACCTACAAAGTTTTGCGAGTTAATAACCAGCTCAAAACCTTTATTTTCCAGACTACCTACGTTGCGAGTTTGAGTATAAAATCCAGTAGTGCCCGGAACGTTTACGTTTAATAAAAGATCGGAAGTCTTTTTGACATAATAGTCAAATTCTCCATTGATACGGTTATTGAGGAAACCAAAATCCAACCCAAAATCAGCCTGCGTAGTTGTTTCCCATTTCAAATTAGGGTTAGCTAACTGAATAGGAGCCTGCCCTCCTGTTCCTGCATAGTTTGCGGAGCTGTAAAGACCCAAAGAAGGGAAGTTTCCAATCTCGGCATTCCCCGTCAAGCCGTAACTACCACGGAGTTTCAGGAAGCTGATAGCTGTATTCGTATTTGACTTGAGGAATGATTCTTCAGAAATTACCCAACCCGCAGAGACCGCTGGGAAAAATCCATACTTCGAATTTTTACCGAAACGAGAAGAACCATCAATCCGGCCACTGGCAGAAAGTAAATAGCGATCATTGAACTTATAGTTCGCCCGTAAGAAATAAGACAAGAATCGGAAATTGGTAGTAGAAGAGCTACCGCCTGAGATCGTACCCGCATTTTCAATGGAGCGGTAGGCATCGCTAGGGAAGTTAATCGCAGAAACCGAATTCGCTTTTGTTGCTGAGTTTTGATACGACATACCTACTGTTGCACTAAGCGTATGCAGATCAAAAGACTTATCAAAATTGAAATAGTTGTTTGTGTTGTAATTGATAACCCCGGTGTAAAGGTTATCACCAGTACCATTCTGCTGTCCTGTCAAACGGATGGTTTTGGAATTAAAATAACGTTCTTCTTGCTGAGATAAGACGTCAATACCTAGCTCAGACCTGAATTTTAAAGATGGTAAGATATTAATCTGACCGTAGACGTTCGAAAGGTTTCTGATAACCTCCTGGTTCTGGATGATGTTTCCTAAGTTGATTAAGGGGTTATAATAGTTAGGCACATCTGTATTACCCGGAGGAGTACCCGTGGGTAACCCTGTGGTGGGATCATAAGCGGGAGACAAGGGCGTAAGAGCTGCCGCCTGGATGGGGTTATTGAATTGACGGTCACCAGACAAACGCTTGTTTAAGGTATGAGCCAAACTCATGTTCATCCCGATACTAAGAATATTTGATACCTTATGATCCAGATTAATGCGACCAGTAATACGCTCAAAATTGTTTCCAATGATAATACCCGTTTGATTCAGATATTGACCAGAAATATAGAACGAAGTCTTTTCATTACCACCACTAAAGGTCAGGTCAGCTTGCTGAGAACCAGCATTTTTCCGGAAGGCTTCATCCTGCCAGTTAGTGCCCGTGGCTAAGTCGCTTGATTGGACAAAACGAGTATAGTCTGCTCCTGAATTAAGAGCCTCATTGACCCCGTTGTTATAACGCCCTAACGAATAGGATTCAAAAAATGATTCCATGTAGGCAGTAGAAGAACCAGGGTCCGAGGGATCTATGTCATCTAAACGATCCGCATTCCCCGCCGCCATTCGATAAAAATCTACATACTGCTTGGGACTCAAGAAGGGTACTTTACGCGTTGGATTACTAACGCCAAACTGATAGTTGAAAGAAATGTTGGTTTTGCCCACATTCCCTCTTTTGGTCGTGATCAAAACTACGCCGTTTGCCGCACGCGAACCGTAAATAGCCGCCGCCGATGCATCTTTTAATACTTCTACTGATTCTACGTCGTTGAAGTTAATATCAGCTAAAGGGTTTGTTGCTCCACCAAAGCTGCTTTGGTCAGTAGAGGTAACCGGAATTCCATCAATTACGTATAAAGGTTGACTGCTGGCACTAAGCGAAGAAGCCCCACGTACTCTTACCTGAATTCCCTGACCTAACTTGCCACTGCCCTGGTTGATAACAACCCCAGCAGCCCGGCCCTGTAAGGCAGATTCAATACTTACAGCAGGAATGTTAGTAATATCACTGCCTTTTATTTTGGCAATATTACCCGTTACCTCTCTCTTAATCTGCGAACCAAAACCCGTTACCACGACTTCAGAAAGTTGCTGATTGTCGGTACCTAACTCTACGTTGATAACGGTCTGGTTACCCACCACTACTTCTTTGCGGCTCATGCCCACAAAACTGAAGACCAGGGTAGCATTGGGGGATACTGAAATACGGTATTCACCGTCGGCATTGGAGTTTACTCCCTGACTGGAGCCTTTGACCTGAACGCTTACGCCAACTAATGCTGTACCGTCTTCGGAAGAAGTTACTTTTCCGGTCACAACATGATCCTGAGCAATTGTACTATAACCGCTCAGTAATATGCCTAAAAAGGCACATAGAAGTAACAGTTTTCTCATGTGATATAAATTGATTTTAGTAAGGGCACATAAAAGTACTAATAAAATCGGAAATGGAATAGAGTGGACTTTTGTCTAGGTAGGGAATATAAATATATAACTCATGAAGAAGTTATTTATAATATTTTAAGAAAATAAGATATTATGCTAAATAATTTGGTGGGGGTACTCTAAGAAAAAGTGTCTTTTATATTTGAAAATTAATATTTTAATAAAAACAAGAGCAGATATGGTCTAGCTTCACAGACATCCTGCCGCTCGTTGAATTATTTCAAGAAATGCTGTGTTATTGAAAATGTTATATTTATCCAATAAAATGTGATTGAAAAGTAAAACACTCCAAGTCTTTTTCTGAGCAAACTTTTTAATGATTCTACGTAAACTCCTGTACATTATATCAAACTTCTGACGGCAGATTTGTACTTTTGATATTCATTCGGGGCGGTGCGAAGGGCCGTCCGTTTCTTTCTTATGCTTTCCATCACGAATCTAAGCTTCTATTTTGGCAGTCGGGCATTATACGACGAGGCCTCTCTTCATATTAAACCCAAAGATCGGATCGGCCTGATTGGGGCGAACGGAACGGGAAAATCCACGCTTCTGCGACTAATCGTAGGAGAGTATACGCCCGACGGAGGAACCATCTCCAAGTCTGGGGATTGTACGATTGGTTTCTTAAATCAGGATTTGTTGAGTTATGAATCCAAGGAATCCATCCTGATCGTAGCCATGCAGGCGTTTGAGCGGGAAATGGTTCTGCAAAAGAAAATCGACGAGGTTCTTCACGAAATGGAAACGAACTATCGCGATGAGCTGATTGACAAATTAGCCAACTACCAGGAAGAATTCGAAGCGTTGGATGGCTACACCATTCAGTCGAAAGCCGAAGAAATTCTTGAAGGGCTAGGCTTTAAAACCGAAGACCTCAATACTCCTCTGGAACGCTTCTCCGGGGGTTGGCGAATGCGGGTGATGCTGGCGAAATTGCTCCTGCAAAAACCAAGCTTGTTGCTTTTAGATGAGCCTACCAACCACTTGGACTTACCGAGTATTGAGTGGGTAGAAAACTACGTTCGTAACTACGAAGGAGCGGTAATGATCGTTTCCCACGACCGGTTCTTTCTGGATAACTGCGTAAACGCTATCGTGGAAGTAACGGGCGGTAAATTGAATTTTTACCCCGGCAACTATTCGTTCTTCATTGAAGAAAAGGCTTTACGAAACGAAATCCAGAAGGGAGCTTACGAAAACCAGCAGGCGAAAATTCGCCAGACCGAGCGTTTTATTGAACGTTTCAAAGCCAAAGCCAGTAAGGCTCGTCAGGTGCAAAGCCGCGTGAAGTCCCTTGAGAAAATGGATTTCGTGGATGACGTGATTGACGAAACGGCTCGGGTAAACTTCAAGTTTACCCTGGCGACTCAGCCCGGGAAGAATATTTTCGAGTTACAGGATGTATCAAAAGCGTACGGCGAAAAACGAATTCTGACGGATACGAATAGTTTCATTTCGCGTGGAGATAAAATCGCTCTGATTGGAGCCAACGGAAAGGGTAAGTCCACGTTACTGCGAATCATTGCCGGAACGGAACCCATCGAGGGGAAACGGCAATTGGGGCACAACGTGGCCTTTGCGTTTTACGCTCAGCACCAGTTGGAGTCGCTGAACATTGATAATACGCTGATTGAAGAACTTCGGGAAATGGGGACGGATAAGACGGAAGCTCAGTTACGAAGCATTCTGGGCTGTTTCCTGTTTTCGAACGACGATGTGTTCAAGAAGATTAAAGTACTTTCCGGGGGTGAAAAATCGCGGGTCGCTCTGGCGAAAATGTTACTTTCGGAAGCCAACTTCCTGTTATTAGATGAGCCCACCAACCACCTGGACATGATCTCGGTGAACATTCTGATTCAGGCTCTGCAACAATACGAAGGAACGTATGTCATTGTTTCTCACGACCGTTTCTTCGTTTCGGAAGTAGCGACTAAAATCTGGTACATCGAAGATGAACAGATCAAGGAATACCCCGGTACGTATGATGAGTATGTAAACTGGCAGGAAGAACGCGAAGCAAATCGTAAGGAATCAGCTCCGGTGAAAACGGAGAAACCAGCGGAAGTGAAGCCTGCCAAGCCTCAAACCTCTGCTTCGGATGCCGAGCGAAAGCAGTGGCAGCAGAAACTGAAAAAGGTGCAGCAGCAGGTAGAAGAACTGGAAAAGAAAGTAAGTACGCTGGAAGCTAAAAAGGCCGATGCGGAAGCTCAACTGGCCGATCCTAAGATTTACAGCGACACTCAACAGTTTACAAAAATTCAGCAGTCTTACGAAGACATCAAGAAGCAGCTGGTTCAGGCGAACGATGCCTGGGAAGAGGCGATGATGGAAGTAGAAAGTCTGGAAAAAATGATTTAGAGTCGAATCATTAGTTATAGAATGCCTGGTTAGGTTGTAAAATATTGACTATCAATTGATCAACTACTTATCCTTGAAAACGCTGATGAAACTTTTGCCTGACATTGGTTTCGTCAGCGTTTTTTATTCACCCTATAAAGCCTGTTATGAAAGTGCTAACCCCGTTCATACTTGCCATTGGCCTTATTTTTCTGGTTAACCAGCTCATTGCTCAGGTAATCGAAACACGTCGCCAGAGCGGTACGATTTCGTATGAAGATTTCATCTACGATGAATCCATTAAAACGCCGCTGGTGTACCCTACGGGTGGCGTAAGTAGTAATGATATTTTACAACCGCCCGTGCTGGACCTGAATCAGGGTGGAACGATGCGGCTGGAATTCGACTGGCTCGGCAAGGAGCAGCCTCAATTCCGGGCTAAAATTCTGCATTGTAATGCCGACTGGAAGCCGTCCGCTCTGAACGACGTAGAGTTTTTGCCGGATTTCAATGAATTCCCGATTTATGACGTCAAAATTGCTCAGGGAACCAAGGTGGGCTATGCTCATTACTGGCTGGAGTTACCGAGGGTGAAAGTCAGTGGTAACTTCGTAGTAGTGGTTTACAAAGGCCGTCGGGAGTCGGATGTTGTATTTACGCGTCGGTTTATGGCCTTTAACCAGCAAATCATAGCGGCTGGGAGAATTAGTTTTGCTCAGGATATTCCCCTCCGCAATAGTCATCAGCAACTCGATTTTTCCGTGAAATATGGGAATTACCCGGTCCTCAACCCCAAGCAGGATTTATACGTAGTGTTGCGGCAGAATTATCGCTGGGACCGCACCATCGCTGGTTTGAAGCCTTATATGGTGCAGGAATTTGACCGGATGCTGGAATATCGGTTTTTTAACAATGAAAATGTCTTTCCGGGAAGTAACGAGTTTCGGGTTTTTGATATTCGCAGCCGCCAGATCAAAGGCATCGGCGTAGCCAAGCTGGATTTTACGCCTAATTACAATGCTGTTTATTTGTTCCCGGACGATTTGCAGGCGGGTAAAAGTTACCTGCAACAAAACGACCTGGACGGGCAATTCGCCATTTCCACCCGTGATGATTTCGGCGATCCGGATTATTTCCCGGTAACCTTTACGCTGCGTTCCGAACCCTGGGAGGGTGGGAAAACACCTTATGTGGTGGGTGGTTTTAATTTCTTTGAGTTAAGGAAAGAAAATCAGATGCACTATGAGCAGGCCGCCGCAGGGTATCAGGCCACCATTCTGTGCAAACAGGGCGTGTATAACTACATGTACGCTTTGCCCAGTGCAGATGGTAAAAAGGCGGAAGAACAGCCCATTGAAGGCTCGTATTCCGTAACTCAAAATACGTACGAAATCTTTATCTATCATCGGGCTCCCGGTAGTCGGGCTGATCAACTGGTAGGCTATCAGGTGATTCATAATTAAATGGAGTGATCTCTTCAGACACTACGAAAAAGAGCGACCTGATCGGGTCGCTCTTTTTCGTTATGAACCTAACTTAGAGAGGCTGCTTATACGTTGAAACGGAAGTGCATGATGTCACCATCCTGAACCACGTATTCTTTGCCTTCAACCGCCATTTTGCCCGCTTCTTTGATGGCAGGCTCCGTTTTATACTGATTGTAATCGCTCAGTTTGATTACCTCAGCCCGGATGAAACCACGCTCGAAGTCCGAGTGAATAACCCCGGCAGCTTGAGGAGCTTTCCAGCCCCGTTGGATGGTCCAGGCCCGTACTTCTTTTACGCCAGCGGTGAAGTAAGTAATCAGGTTCAACAAGCTATAAGAAGCCTTGATTAACTGACTCAGACCAGACTCCTGCAAACCGTATTCTTCCAGAAACATCTGGCGTTCTTCCAGATCTTCAATTTCGGCAATTTGGGCTTCAATGGCCGCACAGATCACGATAACCTCTGCTTTTTCTTCGGCAACGGCGGCTTTCAGTTGTTCCACAAATTCGTTGGAACCTTCCGTCAGGCTCGTTTCATCGACGTTGGCAACGTAGATAACGGGCTTAATCGTTAATAAGTGCAGATCTGCAACGGCACCTTTCTCTTCTTCTGAAACTTCAACCGTACGAGCTGATTTGCCCTGCTCCAGCGTTTTCTTGAAACGGTATAATACTTCAACTTCCGCTTTGGCTTTGGCATCACCACCCGTGCGAGCGGCTTTCTCAATGCGTTGCAGCTTCCGATCTACGGCTTCCAAATCTTTCAGTTGAAGCTCATAATCGATGATTTCTTTATCAGAAATGGGGTTAACCCGGCCTTCTACGTGAACGATGTTATCATCTTCAAAGCAACGAACCACGTGAATGATAGCATCAACTTCCCGAATGTTCGCCAGGAATTTATTACCCAGACCTGCACCCTGACTAGCTCCTTTGACCAGCCCGGCAATGTCCACAAACTCAATGATTGTTGGGATTACTTTCTGGGGGTTAACCAGTTTTTCCAGATCTTTCAAACGTTCGTCGGGTACTTCTACTACTCCAACGTTAGGTTCAATCGTACAGAAAGGATAATTAGCCGCTTCGGCTTTGGCACTTGATATAGCACTAAATAACGTTGACTTTCCGACGTTCGGCAAGCCCACGATTCCACATTGCAAACCCATGGTTGGCGAAAGATATTGATTTAAAAATCAGTGATAATCAGTTCGACTGACTCGATTGAAACAAAACTAGTTTGAATAGCGTACGAATCAGAACCGCAAAGGTACAACTATAAACCAACAAAAAAGCCTTCGCCACGGCAAAGGCTTTCTCAAGATCTTCACAATCAGATAAAACTGTTAGGGGTATCAGTTAATCATAAGGGAACGATTGTGGTTAATCCCATTTCAGATCGCTACGATATTCATCATCTTCTTCACGAGCAGCGAATTGAGAGAAATCGAATTCAGGCATCAGTTCCGTCTTCACATGGTCCACGGCATTTTTGAGAGCATCAACAAACTTGTCAAAATCTTCCTTGTACAGGAACATCTTGTGTTTCTCGTAAGCAAAACCATCTCCCTGAGGGTAACGACGACTTTCAGTAATAGTAATGTAGTAATCGTTGGCACGGGTGGATTTCACGTCGAAGAAGTAAGTCCGCTTGCCAGCCTTTACACGTTTCGAGTAGAGTTCTTCTCGTTCTTTTTCAGCCACAATTTTGGAAGTTTATGGTTTGATCGCTCGTAAAAATAGAAAGAAAGCCTTTGGACGCAAAAAAAACGTAGAAAATAAGGGACTGTTTTCTAAAAACGATAGAATATGTAAGTATGAGTATTAAAATGAAAAGGACAGCTTGAGTAAAATATGTATCTAACGAATAAATTTAAAACCTTTTTCTTATTCAAAAGTTAATTTTAGTGCACAGGCATTGAACAGAAGAATTATTGGCTAAATCCTTCACGCCCAATATACTATTAAAGCAAGCAAATGTCAATCGTCAACCTCTTAGAAACGTATAACTTTTTGAACAATCTTTTGTGTAAAAATGAGAAAATTATTTCCGTTTTAAAAATAGGTGTTACCTTTGTGCATGAACTCTACTCAGTTCATGGCAATTCGCCCAAAGTGCTCCCGCCGCTGCTGAAGCATAACGTTAGTTCTTTGAACCACAAAACGAACTGCCTATGAATAGCTGGACACGTAGAGCAGTAACAGCATTGTTACTGAACCTAAGTATTTTACCCTGTATTGCTCAGGCTCATTATTCGGTATATTACACTAAATATCCCCCAGTAAAAAAACCGCTGGGAAAAGAATATAAAGGGCGAGCTACTTACTACGGCAAACAATACTTTGGTAGAGTCACTGCCAGTGGAGAACGATTAAAAAATGGTACCTGTGCTCATAAGACACTACCATACGGCTCCATGATCGAAGTGACAAATCTCAAAAATGGCCGCAAAACCATTGTCAGAGTAATTGACCGTGGGCCATTTGGAAAGAATCGCGATATTGATCTTTCCTATGATGCCGCCCGAAAATTGGGCATGACCCAAGATGGCATCGTTAAAGTAAACCTTAGGGTCGTTGGTACAAACGGAGTAGTTTTATTACGACCCAAACACTATCTTCTCGAAGATAACTCCACGATTACCGCCAGAGCGGACATGGCAGCACGAGAGTAGATTAATTACAAGGGAGGTACAGAAAGTGTACCAATTTAATGTTTCAGCGGCAGCTTTTTTTAACCGCAATTTTCGTTAGTGAATAGAGATAAAAGGTTCAGTCTCTTGAAACTTCCCGAAAATTGCGGTTTCTTTTTTGACCTTTCCGAAAGAATTTTCCTGCCTTGTCTCAAAACTTTCCCGCGTTTTTCCGTTATTAAATATTGGAAATGCATTCGTTTTCAAATTTCGAACGACTCTAAACCCACCGCATGGCTCTGGACCTGACAAAAGCTCGCGAATACGGTAATATCGAATTTCTGGCCCGACAAATGGTTGAAGGGTTTATCACTGGTTTGCATAAATCTCCTTTCCACGGTTTTTCAGTGGAGTTCGCCGAGCACCGCCTGTACAATACCGGCGAGAGCACGCGTCACGTGGACTGGAAAGTGTTTGGGAAGACGGATCGACTCTATACGAAACGCTACGAAGAAGAGACGAACCTGCGTTGTCATTTACTGATTGATACGTCGTCTTCAATGTATTACCCGGAGCCTTCGCATGGGAAAATTACCTTCAGTATTCTGGCAGCGGCGGCTTTATCTTACTTACTACAAAAGCAACGCGACGCGGTATCACTGACGACTTTCTCAGATGCCGTAGAATTACAGTTGCCCACCCGATCTACCGCTTCGCACATTCATAAGATTTTTGTGAGTCTGCAACAGCTACTACAGCAGCCGAAACCGAACCGAAAATCGGCTGTTGCGGAAGTGATTCACCAGATTGCCGAACAGGTACATCGTCGTTCGCTGGTTATTATTTTCAGCGATATGTTCGATGATATTGAAAACGCAGATAAAATCTTCGCGGCGTTACAACACCTCAAGCATAACCGCCACGAGGTGCTTCTCTTCCACGTAACCGATCGGAAAACGGAGGAGGAATTTGATTTTGAGGAGCGTCCGTATGAGTTTATTGATTTGGAAAGTGGCGAGAAAGTTCGGGTGCAGCCCGGACAGGTGAAAGACTATTACCGGACGGCCATTCAGAAATTTTATTATGAACTGCGGATGAAATGTAACCAGTATAAAATCGACTTCATCGAAGCAGATATTTCGCAGGGTTTTGACCCCATTCTTTCGTCTTATTTAGTAAAGCGGTCAAAAATGCGTTAACCGCGTGTGTGATACACCGCTCCTGATTCGTAATTCGTCTGAACCATGATCAAAAAATTAGTACCCCTTTTCCTGCTAGCGTCCCTGTCGAGTTACGCTCAAAAGCCTTCTTCTCCGCAGAAACCAGGCATGGTATCGTATACCTATCGGCACAGTTTTGCAAAAGACGTTGCCGCTACGCTGGATACGATCAAGGCTTTTGGCATTACAGACATGGAATTCTCGAACCTCTTTGGTCGTAAGGCTCAGGATATCCGCCAGTTACTGGATGAACGAAAAATGCAATGCTCTTCCTTTGGGGTGAGCTACGACGATTTTCTGAACAAAACCGATGAAGTAGCCCAGAATGCGAAAGCTCTGGGAGCTAAATACGTGCGGGTAGCCTGGATTCCTCATAATGGTCCCTTTACGCTGGCAATGGCGGAAGAAACCGTTGCGAATTTTAATCGGGTAGGGAAGTTGTTGAAAGAAAACCACGGCCTGACCTTCTGTTACCACAATCACGGCTTTGAATTTGAACCTTACGAAAACGGTACACTCTTCGATTACATCGTTCAGAAAACGGACCCCAAGTACGTAAGTTTTGAGATGGATATTCTATGGACGTTTTTTCCCGGACATGATCCCGTGGCTATTCTGGAAAAATACGGCAAACGTTTCAAGCTTATGCACCTGAAAGATTTGAAAAAGGGAGTGAAGGGTAACTTATCCGGTGGAACGCCCGTGGAAAATGATGTGGCCTTAGGAACGGGCCAATTGAATTTACCCGCCATTATGAAAGCAGCCAAGAAATCATCGGCCATTGAACATTATTACATCGAAGACGAAAGTCCGAATGTAAATAAGCAGGTACCTCAGACCATCGCTTACTTGAAGAAACTATAAGCAAAGCACGAAAATGAGAAAATGCTGGCCGATTTTTCGGCCAGCATTTTCTTGTCTGTCTAAAAATGACATTTAAAATAATAACTAATCTCTTGATGCAAGAATCCATCTCGTTCCTAAGCTTCCGCAGCCGCTCGGCTCTAGCCGAGTGACTGCGGTGAGTATAAATCTTAAACAACCTTTATAATACGAAAGAAAAAATATAAACAACTAACAACCGCAGCGGCGGCCGCTAACAACGAACAACCTACTTCTTACCCGGCTGACTAAGCAAAAACTCAAAGTATTTATCCAGTTCATCAACGGGGAAACGACGGGCTAAGATCTTCTTGTCTTTATCCAGCACGTAAATGGTTGGCGTAGCCTGGGCATCGAATGTATTAAGATAATCCGTGTAATGAACGGTTTTTCCCTGGGCGTCTTTATGAACGTCGATTACGTTAATAAAATCCTGAGTTTTAAACTCGTGAATGAACTTCTTCCATTCATTCACATCGCGTCGTAAATCTGTAGCGTAAATTTTTACACCTTTGCTTTTATACTTCTCATAAAACTTTTTCAGATTCGGCGTTGATTCCCGGCAGTGACTACAATCGTCTGCGTAAATCACCAGAATCGTATAATTTGCTTTTACGTCATACAAATTCAGGGGCTTACCCAGGGTGTCGGTTTGATACATGTTCGGGATTTTGTTGCCAGTCAGCAAAGGTTTAAGAATCTTGATTCGATTTTTAAAATTACTTACCGTGCTGGAGTCCCAAAGTACCGGTTCACCGACGTAATACTTCTCGCCCATGTGCACGAAAAGAGCTTCGGTGCCTAACACCCGTGATTGCTCGTACTTGCTGGTAATGCGATACGCCACATAACGACGCATTTCGTTCCCCTTCGCCCGCGACATTAAGAAATCGGCCTCTTTAATGAGTGAATCGGGAAGCTGATGCACGAGGTTATCAAAGTAATAATCTAGTTTTTGCTGGAGGAATGGTGTGCGTAACAAACGTTCATCGGTTAAATCAACCCCGTCGAAGTAATGTTTTTTATAATAACGATAGGCAAAAGTAGAGTCAGTTTTCCCGTTAGGTAACTTGGGAGCGGTAGGGACTTCAGGTTCTCCGGCGGCTTTGAATAACTGGGCAGTAAACGAACCCGCATGTTCACGGATGAATTTTTTACGATAATCCAGTAATTCTTTTTGAATAGTCTTTACCTGCTCTGCCGCCTTCGGATCGGTCTGAGCCTGGGGGCGTAATTGTTGCAGGGCTGTCATCCGGGCTTTCATCTGGTTATTCATCTCGTAGAAAAGCGTGTTTTCCATCGAGCCCGTTACCTTCATGTTCTTGGGCGGATTTCCTTCGGCCACACTTTCCTTATCGGTGAACAACTCAAATTGCTGATCGGCGTCAACAATGACATCAAACAGCCGCCACTGACTGATGGAAATCACGTAGAGGCCTTCGGGTAATTTTTGGGTTCCGGTGAACGTAATGGTTCCCTCAGCATCGGCTTTGGCCGTATCCTGAACGAAAAACTGCCCGTTCCCCAGGCCTGTGTAATAGGCCAGATAACAGGTGCTGTCCTGTAACCCTTTGATGTGTGCGGTAATCTTGTAGCCTGACTGGGCCGAGAGCGTATAACTGAAGAAAGTCAGCAGGATGAGGGAGAAAACGTAACGCATAGAGTAAAAGAAATGGATAGCCAAAGGTAAGGGTTAATCGAATAAAGTTGCGGACCTTTGCTAAGGAAGCCCTTTTTCCTACAACGAAAACCTTCATAATCTATGTTCTTTATACTCTCTAAAATTTTCTTTTACCTATTAATGCCCATCAGCTTTCTGTTCTACGGACTGGTGATGGCTGTGTCAACTCAATCACCCCGACGCAGAAAACGGGCGGTGATTGCTACCCTGATTGGCTTGTACGTGATGAGTAATGGCTTTTTTGTAAATCAGGTTTTACGTATGTGGGAGTACGCTCCAAGAACGATGGGGCCTCAGGAAAAATACGATTTGGCGGTGGTACTAACGGGAGGCATTGCCGACAAGAAAGGTGACCAGATGTTTTTTGGAAATTCCGCCGATCGGATTCTTCAGCCTCTATTTTTATACAAAGAAGGGAAGGTCAAAAAAATTCTCATTTCTGGTGGTTCGGGCTCAGTCTCCGCTCAGGCGGATTCGGCTTCGGAAGGTAGGGCTGCCGCGTACTTACTGGAAGTGGCAGGTGTGCCGAAAGCAGATATTATGCTAGAAGGAACCTCACGTAACACGCGGGAAAACGCCGTTAATACTGCGAAGTTATTAGGGGGGAAGGAGCAGAAAATCGTTTTAGTCACCTCTGCCTATCACATGCGGAGGGCCGTAGGCTGCTTCGAAAAAGTTAATCTCAAGATAAGCCCTTACCCAACGGATTTTTACGCAAGTGACAAGTTATATACGCTGGATCAATTACTGGTTCCGAAAGAGTATAACCTGTATTGCCTCTATCGGGTTGTGCACGAAATGCTGGGCTATGTCGTGTATTCGGTGTTGGGTTATGCGTAATGCAGTTCCAAGAAAGATCAAAAAGAGCTGGTAGGAAACCCTGCCAGCTCTTTTTGATCTTAAGAAAGAATGTGAACCATTCGGAGCAGATCGTCAGAGATGGGCTTATCCTTGGTAATACATTCAATGAAAGGCGTATAAACCAGACGGTTATTGACTACGCCTGTCATTACGTTTTTCTGTCCACGTAGTAAGCCTTCAATGGCTCCCAGACCTAAACGGCTGGCCAGGATACGATCCTGAGCTGAAGGAACACCACCCCGCTGAATGTGACCCAGCGTAGTTACGCGAATGTCTACTTCAACGTCGATGCTTTTCTTGATTTTTTCGGCGATTTCGGTCGCACGACCTTCCTTCTCACCTTCAGCTACCACAACGATAGAAGAAGATTTTTTCTTTACAAAACCTTGTTTCAGCGTTTTAATAACTGCAGAAACGGGTTCAGAATGATCTTCGGGAACCACTACAAACTCGGCTCCGCCGCCAATACCTGACTGAATCGCAATATAACCCGAGTCACGACCCATTACTTCGATGAAGAAAACGCGATCATGAGAATCAGCCGTATCACGAATTTTATCGATGGCATCGAGGGAGGTATTTACCGCTGTATCGTAACCAATGGTATAATCCGTTCCGTATAAATCATTATCGATGGTACCAGGAGCACCTACCGTAGGGATTTTGAATTCGTTAAAGAAAATCTCTGCTCCGGTGAAGGTTCCATTGCCACCAATGGCTACTAAACCTTCAATACCCAGTGCTTTAAGATTATTATAAGCCTCCTGACGGCCTTCTGGCGTCATAAAGCGACGAGAGCGTGCCGATTTCAGAATAGTACCGCCTCGTTGAATTATATTAGAGACATCGCGGGATGTCATAGGGTAGATATCGCCTTCGATCATGCCGCTGTACCCCCGACGAATACCAAAAACTTCTACTTTATGGTACATCGCTCCCCGGACTACCGCCCGGATACAGGCGTTCATGCCTGGAGCATCTCCTCCGGAGGTAAACACTGCAATACGCTTCATATTTGTGGTCAAGCCCGTGTTTAATTATTGGTTGTAAATGGGATTTTGGAAAATTTTCACTAGGTTCCCTCTAAACTTTCTGCAAATTTACAGCTTCTTTCAGTCTATTGGTTTAGTGAAGTTTAAAAAACCGGGAGTTCATGGTAATTTAATAAGAAACAAACTTTTTTTGCTGAATTCTAAGTACCTATAAACAAGTTTATCAGGTCTTTTCAACAAATCCACCTAAATGATCGTTCTTAAATAAATCCAATAAAATCTTTTGCCTTTTACCCGAAGCTCAAGCCAAAGTGATAGGGTCTGTGCGTATGAAACGAGTCCTTCCCATTATTTTAATACTTTTCAGTATCACCTCAGGTGAACGGGTGCAAGCCCAGTTTTTACTCGGTCAGAGTAGCAGTAATTACGCCGGCGTGCATGGTGTTTACCTTAATCCGGCTACGGCTGCTGACTCTCGTTATAAGGTTCAAATTCACCTAGCGGGTTTTGAAACGTACTTCTACAATAATTATCTGGTATGGCAGGCTCCTTATTCGCCCTTTCAGATGATGACCAATACCGTACCTTCTAAATACCGGGGGCCAAATAACGGCATTATTTTCAGGGATCAGGAATATTTGCGGGAGAAGTTAAACGGAAGAGACAAGCACGTTCGGGCTGGGGCCGAAATTCGGGGCCCTGGTGTGCTATTTACGATTAACAACAAAAATGCAATCTCCATCAACTCTCGCCTGAGGGTAGGAGCTGCCGCCACGAACGTTTCTGAATCCGTAGCAAGGCTTTTGAAAAACGGAACGGTCGTCAGTGGTCGAATTGAACCTGAGGATTTTGGGGCTCATTTACATGCTAATACCAATGCTCTGGTTGAACTTTCGGGAACCTACGCCCGGGTGCTGCTGGATGATGAGGAAGAGTTTATCAAAGTAGGTATTACCGCCAAACGTCTGATCAGTTTACAGCAATCCCATATTCATGGTCAGAATATTAACTATGAGTACATCACCGATCCCAGCGTACCTAATGGAGCCTACGTTCGGCTGAACAATCTCTCGGCTCAGTATGGAATGACGAACGAAGGAGCCTATAGTAATGCCAGTTTTAGTCCCGCCTGGTTATTAGGAAATGCCTCGGCGGGCAGTGGCTGGGGAGCAGATCTGGGTTTCGTATATGAATACCGTCCGGATGTTCGAAAGTATTCCTACCGTGAAAAAGGGCAAATGCTGAAGGATAATAGCAAGAATAAATATCTGTATCGGGTGAGTGTTTCCCTGCTGGACATTGGCCGGGTTTCGTATAAAAACCCCAACTATGTAGAAGCTTATGATTTACAAAGGTCAGGGCTGATTCTGAATGAAAGCAACTTTCGCCAGTCGCCGGGCTTACCAGGAGTCATGGATGGGTTAAATCAAACTTTGAGGTCATCGCCTGAGGATCAGGTTTCTGTTTACCGAACGCTGCTACCAACCCGTTTGCAGGCCAGCGTGGACTATCTGGTAAAGGACAAGGTTTATGTAAATGCAATGGTTATACAAGGATTTGTTTCGAACAGGAATGTAAACTTTACGATGCCGTCTCTACTGGCGGTTACGCCTCGATATGAAGCCAAATGGTTTGAAGTAGCCGTACCGTTTTCATTAACCGACAACTACAGCCGGGTAGCAATGGGGATTGGAGCGAGAGCCGGAATTTTGTATGTGGGTTCTGATAACATCCTTCCTACGTTCAATATTGGTAACCCCAAAGGCATGGAATTTCACTTCGGCCTACAGATTCCGATTTACCGCAAACCGCCAGAATCACAATTGAAGTGTTACCCTGAAACCGAGAAGAGAGGAATTTTTGGTTTTCTGAAGAATAAAAGGAGATAAACAAAAGAGCCGACTGATTTCTCAGCCGGCTCTTTTGTTAGGTGATGCATGTGATTAACCCTTCACCATGCCAATGCCCGTCAGGAGTAAGCCTGAGCCGAGTAACATAAAAAAGGCCGGAGCCAGCCAGGTTGCCAAAGGAGCATCCACCCGAGCCTGACCCGGATTTTGAAGCGAATACCGAATGGGTAAACTGCGGCCTTTGATATTGGTGCTGGTTACCCGAAGAGCATAGCTTTTTCCATCCACTTCATAGACAATCCGGTCTTCTTCAACCAGTCCTAATACGCGGGCGGTGTTTTTCATCCAGTCCCGACGTTTATTCAAAATCGTCCAGCCAATCATGAAGGCCATGCCTCCGAGAATAATAATGATAACTCCAAAAACAACCATGGTCGGGTAAAAAAGGAGAGGGGTGCTCTCCTTTTGATTTAAAGAATATATTGACTCAAATCGCGGTTCTGCACCAGTCCGGCCAGCCGTTGATCGACCAGTTCTTTCGTAACTACTACCTGAGCATTGGGACCAATCTGGTCGGGAATGTCAAATAATACATCATTCAACAACTGACTTACTACGGTCTGTAATCGGCGGGCACCGATGTTTTCTACTTCGGTATTAAGCTGGAAGGCGACTTCCGCCAGAGCCTGAAGTGATTCGTCATTGAAGGTTAATCCCACGCCTTCGGCCCGAAGCATAGCTTCATACTGACGGGTTAAGGCATTGCGGGGTTCCTGTAAAATCCGAACAAAATCGGCCTGCGTTAGGGGCTGTAATTCTACGCGGATCGGGAAACGACCCTGAAGCTCAGGAATAAGATCGCTGGGCTTCGAAACGTGGAAGGCACCGGCGGCAATAAACAGGATGTGATCCGTGTGAATAACCCCGTACTTCGTATTGACAGTGGAGCCTTCTACGATGGGTAATAAATCCCGTTGCACCCCTTCGCGGGAAACGTCCGGGCCGGAGCCGCCACTTTTGGCCGCTACTTTATCAATTTCATCAATGAAAATAATTCCCAGATTTTCTGCTTTGCGAATGGCTTCGTCCTTCACTTCATCCATGTCGATGAGTTTGGCGGCTTCTTCGTCCAGCAGAATTCGCTTGGCTTCGCCAATGGTTACCTTGCGTTTCTTCCGCTGTTTGGGCATCATGCCGGAAATCATCTCCTGAATGTTCATCATGGAGTTATCGTCAATCGGGCCGCCCATGACGCCAATGTTCGGCGAAGCACTTTGCTGTACGTCGATGTCGATCTTGCGTTCATCAATCTCGCCGGATCTGATTTTTTCCCGAAAACGTTCCCGCGTGCGTTCGTTCAGTTCGGCGTCTGACGCATTTTCAATGTTTTCGGAAGTAATAGAAGCCGAATGAGGGTGGAAGCCCGCGGGTTGTTTCACCGAAGGAATGAGGGCATCCAGAATCACTTCTTCCACAGCCTGAGCCGCCCGCTCTTTTACGGATTCTTTCTTGGCTGCCCGAACCATATGAATGGCCTGCTCTACGAGGTCGCGAACCATGCTTTCAACATCGCGGCCTACATACCCTACTTCGGTAAATTTGGACGCTTCCACTTTCGTGAAAGGAGCATCAGCCAGTTGAGCCAGACGGCGGGCAATTTCGGTCTTACCGCAACCCGTGGGTCCAATCATCAGAATATTGTTCGGCATGATCTCCCGTTGCATTTCTGCCGGAGCGTTCATGCGTCTCCAGCGATTTCGCAGGGCAATGGCTACGTTCTTTTTCGCTTCGTGTTGTCCAATAATGTATTTATCCAATTCCGCTACAATCTGGCGGGGCGTAAGAGCTTCGAGATTTTTTGACATTCCAATGCTGTTTTCTTTCCATGAGCCCAGGGCAAAGCCTGACTCTTTCACATATTCACTTTTACTTACAAATATTATTCTAGCAACCTGGATACCTCACTATTTTTGTTTAAATGGTCAAAATTTTGAGGATTTACTTGATGAGGATTTATTGGTAAACAACTGAATAATAGTTTGTTATGGTTGTTTGGTGGCCTCTTTCAATAACTTTTTTAAAGTAAGTAAATTCAAACTGTAAATCGGAAAATTTGTCAGGAAAAGCCTGGAGAACCGTTACTGTCGAGTAGAAAAGCACGGGCGAGCGAAACGCGGATGAGGAATAACTCTGAAATAACGGAAGTACCTTCTTCGTTAGAGCTTAGATCGGCTTTAGGGTGTTCAAATTAAATTTTATAAAGTTTGAACTTTCCACTTGCCAAATCCTTTAAAAACTACAAATTTTGTAAAGGAAATTGACTGATTCCGAGAATTTTTCGGGGAAATATGCAAGAAGTTAAAAGAGGAATCATACAAGGGGTAGTAGTGCTGGTGGCCCTTGTATATCTGGCGAAGTTATTTTACTTACAAGTGGTGGACGAGGGGTACTCGGAAGCTGCCGTGAATAATGCAATTGAGAAGGTAGTACAGATCCCGTATCGTGGTCAAATTTATGATCGTAAGGGTAATCTGATTGTGTATAACACCCCTACCTATGACTTATACATCACGCCTAAAAAAGCCCGAATACCGGATACGCTTCGGTTATGTAATCTGCTGGGTGTTACGAAAATGCAGTTTGATAGCATGTATTCGGTGGCTCGGACGTATTCCAAGTTCAAGCCGTCTTTATTCATGCGTCAATTATCGGTAGAAGACTTTGCCCGCATTCAGGATGCGATGGTAGACTACCCCGGCTTTACCTTTGAAACCAGTGCTTTCCGAACGTATAATACTTCCACTATGGCTAATGCCCTGGGGTATGTAGCGGAGGTAAGTCCTAAATTACTGGAAGACCAGGAAGAAAAAGGTGAGAGTTACTACCGTCAGGGGGATTACATCGGTCAGAGTGGACTGGAGCGTTATTACGAAGAAACCCTGCGGGGGCAACGCGGCATGAAGTACATCATGAAGGATGTACACGGTGTTGTGAAAGGGCCCTGGAAGGGGGGAAGTGCGGATATTTCGCCCATCGCCGGAAAAAACCTCTATACTTCCATCGATCTGGATTTACAGCAATACGCGGATAGTTTATTTCAGAATAAATCAGGAAGTCTGGTTGCGATTGAGCCCAATACGGGAGAGATTCTGGCTATGGTTTCCTCGCCTTCGTACGACCCTAAATTGTTGTCAGGACGTAACTATTCGAAGAATTACGCCAAGTTGGCTTTGAATCCCTTTAATCCCTTGTTAAACCGGGCTTTACAGGGAACGTATCGTCCGGGGTCAACTTTTAAGACCATTGAAACACTGGTCGGATTACAGGATGGGGCCATTAGCCCCAGTACGGTATTAGGTCACTCCGGCATTCGGATGAACTGCCACTGTGGTGCAAGTTCGAGTAACTTGCACCGGGCCATTCAGCTTTCCTGTAACCCGTATTTTTATCACGTATTTCGTCGGATTATCTATAACAACGACGAAAAAGACGTTTACAAAAAATCGAAAGTGGGCTTAACCCGCTGGCATGATCGGGTTGCAAAATTTGGAATCGGTCAGAAGCTGGGGGTAGATTTACCTTACGAAAAAACGGGCTTATTACCCGACGTTGATTACTACAACAAGCGAAACAAAGGGGAGAATAACTGGAAATTTTCCAATATTTATTCCGTAGGGATTGGGGAAGGTGAGTTGCTGGTTACCCCCACTAAACTGGCTAATGTAGCGGCTATTATTGCCAATCGAGGCTGGTATATTACCCCGCACCTGGTGCGGGCCGTGGGTTCTCCGAAAAACGATCCGCTCCCGCAATACCGGGAAAAACATTCAGTGGACATCGACACCCGGCACTTCGAGACGCTGATTGCAGGCATGTCAGACGCGGTGCGGAACGGTACGGTGATGCGGGCGGCAGTGATTCCTGATCTGGAAATCTGTGGAAAGACGGGTACTTCTCAAAACCGCCCCGGTCAGGATGATAACTCGGTTTTTATCTGCTTCGCCCCCCGGAATAACCCCAAGATAGCTATCGCGGCCATCGTCGATTATGGCCGGTGGGGAGGGACAACTTCTGCTCCCATTGCCATGATGGTAGCCGAGAAGTATATCAAAGGCACGGTAACGCACAAAGGCCTGGAACGGGAAATGATGAATAAGTATTTGTTACGTTTACCCGAACCGTCAAAAAAGAAAAAGTTGCTGGCAAAGCCTGAAGCAGGGAAGCAAACGCTCATCGTGCAAAACGGTAAAGTAATTGCCATTCCGGCAACCCCCAAGGCACTACCGAATTTCTCAGTTAACGATTTCCTGTCCGATTTATATTGATCGCCGCAGGTACTTCACTGATTCTAATACCCTACGAAATTGGCTTCTCGCGAGAATAGCATTTTAAATCGAATTGACTGGGTTACGATAGCCCTGTACCTGGCTTGTGTGGTAATCGGCTGGCTGAATATCTATGCCGCCGTATATAACCCCGAGCAACCCATAAGTATCTTTAATTTTGAGACAAACTCAGGTAAGCAATTGGTCTTTGCGGGTTTTTCGGTATTACTTATTATCGCCATTCTGGTGATTGACTACCGATTCTGGGAGACGTTTGCTTTTTATATCTACGGCTTTATTCTCTTATTACTCGTTGGCGTTCTGGTTCTGGGGGCTGATATTAAAGGTTCGCACTCGTGGTTTAGAATCGGGCCGGTTGGCTTTCAGCCGGCGGAGGTTGCCAAGATGGCTACTGCCCTGGCCATTGCCAAGTATCTGAGCACGCCGGGAACGAATTTAGCCAAGTTTAAGGATCAGTTTACGGTGGCGATTTTCATGTTAATTCCCATTCTGCTGATTCTGTTATCGAGAGAAACGGGACAAACGCTGGTGATTGTTGGGCTGGTATTGATGCTGTATCGGGAAGGGTTACCGGGCATTTACCCCTCCATTATTATCGTTTCAGCGACCTTACTGATTCTGGCTCTTACGGTCGATACCCTGACTATCGCCATTGTTCTTGCTGTCATTGCTGGTATGGTCTTATTCTTTATGCCCCGGTATGAGCGAACTCGGAAAACGTATGTTACCATAGGACTTATTTATGTGGGTTGTCTGGCCGTAGTCTGGGCTACCGACTTCTTCATCCATAATGTTCTCGCTCCGCACCAGCGTTCACGGATAGAGGTATTAATTGATCCCAACAGCCATAAACGGGGGGCGGGCTGGAACGTCATTCAGTCAAAAATTGCAATTGGTTCGGGGGGCGTTTTTGGCAAAGGCTTCTTGCAAGGCACACAAACGAAGTTTGATTTCGTGCCCGAACAAAGTACGGACTTTATCTTCTGTACAGTAGGGGAAGAACACGGATTTTTCGGGAGCCTCGTGGTCATTGGCTTGTTAATAGCTTTAATTCTTCGTTTAATATTTCTCGCTGAACGACAGCGAATTAAGTTCGCCCGAGTGTATGGGTATGGGGTAGTATCCATCTTCTTTTTTCACTTTCTGGTTAACATAGGCATGACGATTGGACTCATGCCTGTGATCGGTATTCCGCTGCCCTTTTTTAGTTATGGAGGTTCGGGGTTATGGTCGTTTACCATCCTGCTTTTCATCTTTTTAAAACTCGACTCCCAGCGTTCACTGATTATGTCTCGGGTTTAGAGGCTTGCCGTCAGAACTTTTATGGAGCCTTTCAGCCCAAAGGAATATTCAGCTATAGAGGATCTTTGTATAATGGCATGTACAATCCGTTATACCTATGGTAATCCTTCAAACTCAACAACTTGAATTTTATTTTCGAAAAGATCAGCCCATCGTCCGGAGTATTGATCTCCAGGTGCCGCAAGGATCCATATTTGGATTTTTAGGACCCAATGGAGCCGGTAAAACCACCTCCATCCGGCTGATATTAGGACTATTGCAGGCAAAATCTGGTACGGTTGAAATCTTCGGACAGGAGTTGGGATCCAACCGAAGTGCCTTATTTCAGAAAATAGGTTCCCTCATCGAATCGCCCTCCCTTTACCTGCACCTGACGGGTAAACAAAATCTTGAAATTGCCCGACACTATACGCAGAAGCCCGCATCCAGAATTAACGAAGTACTGGCAATGGTAGGGCTGGAGCACGCGGCTACTAAAAAAGCCGGGGCCTATTCGCTCGGAATGAAACAGCGGCTGGGGCTGGCCATGGCCTTACTTCATCAACCTGAGTTAGTGATTCTGGATGAACCTACCAATGGCCTCGACCCGGGTGGAATCATTGAAATGCGGGAGCTGATTAAACAGTTGAATCGGGATTTAGGAATTACCTTCTTCGTGTCAAGTCACCTGCTGGCAGAGGTCGAGCGGATGTGTACGCATGTAGGAATTATTCATCAGGGTAATCTGCTTTTTCAGGGAAGTATTCAGGAGCTTCAAACGGCTCAGGCACAGCAGCGAATGATTTATATTGATACCAATA
Source organism: Siphonobacter sp. SORGH_AS_0500 (assembly GCF_031453245.1). Classification (NCBI taxonomy): domain Bacteria; kingdom Pseudomonadati; phylum Bacteroidota; class Cytophagia; order Cytophagales; family Cytophagaceae; genus Siphonobacter; species Siphonobacter sp. SORGH_AS_0500. Next base: position 1,794,417 of record NZ_JAVIYT010000001.1, read on the forward strand.
ATCACGAACAGGCTCAGTCAATTTTGTCGGAACTGAAACCTCAGCTAGTGGCAGGTAAGTTAACCGTTCCTTTTGAAAGTAAAGCTCAGGTCGCGGCTCTTAATCATTCACTAGTAACGGCTGGAATTGATGTGTACGAACTAAACATTCAGGGAGCTGACCTGGAAGAAATGTTCCTGAATATTACCCGCTGATTATCAATCTTTCACCTTCACAAAACGATGTTATTAAGTTATATACCTGCTTCCTTTCGGATTGAAATCCTGAAAACGCGAAATACTTCGGCCCTATGGCTAACCTTTATTGGATCACTTTTTGCTCCAGCAATTCTCTTTATCGGATACTTGTCCAAACCTGAAATTGGTTACGTTGGAGCGAAAATAAATGCCTGGGATTTATTCATCGGGCGTTGCTGGCAGGCTGAAATTGCGGTGTTTATCCCTTTTTACGCGGTACTTATGAACAGCTTGATTGTCAATATCGAGCATCGTTCCAACACCTGGAAGTATGTATTCACGCAACCATTCCCGAAAAGTTCCGTCTGGGTTGGGAAGATACTCCTCATCCAAAGCTTGATTCTCCTGCATTTTCTGGTTTTTAATAGCTTAACGCTGGTAGCCGGAGGGATTTTAGCTCTCATAGATTCTAACTATGGTTTTGCGAATCATATACCCAGCTTTGATATCATTTTGAAATTTATTGTTAAAACCTTTATTGCCACCCTGGGAGTTTCAGGCATTCATTACTGGCTGGCTACCCGTATCAAAAATATCATTGTGCCTATTGGTATTGCCCTGATGGGTATCGTATTATCCAGTGTGTTAATAATGCAGCAATGGAAATACGTGGACTGGTTTCCGTATGCATTTCCCTTGTTATCCTCTATGAGAAAGTCCAACGATTTTCTGGTTCTTCACGAATGGGTTAGTCTGGGATATTTCATCGTTTTAAATGTATTGGGCTACCTGGATATTTCCCGACGTAATATGGGGTAATACTCAGGTTTGATAAGGCTCGCCGTGATTAGTGATTAAGCTAGTCACGGCGATTTTTGTTTACTACCCAAATAGATTAGAGACGGAAGGAAGTGTATCCGGGAATCAGTATTGACCAAATAAAAAGTAGGACTTAAGAGTGAATAAAAAAGAATATCGGCTTGGATAATACTTTACAGATCATGTAATTTTAGCGGCTATTTTAACATCCCCCTTCTTAAAAGTATGTCTAGTTCCAGCTCTCTGACGACGAGCACCACCCGTTCCGCATATACCATCATTCTGGTGGCGGCCCTGGGGTATTTTGTCGATGTATATGACCTGATTCTGTTTGGAGTCATCCGTAACCCCAGTTTATTAGATTTAGGAGTTCCTGAAAATCAGTTACTTGCTCAGGGCACTACGCTCTTTAACTGGCAGATGGCTGGTATGCTGCTGGGCGGAATTTTTTGGGGTGTTATTGGAGACAAGAAAGGCCGAAAGTCGGTTCTGTTTGGCTCTATTTTAATGTATTCGCTGGCCAATGCGATCAATGGATTAATCAGCGATCTTACCATTTATGCCGCCTTACGCTTTATTGCCGGGGTTGGGCTAGCTGGTGAACTGGGAGCAGGAATCACCCTGATTAATGAAACCATGCCGAAAGAAAAACGGGGGTATGGTACGCTGATTGTGGCGGGTTTTGGAGCTTCAGGAGCCGTTTTTGCCGCTCTATTACCCGAATTTATTCCCAACTGGCGAATCCTCTATTTCATTGGCGGTGGCTTGGGACTGGCTCTATTAACCCTGCGAATTGGAACCTACGAATCCGGTTTATTCGAAAAAGCGGAGCATAGTAACGTCAAGAAAGGCGATTTTCTGAGTTTGTTTACCGATCAGAAACGCTTTAAAAAGTACCTGGCCTGTATCTTCATCGGTATTCCAATCTGGTATGTTATTTCGGTATTAGTCCTTTCTGCACCAGAATTGGTAAAGGCTTTAGGTATTCAGCACATTCGTCCCAACCTGACCATTGCGTATCTCTACGCCGGACTTTCCATCGGTGATCTGGTTGTAGGGTTAATCAGTCAGCAGATTCGGAGTCGTAAAAAAGCCATTTACCTTTACCTGTCTTCGCTGACGGTGTTGGTGGTGTATTATATGTATTCGCAAGGACTTTCCTCGCAGGAGTTTTACTGGCTCTGCTTCGTGTTGGGCTTTTTTGCCGGGTACTGGGCCATGTTCGTGACGATGTCTTCGGAGCAATTTGGCACTAACCTTCGGGCAACGGTAACCACCACGATCCCAAACTTCGTTCGCGGAGCCGTTATTCCTATTAGTTTGTTATTCAAGAGCTTTATTCCTTCGTTGGGCCTGATTGGTTCGGCTTTGACGGTTGGTCTGGTTTGCCTGGGACTGGCCTTCCTTTCCAACTGGAGCGTTGAAGAGACGTTTGGCAAAGAGCTGGATTACCTGGAATAAATGAGTTGCGAAACGAACTCAACCGACCGACGATCTGCCCAACACAGGCCGTCGGTCGGTTTTTCATAAAAGCCACAGTGACCGCCCATCTGAGGCGTTTCCAGCCAGAGGTAATCCGATTTTCGGGCTAAGGCTTCCGGCGAACAACTCGGCGAAAGAATGGGGTCATTCTGAGCATTTAATAACAACGTTGGAACCTGAATGTGTTCGACAAAAGGCAGGGCAGAGGTGGCTTCCGCGTAATTTTTCCAGCCTAACAAAGGGGAAACGTATTCGTTCGTGAAGTCGTCGAGCGTACGATACCGGGCAAATTCGGCGTATTGCGTTGGGGGTATTAAATGCTGACGGGTAGCCATGAATTTCCGAAGCTTCCGCATAAAATACCATTCATAAAACGTCCCCCGACACACCGCCATGCTACCCGCCATATCGGTTGGGGTAGAAATGGCCACCATTGCCTGAATAGCCTTGGGGAGAGCAGCCCCCAGTTCGCCAGCGTATTTCAAAATCTGATTACCCCCTTTACTATAGCCTACCAGAATCAGGGAGGTGTAACCTCGCGTTAAAGCATAGCTTATGATTTCCTTTAATTCATCCGTGCTGCCGTGAGTAGTTATCTTTTCCAGTCGGTTGCAGGTGCCCCCCAAGCCCCGATGATTCCAAGCCAAAGTGTCATAACCTGCCAGATTAAAGGACTTAACACCGCCCAGCACATAGTGACGGGTAGTATTTCCGAGGTAACCGTGTGAAATAATTGCTAATGGCCTTTTGGTGCTGGAAATCAGTGTGTTATCTAGGTGATCTCCGGTAGCATAACTCCAGTCTAAATCAAGAAAATCACCATCCGTTAATTCTAAACGTTCACGTACATACGTTACCCCCTGCACCCGTCTGAACGTACTGGGATAAATCGTCGACAAATGTGGATTTCTGAATCCCTTGGGGGCTTTATAGGAAGAATGAGTAATTAAAGGCATCGAGTAAAGATACGGCAACCGAAAAGCTTACCTGTGCATCGTTTTCAAAAAAAGTAAGATAAAATTTTTCTCTTGTCAGAATGAAGTATAGGTTTAAAGTGTAGTTTAGATGAACCAAATAATAATTAAGTGTTGGCATAGTCCTTTCACCTATTACCTATCAGAAACTTTTGTAGTAGTTTCGTTTCACTATTGAATATTTGCCTGCCAACATGACAGGTCTTTGCTATATGAATAAAAAGAAGCCCAGTTCACTCACCAACCTACAACTAGTCGAAATGTCTGAATTTGACAGCATGGAGATGATTCCTCTGTCAGCTGGCGATTTTGATGAAAATGATGATCCTGCGGATTATGCCGAACAGTTACCCATATTGCCCATTCGCAATATTGTGCTGTTTCCAGGGATGGTGATTCCGGTAACGGTCGGGCGTCAGAAGTCTATCCGTCTGGTAAAGAAGCAATACAAAGCTAAAAATAAGGTAGTGGGCGTGGTTGCTATGGCTAACCCGCAAAAGGAAGAACCTACACCGGAAGATCTTTACCGCGTAGGAACGCTCGCCCAGATTCTGAAAATGATTGTGTTGCCCGATGGGAACGTTACGATCATTGTGCAGGGGAAAAAACGCTTCCAGATTCAGGAATTCCTGAAAGAAGAGCCTCATTTTCTGGCTCAGGTAAATTACATCGACGACAATTTTCCAGCAAAACCGAATCGGGAAGCCAAAGCTCTCATTCAGTCGTTGCGGGATGCCGCTCATAAGTCGTTGAATCTGAATCCTGAAATTCCAAGAGAAGCTCAGATCGCTCTGGACAACATTGAGTCGAATAACTTCCTCATTCATTTCCTTTCTGCCAATACCAACGCCGATCAGCCCGAAAAACAGGGGCTGCTGGAAACGTTTGATTCCGTAGAGCAGGCCACAAAATTGCTGGCCGTAATGCTGAAGGATATTCAGTTACTGGAAATGAAGCGGGAAATTCAGACCAAAGCCAGCAGCGAAATTGATCAGCAACAGCGGGATTATTACATCCGTCAGCAAATCAAGGTGCTTCAGGAAGAGTTGGGTATTGATTCGCCCGAGCAGGAAATTGATGCTCTTCAGGCCAAAGCGGCTCAGAAAAAATGGAGTAAAGAGGTAAATGACCAATTCCAGAAAGAAATCAGTAAGCTACGCCGGACGAACCCCATGTCGCCGGAGTATCCGATTGGGATGAACTATCTGGAATTGATGGTTGATTTACCCTGGAATGATTATACCAAAGATTTCTTTGATCTGAAAAAAGCCCAGAAAATCCTCGATCAGGATCACTTCGGACTGGAGAAAATCAAGGAACGGATTATTGAATACCTGGCCGTACTGAAAATGAAGGGAAATATGAAAGCCCCGATTTTGTGTCTCTACGGTCCTCCGGGGGTAGGTAAAACATCCCTGGGCCGTTCCATTGCGAAAGCTCTGGGACGCAAGTACGTTCGAATGGCTCTGGGTGGCGTGCATGACGAATCGGAAATTCGGGGTCACCGGAAAACCTACATTGGTGCGATGCCCGGTAAGGTGATTCAGAACATTCGTAAATCAAAATCTTCCAATCCCGTATTTATTCTGGATGAGATAGATAAGGTATCGAGCGATTTCCGGGGTGATCCTTCTTCGGCATTGCTGGAAGTACTTGATCCTGAACAGAACGGTAGCTTTCAGGATAATTACCTAGAAGTAGAGTACGATCTATCGAAAGTACTTTTCATTGCTACTGCTAACTCGCTGGAACCCATTCAGCCCGCCCTTCGGGATCGGATGGAGATCATTGAGTTGACGGGCTATACGATGGAAGAGAAAGTACAGATTGCTAAAAAATACCTGGTTCCTAAACAGAAACAGGAGCACGGTCTGGAAGGAAAAATGCTGAATTTCACGGATGCGGCCATTCAGAAAGTAATCGAAGGCTACACGCGTGAATCGGGCGTTCGTTCGCTGGAACAGAAGATTGGTTCCATCGTTCGGAAGATTACCAAAGCCATTGCTCTGGAAGAGGAGTATCCCAAGACACTGCGTACGGAAGACGTGGTAAAGTTATTGGGAGCCGAATTTTTCGATAAAGACGAATACGATAATAACGATACCGCCGGAGTGGTAACGGGTCTGGCCTGGACTAGCGTAGGAGGTGAAATCCTCTTCGTGGAATCTAGCCTGAACCGGGGTCGTGGTACGCTTACCCTGTCAGGACAATTGGGTGATGTAATGAAAGAGTCTGCTATTACTGCTCTGAGTTACATCAAGGCCCACGCCGACGAGTTGAATATTGACCACCGTTTATTCGAACACTACAACCTGCACGTACACGTACCTGCCGGGGCGGTGCCGAAAGATGGACCTTCTGCCGGGGTTACGATGATTACGTCGATGGTTTCAGTCTTTACGCAACGGAAAGTCAAATCTAACCTGGCCATGACGGGAGAGGTTACACTTCGGGGTAAAGTATTGCCCGTAGGCGGTATCAAGGAGAAAATTCTGGCGGCGAAGCGAGCAGGTATTAAGGAGATTATTCTTTGCAAGAAAAACCGCAAAGACATCGAAGAGATTAACCCTTCGTACGTTCAGGATCTGGTTTTCCATTATGTAGACCGCGTAGAAGAAGTACTGGAGGCGGCCTTACTGGAAGAAAAAGTGGATCGTCCGATCAAGTTCGTTTTCCCTGATGAGAAAGAAAAACCAGCTGATACGGCCACTCCTGAAGTTGTCGTGTTGAATTAATAAAAGCTGAGTAAAACAAAAGCGATGGATTCCGAAGAGTCCATCGCTTTTGTTTTACTAAATACGTGTGGTATGGGTTATAAAACAGAAGTTTGTTTCTTCATAAAACTCTTTACCGCAGTGTCTTTGTCGCGGATGAGTAGCTTTCCAAAAGTCGCTTTCTTCGTAATCGACGAAGAAAGACTAGCCACTCCTGCCGCCTGCCGGCCTCCTGTAGTGGTACCGTACAAGGCTGCATTCAGTAAAGTTTCCTGCGTATTTCCTAAGGCATACAGATTAAAAGGCTCTGAAAGGGAGGTATTAGGCGTAAAACCAGCCGTATAATCGGATGCCCCGAGACTATTATATACCTTCACGATAATGGGCTGTAATGCGAATGAATATTTACCTGTATCGTCGGTTAAAGTGGTAGAGCCTACGTTTTTCCCATAAGTGGTTTCTCCAATCAGATTAACCGTCATGTAGGGCTTGAGCCCATTGATAACCAGCTCACTGGCAGAGGCCGTCCACTCCGAAGTTAAAATCGTAACCTTACTAATCTGATTACCAACATTGTTGGGTTCATTCGTAAAATAGGCGTTGAAAGCGTCGCTGCCATATTGTTGCTGGAGGTACTGATTCATCTGGCTATTATACTCTTCTTTATAGAAAATCTGCGAAGCTCCGCTGTACTTCACAATCAGACTCGCCAAAGTAGTAGCCGTCGCACCTGAACCGCCGGGGTTATACCGCAAGTCCAGAATTAATTCCTGAACGCCCGCCGATTTAAAATCTCCAAAAATCTGACGCAGGTGATTGTCGTAGGCATTGCTGGAAGAGTTATTCGGGCTGGAAACAAACTGGTTATAGACCAGATACCCCACCTTCTTTCCATTAACCGTATAGGTGGAATCCAAAAACACCGGATCTTCCTGAAAAGTCGTGGCGGTTACGGCCAGTATCGTGCTGGTATCCTCGATGGTGTTACTGGTACTGACGGTTCCCAGGGTAAACGAGTAAGAAGTGGTTGACCCGTACAGTAACGACTCATAGTTGGTAGTGGTAAGGGTGGTGCCGTTAACTTTCGTGAAAACGTCGCCGCGTTTGAAGCCCGCCGCCGCTGCCGGAGAACCTTTCAGCACATATAATACCTGTCCAACGATATTTACCCGAGCATTATCGCGATAGAACAATCGAAATTGCATGCCCGTGGTGAGGCTTTCGCCATTCAAAGCCGCTTCCAGCGTTGCTGCGTCCGAGGAGAAATAAGAGAAGCGATCTCCATCGGGATTGGAGGTGGCATTGTAAGTGTTTAGTAAAGAGGTGAAATACGATTCTGGCTCCAGCGTCTGGTCAGTATTAGCTTCGCTGGGGAGCTTGTCGGCCCAGAAATAGTAACTCGCCATTTGTTCATAAATCCACTGATTACCGGCTACATGCTCCTTTGAGTTAGTGTCGGGAGTGGCATCTTCGGTATTTTTTTTACAGGCAAAAAGGCCCATTCCAAGGCACAGAGCTAATAATAGGGGAGCAGTTCTTCTTTTCACGGTTTTCGTTGGAATGATTTAACAGCCCATACGCCGATTCACGCGAAGGCGTTGAGGTCGCCTACGGCTTAGGGATTGAAAGGAAACTTTTGGCGATGGGAACCCTAAAATTCGCTACGTACTCAATCCGATGGACTGGTACGTTTCTTTCGCTGAAAGAGTGAAAGCATAAGAGGAAGCCATACCAGTACCTTATCTTTTTCTACCATTTAAAATGTAATACAATGGATTTAAAGTTGACTGAAAAAGTAGCTTTGGTGACGGGCTCAACGGCGGGCATTGGGCTGGCAATTGCTCAGGGATTAGCTCGGGAAGGAGCAACCGTGTACGTAAATGGCCGAACGCAGGAGCGGGTCGAAGAAGCGATCTCAACGATCAAAGCCACTATTCCAGACGCGAAACTGAAAGGTGTTACCGCTGATTTTTCCAAAGTAAAGGAGGTGAATGCTCTGCTGGAAGAAGTCCCGGAAGTAGATATCCTGATTAATAATGTCGGCATATTCGGACAAAAACCGTTCGCAGAAATTACCGATGAAGAATGGATGAACTATTACGAAGTCAATGTGCTGAGTGGTGTTCGACTGTCCCGATATTATTTCCCTAAAATGCTGGCTCAGAATTGGGGCCGCATTATATTTCTTTCCAGCGAATCGGCCATTCAAATACCGGAAGACATGATTCAGTACGGGATGACAAAAACAGCTATGCTGGCGATTAGCCGAGGTTTGGCGGAGTTAACCAAGGGAACGGAGGTGACCGTTAATGCCGTTTTGCCCGGACCGACCTGGTCGGAAGGCAATGAAAAGGGAGTCAAACAAACCGCGGAGAAAGAGAACATTACCGTTGAGGAAGCTCAGCAGGAATTTTTTAAAAAATACCGTCCTACGTCATTGTTACAACGCTTCGCAACGACCGAAGAAGTGGCCAATCTAGTTACGTATGTGTCGAGTCCTTTGTCATCGGCAACCAATGGGGCGGCTTTGCGGGTAGATGGCGGAGTCGTTAAATCTGCTTTTTAAAAAGATGCTTATGGAACCAGAATTGCTGTATTTCAAAGACGACGGCGTGATTCCTAATAACAAACTCCCCGTAGTTATTTATCGAAAAGTAACTGAAGAAACCGGGAATAGAGCCGCTCAATGGCTCGAAGATCGTTTTGCCAGTCATGATTGGACCAACTCGTGGAGGAATGGCGTGTATCCCTTTCATCATTACCATAGCACTTCGCACGAAGTTCTGGGTATTTATTCAGGCCAGGCTCAACTGCAATTGGGGGGCGAAAAAGGCCAGGTATTAAGCGTACAAGCGGGAGATGTGCTGATTCTTCCGGCGGGAACGGGCCATAAAAAGATAGAAGCCAGTACCGATTTCGGAGTGGTAGGAGCGTATCCGCAAGGGAAAGACTGGGATTTACTGAAGGGAGAAAAAGGCGAACGACCTCAAGCAGATCAAAACATAGCTGCACTTGAGCTACCTGCCAAAGACCCTGTTTACGGAGACTGGCGTATTACTTCTTGGCAAAAATGAATAAAAAGGAGCTTTTACCCTGGGTTGGATGAGTAAAAGCTCCTTTAGTCTTAATAAAATTGAAGGTTGAATAGTTTCTATTAATTAGATTTCCGCCGGTTAATCGTTAACGTGAGTTGGTAGACGGAGCCGAGTTTCAAATCTATTTTCAGAATAGGCAGAATGTATGGAAAATAGATTTGAAAAACGCAGGACTCATATGCATGCAATGATGAGTTGGCACTAGTTACTACGTATTAAGGTTGAAGGTGACCAATAGACCGTATTCGGGACTTCTGTTGTGAATCGTTTTACAAATGTATAAGGGGATAATAATTGAGTGATTATGCTTAGATAAATGGTAAGTTTATTACTCTAAAAGGTTTGTATTGCTCTATGATCTGTAACAAATACTTTATAATAACATGATATTTATATACATTTAATGTTTGCACACGTATGGTATGGCTGGTTATTAATACTACTACTCACAAAAAAAGGCAAGCTTCTGCTTGCCTTTTTTTGTGAGTAGCTGGAATAGGTTAGGGTTTACCTCCCACGGATGATCCGCCCGTACCTTCCATCGTATTGGTAAGGGTAGCCAACTTCGTACTTAAACTTTGAATGGCTTTGATGTGACGGGCTTCTAGCTCAGGCAAATTAGCCGTTGATTTAAGGGAAGCTTCGTAAAGCAGAGCGGGTAACATCCAGGAAGCATAGCCGCTGTACGGATCCGAAGAAGCGTATAAGGAGCGGTACCAAGGACCAAAAGCCATGCCTTTTTTATCAATGAAGGATTGTTCTAATTGCTGCATGACCTTGTTAAGTTCAGCAACTTTATCCTTACGTCCGGCTGCCAGGTAATGTTGCCGAGCTGCCTCCGCCGCTTCAGCATTTTTTTTCAATTCAGTCACGGCAGAAAGAATAGGATCAATCGTATAAGTTGGCGAATAAGCTTTGATGGCTTTTTCAGCAGCTTTCAGGTGCGTGGTTAAATCACTGGCATATCGAACGAGGTCATAGGGTAATACATCTGAATTGGCCAGTCGTAAGGCCATGGTCCCTACTACCTGCTCCACCATTGGGCCCATTTTGTAAGTCGAGTCCACGAACTTATGATAGAAGAATAAATCATCATAAGAAGAGTGGTAAAGCGTTGGACCGCCCACGCCCGCACTCAGCGAAGGCACCCCTACGTGCATGTAAGGGCCAATGTGGTCGGAGCCACCCCCAAGATTACCAATGATGGGTTCGTTGGCTGCCAATGCCGGAGCAGAAGAGGCAATGCCTACCGTGCTGCCGCCTTTGGGCGTGCCCTGAGCCATCCAGTGCTGATATACTGTTTTATTAGAGTCTGGGTAATCGACGGATTTGGCAGCTTCGATTACCAGCTTTTTAAGAGAAGGCGAAGCACTTGCTCCGAAAACCTTACCCGATACTGCTGCATCGAAGTTCATGTAAGCGACGGCTTTCTGCGTCAGTTCATCCCGGAATTGTTCCGCCCATTCCGCCGAACCTATGACTCCAAATTCTTCAGCATCCCAGTGAGCCACCTTGATGGTGCGGCGGGGTTTTTGTCCGTTTTTCGCCAGCTTTCCTAAAGATTCTGTCAGGCCCAAAAGCATCGCTGTTCCGCTATTGGGATCCGTAGAACCGTAAGCCCAGGCATCGTAATGGCAACCCGCAATGATCCATTCGTCGGGATAATCGGTGCCCGTGAGCGTTCCTACCACTTCGTAAATTCGGGTAATGGCAATATCTTGTTTTACTTTCAAACGCACTTTCAAATCCGCTCCCCCTTCCAGGCGATACGTAAATGGTAAGCCGCCCTGCCAGCCGCCGGGAACGGCTTTTACTCCCTTCATTTGCTTCATGATTTCCAGAGCTGAAGCATAAGGAATGGGAGTGACGGGTATTTTATGCAGATCAACATCTTTAGGGTCCAGGCGTTTAACCTTTACTTTCCCATCTATCGGTAAGGCTGGTTCGAAGGGAGTGAGGGGATCGCCGGTGTAGTTCACTGTTAGTAACGAACCCCGTTGAATCACGCTTTCACTGGGCTGAGGGCCTTCGGGGAAGGTTAATCCTTTCATGTAGCCATTATCGGCGGGGTCCGTGTAAATGATGACTCCGGCTGCACCGTGGAGTTGGGCAAACTGAGCTTTATAGCCCCGGAAATTTCCGCCGTAACGAGCCAGAACAATCTTGCCTTTGACGGAAATGCCGAGATCTTTGAGCTTCTCAAAATCTTCTTTCCGACCATAATTGGCGTATACTACTTCCGCAGTAACATCACCCGAACCGGAGTACGCATTCCAGCCGGGCATTAGTCGCGGATCGGCGGCGTATTTATCTTCGGGGGAAAAGATATTCTCTGATATTCAGTGGCTGACGAATCGGAGTCACTACTTCTACTGCTACGTCTCCCGGACCTTTTGGTAAGTAAATATCATGCGGATAAATGTCTACCTGCCAGCCTGCTTTCCGCATGGTTTCGGCGATGTAATCCCGAACTTTTTCGTTCTCGGGTGTTCCGGCCACGTGCGGAGTGCTAGTCAGCATTTCCAGGTGTTTGCGATAGGCAGCTGAAGACTGTAGCTTTTTGAACTCCGCTTCCATTTTAAGTTCGGTGGCTTCGCGGGCGGGGGTAAATCCCGTTAAGGTCTGAGCCTGAACCAGCCCCGTAACACCAAAGGCCAGGAGAGGTAATAGTAGATTTTTCATTGGAAAGAGAGATCAGGAGATCAAGGGAATAGTAAAATAACTAATCAGTCGGATGAATAATTATCCGTATAAAATTAGGTGTATGAATTGGAATATGAAAGAAAAGTTTGGCAATGTGCGAATAGGTGGAATATAGAATGGCAACTGGTAATGAACTTTTGCCAGAGAAGCTAAGGCATTTCATTTACTGAGGAGCCAGCCAGTTGAAGGGAGCCATAGGAATATTGCGAAGAATCCAGAAAAGACAAACCAGCGTCAGTAAACCTGAAATGACCTTGGGGTTTCGGTACGCTTGGGGTAAGGTTTCAAATCCTAAACCGAGGAGGTGCGTTCGGATACTCAGTACGAATCCAAGGCTGAGGTAAGGGATCATCAGTAGCAGCAAAGCATTAAATCGGAATGCCTCCCGAAAGTTACCGTGTAGTAATTGATGCAACGCTCGCTGAGCTCCGCATCCGGGACAGTGAAGACCTGTATATTTATAGAAGAGGCAGGGCGGAAAGAATGCGTGCTCTACCGGGTTAAATTCATAATAGAGAAAAATGACGGCTACCAGAATAGCCGCCATTATCCAGTAAATAAAAAGTCGTAAAGTAGAAACCATGGATTAGTAAGTGCTGGGAACGCCACCACTCTTGAGGGTACTTGATATAAGTGCTCCGTAGAAAATCACCAAACCTAGCCATAATACCACGCCAACGGCCAGCGGAACGAGTGTCCAGAGTTTAGCCTGACGGGCATCACTGTCAGCACCTGCATAATCACCCAGATTATACTTGGTTTCAACCCGGGCTGCATAAACTACCCCTACAACGCCTAGGTAATTGCAGCAGAAAAGAGTAACCAAAATTGCCGGAACCAGCCAGTTATAGGGCTTGGGTGGTGTGTTGAAAGAGGAATCGGTTGGGAAAGGTGGTACAGTACTCATAGAAGGTTAGGAGATTTAGGTTGAGACACGGTTTATTAGTGAAAAATGAACCGCTTGATTTGAGAAATTAACTTTTGCAATATGTAATAAAGTTTTGAAAACTAAGCGGATAGGTGAATTAATTAATGGTTCGTAATAAAAATTGAGGTATTATACAACAACCCTGAAAAGACAACCCCGGAGGGGTTCAATATGAATAGCCCCGGATGATAATCCGGGGGACTAGTCGGTTATTTCTACCCCACCAGAGGTTGTTGTAAGTAACCTCTGTGAATGGAGCCTGGGTCTATCCAGACCGGGTCCATCCAGACCGGGGCTATTCATATTCAACCCGGGGGGCTGAATAGAAGTTGAGGTAAAAATCGAAACCGTTTATTTTGATGTAATTCCTATATTAATCCTCGGATTATCATCCGGGGCTACTCGTATTCAACCCCTCTGGGGTTATTGTCATACTGAGTAAAAACTGAAAACAGACCACCGAAAACAGTAAATGAAAAAAAACCGCCCTGAAAACAGAGCGGTTCAGACATATAGAGCAGAGGTTGATTAAGCAAGAGTATCGAACGCTTCTCCAAACGCCTTCATTTCGTCGAGCGTACCCATGGAGACGCGGCACCAGTGTTGGCCGGCGAATTCCCAGTTTCGAATGGCAACCCCTTTCTGAGCCATTTTTTCAACGAACGATTTACCGTCCGATTTGAGTGGGAAAAGCACGAAGTTGGAAGACGAAGGCAGGTATTCATACCCTTTGTCTTTCAAGACTTTATACAGATATTCTTTCGATTCTTTGCACTTGGCTTTGGAGTAAGTAATAAAATCCTCATCCAGGTAGCTGGCGATGGCTCCCTTCATGGACGTAGCTGAAATGCTGCCGCCGCCCGTGCAATATTTATTAATTTCTCTCAACGTTTCGGGCTGCCCAATAAGGTAACCAATGCGTAGTCCTGCAAAACCATGAACTTTTGAGAAAGTGCGGGCGATGAGGACATTATGGCCTTTGCGAACCAGTTCCATCATGCTGCTGGCTTTGGGGTCAGCGGCGTAGTCAATATAAGCTTCGTCGATGAAGAGGGGTTTTTTCTTAGCCATATCTTCACAAAAAGCCGACATTTTAGAAGCATCTTCCAGCACACCCGTCGGGTTATTCGGATTGCAGAGATAAACCAGTGAAGTTTTGCTGTCCACAGCCGCCGCCATTCCGTTGAAATCGTAAGTGAAGTCTTTGGTAACAGGGACTTTCTTGAACGTATTACCCAGATCAGAAGCGGCCCGCAGTAATTGCATATACGTTGGGTCGCCGCCGACGATATTGGTGCCCGAACCGCCTTTGATCGTGTAATAAATCCCCGAAGCCATCAGTAACTCACCCGAGCCAGCCCCAAGCATGACGTGTGCTTCCGTAACGCCGTTTTCCTTAGCAATCATTTTACGGAAGGCCATCGCCGCTTCGTGCTGGTACATCCAGCCGCTGGAAACGGCATCGGCAATAGCTTTCTGAGCTTTTTGAGAAGGACCGTAAGGGTTTTCGTTTTTATTCAGACGAGCCTTCACAGCCATACCTGCCAGGTGAGGCAAGCCGACTTCCGCTGCTTCGGCGGGTCGCCAGAAATCAGGTACGGTGGCTCCGGCAATAGCTAAAGCCCCGGATTTAAGCCAGTTACGACGGTTCATCGATGCATAAGTTTAGACGTGTATGTTAGATTGATGTATTTTACTTGACCTGAACGGCTGACAGACGCGTAAAGGCCTGCCCTTTGTATTCGCCCTTCCAGCTAATAGCCGCCCGATTCCCCGAAGCCGGAGTCGAAATGCCCAGTTGAGCCCAGGTCATTGCAAAGGTTACAATACCTTTACTATCGGTCGTTGCTTCGCCAATCTGGGTGCCATTGCGAAGGGTTAATTTGACAGGTAAATTGGCTACCGGAATGGAATCAATGCCTTTGGTATGATCCAGAATATTCGTCTTGTCCAGCTCCAGAATTCGGGCGATTAGCGTAGTAGCTTTGGTACCGTCCAGTGTTACCGTAGGTTCGGTGGCAAAATCCATTTGGTAAGGGGCTCCCATTACCTGCACCAGTACGGGCGAAACTACCCGGGGAACAAAGGGATCTTCCGCTTTTTGACAAGCCGTTATGAAACCAAAACCAATCAGGAAGGTGAGGGGAGTGAAGAATTTTTTCATGAAATCTGTCGCTTAAGCTTCATTGCTGAGATTAATACCTGCTGAAAAGTTGTTTACTTTTCAGCCCACCAGAGTTTGGTTTTGAAGTCATCGGCACCGCCGTTGAGGGCAATACCTGCTTTCATGTTCACACCATTGAGAGAAGCCTCCGAGCCAGGGTACGTCAGGCGAGTGGGTAAGACACCATCATTCGCAAAAACTGAACGAGGATCTTTGGCGGGGAAAACGGGCAAGCCCGTCCGACGCCATTCTACCCAGGCTTCTACGCCATTGGCAAAGAGACTAATCCATTTTTGCTCCATAATTTTTTCGCGAGTAACTGTTCCCACCGTCGTGAAATAGCTGGCGGGCGTAGTTAAGCCGTATTGGGCCATGGAGGCGTTCACGCCTTTCTCGAAGTAATCTTTTGCTGTCGCTGTTCCACCATCAATGTCACCGTCGATGGCCGCTTCTGCCAGAATGAAGTTGAGTTCGGCCAGCGTCATTACTACTTCTGGAGCATCGGCTTTGGTAAACGTGGTTCCAATTTTAGCCGCTGTAGAAAGGTAAGTCGTTGCGATGGCATCGGGTAAGCCATTAGGAACGCCCTGCCAGACATTACCCTGCTGGGTACCGTAAACATCGAGCCGGGGGTCATTCAGGGAAACTAACTTATCAACCAGCGTTTTCGATAAATTCCAGTCGGTCCGGCTCCCCCAAATCATGGTTTCATTCCATTCGTTATTGGAAGGGCGAGACGTGGTGGTTTTTAAAGTCGCATTATCGTCATTACTGGTGAAAATGGGGTACGTCGTAGGGTCAGCCAGAATTTCCTTCATAATGGCCCGGGAGGCGGCAGGTTTCTTAGCCGCCTGACGATTTGCTAACCGCAACCGCAGGGAGTTGGCAAATTTCTTCCATTTCAGAATGCTGCCACTGTAAACAATATCTCCCGAAATAGCCGGGCCCGTAACCGAAAGCTTTTCATTTGCCGTTTTCAAATCCGCGAGCATTTGCGTGTAAATCTCTTCCTGCGAATCGTACTTAGGTGTTAAAATCGGGGAGTCAGTGCCGCCTTTGAGAGCTTCGGAATAAGGGATAGCTCCAAACGTATCCGTTAATAAAGAGAAAACCCAGGTTCGCATCACCAAAGCCACGCCGTAGTAATTCGTATGAGGCTGGCTGCCATTTTCGGCGGTGATCGTTAGGATTCGCTGAAAATTCAACTGCGAATCATTGAAGAACGACTGCCAGTTATTGAGCATCAGGGCCTGCGAAGCTTCGTAGTTATCGCCTTCATTGGAATAAATATTCCGGCCCAGGTGTTGAATCCATAACTCAGCCGCATCTAGATTCAGTCGTTCAAAACGGGTACTAGTGCCCCAATAGCGATCAATAGATTTCTCCAGACCGTAGGTTAACAGATACTGGGGTGAAATAGTAGTAGGACTGTTGGGGTCTTTGTTAATGTTATCAAATCGACTCGTACAAGCGGAAGAGATCAGGGCAATTCCGGCTGCTAGGGTTATATTTTTCAGTGAAAGTAGCTTCATTTTTCAGTGATTATCGGTGATTAATCATCAAGCGAGTTACGGGTGATCCGCTCGTTAGAATCCAAGACTCAGGTTAAAGCCCATACTTCTGGAAGAGGGCAGTTCACCATAACCAAAGCCCTGGGCATTGCCGCCATTGGCATCAATTTCAGGATCAGCGTGGGGGTGATTTCGGAATAACATCGCCACATTGCGACCCACCACGGAGAGGCGGGCGGACTGCAAGCGAAGCCGTTTGATAATTGCCGAAGGAATCTGATACCCGAAAGAAACCTCCCGAAGCTTGACATAGGAAGCGTCAAAAATGGCGGCTTCGTGATAGTTACGGGGGTTGTTATAGCCATAATACTGATTGGCTGCCACGATGGTTGAGTTTGGGGTAAAGGTGTAGCCGCCGTCTGCTCCGCGAACGGCACTAACACCCTGACCAATCACGCCTTCTTCCCGACCTATCGCAGTTTCCGCATACTGACCCGTCCAGCGGGCGTTGGCCGTTCCTTCATCGTACATATCGCCGCCGATTTTAGCATCAATCAGTGCGGAGAGAATAAATCCTTTGAAGGAGAACGTATTTGAGAAACCGCCCGTCCATTTAGGCTGAACATTACCAAGGATTTTCTGCGTTGTTGAGCGGACAGGTAAGCCATTATTCAGCACCAACTGCCCGGTATACTGACCGCTGGGATCATAATAAGCCGCTGAAGGGTCAGAGCTTTGTACACGTTCAAACCCATAGCCATATAGGGTGCCATAAGGCTGTCCGGCCCGTGCTTCCAGCGTTAATCCTCTTCTTTCGTTGATAACCAGGTTATTAAGGACGCCTGGCAATAACTCAATCACCATGTTACGGTTACGGGCAAAGTTCAGACTCACGTCCCAGGAAAAGCCGTTCTTGAGTTTCAGCGGCGTTCCGGTAATACTGATTTCTATACCCCGGTTTCGCATTTTACCAATGTTCTGAATGGCCTCGTTGTAACCCGTTGCTTTTGATAACTGAACGGGAATGATCTGATCTTTTGTAGTTTGAGAGTAGTACGTTACATCCAGACCCAGACGTCCCCGGAAGAAACGGGCTTCCAGACCGGCTTCCTGACCCGTTGTGATTTCAGGTTTCAGAAGGTTATTGGGCTTACGGGTGGGTTCAAAAAACTCGGGTAAGGAGCCGTTCCAGGACGTAGCTGGTGTGAAACTTGGCATCAGGCGATAGGGATCGGTGTCGTTACCTACCTGAGCCAGACTACCCCGAACTTTCAGGAACGAAAGCACGCCATTCTTCAGCGAAGGCACCATGTCGGAAACTACCGCACTTAAAGCCGCCGAAGGATAGAAGTAACTGCGATTACTGGCGGGCAGTGTAGAAGACCAGTCATTCCGGGCGGTAAGATCCAGAAAGAGCATGTTTTGCCAGCCGAGGTTCACGGCTCCAAATACCGACTGACTTTCTTTTCGCTCAATGCGGCTGGCAACTGTGTTTTGCGTGGCGATGGAATTGGCCAGGTTATACACCCTGTCCACGACCAACTGCCCCACGTTTGTATAATTTCGTTTGTAATAATTCGTCCGTAAAAGAGCACCCGCTGTAGCGTTCAGCGAAAAAGCTTCGGTAATGTCTTTTTTGTAGGTAAAAATGACATCGGTATTGTTCTCTTGGCGGCGAATAACTTCCTCCGAGTAGGCTCCGTATACTCGTGTACCGTTTCGAACGCGTTCGAAATTACCGACGTTAATAGCGGTTTGCGTCCACAAATCCGTACCGGAACGAAGCATCACACTCAGGTCGGGAAGAATTTTGTAAGTCATCGCCATATTGCCCACTAACCGATCTTTGGTGTCGCTGCTGGGTAACATTTCCTGAATGTAATAAGGGTTCGTGAAGAAGGTATGCTGCCAGTTGGGTGGGTTACCGTCGCCCGCTTTTTGGATATGGACGCTGGTATAATCCCGCCAGTTGCGAATCTTATTCCAGTCGGTCTGGCGGTGTGACCAAATAAATTCCTGGCCACCCGAGTAACCCCGGTTGCCAGAGCCGCTTTGAATGTATTCCGCAGAAAGTGATACGTTAAGTTTTGGGGTGAAGTTATAATTGGTATTGAGTTTGTAATTATTCCGGTGATAATCATTGTAATACATAATGCCCTTCTGATCCAGCCGACCTAAGCCCAGCCGGAAGCTGCCTTTGTCATTACCGCCCGAAATCGCAATATTATTTGACCAGGTACTTCCGGTTTGCCAGAAGTCCTGATAGTTATGAGGCATGGGGACCAAAGGAGCTACGTCCGTGCCCGTCCACCACTGGCGAACCAGTCGACCGTCCATCGGAGCACCCCAGCTTTCATCGGTGCCTTCCGTTCCGGTCAATGGAGCATAAGGGCCATAGGCAGCCCGGTACTGGGCAATCTCATTCGGATCGGTAATGGCACCGCTCCAGCCGTCGTGGTACCAGGTACGGTAGCCGTTGCCGCCGCCGTAGGTATTCTGGAAGTTTGGAGAAATCCAGGGACGTTCGACGGTGTAGTTCGTGTTTACTTCTATACCAATACCCTGTTGCCCTGAGCCATCTTTCGTTGTGACCAGAATCACGCCATTCGCTGCTCGTGAGCCGTATAAGGCAGAGGCCGAAGGGCCTTTCAAAACCGAAATATCCTTGATGTTCTCCGGGTTAATATCCGCAATGCCACCGCCCAGGCGTTTGCTGAAACTTTGTTCAATCGGAACGCCATCCACAACGATCAGTGGCTGGTTGTTATTGGTAATTGAAGAAGCTCCCCGAATCTGAATCGTTGAACCCGAGCCCGGCCCGGTGCCAGATTGTATGCGTAACCCCGCCACTTTTCCCGAAAGGGCATTGGCCACGTTTGCAGGACGAACCTCGGCTACGGCTTTTCCGCTGAGGCTCTGCTGGGCGTAGCCCAGAGCTTTTTTCTCCCGTTGAATCCCTAATGCCGTTACTACTACTTCCGTTAACTGCCCCGCTTCTGGTTTCAGATACACCTCAAGTGAGGTTTGGGTGGTGATGGTTACTTCCTGTTTGATGTAACCAATGAAAGAAACGATCAGAGTGGCTCCACCGGCGGGAATCGTCAGTTTAAATTGTCCATCGCTGTCAGTGGTAGTGCCTATCGTAGTACCCTTGATGGATACGGACGTACCGGGTAGCCCCAGCTTGTCATCATCCGAATATACTTTTCCGCTAAGAATCTGACTCTGAGCCGAAACCGTAAAAGACCAGCCCATCAACAAGGCCAGAAGCCATAGTAGATTTTTCTTCATAAATAATTTTGGTCAAGCGTGATAAATGGGAGATTCAACCATTTGTAGTTGAACAAAAAGAATACACGGGTGTACAGAAAAGGGCAGGTAAATCAAGGCCCACTGCCGCTGGAAAGGATGTAGCGTCAGAACCTAAAACTTGGGATAAAAGAGGTATTGCATGAGTAGATGTTCCGAGTAGTGCGTTAGTTATAGTGGAAAAAACGATTGCGGAAACAAATTTCATACGTACGGCCACAGGTCAGGGAAAGGGCCGCAATCTTTCCGATTGACCTGTGGAACCGTAACGTAAACTGCGTGATCATGTTTCCGGAAAACATGTCACTCAGTGTCAGAGCGTAACAAGCGGCGTGTTACGTTACTTCATTAGTAAAGTATAAGTCAATTTCTATACTAGTCAGGTAACCACACTAACGCATAGGTTATACGTTAGTTGATTCACGTAGTAAATCAATCCGTCATCAACTGATTTCTTTCCTTCCTGACTAAAGCAAGCTCTCCATAGTGCGGCCAGGCAAACTTACTTCAGAAGAGAGTTCTAATTCTTGAACTATTTATAGGTACAACGTTATATGTATTTTTTATAAAAACCAAATTATGAAGTTTATTTTTTATGTAAAACGGGACAATATTTTGCTAAATATGATTTTTACGGAATTTAATTATAATCACAGGTAAATAATTTATGGTAATAATTATATGAATGGCAAAAAGGAGGTTTTGAATGCGAGAATGAATGATTACAAAGAAAATTGAATATTTTAAAGTTAATTATACTAAATAGGTCCAGAATCAGTTATAGTATATAGCTGAATTTAAGGCAATTACCATGCGTAATAAAGAATGCTCGGAATAATAATTTGGCAGTTCAGTCAATCCGAGCCATTTTTGTGCTGCTTACCGAAACCCCCATATTTGGCATGAAACTACCAGTATTGAAGATTTCGGCTCTGTTGAGTTGTATGACTTTTTGCAAAGCAAAAGCTCAGGGTGTGGCGGAGATAACGGGCCTGGCGTCAATTTATCACTCAAAGTTTGAAGGTAAGAAAACCGCCGCGGGCGAGCTCTTTAACCAGTCTTTCCTAACCGCCGCCCACAAAACCTTACCGTTTAATTCGCTCATTGAAGTCATTAATCCCGATAACAAAAAATCGATTATTGTTCGGATCAATGATCGAGGGCCTTACAGGCATCATCGTTTGATTGACCTATCGGAAACAGGGGCCAGATTGCTTGGGTTTCTGGGAAAAGGTGTTGGCGAGGTGACCATCCGTATTTTACGCCTGGGCGGAGCTACCACTCCTAAGGCTCTGCCTGATCTCGAACCTGAAGCTAACTATTTTGCGGCTGATTCGCTCATCAGACGCATGAGCAGCGTTCGGATTCAACGTTAGGCAAACATTCTTCAGAAAGGTTCGTTGGTATTATAGAGAGGAATATTTTTTTATTCCCATTCCCACTTTGTACCTTTAAATGACGAATAGAATTAATCATAACGAGTATGGACGAGACGCTTCATCCACTTTCCTGGCTTTCGGGCTTAGTTTGGGGCAAACCTGAAGAGGATCTGCCCGCCCAGGAAGCGACCATCTATCTGTATCGAGTAGGGGAGAAAAAAGCTTTTTTCCGTCGTTTCAAGATTTGGATTAATGGTAAGTACATCGGTAAACTGGACAACTGGGGCAGCATGGCCCTAAAACTGGAACCGGGTACGGTGCATATCGAGACAGCCCTGAGCGGCTTAACCATTGTGCCAAGATTACGTGAACAGGTAACCCTGGATGTAGAGCCCGGTTGCGAGTATTTTGTGGAAGGCAATCATCGATCCGGTATGCTCAGAGGTTCTTTAGGACTAAGTGAAGTGACTGAACCGACCTTTCGCAAGTATGCAAATTACCTCAAGAAAGTCGGTTGGCGAAAGATATAAGCAAGACGATTGTGTAGAAAGCCCTGAATTCAGTCAGGGCTTTTTTTGTGATTAAAAAATGCCCTGAATCGAGTATAAAGCCGTTTTAGGGTTCTTTCCTGATTATGAAACGTTCAGTTATGATGCTGGGAGCGGCCCTGGGCCTGACTCAGTTGGGACAGGCTCAGACGGGGAGCCCGCAGGAGCCGGTTCGTTATGTGGGTGGAGTAACCGTAGATCCCAGTCTGCACGAAGGCCGACTTCGGTATGCCATCGGCACCGAAAATCGACAAACCATGCGGGCTAACCGCACCCATCCCGAAGAATCCGATGGTTACGGCTGGACGTATAACCATGCTTCAAACCTCTGTTACTGGAACAATACCTTTTTTCAGCAATACCTCAGTAACCCCGTAGACGAGCATGTGGCTCCGGGACAAACGCTTCTGATGACCTCCAGCGATGGTCGCCACTGGAATAAGCCACAGGTAGTTTTTCCGCCCTATCAGGCTCCGAAAGGTGTAGAAATTCCTAAGGGGTACAAAGGCTACATGATGCATCAGCGGATGGGCTTTTACGTTGCCCCCGATGGGCGTTTATTAATGTTGGCTTTTTACGGTCACACGGAAGATCCCTTCGGAAAAGGCGGCATTGGCCGGGTGGTACGGGAAGTCTATAAAGACGGTTCTTTCGGCCCGATTTACTTCATTCGTTACACGAGCCACGCTGACTGGAATGAGTCAAACACAAGTTATCCCTTCTATAAAAAATCGACGGATGCGGGTTTTGTCAAAGCCTGCGACGATCTGCTGAAAGATCAGTTAATGACTTTTCAGTGGTATGACGAGGATCATGGACTGGATGGTTTTTATGGAGGAAAGGAAGCCGGACAAGCTTTGTCCTATTACCACCGCAAAGACGGGAAAGTAGTGGCTCTCTGGAAAAAATCATTAACGGCTCTTTCTTCCGATGAAGGAAAAACCTTTTCCAAACCCGTAAAAGTACCGACTCTGCTTATGTCAGGGGGGAAACAATGGGGACAGAAAACGGACGATGGTCGTTATGCCATTAGTTATAACCCCATCGAACAGACGCAGTATCGTTTCCCACTGGTGGTGATTACGGGTGACGATGGAATCATTTTCGATGATATGTTACTGGTGCAGGGGGAGTTACCCGTCCGTCGGTTTACGGGTCGCTGGAAAGATTTTGGGCCCTGCTACATGCGGGGCATTGAGGAAGGCAATGGTAACCCGCCGGGAAATGATATGTGGCTGAGTTACAGCATGAATAAAGAAGATATCTGGATCAGCCGAATTCCAACGCCCGTTACTTACGCAGTGAAAGGGACCGTTAAAGATCACTTTGACCAGTTGGAACTGGATGGGGCGGTGCCAAACTGGAACATCTATGCTCCGAAGTGGGCTCCGGTATCAGTAGCGAAGACGCCCGGAAAATCGGGTAAAAGTCTGTTACTGGAAGACAAGGACTTGTACGATTATGCCCGGGCCATTCGGGTATTCGAAGAAGGCACGCATCTAACGACGAAACTAAAAGTATACGCAGACCCCAGTAATACCGGGGTGTTGGAAATTGATCTGACGGATCAGTACGGCAATCGTCCCGTTCGCATTCGGTTTAACGAAAAAAATCAGATCATCGCCACCGACGGCAGTACCGAGAAAGTGCTACAGGAATACCAGAAAGGGCAGTGGTATGACCTGGAAGTACAAACCCTGGCGACGTTGAAGGGCCATTTTTCGGTAAAAATCAATGGAAAAATCGTGCTTGCAAAAGCTCAGCTAGCGGAGGCAGTGAAATCCATTGAACGTCTATCGCTTCGAACGGGAGCCTACCGAAATTTACCCAATCGGCAAACGCCTAATGAAACTAACGATCCGCCGTTACCCAATGCAGATATTCCCACGTCACCCACACGGTTTTATATTGATGAAGTAGTGATTGGGAAACCGTAGGATGGAAGTGCGAACTACTGGTACAGGATTCCAATCCTGTACCAGTGAAAATAAAGTATTTTTACACTTGTCGAATGGAGTAAACAAAAAAGGATAATTGCATCGTCTGCAATTATCCTTTTTTGTTGGTTACGATGGAGTAACTATTAATGGTTTACCAGTTTCATCGACCCTTCGCTGTATCGCTCACCCGTATTAGGGTATTGTTGGAGGAGCGTTTCGATGCGTTGTAAATCTTCGGCGGAAAGCTGTACTTCGGAAGCTGCAATGTTTTCTTCGAGATAGCTAATCCGTTTGGTACCGGGAATAGGTATGATATCCTCGCCCTGAGCTAATACCCAGGCTAGAGCTAACTGCGTGCCTTTCAACCCTTTCTCGGCAGCGAGTTGCTGTAAACCTTCGGCCAACTTGCGGTTATTGTCCAGGTATTCTGCCTGATAACGAGGGATGGAACGACGAAAATCATCTGGAGCGAGCTGATCGGCTTGGGTAATGTTATCAAATAGGCCCCGAGCCAGTGGCGAGTAGGGAACCAGTGTAATGCCCAGTTCACGAATGGTTGGTAAAATTTCCGTTTCCAAATCTCTGCTTAGAAGCGAATATTCGGATTGCAGGGCAGTGATGGGATGCACCTGATGGGCCTTGCGGATGGATGCCGCTGAAGCCTCCGAAAGACCAATGTAGCGTACCTTACCCGCTTGCACCAAATCTGCCATGGCACCTACCGTTTCTTCAATGGGTACGTTCGGGTCCACGCGGTGGGCATAGTATAAATCGATGGTATCAATCTTCAGACGTTTCAGACTCGCTTCTACGGCAGTTTTTACCCACTCAGGCGATCCATCAAAATAGGTTCCTGCTGCGGCACTGCTGCGGGCGATTCCGTCTTTAAAGCGAAAACCAAACTTGGTAGCGATGAAAATCTGATCGCGGTGCGAAGTCAACAGTTTTGATAGCAACTCTTCGTTAGCTCCATTGCCGTACATGTCAGCCGTATCCCAGAAATTGATACCCCTTTCAAGGGCTCGCTCCAGGGTAGCGATGCTTTGCTGTTCATCGGTAGGGCCGTAGGCGAAGCTCATCCCCATACAGCCTAGTCCAATTGCGGATAGTTTTTCTCCGGTGTTTCCTAAAGCTCTGTAATCCATGACTTATGTGTTTTGTAGTGACTGCGGCAAAAGTAGAGCGGATTACAACGGGAGAAAAAGAAGATTCAAACGAAAAATTATAAAATTCAAACACAGCCCATTCGAACTTCCCGGGGTGTTTTTCCCGTAGCTTTCTTGTAAAAATTATTGAAGTAGCTGGCATATTCGAAACCCAGTGAACTGGCAATTTCGGCTACGGACCAGTCGCTGTGGGTGAGCAGTTCGTTGGCTTCCACGATGATTCGGGAGGCAATATGTTCGGTCGTGGTTTTGCCTGTTATTTCACGAACGGCCCGGTTCAGGTGATTGGTGTGAACAGAAAGCTGGCGGGCAAAATCCGTAGCCGAGCGTAACTGAAGCTGGTTTTGCATGGAGTCGATGGGAAACTGTCGTTCCAGTAATTCCAGAAAAAGGGACGTAATGCGGGAAGAAGCATTCAGCGGTGGCTCGTAGTCATTCACAGGCTGCATTTTCAGAGCCTGGTGGACAATAAGGTGAAGATAACTACGCAACACATCCTGTTTAAAGGGATACGTTGACTGATTTTCAGCCATCATCTTTCGGAAAAGCTCCGAAATTTCGTTGACGACTGATTCCTCGGGGAAATATATATGCTGTCCGTCCAACTGAAACATGGGCAATTCCGTCAGAAGTTCGTCCCGCTGATGAACGAAAGCCTTATTGAAAATACAGAACCACCCTTCCTGTTCCTGCGATAAGGGTTGCCACAGATAAGGAATCAGCGGATTGGAAAACAGCAAAGCCGGACGGTCAATATTAATGGTACGGTTGGCGTATTCCAGTCGACCTTCTCCAATAATGAGTGTAACCTTATAGTAATCCCGCCGGGAGTAGGGATGCATGCCCTGGCAACTAGCCCGTTCGAATAAATTGATGTGCGAACGTTCGGCAGAAACTTGCTCCTGAGTGGTATAATTAATTCGCTCGTAGAAGCTCGATAAATCTTCTCTTTTCATGGAGGTAAAAGTATAAAATTCAAAGGAGTGTGCAAGTCAGCGTTTACTGGTGCAAGGTGTCATTTTAAGAATCTCTATAAAGCAGTGTCCAGTTTGCCCTAGAGCCTAACTTATCAAACGGCATTACGGAGGCTGAAAAGAAGAGCTATTTTCAGGAGCTTCAACTTTGACTATAAAAATGAGTAGGAAATACAACTTTCAAGACTCCACTGAGCTCGGGATATTATTATTGAAAGTTCGAGGTATTGTCAGAACAAGAAAGGGCTGGAGTTATAGGCCTTTTGCCTCATGACTAATCATGTACATGTCATCGTTGGCTCGAAAGAAAAAAGGCTGGACGGTATATTCAGGGGCTTAAAAAAGTTTACGGCTAAACAAATTTTAAACGCCATTTCTAAAAATCCGAAGGAAAGTCGAAAGGATTGGATGTTATGGATGTTTGAACGAGCTGGACGCAAGAATTCTTCTAATATGAAGTATCAGTTCTGGCAGAACGGGGTACATCCGATTGCAGGGTTCTTGTAGAACGTTCGGAGGATTGGTTATACAGTTCAGCTCGGAATTATTATGGAAAAGGACATCCTATTATTAGAGGTGATACTACCCATATAAATTATAAGGTGATGGGCTAGCATCTGGTACAGGATAGAATCCTGCACCAGAATGGTAGTAATCGAAAATAATGGATGGATAAAAGTAACATAATTTAGATTATAAAGTCTACTAAATCTATATACTTTATAATTTAAATTGTTAGTTTTGTGCCGGACCTTTCAAAAGCCATTCATGAAGCCACGAATTATACCTTATTGTTGAGCACACTCTGAAATCATTGCTGAGCCTTCAGCCTTTTCCTTATTTCATCCCAATCATCATCTGTCCTTACGACGTTTCATTCTCTTATGAGAGCTATTGCTACAACTATACTTCTAACCGTCAGTTTAGTATTGACGTTTTTTTATTCCCAAGCTCAGGAACAGCCCATTATTAACGCCACCGTCTCGGGTACTGTTCTGGATGCCACTTCGGGCGAGCCCTTAGTAGGAGCTACGGTCATTATCAAAGGCACCACCAATGGAGCCAGCACCGATGGGAATGGTCAGTTTAATTTAAGAACCGGCCAAAAATTACCTTTCACACTGATCGTATCCTTCATTGGTTATACTCAGAAAGAAATAGTCGTTCGAGATCGGCAGGTGACCATTTCCCTCGAACAGGCAGCGAATAAACTCGAAGACGTGATTATTTCGTCTCGCCGTCGGCAGGAATCGGCTCAGGAAGTGCCTATCCCCATTTCGGTCATTCGTGGATCTACTGCAGAAGACGCGGGAGCTTTTAACGTAAACCGTCTGAAAGAGCTGGTGCCTACGGTACAGTTATACGTATCCAATGCTCGTAATACTACGCTAAACATCCGGGGTTTAGGTTCTACCTACGGCTTAACAAACGATGGTATTGACCCCGGCGTGGGCTTCTATGTAGACGGAGTATACTATGCTCGTCCGGCGGCCACGGCTCTGGATTTCATTGATATTGACCGTATTGAAGTATTACGCGGCCCTCAAGGAACGCTGTTTGGCAAAAATACTACGGCGGGTGCCTTTAACATTACCACTCGCGGAGCCAGCTTCACGCCCGGAGCTAATGCCGAATTAAGCTACGGTAACTACGGTTTCGTACAAGCTAAAGCCTCTTTAACGGGGCCACTGAGTAAGAAACTGGCCGCTCGTTTATCGTTTACCGGAACGCAGCGGAATGGCTTATTTTACAACGTACATACGCAACTTCCCATCAACGACATCAATAACATTGGCGTTCGTGGCCAGTTTTTATACACGCCGACGGATAACGTAAAAATTACGCTGATTGGTGACATTTCGGATCAAAAACCCAATGGATACGGCTGGCCCGTAGCGGGTGTTGTTCCGACAAAACGGGCGGCTTATCGTCAGTTCAATAACATCATTGCTGATCTGGGTTATGCCTTACCTTACAAGAGTGCCTTTGAACGTAAAGTGGACCTTGATACGCCTTCCAAAGCAGACAACCAGTTAGGGGGTGTTTCGGTCAATGCGGATATTAAAATCGGAAACGGAACGCTGACCTCTACTACGGCCTGGCGTTATTGGAAGTGGGTACCCCTGAACGACCGCGATTACATCGGTCTGCCCGTGTTTACAATTTCTTCGGGTAACTCAGCCCATGATCAGTGGTCGCAGGAGATTCGCTATTCGGGTAAAATTTCACCGAAACTGAGTGGCGTAGTAGGTTTATTCGGCCTGTGGCAGGATCTGAAATCCGATCCCGTACAGACGGAAGAGGCAGGTTCGGCTCAGTGGCGGTTTGCCCAAAGCACCACCAGTGCCCTCTGGAAAACACCCGGTCTGTTTGATAACTTCGGTATCCGTACAACAAACCGCATTCGTAGCACCAGCTTAGCCGTATTTGCTCAGGCCGACTGGTCTATTACCAATAAGTTACACCTGCAACCCGGCGTTCGGTACAACTACGATAAAAAAGTAGTGGATTATAACCGTGTGACTTACGGTGGTCTGCAAACGACGGATGCTGCTCTGTTGGCTCTGAAACGGCTGGTATACACCGATCAGGCCTTTAACACCGATTACGATCAGGGTAATTTCTCAGGGCAGATTTCCTTGCAGTATAAAGCCAATAGTAAGTTTAATGCATATGCCACTTATTCCATTGGTTATAAGCCCATTGGCGTAAACGTAGGTGGCCTGCCAACGGCGAACGGCCAGACGTTGATTGAACTGGCCAACGTAAAGCCCGAATACGTAGATCATAAGGAATTTGGAGTAAAAACGAAGCCTTCATTAAACTCCATTCTGAACCTGACCTTCTATCGTTCGGACATCCGCGATTTCCAGACGCAAGTACAAACACCGGAACCAGGGGTAAACCGGGGGTATCTGGCGAATGCCGAGAAAGTTCGTGTGCAGGGTGCGGAACTGGACGGAAGCATCCGTTTTACGAAATTAAATCTGAATGCTGCTCTGGCGTATACGGATGGTAAATACCTGAAATTCACGAACGCTCCCGTGCCACTGGAAGAAGTGGGCGGAGCTCAAGCCTTCAAGGACATTTCGGGTGGAGTGTTACCGGGCATCTCAAAATGGTCGGGATCAGTAGGGGGTGAGACCCATACGAATGGTACATTCCTTGGCCTGAAGGGTAACTACTTCCTGGGCATCGACGTATTCTATCGCTCGAAATTCTCGTCGAGTCCTTCGCCTTCGGAATACCTAAACATTGACGGGTATTCGCTGACTAATGGCCGTTTAGGCTTCCGCGGTTCTAATGGATTGTCGTTCTTTGCCTGGGCTCGCAACGTATTCAATAAGAATTACTACGAAATGTTACTAGCCGCTCCCGGTAGCTACGGCCAATACGCTGGCATCGTAGGTGATCAACGGATGTATGGGGTAACGATTCGGTATACGTATTAAAGAATTGAGTTTAGGGTAATAAAAAAGGTAATCGTAGCTGGCTGCGATTACCTTTTTGTTTGGAACTGGTCTCACTTAAAACGATGGATAGACTTTAGTCTATAACTGATGACTTTGCAAACGGCAATTCTAAATGATATTTTGCCTAACATTTGAAGGAGAGTGGGCTTGCTCAATATAGGCATTATAGTTTTGATGTTTCGCTATTCACTAATAGCCTTTCTTCAGTCATAATTTTTAGGGCTATTAGGGTGACTGATTGGCCATCAAATAAAGAGCCTGGTAACATTATTAATCGCTTCTTTATTTTTCCCTGATCATCTTTAAATAATACTTCGAATCTAGAACGTGTTAAACCAATAATCGCTCTCTTAAATTTTATGTTTACAATACTACTTCGATCGATAATTGATGCAGTAGAGTTATTTAAACTTATTATTGTTCCATATATCAAATAAATTCCTATAATTCCAAAAAAAATAGAAGGAACTAATTCATTCTTTAAACAATAAAAATAGGATTGATAGAGTGCTATGGCAGAAATTATACAGTAAATTAATAAATAACTGAAAATATTATTTTTAGTTATTTGTATATTTTTATAACCCACCTCGTGTAAGGATTATTTTATCTGGAAGAATATGGCAAAATCCAGTTTTGGTTTTAAATATTTTTTCTTTGCTCATTATGAAATTAGAATGATTAAATTGGATGGGTTAAATAAGCTAATATTAGGTGCTGTATGCATTAAGGTAACTGATATTATTAGAGAAGCATCACCAATAATTCATTCCGTAACCTTCTGGCTAGAGGCATGTTTATTACTTTGTCACTTGGCAGAGCTGATCGACTGCAAAGTAGCTGGGCATGGTAAACTGCTAGATTCTTTAACAAACTGTCATCTCAACCGAAGTGCGAGACTTTATTGGATAATACTATTGATCTTAGAGGGGAACAAATAATTTCTCTTCCCATCATTTATATACGTAAAATTAGATAAGGTTCTTCGCTCTGCTCAGGAATGACAGTCATGGGGGAAACTTAGGTCACAAATATCTTCTCGCTTCGTCGTTGGTATTTAGTAACGTCTCATCAATAACTTATCTCGTAGTCCATTGGCTAGAGGTGTAAAGCTATTTCGATACGCAGCAGAACCGAGTGAATGCGAATGGAAAATATTTGTCTTTAATAAACTGTCATTGCGAACGTAGCAAGAGATACTATTGGGAAATGGGTGAATATTAGGTAGTTAAGCAATTCGCTGTCAAATAATATAAGTCCAGAATTGGGTAGATTCTTTTACTCGGGGTAGCCTAAGAAAGGTTGTTTATCTTTTGTTAGGGGTGGTTTCTAGAAGCATAAATAGCTAGGTACTTAATATGTTACGGGCAATGGTAAAAGGATAAAATCTATCAAGGGAGCTGATTTTGGGTTGTTTGATTTAATAATAGATCTGTCATGAAGGGCTTTACTATAGCAATTTATTACTTCTTAGGTGATTTGTTCCCTCAAACTATTCAGTAAATTATTTTATAAATAATTTACTGAATAATAGCTAATAACTGTCCTTATTCTTGAGTTCTTTAAGCTTTAGAAAGTTATTTTCTATAAGACGAAGCCACTTACTATTGCAAAATAAGTGGCTTTGTCTTATAAATTAGGTATGTTTCAATAACTATATCAGTCAATAAGTTTGGATAATAAAGTTTAACTTTTGATGTTATCCTGCTTTATATTACAAATAAAGCACTTGGAATTTTAAATAAGTTAACGATTTTATATTTTAACCATCCTTAAAGTGTATTTCCTTTGATTTATTATGACGTTCATTAAATAATAACCAGGCCTTAGTGTTGATAAATCGTTTATTGAAATTGCTGGTAATGTTATTTCATTTATTTTTTTATAGTATACTTGTCTGCCATCCTGAGTAAATAGAGTTACGTTATTATCGTCCAGGCTTGTAGGGGCACGAGATAGTTCAATACTAATATTATCATTAAATGGGTTAGGGTAGGCTTTGATAGATATTGCCTCGTTATCAATCGCTGGATTTATGGATACCATATTTGAATAAGTAAATTTACCATCCATATCTACCTGCTTTAATCTATAATAAATTACTTTTTTATTATACCATGCCGTCTTTTTATCTAAATATGAATATTCTTCTTTCATAATACTATTGCCAGATCCATTAATTACATCAATAGTTTCAAAGTTTAAGGAATCGAATGAATATTGAATAAAAAATTTCTGTGTATTCTTTTCGTAAGTAGTGGCCCACTTTAATAAAACACCCTCTGAATTAAGTTGTGCATTGAAATAAAGCCAGCGTACAGGAAGAGGAGCCGGATTGTCGAATGTACGTTCCACCAACGGATTTGTCGTAATTTCTTCCTGTAAGGTTTGTATATCAATAGACTGGACGGGTTGTTTCTTAGAAGCGGCTATCACTGCCGCTACGCCTGCCGCCTGCCCCAGCATCATGAATACGGGTTCCATGCGAATAGATCCATAAGCAATATGGCTTGCTGAAAGACAAACGGGAACCAATAAATTCTGACATTCTTTCTGACGAGGTATAATTGATCGATACGAAATACCATACGGATTTTTTACGGCAATCTCTACATTCCCTTCGTTTTTTACCATTGTTTTCCCCCCCTTCACGTATACAATTCGTTGACAATTATGAGAATCCATTGTATAAGAACCTTGAGCAATCTCATCATTTACACTTACAGTACCCATACAGTTGGCTTCGGTCATGACATAGTCACTTACCATCCGTCGACTCTCCCTGACATAAAGTTGAGGGGTCCAATTGCCGTTGTCGGTGTACTCGTCTTTTGCATATCCCCATTGTTGCATCTGTTTTCGCAAATTGACGGGCACCCTTGAATCATTTGCAAAGAAGTATAAAAGCCCCTTTGTATAGGACTCATGAGCTGCTATTACCGCTTTTCTTTCTTCAATAGAGCCTTCCACGTAGTTGTAATTCATGCCAATCATATCCGTAGAAAATCCACCGAAATTGTTTAGATCCACTTTTTTATTAGGTAATACATTCCAGATGAAGTAATCATGAAGTGATGATTTCTCTGGCTGAACCGACATTAGTCGCACTAGTAGCTCATATTTACTAGCATCGTAATCTGAGGGTTGAGAGAAGGGAATAAAATTGGCAGAGTTATTGGTTAAACAGACCCTGAAATTATATGCCTGAATCTTATTATCAGCTGTACCATTTGCCGCCAAAGGTTTGTTACTTACTCCCCATATTAGGCCTGAAGAGGCTTCACCTGGAGTTTTATAAGGATCAATGTGGTCTGGAAGCTGGTGACCACCTGTTATTTGTACTCCATTGTATTTTTCCTTATAGGTGGTATTTGCCTCTCGGCCGTATGTGTAACTTACTCCTGACTTTGCCATCAAATCGCCTTCGTAGCTACAGTCCATGAATACTGAAGCATTAATTTGTTGGGTTTTACTCGATACCAATACGTTCTGTACTGTAATGCTTTTTATGGTATTTCCTGATTTTATAACACTTTGCAAGCGATAATTTGTTTGAACGTGCAGGTCCTGCAAGTAATAAGAAAAGGCTTTTTTTGCAACCTTAGGCTCAAACGAAAATTGTGCTACTTTCTTACCATAAATAGCTCCAACCCTATTATAAAAATCTCTGGCTAGGCCTTGTATACTTTCAGTTTTGCCTACGTCAGTGGAACCAAGTCCTCCTGTCGTTAGACCTCCTAGGTGGGTAGTAGGTTCCACTAAAATGACTGATTTGCCTAGTTTCTGGGCCGTGTAGGCAGCAATAATACCAGCAGAGGTTCCTCCATACACACATACATCTACGTTAACTACGGGTAAACTTTGTGCTAGTATGGTTCCGTTTAAAGCAAGTAAAAAGAAAAGAACATAGCGGACAACTTTTGTGAAGAAACACATGTTTGTGATTAATTTATAAAATTCAGTTTTGGGAATTGTAAAGTTATGAATAGTTAACTCTAAATTTATATTAAGTAATTATTAAAATTACAGATTATAAATAGGTTTTTCATAGGTCTAACATTTACTTAGTAGAAGTACTAAATAACTATTTTAGTACTACACATAAATTGAAGTAGGTAAATATACTTAACGTGCTTTATTAGATTCAAAAAAATATATTTTAAATCAATTTTAATATGACTATAGAGGCTAGTTTGGTACTTTACCACCAATTTTTTATGTAAAAATACTTAGTTAAAAGTAGGTCAAATAAGTCCTTAAATAATTATATTTTAGTTTCTAAAAATGGTTTGGTTGGATTGCTCTAATAGGTAGTATACTAATTATTCATCATTTGATGATAGTGTTTATTTAATGCTATGTATCAATAGGATAAATAGATTAGGTAGATTTATTTTATTGCCTAAGTAATGGGATGATTGATTAGTGGTAAGATAATAAGTATGAATCTAAAGCTAACGAAGTGATTAGCTATTCGAAGGTAAGCTGCATCGTTTGGCTGTGCATGACAGGCTGGGAAAGGTGTTCCTCTACCATTACTGCCGATTAGTGAAGTATCCCCGAAAAATTAGATAAGACAGGTCTTTTCGTGACCCATTAGGTATAGTATACACCTACTTGTTAGTTCGTCACTCAGCAGAACCGAGCAATTACGAAATCAAGGGAATTAAGTAGATGAGAGCACGAAAAGAAAAATAGGATTCATTGTAGCAACTCCCGCTCAGCTTACCCCAGTCTCCGTCAGTAACTCGCTCACGTACCGTTTATAAACCTTTCCAATTTTCAAACTTTTTCCGCTAACGGTGATGCTATCCGCTTCCAGTATCTCCACGTGTGAAGTATTAATCAGGTGCGAGCGACTGATGCGTACGAAGGTTGGTTTGGGTAATCGCTCCTCGGCTTCCTTCATCGTCAGTCGGGTTACGTGCGTTTTTCGGGGTGTGACGACCTTTACATAATTTTCCAGACTTTCCAGATACCGGATTTCTTCGTAGCGAATCACCTGCTTTTCGCCGTCCACCGTACAGATGAACTCACCCAAATCCACTGGGGGTATTACTTTCGGCAGATTGGATTTCAGGGGAGCTGAAACAGCCAGCGTACTGCGATAAAAAGCGTAAATGCCAAAGCCCGCCAGGGTATGTACCCAGAAGCTGAGGATCGGGGGAAGCGGGTGGGTAACCTGAAATTGCAGCGTTAGAAAGCCATACATACTTAGCGTGTTAAGACTCATAATGAGCAGCGTCCAGCGTATATATTGGCGTTTGCGTTGCTGGAGGTAAAAACGTTCGAAGAGGACTCGGTTATGAAAAACCAGCCAACCGTATAAGCCCAGCAGAAAAAGGTAGGGTAGCAACTGATTCATGCCCGTTCGTTGCTGTAAGTAATACCGGTCTGACACGTAATGGACACCCAACAAAGCCAGCAGACCCAGCAGGTTACGAACGACGACTGAACGAAAGACTTTCTCCATGCAGGCAAGTTACAGCTGGTCTGGGTGGTTTGGAAGTAAATATTGACGAAATAACTTGGTCACTAGCTAAATCATCTGGTCACAGAAAACAGGTAATCAGGAGAAAAGGACGGCAATTTAGGGCTTTCACTTTTAAAGCTTTTCGATGGAGACTCTTCATTCCATTAACCTAATCATTCACATCTCTTTTGGTCTGGCCGCGATGGGACTCGGCGTAGTTGCCCTAAGGGCTCCTAAAAAGCGGGGGCCGCATACCCGGTTTGGTCGTTACTTTTTGTATGCCATCAGTGTAGTCTTGGAAACGGGATTAATGGGGGCAATTCTATTTCGAGCCAGTCCGTTTCTGGTCATGCTTACGCTGCTGGCGGGTTACGTGAGTTATGCCGGATGGCGGATCGTCAGGCTTCGCGAAAAGCGTAGTTCCACGCGTGATGTGGCTTGTGCATTACTGGCCTTTACTTCTGGATTATTTTTTCTAGGTATTGCCAAAACCTCGGACGCGAGCTGGAATCCGTCCGTGATTTACTCCACCTTTGGAGCGTTATCGCTGGTGACTACTTACGATCTGGTCAAACATTACTGGTTGCATGAATCCCTGAAAGGCGGGTGGCTGTACGAACACATTTATAAAATGCTCTCGGCCTTTAGTGCCTTATTATCTGCCTTTGCGGGAAACGTGTTACCACAATGTCAGCCCTATAGCCAGCTAGGCCCTTCGATATTGGGAATGGTGATGATGATCTGGTATATGCGTCAGGTAACCAGGTCACAAGGGAAGCCCGTCTGAAGTACGGATTTCCGTTCGTCCGCAACTGATGTCGCGAATGTCTTCTAAATCCTTACCTTCGGTCGTCTTTCATAAAAATTATCCTCCTGATGTCCATCGAACCCGTTTCTGCCGATAGCCTTAACGAATTAGTCAACCTAGTAGTAGCCCTATGGCCGGAATGCTCGTTTGAAGAGGAGCGGGAGAGTTACCAGCGTCTGCTTACGGCTACCGATGAAGTTTGTTACCTGGCGAAAGAAGGAACGAGCTATTTCGGATTCATTCATCTGACACTCCGAACGGATTACGTGGAGGGAGCTTCGCACTCACCAGTGGCTTATGTAGAAGGCTTATACGTAAAACCGGAATTTCAGCACCAGGGCATCGGTCGGTACCTGATGCAGGCGGGGGAGGGCTGGGCTCGGGAAAAACACTGCCAGGAAATGGCTTCGGATACGGAACTGGACAATGCAGAAAGTCTGGCCTTCCACCAGAAGCTTGGTTTTGAAGAAGCGAACCGAATCGTATGTTTAATCAAAACCCTGTAAAAGATAAATCCAATACCAAGAGTTGGATCAGCAAAGGGGATTATCTCCAAAGGCCGAGCATCAGCCCCAAAGCTATTTCGTGTAAGTGCGTGCGTAAGTGCTTGAGTACCCGGGTAAGGTGATACTCAACGGCTTTTTCGCTCACCTGAAGTCGCTGGGCTATTTCGGGTATGGAAAGCTGTTCGAAACGACTGAGTCGAAAGACCTCCTGTGATTTCTCAGGCAATTCCCGAAGATTTCGTTCAATGGCTTCTGACAAATCCTGGAAATCCAGTAGTTCTTCCGTATCCCGGTCTTCCGTAGCCAGAAAGGACTGATAATAGTTAACAAACTTTTCGTGAACCTGCTCGGATTCAATCAGTCGGATGATTGAGAACTTAAGGGCGGTAAACAAATAACGTTTCAGCTCCTGAATCTGAACCGTTTCTCTGCGTTGCCAAAGGCTGACAAAGAGATCCTGGACCAATTCCTCAGCAGTTTCTTTGGAACGTGTTTTCTGGTAAGCCGCTCGGTAGAGAGGCTTCCAGTACCGTTCGTAAATTTCAGAAAAAGCGGCTCGATTATTTTCTTGCAGAGCTTGCGATAATTCTGCATCACTCCAGCGATTCAGGGCTGCCAACGTACTAGTTGAAAAAGTTTACATACTTGATTATGACGTTAAATGTAAACTAAATATGCAAATAGTACTATAGTTTAAGAAGTTTAAGTAAATATTTCCATGCTTTGTGATGAAAAATACACGCTTCCCGCAACTTATAAAATCGCCATTACATAGGCTGAGTATAGCAGGTTTGTAAGGTTCTTACAGGTTTGACGTTTTAGCATTCAAGTTCTAAACTAACCCTAAAGTAAACCGTAGCTAAAGTCTTACAGCGATACCTGCACCATGGCGATTAGTTCACCCGCTCGGGAAAAGATCTGTTTGGTTACCGGGCTGTACAGCGGACGACTATTGTATTCGACCGTAATTTTAGCCTGATGACTGTCCAGTAGAAAAGCAGTACCAATGTTATAGTAGTGGCCCGGCTGCCGAAGAGCTTGCAAATCTTTGTAACTGTGAGCAACGTAAGGTTGAACACGCACGGCTGAAGTGAATTGTGGAAGAACAAAACCTAGCTGGGTGTAAGTAAGCGTACCCGTGCCGGATAGATACCGGGCATTGCCGGGGCCTTCTGCGGCTCGTTGTTCAGTAAAATTTGGATTCACTGTACCGGGATTCATGATACCTGAAGTGCGAATGTAGTTGGGCCCAAATTCGTACCGATACAGGCCGCCGTAAATCGACACGGCCATCCGTTTGGCCGGATCGCCAATGGGTCGATCCCAAAAGACATCCATCGCTAGCGTCAGTTCATCGTGTTTCCTGAAAACATTCGCTTCGGGTTGGGAGAGGGTTGCATTTTTATTATAGTAAAAGCCGAGTCCAATGTTGAAGATATTTTTGGAACCCAGATACGTACCGGGGAAAAAGGCCGTCAGCAAACTTTCTTTATCCTTAAACTGGTAATTAACGTAGCCTCCGTAGGCCGGTTTTCCATCCTGATTGTTATCAACGGCTGCCCCACCAACGCTGGGGGTCAGCGTAGTGGTGAAAGGTTTGTTGACATGAAAACGGTATGCTACATTCTTCCACATGCCCTTGGCAAAAACGCCTAGCTGACGGCTGAACTGGTCAGAGACTTCAATATTGGGCCATTGGAAAATGGGTACGTCCAGCGTGAGACTGCTGGTGATACCCGGACTGGTCAGGCGGCTGACGCCATTCCAGGCGTGCAACCCGGCTCCCATGGATAGTGAAAAGTCAGCCGGTTTTTTAGTAACCGGGTTTAGAGCGGGAACCACCACAAATTCACTGTAAGCATCCTGAAAGAAAAGCGGAGGCTTTTTACCTAAACCGTTGGCCCCGGTACCACTGCCACCACCGCTGTTAAAAGACTGGTTGTTCATCCCAAACTGAATCACAAATAAATAACGCGGCGACATCTGCCCGATGACCCGAACCCGGGTACGGCGAAGGCTGACGTCCCAGACATGATCCTGCGGAATTCCATTTACGAGCGTTCCCGGATTGTTTTCAATGGAACGAATCCATACCTGACTCCACAGATTAAAGGCCAGGTACTTGGCTCCATCGGGGCTAAGTTTGATTTTCAGCCCTTCGTAGGGGGGAGTGACAGGGCGAATGGATGGTTTCACGCGGGTTGTATCTTTGCCCGAAACAGCCTGAATGGGTCTCGACGAGTGAAGTGTGTCCAGAGACACTACGGAATTCAAGGCCAGTTGAGCCATCCCCGTATATGCACTGAAAGTCAGTAGAAGAAGAAAAATGTATTTCATAATAATTATATTAAATATTTGATAAATTATATTTTTAATTAGATAAAGCGATACGGCGACACGCTCGTCTGAGGTGCCAGCAACAAATGGCAGTAAAACGATTGGATTATCGTTAGGAAGGAATCTCGAAATAGTCTAC
Source organism: Siphonobacter sp. SORGH_AS_0500 (assembly GCF_031453245.1). Classification (NCBI taxonomy): domain Bacteria; kingdom Pseudomonadati; phylum Bacteroidota; class Cytophagia; order Cytophagales; family Cytophagaceae; genus Siphonobacter; species Siphonobacter sp. SORGH_AS_0500. The sequence goes on from NZ_JAVIYT010000001.1 coordinate 1,833,035, forward strand.
CAGGTGGGAGGAGCCAATGTATAAGGGCGTACGCTGGTGGAATCGGTTAGGGATGATGTCTAGAATGGGCTGTTGACCGTCAATGGCTTTCCCTCCGGCTTGTTCGGCGAGAAAAGCCATGGGGTAACATTCATAAATCAATCGTAACTTTCCCTGAATATGGGTTTGCGTAGGGGGATATAGGTAAATGCCTCCTTTGATTAGATTTCGATGAAAATCAGCCACAAATGAACCGATGTAACGACTGCTGAATCGCTGCTCGTAAAATTCCTGAATCCGTTGCATCACAAAGGGTGGAAAATCCCGCTGGTTACTTTCATTACAGGAAAAAGTTTTGCTATAAGCCGGGAAAGTCAGATTGGGGTGCGAAAGGATGTATTCCCCCAACGTAGGTTCGTAGGTAAATCCATCGACTCCGCAACCGGTTGAATACACCAGCATCGTGGAAGAGCCATAGAGAATATACCCTGCGGCTACCTGCTGCCGACCGCCTTGCAGAAAGTCCTCGACGGTGGGCGAAGTACCCAGCGGCGAAACCCGTCGATAGACCGAGAAGATTGTACCAATGGCTACGTTTGCATCAATGTTGGAGGAACCATCCAGGGGGTCCATCGCGATAACGTATTTCCCTTCCGGGTTACCCGTGTCTATAATACCAGCTTCTTCTTCCGAAATGATACCACATACTTCGCCGCCGTTGACGAGTGCCCGGATGAAACGAACGTGAGCGATCCAGTCCAGCTTTTGCTGAATTTCTCCCTGAATGTTATCGGTAGCCGTATCTCCCGTAATATCAGCCAGACCAAAACGATTGATTTCACGATTAATGATTTTACCGGCCAGGGCAATATCCCGCAGTACCTGGGATAAATCTCCGGTGGCAGACGGAAACGTTTTCTGTTTTCGGAGAATAAACCGATCCAGGGTGATGCCTACGGAAGGTACGGTTACAGCAGCTTGCATACAACTATTGTTAAGTTTTGGGTGAAAGTCAATACCGTTCTATTTGTTCAACACCACTGCCGAAGGACGGGTGGGCGTGTCAGACGCAACCGTGGATGCCTTTTCAGGAATAAGCCCAAACGCCCGGTTCATTTGCTCACGGTCCAGAGCTTTTTCGTGATTAGCGATCCAGATGGTGGCTACGCCATTACCAATAAAGTTGGTAATACTGCGGGCTTCTGACATGAAGCGGTCCACCCCAAGCAAGAGAGCCAGTCCCTCAATGGGGATCACTTTTACCGCCGTCAGCGTAGAAGCCAGCACCACAAATCCACTTCCGGTAACCCCAGCGGCTCCCTTGGAAGTAACCATAAGAATACCGATGATCGTGAGGAGTTGAGTCAGGCTTAGATCAACGTTGAACACCTGAGCCAGGAACAGGGTCGCCATCGACAGGTAAATCGTGGTACCGTCAAGGTTGAATGAATAACCCGCAGGCACGACCAGCCCTACCACGGGTTTGGCACAGCCCATTCTTTCCAGTTTTTCCATTAATGAGGGTAAGGCAGATTCCGACGAGGAGGTCCCCAGTACGATTAGCAATTCCGCCCGGATATACCGGAGAAAATCCACGATTCGGATATCACACGAACGTAAAATCATACCCAGCACACCGAAGATAAACAAGGCCATCGTGGTATAAACCGTACCCATCAGTTTGGCTAAAGGAAAGAGGGTTTCCAGCCCGTACTTGCCAATCGTATAGGCCATTCCACCAAACGCTCCAATGGGGGCCAATAACATGACTTTATGCAGTCCTTTAAAAACAACTTTAGACACCCGATTCATTCCAGCCACAATCACGTCCTTGGAACGTAACTGACTGAACAGAACGCCAGCCAGAATCGCTACAATCAATACTTGCAGCGTTACGTTATCCTGGAGAAAATGGAGCCAGCTAAAGTCCGCACTTTTCTGGGTGTATTTCGAAATATCCCCACCTTTGACCTGATTGGTCACCACGCCATGACCCGGCTTAATGAGATTTGCAATCACCACGCCGATCACCAGGGCCAGGGTAGTAACTACTTCAAAATACAGCAAGGCTTTGGCTCCTACTTTGCCTACTTTTTTCAGGTCACCCATACTGACGATGCCGAGGGTAATTGTCAGGAAAATAATAGGGTTAATGAAGAGTTTGACGGTACTGATAAAAAGGCCACTGAATACCTCACTAAGGGTAATGCCAATGCTTAACTCTTGTCCCATGAATCGGCCCTTGAGCGGTTCATCGAGTACTTTTAGCAAGGCCCATTCCGGTTTGAAATGACCCAGAAGTATACCCGCCGTAATGGCCGTTAAAACCCAGAATGTCAAATTACTGAACCACTTTTTCATAGTATTAAGGATTAGAATTGAAAAGCTTGCGACCAGTCGCCGCGGCGTGCGAAGACGTAGAATTAATCAAGGATGGGCCCTGCCTGAGTAATGGCCGGAGTAGTATCCGATTGGTATTGCTGATAGTTTTCCTGGAAAGCCTGAGCTAACAGACGGGCCTGATGATCGTAGGCAATCGGGTCGGACCAGTTTTCTCGGGGATTCAAAAGTTCGGACGGAACATGGGGGCATTCGAGCGGAATGGACAGATGAAAAGGAGCGAAAGACTGAAAGGCTACCTGATCCAGCTCGCCCTGCATCGCTGCCGTAATCATGGCTCGGGTATAGCGGAGTTTAATCCGTTCGCCAACCCCGTACGAGCCACCTACCCAGCCGGTATTAATCAGCCAGACATTGACCTGATTTTGCTGTAATTTTTCCCCCAGCAACGTAGCATAACGGGAAGGATGCAGCGGGAGGAAAGCCGCCCCAAAGCAGGCCGAAAATGTAGGTTGCGGTTCTTTCACACCGACTTCGGTTCCGGCCAGTTTGGAAGTAAATCCTGAAATAAAATAATACATCGCCTGTTCGGTCGTCAGGCGTGAAATCGGCGGGAGTACCCCAAAGGCATCCGCCGTAAGAAAGAAGATGTGCTGGGGCGAGTTTCCGACGGAAGGAATGAGAGCATTGTCAATAAAAGGCAACGGGTAGGCGGTACGGGTGTTATCCGTCACGGAATTATCCTCGTAATTGACCTCCTTCGTTCCCGGAAAAAAGCGGGTGTTTTCGAGAATAGAATTTTCCCGGATGGCTCCAAAAATTTCCGGTTCTTTTTCCTGCGTCAGATCAATGACTTTGGCGTAGCAGCCGCCCTCGATATTAAATACCTTCTCCTTGGCCCAGCCATGCTCATCGTCCCCGATTAACTGACGATTGGGGTCTGCCGAAAGCGTTGTTTTTCCTGTGCCTGACAAGCCAAAAAATAGAGCCGTGTCTCCTTTCTCTCCTACATTGGCAGAGCAGTGCATGGATAAGATGCCTTTCTGGGGAAGGGTATAATTCAGCACGGAGAAAATGCCCTTTTTCATCTCACCCGCGTAGCCCGTACCACCGATCAGGACGATTTTTCGGCTGAAATCAATGATGGTGAAATTGCTGCTACGGGTGCCGTGAACGGCAGGATCTGCTTTGAATTCTGGAATATTCAAAATGGTCCATTCGGGTGAAAACTGGGCAATAGCCTTTTGATCCGGGCGAATGAACAGGTGGTGGCAGAAGAGGTTATGCCAGGCTTGCGTGGTAATGATGCAAACCGATACCTGTTCTTCGGCCAGTGCACAAGCCTGAGCGTAGCGAACATACACAGTTTTCTCGTCCAGGAACGTAAGCATATCCTGGTGTAAGGTCTCAAAATGCGATTCTTCCAAAGGATGATTAACGCTGCCCCACCAGACGGTTTCGGCGGTCATTTCATCCCGAACGATGTATTTATCTTTTGGCGAGCGACCCGTAAAAACACCCGTGTCACACATGAGGGCTTTGGTATTGGCTAGTACGCCTTCCCCGTTCAGCAGGGCTTTTTCGACCAATGCTTCCGCAGGTAAGTTCAAATAAACTTTCGTCGTTTCTGGTAAGCCGGCTTGTTTCAGGACAAGACGATCCCGTTCGGCTATGGGTACAGCTGAAGCAAATTTCATAGATAGGATATGTTTAGTTGTGAAAGAGCAGCTAACCGGGCCGTTACCCGTCACTACTGATGAGGCATGTAAAGTTTTGTGTGTTAAAAATGACAGAAATGGAATGGGGTCAGTACCAGGGATTAAAATCTGTATGCTACCTGAAGCTGGCCGGAAGCTCCGTTCGCTGAAAACTGGCTTACATTTCTTGGATAAGGGGTTTGTCCATTAGAATAGGCCGCCTGATTGCTCAAAATGCGATCTGGATACGTATTCAGCAGGTTCAGGCCCATCAAACTAAACTGCCAGTGCTGGGTAGGAGTATATTCGATGGTGACATCAAACAACGTTTTTCCCCGAAAGGTCTGAGATTCATAAGGTTGGGTCAGCGGTTTGATCCAGCCCGTCACCGCTCCAATGTACGTCGCCCGCACCGACCCGCTCCAATGATGGTGTCGATACTCACCGGAAATGGTAAATTTTTCCCGAGGCTGAGCGGTTTCGATAAGCCCTCGGCCAATGGTATCAATCAGAGAAATAGCCGAAGCCGTACCTTCCTGAAAAGCAGCGGGCGTGGGTTTGATACGGGTGATCTGGGTTTGGTTATAGGAAAAAATAGCCGAGACTCGCAGGAAGGTATTTTTCTTACGGTTGTTGCTATACGTTAATTGTGCGTCGAGGCCTTTCGTTCGGGTGGACAACTGATTCGTAAATAACCGAACTTCCGTTAGTTCAGGAAACAACCGCTGGAGCGAGGCGATGGAAGCAACGAAAAGTCGGTCACTCAGGATGATCCGGTCACGAATAGAAATCTGATAGGCATCCAAGGCAAAAGTGAATGAGGGTTGTATTTCTCCCGCTAGGCCCAGGGTATAATTCCAGGATTTTTCGGCTTGAATAGGAGGAAAGCCTAGTTCAGCCATTCGGGGATCCTGACTCGAAATCTGACGGGTGAGAGCAATGGATCCAGCCTGAACCGTAGACGTAACCAGCCGATTGAAATTCTGCTGTAAGGAGGGAGCCCGAAACCCCCGATTGATGGAACCTCGTACGGAAAGCCGGGAATTCATCCGATAACGAATGGAAGTCTTACCCGAGAGATTGCTGCCAAAATCGCTGTAGGACTCCAGCCGTAAAGCTATACTACCCAGGATTCGTTTCTTCCATTCGCCTTCTACATCGCCATACAAACCCAAGTTGGAACGGAACGCCCGTACTTCGTCGGCCCTGGCGATTCCAGGCCGACCACTTGCTCCGGGAGCTTTATTCATCAGTGGACCTTGTTCCGAAGCTGCCGCGTCTCCCGCCCGTAACTGAAATTCACTCCGCCGAAACTGACTCCCCAGAGCCACATTCCAGCTCGTGTTGGGGGCATGAAACAGCCGGGTTGCCGTTGCATCCACGAGGGTATGAGCAAAGTAACTTCGACCTACGTAAAAATCAGTGGGGGAAATCGCTCCCAGCGAAGGATTGCTGGTGTGATTGGCCCACAGGTCTAGTCGGTTGGAACCGTAACTACCGCTAAAATCCCATTGCCATCCCTGAGGGATCTGGCGACTCAGACCGATGACCTGTGAAAAATCGACGGTCCTGCCCGGTAACTCCGGCGTATAGCCATCCGGGTATAAGTCGGGGTTTGAATTGGCGTTGTCAGGGATGGCATTTCTGAAGAAACCATAAGCCACGATGTATTTGTTGGAATAGCTTCCGGTCTGATAAAAGGTCCAGTAATTATGAACCGGGTAACTAATTTTGTACAAACCCTGCACCGTGGTAGAGCCGTTACTGCCGTAGATTCCCACTCTGAAAGGCGGTTGCCAAACCCCTCGGTTCTGACGAATGCGGTTATCAGTGGTAGAGTCGCTGGCGTAAATACGCCCGGTATAAGCATCAGACCGATTAGTAACGCCAACGGATTGCACCTGTAAGCTCAGGGTCAGGTTACTACCCGCTTTTCCCAGCCCCGTTCCCCAGCGGAGGCCCGTTGTAAAGAAGGTCCCATCTCCTCGGCTGGTACTCCCTACGGAACTTCGAATTAACCCTCCCTGCGTTTCTTTTCGCAAAACCAGATTAATAATGCCCGCAATAGCGTCTGATCCGTACTGAGCTGCGGCTCCGTCCCGAAGAATCTCCACGCGTTCCAGAGCCAGGGTTGGGATGGCATTCAAGTCGGTTGTTACGGTACCCAATCCTACCGTCTGGTTAAGATTGATGCCGGAAAAAGGATGGCGGCGTTTGCCATCCACGAGAACCAGCACCTGATCGGGAGCAAGTCCGCGTAAGGTAATCGGGTCGGCATAATTGGCCACGCCGTTGATTCCCGTTTTCAGAGTCTGAACCGTAGGAGAAGTAAACTGTAACTGTTGAGCCAGTTCCAACTGACCTGTAGCCTGTAACTGATCTGAAGTGAGCACGTCTACGGGAACGGACCGATCCAGACGCAAGCGGGGGCTCGCGTAAGAACACCACAATCGCAATTTCAGGAAGAGCGACCGTCGTTTCCTGAAGAATGACCGTCGGCACCAGGCCGGGCTTTCCCATGATCTGCGTAGACTGATAACTTAGATGAGAAAACAGGAGGGTGGCGGGTTCAGAACCTGATAACTGGTAGGAACCGTCTGCCTGGGTGGTGGTGCCCTGCAAACTTCCCTTGATTCGTATAAAAGCATCGGAGATCGGCTCTCCTTTTGAGTTTTTGACCATTCCCCTAAAGAACGTTTCCTGTACTTGAGGAACGGAGTCCTGAGCCGTGAGAATAAGGTTCCCCCTGATGAGTTCGTAATGAATCGACAAAGGCCTGAATAAGCGATCCAGCACCAAACGTAACGGCTCCTGGTGGGCCCGTACAGAAACCTTTCGGCGTACGCCTATGGCATCAGGATTATATAGAAAACGGGCAGAGGTCAATTTTTCCATTTTCGTTAGTACGGTTTGGAGTGGCGTATCCTGCATACGCAGGCTAATCGATTCTTCTAACGGAGACTCTTGGGCATAAGTTAAGGTGCAGCTAAAGACAATAAGTATCAGGACCTGTTGAAAAACAGGCATTCTACAGCGTGTCCACGGGTACCAAAGCAACCTCAACGGTATCAGCGTAAATTAAAGTATAAAGTCTATTTCGGGGTTTTTATGGGGAAGTAGGACAGGGTCGTCCGTCAATAACTATAGTTTTTTGCTCGATGCGATACGACCATTTAAGGGTTTTACAGAGTAACTCCAGCTTTCCGTAGAAGGTAGAGTCTGCCAGGGTGCCTGAAAACGTACAACGTTCCAGAGGCGTCTTAGCCAAAAGAACCGGAATATGATAGGCTTTTTCTAACGAATCAATCACGGCTTTCACTGGAGCATTGGAAAAACTAAAACTCGAGGGCAGGGTAGTCTGAGGTTGCTCTACCAGCCCACTGACCCAGCGTTGCGTACGAAGGTTTACGACGACCTGTTGGTTAGGGGTCAATAAAACCGAAATGGGCTGAAGCTTGGCTTGTTGAGAAACCTGCACCCTTCCCGTCCGAACCTCTACCTGAAGCTGCTTTTCCGAACTTCTTACCCAGAAACTGGTGCCAAGTACCTCCGTAATGGTTCCTGAGGCGTACACCCGAAAGGGCCGCGAGGGATCTTTCGATACCTTGAAAAAGGCCTGACCTGCCAGCGAAACTTCCCGCCGATCCGAAGGAAAGGATTTGGAATACACCAGCGTAGCTCCAGGATTTACTTCAACCGTTGTTCCCTCGGAAAGTGATACGGTAACGGGCTTCGAGGACGTATTGGTATAGGTAACGGAATCATCCATGCTCCAGAAAATGCCCAGGCTAATCACGATAAAAAGCCCAGCGGCAGCAGAAACCCAGCGAGCCGTAGAGGTAAAAAGCCAGAGCGTTTTTTTTTCCTGCGTTCTCGTGTCAATGACTGCTTTCATCCGCTTCCGGGCGGCAGTTAGCTCTTCTTCGGAAAGCTCAAGGTCTGCCCCCATTTCCTCATACCATCGGTCAAGGCGACGATCTTCCTGAGGGCTTTGCTGGCCGTTCAGGTAGTTTCGGAGCAGGGTGCGGAATTCAACCAGATTCATAAGAGAAAAGGCATGCTTGCGTGTTCATAGTGTAAGTACGCTAACCCAGCCATTTACCCTAAATTGATTAATAAATTATTTGAATGTTTATATTCTACTTGAAGTATATTTAATAAATTCATGGAAAAATTATATATGTATTTTGGTATGAAGATAGATGTAAGATATTGTTGATTATTCCGTTTATCCTCTCGAATGTAGGGAGGGCTTATGTAATCCTTGCAGTCGCTCGGCTAGAACCGAGTGAGGATGTAATGTGGCCGATGTCAACAAGGAGGTTTTGTTGGGAAAGGTGTTGTCTAACTAGGCAGTGCTTCGCATCCTACCGGCCAGAGGTCTATAGCTAGGTAGTCACTCGGCAGGAGCCGAGCGACTGCGGGGACTGCAAGAGTATGGGTAATTTCTAAACTCTAAATAAGGTTTTGTGCTTTGCTCTGGCCAAAGTTAGCAAGCATAAGTTCGGGAAAGGGGTCTTGTTACTAGCTACTGATGGTTGTAGTTTTTATTCAGTTCCAAATAATTTTCCATTAAATGTATGAGTGCAACAAGTACAAAATGGTTTCATATCTTTTGCTTTTAGATCTGGATTTGATAATTGTAAAATATTATTATCATCAACAAACAAGCCAGAGAAATAGGACGATTCGCCAGTTCTTATGAAATCTCTTTTTTTATCTTCTATTAAGGCAACCATCCCATATATTGGTTCAACTTTATCCAGTCTAGCTTTGGCTTCACTAAAAATTTCGTCCCAGTTAGAGCCAACTTTTGATAATAAAAATCTATAAAGTGGAGTATAGTCTAACCCTCGTTCCTTTTTCCCAAACATTTTTCCTTTAGTTTGTTCTAAAGTTTCTCTTTTACTGTGTCGTGTATTTTTAAAATCTCCACCAATATAATGATCAACATTAAATGCTTTAGTGTTTACTTTTCTAAATAATTTAGGTTTTTCTTTGTTCATTTTCCGTTTTTACATTAAAATGAATACTTTATGAATTTCAATTATGGTTGTAGTTTAAAATTACCATACAATCATCCAATTAAACGCAACTCGGACATCTATACTCTCAAATATACATCTTTTCATGACATTCCCTTGTACAGCTCATACCACAAAGCACTCACGATTGAATATTTACCATATTAAAAATCTTAAATGCATTGAAAAAAAGGTGTTGTTTGATGAGATAATGTTTCGCATCCTACCGGCCAGAGGTCTATAGCTAGGTAGTCACTTGGCAGGAGCTGAGCGACTGCGGGAGCATCTTGCTCTCATGGTTTTGTAGAATTATTGTAACGAATAGGGTTTTATGTTTGAGCAGAAAATTGAAGGATAAAGGCTGATATGAGTACTGAGGTTCAATTGAAAACTACTGTTGAATCTTACAATTCAGCTCGTCTGATGCAAAACTCGTGTTAACGGTAGCTTATTGTTTCTCGTTTCTCAATTCTCTTAATAATTAGAAACGCAATCAATAAATTGGGAATCCAGCAGAGCCAAGCAACGATTTGGTAAGCGGATATAAAGTCATTAAATAAAATTACTAAAAGCGGAAGCCAAATTCTAAGAGTTACTGCTGCAAAACACAAAGCATAACTGTATAACATCATTTTTTCGTGATTAGCAATCATTCCTTTTTTAATCTGAAGAAATGCTGTCAGGGTTGTGTAAAACCATATAAAGCCTAAGCAAATAAACCCCAAAGATGTAAAAAGTCCGCCTGTTGCGTATAGGGCAATGTAAAGGCTTGTCAATGCACTTATTAATGCGGAGATTACATAAACGCTACCTATCTGTCTATGTATAGTTAAATTTCTTACTCTTATTTTTGTACTGAATTGTGTCCAACCGATAAGTAACGCAAGCCCTCCTGAAATGATGTGAATATAAAATGATAAGCTCCAAAAAATGTTCTTGAATAGCCCATTATCCTTTGTGTTAAGTAGTCCAAATTTTTTATCCAAGAATAAATATAGCGTTGGATACAGTCCAATAAGTATTGCCATTGTTGCAAATAATATCCAAAGGGCCTTTTTAGTCATTGTGTACGTCTGCTCGTTTAAATTACTGCTAACTATCTAATAGACGTAATACTTGCATCTATCTTTCAAATATATATCTTATGCATACCATTCATGTATATGCATAAGTATCAATTTTTTAGGTATTTAGAATATGCATTGCCTGAAAACGTGTCGAAAACAACACAAGAGACGTAATAGCTTGGTATTCCTCTAGCTGATGGTAGCAGGAATGTTTTCGTTTGGGAAAAGGTGTTGTCTGACGAGACAGTGTTTCCCATCCTATCAGCTAGAGGCCAGCTATTCACTTGACTGCAGGGAAAGCGTCTAAGAGGCTTTATTAATCAAGATGGCCTACCTCAACAAAACGAGTACCTACGCTGTTCTGGATTTGCAATCCAGAACCAGTCTGTTACGGATCTGTGATCCGTATGTGGGGATTATAAATCTCCAAAAGATCGCTTTCGGATTGCAGATCTGAAAGAGCAGAGTATTACTCAAAAGGCAATACAACCAAAGCCTCGTATCAGTTACTTCTTTACCTTCTCAAACAAAAAATCCAGCCGCTCCGCATCAGGCAAAACCTCTGCTTTTACTTCCTTACCGAGATTGATAATCTTTTTATCCTGAGTGGTGTACAAGGGCCAGTTTGGCACGTTTTTTCCGTTTGGGTTTCCCGTCGTAATAAAATTCAGCCAATAGGTAGACATGATCCGGGCCAGATCGCGGTCTGTGGATTGCCACGGACGATGGAGGAAGGCAAGGTTATCATAGGCATACGCGACTTCACCCGTATGAAAGGCTCCATACTTCGCATATTCGCCCGTTCCGGGTACTTTTCTGGTAAAGCGATACACGTACACGGGCTGGCCCTGCCGACTTTGAGCATTTGCCCAGGCGTAATTCTGTACGCCAAAAATTAAATCACGTGCCAGCTCATATTGGGATTTAGTAGCTTCTGCTTCGTTTGAGGCGGGGTAATGCCTGAGAAAGGCATTGCCCTCAGAACCGTATTGCTGATACAAGTAATGCTGGTAATCTTCTGCCTTTAGTAAGGGGCCTCGCAGGATACCTTCTTCTTCATTCCACCCGGTTAACAGCGAAACGGGGTTTTGCTGATGGGAAGCAAAAATCTGAGCGATCGGCTCGGGTAAGATGTACCCATCCAGAATGGGGCCGCGTAGGCCTGCATCCATTTTTAGAATGGCTTCCGCTGGTTTCTTACGTAATTCTTCTAGCGATGCTGCCTCGAGCGAATGCATGAACTTGATACCGGCTTCTTCCGCCTGAGCCAGACTTGGATGAGGGGAGGTGAAGTTCGCTCCACTTTCGGCGATAGCCTGCTTAAAAAGGCCCTTTGCCTGTGGACTGGCTACTAGTGCATTGACGCTCATAGAACCCGCCGATTGTCCGGCGATGGTTACCCGGTCAGGATCACCACCGAAGTTTCGGATGTTTCTCTGAACCCATTTTAGAGCGGCAATCTGATCCATTAATCCGTAATTCCCGGAAGCATGATTACCCGATTCCTGGGTCAGTTCGGGGTGAGCAAAGAAGCCGAAGTTTCCCACCCGGTAATTGATGCTGACGAAAATAATACCCTTTTTAGCCATCGCTTCGCCATCATAAATGGGCACGGCACTGCCACCACCCATGAATCCACCGCCATAAATCCAGACCAAAACCGGACGCTTTTCCTGGGCTGATTGGGCTCCCGTCCAGACGTTTAAATAGAGGCAATCTTCACGAATGGGTTGTTTAGGAATTAAAAATTCCTCGCTCCACATACTGAATGGGGCCGGAGAGGCCTGCATGGGACTGGGACCAAATTGCGTACATTTCCGAATGCCTTTCCAGGGAATCACGGCTTGCGGAGCTTTCCAGCGTAATGGACCAACGGGAGGAGCCGCGAAAGGGATGCCTTTGTATATACATATCTTTTCGTGCAGGCTTCCCAAAATCAAGCCGCCGTCCACTTTGACTGGAGCCGGGCCTTTGAAAGAACTTAAACCCAACAGGAGTAACAGATAAAGAAGTAAGAACTTTTTCATAGGAATAGAGGGATCAACAGCCAATCAATCACGGTTTATAAACCGAAAATAATTGAATTCAAAAGAAGCAAAAGGGAGGGTAAGGTAGGAAAGAAAAAAGAGCTAAACAACCGAAGTTATTTAGCTCTTGCCAGTAGTCCGTACGGGAATCGAACCCGTGTTTTATCCGTGAAAGGGATACGTCCTAACCCCTAGACGAACGGACCATTTTATGTTGTTAAGCGGCGATTTTGTTGTCGTTTCGTTTAACGTGGTGCAAATATAGAGGTTTTTTGAAAGCGAACGCAAGTGTTGGCCTGAAAAAAGATGATATTCTTTTAAAGTTTATTCGATTTATAGGTTTTGTCTAATAAAAATGAGTAGGGACGGCAGTTTTGAACAAAAAAAGGGAGAATCCCCCGTTAGGCAATTCTCCCGAATAAATTACTTGATTTGATAAGCCGCTACCGTGTTCCCATTGAACGTCGGAACGTAGATCACTCGCTTACTTTTATCAAAGCCAATGTCCGCACAGTTCTTTTTATCGGGACGGGTATCCAGTAATTGATCCAGCTTTCCATCGGCGGCGTGCCAATAATGTAAAACGCCTTCCCAGCGGGAAAGGAAAAAGTTTTTCCCGTCGGGTTCGATGCCATCGCCAGACGGCATTCCTTCGGCCAGTTTTTTTAACGTTTTATCGGGATTAACTTCAAAGAAATCGCCACCGCCTGCGGAAATAATGTACATTTTGTTTCCAACAAACTTAATGCCGTTCGGACGCTTTAGTTCGGGACTTTCCAGAAAAACGGAAGCAGTTTTGCCTTTTATTACATAGACCCGGTCGGAGCCCGAATCGGTTACATAAACTTCGCCGTTGGGAGCTACGTCAATGTCATTGAGGTTAACAGCTCCAGCCGGGGCAATTTTCTCTTTGATTTGGCCCGTTCGGACATCAATTACGGCTACTTCGGTAATGTCCGCTACGTATAATTTACCCTTGGAAATCCCCATACCTTTGGGGGCATTCAGTCCATCGGCCCATTTTAATGTCTGTACGGCTCCGTTGGCGGCCAGGGTCGAAATGAATCCCTTACCGTCAGCTTCCCAGGGTTTTCCGTCAATATTGCTCACATAAATGGAATTGGTTTTTGAATCAACCAGAACAGATTCTGGAGTGAGAAACTGATTGCTGTCGGTTTCCCAAAGCTTTTCGAGTCGGGTTTGTGCAGAGCTGGATAGAGCCAGTAATAAACCGCCTGCGGCCAGAAGATTTTTCATACGTAGAATGAATTAGGGTTGAAAAAGAAAGGCTGGAAAAGTTTCCTTCACCAGCCTTTCTGTGCGTATTACTAATCAGTCAAAAATTAAAGTTGAGGCTGTTCCGCAACTAGGGTTTCGTCCTGTTGGTGATCTGGTTTTTTGTTACGCATCATGAACCAAAGTACACCAAAAGCGATGATCAGAATGGCGGGGAAGATGGCCATATTGTCCAGTACTTCCTGACCAGCGGCCAGTTCCATTGCATCGCCAGTAAGGCCCCGAGCGGCAGCATTACGTTTTTCATCATCAATCCAGCCACCAATGATAGGTTGGAAAATGGAAGTCGAGAACATCCCCATACCGCCCATGATGGAAAGTCCGAAGGCTCCTGATTTGGGAATGTATTCAGCCACAAAACCAATCATGGTTGGCCAGAAATAACACACGCCAATCGCGAAAATTACGGCCGAAACGTACACCATCGTGCCGGTAGACTGGCTCATCAAGACAATACCAATCGTCGTGATTAAAGCGGAAGTCCACAGAACACCGGTTGGGTTCAGGTTATGCACCAGTGGGCCTGCGAAGTAACGTCCAACGGCCATTAAGCCCGTTACTAAAGCCAGAATCAATAGTGGGCTAGCTCCTGCTTTACCCAGGATAGGCTCTACCCACTGGGTAGTACCAAATTCTGAAATGGAAGTCAGAGCCATGCAAAGCAGCATGAAAATGTACAGCGGGCTTAGCATTGCCTTAATGTTCGTAACGTTCGATACGCCTTCTTCTGCTTTTGTTTCAGGGAAGGCCTGTCCCGCGAACAGGAGACCGTAAATCACCAAAGGAATGATAATAATTCCCATTTGTAATTGCCAGCCTAAGCTCGCTTCGGTCATGTATTTTGATACCAAACTACCAATCACAATACCACCGGGGAACCACATGTGGAGACGGTTCAGCATTTGTGTTTTCAGTTTGCCTTCATACATGTCAGCAACCAGGGGGTTACAAGCGGCTTCTACAGTACCATTACCTAAACCAACGAAGAAAGTAGAAAGCAATAAAGTCCAGAAACCGTCCGCGAAAATGGTGGAGATGATCCCAATCAGGTGAGTAACGAACGCTACCCAGATGATTTTACGGGGGCCAATGATGTTATATAAAGGACCACCAAAAATCATAGCGATGGGAAAACCCAGGAATGCCATCTGATTGACATAGCCCAGCTCTTTGGAGGTAAGATTAAATTCAGTACCTAACTGGGTAAGGACACCCGCCCGAATGGCGAAAATCATGGCGGTAGTAATAATCCCAAAACAGCTTGCAACTAATAAGCGGCTCCGGTTAATGGATTGGGTCATAGCTATTGAGGTTTAGAAATAGGGTTTATGGTGTTTGTAATGACGTAGTTAGCGTAATAAACGCTGGGAGGGTTATTAAATTTTTCGGCTAAAAAACGAAAATATATACATTTTAGCTAGAATTTATGGGGTTTATTCTTGAGCTAAAAAGGGGGGATGCGGCTGGAATGTATACTACTTTCTCCGGCTTATGTCGATTCTTCATTTGAAATCTGCAATTTCTTGTCAAACTTTGGCAGCCTTAATTTAGGCGGGGGACGGAATGTATTTTGCTTAAATACGTGGTTTTCTGAACATTTACGGATAAATCAGGTCTTGAAGAAAAAGGGTGTAGGCAATGCACAACCGACCCTATTCCGTCTTTCCATTAACTATTCATTACGTCTTAAAAACACCTCTAACCATGGCCAGAAAACTCAGAATGGGAATGATCGGTGGAAGCCTGGACGCTTTCATTGGCTCCGTTCACCGTCGGGGAGCTGCTTTAGATGGCGAAATTGAGCTGGTATGCGGAGCGTTCAGTTCAAATCCTGAAAAGTCAAAAGCAACGGGTGAAGCCCTTTATTTACCCGAAGATCGCGTATACGGAAGTTTTGAAGAAATGATTCTTCGCGAAAAAGAACTTCCTGAAGGCGAACGAATGGACTTCGTGTCGATTGTTACTCCCAACCACGCCCATTTCCCTCCCGCCAAAATGGCTCTTGAGAACGGGTTTCACGTTGTTTTGGAGAAGCCCATTACCCTAAACCGGGCCGAAGCCGAAGAGCTGAAAGCCATTTGGGAAAAAACGAATTTGGTCTTCTGCCTGACGCATAATTACACGTCTTATCCGATGGTGAAAGAAGCCCGCCATTTAGTTAAATCGGGAGCTATTGGTAAGATTCGCAAGGTAATTGTGGAATATCCGCAGGGCTGGCTGTACAAAATGGTTGAAAGCTCAGGTACGAATAAACAGGCCGATTGGCGGACTGATCCCGCTAGAAGTGGAGCGGCTGGTGGCGTAGGTGACATTGGAACGCACGCTGAAAATATGGCGGAGTATATTACAGGGTTAAAAATTACGGAGTTACTCGCTGACCTGACCACCTTTGTTGAAGGCCGTCGGCTGGACGACGATGCCAATATGTTACTTCATTTCGAGAACGGAGCGAAGGGAATTCTGCATAACAGTCAGATTTGCAATGGTGAGGAAAATGATCTGAACATCCGGATATACGGAGAACTTGGCGGACTGAAATGGCGACAAATGGAGCCAAACACACTGGTGTGGACGAATCAGGAAAAAGGATCAAGAATCATCCGTACGGGCGTAAATGCCGAATCGAGAGCGGCTCAGGTGCACACGCGTCAGCCAGCGGGTCACCCCGAGGGGTATGTAGAAACGTTCGCTAGCCTCTATCGGAACTTCGCTTTCGCCGTTCGGGCCAAAGAAGCTGGTCAGGAACCCGATCCTGATTATGATTTTCCGGGTATTGAGGAAGGTATTCGGGGCATGGCCTTCATTAACACTGCTTTAAAATCCAGCTCTAACGGAGCCGTCTGGACTAAATTTGAGTAGTTTGATAAGATTGGACATAGTTAGATAAAGTTTGATTAATGTTAGAAAAGGTTTGAAGAAGTTGGTAAACGTCTTCAAACCTTACTAATCTTGTAGATTAACTAATCTCAGATGCCGACAGCCCATCGTTTTGAAGAATTATTAGTTTGGAAAATAGCTCGCGAATTGTGACAGGATACTTATTCATACACGAACCGGGCAGATTTCAACCATGATTATACTTTAAAAAATTAGATTCGTGCGTCATCTGGTTCTGGAATGGATAATATTGCAGAAGGCTTTGAACGTGGTAGTCGAAAAGAGTTTATTCAGTTTTTAACTATTGCAAAAGGTTCTATTGGCGAAACTCGCTCACAGCTTTATCGGGCTTTTGATGCAAAGTATTTAACTACTGAAGCGTTTGAATCAGCCCAAAGCAAATGCTTGAATTTGGCTAAAATGCTTTATTCCTTCATCGAACATTTAAAGAAGTCGGAAATGAATGGAATTAGGTATAAAGTTCAGGAGGATAGGACTTCTTATGGAAATAATCAGACTTTGAATATTGAAAATCAGTTTTTTACTGAAGTATAAACGGATTCAAACCTTTTCAAATAATCAAACATTTTAACTCTTAATTAAACATTTTTAAACCTTCTCAATAGCTCATTTCACTGATGACAAAAATTAAAGTAGGCGTTGTTGGAACAGGATTTATTGGCCCCGCTCACATCGAAGCCTTACGCCGATTGCCTAACGTAGAAGTAGCTGCTCTCTGCGAAGTAACGTCTGAATTAGCCGCCGCCAAAGCTGCTCAGCTAGGTATTGCCCGTTCGTATACGTTTGATGAATTATTACAGCAGGAAGACATCCAGGTAGTACACATCTGTACCCCCAACTTTTTGCATTACTCGCAGTCTAAAGCTGCTTTGTTAGCGGGTAAGCACGTGGTTTGCGAGAAACCTCTGGCAAAAGATTTGCACGAAGCCGAAGAATTGGTAGAGTTAGCTGCTCAGACAGGTCTGGTGAATGCGGTGCACTTCAACCTGCGTTACTACCCTCTGGCTCGTCAGATGAAAGCCATGCAGGAAAAAGGTGAACTGGGTGAAGTCTATTCCATCATGGGTTCTTACCTGCAAGACTGGCTGTTCTACGAAACAGATTATAGCTGGCGTCTGGAGCCCGATAAGTCAGGAAACAGCCGGGCTATTGCGGACATCGGGTCTCACCTGATGGACATCATCGAGTACATCACCGGACTAAAAACGGTGGAAGTATTGGCTGACTTTAACATCATCCACAAAACGCGTAAGAAGCCTCTGAAGCCCGTTGAGACCTATTCAGGTAAAATGCTTCAGCCCGAAGATTACGCAGATATCGACATTACTACGGAAGATCACGCGAACGTTCTGTTGCGTTTCAATAACGGAAATCGTGGCGTAATTACGGTATCGCAAGTATCGGCTGGTCGTAAAAATCAGTTGAAACTGGAAATTGCTGGTTCGAAACAAACTTTTGCCTGGAATTCTGAAGCTCCTAACGAGTTATGGATTGGTAAGCGGGATGGCAATAACCAAGTATTGATGCGTGATCCTTCATTGGTTCACCCCGAAGTTCGTTCCATCATTACCTTCCCAGGTGGTCATAACGAAGGTTTTGCCGATACTTCCAAGCAAATGTTCAAAGAGGTATATGCAGCAGTAGAAGCCGGTAAAATGCCCGAAAATCCAACGTTCCCGACCTTCGCGGACGGCTACCGTGAGTTACTGATTTGCGAGAAAATCCTCGAATCAAATCAGAAACAAGCTTGGGTTCAGATCTAGTTTTGAATGATTGAAAGGATAGCTTTGTAAAAACATCGCTATCCTTTTTAGCTGAAATAAAATGATAGACTACCGATCTATAATAACCATAGAACCAGGAATACGGAGTGGAAAACCCTGTATTCGTGGGATGCGTATTACTGTAGGTGACGTATTGAGCTGGTTAGCTGCCGGAATGACTTTTGAAGAAATTCTGAATGATTATCCAGACCTTACCCAGGATGATATTCTGGCTGTGCTGGCGTTTGCAGCAGCAAAAGAGCAGCATAGCCATCGAATTGCTATATGAAATTACTATTCGATCAGAATATTTCTCACCGGATCATTGCCAAAATCAGTGCTGATTTTGCCGAAGCTACGCATGTCCGTGAAGTCGGACTGCGGGATGCAACGGATCGGGTAATTTGGGAATATGCCAAAGAATTCGATTATACGATCGTAACTAAGGATGATGATTTCGAGAAATTTCATTTGGTTTGGGGGGCTCCACCGAAAGTAGTTTGGTTAAAGATCGGCAACAGTCAAACCGATGAAATTGCTCGTATTTTAATACAACAAAAAGAGAGAATTCAGCACTTTATTACGAAAGAACTGGAAATAGGATTACTTGAAATATATCCTCTTACCATTATTCTATAACTAATCTTTAAACCATGAAAAGCTTAAAAGGTCCCGGAATATTTCTGGCTCAATTTATTGGTGATGCGGAGCCGTTTAACTCAATCGATAGTATTGCCAAATACATGGCAAATCTGGGCTACAAAGGAATTCAGGTTCCTTCAGGCGATCCCCGGATGATTGATTTGAAAACTGCCGCTGAGTCCAAAACGTATTGCGACGAGTATAAAGGCAAGCTGGCTGACATTGGTCTGGAAGTAACAGAACTCTCTACGCACTTACAGGGTCAGTTAGTAGCCGTTCACCCGGCTTATTCAACGATGTTCTCCGGCTTTGGGCCGAAAGAAGTAGCGAATGATCCGGCTGCCCAGCAGGCATGGGCTACAGAACAGTTAATCTGGTCGGCTAAAGCCAGTCAGAATCTGGGCCTTACTTCACACGTAACTTTCTCTGGAGCCTTATTATGGCCCTTTGTCTATCCTTGGCCTCAGCGTCCGGCTGGACTAGTGGACATGGCATTCACGGAATTGGCTAAACGCTGGACTCCAATTCTGAATGCGTTTGATGAAGCAGGCGTGAACGTAGGCTTTGAATTACACCCCGGTGAGGATTTACACGACGGAATTACTTTCGAAATGTTCCTCGAAAAAGTAAATAATCACCCACGGGCCGGTATTAACTATGACCCCAGCCACTTCCTGTTGCAACAACTGGATTACCTGCAATTCATCGACTTCTACCACGATCGCATTTATGCATTCCACGTAAAAGACGCTGAATTCAATCCTTCTGGCAAGCAAGGCGTATACGGTGGCTATCAGGGTTGGGTAGAGCGGGCAGGCCGCTTCCGTTCTTTAGGGGATGGTCAGGTAGATTTCAGTTCCATCTTCAGCAAAATGGCTCAGTATGACTACGATGGCTGGGCTGTGCTGGAGTGGGAGTGTGCCATCAAACACCCCGAGCAAGGTGCCGCTGAAGGAGCTCAGTTTATTACCGATCATATGATTCGTGTAACCGAACGGGCCTTCGACGATTTCGCTGGAACGGGGGCTGATGAAGCTTTCAATAAGAAGGTATTAGGTTTATAGTTCCACTACCAGTTTTGCGGCTGGTAGCGAAAATAAAAGAGCCTTTCTGACAGCATCAGAAAGGCTCTTTTTATAGTTAATTATAGCGTATCAGGCGTGTACTTTATTCTGCTCTAACCAGGCATTAATCCTGCCTAAAATGTCTTCTGGTTTAATCGTATCCATATCTGCGTTTACACAAGTAAGAGATTCCGCTTTTTTACCAACCGGTCCCCAGCGACCAGCATCTTTGGTATGGATATCCGTGTATAAACCCAGCGTATAAATGCCCGAAGCGGCGGCGATGTGAACGGGGCCCGTACTACAGGCAATTAACCCGTCAGCCTGACTGATAAACGTAATAAACTGGCTCAGCGGCATTTTACCACTAATGTCAGTTACCTCTTCCGCGTGCTGAGCAAGCCAGGGCTCCAGTTCTTCATGCTCCTTGGCTGACCCGCTGATAAAGATTTTGAATTTTGATTGATCAATTTGCCGGATGAGTTGGGAGTAGTTTTCCAAACTCCATTCCTTACTGTTTTTATGCGACTTGGGGTGAATAATCAGATTAAAGCGATCGTCTGATAATAAAGCTTTAAACTCTGGATTTAGAGGTTGGAAGCGAGTCAGTCCATAATAGTCCGTAACTTCATTCCAGGAAAGCTGCCGATAAATATCTAATCCTCTTAATAACTTCACATTTAACTGAGCTTCGTGCAGACCAGAGTTTTTGCGACTTAAGGGGATCAGTTTGTTGCAGGTATACCAGAAAAAAAAACGATTCATGGTACCGATTCTTCGCTCAATACCCGCTTTTTTCAATTGCTTCGCCACCACATCCGAATCTTTCAAATGAACTGCTACATCAATCTTTTCCTTGGCTAGTAACTGGTTGATCTCTTCTGACGTTTTTCCCGTCCAGTCATCAAAATTCACGAAACCGTCAATATGCTCACTGGCCAGAGCAATGTCACGCGTATACGTTCTTCCTAAAACAGAAACTTTCGAATCGGGATATTTTTCCTTAATCAGACCGCAGACGGGCATAGCTAACACCATATCTCCTACGGCGTCAGTTCGGCAAACTAATATATGTTTATGGTTAAAAGTCTGGGATGATGGCATAAACGAAATAAATATGTATGGGTAATGAAAGAACGGTGCCTGATGCTCTTTCCGTTAACGAGTTTCCGTGGCGAAAATTTACAATGAGAAACGAAGAAGAAGGGCTGTAAAGATAGACTTCTTCGATTAAAGCTCATGGCGTAAGCCAGATAGTTTTTAAAACCAATTCAAAAAAGTGAGTTGGAAGTACCGGATTGCTACTATTGATTAATAAATAGATTTGCAAAACGACCAATTCCATTTTTGCCACTAGATTTGTTGACTATCATTTGCTTAGGGTAAGGCAATTTCGTGAAAACAAGTTTCCCTAAGTAAATAATTTTCAGTAAAACCGTACATTTCAACAAGTTAACCTCAGATTCATGAAAAAGACACTCATCGGTATTCTGTCGCTGGTTACAGTTACCTGTCTTGCCCAATCCCCCAATTCTCTTTCCAAAGCGGAAAAAAAAGCAGGTTTCAAATTACTTTTTGATGGCAAAACCACTAATGGCTGGCATAAATACAACGGTGAAGGCATAGGTACGGCCTGGAAAATAGAAGAAGGTGCCCTAAAACTGGATGCTGACGCCCGCAAAGGTGGAGCGACGGCTGGCGATATCGTTACCGACGGTGAATACAAGGATTTTGAACTGAAATACGATTCCAAAATTGCTGAAAACGGTAACAGCGGCGTGATGTTTCACGTTGTTGAAAGTGATAAATACAAATACCCCTGGTTGACGGGTCCCGAAATTCAGGTGATTGACAACGAACGTCACTCGGATAGCAAACTGGAAAGCCACCGGGCGGGTAGTTTATACGATCTGATCCCGGCTAATCCTCAAAACGCGAAACCAGCCGGACAATGGAATTCCATGCGGGTAGTGCTGGATCAGGGTAAATTCGTGATCTATCAAAACGACGTAAAAGTGGTAGAAACGGACATGAGCACGCCTCAGTTTACCGAGATGGTTGCAAAGTCTAAATTCAAAACCATGCCTGATTTTGCCAAGTTTGCAACGGGTCATTTTTGCCTTCAGGATCACGGAGATACGGTATGGTTCCGTAATATCAAAATCCGCGAAATTAAGCACTAAGATTTCAACCTTAGTAACAAAAAAGCCTTTTCAGCGAAAGTTGGAAAGGCTTTTTTATGCGACAGCAATACTTTAAGATTCTTAACGCATAAATCAAAACCTCAAACTAAACTCCTACGAAAGCTTGGTTATTTATTATAGATAAAACGATTTTATCATATAAGTACACTTAATAAAGAATACATTTGCCCGTACCCCATTGGTCATGGAAAGTATATGTTGAATCATGTAGTACCCATTCAATCACAAGTACGCGTATGTATGAAGACCGAATATTACGAGCAGATCTGCGTGACAAAATTATAAGCGTAGATGAGGCCGCCTCGTTTATCAAAGATCAAATGGTGGTGGGAACCAGCGGCTTTACCAAGGCTGGAGACAGCAAAGCCGTATTACTGGCCTTAGCCCAGCGAGCGAAAACAGAACCTCTGAAAATCACTCTGATTACCGGGGCCTCACTGGGCCAGGATACCGACGCCGCCCTGGCGAACTCCCACGCATTGAATCGCCGGATGCCTTTTCAGGTAGATCCGGTATTACGAAAGAGTATTAACTCAGGGGAGGTTATGTTCATGGATCACCACTTGTGTGAGACCGTTGAGCTATTGCAAAACCAGCATTTACCTTCATTAGATATAGCCGTTATTGAGGCCGCCCGCATTGAAGAAGATGGCAGCATCGTGCCGACTACTTCGGTGGGAAACTCCGCTCACTTTGCGGCTCTGGCCGATAAAGTTATTGTAGAGGTTAACCTGTCAATGCCACTTTCGCTTTGCGGACTACACGATGTGTTTATGGCAGGCGTATATCCAGACCGTTCTATTATTCCCATTACCTCGCCGTCTTCCCGCGTGGGACGCACTTCCATTCCGGTTGATCCAGAGAAAATCGTGGGAATCGTTATAACCAGCGTCAAAGATAGTCCGGCTCAAATCGTACCGCCCGATGAAAAGACGACGGCTATTGCTTCGCACTTACTGGAATTTTTCAATCGGGAAGTCAGCCAGGGGAGGCTTAAAAAATCATTATTACCCTTGCAGGCCGGTATTGGCAAAGTAGCAAATGCTGTGTTATCGGGCTTTATCAATAGTGATTTTGAGAATCTCACGATGTACTCAGAGGTGTTACAGGATAGTACGTTTGAGTTAATGGATGCCGGAAAAATGATTTATGCGTCGGCTTCGTCAATTACCGTTTCTGATGAATGGTATACGAAACTGATGAAGGATATTGATAAGTATCGTGATAAGATTGTGCTGCGTCCCCAGAATATCAGTAATGCTCCCGAGGTAATCCGTCGGATGGGCGTAATTGGTATTAACACGGCCATCGAGTTTGACATTTACGGAAACGTGAATTCTACGCACATCAGCGGTACCAAAATGATGAATGGCATCGGTGGTTCGGGAGACTTTGCCCGCAACGCCTTTCTGAGCATTTTCGTGACGCAGGCGGCTTCGAAGAATAATTCTATATCTCACGTATTACCAATGGTTTCGCACGTGGATCATACCGAACACGATGTAGATATACTGGTGACGGATCAGGGTTTGGCGGATTTACGGGGATTGGCTCCCAGAGAACGGGCGAAGGCCATTATTGCCAATTGCGTGCATCCTGACTATCGGGAAGAATTACAATCGTACTTTGATCGAGCTTGCGAACGCGGGGGGCACACGCCGCACGTACTGGAAGAAGCTTTTAGCTGGCATACCCGCTTAGCAACAACCGGGACGATGAAGAAGGCTGGGGTTTCAGCATGAGGACCTTCAAATGGAGAGACGCGACTTCATGGTGTCTGGCCGGGAGATGGAAATCAATGAAAGGTAACAAAGCTACATGAATCCCTTTATTCTTCCAGCCAGATAGAGAGAAGTGGAGAGCATTATTTTAGGACTGGGATAGGTTAGTAACAGAGGGTTACTAACCTATCCCAACGTTCGTCCCATTTTTACTGAAAATCTCGAACGTAGTGAGAAATGATAGATGAGACGATTAGGTAACTAACGTCTTCTCTGCGAATAACTCATTCCTAAAAACAGCAAATAAGCCACGGCTACAATACCCAAACCGCAGGCTTCGCGGGCTAATTCCTGATTAGGCGTTTTCATCGTTAATCCTTCATTTTCGCTGAAGAAACCTTCCCAGGCGGTCATTTGTGTCCAGGAGCTAATAGCCCAGGCCGCTGACCAAATCAGTAGCACTAGTAAGAGCTCTTGATTAAACTTACCCTGAAAAGCCCGTAAGGCTGTGTAGGCAGCGATTAGGTAAATGGTACCCCAAAGCAAAGGATCGGGATCGTTGTATTGCCAGCCTGCAAACAGAATGAAAAGGGGAACGAGTAGTAATGCGAAGTACTTCATACGAAATTATTTACAGAAAGTGTCAACCGCATCGGCGGCTTCGGCATAGCCTAGTTTTTTAGATTGCTGAAAGCTCAGACAAGCGGCCTCCCGGTTTCCTACCAGATTTTGAGCCAGTCCCATGTTAAAAAAGGCCTGTGGAAATTCAGAACGCAGACCAACCGCCTGCTCATAATCGCGGATAGCGGAGGGGTAGTTTTTTTGTTCCAGATAGAGATTTCCTCGAACGAAATACGTCTCGGCGTTCTTAGGAGCCAACTGAACGGCTTTATCAAAATCGACCGTGGCTTTTTGGGGTAACTTTAATTCAGCATAAATAAAGCCACGGTTCAGATAAATCTCAGCCGAGTCGGGAGCAAGGGTAGTTGCTTTCGTTAAATCATGAATAGCCGCCTCAAAATCGCTTTGAGCCATGCGAAGTTTGGCACGATTGAAAAAAGGCAGGTATAAGGACGAATCCGCCTGAATAGCCTGATCGTAATCCATCATCGCGTTACTGAAATCTTTAAGCTGATAATGGGCGACGCCACGGGCATTGAGAGCCTCGGCATTCTTCGGATTAGCCTCTACGGCCTGGTTTAATTCCAGAATGGCTTCGTTTAATTTATTTTCCCGCAGTAATTTTCGCCCTTCTTCCAAATGTTTATTAGAAGAGTTACAGCCTGATATGCAAAGAGATAGACCTAAAATAAGGGCAGGTAGATGGAGCAGACGAAATTTTTTCATGCTGCAATTTACGCTTTGACTTGACATCGTGTCAAAATAAAACGATCTTTGCAGCGGCAAATCAGGCCAGCTCCTGTTGAATCCCCCAGGTCTTGACCGAAGCAAGGGTAGACGGTTGTAGCGGTTCGTGGTTTGCCATTTTTTATTTTATAGCCTTTCCAGTTTTACTCTCCTTCATTTTTGGGTCTTGAAATGCTCCTTTTTCGCGAAGGTGAATATTCTTATTACACGAGACTTTCTAAAATTTGCAATTATTTGTATCTTCATTCGAATGATCGAGGTATGAATGAATTTTTATACCTGTTATCTTGGACGAAGTGAGAGAACAGGGTGTAGAAAGGGATACATTTTAAGTACACCTAATGACCAGGTGAGTTCGCAAAGACAAGAAAGTCCCTTCACTCTGGATGACAGGCTTGCAGGGTAACGACACTTCGGATGGCCCGCTTCAACGAAGGACAAGCCTATGCACTTCTTCCTGGTTTTATTCAAAATACCATCTTAAGATAGTAAGCTCTTGTAACTGATGATACATTGTTTAGTGGTAGAACGCTAAAGAGCATCGATCACCTGCCGACCCATAAACTATCAACTACTTACAAAGAAAAAGCTTCGACCTGATGTCAGATCGAAGCTTTTTGTATGAAGTGATGGAGCGAGCGACTAGTTCCGGTATAAAACGGACTTCACCGCTGATACTACACGCTTAGGATTGGGTAATACCTCTTCAATCAGCGTAGGAGCGTAAGGCAGAGGTACATCGCGGCTGGTTACACGGGCGACGGGAGCGTCAAGGTAATCAAATGCGTACCGTTGCAGGTGATAGGCCACCTCCGAAGAAATAGAGGCCAGAGGAGCTGCTTCCTCAACGATCACACAACGATTCGTTTTCTTGAGGGATTTAACTACCGTACCGTAATCGATTGGACGAACAGAGCGTAAGTCGATTAACTCAACCGAAATACCTTCTTTCTCCAGTTCTTCAATCGCAGGCATTACGATGCGAGGAATTACTTTACCAAAGCTTACGATGGTAACGTCTTTTCCTTCTTTTTTTACATCAGCCACACCGATGGGGATGAGGTATTCTCCGTCGGGTACCTGACCTTTGTCACCGTACATTTGCTCCGATTCCATGAAAATCACGGGATCGTTATCGCGAATGGCTGATTTCAATAAACCTTTGGCATCGGCGGGGTTTGAGGGAATCACCACTTTCAAACCGGGTGTATTTGCGTACCAGCTTTCGAAGTTAGACGAGTGCTGAGCCGCTAACTGACCCGCGTTACCGGTGGGGCCACGAAATACGATAGGAGCGTTATATTGTCCGCCTGACATTTCGTAAATCTTAGCCGCTGAGTTGATCACCTGATCAATCGCTACTAATGAGAAGTTGAACGTCATGAACTCGATAATAGGACGCAGACCATTGGCGGCTGCACCCACACCGATTCCTGCAAAACCTAATTCGGCAATGGGAGTATCGATTACGCGTTCT
This sequence comes from Siphonobacter sp. SORGH_AS_0500, assembly GCF_031453245.1. Classification (NCBI taxonomy): domain Bacteria; kingdom Pseudomonadati; phylum Bacteroidota; class Cytophagia; order Cytophagales; family Cytophagaceae; genus Siphonobacter; species Siphonobacter sp. SORGH_AS_0500. Next base: position 1,859,602 of record NZ_JAVIYT010000001.1, read on the forward strand.
GGTCCGAATTCATCCAGCATCCCTTGAGATACTTTGTACGCACCGTTGTATTCAGCAACTTCTTCGCCCATTAAAAAAACGCGGGGATCACGTCGCATTTCCTCGCTCATAGCTTCGCGAAGAGCCTCCCGAAATTGTAATTCTCTCATGTTCAGAGTTTCTGTCGTATGTCCAGCTTGAAAGTCTTCGTAAAGACCTTCAAAATTAGGCATGGATCAGCAATTGGCAAGCCTCAACTGCAATCATTTCCGATTTATGCCAATGTTTTTATGGGGAATAATTCATTATCAGCTTATTAAAAATACAGTGTCTTAGATAATTTATAAATCTAAGCTTAAAAAAGGATTATAAGCTCATTAAAAATGTAATTATTGTGCGATAAAATGATAAAAAACTTTTATTACGATTGTTTTTGTATTACTTTTAGAACGCTGCTAGGTAGGTAGTGGCGGATTACTATTGATTACGCGTAGCGAAGTTCCTGAAATCGGCTGCCTGATTTATAAAACTAGCTCCAGTACTCTCCCTCATTAAAACTAAAACATCTAAATCATCGGTATCCAACGAAATTTAGAGAAAGCACGTATTAACTATTAGTCGAGTTCATTAGTTAACCAGCGTTTGTATTCCTTAATGCCGAAAAGCGGGGAATTACTCTTGATGGCTTTGAAGGCATTCTATCAGGCATGATAAGGTCGCATCATACCCGGAATGACCAGCAAAAGCCTCATTGGCAGAGTTCAGTTTTAGTAGTCAAATCAGTTTAATCCGGAAAGATTATGACTTTGGAAGAATTTCTTCAGAGCGATGGGTGCGTTCTTATGCTGGTGTTTCAGCAATACAACCCCCAAGTGAGCCAATCAGAACGTGTGTTGGAAAGCTTTGTTAGTCAGCACCCCAGAGAAGCCCGTTTATTGCGAGTGGCTTGTGGAAGAGAAGATGAGTTATTTAAACGCTATAAGATTCAGTCGAACCCGACGGTATTGGGGCTTCGAAAAGGTCGCGAAATCTGGCGGCACGAAGGCCTCACCGACGCGGCGACCCTGGATCAGCTAGCTTCGCAACTGACAGGGAATTGTGCCTAGCCGCTCGAACTAGCTAAAGTTTGTCGTACTTTTGCAGTCTGAGAAATCATTAATGCATGGTACCCATTCGGTCAGTATTAGCAAAGCCCTTCGCGGCCTGGGTTATATCAAAGCGTCGTCAGTGGGAGTTAAAACCCGCTGAAACGCAGAATGTATGGTTTAAAAACTTACTGGATTCCGCCCGGAACACCGAGTTTGGGCGGAATCACTATTTTAAAGATATTCGAACCCCCGCCGATTTTCGTCAGGCTGTTCCCATTCGGGATTATGAAGGGCTAAAGCCTTACGTTGAGAAAGTTACCCACGGGGAAGAGGATATTCTATGGCCCGGAAAGCCCTTATACTTCGCCAAAACTTCGGGTACTACTTCAGGGGTTAAATACATTCCCATCTCCAAAGAATCCATTGGATACCACATCTCCGGTGCCCGTGATGCTCTGCTGAGTTACATTCACGAAACAGGACGAGCCGAGTTTCTGGACAAAAAGCTGATTTTTCTTTCAGGAAGTCCGGAAATGACGATGAAAAATGGCGTTCACGTAGGACGGCTTTCGGGAATTTCCAATCACCACGTTCCGTCTTACCTTCGCACCAATCAGTTACCTAGCTGGGAAACCAACTGCATTGAAGATTGGGAAACCAAACTGGATCGTATTATTGACGAAACCATTCATCAACCCATGTCGCTAATTTCCGGCATTCCGCCCTGGGTGCAGATGTATTTTGACCGGATTCAAACTCGTACAGGGAAAAAAATCAAGGATGTTTTTCCTGATTTTCAGGTCTTCGTATATGGTGGCGTAAATTTCGAGCCCTATCGGGCGAAGTTATTCGATTCTATTGGGAAGAAGGTAGACTCCATCGAGACCTATCCTGCTTCAGAAGGTTTTATCGCCTACCAGGATTCTCAGACGAATCCCGGCTTATTGATGCTTCTCAATCAGGGTATTTTCTACGAATTTGTTCCGGTAGAGGAATTCTATAATGAAAACCCCCGCCGGTTAACAATTGGCGAGGTAGAGTTGGGCAAGAATTACGTAGTCATTATGAATACCAATGCCGGACTTTGGGGGTACAACATTGGCGATACTGTGAAATTTGTTTCCAAAGATCCGTATCGCATTCTGGTAACGGGCCGGATCAAGCACTTCATTTCGGCCTTTGGCGAACACGTGATTGGAGAAGAAGTAGAGAAAGCCATGGCTTATGCCGTGAGTCGCCAGCCCGAAACGCAGGTGGTGGAATTTACAGTAGCTCCGCAGGTAACACCCACCGAAGGGGGATTGCCTTATCACGAATGGCTGATTGAGTTTGCTAATCCTCCTCAAAACCCTGAACAGTTTCGGCAGGATTTGGATACGCAGTTAACCAAGCTCAATGTCTATTATGACGATTTGATTACGGGAAACATTTTGCAGCCTTTAAAGATTAATAGTCTGCGTCAGGGAGCGTTCATTGACTTCATGAAGAGTCAGGGAAAACTTGGCGGACAAAATAAAGTACCTCGTTTGGCAAACGACCGTAAGATCGCCGACGAATTAGGCAGGTTTCACTAGTTTTGAGCGGCCGCCGCTGCGGTTTTGAGTTTTGAGCGACCGTCGCTACGGTTTTGAGTTTTGAGCGACCGTCGCTACGGTTTTCAGTTTTGAGTTTTCAGTTTTGAGTTTTCAGTTTTGAGTTTTGAGTTTTGAGTTTTCAGTTTTCAGTTTTGAGTTTTGAGTTTTCAGTTTTCAGTTTTCAGTTTTCAGTTTTCAGTTTTCAGTTTTCAGTTTTCAGTTTTCAGTTTTCAGTTGGAAAGAGAAAACCCGCAAAGGTAGGGGAGAGGTTTGGAAATGAGAATACTAACCCCGGAGGGGTTCAATATGGATAGCCCCGGATGACAATCCGGGGTTTGTGTCACAAAACATAAAAACAAAAACCCGTAAAGGAAAACATAACCCCGGAGGGGTTCAATATCAATAGCTCTAGTCTGGATGGACCCAAGCTGGATAACCCCGGATGATAATCCGGGGAGAAGGCCGGGGTTAGTTTTTTTTAACCAAATCTAAAGCCACCAGAACAGGGGGTAAACCCGTCCCGTCCCAGATTAGAACGAACGCAAAAGTAAGAACCTCCTGCCTTGGCTGGTGTCTTCACCAGCCAATTGTAAAAGGAAGTGGTTGGTGAAGACACCAACCACGGTGGGGAATACGAATAGCCCCGGGTGCAACCCGGGGTAAGGTACAAGTTAAATTACCCCGGTCTGGATGGATCTGGATGATAAAATAGAATCAACCCAACGTTTCCCCCAGAGTAACTCTCCTGCCTTGGCTGGTGTCCTCACCAGCCAATTGTAAAAGGAAGTGATTAGTGAAGACACCAACCACGGTGGGTTTAGGTGCGTAAGAACAAAAAAACGCCAACAGAAAATACCAATAATTCCCCCATGCAGAAACGAAGTATTGCTATACTGGGCTCGACGGGCTCGATTGGAACACAGGCACTGGACGTGGTTCGGGCTAATCCCGAATCCTTTCAGGTTGAAGTGTTATCCGCTCAGAATAATGCAACCTTATTAATAGAACAAGCGGTCGAATTTCGTCCGAATGTGGTGGTAATTGGTAATGAAGATGTATACGACAAGGTAAAATCGGCCCTTGATTCACTGGATATCAAAGTTTACTGCGGCATTGAAGCTCTGGCTAATGTGGTACAGATGGACACGATTGATCTGGTGCTAACATCAATGGTGGGATATGCTGGTTTGTTACCCACGCTGAAAGCGATTGAAGCGGGCAAATCCATCGCTCTGGCGAATAAAGAAACGCTGGTGGTGGCGGGAGAGCTGGTTACTGAAGCCGCTCGCCGAAAAGGCATCAATATCTACCCCGTCGACTCCGAGCATTCGGCTATTTTTCAATGTCTGGTAGGAGAGTTTCATAACCCGATCGAAAAAATTATCCTGACGGCTTCGGGCGGTCCTTTTCGTGGAAAAGACCGGGAGTTTTTGAAAACCGTTACCAAAGCTCAGGCTCTCAAACATCCGAACTGGGTAATGGGGGCGAAGATTACCATCGATTCCGCCAGTCTGATGAACAAAGGACTGGAAGTAATCGAAGCCAAATGGCTGTTTGGACTGGATACGCCGCAGATTGATGTAGTGGTACATCCGCAGAGTATCATTCATTCGCTTGTACAGTTTCAGGACGGTTCCATCAAAGCTCAGTTAGGTTTACCTGACATGCGATTACCGATTCAGTTTGCGATGGGTTATCCCAATCGAATGCCTTCTGATTTTCCCCGATTTAGTTTCCTTGACTACCCGACGCTAAGTTTCGAACAGCCTGATGCCGAGACGTTTCGAAATCTGGCTCTGGCTTACCAGGCCCTTGAACGCGGAGGGAATGCCTGCTGCATTCTGAACGCAGCCAATGAAATTGCCGTAGCTGAGTTTTTAAACGATCGGATTGGATTTCTGGAAATGTCGGACCTGATTGAAGACTGTATGAATCGAGTTTCCTTCGTGAAAAGTCCGACGTATGAAGACTACGTGCAAACGGACACGGAAACCCGCCGACTGGCTCAGGAGCTCATTAAATCACATTCCATTCATTAAGATATGTCCCGTTACGCTTTAGCTCTAGACCTCGTTGATGATCCACAATTGATCGCTGAATACGAAAAATACCATGAAACCATCTGGCCGGAAATACACGAAAGCATTACCAGTCAGGGCATTACGAACATGGAAATTTATCGGGCGGGGAATCGTCTGTTTATGATCATGGAAGTGGATGAAACGTTTAGTTTCGAGAAAAAATCGGCAGCCGATTCGGCGAATCCGAAAGTGCAGGAGTGGGAACAGCTCATGTGGAAGTATCAGCAGGCGATTCCCGCTGCCAAGCCCGGTGAGAAGTGGGTAATTATGGATAAAATTTTTCAGTTGTAGATCAAGTTGGGAGATACCTATAAAACAATAGAGCAGCCCGCTGAAGGGTTATTTAAGGATAAAGGAAGTAAGTTTCTTGCCTACGCCTATCCTTTCACGGACGAAGAAGAGCTAAAAACCCGCATTGCCGAGTTAAAAGATTTACATCCCAAAGCCCGGCATCATTGCTGGGCTTATCGTTTAACGCCCGACCGCAGCATTTTTCGGGCCAATGACGATGGGGAACCGTCAGGATCAGCGGGTAAGCCAATCCTCAATACCTTATTGTCGAATGATGTTACGAATATTCTGGTCGTAGTCGTTCGTTACTTTGGCGGCACTCTGTTGGGAGTACCCGGACTTATTAATGCCTATAAAGCAGCTACCCAGGAAGCTTTAAATGCAGCGGAAGTGGTTGAAAAACAGGTTAAGCAAAAGTACGCTCTTCGATTTGATTATTTACAGATGAATGATGTGATGCGGGTGATGAAGGAAGAATCCGTAGCCATTCTAAAGCAGGAATTCGATAACCAGTGCCTGATTGAGTTTACCATTCGGCTGTCTTTGTCCGAATCCGTGGCAGGCCGTTTGCAGAAAATAGAGGGTATAGAGCTAGAATCTATAGGAGTTATTTGATGTAATAATAAAAGGAAAAATTTTACTTATTATGAGAAAAAGCTTAGGCTATTCTGTAGACGGTTTCCTACAATTGATTTGATAATTACTAATTTTTACATTGATAATCAGTATTTTATAGAATTTGTAAGTTGGTTTTTGGTTTGGCACGTCATTTTGATACTATAGAATCGTAAACCAGATGTTATAAAACGAAAAAGAAACACTTATTTATCCTGAGAAAATCCCTGAGGAATTTCAAAAGAGGCTAAATAAGGATTTTCGTCAAGCCATAGAAAGGTAATAACGTTTACAAGATGGTTTGAAAACTGGAGCCCCTGTATTGTTCACGAGTTACACAGGATTATATGTTCAACATAAGAAACTGTTAATTCGACTCCTGAGAGCAAAACAATGCAGAATGTATTTCCGGAAAATCAAGTTTCGAGCGTAATTGGAAAAGATGGGTAACTAATACGAGTACTCTTATTACTTTTCCAGACATTAGGTTTTTTCGAGAAGTGGCCAGTGTTAACTGACCACTTTTCCTTTTTATATATCAGTTTTGAATGAGAGAAGGAGTGAATGATAGAATAAATGAATAGCCTTTCCTATTCAAATTATAAAGAAAATAACAAAGACAACCCTGACATAGAGAATCGATTAGTCGCTTCTGGCTTAGAGATGGAAATAACTAAGGGTTAACCTTGCTTTTGTTGGATTAATAGTCCAAAACTCATCTGTTGAGGATTGGTATATCATGGCCTAGGGTAGTGCTGCCTGCTTTTCGATGGCAGCGGCCACGTTGGAAAGTCTTGGTGCTTCAGATTTATAGCATTCATTTATAACTAACTGGAAAATAAAAAAGCCAGATCGTGTTATATCGATCTGGCTTTTTTATAAGGGTTGCTCAATCCCAAACGAATTAACTTAAGACAGGGACTGAAATGTAATCCAGGCAGCTACGTAGGCGATGGCCGTCATATACGTAAATTGTACGGCAGGGTAGAACCACGACTTGGTTTCGCGGTAAGTGGCTGCCAGCGTACTCATACACATCATGGCGAAAACGTAGAAGATCAATAACGAGAAAGCCACCGCAGGCGTAAAGCGTGGACCGCCCGTTTCGGGATTAATCTCCGTCCTCATTTTATTTTTTACTGTATCCGTATCATCGTCGCCGCCGAGACTATAAATCGTGGACATCGTTCCGACAAATACTTCACGAGCAGCGAAAGAGGTTAATAAAGCAATCCCAATTTTCCAGTCATACCCCAGTGGCCGAATGGCTGGTTCGATAAAGTGACCAAAGCGACCCGCGTACGAAGTTTCTAACTGAGCAGAGGCAATCGCATTCCCTAACTCTTCCTGACTTAAAGTCGGATTTTCCTTAATGACCTGCTGTTCAGCCTGTTCCATTGAATCGCCGGGGCCGTAGCTGGCTAATACCCAGAGAATAATCGAAATGGCGACAATCACTTTCCCAGCTTCCAGTACAAAGGCTTTTACGGCATTCCAAACGGCCATCACAACGTGATCAACTCGAGGTAACTGAAACACAGGCATTTCCATGATGAAAAAACTGCGTTCTTTCACTTTCATTAAATTCTTCATTACCCAGGCGGATAACAAAGCTGAAACGAAACCGAGTAGGTAAAGTAGCATCAAGGCAAGTCCTTGTAAATTGAAAATTCCTAAAATGGTTCGTTCAGGAATCACCAGGCCGATCATAATCGTAAAAATGGGCAGACGGGCAGAGCAACTCATCAATGGAGTAACCATGATGGTAATCAGCCGATCTTTCCAGCTCTGAATGGTTCGGCTACCCATAATAGCTGGTACGGCACAGGCTACGCTTGAGATTAAGGGCACAACGCTTCGGCCATTCAACCCGACTTTCCGCATGAGTTTATCCATCAAAACCATGACCCGAGCCATGTAGCCTGATTCTTCCAGTAAGGAAATGAAGGTAAAGAGGAAGGCGATTTGAGGAATGAACACCACCACGCCGCCAATGCCGGCCACGAGCCCATCGGTTAATAAGCTGGTTAACAAGCCTTCGGGTAAGTTTGATTTCAGCCACTCATTTAGCGAAGCCATGCCAGAATCAATCCAGTCCATCGGATATTCCGCTAATGAAAAAATGGACTGAAAGATCAGGAAAAGAATGGCGAAAAAGCTGGCATAGCCCCAGATGGGGTGTAATAAAATTTTATCCAGTTTCTGGGTGAACGTTTCTTGAGGCTTATTGTCTTTCTTGCGAATGGATTCATCCGCAATGGCTCCCAGAATTTTGTATCGATTAACCGTTTCTTTCGTCTGAAAATCAACTTGCTGAAAGCTATGCCGACGGTTAATGTCTACTAATAAGGTACGATTTTCGGAAGTCAGGAAGCGTAACTTTTCAATCTGACCTGCCATGAGCATGGCCAGGTAATCGTTCGCAACTTTAAACTGGGATTTGATTTCCTGAATAAATTCTTTCGATACCGTATCTAATCGAAGCACAGGTTTGGGTAACTCCGAATGCTCGATCAACTCACCTTTAATGGCAAATTTTAGGTTCTCCAATCCTTCTTCTGACTTGGCATTAATCAGTACAACGGGAACGCCCAGTCGTTCTGAAAGTAGATCGGCATTAATGGTTAAACCGTGAGCTTCCGCCACATCAACCATGTTCAGAGCCAGGATGGTATGAAAACCCAGATCAGATACCTGACTGAATAATAACAAGTTACGCTTCAGGTTAGAAGCATCGGCAACCATGACTACTACTTCCGGGTAATCCTTGCTGGCGGGGTTCGCCAGAATATCAAGTACCACCTGCTCATCCAGCGATTTAGGATATAAGCTATACGTACCGGGTAAATCGATAACGTCAACTTCGGTAGTTTTGTCCAGACGCGTAACACCAATTTTACGATCGACGGTAACACCGGGAAAGTTTCCGGTTTTTTGTCGAAGGCCCGTTAGTGCATTAAAAAGCGAGGTCTTGCCGCAATTGGGGTTACCTACCAGAGCAATTTTGGGATTCTTATTCATTTACAATGGGTAATTCGAATGAAATCCGAAGGGTTTCGGAAGAACTAAACTATTGTAACTCAACAACAGACGCCTCATCCAGTCGTAGTGAAAGCGTATAATCGCCCACTTGCAGACAAATGGGGTCGCCGAGTGGAGCAATGGCCGTCAGACGAATTTCTGTGCCTGGGAGGCAACCCATTTCGAGTAACTTAAGAGCGAGATTAGGATCATGGAAACCGGCGATTACCCCTTTTTCTCCAAGCTTCAATTGCGATAAGTTCCGAGCAGCCATAGCACTTCGTTAATGAAAAACGTCTACTTGTTATTTATATTCATTCTAAAAGAATCTCAAAAGTAGGAAATAGTTCCTAACGTGAACCAGTTTTTTTGATAATTACGCATATAACGAAGCCTGATAAATAGATAACTATTTCTGATGCCAGCTATGAGTTTTCTAAAAAATAAAAACAACCAGCCGAATTGTGCTGTACCTTTGCGGGAAAGTACAGGAAGGTAAAAAGCCACCGGAAAAAGGAACCGGAGCGTACCAGTAATTAGTAAAGTATGCGGGAAGTTAATGCCCTGATAGCGAAAGAAGTACGTCTCGAATGGAGGCAGCGTCATGCCCTGAATGGGATGTTGTTATATCTGGTGAGTACGATTTTCGTGTGCTACCTGAGTTTTCGTTTGAAGGTGAATAAACTCGAACCCATTACCTGGAATACGCTCTTCTGGATTATTCAGCTTTTCACGGCGGTAAGTGCTATCGCCAAGAGTTTTACGCAGGAAAGAGCTGGTCGATTGTTATATTATTATACCCTGGCGAGTCCGGTAGGAGTGATCCTCTCCAAGATGATTTATAACACGGCTTTGATGCTGGGTTTGTCGCTGGTAGGATTTGGCGTATACGCTTTTGTGATGGGAAATCCCGTCGGCGATCTGGGAATGTATCTGGTGTCGATTGTGCTCGGTGCGATGGGTTTTGCCGGAACGCTGACTATGGTAGCAGGAATAGCCAGCAAAGCCGAAAACTCGCCTACACTGATGTCCGTGTTAAGCTTTCCCATTATCCTTCCCATGTTACTGATGTTGCTGAAACTTTCCAAAAATGCCCTGGATGGTCTGGACTGGAATTCCAGCAGCGACGAAATATTAACCCTACTGGCTCTGAATGGAATTGTCTGGATACTATCCCTGATTTTATTCCCGTTTATTTGGAAAAGCTGATTTTCAAGGAAATCTCTCTGCGAATAATCATTAGTTACGTTACTGAAACCAGTGTAGCTCTATCATCATCCCGAATGTTGGGAAACATTCAACAAACTGAATTTTTAATTAATTGCTTATCTAGATTGCTATGGCTTGGTGGAAATATGTATGTATGTTTTTGCTGTTTTACGTCTACACGGGAGGTTTGCTGTTACCCATACCGCACCAACCGATCCTCTACGAAACAGCCCGGAATTTATACTTCCACGTTCCTTTATGGTTTGCGATGATTCTGTTGCTGGTGTTATCGGTCTGGTACGCCATCAAATACCTTCGTAAGGGTAATATGGATGATGATCTTCAGTCGGTTGAGTTAGCGAACACAGGTCTGGTTTTTGGAATTTTAGGATTTATTACCGGAGCCATCTGGGGAAATTACACCTGGGGGAGTCCGTTACCGCAAGATCCCAAGTTATTATCGACCGAAATTGCCATGCTGATTTACCTGGCGTACTGGGTTTTACGAGGTTCTTTCCGCGACGATCAGCAGCGGGCTCGTATTTCGGCGGTGTATAACATCTTCGCCTTTGCCGCTTTCATTCCTCTGACTATCATTTTACCCCGTTTATCGACAAACTCGTTGCATCCTGGAAACGGTGGCAACCCCGGTTTTAAGATTTACGATTCTGATCATACCATGAAGTTCGTTTTTTATCCGGCGATCATCGGGATGATCCTATTAGGTTACTGGATTTCAACGCTTCGGATTCGTTACCGTCGTCTGAACGCCATTGTAGAAGAGAACTAAGCAAAATCATTGGTGAAGCCGGATTTGTGTTGTCTCTTTGTTTTTTACATCCACTCAGCTAAGCTGACTATTTTAAAAAGTTAAGGTTAGGAGACTTGATTTCCAGCCACTGAATACATGAAAAAAGCAGGATTATTTTTACTGTTAACTCTTCTCTCAGGCAACCTTTTTGCTCAACAGGACGTTGAAATGGCCGATACCATGCGTTCAAACGGCAAAATTTACGTCGTTGTAGCCGTAATTGCCGTTGTTTTGATCGGTTTGATCATTTACCTCCTGAATCTAGATCGGAAGCTGACCCGACTGGAAAAAGAAATTAAAAAGTAGTACCCCTGATTTACCAATAATTTCGAGCATCACGATGAAAAAAATACACCTCTTAGGTATCGCCGTTATTGCTGCGGCTATTTTCATTCTTCTTTCTACGGCGGGTGACGCCAGTACGTATGTTGATTTCGCAAAGGCTGAGGAGATGGCAAAAGGTGGTGACGACAGTAAAGTACACGTAGTAGGTAACCTTAAAAAGGACATGGCCGGAAAAATTCTGGACATGGAATACAATCCTGCAGTGAATGCCAATCTATTAACGTTTTCGCTGGTAGATGATCTGGGAGTGGAGCGTAAAGTGATTTACCACGAGCCTAAACCACAGGACATCGAGAAATCGGAGAAAGTGGTTGTCGTAGGCCGTATGGAAAACGGAATCTTCGTTTGCGATCAGGTATTACTCAAATGCCCTTCGAAGTACAACGACGCCAAAGCCCCAACGGCAATGAAATAAATTGATGATTGAATAAGTGGGTTATTCCCTTATTCAATCATTCACGCATTCAATCATTGAATTATGCATTACTGGATTGGAAATACGGGTCACCTGGCTATCCTGACATCGTTCGTGACAGCACTGGTGGCGACGTTTGCCTACACGAAGGCATCACAAAATACGCTGGAGGCCAGCTCCTGGCAGCGATTTGCCCGGTATTCCTTCTACGCTCACGCCGCAGCCGTAGTTACCGTGGTAGCCAGTCTGTACTGGATTATCTACAATCATTATTACGAATATCACTACGCTTGGGATAACTCATCGCGTTCATTACCAGCATATTATGTAATTTCCAGTTTCTGGCAGGATCAGGAAGGAAGCTTCCTGCTCTGGATATTCTGGCTGGCGGTCATTGGAATTTCGCTGATTACTTATTTTAAAAATAATAAACTCGAACAGAAGGTAAGATTTGAAGCTCCGACCATGGCTATTTTCGGTCTGGTACAGGCATTCCTTTGTTCGATGATTCTGGGTGTGGTGATTCCGGGCCTGGAAATGAAAATTGGTTCTTCGCCCTTTCTGTTGCTACGCGAAGCTCACCCGGAGTGGCCGGTTTGGGCCTTAAAGCCCGAATTTATCCCTGAAGATGGGAATGGGCTGAACCCACTGCTCCAGAATCCTTGGATGGTTATTCACCCACCGACCTTGTTCCTGGGTTATGCCCTAACGCTGGTGCCTTTTGCTTTCTGTATTGCCGGTTTGTGGAGAAAAGAATACAAAAGCTGGATCAAGCCTGCCTTGCCTTGGACGGCTCTGGGAGCGTTGATTTTGGGGGTGGGTATCATGATGGGTGCCATCTGGGCGTATGAAACGCTAAACTTCGGCGGTTACTGGAACTGGGACCCCGTTGAAAACGGCATTTATGTGCCCTGGTTAGTACTGGTAGCGGCTTTACACACGCTCATTATTTACCAAAACAATAAGAGTACCCTTAAGATTTCCAGCATTCTGGTGATTGCTCAGTTCATCCTCGTCTTATACGCGACATTTATGACGCGAAGCGGAATTCTGGGGAATGCCTCCGTGCACTCTTTTACGGATTTAGGACTTTCGGGTCAGTTGTTGATTTACCTGTTGACGTTTACGGTATTATCCATTGGGTTATTATCGTGGCGTTGGAAAGACATGCCGAGTTCAGATAAAGAAATCTCGACCTATAGCCGTGAATTCTGGATTTTCTGCGGAGCAACGGTTATCTGTCTGGCAGCATTCCAGGTGATTACCACGACGTCTATTCCGGTTTACAATGCATTATTAGCCAACTTTGGTATTAAGTCAAACATCGCTTTACCCGCCGATCAGGTGAAGCACTATACGGACTTCCAGCTTTGGTTCTTCGTAGTCATCGTAATTCTGAATGCCATCGGACAATACTTCTGGTGGGGTAAAGTAAAGGTTGAAAAGACGGAACCTAAAGTCGAAGGGAACGTATTGGTTACTCGCGGAATGAGTTTCAACCTGGGTGCCTGGGAAGTATTCTCAACACCTCTGATGATCACGTTTGTCTTAACGGCAATTCTGATTGTAGCGATGCAGGTAGGAGCCTGGAACTGGATCTATCTGGTCTTATTACTAGCGGCTATTTTCTCGCTAGTAGTTAACTTTTCTACGATTCTAACGGTACTGAAAGGTAAATGGCAACTCTCTGGTGGAGCCGTTTCGCACATAGGCATTGCCTTAATGCTGATTGGCGTTCTGTTCTCTTCGGGGTATTCTAAGGTCGTTTCTCAGAATAGATCAGGACTGATTATTTTTAACGATAAAAAGGTTGATACCAAAGAAAACGTTGATAATCAGTTGCTATGGATGAATCAGCCACAACAGTTGGACAAATACCTGGTAACCTATAAAGGTCAGTTCCTGGAAGCACGGGAAGTGCCGGGTTATTTACCTAAATCTTGGGTAGAGTTGATAGAAAACGACTTTTATGCCGTAGCGAAACAGGACATCGTGAAAGATGGTAAAACCTATTACAAGAAAGGCGATACGCTGGCGGTTTTCCCTGAAAACACGTATTACGAAGTAGAATACCGTCAGCAGGATGGAAAGATTTTCAGTTTGTTCCCTCGTGTTCAGGTGAATCCAAGGATGGGAAATGCGGTTTCGCCTTCCATTCGTCATGAGTTAACCCGCGATGTCTACACGCACATTACGGATGCTCCGATGCCCAATCAGGAGAAACAATGGAGTGCCACGGAGACGCAAACCGTATCAGTAGGGGACACCCTGATTCTCAATGATTACGTAGCCATGTTCCGCGGTGTAGAACCCGTTCGTGAAGTGGATGGGGTAACGCTCGGTCCTCAGGACGCAGCCGTACAGGCGGACGTTGAAGTGTTTGATAAGAGCGGACGTAGTGTGGCAGTGAAGCCTATTTACTTTATTAAAGACCGCACCGTAGGATTGAAAGCGGCTACCAGTGATGAACTAGGGTTACGCTTACAGCTAGCTCAGATTGATCCTAAAACGGGTCAGTTTACCTTCAATATTAATACCTCTCAACGGGATTACATTGTCATGAAAGCTCTGGAAAAACCACATATTAACCTACTGTGGATTGGTACAGGATTGCTAGTGGTGGGGATGTTCCTGTCGACGACTCGCCGTTTTAAGGAGAGCAAATAAGGAATACGCATGAAAGGGTTCACACTCAAAGAAATACTCTTACTATCGGCATCCGTAGGTTTTCTGATGATCTGGGTGGGAGAAATCATCTCAGGTCGGGTCAACTGGCGGGATTCCTATTTCTGGCTTATGTTCTCGGTGGTAAGCTTGCTGGGGTTTCAGTACTACAAAAACCAGCGGGTGATGCGGGAGAAAAACCAGACGCCTCCGGCACCAGAGGTTAAGCCTCGTAAGAAAAAGTAATCAAAAGCCCTGTTCTCAGAACAGGGCTTTTTTATGACCCTACCTCCGTAGAGACGCGATTCATCCCGTCTGGGTAAAAGTCGATTTTATTAATAACAATTGATGAGAAAACCACTAGTACGAGATTCCAATCTCGTACCCAAAATAGGACCGATTTCTATCTGTTAACCCTGTGAAAGGCAGTTAAAAACTGCTGAATTATAAGTGCGAGGTAGGAATCTCGCACCAGTGGGCTAGCAATCTTACATCAGTGGTAGGTTAAATCAATCTTACGGAAAACGGCAAACCGAAAACTGTAAACTAAAAAATGACTATTTTGCAGCAAACTTCTGCAGGCGACTGCCTGTGCTAACGGATGACTTCCCAGGAATTTCTCATCATTTTACTTTCCATGCTGGCCTCTGCCTTTTTTTCGGGCATCGAAATGGCTTATGTGTCAGCAAATAAATTATACTTTGAGCTTCAGGCCAAACAAGGCATTGTCACCGGGCAGATCATCTCTGCTTTCCTGAAGCAGCCTTCCAAATTTATCGGCACCATGCTGATTGGAAACACGTTGGCTCTGGTGATTTACGGGATTTACATGGAGGGCTTCCTCCACCATGAGTTCGAAATCTGGCTTTCTCAGTTACCGGAATCTCTGAGTTTTCTGCATAACGATTTCGTTCAAATTATTCTGCCGTCTTTACTGGCAACAATCCTGATTCTGGCCGTTGCGGAGTTTACGCCCAAATCATTATTCCTGCTTAATCCTGATGTTTTTCTGGAAGTATTAGCCATTCCAATATGGCTGGTTTATTACCTGATGTATCCACTGGTATATGCCATTGTTTCGGCTTCCAAATGGTTCATTATTAATGTATTACGGTTAAAATATTCGGAAGTAAAACCCATTTTTGGCGTCACGGATTTATCGAATTACCTCGAGAATATTAACGTTCCCGAAGGCAAAAAAGAAGAAGTAGCCGACGTGGATACCAAGATTTTCAATAACGCTCTGGAGTTTCGGCAGGTCAAAGTGCGGGATTGTATGATTCCCCGGACGGAGATCGTTGCGATAGACATTGAAGAAGGCATGAAAGGCCTGAAAAAGATGCTTCAGGCCAGCGGACACTCAAAAATTCTGATTTACCGAGAATCCATTGAAGATGTCATTGGCTACTGTCACGGGCTGGCGATGTTCAAAAAACCGAAAGACATTGAAAGTATTCTGAATCCGATTCTGATTGTGCCGGAAGCCATGTCGGCTCAGGATTTGATGATCAAGTTTACGCAGGAGCGAAAAAGTGTTGCTCTCGTTGTCGATGAATTTGGGGGAACCTCGGGATTGGTTAGTCTGGAAGATATTATCGAACAGATCTTTGGCGATATTCAGGATGAATATGATGATTCGGAAGACTGGGTGGAAAAGAAAATCGATGACCGCACGTATCTGCTTTCGGCCCGTCATGAAATCGACTACCTGAACGATAAATACGCCTGGAATTTCCCCGAAGGTGATTATGATACGCTCGGCGGGTTGATCATTACCATCAATGAAGACTTACCCCAGCCCAACGAAGTCGTGGTGATGTATCCTTTTCAATTCCAGATTATGGAGATGAAAGATGCCCGAATCGATACCGTTAAACTTACCATCACCGGACCGATTCCCGAAGAACGAAAGCCTTCGAAAGAAATACGGCATTAAGGCTATCGCAGTCGCTCGGCTTTACCAAAAGACTGTGATAAACGAATATACTCCTATGTGCTTTGCCTCAGACGGCCAGGGGTCTACTGCCAGGTGATCACTCGGCAGAGCCGAGCGACTGCGGAACTCTACAGTAACCACAGAGAAAAGAGAAAAACACCATCACCTATCCACCGATACCGCTGGTTTTTTAGAAAAAAATCAGCGTCATAGCGGATGTGGAGTAAGGCCAGACACATCAGGATTTCTGTAAATGCAAACCGACGTTGATAAGGAAACAGATCGGTAAAATTGATGCTCAGGAATAGAATAAGAATGCTGGCTAGAATTAGGAAGTTGACAATGTTGGGTAAGCCATCCCGGAAGATGCTGGAAAAATTGGGTGAGGACAACTTACCTTCTTTCGTTTCCATCCAGGAGAATAACAGGAGGTTCTGAAAGGCGATCAGGCCAAAAATAACAGACAAGCTTTTATCCTGCCAGGAAATATCGGGTTGATTGGCAAAGGCCACTCCCCATACGCCGCCCGTGTAAACCAGAGCAGTAAGGGGCTCTTTCAGGAAGTACCATTTGCTTTTAGGGCCAAGGCGATTGACCATAAATAAATACAAGGCTACTACTCCGGCTAAAATCAAACCCCAGCGAATGAGCGAAAGGGGTAAAAAAGGAGTGATCGCTGCCGCCAATACTCCAGCGGCAATAGTAGCCTTCCACAAAAGGGCGGCATTTTGTAAGTGAAACTGGTGGCGAGGGGTGTTAGGGACTGGTTTTCTGCGAATATCCAGTAAACGGTCCAGCGTATAAATAAACCAGGTTGTCAGGCCCAGACTTGCTAAGGCCCAATAGTTAACTTCTCCTCTTCCGTCGGGTAATCTACTACCGGCAGCGGCACTTAAGACGGCACCGGCTACTATATCCAGGTTAAGCCAATGAATTCTTTGTAATACAGATCGTACTCCCACAACTAATACTTTTCAAAGCCCAAAAGTAGAAAGCTTTTTAGTCCAGAAAGTCGAAAAAGGGGAGATATGTTTTAATAAAATTCAAGAATAAGAACGGAGCTGTGTCGGAAGGGTTATTACTGGCCACAAATTCAGACCACTCCGCTCTGGGTAATTGCTGAATTTGGATGGGTAAGCGTATGTAAGATAGAGCTGCAAACGACCGGGAGATTTACGTCGAGGATGATAACATCGCATTCATTTTGGTCGGCCTATAAAAGAAGCTAAGCGGAGTTTGGAGCGGCCGCCGCTGCGGTTTGGAGTTTGGGAAGGAAAAACCTATAAAGGTAGGGAAGAGGTTTGGAAATGAGAATCATAACCCCGGAGGGGTTTAACATGGATAGCCCCGGGTAAAACCCGGGGTTGCATCGGGGTTACCTAATGGATGAACCCGGTCTGGATAGACCCTCTATGTTAATTCGGGGGTGGGATGTGTTCAGTTATTCTTAATGTTTATAAGCCAAAAAATCGCCCCTTACCCATACGCGATGAAGTCGCTTCTCCACGCAAGGTGTTGGTATGGGCTGTGCTGGAATTGCCAATACAAAAGAGCAGAGCAATTCATTAAACTTCCACCTGAAGAGGAGCTTCCTTAACTTTTGATACCTCAATCAAATCACCGACTTTAATGCTTTGAGTAATACTTCCGGGAAGTAAGTTTTGGCCGAAGAGAATTTTATTATTCCAGTTTCGGTATTTACTCAGCGTTTTCAGCGGTTCTTTTCCTTTTTCAGACGTTGTCTGATCAATTGTAGTTAACACACAGCGGGCACAGGGCTTTACTCCAAAAAAATCCTGCGGACCTACCTTAAATGCTGCCCAGGTATCTTCCTCATACGGAGTTCCCCCCGTGAAAACCAGATTAGGCCGGAAGCGATTCATGGGAACGGGCGATTCCAGACGAGCGTTCAAATCATTGAGCGATTCCTGACCAATCAACAGAAAAGGATAACCATCCGAGAAACTGGTAATCTCTCCGTGAGAAGCATAGCGGGAGTCTACTTTCCGTTGGGTGCTTTCGGGCTGGAAAACCAAGCGGCAAGGTTGTAATGCTTCACTAAACCAGCGATCCGCTTCCGCAGAAACAGAAAGGGCTTCCATAGTATCGTCCCAAACCTGAACCGTTAATGGTTCGGAGCTGTCATTCTTGAAAGGGATTAACAAAGGAAGGAGATTTTTCTGACGATGCGATACGAGTAAGGATTCCCCTTCAATTTTTACATCAATCAGGGCAAGAGCAGGCAAACTCCGTTGAGTCATGAATTTACCATTTGCGTCTATCAACATCCAGCGGCGATCATATTTCAGCCCCCGGGAAGTCAGTTCCGTTTCCGTCAGGGAAATACCAGCGAGCGATTTAATAGGATAAATCCAGATTTCTGATAAAGTCAGGGGAGTGATTCTTGCTTCCATACACAAAACTAGAATTTTATTAGGGGAAGATTTTAATGAAAGCAAAAGGATTGTAATAAATGTAGAAACGTTTAAATAACCTAGTTGAACATAATAAACTGGATAACAGTCTAATAGGATATATTTTTTTCGAAAAAAGACTATATCTTCGAAGGTTCGCTACAAGACTTTTAAGTGTTAATGAACGTTAAAGTCGAAATAAAAGTTAACAAGTATGTATATACATTAAATGTAGTTGAATATATTTGCAACGTATTTCAGTAACACCATGTCAATTGAAACGGAAATAAAACAACGAGCGGCATTTACCAGTCCTTTTCATAAGGTTATGGTAAACCTGATTTATACTAATAACTGGATAACTTCGAGAAACTCAGAAGATTTAAAACCGTTTGGATTAACCATTCAGCAGTTCAACGTATTACGTATTCTCCGTGGGCAACATCCAAATGCCATTACAGTGAACGCCATCATTGACCGGATGCTCGACAAAATGTCAAATGCCAGTCGGTTAGTAGATAAGCTTTTAGCTAAAGGCCTGGTTAGTCGCCTGGTTTGTCCGAATGATCGCCGTGCAGTGGATGTTCGGATTACCGACAAAGGCTTGGCTCTCCTGAGTGAGATTGACAAGGGTATGTCGGGTTGGGAAAGCGAAATTACGGGTCGACTGACGGTCGAAGAAGCCGAATTATTAAGCCATTTGCTGGATAAAATGCGTGGAAACTCCACCAGCACCGATTGCGATGGAAATGAAGTTGTTCCTGAACACGAGTCCGTTAACTAAAATTATTCTCCCAAATCAATTAATCAAAAATGAAAACAGTTAAATTCTTCGTTGCTGCTCTTGCAGCTGGTATGTTGTTCGTAAATGCTGCTAAAAAGCCTACGCCTGTTAAAGTAGATGTAGCAAAATCTTCAGTAATCTGGTTGGGTAAAAAAGTAACTGGAGAACACTCAGGAACGATTGCTCTGAAAGATGGCCAATTGATACTCGACGGAGGTAAACTGGTAGGTGGTAACTTCACAATGGACATGAAGACCCTGAAAGTTACGGACGTAAAAGACGAAAAAATGAACGCCAAACTGAAAGGTCACCTGGAAAATGATGATTTCTTCAGCGTAGCTACTCACCCTACTTCTACATTAAAAATTACAAAAGTTACTCCTAAAGGCGGTAACAACTACGAAGTAACGGGCGACCTGACCATCAAAGGAAAAACAAACCCAGTAACATTCCCCGCAACGGTTGATCCTAAAACGGGTGTAGGTACCGCGAAAATCAAAATTGACCGTGCGAAATATGACATCCGTTACGGTTCAAAAAGCTTCTTCGATAACCTTGGAGACAAAGCCATCAATGATGATTTCGAACTGGACGTAAATCTGGCTACAACGAAATAATTAATTTGTGCTCATAGTACAAAATCCCCGGCGATTCGTTTCGCCGGGGATTTTTTGTAATGATAGAATGATAGAGCTTTCAGGGATTGATGTTGGGGTAGAGACGCGACTTTATCACGTCTAGCCGGGGAATGAAAATCATTTCAATCGTCACCAAAACCGCCTCTACCCAGACGCGATGAAGTCGCGTTTCTACCTAAAAACTTCGTGTCCCGTTTTAAAACTTTCGGGAAGTTGAATAAACAACTAACAACCGCAGCGGCGGCCGCTAACAACTAACAATAATAACTAAACCTCATACAGTTCAATGGGCAGATCGTCTGGATCAGCCAGGAAGGTAAAGCGGCGTTGGGTCCATTCGTCGATTCGGATGGGTTCGGTTTCTACACCCTGGTGCGTTAGCTTGGTAATAGCTGCTTCCAGATCCGTCACGGCAAAGGCTAAATGTCGTAAACCCTGAGCTTCGGGCCGACTGGGTCGGGCTGGCGGATTAGGGAAGGAGAATAATTCAATCTGATACAGACCATTAACGGCCAGATCAAGCTTATAGGAATTACGTTCCGCTCGATAGACTTCCCGCACAATTTCCAGTCCTAATACCTCCGTATAAAAATGCTTGGAACGTTCGTAATTGGAGCAGATAATGGCAACGTGATGAATGGACTGTAACATACAGGTAGGTAGAATAAAGGTTTGGTAGGGAGTTATTTCTTGGATTGTTTCATCCGACGAATGAGCTGACTCGAATACAGGAACTCTTCCAGTTCGGGCACCGTCGTATCCAGAATATTCTCGTTAGTTCCTTCCCAAAGTTTCACGCCCTTGTGCAGAAACTTAATATCCTCTCCAATGCCTAACACCGAGTTCATATCGTGGGTAATCACAATCGTCGTAATCTGATATTCATCCGTAATTTCCTGAATCAATTCATCGATTTTAACGCTGGTTAAAGGGTCTAGTCCGGAATTGGGTTCATCGCAGAATAAGTACTTGGGATTCATTACGATGGCTCGGGCAATACCTACGCGTTTCTTCATCCCACCCGAAATCTCGGAAGGCATCCGTTTGGCGGCGTTGTCTAGGCCCACCCGTTTCAAACAGAATTCAGCCCGTTCAGTTTTTTCTTCTTCTGACTGATCCGTCAACATATCCAGCGGGAACTTCACGTTTTCAAGCACGGTCTTCGAATCAAATAGAGCTCCACCCTGAAAAAGTACGCCCATTTCCCGGCGAATGTCCCGCTTGGTATCCGCATCTCCCGACCAGAAATCGCGGCCATTGTAAAGAACCTGACCACTTTCGGGTTTGATCAATCCCACAATACATTTCAGCAATACGGATTTCCCCGTACCCGAACCACCGATAATCAGGCTGGTATTACCGGGTTCAAATTTGCCTGAAATGCCATCCAGAACGACCCGACCATTAAATTCTTTGCGTATATCTTTTATCTCGATCATGACTATCATTTCTCCCTTCCCCGAACGATTCCATCATAATTGGAATCATCCAACGGAATGCATTCAAAAACTTAAAGCAGTAACTGAGCCAGTAAATAATCGGCCACCAGTACGGCAATACAACTATTAGTAACGGCGGTAGTGCTGGCTCTTCCTACTTCCAGTGCTCCTCCTTCGGTGTAATAGCCTCTGAAAGCCGAAATGGAGGTAATCAGGAAGGCGAAAACGACGGTTTTAATCAGAGCAAATGGTACGTTGAAAGGAATAAAGTCGGCCCGGATACCGTAGATGTAATCTTCCGGCGTGATGGCTCCTGTAAGCGTGCCGGCTACGTAACCTCCCCAAATGGAAAGAAAACCTGCCATGGTAATAAGCATGGGAAAGACCAGTACAGCGGCAATGATTTTGGGTAATACCAGGTATGAAGCAGAGTTAAGGCCCATCACTTCGAGTGCGTCAATCTGTTCTGAAATTCGCATGGTGCCCAAACCGCTGGCAATGTTAGAGCCTACTTTCCCGGCCAGAACGATACAAGTAATGGTAGGAGCAAGCTCCAGTAAGGTCATATCCCGAACAATCAATGAAATGACGTAATCCGGAATGAAGGGGCTGACGAGGTTATAGGCTGTTTGAACGCAGGTTACGGCTCCAATGAAGGTTGACACAATGGAGACAATAAAAATGGAATCGATGCCGATGGCAACGGCTTCTTCTAGTATTTGCTTTACGTATACGCTCACTTTCTCGCGGCGGGTGAAAAGCAAACTAATAAAGATGAAGTAACGCCCGAGTCGGGTAAGTAAATTCATGGCTGAAACGTAGCTAAAGTAAAGGGTAGAAATCAGGAATGGCGGCGAAGCACGGTTCCCAAATTTCAGGTTACTGATTTAATTAAAAAAACAAACCAACGCCCAATCGGGCACTGAGTGTTCCGGCAGTTTGCGTAAAGGCGGGCCGAGCTGTGTTTAAACTAACCGGGCCAAGCGTCGCTTGAATGGGAATATCATCGAAAACCGGACGCGAACGCAAACCATCCACATCGACGAACAGCTTAACTGTTGGTGTTAGTTCATAATGAAGACTTCCTCCGACTCCATACATTAAAGCCTGTGAACTGACTTGAGGGGTCGAAACCCGTAAATCGTACGTATTATTATCCAGCGGAAAAACGGCTCTGCCTTCGCCCACAATGCCGGGAAATTTCACGAAAAGGAGGCCCCCATTTAATCGCAGGTCAACGCGAAACCGGCATCCCAGCTCAAAAGTATAGTAAGGCGAAAGATAAGCCGAAGCAAATCTGAAATTTTCTGCCGTTGCCCGAAGTTCGCTAACCAGCGGAGCATAACCTGCTGGTAGATACCGATTCCTCAGATATTCTGTCATTTGGGCTTGTTTAACCGAATGCGTCCAGTAGGTTCCGGTCAGGGCTATTCCGAAATGTGGCGAAAAGTCATGTCCAAGCGTCAATCCGTAGTTAGGGCCGATATTGACCAACTCGGCTAATTCCTGCGTATCAGAATCTTCGAACTTCCCATAAGGAATGCTTGGCCCCACGCCAACCTTCACGTAAAACGGAGTTTGAGCGTGTAGAAAGGTACCGATTAGGAGGAAACCCAAAAGCAGGGCGTATTTTCGCATGGGAATATAAATTTTTTACGAATTAAGCACCAGAACACCTGACTGTATGCGGTAAAGAAAAGGTTCTTTTTCTTTTTTTCGTATACGGAATTAATAATTTGCTGATAATGAGTGATTTGAAATCTGATAATGCCATGCACACTTCGGTAGGAAGTCATTTTGGAAGACCCTGGATTGTGGTAACGGGTGGAACCAAAGGAATTGGAAAAGCAATCATTCGACGATTTGTGAAGGATGGTTTTGATGCCATTACCGTAGCACGCAACGCCGAAGACCTGGAACAGTTCAAAAAAGAAACGGAGCAGGAGTTTCCCGGCAGTACCTTATTAACCTATACCGCAGACCTGGGGGAACGCTCCCAATTGGAAGCCTTCGTAGCCTACGTGAAAAGCCAGAATCGACCACTGGAATTACTGGTGAATAACACTGGGCTTTTTCTGCCGGGCGAAATCCATCAGGAAGAAGAAGGAACCTTTGAATTTCTGATGAATGTAAACGTCGCGTCTGCTTACCACCTGACGCGGGCTTTGTTACCAAACATGCTGGAACGCCAGCGGGGGTATATTGTGAATGTTTGTTCAACGGCAAGTATTACGGCGTATACCAACGGGGGTTCTTACTGCATTTCCAAGTTTGCGTTATTAGGGATGACCAAAGTGCTACGGGAAGAACTCAAAACGAAAGGCATTAAAGTAACTGCCGTATTACCCGGAGCCGTATACACCAACAGCTGGGCCGGGACAGACCTACCCGAAAGTCGCTTTATGCAACCTGAAGACGTAGCCGAATTACTCTGGACAAGTTACCACCTGTCACCTTCGGCAGTAGTAGAAGAAATCCTGATCCGCCCACAATTAGGGGATATTTGATGAGTGGTCAGTTTTCGGTTTGCCGTTTTCAATTGGGGTGGATTCCAATCAAACCTGTAATTTGACAGATCATGAGCTTAACGCTTTTGCGTATTGTAGAATTCCACTAGTGTGAAGCCGGATTGTAAATTTGTAATACGAGAGGAAATACTAGCTATACTTGACGAAACTCGTTGAGGGCCAATAATTCGTATTTACAGGATAGATATGCATTGAAAACAGACAATAGCAAACGGAAAACACAGTAATTCTCTTTCGAAAAGATTTGTTTTTAAAAAATTTTATTTTTTAATGAATGTAATGGGGATAAAAAGAATAAATTAAGAAAGAGAAACCTTATTTTCGCCCCAGTTTTCTGCAATTGTTTACCAAAACCTGTTTCCAATTTTCATGGCTGATAACCAGTACTTAGGCATAGACGTGGGCGGAACGAACGTCAAAATGGGCATCGTAGACGCAAACACGGGTAAAATTTCCAACTTTTACAGCCACGATACACTGAGTTGGCGGCAATCTGGCCACTTTGAAGAAAGGCTGGGGGATGCCATTTCGCTGCAATTACTTGATAATCCTTCTCTGACGAAAGTAGGTATTGGCCTGCCGGGAATGATTAATAATAAGCGTACTGTACCCCTCGAGATTACAGCTATCCCTGAATTAAATAACGTTAAGTTGGTTGAGTACCTGAGCGGTCGTTTTGCCGGAGTATCTTTCTATCTGGAAAATGATGCTAATGCGGCTGCGTTAGGCGAATTTTACTTTGGCGAAGAGAAAATCGACGAGAACTATATCTTCATTACCCTCGGAACGGGAGTAGGTGGAGCGGCTATTCTGAACCGTCGTGTATTCACGGGCGGGAACGGAAACGCTATGGAACCCGGTCATATTCCTTCCGTAAATGGGAAAGTGCTGGAGCGTAACATCGGTAAAAACGAGTTACTCAACCTGGCCAATGGCATGCGGAAAGACTACGCCGGAGCGACGCAATTACCCGGTGATGGCACGATCTCAACGACAGGTCTGGTAGCTGCGGCTGCGGCTGATGATGAACTGGCTCTGAAAATCTTCGAACGCGTAGGCGAAATTTTAGGAGATGGTCTGGCTTCATTGGTACGGATCCTAGATATTAACCTGATCCTGATCGGTGGTGGTTTATCGGCCTCTTTCGATTTCATTATGCCTGCTGTTTGGAAACAACTCAAATACTGGCTGACTCCTTATAACCTGGAAACCATGGAAATCAAACGGGCTACGCTCGGAAATGATGCCGGACTTCTGGGTGCTGCTTCCCTGTGCTTCGACGTGCAGGACGGTGCCGGAGCTGAAGGATAAGCTGTTGAAGTTAGATTTCATCGTTGAAAAGCCCCTTTCTGGAAAGAACAGGGGCTTTTTTTGTAAGCAATCGTACGAGGCACTAACGTTCAAATCGTCTTTATCCAAAAGAAAACCAGAAAACCCAAGGGCAATTGCTCTATTTTGTGTTTTTTAGAGGATTAATTTGAATATAATGAAGTTTATTCGTTACGCCTGCTTGCTGCTGCTGCCGCTTTCTTCCCTGGCACAAACCAAGATCAATACGGCAAAACCCTGGGCGTACTGGTGGTGGATGGGGAGTGCGGTCACCGAAGAGGGAATCCGTAAAAACCTGAAAGACTACGCTGACGCGGGGCTGGGAGGTTTACACATCATTCCCATCTACGGAGTGAAGGGGTACGAGCAGCAATTCCTGCCCTTTCTGAGTCCATCATGGAATAAGGCTCTGGACATTACCTTGAAGGAAGCCGAAAAATTAGGGTTGGGCATTGACTTAAGCTTGGGGACGGGCTGGCCTTATGGAGGCCCCTGGGTAAGGGAAAGCGATGGGGCCCGGAAGTTTGACTTTCAAGGGGATAGCTTACTAAACTTACCCACAAAACAACAGGTAAAACGGGCGGCTCCCGGTGGCGAAGGACTCGTCGTTAACCCTTTCGACGAAACGGCCATTCGCAATTACCTGACTCATTTTGAGCAGAACCTTCTCAAAAACAACAAAGTACGTTCCTATTATAACGACTCGTACGAAGTATACGGGGCTACCTGGACCAATGATTTCTTACCTGAATTCAAACGTCGCAGAGGCTATGACTTTAATCCGGCGATTTTAAAACGAAAAGAGAATTTAACAGAGGAAGAACGCCAGCAGTGGGCCGATTACCATACGACTTTATCCGAACTGCTAAGGGATCGTTTTACTAGTTTATGGACGAAATGGTCGACGCGAAATGGAAAAATTACCCGCGATCAGGCCCACGGTTCTCCCGGAAATATCATTGATTTATACGCTCTGGCGGACATACCTGAAACGGAATACTTCGGTAGCAAACAGTATAAAATTCCTAATTACCGTTTAGACCCCGACTATGATTCTACCCGCTTTGGCGTTCCCGGAACCTTAACCATGCAGTTTGCTTCATCAGCGGCTCACCTGACGGGAAAAACGCTGGTATCTTCCGAAACCTCAACCTGGTTGGCTGAACATTTTCGGGTATCACTTTCGCAGATTAAACCCATTGTGGATGAGTTATTTACGGGCGGAGTTAATCACATCTTCTATCACGGCATACCCTATTCCCCACCCGAAGAAAAATGGCCCGGCTGGCTATTTTATGCTTCGACTAATTATAACCAGCAAAGCCATTTCTGGAAAGATTTACCGGAACTGAACCGATACATTACCGCAGGGCAGGAGCGATTACAGGCCGCCAAACCTGATGCCAGTGTATTGCTATACTTCCCGATTCAGGACGTTTGGCATGGCGTAGCAGCGGGCGAGGCTCCCTTTTTATTGGATGTTCATGCAAATGCCCGTCGCTGGCTGAATGATACGCCTTTTGGTGCTACAGCTTCCGAACTTCGGATGCACGGGTATCAGTCCGATTTTGTGTCGGATAGTCTGTTACATCGCTTTTCGGTGAAAAATGGAAAACTTGTTTCCGAGGCCGGAACGGTGTATCCCGCTCTGGTTATTCCAGAAACGAAATACATGCCGATTGAAACGCTGGCGAAGCTTCAGGAACTAAGTAAACAGGGAGCGAAAATTGTTTTTGTGAAGGCATTACCTGCTCAGGCCAGCGGTTACCACAACGGGCAAACGCGGAAACAGCAATGGACCGAGCTTTCCAAACCGTTACAACCACTCGTAGCGGCGGATTACCTGCAAAAGCTGAAAGCATGGAAGATTCGTCAGGAAAATATGGCTGAGCTGGGGCTTTCCTACATTCGGAAAAAAAATGCAGAAGGGACCTTATACTTCGTTACTAATTTAGGGAATGAATTTCATCGGGGAACGTTGCGGTTAGCCAGTGCGGCTCGTTCCGTAGAGGTAACGGATCCCTTGAGAAATCGTCAGGGGTATGTTCCGGTAAGGGCTCAGGCGGATAGTACATCGGAAATTGAACTGGCTCTGGAACCCGGAGAGTCAGTATTTCTGCAAACTTTTGCTTCCATGCGAAAAGGAAAAGCTTGGCCAGAATATCCGCTGGCGAAAGATACGTTAAGCATTAAGGGCATCTGGAAAATTGATTTTCTGGAAGGTCAGCCGCAAATGCCGCCGCCATTGGCTACGTCCCGACTGGTTTCCTGGACGGAGCTGGACCATTCTGAAAGTGAGAGCTTTAGTGGAACGGGCCGCTATTCTATTCAATTCAAATTACCTGCTAACTGGGAACCGGGAGAAAATAGAGTATTGGATTTAGGCTCCGTCCGGGAAACGGCCACGGTTCGTCTGAATGGTCAGTTACTCGGCAAACTCTGGAGCTTGCCTTACCGAATTCAGATTCCTGCCCAGTTACTGAAAGCCCAGAATACGCTGGAAGTAGACGTAACCAATAGCTCGGCTAACCGAATTCGAAAATTGGATACGGATAAATTTCCCTGGCGGAAGTTCTACGATATCAATTTTGTAAGCATTCAGTATAAGCCATTCGACGCTTCCAAATGGGAACTAGAACCTTCGGGCTTATTGGGGCCAGTGGTTATTTATAAATAGTTTTGAGTTTTGAGTTTTGAGTTTTCAGTTTTCAGTTTTCAGTTTTCAGTTTTCAGTTTTCAGTTTTCAGTTGAAAATAGAAAACCCATAAAGGTAGGGAAGAGGTTTGGAAATGGAAGTGATAACCCCGGAGGGGTTTAATATGAGTAGCCCCGGATGATAATCCGGGGTAACCAGTCTGGACATTTCTGCCACCCTGACTGGTGTCTTCACCAGCCCTTACTAAAAGCATAGAGGTTGGTGAGGACACCAATCAAGGCGTAAAGGTAGGGAAGAGGTTTGGAAATGTGAGGCATAACCCCGGAGGGGTTCAACATGGATAGCCCCGGTCTGGATGGACCCGGATGAAAATCCGGGGGACGGGCGGGTAGGTTGATGCACTTATTAATTCCCCCGCCCTGGCTGGTGAGGACACCAACCAAGGCGGAGGGGCTATCTAGCCCAGGACCATCCAGCCTGGAGCTCTTCCTATGCAACCCCGATGGGGTTACTTTTGGGATGGATAATCCCCGCATACAGACCATCAATCTGCGACAAATCGACTCCAGATGGCAAGTCTGGAATAGCAATGAAGCAAAGAATAGCGAAACTTAGTAACCTCTGTGCAAAAACGCTGAGTAGCTTTTGGGTGAATGCTACTTCCCAAAGAGATCATCCGCGTCAAATTTCACGGGTAATAAATCGGCAATGGATTCTGTAGCAATAATACCACCGCCGGGCTGGAGCATGAGCAATCGGATGGGTTCTTTCTGCCGATGTTCGTATTCCAGCATTGACTGCCGACAATTACCACAAGGGGACACGGGCTGAAAAACAGAGCCTTCGCCGGGGCGAGCCAATACCGCAATCGACTTGATTTTTATATCTGGATAATTCGCTCCAGCCCAGAAAATAGCCGAACGCTCTGCACAGGAACCCGATGGGAAAGCCGCATTTTCCTGGTTATTAGCGGTGATAATGTTACCATCTTCCAGTAATAGAGCGGCTCCTACATGAAAGTTTGAATAAGGAGCGTAAGATTTATAAGTCGCTT
Source organism: Siphonobacter sp. SORGH_AS_0500 (assembly GCF_031453245.1). Taxonomy (NCBI): domain Bacteria; kingdom Pseudomonadati; phylum Bacteroidota; class Cytophagia; order Cytophagales; family Cytophagaceae; genus Siphonobacter; species Siphonobacter sp. SORGH_AS_0500. The sequence continues at coordinate 1,888,473 of NZ_JAVIYT010000001.1, forward strand.
CTTTTGCTTGCTGAACCAATTTTTGCTCCGCTTCGGGGAGCTCATTTTCAGAAGAATAGGAGGTCAGATTTACCTGTAATTGCAATTTTTTCATAGACCATTTGTAAGGAGGGAAGAATATAACCTGATCTATCGAAAAAATGTTTCCTAAGAGAAGCTGTCTTTAAATAAAATACTCCTCTGGTGCGAGATTCCATCTCGTTCCTAAAGCAAAGGCAGGTTCTCACCTGCCGTTATACCCCTGACCTTGTCATCCAGAGTGAAGGGAAGAACCTAATTACCGTCTCGAATTTACTTGAACCTGAGGGACCTTTAGCAAACGTAAAAGTCGCCCCATCCGGCCTAAGTTCTCTTTCTGTGTTCGAGCTGACAGCTTGGATGTTTGTTATCTTGAGCAAAAGATAAAGGTCGACGATGAGAGAATTGAACAGCCTTTTGGGTTGATACAAGAAGAACCTGCATGGGAATAAATGCCATGCAGGTTCTTCTTGTATCAAAAATATCAATTCTAAGCATTCGCCAGAATCTCGCCAAACTGAATGGCAAAGTGCGATTCATTATAAACACATTTGCCATCGCGAATCAGTAATACCTGTGGCGATTCGTGTTGTACTTCAAATTTTTCAGCAATAGCCTGCGAAATAGGACGGTAGCGTAATAAGTCTAGGTAATAACTTTCAATGCCTTGACTGTCATCCCATTGACGTTCCAGTCGGGACTTGGCTGTGGCACTGATGGAGCAGGTTGTGCTGTGTTTATAAATGAGAACCGGATGATCAAAAGACGCTTGTGCAATCGTTTCTAATTGTTCCAGTTCAGTAATGGCTTGCCAGTTCATAGGAAATTAAGAATATAAAAAGATGTCTTTGAATAAGTTTGTATTCAACCTCGAACGTTCGAATACGCCGACAAAGTTCTATTTTTGGTGCGTAAAAAGTTTATTCCAGACCTTGTATTCTTTCTTTTATACTATTTCTGTCTTTTTTATGCAGTTGGGGTTTCGCCTGGCCGCTTTTTTTCATCCCAAAGCCCGGCTGTGGATTGAGGGACGAAAACAGCTTTGGCGTCAACTGGAGCATTACCAGCCGTCACCTCAAACCGCGTGGTTTCACTGTGCGTCAGTGGGAGAGTTTGAACAGGCCCGGCCCGTACTCGAGACGTTTCGGAAAGAAAACCCGGATTGGAAAATTGTTCTGACGTTTTTTTCACCCTCGGGTTATGAACTTCGGAAAAATTATAACCAGGCAGATTTAGTTTGTTACCTGCCACTGGATACCGCCAAAAATGCCCGACAATTTGTAGACATTATTCAACCCAAAATGGCCTTTTGGGTGAAGTATGAGTTCTGGTATCATCACTTGCATGAACTCAAAAAACGGAATGTTCCAGTCCTTCTATTTTCCGCCATTTTCCGTCCCGATCAAATTTTCTTCAAGTCGTACGGCGGTTTTTACCGAACGATTCTGAAATGCTTTTCGCATCTTTTCGTACAGAATGAAGAGTCGCTGAAATTACTCAAAAGCATTTCTATTACCAATGTTAGTTTATCGGGAGATACCCGTTTTGATCGCGTGGTGGAGATTGCCCGGGAGGCTAAAAGCTTTCCTGTTGTTGAGCAATTTTGTGGAGAGGCAAAGGTATTAGTCGGTGGGTCGGTCTGGCCGGAAGACTGGAAAACGATAGCTTATTGCATAAATGAATACGTTGGGAAACATAAACTAAAGTGTATTATAGCTCCGCACGAGATTGATATTCAACAAATAGAGCAATGGAGTAATGAAGTGTCCGTAAAATCCGTTCGGTATTCTCAGGCAACTACCGAAGCCGTTCAGCAGGCCGATTTGTTGTGGATTGATAACATTGGGATGCTGGCGAGCTTATACCGGTATGGGCATTTTGCCTTTGTGGGTGGGGCTTATAAAAATGGGTTACACAACATCGTAGAAGCCGCCGTTTGGGGCATGCCGCTGTTCTTTGGTGACAAGAAATACCGAAAGTTTCAGGAAGCTCACGATTTACTAGCTTTAGGTTCGGCTCATGCGGTAGCGGATGGTACGGAATTTACGAGGATATTTACAAACATATTACAACAGCCTGATCTATACCAGCACGAAGCCAAAACCAGCCGAGCGTATGTATACAGCAAAATCGGAGCTACGGAGCAGATTATGCGTAGTTTAAAAGTTTAACTGGGTTTGAAATTGGTTCGAGGAGGTTTGAATGGGGTTTGAAGTATGAATGGATTGTTTGAAAGTAGTTTAATAGTAGGTTTGAAGAAGTTTGAAGTTAGTTCGAGAAAGTTTGAATAGGGTTTGAAGTAGGAGTTAGGTAATTGTTTGATGAGGTTTGAACGGTTCGATAGGAGTCTCAAACGTTTTCCATCAAACCTCCTCAAACCAGATCAAACTTACTTTATAGTCATGAAATAGATGTCAGAAAAAGGAATAGTCATACGATCAACGGGCTCCTGGTACGATGTACGGGATGAAGAAGGCCATGTTTGGCAGGCTCGATTGAAAGGGAAATTTAAGCTCAAAGGTCTGAAAACCTCCAATCCGTTGGCGGTGGGAGATCGGGTTAGGATGGACATTGAAAATGAGAATGAAAATACGGCCATCATTAACGAGATAGAAGATCGGGATAATTACATCGCCCGGGCATCGGTTCATAAAACTAGTCAGGCTCACTTGTTGGCTGCCAATGTCGATCAGGCCGTCTTGATTGTTACCCTTGATTTCCCACGCACGTCGCTTGGTTTTATTGATCGGTTTCTGGTCTCAGCAGAATCGTTCCGAATTCCGGTATTAATCGTCTTTAATAAGCAGGATATTTTCGATGAAGAAGGCCGCGATCAGCATCAGCCCATCATGGACATGTACGCTAATCTGGGGTATGGTACCTTGCGTACCTCGGCCTTGACGGGTGAAGGAATCGAGGAGTTAAAAGCTTTGTTGAAAGACAAAGTATCATTGATTTCCGGCCATTCGGGGGTGGGTAAATCAACGCTGGTGAATACCATCGCTCCCGATCTGGATTTACGCACCAGCGAAGTATCTACTTTCGCTAATAAAGGCGTGCACACCACGACTTTCGCCGAAATGTTTGAACTCGAATCGGGTACGTATCTGATTGATACACCGGGGATTAAAGAACTGGGGTTAATTGATATGGCTCCGTCTGAAATCAGTCATTACTTTCCGGAAATGCGGGAGTTACTCAATGAATGTAAGTATCATAACTGCCTTCATGTGAATGAACCCGTCTGTGCGGTGCGGGATGCTGTAGAGGCTGAAACGATTGCCCTGAGCCGTTATCACAGTTATCTGGGAATGTTACAGGGCGATGATAACCGTCGATAAATCAATACGTTGTCCAAAAGAATTCGTAAGTAAACCATTAACTCATCACATCCATGCAGCCTTCCACGCCCAATCCCATGACTCGGTTTTTTGGGGCTTTTTTTACGATTTTAGGAACCATGATTATTCTTTTCGCCTGTGTTGCTTTTCTTAATGATGGGAAGACCACGCTGGGCTGGAAAATCTCCCAATGGGAATCGCTAGTGCCTTTTTTAGTAGGAACCGTGTTTCTCATTACGGGGGTTAACATGATGCGGAATTAAGTATAGATTGAATTGAATCAACGGGCAGAATTGAAAAGTTAGAGTTGACGTTTTCTAAAGAACAGCGTCTTTTAAAAATAATTACTTTGAAAAGGGAACAATCTTTTCAAAAAACGTATTGGAATTATGCAATGAAAATGCGTTACTTTTGCCATTTCTATCCGATAAATTCAATTTAGTAATACCAATATGAAGCTGCAGCCTGTCGACATTGTTACGGACATCTCTGGTGAAGAGTTTCGCGAAAAATATTTAAAAACCCATCGCCCGGTTATTCTGCGGGGTATCACCGAAAAGTGGCCTGCTTTTGAAAAGTGGCGTCTGGATTACTTCAAGACCCTGGCGGGAAATATCGAAGTACCTTTGTACGATAACTCCAAACCTACGCCGAGTTCGAAGCTGAATCAGCCTGACAAGGTGATGAAGTTTGGAGAATATCTGGACTTAATTGCTTCAGGACCAGTAGATTTGCGAATGTTCCTGTTCAATATCTTTGATCACATCCCTGATCTGTGTAATGACTTTACCTTCCCTGAACATCTCATGAAAGGCTTCCTCAAGAAGTATCCGATGATGTTCTTCGGTGGTGCCGGTTCAATCGTGTATTTGCACTACGATATGGACTTGTCGAATGTATTCCTGACGCAGTTTCACGGTAAAAAACGGGTAATCCTGTTTGATCAGAAATATTCGAAACACCTCTATCGGATGCCCTACGGTATCTTGAGTTACGTGGATCCCGAAAACCCTGATTACGAGAAACACCCGGCCATGCGTTATCTGGAAGGATACGATTGCATCATGGAACATGGGGATATGTTATACATTCCTTCCGGCGTGTGGCATTACATGAATTACCTGGAAGGGGGATATGCTCTGGCCGTTCGTGCCTTCGATCCATCCATTTCAACGCGTGCAGAAGGGATCTTCAACATCACGGCCATGCGGACGTTCGATGATTTAATGAAGAAAAACTTCGGTAAACGCTGGTGGAATTATAAATCCCGTAAAGCAGAAGAATTTGCTAATCAGGTAGTTGTAGAAAATGGCGGCAAAGGTCGCATTCTCGAAACAGTATAAGTTTTAGTGATTGGATGTTAAAAAACGGCTCTACTTGGATTTTCCAGTTAGAGCCGTTTTTTTATGCAGTGCCGCGACTTCATCGCATCTGGCCGGGGAATGAGTTAGAAGGTAACAAAACTGCCCTTTAGTCAGTGAAACGTAATAAAACCGCCTCTACCCAAACGCGATCAATCTCGTCTCTACAGGGTTAGAAAATGGATTATCCTTTTAAGACACCTATTCCCACGCTGCAATTCAAACATTTGCGTTGGTTACAGTACGATTGCACCCATTCCAGAGCGGCCTGTGAATCGGCAGCATTCTGGCATTTCAAACCGTATTTTTTCCAGGTATCTATCCACGTATTCGTTTCTGAAGGTAGTTTTTCCAGTAATTCAATGGCTCGATCCAGAAAGGTAGGGTCGTCTTTGTAGTGGCTGAACGCGGTTAGTAAGGGAACAACGGCGTTAATAACCATCCGCTGAATAGTGTCTTTCCCGAGCTGAGTAATGCCCTGTTTCGTAGGTTTTTCGAAGGTATAATGCGACTGCCAGTAGGCCGAAGGGCGGACTTGCCATTGCTTTTCGATGCTAAGGGTTTCATTGCAGCTAAGAATAAATGAAAATAGAGGTAGGGGCTCAATGGCTAACTGAACGAGCTGAGCCATACGAACGGTAGGAAAACTGGCGGGGCGTAATCTTAAAAATTTCCACACTGATTTAGGAAGCGGTTCAATCTGATATTTCTTCATCAAAAAATGGGCTTCTTTTTGCAATTGAATCACGTAGGTATCGGTGGGATTTTCAGGAATCAATCCAGAGGCTCCAAACACCAAAGCTTCCATTTGAAAGGGCTGATTGCGGTGTTTGCGGAGAATTTTCAGGGGCACCAATCGAGTTAACCATTCCATCGGATCTGCGTTGAGCGAAGCTCCCATCGACCTTCCCAGCATTTGCCAACTCGTTTCTTCCCAATCATTTTGAGTTGATTCCAAAATTTGTTGCACCTTCTGTGATTTAACGGATAACCGCTCAATCAGCGTGCGATCCAGCATCATTCGTCGGGAGAGCTCGTTGGAGGAAGCAAACTGAGCTCCACAAGCCAGGGTTTCCTTTCCATCCATGAGCGAGCGATAACGCTGTAGCCAGGTTTCATCCGTACGATTTTGAAGAGCAAGCGTTGGAATTTCCGATCCATCCTTCCTGAAAATAGCCTGATCATGAATCCAGACGACATGAAGAATGACGTTTTCGTACGCTTCGTCGGTTTGGTGGGTATGTCTGATCCAGTCGGAAGATCGCCTGTGAATTTCCACGGTACCAGCCCATTTGATGCTATTGATAATCAATTGAGCATTCTGAAAATCGGGTCCAGCGTGGGTATGAGCTTGCCCCACTGATAGAATTTGCAGCTTTTCACCCGCACAGGTCTGTAAATCAGTACGATCAAATTTCTGAAATTGCCAGAGGTAATGAATGAAATCTTCGGTCATCTTAGGTGCGTTTGAACCGAAAATTACGTGATACCCTAAGAAGTAATCGTACCGAAAAATAAGTATTAACTACCAATTGATAAACCTGGATCGGTGGTTAATGTATGGTTATGGTGTACTCTCTACTAGTATGTCTCATTAGATTACTTCCCCGCAGTCGCTCGGCTCTAGCCGAGCTATGATGTAGTCTGGTAGGCCTCTGGCCGATGGCTGCAAGCTTGTTTTTGCTTGGGAAAGCTGTTTTGTAACTAATTATGAGTTTGCATTCTACCAGCTAGAGGCCTAGAGCTAGTTAGTCACTCGGCTAGAGCCAAGCGAATGCGGGAATCTCTTTCGATTACTTGTTGCTTCGGCTGAATGGCTGACAAATCGACCCTCTCGTATCCAGTTATCCAGTCCTTATTATTATAAATCTTTCTTAGACCAATTATAAATAGATCAGAATTGATAAATTTGTCCTGATTTGTAAAATCAGACCGAACGCAATGAGCTTTAAAAAATGGATAGGCTGGATACACCTTTATCTGGGGTTAGCCTCCGGTTTAGTGGTTTTTGTAGTGGCTATTACGGGTTGCATACTAGCCTTTGAACAGGAAATTAAGAATGTAACACAACCCTATCGATTCGTTGAGAAGCCTGCTCAGGCCGTTCCCTTAGCTCCTTTTGCTTTACGAACCATCGCCGAGAAAGCTCTACCTGGAAAAGCCGCCGATGGCGTATTGTATGGATTGCCCAATCGCAGTGCTGAAGTCGGTTTTTATAACTTCGATCCTGAATATTATTACGTCGTTTACATCAATCCGTATACGGGTAAAGTTCTGCACGTATGGAATGAAGACGACGATTTCTTCCACTTCATTTTACACGGCCATTATTACCTATGGTTGCCCGAGAAAATCGGCCAGCCCATTGTAGCTTCCGCAACCCTGATCTTTCTGGTATTAACCATTACCGGATTGATATTATGGTGGCCTAAAAACAAAAGTGCAGCCAAACAACGCTTCACCATTAAATGGAATGCTGCCTGGCGACGTAAAAACTACGATCTGCATAATGTGCTGGGTTTCTACGTTATGGCTCTGGGGATGGTCTTTGCCATTACGGGATTAGTCTGGGGTTTTCAGTGGTTTTCGCAGGGACTGTACACCGCCACGGGTGGGAAAGGGTCCGACGCGTATCTCATTCCTCCTTCTGATACCACGGCACTGGCCACTACGCCATTAATGGGTCGCGTCGACCAGATTTGGCGGGATTATAGCCTGAAGCATCCCAATCATCAGGGACTTAATATTTCCTTTCCAGAAGATAAGGTAAGCTCGATTTTCTCTTACGTAAATTACCGGGCTGGAACTTACTATAAAGTGGATTATCACTATTTTGATCAGCATTCAGGCAAAGAAATCGCGGCTACTGGTCCGTACAGCGGTAAGTACGCCGATGCCAATGTCGCTCAGTTACTCCGCCGGATGAATTACGATATTCACGTAGGAGCCATCTGGGGGTTACCCGGTAAGATTCTGGCCTTTTTTGCCAGTTTGATCTGTGCCAGCTTACCCATTACCGGAACGCTTCTCTGGTGGGGCAGACGTAACAAAAAGAAACCTCAGAGTAAAGCCACACGAGTCATGGCAAAGAAAACACCTGTGACGACGTAACGAATAGGAATTAATTGGATAGGGTAGCAGTCAAAAACTGTTACCCTTTTTTCATACTATTTAATAAGCATTGAGCGGGTAAGCCTTAAGAGGAGGAATAGACATCACCAATACAATCTTTATTCAAGAGGTTAGTAAAGTCTGAATCTCAATGTTGTTGAATCGGTGAAAGGATTGCCAGACCTTTTTTCAACTGAAAGGTCTGGTTCAATGAATGGGTTTAGACAAGGATGAAGCAGGACAGTTTTAGAGAAAAGGCGTTAGCGGATACGGGCCGCACCTGTTATCTTTCGTCTCTTCTGTAGCTATTCCTTTACTTCGAAATGATTAACCGTCTGTACCTCTCTCTTTTTCTTCTCCTCACCGCATTAAGTTTCAAACCCGATTCCGGGCCTTCTGACGAACAGTTTAAAAATCCTTCTCAATCATACGGCATTCGTTGCTGGTGGTGGTGGCTGAATGGCAACGTAACCAAAGAAGCCATCACCCGTGATCTGGAAGAAATGAAAGCCAAGGGCTTCAGTGGAGCCTGTTTGTTTGATGCCGGTGGGCAAAATCAGCGGGATAATGCCGATGTACCTGAAGGCCCGATGTTCGGAACACCCGCCTGGCGAGATTTATACCGTCATGCCGTAAAAGAGGCTAGTCGGCTGGGACTAACCCTAAGTTTGAGTATTCAAAGTGGCTGGAATCTGGGTGGCCCCGATATTACCCCCGAAGAAGCTACCAAACACCTAACCTGGTCCGAAACGAAAGTAAAAGGGCCCGGCAAGATTCGTCAGGAGTTACCCATGCCGAAAATCAAGGATGGCTATTACCGCGAAATTTCGGTAATGGCTTACCCCGCTAAAGCGAATCATAACCGCAAACCCATTAAAGATTTTAAGTTTAAAAATGCTTCCGAAGAGGTGGGTTGGTCGAATATTCCGGATACCCGGCCCTTATTAACCGACGAACCTGCGGTGCTCGGTGAAGAGGACGCTACGTTGAAAAATGTCATTACCCTGACGGATAAGGTAAAAAACGGCGTGCTGGAATGGGATGCTCCAGCGGGTGAGTGGACCATAATTCGGTTGGGGTACACGCCTTCAGAAGCCGAGGTTTCTACGTCGAGCGGCCAGTGGAAGGGCCGCGTGCTGGATCACATGAGTGAAAAACATTTCAATCGTTACTGGGATACGCACGTAGAACCCTTACTGAAAGAAATTGGCCCGGCGGCAGGCAAGACGGTTAAGTATCTACAGACCGATAGCTGGGAATTGGGTGGTATTAACTGGACGGAAGATTTCGCCGCAGAATTCAAAAAGTTTCGGGGGTATGAGATCACGCCTTACTTGCCGATTCTGGCGGGAAAAATTATAGAGAATCGAGAGGTAACGACCCGATTCCTGGCGGATTTTCGTAAAACGGTCAGTGACTGTATCTCCGAACATCATTACGGGTTATTTGCCAAACGGGCGAGGGCCTTTGGAATGGGCATTCAGCCCGAATCAGCCGGACCACACGCGGGTCCGTTTGATGGGTTGAAGAACTACGGACATAGCTCGCTGATGATGAGTGAATTCTGGGCTCCATCGCCGCACCGACCCACGCCTGAACGTCGCTTTTTTGTGAAACAGGCCGCCAGTGCCGCTCACATTTATAATGTACCGTTCGTTGGAGCGGAGTCGTTCACAACCATCGGTCCGCATTGGAATGATGTGATCTGGGCCTCGATGAAACCCAGTGCTGACCATGAGTTCTGCTCGGGACTGAACCTGATTTTCCTGCATACTTTTACCTGCTCGCCCCGCGAAATGGGATTGCCGGGTCAGGAATATTTTGCTGGAACGCACTTTAATCCGAACGTAACGTGGTGGAATGAATCCGGGGCTTTTGTAAAGTACCTGAGTCGGATTCAGTATATGGCTCAAAATAGCCGTTTTGTGGGCGATGTGTTGTATTACTATGGCGACCATGTGCCTAATATTGGTCGCCTGAAAGAAGACGATCCGGCGAAAGTATTACCTGGTTATGATTACGATCTGACCAATGAAGATCGGTTATTGGCATTATCCGTGAAAGACGGCCAAGTTACCTTTGAGCACGGTCAGCATTACCGCTTACTGGTAATTCCCGATCATGGAGTACTATCATTGAAAGCCCTTCGTAAGATTCACGAGTTAGTGAAAAATGGAGCGACCGTTCTGGGGCGCAAAACGACCCATACCGTGAGTCTGGAAAATTACCCCGCCAGCGAAACCGAAGTGAAAAAACTGGCGGACGAGTTATGGGGGGCGGCATCGACTTCTTCGGGTCAGCATACCTTCGGGAAAGGTCGGACAATCTGGGGAAAAACGGCTCGGGAAGTCTTGCAGGAGGATGGCATTCAGCCCGATTTTTCTGCTGATAAAAAGCTGGATTACATTCATTACCAATGGGGTAAGGCGGATTGGTATTTCGTTTCAAGTCAACAGAAAGAAGCTCAGAAATCCGAAGTAGAATTTCGTATGACTGGCAAACAGCCTGAACTCTGGAATGCCGTAACGGGCGAAATTCGTCCGATAACAAATTTTCGTCAGGAGAAAGGGAGGACCATCATTCCGCTGGAGTTTACGCCGAATGGCTCCTGGATTGTGTTATTCCGTACGCCCATTCCTGAAACCAAACAGGGTAATGCTGTTTCAAATTTCATTAGTTACCAGCCCGTAAAAACAATTGAAGGAACTTGGAACGTAAGCTTTAATCAGAAGTGGGGTGGTCCGGAAAAAGCAGCATTCAAAACCCTGACGAGCTGGACGAAACGGCCCGAAGAGGGCATTACGTATTACTCAGGAAAGGCGACGTATCAGATTACGTTTGATAGCCCAACGCCCGCTAACCCTTACCTGGATTTGGGTGATGTGCAGGACGTAGGGGTGGCTCACGTACGATTGAATGGCAAGGATCTCGGCGTACTCTGGTGCCCTCCGTATCGAATTTCGGTGAAGGGGTATCTGCGAGCCAAAAATAACATGCTGGAAATCGATGTCACAAACTCCTGGCGTAACCGACTGGTAGGGGACCGTGGCAAACCGCAAAGCCAGCGATTCACTCAAACCAATATCCTGATTCGCCCCGAGTGGGAGTTGCTGGAGAGCGGGTTACTTGGTCCAGTGCAAATTCTGAAGGGAGAGTAAAGGAGGTTGTTTTGCAAATCCATTATCCCGGATTGACATCCGGGGCTATTCATATTCAAGCCCGCTAGGCTTAACGAGAGACGATCACGGTTCCGGCAGTTAACCCGAAAAATAGTTTAGGGTTAATGAAGAAACCCGTGGTCTTATCAATAATACCTCCGGCCAAGCCCGGAACTACTAAACTAGTAACCTATGCTTCGTCGATTTTTTCTTCGCCAGTTGGGCGGGGTGGGATTAGTCAGCACCCTGAATCCGTTGGAAACTTTAGCCAGTCCTGCCACAGCAGCTCCCACTTCTGATCGGGCGTACTGGGTTAGTATTTTGCAAAAACTGGCGGAACCCGTCTTAACGGCCCTGGCGGAAGATCAGCTGAAAGTTCGAATGCCGGTGGAATCGAAACCAGGTCAGGAAGCAGACCGCAAAAATTACTCCTATCTGGAAGCTGTTGGGCGTTTGTTAGCGGGCATAGGTCCCTGGTTAGAGCTGGATTCAGCCGAAGAAAAAGCCTTACGGCAAAAGTATTTTTCTTTGGCCCAGAAAGGGCTGGCAAATGCCGTCAATCCAAATGCGAAAGATTACCTGAATTATACCAAGGGCGGTCAGCCGCTGGTGGATGCTGCCTTTCTGGCTCAGGGTTTAATCCGTTGTCCGAAGCTCTATCAAAGCTTACCTACGGAAGTAAAAACACAGGTACTGACCGCTTTCAGACAAACCCGGACGATTCAACCTTATTTTAGTAACTGGTTGTTATTCAGTGCTATGATCGAAGCATTCTTTGCTTTTATTGGAGAAGAGTACGACAAAATGCGACTAGATTATGCTCTGCGTCAGCACGAGCAATGGTACAAAGGCGACGGTATTTTCGGAGACGGGCCGGACTTTCACTGGGATTATTACAACAGCTACGTAATCCAGCCTTTCATGGTGGATATCCTGCGAACCTTACCCGGTAACAGTTACGATTTCCTGAAAAAACGGATGGATAAAATCGCCCCCCGTTACGCCGCTGTTCAAGAGCGATTGATTGCCACGGATGGTACTTTTCCCGTCATTGGACGTTCCATTTGTTACCGGGCCGGGGCTTTCCATCACCTGGCTAATACGGCTTTTCTAAAGCAGTTACCTCCTGAAATAATACCCGCTCAGGTTCGCAGTGCGTTAACCGCTGTTCTGCATAAAACCCTCGACAACCCTAAAAATTACGACAGCAAAGGCTGGTTGTATATTGGCCTTAACGGCCATCAGCCCGATTTGGGTGAAGGATATATTTCTACCGGAAGTTTATACCTGACGGCAACGGCCTTATTGCCTTTAGGATTACCCACCACCGATCCTTTCTGGGCTAATCCAGCGACTGACTGGACGAGTCGCCGCATTTGGGAGAAAGGCGAAAACCTGCCCACGGATCACGCCATTCATGCCTGATATAGGTAGAGATGCGACTGCATCGCGTCTAGCTGGGAAATGCGAATCATTTGAATCGTAACAAAAGCCGCCTCTCCAAATCAGGACTGGCAAAGGTTTTTCTATGGTGATCTGAAACGAGCAACCCTATGAAACGTGCCTTTGATTTAAATGAAATGCTACCCCGCATTGAAAAAGCCATTGCCCCTTATCCCAAAGCCGCTATGTTTGAACTGGCCGAGCGGGGCTATAATACCCTGTTTGAGCAGCTCATTTCCTGTTTGATTTCCATCCGTACACTCGATGAAACGACGATTCCGCTTTCGTTAAAACTCTTTAATCGAGCCCGAACGCCGGAGCAGTTAGTAGCCATACCCTTTGAAGAACTGGCCGAAATGCTGGTGGGTAGTCAATACCCCGGACAAAAGGCGGAGACGATGCGGGCCATTGCCCAAATTGCTATTACACAATACGGCGGTAAGTTACCTGCGAATTATGACCAGTTAACTGCCTTGAAAGGCGTCGGTCCCAAATGTGCCAATCTGGCTCTGGGCGTAGCCACGGGAGTCCCCGCTATTAGTGTGGATGTCCACGTACATCGCGTGGTGAATCGCTGGGGATTTGTAAAAACCACCACGCCCGAAAAAACGCTGAACGTACTTGAAAATAAAGTTCCTCAGAGTCAATGGATTGATATTAACCGCTTGCTGATGCCGTTCGGAAAACATATTTGTACAGGAACCTTACCCCGATGTTCCAAATGCCCGGTGCTGGAATTCTGTGAGCAGGTAGGGGTAACAAAACACAGGTAATAATGCTCGTTTCGGGCCGTAGAAACCCTTTCTTTGCATTCTTTAAACGATGATGGAGTATGATCCCGATCTTTGGGTCTTCCTCCACCATAAGCCCCTTCCAGGGTTTTGTTTTACCATTAAACGAATGTAATGAAAAAACTGCTGGTGCTTGCCTGCCTGCTTTTTAGCGGGTTGACGCATGCTCAAACGAATTCTTATCCGCTTATTCCATACCCAGCGTCGCTCAAGCCCGGAGCCGGTTTTTTTGAAGTGAAGGCTTCAACCAGCCTGATTTTTCCGGCAGATGCTCCCTTAACCTCACAGGTTAGTCAACTGAAGTCGCTGTTAGGCATTAGCGGGAACGCGGCTGGTTCGGCTAATCGGATTGTTTTAGGTTTTGATGCTTCATTAGGGAACGACGAAGCTTACTCGCTGGAAGTAAGTGCTTCAACCATTAAATTATTAGGTAAAACCCCAGTAGGTATAACCCGGGGTATTCAGACCCTACGTCAGTTACTGCCTGTTTCGGCTGGAGCGGCGAAACGAATTCCCTCGTTAGTCATTAAGGATCAGCCCGCGTATTCCTGGCGGGGTATGCACCTGGATGTGTCGCGGCACTTCTTTACCGTAGATTTCATCAAAAAATACATTGACCAACTGGCTTTCTATAAATTCAACAAGTTTCACTGGCACCTCACCGACGACCAGGGCTGGCGGATAGAGATCAAAAAATATCCTTTATTAACTCAGGAAGGAGCCTGGCGGACACTCAATAATCAGGATTCTTCGTGCATTGCCAAGTCAAAAGACAATCCAGATTTTATCATTGATCCCCGCTTCCTCAAAATGAAAGACGGGAAGCAGGTATACGGAGGGTATTATACGCAGGAACAAATTAAGGAGGTTGTAGCGTATGCAGCGGAACGCTCCATCGAGGTCATTCCTGAGATCGATATGCCCGGTCACATGATGGCGGCCATTAAGCAATATCCTTACCTGAGCTGTACGACGGATGCCAGTTGGGGCAAAACGTTTTCAACGCCCATCTGCCCCTGTAATGAACAGACGTATGAATTCGCTGAAAATGTGTTTAGTGAAGTATTTGACTTATTCCCAAGTAAATACGTGCACCTCGGAGCGGATGAAGTGGAAAAAACAACCTGGGCGAACTCGGAGGCTTGTAAAGAGTTGATGAAGAAAGAGGGCATCAAAAACGTGGAGGAATTGCAAAGTTACTTCATTCACCGCATGCAGAAATTCTTTACGTCCAAGGGTAAAAAACTCATTGGCTGGGATGAAATACTGGAAGGCGGCATTGATGCTTCGGCGACTTTAATGTACTGGCGTTCCTGGGTGAAAAAAGCTCCTTACGAAGCGGCTAAAAATGGGAATGAAATCATCATGACGCCCGTAAGTACGCTCTACTTTGATAGCCCTCCAGGCATTCAGTCTGTATCGAATGTGTATCATCTGGAGGTTATTCCCGAAGGCATTACGCCCGAGCAGAAGAAACTTTTCCTGGGTGCTCAGGCCAACCTCTGGACGGAATACGTTCCCACCGAAAGCCGGGCTGAATACCTCTACATGCCCCGCATGACAGCCCTCTCGGAAGTAGTCTGGACGAATAAGAAGAACTACGATTCATTTCAGAAACGCCTGTTGCAGCATTACCCGATGATGGAGAAAAGCAACATTCATTACCGCCTGCCTGACCTGACGGGTTTCACGGAAGAGAACGTTTTCGTAGACAAGGCGACGTTAACCATCAAAAAGCCGCTGGAAAGTTACACCATTCGCTATACCACGGATGGTTCGTTCCCGGAGAAAAATTCACCTGAACTGGGTAAAGGGTTGACGATTACGAAACCCCAAACCATTAAGCTGGCGGCTTTTACTTCGACGGGTTTACGCGGAGATATGTATACGTTGAAGTATCAGCAACAAGCCTATGCCAAGCCCGTGACGGTAACGAGCAAAACGGCTGGTTTAAAAGGAAGTTTATATAAAAAAGCGTTCAGATCAACGAAGCTGATGCAGCGTGAGAAATCGGACAGCACGTTTACGGTTCCGAATGTGGAGGTGCCCCAAACGGTAACCGCTCCAAGTTTCGGAATTCAGTTCCGGGGTTTGATTAACGTTCCCGAAACGGGCGTGTATAGCTTCTTTTATACCTGCGACGACGGCGGAATTCTCCGCATCGCTGACCGAATGGTAGTTGATAACGACGGTAACCATTTCCCTATCGAAAAAAGTGGGCAGGTAGCCTTAAGTAAAGGGGCTCATCCTTTCGAAGCTGACTTTATCGAAGGTGGGGGTGGTTTTACTCTCAAGCTGAAATACAGCCTCAATGGTTCAGAACCGAAGGACATTCCTGCTAGTTGGTTTATTCAGCAGTAAGAGTAGTAGAATATAAGACTTATTACAATAAAACCCGTAATGTTTGTTACGGGTTTTATTGTAATAAGTCTTTCTGTTCTTTCGGATTTGCAATCCGAAAGCGATTGGTTGGGGATCTATAATTCCATATACGGATCACAGATAGATACAGAACAGTGTAGCATCTCTCTCTCTATATCAACCATCTCTCTGTTTTCTTCATTAGTCACTTTTAGTGTAGAAAACATATTTCTAAATCTACCGTAGAGACGCCGATTTATCGCGTCTCGCTCTCTTTGGAAAAACTGCTTCACTTTGGACAGATGAATAGGATTCGCCTGAATAAAAGTAGTTTGATAGAGAAATAACACACGATGAATCGGCATCTCTACGTTTGTTCGCTCTTTCGGATTTGCAATCCGAAAGCGATTTGTTGGGGATCTATAATTCCATATACGGATTACAGATCCGTTATAGACTGGTTCTGGATTGCAAATCCAGAACAGCGTAGGAGCTGGATTATAACATTTATTTTAGAAGGTAATCATAACAAAGGTGTTCTATTAGGTAATAAGTATGATTGGGTTAATATTAAATTTTTTAATTAATAAAAATACTGAAATAGTTGCAAATTAAAGTTATTGATATGCTTGTTTTACGCTTTAAGTTTAAATAAAAATTGATTAGTAAAGTATTGATTTATAGTTATATAGAAGCGTTTTATGAATTTTAATTAGATAATGTATTGTTTTGATAAAATTCAGAATACCTTCGCTTAAATCCATCTACTTATCTACTTAATAATTGTGCTTATGAAAAATTTAATTACCATTCTTTTCCTTCTTCCTTTCTTTACAGGAATAGCTCAATCCCCTAAACCCATTGCTTTTGAAGATCCCGCTTTTAACCAACAGTTTGCTAAACGGTCTATTCCTAAAGTGACGGGCCAGCTTATTCACGTTAGCAAAGAAGAGCTACAAAAGCTTACCATTCAATATGCAATTAGTAACCTTACGGGTCAGAAAATGAAAACGGCTCGTATCAATGCCGATGGTCGCTTTACTTTAGAATTAGAAAATCCGCTTCCTTATCAGCAGGTTTTTATAGGTATTGGTGGTCTTTTTACTACTGGCATCTATGCTAATAGTGATCTTCATGTCACGTTTGATAAGAGTAAGAAAAAACTACCAACGTCCTCATTTCGCTCTTTTGCTGAAGGAATCACTTATACAGGAACGGATGCCTCTCTGAATAGCTATTGTCTTGAAGATTTATTTTTCAAGGTAGAACAAAAAATGCCTCTTGAAAAACGTTTAAGTCAACTCTCTGAATTAAAGTACCCTGATACTAAGAAGATTCTTTCTGTTTACAAACCTGTATTTGATTCACTAAAAACCATCCAGCAGGAATTTATACATGAGCATCCGTCTCCTTATAGCTGGATACTGGAACATGAACACCAATTAGGTTTCTATGCACAGATTTGCTTAAGTTCTAAAGATTATGTGATGGAGGATAGTCTTTTTAATAAGATTAGAGACTATAAGACGTATATATTGTCCGGTAATAGTAGATTCTTTTATCAATATCTGTGTGATTATATTCGTCATTACCCAGGTCCACAGATTATGGTTGGCTGGAAAGAAGTCGCTCATTTCCCTGATCTTACCCAGGTGGAACAGGCGGCCATTGATTCCTTACGAGCTACCCAGAATTATGCTAGGTCTCATCCCAGGACGCTTGAGTGGTATAAAGAAGTAAAACCCAGAATTTTGAAAGTGCTTAGCGAGCGGGAACTGCAGCGAAACATTCGCTTAGCCGACAGTCTTCTTACCCCCGTCAAGGCAGATATAATAAAATTATTATTTAATCAGGATAAGGACATCGAGGAGCAGAAAATAGCTTTACAGCAAATCGTTCCAAGTATGTCTACACCCTGGTGCCGAGCGATAGCTAAGAAAGAATACGCTCAAACGATAGCGAGGGTAGACCAGGTAAACCAGGCGTTGGCTGCTTCAGATCGTTCCTCTGCGACCTCAGATGCATTGGGTAAGGTCTTAGAGAAAACCAGCTTTGGAGCGACCCTCTACAAAGTATCGGGGGTGAGGGCTACGGACTTTCTGGCCAAACTCAAAAGCAGTTTTGCGGGGAAAGCCATCATATTGGATCGTTGGGCCACCTGGTGTGGACCCTGCCTGGAAGAGATGCCTCATAGCAAAAAACTTCAGCAGGAAGCTCAGGACTTACCCGTGGTATTTATCTATGCCTGTACAGCTAGTAGTTCAGATGAAGGAAAATGGAAGCGAAAAATTTTCGAATTAGAATTGCCGGGCATTCACTTCTTTATTGATGAGGCCTTGGATGCCGAGCTTGCCGCATACTTTTCGTTTACCGGGTATCCCGGTTATGCCTTTATTGACCAAAAAGGGACTTACAAACCCGGAGCTATTGAATGGATATCGTTAATAAAAGATAGAAGTGCCTTGGAAGAGATTCTCCGCTAATGTTTGAAGAGTAAAGGTATTTATTATTTCCGTGGCTGGTGTATTCACCAGCCACGTTTTGTTTGGGCAGAAAACACGTTTCTAAATCTACCGTAGAGACGCCGATTGATCGCGTCTCGCTCTCTTAGGCAAAACTGCTTCACTTTGGACGGATGAATAGAATTCGCCTAAATAAAAACAGTTTGATAGAGAAATAAGACGCGATGAATCGGCGTCTCTACGTTTGTTCGCTCTTTCGGATTTGCAATTCGAAAGCGATTTGTTAGAAATTTATAATCCCACATACGGATTACAGATCCGTAACAGACTGGTTCTGGATTGCAAATCCAGAACAGCGTAGGTGTTTAGAGAATTGTCATTGTAGAAGGAGTGATAAGGGGTACTGAGGCTGTTCGGATTATAATAAAGTAAAAACTAATGCCGTCAGCTCGAAAGCGGAGTCATAACCTCCCTGTTTAGTCACATGAACGTTTTCCTAAACCTAAGTACGTTCCTAACACCCATGAGATCCTTCGCTTCACTCGGGATAGCAGAGCAGGGGTTACGTCTTACATCGCGATGGGTACCATTATAACCCAAACCCTTTATTTACTCATTTTCTCTTCCTGTCATCTCGAACGCAGAGAGAGACCTTCTTTGGAAACGGGACGGTTTTAGTTTTACGGGTATTGCCCTAACTCTAAGCGGTACCTGACATTGGTAAATTCTGGATGGAAGGTCGAATTTTCCCAACGTTTGAAGAGACATTAGTAACAAATTCATCACCCACGAAAATCAAACCGAGTCATCGGTTCCCAGTTCTTTCCTTCGTGCTTCAATAACCAGAGATGATCCAAAAATATGGTTTCTGAAAAGGGACGATCTTTGAAATAAGGCCAGGCTAGTTGAAATTTTTCTTCACTTAAATCACGGTAAGCAATCGTCAGATGAGGGGTGAAAGACGGGCGAAGCTGGGATTCTGACAAGAGTGAGTTTTCGACTGCATAAGCCATTAGCTCTGTATACTGCTGCTGCATGAATTCCGTCTTTTCAACAGCTACGTAAATGACATGACTTTTCTTTCCTGAAAAGTACCCAAATCCCTCCAGGCTGACAGACTCGGCTTGAAACGATTGAATGAGTCCTGCAAGGCCTTGCTCCACCATTGTCACATCTTGTTCAGGCAGTGTAAAAGGCGGAATATAAGTGATGTGAGGCAACACCCGCATACCGCGAACGCTGCCGTAAGTTTCTGCTACGTGACGTTTATAAAACCAGACCTGTTGAGCTAGGTCTTCAGGAGGTAAGGTGGCTAGTAAATAGCGGACTGGTTCTGAATTCATGAGTTACGAATGGGATGATCGTCTGGCAATATAAATGAGCTTGCGATGAATCTGGCGATTTCATCTATTATAGATAGGCAAGTTGTTCCTTAAAGCGTATTTTGCATCGTTAGCTTCTTCATTAACCAAACATTCTTTTCCCCGCTGTATGAAACAATGGAGTACTTTTTTGGTGCCAGCACTGCTTTTCGGTAGTGTATATGCCCAGCAGAGGCCCGTAATGACCACGCAGGATTACGCTCGTGCCGAGCGTTTTCTGACGGCTACGCAACAGTACGTCGATCATGTGCCGGGACGTCCCACCTGGCTTTCGGGAGATCGTTTCTGGTACCGAAACCTGATCGCTGAGGGTAGCGAATTTATACTGGTCAATGCCGCGAAAGGAACGCGAACGCCCGCCTTCGATCAACAGAAACTGGCGGAAAGTCTTTCTGGTGTTACGAATACAAAGTACACGGCATGGATGTTACCCTTTCAGGAGTTTACGTATGCACCGGATGAAAAGTTTATCACGTTTTCTGCCCATGGAAAGTCCTGGAAATGTGATCTGAAATCGTATCAGATTACGGCTGATACGACCCCGAAAAACCGGGCTGACCGTCGCAATGAAACGCTGTCTCCTGATGGAAAAAAGGCCGCTTTTATCAAAGATTATAACCTCTGGCTTCGGGACCTCAGCACTGGGCAACTAACCCAGCTTACTAAAGATGGCGTAAAGGATTTTGGCTACGCAACGGACAATGCGGGCTGGAAACATTCGGATCGGGCCATTGTAACGTGGTCACCTGACTCCAGAAAAATTGCTACCTTCCAGCAGGACGAGCGGGCCGTGGGGGATATGTATCTGGCTACAACAAACGTAGGCCATCCCACGCTCGAAGCCTGGAAATATCCTTTGCCCGGCGATAGTGCCATTGCGATGATTCACCGGGTAATCATTGAGGTAGAAAATCCGAAAGTTATTCGATTGCAGGTGAGTCCAGACCCACACCGTTCGACCCTGGGTGATGACATTAGTCGGGGAGGAGAGCTGAACGATGTGCAATGGAGTGAAGACGGTTCTCAACTG
This sequence comes from Siphonobacter sp. SORGH_AS_0500, assembly GCF_031453245.1. Taxonomy (NCBI): domain Bacteria; kingdom Pseudomonadati; phylum Bacteroidota; class Cytophagia; order Cytophagales; family Cytophagaceae; genus Siphonobacter; species Siphonobacter sp. SORGH_AS_0500. Next base: position 1,908,931 of record NZ_JAVIYT010000001.1, read on the forward strand.
GCGTTTGTGTCCACGTCTCGTGACCATAAGCAGGAAAAAGTACGAATTGCCGACGCGGTAACGGGTGCCGTTCGGGAGGTTTTCGGTGAAACGTCAGCCACGCAATTCGAATCGGGTCAAACGGCCATTAGCTGGAAGTACCTGCCGAAAACGAAAGAACTCATCTGGTATTCCGAACGCGATAACTGGGGCCATCTGTACCTCTACGATGCCACAACCGGGCAGCTTAAAAACCAGATTACCAAAGGGGACTGGGTCGTATTAAGCCTGACCGATGTGGATGAGAAAAACCGGACGATTTACTTTATGGCGGGTGGCAAGGAAACGGGTAATCCGTATTTTGCTCATTTCTATAAGGTAGGTTTTGATGGAAAAAATCTGGTTTCCTTAACTCCTGAGCCGGGTAATCACCAGATCTCACTTTCCCCGTCGGGTAATTACTTCAGCGACCTCTACGCTCAGCCCGATGTTCCTTCCGTCCTGACGGTTCGAAACACCAGTGGCAAGTTGGTAGCCCAACTGGAAAAAACCGATGTAACCCGACTGAAAGCAGCGGGCTGGAAAGCTCCGATTCCGTTTTCAGCGAAAGCTCATGATGGCAAAACGGATGTCTACGGCTTGCTCTACACACCGACTCATCTGGACCCGAATAAGAAATATCCGGTGATTGATTACATCTACCCCGGTCCGCAGGGCGGTAGCGTAGGTAACTGGGGATTTGCGGCTTCCCGTCGGGATAACCAGGCCCTGGCTGAGTTAGGCTTTATTGTGGTGGAACTCGAAGGCACCAGTAACCCCAAACGTTCGAAGTCTTTCCATGACATGAGTTATGGAAACATGGCAGAAAATACCTTACCCGATCAGATTTCGGCTATCAAGCAACTCGCGTCAACTTATGCTTATATGGATACCAGCAAAGTCGGGATTTGGGGGCATTCGGGCGGTGGCTTTGCAACGGCCTGTGCCATGTTCAGGTATCCTGATTTCTTTAAGGTAGGCATTTCAGAATCGGGGAACCATGATAACCGCAACTACGAAGACGACTGGGGCGAGCGATACATTGGTCTGGAAACGAAGGGTAAAGATGGCAAGTCAAACTACGAAAATCAGGCCAATCAGGTGCACGCTAGGAACCTCAAGGGTAAGCTTATGCTGGCTCATGGTATGCTAGACGATAACGTACCACCATATAACACCCTGCTGGTGGTTGAAGCTCTGGAAAAAGCGAATAAAGATTATGATCTGGTGATTTTCCCCAATAGTCGTCATGGGTTTGGAGCGTATTCCAACTACATGATGCGTCGCCGCTGGGATTACTTTGTGCGGCATTTGCTGGGAGCCGAGCCACCGAAAGAATATTTGATTAAAAGCGTGGCTGATCCGAGAAATGAGGTGAAGTAATGATTTACTTTCGTGGCTGGTGGAGACACCAGCCACTTTTTGTTTTTACAAGATTAACCCAATCCATCGGTTTATAAATTACTTAGGTTAACTATTGCCCTTCACGTTTGCCTGTAAATCAATCTCAAACAGACAACAGTTAGGTTCGTCATGGTAATGACTGGGGAGGGTTGAGGTTTCTGTTAGTTTAAATATTCCTAGAAAATTAAATCCTGCGGAAGTATAATGCTCAATCAATTTTGTATTGTTTCCTAAGGTATCAAGGCGTACGAATCGTTTACCTGATTGTAACGCATATTCTTTAGCCCATTCAACAATTTTGTCAATATATCTGTTTCCTCGAAGGGTAGGATTATTACATATTCGGTGAATGTATATGGAATTATTCTGGTCTTTATTACCCCAAATTTCCTTATCTTCAAAAGTAATAGCCCAACTGCAAGCCATTACATTTTCAACTACAATTTTCCACTGCCGATCTTCCTTTATGCCATTTTCAATAAATGATTTATCAAATAAAGGCCACACTACCATTTTTCTTTGCATCTGAAGAATTCTTGCTGCTTCATGTAGTGACAAGATTTCATTAGTATCGGTCAGTAAGCATTTTTTTATTTCCATATTTTTATTTTTTTGATCTACGAATATGGAAGTTGGCTGGGAATTAGAAAATCCAGTTCTTGCTAATTGTATATTCTTGTATAAATTTATATGAGTTGTATTTTTTGTAGTTACTGGTAGGCAGTTACTCCGTAGAGACGTCGATTCATAGGCGTTTCTACGGGGTAACTAGCAATGGCTTGAGTTGGGAGGATGGACGCATTTACCTACCAGAAATGGTTAGTAGAGAATCAAAACCTTGCACTTTCGGATTTGCAATCCGAAAGTGCGAGGCTATAGATTTATAATCCCCACATACGGATCACAGATCCGTAACAGACTGGTTCTGGATTGCAAATCCAGAACAGCGTAGGTATTGAAATGGCAGGTTCAGTTAGCTATGATAACTTTCCTGCTAAATCATATCTTTACTTAAACGAGATTTACGATTTGGTAAGTGATTATCTTCATGGCAGAGAGAAGTCGAATCCAGAAGAAGAAAGTTTTAAGTGTTTGTACAAAATTGGATTTGCTCTTTTGAATTGTAAGGCGTCAAAAAGTTTGATGACCTCATAGGTAAAACAATAGAAACGGCGTATTCTAAATTTCCAAAATTCACACATGAACCAATTTTTGGATTGTTCCATATGCAACACCAGAGGCTGCTTTGATAGCGACAAGACCACCTGAGAAGAAGAAAAACCGCTAACATTGTATTGGCAATATGGCAGGGCGATGAATATATTCTCAGCTTTTTGTTTGCTAATTAGCTTCGGTTTTGGCAGACGAATAACTCCGAACAATAGAATAAACAATGAGCTTTTGTATCTTTAATCAGCAGCGGCACCGGGCAGACGGAACACAGAATACTGCCACATCGCCAATGCTTCAACGTTAGGCGTCATTATATGGAGACAGAACTAAATAAAATATTAGAATCATATCCAACGATTGTTAATTATACAGACATAATTGATTTCGACAATTTTGACGAAAGACTTTCAGCTGTTGACACTTTAGTTGTAAATACGATAGGAGTTTCAGAAGACATTATCGAGTTTATTCCATACAATGAACCGCCACTTAAAGAGGAAATTTATTGCTGGATATGGGCAATAAGACCCGATCTATCAAAAGACTTACTCAATCTTGATATCAACGAAGATTTTCGAATTCTTTTGAAATCCTATATGGACAATGACCTGAGCATGTTTTGGAATCATATGAGTTAACGCAATGATAGAAAACTATATACAATATGCTAGCGGTTATCAAAAAGATAATATTGATGAAACAGATATAGCAAAAGCTATTGCTGACATTCAACTAATGGATGACGAACACGGAGCATTTTGGGTTTCTGTTATAACCGATGACGAAAATGTGATTGAAGTGAATAAAGATTTAACACTTTCATTAATTTTCGGAGGACAGAAAATCAAACATCGGGTAAAAGATTGGAAGGAAGTTTCAGAATTTTATGGATTTTTATTGAATGAAAAATTCGATGAAATTGCTGCGAAAGTAAAATAACGAACGCCTAACATGGGTTTTGCGTCAGGCGGGCTGATGTGCAAAATTGAGACTGAGTTCTTCTAATTAACTTTAATAATAAATTGAAACTTTGTGCTTCGAAACCCGCCCGAACGCAAAGCGACCATCTAAGTAAAAATTTGACAACTGAAACAAACAATCAATTTAACAAATGACCATATGGACAAGGTAATAACTTACGACTTTACAGACCTAAGAAAAGAAATTAATGACAGTATTGTAGAGTATAATAAATATGGTGTTTGGGAGGGTTTATCTATAACAGTACAACTATTTTAGCTATAGTTATGACATCTTTAGCAGCATTGCTGCCAATAGACATATTCTACCTAAAAATAATATCAGGCATTGCAGCAATGTTAGTTGCAATTGACCGAGCATTAAATTGGGGAGCACGGTGGATTTATCACAGACAAATGCGACACGAATACCTAATTATTCTAGCGGAAATTTCCTTCTATGGAAATATGCCAGAAAATTTTAATAAAGAAGAAAAAAAGCTCATTATATGGAAATCTACACGGAATTATATAACACTAGAATAAAAGAGGTTTCAATGCCAGGAGTAAAGGCGGGATAAAAAACGAATCTCGATGCAAGGAAAATCATCAGCCACTAACAAGGGTTTGCCAATAGCGGGGCTGAAGTTCTTCGACTGAGTATTTGTGCAAGGTTCAACATTAGTAATTCTATTGAACTTTTGTGCTAAAAATCCCCGCCTTCGGCAAGCCCCGAACCGTTGTCTGCAAGTTTTAACGACCATCAAAATGAAACAAATTTTTACTGTAATAACATTACTACTTTTTCTCGGACGAATTTCATTTGGACAATCTAAGTTTAAAAAGGAGAAAGTTATTTGGGTAGCTTTTGACTGGGCTGACCCTGATTACAAAGATGTAATGCTCATTACCTCAAGGCTCGACACACTCGACTATTTTTTTCGTTGGCAACTTGACACGGGCAGTCCTTACACTTATCTTGAAGGTGGAACTTTTAAAAAATTCACTAATAAGTTTCCATATTTAGCTGACAAAATAAAACGCGTGGACACAGTTTGCAATGGTAACTGGTATAAGATATTTACACCACCTTTCAAATTTGAAAAACAAATTTTGCCATCTATAATTTTAAAAAATGATAAAATTGGTGGAGGTTTTTCACAAGACTTACTTGATAAATACAAAGGGTTTAGTATTGGGACAATTGGTGTTGACATTTTTAAAGACAAAGTGTTAATTCTTGACTTTAAAAATAAAAAAATTGGTTACTGCGATAATTTAACAAAGGGATTTTACAAACAAAAAATAAGCTCTTCCCCATTTCAATTTTATAAAAACAGAATTATTTTGCCAGTGCAAATCGGAAATGAAAAAATAAATTTCATGTATGACTGCGGTGCAAGTATGTTTACTCTGAACGCAACTCCTAAATATTCAAAGTCGTTTGCACCCAAGCAACTGACAGATACACTCTATAATATCAACAACGGAGAATCTGGCACGGTTTATAACGCAGTAGGTGGCAAGACAGACAAGCAAGTAAAAATTTTAGGGAACACATATAAGAACATGACTGTTTATTTGGAGAAAGGAGAATCAGACATATTTGAAGAGGCAAAAGTAGCAGGTGCTATTGGGAATAAACTTTTCCTTGACCACATAGTAATAATTGACTTTAGGACAAAAAGGTTTAGCCTTGTGGACTAAACCTGCAGGCAACATTGGGTTTTATGCAAGTTGGGCATGACCAGCAAACATCAACGAATTGCAAATCCAGGCTGTGGGTCGGGCTGGACGAATATATCTCAACTTTAGTTCTTAAATTCAACTTTATATTTTCAATCGGCAGCGGTTGTCGGCTGACGGATTGCTAATTCCCAACCTGCATAAAGCCCTGCTCGTTAGCGGTCAGCTTAGGAACAGACAATACAAAAAGAAATGGGACTAAAAATTAGCACAATTGCAGCGATTCCAGAGAATATAGAAAGAAATTACTATCTCTATATTCTTGACTATTACAATTGGGATGAACCGATTAGTAAGACATTGCGTGACAGTTTAGTTTTGACAAGATTGCAAAACTCGCTGCAGAAAAAGAGTCTGTAGCTGTACAAGCAATTCCTGAAAGTCATTTCTATTCCGAACTTATGTCTTGGGAATCTGTGAACGGAATTGACCCGAAAGAACTTCTTCCTGCTTTGATGATTACAACAATTCACCCGAAATACTTTTTAGAGGGAAACGACAATCAATCAATCGGAGGAAAAATTCCAGAGGACAAATTAGTATTTATTGAAATTGCCAAGGTTTGTAAGACACCTCAAGACGTAATCAAACTGATTGAAAAGGTGTTTAAAGACATTAAAGACAAAAAGGAAATAAAAGACTTTAAGGTGAAAAAGGAGTTGAAAGGTGGTATCGGAAAAATATTGAACGACACAATAATTCTTGAACCGAACATTGCGGGAACTCGGAGTAAACATAAACAACATATTTAAGTTTCTTGGAAAAAAATAAAGACATACTGACAAAAAGCCGAACCGCTAACATCGTATTGTCATTAGTGGGGCTGACAGTTTTAAACTCAACATTTGTAATTCTAAGGTCATTTGTGCAAATATTCGGCTGACGTTTTTCAAATGCCCCACCATCGCCAATGCTTTAACGTTAGCCACAATGCAATGAGACAACAACAGACTGAAGATATTATCAAATTCCTAAAAGCCAATATTGAGCCATTGGACGACAATGCTTATGGACTTGGTTACAGAGCTTCTGTGTATTTGACAGACGGAACATTTTTGCCTTGCGTCATCTTTCGCAATCCAAAGACAACTGTGAATTTAGCTATTAGACGATTTAAGGAAGAACACACAGGCAAAAGCATTTTTAGCCGTTCATTGGGACTTGGTTATTATGACATCGTAAAAACATTTGTAACAAAAGGAAATTGCATTAATGACTACGACATTGACAGAGTTGAAAAAAGCAAGTATGCATTTCCATTGACAATACAAAGCCAAATTCGTGGCGAGACCACAATGGGTTGGACAGGTTTTGCTGCTAAAATGAAAGATGGAAAACATTTTGGTTTTGGAACTACTTTCCATTGGGAATTTTTTCAAATGCCAGTCGGCTATTCGGTTGACGACATTGAAGAAATCATTAATCACAGCTACGTTTTAAAAACAGGAGAATTAAGAAGCCATAAAGTTCCATTTTTTGAACACCCTGACGATTATAAAGATGCTGTAATTCATAGAGAGCGACCTTTTTTTGACTGCTACATTGACAACTTATAATAAAGAAAAAGATACGCAACAAAAATGCACTGTGGCTAACATCGTATTGGCAATAGTGGGGCTGGCAGTAATAAACTCAACATTTGTGCTTCTATCGGGCATTTGTGAAAATGTTGAGCTGACGTTTTTCAAATGCCGCACCATCGCCAATACGTAAACCGTTAGCCGTAATTGCTACTTCTGCTCTTTCGGATTTGCAATCCGAAAGCCATCTGTTAAGGATTTGTAATCCGCCACTTCTAACAACTTTTAACACTCTCCTTAACAACTATTAACATTCTGATTTTTAATGGCTTAAAGTAGAGTTATACTTTCGGTGCTTTTATGAAGCCTTTCTAAAACCGATCAGATTAACTCCTCTTTATGAAAAACTTTTTACGAACAAACACCCTGCTTGGGTGGCTGGTATTTAGCATTGCCCTTCTTACGTATGCCCTTACCGTAGAACCTACGGCCAGTTTCTGGGATTGCGGCGAATTCATTTCCTGTGCCTTTCGGCTACAGGTGCCACACCCGCCCGGAGCCCCCATTTTCCTGATGCTTGGACGATTGTTTTCCTTACTTGCGGGGAATGACGTCACGCAGGTAGCCTACTGGATTAATATGGTTTCGGTAGTAGCCAGTGCCTTTACCATTCTCTTCATGTTCTGGACGATTACGCTGCTGGGACAGAAGATCGTTGGAAAAACGGCTGAAAATCTGACCACCAGCGAAGCCCTGGGCATTTTTGGAGCAGGCGTGGTTGGGGCATTAGTGTATACCTTCAGTGATACCTTCTGGTTCTCCGCTGTTGAAACGGAAGTGTATGCCTTATCCTCTTTCCTGACCGCTCTGGTCTTTTGGGCCATGCTTCGCTGGGAGTTAATTCAGGACGAAGCCACCGCCAACCGCTGGCTCATTCTGGTGGCTTACCTTACCGGTATCTCCATTGGTATTCATTTGGTTAATCTGGTCATTATCCCGGCTTTAGCTCTGATGTATTATTACCGCAAAAAGCCCAATCAATCCTTTTTTCAAAGCATCTTGGCGATGATTACCGGAGTACTCGTGCTGGGACTGATTAATGGAGGCTTATTATCCGGCCTCAGTGCGGTGATGTTTGCGATGGATCGCTTCCTGGTGAACTCCGTGGGACTGCCTTTTAATTCCGGCGTTTGGTTAACGGTCATCCTGTTTTTTGGAATCTTGGGCTATGGCATTTACTTCACGCAAAAGCGACAGAAATCCCTGCTCAGTACGGCCCTGTTATCCGTACTTTTTATTATGATTGGCTATGGTTCGTACACGTCGATTGTGATTCGCTCTAATTACCACCCACCAATTAATGAGAACGATCCTTCAAATCTCATTAACTACCTGCATTACCTCAATCGGGATCAGTACGGAAGTCGCTCATTGTTGTACGGGCCACAGTTTACGGCTCGGGTAACGGATTTTAAACGCGGAACGCCGCAGTACAAACAGGACGGGAATCGCTATAAAATCTACGATTACGAACCCGCTTACGTTTGGGAAAAAGATCAACTGACGTTTCTGCCTCGCTTAGGTTCAAACCAACCCGGCCATGATGATGCCTACGCGGCTTCGCTGGGCTTACCCAAAGACCCGACTGACCCGTCTCGTTACGTCAAACCCACCTTCGCTCAAAACCTTCAGTATATGTTCAGTCACCAGATGGGCTTTATGTACATGCGATATTTCCTATGGAATTTCGTGGGCCGTGAAAGTGATGTCATCTGGGCAGACTGGTATCCGCGACTGGGAAAAATTTCAGACTTACCCGAAAGCATCCGAACCAATAAAGGGCATGATAACTTTTATTACCTGCCGCTGATTTTGGGTATACTGGGTTTTGGTATCCAGTTTATGAAACGGGAAAAAGATGGGTTAGTTCTTGCCTTGGCCTTCCTGATGACGGGTCTGGCCCTGGTCTTTTTTCTGAACGCTCCACCCATTGAACCACGTGAACGGGATTACATCTACGCGGGTTCGTTTTACTTCTTTGCTCTCTGGGCGGGATTGGGCGTATTGGCTCTGCAAAATCTGTTACAGAAAATAGCCCAAAAACCAATGCTGGCCGCTTCGCTGGCGGGAGGTTTGGCGTTAACTGTGCCTATGTTGATGGGGGCGAAAAGCTGGGATAATCACGACCGTTCCCATCGTTATGCGGCGGCTGATTTTGCTCGTAATTTGCTGAACTCCTGTGCTCCCAATGCCATTTTATTTACGGGGGGAGATACCGATACTTTTCCCCTTTGGTACGTGCAGGAAGTCGAAGGTTTTCGGAAGGATGTTCGGGTGTGTTGTCTGTCGCTGTTAGGTACGGAATGGTACATTCAGCAAATGAAGGAAAAAGCCGATGGTTCGGAGCCTTTGCCCATTTCACTGGAAATGGATAACTACCGCAAAGGCATTAACGACCAGATTATGTTTGCGGAAAATCCGAACGTAAAAGCGGGTATTGATCTGGTGGAATACCTGAAGCTGGTCAAGGAAAATAACCCAGCTATTCAGGTAGAGACGAGTATCGGCTCGCTGAATGTGTTACCGTCGCGAATTTTTTCATTGAAGCTGGATCGGGATACCATTCAAAAGTCAGGCGTGATTGCTAAGGGCATGGAACCTTTCTTCACCGAAGATCGCATGACCTGGGATTTCGGCACGAGCGACCTTATCAAAGATCGACTCATCCAGCTTGATATTATCGCTCAAAATCAGTTTAAACGGCCCGTTTACTTTGCCTCAACGCTGGCTTCGGCTAATTACCTGGGCCTGAAAGAATACATGCAGATTGAAGGATACGCATACCGGCTGATGCCGTTTAAAGTGTCGGGTGCTACCGACGGCTTTGTGAATACGGACCTCATGTACGACAAGATGATGAATAAAATGTCGTGGCGGGAAATGAATAACCCTGACGTTTATTACGATGATACCATTCGCGGGGCTCCGGTGGTTTCGGCCCGACTGGCTTTTTACCGCCTGTCAACCCAACTCATTCAGGAAGGCAAGCTGGACACGGCCAAAGCGGCCCTTAATCGTTGTCTGGAAGTAATGCCTGATCGTTCACTTCCCTACGATCAGGTCTCCGTAAGCTTCATTGGGCCGCTGATGGCGGTGGGAGAGCAATCTAAAGCCCTGCAAATGGCTCAGACGATTATGCGGCGTTGCGACGAAAACCTAAATTATTACTACGCCACTCGCGGCGACCGGGAAGACATACGGATGAATCTTTTTCAAATGAATCGGGTCGTACAGCAATTGCAGGAAGCCAAACAGGAAAAGCTGGCGAAATCCTACGAAAGTCAGTTTGAAAAACAATATCAGCGATTTGAAAATCGCTTTGTGGAATCAGAATAACACCTCGTAGAGACGTCGATTTTCTCTTTTTCGTGGCTGGTGTCTTCACCAGCCACTTTTGTTGATGTCTCATCTTAGGCAAAATGGATTGGCCTTATAAACGAATTAATGTACAATACAGAAACAGTCTGAATGAGAAACAAGACGCGATCAATCGACGTCTCTACGGATTTAACAACCATTGCCCGTTCCCGTGGTTGGTGTCATCACCAGCCGCTTTTTAGATTTACCGTATCTAATCTCTCCGTTTCTGTAGCTGGTGAGGACACCAGCCACGGGCGTCGATCGCGTCTCATCCTCTCTGCGGCTAAAATGGCTTGGCCTTGACAAACAAATTAATGGGCGAGACAGGAACAGTTTGACTGAGAAACAAGACGCGATCAATAGGATTATTTTCCCGAAACTGGAATCCACTGAGCCGATAAATTCGGCGTTTTCATGTCTTTGTCAAGCGGATACATGGGGCGTTGAATGTGTTTATAGGGGAGGCGATACAAATCCTGATCGACGCCCCCGGGTGTTAAGGCCATGATCCAGTCTTTTTGCATGTTATATAACTCTGGCTCCAGGTAACCGATTTTCACCACCACTATGTCTGCTTCGCGGGGCTTGAGTCCGAGGCGTTCGAAGTCCTTTTCCTTGTGGTAAGGTTTCCGTTTCTGGGTGACAATCACATGAACGCTGCCCACCTTGACTACCACTTCCACCACGCCATCCCGGTCGCCTTCTACGATGGATTCAATCGTTCCTTTCAAAGGAACGGGTTTAGCAAAACGATGATCCACAATGGCTCCGGCGGTGCCTTCAATGGTTCCACCCACACCAATCGCCTGAGCTTTTTTCACAAATTCTGGATCAGGAATCGAAGCATAGATTAATGCGGGTCCATCGGCTTTCTGAAACTCAGGACGTTTGAGAATTTCGGTAATCGTCCAGGTTACATCACCCGCGGCTCCTGCCGTGGGGTTATCGCCTGTGTCGCTGATAAAAAAGGGTTTCTTCTTACTCACAACGGCTTTGTTCAGGACTTCGTCCAGCTTACCCACGGGAGCAACGAAATCAAATTTTGAGCGAACATCCCAAAAGTGTTTAGCCAGCTTTTCAGCCGATGTAGCCACTTTTTCTTTGTCGTCGCCGACTACCATCACCACCCCGTGATTTCGCGGAGCATCGGCCCAGGCATAACTAATCCAGATGCCTGCATCCACAATGCCTGCGTTGTTATCGGCAATGGGCGATACTTCGGCATACAGGCTTTTGCCCGGTTCAATACGCGTGCTGGTTTGCTCGCCGGGTAACAGAATCGGAACCGGAATCCAGGCTTTGTAAGCCGGTTTTCCTTTTCCACTTTTCAGGCGATCCAGTAAGTGCTGCACGGCCCGTTCCTTGGTTTGCATGGCATCTTCGTGCGGAGCCATGCGGTAACAGGTCATTAAATCCGTATTTTGAGCCAGCCGTTTGGTTACGCAACCGTGCAAGTCCATTGAAGTGGATACTAGGGTTTTGTAACCGACCACCTGCCGGATTCGGGTAATGAGATCGCCCTCGGGATCGTCGAGACCCTGTACGCTCATGGCTCCGTGAATGTCCAGGTAAAGACCGTCGTAAGGAGCATTTTTCTTCAATAAATCCAGCATTTTCGTGACCAAAGACTCGTAGGCTTCCCGCGTAGCGGCACCGCCGGGAATGGATTTCCCGACCAGCGAAGGAAACCACTGAGCCTGTTTTCTCAAAGGGGACTCATCCTTCATGAAAGGGTAGGAGGTAAACACCTGATCGCCGGTTTTGGCATGGAAGGCCTCTTCATGGGTAACGGCGGGAGAAAACGTACTGGACTCAATGCCGAGGCCCGCAATGGCGACGCGAGGGAGATTGTTTTGAGCGGAACCGAAGTGCAAAGCTGCGAACCAGCAGGTAAGGCTTAAGAGGAAGTGTTTTTTCATAGCTACAAGATAGAAAAAACAGGCGTTTTTCAGTCACGCAAAACCGAGGGGTTTGCCGACATAAAAAAAGGCTGATACAGATTCTTCAAAAAATCCATATCAGCCTGACTAATTAAACTTTATACTTACTGAAGATTGGCGTCTTCTTTACTAGTAAACGTATCTCCCTGGTTAATATCGCCCGTTTTTAAGCCTTTTTTGAACCAGTACACCCGCTGGGCGGAAGTGCCGTGTGTGAAAGCGTCGGGAACGACCTGTCCCTGAGTTTCCTGTTGAATTTTATCGTCACCAATGGCATTTGCCGCCCGAATGGCCGATTCAATATCTTTCTCATCCAAAGCCACGCTTTGCCCCTGAGCCCGATTGGCCCAAACCCCTGCGAAGAAATCCGCCTGCAATTCAAGCCTAACCGAAAGTTTATTGTATTCCTTTTCACTGAGGCGTTGCCGCATGGCATCTACCTTGTCAGTAATGCCCATCTGATGCTGCACGTGGTGACCAATCTCATGGGCAATGACATAAGCCATGGCAAATTCACCGGGAGCCTTGAATTGCTGAGCGAGTTCGTCATAAAAGGAAAGGTCGATGTATACCTTCTCATCAGCCGGACAGTAAAACGGGCCCATGGCATTTTGAGCCGTTCCGCAACCCGAGGAAGTAACCCCGCGATACATGACCAATACCGGTTTTTGATACTGAGAATTTTGTTCAGCGAAAATCTGGGTCCAGGCATCCTCAGTACTGGCTAATACCTTTCGTGTAAACTGAGCTGCGGCATCGTCGGCCTGCTGGTTTACAGGAGCTTGCTCCGTGGCGTTTTGAGTCGTTAAAATACTCGAAGGATCTCCGCCTAATAGAGTAACAATCAGGGCAATAACAATGGTGCCGATACCGCCACCAACAATCAGACCGCCCCGGCCACTGCCCCGACGATCATCGACGTTATCGCTTTCGCGACCACCTAACCAACGCATAGATTGAAGTTTTAAAGTTGAACGCTGTGAAAATATAAATTTTGATGCCAGAAACAGGAATTTCCTCCCGAAACCTTTGTAATAAATACATGAAGAGGACGGTAGGGATAATCCTGAGGCATCCAGTGATAGGGGTTTATGCATGACCTAGCTGTTGTCTCAGGCTCTGCATTATTGTGTAAAAGCTAAATTTGATAACAATTAAGTATATTATATTGCTATATTTGAGTATAAATATTTAAAAAAAATTACTTATTTTTAAGGATATTCATATGAATTTTCGTAGTTGTATGGTTACATAACCTTTTCCCAATTGATTGATAAAATAATTCATATGTCAACCTAACCTGTCTTAATTTATGACAACCTCAACTTCATCGCCAACCTTATCAGAGCGTGAAAAAGATGTCATTTCTCTGCTTTCACTTGGGTTAGACAGCCAGGCCATTGCTGACCGGCTCTTTATTAGTAAAAACACAGTCGATACGCATCGAAGGAATATCAAAGCAAAGCTGGGACTTACGGGTAAGAAAAATGCTTTGGCTTTGTATGCAATAAGGCACAGCAATATAGACAATAAGTAACTTAATTATGGGCTAAAATACTTGTTAACGGGTATTTGTTTTAATGTTTTAATACTAAATATTTGCATGATTACACGGCGGCCGAGGTGTGATAGTTTTTATTGTAAACCTTTTAAAATACTTTCAAAATGAAGACAACTTTCACATTGTTAGCAATGGCATTTGTATCAATGTTTGCAAGTGCAACTACAAAATCATCTGAAAAATATTTGTGTAAGTATACAGTAAGAGCTTATTGTAATGGACGTCAAGTAGGAAGTCATACAGGGTATGCAGAAGATTGTAATAAAGCATACACTGAAGGACAGCTTTGGGGTAGAGCTATTTTACATGATGCAGACTGTTAATTAAAAAATCGAACTTTGGTCCCACTGGATCAAGGTTCGATTTTATCAGTTGATTACCAATATAAAACTTAAAAAGGCGGGTATGAAATGTCTGATTGTATACTTTATTCTCTTAAGCACTTATTCATACGCCCAATCTCAATTGGGAATGGTGAATTATTTACAATTAGAAAAACAACCATCGGATCCTGACTATACAGGAAATGGAATATTGAAATTCTCCAAAACAAATTCGATGTATACGGAGAAGAGTGTACTGGCTGACAAAGAAGGCTCTGAAACAAATGGGGAGACGAATGAAACGCGAGTATATAGTAAACCTTCTACATCTAATGTAGATTATATATATACCAATTTTTCATCCCGGCAAATCCTTTCGAATGAGCGAATCTTAGCTAAGTATTTTCCTGTAAAAGATACTCTTATTAAGCCTAACTGGAAGATGGTTCCGGGGAAGCGTAAAATCGGTAATTATGATTGCTTAAAAGCCATAACTACTTTCCGAAATAGAACCTACACTGCTTGGTTTACACCGGCGATACCCATCAGTGCCGGTCCCTGGAAATTATGGGGACTGCCGGGTTTAATTCTGGAAGCTACTTCCAGTGACGAAGTTGTCCGGTTTTTGTTTCAATCAATCCAGTTAACCCCCGCTGGGCCAGCGTTAAATGCTCCTAAAGAGAGTAGAAAGCCCGTGACACTGTCTCAGTTTGTAACGTTTAGAAAAGAAAAATTTAACCGTTTAAAGAAGGCAGGTATGGCCACTGGAAGTTTTAAGAATAATGGGGTGACTGTATGGAATACGTTTAGCGTGGAAAATTTCCCTAACGAATGACGCTTAAATTTCTCTTCTTAGAGTTTGCTTAATGGGGTTTATAAAAAAACAAGATAAAATACCTGTTAACGAGTATTATTATTTTTGAATGGTATATGAATCTTTGTTTTTTGAGCTTATGAAAAAGGTATTATTTTTAATTATCTATTTGCTTGTATGTATCAAAAGTAATGGTCAGAATGTCGTTGCGAAAGTTTTGTATAGACAACAGGAAATCCCCAAGCAAAATGCAGCGGCTAAAAGGGATGTGGATTGCATCCTCTTATTTAATTCTTCCCAGAGCTTATACTACGAGACCTCTAAAAATAGAGTTTCTAATCTAAAATCAGGGGCAGATGATAATGTCGAAAATATTGAATTGGATTCGGGAAATGACGGTTTAGTGTTTTTTAATTATCAAGATTATCAATCAAAAAAGTTGTCATCTAATGAAGCTATTTTTTCAAGGAAATACTTTGTACAAGAAAAAATAGTAGTTCCTAAATGGGTAATTACGAAAGAGTATAAAAAAATAGGGTCTTTCAAGTGCCAGAAAGCTAAGGCTTTTTACCGAGACAGAAATTATATGGCCTGGTTTACTACTGAAATTCCGAGTCTGGCTGGCCCCTGGAAACTGCAGGGATTACCCGGTTTGATACTCGAAGCTGAATCAGAAGATGGAGAAGTGAAATTCCTTTTCGAATCTTTGATATTCAATCCTAAAAACGAAAAGATTGCCATCCTCAAAACTTATGGGAAACCAATGACGCTGGCTGATTTCGTAGAAATTAGAAAAAAAGTACTTCGAGATACAAAAAAATCATTTGAAAGTAAGATGACTCAGTTTGGTGGCGGGTATGAATTCAATGTAAATACATTTTCTAAAGAAAACTTTCTTAGCCAATGACGCTACGATTCCTGATTTTGGGCTTGTGTTTGATGGCTTTTTTACAGGAAACTTTCGGTCAACATAAAGAACTTACTTTTAGTATTCAGGGAAAAGTGACAAATTCCTCCAGCCAACCTTTGGCTGGAGGGATACTTATTATTTCCAAGGCAGACTCAAGCATTGTAAGTTATACCACGACAGATGAGAAAGGTGAGTATACCTTTGAATTAGAGGCCGATACTTCTCATTACCTATTAACGGTGAATAACCTGGGTTATATCAGCCAGAGTAGATGGATTATGGCCCGAAGTCAAACGCAGCATTTTCAATTGGAGCAAGAGCCTACGCAGCTCCGTCAGGTTACGGTGAAAGGGGATCTTTTGCCCATTCGGGTGAATGAAGATACTACATCATTTTCTGTTCAGAAATTTGCCGATGGAACCGAGCGGGTGGTAGAAGATATTCTTAAAAAACTGCCCGGTGTACGGGTGGACGATAAGGGCGGAATCTCGTTTAAGGGAAAGCCCATCGACAAAATTTTGCTGGAAGGAGACGAATTTTTTGCGAAAAATTATCGGATCCTTTCTAAAAACCTATCTGCTGATTTACTGGATAAAGTCGAGGCGATTGAAAATGCTTCCAACACGCCTTTACTGAAAGGAATTGAACGGTCGGATAAAACGGTTCTGAATTTAAAGTTGAAGGAAGATCGTCGTAAAACCGCTTTTGGAACGGCTGATCTGGCCGCTGGGCTTACCCGTCGGTACGAAGGTCGGGCCACTCTTTTTTCGCTGGTAGATCGGCTGAAACTGGGTATTATTGGATCGGCTAACAATACGGGGAAAAACCCGGTACCGGAGCTAAACTATGATTTGGGTAATGAAAACCCGGACGTTTCCGATGGGCAGAGCCAGCATCCGAGTAGACCTTTTTTGCAGGCCCAGCCCATTGCTGTTCCGGGCATTTCTGAAGAGCGGTTTAACCAGAATCGGGTTTGGCTGGGAGCGGTTAATCTAAATCTTAACATTACCTCAAAGCTGAAGGTAAAGGCCTTTACTTATCAGTTAAGCGATCGAAATACGCAGCAAATCAGTAACCGTTACGAATATTTACTGGAAGGAAAGTCATTGGTGGTTAGTGATACCCAACGACTGGAAATTCGACCCTCCCTGCGGGTAAGTCAGGTTGCCTTGGAGTATACTCCCAACCAAACAACCTTACTCAAATGGCGGGGGAACTGGCAGGGCCAGCGGGATGGATCTTTCTATCAAATTGCCTCTCATAACCCTGATTTTTCCGAGAAGCTACAGCAACGGATGTCAACTCGTCAGCAGGGTATTCAGCAAGAGTTGGGTTATATTCATCGCTTTCCCCGGAGCCGGGCTTTAACGCTGGATGCTTATTACCAGCATCAAAATCGGCCCCAGCAATTGTTGGTAGAATCGGGAAGGTTTCGCTCACTTTTCCCGACTACTGAAGGAAACGTGACTCAAAGGGTTCGTAATGAGGTTCAAACCTACGGTATACAAACCCGGTGGATGGGGGCTTTACCCAGCAAACAAAAGTATGCACTTCTAGGAAAAGGGTCTTATCTGAGCGAAGGTTTTACTTCAGGATTAAATACGGAAGCTGGTTCAGTGACCGATTCATTGTATAGGAATCAACTGAACTACCAGAAGTGGCAGGGGTCGCTGGAAGCCAATACCGCGATTCCGCTGGGACGGTTGGATTTTTACGCAGGAATTTCTTTGAACTTTGTTCAGTTAAAGGAGCAATCCCTTGGTTTGCGTGCGAAGTTTGTTTTCCTGAATCCGATGATCGGATTTACCTACCGCATTAATCAGGAAAATAAACTCAGGGCTTATTACAGTCGCAACCAGAGCCAGCCGAATGCAATGGATTTGAGTAATGGCTATGTCCTGACCAATTACCGGGCCTTTCAGCGGGGGTATGCCGGGCTTAATCGCCCTCAGTCAGATGTATTTACATTCAGTTATTCCAACTCAGACTGGCTCCGGCAGTTTTCCATGCACACCAGTGTCACGTACCTTTCGGAAAAATCTCCTTCTATAAGTCAGGTTCTTGTCAATGATCAGTTTACGTTCATGGGGCAAGTGCCTTCACCCGCCCGTAATGAATCGTATGAGCTGGCTTCTGACCTGAGCAAATACCTGTCAGCCCTGGAAATTAATAGCACGCTTCAGCTAAATGCGGGTTGGAATTCCTACCAAAGTGCTCTGAACTCAGCCCTGATTTCCAAAGGTACGATTCGTTCGCTGGGAGGAAAACTAACCCTGCGAACGGCTTTTGATGGTATCGTTAATTTTGAAGTGGGGTATGAAGACCACTGGTCGGATATTCAGGAATCAGGAATTTCACTGGGATATAATCGTTTGAGAAAACCGATAGCGGGAATCAAAATGACGCCTTCGAAAAGCTGGTATTTCATTACGACTTCCGAATGGACTGATCTGCGGAATAATACCTCTCAAAACCAGTTTTACTTCCTCGATGCTCTGGTTCGTTTTACCCCTTTGAGAAAACGGGTCGTATATGAACTCTCCGGAAAGAATTTATTAGGCAGCCCAACGGCTACGTATAGTCAGCTAAGTAACTTTTTAATCAGCCAGTCTACCTATCAGTTAGTTGCAAGATATATTCTGGCAAGAGTAGAATTTAATTTCTAATTCTAACTAAAAAACCACGGTAATGCTACCGTGGTTTGTAAACGAACAATAATCCTTATGGCTTATTTCGGTAACGTAATCCGAATGTTCCGAAACTCAATCGGTCCGTGGTCGCCTTGCAGGTAAATGGGGCCGGGTTCGCCTTCTTTGCTGTCGATAGCACCGCCAGTAATGCCCGGAATCGTGGTGTCGCAAATAATCGTCTTGCCATTCAAAGCTACGGTTACCCGGCGTCCTACCAATGTAATATCGTAACTCTGCCATTCGTCGGCGTTATTGTCGGGAAGCTCGTTGGGGGTTAGAAAACCGTACACGGCACCCAGCATATCTATTTGCGGTTCCATGCCTTTACTGTCTACAATTTGTACTTCATACCGTCCCCGCAGGTAAACGCCGCTGTTGCTACCTTTTGGATACTTGAATTCAATGTGCAGTTTAAAGTCAGAAAAAGCCTGATCGGTCTGGATGTTGGAGCCTGACTTGGGACTTTTCAAAACGCCATTTTCCACGACCCACTGATTCGTTTCGCCCATGGCGTGCCAGCCTTTGAGGTCTTTACCATTGAATAACTCAGTGGTTTTTCCCCAGGTAACCGATTTGGTTTGAGCCAGCGAAGGAGCACGGACGCCCGTCCAGGTTAAGGTTTTTCCGTTGGGACTTACCATGGTTCCGGTAAGTTTGTCGCCTTCCAGCATGCCATTCACCACTAAATCCTGGTCGGCTCTTTCCCACTGTGGAGGAATGGAGAAACTAATCTTTCCATCCGTAAAATTGACTTTCGAAATGGGGCGGGCACTGCCGCTACTCCCCACAAAGCGGCCCACAAGCGTGCTATGACCCGAGTGTGTTACTTCCAGCCAGGAAGGTAGGGTTTTGCCTTCGGACTGCACCGAAAGGTCCCAGCGGCCTTCGAGCGAGCTGGCGGTAGGAGCAGGCTTTTGATCGTCAGCGAAAGTCATAAAACTTACCAGGCCGAAGGCGGCGGTAAGTAAGGTACATGTGCGTAGGGTAGAGGAAAGCATAGTGATCTGAAATGTATGAGGTATAAACGTCCAAATCTAGTCAATACACCACTGTCAAAAAAGCATGGCAGAATAATCTTTAAAAGGTATATTGCTCACCCGGTAATCTGGTATTAACCCCACTTTCAGCTATGAAAAAGTCAGTATTTCTATTTTTTCTATTGATTTCCTGTAACTGTTTTGCTCAGGTAGATACATTAAAAAATAATTACCTGAGAATTCAACCATCGCAGGTGTTACTCCGGGAATTGGCTCTGCAATATGAACAAACAGTCGCAAAAAGATTAACTATTGGACTAGGAGCCGGCTATCGATTTCCGAAGAGAGGTCAACCATCAGAGATTGGAGAGTTAATTAGTATGATGGCCGCCGATTATCGTTTTCGAAACGTGGTTAATCCTCCTTATCATGGACTTAGATTGTCTATTGCCCCCCGTTATTACTTAAATCCTCGTAAAACACTTTTTATTTCAGCGGAGCTTTTTGTGAGATACTGGTGGTTCAATAACGTACCATCCGATTATCACAAAACGACTAATAGTTATGGAAGTATAAAAAGCGAGCACATGGACGTAAGGGGAGGAAAACTACTGATCGGATATAATAGTCCATTACTATCCTTGCCTAATGGACATAAATTATACTATACGCCTTTCGGAGGTTTCGGACTTCGATCAAAAGAATACCTATACATAACCCAGTATAACAATATAAGCACAAGCAGATTCGAAAAAGAATCCGGGAAAATCATAACTCCCAGTATTCATATGGGAATATTCCTTGCGTATACTTTGAGTAAGTAATGGAATTTTTTGCGTTAAAATTCTGACTGTTAGATTATTAAGTAATATTTTTTGTTTCACCCGGAGTGAATCCAGAGAAGGAACGTACGAGCCGATCCTACCGCAGTCGCTCGGCTCTAGCCGAGTGACCACCTGGTTGCAGGCCTCTGCCCGTCTGACTCAAAAAAGCCAAGGTAATTAAATGCTGATTTTACCCCCATGTATTTCAATACTATCGGCCAGAGGCCTATTGCTATTACGTCACTCGGCAGAGCCGAGCGACTGGGGGGAGTAAGGAATGTGCAGTCACTTCTGGTGCGAGATTCCATCTTGTTCCTACTCTAACGACAGGTGAGAACCTGCCGTTAGCGGCCAAAGCCTGTCATCCAGAGAAACGTACGAGCTGATCCTACCGCAGTTGCTCGGCTCTAGCCGAGTGACTACCTGGTTGTAGGCCTCTGGCCGGTAAGATGCGAGCCAGTAGCTAGTTACTAGAAACCTTTCCTAAACAAACTATACTTGTAGCCATCGGCCAGAGGCCTATAGCTATTGCGTCACTCGGCAGAGCCGAGCGACTGCGAGAGCTGATTTTACCCCCATGTATTTCAATACTATCGGCCAGAGGCCTATAGCTATTACGTCACTCGGCAGAGCCGAGCGATTGCGGGGGGAGTTATTGGTTTGTCGATAAAAGGTTTTTACGTATTAAATAAGTCATTCCAACTGAATCTTTTTTATCACTAAAAACAATAAGATTATCTTTCTCTTTAGTGAAAGGATGACGCCTTATTATTCCAAATTTATAAGTCCGTTCTTTCGAAAATATGGATTTTTTATACGATATGTAGATAGTGTCATTAATAAAAGAATACTCACCAATATCTTCAGTTATTCCAAAACAGACACTTTTGGACTTAGTTAAACCGCTATCCTTTAGGGTAATTGTGTCGGTACAGTTTGCAACTCCTTCATAAGTGGCGACTAATACATCAACGCCTTCATATTTACTAAAATCGATAACTCCTTCAGGAAAAATAAAAGTCAGAAAAAGTAAGGGAAACATAATTTCAATGACTTGAATTCTGATTTTGTTATGAAATCGTTCGCTAATTGATTTATAAATCTGAATAAATAAGTTTACAACTAAAACAACATAAGATATGACTAAAGATAAAAATACAGGTAGAAAAAATACGTTCAATCTGCCTGACCAGAAGTAAGAAGTATGGACAATAAAAAAATAAAGAATAGTAAACAGTAGTAGACGTTTAGGCATGGATCTGCAATGAGATTAAAGATAGTTAAAGCTTTCATCTAGGACTTAATGCTAACCTTCTCCGGCGTTGGGTATTCCAGCAATTTAGAAAAGTCTACTTTCCAGAAATCTAAATCCAGCAGACGGCCTTGTGTGTCTTTGGTAAGGGTAATTACGACGGGCGTTTCGTCAGAATCCGTATAGTCTACCTGAATCAGATCGCCATCGTACGCATTAGGGTCGCCGCCGAGTGAAATGCTACCCATTTTCCCCCCCTCGTATTCATCTACCAGTTCGTTGAAGGGATAATCTTCGCGTTTCAGATTCAATTGTTCCAGCAGGTAATGAATCAGGGTTCGTTCGTTTTCGCGGATGGGTCGTAATTGGCTCATGAGTACGTTGCAATAGAATAGATAAACTCAAACTTACGGGAAGTAGGGGAGGAGTGCGAATTTTTCTTTCTGAAAAAGCTAAGATCGTACAATCAATGGTCAAGTTCAGGGAAGATAGCCCTTGATAAGTGCCCTGTGAAATCCAGGATGATTCCCCGGTTTATCCCCAGGGTTTTGCGTTTATCGAGATGCGGCCTGATAACCTGACTAAAGGTTTGGCCACAAGCTATGATCAGATTTGATGAAGGATTGGTTATTTTAGAAAATGAAACGATAGTGTTTATTACCAACAATTCACTACTTTACCTCACCATTACCCAAGTAAAACCAACAACGGTAAACTAGTTCATGAAGGCCCTTATTACCACCCTGTTTCTATTCTTCAGCGTTACGCTGAGTTTTGCTCAACTCAGCGAATATCAACCTTTTATCGCTCAGTTTAACGAATACCTGATCCTGCGGAAATGGAAAGAAGGTTCGACGGAAAAATACTGGGCGGTGCATCCGAAAACCTTGCAAACGATGGTTTTGGAAAACGTTACTGTCAAGCCAATGGATAAAAACGAAGCCCGGAGCTGGGTAGGTCGAACGCCTTATGGTCGAGCTTTGTATACAGAACAAACGAGGGCTGGAGCTTTGCAGGATGCCGGGTTAACCCGAACGCAACCCAACGAGAAAGGCTTTAGCCTGACAATGGACTTATGCCCCTCGCACAAACCTCTGACACGAACCGTTTTCGAAGATTTGATAGCGGCTTTCGAACCCGAAGAAAAGCCCGTACCGATCACAATTACCATCACGGGTTTATGGATGCAGAGCCATGCGGATGATTTGCAATGGCTGAAAAATCTGGAAAAACGTGGAGATTTACGAATAACTTGGGTTAATCATTCCTTTCATCACCAGTACGATCCGAAGTTGCCGCTGACTCGTAATTTCCTGCTATCCAAAGGTACCAATATGGCGAGTGAGGTATTACTCAACGAGCAGGCCATGATTCAGAACGGATTGCTGCCTTCCATCTTTTTTCGCTTTCCCGGCCTAATTTCTGATCAATCAATTTTTGATGATGTCCTTAATCTGGGATTATTACCCCTGGGTAGTGACGCCTGGCTGGCGAAAGGGCAGAAGGTGCAACCGGGCAGCATTGTATTAATTCACCCCAATGGAAACGAACCCGTAGGCATCGCTGATTTCATTAAGTTAATTAAAACCAACGCCAGTTCTATCAGAAAAAAAGACTGGCTGTTGTACGATTTACCAGCCAGTCTTTCCCAAAATTAATCGACACTCAGAGCGTACACCGCGAAAGAGGCCAGCCAGTGCTCGCCGCCATAGTTACCTCCAGCTACCTGAGGTAAGGTTTTGCTGAGGTGTTCCTGAGCACTCGCCAGTAACTTCTTCCGGCGTTTGTCTTTCTCGGGTAAAGCCGAGGCAATGCCTTTCATGCACCAGGCTCGACTTAACGCTAGCCCATCCAGATGGACGATGGAATAATCTGTTCGATCGCTTACGAAGGGTAACTTCATGACATTATCCAGTCCTTCGGCGGGCATGTATTGATTGAACCAGGTCAGAAATTCTTTCGGTGAAAGGACCCGACGCATCAAGTCGCACACTTCCAGCGAAGGCGAAAGGAAATCCGTTCCGTCGGGCTCCTGGATGGCCGGAGCGTTTTTATTGGCGAGGTAATAATCCTTACTGCGTTGAATAATTAAGGCCTCAAACTCGGTGTCTTTCACAGAACGGGCGTAATCCAGAGCAAAAACCAAACCAAACGCCGTGTTGGGGTGAACACCCGTACGGTTGGGATAGGTTTGTTTGGGGAGGAAGTTTTTCCATAAGGTAAGAATCTTGGCCGTTAAGGGCTTCAGATTTTGGTGCCATTGTTTTGCCTGTGGATCATTCCAGGCCTGTAACTCTTCGTCCAGTTTCAGTAACCAGGCCCAACCGTACGTCCGCTCAAAACCTTTGGCAATTTTGTATTTATCAAAATAAGCGGCTTCGGCCTGTAATTTTTCGGCTTGAAAGCTGGTATTCAATACCTCACGAATGGCCTTTTGCTCGCTTAGGTTTGGGTACATTTTCAGTAATCGCACCAGCATCCAGTGACCGTGAACAGACGAATGCCAATCCAGACAGCCATAAAACGAAGGGTGTAACTGCTGAGGTGTCAGGCTCATGTCCGCCTCAAACTCATAGGTATGGTTCGGTTTGTTTGGTAATACCTGCGTAATGCAATGCAAAGGTAACTGAGCCAGGTGAGACGCTCCGGCTTCGGTTAACTTCATGGCAGTGCTATCAAACAAAACCGTTTGGGCCGAAAGCTGGTAACTAAGCAAACCCAAAGCAAGGAGGGTAAATTTTTTCATAGGAGTGTATACACGGTTAAGGATCAATGGCACCATTAAAACAAACGTAGAGATGCGAGTAATTTGAAGGTAACAAAACTGCCTCTTACCCAGACGCGATCAGTCGCGTCTCTACGGAAAAAGAAAAAAGCTCAACCCGGAAGAGTTGAGCTGGTAAGTATTAAGCCCAGTCAATACCCTTACGTAACCATTGCAGGGTTCTTTCTTCAGCACTACCTGGCTCAGGATGATGATCGTACTCCCAGCGAGCCAGTGGCGGTAAACTCATTAATATGGACTCCGTTCGACCGTTGGTTTCCAGACCAAACTTAGTACCCCGATCGTGAACGAGGTTAAATTCAACGTAACGTCCCCGGCGTAACAACTGCCAGTCGCGTTGAGCTTCGGTATAGGCTTTGTCTTTATGCTTTGCCATGAAGCTCGTATAAATCGGAGCAAATGATTCGCCGATGGCTTTCGTAAACTCGAATAAATGCTCTTTCGACTGCGTTTCGGAGGGCTTCAGGTAATCATAAAAAATACCCCCGATGCCCCGCGTTTCGTCCCGGTGAGGAGAGAAGAAGTAATCATCCGCCCAGGTTTTGAACTTGGGGTAATAGTCTGGCGAAAAGCGATCGCAGGCCGACTTTAACTGTTGATGAAACCAGCGGGCATCTTCTTCAACGACGTAATGAGGCGTTAAATCAATACCGCCGCCAAACCAGCAGGTGCCTGTAGACAATTCAAAATACCGAACATTCATGTGAATAATCGGTACGTTTGGATTTACCGGGTGCTGAACGATGGACACGCCCGTGGCAAAAAATTCGGTCCCTTCCTCTACTCCCAGCGAAGCCCGCATCTTGGGATGAATTTCTCCCGATACGGCTGAAAAACCGACTCCCCCTTTTTCCAGAACAACACCGTCGGCAATGACCCGGGAGCGACCGCCGCCGCCGCCGGGGCGTTCCCAGAGGTCTTCCCGGAACCTGGCGAGGCCATCGGCTTTCTCTAGTTCCTGGCAAATGTGGTCCTGTAATCCTTTAAAATACTCGGAAATTTCCTGTTTATCTATAACGGCCATGCCGGAATTTGTCTTTAAAGATTCAATGAATCGGGTCGTATATCGATAGTGGGAGGTGCGAACAGATCTTCCAGTGAATCGTTTTCAAAATAATTAGTAGTATCACTCTGAATCGGAGCGTAATAAGACTGACAGGATTTGTATTCTTTCGAAATCGACAGATTCATTTCTTCCGCCGTTGGGAAAGGCTTCAGTGTGTAGGCTCCCGAGTTCAGCATTCGTAACATGAAGTCCTTATAAATCGGAAGTGCGGTTTGAGCTCCTTCGCCGCGTCGACCCTTGAAGTGAATACTTCGGTCATCACCTCCCACCCAGACTCCGGTCACCAGATCAGAGGTTACTCCCATGAACCAGCCGTCGGAATAATTGGAAGTAGTTCCGGTTTTTCCACCAAAGGAATCATATAACGTCTGGCGGGAAACGCCTTTAGGACTGAATTGCCAGAGGAGGCGAGAAGAGGTTCCTCCGCCTGAAACGCCACCCTGAAGCATATTTCGCAACAAGAAAGCTGATTCTGGACGAATGACCTGCGTCCGGTTTTTTACAGCCATATCCTTGAAATCGGCAATGATTTCACCATCACGACCTTCAATTCGAAGAATCAATTGAGGTTCAATGCGATAACCACCGTTAATAAAGGCTGAATAGGCTTCTACCATTTCATAAAGCGAAACGTCTTCCGATCCTAGTCCGACAGAAGGAACAGCCTGAATTCGGCTCTTGATGCCTAATTTATGAGCGTATTGAGAAACGGTGTCTGGGGTTACCAGATCCGTTACCTGAGCCGCTACGGAGTTGATGGAACGAGCCATTGCTTCGCGTAAGGTCATCTCACGGTAAGTGAAGTAACCTTCCGCATTTTGCGGAGACCAGCGTTTCTTCTCCCCGTTTTCTTCATATTCTTTAGTGAAGGGCTGATCCCTCACGGTATAACAAGGGCTCAAGTCACGTGGGCCATCGATAGCGGCACAATACATAATGGGCTTAAACGTAGAACCCGGCTGACGCTTGGCCTGACGAACGTGATCGTACTTGAAATAATTATAGTCCAGTCCACCAACCCAGGCTTTGATGTAACCCGTTTGAGGGTCCATCGCCATCATACCGGCTTGAAGCATCCGCTTGTAATAACCCAGCGAATCCATGGAAGTAAACTCTTCCTGACGGCGGGTAATCTGAGGGTCACCTTCTTTGGCCTTATCATTCCAGGCAAACACACGAACGGGGTGTTTAACCTTGGTCAGGTAATAACGGATCGAATCCGGCTGTCCGGGGAAACGTTTCGCTAAAGCTTTATAGGCTTCGGTACGTTTCATGGCCGAATCCAGGAAGTTTGGAATCTCCTGGCCGTTCTCGTAAATCCAGGGATTACGCGAGCCCAAGTGATTCTTAAATTCCCGTTGCGTCTGCCGCATATTTCCTACTAGAGCCTTAATGGCATCCGCCTGCATCCGGGAGTCGATGGTGGTATAAATCTTCAACCCATCGGTGTATAAATCAATACGCTCGTCATTGCTTTCCGCCCATTTGGCAACGGCTTCGGCAATGTATTTTTTGAAGTAACCTTCATAACCAATGGCTTCTTCTTCCTGAAGAGCTTTCTCGCGGTCAGTTCTCACGCCTAAATCCAGACGGGCGATGGAGTCGGCCTGGGGTTCCGTGAGGTAACCGTACTTAGCCATCTGGGCTAATACCACATTCCGGCGTTCTTTGGACCGCTCGGGATTGATGTAGGGATTATAGGTAGTAGTAGCTTTCTGTAAACCAACCAGAACGGCTCCTTCCTGTACGCTTAATTCCTGGGGCTGTTTTCCAAAATAAACCCGTGACGCGGTCCGAATACCGTAGGTGTTAGAACCAAAATCTACGGTATTGAAATACATCAGCAAAATTTCATCTTTTGAATACTGCCGCTCCAGCTTCAGGGCCGTTAGCCACTCTTTGGATTTAATCACAAAAAGCCCTACTACTGGAATAGAGCCTAGTAAGCCTTTACGGGCGATCCCCGTTTTCTTGCGGATTTTGAATAAGTTTTTGGCTACCTGCTGGGTAATGGTTGAGCCACCGCCGCGTTGGTTGCCGGTAATGACTCCAAAAGCCACCCGACCCATCGCAGGCCAGTCAATGCCACCGTGTTCGTAAAAACGGGCATCCTCGGTAGCAATCAGAGCTTCAACCGTATGTTTGGGAAGTTCCTCAAAATTGCGGACGGGCGTCCGGTTTTCAGTGAAAAAACGACCCAGCGGTTTTCCGTCAGCCGTATAAATCTCGGAAGCTACAGCTAGGTTTGGGTTCGCCAATTCTTCTGTACTAGGCGTTTCCCCGGTGAGGTACAGAAAGTTCGTTTCCAGTACAAACCAGTAGGCTAGTAATAAAACGAATAGATTTAGGCCAAAGCCAACAATTCGGCCGGGCCAGGGATGCTTCCGGCGAAAGGCCCGGTAAGGGGCTCGAATGCGATGAAACCAGAAGTCAGAAACATTGGTCTCAACTCGAGTATAAGAGGTACCGAAAATTCGTACTAATGCCATACGAATCAGGCTCCAGAGCTTCGAAAAAGCCCAGATAAAGGGGAAAGTAATGATCTTCCAGAGCGTCCTGAAAAAGCCGCGAATTTTTTCCATGTGTGCGTAAAATTCCTGCCTAGCGGGCGGATGAGGGCGAAGTTAACACTTCCCGTCAAAAAGTAAGCCCTTCCGATATTAACTCGAAAGGGCTTCTTTTATTTTATCCAATCTTTATTGCTGATTTTCTTAGGCTTCAGCGGAATTACAAAATTCATCAAAAACCATTTCCAGGTGTTGAGCAATAATCTCAGCAGGACGACCTTCGATGTGGTGACGCTCTACGAAATGCACCAGTTCACCGTCTTTAAATAACGCAATAGCTGGTGAGCTTGGAGGATAAGGCAGCGTAAACTCACGAACCTTAGCTGTAGCTTCCATATCCACCCCTGCAAATACAGTATACAGACGGTCGGGTTTAGCCTGAGAATTATTCACTGCATATTTTACACCGGGACGAGCCGTGCGGGCTGAACAGCCACAAACAGAATTGATGAAGACCAGCGTCGTTCCTTCTTCCGCTTCAGCCATGGCCTTATTTACATCTTCAGCCGAGTGTAATTCCTGGAAACCACCTTCAGTGATGTCCATACGCATGGGAAGTACGAGTTCAGCAGGGTACATTGACATTGCTTTATTTTTTTTAGTTTGAAATAGTATAGTTGTTGGTTGTTTGTTGATGGTTGTTGGAATTTTACGAACAACGAATACCCATCAACGAACAACTAAAAAATTACATGAATCCTAGTTCGAGTTTCGCTACGTCGGACATCATATCCTGCGAATAAGGAGGATCGAAGGTTAATTCCACGGAAACATCCGAAACCCCTTCAATCTCGCGAACTTTCTGCTCGGCTTCTCCCGGAATTTCACCCGCAGATGGGCAGGCGGGGGAGGTGAGCGTCATCAGTACGTATACGTTATTAACGGGAAAAATCTTGATGTCGTAAATCAGACCCAGTTCGTAAATGTCCACCGGAATTTCGGGATCATAAACGGTCTTCAGAGCCGCAACCACCTTTTCCCGTAATTCTTCTTCATTCATCTTTTTCGTTTGCAGTTTAGAGTTTTCTGTTTTCAGTTACTCATTTTCAGTAAGTTTTAACTGAAAACTGCAAACCGAAAACTGAAAACTAATTTAGTTCTTCAATGCACTGAAAGCCAGTGCGTAGGTTTTCATTTGTTTTAGCATCGAAGCCAGACCGTTGGAACGGGTTTGGGCTAAGTGTTGCTGAAGACCCACACGCTCCATAAAGTACAGATCAGCATTGATGATTTCTTCGGGGGTATGCCCGGAAAGAACTTTCACCAGCATCGAAATCAGACCTTTCACAATAATAGCGTCGGAGTCTGCGGTAAAAACAACTTTGTCGCCGTTAAGTTCAGCGTGTAACCAAACCCGACTCTGACAACCTTTAATGATGTGATCTTCAGTTCTGAACTGCTCTTCAAACGGAGCCAGTTTTTTCCCTAAATCAATGATGTATTCGTATTTCCCTTCCCAATCATCAAATAACTCAAACTCTTCGATGATCTCGTCCTGGGTTTCGTTAATAGTCATATTTTGTTGTTGGTTGTTAGTTAATAGTTGTTTGTAAAATCCAGTAACAAACAACCATCAGCCAATAACTGAATTAAAGCATGAGCTTTTTTACGCGGTGTAAGCCCGCTACTAATTTGTTGGTTGTTAGTTAACAGTTGTTTGAAAAACCAATAACAAACAACTATCAACCAATAACTAAATTAAGCCATGAGCTTTTTCACCCGGTGTAAACCCGCTACTAATTTGTCAATTTCTTCAATGGTATTGTAAAAAGCGAACGAAGCCCGTGTGGTTCCCAGAATACAGAAACGATCCATGACTGGTTGGGTGCAGTGGTGACCCGTTCGAACGGCAATGCCTTGCTGATCCAGGATGATACCGATGTCCTGGTGGTGAATACCCTCCAGAACGAAGGACAATACCGAGATTTTTTCTTTCGCCTGACCAATAATCCGAACACCCTCTATTTGACTTACCTGTTCTGTTGCATAGGTCAGTAAATGATTTTCATAAGCCGAAATAGTAGATTTACCGATGGAATTAATGTATTCCAGAGCGGTTTTCAGAGCAACTACGTCGGCAATGTTTGGGGTACCGGCTTCGAACTTATAAGGAAGATCATTGAAAGTCGTTTTCTCGAACGTTACTTCCTTAATCATTTCCCCGCCACCCATGTATGGAGGCATGGCTTCGAGTAAAGCCCGCTTGCCGTATAAGGCACCGATGCCCGTAGGGCCGTAGAGTTTGTGAGCCGAGAAAGCATAAAAATCGACATCCAGATCCTGGACGTCAATTTCAAGGTGGCTGCTGGCCTGGGCTCCGTCTACTAATACCACCGCACCGACGGCGTGAGCCTTGGCAATGATTTCCTTAACGGGGTTCACCGTGCCCAATGAATTGGAAGCATGGTTCACCGCAACGATCTTCGTGCGGTCGGAAAGCATGGTATCGAACGTTTCCATATCCAGTTCTCCATTTTCGAGAACGGGAATCGCCCGAACGGTTAACCCTTTTTCACCCGCCAGCATTTGCCAGGGAACGATGTTGGAATGGTGCTCCAGCCCGGAAATAATGATTTCGTCACCTGCTTTCAGAAAGTGACGACCATACGTTTGAGCCACGAGATTAATCCCCATGGTGGTGCCGGAGGTAAAAATAATTTCTTCTGCCGAAGGAGCGTTCAGAAAATCACGAACGGCCCGACGGGACGCTTCAAAATCAGCCGTAGCTTTTTCAGCCAGCGTATGAATACCGCGGTGAATATTGGCATTATAGCCCCGATAATAATTCATCAGAGCCTCAATCACCGCGACGGGCTTTTGGGTCGTAGCGGCGTTATCAAAGTAAACCAGTTTGCGGCCGTTTACTTCCTGATCCAGAATGGGAAAATCAGCCCGGATGCGTTCAATATCAAAACTAACTGCGGAGGTTGTAGTCATCATACTGGGAATTGGTTGCTGATGCGTTTGGGGTTAAAGGTTTCGTGTTTTGAGTTAATTTTCCCAAGACCTCAAAACCACAGCGGCGAACGCTATGAACCCCCTACACTTAATCAAGATTCTTTACTTTACAGTTGGTTTGGAGTTAAGAACGCTTGGTAATGGCTTATAAAATTAACCCAAAACTCTAAACTCCACTAACCTAACTCTACTAATCAAGATTGCTTGAAAAGAGTTTCGAAAGGTGAAGATATTACCTGTAAGAGTCTATCTTTTTACTAGAGTAACCTATTTTCTAAAAAAATGACCGAAACGATTGGTGATTGGGAAAATCCATCGTTTCGGTCACAAGACAAAGGAATCAGGTGATTAGACTTCGCCTACTTTTTTAGCAATAGCGGATTCCAGATATTCCCGGATGGCTGGGATTTTGATTTTCTCCACTACATCTTCTGCAAAAGCCAGCATTAATAAAGCACGACCTTTGTCTTTAGGAATACCTCTGGACTGTAAATAGAATAACGCTTCTTCGTCCATCTGACCCGTCGTCGTTCCGTGTGAACATTTCACGTCGTCGGCGTAGATTTCCAGCTGAGGCTTAGTATTCATGGTGGCATCTGGAGAAGCCAGCACGTTTTTACAGCTCTGGTAGGCGTTGGTTTTCTGGGCATCCTCGCGAACGAAGATCTTACCGTTAAAAACACCCGTCGATTTATCAAACATGATGCCTTTGTACAACTCGTTTGAGTAGGAGTTAGGCATCGCGTGATCTACCAGGGTATGGTTATCAATGTGTTGTTTGCCATTAGGCAGGTACAGGCCCGTCAGGTGAGCTTCTACGTACTCTCCACCCATAACCAGATTCAGGTTATTACGAACCCAGCCCCCGTTGAGGGTTACGGTTGTATCGTAACTCAACGCTTTATCGCTGTGGTGAACCTGAGTGGTGCCAATGTGGAAGGCTTTTTCTGATTCGTCCTGAACCTTGTAGTGATCGTAATTGGCTTCTTTGCCTAAAAAGGCTTCCGTAACGGTGTTCGTGAATGAAGCAAATTCTCCCAACGTTCGAAACGATTCAGCTACTTTCAGCGAAGCTCGCTCTTCCACGATAATCAGGTTACGCAGTTGAACCGCTACATTTTCGGTACGGGCATCAGAAATGAACCGCAGAATGATCGGGGCTTCTACAACTTTGCCTTTGGTCACGTGAATAAAAGCACCGTACTGAGCAAAAGCCGTATTCAGAGCCGTAAAAGCATCATTTGAATCGTCGGCATATTTGGCGAAGTGCTCTTCAACTAACGCGGGATATTTTTTATATCCTTCGGTAAAGGTCAGAATCTCCACTTCGTCAGCGGGCGACACGATGGTCGAAAGCTGGGGCTGATACTGACCGTTGATAAAGTAAAGTATATTTCCTGCCAGATTCGGGATTTCGAGGGAAGTCAGATGGTCGTGCGAGATCTCAGCCGAAGGAGTAATATTAAACTCCTGACTAACGAGATTTTTGACGTTCGAATACTTCCACTCTTCATGTCTGATCGTCGGAAAACCTAACTGCTCGAAACGCGACAGGGCGAGCCGGCGTCGCTGATGAAGCGAGCTGCGGCTTTCACCGTTGAGTCGGGTTTCGTTGAGCTGAAATTCGGCGATCAACTGGGCTTTAAAATCAATCGGAGTAGTCATTACTATCGTTGAATGTAAAATTGAGAATGTTGAATGGAGAGTTCTCTCCACGGTCCATTCTTCATAATCAATTAAACCAGAGCGTCGACTTCCGCCTTGATCCAGTCGTAACCTTTTTCTTCCAGTTCGAGAGCCAGTTCTTTCGTACCGGATTTCACGATACGGCCTTTGTAAAGAACGTGAACGAAGTCAGGGACGATGTAATCTAGCAAACGCTGGTAGTGAGTTACTACGATGAACGAGCGTTCGCCATCGCGGAGGGTATTAACGCCTTCTGCCACGATACGCAGGGCATCGATATCCAGACCAGAGTCCGTTTCGTCCAGAATGCCTAGCTTGGGTTCAAGCATTGCCATCTGGAATACTTCATTGCGTTTTTTCTCACCGCCGGAAAAGCCTTCGTTCAGGGAACGGCTCAATAAAGACTGATCAATATTAACCAGCTTCATTTTTTCCTTCATGCGTTTCAGGAAGCTTACCGCATCGAGTGGCTCTTGACCCTGATATTTTCGGATCTCGTTCAGAGCCGTTTTCAAAAAGTTGGTGGTAGATACACCGGGAATCTCTACTGGATACTGGAATGCCAGAAAAATACCTTCCGCGGCCCGTTCTTCAGGAGCCAGTTCGAGCAAATCCTTGCCTTCAAAAAGTACGCTACCGCCCGTTACGTCGTAGTCTTCACGACCCGCCAAAACAGAAGCCAGGGTACTCTTACCCGAGCCGTTTGGGCCCATAATCGCGTGAACTTCACCGGGTTTCACTTCCAGATTGATGCCTTTCAGAATCTGCTTTTCCCCAATGGATGCCTGAAGGTTCTCTATTTTAAGCATAGCTGCTTTGTGTCAAGTAAGTGGTTCTAAACTGCAAAGGTACAGGTTCTCAGTTAAAAGAACGCTGTTTGTGAAAGGATAACTTGCTTTTGAAAAGATTGGTTCTCCTAAAATCAGGAAGTTACTGGTGGATAAAGAGAAAAATAGGGGGGGATTAAATGAAGATTTTTAGGGGGTATTCCTACAATAGAAGTATAACACCTCCGGGGTTATTCAAGCGGGGAAAGGGAAACCCATACCATGATCTACCTGATAACCTTGATTTATTCTGTTCTCATAACCTCCATTTGGAGGACCCGTATGTAATGCGGGCCACTGACAGTCTTCCCCGGGGCTATCCATAGTTTAACCCCGCTGGGGTTTTGAATAAAGAAAAACAATAAGGGTTTCGCCAAGTAACCGTGTTGCTTGGCATATGAGCCATTCAGATTAAGCCCCGACAGGGCTGGCAAGCGTTAGCCAAATGACCCCAAAATCCCCTCAGTAGGCGAATTTCGGCCTTTTAAGAATGATCATCCCGAAAACTTTTTTCTGGGTTTAAAAGCAATAGGCCCATTTTTGGCGATTTGAGCTGGAGATGAAATTTTTCACTTTGCAGAAAGCGTTTAACTTGCGGCCAACCATGTATAGGGAGTCAAAGATGGTATCAACGAAAACCTAATAAACCGACGAGCAAATCTTGTCCTTAATCACCGCCTGATTCCCGTCCAAAAATGTAGTGTATGCAATCCATTTCAGTTTCGAGTGAAGTAGGAACCTTAAAACGCCTGCTCATTCACAGTCCAGATTCAGGATTAGGGAAGGTAGTCCCTTCCAAGGCTCAGGACTGGCTATTCGAAGACATTGTGCATCTGGATACGATGCGAAAAGACGAGTACGACTATTACGTTAAAATTCTTCTATACTTTCTCGATCCTGAGAAAATCAAGGGCAAACTTGCCGCTATTGATGCTGACCCCAAGCGATCCTTTTATAAACCCGATCATCCTGAATATTTCAATTCCAGCAGAGTCATTGAATTTCAGAAACTGCTGGCCGATATCCTGGATAATGATCAGGTAAAAACCAAACTCATCGCGGCGATTTGTGCCGTTGAACACGAATGGTACACCACGCAGAATGAGTTGAGTGAACTGTCTTCCGTGGAACTGGCCAAAACGCTGATTTCGGGAACAACACCCGCAGGCGAAATGCTTTTTGCTCCCGTACCAAATTTCATTTTTACGCGGGACATTGGTATTACCATCAATGACCATTTTCTGCTGAATAAACCGGCCAAACAGGCCCGCACGCGGGAAGCCTTACTAGCTCAATATATCTTTTATACGCACCCGGTTTTCGCCGATCTTCGCGGGAAAATTATTGAGTTACCCGACAATGAACTGTACTTTTTGTTACCCGATAACGAAAAGAATTACAACAAAACCACGCTGGAAGGCGGCGACGTAATGATCGTTGCACCAAATCACCTGGTCATTGGCGTTTCGGAACGGACGACGGTTTTTGCGGCTCAGCAGGCCATTAAAATTCTGTTTGAGAAGCACGTAGTCGATAAGATTACCGTCGTGAAAATTCCCTTCAAGCGGGATTATATGCACCTCGATACGGTTTGTACGCAGGTAAAGAAAAACGTCTGGGTGGTGTTAGGGTCCTTACTCAAGCAAGGCCGCCACGGCGAAGATCAGATTGATCCCACCATGAGTGGGCTGATTCCGCCTAAGTTAGATGATGACGTAAAAATTGTTCAGTTTTTTAAAGGAGAAACGGCTACCCGCGAGTTGGCTAGTCTGGAAGAGTTACTCATTCAAATCAGCGTTGAAGATTTAGGCTGCTCGCCGGAGGAGGTAAGGTTTATCTATTCGGGTAATAACGAATTCCCTTACGGGGCCCGTGAGCAATGGACGGACTCCTGCAACCTGTTGGCCTTGAAAGAAGGCGTAGTGATTGGGTACGATCGTAACGATAAAACCCTTGAAGCGTTCCGTCAGCAGGGATTTCGTACCGTTCGGGCGGCTGATTTATTACAGGAATTTGAGCAGGGCATTACTTCACCCGACACGCTGACGGATACCTTTATTATGTTACCCAGTGCCGAATTATCCCGGGCCCGGGGTGGTTCGCACTGTATGTCAATGCCTTTATTGCGTAGCTAGCACTTATTTAATACCATGAGAACGCAGTCCACAAGTAACCTATTAATGATCCGGCCCGTACGGTTTGGATTTAACGAACAAACCGCGTCTTCCAACGCTTTTCAGGATGTTCACGCGGCGGATGAAACCAAAGAAATTGCCCAGCAGAAAGCTCTCGAAGAGTTTGACGAAATGGTGCGTTTATTACATGCCAAAGGCGTAAACGTGCTGGTCATTGAGGATACGGTTGAACCCTACACGCCCGACTCCATTTTTCCGAATAACTGGGTGAGTTTCCATTTCAACGGAACGGTGATTACCTATCCGATGCAGGCGGAAAACCGTCGGCTAGAGCGACGGGAGGATATTCTGAAACAGATTGAAGAGCATTTTTACATCAATCGCCGGGTAGATTTAACGGCTTTTGAGAACGAAGGCAAGTTTTTGGAAGGTACCGGATCGATGGTTCTGGATCGGAAATACAAGATTGCTTATGCCTGCCTTTCTCCTCGTACGAACGAAGAAGTTTTGGATGCCTTTGCCTTGCAGATGAACTACGAAGTGGTAAAATTCCACGCTGTAGATGAGCTGGGTCGCCCCATTTACCATACCAACGTATTGATGTGCATTGGTGACATGTTCGCAGTCATTTGTCTGGATGCGATTCCCGATCCTGACGAGAAGTTTATCGTACGGAGTTCACTGGAAACATCCGGTCGGCAGATTATTGAAATTACACTGGATCAGATGAAGCATTTTGCGGGTAATATGCTCCAGATTCGCAATACGAAAGGAGAGCAGATTTTGATGATGTCGACGAAGGCCTATGAAAGCCTGACGCCCCGACAGATTGATTCGCTTGACGACTACTGCCAGATTTTACACACGGACCTGAGCATCATCGAAAGCAACGGTGGCGGTTCGGCTCGTTGCATGATTGCGGAGATTCACCTGCCGGTTAAATATTAAGGTAGAGACGCGACTTCATCGCGTCTGGGTAGAGGCGGGTTTGGGTATTTTTAAACTAATATTATTCCCAGACAAGACGCCATAAATGGACGTCTCTACGTTTGAAAACACTCACTAGTGCGAGATTCCCATCTTGCACTAGTGATAGAAAGGCGGTTTTGGTTACCTTTTGTATTATCGCCATTTCCCGGCAAAGACGCCATAAATGGACGTCTCTACAAAAACGGGAATCGAGGTATGATCGATTCCCGTTTTTTATTACTGAACTGTGGTGAAGGTCATTTTTGGCAATTTTAGGGCCTTTTCAATAACCTTAATCTCCAGATCCAGAATGCCCGCTTCTGATTTCAGATCAATCTTTTCGGGATCGTCGGTAGGTTTGTGATAATCCTCGTGACCGCCCGTGTGAAAGAATAAAACTGGAATGCCTTTCGCATAAAAAGCCGCATTATCCGAGCCGCCATTTCCGGCCCGATCCGTGAAATATTTGATGGAAGCCTCCTGGCCTTCAAAGATTCCCGGCCAGGCGTCACTGGTGCCTACACCACCCACGCCTACACCTCGCTCGGGATTGTAGCGACCAATCATGTCCATGCAGATCATGAAATTGAGTTGATCGAGGGGTACCGTAGGGTTATTCAGGAAGTAACGCGAACCCTGCAAGCCAAGCTCTTCAGCAC
Organism: Siphonobacter sp. SORGH_AS_0500; assembly: GCF_031453245.1. Taxonomy (NCBI): domain Bacteria; kingdom Pseudomonadati; phylum Bacteroidota; class Cytophagia; order Cytophagales; family Cytophagaceae; genus Siphonobacter; species Siphonobacter sp. SORGH_AS_0500. The sequence continues at coordinate 1,946,114 of NZ_JAVIYT010000001.1, forward strand.
CAAAAGCAATGAACAGGAAGTTATATTCTTCTTTTACCCCATTTCTCGAGAAATAACGAGCCAGTTCCAGCAAACCCGCCACACCAGAAGCATTATCATCCGCTCCGTTATGAATTTTACCTTCGGGGTTAGGTTCCAGCGAGCTGCCTTGCCGACCCATGCCGAGGTGATCGTAATGAGCACCGATGACAATGGTATTCGCCGCCCGATTATTGATAAAACCAATGACGTTCTTGGCTTTACGCAAGCTATCCGTTACCACTATTTTCTTCACTCGAGCCGTAAAAGGTTGCCAATACCCCTCTGACCCCATGGGTAATAAGCCCAGTTTTCGAAACTCTTTGGTAATGTACTGAGCGGCTTTATCATTTTCCTTGCTACCCGTTCCACGGCCTTTCATCTGATCCGAGGCCAAGGTTTTAATATGGGTTGAGATACGATCCGTCGAGGGAAGATAATCTTGTCCGAAGAGTGGACTGGAGGCTAGCAAACCCAGCAGTGCAATCAGTTTTTTCACAGAACAGAAGTGTTAATAATGGATTTCAAAAGTAAGGCTGTCCTGGCGGTGACTCCTTCTTTTTTTCATTTTGAAAAAGAAAACCTTTCAAAACGGAAAGCCATTGGTTACTAAAGAAAAGAGTAATGAATTGACTAATAACGTTTTATAAAATTTACTGCGGGCTGGCTGTTGTTTGGTAAGAGTAGAGGCAAATCAAAGTTAATTACGATGGAAGCTTTGCAACTGGATTTATGGCATCTGCTGAAAACGCATCTTCCCGATTTCGAGAATGACTCGTGTCACCTGAGTGCCTATCGACTTACTACTCAACTATTAAAGCTCACCCGGCATTATGCCGATACGCACGATTTCATCGCCGTTCGGCATTGTTTTCTGGTGGCCAATGATCTTTTAACCGAAGGTTCCAGCTCTACTCAGAACGCTGTATGTTCAGTTTACGTATACGGTCTGGAGAATCTTCTGTATACCCAATCCAACTCCCGTGAGGTATTACTTCGGCTCATGCCTTACGCTTTACACGAAGAATACCGCCGTCAGATTACGCATTCATTACCTTAAAATTATGGAAGACCAACCGTTTATAATAGAGGAAGCCTCCACCAAACACCTCGTTTGGGCCGAACAAATTTGTGAAGCCATGCGGGAAAGTGCCGTCGCTCGGGGTACGGGCATTGGTGATCGTTCGCCGGAAGATATTCGTCAGAAAATGCAGCAGCATCAGGCCTTAGTCGCCGTAGACTCGCAGGGGCGTTGGGCGGGATTTTGTTTCTGGGAAATGTACGAAGAGGGAAAATTTGTTTCCAATTCCGGCCTGATTGTAGCTCCACAATTTCGGGGTAAAAAATTGGCCGAGTTATTGAAAACCAAACTGTTTGGGTATTGTCGCTCGCTTTTTCCTAAAGCCCGAATCTTCGGGATTACGACCGGAACCGCCGTAATGAAAGTAAATACGAAACTGGGTTTTCAGCCTGTTGCGTTCGATGAACTAACTCATGATCCCGCCTTCTGGAAGGGTTGTCAGATTTGTAAAAATTACGACATCCTGACTCGCACCCAGGGACGTTATTGTTTGTGTACGGGAATGATTTTCGATCCTGAAAAACAACGAGTTGGCTAAGCGTGAGCCAGTTTTACGATATCCCGAACCTCTAATACCCGAGCAGGATAACCCTTCAAAACGGAATTAATCATGGCCTGACCTAATTCGGCCAGTGTGCTTACGGAGTCTGGGAAAAACTTCCGCATGGCGGGATAAAGCCAGTTGATGAACGTATAGAGGCCAATCGTATTTTTGAGCCCTGGTGTGGGTTTCATGAAACCCGGACGAAAAGCGTAGGTATTCTTGAAGGGCAACTTCGCCAGATCGTTTTCGGTCTGGCGTTTGACTTTGGCCCACATCAGCGAGCGATCCGTACCTGCCCCCGAAACATACGTAAAGACCAGATGCGGTGATTGTTGCACCAGCGTTTCCGCAAAGTGCATCGTTAAGTCGTAAGTAATTCGTCGATATTCCGGTTCTTTCATGCCTAGCGACGACACGCCAAGGCAAAAAAAGCAGGCATCGTAACCGCTCAACTGTGGAGCGATGGGAGCAAGGTTAAAAAAATCTGGATGAACGATCTCCTGCATTTTCGGATGACTGATGCCCGAAGGTTTTCGGTTAATAATCAAAACCTTCGTGACAGCTGGGTGAAGCAGGCATTCATGCAAAACGCCTTCGCCCACCATTCCGGTAGCTCCTGTAATGATAACTTTCATGTGGAGTAGGTTTACAAATTCCTAAAGAAGAACTTCAGGAATTTAATTGATTACTTTAGGAAACTTAAAACGGCTTTCGTGTATGCTGGTAAGTCCTGGATGTGCGGAATGTGGCCTACGCCGGGCAACTCCACGAGCTTACTGCCTTTGATTTGCTGCTGCGTACGCTTGCCCAGAGCCGGGTACTGTCCGTATTGACTCACAAGCTCTTTGGGGACGCGATTCTTCCCCACAATCGTTCGGTCTTCCTGACCGATGATTAATAACGTCGGCACACGGATGCGGTTGAATTCATAACAAACGGGTTGCTCATAAATCATCTGGTAGGTCAAAGCATTAACCCAGGCAATTTCTTTAAAGCGGGGATCTTTCAACGCCGAAGCCTGCACCTTCACCCATTCTTCATACTCGGGTTTCCATTGCGGGTAATAACTCTGCTGGTATTTTTTATAGGACTCGTAAGTGGCCGATAATTCATTGGTATATAACTCGTTCAGCGGAGCATAAGGCACCATGGTTCGGTAATCTTCCAGACCAATCGGGTTTTCCAGAATGAGCTGATGCACTTTTTCAGGAAACATCAACGTAAAGCGAGTAGCCAGCATGCCACCCATGGAATGAGCAATCAGGGTTACCTTAGTAATATTCAGCGAATCCAGTAATCGTTTATTCGTACTCGCCAAAGCATGAAAACTGTAATGCAAATCGGGATAACTGGATTTACCCCAACCGACCTGATCGGGAACAATAACACGGTAACCTGCCTGACTTAGAAAAGCAATCACTTCCCGCCAGTATATACCATTGAAGTTCTTTCCGTGAAAAAGCAGGGCCGTTTTTCCATTTGCTTTTCCTTGGGCCGGAATGTCCATGTAGGCCATGTCTACCGTTTTCTGTTCCTGATTAACGCGAAAAATATGGACGGGGTAGGGGTATTGAATTTCCTGAGCGTAACCCGAAACAACCAGCAAGAACAAAAAAATAGAGAGTAAGAAAGGGCTGATTTTCATAATAGAGGCAGATTCTAAGAGAACAGAGCAAAAAGAAATGTTCCAAGAGATGAAAATAAATCGGTAATTCACGAATTAATTAAACAAAGCATACGCCATTCGATTACCTACAATACTAACCACTCCGCCTGTGGAGATGGGTTGATTTAGTTTGAGGAGGTTAGCGTTAATTTGAAGTTTGATGGGGTTGGAAAGGACTGATCATTAGTTAATCAGACCTCATGTACATCCAGCTCTTAGGTTTTGCGGATGTAATTGTAACCACCGCAATGCTAGCAATTTAACCCGAAAGGAAGCCTTCAAACCAGTTCAAACCCATTAAACCTGCTGTCTTTATGAACCGAATAGTACTGATTGTTTTAACCCTTTGTTGCAGCTTTAGTTCCTGGGCCCAGCAGGCGTCGAAGGCCTTGCAAACCTGGAAGAATGACAAATATTCCATGTTCATTCACTTTGGGGCTTATTCGGCTTTGGGGGGTGTTTGGGAAGGAAAGCCCGTAACCCGGGGATATAGTGAACAAATTAGGGCCCATGCACCTGGCTTATACAGCGATACGTATGAAGGCGTGGTCCGAAACTTCGATCCTAAACTCTGGAATCCTGATTCAGTCGTAGCTCTGGCGAAAGCCGCGGGGATGCGTTCGGTGGTATTAACATCCAAGCACCATGATGGTTTTTGTATGTTTAAATCCGCTTTCACGAAGTTCAACATCGTGGATGCTACTCCGTATAAACGTGATATAGTGAAAGAGCTGGCCGAGGCCTGTGAACGCCAAGGCATGAAGTTTGGGCTTTATTACTCCATCATTGACTGGCATTTTCCGGCAGCTTATCCCATTTCCAGCAGTAACTCTGATCCCATTCCGGCGGCTCATCACGAGTACAACAAAAATCAGGTTCGCGAACTATTAACCCATTACGGACCTATCTCCGAGTTATGGTTTGACATGGGTTCGCAAACCCCGACTCAAAGCCAGGAACTGGCCGACTTAGTGCACGAACTACAGCCGGACTGTATGGTTAGTGGTCGCATTGGTAATGAGGCCGGGGATTTCTGCGTGATGGGAGATAATGAATACCCGAACTATAAAATCGCGACGCCCTGGCAAACGCCCGCTTCGATCTATGATGAAACCTGGGGGTATCGTTCCTGGCAGGAGCACGGCTCGGCGGATGATAAAGCTCGTGAAAAATTGGTGAGTTTACTGAAAGTAGTGAGTCGGGGCGGAAATTATCTGTTGAACATCGGGCCTCGTGGCGATGGAACCGTAGTAGAATTTGAGCGGGACGTATTACTGAAAATGGGGGATTGGCTCCGTCAAAATGGCGAGGCGGTGTATGGCACTAAGGCCGATCCCTTCCCGAATCCATTCAAGTGGGGTGAGGTAACGACGAAAGGACGTAAGCTGTATTTGTCGCTGCTGGGCATGCCCGCTGGCCGAACGATTACTCTGCCCGGAATTACGGGAAATTTGCAGATTATCCATGTGCTCGGCAAACCCCGTGAGACAGCTTCTTTCAAACGCGTTGGTAACGATATTCAGATCATCTTACCCGCTGAAATCAAGTCGGTTAAAGATATTCCGGTAGTAGTGGTTGAGTTTAGCGATGACTTTAAGGTAGCTCCGGCTAATGTTATTCAGGTGAATGCCATTCAGAAAAATCTGGTTTTATCCCATGCCAATGCTCAGCATGAGTACAGCATTGGTGGGGTAGATTACAACAGTTATTACCGAACTACGGTTAAGGAATCCTGGCGATTTGAAATTCCAAAAACTACTGCCGTTCATCCCCTGGTTGTTTTTTCGGATGAAGAAAAAGGAAAAAGCATTGATCTGGATGTAAATGGGGTACGTCGTTCCATCATTCTTGACGATGGTGAGCCTTATCAGATGGCCAAAACCGGAAAGGTAACCTGGGGGCCGACGTATCTGAATCAGGCCAAAGGAACGGGCATTGGCTGGGGAAGTGTATTAACGATCGATCCATCCAAGGGCTGGCCCCTGCGGGAAGGTCCGATCTGGAAGGAAATTAACCGGAGTGAAGTACGTCAGCTTCCTGCCGAACCTTCACAAAGCTGGTTCGTACTACAGGAGTTAACTACCGACCGCCCTCAGAATTTGATGGTTGAAATTTTAAGCGGTGATGGTATCGGGGTTTGGCTGAACGGCGAGCAGCTTTTACTCCATAGCAACCGGGCCAAAACCGACTCTACCCGTGATCTGGTTTTACTTAAATTGAAAACAGGTTCCAATCAGTTACTGGTGAAACTTTATAATCGTTACCATGAGCAGGTACCGCTGTCCATTACCGATCAGGTACCACAGGTCATGTATCGGAAACGACTGGATCGGATTCCTCTGGAACTGAGTAATGACGTAAGCTGGCAATTGCACGACCCGTCTTCCCCGCACCAGGATCTGGAGTTACCAAACCTGTTTCTGGAGTGGAAATTGAAGTAGTTTTCCGTTTACGGTTTTCAGTTTTCAATTGCGTTGGTACCCAAAGAGGCCGGTGAAAACCGGCCTCTTTGGGTTAGAGAATAGACAACCTCGGAAGGGGTTAATTATGAATAGCCCCGGATGATAATCTGGGTTCCATTCAGACCGGGGTTTCTGTAAATAAGACCAATCTAAATAACAATCTGGGGTAATGCGTTTGTTGTTACGAGATTCCCCGGGTTCCACCCGGGGCTATTCAGATTAAACCCCTCCAGGGTTATGATTATTATTAGAGGGTACTGAAAAAATCTGACAATCAACTTATTTCTAAGGTTTCTGATTATTATTTAGAGGGTACTGAAAACCGTAAACTAAAAACTGAAAAACCAGACCCAGCCAATGAAGAACAATTGCAGCGGCATTCGGAGCCAAAGATACGCAAGGCCGGGGCCGTCGGTTGTGCCTTTTTGGTAGTCGATACGATGAAAGGCCGCGTAAATATTGGCTGGTAAAATCAGAATGAAAAACAGCATAAGCCACAAAGCAGTCAAGTGACGAAAGCTGGGAATCATCAAACCAATGGCCGCGGCTACTTCAATAACGCCCGTTACATAAACCAGCGGAACCCGATAGGGAACGAAAGGAGGTAACATCTCCGCCATGCCTTTCGGAAACATAAAATGTCCCAGTGCCGTAAAGAGGAGCATTACGCTCATGCCTACATTACCAGCAAAGCGAAGGTGCCATTCTCCCGAGGCCAGCCAGAGCACAAGTAAGGTAAGTAACGTGACGATCAGTAAAACATATAAGGGCTTCATAAGCAACAGTTAGGATTATTCTCATTCATCTCGCCCCTTAAAAATAGTCCTTTCCTGCTTTTCTTCCGCGATTAATTGCCGATTCGTTCGCTCAAAAACCTTGAATAAAACAATCAGGTATGCAATTAAAAGGGGACCAATAACCAATCCCAGAATTCCGAAAAGTGGTACGCCCAATACCACGCCGGTCAGGGTAATAAGGGGGTGAACATCGCCCATCCGTTTAGCCAGAATGATGCGTAAGACGTTATCGACATTCGTTAACACAATCGCTCCTACCAACAAAATTCCAATGCCCCGGCCCGTATCACCCTGAGAGATGGCGATTAACCCGGCAGGTCCCCAGACAATAGGCGTTCCTAAAACGGGAATGAAGCTCAAAAAGAAAGTAACGGTTCCCCAGAAAGCAGCGTCGGGCGTGCCAAAAATCCAGAGGGTAATTCCTGTTAAAATCCCTTGAATCAGAGAAATCAGGCCCTGACCAAGGATGTTGGCATTCACCATGTTCTTCAAGCTTTCGCCTAGTTCCTGGTCGGTATTGGAGTCAAAGGGAAGGTAACGCTTCAGGCCATTGAGAAAACTTTCTTCCTGCGTAAACATGTAGTAAAGCGTAAAGAAGAGTAGGCCAAGAATAATCAATACGTCCAGCGTGCCTCCAATGATGCTGGGAAACTGCTGACTGGCCCAGCCAGCTCCCTGTTGAATGAGGGATTTTATATTGTTTTGATCAGTAATGGAAATCCCCGTCAGATCCTCAATTTTTTCTACCAGTTTCAGAATATCTTCATAATTCTGACTGTAATACCTCACCCGGTCGGCCAGTAACAAACTCAGCACCAGAAAGGGAATGATAATGACGATGATTGAAAAGAGTAATAAGCCTACGGAAACCCACGTACGGTTAAGCTTCTTTTTATTAACCAGATTAGTAAGCCAGGGACGAAAAATAACGTATAGGATGGCGGCTCCGAAGAAAGCCGTAATATACTGACGTAACCCGGCAATGATAAATCCTGAAATAACGATCAGACTAAAAATAAGCAGATAACGCTGCTGTTTGGGGGTATATATGGATGACATAAGGGGTAGAATTGAAGGAATAACGTTCGTGAATGGCCAGACGGGCAAAGCTTACCATTTTTAATGATAAGGGCAGTACGATTTCTTAAAAAACAATACCTGGTTTTAACTTAATACGATTCGGAAAGGGCAGGTTCATTTGAATAATCGTTACTTTGTCTTTACAAACGAGTCGATGGATGATTCGTTACCAGCGATACTAAATAGTTAATTATTTTTAGCGGCCGCCGCTGCGGTTGTTAATGGATTGATATTCAGGTTTTACAACTGAACCATCTATCATTAAATAATGACAAGAACTTAAAGACACGCCGCAAGCAATTGTTAAATCACGATACCCTATGAGTTTTGAGAAAATTACCCTGGAAGTCACCAAGTTGGCCAAAGCTGCCGGGGAGTTCATGTTAGCCGAATTGAAACATTTTGATTCTACCCGAATTGAGCATAAATATGGCGAGAACTTTAATCTGGTTTCCTACGTCGATAAAGAAACTGAAACGCGTCTGGTAGAAGGGTTATCGGGGCTGATTCCGGGTTCAGGATTCATTACCGAAGAAGGCACCGTAGAGCAGGCCAAAGATCAGGATCTGGTGTGGGTAATCGACCCGCTCGATGGCACGACTAACTTTCTGCACGCCTATCCGCAGTTTTGTACGAGTATTGGCTTATTGCAGGGTGGTAAACCCGTAGCAGGCGTAATTTACGAGCCTTTCCGCGATGAAATGTACTATACCTGGAAAGACGGCGGAGCCTGGATGAACAAGCAACAACTGGTGGTTTCGAAAGTAAGCGAAATTCGTCATAGCCTGCTGGCTTGTGGTTTCCCCAGCCGCCAGAATCAGAAAACGGATGCGTACATGGACATGATTCTGAAAATCACCCGCGAATCGCACGGGTTCCGTCGCATCGGTTCGGCGGCTCTGGATTTGGCATATACCGCTCGGGGCTGGTTTGAAGGTTATTTTGAGTATAACATCAATAGTTGGGATATTGCGGCTGGGGTGTTACTGGTGGAAGAAGCAGGGGGTAAAGTAACCGATATGAAAGGCGGCGACAGTTACCTGGCCAACGGCGAAATCATCAGCTCGAACGGCCTGGTGCATGACGAGCTGGTTCGCATGATTCGGGAAAGTTTAGGAGAGTAATCGGGTTTGAAAAGGTTTGAATTCTGAGGTGTTTGAAGATTATTACCTTTTTCTGAACAAAAAGAATCCTTTTGAACGTTGTCTGAAAAATTAAGAAGACTATGGAAACCGCTATCATTATCCTTTTATTTCTGGGAGCTTTAGCCTACATGGGTAATCAGTTCAGAAAGCAGTTTAGCCTGCGAAAGTCGGGCGGTTGTGCGAAAGGCTGTGGTTCCTGTGGGGTTACTAAGTTTGAAGATATACACGTGGAGGCATTACCGAAGAAGTAAGGCTTCCCGATCATTACTACGAAACCCCGGCCTGCTGGTCGGGGTTTTTCTTTGACTTTATCGCTTCTGTATATGCTGAATCAATGTATCTAAAACGGAAGTTAATTGCTGTTCGACAGCCGCATCATTCCATCGCTTGCGAGCGTTGGAAATTAATACGCTGGTCTCTTCAGAAATCTGCGTTCCTAATACATTCAGAATAAACTGAAGTGATTCATGAGCTTTTTCACCCGAAGTTGAGGCTGTAATCAAAGCGGTTGGTTTTTCGGCCCATTCGCCCGATGAAAAACCGACCGTCCAGTCCAGTAGATTTTTGAGTGATCCGGGAATACCGAATACGTATTCAGGCGTACAAATCAGAATACCATCGGCCTGTAATAACTGATTTCTGAAACGCTCAACCGACTCCGGTAATACTTGTAAATCAGGATTGAAAGCTGGGATCTGCTTTAATTCCTTATAACTATTCCAGGTAATGGTTGCCGGAATCTGAGTGGAGAGTTTCTCTAAAATCTGATTATTAACTGAAGCAGCACGTAAACTGCCAGAAATGGCAAGGATTTGGTGGGTATTTTTCATTCGAATAAAAGATAGGTAAGGGCAGAACCCCTTCTTTTCTGAAAAAGATCACCAAAGCCTCACGAAATTCATTCCCATCTATATAACTGAAAGCGGCTTGGGATACCTTAACTTGCAAGCCAGAAACGCAGCGATTGCATGAAAAAACTATTTCTTCTGGACGCGATGGCCCTGATTTACCGGGCACACTTCGCTTTCGCCAAAACTCCCCGTATTACCACCTCCGGCATGAACACCAGTGCCGTTTTTGGTTTTACAAACACCTTATTAGAAGTTATCCGTAAAGAAAATCCAACGCACCTGGGCGTTGCTTTTGATACTCCCAAACCCACCTTTCGGCACACGCGTTTTGAGGCTTATAAAGCTCAGCGTCAGCAACAGCCGGAAGATATTACCATTGCCATTCCTTACGTGAAGCGTTTGTGTGAAGCCCTTTGCATTCCGGTTCTGATTCTGGATGGGTACGAAGCAGATGACATCATCGGAACGCTGGCAAAAAAAGCTTCAGCCGTTGGCGATTTTGAGGTATTTATGATGACTCCCGACAAAGACTATGGTCAGTTAGTGGAGGAGCACGTAAAGCTTTACAAACCTGCCTTTATGGGTAAGGATGTCGAGATCATGGGTCCCAAAGAGGTTTGTGAACGCTGGGGCATTACCAATGTCGATCAGGTAGTTGACTTATTGGGCCTAATGGGCGATGCGGTTGATAACATTCCGGGCATTCCGGGCATTGGAGAAAAAACGGCGGTAAAGCTGATTGCCGAATATGGTTCCGTTGAAAACCTAATTGCGAACGTTGACCAGTTAAAAGGCAAGATGGCGGAAAATGTACGCACGTTTGCGGAGCAGGGCTTATTATCGAAAGAACTGGCGTTAATCGAGCAAAACGTGCCGATTGAGTTTGATGCGGAAGCTCTGAAAATCTGCGAACCCAATCGGGAAATGCTGTCAGCTTTACTGGACGAACTGGAATTCAGAACGCTTCGCAAACGGATGTTAGGCGATGAAACACCCTCCCCTGAGCCTGCTGCGAAAGCACCCAAAGCCAAAGCTCCCACGGCTCAGATGGATCTGTTTGGAGCCGCCCCCGTAACGGAAGTAGCAAGTGCGGAAGTCGCTACGCAATGGGAAACTTCCACCGTTCGCCGAACCGTTCACGATACGGTTCATGATTATCAGTTAATCGATACGCCCGAATTACGCCAGTCGCTGGCTCATTACCTGAATGTACAGGAGGCGATCTGCTTTGATACGGAGACCACCGATCTGTCAGCCATCGAAGCGAAATTAATCGGTATATCCTTTTCCTATCGCGTAGGGGAGGCGTTCTACGTCCCTGTTCCCACAAATCAGGAAGAGGCTCAGGCCATTGTAGAAGATTTTCGGTCGGTCTTTGAAAACGAAGCAGTCGAGAAAATTGCTCAGAATATCAAGTACGACTTGACCGTTCTGGCCAACTACGGCATTGAGGTAAAAGGAAAGCTCTATGATACGATGTTGGCCCATTACCTGATTGAGCCGGAAAAACGGCATGGTATGGACATTCTGGCCGAAACGTATCTGAATTATACACCCGTTGCCATTGAAGAACTGATTGGCAAGAAAGGCAAGAATCAGGGGAATATGCGGGACGTTGACTTGGAAAAAATCAAGGAATACGCCGCTGAGGATGCAGATATTACCCTGCAACTGAAGGAAGTCTTAAATCCCATACTCAAACAGAATCAGAAACTGGTTTCGCTATTTGAAGAAGTGGAAATGCCGCTGGCCCGGGTGCTGTCTGAGGTAGAATCGGAAGGGGTTCGGCTGGATTTAAACTTCCTGAGCGAGCTTTCCCATCAACTCGATACCGACCTTCGGGACACGCAGCAAAAAACCTGGGAGCTGGCCGGACAAGAGTTCAATATTTCCTCCCCGAAGCAATTAGGAGAAATTCTATTCGAAAAACTGCATCTTGACCCTAAAGCGAAAAAGACCAAAACGGGTCAATACATGACGGGGGAAGATGTCCTGCTAAGTCTGGAGTCCAAGCATGAAATTGTACGTAAGATTCTGGATTTCCGTGAGTTGCAGAAATTAAAATCCACTTACGTCGATGCTTTGCCGGCTCTTATTTCTCCCAAAACGGGACGGCTACATACCAGTTTTAATCAGGCCGTGACGGCTACGGGACGGCTTTCTTCCACGAATCCAAACTTGCAGAACATTCCGATTCGGACGGAAAGAGGTCGGGAAATTCGAAAAGCCTTTATTCCCCGCGATGCCGATCACGTTATTCTCTCTGCCGATTATTCGCAGATTGAGTTACGCATCATGGCGGCTTTCTCGGGCGACGCCAGCATGACCGACGCCTTTAACAAAGGACTGGACGTTCACCGGGCCACAGCCAGTAAGGTATTCCATGTGCCGCTGGAAGAGGTTACCTCAGACATGCGGCGGAAAGCCAAAACGGTAAACTTCGGTATTATTTATGGCGTGTCAGCCTTTGGACTTTCACAGCAGGTAGAGGTATCTCGGACGGAAGCTAAAGAACTGATCGATAACTATTTCCGTGAATTTCCGGCGGTTAAGGAATACATGGATGAAAGCATCAGTAAAGTTCGCGAAACGGGCTTTGCCGAAACCATTTTAGGTCGTCGCCGTTATTTGCCAAACATTAACTCCGGTAATCAGACGGATCGGGGGTATGCCGAGCGTAACGCCATTAATGCTCCCATTCAGGGTTCGGCTGCGGACATTATGAAGGTCGCCATGGTGAAAGTGCAGGATTTTATCCGAAAAGAAAAACTGAAATCCCGCATGATTCTCACCGTGCATGACGAATTGGTTTTCGACGCACATGTAAGCGAACTAGAGTACCTCCGGGAAAGGGTTAATGATTTGATGGTTCATGCCTTACCGTTATCTGTGAAAATGGAAACAGGCATGGGCGTTGGACAAAATTGGCTGGAAGCCCACTAACCCATTCAATAAGCGGGCTCAACCAAACGTTAAAGACCTGAAAGGTTGGTCGTCAATCGACTGTCTTATGAGGTTTTTAACTGAATAGGGTAGCCTTAAAGCTATTTCAAAGCTTTTTACGTACATACTAAACTCAAACCCCGGAAAGGAAGTCTTTTCAGTTCGCTAGCGATTGATCTCCAATCCCCCACAAACGAAACAAAAAATTAGATGAAAAAGAGCTTAATGTTCCTGGCTTTATCAGCCGCTTTAGTTTTTGGTTGCAAGAAGGATAACGAAACGGATTCGTCAGCAACAGTAAAAGCAAATCTTACCAAAAGCTGGCAAGCTCAAAAAGTGGAGGGGAAAACTCCAGCGGGAATTACGCTTAATGTGTACACTAAAGGAAGTACTACTAATTTAATTGATGCTTTAGGTACATTTTACGTGACATTCAAAAGCGACGGTAAGTTTGAAAGAAGCTCATTAGACCCAAGCTCTACACAACCTGAAACAGGAACGTGGACATTAGGTTCTGACAACAAAACGATTACCATGGTTACTTCGACTGGAGCGACCTTGACTTACGTAGCAGATCCTGTGACAGCTAATAGTGCTACATTCAAATACAATATTAACGTAACAAATCCTACCGGAATTGATGCATTAATTGTGGCAAGAGCACAAGCTTTTGGGCAATCGTTACCAGCAGGTTCTTACCTGAATTTCTACGTTGTTCCTAAGTAATTATCTTAGATTTTATGGGAAAGGCTGCAAACGGAAGTTTGTGGCCTTTTTTAGTTAGAATAACTTCATTTGCATGCCATCCTTACGGAATTGAGTAATGTCATAGGGAGGCATTACCCGTTGGGCCATGTACCTATGCAGCGAAATGCGATGTAATTGTCGAATATGCTCAGCTATTTTTCCTTCCCCCATCATCCGAACATTCCAGCGACTGTCATTCAACTGTCCGCCGTGACAATCCCGAATTTGATTTAATACTTTTTCGGCCCGGTCGGGAAAGGTTTTATGAATCCAGTCTTCAAATAACTCAGCAATGGCTCCGTTTAGTCGCACGATGGTATAACCCGCCGTCAAAGCTCCGGCCTGAGCAGCAGCTTCCAGAATTTTAGGAATCTCCTGATCGTTCAACCCCGGAATAATCGGGGCCGACATAACGCCAACGGGCACACCTGCCGCGGTTAACTGCTCGATTACCTGCAAACGTTTGTGAGCCGTTACCGTTCTGGGTTCCATCGCCTGCCGCAGATTTTCGTTGAGGCTGGTAATGGAAATGTAGACGTGAACCAGCCGATGAGCGGCCAGCTCGCTTAACAAATCAATATCCCTTAGAATGAGGGCATTTTTGGTAATCATTCCCACCGGATTTCGATACTTCAGGAACACCTTCAGCAAACTTCGGGTTAACTCGAATTTCTTTTCGGCGGGTTGGTAACAATCCGTATTTCCTGATAACTCAATGGGGGCGGGTTCCCAGCTTTTCCTGAGAAACTGTTCTTCCAGCAACTGTGCCGCATTTTTCTTCACCATGATTTTTGTCTCAAAATCAAGTCCGGCTGAAAAGCCCCAGTATTCGTGCGAGTTACGGGCATAACAATAAATGCAGCCGTGCTCACAACCCTGATAGGGATTGATGGATTTGCCGATGGGTAAGTCAGGGCTCGAAAACGTACTGATGATTTTCTTTGGCGTTTCGGTAAAAAATTGCGTTTGCGGCGAAGGCTGTATTTCCTCATCCGGTTCTGCTTCCAAACGCTGTTTCAAAAATCGATTGGCCGTATTGAGCTGAGCTCCGCGACCTTTGAGGTAATCATTCATACCCATGGCTGTAAATTTTGATCAAATGTATATAAAAACAGATCAAAAAATCAGTTATGTAGACAAAATGATTGTTTTATGTAGTTATTGAATAAAAAAAATAGCGACTAATCAGTCGCTATCCAGAACTTCGTATCAAGGTAATTAGAGGTTTAATCGCAATTAAGCATCCATTTGATGCCGTATTTATCCGTCAGGGTTCCGAATTTCGAACCCCAGAAGGTATCCTGTAAAGGCATCGTCACACGCCCACCCTGAGACAAGCCTTTGAAAATTCGCTTGATCTCTTCCTGCGAACCACAGGTGACATTCAGAGTAACCATATTGCCTGAATGAACCGATTTGTGCTGTACGTCATCTGCCGCCATCAGTTCGAGTGAATGATTTTTTAACCGCGAATGCATGATTTTCGATCTAACATCATCCGGGATAGGCATCGGCGAGTTTTCGTAAGTCATACAATCAAATTCACCACCGAAGCATTGCTTATAGAAAGTCATCGCTTCCAGGCAATTACCGCCAAACATTAGATAAGCTTTGATTTGTGCCATAGCTCAATAAATAGAAGTAGAGGAACAGGTAACCGATGACAATGATAAGTATAATTTATAATTATTGAAATTATTATTTGTAATTTATTTATAATAACAAAATAAAGGCTGGTGTTCCCACCAGCCTTTATTTTGATAACCGCTTGGTAGAGCAGAGTGATTGCCAAGCGGTATTTAGTGAGGTTTGAGGATTCTGGCCAGGTCGAGGATGTTATCGACGTTGGTTTTGCGGAAGATATTTTTCTTGACGGTGCTGATGGTGGGAGCCTTGCGGTTCATGAGCTCGGCAATTTTGGAAATGCTCATGCCCTTCAACAGGTAGTCGGCGACGGTGTTTTCCATGCGGCTGAGGATGACGGTTTTTTTAGTGGGGTCAGCAAGCCGGGTCAAGAGCAGGTCATAGACCAGGTCGGTATTGATGTAGAGCTGGTCGCTTTGGAGCTGCCGGAGGCAGGCCTCCAGGTCGATGGGGGTAAAAGTCTCGGGCAGGTAGCCCTGGATTCGTCCGTGAAAAAAGGGCAGCAGCGAGCTAATGGGATTACGGTAGCCGTACATGACCACTTTACAGGATTTGTTGTGGAGGCGAAAGGAGTCCAGGGGCAGGGAGATCTGCTGATCGGAGCAGGCATGGGCACTAAACAAGAGCAGGTCCAAAGGAGTATCGCTTCGCTTTTCTTCGAGCTCGGCCCAGTCGCTGGCTTCGAGCACGGAGTGGGCCTCCCTTTCCAGAGCCTGTTTCAGTCCGCTGGTGAACATGGGCCGGTTGTCGAGGATGGCAATGGTGAGGGGAGGCAGGAGAGAGGAATAGCCAGGCATGATGAAAAAAATAAGTAGGGTTGGGGATGAGCAATCAATCGTTGGGTGAGTAGAGCCTAGCAATCAGGCAAGGCCCTTTTAAACGTGAGACAATGTTCCAGCATTTTTTTAGAAGGGAATAGGGATAAAATTGCCTAACTAGTACTAAAATCTTGTCTAGGTTTAAAAAATGGGGTTTTAATGAAAGTTTGATGGCAAGCGGGGCGGGGGTTTAAAGAAAAATAGATAAACAGGTTACGGTTTGGCTTCTTAGCGGGCTGGGGGCGAAACGCCATTGTTGGCGAAAAGGGGTTTTGAGTGAACCAAGCCCGCAAAAAGAGCCCCGCCGAAACGACGAGGCTCTGGATACTGGAAAGGTGAAAAAACTAGACAAAAATCTAAGGATCTCTTTGCTTTCCCCTAGCGGGCGATGAGTACTTTATGAGTATGAGCCGAGCCGTCGGAGAGCGAAAGCTTGAGCAGGTAGACGCCGCTGGGATAGGCCGTGACCTTCAAGCCCTCGGGGCTCCACTCCGGGGCCGAGTAGAGGACTCGGCCCTGCCCATTGATGAGCTCGACTTTACTAACTCTACTTGGCTCGACTCCGCCGAGTTGGAGGCGGTCGGTAGCCGGGTTGGGGTAGACCAAGGACCTCGCCATAAGCTTGTCGAAGGCAACGCTAAGGGTCCGACTGAAGGCGAAGGTCTGATCCAGGTCAATCATCTTGAGTCGGTAGTAGTTGAGGCCCGGGGCCGGTTGAGCGTGAGTAAAGGCGTAGTACTTCATTGAAGTACTGCCTCCGGCGGCTTTGACTTGACCCAGGGTCAGCCAACGTTCGGCATCGGTGCTGGTTTGAATCTCGAAGCGGTCGGTATTCGTTTCCACCGAAGAAGCCCAGGTAAGCTGAGCCACCGTGTTGACCGCTTTAGCCTGGAAGCTGACCAGGGTCACGGGCAGGGACGCATCAGTAAAGGGCACGGTCACGGTTTTGGGATCGGAGGCCACGCCGGCATTATCGATGACGGCATAGTCAAAGGTGGTCTGGGTCGCCCCCGGATCGGTGGGATCGACACTTAGCTTGGAGGGATCAAAGTTAGGGATGCTGGTGGTACCGGCGATGGCAGAGACATCGTTAACGGAGCTCACGCGAAGGGAACCGCTGCTCAGGGTCTGGTTGGTGCTGGTGATCGCGTTACCGTTGTAGTAGAGCGTACCACCCGTGGCGGAATAGAGGATCACACTCCGCCCCGTCAGGTTCGAGGCATAGCCAGCTGGGGCGTCTTCGCGGTCTTGACCGGTGAAGAGGGAGCTAGCCAGAGCGGCCTGAAGGGTCCCGCCGGGATTGGGCGAGCTATCAGCGGTGGCGTTTTGCACCAGGGGCTTGCTGTTGATACCGAAGGTAAGGGTAGTGACATTACCCGAGGGGTTGACGGCAATTACACCGGGAAGGGTGTTGGGGGTTTCCACGCCGGAGCCGGCGGCGTTGTTCGTGCCGTAGTTTTCGCGGGTGTTGAGGTAGGGCATGGTACCGCCATTGGGCAGGGAGGCCGCTGGAGCGTTATCTCCGGGGTTGGCCGCCGAAGCATTACTCAGCACGACTTTGTAAGCGGTGTTGAGGGCACCGCTGAGGGTATAGGCACCGGTGCTGGCGTTGACGGAGGCTTTGTCAACGACTTGATCGGCGGCATTGACCAGGTAAACGGTGAGGGAGGAAGAACCCAGGTTGGAGCCCATCTCGCCGGTGTCGATGAGGCCATTGCCATTACCATCCGAGAAAACCGTTCCTGATATGGTGATGGTACAGGAGGCAAAACCTACCACGATGGGGCTGGCCGCATGGTAGCAGGA
The DNA here is from genome assembly GCF_031453245.1 of Siphonobacter sp. SORGH_AS_0500. Classification (NCBI taxonomy): domain Bacteria; kingdom Pseudomonadati; phylum Bacteroidota; class Cytophagia; order Cytophagales; family Cytophagaceae; genus Siphonobacter; species Siphonobacter sp. SORGH_AS_0500. The sequence continues at coordinate 1,963,716 of NZ_JAVIYT010000001.1, forward strand.
ACTACTTTTGTAGGCTACGTAATAGGTAGTTAGGCTACTGGGGTTCACAGTAGAGCTGGGTAGCTCATTGCTGGCTGAAGCGGGCACGCCCGAGTGGTAGCTCAGGGTATAGCCTGTGGGCATACCCGTAGTTTCTACGTAATCGGCCAGATTAACCGACGAGCTTCCGCAGGCCTTAGTCACATAGCGTAACGGAGCTGCTATTGATTTACCTACGCAGCCATTTAGGCCCGTGAAGGTGTAAGCAGCGTAATATAACCCGGCTGGGGCACTGGCTGCATTGGCTACCGGCGTGGTTGCTGCGGCATCGGTATACCAGTTGAGGGTAGCCCCCGCCACGGGAGCAGCGGTGGTAGGAGCATGATCATTGAGATTGATCGTGGCCTGACCCAGGACGGAAAGCGGGAGAATAGCCCACGCCAGCCAAGCCTGAAAGAGGGTATGTTTGATGAGTCGGTTCATTGTCTAATGGGTTAAGTACATGTTCAGCAATAGTGATAGAGGCTCTCTTTGGTAAGAAGAAAGCAAAAAGCTACTACAGCGGGCAGGTACTATTTGAGAACCGGTGCAACTACCTGAGGCGTACATTTATCCAAGGTCCAGGTATTACAATTGGTATTGACTACCTCGTTCTGATTCAGGTTGGCTGTACAGGAACCAGAGCCAAAGTTGAACGTAAGGGTACCCAGGGTAGAACCGTCGTATTGAACGGGAATTTTGAAGGTTTGTACACCCGTCGTGGTTGTAGAAACACTGTTCACGCCATAAAGGCTAAATCCACTACCCGAAACCGAAACGGGGAACGTCCCCGCGGTAGTGACGTTAGCCGTCACGATCAGGAACATTTGATTAGGGGTACCTTGCACGGGAGCTGGGGTGATCTGTGTTTTGGGGCAATCGACGGTGGCTACTGCAGATGCAACCAGTGTTACCGGACCAGACGGGCCAGAGGCTGCACCCCCATTGAAGGCGACCGTAAAGTTGGTATACGTACCGGCCGGCAGGTTTGGAATAGTAACCTTACCCGTGCCATCGCTGGTAGTCGAATAGGTAGCAGTCGTGTTGTCAGGCTTGGTATAGGTGACCGTCACGGGCGTGTTGGCTGGGTAGGTAGAACCTGAAGGGGGGCTCAGGCTCACGCTGCCATCCGTACCGCCCGGTGTGGTTGGATTTGTACCTGTTGGCACGGGTGTGGCTGGTGGTGCAACCAGCGTGACCGGACCAGACGGGCCAGAGGCTGCACCCCCATTGAAGGCGACCGTAAAGTTAGTATACGTACCGGCCGGCAGGTTTGGAATAGTAACCTTACCCGTGCCATCGCTGGAACCTGAATAGGTAGCCGTCGTGTTATCGGGTCTGGTATAGGTGACTGTTACGGGCGTGTTGGCTGGGTAGGATGAACCGGAAGGGGGGCTCAGGCTCACGCTGCCATTCGTACCGCCCGGTGTGGTAGGGTTTGTGCCGGTTGGCACGGGCGTGGCCGGTGGTGCAACCAGCGTTACCGAATTAGATGGAGCGGAAGCTGGGCCACCATTAAATGCGACCGTAAAGTTAGTATACGTACCGGCCGGCAGGTTTGGAATAGTAACCTTACCCGTGCCATCGCTGGTAGTCGAATAGGTAGCAGTCGTGTTGTCAGGCTTGGTATAGGTGACCGTCACGGGCGTGTTGGCTGGGTAGGATGAACCGGAAGGGGGGCTCAGGCTCACGCTGCCATTCGTACCACCCGGTGTGGTGGGGTTCGTACCTGTTGGCACAGGTGTGGCCGGTGGTGCAACCAGGGTGACCGAGTTGGACGGGTTGGACGCGGGACCACCATTGACTGATACAACAAACCCTGGATATGTACCTACAGGCAAATTGGGAATGGTAATCTTGCCTGTGCCATCGGTAGTGCCCGTATAGGTACCTGTGGTGTTGTCAGGCTTGGTATACGTAACCGTTACAGGCGTGTTGGCGGGATAGGAACCCGTGGCGGCACTCAGGCTGACGCTACCCGTACCAGTCGGGGTGGTGGGATTCGTGCCGGTAGCTACGGGGGTAGTTGCCGCTGGCTCCATCGAAAAATTATCGAAAGCGTAGTATACGACACCACCATTCAGTCCGGTTGCGGTTAGTTGATTAAATTGCCCTACCATCATGTAGTTTTCCGTACCATCGGCGGTGTATGTCAAGGTTACGGGCACCCAGGTATTGCGGCTTGCTGTCCCATACACTTGCTGGTTACTTGCCGGAACCAGGGCCCTCTTAGTTGGGTTCCATGAATCCAACACCCCCCCTAAAGTTGCTGAAAATACACCACCTGCTTCGGGACTAGTTGCAGAAAAACCAACCCCCAGATAGCCTCGGAGTGATGTAGGTAAGTCCCTATACTCAATGTCTGACTGGAAGTTGCCATTATCGTCTATCATGCTTTGGTACACATGCAGTGTATAGAATTTGATGGTATATGTAACACCTGCAGTCAGTGTCTGAGGAAGCATGGTGGCGACATATTCTTTCTGATTATGACCATCTGTTTCCATAAACATCCCTACATGGCGGTCGCCATGTTGAGCATATTTATATGAATAAGGTCCAGCGTTGATGTTGGGAGAAATTTGCATCACAAAGTGGCCTCCTTTGTCCCAATAGTCTGAACTTGCATATGATGGTCTAAACCAATCTTTACACCTGTCCACTTGATCATGTCCGGTAGCATGATCATAGGGGGGGGCTGGTGTTTCAAAACTCGGGTTACTGATATACTGGGCAAATGTGTTCGTGGTGGAAAGCACGAGCAGCATCGCAGCCACGTAACCGATTAGCTGTTGTATGATTTTTTTCATCGTGTTTTTGTGTTTAAATGCATTCATTATACGGTGATCAGATGGTTTATTGCCTCCCCGGCCGGGGTTTTCACGGTTTCCTGTCTGGTGGGTTATGCCAGTGCGGCCAGTCTGGCCATCGGCGGCATGGCTGATAGGGCAGTGATTCTAAGTTTTCTCATGGTTGCTGAGTTGGGTTACTGTAGTATGAAATGGATTAAAAAAGGTGATAAATGAATGAGGGAGCTACCTGTCAGAGAGCTAGTAGAGTTTTGCTAGAACCGAGCTCTTGTTACGAAAAAGTGTAAGACCCTTGTCACTAAGGAATGGGCCTATGCCGGATGAAAAGACTACCGAACTTCTGGGAAGCTTACCGAGGAAGGGGTGATCGGAGAGCCTCAGCTCAAGCCTGGGTAGAGAGGATGTATATGTTCAGTCGATAGCTTTCGGGTTTACGATGATGGAAGGATAAGGATATTCTACCAAGCCCCTGGCTGCTGTTTGATGGGGGTGGGATAGTTGAAGAGTTTTCAGGTTGAACAAGGGTCGTGTCTGTAACAGTCTTAAGGGTGATAGTTGGGGCTTATTTATACGGAAAACAGAAACGCTGCTGTACAGGGATAAAAGTCAACGGAGTTCAATAGGGGTAAGCTCTAGCTATTTTAACTTATTTATTGCTACTCCGGGTCAGTGAAAAATCACGCCCTGAGGTAGATGAATGTAGATTCTAGCGTTAGTTCATGCGATAGAATAATAGATTACAGGGATGGATAAAGGGTACAGAAAGGTATCTATGCTTATTTCAATGGAGGATCGGAATAAATCCATGCAAAATTATCATTGGATAATAGATGCAATATTCAGGAAAAGTGCAGGAATGGATGGGTTGATATTTTGCCAGATAGTAGTATAAATCTGGTCAACTAGCCCTGGTAACGGCTGAGGCTGTGTTTGTGTAGAGAAATTTTAGAATTTTGTCGATAGAAAATCTTTTTATTTCTATCGTAGAAGTTCTTCTAGTGGTCCTACTTAAAATCAACGAAAAGTATTTGTGATTAAGAATTAAAAAAAGATAAGGCGGTTAGCTTTGCTTATGTTTACTTATGGATGATGAGACAGTCCTGGAAAACTTTTACTTCAGGGTGCCGAAGCCTGAGTTATTCTATTGAAGGGAAGATCTATCAGCTTAAGTCTTAGAGAAAGGTATTGGCAACTCTATAGTAGATACTAACGGTTATTCACTTAAAAGCCATAAGCCCGATTAACTATCGGGCTTATGGCTTTTATAGATAAGTATGTGCTTTATCTTATATAGTACTTGAATGAGATCGGCCAGAGGCCTATAGCTAGGTGGTCACTCGGCAGAGCCGAGCGACTGCGGTTAGGAATGAAGTAGCCAAGGTTTCCCCTTCTAGCTATTCAAATGCTGCCAGATTAAATCGTAAACATCGGTAGCCAGTATTTCAGTTTTTCCCGTGGGCTGATCCGAGATAAACACGGGATGGAATGCTTTAGGAGCGTAAATGGCTCCGTGAGAACCTTTAACCAGCGTCGCATCCAGCGGAATGACATCCATCAGATACCGGAAGCCTAATAACTTGCGAGCCAGCTTATACCCCGCCCGAAGCTTGATGAATGGATTCTTGGGGTCCATGAACATCTCTACCGGATCGTACCCCGGCTTGCGGTGAATATCCACCAGATGAGCATAATCGGGAGCCTTTTTATCGTCTAACCAGTAGTAATAGGTAAACCAGCTATCCGTTTCAGCCATTAGTACCAGATCTCCCGAACGTTCATGATCGATGTGATGCTCGCGTTTTCCTGCTTCGTCTAATACCAGCTTTACGCCCGGTACTTTTTCAAGTAACTGCTTCACAAAAGGAATTCGCGATTTATCCTTCACATACACGTGTGCAATCTGGTGATCGGACACCGCGAAGGCTTCGGATACACCTGCGTCGAGTAACTCGTACCAACGTTCGGTTCGCACTGAGATTAACCCGGCTTCCCGCAAAATGCGGTTCAGGTGAACGGGACGACTCACATCATTAATACCGTATTCCGAAAGCAGAATAATCTTCGCATTTTTCTGCTGGTAATACTCAATCAATTGCTTTAATACCCGATCAATTTCACCGAGTTCCTGCTTGATATGATCAAAATCCAGGCCGAATTTTTGCAGGCAATAGTCCAGGTGCGGCAGGTAAATCAGGGTTAATGTGGGATCATTCCGCTGGTCTACCCAGATGGAAGCGTCGGCAATCCACTGCGTTGATTTAATATTCGCATTCGGGCCCCAGAAGCTGAAGAGCGGAAATTGCCCTAATTGTTCCTGTAACTGATCTCGTAGTTCCGGGGGGTAGCTATAGCAATCGGGAGCCTTTACGCCGTCGGCATGATACTGGGGGCGGGGCGTAACCGACCAGTCTGCCGAAGCGTACATATTATACCACCAGAACATCTTGGAAACGGTAAATTTGGAATCGACTTTGCGGGCCGCTTCCCAGATTTTCTCACCTTTTACCAGGTGATTCGACTGTTTCCAGAACTTGATTTCGGCATCCTGATGGTCGTACCAGCCGTTGCCGACGATACCGTTTTCACTCGGCCATTTTCCGGTAACATACACACTTTGTGCAGTGGTGGTAACCGCCGGGAAAACGGGAGTTATGGTTTGTATATTTCTGGTTTTGAGGTAATTGCTTAGGAAAGGCGTATGTTCCCCGATCACACTCTGACTCAGGGCAACTACGTCAATGACAACCGTCTTTTGCATGATTTTCAACAGGAGTTAGGCAATAAGGTCGGGGCTTAATTAAGATCAATCCGCGTGCCGAGTTCAATGTGATCGAGCACCCATTTCATTTCGCGGGTAATCGATTCCGTAATGGGTAATTGCGATTCGGAGGGTAATACGCCCCAGGTATAGGTTTCGACTTCGAGGTGCTCCGTAAAAGGCTTACGTTTCTGCCGATTGAGCACCTGAATAATGTCCTGCTGCGTCGATTGCAGCAATCCGTATTGTTCCAGAAATAGGGGAACGTGGTAATGAATTCGCCATTGTCCGGTTGGATCGGCCTCCCAGAGAGCGGTGTTCAGGTCGGGATACTTGAGTAATGTATCCTGATGTTTAGCTACGACCTGATGCAGATACGTAGGTTCGTCAAAACGTTGGAGTAACTCCAGTTTCTCTTCGATTTGATCCTCAAAATCAACCTTCAGGGCCGAGCTAATCTGAATTTTACCAATACCAATGCCTTCCTGTTCAAATAGATCAATGGCCTGAGTCTGGTTCTCAAATTCTACGGCAAAATGGCAGACATCGTAACAAACCTGCACGTGCGTGCGAAGAGCTGCCTCGGCTTCGGCTTCGTTTAATCCGGCCTTCTGAACCAGGTAAGGAACCCCGTCGAATAGTAACTGATCGTTAAACCAGGCGATGAACTCGGTGGAGTTTTCGAGTAATCCATCCGGTTCGGGTTCCAGATTGAGGTGTAAAACCTGGCCCGTTTCCTGATTGATCTGAATTAAAGCCAGCACCACTTCCAAAATATGATGCGTCGCCTGCTGAAAGGCTTCCGTCCGGGTAGATTCCTGCGGGCACCAGTGGCGGTAGGTCAGGGGTGAAGTCGAAATACTGCCCCGCATGCCTTCGGGTAATAACTTCGAAAGAATCTGAAACAGACGAAGGGTATAGTCGCGGCGTTCGGGCTGAATCCAGTCGGGAGCGTGGACATTTTCTTTGACACGGGTATCGTGAAAACCGCCATAGGGAAACCCATTCATGGTAAAGACATAGGCGTTCTGATCTTTCAGCCATTCCTGAAAAGGCCTGAGATTGGTTTCCAGTAACAAGTCCTTACTTGCCAGACCTGCCACTCGTAAGCCTATGCCGAAAGGTTTGTGCGGAGCCAGGGATTGCCGGATGCTGGGAATGCTGGCTTTTAAAGCGTCGAAATGGTCATCCCAACGTTCGCCGGGGTGAATATTGCTGCAATAAGTTAAGTGACCCAAAGATGTTTTCATAGACTGGTCCTGTTTTGGGTTAGAGGATTATTGAGAAAGCCCAGGTGATTATCCCGGGCTAGTATTCATTTAAAGTACTTCGCTTACGTTTTCAAACGTATTTCCCTGTAGGGCCGCTACGGATTTCTGAATTAATTCGTTATCCATTTCATGCACTTCTACGCCTTTACCCAACGCATCGAGCAAGGTAATGGTTAATCGTCCACCGAGGTGTTCCTGGAATTCCCGGAGTCCGTTAATCAGATGGAACGAATCATTTTCTGCCAGTGCCGGATGGTATAATTCAAAACCTAGCTGCGTTAATACGCTTAACACCCGCTGCGTGTCTGCTTGATTTAACCGACCCGCGAGTAAGGAATAATACGTGTCTAAAGCTATACCAATGGCTACGGCCTCGCCATGACGAATTTCAAAATTGGTCAGATATTCCAGTTTATGAGCCGACCAGTGCCCAAAATCGAGCGGCCGAGCCGAGCCACTTTCAAAGGGATCTCCGCTGCTGATGTGCTGAATGTGTAACTCCGCACAACGGTGGATGAGGTATTGCATTGCTTCGGTACCCCGCTGAGACAGAGCAAAGGCATTCGCTTCAATCCACTCAAAAAAGGCTTTATCTTTAATGAGAGCTACTTTAATGGCTTCCGAAATGCCTGAACGCCAGTCACGGTCGTTCAGCGTACGCAGAAAATCGCTGTCATTGAAAACGGCAATTGGTGGAGCAAAAGTGCCCAGAAAGTTTTTCTTGCCTTTGTAGTTAATACCGTTCTTCACACCTACGCCCGAATCATTCTGTGAAAGTACGGTCGTAGGAATCCGAATGTGTTTCACGCCCCGGTGCGAAACGGCGGCAGCGTAACCTACCAAATCCAGAACGGCACCTCCCCCAATGGCGGCTACAAACGAGTGACGATCAATGCCAAAGCGATCCACAGCATCGACAATCTGTTCGAATAAATCAGGATCGTTTTTAGAGGCTTCCCCGCCGGGAATAACCAGCCATTCGGGAACGCAGGTAATACCTTTCACCGAACGGAAATAATGGGCAATCTGATCGGGTAACGTAGGGTGAGCTTCCAGCACGCCGGAATCGATGCAAAAGAAAATCTTCTTGTGGAAATCGCTTTCGCCGTATTGACTAAGAAAATCCCGAAGCTGGGAATTCTCAGGATCGAAAAGTTGCTGGGTAAAAAAAACCGGATACGAAAACGTGACCGTGAATCTCTGCTGTATGGTTTCCATGGACTTTAGTGGATGATTTAGCGTTGTGAGTTTTGGGTTTGGAGTTTAGGGTTGAAATAACCCCTAACCCTAAACTCCAAACCCAAAACTTACAACGCTTACGTTACGGCGAACCATTTGGCTAACTGTAGCGAAAAAGGTAACAAGAGGAGAGTTGCCAGTCCCAGCGGCCAGGCTCCGAAAGCCATGCACCAGGCAGCATTCATAATAATTAAAGACAATACACCGGCTTTCACGGCTTTACCAATATTGGGGCCAATAGGATTCTGATAGGCCGTTAGTAAGGGCTTGAAAACCATAAAGGCATGAATCAGAACCAGAGGTAGAGCTTCCAGTAAATGTCCCTGCATGTAGCCAAAGGCCAACTGAGCTATTTCTACCACGGCATATAATATCCCGGCAAAAAGCATGGTGCGGGAGTGGCCGCCGTGCACTTCACCCCGGCTAATCATGGTAATGGCTGCAATGAAAATAATGGGTAGAAAACCGACGGCGTAATAATCGCTGAGTAACTCAGGAATTAAGCTTACGCCTAATAATAAGTTTAGTCCGCGGCAAAGGCCCATATTTAAAGGCCCAAGGATAGCGTCATGCTTGGCAAAACGATCATAGCTTAGGGTAAGGATAGCGATGGCGGCGGCAATAATACCACTTTCAAGGCTACATAAGCTGGCGGCTCCGATGCCTAATAAATGCAGAACGGTTCCCTGAAAAATGGCAGCTTCGATGGAAATCTGTCCGCTAGGGATGGGACGTTCGGGACGTTCTACAGCGTCGAGCTGAGCATCGAAAACGTCATTAAAAACCACACCGCCTCCGTATAAACCAACCGTGGCTGCACTGAGGGTGAGAAAAGAACGCCAGTCAAACGCGGGAGGAATAGCTCCGGCGATGGCTGCTCCGGCCCAGACATCAGCGACTGCCGTGACGAGGTTCGCCGGTCGCATTAACTGAATAAATGCCTTGATGTTCAAAATAGTATTCTTCTAGAGCTTAGAAAAGCAGTGATAAAGCAGGTTTCGAAAAATCCTTTTCAGAAACAGACAGGCAATTTAGTCAACATGGTTAACAAAAGCAGTACCGGAATTCATCTCTATCGACAAAATTAAGATTTCAATAAGACTTAATAGTTTCCTAAAGGTCCATAAAAATAAGTTTGTTTTTCTGAACACGAACGTGGTCCGTAGCACGCAGAATGATAGGACGCATTCTTACGTGTTACAGACCACGGTAGCAAAGGTAAATAGTTGACCGTTTTTGGTTGTCAGTGGACCAATGGATAGTCAGTATTTTATAACCGAACCATATAGTATTGAATAATTAGAAGAACGTAATGCAATAGGTATTACTTAATAAAAATTGAATCTTTGTCAATGCGGGGCTGCTGACCACCGCGAAGAATGGTATTGCCATTGAATTTCTGACTTTGGTCAATTTCCTGTCCGAAATCAGCTTCATCAATTTGTCCGCTTTGGGCGAAGGCATCGAGGGCATTCTGATAGGTAACCAGTCGAACCGCTTCGTCAGAAATGCCTTTCATTTTCATCAGAGCCGCCGTTTTGGGAACCGCCAGCGGATCGGAGATGCCCCAATCTGCCGCCGAATTCACCATAATCCGCTCAGGGCCGTATTGTCTTACGACTTCCACCATACGTTCATTTCCCATTTTAGTGAAAGGGTAGATGGTGAAAGCTGCCCAAAAGCCCTGATCCAGCACACTTTTTACGGTTTCTTCATTGTTGTGATCAACAATGACCATACCAGGGTCCAGACCGTGTTCCAGAGCGATAGCCATACTGCGTTCGGTACCCTGTTTTTTGTCGCGGTGAGGCGTGTGAATCTGAACGGGAAGATTGGCTTCTTTGGCCAGTTCCAGTTGCAGGCGATAAAAGCGTTCTTCGGCAGCGGTCTGGTCGTCAAAACCAATTTCGCCGATGCCTACCACGCCCTCTTTGTACACAAACAAGGGTAATACTTCCATTACCTGTTCCGCCAGAGCTTCGTTATTAGCCTCGCGGGAATTGAGGCCGATGGTACAGTAGTGCTTAATCCCAAACTGTGACGAACGAAAACGTTCCCAACCCACCAGACTGCTGAAATAATCTTTAAACGAAGCCACGCCCGTACGGGGTTGCCCAAGCCAGAAGGCGGGTTCAATCAAGGCTACTACTCCGGCATCGGCCATGGCCTGATAATCGTCGGTCGTGCGGGAAGTCATGTGTACGTGGGGATCAAAGAACTTCATGCCCTTGATCAGATCCCGGTACTGCGTGAATTCCAGGTTACTATGCGTAACTTCTTCTTTATTTTCTTCGAAATGAGAAGGATTTAATTCGTGCTGGCACATAGAAATAGCGGCTTTGAAAACCTGATAAAATATGAATTAAGCAACCTGCGTATCGAGCTGATGCCAGGTAAGATGTTCAGGAACGTCACTGGTATATTCCTGTAGTAACAGGCGGGCCGGGGCAAAATTCGTTTCCGTACAAATAAGGTAAGCCGCCTCGCGGTCAATGGCTCGATTGGAGTGGAACAAATGCCGAATGTCAGCTAACATAGATTCATTGACAAAAGGAACCACCACCTGCCAGGCTCTGGCGGGTACGTAACGACCAGCGGCCCAGCGTTCATGGGCAAAATCCACTAGAATGCGTGCTAACGCAGGGTTACTACGTTTTTCCAGCCCTAAAATACCACCTACTGATTTATCATTAAAAATGGTTTTCATGACTAGCTGGTTCCAGGCCAGTTCGGAAAACTGCTCGGAAGGGTAGGAATTCCCCAGGGCCAGTGAATCGAAAACCAACCCCATGTTGGAACGAACGGCCTCTGTGGCTCTAAAAACCCAGGCTTCGGGGTAAGGTAATACGGGAAGTGAAGCGTATAGGGCAACGAGTTCATTCATCTCCGCCGTTTCAAACAGGGTTTCGATGGATTGAATGAATAACTCTTTTTGCTCCAGAGGAAGGTGCAAAAGCAGGTATAAGCGAGTAACCCGATCCAGAGGCCAGGCCAGTATACTGAAATGGGAACGCAGCTCAGCGATTTGCTGGCGACGTTCGGGGCTTAAGGAGACCGGCTGTTTCCCCGTAAAACGCGGAGCCGCTACAAAAGCCGTTTGAATGCTGACGGGGTTCGTGAGATTTACTTTCGTATCCAGCCATTGGCGACCGGCTTGGGGTAATTGTTCAGCTAAAATCTCACCCAACACGAGTCGTAGCGTAAGAATAGAATCAAGAGGCAGTGTCATACGCAGAAAATAGAGCCGGTCTAACCGGGGAAAGTCATTTCCTACAAAAATACCAAAGCCTTTTGAGTTTAGCTGTGATTTATGTCATTTGAAAAAATAACTGATGGATTTAGTAGTTGGTGAGGACATCAGTAAGGGAGTTACCCCGTGGACGGTGTCGTCACCAGCCACGGCAGATTATTTTTAAAAGGATAAGAACGTAGAGCCGCGATTGATCGCGTCTGGCTTAGGAATGGAATTAATTTAGAGGTAACGAAAACAATTGTGATCAGCGTGAGGGATAGCCAGAACGAAGAAAAGCTACCCCTGTGGCTGGTGAGGACACCAGCCACGGTATAGAGCCGCGATTGATCGCATTTCTACAACAACATACAAAAAGTAAGTATGAGGTAAGTACGAGACAGTAATCTCGCATAAGTTGCGGAATGGAGTAACCGCAGTCAGTATGGCCCAGATAGTTTTGCTGGCATCGGACTTGCACGTCGGAAAAGCTTCTGTTAGTGTGGATGCTTATTTCTTCAAAAGCCACTTACTCAGATTCTTTGCGGCTTTGAAGTTTTCGTATTCCATTGGTAATCGTTTACCGTTCAGGTATTCGTTGTAAATCCAGGGATCGCCAAGGACAAAAACACGACCTTTGCCAAGCTGAGCTACGGCCATAATTTCATCGCCGTTGGCCGTTAATACCGATTTGGCAGGAGCTTTGGTTTTTAAGGTAACTAATTCTTTGATGAACACCTTTTTTACATCGCCGAAAATCGGGTGGTTACCATCAAAAAGAAGCTTCCCCTGGTCGTATATGTTGTTTTTGACCATGTTCACGTTTTGGCCTGTGAACTGAATACCAAACTTCCCTGCCAGAATATTGAAGTTTTTAATCTCTGCATTAGAGGTATCGTTAGCTAACAATACCAGCGTTCCACCCGCTTTCACCCAGTCGGCAATGACTTTGGCGTAAGCTTCCGTCATGTAGTTAGGCTTCGCCGTTTCTTTTTTGGTATCAGGATCGACGATGATGTACACATCCAGTTTTTTCAGCGATGCCGCCGTAGGAGCCTCAGGAACGGATACCGTTTTGGCTCCATAATCGCGGAAAATGCTACCCCATAACGAATAACCTGAATCACGGTAATCGTCCCAGGTATAATGGTACCGCTCGCCTTTACTGGTGTATTCGTTGTTGAAAAAATAATCCAAGCCTACCGTTTTGCCTTTCGCATAGGACAATTCAGGAAGGGTTTCCATCTCAATACTCGCCAGAATGAACGGCCCTACGCCCTTGAGATCATCCAGACGGATTTTCTCACTCATGTAATAGGCATAACTGCCGTCGCGGTAGGGATCCCCACCTAATCCACCTACGCTTACCGTTTTGTCGAGATGAACTAATCCTTTTTCATCCGTAGTAATGAATTCTTTCAGGATACCCTGATACCCTTTTTGTGCCACTTTCAGGAAAGAGGCATCCAGTAAACCTTTGCGAACGCCTTTGGCTAGTCCATACACAAACATGTTGGAAGCCGAAGCTTCAAGGTAGTTCCCTTTTTCGGTGCCTTTATCCAGGATTTGCCACCAGCAACCACTTTTAGGATCCTGAACCTTGACAACGGCGGGCATTAATCGCTGGAAAATTTCCTCTAGTTGACCGCGTTTGGGGTGATCTTTCGGGAAATAATCCAGCACGTCGACTAGAGCCATGACGTACCAGCCTACGGCACGACCCCAGAAATGCGGCGAAACGCCGGTTTGTGGATGGGCCCATTTCTGTTCGCGACTTTCGTCGTAGGCGTGGTATAACAAGCCCGTTTTAGCGTCGCGGGCGTTTTTCTCCATCCAGATGAACTGATTGGCAACTTCATCGAGATACTTAGGTTCTTTGGCAATCAGGGCGTATTCGGCGGAGAAAGGCTCTGCCATGTAAAGGCCGTCGAGCCACATCTGATTGGGGTACCGCTTTTTGTGCCAGTAACCGCCTTCTTTCGTGCGAGGCTGAGATTCCAACTGACTATGCACGTACTGAGCAGCTTTCCAGTATTTCTCTTTACCCGTGTCCAGGTACAATTTCAGCAGTAAACGCCCGGAAGGGATGTTATCCAGGTTATAATCCTCGAAACGATAGCCTCGAATTTCTCCCTGGTCATTGAGGTAAGAATCAATATTCCGCTGCATGTAATGGAAGTATTTTCCATCCCCAGAACGCTCGGCCATCCGGCTTAGGGCATACAGAATAACCCCCTCTTCGTAACCCCATTGCGTAAGCTTACCTGCTTTGATTTCAGCAGAATCCAGGCGGGTAGTCATGATGGAATTAGCCATGCGTTCAGACCAGGGAAGTGGTTGAGCCCAGGTGGTTGCCGCCAGCAGAATTCCCAGAAGGCTAAGTAAAAGTCTAGAGGATTGCATATTCTAGTTAACAGGTAACGATCGCTTTTCTAATAAAGAAGCTTATTGACGAGCCTTTCCCTTATTCTGTAATCTGAGCTTAATAGGCGGCCCATTGCATAAGTAACCCGGTAATATAGCCTGCGTACGTACCAATGGCATAACCTAGAATGGCTAATAAAACTCCAACGGGGGCCAGCGAAGGATGAAAGGCAGCGGCTACGACGGGAGCCGAAGCCGGGCCACCGATGGCCGCCTGCGATCCGACGGCCATAAAGAAAAATGGTGCTTTGAAAAGTCGGCCTGCCAGGACAATAAAAACGCCGTGAATCAGAATCCAGATCACGCCAACAGCGAAAAGCCCGGGGTTATCGGCGATGGCCCATAAGTCCATTTTTAGTCCGATGGTGGCAATTAACAAATACAGAAAAACACTGCCAATTTTGGAGGATCCTACGTGTTCGAGCTGACGAACTGGGGTGAAGGAAAGAGTAATCCCCACGATCGTTGCCATGGAAATAATCCAGAAAACTTTAGAAGTTAAGCTAAAGCGTTCGAGGCCAGGGTATTCTTTTAAAATGGGCACAATAGTATCCGCAATGGCATGGGCAAAGCCCGTAACCCCTAAACCAATGGCAATGATCATCAGTAAATCGCGAAGCTGCGGAGTTCGCTGATTCTGGGCCTGGTACGCTTCCAGTTTTACCTGCACTTCGGTAATGGCTGAGGCATCGGCTTTAAAGAATCGATCGATGGCAAGGGATTTTCCCGCTCCATAAATCATGAGGGCCATCCAGAGTTCACCAACGATAATGTCTACTGAAACGCTTTGGGAAAAGAGTTTTTCGGACGGTTTGAAAATTTCCTTTAATGCCACCTGATTGGCTCCGCCGCCGGTCCAGCTTCCGGCAATGGTGGCTAGGCCTTTCCAGACGGCATCAGCTCCTTCGCCGCCCACCGTTGCGGGCGAAAATTGCTTGACAATCCAGACGGCAATGGGCCCCCCAGTTACGACGCCGATGATACCCGCCAGGAAAACCATTACCGTTTTAAAGCCGAGTCGTTTTAAGGTCTTCAGGTCCATTGACAGGGTAAATAATACCAGCGTGGCGGGAAGCAGGTATTGCGAAACGACTTTATAAATCGCAGAATCATCACCGACCACTTCGGGTGCAAAGACCCCTGCAGTAGTTAATAAACCGGGTATGAAATAGCTCAGAAGAACTGGGGGGATGATATCGTAAAATTTTTTGAGGGAAGGAAAAGTAGAGGTATAGAAGATCAATCCTAGAACCGAACATAAAATGCCTAAAACAACCGCGTAGTTTGATACCATTTGATGAAGACGTCAATGGGGAAATAAAAAACGCGAAATAACGGGAAAGGATTGGTAAATGTTTGGCGAAACCAGGAAAAGATAAGAAATCATTCCAAAAAAAACACGCAATCCTCAGAAAGGTTGCGTGTCAGAATTACACTTCATCAACAAACTAAAAACCAAATAAAAATACTGCCATTTCTTCGAAATCCCGCTTTCACCGGATAAAAAAACACTAGGCGGATCAATGATCCGTAGAAGCCTAGCCTTGAAAGAATGGGAATAAATGGTACTTAGAGCTGTAGGAGAAGGATTCGAACCTCCACGAAGCAGTTAGATACAGCACAAAATTTGGTGGTCAACCCCAGTCGGACTTGCCCGGCTTTATACTGATTTTTTCCTGGACTCTTCACCCCCGAGACAGGAGGGCATGGCTGCCAATTTCATCACCCTACAGTGTGGAACAGCGTTATCGCGTTTGATGTTACAAAGGTAATGTACAGAAGTGCCGTTTTGCAAGAGTTGTATAAAAAAATTAAAAAATTTACGATATTATTAATAATTGGTCTGTATTATTGCTTAGTTTTAAATAGAAACGCCAAAGCAATGGATAAAAATTATGAGATTGATAACGTAGACCTGAAGATATTGGGTCTGCTGATGCAGGATGCCACCATGCCCTATACCGAAATTGGTAAGAGAATCTTCGTTTCCGGGGGTACTGTACACGTTCGGATGCGTAAAATGGAGCAAATGGGTATTGTGAGGGGTTCTACGTTGATGATTGATCACACCAAACTAGGGTGGGACATTGCCGCTTTTCTAGGGATTTATCTGGATAAAAGTTCTTTATACGCTGAGGTAGCCGAAAAACTGGCAGCTATTCCTGAAGTCGTGAATATTCATTATACCACAGGCATCTATTCTATTTTCGCGAAAATCGTTTGCCGGGATACGACACACCTGCGGGAAGTGTTACACGATAAAATTCAGAAAGTAGGCGGTATTCAGCGAACCGAGACCTTTATATCTCTGGAAGAGAGTGTTTCCAGACCCGTTCCCTTTGCAGAATTAACAAATGGGTAAATTTATCCATTGCATTGAACGTTCCACCGCAGGTTTTGTTATATTTTTGCATAAATCTCTGACAAGCAAACATGGCGAAGGAAGCAGATATCCTAGACGAAATCACCAGTTCCGAATACAAATATGGGTTTGAGACCCTGATCGAAGCTGACGAAGCTCCGGCGGGGCTTAGTGAAGATATAGTGCGTTTTATTTCCGCAAAAAAGAATGAACCCGAGTGGATGCTGGAGTGGCGATTGAAAGCCTACCGCATGTGGCTGGAAATGACAGAACCCGCGTGGGCGAACGTGCATTACGAAAAAGTAGATTACCAGTCGGTAAAATATTACTCGGCTCCGAAACAGAAAAAAACGGTTGAATCCCTGGATGATATTGATCCAGAATTACGTCGTACGTTCGAGCGTTTGGGTATTTCCCTGAAAGAGCAGGAGCGTATCGCGGGCGTAGAGCGTCTGTCAGGCGTAGCGGTGGATGCAGTGATTGACTCGGTTTCAATTGCTACTACTTTCAAGAAAGACCTGGCCGAACGAGGTATTATCTTCTGTTCGATGACGGAAGCGATTCAGGAACACCCTGAGTTGATTAAAAAGTACCTGGGATCGGTAGTTCCTCCTAAAGATAACTTCTTTGCAGCGTTGAATGCGGCTGTTTTCTCGGATGGTTCGTTCTGTTATATTCCCAAAGGCGTTCGTTGCCCGATGGAACTGTCTACGTACTTCCGTATCAATGCGGCTGGAACGGGTCAGTTTGAGCGTACGCTGATTGTGGCGGACGAAGGAAGTTACGTGAGTTACCTCGAAGGTTGTACCGCTCCCATGCGGGATGAAAATCAGCTTCACGCGGCGGTAGTAGAATTGATCGCAGCTGAAAATGCTGAAATTAAATACTCAACCGTACAAAACTGGTATCCCGGAGACAAAGAAGGAAAAGGGGGTATTTATAACTTCGTAACCAAACGCGGAATCTGCGATGGAGCGAATTCTAAAATTTCCTGGACTCAGGTAGAAACGGGATCGGCTGTTACCTGGAAATACCCTTCGGTCATCCTGAAAGGCGATAATTCCATTGGTGAGTTTTATTCAGTTGCAGTTACGAATAACTTCCAGCAGGCAGATACCGGAACCAAAATGATTCACATCGGGAAGAATACTAAATCCCGTATTGTATCGAAAGGTATCTCAGCAGGACGTTCGCAAAACTCGTACCGGGGATTAGTGGAGGTAATGAAGAGAGCCGAAAATGCTCGTAACTTCTCCCAATGTGATTCCCTGTTATTAGGTGATAAATGTGGAGCACATACGTTCCCTTATATTGAAGTTAAAAATAATACCGCAACCGTAGAGCACGAGGCAACGACTTCGAAGATTGGCGAAGACCAGTTATTCTATTGTAACCAGCGGGGTATTCCTTCCGAAGCAGCCGTTGCTCTGATTGTAAACGGTTATGCGAAAGAAGTATTGAACCAGCTTCCGATGGAGTTTGCTGTTGAGGCACAAAAACTGCTTGAAATCAGCCTGGAAGGAAGTGTAGGTTAATTGGATTACTAGTTAGTTGTACCGCCCGATTTATAGATTATACCGCCAGTTCATGAACGTGTAATGCAATCAATCGGACCTTCAATGTATTTGGAACAAAGAGTAGAACAACTAGAAAATTTAACTGTGGACCACGTTAAACAGATAGACACCATCGCTCACGGCTTAGGTCAGTTGACTACTGACATGGGCCGACGATTTGATCGGGTAGAAAACCGATTGGATCGCCTGGAAGCGGGTCAATATCAACTGGTCATTGCTCAGGCTGAATTTAACGTAAAGCTTGGTTTTTTAACGGATCGAGTAGATACGTTATCTGGTAGGGTAGATTCTATTGGAGTCAAAGTAGATACATTATCTGGTCGTGTGGATGCTGTGTCAGATCAAGTAGCTACGTTATCAGATCGTGTAGATTCGATGTCCATTCAGATGGGTACGTTATCTAACCGGGTGGATTCCATATCAGACCGAATGGACACTTTATCGGATCGCGTAGATTCGATGTCTGTTCGAATGGATACGCTATCAGACCGAGTGGATTCTATATCGGATCGGATGGATACTTTGTCGGACCGAATGGATTCGATGTCTGTTCGGATGGATACCCTATCAGACCGGGTGGATTCCATATCAAATCGAATGGACACCCTATCGGATCGGATGGATACATTAACCGACCGCGTAGATAATCTGTCTGGTAAATTTGATGGTCTATCCGGTAAAATGGACATGGTTATTGATCTTTTACAGTCACGTAATGGGCATTAGTTGATGCTCTTTCCTGATATCAGTAAACATCCCCACCTTTTCAGAAGGTGGGGTTTTGTTTTAACAATACCTGTAACGTATGAATACAGAAGCAGAAGAGTTAGAAGACGAGTTATTTGAACATCACCGAATTCTGGTGGATGCGGGTCAGAAACTAGCCCGGATTGACCAGTTTTTAACAGAAAAAATTCCGAATGCTACCCGATCCAAAATTCAGGCGGGTATTGAAACGGAAGGGGTAAAGGTCAATGGGAAAGCAATCAAAGCGAGTTATAAGGTAAAACCGCTGGATGAAATCGTTATTTCCTTACCTCAACCCCCGAGAGCCGAAACGGAGTTAATCCCTCAGAATATTCCGTTGGATATTCGTTATGAAGACGACGATTTACTGGTGTTGTATAAACCTGCCGGCATGGTGGTGCATCCGGCTTACGGGAACTGGGACGGCACATTGGTGAATGCTTTAATTTATCACTTTCAGAATTTACCGACGGGCAGAAATGGTGACATCCGGCCCGGTCTGGTGCACCGTATTGATAAAGATACGTCGGGATTAATGGTTGTGGCAAAAAACGATTATGCGATGAGTCACCTGGCTCGTCAGTTTTTCGAACACAGCATCGAACGTACCTACTATGCATTGGTTTGGGGCGAACCTAAAGAAGAAAGCGGAACCATCCAGGGGCATATTGGTCGAAGCTCCCGCGATCGGAAAGTAATGGATGTGTTTCCCGATGGAGAATACGGTAAACATGCCGTTACCCACTATAAAGTACTGAAAAATTTGAAATACGTCAGTCTGGTTCAATGTAACCTGGAAACCGGACGCACGCACCAGATTCGGGCTCATATGCGATACCTGAGGCATCCCTTGTTTAATGACACCATGTATGGCGGCGATCGAATTGTCAAAGGAACGGTCTTTACCCGGTATCGCCAGTTTGTTGAAAATTGTTTTGCCCTATGTCCCAGACAGGCTCTACACGCCAAGTCCATCGGCTTCGAGCATCCTAAAACGAAAGAATGGCTTCAGTTTGATTCCGAGTTAGCCCCGGATATTAAGGCCGTTATGGACAAGTGGGAAGCGTATAGCCAAGTTTAACGTTGTTGGTTGTTGGTTGTTGGTTGTTGGTTGTTGGTTGTTGGTTGTTGGTTGTTGGTTGTTGGTTGTTGGTTGTTGGTTGTTGGTTGTTGGTTGTTGGTTGTTGGTTGTTGGTTGTTGGTTGTTGGTTGTTGGTTGTTGGTTGGAAAGTATAAACCCGTAAAGTTAGGCAAGACGTTTCGAAATGGAAGATGTAACCCCGGAGGGGTTAAACCTGAATAGCCCCGGGTAAAACCCGGGGTTGCATCGGGGTTACCTACTGGATGGACCCGGTCTGGATAGACCCAGTCTGGATAGACCCAGTCTGGATAGACCCAGTCTGGATCGACCCAGTCTGGATAGATCGGATGTCTGTAATAACTCAATACACATAAAACCCTAAACTCAAACGTTTTCCCATGAGTACCATCATTAGAAAGGCGACGCCCGAAGATGTTCCCTCCATTTACCAGTTAATTGTAGAACTAGCGGAATACGAGAAAGCCTTACATGAAGTCATTAACACACCGGAGCAATTATTGAAAGACGGATTTGGCGAAAATCCCTTATTCGGAGCAATCATAGCCGAAGTAAAAGGAGAAGTAGTGGGAATGTCCTTGTATTATTATCGGTATTCTACCTGGAAAGGCAAGCGATTATATCTGGAAGACCTAATCATCAAAGAAGCCTTCCGAGGGTATGGTTTAGGAAAACGTTTGCTGGAAGCCACGGTAGAAGAAGCCAGACAAACCGAATGTTCCGGCCTCATGTGGCAGGTGCTTGACTGGAACGAACCTTCCATTGAATTCTATAAAAAGTTCGGAGCCAAGCTGGATGAAGAATGGATTAATTGTCATTTTGATCTATAATCAAAAAATCAAAAGCCTTGATCGAAAGATTAAGGCTTTTTTCTTAGGTATAATCTAATGGAGCATACTCTTTTAGTTAAAACCGAAGCCCTGATAGTACGGGTTGCTAGTAACCCCTTATTTTTTCTACCATTGTGTCTGTTACTGAAAAACCTATGTTACGTTCCGTACTTGCCGGAATTCTTTTTCTTGGGCTAGGAACGACCTCTGCCCAGTCGTATCGCTTTGATTTTGGGGCGGGTCCGGCAGCTCGTGGCTACACCAAAGTAACAGCGGATATGAAGTATACCTCTGAACGAGGGTATGGATTTCTGCCCGGCTCGTCCGTGCAGGGTTTTTACGCTGTTCGTTACCTGCGGGATTACATTACCAGCTCTCAGCCTTTCTTTTTTTCGGTGAATCTGCCGGAAGGTAACTACGATGTGAAGGTTTTACTGGGCGATGAAAAAGATGCTTCCTATACAACCATTAAAGTCGAAAATCGTCGATTGATGCTGGAAAAAGTGGAAACAAAACCTCGCAAACTCGTCTGGAAAGAATTCACGGTTAACCTTAAATCTGCCCGAATTTCGGATCAGGATTCGGTTCGTTTGAAGCCTCGCGAAAAGGACTATAGGCACTGGGATAATCAGTTAACCTTCGAATTTACGGATGCCTTACCCAAAGTGGCCGCTCTGGAAATCCGCCGAAACACAAAGGCCCAAACGATTTTTCTGGCAGGTAACTCTACCGTAGTCGATCAGCCTCAGGAACCTTATGCGGCCTGGGGACAGATGATTCCCCGTTTTTTCAAGCCAGCCAAAGTTGTGATCGCCAATTACGCAGAGTCGGGCGAATCGTTACGGAGTTTTCTGGCAGAAAAAAGACTGGAAAAGATATTGAGTGTAATCAAACCAAATGACTACCTCTTTATTGAATTCGCTCATAACGATCAGAAACAGAAAGACTTATTGCCTTTTGTGGGGTATAAAGAATTGCTGAAAAAGTACATCGCTGCCGCACGTGACAAAGGAGCGAAGCCCGTCTTGATTACATCCATGCATCGAAGAAATTTTGATGCGAAAGGTCAGATTGTTAATACGTTGGGGGATTTTCCCGAAGCCATGCGACAGACAGCGAAGGAGGAAAACGTTCCTCTGATTGATCTGAACGCCATGAGTAAAACACTATGGGAAGCTCTCGGACCTCGGGAATCCGAAAAGGCGTTTGTCCACATTGCGGCAGGTAGCTTACCGGGGGTAACGAAGGACATTCATGATAATACTCATTTTAGTAACTACGGAGCTTATCTACTTGCTCAGTGTGTGGTGAACGGAATAAAATCAGCTCAATTGGATCTGGCGAAAGAATTGGTAGCAGAGTTGCCCGGGTTTGATCCAGCTCATCCGCCGCTGGCTGAGCAATGGAAATTCCCGGCCAGTCCATTGGTGGAGACGATCCAACCTGACGGTAATTAATCTGCAATCCATTTATTAAACATCTTCTAATGGCTGGACGAGGGTTCGATATCTACCTAATACTATGCAAACGCTCAAGCGACTTTTTCTTTTTGCTTTGGTGTTAACGGTTGCTCTGGCGGCCCATTCCAAAGTAAAACCCACCCTGTATTTGATTGGAGATTCTACCGTAAAAAATGGTTCTGATAATGGAGACAAAGGCCTCTGGGGCTGGGGTCATTTTTTGCTGGAATTTTTTGATACTACTCGTCTTTACATCGAAAATCACGCCATTGGTGGCCGTTCCAGCCGAACGTTTCAGACCGAAGGCCGTTGGGAAAAGATCGTCGCTCGCTTGCAACCCGGTGATTATGTACTGATGCAATTCGGTCATAACGATGCCGGAGCTCTGGACGATACTGCTCGTGCTCGTGGCAGTATTCGGGGTATCGCAGAGGAGACCCAAGACATTTATAACCCTATTCAGAAACGACCTGAGACTGTGCATACCTATGGGTGGTACATGAAGAAGTACATTACCGAAGCTCAGGCCAAAGGGGCCATTCCGGTGGTTTTATCGCTGGTGCCTCGTAATAACTGGAAAGATGGGAAAGTAACTCGGGCTTCTTCAGATTATGGTCTTTGGGCGAAACAAGTGGCCGAACAAACTGGAGCTACGTTCATTGACCTGAATGAAATAGTGGCAAAGCATTACGAAGAAACGGGGCAGGAGAAAGTAAGTAAGCAACACTTTACGGAAATCGATCACACGCATACGTCACTGGAAGGAGCGAGACTTAACGCAACTTCGTTAGTGGAAGGAATAAAAGCTGCAAAAGGATTAAAACTGGATCAATTCTTAAGTAAAAAATAACGATTCCTACGGGTTAACCTAGTGCGATTCCTGTCTTATTCTAAACCTATTAGATGATGAAGAAAAGATTCCTAGCCACGATTGGCTTGTTTGCCTTAAGCATCAGTGTGCAGGCTCAGAAGCTTTCGAAGACTAAAGATATTCTGGAGCCCATGCAGCGGGCGAATGCCTATTTTATGCAAAAATGGCCGGATACGGGTAAAGAAATAGTAACGAATATAGCTCGCCCCAGTAACATCTGGACTCGGGCGGTGTACTACGAAGGGTTATTAGCCTTACACGAAATCGATAAGAAAAAAGAGTATCTGGATTATGCTTATGCCTGGGGAGAATCCCACAAATGGGGCCTGCGTGGCGGGATCAAAACCCGTAATGCCGATAACCAGTGCTGCGGTCAGACGTACCTGGCTTTGTATGAAATGAATCCTTCGAAAAAGGAATGTATGCATGACATCAAGGCTAGTATCGACAGCATGATGGCTACATCCAAAGTAAACGACTGGACCTGGATTGATGCCATCCAAATGGCGATGCCTGTGTTTGCCAAACTGGGGCAACTGACCAATAACCCAGCGTATTACGAACGCATGTATGAAATGTACAAACATTCTAAAGACGTAGAAGGAGGGAAGGGACTGTATAATCCACAGGATAAACTTTGGTGGCGGGATAAGGACTTTGTGCCTCCCTACAAAGAACCCAACGGCGAAGATTGTTACTGGTCACGCGGCAATGGCTGGGTTGTTGCCGCAATAGTTCGGGTATTACAAATCATTCCTAAAAATGCTCCCCACCGCGAAGAATACCAGAAAATGCTGGTAGATATGTTAAGTGTCTTACCAAAAATTCAGCGGACGGACGGTTTCTGGAATGCCAGCCTTCATGACCCTACTAATTACGGTGGAAAAGAAGCAACCGGAACTGCTCTCTTTGTATATGGCATGGCCTGGGGCATTAATCAGGGGATTATTCCAGCAAAAACCTATCGGCCCGTTGTTTTGAAAGCCTGGAATGCTCTGGTAAAAGAATCCGTTCAGCCTAACGGATTTTTAGGGTACGTCCAGGGTACGGGCAAAGAACCCAAAGACGGTCAACCCGTAACGGTAAGCAGTAAGCCTGATTTTGAAGATTATGGCTTAGGCTGTTTTTTACTGGCGGGAAGCGAAGTGTATAAGATGAAATAGGTGTTCGTTATTGATAAATAGATTGTGGTTAGCATCTCTACCTAACCACAATCCGTTTCGATACATTACTAATAATTTTCTATTCGTGTGTTTTTCTGCTTTACCATATCATATACTTTTATACCACTGGCTGTAGCGTAATCAGACAATTTAGAGTCAGAGGTTATTAGAAATTTACATTCTTTTGCATATTCTAAAATCAAAGAATCGGTTAACCCCAGCTCATAAAATGAATGAGTTTTTGTGCCACTTACAGAATCAAGATACTTTTCTGAAGTAACGCTTATGATTTCTGTAATTCTTTCTAGGTAAGGGTACTTATAGGTTCCACCGAAATTATTCAAAAGGTTATCGACTTCTGTCCATATATTGGGTAAAACAACTAACTGATTGAGATCACCAATTACCTGTAGCAGTAATTGAAAATCTTCTTCGTCGTATATAGAAGTTCGTTTATGTTTTCCAATTAGATTATTATCAATTAACCCAACTATCAACAGAACCAAAGCATTGGTATCAATTAAAATCATTTCAATTATTGTATATATACAGACCTACCACTTCCTTATTTGCATTGATTTTTAATTTTTTATAAATTCTATGGTACTGAAAATCAGACGCTAGTTGAGCAAGAGGTGTGGCAGCTACACGCTTATTCGTATTTTCAACTAGATAAGAAACAACGACTTCCCAGATAGATTCATCTTCTTTATACTCTGCCTGTTCTAATCTGAAATCTGGATTAGCGAGAGTAGACAAACCATTAAGTTCATTTTTAGCAATAGTTAGAAGATCTTTAAGATTCATGGCGTGTAAGATTAAAGACGATTATGGTAGATTAACTTTCGTAGGTTATTAAGGTCAATGTTACCAATTTTTTGCAAAGGATGAAAACCTTAAAATAATATAAAAAGAAAAATCCTCGCCTAAAAGTTAGGTCGAGGATTTTCTTTTTATGCTAACAAATCAGGTCTTCTTTGTTGGGTTCGTTCAATGGCCTGTTCATGTCGCCAGTCCTGAATTTTGGCATCGTGTCCGGAGAGTAATACATCCGGGACTTTATGCCCTTCCCATTCCGAGGGCCGCGTATAGACGGGAGGGGCAAGAAGGTTATCCTGAAAAGAATCCGTCAGTGCTGAGGTTTCATCGCCTAAAACGCCGGGTAATAGACGAATAATAGCATCTGAAATTACCGAAGCTGCTAATTCACCACCCGATAAAACGTAATCCCCAATGCTGATCTCTTTGGTTACAAAAATCTCTCGCAGCCGTTCGTCAATGCCTTTGTAATGACCACAGATAATGATCAGATTTTCGGTCATGGAAAGCGTATTCGCCGTTCGCTGGTTGAAACGCTCTCCGTCGGGGGCTGTGTAAATGACCTCGTCGTAAGTACGTTCAGATTGTAGTTTGCGGATCAGCTGAGCAATGGGATCGATCATCAAGACCATACCCGCACCGCCGCCAAAGGGATAATCATCAATCTGCTTGTATTTACCAATGCCGTAGTCGTGCAAATTATGAATATGAACCTCGACATGGCCTTTTTCCTGAGCCCGTTTTACAATCGAGTTCTGAAAAAAGCTATCCAGCAATTCAGGAACGGCACTAATAATATCCAAACGCATGGTAATAATCATTGAAACTGAAAAAGGAACTATCCTCAATCAGCATAGCCTAACAACAAGTAATAATGAACTAACAACGAAATTAAACGTCTTCTTCCTCTTCGTCGTCATCCCGTTCTTCCGAGTCTTTCGCTTCGCTCATGTAAATATCGAGCAGGCCTTCAGGAAGGGTAACGGTTAAGGTCTGAGCCTCATGATCGGCTCCACCAATCATTTCATCAATAACAGGGATCAGAACTTCTTTCCCTTCGTAATCCATCACCATCAGATCCTGGTGGGAGAGGGCCGCAAATTCACGAACCTTACCCAGAGGCCCTAAGTTGGTGTCAATAACCTGATAACCCACTACTTCATGAAAGTAAAACTGATCGTCATCCAGATCGGGGAGATTATCGAGCGTCAACCAAAGTTTGGCCCCTACGAGAGGCATGGCCTTTTCGATGGTATTGATGTCCTCAAACTTGGTGATAATACGGTTGGGCTGGATGTTGATGTTTTCGATGAAAAAAGGAATTAACTGCCCTTTCACTTCGACTAACACACTGTCCAGTTCTTCATATTCAAATGGATCGTCCACCTCAAAAAGCATCTGCACTTCGCCTTTCAGGCCGTGGGCTTTGGTGATCCGTCCTAATTCGTAACAATCTTCTTTTGTCATGCTCTTTTAAAGCGATCTATAACCAGTGAGCGATTTTCTATAGCTCAAAAATAAAGCAAGTCCGCCGGGAAACCCGCCAGACTTGCCAAAATCGTTTACCAGGGAAGAAGCTTATTCAGCTGCTTCTGGAGTAGCTTCACCTTCAGTTGCCGGAGCTTCTTCGGTAGCAGCTTCCTCTTCAGCAGGAGCTTCTTCTACTACTGGAGCGTTTTTCTTAGCTAAAGCTTCTGCACGAGCAGCGTTAACTTTAGATTCAGCTTCCAGACGAGATTTTTTGTCTTCTGCTTTTTTACCAGCGATACCTTCTGTAGCAGCAACTACTTGAGCATCTTTGGATTGCTTCCATGAAGCAAATTTTTCATCAGCTTGTTCCTGAGAAATAGCTCCTTTGTTTACACCAACCTGAAGGTGTTTCTTCAGCATCAAACCTTTATACGAAAGAATGGCACGAGCCGTATCCGTAGGTTGAGCACCGTTTAATAACCATTTAACAGCACTAGCTTCGTTAAGGTTAATAGTTGCAGGTTGAGTGTTAGGATCGTAAGTACCTAATTTCTCGATGAAACGACCATCACGGGGTGCACGAGCGTCTGCAACAACGACATCATACATTGCATGTTTTTTGCGACCGCGACGAGCTAAGCGAATTTTTACCATTATAGTTGGGTTTGTGGGGGAACCCGTCCCCCGGTTTCCGAATCGGATCGCAAAGATAAGACTTAGTTTTCAGTTTTCAGTTTATTGTTTGGAGTTTTTCAGTTTGGAGCGGTTGCCGCTGCGGTTTGGAGTTTGGAGTTTGGAGTTTGGAGTTTGGAGTTTGGAGTTTGGAGTTTGGAGTTTGGAGTTTGGAGTTTGGAGTTTGGAGTTTGGAGTTTGGAGTTTGGAGTTTGGAGTTTGGAAAGGAAAAACTGGTAAAGGTAGGGGAAAGGTTTGGAAATGAGAATCATAACCCTGGAGGGGTTCAACATGGATAGCCCCAGGCTGGATAGCCCCGGATGAAAATCCGGGGTTTCTGTTTGATTTCACAGTTCTTATTCTCCCGCCCTGGCTGGTGTCTTCACCAGCCCTTACTAAAAGCGTAGAAGTTGGTGAGGACACCAACTAGGGCGGATGGAAAACCTATACAAGGTAGAAGAGTTGCTTGAGAAGAGAACAATAACCCCAGCGGGGTTGAATACGAATAGCCCCGGGTGTAACCCGGGGAGAATGAGGTCCTTCGCTTTGCTGTGGATGACCGTTCAACAGAAATCATGGCAGGTAGGAAACTGCCGTTAGAGTAGGAACAAAAGGGAATCTCACACTAGAGGTTTTGATTTTGAATAAGCCCCAAAACGCTGAACAAAAAACTCCAAACCCAACAATGTACCTAAAAGAGAAAGGGTTTTGAGCTGAACAAATCAACCCAAAACCCTAAACTGAAAACTGTCAACAGAAAACTAACCTAATTCCCTGGGTAATTCTTCCAGTTATTCAGCGGTAAAATTCTCAGCTCTACGCGGCGGTTGCGTTGCATACCTGCGTTCGGACGATCGTTCGGAGCTACAGGGCGGAATTCGCCGTACCATTCGACCGTTACCCGGCTGGGATCTTTCAAACCATAACTCGTCAAATATTTTTTCACAGCCTGCGTCCGCCGACGGGATAATTTCATGTTGTAGGCGTCAGAAGCCCGGCGGTCGGTGTGACCAACAACCACGATACGGCAATCAGTTGCGTTATTCAAATACGAAATTACATCATTCAGCAGACGTTTGGCTTCGGGTAAAAGCGTCGATTGATCCGTCTTGAATTCTACGTTACCGAAAATCTGCGTACAAACGTCTTTCGGAACCTTGGCGTCCACAAAAGGTTGCAATAATTCCTGAAGATTCATGGCCACACCAGAGCCTGAAACGATGCTATTGGCGGGCGTGTCTGGTTCTTTATCAAATAGATCCGCCACACCATCGCCATCTGAATCAGTGTATAGGCGAGGATCCACTTCGCCCGGCATAATGGCCTTTACCCGAGCCAGAGCGGTATCAAGTGTAGGGTTATAAGGTGCTTCAATGAGATCTTTAGGGTCCGTCCAGCGTAAATGATAGACTTTGTCTTTTTCATACGTGCCATCTGATTTTACCCGACCCGCTTTCCGACCAAATTTATAGGTAACCTCAATTCCCAGGGTACCGTACGTATCGTTGGCAGATTCTCCCTTACGAAAAGAGGTATTATTAACCGAAGAGAAAACCTGACTGGCTGATGAGTTATCATATCCACCCAAAGTCATATCCAGCTTTTCGGAGAATGTATGGTTGAAGGAGTAGCGAATACCTAAATCCAGGTTAGGGGACCATTCATACACCAGGTGAACACCCGTAGGAATCACCAGATCACGGGTATATTTAGAGCCTGAGCCACCCCAGACCCCGGCAGTTTTTGAACTGTTAGGGCCGTTAGAAAACCGAATCTGATCATTGGGTTCGTAGGTAATATTCTCACCCAGTGAGTTAACAAACGACTGGGCATAAATAGAATAGACCCGAGTGTTATAATAGAGGAAACCCACACCCGCAAAAACGTCGAATTTCAGCCGACGAAGTTTACGCGTACCAAAAAGAAGCGATTTAAGGTTCACACTTCCCGTCAAGGCTCCCTGCATAACATCAGAGTTGAAATAACTCGGTACGTAAGAAATGCTGGGGGAAACACTATTGTGATCGGTATAAGTAGTACGATCCTTACTACCACTGAGCTGTCCAATTCCAAATTCAGCGGATACGCCGAAAATGTGCGAAAGCTGTTTATTGACGGAAACGCCCCCAAAGAAAGGTACTTTCTCTCCGGGACCTTTAGCGAAGAAATTACCCGTTTGTAAGTCACCGTAAAACTTGCTGATGCCGCCATGCACGCTTACCGACCAGGTATTCATTTTGTTGAAACCTTCATAGGAGCGATGCAGCCGTTTACTTTCAGCTTCAGCTAATACTCTCTGCTGGTTTTGCTCTTCCAGAGTCTGAGGAGTCTGGTATTTTTTGTCAGGTGTTTGAGCCATCAGGGGCCGCACCAATAAACTTAAAAGCGTAATCGACAGAAGGGTTCTTTTCATGTGCACATTAAATAGAAAGCGATTCCGGTTGAGGAGAATGCTTGACCAGGAGCTATGAATAGCTTTTGAACAGGTTGAACTCACTTCTTTTTACTAGAAAAAAACAAGCCGATAAGCCGGGTTCTGTCATCTTTGCTGTTACACAAAAACGTCTTATCATTTATCTGGGACGCCAGTCACCCGACGCCTCTAACGACCTACCCACCAGCACCGGACGAGCAGCCCTTCGACCCTTGCGGGTACCGCTGGTTTATTTGGTCTTTCAGCCCGTGAGGTTTGCCCTGCCTCCTTTGTCACCAAAGGAGCGGTAGGCTCTTACCCTACCTTTTCACCCTTACTCTTCCGAAGAAAAGCGGTATCTTTTCTGTGGTACTAGCTGTCAGTTAACCGTCGCCAGTTAACTGCCTACCCGTTAGGTAGCACGGTGCTCTACGCTGCCCGGACTTTCCTCTTCCTTCGGTTAAAAAGGAAGCGATAAGATGGCTTGCTGCCTACAAAGGTAAGCAGTGAGTGGTTAGTTTTCAGTTTTCGATTTCCAGTTTTCCGTTAATTTCAGTAGTACGCTGTTCTATTAACCACAGAGTAAAGGAGTGAAAATGTATGATGTTACCTGAAAATGACCACGGAAAACAGTCCACTAATCACTAAACTAAAGTCCGTCGACATGCAATTGGACTTTTCCTTTTGCAAACACTACGGCGTATATCGATCCCGAAGTCAGGTACACCTGATCGGGGGTAATGGACTCAATTTTACCCGTTAGGGTTACTCCTTTGGCTACCTGATTTTTCGTTAATAAAGCCTGAATTTGCTTCTGAGCTTCTACGATGGGTTCGCCAACGGGAAAAGTTAAAGCTGACTGTAACGTTTTCCGCAAACGACTTTGCAATAACCAGTTCGCCGTCTTAAAGAGGAAACTACGTGTCTCCAGATCGTAATCCATGTCTCGCAAAGTAACCGATTTGCTTACTGGATCATAATAAGGAATACCCTTGAAATAGATAAATCCATCAATGCTTCCTTTCAAGCCAGCCCGAATGGCTAATGCATTGGCATCTCCATAAAGCTTAATGGAAGTCACTTCCACGGAATAGTTACCATACGTAAACTTCTGTCCCACGACGGTGTCTGATACCATTCGTTCGGCCTCGGCGTGGGAGAGTTCACTAACTAAACCAATTTTAAACTCATCGGTTGCCTGAGTCGCCAATTTTAAATCTGGAACCTGAGTGACGTTCTGAATAACAGGCTTTTCACCAAAGGCGGTCTCCGTATAGGTCTGAATACCGATGGTCGATTGAATCGTCTTGCCCACCGTCCGCAGGGGTGACATCTGAATGGAAACCGGTGTTATTTTTAACCAGGTTCTGTATTTTTCGGATACCTGGTAGGGTTGTAAAGCCGCATTCCAGGCCTGAATGACGTATTTTTTTACTTCAATATTCTTCGCAACTGCGTCATCAATACCTTTCTCAAGCGTAGATTTTTTTGAATTCAGAGCCTTTTCTACCAATCCTGCGACCGGAATGGAAAGGGGGCCGAGTTTCAAAACGGGCTTGGTCACCCAGTCATACCCCTCTAGTTTGGTGGTCGTATGGGCATCCCAGTTGGGAGCAATCATAAACCGCGTCGACAAACGAACGTCAATCTCGAAATTAAGCTCTTTTTCGGTAGATAACCCCAAAACGCTATAACGGGTTTTAATCCAGATTTTTAGCGGAACCTTCAGATTCAAAGAACTTTCATTCGCGACGCTGGCTCCGGGTGTAACCAGGATACGGCCTCGTTTCCAGACCCGGGCCATGAGATCATCCTGATCTTCGTAACTCAGGTCTTCATAAATCAAATCTGTTAAATTGGCATTAATCTGACGTTCTACTTCCAGTAATGAAATGTCAACGGGAAGATTAATAGTTGAGAGGTATCGACGACTTTCCACTTGTTTCTTCGTGTAGAGATACGATTCCTTGGGGGCTGGCGGATTGCTGGACACCGAACGTTTCGGTTGACAGCCCCCGAGCGAAATCAAAAAAAGGAATCCAATTGCCGCCCAAAAACCACTGGAAAAAGGAAAACGGCACTGATAATGATGCATTACTTAGGGAATTCGGAATGATGGAATAATGAATATGATAGGAGTACGAATGAATCAATACATTTATTCCCTAAAAGATTTTACCAGCAGTAAATTTTTGAATTTTCAGTTGTCGGTTTACCGTTTTCAGTTGGGTAAAGATGCGATGCATTGAGTGTAAAACGCTGTTGTCGTGGCTGCACGCTCTTTCGGATTTGTAATCCGAAAGCGATCTGTTTGGGATTTATAATCCAGAACAACGTAGGAAAGAATCAGCCACGACGAACCTACTTTTATCTTGTATTGAAAACTGAAAACAGTAAATGGGAAACTATTTAATTTTCACCCGGGTAGCTCCATATCCAAACTTCTCTTTCTGAGCATCAGAGAAAAACGCTACGTGGGGGTGACGACCCAGTTTGCGGTGAATCTCCGTGCGAAGAGTCCCATTACCAACGCCATGAATGAAAATGATTTCGTCCAGACCGTGAGCAACGGCGTTTTCCAGGGCGGTATTAAACGTTTTCATCTGAAGCTCCAGCATTTCGGCATTATCCATCGCCAGGAAATGACGGGTTAACTTTTCAATGTGCAGATCAACCGTAGTTTCGGGTTTTTCGAGTACCGGCTTTACTTCTTCCACTTTCTTCTCTGTCAGACTTTCTTTCAGTTTTTCGGGCTGGATATTTTCTTCATCCAGTTGAAATAAGTGTCCGACCTGGTCAAGCACGGGAATCCGCTGCTTCGTTTTAAAGAAAGTCCCTGCCCGGAAACGGATTTTCTTTTCCAAGGGCGGCCGTACCTGCATAAAGGCTAGGCGAGAGAATAAAGCCTGAACGGTAAATACGCCCCAGCTTTCAAAATCCTTTACCTGCCAGTCGCCCGTTTTCTGGCTGCTGCGAGCTTTCAGAATGCCTGATCCCAGGCTTTTGAAATGAGGTTC
Organism: Siphonobacter sp. SORGH_AS_0500; assembly: GCF_031453245.1. Lineage (NCBI taxonomy): Bacteria > Pseudomonadati > Bacteroidota > Cytophagia > Cytophagales > Cytophagaceae > Siphonobacter > Siphonobacter sp. SORGH_AS_0500. Next base: position 1,995,965 of record NZ_JAVIYT010000001.1, read on the forward strand.
AGAACCATTGATAACTGAGAAAGGAACGTCCCAATCCGTATTATTAACGATATACATCGTCATTTCCCGGTCATTTACGGGAATAAAAGCCAGGTATAAGCCTTTGTTGGCGACAACTTCCGAATGACGAGGCTTAATCGCATCCGTATTTTGAGCAGGAACGGTCCGGAACCGGTTTTTCTCTTCTGGTGAAATCAGCGATACTTCCCGCTTTTGCACGGGAATCCGGAAACCGGCTTCAATTTCTACTTCTACCAAATCTCCCGCCAGGAATTTAGTAATAATGCCTTCTTCGCGGCCATGCACTAACCGAACTCGATCTCCAATATTCATAGTAATTCGTAGTATTCACTTGAAATAGCAAAGGTAAGGGGTTTTGAGCGGCCGCCGCTGCGGTTTTGAGTTTTGAGTTTTGAGTTTTGAGTTTTGAGTTTTCAGTTTTGAGTTTTGAGTTTTGAGTTTTGAGTTTTGAGTTTTCAGTTTTGAGTTTTGAGTTTTCAGTTTTCAGTTTTCAGTTTTCAGTTTTCAGTTTTCAGTTTTCAGTTTGGAAAGAGAAACCTGTAAAGGTAGGCAAGACGTTTGGAAATGGAGATCTTAACCCCGGAGGGGTTTAATATGAATAGCCCCGGATAACAATCCGGGGTTCCCCATGGACGGACCCTGCCCCTGGCTGGTGTCTTCACCAGCCATTCGTATAAAGCATAGTGGTTGGTGAGGACACCAACCAGGGCGGAAACCTATAAAGGTAGGGAAGGGGTTTGAAAAGGGAACCATAACCCTAGAGGGGTTGAACCTGAATAGCCCCGGATAACAATCCGGGGTTCCCTATAGATGGACCCTCCCCCTAGCTGGTATCTTCACCAGCCATCCATATAAAGCATAGTGGTTGGTGTCCTCACCAACCAGGGTGATGGAATCATAACTGGGCCGACCCTAACGATCCGTCACTGATCACTATACACCAACCATGGCGGATGGATGACGAGCTGGGGAGAATGCCGGGGTTGGTGTTACAAAAACAGAGAAAGAGAAACCCGTAATGGCGTTTTGAAAAGGCAAGTAATAACCCCGTGGGAATCATACATGAATAGCCCCGGGTCATCCAGAAATTTTAATTAATGACATTTGAGTACAGGGATAGTATGGCCTGCACGTCAGGGAGCTTTAATGAAATAAGAGATAAAAAACCATCCACAATCAAGTGAGAAATCTACGTCTTTACTGGTGGATTTTCTTTTCGGGACGAAGGGTAAATCGTAAACAGAAAACAGAAAACTGCTAACTCCAAACTGAATTCTAATTTTGTGCGGTTAATTTTGTTACTTGTACTTCAAACACTTTTATTAGTTATGCCTTTATTAGAAGGAAAAGTTGCCCTGATTACGGGAGCTTCCCGGGGAATTGGCCGGGCCATTGCCACACGCTTCGCTCAGGAAGGTGCTTCCGTAGCCTTTACTTATCTGTCGAGTGTAGAAAAAGGTCAGGCTCTTGAAGCAGAATTGGCCGCTCTGGGCGTTAAAGCCAAGGGATACCGTTCAGATGCTTCTGATTTCAAGGCGGCGGAAGAACTCGTTGCACAGGTTGTGGCTGATTTCGGAACGCTGGATGTGCTGGTTAACAACGCTGGTATTACGAAAGATGGTCTGTTGATGCGGATGACGGAAGAGGCTTGGGACGAAGTAATCCGGGTGAACCTGAAGTCCGTATTTAACCTGACGAAAGCGGCTACTCGCACTATGATGAAAGCCAAGAGCGGTTCAATCATCAACCTGACGTCTATCGTTGGCGTTCGTGGAAATGCAGGGCAGGCTAACTACGCGGCTTCTAAAGCGGGAATCATTGGTTTTACGAAATCAGTTGCCCTGGAATTAGCCAGCCGTAACGTTCGCTCCAATGCCATTGCTCCCGGTTTCATCGTTACCGAAATGACGGGTGAAGTAAACGAGAAAGCCGTAGAAGAATGGATGAACTCAATCCCTATGAAACGCGGTGGCGAGCCTGAAGAAGTGGCCGACGCCTGCGTATTCCTGGGTTCTGATATGTCAAAATATATTACAGGTCAAACGATCCACGTAAACGGTGGTTTATTGACCTAGGAAATGTGTTTGGGAGTTAATAGGTTTTGAGTTTTGGGTTATTAGTTAAAAGTAGATAAAGGCTGCCACCACGTCTTGTACTGATAACTAATAACCCAAACTCGAAACTCAAAACCCCAAACCCAAAACGCTAACCCATTTGAACTTCGTTTTTCAGTCGTCGCCGTGGTGGATTCCGTTATGCCTTTTGGTGGGTGGACTCTACGCTTTTCTTCTTTATCAACCCAAGTCTTCCTGGAGTAAACCTGCTAATCTGGCTTTAGCCGGGCTTCGGTTCGTAGTAGTGTCTACGCTATGTTTGTTATTGCTCAATGTATTACTGAGGCAAACGGAAGTTAGTATAGAAAAGAAAACGGTGGTTCTAGCTCTGGATAATTCCGCTTCGGTAGGAAAACTGGGCGAAAATCTGAAGGCAGGACTGAAAAAACTGAGTGAATCTTTACAGGATAAGGGCTATACCGTCGCCCTGCAAACCCTACGGGAAACGCCTGTTTCAACGTTGGACTCTGTGCAATTTACCCAAAAATCGACGGATCTTTCCGGCTTATTGAGTCATGTCAAAACCAATCTTGAAGGCCGAAACGTGACGGACGTAGTGCTGCTTTCAGACGGCATTATTAATCGCGGAGCTTCACCGACTTTCAATTCTTACCCCTTTCCCATTCATGCCTTGGCGGTAGGAGATACGACTCCAAAACGCGACGTTAATCTGAAATCTCTTTCGGCTAATCAAATTGCTTATCTGGGAAATCAGTTTCCGTTACAAGCGGATGTAGTAGCGGATGGGTATGCCGGAAAAACGGCGACCGTTCTCCTTCGGAAAGGCGGGCAAACCTTAAGCCAGCAAACCGTTCGCTTTGATAAAGAAAATGCTTTAGCGACGGTTAATTTCACAACTCAGGCTTCGGCCAAAGGCGTTCAGCATTTGACGGTAGAAGTACTGCCATTACCTGGTGAATTCAATACTCGGAATAACCGAAAAGATGTTTACATCGAAGTCATTGATGGTCGGCAAAAGATATTAGTAGTGGCTTCTGCTCCGCACCCGGACATTAAAGCCATTCGTAGTATTATTGAAAAAAATGACAATTTTGAATTTGATTTTCAGATTGTTAACCCTAGCTCTCCGGCTCAGCCTTCTGACAAAAAATATGATTTAATAATCTTTCATCAGCAACCGGATGCCTTTAATTCGGCTGGACCGTATATCAAAAGATTACTGGATACGGGTGTTCCAGCTTTCTGGATTGTGGCCAGTCAAACGGGTACAACGCCCTTAAATAATGCTCAGCAGATTGCTCAGATTCAGTCGCAACCGGGACAGGTGGATAAGGTAACCGGATTCTACAACCGTAATTTTACCCGATTGAATCTGAACCCTGAAACGATGGAGTTACTGCGTCGGCTCCCACCTATGACGGTGCCTTTTGGGGAAGTGAAGCCGCTGGCCAATTCGGAAGTCGTACTGTATCAGAAAAAGAATAACATCGAGACCACGAAACCTCTGTTAGTGTTGAATACGGGGGCTAAACGCGGGGCAATATTACTAGGAGAAGGGCTATGGGAATGGCGTTTGGAGGAGTATCGGTTAACCGAAAAACAGGAAGCCGTAGATGATCTTTTTACGAAAATTATTCAGTTTTTATCGGCAAAAGACGATAAGCGAAAATTGCGGATATATCCCACGCAGCATCAGTTCCAGATTGAAGATAGAGTGTCCTTGGAAACTGAAATTTATAACGATCTCTACGAGCGAATTTATGGTCCGGAAGTAGCCCTAAGTGTAACGGATGAAAAAGGACAGACTCGCAAGTATACCTATGTTTCTTCTGCCAGTCGATTTGAAATCAGTAACTTACCCGTTGGGGTTTACAAATATACGGCAACGGCAAAAGTGTTGGGCAAAGACGAAACGGCTTCGGGTGAATTTATCATTCGGGATGAACAACTGGAGCTAGCCAATACCACCGCTGACTATAATGGCCTACGCCAGTTGAGCCAGCAGACAGGTGGACAGTTTTTTACGGCTAGTCAACTAGATAACCTTGAAAAAGCATTAGTAAGCCGCGATTTACCCGATAAACTTACCAGTACGGAAGACCTCCGTGAACCCATTAACTTACGCTGGATTTTCTTCATTCTTATTACGCTGTTGGCTTTGGAATGGGGCGTTCGGAAATACCTTGGGAGTTATTAGGGGTGGGTTTGAGATTATTTGTTTATAAATACTTGATTCATTCCTTTTCCTAACTTCTAAAAGAGGCCAATTCTGAATAATACGCAGGCACTTGGCTGGGATGTATTTTATTTGCAACTCAGAATGTTTCCTATGCGTATACTTTTCCTGATCCTTTTAGTGACCACATCATCGGTTTTCGGCCAGATTCGGCAGGATCGACTGAATGGATTATTAATCGGGCAGGGGGTAGGTTTCGCCGGAACGATTTATGGGTTGAGTAAGGCTTGGTATAAAAAGCCGCTGAAAAACTTCCATACGTTCAACGACAATCAGGAGTGGTTGCAGATTGACAAGGCCGGCCATGCGTATACCGCTTACCAGATCGCCCGCATCGGAATGGCGGCTTACCAATGGGCGGGAATGAATAATAAGCAGGCTGCCGTTTCGGGAGCTACCAGCGGAATTACCTTCATGTTACCCATCGAAGTCCTGGATGGGTTTTCGCCCGAATACGGTTTTTCTCTGGGTGACATTGCGGCGAATGTAACGGGCCCGGCCCTATTGGTTGCTCAGCAGTTAAGCTGGGGAGAAGTTCGTTTCACGCCCAAGTGGAGTGTTCACTCCACTAAACTCGCCCGGGAACGTCCAGAATTATTAGGAAGAAGCTGGAATGAAAGCTGGCTGAAAGATTACAACGGGCAAACGTATTGGCTGTCCGTAAATCCTGCTTCTTTTCAGAAACTAGATGATCGTCAGATTCGCTGGCCTAAGCTGATGAACATCGCCGTAGGGTACGGCATTGATAATATGATTTCTGCCGATTACGAGAAAAGTGTGGCGATGGGCCGTCGCCCGGTTCGGCAGTTTTTCATCTCTCCTGACCTGGATTTAACCCGAATTCCTACGCATTCTAACCTTCTCCGCAGTTTGCTTTTTATTGCCAATTGCTTCAAAATCCCGGCTCCAGCGGTAGAATTCCGGGTTTCTAAGGTTCCTCCCAAGTTCAAAATAAAGGTGCATCCGGTTTATTTTTAGTTTTTCAGTTTTGAGCGGCCGCCGCTGCGGTTTTGAGTTTTCAGTTTTGAGCGACCGTCGCTACGGTTTTGAGTTTTGAGTTGGAAAGGGAGAACCTGTAAAGTTAGACAAGACGTTTGGAAATGGAAGGTATAACCCCAGCGGGGTTTAATTATCAATAGCCCCGGGTGCAACCCGGGGTGAGATGCAAGGTAGATAAATCCGATCTGGATGGACCCAAGTGATAACCTAGGCAAACGTTTAAATTTAACCCCAGAGGAGTTTTTGCCTACATCTGTCATTCAGAGCGTAGCGAAGGCCCTTTCGTCTTTTAAGTAACCCATTCCTTTTATACAAGACTTTCGTAAACCACAGGTATTCCCATTCCTTCATGAATTCTCTTATTTCGTCCGAAATAACAGGTTTCACCCTGGCTGGTGTCCTCACCAGCCATTAGAAAAAGCCTATTGGTTGGTGAGGACACCAACCAGGTGTGGAAAAATTCTGTTACTTTGTTCGAGAGGACAGGTTAGGTTATAGGAAGTGAATAAACAACAAAAAAGCCGTTACTAGGCAACGGCTTTTTGGGCAATCTTACAGTGGGTTGGTATGCTTATACGGCCTGAAATTGTTGTTCGTAGGCAGAACGTAGCATCTTCAGTGCCCGGCCCATTTGGGCTTCTACGGTTTTAATCGAGAGGTTTAGTTTTTCTGCAATTTCCCGATACATCAACCCTTCTTCGCGGCTCATGCGGAAAATCAAGCGGCAGCGTTTAGGCAAAGCTGAAATATTGGTTTCAATGAAATTGCTAACAATCTGGTAATCGTACTGATCTGCCAGACGGTCTTCAGACAGAGGCAGCGAATTGGCTACTTCTGGAGTAATTTCGTGTAAATGTAATTCGTGACGGTAATGTTTTAAATAATCGAAAGCCAGGTTACGCACCGAACGGAATAAATAGGACTCAAATGAGGTATGAATTTGCAAACGGGAACGATTCGTCCAGAAGTGCATAAACACGTCCAATACGACTTCTTCAGCCAGCTCAGTTGAGTTCAGAATCTTGGTTGCATACACCAATAACCGCTTGTGATACCGATGGTACAGGTCGGAGAAAGCGGTAGCGTCGGCATTTTGAATGAAACGTTCGAACAGTTGAGCAGTAGTGACCTTCGATTTTGCCACTGTTGAGCGTAAAGTAGGACGGCGGGACGTGCTGTTCATAGACCTGAGGTTAGTAGATATCACATTCGATTATTCCTGGAAATCTGATTTTTACCGAATCAAATTCTGGCGAAATCATGGAATGATATTAGCGGAGTGATGAACCGTCTACCAAAGGAATATGAAAATATTTTCACGCAACCGTTCCCGAAACCGTTCCCGGAACTATATTTACTTCAGTTTTTTTTTGGTAAAGTTCAATTTCAATTCAAAAGCCTTTAACAATAGCCCTTTTAATGGGTAGGAAATAAATTGTATTATTTATAGAAAGGCTGCTTTCTCCTATGGCGAATACACCCATCATTACACTGAAAGAAATTGCCCGACGCTTGGGCTTATCTAAATCGACCGTTTCCCGAGCTTTGCGAGACAGCAGTGAGATTGGAGCCGAAACCAAAAAACGTGTATTGGAACTAGCCCGGGAGCTGAGTTATACGCCTAACCCTATTGCTTTGAGTTTGCAACGAAGTCGTAGCCAGACGATTGGCATTATCGTTCCTGAAATTGCGAATTCGTTTTTTAGCTCAGTTATTAGCGGGATTGAAGATGTGGCGTACCGGATGGGTTATTACATCATGATTTATCAAAGCCATGATTCAGTGGAACGCGAAGTAACCGATGTACGAAACATTCTGGTGCGTCGGGCGGATGGGTTAATCGTTTCTACCGCCAGCCAAATTCGTAATCTGGATCATTTTCATACGTTACAGGAGCAGGGCATACCGGTTGTTTTCTTCGATCGGAAAGTAGAAAACTTCCAAACGCATCAGGTGATTGTCGATGATTTTGACGGAGCTTTTCGGGGCACGGAACACTTGATTGAACAGGGATGCCGAAAACTGGCCTGCTTAACCGGACCTCAGCACTTACCTATTGTGCAACAACGAACGGCGGGTTTTAAAGCTGCTTTACAAAAGCATAATTTACCTATCCGAAGTGAATGGTTGGTGGAAGGGCCCTTTCGGCAAATAAGTGGGAATCAGTTAACGAAGGAGTTATTTTCAGACTTGACAGATCATCCCGACGGAATTCTGGCCGCGAGTACGAGCATCGCTCTGGGTGCCCATTTAGCCATTCGGGAGGTAGGCATGAAAATGCCCGATCAGGTTTCATTGATTGGCTTTTCAGATCCTCCGATTGCTCCCTTGTTAGATCCGCCGCTGAGTTCGGTGGCTCAGCCCGGCTTTGAAATGGGGCAACAGGCCGCGGAATTATTAATCGATTTGATCGAAAAGAAGGGGAAGCCCATTCGTTACCAAACCCGGATTTTACAAACCGACTTGGTGGTCCGGCGATCTTCTCAACGGAGTTAATAAACCAGAAAGGCTCCGACGTTCGGACGTCGGAGCCTTTCTGGTTTATTACGCTATGACTAGTCTTTGAAGAGTGTACTCATCCAGTTCTTCAGCCGTTCAGTCCATTGATCGGGAGTGGTTTTATTATTCATTCCAAACCCATGGCCGCCTTTCGGATAGACGTGTAGCTCGACGGGGATGCCGTTTTTTTCCAGAGCCTGAAAGAAACTGATGGAGTTATTAACCGGAACGGCTTTGTCATCCGCTGCGTGAACCAGAAACGTTGGTGGCGTTTTTGAAGTAATCTGCTTTTCGTTAGAATATTCCGTTTCCAGTTCAGCCGTTGGCTTTTTACCGAGCAAGGCATCGTGTGAACCCATGTGCGTAAAGGATGGGTCCATGGTAATAACGGGGTATAACAAGATCATAAAATCCGGGCGAACCGAAACGTCTGACCGACCTTTCCAGTTACCCACGGGTTTTTCGAAATGTGTTCCAGCCGTTGACGCTACGTGACCCCCCGCTGAAAAGCCCATAATTCCAATGCGATCAGGATTAATCCCGAACTCCTTCGCTCGGGAACGTACCAGACGGATGGCTTGCTGGGCATCCATCAAAGGGCCAATCTCATTTACCTCCATCAGGTTCGCCGTAGAAGGAAGTCGATATTTCAATACGAAAGCCGTAACGCCCGCTTCATTGAACATTTTCGCTACGTCAACGCCTTCGTGGTCAATGGCGAGAATGTAGTAACCACCACCGGGACAAATAATAACTGACGTACCATTAGGTTTGGCGGGCTTGTAAACGGTAATGGAAGGTTTCGTTATATTTTTGATTCGATGGAAAGAATCTTTCCCGGACCCTTCCTCAATTTCATCGGTCAGAGAAGCTTTGGGGCCCTGATTCGGAATCGGGCTGAAGTCGTAAAGAGGGATAACCTGTTGAGCCTGCACGTTTAGAAAGAGCATACTGCTTAATAAAACCAACCATGGTTTTTTCATAGGATCAATAGAGATTAAAGTTCTGTTCAATGCATCTGAAATGAGACGATACTAGGGGGCAATTAACCTTACGAACGCCACTTTTCAAATGATCCTGAATTTATGATTCCTGAGAAACAGGCTCTGCTCGTTTTTTCAATCGCTGCCCCACCGAAATCAGAATGACAGCCGAAATGATAATTCCTGCGGCCAATACTACTTTTAATGACAGAGGTTCGTTAACAAATAAGTAACCTAATAGCAAAGCAACCAGCGGGTTAACGTAGTTATAAGTCGCCAGTAACGTGGGTGACGTACGTTGGGATAACCAACTGAATACGGTAAATCCACCGAGCGAACCAAAAATAAGCAGGTATGAAAAGGAATAACAAGTGCTGGCGTTCAAACCCGATGGATTAAAAAGAGGAAACTCACCTGCCACCAAACTTCCTAATAAGGTTACAGTCCCGCCGCCCAACATTTGCATGGCCGAAAGGTAAGCTGCCGAGTAAGGTAGCTGAGCTCGCTGAGAAATAACCATCCCCAGGCTCCAGCAAAACGTAGCCGTTAATAACGCGATAATGCCCAATGTGAACTGAGCCGAATCGCCTTCCAGCGAGAATGAATTGAAATCAAGTAATAAACCGACGCCGACGAGCCCGATTAATACGCCCATGATGACCATGGGGCTTGGGATATTTTTTAGCCAGAGCCACTGCAACAGAACCAGCCAGATCGGTACGGCTGCGACAATGAGAGCTGCATAACCCGTAGGAACCCAGGCCAAAGCGATGGTTACACCCCCGTTCCCTACACCCAGCAACAAGGTTCCGATGAGGAGAGAAGTAAGCCAGGCTTTGGAACTCAGACGAACGTTGGGTTCGGTAACTTTTGCCCAAATCATCATAATAATCCCCGCCGAAAAATTTCGAATGCCAGAAGCCATTAGCGGAGGAACGGTTTCAACGAGGTAATGAAGAGCCAAATAGGTACTTCCCCAGGCCAGGTATAAATAAAGTAATCCTGACCAGATTTTCAGAGTAGACGTGTGATTCATAGCATTGAAAAAAGCGAAGCAAAGGTACAGGAATCCACAGGGAGTACGTGTTAGATTGCCGATGAAGCCGCTGAGAAAGCGTATATTTTAAGTCATGCTTAACTTAAAATAGGATTAAAATCGACTTAGAGATTTTGTTAAAAAAAGGCTCCTTGCGTAATTCAAACCCGGTCTGGTATTGTGACAATTAGTTTTTGATTAGTTGAAGGAAGGAAGGGGTTTTCGAAGATGTAGATGAGGCATCAAAAATCAATCATTCGAGATTAAAAGCAGATTTCTCAATTGACTTTTTCGTCCATAAATCATCAAACCTAGCATCAGGAAACGGCTTTTCTGAGCTTATGACCCTAAGAAGAGAAATAGAGCTTCGGCTCTTCGCGATATACACGATTTTATCAGAGTAGTTTATAGTGGGAAGGTTGAAAAACTCCGCTCGTTTGAGCGGAGTTTTTTCTTTATCAGCAGGCATGAAAAAACAGCTACGATAGTATTTTCAGAAAAACGTACGGGCATTTTACCGCTGTTAAGCTTCTGATGTACCCAAGCGTTTTCAGCTAGAATCTCCTAGCGTTTGACTCGATGAGCTAAAAACCAGATGCCTAAACCCAGTATCACGACCAAGAATAAAGCTATTCGTAGGGTAGCCGCTTCGGCAATAAAACCAATGAGAGGCGGTCCCATCAGAAATCCGGTGTAACCTACAGTAGAAACCGCCGCCAGAGCAATTCCCGCAGACATGGTTTCGGAGCGACCCGCTTCTGAGTACACCAGGGGAACGACTGCCGCGACCCCAAATCCGATGATTAAGAAACCGATAATAACCGCAATCGGGAAAGATACGCCTACGGCCAGAGCCATGCCGAGAGCAATGCCTAATCCACTCATTTGCAGCATTTTTCGAATACCATATCGAACCGTTAACCAGTCCCCCATAAACCGACCCGTAGCCATGGTGATGGTAAAAGCGGTGTAACCCATAGAGGCCACTGCTCCACCACTCTGACGGTAATAAATGGACGACCAGTCGGCCATGGCTCCTTCGGTCAGCATGCAGCAGAACGAAATCAATCCCAGCAGTAATAAAGCACGGTCGGGCAGGACAAACATGGGTGTCTTTTCTGAACTTGTTTGCTCTTTCCGATCCGTACTAATCAATGATCGGTAAGCCAATAAGGCAATTAAAATCGAAAGAGCCATGACTCCCAGAAAATGATAAAAGGGAGTAATGTGCAGGGCCCCCGCAATACCACCCAGAGCAGAACCAGCGAAAGCTCCCAGGCTGAACAAACCATGGCAGGAAGACATGATGGGTTTGCCAAACCCCGCTTCCACACTTACTACTTGCGTGTTTACAGCGATATTGGCTACATCACCAGCGGCTCCGTAGCAGAACAAGGCCAGAGCCAGTTGCCAGCCCGTATCCATAAATCCCAGGAAGGGGAGGATACCCACGTAAAAAATCAATGACCATAAGGTTACCGTCCGACTGCCAATTTTCGTTACCAGCCAACCCGCCGGAGCCAGGGCTACCAGCGAACCCAGCGGCATACCCAATAAAACAGAACCTAACTGCCCCGGACTAAGGTGCATGGCTTGCTGAATGTCGGGAATACGGGCGGCCCAGCTAGCAAAACTCAGTCCCATTAAAAAGAAAAAGGTGCTTACTGATAGGCGAGCTGCCGGGTAATTCAATGGGTCTGTTTGGGTGATTTCAGACGAAACCATAGGGTCGTTTTTATGTCGTAAGGTCTACGCTTCAATGGGAGCAGGTAATAGTAACCGCTCTACTTCACGCCAGGTTTTTACGCGTTGATAACCTTCCAGCGTTTGGTTATGTGGGGCATCAAACAAAATTGGAGTGCCACGGAAGGTATTCAGATTTTTCTCGTGATCGTCGATGAGGTAATCCGCTTCAATCATCCATTTGTGCCCACAGAGGACAATATACCGCCAATCGATGAAAGGAAAATACTCTGCCAGCCAATCCACTTTTTCTTTGAGTGAATTGGGAAACTCAATCGCGGCAGAAACGATGAAAACTTCGTAGTGATCCATCAATCTTTTTACCACCTCCTGAGCATCGGGCATAACCTGCATTCCCCGGAAAAAGCCTGGTTCATGAACCCAGGTTTTAACAGTATCGGCGTGAATATCAACCGCTTCTGCCCAATTAGAGCCTTGCAACAACTCACGGGTAACCGTTTTTCCTACTCGATTAATACAATATTCGATGAAACGTCCAGAAGCATCTGCCAGAACGTCGTCCATGTCAATCAGAATTCGTTTCATATCCTACAAAGCAGTTTGTAAATCGGCCCTTTTTAGAATGGTTAATAACTGAGAAATGGTATTTTCATTCCAGGAGTCGATTCGCCAGTCGGCTAACGATAAATCCTGGTTCCCGGAATTGGGATTGACATAACCCAGACAAGCCATTCCGGCAGCTTTGGCGGCCCGGCAGCCGTTGGTAGAATCTTCAATTACCAGGCATTCCTCGGGTTTTACTCCGTAAAAAGCGGCCTGCCGCAGGAAAATCTCAGGATCCGGTTTGGACCGGGGTACATCTTCGCCGCTTAGAATATTCTGAAAGTAGGGTCGAAAACCCGAGCGATCCAGGCATAGTTCGATCATCCGCCGTTGGTTGGAGGAGGATAGAACCATAGGAATATTCTCTTCATCCAACCTTTTCAGAACGTCTGAAATGCCATTTACTAAAGGAAGTGGATCGAGACGGGCGAATTTTTCCATCAACAAATCATACTCCCGTTCAACGTACACAACGGCTGGTTCAGGAAGCAGATCGGGATAAATCGTTTTAAACCGTCCGAAAATTTCTCTCGGAGCCACGCCCGTGACGCTATCCAGCTCCAACTGACTCAAGGTAATGCCTAATTGAGTTTCAAAGTAATAAGGATGAAAATGATGATAGATGGGTTCACTATCAACCAAAACCCCATCCATATCGAATATGACTAGCTTCATGCGTTATTTTTCGTTAATACGATTTGGTTCAACAAAAAACCGTAACAAAACGCATACTTCCAAATTAAATATGTGTTACTTTTGGGAAGAAAAACGAATAAAAACGAAATGCTCCGCGAAGAACGCCTTCAATACATCCTTCAGAAACTGGTTCAGCAACAACGGGTAAGTTCCGTGGAATTAAGTCAGGAGCTTAACGTTTCGGATGATACCATTCGCCGGGATTTGAATGAACTGGCGAAGGATGGCCTTTTGAAAAAAGTCCACGGCGGGGCGGTTCCGGCGGTTCCTAAAGCTCCAGCTCCCTTGAAACTGACGGAACGGATTGCCTATGCTCAAACCGAAAAACAGGAGATTGCACAAAAAGCACTGGCCTTATTTGAATCCGGGCAAACGATTATTCTGGATAATGGATCTACCAACATGTTAATTGCCCGGTCGTTACCACCAGAACTTCAGGTTCAGATATTTACGAATAGTCTATCCATTGCTCAAATTCTGAGCGAACACCCCAATGTGGAAGTTCATTTGATGGGGGGCTGGATTTTCAAACGGGCTCAGGTAACCCTCGGAGCGGCAGTGATTAATATGATCGAACGACTTCGCCCGGATTTGTGCATCATGGGTGTTTGTTCCATTCATCATGAACTCGGTGTGACGACGCCGTACTGGGAAGAGGCTCTGGTGAAACAGAAAATGACTCAGGTTTCCAAGAAAGTGATCGCAACGGCCTGGAAGGATAAGTTTAATACCGCAGAAACCTGTAAAGTGTGCGATTACGAAGAGCTGGATTTATTAATAACCTCGTCGCAGGCTCCTACCGAAAACTTGTCATCTTACCTCAATAAAGGCGTAGAAATCTGGTGAGGGGTTCAGTTTTGAATGATTGAGGGAATGAATGATTGAATACTGATTTTATTACATTTCTGTCTTTTGCAGTCGCTCGGCTCTGCCGAGTGACGACTTAACTGTAGGCCTGTGGCCGTGTTTCCCAAAGACAATAGAGGTAAGCTAAATGATTTACCAAATCCAGCCATTTTTCAATTCTACTGGCCCATTCATCTATTTCCTCACTCGGTAAAGCCGAGCAACTACGAGAGAAATCATTAGGTAGAGACGTGACTTCATCGCGTCTGGCTTTCCCTGCCGTGGCTAATGTCTCACCTCACCAGTCATTTATACGCAAATTGTGGTTGGTGTCTCACCAACCACGGCATAAAGGGGATAAAGTCGCGTCTCTACGTGAAGAATCGCATGTTTTTGGGGTTATCATATAAACTGTAGGCTTTGGCTGTCTTTTTAAAAGAGATAGGGGAGCTAATGTTTGCCTGACCTAAATGTTTTCAATGCCACCGGCTTGTTCATCTATTTCGTTACTCGACAGAGCCGAGCGATTGCGGGAGGCGTAATTCTAAAAACTCAAAACGCTTAACTCCCAACCCAAAACTTCAAACGCATAACCATTTTTCGCTTTTGGCAGATTTTTTTACGGATATCACACACGTTTATGCTGAAAAATTAAGTTATCTTGCTTAAGCACCGTTTTTCAGTGATTTTTAAATGAGAACTGACCATGAAGGAATTGAGCGACTTTCTACCCGGAAAAAACAATGCTCAAACGAAGGTTACCAAGGGCTGTTTGTTATTGGCTGAACCTTTTTTGGGCGATGAAAATTTTGAGCGAAGTGTGGTGTTGATTTGTGAACATAACGAGCAAGGTTCTTTCGGACTGGTGTTAAATCAAACGACGGAGCTTTTACTGGATGATGTAATTGAAGAAGACATTTACCCCGATATCCCTCTGTTTGTAGGAGGCCCGGTGGAGAAAAATACGCTTCACTACATTCACCGGAGGCCTGATCTGATTGAAGATTCGATTCAGTTGGATGGAAATTTATATTGGAGTGGAAACTTTGAACAGATAAAGAAACTCTTGAATCTGGGTACGCTGAAAACCGAAGACATTCGATTTTTCATCGGCTACTCGGGTTGGAATGCCGGACAGCTTACTTCTGAGTTAAGTCGCGATTCCTGGATTATCTCAAAGGTTAATACAAACGATCTGTTTGATACGTCAACAGATCAGCTCTGGCGGGTTACGCTACGGAATATGGGGGGAGCTTACCGTGTACTTTCCCATTATCCTACCGATCCCAGATTAAACTAATATTCGTGCTTAAGCAAAAACGACCCGGCTCATCACCGGGTCGTTTTTGCTTAAGCACGAATAACTAACGTCTTTTCCCTGAAAAGGAATTCTTCTTTTTATCGTAAGAACCCAGAGGGAAGCTATAGCCTACGAGTAAAGAGAAGGACTGGTTATGAACATCGTTATACATAGGAATATTTTTATAGACCTTACTAAAGCCAAGGTTGTATCGAACGTCAATATTTAACCATTGTTGACGAGCAAAACCAATATTTAAACCAGCTCCGGCAGTTGCTCCAACATCTACTTTATTGAAAGCGGAATTATTTATTATAGCACTTCCTGATTGGCCCGTCTGAAAACTTACCGATGGGCCAATGAAAATTTTAGGGCGGACAGCTCCGGGACCCATGTCATTGCCAAAGTAGTAAGTCGCCAACACTGGAACATGAACATAATCGAGATTTAGATTTGCTGATGGTGCGGGCGTTTCGATGGTTGTTCCCCATCGCATGTAAAGGACATTGGCCGATAAACCAAAATGTTCTTTAATACTATAGTTGATGAAAACACCAGCGGCTGGACCTGCTTTGTATTTAGTCGTCAGACCGTTACCGGCCAGCTTCGGAAGCGTTGAATAAGTCCCTCCAATCATAGGGCCAATGGAAATATTTTCTCTTTGAGCGGAAGCTACACCGGCCCACAACAGACCTAGAGCAATGAATAACGAACGCATGTGATAGAATTGGTTGAGATAAGATGGTAGGGTAATTCCTGACATAAAGTGAACGCAGATATAGGTAAAGCCTTTCATTTTACATATGAACGTAAGTTTACACGCAACAGACTTTACCATACATAAAAATTGTTTCGGATGCAGGCTTTGATTAACGGTAACTAACTGGTTTTCGGGCTATTTTGTTGTATAAAAAAAGCAATGCATTTTCAAAATGCATTGCTTCAAAGGTATTCATTATGGGCCTAGTTCGAATCTTTCTCCCGGGGTTGTCGATTATGATTAAGGCGTTCGATTAGCATCTGGGTAAATCGCTGATCCGCTTTATATAACTCAGATAACTGTTTTACATTAATCACTTTCAGGTATTTAGCCTGATATTCCCGCTCCAGATCCACTTCCTGCTGGCGTAGATCGATGATCTCTTTCAGGTTCTTGCGGATGGCTTCATCACTGGCGGATAAATTATTCGTTTCACCATTTAATCGGCGAATGCGGTGACGAACTTCCCGACGCTTGTCTTCGTATTCGTTAAATAAAGGCCAGAAATCTTTGGCCTGATCGGGCGTAAGATTCAATCGGTTGGTAATCCACGTGATTTTGGCGGCCCGGACTTGTTGCTGGCCTTCTCTACCCTTGTTTTGAGCCTGAAGCGTCAGCGACAAAAAGAAAAATAAACTACCTGCGATCCAGAGTTTCATAGTGCTTAGGGAAAAACCGTGGCAACGGTGGGTAATGGTACTAAATAACGTCTTCAAAATCTTCCAGCGAAAGCTGTTCCATAATTTCTTTATTGGAAATCTTCACCTGAGGTAAAGGCTGGTTACCTAAACTATCAATCAGCATTTTGTTCTTTTCCGTATCGGAAAGATCCTGCAAAGAAACATTTTCGTGTTCGAGGTATTGAACAATGTCCTCGGTTTTGAGCTGGCTAAGCGTTTCTACGCCGATGGAATCCTGCCGGGTGGGCCAGCTCAGATACATCAGAATAGCAACTGAAGCGGCCGCTCCTGCGGTAAGCCAGCTGTGGCGAGCCGTCCAGTGAGGTTTGAGTACTTTGGTGGGATTTTGCTGCACACGAGCCTGAATTCGTTGCGGTAAATCTTCAAAGTAGTGGTCAGGTGTATGGACGGGGTTAATTTTTGGAATGTCTTCCAAACGAATTCTTTTATTATCCATTGTATATATCCAATAAAATCAGCGGATAATTAAAATGAAATGACTGATTATCAGTTTGTTGATATTTTGCCTTTGGAACAAACTAAGCTCTTAAAGTTTAATTACCGTTTAAAAATTCTTCAATTTTTTTTACCGCATGGTGATAGGAAGCCTTGAGAGCTCCTTCGGAGGTGCCGGTCACTTCGGACATTTCTTCGTAAGGCATTTCATCGTAATACCGTAGATGAAAGACCAGTCGCTGTTTTTCAGGTAACCGAAGAATGGCTTTTTGCAATTTATTCTGAATGTCGTCGCCCGAGAGTAGGGGATCGGCGTCAATTTTAGCTTCCAGCTCATGGTCTACCGAATCCAGCGATAAAAAGAAGCGACGACGTTTTTTATTCAGGAAATTGAAGGTTTCATTCGTCGCAATTCGGTAAAGCCAGGTATACAGCTGCGAATCGCCCCGAAAGGTTTCGAGGTGTTGCCAGACTTTAATAAAGGTTTCCTGAGTAAGATCATCCGCATCGGAGTGATCGATCACCATTTTACGAATAAGCCCATACACCTTCTGCTGATACTTACGAACCAGCAGGTTGAACGCGTAGTTCCGCGTCTCCGGGTTCGCAAATTTATCAAGCAGTTCCTGATCGGTCATGGTCTGGTAATTGGTGATGGAAAAGCAATTATATGCATTTACGACCCCTCACTGCAAGCGAGTTTCGGGCAAAATCCCTGTCGAAATGTTAAAATCAGTGAAATAAGGGAAAAACAGACCGTAAAGTAAATGGAAAAAAAGAGAGCTAGAGATTAGAATTTCTTTAATCTCTAGCTCTGAAATCGTTGGAAGAACGATATCTTATTTTGACTTACGGGCAATTGCCTTCTTCGCAGCTTCTACAATGCTGGCGGCTTTCAGTCCGTATTTTTCCATCAGTTCATCGGGCGTACCGCTTTCACCGAAGGTATCTTTCACGCCAATGAATTCCTGAGGAGCCAGGTAATTCGTTATCAGCGTATGAGCGATGCTCTCGCCTAAACCACCGTTAATCTGGTGCTCTTCAGCACTTACGCAGCAGCCCGTTTTTTTCACCGAAGCCAGAATGGCTTCCGTATCGAGGGGCTTGATGGTATGAATGTTAATGATTTCGGCAGAAATACCTTCATCTTCCAGAAGCTGGCACGCCTGGAGAGCTTCCCAAACCAGGTGACCTGTAGCGAAGATACTCACGTCTGTGCCTTCATTCAGGGTAATAGCCTTACCGATTTCGAAAGGCATATCTTCAGGAATGAATACGGGAATAACCGGACGACCAAAACGCAGGTAAACGGGACCTTCGTAGTTCGCACTGGCGATGGTGGCTGCCTTGGTCTGGTTATAATCGCAGGGGTTAATCACGGTCATGTTGGGCAGAGCCTTCATCATGGCCAGATCTTCGAGTACCTGGTGGGTGGCTCCATCTTCACCCAGGGTAAGACCTGCGTGCGAAACGGCGATTTTTACGTTTTTGTTAGAGTAAGCAACGGATTGACGAACCTGGTCAAACACGCGGCTGGAACCGAAGTTAGCGAAAGTCGTCGCAAAAGGAATTTTTCCTGTAATGGCCAGACCTGCCGAAACGCCGATCATGTTTGCTTCAGAGATACCGCACTGGAAAAAACGCTCGGGGTTTTCCTGAATAAACGTATCAATTTTCAACGAACCCACTAAGTCAGCACAAAGGGTAACCACATCAGGATTGGTGCGACCCAGTTCGGTCATACCCGCACCAAAACCAGAACGAGTATCTTTTTTATCGGTATAGGGATATTGTTTCATTATAGTCAGTTTTCAGTCTTCTGTTTACCGTTTTCAGTTGATGATCAGCTTATGAACTGACAACTGACAACCGTAAACTGACAACTTATTAATAATCTCCTAAAGTTTCGGGAAGTTGAGCGAGGGCTTTGGCTAATTGCTCGTCGTTGGGAGCGGTGCCGTGCCATTTGTGCGTATGCATCATGAAATCAACACCCTGACCCATTTCAGTTTTCGTGATGATCATGATGGGTTTGCCTTGTCCGGCTAAACCTTTGGCCTGCGTCAGAACGGTATCGAGTGAAGTATAATCGTTACCATCCATGTGCAGCACTTCCCAACCAAACGCCTCGTATTTAGCTCCGAGGTCGCGATTGTTCATTACCTTTTCCGTAGGACCATCGATCTGCTGACCATTGAAGTCAATGAATGCAATCAGGTTATCTACTTTGTGGTGAGGAGCAAACGTCGCTGCTTCCCAGACTTGGCCTTCCTGCTGCTCGCCGTCGCCCATCAGGACGTATACCAGATGCGAATCGCCTTTGAGTTTTTTACCCAGAGCAACTCCGGTGGCTACCGAAAGCCCCTGACCCAGCGAACCAGAAGCAATACGAATGCCGGGTAAGTGCTCAGCCGTTGCTGGGTGACCCTGCAAGCGGGAATCCAGCTTACGGAACGTAGCCAGTTCGGGTACGGGGAAGTAACCGCGATGAGCCAGAACAGAGTAGAGAACGGGAGAAATGTGACCGTTTGAAAGGAAGAAAACGTCTTCGTTATTGCCTTCCATATCGAAAACAACCTGACCCTGATCGTCGGTCTTTAATTCCATGTGTTTGAAATAAAGACTCACGAGCAGATCAGTACAGCCGAGGGATCCACCGGGGTGGCCTGATTTGACTCCGTGTACCATCCGTACGATGTCACGGCGAACTTGAGAAGCGATGTCCTGAAGATTCATAAGTATAGATAAGCGAAACAATAAAGGGTATCTCTAAAGAAAGAGGTTAAATTTAGGCGATTACCCTGGAATAATTAAAAGCAGAAAAGCTACGTTACTTTAAAATCTGACTGGTGTGCTCTTTGGTATCTACTTTCTGAATTACCTCAGCAATAAGTCCTGATTCATCAATAACGAAAGTAGTCCGTGCAGTACCCATGTACTGGCGACCGTACATATTTTTCTCCACCCAAACGCCGTAAGCTTCCACAATTTTGTGGTCAGTATCCGCTAAAAGGGGGAAAGGTAACTCGTATTTCTTGGCAAATTTCTGATGAGACTTCTCATCATCGACACTTACGCCTAATACCACAAAACCTGACTTTAATAAAGCTTCGTAGTTGTCGCGAAGGTTACAGGCCTGAGCCGTGCAACCGGGCGTATCGTCTTTGGGATAAAAATATAAAACGACTTTCTTGCCAGTAAAATCGCTGAGCTTGACGAGGTTACCGTCTTGATCAACCGCTTCAAAGGCCGGAGCCAGATCACCTTTTTGAAGAGACATAAGTTTATTAATTGATAGCAGTCCGATAGGTTGGATGCTGAAAGTAATGTGTTATCAGAACGACGTATCTCCGAATAAGATTCCTGGAATCAGCTCCGAAAAGCTAACCTGTCTTCTAGTTCAGATTCGGTCTGCCAAAAGTAGCTTTGTTTCCTGAATTGTCCGTTATCTCCAGCTTCAATTCACCACGGAAAGGGCGATTTTCTTCTCTTATTTCTGAAAAGAGCAAATTATTCTTCTCGTCATAATCCAGAATTACCGTTTCAGTACCTATACGGGTTTTCCAGGATTTTATACCCGAAAGATTGTCTCTAATTTTAAAACGCAACTGACGGCTGGAAATACTTACAGGGGTAATGGTGGGAGCTAGCGTGTCGGTAGCAAGGTAATAAGTACCAAAGAACCTGGTTTCGGCGTGTAACTGCCCGTCTTTCCAGTGTCCACCCACAAAAACGGATTGTTTATCTTCCCGGTATAAAGCCGTTTTCTCATAGAGTGAAATGGGCGACTTGGGCTGATAATGAATGGTTATTTTACCTTTCAATGGAGTGGTCGGCTCACCAACGAGTAACTTGCCATCCTTTTCCTGAAGCATAACGTAAAGCGTATCGTATAAACTGCCGGGCTTCCATTCCAGCGTTAGCCGATCATTCAATATCTTTCCTTGTTGCTGAGGATAAGCCGTCCCAACAAAGTTGAATCGAATGCGTTTAGTCCCCGCGTCAAGCGAATCGGGAAGCCCTTTTCTCAAATCCCAGAGGTAACACCCCGGATAAACTGCCGTTAAGGTTTGCTGCCCTTTCGGTAAGTATACATTAAGGGAGTCAGGTAATGATCCTTTGATGACCAGCCAGTTTTCTTCCACCGACCAACGCAGGTTAGGATCGGGGGAATTTCCTTCCGTTGCTTCGCCTTTTACGATCAGGTGTAATTGCGTTTTGTTCTGGAAATGATCCCAAATGGTTAAAGTAACCTGATGAACGGCCTTGTTTGTCACGCTCAATCTCCCCGAACCCGTAGAATAAATCGGAACCCGGTCGTTACCGTCGGCTTTGTAACACCGCTGGAAGAATTTGCCCGTTTCATAATAGGTCGCATAATCGGTATGAATGTTAATATCATCGGTAAAGGCCTCTGGAATCTGGCTTAGTTGGTGGTAATGTAACTCCCGACCATCGACGTGAATTTCCAGACAACTGATTCCATTTTTGGAAGACGAACCACTACTTTGATCGTAAGCCAGTAGTTCCAGCCCTATTTCGCCGATGGCTCGAAGGGTATCCCGCATGCGGTACAGGTGTACCGAGGGCTTAGGCGATTCTTCCCGAACAAGACTGTATTCCATTCGACCAAATCTTCCCTGGATACGAGAGTCGCCTGAAAGCGTACGAATAGCCAACGCTTCCATGACGGGAGGAATATCATCCTGAATTTCTTTGAAAGAGTAATTCAACGGATCTACATTAAGTCCCTGAACATTGCGTATTTCAAAATGCAAATGCGGTCCCATCGAACCGCCGGAGTTACCGGACAGCCCTAATTCTTCTCCTCGTTGCAGCGGTAATAGATTGGCTTTCGGGTTTACCATGATTTCGGTCGTGCCCTGAGTTAATTGCTGCTGTCTGAGGTATTGGGTAATGCGGGAGTTAAATTGCTGTAAGTGGGCGTAAACGCTGGTTTCGCCTGTGGTATGTTTTACAAAAATCGCATTTCCGTAACCGGTTCGGCTAACAATGATTTTGGATACGTAACCCCGCTCAATGCACTTGACCGAGAGGCCTTCCCGTTGCTGGGTTTTAATGTCCATTCCGGCGTGAAAATGCTGCGGACGTAGCTCGGCGAAGGTTCCAGCTAATAGAGCGTTTTCACCGGGAAGAATCGGAAAAAGATAAGAATGCTGAGCCTGAGCAGACAGACTAACTAAAGCAAAGAAAAGAATATAACGAATAACCAAGGGAATAGTGACGATAAAAGGTTTAGAGTTGGGCTGGTTTATAGCAATTATTGACGGATAATAAATCCATTACCGAGGGGTTTGTGATCGAAATACACTACAGGCCTCTCGCTGCCAGCTTTTTTGCTGGCAACATTATGTCCCTGTTGCCTAAGTTTACCTTTAAGGTAAGTGTTAAGGCTTAGGTGATCAACTTCCCGAAAGTTCTGAACTTTCGGGAAGTTGGGTTATACGTTAACTTATTAAGAATAGAAAGCAACTTAACTGAAAACCTACAACGCTTACTTGATTTCAAAATTGAACATTTCCTGCCCTTCCAGACGACCGACGAGGCGGTCTCCAATATGCACCTGACCTACACCCGCGGGTGTTCCTGTGTAAATCAGGTCACCGATTTTCAGGGTAAAGAATTTAGAAAGATAGGCAATGATTTCCCCAAATGACCACAGCATCATGGTTGTGTCTCCTTGCTGACGAACTTCGCCGTTCACGCTCAAATCGAAGGTGAGTTTCGGGAACTCAGCGAACTGACTCTTGGGTACGAACTTCGAAATAGGAGCCGAGCCATCGAAGCCTTTGGCAATTTCCCAGGGCAGACCTTTGGCCTTTTGTTTGGCCTGAATATCCCGGGCAGTGAAGTCAATACCCAGTGCAATTTCCTCGTAATAATTATCCGCGAATTGCACGGGAATATTCTTACCTAATTTGTTGATTTTAAGAACAATTTCCAGTTCATGGTGCACGTCTTCGGTAAAGTCCGGCAAATAAAAAGGATTGTTTTCTCGTAATAATGCTGAATCTGGTTTCGTAAATATGACAGGATCGGTCGGACGTTCGTTTTGAAGTTCGGCGATATGCTCCGCATAGTTTCGCCCGATGCAAAAAATTCGCATAGTATAAAAATGTTTAATTACAGTACTAACCCAGCGTAATTGAATGAGTTTTATTCCTCAATTTTGCGGCCTTAACTGAGACATCCTGCAAAGCTAAGCGAACAAATATACTTTACAGGCTCGGTACAGGATTTTCTATGAGTAAGTAACATTTTTAGCATTTCCACAACATGAAAAGAACCTTCGCCCTGGGTATTGTACTGGCAGCCACTGTCTGGGCTTGTAGTCGTGTCCCTATTTCAAACCGGAATCAATTATTATTAGTATCTGACGCTGAAATGAACCAGCAGGCTCTGGTAAGTTACAAGCAGTTTCTGGATACTAACAAAGTCATCTCCAACAGTAACGCTAATACCCAGCTAGTCAAGAAAGTAGGGGAGCGAATTGCTGCTGCGGCTACGAAGTACTTCAACGAAATCAAACACCCTGAATACCTGGACGGGTATCACTGGGAGTTTAACCTTGTTCAGGATAATCAGGTAAACGCCTGGTGTATGCCTGGTGGTAAGGTAGTTGTTTACACGGGTCTGTTGCCTGTCACGAAGACAGAGGCAGGTCTGGCTACGGTAATGGGACACGAGATTTCTCACGCCATTGCCAAGCATGGTTCTGAGCGGGTAAGTCAGCAATACGTAGCTCAGGGGTTATTAACGGGTGGACAGGTAGCCTTAGGTGTGGCAAATGCCAGCAATCCTTCCCGAGCTAATAACATCTGGAGTTCGGTTTTTAACGTAGCGGCACCTATTGGAGCTAACTTAGCCATTCTGCGATACAGCCGTCAGCACGAAAGCGAAGCCGATCACTTGGGTTTAATCTTTATGGCGATGGCGGGTTACGATCCCCAAGAGGCTATTACTTTCTGGGGACGCATGGCTGAAGCCAGCAAAAATGCTCAGAAACCTCCCGTGTTATTATCTTCACACCCTTCGGATCAGCAGCGGATTAACGATTTGAAGAAATTGTTACCTGAAGCGGAGAAGTATTACGCTCGCAGATAGGGTTAGTTTGTAGTTTTCAGTGGTTGGAATAATGTGGTTTGGGTAGAAAAAGGAAATTGCGAACGATTCAAAATAAAGAAGGCCACTCTCCAAGAGTGGCCTTCTTTATTTTGAAGATATCCGATTTGCAGTTACTGAAAACTAAGAACCGCAAACTGAAAGCTTCTTAGAATTGGGTAGCTAAAACGTCTTTCAGACGGTCAGCAGCGTCTTTTAATTGTACCGCAGAGTGTACTTCCAGACCTGACTCGTCGATGATTTTTGCTCCTTCTTCCGCGTTCGTTCCTTGCAGACGAACGACGATAGGTACAGGAATATTACCGATTGCTTTGTAAGCTTCAACGATACCCGTAGCTACACGGTCGCAACGAACGATACCACCGAAGATGTTGATCAGGATGGCTTTTACGTTAGGATCTTTCAGGATAATACGGAAACCAGCTTCTACGGTCTGAGCGTTGGCTCCACCCCCTACGTCGAGGAAGTTAGCAGGCTCACCACCGGAAAGCTTGATTAAGTCCATCGTAGCCATGGCCAAACCTGCACCGTTTACCATACAGCCAATGTTGCCGTCCAGTTTCACGTAGTTCAGGTTGTGGTGACCAGCTTCTACTTCCAGAGGATCTTCTTCGCGAACGTCACGCATTTCAGCTAAATCCGTGTGACGATACAGAGCGTTGTCGTCCAGGTTAACTTTTGCATCAACGGCCAGAATTTTGTTATCAGACGTTTTCAACACGGGGTTAATCTCGAATTGAGACGCATCCGTATCGATATATGCTTTGTAGAGAGAGCCGATGAATTTCACCATTTCTTTGAAAGCATCGCCTTCCAGACCTAAAGCAAAAGCGATTTTCCGAGCCTGGAAGCCCTGAAGACCCACTTTAGGATCGATCCATTCTTTGATGATTTTTTCGGGAGAATGCTCCGCTACCTCTTCGATATCCATACCACCTTCAGTAGACGCCATGATGACGTTACAAGCTTTGGTACGATCTAAAAGAATAGCCAGATAAAATTCTTTGGGCTCCGTAGCTCCGGGGTAATACACATCTTCAGAGATGAGGATCTTATGTACTTTCTTACCTTCGGGACCGGTTTGGTGGGTAACTAATTGCATGCCCAGAATCTGTCCTGATTTCTCACGGACTTCTTCGTAGTTCTTAGCCAGCTTTACGCCACCGCCTTTACCACGGCCACCGGCATGGATCTGAGCTTTTACCACAAACCATTTCGTACCCGTTTTGATGTTGAGTTCGCGGGCTACTTCTACCGCTTTGTCGGGTGTGTCAGCGACGATGCCCTCCTGAATACGTACTCCGTAACGTTTGAGGATCTCTTTCGCCTGGTATTCGTGTATGTTCATTAGGAAGTTGAGTGAGGTTTCACTTTACAGCCCGAAAATTAGGCAGAAATCGATAAAGTCTTTGAGTTATCTTGGACAAAGTTTTACAACTTTGCTCAACAAACTATAGCTGCCTTCGTTCGTCGGTTCGGGTGTAATTCATTTAACGAACTGATTAACAGAGGAATTACGGCCTATTTTTGCCTGATATATTTAATATGCTTGAAGCTCGTCAACTCGTAAAAACATACGGTTCCTTACCCGTCCTGAAAGGAATTGATCTACAGATTCAGCCCGGAGAAATCGTTTCTATCGTGGGAGCCTCGGGGGCCGGGAAAAGTACCTTGCTCCACCTGTTAGGCACCCTGGATCGGCCTGATTCTGGTCAGATTTTCCTGGATGGGCAGGAAATTAGTAGCCTAAAGGACCGGGCTCTGGCGGAATTCCGCAATCGTCGCATTGGGTTTATTTTTCAGTTTCACAATCTGTTACCAGAATTTACGGCCCTGGAGAACGTATGCATGCCCGCCTGGATTGCTGGGAAAACGGCAGAAACCGAAGAGCGTGCCCGGATGCTATTAGCGAAGCTTGGATTGGCCCAACGGGAGAGTCATCACCCCAGCCAGCTTTCGGGCGGCGAGCAACAACGAGTTGCCGTAGCTCGGGCTTTGATTAATGCACCAGCAGTCATATTTGCGGATGAACCTTCGGGTAATCTTGATTCTAAAAATGCTCGTGAATTACACGAATTATTTTTCCAGCTTCGCGACGAACTCAATCAGACTTTTGTATTGGTAACCCACAACGAAGAATTAGCCCAGATGGCTGACCGGAAATTGGAAATGCTGGACGGAAGAATTGTTTCTGAATAGATTGCCTAATCCTAATATGGTAGAGACGCGACTTCATCGCGTCTGGGTAGGAGATAGAATTTAATTTAATTCCCGCAGTCGCTTGGCTCTGCCGAGCGACTGCGGGAATGGACCTAATTACCAACCGTGTCCCCGGATTTCATTCGGGGCTATCCAGCCTGGGTCCATCCAGACCAGGGCTCTTCATATTGAACCCCGCTGGGGTTGTTATTACAATAGGTTTACGATCCATAACCCCAGAGGGGTTAAACAAGGATAGCCCCGGATGAAATCCGGGGAAGCAACATCTATAAATAAGCTCTAAGTGGTATTGAAAATCACCTCTACCCAGACGCAATAAAGTCGCGTCTCTACCAATGAAGAAGGGCGGCAGATTTGTATCTGCTGCCCTTCGGTTTTTTAGTTTTTAAACGTCAAGCCAATGGCCCAGTGAAAATCGGTTCGCCTTCCGCAGTCGCTTGGCTCTGCCGAGTGACTACGTAGCTGTAGGCCTCTGGCCGTCTCATTCAAAAAAAATATGGATAACCTAAATAATTGCCTGACCTAATTGATTTTCAATACCACCGGCCGGAGGCCTATAATCTATTTCGTCACTCGGCAGAGCCGAGCGACTGCGAGGAATCACCTCTACCCAGACGCAATAAAGTCGCGTCTCTACCAATAAAGAAGGGCGGCAGATTTGTATCTGCCGCCCTTCGGTTTTCTAGTTTTTAAACGTTAAGCCAATGGCCCAGTGAAAATCGGTTCGTCTTCGACCGGGCAATACTACGCTTTCATAGGTGTGATCGGCAGTTAAAGACAAGGCCAGTCTTTTGCCCAAAGCATACGCCAGCGTGCTTAGCGAACTCCAGCGAAGGTTGGCTTCATTCAGAGCGGGTTGGACGAAAAGCGTACTATTGAAAGCCATTTTGTTAAGCGTCGTTCCGATCCGAACACGGGTTGAGTTTCGGATTACCCGAATGTCCTGCATGGTAATAAAATCGGTATATTCGAAAACGATAGCATTGGTCATAGAAAGCTTAATTAGTGTATTCGGGCGTTTTTTCCCACCAAAAATTCGCCAGCCAATTCCCGATCCCCCATACCACCGAGCTGGAATTTGTCGCAGGTTACTTTCTTCGTGCACCCCGAAAGCCATCAAATAGGCATCATTCTGACTATACCAGAGCGTCGTGTTGAAATCGACAAATAACTCTCGTTCCTGAAGTTCGCCACTGATGCGTCCGTATGTATACCGGGGCGAACTGTAAAATCCAACGATAGATTTCGGATTCAGGTAGTCTAAAGAGGTATTAATGGTATAAAGCGAACGCTGTACGTTACCCGAACGATAATCCCCACCGAGTGTAACGGCGTAGGTAAAATGCTTGAGTGTATCTGCTGGTGGACGAGTTACCTGTACCAGACTCGGGAAATTTTCAACGCCAGGGGGTAAGGTATCGCCTTTCGTATTAGCACTGGAATCGGGTAATGACTTAAAATCAAGAGCGTAAACGGTGGCGTCATTGAAAAAAACGCCCATCGAAATGAGAAGAAAAGGTAAGATCGAAAATAACTTCATAAGCACTAAATAAGTAAGTGTTGACGGATGCAAGCGAAGATAAACGAACGTGTAGTTACTAGGCTGAACGAAGAAAAACCGAGGATGTTTTCCCCGGTTTCAACCTTTATAACGATAACTTTGACTTTAACGGAGTACTCTATATACGGGATAACGGAGGTGTTCGGGTTCGTAGTAGGGCGAAAGCCGATACACAAAATCCAGTTGAGCCCGACCATTTTTAGCAAAGGCAGGATCATTCGCCCGCTTTTCCTCTAGTTGCTTTTTTACTTCGGGATGGGTCTTGAGGAACTCCGCCGCGAGGTCTTCGAAAACATAATCTGAATACCCTTCTTTTTGCTGTAAAATGGAATCAAAGAAGTTCCAGGCAAAAAAACCTTCGGGGCTGGTAGGTTCCAGCGTTTCAATGATATACCGATTCTTGTCCTGATTGCATTCGATGTAATAATCACCTTTTCGGAAATGAATTTCCTGCGTTTTTGAACTCACTTTCACGTCCGTGTGCGGGTAATGGCCCTCATACGCTCGTGGGGAAGTTTGGTAAGATTCAATACGATAGGCTTCCACAGACATCGTCTGATCTTTTTCCAG
This sequence comes from Siphonobacter sp. SORGH_AS_0500, assembly GCF_031453245.1. Taxonomy (NCBI): domain Bacteria; kingdom Pseudomonadati; phylum Bacteroidota; class Cytophagia; order Cytophagales; family Cytophagaceae; genus Siphonobacter; species Siphonobacter sp. SORGH_AS_0500. Next base: position 2,024,353 of record NZ_JAVIYT010000001.1, read on the forward strand.
ACGCTTCATGACTACCTTATTCATTTTCAAACGTTCGATCACAGGCCACCACGCTTGGGGAATAAGGTAGGCTTTGGGCTTTTGAACGGTAACCGTCGGTACAAAATAATCATAATACGGCACGCTCATCTGAAAAGGTTTGGAGCGATCATAATACAGCCGGGGTTGACCCGAAACTTCGCTGGGCTTATACCCATTCTCATAACCCAGAAACTCAATCGTACGCGAACGGGTAGTGTCCTTCTTCCAGGCTAAAGGAAAGATTTGCTGCGTTTTCACGGCTTCTTTGGCTTGTTTTCGCAGGGTTAGGATTTCGTTAGCATTTGTTACTGTGAAGTCCAGATAGATTTTTAATAACTCATACGTAGACTTTACCCGCTGGTCGTAAGACTTCAGCATGTGTGTTTCAGGCATGAATCCCAGCGTCTGAAACAGAGCGGCATAACCCGTTGAGTAGCGAGGGTAATCAATAAATCCGCTGAATCCTTCCTTGGTAACATTGGGGCCGAAATTCGTCACGTATGGAGTCATGGGATAACCCTTCTCCTGCATTTTCTGATAGAGGTAAGGCTCCATTTTCGTATGCAGGAACTCCCCTAAAACACCGCCCATTTTACTATGCTGCGTGGCAATCAAGGTCATGACGTGTTGATAATCAGCTCCGTTACTTACGTGCGTATCTACAAATACATCAGGATCAACCTGATGAAAAATTTCGGCAAAGGAGGTCGCATTTTTACTATTTGCCTTTACGAAATCCCGGTTTAAATCATAGTTCTGCCCATTGGCCCGAAACCCGTACGCATGAGGCCCATTCTGGTTCGCTCGACTAAAGGAATTCCGATTCAAAGCTCCGTCGATATTGTAGAACGGAATTATACACAGCACCAGATGGTCTGGCAGCCTTAATCCATCTTTTTCGGTTAATAGATTCCGAAGTAATAACTGACAGGCATCCACACCATCGGGTTCGCCCGAATCAGTTGGCCCCATGGTTCGCATCTGAACCTGTGGATACTGCTGATCCAGTTGCTGAAAATAAGCCATACCCTGCTCGTAAGTTGGGGTTTCGGCTCCTTTCGACTGCTCGAAAATAGTTTGTTGGGCGGAGGCCATAGACCAAGTAAAGAAAGTGCTGAGGAAGAAAATAACCCGTTTCATACCCATAAATAAGGAAAAACGAGGAAAAGAAAAAGATTTAATTCGACCAAATCAAAGCATTCTACGACTCGCCATTAGTTTTTGATTGTAAGCGAACAATTAATTCTATTCATTTTTTGCGGAAAAGCTGGTCGGGGCATGCTGGCAGCAACCACTCCCTCATGATAGCTATGATTTCATGGCCTGGGTTAGTGCTGCCAGCGAAAAAGCTGGCAGCGGCCATCTAAATTATTGCAGGAAGAATAGGTAGGTCATGCCGCTACCAACGTGGCCCGACCAGCTTTTCTGCTGGTAGCAACCATTTCCTCACAATGCTATGATTTCATGGTCTGAGTTAATGCTCCTAGAAAAAAGCTGGCAGCGGTCACGCTGGCAGGAGAGGGCCGTATATTCAAAAGATTCAGACTTAAAATAAGCCTCTTCAAAGTCAAGTAACGAAGCCACCCTTCTTTGCTCTTCATTAGTATGGGAAAGACCGTTCGTATCATTTTTTTATAGAGAAATGATAAATCAATCATGAAAAAAAGGTCTTAACCCTGTTTCTCCGCACTCTATGAAAAAATGGATAGTTCTACTGTCAGTTCTTACCCGTACGCTTGCCTTTTCGCAATCTGAACCTTCGGCTCCTCCGGCACCTTTGCCTACCGATTTCATGCAGGAATTATGGTACAAAAAGGCTCTGATCTATAACCTGGATGTGAAAGTTTTTAAAGATTCAGATGGAAACGGCTTTGGAGATTTCAAAGGATTAACCCAACAACTGGATTACTTGAAATCACTGGGAGTGAACGTTGTCTGGTTAGCCCCGTTTCATCCTTCACCACTGGAAGACGATGGGTACGACATTGCCGATTACTATAAAGTTGACCCCAGAGTGGGTACAGAAGAGGATTTTAAACAGTGCATTCAGGAAGCAAAAAAGCGTGACATCCGCATTATTACGGATTTGGTCATTAATCATACTTCCAACCAGCATCCCTGGTATCAATCGGCCCGGAAGGATAAAAACTCTCCGTATCGTAACTGGTACGTTTGGTCGAAGGAACGCCCGAAAGATGCGGATGACGGAATGGTTTTCCCCGGCGTGCAAAAAGAAACCTGGACTTATGATTCACTGGCTCAGGAGTATTACTTTCACCGATTTTACGATTTTCAACCGGATCTGAACGCTCAGAATCCAGAAGTTGAAACGGAGATCAGAAAAATCGTCAAGCATTGGCTGGATTTAGGCGTTGCTGGGTTTCGGCTTGATGCTGTGCCATTTTACATGGAAATCCCCAAAACCAATATCAAGAATCCAACCTTGCAGTTTGATCTGCTGTATCAATTGCGGCAATTTATTCAATGGCAAAATGGGCAGGCTGTGCTCTTAGGCGAAGCCAATGTCGATCCGAAAGAAACTGAAAAATTTATCGGTAAATATGGTGAAGGTATTCAGATGATTTTCAACTTTTACGCAAACCAGTATTTGTTTGCGGCTCTGGCTACGGAGAATACCGAGAAATTTATCAAGGCTCTGGTGGATACCCGTCAGATTGCTCCGACGAGTCAATGGGCCTGGTTCCTGCGAAATCATGACGAAATTGATTTAGGACGACTGAGTAATGAAGACCGCGAAAAGGTCTATGCTCGATTTGGACCTCAGAAGAATATGCAGTTATACGATCGGGGGATTCGTCGGCGACTGGCTCCGATGCTGCATGATCGGAAACACATTGATCTGGCGTACAGCTTGTTATTCTCTTTACCAGGCACACCTAGTTTGCGTTACGGCGAAGAAATTGGCATGGGAGATGACCTTAGTCTGAAAGAACGAAATTCAGTACGAACGCCAATGCAATGGTCAACGGCTAAAAACGCAGGTTTTTCTACTTCTAATCAGCCTTTTCATCCGGTTATTAACCAGGGCGAATATGGTTATCAGAAAGTGAATGTAAGTGCTCAGGAAAAAGATCCTAAATCGTTACTGAATCACGTGAAGAAGTTAGTGAAGCTACGTGAAGAATGTCCAGAAATTGCTTTGGGGGAATGGACGATTTTGCCCGCCTCAACGGATCAGGTTTTGGTGATGAAATACGACTGGAAAGGAAAATCAGTGATCGTAGCTCATAATTTCAGTAAAGACAAAAAATCGATTACGCTGGGTTTGAGCGAATGGAAAGGTAAAAAGCTGCAAAATCTGATGAGTAATGCATCGGTACCCTCCACTTCCAATGATACCTATCCGGTTACGCTGGAGGGGTATGGGTATCAGTGGTATCGACTGAATTAACCTAGATATTAGCCAACAAAAAGCCCCTTCAGTTTTCTGAAGGGGCTTTTATTAATATTGGAAAGCTGAGATTACATCATGCCACCCATTCCGCCAGGACCGGCAGCAGGAGCAGGATTATCTTCAGGCTTGTCAGCTACTACACATTCGGTAGTTAACAGCAGACCTGCTACAGAAGCAGCGTTCTCCAGAGCCAGACGAGTTACTTTCGTAGGATCGATGATACCTGCTTCGATCATGTTTTCGTAACGATCTTCGCGAGCATTGTAACCGTAGTCACCCGTACCTTGTTTCACGGCATTGATTACTACAGAAGCTTCGCCACCAGCGTTACCTACAATGGTACGAAGAGGAGATTCAACCGCCTGACGGATGATGTTGATACCTGTCGTTTGGTCGTCGTTTTCGCCTTTGAAACCTTCCAGAGCCGATACGGCACGGATCAGAGCTACACCACCACCGGCTACGATACCTTCTTCAACCGCAGCACGAGTCGCGTGAAGAGCATCGTCAACGCGATCTTTCTTCTCTTTCATTTCTACTTCAGTAGCAGCACCAATGTACAGGATAGCTACGCCACCTGACAGTTTCGCCAGACGTTCCTGAAGTTTCTCACGATCGTAATCAGAAGTAGTGTTTTCGATCTGAGTTTTGATTTGGTTCACGCGAGCAGTGATATCGTCTTTGCCACCCACGCCGTTTACAATCGTCGTGTTGTCTTTGTCGATAATGATTTTCTCAGCCTGACCTAAATATTCGATAGAAGCGTTTTCCAGTTTGAAACCACGCTCTTCGCTGATAACCGTACCACCCGTCAGGATCGCGATGTCTTCCAGCATAGCTTTACGACGATCACCGAAACCAGGAGCTTTTACAGCTGCTACTTTCAGGGCACCACGGATTTTGTTTACTACCAGGGTAGCCAGAGCTTCACCATCCACGTCTTCCGCAATGATTACTAAAGGACGACCGGTTTGAGCTACTTGCTCCAGTACAGGAAGAAGTTCTTTCATAGAAGAAACTTTCTTCTCAGAGATCAGGATGAAAGGACGCTCCAGATCAGCTTCCATTTTGTCGGGGTTAGTCACGAAGTAAGGTGACAGGTAACCGCGATCAAACTGCATACCTTCTACGGTCTTTACTTCCGTTTCAGTACCGCGAGCTTCTTCAACAGTGATAACCCCTTCTTTACCAACTTTGTCCATCGCATCAGCAATCATAGTACCGATTTCGTGGTCGTTGTTAGCAGAGATAGTGGCTACCTGAGCGATTTCTTTAGAAGTGCTGATGGCACGTGATTGTGACTTCAGGTTTTCTACAACTTTTGCAACGGCTTTATCAATACCGCGTTTCAAATCCATAGGATTCGCACCAGCAGCTACGTTTTTAACCCCGATCGAGTAGATCGCCTGCGTTAATACCGTTGCAGTAGTCGTTCCGTCACCTGCCTGATCAGCCGTTTTAGAAGCTACTTCTTTCACGAGCTGAGCACCCATGTTTTCCAGAGCATCTTTCAACTCGATTTCTTTCGCTACCGAAACACCATCTTTAGTAATGGTAGGGGAGCCAAATTTTTTATCGAGGATTACGTTACGGCCTTTAGGTCCGAGGGTAACTTTAACTGCGTCAGCTAAAGCGTCAACGCCACGCTTCAGACGGTCACGGGCTTCGGTGTCAAAAAAGAGTTCCTTTGCCATAGCTAAAATGAATTTATAATGTGTTGGAATGTGAAGCAATCTTCACGTTGTGATGTAAAAAGGAAAATAAAATTAAGCAGTCAGGATCGCCAGAATGTCTGATTCCCGCATGATGAGGTAGTCTTTGCCGTCCGAAGAGATCTCGGTACCAGAATACTTACCGTACAATACGGTATCGCCTTCTTTTACAGTAACAGGCTCATCTTTTTTACCAGGACCTACGGCTACAACTACTCCACGTTGAGGTTTTTCTTTGGCCGTATCGGGAATGATGATTCCAAATGCAGTTTTCTCTTCTGCTGGAGCGGGTTCAACAAGAACGCGGTCTGCCAAAGGTTTAACGTTTACTGACATATGTGTGTAAGATAGATTTGTTAACTTTTTTGATTAACCATCTGGTTATGGTATGCATTCCTATGATTGTCGTGCCAAACCAGATAGTCTGTCAATTTTGCAGAGCCTTCTGCCAAAATCACAAAACTGCCTATAAACCAAAGGAATACCTAGTTCTTTCGAAAGATGAAGTAGAAAAATTTGGATATTACTGAAAAAGAAGTAGCTTCGAAAAGGATAAACGAAAACCAGGAGTTTATGAAAAAGTTACAAAAAACCTGGATTACTGATGGATTACTTGATTTCGAGTACAAAAAATATCAGCTTCTGGGGTATCTACAGCATGTCAACGACTCGTTTCAGGCCAGAAAATTATACCCTGAACTGTCAGATTTGCAGAATCATTACCAGGAAAGTGTGACTTTGCAGAAACAGCAACTGAAATGGTCAACTCAGATTCAGAAAAAATTAATCGGAATCGATCCGGAAAAACTGCAATTGACCTACGCCAGCGAATTTGAAGAACTAGCTCCGTTGCAGGAATTAGACGATATTCTTAGTTACGCCATCCCGCGACTCGGTTCAACGCTTTCGAAAGGAACGGAATTGCTGGAGACGGTTCAGCAGGAGTTATCCATTCAACCGATTGGGATCATGCCGCTTTTTCGTAAAGAAGGGTATTTGTTTGTGTACGAAAGTACCAACCGGGATTTACGCATTTATCAGTATAACGTACAACTCTTCGAATCGCACGTTCCACCCCGACGTCGGGTTGAAACGACTTTGGTGGAAGCTCGACGAAAGAATTATACGACTACGTTTGAGAGTATAAAGCTGGAGTTAGTACGTAAAAATCGGAATCTGCCAAACCCGGCTTCGTATCTGGTGGAAAGCAGGCTGGGTTATCCTATCGATGAAACGTTATTACCCATTGCCCGGCAGAAGATCGCCGAGGAAGTAGAATAAGCACCTAAAGAAAAAGCCCTCACAATTCCTTGCGAGGGCTTTTTCTTTATATCTAGAAAGCTTACGATTACTTCTGAGGCTGTGCGGGCTGAGCCGGAGCAGGTTGTGCTGGCGTTGTTGCCGGAGCAGGCGTTGTTGGGCGGGGAGCTGGTACGGTAGCCGCAGGAGCTACGTTACCCAGGCCATCATCCATACCTGAAGAAACACTTTGACCATTCAGGAAGAATACAGAAGCCAGAGCGAAAACAGCAATGGCACCACCGAAACCCCAGGTCAGTTGCTCGAGCAAATCACCCGTTTTCTTTACACCAAAAAGTTGTTGTGAACCTGCTCCCGTAAATTGAGAAAGACCACCACCTTTAGGATTTTGAATCAACACCACCAGAACCAGTAAAGCGGCAAATACGATGGAAGCAATAATCAGAGTAGCAAACATTTTATGAAAGTAAAAAATTAATGTCCGGTTAGGATAAAGGCGGGTTGTTTTTTAGGGCCTCTATTTTTTCTGCAAAGTACGTCTTTTTTTCGGGAAACTTCAACTGTAGTTTTTCATAAACTTCAATCGCTTTTTCAGTTTTTCCCTGACGAGCCAAAACTTTCGCGTAGGCTTCTGTAACTGGCGTGCTATGGGATTGCTGTGGTTTTTGAGCTAAATCCACCTGAATTTCTTCGGGTTGACCTAGTTTAGCCCGTAAGGGCCCAATGCGTGGCTCAGCCTGAATGAAGCGGTCAATAATAGAAAGCTGATCCAGAGGATTACTTTCCTGGGGTTCGGTTTCTGGTTTTTCTTCGTTCTTTTTTAACAAGACTTCCGAATAATCGAGACCCCGCAGGGCCTGAACCGGATTAATTTCTTCGAAAAATGGTTTGGTACTTACTTCCACCACTTCCCGGGCGTGGCGGCGGGTGAAGGGTAGGGCCTGATCCGTCGTTGGGGTGGATTGAGGAAAATCGCCTTCCATGAATTTACGTAACGCATTTCGGCTCAGAGCATAGGCCGCTGCTTTACGCAGGCTCGCCTCGGCTGACTTCGAGTCATGCGTGTAACCCTTTGCCAGAAGGACGTGTCCAGTCTGACAAAAAGGGTAATGTTCCACCAATTGCTCCAGATAAACCAGATCATCAGAGGAGAGTTCGCTCGGATTTGTTACGAGGTATGAAAAAGTATCACGTTGCATAATTGCCTACCGCACCAGGGAAAATTCGAAAAGATTAACTTCTAAGATACATCATTCACGAATCGATAATCAATAGTCTGCTTGTGTACTAAACTTCTATATTCTAAAGTTAAAGTTTATTTAAGAAATTATAAACAGCTAAAAATAAAAAAGTTGTCCGAAAATTCTTCGGACAACTTTTTTTAAATAAAAATAACTATTTCTACCAGTCTCCAGCCGTTTTACTGAAAATATCCAGAATAATCTGATCCAGGATGGGTGGAATTAACTGGGCTTCGACCTGATTTAAACTTTGATTCTGGGGGAAATCCCGAAAGAAAGAAAAGGGCTGTTCAAAGTTACTGGACTCGTCCTTGTTATTCGTAAACCGAACGGTTACCGTTATGTTCAGCCGGTTCAGACCCGCTTTATCTTGGGCCGTTGGAGCCTGAGGCGTTACTTCGTAGTTAGTAATGGCCCCTTCCAGAACCAGATCTCCGTCGCCTTCAGGCCGTAATTGTAACCTCGTGTTTCGCTGGAAATATTCTTTTAAACTTTCCGTGAATGTCGTTGGTAGCGTAGCGGGCCCACCGGCAGCATTCATGACGAAGTTATTAATCGTGATCGTTTTCAAATCGGACGATAACTTCCCGCCCGGAGAGAAGGAATAAGGGCCACAACCCGAAAACAGAACCGGGATTAAAAGGACCATGATAAGCGAGCGAAAGCTCTTACTCTTCGTCGATTTCATACTGTTTGATTTTCCGATATAAGGTACGTTCGGAGATGCCAAGAGCCTGAGCTGCATTTTTTCGTTTATTACCGTTTTTTCGCAGAGCTTTAATGATCATTTCTTTTTCTTTCTTTTCCAGGGAAAGCGATTCGTCCTCGCTTTCTTCCGTTACATCCACAAAGGACGGTTCGTTGGAAGAGTCAATCGAAAAAACGCTCGGGCTCTGATTGCTGGTAGTAGAAACGGGTAAATACCGCGTTGGGGTATTGGGTTCACTAAAATTAACAGGTTCGTCGTGAACACCCTGAAAAAGATTGGCGTGCTGACGCAAAATTTCACCATCTCCGGTACCGTTCTGAGCCATTTCAACGAAAAGCTTTTTCAGTTCGGTAACGTCGCGTTTCAGATCGAAAAGGACTTTATATAAAATTTCACGTTCACTGAAATCCTGATTCTGCGATTGCTGATCCCGGAAGACGTCGGGTAACGAAGAGCGTTGAGCGTCAGGAATGTATTTCAGAAGCGTACGTCCATTCACGAGTCTCTCTTCTTCCAGAATTGAAACCTGCTCGGCTAGGTTTTTCAGTTGACGAATGTTACCGGGAAACCGATAACTTAGTAATACTTCACGAGCATCTTCGGTTAACTGAATGGGACGAATCCGCTGGCGTTCACTGAAATCAGCCGTGAATTTTCGGAATAACATGAGAACATCATTCCCCCGATCTCTCAACGGCGGAACAAAAATGGGAACGGTATTGAGCCGGTAATACAAATCTTCCCGAAAACGTCCTTTTTCGACGGCCTGCATGAGGTTCACATTCGTTGCGGCTACTACGCGAACGTCCGTCTTCATAATTTTGGACGAACCTACCCGAATGAATTCCTTGTTTTCCAGCACCCGTAACAGACGAGCCTGCGTACTCAGGGGCATTTCTGCAATTTCGTCGAGGAAAATAGTTCCGCCGTCGGTTACTTCAAAATAGCCTTTCCGGGCATCGACTGCCCCGGTAAATGCCCCTTTTTCGTGACCAAATAATTCAGAATCAATGGTTCCTTCGGGAATAGCTCCGCAGTTGATGGCAATAAACTGGCCGTGTTTACGGGTAGAAAGCTGGTGAATAATTTTTGAAAAAGATTCTTTCCCACTACCACTTTCACCGGTAATAAGAACGGTCAGGTCGGTTGGTGCCACCTGAGCCGCAATTTGAATGGCATAATTCAGGGAAGTAGAATCGCCAATGATCCCAAACCGGGATTTTATAGATTGAATTTCTTGAGGCGACATGCAAATAGTGTAAAGAGTGAAGGAGCAGAAAATACAGGGAGAGCGGACCGGAAATCTTCCTGCGTTTTCGGTCCGCTCTATTCAAACTCAATCCTCTGATAAAACGGGTTCGCCTAACAGAGTGGCTGCCGTGCAATCGGTTACCAATACGTTGACGTATTGTCCTTTCTCAAAATGATGTTTCGGGAAAACGACTACTTTGTTCTGGTCGTTACGTCCCTGCAAATGTTCGGTGGAACGCTTGGATGTGCCTTCAACCAGCACGCGGTGTACTTTACCAATGGCCATCTGGTTACGCTCCATGCTATGTTGTTGCTGAAGAGCGATGATTTCATTCAGACGACGCTTTTTCACTTCTTCGGGAATGTCGTCCACGAATTTCTTGGCCGCTGGTGTGCCGGGGCGTTCGGAATAAGCGAACATATAACCGTAGTCATACTTCACATACTCCATCAGCGTCAGGGTATCGCGGTGTTCTTCTTCCGTTTCCGTGCAGAAACCAGCGATCATATCCTGAGAAATACCGCAGTCTTCACCCAGAATCCGACGAATGGCATCCACCCGATTCATGTACCATTCCCGGTCATAAGTCCGGTTCATGATTTTCAGCACGCGGGAGTTACCACTTTGAGCGGGCAAGTGAATGTAGTTACAAACGTTGTCGTACTTTTTCATAGTGTACAACACTTCGTCGGTAATATCCTTAGGGTGCGAGGTACTAAAACGAACGCGTAAATCAGGGTGAACCAAAGCTACTTTTTCCAGCAGATGGGCAAAGTTGACGTGCTCGGTTCCATCTTCGGAAGTCCACTTATAACTATCTACGTTCTGTCCCAGCAGTGTTACTTCGCGGTAACCCTGGTTGAACAGTTCTTCTGCTTCTTTTACGATGGAATGAGCATCCCGCGAACGTTCGCGGCCCCGGGTAAAGGGCACTACGCAAAAGCTGCACATGTTGTCACAACCCCGCATGATGCTGATAAACGCGGTGACCCCATTGGTATTCAGACGAACGGGAGCAATGTCGGCGTAGGTTTCTTCCTTGGAAAGAAAAACGTTCACGGCTTTCTGGCCCGTCTCTACCTCTTCCAGCAAGCGGGGCAGGTCACGGTAAGCATCGGGGCCTACCACCATGTCCACAATTTTTTCTTCTTCCAATAACTTAGCTTTCAGCCGCTCGGCCATACAACCCAACACGCCAATGGTAGTATCAGGCTTGCGACGTTTGAGACTGACAAACGTACTTAACCGATTACGCACTTTTTGTTCGGCGTTATCGCGAATGGCACAGGTATTCAGTAACACTAAATCGGCATCATCTGGACTGGAAGTCGTGGCGAAGCCTTTTTCACGCATGATGGAAGCTACGATTTCGCTATCAGAGAAGTTCATCTGACAACCGTAACTTTCAATATATAACTTCTTTTTGCCCTGGGCACCTTGTTCATCTTCCAGTAAACGGGGAAGATCAATGCCTTGCTTATCTTCGGGAGTTAGAATTTCTAAGGTCTTCATGGATGCTCGGAGCCTTGAGCCTCAGGCTTTCGGCTTATGTGATAAATATGGAGTTCAGACGAAGCCACAAAGCTACAAAAAAACTGACAATCTGTCAGACAGTAGGAGGAAGTGATTTTTAAATACTTGTTTAAAAAAGCGGAAGGCTGATTAGGTATTCAGAGGATAAATAGCTTGAATGATAACCTTCGAATACTTTGTACCATACTAAGCAAAACGCAACTTTACGATGAATCACTCTACATCTCCTGCATTGGTAGCTAATTTTTGCCTAAACAACTTTACTGACTTAGATCAAGCAAAATTGGACCGGGAATACTATTATGCTCATCTGCCTTTATGCGTGGTTGATAGTGTGTTTTCTATGGGAGTAAAATATGAATCGGTGCGTAATGTTGTGACTCGAATAAAAGGTTTCTTCCATAATACCACCTACCGCGAATTTGGATCTGAACCTAAAAGTACTGCCGATCAGATTTCGATTACTGAATTTCGGAGAAAGTTAGCAAATCACACCCCTGAAGAACTGGCAACTCACGTATATGGTAACAAGCAACGCACCTCTAGTCAAAACGGAATTCTAAAAGCCGAAGCGGTTAACCTTTTCCTTGAGGTATTAGTAAAATATGAAGTTGACTATTTTCAGGATGTAACTAAGCTGATCGGTAACGGGGATTTTAAGAAGGATATAAAAAGGATTCCCGGTCAAGCTAGTGGAATTTGCCTTTCTTACTTTTTCATGCTGGCTGGTAACGATACGCTTATTAAACCTGACCGAATGGTAGAAGCCTTTCTTGAGGATATAGTTGGTAGAAAATGTACACTTACGGAATCTCAGAACCTACTAGCAGAGGCGTCGAACTTGCTGTGTGAGCAGGGGTACGAGATGAATCCAAGATTACTGGATAATGTGATCTGGAATTACCAACGAAAGCTCGTCATAACCAAGGGTTAATTCGCTCGAACAAAATACTTTCCCAAGAAGGCTATAAGGACTTCCGGTAAATAATAAATAACCCCACTATCCAGAATAAAGGCGAAGGAAACGCAGCCGCAAAGCCAAGGGGGGAGATGCAAAAGAAGAATAAAATACCTCCCCAGCAACCTATGGTTAAAGATTTCTTCACTAATGAAATAGCAATAACCAACTGACCTGCGACTATGAATAGCAAAAGGGTAGTAGCGTGCGATTTAAAAAAGCCATTGATAAAGACTTTGTAGAAAGAGAAGAAAGCAAAATCAGCAAAAGATTGGTAAGCTTCGGGCGTGGTGAAAGCAGTATAGGCATTAACTATCGCTGCCGCAAAAAACATAACGGCGTAACAATAGCGAGCCAGGGTGACATTTTTTAAACTGCACACAGCCATACTAATGGCAATGCTATTACTTACTAGGAAGGCAATCCGCGTATGATCCATAAACGCAATAGTAAAACGCAGGATAATAGCAATCGCTAAGTAATATCAGTTTTCAGATTGATCATGCGTTTAGAATGGATACCCAATCCCAAATCGCAACTGAGGCCTATATCGGTTTTCCAGACGTTCGCTGAATAAATCTTTGATGACCCATTGGCCCGTGCCACCATCCAGACGGGGGCGGGAAGGTTCGTAGAGTTTAATACCCCAGTCGGCTCGCAGGATGAAAAATGATTTATCAAAACGGAGGCCAAAACCCGCGTCCAGAGCGGTTTGACCAATGAAAGATTTTACTTTGAAAATTTCTTCTTCCTGACCTTGACGTAGTAACCAGACGTTACCCGCATCAACGAATAAAGCTCCGTTGAAATCGCCAAAAAGTTTAAATAAGGGGAATCGCCATTCCGCATTAAACTCCAACTGCAAACCGCCCGGACGTTCGAATTTATAGCTTGGCACTACAACTCCCGATTTCAGCGTATCGTAACTGGCCGCCCGTCCGCCCAGACCTAATTTACGCGGATTCCAGCCCCGCATGGAGTTGGCTCCACCGGCAAAAAAGGCTTTTTCGTAAGGGAGAATGCCGCCGTTTTTCGAATATTCCCAGCCCAGGCCCCCGAAGCCCCGGAAGACAAACATCGAACGCCCCCGACGACGCAAAGGCACGTAAAGGCGGTAATCGACGCTGGTTTTCAGGAATTTATAAAAGCGTAAGTTTTCATTATCCGTTAGTGCCTGCTGAGCTTTTTGTGAAAGCAAATTAAGTGTCGTTCCACCCGATTCCATGAAAATTCGCAGGTACTTTGTTTTTCGAAACGTATTCAGGTTCAGGTTGTTATCATTATAAACGTAAGAACCACTGATGCTCGAAACAAAAGAGCGATTAAAGGTGTAAATCAGGTTATTACCCGCAAGTTGCTGCTCTCTTAAAAAGGCTTCAAATTCGGATGACTGGCGGCTCGTATTAATCAGGTTAATGTCAATCGGGCTGAAATAGAAGGTCTCCTTCGGTGAAATCTGCCAGGAATAGTTCACGGCCAATTTCAAACCCGTCCGGCGAAAATCTTTTCGATCACTGAACGAATAACCAATCCCGACCTGTGTGCGGGGTGTACTGTTCGCATACCGAATTCGCATGCTGGCGGGTAATAACAGCTGCGGGAAAATGAGCGAAGTATTAATGCCTGCTTCAAAGTTCTGATCTTTAAAGGCCAGGTTCTGAGAGCTTTGGGTGAAGCCTGGCTGTCCGTCATACCCCGCTTTCCCGGCAATTTCCAGGGTTTCCAGTCCCTGAAAAATATTACGAATCCGTAAGGCTCCGTTAAGGAAGGGGCCCGGCAGTCCCTGATACACGTTCATACCCACCTCCGAGGATAACTCATAGCGTTGCAAAGACTGAGCAAAAATCAGAGCATTTAAGGTACCGTCAGCCGTAGTATCGTAGGTAATGTTGGGAAATTTAAACTGATCCAGCGTCCCCAGCATCCGCAGGGTTTCGTTGTTTAAGGTCTGGCTATAGGTCATGTTAGGTCTTACCTTGACCTTACTATCCAGCAGTTTAGTAGAATATTTTCTTCCAGCAAAGATGTACCGAATCCCCCGGAAGCTGGTAGAGTCAATACTCGGATTGGTTTCGGTTCCGTCCCGGCCATCCACAACAAAGGTAACCGCATTAATCTTGAAGTACGGGTACTGAGCGGGCATCGAATCAATCACCATGGTCACTTGCATGTGGTGTTTCATCGGCTCGGCCAGCGAGGTGTCGTAGGTGCCCGTGAAGGTGATGTTTTCCTTTGTGAATCCGTAGTATCCCTGATCGCGGAGGAGGGCTTCGATGCGATCCCGTTCGGCACTGAAATTACGCTCGTCAATGCGGGTACCCTTTCTTAAAAAACGAATACCCCGCGTATTACGAATCAGACTATCAATGCGGGCATCCTGGGTAACTAAACGAATCGAGTCGATCAGGTAAGGTTTATGCTGCTCCACTTCGTACAAAACCTTTACCCGGCGAAACTTAACGGTATCCAGTTTATAACGAACCGAATCATCGAACATTCCACGGTTGGTTCGTAAAAAGGCCTGAATGTTGGCTGCATTCTGACGGGCATCTTCTTCGGTGATAATGGCCGGAGGTTCGCCCACTACCCGCATCCACCAGTGTCCTTGTTCAATGGCGAGTCGATTATGGTCAATTTTTCGACTTAGGCGATCAATTTTCTTTAGAGTTCTTTTGGACTGGATGGAATCCGGGCCATTCCGGAGTTGATTCATTTCAGCCTGATACTCCCGAATTTCCTGCTCGAAACGAGGCTTTTTATACTTTAGAAAATCAGGTCGGGCAATTTGATAAACCCATAGGAAAGGCGTAATGGGTTGGGTAATCAGCACGCGGTTGGATTCCTGGGGTAACAGGGCCTCCAGCTCTTCATTCGGAATTTCCTTGTTACCTTTGATCGTCTGTTTGGCGAGTAAATACTCGCCCCGACGCAATTCGGTACCTCGCGTACAGGCGGCTAAAAAACTAATAAAAGCCATTCCTATCATCAAAAACTGAAGAACAGAGTTCCTTTGGAGGAATGGCATAAGTATACGGGATAATGATCTCACAAAAGTGGCAAAAACAAATTCGCTTACTTCAACAAAAAAAACACCGGCAGGAGCTGGGAGCTTTTTTAGTGGAAGGCGGCAAGAGCGTTCTGGAGTTACTAAAGGCTGATTTTACGATTCAGGCTCTGTTTCTCACGGACACATTTTACAAAGAAAACCAAAAGCTGCTCGATGAGCAACCCTTTTCCTTTGAATTGGTTGAGGAATCGGAACTGGAGAAGGTTGGAACGCTGCAAAGTAATAACGCCGCCCTGGCCATTGCTAAAACGAAAGAGAACCGTCCGCTGCGTGTGGAAGGCTCGGAATTTGCTTTAATTCTGGATGATATTCGCGATCCCGGAAACCTGGGCACTATTATTCGGATTGCGGATTGGTACGGTATAAAGAAGGTGATTTGCTCGGAAACCTGCGTGGATGTGTATAATCCCAAGGTAATTTCCGCAACGATGGGATCGTTTACCCGCGTTCAGACGTATTACGTATCATTACAGTCTTTTTTAGAGCAGGAACAGACGAAAGCTATTTACGGTACTTTTCTGGGTGGAGAGTCGATCTATGACTTGACATTCGCCGATTCAGGATACATTGTTATCGGTAATGAGGCGAATGGGATTCGTCCTGAAAATGAGAAGTTTGTTTCGAAGAAAATAACAATTCCCCGTTTCGGAGAAGCGGAGTCGCTGAATGCGGGTATTGCAACGGCGATTGTGTTGGATAACTGGCGGCGAGGAGTGAAGCCGTAACTATAGTCCTCAGGCGGGATCTTCTGTAAGTTAATTTTGGATTGGGGAGTTTGCTCTTATTAAGATAACTAGTTAGCTGAGACCGGCTAGAGGCCTATGAGCTAGTTAGTCACTCGGCAGAGCCGAGCGACTGCGGGAGACTGCCGAGATAGGCGGTAATCCCCAAAACTCCTTTCTAAAACGAAACGGGCATTTCTGTCGCGGCATCGTCGGCCATTTTGCGGGCGTTATCTTCACCTAGCCAGCGGTCAATCAGGTAGTGTACAACGTATAAAACCGGAATCATCAAAATTGAAATAATAAACTTATAGAGGTAATTATTCAGAGCGACCGAGAGGGCCTGCTTCGCCGTCCAGTTACTGAAAATGTAAAAGGCTACGAAAACGACAACGAAGCTGTCAATGAGCTGGGAAACCAGTGTGGAACCCGTCGCCCGAATCCAGATATGCTTGTGTCCGGTGTGTTTGCGAAGGTATTGGAAGACCGTAACGTCCAGAAATTGAGCTAATAAGAACGCCGTAATTGAACCGATAATAATGCCGAGTCCCTGCCGGAAAATCGTTTTGTAGGCAAAGTCAATATTGAAATTAGTATCGCCCTTATTGATATCCATCCAGAACTGAGCGGGAGGTAGGGTGGTGGCGGTGTAGATAATGAAAAATGAATAGGTAATTAAACCCGCGGTCAGAAAGGATAACCAGCGAACGCCTTTTCGACCAAAGTATTCATTAATCATATCGCCGATGATAAAGACAATGGGCCAGTTTAACGCTCCTGCGGCCTGATTGAAAGACCATTTATCGCCCCAGGGAGTTGGAATATTAGCTGGATTCATGCCCAGAACGGCTTCGACGGAGAAAATTTTACCACCAATGATTTCCGCAACCAGGGCGTTACAAATAAAAAATCCCGACAGAACGAAGAAAAGAATTTGTCGTTTAGAGCTAAATAAAGCCTGGTCTTTCATATACAAATGGGAGCTGAGAAAAGCGGTCTGAACTGACAAGAAAGCCATTTTTCCTGAAAAAACGTTCGCGTCTTCTTACAAAATATCTTGTAAAAAGACGCGAACGTTTATGGATATAATTCAGAAATCAGGCCAGTGGAGTAACCTCCTGTGGTTCTAGTACGGCCTTTTTTTCGGATCCGTTTAACAGGAAATTCTCAATTCGATTCGCGGCCAGATTCAACTGCTCGATGGGCGGTAACGTAACAATGCGGAAGTGATCGTCTTTACCATAATTAAACCCTGTGCCCGGAACGAGTAAGACCCGCTCATTCACCAGCAATTCATAAATAAATTGTTCATCATTAGCGAAACTGAAGCGTTTCAGGTCCAGTTTCGGAAATAGGTATAAGGCTCCTTTGGGCTTCACACAGGTAATCCCTGGAATGGACGTAATGCGATCATAAATGAACTGCATTTGCTGGTATAAACGACCCGAGGGAATTACCAAATCGTTGATACTCTGATAACCACCCAAAGCCGTTTGAATGGCGAATTGGGCGGGAACGTTACCGCAAAGCCGCAGACTGGCTAACAGATTCAACCCTTCAATGTAGGATTTTGCCTTATACTTGGCACCGCTCAAAATCAGCCAGCCTCCACGAAAACCAGCCGCCCGGTAATTTTTCGATAAGCCACCAAACGTCAGACAAAGCGTATCCGTAGCGAGTGTGCCCATCGGATAATGGACGGCTCCGTCGTAAAGGATTTTATCGTAAATCTCATCGGAGAATAACATTAATTGATGCTCTTCTGCGATGCGGGCAATGCGGGTAAGCACGTCTTTGGAATAAACGGCTCCCGTGGGGTTATTAGGGTTAATCAACACAATCGCTTTCGTGCGACGGGTGATTTTACGTTCAATGTCTTGAATGTCAGGATTCCAATCGGATTCTTCGTCGCAGATGTAATGGACGGGTTTACCACCCGCTAAGGCAACTGACGTAGTCCATAGGGGATAGTCGGGCGAAGGAATTAGCACTTCATCCTGGTCGTCTAACAATGCCTGCATGGTAAGCAGAATCAGTTCGCTCACGCCATTACCGATGTACACGTCGTCAATGCCGACTCCCGGAATGCCAATGCTTTGCGTATAGTGCATGACTGCCTTACGGGCCGCGAAAAGTCCCCGGGAATCCGAGTAACCCTGAGCATCCCGAATGTTCACGATCATGTCGTGAATGATTTCGTCGGGAGCGTCAAACCCAAAAGGGGCGGGGTTACCGATGTTCAGTTTGAGGATTTTGTAGCCCTGAGCTTCCAGCTCCAGAGCTTTTTCATACACGGGTCCACGAATTTCATATCGCAAACTATCCAGTCGAGTCGATTTGTAAAAAGCCATACGCGGCAAAAGTCTGGTAATAGGACACTGAAAATTTAGTTTTCAGGTTACGAACCGAGAAACTAAATTATTTTAAAATATGTATTCAAAACTTCGGATGAGGCTCGCAATTTCGCGACATTTGGGGAAAGATGAAGCGATTCATTCAGAATATTCTATAAAATCAGTAGAATATTTTGTCGGAAACGTGCTGGAACCATCAGAAAGGCATTTGAAGTTATTCACCATAGGGACATAATCCCTGAAATTGTGCTTATTACCTCTAATCTTTTATGGCATCAACAACGAGTAACATTCGCGTTTTAGTAGTGGGTTGCGGCAACATGGGAACCTCCCACGCCCTAGCCTATCAGAATCTGGAAGGGTTCGACATTTGTGGGATTGTATCGACGGGCAAGAGCAAGGAAGTGCTGAACGAAAAGCTGGGTGGCGGGTATGCCTTATACAATGAGTACGAAACGGCCCTGAAAGAAACCAAGCCCGACGCGGTTTGTATCTCGACGTATCCCGATACCCACGAAGCCTACGCTATTCTGGCTTTGGAGCAGGGGGCTCACGTCTTCATTGAAAAGCCTTTGGCGGATACCGTTGAAGGGGCTGAACGAGTGGTGGCCGCAGCGGAGAAGGCAGGTAAAAAAGTGGTGGTAGGCTATATCCTGCGTCACCATCCAAGCTGGGAAAAATTCGTGGAAATTGCTCAGGACATGGGCAAGCCCTTGGTGATGCGGATGAACCTGAACCAGCAAAGCCACGGCAATATGTGGACGGTTCACCGGAATCTGATGAAAAGTCTGAGTCCCATTGTGGATTGTGGCGTGCATTACATTGATGTCATGTGTCAGATGACCCGCTCGAAACCCGTTCAGGTGAATGCCATTGGAGCTCGTCTCACCGATGAAATACCCGATTCCAACTATAACTACGGTCAGTTACAGATTCGCTTTGAAGACGGTTCGGTAGGTTGGTACGAAGCGGGCTGGGGGCCGATGATGAGTGAAACGGCCTTTTTTGTGAAAGACGTCATCGGGCCGAAGGGTTGTGTATCCATTGTAGCCAAAAATGCAGGAGCTGCGGGGAAATCGGATGATGTGGATTCGCACACCAAAACGGAATCTTTACGCGTGCACCGGGCGAATCTGAACAAAGACGATGAGTTTGTGCAGGAGGATGAATGGATTAACCTGACCGATGAACCTGATCACAACGAACTTTGCGAGCGGGAGCAGAAGTATTTTTTGAAAGCAATCGAGGAAAATACGGATCTGACGGATCACTTGCAGGATGCGGTGAACAGCTTACGCATTGCCTTTGCCTGTGACGAATCTGTTCGAACGGGTGAGCCTGTTCGTCTATAACAAATAAACGATACTTTGTAACCGGAAACGGCCCGCGAAAGTGGGCCGTTTCCGGTTACAAAGTATAAATGGTCTGAGGTTTATAAAAACGTCTTTCAATAGTAGTGTAGGTCCAACGCGAGATATAAAAAACCAGGATGTAATTCAATACAAATAAATAAGAATAGTCACTAGGAGCAAACCTTAATATTCGAATGAATAAGACATTAAAGAAAGTATTAATTAATCCGTGGGTTAAATAAATGGAGTAACTGTAGGTTCCTATGTTTTTTAATACTCTGCTTTTGTTTAAAAAATGAGATATGAATCCTTTTTGAAAGGAAAAAATAAGAATAGTTATAAAGAAAAGAGCTTCATAAATAACAGTAATGTCTGCTAGTTTTTCTTTTAAAGGAATAGTGAGACCTAAAATTATAAGAATACTTACTTCTAAATAAGTAAAAAAATAGTCACTTGATTTATTAAAATACCTATACAAGTAACTATAAGTATTGAGGCAGATTACGCCCGTGAAGAATCCGATGAAGCCTCTAAGAAATCCATAGTTATATGTGTAAACAATACTCGCTGAACCAGTTAAGCCATACAATATAGAAAAGGATAAGAGAATAATACTTATATAGACGGCAGATTTGAAACGCATTTTTGCATTTGAGAGAATCAGATAAGTAACGATCGCATACAGAAAATAGGATAGTAACTCCGCACTGATTGACCAACTAGGATTATTCCAGCTTACATTAGTAATACCAGACCATGGAATAGAATTAAGGAGAAATAAATTGGTAATAAATGTTGTGATTGTATTATCTGTATTGAAATGATTATTGATAAGATTGCTTCCAGAAAAGAAATATTTAGTCAGTTCAAGAATTAAATAAATGAGTAGGAGGATGACGTGTAAAGGGTAGATTCGTAAAAGACGCTTTTTAAGAAAAGTAATAAGCGGTTGCAGGTTAGTAATTTCTGAATAATTGTAACGAATGATAAAGCCACTTAGGATAAAGAAAAAATCAACAAATAAGTCAGTTCCTTGCATAAATGGATTATTAAGAACGAGCGTATCTGAGAAAAAAGACATGTGGAATAATACAATGAATGACGCTAAAATCCCTCTGAAAATATCAAGTGTCGTAAATCTCTGTTTCATCATTAGGCCTTTTTGCTTCTAAACTCTGCGGGTCGTCGATTCACCATTTGCAGAAAGGTATTACTAAAAGTTGACAAGCTCGTATACCCTACATCGTAAGCAATGTCAGTAATTGATTTATCCGTTTGTAACAAGTCTTCAATGGCCCGAATGATGCGATACATTTTCACGTATTGAAGAAAAGACATATCTAATTCCTGATGAAAAATTCGGGAGAGCGTTCGGGCACTTAAGCCGAATTCGTGAGCTACTTCTGGTAAATGCAAAGGCTGTGAAACGTTCCGTTGCAGATACTCAAGTACCGGCGTCAGCCGTTCGTGATGCGTGGTAGGAAGGGCAATAGGTAGGGGATGCTGGCTAATTTCCGGTAATAGATGCTTTAGCGTCATCAGAAATTCATAATCAAATCCACCGGGACGGATGGTTCTGCTCCATCGTTCCGTAAAGACCAACATCTCCAGCAATAAATCATTAACGGGATAAATGCCCATTTTACTGAAAAAGGGATGCTCCAAATCATGTTCATCCGTAAAATAGATGTTAGCTACCTTCAGAGTAGACGAAGTATGCAATACAAAATGCTCAAGCTGCGGAGGAATCCAGATGTAATGTCGGGCGGGCAAAAAATAGGCTTTGTCTCTGGTATTCAGATAAGAAATCCCACCTTCGATGTACGTAAATTGTCCTTTTTGATGATTATGGTAGGGGAAAGTCTGTTCTTGTTTTTGATTGACCAAGTAAATTGAATCTTTGAATAAATCAATGTTACTCAGATAGTCAGCAGTATAGAGATTCATAGTAAAAAGGGCTTGGCTGGAATGAACAAATAATTGGCAATTTATACAAAAAGAAGCGTTTTGCATTATTCTAATTTTGCATATCGGATGTAAATGAAAAAATGCAATGAAGTTAGTACCCCAAACCATCGTAATCTGGCTGATTACCTTGGGGATTATCCAGGCCCAGACTCCTTCCCCGCAACAAACCTTGTCACTTCCTGAAGCCTGGCAAAAAGCTGAAAAGTTCAACAAGACGATTCTGGAACAAGATCTTCGCCTTAAGATTAGTCATGAAAGACTGGAGCAAACGAAAAGCGAACGGCTCCCCGAATTAGGAGCGAGTACGCAATACGCCCGGGTCAGTAACCTACCCATTTACGAGCGGGGTATTCTGAATACGCCTTTTCAATATCCCGTTTTACACAACTTTTTTCAACTGAAAACGGAGGCTTATTTTAAGGTGTACGAAGGCAAAAAACTTCAGACAAAAATTAAAGCAGAAGAGACGGAACATGCCTTGGTAGAAGAAGAAAAAAAGCAGACGGAGTCTGAAGTTAAGCTTCGGATAGCGGCGGTTTATCTGGATTTGCAACGAAATCTGATTTATAAAGATTTGATGCTGAAGAACATCGAAGAAGCCGAAAAGCGTCTGACTGAAATCAGGGAGTTGAATAAAAATGGAGTAGTCTTGAAAAGCGATTTATTACGGGCAGAGTTACAGCTTTCCCGTCAGAAAATGACGCTTCATGAAATTGAAAATTCCATCCTTATTACCAATCAAAAATTGGATTTAATGATTGGATTGCCTGATACTACTATCGTGATACCAGCACCGCTTCCCGCCAGCGATTCTCTGGCAAAAGGATATGAATCTTTTCTGGATGAAGCGTTTGATCACGCTTACCAGCTAAAAATTGCCAGTAAGCAAAAAGAAATAAGTGAATTACACTTGAAAGAAGTTCGGGCGGATTATAAACCTAAAGTCGGACTTTTTGCGGAGTATACCTATGCTTATCCCCAGATTACTTTTTACCCTTACGCCGGAGCTTTATACGGCTTTGGCATGGCGGGGTTGAAAGCTTCGTATTCACTTTCTTCACTTTATCATAATAAGCACCGTGAACAAGCGGCTATGGTTGAAATCCAGCGGCAACAAGTAATTGAATCTGACAGGGAAGATCAGGTAAGGCAGGCGGTTAAGGAAGCTTATGTGCGTTATGGAGAGGCTTTACATCGTATTGAAGTCTCGGAATTAAGTACCAGACAGGCGGCTGAAAATTACCGCATTGTTCATAACACGTACTTCAATCAACTGTCTTTATTGACCGATTTACTGGACGCAGATACGCAGTTACTCCAAAGTCAATACGACCTGGCTTCGGCTCGTTTAGCGGCTCGTCTTCAATACTATCAACTCTTAAATACCTTAGGAAAACTTTAATCATGAACACGTCAAAATATACCCGTACTGATCAGTTAATCACCCGGATCACGGCCTGGGTTGCGGGACTTATTATCATTGGATTAGTAGCTTGGGGCGGCTTTACCGTGTGGGATTTATACCATTTCGAAGCTACGAATGACGCTCAGATTGATGAGTACATCAACCCCGTAACCAGTCGGGTGACGGGCTATGTTCGAAAAGTATATTACGAGGATGACCAGGAAGTAAAAAAAGGAGATACGTTGGTCGTGATAGATGATGACGAATACCGGATTCAGAAAGCGGAAGCCGAAGCGGCTTTAATGACGGCCAAAGCCCAGATTGGGGTGCTCAGTAGTAATACCGTTACCTCGGATAAAAACGCGGTAGTGAATCAATTGCAAATCGGAGCGGCGAAGGCCCGCTTGGTGAAACAGCAGCAGGATTTTGAACGGTACGAAAAGTTATTAGCAACGGAATCCATCACGCAGCAGCAGTTTGAGAACGTAAAAATGGCATTGGATGTAGCGAAGTCAGAATACGAAGCTTTGCAAAAAGCCTACGAAACTTCGTTGTCAAAAACGGATGATATTACCGCCCAAAAGGCCGTAGCCCTGGCAGAAATCAAGCGTCGGCAGGCAGTGCTGGATGAGATTAATCTAAAAATTTCCTATTCGGTCATTACGGCTCCTTACGACGGAAAAATGGGTAAGAAAACCATACAGAAAGGGCAATTGATTCAGGCCGGACAAACGCTGGCCTTTATGGTAGACTCCGAAGAAGGAAAATGGGTGGTAGCCAATTATAAAGAAACCCAGATTCGGCACATGCACCTGGGGCAGACTGTAGATATCGAGACGGACGCCTTTCCCGGTGAAGTCTTCCACGGTGAAATCGTATCGTTGTCGGCGGCAACGGGTTCCCGGTTTTCCCTATTACCCCCAGATAATGCAACAGGAAACTTCGTGAAGATTATCCAACGGGTTCCGGTTCGTATCAAACTGACCGATGATGTAAAGAAAACGCAGGTGCTGCGGGCGGGAATGAACGCCGTGGTAACGATTAAGAAAGGAGTCTGAGATGAACGAGAAAATGCCCGTTTTTAAAGGCTGGGTGCCTGAATGGCTCATTCGTGGGACGATTTTCACCGTTATTATGCCCGGCATGTTTTTACTGGGAATCTTTGCCGGAAACGTAAATGAAACGGTCGGATTTTACGGAATTGAGCCTGCCGATGTACAATTCTCGGTGCTGGTGTATTACGTAGCTCTGGCCAGTTTTTTCTCACTTGAACAACGACTGGTGAGTTACTTCATGGCCAAACATTACTTCCTGATGGGCCTTTGTCTAACCATCGGATTAAATGTTCTGCTCTACTTTGTGCGAGAACCGATTTATCTGTATGTGCTTCGATTTTTGCAGGGAATCTGCATCAGTGGGGTAATTGCCACGTCCATGAACCTGATCTTTTCCCGGATGACTTCCGAAAGGATTCGGGTAATGGGTTATACCGTTTTTTACGGCATGCTACTGGCTTCGGCTCCCTTATCTACCGTTTTTGTGTCCTGGGCCTTGCAATACGTGGAGTTCAATGTGCTGTTTAAACTAATGATTTACCTTCAGATTCCTGGGGCTTTATTATTACTCGGAATCATGAATAACGTTCGCCTGAAACGCCGAATTCCGTTGGTGCAGGTGGAATGGATTAGTTTTGTTTTGCTCGTCCCAGCCCTGATTAGCTGGGCGTATATGATGGTGTATGGTCAGCAGGAAAACTGGCTGGATTCGCCGAAAATAGTTCTTTGCCTGGCTTTCAATCTGTTATTAATACTTCTGTTCATACTGCGTCAGCGAGCATTAAAACGTCCTTACATCAATCTGGCCGTATTCCGAAGTTCGGCTTTTAATCTGGGACTGTTAATTCTGCTGGTATTCTACGTATGCCGGGGAGCCCTGGGCTTGACCTCTTCGTATTTCGGGACGGCTCTAAAAATGGACCCTATTCACGTAGCTGAACTGATGCTTGTTAACCTGGTCGGCATTGTGGTGGGATCTTTTGTCGTTTCCCGTTTTGTATTGCAGAACAAGAGTCTACGGATGATTTTGCTGACAGGTTTTGCCTTTTTAGGAATCTTTCATCTTTGGATGTATAGCCTTTTTTCTGATACCGCTGAGCCTGTTTACTACGTAATTCCCTTGTTTCTACAGGGACTAGGGGCGGCAACTTTAATGGTGCCCATTATTAACTATTACGTCTCATCGGTTCCGGCACCTATCAGTGGTTCGGCTTCGGCGGTAGGCATTCTGGTGCGTTATACGGGTTTTAGTCTAAGTATGGCCTTATTGAATTTCACCAGATTGTTCTCGAAAAGCATACACTACCACCGATTACAAGATGCAGTTACTTCCACCAATCCGTATACGGTTCAACGATTGACGGCCTATAAGGAAAGTTTGATTCACCGGGGAGTGCAGGCTGATCAGGCGGGACTGATGGCGAATAAGTTACTCGGACAAACGGTAGATTTACAGACGCAATTACGTTTTTCTATGGATTATTACCTGGTGATTGCGGCCCTTATTGGCGTTACTATGCTGGCCATTGCTACGGTTCCTTATGTGCAGTCAAAAATGATCTTCACGCGACAACCCGCTGCTCCGGTGTTGTAGCTTGCTGTTCGTCCGCATTTTTTAAGCGGACGAACAGCGTATCAAAAGTGTTGTTTAGGTATAGGCTTAAGTAGAAAAACTAAGAGGATAAATTTCAATAATAATTGTAACTCTATAAATACATCAATAATCAGGCAATTAGTTAATTAGAAATATTCGCCGAATCAAAACTTACCAGTTGCTTTATAATTACCTCCCGTAAATGTTCTTCGTGTTCATCGGCCCATTGTCCTAAAGTGGCAATTACGGGAATTAACGTATGTCCGAATTCAGTTAGGCTGTATTCTACTTTAGGTGGTATAACAGGATAAATTTTTCTCTCAACCAATTCGTGTTCTTCCAGTTCTTTCAACTGAATATTCAAGACTCTGCGTGAAGCGTCGGGAATTTTACGTTGCAGCTCGCTGGGCCGTTTATAACCTTGATTGATAAACCATAGCAAACGAATTTTCCACTTGCCATACAACACTTCACCGATCAGATCAAGTCCACAATTCAGGTTCGGTATTATTTTTCTTTCATACATACTGCGAAAGTAAACGTATGGCTGAATTTGTGCAATAGGGGAAAAACTTATCCCTATATGAATCCTGATTCCGTACTTGTGTAAACTTCAATTAGGGTTCAATTTTGTCCTATCAACAATTTTTGAATAGGACAAAATAAATGGAGCCATTTAATTTCAACAATGAGTTATCGGGCAAGATTGCCCTGGTAACCGGCGGTACAAAGGGAACGGGTAAAGCCATTGCAGAAAGGCTTTTACAGGCGGGTGCAACCGTTATCATCACCGCAAGAAACGCACCGCAAGAAGCGGACAGCAGGCTGCATTTCATTGCCTCTGATTTAAGCAAGGCACCCGAAGCACAAGAGGTAATTAATGAAGTACTCTCAACGTACGGGAGGCTAGATATTCTAGTAAACAACTTGGGGGCTTCTGAAACACCCGCGGGTGGTTTCGCCGTATTATCGGATGAAAACTGGGAGTCAACCCTGCAGGCCAATCTGCTTGCTCCCGTCCGACTGGACAGGGGATTCCTCCCGCAAATGATCGAGCAAAAAAGTGGCGTTATTATTCACATTGCTTCCATACAGGGCAAATTACCCCTGTATGCTTCTACGTTGCCTTACGCCGCCGCCAAAGCAGGACTGATCAATTACAGCAAAAGTTTGTCCAATGAAGTTACGCCCAAGGGCGTTCGCGTGCTGACGGTTTCGCCGGGATGGATCCGGACGGAAAATGTCAAAGTGTGGTTGGAACGACTTGCCCATGCTTCCAATACTTCTGTGGAAGAGGCAGAGCAAAGTGTTATGAATGCTTTGGGAGGAATACCTTTTGGAAGACCGGCAGAGCCCGAAGAAGTAGCAGAGTTGGTTGGATTTCTGGTTTCACCTCGAGCGAGCTATCTCACCGGAACTGAATTTGTAATTGATGGTGGAACTGTTCCTACCGTTTAATAACCTTTTAAAAGACAAAACCATGAATTTACCGAAAGTACTGACAGATTTAGTAACAGCACAAAACAACTTTGATAGTGTGGCCTATGCCAATTGTTTTTTAGAAACGGCAGTAGTGTTTGATGAAGGCAAAACGCATAAGGGCCGAAAGGAAATAGAACATTGGATTGCGGATGCTAACGAGCGATATGAGGCTGTTATGAAGCCTGTCAGCTTTGAAGAAAAAGAAACGGAAAGCCTTTTAAAGGCAGAGATTTCCGGAAAATTTAATGGAAGTCCTGCGGTATTAAATTATCAGTTAGAAATAAAAGATGGATTTATACAGTCATTGAAAGTTACGGGATAATCGGGGAATGGCTAAACTTAGCCGTTCCTTTTTTAGTTTAAGATAACCATCAAAGGAGATGTAAACTAATTTATTAGACAGGCATAGTAAATAGATAGTTCAATGAAAAAAGGCTTTGCAGAAAGGTCACTCTGAGGCTTCTCAATTCACAGCAACACCGAACAGGAATGGCAGATTCATTTTGCTTCACAGGTGCATGGATTAGACATCTTCCTTCAAAGAAAGTTAACAGCAACCTACTATGAACTTCGGGTTAACTCCGCCTGCCCTGTTGAACACATTGAGAGACTTTACGGATTGTATAAGATGAGTTGGGAATAACCAAGTGGTTTCGTCTTCGGCAAAGAACTTGCTAGAGGAGTAAGATCCTTCGCTCTGGATGACAGAAGAAGAGTTTTCCTGGTACCATCCTACAAAGAAAGCGGTTAACAGAAGATTCTGCTAACCGCTTTTCTTTTATTCCTAATCTTAGAAAACTACACTACTGAGAACATAGATTTCGCTTTGGCTTCGAGTTTGGAGGTACCACCATTGAGGTAGCAATCCGCCGCCCGGGCTGCTTCGCGACCTTCGGAAATGGCCCAAACTACCAGCGATTGTCCGCGACGCATATCTCCCGCGACGAATACTTTGTCAATACCCGTCTGATAGTTTTCTGAGAGAACGTTTCCGCGAGGATCGAACTCTAAGCCATTTTCTGCCAGTTGAGCTAATAAACCTTCGCGTTGAGGATGTAAGAAACCAGCCGCAATCAGAGCTAGGTCGCACTCAATCACGCGTTCGTTTTGCTCAACGTTCTGAGCTTTTCCGTCAACTACAGTAAGTACGATGTCAGCAATACGTAAATGCGTTAACTTCTCGCCATCGCCGATGAATTCCTTCACTGAAATGCTCCAGTGGCGTTCACAACCTTCGTCGTGGGACGTACTGGTACGTTTCATGTTGGGCCACAGCGGCCAGGGCGTACCTGGGTGACGATCTTTTGGAGGCTCAGGCATTACTTCTACCTGCGTTACCTTCGCCGCACTGTGACGGTTAGAAGTTCCGATACAGTCAGAGCCTGTATCACCACCACCGATTACTACTACGTTTTTACCCGTAGCTATTAATTCGCCATTCTGGTATTTCGCTCCCCGGTGATCGTACACGCGGTCGATGTTGGCCACGCGTTTGTTCTGCTGACTCAGGAATTCCATGGCAGGATGAACACCTTTGTTCAGGTACGTATCCCAGCCAATTACATCCTTGCCATCCCAGGTTTTATTGATGCCACGGGCTACTGTTGAACCACCCGAGAGTAATACTAAGTCGTATTGTTCCAGCAATTCAGAGCCGGAAACATCTTCACCAACGTTAACACCCGTTTTGAAGACGATACCTTCGGCTTTCATTACTTCCACACGACGGTCAATCGTCCATTTCTCCAGTTTGAAATCGGGGATGCCGTAACGTAATAAGCCACCTACCTGATCGGCCCGTTCATAAACGGTTACCCAGTGACCCGCCTTATTAAGCTGAGCAGCGGCTGCCAGACCCGCAGGACCACCACCGATTACTGCTACAGATTTGCCCGTACGGTCTTTTTCATCGATAATGTTCGGTTTTACCAGATTATGTAAAAACGCATATTCGATGATCGATTTCTCGATGTATTCAATCGTAACGGCGGGTTTGTTAATTCCCAAAACGCAAGCTGACTCGCAGGGAGCAGGACAGATACGGCCCGTAAATTCGGGGAAGTTATTCGTTGAACTCAGAATTTCGTACGCTAAAGCCCAGTTGCCTTCATACACAGCGTCGTTGAATTCAGGAATGATGTTTCCCAGCGGACAGCCATTATGACAGAAAGGGATTCCGCAGTCCATACAACGGGCTGCGTTGTGCGTCTGCACCTGCTCAAAAGACAGATCAATATCAATTTCCTTGTAATCAAGTTTACGCTCAGCAACCGGACGCTTGGTGGGTACTTCACGCGTAAATTCCAGAAAACCAGTTGGTTTGCCCATTGTCTTATATTGTAATCACTGCCTAGGCAGTAAGGAATGATCAATTTGGAAAAGTAAATGAGGGGAGGAGAAGAGCGGATACATTAGCGTATCCGCTCCGTCCAAACTATTTGGCCAGCACGTCAGCTACAAAGTCACCGTATACGATCTCTTTATTAGCAATCTGATCGCTAAGGGAAATACCCTTGTTAGCCAGAGCGTTTTTGAAATCGGTTGGCATTACCTTCACAAACTGATCGGCGATGACGTCCCAGCTATCTAATACCGTTGCCGCTACTTTGGATTTGGTAGAAGTCAGGTGCTTGTCTACAAACATTCGTACGATGCTGTGATCTTCGCTGGATAATTTTTCCAGCGTAATCATCTCAGGGTTAACCTTCTCGGCGAAGTCTCCGTTTTTGTCCCAGACGTAAGCTACTCCACCACTCATACCGGCACCGAAGTTCCGGCCTGTATTACCCAGGATAATCACCAGACCACCCGTCATGTACTCACAACCGTGATCACCGATTCCTTCAACCACAACTTTCGCACCGGAGTTACGAACGCAGAACCGTTCACCAGCCATTCCGCGAATGTAGGCTTCACCCGAAGTAGCTCCGTAGAAGCAAACGTTACCCACGATACTGTTTTGCGAAGGAATGAAATCGGGACGGATGTTACGGTCGGGGTAAATGATCAACTCCGTTCCGCAAAGGCCTTTTCCTACGTAGTCATTGGCGTCACCTTCGAGTTCCAGTTTCATCCCGTTTGTACCGAAAGCTCCGAAGCTTTGTCCGGCTGTACCACGGAATTTGTAGTGGATCGTGCCCGCAGGTAATCCTTTGGCTTTGTATTTTTTCGTAATCTCGTTCGAGAGCATGGTGCCCACGGTACGGTTTACGTTGATGATACTGAATTCACCCGTTACTTTTTCCTGATTGTCAAGAGCGGCTTTCGCTGCTTCGATCATCGCCCAGTCGAGCTGAACGTCCAGGCCGTGATCCTGCTCTTCTACTTTCACCATCGGCTCCGTATCGTACATTGGATCGCGGTAAAGGATGGACTTGAGGTTAACCGTTTTGGCTTTCCAGCTCTGAACGCCTTCCCGCATTTTCAGTCGCTCTACGTGACCTACCATTTCAGAAATCGTGCGGAAACCAAGCTTACGCATGTATTCACGAACTTCAGTCGCCAGGAAGCGGAACAGATTTACCACGTGATCGGCATCTCCCGTAAATAAGGCACGGAGTTCAGGGTTTTGCGTAGCCACCCCAACCGGACAGGTATTCAGGTGACATTTACGCATCATGATGCAACCCATCGTTACCAGAGCAGCCGTGGCTACACCGAATTCTTCGGCACCTAACAGAGCGGCGATGGCAATGTCTCGCCCCGTCTTTAACTGACCATCCGTCTGAATCGTTACGCGACCACGCAGGCGGTTCCGAACCAGCGTTTGGTGAGTTTCAGCCAAACCAAGCTCCCAGGGCAGACCTGCGTGACGGATGGATGACAGGGGAGAAGCTCCCGTACCTCCATCGTGTCCGGCGATCAGGATGTGATCGGCGTGAGCCTTGGCTACGCCCGTAGCTACGGTACCTACACCGGCTTCAGAAACCAGTTTCACCGAGATACGAGCCTGACGGTTGGCATTTTTCAGGTCAAAAATGAGCTGAGCTAAATCTTCAATGGAGTAAATGTCGTGGTGAGGAGGAGGCGAAATCAGACCTACGCCGGGCGTAGAGTGACGCGTCTTACCAATCCAGGCATCTACCTTATGACCAGGTAACTGTCCACCTTCACCAGGTTTCGCTCCCTGAGCCATTTTAATCTGTAATTCTTTGGCGTTCGTCAGGTATTCCATTGTTACTCCAAAACGGCCAGAAGCTACCTGCTTGATGGCAGAGTTCATCGAATCACCGTTTTCGAATACCGTATAAAAACGTTTCGGATCTTCACCGCCTTCACCCGTATTGGACTTACCGCCAATCCGGTTCATGGCAATTGCCAGGGTAGAGTGAGCTTCCCATGAAATGGAACCGAAGGACATCGCACCCGAAGCAAAACGAGTCATGATGCTTTCAATCGGCTCTACTTCTTCGTCTTTCAGCCATTCCGATTGGGGCAGTAATTTCAGATCAAGCAGACCACGTAACGTAGCCGTTTTCTGCGTTTGATCGTCAATGGCTTTGGTATATTTCTTGAATAACTCGAAATCATTCTTTTTCGTCGACTGTTGCAGAGCGTGAACGGTTTCGGGATTAAACAAGTGGAATTCACCGCGGTGTTTCCACTGGTAGAAACCACCTACTTCCAGGCGAGGGTTACCCACGTGAACTTCGGGGAAAGCCTGGTGGTGACGAATCAATACTTCCGTCTGGATACCTTCGATATTCAGTCCGCCAATGCGGGTAACGGTGCCGGTGAAATATTCATCCACCACTTCTTTAGAGATACCCAGTGCTTCGAAAATCTGAGCACCCTGGTAACTCTGAAGCGTTGAGATTCCCATTTTAGAGAAAATCTTCAGCAATTCTCCATTAACCGCCTTCGTGTAATTGGCACAGAGCTTATCGAAATCGTAAGGAACCGACACGAGATTTTTGTCCCGCATGTTCGAGATGGTTTCGAAAGCGATGTAAGGGTTCACAGCCGCCGCACCAAAACCAATCAGCGTAGCAAAGTGATGCGTTTCCCATACGTCTCCAGCCTCAACAATCAGACCAACTTTTGCCCGTAATCCCTTGCGAATCAGGTGCTGATGCACGGCTGAAGTAGCGAGTAAGGATGGAATTGGAGCGTGGTTAGAATCAACGCCACGGTCCGACAGCGTAATGATCTGGTAGTCATCATTAACTGCGTATTCCACGTCTTCACAAATGCGTTTCAGGGCTTTTTTCAGAGCACCTTCGCCGCCATTAGCCCGGAAGGTGATGTAAACCGTTTTGTTCGTGAAG
Source organism: Siphonobacter sp. SORGH_AS_0500 (assembly GCF_031453245.1). Lineage (NCBI taxonomy): Bacteria > Pseudomonadati > Bacteroidota > Cytophagia > Cytophagales > Cytophagaceae > Siphonobacter > Siphonobacter sp. SORGH_AS_0500. The sequence continues at coordinate 2,056,720 of NZ_JAVIYT010000001.1, forward strand.
TGACGGGTATCAATGTTCCGAATCTTTTCGAGTTCGGTATTATCCAGTACTGGCTGACGCAATTCCAGCACCTTGCAGTGTTCGGGAGATTCCGTCAGAATATTACCGTAACCACCTACATAACTCATCAGCGACATAATGGTACGTTCGCGGATGGGGTCAATGGGAGGGTTGGTTACCTGAGCAAACAATTGCTTGAAGTAATGGCTCAGGTGCTGGCTTTGATCCGAAAGGATGGCCAGAGGCGTATCCACACCCATCGAACCAAGGGCTTCCTTACCCGTCTCTACCATCTGAGTCAGAATGATCCGAACGTCTTCCGTCGTCATTCCGAATACCTGTTGCTTGGTAACCAGATCTTTATCGTAAGGGGTATTCCACTCCGTTTTAGGCTCGGGCAGATCGTTCAGCGTGATTTTGTACTTGTTCAGCCACTTCTGGTAAGGCTGAGACGCACAAATTTCTGATTTCAGTTCTTCGTCAGGAATAATGCGACCCTGCTCCATGTCCACTACGAACATACGACCGGGTTGCAGACGGCCTTTCGAAACTACTTTTGACTGATCAATGTCCAGAACCCCGGCTTCCGAAGAAAGGATAACGGTATCGTCATCCAACACCCAGAAACGGCTCGGACGTAGACCATTACGATCCAGCGTAGCACCGATGATTTTACCGTCCGTGAACGAGATCGAAGCTGGCCCATCCCAGGGCTCCATCAGAGCTGCGTGGTATTCGTAGAATGCTTTGCGTTGCTCGTCCATTTCGGTATTGCCGTCCCATGCTTCGGGAATCAGCATCATCATTACGTGAGGTAATGAACGACCCGCGAGGTAAAGTAACTCAATGGCATTATCCAGGTTCGCCGAATCCGACTGCCCGGCAGGACAGAGGGCTTCGCGAATGATTTTCAGTTCTTCATCCGAAAAAGCGTCTGACTTGAACAGGGCTGAAGTTGCCTTGAACCAGCTTACGTTCCCTTTTACGGTGTTAATCTCGCCGTTGTGAGCGATAAAACGGAAGGGCTGAGCCAACTTCCATTCAGGGAATGTATTGGTAGAGAAACGGCTGTGAACGATAGCAAATGCTGACGTTACCGATTCGTTCTGTAAATCCAGGAAATAAGGCAGGGTTTGCATCGTCGTGAGCATACCCTTGTAAATGATCGTGCGGCTGGAAAGTGACGAGAAATAAAACTTCTCGTTAACGCCACGCACGGCTTCGTTAACCACGCGGGTAACTAACTGACGGAATACGTACAGTTTTCGCTCGAAGTCCAGTTCACCCGTAAGGTGGGCGGGCTTACGAATGAATAACTGCTCCATCTGAGGCTCGGAGTCCCCCGAATCGGCACCCTGAATGTCCGTGTTATTCACGGGAACAATGCGGTAACCTAAAATCTCAAGCCCTAACTCAAGAGCCTGACGGTGAATCACTTCCTTGCACTCTTTGCGTACAGCGTCATCTTTCGGGAAGAAGGTCATCCCAACGCCATAATCGCCGGAAGCGGGAAGACTGATGCCTTCTTTGGCACATACTTTCAGAAAGAACTCGTGAGGAATCTGTAACAGGATACCCGCTCCGTCACCGGAGTTTGGATCACAGCCGCAGGCACCCCGGTGATCCATGCGTTCCAGAATCTGGATGGCATCGCGAACCGTGCGGTGCGATTTACGGCCTTTCATATTGGCAATAAAGCCAATGCCACAGGCATCGTGCTCAAATTCAGGGCGATAGAGGCCCAGAGGTTGCTGGTTAGGCTGGTTTGACATATCCCTAACGGTTTGCTCGGTAAAAATTCAAAAATCGGTAATGCAATAAGGAAAAAAGGTTCAGAAGAAAATCTGTGTAAATAAGAATAAGTACCACAGATATTAAACTGGTCTGCTAAGATAGTGCAAAAAATAATTGGTAAAAAATAGTGTTAGCCATATAAAATTTGGATTTTTTCTGAAGTGCAGAAATAATGAAATTTTCAGTTAGGATTATCATATTATTAACAAAACACTAAAATCGTTAAAAATTTGATAATTACATTTACAGGTTTTCAATTTGAAGAATTAATTATTGAAAAATTGAAAATACTGATTTAGAGGTTTCGGATTTAATAGAAATTAAAATAAAACTGGTGAAATCTCCGATTTAATGTTTCATTAAGCTTATAAGTAAGTTTTTTGTAAAAAAATCTATCTTTTCTGTATAAAATCTCTTGCTGTACCTAACAAAAAGTGGGCAAATGAGTTCAAATCTGAAATTTTAGTGGATTTCGCATACGAAAAGACACGACCAAACAGGCCGTGTCTTTTTCATAAAATAATACTTGGGAAGCCGAATGCTTTTAAAGATGATCTTCTCTATACTTCGCTTTCGAGTGATCTGAAGCTGAAAAGTAGATGGCCTGCTAGTTTTATGGGAAATCAGACCGACTTCCCAGGACCCCACGCTCAACTCTAATTTTTTCCTTTTTAGAAACAGCTAACGTTACATCTGATTGGAAGAGATATGGGTTAGTCTCTGACTGTACTGAAATAGAAGGATTAAAAAATCTGATGATCGTTGCTGACCGGGTGAATTCCGATTTCATACGTTTTCCCTTCTTCTGCCAGAATGGATGCAGGAAAGACTTCCTGAGCATCCAGCAAAATTTGGGTAACGTCCCGGTAGCGGGAAGAAAAATGTCCTAATAGTAACTGCCCCGCCTGAGCATCTTTGGCTACCTGAGCCGCCTGTCCCGCCGTCGAATGATTCGTTCGTAAGGCCCGTTCATGCAGGTCGTTCGCAAAGGTGGCTTCATGATATAGTACATCTACGTTTTTAACAACTTCGGCTAAATCGGGCAGGTATAAAGTGTCCGAGCAAAAAGCATAACTCCGCAACGGTGGTGGCGGCGTGGTCAGGGCTTCGAAGCTGTATTTGAGATTCCCATTCGCATCATAAACGTCTTTCCCTGACTTAAGCTGTATAAGCTCTTCCGGCAGGGCTTTTTCTGGAACCAAGCCTTTGATGAGATTTCGTTTCTTGGGTTTTTCCCTGAAAATAAAACCGGTACACGGAATGCGATGCTTCAGCGGAACCGTCTCGACCGTCAGGTGTTCATTCTCGAAAATATGTTCCTGCTGATGCGGATTCGTGGTGTGAAATTCAAGCGGATAGGTAAGCCGGGTATCGGAATATTTGAAATGGGTAGTAATAATATCGTCCAGCCCATGGGGACCGTAAATTGCCAGTGGCTCCTGCCGTTGGGCCAAACTCATGCTGGTTAATAACCCAAATAAACCAAAGTAATGATCGCCGTGTAAATGCGAAATAAAGATATTATACAGCCGACTGAGCCGCATTTTATGCCGAAGTAACTGCAACTGTGTACCTTCTCCACAATCCACCAGAAAATGCTCGCTTTCGTACGTAATCCACTGGGCTGTTGGGTTTCGGTGAAGCGTTGGTGTGGCAGAACCTGTTCCTAATATCGTGACCTGAAATTGCAAAGCGTCTTCCTTTCGTTTATGTTGCAAAAGGCAAGAAAAGAATTATTCCTGAATCAAAAAAGCCGACCCAGCGGTCGGCTTTCCCTTAATATTCTTCGTCCTTGCTGCTGGAACTGCCTTCTTCATCGGCACTTCCGCCGTAATCGTATTCATCGTCTTCTTCTTCGCGAAATTCGCCTTCCAGCTCATTCATGAAGACGGCATCAACGGCTTCTTCAACGGTTGGCAGAATCGTCAGATCGCGGATTTTGGCCCCGTCCAGTTCTTCCGTAAGCTCATCGTCTTTGGTGACCAGAACAAACAAACCACCATCCCGTAAGCACAGTTCGTTGGCTTTACGAAGTACAGAGAATCCGTCCTGTTCAATGTTCTGAACCTGAGCTAAATCGATAACCATGTTAGTATATCCTTCTTTCCAGAGTGAAGCAACGCTTTTGGAAAGAGCCTGAGAAGCTTCGGTATCAATCGTCGCCTGTGGGATGTCAATTAATACGTACTGCTGATTTTTTTCAATTTTTAAATCCATCGTTCTTTATATAGTTTTTAGTTGATGGTTGTCAGGTTAATAATGCTATAAAATCTTATTTGTAGAAACAACAAACAACAAACAACAAACAACAAACAACAAACAACAATTATGCTCTTGAAGCTAATAACTGGTTCACATTCATTTCAATACGGGCCAGTGGATTTGGATCGGGCGTAGGCGTGAACGTTTCACCCGCTACTTTTTCAAATAACTCAATATATCGTTGAGAAATCTGATTAATCCACTCTTCAGACATTTCAGGAACGCTTTGGCCTTCCTGTCCCTGAAATCCATTGGCAATGAGCCATTCGCGAACAAATTCCTTGGAAAGTTGTCGCTGAGCTTCACCCGCGGCCTGCCGCTCCGCATAACCTTCGGCGTAAAAGTAACGGCTGGAGTCGGGTGTATGAATTTCGTCAATCAGGTAAATCTCCGTACCACGCTTGCCAAATTCGTATTTGGTATCCACCAAAATCAGCCCCTGGTCGGCGGCCATTTGCGTGCCGCGTTCAAATAAAGCCAGCGTATACTGCTCCAGTTGCGTATATTCCTCTTCGGAAATTAAGCCTTTGCTCAGAATGTCTTCCCGCGAGATGTCTTCATCATGACCTTCGTGAGCCTTCGTGGTGGGGGTAATAATCGGCTGGGGAAGGCGATCATTTTCTCTTAGCCCTTCGGGCAAAGTAACGCCGCACAGCACCCGCTTGCCGGAACGATAGGTACGCCAGGCGTGTCCGGCTAAATAACCGCGAACTACCATTTCAACGGGATACGCTTCGCAACGCCAGCCGAAACTAGCGTTCGGATCCGGGACTTCCAGTAACCAGTTCGGAACGATATCCGCCGTAGCTCGCAGGAAATGAGCCGCTAACTGATTCAACACCTGTCCTTTATAAGGAATGGGGTGGGGAAGAATTACGTCAAAGGCCGAGATCCGGTCGGAGGCGATGGCCAGTAAGTAATCTTCGAAAAAATATACGTCACGAACCTTGCCATGATACAGGCCGGTCTGACCGGGAAATTGGAAATCAGTACGGGAGATAGGCATGAACCTGAAAATAAGTTACAAGCTGCAAAATTAACCAGCGGAGCGTCAAATGCCAACTTTAGCAAGGAAACAGCCGTAATCCTGATTGATGAACGTTTGGAAAAAAGAAGGCGGTTACCATTTCTCCTTGGTTTCCATCGTGTTCTCGGGTTTATGCGGATGCTGCTGGATGTACTGGATTTCCTGATTTCGGGAAGCCTCCAGCAATCGTGTCGCCTGTTCTTCCGTGAGGTTATACTGCGTCAGGGATTTTAAAATCTGTTCCTTTCGGGTAGAAACCTTTACTTCTGCCGATTGAGTGGGTGGAGGTGGCGTCTCGGAAGATTTCGGAGTTTCTGGCGGCGGACTCCCTTGCGGTGGAGTCAGGTGTTTTCTTCGAACCAACTCATAATTAAACCGGGCCTGGTCGTTGTCTGGATTACGAACCATCGCCTCCTGGAACTGAGCTTCGGCCTGGAGGGTATCGCCGGAAAAGCATAACAAAACGCCCAACTGATTCAAAGCTGTTGATGCAATGCCCGCATTCGAAACGCGAGCCAGCCGGCGGTATTGGCTGATAGCCAAAGCCGTGTCTTTTTTAGCAAAAGCCGCATGAGCCAGATTCAGGATGACATCCGGTTCGGGAACAAGTTGTGTGCGTTCCAGATACTCGTAATACGCCAGAGCCTGATCGTAATCTTTTTGACGATAGGCATTTTCAGCAATGGTTTTGGCTTGGTTTCGCTGGATGATCTGGTTGGGCCAGCCCAGGGTCGTCAGCCAGATGGCAATTTTCAGCCAGAATATATTCATAACTCGCAGTTCTTATAGTCGGAACGTTCGAACGGTAATCATAATATCGAAGCTCAGCAAAATTAAGGCCAGAATTACGAAATAATAGTAACGGTTGGAGGTAATAGACACCTTTCGCTGGTCAATGAGTCGCCCGGCAATTTGCTGAATGCTTTGACTCAATTGTGGAAAATCATTTCGAACCGAAGTGATTTCGAAGTAAGAACCCCCCGCTTCGCTTGCGATTTTTTCCAGTGATTCGGACTGCAACATTGTTCGCACAAAATTGCCGTCCTCGTCTTTAACGTAACTCCCGTTGGATGGGATTCGGCTGCCTTCCCGAGTGCCTACGCCCAGGCAAAGCAAATGAATGCCTTGCCGACGAATGGCCCGGAGCGTTTTAGTATTGACGCTGCTAAAATCTTCGCCGTCGCTAATGAGCAGGATTACTTTGGAAGCATTGGATCTCGTATCCGTTGATTGCTTGTCCAGAGCCATTTCCAAAGCGGGCTGAAAAGCCGTTCCCTGATCGGTGAGCATTTGAGTATTGAGCGATTCAATGAAAATGGTCAGAGCATTCCGATCGAAGGTAAGCGGACATTGCAGGTACGTTCCCGACGAAAAAACAATCATCCCGAAGCGGTCGCTTGGATAGGTATTGATGAGCCGATTCAGTTCAAACTTGATGCGTTGCAGTCGGGAGGGCTGCACATCCGTGGCATCCATACTGCGAGAAACGTCTACGACTAGAAAAATATCTTTACCTACAGCCTGGAGTTCGCGTTCGGGATCACCGAAGGAAGGTTCCAGCAAACCAATGATGAGAGCACCCATGGCGGTAGAACGTAGGAAAAACTTCAGGGCAGCAGAGCGGGCAGAGGTTTTTAATTGATAAGCATACCAAAAAGTTCTACCTAAATAAATGAGGTAAAAAATGACAAATAAGGCAATGAAAATCAGCTCAGTCCGGCTCCAATCGCGGTTAAAAATCATAGGGTGGCAGGCAGTGAAAAACACAAAAGACGGATTTTTTTTTAAGAAATACTTGCGTTCGGCGATTTTATAACCCTATATTTGCAGACCGAAACGGAACAGGAGAGGTGCCTGAGTGGCCGAAAGGAGCAGTTTGCTAAACTGTCGTACGCCTAAAGCGTACCGCGGGTTCGAATCCCGCCCTCTCCGCAGTCTCTCAAGTAAATTAGAGTACGTTTAGTTTTTCGGGGTGTAGCGTAGCCCGGTATCGCGTCTGCTTTGGGAGCAGAAGGCCGTCAGTTCGAATCTGGCCACCCCGACACATTGACCAGTACCAGTTCTCAGAAATACTGCGAACCATTGCTGAAACCGGCTGAGTCTGGTCCCATAGCTCAACCGGATAGAGCAACTGCCTTCTAAGCAGTAGGTTGCAGGTTCGAGTCCTGCTGGGATCACTTCCTAGATTACTCGCGAAAGGTCACACATTCTAACGTCCTAGAAATTAAGTTTCTAGGACGTTTTTTTGTTTATTTGCGATTGCCAGTGTTTGCCACAATTGGGGAAAAGTTACACCTAATTGTTACACCCAATCTACCAACCTTCATGAGTGATATATCCATTACCCCCGAACTGAATAGTAAAAAACTTAAAGACGGTACCCAACGCATCCAGCTTCGCATTACCCAGAATAAAAAACACCGCAGAGTAGCTACCGAATACAGCGTCCACGAGAAATTCTGGAATACCGATAAGCACGAAGTCCGGAAAGGCCATCCCATTGCATCCGCTATCAATGCCGCCATTCGCGAGAAGGTAAACAAGCTGATGTCTGAGGTGAGTAAGGCGGATGTGCAGAATAAAAGTATATCTGCTCGCGATCTTCAGCGGAAAGCCCGGAATGAAGTAGTAGGGGAGAGCTTTCTAACCTTTGCCGAGAAGTATGTAAAACGTATTGCCAATGCGTCCTCTCGTGATAAGGTGCAGTCGGTACTGAACAAACTTAAAAAGTACCTCGATCAGCAGGATCTTCTGTTTGCTGAAATCACCTACGAGTTTATCAGCAGCTACCAGCGGTATATGGTTCATACTCTCGGAAACTCGGCGTCTACGGCTTCGAAAAATCTGGAGAATATCAAAGTGATCTACTTCGAAGCCGTCAATTCCGATGTCTTCGATCCTCCGAAAGATCCCTGGCTTAAAATAAAATTCACCCGTGGGAAAGTGACTCCCAAGGCGAAGCTTACCCTGAAAGAAGTGGAACGGATGGCGGCCGAAGATTTTTCGGATGCGAAGTCACTGTTTCATGCCCGCAATATTTTCGTGCTGATGTTTTATTCGCGGGGCATGCGGATTCGGGATGCTCTGGAGTTGAAATGGAAGATGGTCAAACCGGATAAAAGCCGGTTTACTTACGTGATGAGCAAGACCGGAAAAGAAATGGATATCCTGATCACGGAACCCATTCGGAAAATTCTGGAGGAGTACTTTTCACAGCAGGTAAAACCCGGCGATTACGTATTTCCCTTTCTATCACAAAATCCGAGAAAGTTAGAGCATCATAAACTGGTGCAGAGCTGGACGGCAGAAATCAATGGTTTGCTGAAAGAGGTTGCTAGGGAAGTAGGAATTGAGAAGCACATCAGTACACACGTAGCCCGCCATAGTTTTGCGGAAGTATCGCGTGAGCTGACGGGTAACGATATCTATTCTATTTCTGCGGGTTTAGGGCATAGCTCGGTTAGCATCACAGAAGGTTACTTCAATAAAGAATTGAAAACGGGAGCTGACAAACTATCGCAGATTGTAGCTCCCGTAAAAAAATAAATCAAGTACGCTTTAGTATTGAGATTTCATTTCACTGTTCCATGAACAGTGAATTTTTTTGTTAGAATCAATAACTATTATTGGAACGGTCCCGTAAAACTCCTCAGTATCAGGACTAGAGATGATTTCTGGCAGTCCTGTATTGATATCAAAAGCAAAGAGTTTACCCGCTTTGAGATATACTTTATCATTAGCAGCCACGGGGTCTGATATAGAATAAATATGATTTGGGGGACTTATGATATCATAGGTCCACTTAACTTTTCGAGCTTTTATGTCAATGGCGTAGGTGGTTTTACTATTCGCGATGAAAACGTAATTTCCAGTAACACAAGGAGCATTATTGAATTCGTTATCTGTCAAATGAATACTCCATTGGGTTGAACCTGTAAGGGGGTCAAGTGCGTAAAAATCCCCCTGACGTGTACCAACAAATAGTGAATTTTCGTGTAATACAACTGATGTTGCATTGTTAGCTTCACTTTTTTTCCACTTTAAAGCTCCTGTTTGTTTATCGAAAGCGTATAAAGGTTCGTTGTCGCTTGATATAGGGCTTACATAAAGTAGGTTTTTATAATTACCTACTAGGTGATTACTTCCTACATAACCCTGGGACTTCCAGATTGTCTTGCCTGAGTGGGGATTAATCGCATATAGAAAATAACCGGTATCAGCATATACTGTATCATCACTGTAAATGATTCTTACCCCCCTTCCTTCTTCGGAAGTCCATTTCCAAACCATCTGTTTCTGAACTCTATCGATGGCAACTAGATTAAATTCTGTATGAACAAATATGTATTTATCGGTTACTGTTAAATTTGAAGAAGATGTTCTGATACGTAAGGAAGGTTCTAAAAAAACTTTGAAGACTTCTTTTCCTGTACTTAAATCATATCCGACTACATAGCTAGGACCATAATAGTTTTGTTTTCCTATATATACAATATTGTTAAAGATAGCTGGCTCCGTATTGGTATAATATTCTTCTGTTGACCAATTTACATTCCATGTATGGGCATTCAATGAATAAATCCTTCCGAGAGCTGACGTTGTTATAATGGTTTCATTAACAGGGGGTTTAGGATCATCTTTCTTTTTTCTACAAGAACTAAACAATAGGGTGGACAAACAGATGAACAGTAAATACTTCTTCATTTGAGCAGGTTAAGAATGAATGGATACTTACAAAAATAGAGCGGTTATCTAATAACCGATAACCGCTCTTCATAAACTAACCAAACGTACTCTGGCTGGCCGTAGCCGAACTTCGGTTGATCGCGTCTGAGATTTCTCTACTTGATACCGAAGGCTTGCTGTTGATGCTCCACAGGGCCGAATTGCTTTCGCCGATCTTGTTAATAATACCGTTCAGTGAACCTATGATTACATCTGACTGTGAAGACTGCCGTGAAGCCATTTCACTGAGTTTTTCATTTACCTGTTTCAGAAGGTCAACGGTTTCGCCGGTGTTGGAGTCTACGTTATCCATCGTTGCTTGGCTACTCGCCACCGCATCATCATAGGCTTCGCCTCCTGCTGCCCCCGCTGAATTTGCTGCGGACTGAGCTTCGGCCAGAGCCGCGTCGGCTTCTTCCTGAGCTTCTGCGGCCGCCGCATTGGCCTGGGCTTCAGCTTCGCGGGCGGCTCTTTCTGCCTTCCTTCGTTTTGAACCGAAAAGATATTGCTGACCAAATTGCGGTTTCTCCAGATAATCGCGGTAGTCGCCGCCGTCTGAACCCATCCAGCCGCCTTTCTCGTAGATCGGGGCCCCGTTTTTGTGCAGGGAGCTGTCGAGTAGTTTGTCGATAACAGGCCGGTTGTTTCGATAGGTATTTCGACTTAGAATCATGATAGGTTCGTCGCCTTCCATTTCTCCCACTTCCTGACCCGTATCCCTGCGTACCAGGCTAATACCCGATTCACCGTACCGGCTTCCGTGCCGGGGACCTTCGGGGACACCACCGTTGCGAATGTACTTACCACCTTTTTCGTAGATTTTCCGCAAAATGCCGCCCTCCTTGAACTCCGGAGGTTTCTGAGCCTTAATGATACCAATCTGGATACCCGTTGCAATCGCGGCTCCGGCCACACCAATTAAACCGAGCGGGAAGCCCATTGTTGCTAGTGATTTCAGTGCTGCCATCGCACCGTTTACGATTGCCATGGCAATGTTCAACGCCTGTTCCCGTTTCCAGGCTTTCAACTTAGCTTCCTTCTCCTTTTCACGAGCTTCGTCGTTAATTCGGGCGACTTCTTTTTCGTAGGTTTGCTTGTCGATTTTCCCAGATTTGTACTGAGCTTCCCACGATTTGAGCTGAGCGTCCTTCTCCTTAGCAATCTTCGCCAATTGCGACTCCAGAAACTTCTGATTCAGACCCTGCAAAAGCTGCATACCCTGCACGGCCATCGCCCCGATTTCCTGCGTTTTGGCGTTGAATTGCTGAAGTTCAGCGTTGTTTTTAGCCTTTTCATTAGCGAATTTCTTATTCAGAATATCCATGAATCCACTAAAATCGCCATCCATTAACCCTTTAATTGCTGAGAAAAAAGCCTGCTGGTTCTGCTTCCGCTGTTCCAGATTTTGAGCTTCGATGTCCTTTTTCTTAGCCTGGCTCTGAGCTTCCAGCAATTCTTTTTCAGCATTGTATTTGGCAGTCAACGCGGTTGTGTCCTGACCAGACTGATTGGCCTTTGCCACGGCAGCTTCATGACGAATTCGCAATTGCTCCAGCTCGTAGTTGGTCTGAAGATTTTGAAGACTCATCTCCAACTGCTTTCGTTGGTCAACGGAAAGATTTTTATCAAGTAATTGACGCTCGATGATGGATTTGGAAGTAGCGAATTCGGTACGGGCCAACTCTTCGGCATTCTCCTTTTGCTTTTTCAGAGTCGCTTCGTCTTCCTTCCGCTTCTTCTCGTTCATTTCGGCATTAACCCGGGCGATATCCGAGTTCAATTGTGCCTGAGCGGTTTTTTCCCATTCCAGAAACTGCTCTTTGTCCTTGATTTCCTTCTGGTTTTTAATCCAGCTCTGTTCGTACTCCCAGCCCAACTGAACGATTTTACGGGTTTTCTCATCCTCGATCTGCTTGATATTAGCCAGATCAATTTTGGCCTGCGTTTCCTGATGATTTTTGATGGCTTCGGCGGCAATCTTCTCGTCTTTTTCCTGCTCTTTTTTCTCTTCCCGATCTCGCCTGGCATCTTCCCGCCTTTCCCTGGCGTTCTGGGTATTAATAGCCCGCTGTTCCTTTTCCGAAAGAATTTTTACATCACTAGTAGTCTCGTTATCGCCCCGTTTTTTGAGTTCTTCGAGGTGATTAGCGGTCTGAGCAGCCTGTTCTACCTTAGTAAGGGCAGTCTGGGCTTTCGCATTGTCTGCGGCCGCTTTGCCGTGAGCATTTACCGCAGAAGTGGCTTTCTGAGATTCAGCGGCACTATCAGCCCAGATTTTCTTAAAGTCCGTTGCAATACTTCCGAAGTTAGTTTTCGCATGACTGGTCAGTGAACCGACCGCACCCATGATATTATTGATACCCTGGGTTACGCTGATGTCTCCTTTCAGAACGCCATAAGCCGATTCGACGGCCGTAATGAGAACCTTAAAACCATCAATGATGACGAGAATGGCACTGTATACGGCTTTGGTTGTGGATACAATGGTAAGAAGGGCGGTTGCCAGAAGTTTAATGACGAGGGTCGTTCCGTCCATACCACCCGTGAGTGGTTTGAAAATGCTGATCAAATCAACAAAAACGTCCCAAACTCCTGTAATGATCTGCCAGAGTATTTTACCAACATCTCCCAGGCTTTTGAATACCACACTTAGCGGTTGGCCTTCTGTGGTGGCAGATTTAAACCAGTTAATAAGGTCCGAAAAACCACTGATGAGTTTCCCAACAGAAGGTAAGAGAGCCTGACCAATTTCCTCCTGAATGTTACCCAGTTGCTTTTGTAACTTCTCGTATTGAGCCGCCGCGTTCTCGTTCTTCTTATTGAATTCGTCCTGGAGAGAGGTACCTGCTTTGAAGGCGTCATTAGCTAACAACTGCTTTTGAGCAACAAACTCAGTTTTCGTAGCGAGCATCATCATGAAGCCCTGAGCTTCCTGACTCTTGATACCCAGGTTACCCATTTGCACGGCCATGTTGGTAGGAGTGGCCCCTTCAAATGACTTTGCCAGCGTTAGAAGGAATTTGTTCGGATCGGTATTGATCATGTTGCGGACTTCCTTCTCCGTCAAACCAACCTGCTTGGCAAAGTCAGCCGTACTGGAGGCCGCAGTTCCCATAACAGATTTGTAACCAGAGGCCGCAATTTCAGCGGAAGAACCCAACTCGATCATGGCTGCACCCAAACCCATCGTTTCTGCTACGGACTTTGGTGCGAGTTCGCCCATCTGAGCCACTCTTCGGGTAAAGTCCGTGATCTGCGGCCCTTGAGCTGAACCAGCCGCACCAAGCTCGTTAATGGTCGAACCGATCTTCTCGATCGCTTCTTCCACCTTCATATCTTTTGTCTCCTTAAAGAGTTTTTGAACCGTGCCGATCTCCTTTGCTACTTCTTCGACTCCTCCCGAGAATTCATCGCCCAGGGCAACCGTTGCTTTGTCGATTCCACGGGTAAAGCCTTCAATCTCGGTTCGGGTTTGGGCGGTAACTTTTCCGGCACTATCTAACCCAATACCGAGCTGACCCGCGACTATGGTCATGGCACGCAGGTCCTCCGTGGACGTGCGAGTATCGATGCTTTTTAAATTAGTATCGAGCTTTTTGACTTCATCGGCAGACAGACCCGTCGATTTTGCCATGTCGGCATACGCATCTTCGGCTTTTCGGGCGGCGGTAACCGCATCGCCCAGGTAAGAAAGAATGGCCCGTCCGGCCTCAATGGCGGCGGTCACAGTGAACGCCCCGATGATCCATTGCTTGAGACTACCCCAAACGTTTTCCTGTTTGTTGACATTCAATTTGATGTCATCGAGCTGGTCTTTAACGGCACCAATCCGTTTGGCGAGTTCTTCGCGAACGGCCGGATCGACGGCAGAATCATATTGTTTTTTCAGGTCACGCATCAAACCCGTTAATTCCTTAACGGAGAGTGATTCGATGTCCATTTCCTTGCGTAGGGCTTCCCGTTCCTTACGGTTGGCGGCAATCTGCTTGCCCAATTCCCGGTAAGCCTCGCTTGATTTAATGGTCTGTTCATCAGTGCCTTCGGCCCGCATGGCATCCGCTAAATCCTTCTGCTTCTGTTTCAGGGTAGTAAATTCCTGATCGAGCTTATTGAGTTGGGAGATAGCAGCTTCGCCGTTGATGTACAGGTCCAACGTTGATTTGTCCCTTAGTTCCATCTATTTGTAGTTATAGATGGCTAAAAGACTTAATTAAAACATAAATAGATAGGACGTGAAAAGCAAAGAATCTGTTCTTTAATATTAATTTTCTACGTTATGTAAATTTAATTAATTATAACTACCTAATTTATCTTGTATAATAAGTAATTGTAATTAATTGAATGTATATAAATAAATAAATAATATAAATTTTTTGCTTTACAATCGATAAATTAGTGCCGGGATGCATGTTCTAAAAACAATCCGTTACAGTCGAAATGTAATTAACTACCCCCACTTTTATATGCAAATATCCAACAACGTATGTTTTGATGTATTGATAGATGATTTCTTTACAAATATCAACATAGATGCGAAATTAACTCCGATATCTAAAAAAAAGGTTCTGAGCCTAATCAATGGATGGGAAGAAGGGCTATGGCGTTATAAGGATTTTCAAAACTTTATATGGGATAATATTGCAGAGACAGCTCTTTCTTCAAGAGAAAGGGAAAGTCTAATTAATCAATCTTTGTTACTTGCGGCAGCTAAAAATCTAAGATTTATAGATAAAAATGCTAAAATAGGTCAAGCAAGTGAGCTTGCAGAAGTATTACTTTACGGCATAATGAAACATCATTATGGGGCTTTACCTGTAGTGCCAAAAATTTATTATAAACAAAACAATAGTGATAATGCAAAAGGTGCTGACAGTGTTCATATTGTAATTGATAATAGTAATGATTTTTCAATTTGGCTTGGTGAAGCTAAATTTTATAATGATATACAAGATAGTAGATTATACGATATTGTCAATTCTGTAAGTGACTCTGTAAATGCCGATAAACTGAAAAAAGAAAACTATATTATATCTAGAGTCAAAGATCTAGATGATTTAGTTAAAGATACAAACATGAGGAAATCTATCTTAGATATTTTAGACCAAAAGACTTCTATTGATTTATATAAAGCAAAACTTCATATTCCTATCTTATTGTTGCATGAGTGTAGTATAACTAATAAAACTTCTTTAATGACTCAGAATTATAAAGATGAAATTATTGCTTATCATAAAGACAGAGCTAATTCGTATTTTAAAAAACAAGTTAACAAAATGTCTAAATCTGTTCATCTATACTCGGAAATTTCATTTCACATAATATTATTTCCTGTTCCTGAAAAAGATAAAATTATTGAAAAATTTAATAGAAATTTAGAATTTTATAAAAATAATTAATATGGATATTTTCGAAACATGCGGAAAGATAAATTCATTATTAGTATCTGATAATGAAAACGAAGCTCGAGATGTATTAATAAAACTTTTAAATTTTTTAAAAATAAATGAAATACCTTATGATTTATTAATAAATCATTTAATACGGGAAACAGGACTATATCCTTATTTGAACTACGAGCAAGCTTCCTGGCAAGATAGATTTGTTTATGAAGCTTTCAAAGTAGATGTTGGCGGCGGTAACGTTATGACATTGCACAGAGAACAATCATCACTCCTTAAAAAGTTAATTAATGGTAGTAATATTGCTGTAAGTGCTCCTACAAGTTTTGGAAAAAGTTTTGTTATAGATGCATTTATTGCACTAAGTAAACCTAAAAATGTAGTAGTAATAGTTCCAACTATAGCATTAACGGATGAAACTCGTAGAAGAATTTTTAGAAAATTTTCTAATGAGTATAAAATTATTACTACAACAGATGTTGAGCTATCAAATAAAAATATTTTTATTTTTCCACAAGAGAGAGCAATTAGTTACATAGGAAAAATTAAAGATATTGATATACTTATTATCGATGAATTTTATAAAATTAGTTCAGACTTTGATAAAGAAAGATCACCTATTTTATTAAAAGCTTTAATTAAACTTGGTAAAATTGCTAAGCAGAAATATTTTCTTGCTCCTAATATTACTCATATCAAGGATAATATTTTTACTAAAGATGTTATTTTTGAAGATAAGCTAAACTTTAATACAGTATTCTTAGATAGAATTAATTCTTACGAAAATATTAATGGTGACGAAATAAAAAAGAGTGATGCACTTGTAAGTATATTAATTAATTCACAAGCTAAGAGTTTAATATACGCCGGTAATTTTAGTAATATTGAAAAAGTTGGTAATTTATTACTTGAAAAACTAGATACCAAAAAGGAATTTTTATTGTTAAACTTTTCTAATTGGCTGTCTTCTAACTATGATATAAATTGGAAACTTTCTAATTTAGTGAAAAGAGGGGTAGGTATACATAATGGTCAATTGCATAGATCCATAAGTCAAATTCAAATAAAGCTTTTTGAAGAAGTTAATGGCTTGAATACTATAATATCTACTTCTTCAATAGTTGAAGGTGTTAATACTTCAGCAGAAAATGTCATTATTTGGAAAAATAAAGATGGTAATCATAATCTAAATGAGTTTACATTCAAAAATATTATAGGGCGAAGCGGTAGGATGTTTAAACATTTTGTTGGTAAAGTTTATCTGCTCGAAAAACCTCCAATTGAGTCACAAACACAGTTAAATATTACGTTTTCAAATAGTATAGTAGGAGATTTAGATGAAGAAATATATAAAGACAATTTATCTAAAGAGCATATTGATAAAATAGTTTCTTTTAAGAAAGAAATGTTTGATTTGTTAGGTAAAGAAAAGTATATTAAACTTTTGAAACAAAATGTGTTTCAAAATTCTGATTCAGAATTTATTAAATCTCTAGCTACAGACATGCTTAAAAATCCTTCTTTTTGGAAAGGATTAGGAACTTTAAACTCAAATAATCCAAATGATTGGAAATCATCGTTGTTGTACAGAATATGGCAGTTACAAAAAGAGTTCGAAGTTAAGTATGGAGATTTTTTAGGATTTTTAAAAATACTTACCAATAATTGGATTCATCCTATACCAATACTTTTGCAGCAATCTGAAAATCTTAATGTTGGTATTGATAGATTTTTTAAATTAGAAAGAATTATATCTTTCAAGTTTTCTTCAATTGCAAATGATGTTAATATACTTCAAAAAGAAATACTGGACTATCATGTAGATATATCACCATTTGTTTCTAGATTGTCTCATGTATTTTTGCCCTCTGTTGTTTATCAATTGGAAGAATATGGTCTTCCAAGGATGATTTCTAGAAAGTTGCATTTACATGGAATAATAAATTTTGAAGATGAACATTTAACAATACATTCAGTAATAGAGTTTTTCAATAACTTAAATAAAGATGAACTTATTAATTCGTATTTTTTAGACGATTTTGATAAATACATTTTGAGATATTTTATTGAAGGAATCACTTATCCTGAATCTTATAATACTCGACTTGATATAATAGACATCTGATTGTTTTAAAATACTATTTAAAGTTTACTATGCTGTCTAATTATATTTTGCAGATGCTCTAGTATACTCGTCCTTTAAAGCATTAGTGACAGCCGACTGGATTCGCCAGCGTAGCCGATCCCGGACATTTGCCATAAATCGGCCTTTTTCGGCATTGTACCAGCTTCCCCGGTACTTTCGCTTGACGCTGGGAAAGCGTTTGCGGGACATGGCGATGGACCAGGCTAAGCGGCGAATGGCCGTGCGGTCGGTGGCAAACCAGCCCGCGTGGTGACGCTTGTAGCCGTTTAAGAACTGGAAATTCTCGAGACCGGTCTTGGCGACGAACCATTCCATCTCCGAAACGGGCGGGGCATGGCTTCGCCACTGGAGCCTTCGCATGTCCTTCATCCGGCCATAGGCTGAGAACTCGATCGAGACTTTCGCTACCATGGATACCGACTGGTTCAGGATGAAATGGCGGAAGGATTTCAGGAGCTCGTCGGTCATCCGGATGCCGTACAGCTCGATTTTTGCGGCAAACTGACGTTCGGCCTCTTTGGTGATGCCCTCCAGCTCGGCATTGATCGCGTCGTCAAATTCCTGCTTGGTGATTTCTAAAATGCCACTCATAATCTGCAAAGCGTTACCTGTGAGAGTTTGGGATCGTCCGAAGGGACCACTACTTTTTCAATGAACCAGTTGCGTCCGTGGGCGTACACGATCGGGCGTTCGGCAGACTCCCCCCGGAAAATGGACGAGAGTTTGGCCAGATCAGCGGGCGAAAGGGCTACGTCCCGGACGATTTTCAGGGCGTTGATCTGGAAGTTTTCTTCCACCGACCACCATTTTTGAGCCAACCCGTTACTCCCCGTTAGCCGCAAATCATAGCCATTCCAAGTGTTAGAAGCCAGCGGAACGCCGTTCACGAGTCCGTGCCAGAAGGCAATCCGGGGGCCAAAGGTTTTATCGCTCTGACTGTTGACGATGCCGGGTTGTTTGGAGTAGGGGAGTCCGTTTTGCATCAGATACGGTGCAAAACCGATCTGGATTTTGAGCAGACTGCCAGCCACGTCGTTGGCGGTTATGCCGGGGGTGGTGTAAGGAAAGAAGTACTCGTCTTTCGTCATGGCATCGTTGGAATCCAGGGTATAGCTGATCTCCAGACCCGACACGCCGGAAGGGGTACCCCCCTGTTTGCGTTGCATCTTTTCCGTCCAATCCAGAGCCGTGATGCCCCGAAGCCGTTCTGCACCAAATTCCAGCCGAAGCTTTCTCCGGTGGGTATCGAAAAAAGGCACAATCCGAAAGACCTTCAACAGATTAACGAGGAACCCGGCTACTGTATAGTTAGGCAGGTGCAGACGGGGCTGAATCGTAGCTCCTTCGATGGCCCGCGTGTTGCCGATGAGAACCCGGTTGAGCAGCTCGCTTTCCCAGGCTGCTCCGTGAAGGGTGATTCCGGCCAGATTAGCGAGTTTTTTCAGCACCCATTTGGCAAAGAAGTAGGGTACTTTTACCGAAGTTGTGTAGTCGCCAGAGCCATACTCATTCACTTTTCCAGTAAAATTACCAGGGTTTTGCCCGCCAAAATAATCCGGGTTGAGGACAGTCGGGAAAACAAAACCTCCGTTATTCCAGCTATTTTCTAACGTAGCCGAATAAGAGGCCGGTACCGGAATGCTTCCCAGATCAATTTCGGAAAGAGATCTCGATTGCAGGGTACCGAAAAATTCCTTCAGATTTACCGTAAAATCAAGGCTGTAGGATTCCGTCGCATCTCGCAGGATTACCCAGCCCTTTTCAATCAGGCTGGTATTGAGGTATTTTTCGCATAAAAAGAACTCCCGGCTGGTTTGTACCTGCGTATCGGCCAGCCAGTGCATGATCTCGTGGTTTCGCTGGGAGTGAAAGGGGAGCTGAATGTTGGTCGCTTTTGATCCGGTGAACGAATCCCAACCCGACATGGGGTTGAGAATCTCCAGATCATAGCCCGTATTCGGGTCCAGATCGACCGTTTTGCCGTCGATTCGCACTTCAAAATTCATCATAAGGGCGTGAATTTGATGTACATTTTTCCCTGATTAGCGATCGTTGGTGGGTTTGGCCCGTTCGATTCATTAATCATAATCACGTTTTCGTCGGTCTGATACGTGCGATTGAAAATCTCGGTACCGTTGACGTATACCTGAATCCGTATGGGCTTGTTGGTCGTCATGTTCAGTCGGTAAGCCGTTCCGGGGTCGCAGGGTAGTTTGATGTCGTTTGATCCAACCGGATAGATAATCGAATTAGGGTTCTGGCTGTAGCCGGCAAACCACGCATTCGAGTAAATCACTGCATCGGGCGAGCCCGTAATAATTGCTTGCCCTGCTGAAATACCACAGTTAACGCCTGAGATATAGCCGAAACGAGCATTGAATTTATTCGCAGGAATATTCGACATTTCGTAGAATTCAGGCCCGGCCAGGCAAGAACCATACTGATTTGCCCAATCCTGCGTATTGATGCGATCCCACTCGTTGCTGGCTCTCTTGTCGGCATCGGCCTGGCTGATTTCCGAGCCGAAACGTCCCGCCAGAACGAACACTTCGCCTACAGTACCCGTAGCGTTCGTGCAATTATTTCGCACGAAGGTGCCCGCTTTTCGAATTTCCGCATTCTTGAAAGGCGTGGTACCGGCGTCGCAGGCGGGCGACTTTTGGGGCGGGTAATAGCCTTCAGTGCCGGGTACGTTAGGCTTGGTGCTGACCGATTTAACGGGCTGCATGGTGTCCTGATAGTACAGCCGCAGTTTGGCGGCTCCCTGATATCCGTTCCGCAGGCCCGTACTCGAATCAATCTGGCAGTAGGGTTGTTCGGGAACCCACACCGTGGGGCGGGTGCTGGATGCCTGAGCGAGGGGGAGCTTGCTGAAGGCTGTGGCTTCTTTGGCGTGGCGAAAGGTGAAGCTACGCCCGTTCAGGTGTTCGTCGTCCTGTTGGGGTTGGTAGTTCTGGCTAGACGCTATGATTGGTATGAAGCCCTCCTGTGTAACGAGGTAGACTTTTTCGGCCCAGACCAGTTCTTCCATGTAATCAAGGGCGATTCCCTTCTGGTATCCGGTATTCAGCGTAATCGTGCGATCGCCGTTTTTGCTGGTTACAAATAATTCCTCCGAACTGGGTAAATAACCCGATTCCAGTGTTTTCTGAGCCAGATTTGTGGTTACGTTAAGCGAGGTTGAAGCCTGTCCGTAGCAACGCAGCGTATCAAAACCGCCCAGGGAGTTTTGGAAAATGAGGTAACGCACATTCCGGTTGTATTCATCCGAGAGGATATAGGTACGGATTTCTGAAATGCGATCGTCGTTTTCATTGTTAAGCCACACTTCGTAGGAGTCGATTTGCTTATTTGCACTCAACGCCCAGGTCTCAAGCGACAGGGATTGAAGGCCCACAGGAATGCAGTACACGCAGTTTTGTATGATGTCCTTTGCGACCTTCACGGTGCGGGTTTCGTAGGAACCATCGGTGTACTGAATCCGGCAACGCAACCGCAGCTCTTCGGGCTTGGGCTGCATGTTGATGAGAAAGTACAGAAACTCCGGCTGATCGCGTTCGACGAGCTTGTTATCTTCCTGCCAGGTGAGAAAGCGTTTGCCTTCACCAATCCAGTTGACGAAAAACAAATCCTTCCAGCCGGGAAACTGGTCTTCGTGCAATTTGGCCTTGATCGCAATTTCCATATCGCCGAACACTTCCGAACTGGGTACCGGATTAATCTGCGAATAGAGAAAATACGGCATGGTCAGCCCCGGGCAAACCGTGATGGCGGTCTGGTTGGCCGTGGGGGGATTCCAGTCGAGCAGGGCATCGATAAACGAGTGGATCTCGAATCGACAGCCTTCCAGAATCATCAGGCCGTTGTCGTTTCGGGGTGGGATTTCGGAGCCGGTGAGCGTATTGTACAGTTCATAGGCTCCTGACTGAAAGGCTCGGGGTTTCCAGATTTCAAGCAGGTAAGAAAGCCCACTGCGATCCACGACGCTTTCGCTGGCGGCATCTACCACAACGTCAATCGGGTTTCGCGATAACCGCAGGGGCAGGTAAGTCAGGTAGTTAGCAATCAAATCCATACTTAGCTGAATAAATGCGTGTTGACGGGAATCCCTAGTTGAAAATCAATGTCCCAGCCGTAAGCGGTGATGGTACCGACGCGATCGGTAACCCGGAGGGTATCCTCGTAGATTCTAAAAATGTATTTTGGTTGGCCGGGAACGCGAACCGAGTCTTCGTAATCCATGCGGATTTTTCCGATCACCTTTAGGAGCAAAGCCCAGGCATCGTTGCGAGCTTTGAGTTTGTCAGCCGGTTTTTCGCCAGCCGCTTTGACCTGCACGGAAAGGTGAGCCTGAAAGGTGTTCTCCCAGTATTGAGCCTGGTTGTTCATGAGGGTAGCCTCGAACATACCCAAGAACAGGACGGGGCCTTTGTAACGCTGATTGAAATACCCCTGAAGTTCCTTTTCGAAGTCGTCGCCGGCATCGAGGTACTGGTAATCTTTCAGCTCAGGGATGGATTCCTGAACGGTTTTGAGGTACGCATCGAGCGTAACCAGATCGGTGATAAGAGGCATTATTGGTATTGTTTTTCGGCTTCGGCCTGTAGTTCTTCGTTGGTAATGAAATCATCCAGCAGGGACGCCCAAAGCAGGTGTACAGGCATTTCACAAACCTTATCAAAATCGCCAAAACCACCCTCTTTTGCTACGTTTTTGAGCATCAGCACCCAACCCCGACCGTCTTTATACCGAGGCTCTTTTTTGCCGCTCTTGCCAAAAAATTCCGGGTACATTTCCAGAAATCCGTTATTCATCTGGACGAAGTAGTTGAGAATGGCGATTTTGTCATCGAGGGGCAATGCCAGACGGCGGGAGCGATCGAGCATTTTTGCCTCATTGAAGGGTTCCCGCACATCGCCGTTCCAGTCGTTAGAAGCCCTGAATTTTTTTAGGTTCTTCCGTTCGGGTCGGCATAGAATGAAAATGAGCTGATCGAGTGCCTCTTTTTTAGGCTCGTCCGGGTGAGCGTATTCGGTGAAGGCAATGTTAGCCAGGGCCAATTCCAGAGCAGATGTATTGCCGTAGGCCGGGGCGGGCAGGTGATAGTTGACGCCTTTGATCGTGAAAAACGCAAAGGGTTGCTGCTGTAAAGGCACCTCGAAAATCCATTTGCACTGCTCCTTGAGCCACCACCATTCGTCGAGACTCATGACGAGTTTCTTCCAGAAATTGGGCTTGCATCGAAGCATGATCTGTACGACGTGTTCCCATATTTGCCGGTTTCGGAGTTCTTCCCGTAACATATTGAAGGGAGCCAGTTTGCGAAGCTGTTCAGGTTTACACTCTTGCCAGCTTTCCGGTACCAGAAAGGTGTTAGACTTGCCTTTGTTGACGAACTTTATTTTTTTACCCATGGCCGCTGAAGGTCTGAAAGTTTATTCTGAGTCACTTCAATTCGGGCCTGGAGGTCTGCATACGAAGGGTCAGACTCTGGCATATTTTTAATTGTCTCCTGAAAACGCAGGAGAATGGATACCAGATCACTGGTAGACAGAGCGTCCAGATTCAGCTCTTTATGAAGCTGAACCATGCGGGCGTGTTGGGTCTGAAGCTCTTTTCGGTATCGTGCGTGCCGGACACTATGAGAAGTATAAGAAATGCCGAAAACGACAATAAGGAGGATTATTGGTATTATGATACAATAGCCGATAAGCTGAGCAAGGCCGTCCAGGAATGGGATAAAAAGCATGAGGAAAGTAGAGTTTTGTGTGGTGACAAACCTACTTTCCTCATGCACGTGTGAATAGGACGAAAACGTCAGTAGAATTTAGCCAGCTTCCCGGCCAGAAAGATATTGAGGGCAACCGAACCCCATCTCCAAAGATTTGCTTTAAGCAAGACCCAGCGAAGGGCTTTGAACTCTTCCGTTTTTACCCGTACCACTTCCCTGAATTTGTTGTTTTCGATGGTCAAAACAACGATGGTACCGTTTGCCTGTAGCAATGCTCTTTCCGCTTCCGTTTTTAAAGCCCAGTTCGCGTCTGCATCAATTTTGGCTTTAAGGGCGGCTTTGGCTCCTTCTTCCGTCATGACGTAAAAGCCTCGAGGCATGAGCTTCTGAAGGCTGGACGTAGTTGGGGGGAGCGAATCAGCGACGGCGATAGTTGAACACGCTATCGAGGGCGGCTTGAAGCTGAGTATCACGCAGACTATCCACGCGAGCATGATCCAACTTCCTTTCCACCTCGATCTGAATGATTTTGTTAGCGGTAACGGAGTCATATTTGTGAACGACAACAGTAGGAGACGTTTCCTTTTCAATCTTATCAGCGATGCGATCGCCGATTTTATTAATGCTCCGGCAGGTTTGTACGCCAGCAACCAGGGCAATTAGAACAGCGATCGCACTGAATACGAGAACGATTTCCTTATACTTAATCCAAAGGCGTCTCATGATTAGTTAATGATGCGGATGAAACAGAGAATTTCCCGTCTCAGCCGGGTTTTAGGCCATACGCCTTGGTTCTGATTCAGTTCACCCCTGGGAGCTCCGGTGTTGCCTTCGTAAGTATAGACGAATGGAAAGCCCGGATTGGGGTGAGCTTCGACGACCAACCCCCCGTGGCTTCCCCAGGTGAAAATGGCGACGTCGGCGGGCTTAATGGCTTTGCCTGTGGGTACCCGTTTGGATTTGGCCGCCTTCCAGTTGCGAACCGCAGCGGGACCGGGGATGCCGGTCTTGATGCCGTTTTCGGTAAAGCAATAGGTTACGTAGGCCATACACCACATACGGGACGTCCAGGATGCCTTCTTCATACCCGGATAACCGATCTTGTCGAACATCTCGGTAATCATGGGATGGTCGTTGTGGTTGTGCTTTTCCTTTACGTAGAGTAAGGATTTGGCGGTTTTTACAACTTTTGCCCGTGCCGAATCGGGGTCTATCCGAAGATTACCTGCATCAGCATAGTGAAAACCCAGGCAGGCAAGGCTACCGAGAAGGAAAAGAAGGCGATACGTTGCCATGGCTCAACTTGTTGTAAGTCGTTTTGGAGTGAGAAAGGAGACTGAAGGCGGTTATTCCAGTAACGATACTGATCCGGGAAAAGCAGTTTGAGGGTAACGATTACGGCCAGAAACGTGAGAGCGAAAGGCAGGATGTTGGTGATTAGCCGCAAACCCACGCTGTTCATCATCCGTGAAGCCGAATCATTGTCCTCCGACTGGACCAGGCTTGTCCCTACCATCCAGAATAAGATGGCCGTGCCGATCACCCAGGCGATCAATCCCCAAATGCCTTTGGTGGTAGAAAGAAGGCTAGTCGATTCTTCTTCTTGCATTTCTTCAGGGGCTTCCGGGATGATGATTCCCAGGTTTGATGCAAGTAGGGCGGCTTCGGCTTCCGCAGTTTTAGCCTCGTTGACGTAGTTGACAGCCGTTTCAGGATCTTTCGTTTCGCGGGCTAACTGACGAAGGGTTTCTGCTTTCGAAATACATTCATTTCGGCGATTAATGTTTTTGGTGCGAAGCTCCTGAGCTTCTTGCTGAAGCCGGGCTTCAATTTGAACCTTCTGTTGCTCATACTCAGCTTGTAACTCTTCTAAGGTTACAGGCTTGTTTTCAGGAAATTGATTTGATGATTCCATAGTTGTTTGGTCTGAACCGCGAAGCACCTGAGGCCCGTGGTACCGGTGTTTGTGATTGTGCATGGGTTAACGCATTCGGATGACCTGCGTATAGTCTTTGTTTTTGTCGAAAATGGACTGATTGGAAGGGGGCTTGTAAGCAGTCGAATTCTTATAGAGAGGGAGCTGGTCGGCGTTTGCCAGGAGGAATTTTTTCAATTCGCTCAATTCGCCTTCTGCTTCACTTTTCACCAGATTTTTATACTCTTGGAACTGCTCGTTGGTAGGGGCTTTGGCGTTATTGATTCCGTCGAATTCCGATAAAACCCGCAAACCGCCCGTGGGAAGCGAAACGATTCGGAGATAAGGGAGAGCGTTTTTGTAGGCCACCCAGCTTGACGCCCTGCCAATCTTTTCTATCAGTTCCTTTTCAACGCTGGTAAGCAAAGACTGAGCTTTCAGTTTAGCCTTCAGATCATCGAATTGGGGCCGTCCGGTTAAGGCCAGAACCGAGCTTTCCGATTCACGCAGGTACCATTTGAGCGTTAGCCACATTCGGTAAGAACCGTTGCTTTGAGGCATATAGCGAGCTAGAGCGGTACCCGAATTGACAAACAACTCCGTCGCATCTGCATAAGCTGATGAATTACGCCAGTCGTCGAATTTGTCTGCGTTGTTGAATAAGTACTGGAGCAATTCTTCGATGGCTTCGGCCGACTTATCAGCCGCTTTATTGATGCGTTTTTCTAGCACGCTTTGCCGGATCGGGCCGTTGTCGGCTGTCGTATTTTCTACGAGGCCGTTATCTCCATCCGTCCCGGCAGACATGGGTAAGAAGTCGGCATACCCCCACCAGACGGTAGCCCGCTGAACGTAGCTGAACAGAATTCCGAATTTGGGATCAGTCCAGGTGCCGGCTTGGTACTGCTGAGTGAGGCTGTTCATGATCGCATCGCCAACGATTTTGCGAATCGTGCGTTCACCGTCCTTCATTGCCGCCTCAAAGCGAGCGAACGTAGCTCCTGCGGATATGGAACCGCCCAGGTACAGGCGAATTTCATCGATGTCTTTTACGATCATGCGTTGTTAGATTTTACCGTGCGGGAGCCGGTCGGGCTCTTATCGAGGGTTTCCAGCAGGATGTTATTAAAGCCGAAAAATTCGTTGTCTTTCAATCCGAGCGGCTTTCGCATGATGCGGTTCAGCACGTCGAGCAGCATCTGACGACTGCGAGGAGTACGGTAGAATTGCTGGTATTCGGCGGCAACCCGAAGCTCGGAGCCGGAACCGCCCATCATCTTTCCATCTGAAACTCCGGCTAGACTAGATAGAATGCCCCCGGCGTTAGCGAAGGCCATCACGGCGGCACTGTATAGCTCGGTGTATTCCTTACCGGTCATCAGCCGTGGAATGGCGTCAAAGCGGATGTATTCCTGTAGTTTACCATCGATGCCCATTGGTACTTCATCGTAAATGATCCGAAGCTTTCCGTCGCCACCGTGTAGAAGCGTGTCACACATGGCATAAAAAGCGTCCCGGTATTTGGCTTGGGCTTCTTCATCGTCCAAAATGTTCTCAATGCGGAACATGGTATCGAAGTAATCATTGGCAATCCGAACGATGTAACCCAAGTTTGACTCGGTATCGAGGCTATTATTGTGCGTTTTCGGGATACGGTTAGCGAGCTTAATCCAGTCAGCCGCCGCCCACCATCGGGCGTAGCCATAGTAGAACTGGCCTGATTGAAAGCGGTGGCATTGCAGGATGGATTCGACCTGAGCGTTCGGATTTGAATAGTCAAATGCCGGAACGGCGTTGGCGTTTTTGTTCCAACCCGTCCAATCGGCAGACGTGAGGAAAATCTTCTTTTTCGAGCCTTCCTTCACTTTCTCGCATCGAACGGTGAGCGGGTCGAGAACCTTTACTTTCCGCTTGATTGTGCCCTTTGTATCGTTTGATACGTTAATGAACGCATTGGCAGTCTCCCAAATCGAAGTGCCGAAGGCATCCACGAGCGTAGGGATTTCGGCCTCGATCAATTTTTCCCGCGTTTCCCAATCGTCTTTGGGTGTCATGATCAGCGTGCCGGTGCTGTCCACGGTATGCTGGAATACACCTACGCCGGCACCGAAAAAGAAGTCAATCGACGTGTCGATCAAGTTGGCTATATCCCCGTTTGAACGGAGCAACGCGATCATTTCGTTAGGTAGCTTGTTGTTAGAACCCCACTTGTATACGTCGTAGGTCTTTTTTGCGATGGTGACCGTACTGCCACCCTTGCCTTTTACGCCGGTATTGTCATCGAACTGCTCGCCCGTGATTGTGACTTCAGCACTTCGCTCGAAGTTGAATCGTGTGTTTCCTAACTTTTCCATCAAAACCGATGATCAATTTTTTTTCCGTTCCAGCTTAACAGGAGTGGTATCCAGATTTCGAAGGGCTGACCGTTCACGGTGAAGTGCATTTTTCCAGCGGTCTTCACTTCGTGCTGTACCGAGGAATGATCCTTCTTTGTGCCGGAAGGATCACTACCAGCCCTGCGGGTGATGTTGTGCTTTTCTCCAAATTCCCCACCGGCTTTGCGGTAGGTGATGGAGATCGGAGTATCACGGCCATTCACTCCGAGCTGACGATATTCAGCCCATACCTGGCTGAGATAAATTCCGAAAACCATTCACTTTTTTGATACAATGATCCGGGGAAGACAGGACGATGAGTAGGACGGAAAAAAATAGGGTCAGTTTTTTGGGGTGATTCCGGTGAGCAAAAAGGGCAACTTTCAAGAGGTCAACGACTTATCCCGAAAACCACCCCTTTTTATTCCGGTGTACACTATAGTCATGGCCCGCCCTTTAACGTTTCGGCGATCGCCAATCGGAAAAAGAGATTATATGAAAGGGGGGACCTGCCCTTTTGGTAGGTGGGTACCTGAACTGATCGGGCTAGGGGTCAGCCGGCCATTCGCATTCCAGATTTTCGAGTGGATCCTACTTCGATGAAACGTGCGAACTTCTTGAATAGAATGTAATCGAAACAGTCAGACAAGTGTGTTGCATACTCCTGAGCGATCGTTGCTTTGCCCTCGCTCTTCTTGTCCTTCTCAAATGTCGATCCATCCAATGGTGCGTTCTGGAGTGAGATAATCAAAGCTTTACATTCAGTCTGATTGATGGTGATTTTAGGCAAGCGTTCGTTGGCTCGTTGGAGCAATGCGTTGACAACTTGATAACGAACTTGATACTTTGGGTATGAGCGTTCGGTATAGTCAATGGTTCTCCATCCACGCTTATGGAAGATATCTTTGATAGTGTCAAAGAAAGGCTTGCGTCCTGCATCCTTATTGTTACCCCCTCTATCCCCGTATAGGTGGACCTCCTTCTTTAGGTGGTGCTGGTAATAATCACAGAAGTCATTAGCCAGGCGTTCCACAAGGGTACTGCCATTCGCATCCTTGACATATAGGTTATTAATAAATCGCTGTTCCTTATCTATTTCCTGACTTACTAATAGGGAAGTAAAATAGGCATTGAAATCCCACGCAGTTTCCAGCGGCTTCCACGGATCATAGTCCCTACGTTTAGAAGTTAGGATACCCGTTTTTTCATCCCTCTCATAATTGTAGGCGGGTGAGAAGGTATGTACAGAAGCCTCGAACGAGCTATAAAAAGCGTTAGGTAGTTTGGTTAAACGCTTATTCATAATCTCTACATCGAAGACCAGCGGATTATAGAGTTCTTGCTGTTCCTTGATGTAATCGGCTGGTAAAAAGGCAAGGTTATCTAAGGCCGTGGACTCCATGAAGAAATACTTCCGTGGATTCTTGAGCATCAGTTCCTCAGTCTTGAAAATCCACTGCCCTTCGGGTAGCCAGGGTGAGCTGGTAAAATCAACTGCCAGCCAGTGCAAGGGGTGGTTGTAGCCTTCCCTTCCTTTGCGTGGATCTCGGTACCTCCCTTTGTTAGCTCGTAGGGTTGGTCGGAGAATCTTGTTGAAAAAATCCTCCTTTAACGTGGCTGATTCGTCAATGAACAATTGATCCAGGTTCATCCCGCGAAGGGTTTCCTGCCGGTCGGCAGAAAGCATCTGAACCGTGTACCCGTTGGCAAAGGCAATACAGTTTTCGTAGGATTTTGGAGCATTCCAGGCTTTATACCAATGATCGGGCGGACGCCGGTTGATCACGTAATGTCCGTACTTCGATTGGTTGTTGTACTCATACAGCCGGTTGGCCTCGAAAAGAGCTTGGCTCTGACTCAGGATGATATCCTGAATCTGACGGTACGTAAGACCCGCTAAACCTGCCGTGGCCCGAGGCAAGGCGAAAGCACTGTCAGTAATAAGCTGGAGCAATTCATTGGTTTTCCCAGAACCACGACCTGCTTGATAGGTTCCCCTAAATCCACCAGAGTACTTTTCGCCTTTTTCATTTCCATCGGCTGTGTTGTTCATAACAGTCATGTGGAACTCCAATTGCTTGGGATTCCGCTTGACAATCAGATTTTCGGTTACATCAGCCATTACTCACCTCCTTTGCTACGTCGCCCCCGATCACAGCGTTTTGAATGACGTAGGTAACATTACGAGGGGGCATGAGCTGCTCTGGAGTTAGGGCAGACGTGCCGTCATTCAAGCCATGCAGATTTCCCAGCTTCTCCGAGGCTTTCATGATCATTTCAGCGGCTTTCAAAGGATCGTCAACTGTGTGCTTGACAGCCAGGGCGATCGCCGTGTAGTAATGTTCGGTTAGAAAGCGTTTTAGGGCTGCTTTGTCGGTTTCTTCCTGCTTTCCGAACACATACTCCATATCCGAATAGATCTGGCAAGCCTGGCTATAACTCAGGCTGTATTCCGTCTCAATAGCCTTGCGGACGTGCTCAGGGGAGAAGAGGCGGGTACGTAGAGCAAATGCCTTTCGCATCTTCTCTACATAATCCAGTTCCTTTTTCTTCAACTCCTTCTTTGCGGATGCTGGGTTGAAGTAATCTAAGTATTTGTCGAGCCGATGTTCCGATTTTTTTTCGAAATCATTCTCAACTAAAGTCAGAGGGGTATTCATAGTACAGAAAATGCTATGCTACGAATATTTGAACAGGCTTAGTCTCTGTATAGGACTAAAAAGGAAACATTAAATCATCAAACAAAAACATACGTTCTCTATTGTACGAAAAATGTTACCATTTATAGGTATATCATTAAGAATGGATGAAAGATAGATTTGCTTAAAAAACTAACTTAATCTTATGAAGAAGATCTATTTTTTCACAACATTTATCATTGCCTGGTTTACTGCATCATGCATTGGATATTCGCAAACAATTAAATTTGAGAATAGGCAAGTTACGTATATAGTGAGTGAAGAAAAAGATATTACAAACTATATAAAATTAAAAATTAGTGACATTAAAATTGATACTGATGTAAAAATAAAAAAGAATAATCTTTTAAAATCAGTATATGATTTTAATGATGTTAATATTACTATAAAACCTGGGGTATCTGGTTTTGAAATTCCATTTACAGTAAATAAGAGTCAAGCTAAAGAAGATTCAATAGAATTGATCTTGGACTCACAGGGTATTTTAGATCACATGAAGATAATATTTACAAAGAAAGAAAATATAGTTAACGATAAGGTTAAAAAACTTAGCAATATAAGAATATTGATGGGTCACTCTTTCGATTTCTTAGAGGATAATAAAACAAAAAATGCAGTTATTTCTTATTTTAAAATTGATGCATTTATACCTAAATTATTAGATAGTAAACAAGGAGTGCATTTCTATCTATATCAAAATAATTTTAATACATCTAAAAGTGATTCCTTAGGTCAAGGTAACAGAATTTCGGATATTTACAGGGTTCCAGGCCAAGGCTTGAATTTTAACGATTCCGCTAAATATGTGAGAGGTATATACAATAGAGTAACACAGCAAAATAATAAAGTATTTGGTTTTGGATTAAGCTACCTAAAATGCTTAGGTGAAAATAATCTAATGGGGAATACAAAATATTTTCTGAATTTGGGGTTTGAATATGTGAAACGTACGTATGACCTCAATTATAATTACGAATTAGTAGATTCAGATACTATAAGGGGTATCTATAACCCTATACGTCCATCAATAACTACTTTGACAAAAAGGGTAGTTATTAACAATGAGCTTTACGGTGGTATAGGATTTACTATTGATAATACGAATGAAATTGCCGATTTTAGAATTAAATATCAACTTGGATACTTAATTTCTACAAATTCATCTCCCGATCGGGGTATGATAATATTACCTAAAGTAGGTATTTCCAATTGGTTTAACGTTGAGCTTACTGAAAGAAAAAGTACATTAGACTTAACATTAGGAGTCGACTTTAGACAGAATACGAATTCTGGTTATCTATATAATGTTTATTTATCAAAAACATTTAATATTGAAAAGCTTAAAGATTTAGTAAAAAATTGAATAATGTGAGTTGATAAGATGGAGTTCACAACATATAATGAACTCCATCTCATTAGAACAAACTGACTCCTGATGGGTCAGATATAGCCCTGCGAGCCCGTTCCCTCATTTCTTCCTCTTTTTCAATAGGAAAATGAGGATGTAAAAGGGTACCCTCTGAAAAGAAGTGATGCCAACTGCGGCCCATCCTCCGGCCTTTTTCATTATGCTTGTCAAAAGCAAAATCAGGGATAGTTAAGCGTCTGAAAGCATGAGTGAACCAAGCCCAAATCAATGTCCAGTCGATCAAACGGCTTTTGCGGGATCTACTTAGTAGCAAGACTGAGTGAATTAGAAATAGCCGCTCAGGGTGGTTTTTATCGTCTTTCTTCTTGGCCTGCTCCCGGTACATTTCGTATAAGGCCCAGACTTGGCTGCTGATGTTCGGTTCAGCTAGTCCAATATCCTCGGAACTAATAATCCGAATGCGTTTCATCACGTACTCACCGAAGCCGCTTTCAAACAGTTCTACGGCCCAGAAGATGGCATCTTCTTCCAGTCCCCGACGGATTGATTTTTGAAAGGCTGAACTTACTTCATAGAAGTCGTACCCTCGTTTCGTTTTGATTTCGTACTTACTCATGGTATCTTTACAGAGATCAGTATTTACATACTGGTTAAAACATTGATTGCCAGATAAGCCCCTTCCTTTCGGTCGGGGCTTTCTTTTTAGAATAGGTTGGTTTGTCGGTCTTCTGCGGCTGATTTAAATAGGGGCGTATCACTCCACCCTTTATACTGACTACGTGCTGGACCAACCCGGAGGGGTTGCGTAGTAGCTAGCTCCCGAAGCAACTGTTGCTCCAATGGGGTACGTTTCGGTTTCTTTTTCATGGTTTTAGGAGTTGGCGTAAGCGTTCCCGGTGTTTACGAGGAATCTGATTTTTATCAATTTTCCAGGCAAGCTTCAGCGATAGACTGAAAGACACTATTCCGTTTCTGAACAATGTCCAGGCTTTATGCATGATGGAGCTAAGGCGGTTACGAAGAGATGCTTTCATGATTAGTAGTTTTTTGAAGCGTATTCAACTACCAATAGGGCGGTGTCCATTTCCATCCCGTAAGCTTTCATAACGGCCTCGGTAATTACGAATATTACCTTTTCATCTATTTGGCCTAGGGCTAAAGCACCGTTGATTAGTCCGATGGCAAAATCCGTTGAAGATTTGAACAGAGCTTGTGTTGATTCTTGCATTTTTTTACTGATTAAAACATTGATAATGAGTGACTTATTGTACTATAAACTTCTTACGGAAAAGCAAGAATAAAAAGCGTTAAGTCGTTTATTTTCAGCGTTTTACAATAAAAAAAGTTGCTCGCCAAACGTGGTTTTAGAGGGCTGGAATTCGGGCGGTTTGACGGAAGGTTTGGGTTGAGCTTTAGCCTCCTTGACCATGCCCTGAAGCGTTTTTACCTGTCTGCACTGTTCTTTTTCAATGGGTGCCAGGTGTGGGTAGCCGGTTATATTCAGTAAGGCGTTGATCTGGTAGCCGAACCGCCAATCCTGATCGAGCCAAAAGCTATCGCCACATACTACCTGCCCCTGACAACCGTGAATCACCATGTTCAGGGCGGTCATTTTCGCACACAGATAGTCGATATCGCAGGCGTAGAACACGGCTCCGGGCGAAAGCACCTTTACGGCCAGCAGTAAGCGTCCAGAACCCGCCGCAGGGTCGTACACGGTCTTACCTGCTTCTACGCCTGAATACTGAAGGCCGGCCATGACGTCACAGAGTTCGTGTGGAGTGAAAAACTGCCCTAAGGCACTAGCTTTGGATTCACTGGACAGCACTTCGTAGTAACAGCCCAGGGCATCATACCACTCGCGTTTTTGCAGGACTCGATTGGTAGTTATTATCCAGTCGCTGAAGAGCTGACGGAATAGCGTATACCGGTGAGCGTATTTTTTCTCAAGACGGGCGACTAATTCCTTATCGCCAGTAGGCAGAAAACAGGCGATGGAATAATCAAGAAAGTCATTGAATGTATCAGCATATTGGAAGTGATAGCATAGTTCTTCAAATACGCGGTTAAACTCCTTGAGTTCAGCCGGTACCTCGGTTGATTTTGGCATGATGTAGGAAAGAAAAAGCCCCGCTGTCGGGCGGGGCTCAGTGGTTTAGAACGGAAGATCTTCGGAAGCGATGGTTTCGGAGTAGTTGCAGCTTTTCATCAGGTGCTCCACGTAGTAAGGCTTGATTCGAAACGTGGTCAGTTCCTTGAACTTCTCCTCGATCACCTGTAAACGTTGTTGCTCAGGATTCACGTAGCTGGCAGGTCGGTAGGCTCTCACGAAGGCAATCACTTCGTCCATGGTAAAAAGCAGGCTGCTGGTATCGTTGATTTCCATCAGCTGCACATCCAGATTGGCACCCTGCTTTTTAAACCAGCTCTTGCTAACGTCAGGTAGCCAGTTGGGGTCGCCGTGGGTTTCAAAATCACCTTTTGGGAATGGCTTCAGTAAATCACTCAGCTCGCTTTCTTTACTGATCCATGACTCGGCATTTGCCTTCGTTTTTTTCCAGAGAACCGCCAGTTCCAGAGGGTTCTGGCTATTCTCTAAAATGTACTCATCTATTTTGTCAGGGTCGATGCCTTCAGGAATAGATAGCGTGCGGAAGGCCAGGTGACTGACGGTGTAAAGCTCGTATTTGGCACAGATCAACTTATCCAGGCTGTTGATGTGCATGCGTTGACCAACCTCGGTGGCATAGGCATAGTACTCCGCTTCAGTCTTGCCGGTCGCGGCCATGAAGCGATCTATATTTTTGCGGGAAATTTGGGGGGTCGTGGGTACTACAGTCGCAGTGTGCATAAATCCGTAATTAAGTGGTTAAAGCATTGATTATTAATGACTTATTGTGCTGTAAACCTCTTACGGATTGGCAAGAATAAAAAGCAGAAAATCGTTTTTTTTGAGAAAAAATATATGATTACATCAACTTTTTCACACTGGGTTTAAAAAGAAAAACCTGGCTTATTACCAGGTTTTTCTCTATTCTCTTGGTCTTGACCTAAGCTGTGTTAAAAGCCTAATTATCAAATCTTCTCTCTCTAATACTGTCTGAGGGAAATCATTATTAAACATAGCTCCAAATTTTACTAGACCATCACCAGCAGAAGCTTGTAAATAGCCTTCTCTAGTGAATCTACGACCATTTACTAATAAGCTTTCAACTAAAGTCGATATTGTTCTTGAATTTAAATATTCGTCCAGTTTGTTTTCAATAGTGCTACGCTGCAATGGATTCACAGGAAGCGTTCGTAAGTTTTCTGATATGGCTTGTGCAAAGGTCAAATCATTAATTATCCTAGCTATAACTTCTCTGAAATTCCAGTGGATAGAAACTATGCTTGTGGTATCAGGAAAGATGAAATGTCCATCTGAACCAGGTGGGTCAAGAATATTGGCAGGCTCAGTCCAGCCAATATAGATTCTTTGCAAAATATCAAATGCTGTAATATCAAAATCATCCGTATGCCTTCTAAGCAAATCATCGACTGATTCTTTAACGATCTGATAATTGTCGTTATTTATTGACATTCTATTAACTTCCAATTGCTCGCTATAAGAAAGCCAAATAAATATTACAGATACTATGCCAATGAAAGGCGACATCAAGCCTCCAATAGTATCTCCAAGTGATCCTGTGGCAGTTACATTTTTGCCTATGGTTGTATTATAAAAATGAGTTGCGAAATAGTGGACAGTCAACAGGTAGATTATAAATGCAAGTATTGATAGTCCTAAAGCAATAAGTAAGTTACGCATTCGAAGTCTGGTTATATCAGTATAATAATTGGTACCAAACTAAAACAAAAAAGCCTGGATTTACACCGAGCTTTTTATGAGTGGATAACTTTCTATGTTAATACCCAAAATTAGTCCACTAAAGGATCTTTCACTAGAAAGGAAGTTTGAGCGTTTTTTGAAATGGATGCTTCAGTTTAGAATTTGTTGTTTGCTTTTTCAAGGTAACTACCTCTTTTCCAAAGATTCTTTGTAAAGTTTTGAAGTCTTCTTCTTCCACATTCATATTCCGAAACTCGCTCAATCCACCGGGATTGACGAATGTATCTTTCTGGGCCCAGTAAAACCGCTCGTCCCTCCAGATCATGCGATGCTCGTAGGCATTCAGGAGCGAAATCCAGTAGTCTTCGTTGAACACTTCCGGATTATACCACAACCGGCTGCCGGCCAAAATCCCATGGGCACAGCCGGTCAGGTAACCGCTCATGCGAATCGGGGCCAGCGAATTGTAGTTGATCGGGTTAGGGGAGACGCCAAAGCCGAACGCGAAGGCTCCGGCCTGGCGTGCTGCATCGGCGGTCATCTGGATAATGTCATAGGCGACGTCGGGATCAACCGTAGCGTCTTCGCCCTTACCCGTGTACACTCTTTTTAAATCGGTAATGTCATCATCGAGCATGAATACCGAGCCGAAATGTTTTCTGATCCATTCACGTTTCAAAGGCAAGCCGATCACTGAATCGGGATGGCTTACAATCTCAATACCGAGATTACAGGCCCGGTATAGGGCCGCTTGGCTTTCAGCAACGCAGATAATAGCATTATCGACGGCCTGCGTGGTCAGCACCCGCGTCGCACGCTTATGCGAGGGAATTACGACTTTGCAGATTTCCATAATTGAATGAATTCTTCACCTAGTAAAACGTGAGTACGGCCGATCTTCGAGCTTTTGTAGCATTTCTCCTGATCTACCTGCAATAATTCGGCAATGTGATTCTCGTCAATCTCATTGTTAGTCACGATAATGAAGGCCGTGTACTTTTCTGAGAACTTCGGTACGATCGGCATTTCCGGGGCTTTCGCTGGTTCCTCCATGGCCGCAGCGTGTGCCGATTCGAGCGATTCCAGTTGAATATCAAACCCGGCCAGATCAATTTCCTGAAAGTGTTCTTTCAGGATCTCATCCACCCAGTCTCCATGGATGGCATTGCTGGAAATGTTGTACTCCTTCAGTTCCAGTTCAGTAAGCTGGCGGTTCGGAACCCGCACGTCAATAATTTCATCGGCCCGACCCAGAGCAATCATGGCCTTGCAACGCTGATGCCCGGCCAGCAAAACGCCGTCCCGATTGATCACCGGGATTTCTACCAAACCAAACTTTTCGAGGGATTCTCTCAGCTTCTTCATTTGCTGAGTCGTCATTTTACGAGGGTTATGCTCGTATTCCACCAGATCGGAGACCCGGCGTTTTTCAGTCGTCCACTGAAGGGGAATTAAATCTGTCATAATCGCGATCTCACCAACTGGATGTCTACGCCCTTGGCATTAAGTTCATACTCAACTTTTGCCAGCTCAATTTCCCATTTGGTAGTGTTCGCGATTGACTTTTTAGGGTCCGATAGCTTCTTACGAAGTTTGGAACGCTTATCCGTCAGGCGTTGCCGCTCATGGGTGAGCTGGAGTAATAGTACTTCGTCATCAGGATTTGTTTCAGGTTCTGCCACGGTACTGGGTAGGGGTGCAGCAGTTCGGTTACGTTCAATCAATAGCTTTTGCGTCCACAGGTTTTCAATCTGGGTTTTCAAAGCAATAATCTGCCCAGTTAGTCCCGGGCAGGGGACGGTCTCAGGAATGTTGTGCAGCTCATTCGAGAGTTCAGCCATCTGACGTTGCAGACGGTCAATTTCTTTACTGATTTCAGCCGTTTGGCTCAGAGTAGCTGGTTTCGAGGGATTTACAGGCTTAGGAATAATTTTTTCCGTTTTTTGGGAATAATTTTCCTGTGTTTTTAGTAAAACCTTGGGCTGTTCTTTCAATAGATCAGCCAACTCAATTTCAGCCCTGTCCAAATCGGCCTGTTTAGCCCGGCCTGTGCGAACAAGTGCCTGAAGCATGGATACAGCCGCTTTCTTTTGCTGGATGAGAATCGTGTTCATGAAGCAACATTATCCTGGCAAGAAACCTTCGAAAAGGACTCAGGATTCACTTCATGATCTGGAGCTAGTCAATGTCTCCTCTGTCGGCAAGAAAATGAATCTGAGCGATGAAATCTGCCTCGGATAATAGTTCTTCTTCTTCCTGTTCTTTGCTAGTGAAGAGAAAACTTCTGAAATCTTCAATGACTCTTCGGTACTCAACCTGTTCAAAGTGTTCCATCCAGTCATCACGCAATTCATGCGGTGATGTTTCGGGTAAACTCAAATAATAATCTAACAGGGATGCCAGAGACGAAGGTTTAATTCCGTTCTGTTTCAGGAAGTCTCGAAAATCCGGGAAGCGTTTGGGAGCAGGAACACAGGGCATAATAGAGCCGGTAAGTCGCTGCTAACAATAGTCATATATACATACAACGCCTGCAACCGGACTTTCACCGGTACGCTTACCGGCAAGACCTGCCAGACAGCGTTGTATGTATGGTAATTAAACTATTGTTAGCGTTACAAATATAAGCAAAAAGCCTGTCCTTTAAGCAAGAACAGGCTTTTAAACTCCGTTTCAGTCGGCAAACTCTACTACTTCCCGCCTACAGCTTACTCTACAGGGGTTTCAGCATCTCCCTGTTTTTGACCGTCCGAATTTTCCGGCTGATCGCCTTCGGGGTTCTCGTTTGAATCCCCATTATCTTGACCTAAATTTTCGTCGGTAGGTTCTTTCTCGGTATCCTCGTTTAAATCCTCACCGCTTTCTTCTGTATCCTCTTGAGGCTCAACCTCGGGTTCTGGTATTTGTACACGAGCATTCAATTGCTCGGCGGCGGCTTGCTGCATTTTCGCAATAGCTTCCTCTCTTTCCTGCTCTTTCTCAGCCGCGATTTCGTGCGGCTCTTTGCCCGCGTATTGCTGCTGTTCTGCGTCGTGATCCACGTACCGCTGAAGCTGGTGAGCAATCAGAGGAACCTCAGATACTACATCTTCGCCGGGTTCGTATTCACCGCCGCTCAAATCGGCTAGTAGCTTACCGGCATTTTTAGCCGCCATTTTCAGGGTGCTGATTGTCTTTTTGACCTGGCTAATAGCTATTGTCGTACTCATTACGCCTGACCTCCTTTCTTAGCTTTTTTAGGCTCGGTTAGAATTTCGTTGATTGCTTCCTGAAACTCCTGAACCTGCTCTGGCGTGGGCGTCAGGGGTTCGGTGGCCGAATCAGCAGAAACGGGTTCCTGCTCTTCGGAGAACTGAACGAAGCCTGGTCCAAGCGGATGTTCATACACCCGCTTTAAATCCTCCTGAGAGGTATGTTTCGATAGGGTAACGGGGTTTTCCTGAAATGGAAACGTTACGCCTTCCTGTCCTTCAATCACTTGGTACATAATCTTTCGAATTAAAG
Source organism: Siphonobacter sp. SORGH_AS_0500 (assembly GCF_031453245.1). Lineage (NCBI taxonomy): Bacteria > Pseudomonadati > Bacteroidota > Cytophagia > Cytophagales > Cytophagaceae > Siphonobacter > Siphonobacter sp. SORGH_AS_0500. Next base: position 2,095,495 of record NZ_JAVIYT010000001.1, read on the forward strand.
AACTGACCGATATTACTGCCGGCCAGTTCGCTACTCATTGGCTATAAACTATCGAATCACCTACTCTAAAAATGTTAAGCAGTTGGGATGACCAGCGTATCCGTTAATTCCAGAATAGGCCAGGCGTAACCGTCTCCCTTGAATTTTAAGTCAAGTTGTTTGGCATCATCGGCCTTCGCTCCCGTCTGTGTGTCGTATTCGAAGGTCAGCGGACGAAGGCGAGATCCTAACACCCAGCGTCTGCCTTCCATGTCGATGGCAATCACAATACCCCCGGTGTTGAAGGTAGCTTCGGCAGCGGTAATCTGCTCGGCAGAAATACCCGCGAATTTTACACCCCCTTCGTGCGAGTGATTCTGATAGCCTAAAGCTCCTTTACGGGCATGTTTGATGTTCGCTGAATCAATATCACCCGTAAGTGTTGCGGGAAACTTACCCGTGACAAAAGGGGGGAGCGTGGTAATCTTACCTGACGCAATCACTGCCTTGGTAGGCCATTCGGCGGTTAGGTCTTCCGTCGAGAATACGAGGATCGAGGCAATGCCGCCAATATTGGCCTCGCCACGAGCACGGTACTTAAGGGCTGAAAATGAACTAGGCATAGCCTTATATTTTTTGAGTGAAAAACCTTTTTAGAAAGAAGGGGTACTCACTTAAGAAGGGAGTACCCCGGTTTGTCAGGTAATGGGGAAAGGAAATTACTTGTACAGCACGATCAAACGGCCATCCGCGTAATCCATACTGTTCTCCCAGTCCATGAGGATCTGAACGCCACGGCCCACCTCCTGGAACTTGATTGAAGTAATATCGCCGTTGGCGGTATTGTCGGCGTGCAGGTAAAAGATGTTGTCGTTCAGCGTCCAGAACATCTGGTCACCCGCGTCAGCCATCCAGTCACGAGCTTTGATTTCCGTGTTAGGTAACAGCTTGAATTTTCAGTACACCATCCTTGTACGTTACCACCTGATCGGCCTTATAAGGCAGGTTGTCCAGAGCGTTCAGGATCAACATTTCCTGGGTATCCGAAATGAAGAAAGAAGCCGGAGCATTCTTATAGCGGACGAGCGTTTTGTTAGAAATAATCAGCGTGACGATCTTCTTCAGCTCACCTAAAATGTTGGCTTCCGTTAGGGTAGCAACGGGATTGGTTACTTTGTTCACTCCTGGAATATCACCCACCGCACCGGTACCAGAGGTTGCATAGCCGGTCAGGAATTTTAGCCCTAAGCCGTCAAACAAGTTCAAACCACCCTGAAATGCCGTAGCATTACCAGATGCCTGATAACCAAGTTGACCTCCATAAATGGCATTGTTGACCTCCTGTCCGATACCGTCGAAAATCCGACCCATCAAATAGGCACGACCGGCAAAGCTGGCGAAATCAGATGGATCACCAGGCTGACGCTGGCCTAGGTACGAAATCGACAACTGATACAACTGCTGTTCGTCCAGCAGTAAATCCACTTTTGCAGGAGCCAGCACAGGCTTACGGCTTTTCTGAGTTAAGATCGGGCCGGGCGTAGGGTTGATCTGGTTCGTACGGCCAGGCTGAGTTAACGTGCGGAGTTCATCCCGAATCAGCTCCATGCCCTGTTTGACAGGGGCTACCACAAAATCTTTCTTGGCATCAAAGCCATTGGCCACTTTCAAGCTGAAGATTTTTTCGTAGTCTTTTTTCGACTCTTTCAGGTTTTGGGAAAGAGCTTCAACGTTCACTAAATTTGCCATCGCTTCGGATGTTGATTTTGTTGATGAAGTGTGTTTTAAATGCTGATTAAAAGGCTATTATAAACCTTTCATTAAGCCAGGATACTGAGTTTTCAGACGGTCGTATTCTTCAGCACGGGCTTCGTCTTTTTCATCTTCAGCAGTCTTGCCACCTCTTTGCTGTGCTAAGTCATCTTTAGGAGGTAAGTTCAAGGAATCAGCCTGATTTTTCTTCCATTCCCGAAGCTGCGTCAGCTCGTCGTCTTGGGTGGCTAACTGGTTAGTTTTTTCAGTGAGAGCGTTCTTGGTAGTGGTATGAGCTTCTTTCTCAGCGGTGAGCTGATCGGTCAGAGCTTGTAAACCACCTTCGATGGTTTCAGCCGCTAAGCCTTCCTCCAGAGTAACTTCCGTTCCGGCTAACAGTGCGGCCAGCAATGCGAATTTTGTCGTAGTTGACATGGGTATAAATGAATTAAGAATGTTGGCGTCGCTTTTGCCGTCCGAGCTGATCGGCCCGTTTCATGGCCTCCCGCAATGTTCCGATTTTATCAGCAAGCCCGTTTTTCAAAGCTTCGAAGCCCTGATAAGTACGGCCTTTCATGGCTTCGTCATCCACCTGCGGACGCACCTCTTTTACCTGGGCTTTGAACAGTTTGAAAATGGACGTTGCCACGGCTCGTTCGGCTTCTAACGCACCTTCAGGGGCAACTTCGAAGGGGTTCAGGGCTACTTTTTCGTCGCATCCTTCAGCTCGCACGATGGTAACTTTCCGACCCTGTTTTTGCAGGGCTTCTGTCCAATCTTCTTGAATGCTATAGACGCCAATGGAGCCTACTTCAGACGAGATTTTGGATTCCAGAAAGATTTCAGCACATTGAGAAATAACCCAGTAATTGGCGGAGAAAGAACCTCCGGCTACCCAGGCTACCACGGGTTTGGCAGAATTGCGAACGGCCAGAGCGAGCGTCTCGATGCCGTTCACAGTACCACCGGGCGAATCGGCCCGAATTACGATTGCAGAAACCGAATCGTCCGCGTTGGCCTGGTTGATCTGGTCAATGTATTCGTCGGTACCAAACGCACACAGATCACCGTACCGGGTCATGGCACCCATCATTGAAATCACGGCTACTTGCCCTGCTCTGCCCTGGATGGCATTCCCACCAACGGTTTCATTGTCCTGAGCAACCCTCAGGGTTTTCATGTTGGCTTTCCGGCTTTCAATTTTCAGTCCGTTGGCTTGTACACCCAGCATCAGGGCGGCAGCAGCCCCCGGTTGCATAGCCCAGTATCGTTCACATAGTGCGTTCATCGTTTCGTTTCAAATAATCACGGTACAATGATTCACTCTTTCATCGCAACAGGATAGGACGAAAAAAGCCCTCGATTACTCGAAGGCTTCATCAATCTGTTGTTTCAGCGTCAGTCTGTTGTAGTAACGCCAGTTGCACCCGCCAAAGATTCGCACGATCAGGAATTTCGTGTAGGTGCGAAAGGGGCGGTTGGGGTTCAGACGCTTCATGAATTCCAGCCAATAGAGATCAACCTGAAGCCGCGAAAAATGATGACTATTATTAAGCATATAATAGGCATCGTGAAAGGCATCAGCCGGAAAATCACGGCTGATGGGATGCACCAGGCTCTGAAAAAGGCTCGGAATGCTGGCACCATCGGTAAGAATGCCAGCCCAAACCGTGAATTTCTGACCATCGTCTGCCTGAAGCCTGAACGCTTTTGTCACCCGAAACTGATCTGGTTTCGGGTGTTTGGTATCGTATTCAACCTTGATTTTCATAGATCAACCTCGGGGATCGCTCCGTAATAGGCTTCCAGACGAGCCTTGAACCAGGGGTGTTGGCAGGCAGCTCCGAATATATAGAGCACAAAGTCTGCGGGTACTTCCGATTCGTCGGAAGGTTCAGCGGCTATGGGTTGCCAGTGCTGTTTCTCGCCTTCGCCGATCGGCATTTTCCATATTTTCTCAAGTTGAACACTACCGGAGTGAAACTGGCGGGAAAGGTCGATGATGAGCCGTCCCCGGAAGTCGCGGCGAAAGCCCCTCGCTTCCAGTTCGGCTTCGGTCAATACGCTGAATACAGCAGCTACCTGTTCTGGAGTAGTGAGGCGGTTTAAGAGCTCCATGTTTCTAGTCTAGTTTGGTGAATGAAAATTGCAGAAGGCAAGCCGAAGACAACGTTTCGTTTAGAAGGGCTTCAATTCGTTGTGGTACGCCGTTAGGCGTGTTGATGGTTCGCAAGCGTATGGTTTTGCTATTCAGATTGTGGGCCATACTGTGGAGCGTGATTTCGGCCGGGGTGGAATTCGAATCGCCCGCTACGTCACCATACCAGCTAAAAACCCCCGAAAAGACCCCCGCGAAAATGGAACCACCATTACCAGAGGTAGATAGGAGTAAGCGAAGGGCGTAGGTCCCCGTTTCGAGATTCAGTTCAGTCTGGTCAGCTACGGTTTTCCATGCGGCGGAATTATTAAACAGAATGGATTTTCGGAAAATGCCACGGCGGGCAAAAGGATTGATGAAAGAATTGGTACCCTGTTGATAGCTATTGATATACTGAAAATCAACGGTGAACCGGGGCTTCTCATCCAGATAATTCAGCCCTTTCATTCCGGTGACCAGGCTGGCGTTGTTCCCTATCTGAATGGTATTGAACACACAGAAAACTACGGTCGTTTCGTAAAAGCTGAGGCGGTTGTTATAGCCTGCCTTGATGACTCCCTGATTGTCTTTCCAAGTGTACAAGTCCCCAGACGAATAGCCCGCGTTATTTTCTACGATTATATTACTAGAACCCGTACCTGCCAAGCATATAGACCGACCTATGAACATTACACAAAAGTTGGTCTCTCCCACGAATCCACCCTGATACACCCGCTTAGCGAAGGTAAAAGAGCAATTCGCCTGCATCTGGATATACAGTTCTTCTACATTGAATCCGACATTCTCGCTTAGGGTATAATTCCCGATCACGAAAACCGTAACCCGTTGAAATTTTTCGTTTACGATCTGGGACACCCGTGTCAGGCTTTTGAGTGGTGCCGCTGCAGTACCCGTATTGTTATCATTACCCGTCGCCTGATTGACATACAGCGTCGTTGAAAGCGAACTGAATCGGTTAGGAAAGTCACCAATGACCCCCACCACCTGTTGCATGAACGTTCCCGGATCGTAGGCCCCGTTGTTGGTCAGGTGATTCAGGTATTGTTTCATCAGGCTGATGAGTCTCGGCCCGGTGATGTACCGTTTATTGGGGTTGGCTTCCCAGTCGGCCAGTTCGGCCATGATCTGAGCGTAGGTAGGTGCTGCCATTTATAAAGCAAAATCGAATGAAAAGTCTGAGTTAAAATCGCTCGGGCCTAAGAACTCCGGCTCGGAGTAGCCAGGCAGAAAGCAGGAACGGGTAGGAGCGGTACCCGTAAGGGTCAACACCGCCTGAGCGGTCTTGACTTCAACGGATACATACAGGGGGAATTCAGGAGAACCCACCAGCCGGGCGTAGCCGTTAGCGTCGAGCAGGATGGCCATCAGCCGGCGTCCCCGGTAGCGACTCGTTTCGTAGTGTACGTTAAGTGAGTCGCGAGGAACGGTTACGGTAATGGTTTTCATCCAAACCTCACCTTCGGTTAGCTTTTCGTTGAATGATCCCTGATAGGCCGGAAACTTTATTTCCTTGAAAGAAGCACCCGGTTTCAGGAAAAATGTGCCGGCTGGCAGTGGACCTTCACCCATCAGGATAGCCACGTCCCGGTACGTGGCCGGGTCATGAAATGCCAGTACATCGAAAGTGTCGATTACTTTCAACTGTAGCAGGCCGTCTACGTTTGCTTCGCCTGGCTGATTTCTGATGCCCTTCATCCGTTTCATAGGCTTCAAAAGTAGCCGTTGATCGGGTGAACGATTAGGACGATTTTCGAGGGGGTATAAAGTGTGAAAACCCTTTCCAGGGTATCTCAGGACGGGTTTTCCGGCGTGAAGAACTCACCTAAACTGGTGAAGTACTCCTGAAAAGGGGTGAACACTGCCGAAAACTGACGAACTAAGCCGCTAAATTTTTTGCAATTTTCTTCCGCAACCAGTTCTGGTGATCCCTCCATTTTTTGCGAAGTTTTTCGGCCAGTTTATCGTCTTCGGCTCCGTTGCCAAAGTAAGTGGTTACAAACATGGTTACTGCGTCGTAATCCGAATAGCCCACTCGCACAAAAGCCGACACTACCTCTTTGAAAGTCTCCTCGTACATCCGTTCGAAGGCCCGGGCCATCACAAAGGCTTTGTCCGGGTTGACGAAGCTGGACTTCAACGAATCGGGCATGAGTAGCGTAATGCAGATGGATTCATCTTCCATGGACTTAGGTAGTACGTGCTGATGAGCAATCTTTTCAGAGCCCAATTCTACGATGATGCCGAGAAACGATTTTTTGGTGACGTCAATGACGGCCGTACCGTCACCGTAGCGGTTCATTACCCAACGGCGGACAAAAGGATCCCTTATGGGTACACGAGTCTTAATCATTCTATGTGCAGGAAAATTAATACCTTTGAAACTCACCTGATTCCTGCTTTACAAGAGCATAATAGCATCAGCCCGACAGTTTTACTGCCGGGCTGATTTTCCCTAAGCTTCTTTGGCTTCCAGAACCCCTTCCCGGACGCTCTGGGCTACTTTCTTAACGCTAAGCATGGCTTTTCTTACCCGCACGCCAGCGGCTTTGTTACCCTTGTTGAATTTCTGAACGTCTACTTCCGTGGTGGCAATCAGGGCTTTTAAATCTTCAAACTGTTGCATGTTGATCAAACAAATTAGGGTGAAAAATTAGGAAATGAAAAGGTCTGAATAGTTGCGTAGAACTTCGGTTAAATTACCTGACAAACGGGTTAGTACAGAGAGCGACACCGCCTGTAAGAAGCTCTGAATCAGCCAGACCGTCGTAAGTGGCAGCTTAATGGCCACGAGCTTTTCCGGTTGGCTTTCCAGTTTTCGCCATCGTTCCGATCGCAGGAAGGATTCCAGTCGTAGCTGTACTTTCTCCAGGGCCTCGTAAATGAGCTGATTGGCCAAGTGTGCCTTTACCGGGCTGGTATGGCTTTTCAAGTAAATGCGGAGGTAATGGTGCAGGTGGCGTAATTCGAAAGCGGTCAGGTAAAACGTTACCTTCTCCAGCTTAATTAGTTCATGAGCTACCATTAGGCGTAGGCAAGTTGGGTAAGGTTCTCAGAATTTGCTGGAGATAACCGGCAAGCTGGCCCATCACAATTCGATCTTTGAACATCTGTTCCATTTTTGACTTTACCGCCAGTAACTCGAAGTGATCAATCCAGCGGATGTCCCTGAATTCCTCACCACATAAATCTTCAAGCGTACGGCTGGCGATCGCCTTTCTGATTTTAGCTATCAAATCCGCGTTTAAGCCTTCTTTCAGGCATTTTTCCAGTAGACTCATAGTTTACCTCCTTCCGCATTTAGCTTTTGTAAATGCTCGTATATGGTATTCCTCTGGTCTTCAGGGCGTGGAAAGCCAAGGTCTAGATAGATATGCTTACCGACAGCCGCTGACAAAACCTGAATGAACTTCGCTTTAAACTCCTCCGAAAATCCACATGCTGTGCCATCCGTCTTAAGCTGTTTTGCGGCTTCTAAATGTTCCTGAGTCAACTTTTGTAGACAGTTGATAGGGGCGTTTTCATCGGTTTGATCGGCCATGATCTTGATGAAATCGGTAGCAACGGTTATCCCTAGTTTAATATGGTACTCCTCGGTGTATAGGGTTAAAACAAGTATCACCACATACCTCCTTCCCGCTTGCGGTAATACTTTGGAACGGGCGTTTTACCCGTGGCCAGGTAGGTAAATACCATGGCCAGAAATCCTATCAGGATAAAGGGCACGAACACGATGGCCTTGCCATAGCGGATCATTCGAGAGGGCTTTTCTTTCATTTTCTACTGGTTAAAACATGGTTAATTGTGGACTTTCAGGCTTCTTATCGAAGGCTTTGGCTTCCTTCTGTAGTTTCTTCAGGAAGGCGGGTAATTTCGCGGTTGGAGGGGTTCGGGGTACGCCGTTCAGGATCCCGATTTTAGTGCAGTGAAACTTCTGCCCGCCCTTGGGGCCCGTGATGATCTCCCCGGTTAGCTCTACTTCGGCACCCGTGCCCATCTGCCCCCATTTCAGCCCCTTCCACATCCGGGCTTCGCAACTGAGTTGCCGGGCGTTAGGATTGCTCAGGAAGGGCTTCAGATCATCCGGGATGAGGATACTGAACACAATGCCTTTACTGGCCTGATCCCGGTAAATAGGGCGGGTTTTAAAAGCGATTTGGGCAATAATCGTAACGGGCTTCATACGGCTTTGCGGAACGCATTTTCAATGATTCGTCCTTCATTCTCCTTGCTGGCTTGCTGAGGCGGGGCCTGAATTACTCCGTACTCATTTTCGGGGTGATAACAGCGGTTGTCGTAGATCTTTACGCTGAGCAGGGTTTGGCTGGACAGCCATTGCACTACTTTGGGGTTGGTTTCGAAAGCCCGAATACCGTAAAAGTCTCTTTCCAGACGGCTAGGGCATTTACCGGGAATCTGCACGGGGTCGATTTGGTGTCGAAGGGTAAAGTCACTGAATCCCATTTGGGCCAGGCACCTGCTGACGTACTCGCCGTAACTAACCGAAAGCGAACGAATCTCAGGGGCACGTACCGTGGCAAAGTAGATGATGAGCCGTTGGTCTTCCTCCTGCGGGTAACAATCCCGAAAGAACAGATACAGATCTTCGTACTTGAAGAGCCTGCTGAGGAAATCGAGCCACTGCGAGCGGAGCGTTTGGGGCAGGGCAGGCAGAAATAAGGCTCGTTCTTCGGGCAGATCGAAGCTATACCAGATCCACGGTTTTCCCTGCTTGCGTAGGGCCTCCTGGCTGGTGGGGTGGAAGGATAGCGAGAACTTAAACAGGCTTTGTTCCGGGTGACTTTTAACCGCCGAACGTGAGGATTTGGTGCGAATCATGAAATTTTCAAAATTTCGCTTTCTAAAGTATTTAAAATAAAAAATATTCTAACGTTCTATAGTTCTAACGTTCTATCGATAGAATTCTATAGAAATTCTATAGAAAGCGTAATGGGTAAAAAATGGATTTTTGGGACATAACAATACCCTCCGGCCTTTGTCAGACCAGTTTTTGAGCGACCGGTTCCAAAACCGGGCTGGCGGTGCTTCCATCCCGGTTTCGAACCCGATTTTAACTAACGTATGCACCTATACGATAGCTGGCGGCTTAGGAGGTGAGCGACACCTCTTACCCAGCTTTCTACCCTGATGACGCATAGAACCTGAGTGCTAAGCCTACGTACGGCCCCCGCAGAGCCAGGGCGTATCGTAACCTTCAACCTTTAACCTAATGTGTTACTTACCAGAGAGGACTAGTGATCAGGACTGCCCCTGTCTGGTTGCGAATAGGATAGGAATCGAACCTACATCCTCCGGCCTTCCGCTCAACCGGATGCTCTGCCCTTGAGCTACCCATTCAAACGTTTAACGGCAGTACCGGCAACAGAATAAGGCTGTTTGCACCCCGATAATCCAACCCACACCTATCGGTGTAATACCTATCCCTGAGCCTTTAATAGCCGGGTATTTGTTTCTTTAAGCTCCCGCGTGAGTTCAGCCAAACGGCTGGTACGCAGGCCCGTCGCATTAATTAGCTGATTGATAGAGGCTACCAGCTCCTTTTTGCGGTGCTTCAGCACCTCCGGTTCGTTTTGCTCTGCTTTCATCGCTCCTCGAGTTCCAGGTTAGCATCCATGGAGAGTTTTTCCAGCAGGCCTTCGGTGGTGGGGCAGTACTGGCCCACTTCCACGTTGTCGTTGTGATGGCTAATCAGGTGATTCGACAAAAACTTGATTTCAGCCATCGTGAAGGCCAACATGACCTTCTTACTCGAATCTTCGGGCATAGTCCATTGGTGGGACAGAAGCCCCAGGTTTACGTGTTTCATAAAAATTCTGGTTAAAACATTGATGGTAATCAGTACATTATCATTATCGGAACCTACGCTCGTGCATCATACCCAGCAGGAACCCGCCTAAAAAGGCACTGGCGATGAATAACAAGGGTAGGAGAATCATGCTACTTTCTGAGCTTTCTTAGCCAGGGCATTATTGACAATCTGCACGGCCTGTTTGTTGCCTTTCCGGAAATTAGAAAACCACTGATCGACTTCTGCGGGCTTGTAACGTCGGTTTTCGCCGAGCTGGCAAAAGGGTAAATCATAGTAATCCCGCCATTCCCGAAGGGTACTCTTAGAAATACCCAGCCGCGTCATGACCGCCGCGTCATCCAGCCAGATGCCTTCCTGCTGAGCCGATTCGTAAGCTGAAAGCTTCTTATTCAGGCCTTCAATGGCCTCCAGTAGATTGGGCAAATCGGGGATTTCAAACTTTAACGTACTCATGCTACTGCCTCCTGTTTTTCAAGACGATTGGTAACAAATTTCTCGACCCATAGACGCTCTTCTTCGGAAACGGATACCTTGCCTTCCAGTCGTTTTCTGAAAGAAAAAACCGATAGGTCAAAATGACGACAGAAATCAACCTTCAGGCTTTGCCGCATCTGATAACTCAGTTTGAAGTATAAAACCCGGAAGCTCAATTTTTCATCATTGTCCATAGCCGTTCACCCCGTTTCAGGGCTACAAGCCCTGAAACGTTTGCTTAAGTCTGTGTTTGCGTCTAATTTGCGTAATGTTGAGACAAATATATGTTCATGTGCTTTAAAATATCAAGTAAATGAACATATAAAATTTACAATAACTTGAAATAAATCTATATATGTCTATAAGTCAGAGAATTAGAGAATTGAGGGGAAGCAAGACTTTGGAAGAATTTGCATTGCCATTAGATGTTACAGCATCAAATATTAGTGCAATTGAAAAAGGGAGGCTAAAGCTCTCAATGGATCTAGCTATCAAGATTTCAGAAGCTTATAGTTGTAGTATGGACTGGCTTACCAAGGGTGTAGGAGAGAAAGGTAATGGTAGTGTAAAGCATGAAGATATCAATACGCGAGAAATTGAGCTTAAGTACATGAAAGCACTTGAAACCTTAGTAGCTCAGAAAGACGAAATTATAAGTTTGAAAGATCAGCTGCTTGAAAAAGAGAAGGCTGAGAAACAGAAAGCCCAAGAAGAAAGCCAAAAACTTTAATCCGGGAAGTGTATTATAATAGCAGTCAATTAGGAGGTGTTGTATCCCAACCCCACTCACCACCTAAAAGTGTGAATTAAGTAAAAATACTATAAATTGATATTTAATAGTTGTCAAAATTTATCTAACCCTTTAACTGTATGAATGCCAATCCGAAATCGGATGCCGAACGCCTGTCAATATTGAACCAGGCGGTACTTTCCTATGCATCCAGAGGCTATGCCTTGAGCTACAAAGATGAACAAGCCGTAACGGCCGTCGTCAAAAAGAAAGCTTCCATCAACAACACCCTTCACATCATTCTGTCCTTGGTTACGTGTGGGCTCTGGCTAACCGTATGGCTAATCATGGCGTTACTCAACATGAACAAAGAGAAAGTGATTACTATCAATGTTGGGCCTGATGGACGAGTGACGGAGTATGCCAATTAGGAAGTAAGCAAGTGAATGTATCCACTATAAACTTTCATCTAAGAATTAACCCATTTAATCAAACAAACCCATGATTGAAGTAAAAAGAGCGGTAGTCCACCAACTTATTAAAAATGATGATGGAAGTGCAAGAAAATTACCGTCAGCCAGATTACTAACTATTGATAATAGAGTTATTAAAATAGTTAAAGAACTCGAAGAAAAGTACACTAAATCTTCACAAACTCTTGCTGTATTTGAAGATCCTGATGATTCTCAAAACAGTATGATGAAACATCACTTTGAACAATTTTATAAAAAACAAACTGACGATGTTTTTTACAATTTTTCACATGATACTTCTGAAAAAGTTTTGAAGTTGATGAAAAATTTAAATACAAAAGATGGGTATCTTCTATATGCCCATTACAAAGTGTCTATATATGATTATGTTGCGATCTTCTTTATTAGAAATAAGGATGGAGTTATGATCCAAAGAAACGATATAGATAGCATTTATCAATTAGATGATTCTATATTCATTGATACAGCAGAAATGGCTATGGCTGCGAGAATATCTATGAATAAATATAATACTAATCAAAGATACCTCTCATTTATTGGTAAAAGAGCAAAACATTCTTCTTTCTTTAAAAAATGGATTTGTGCAAATGAAACGGCTAAAAGTCTAGATCAAACAAAAGTATTTAATAAATTGATAGCTAGTATTGATTTGCCAGTTGAAGACGGTAGCCAATTAACTAGAGAGCAATTTAGAAACAAAGTAGTAGACTTTGTTAGGGCTCATAAGAGTGAAATAGATCTTCGTAAGATTAGTGATTTTTTTTATAATGATTCCGAGTATATGACAAATTATACGCTCAAAAACCAAATTGATATTGATCATCAATTTAAAGCTCATGCAGTTGAATTGAAAAGGTTGGTTAATTTGCAAATAGTCGCTGATAAAATCCGTATGAACTTTCCATTAAATTATTTGGATTCGGAAAAAATAACTTATAATTTAGAGACTGGTACTATAGTGATTGATTCTCCTGAACTTATTCAGAATATTATTTCTGAAAGAGCACAATACGATTAAATATGTTACTAGATAAGATTAAAGTTGTTTTTGGGTTAATACAGTGGTCATCAGATGAATGTGATGACGTTAATAATACTTTAATACTTAAGACAACTGTACCTGATTACGCAGATAAACTGAATAGTATTGGGATTGAATTTGAAGAAATTAGTAATACAGAATTTCACATAGATTCAAGTTCAATACCCAATACTCTCATTTTTCTCAATAAAGAAAGATGTGTTGAAAAAAACAAGAAGTTTATTGACCTCAATAATCAAACAATTACTAAAAATATCGTAATTCTATTATGGGATGGGACATTTTATTATTATGATATGAATAGTAAAAAGTCTTATAACAATAAGGGTCCTATTGCTAGTATATATTTTTTAAATAATATTATAGCCTATAAAGCTTTTGAAGATTATTTAAAATCAAATAAGTTTTGCGATTATTATAACTCGGCCTATAATGAAATAGTTATTTATTCAACACTTAAGGGTATATTAAAAATTAAATACCCTAGTTCAGTAGCACCATTGAATAATAATATTAATTATATGCCGGAGGTGAATAATTTAATTACTAAATGCTCTAACGAGGACTTTAAAAATCATTTTAAGAATATTTTATTTTCTAATGGCACAAACAATATTATTAGTCAAGTAAATTCAATATTTGACAAGCTTGATTCTTTGATACAACAAGCAGACAATAATTATCAATTGCAGCTTAAAAACTTTTCGTTCGATAAACTGAAAAGTGACTTGGATAAGGAGAAGGATAAATATTTCGTATCGATTCGAGAAATAGTCAATAAAATGTCTGCTCAATTTATTGCTATTCCTATTTCGATCGGGGCTACTTTATTTTCTAGCTATAAAATAGAAAGTAAGCAAACTATAATATACATTATTATAGCTTTCTCTCTGTATTGGATTTATTGTTCAGTTGTTCAGACCTATAATTACCATGATTTACTTTTAGTTAAAAAGGATTTCAAGATTGATTTTGAAACAATTAAAAATAAGTCCGGCCTTAAGTTAAGCGAAATAGTACCCAAAAGTAAGATTGTAAATAGGAAAATTTTTTTTACACAAATATTTTACTGGTCTTTTATGATTATACTGGCTGGTTTAGCTGTTACATTTTTATATTTTATGTTTGAGCAGATTGATAAAATTGGTTTACCGAAACCAGTAATTCAAAATCCAAAGTTAGCGTCTTACTAAGTATTGCTCAACTGTATGAAAGATAGTCTAACCTTAGTTTTCGATAATTACTTAACTGCTCGATCTGAGTCTATAGCTAAACATCCGACGGCTGAACTATTAAGAAACTCTATTCCACAAATAATTAGAAATCATATATCTGATACTGGTAGATATATAATTAAAGGTTCTGCTGGTCAAGGAAACTGGAATACTATTCCATGGATTGCTATTTTTGATATTTTAGTGACTCAAACAGCTCAGACAGGTTTCTATCCAGTTTTTCTTTTCAAAGAGGATATGTCTGGAGTATACTTTTCACTAAATCAGGGAGTTACGGATTTGAAAGCTAAATATCGGCGGAAGGTTAGTGACGTTCTTAAAAATAAAGCTGAAGATTATCGAGCTCAGTTAGGAAAACTCTCAGCGAACTTCACTTTTGACCCTATCAAACTTGTTAATTCAAGCTCTAGAGCTTCAAAGCTAGGGGAGTTATATGAGAGTGGTAATATCCTGGCTAAATTCTACGATGCTCAAATGATGCCAGATGAAACAACTCTATTCGCTGACATCGATGAAATGTTGCTCATATACAAATCCTTAAGCTTTAATGAAAGTATTCATAATGGTGATGCTAATGTTGATGAAATCGATATAGCTGTTACTGATGAAGAAGGAAAATTCAAAGGAATTGAGAAGTTACAGAAATTTAACTTTCATAAAGCAGTGGAAAGGAATGGCCGGTTGGTAAAGCTGGTCAAGAATGTTCAAGGTTATACATGCAAAGCGTGTGACTTTAACTTTGAAGAGAAATACGGAGAGCTAGGTAAAAGTTTTATTGAAGCACATCACCTAGTCCCTATTTCTACGCTAGACGGTATTGAGGTAGAATTAGATGCTAGAAAAGACTTTGTTGTGCTTTGTTCCAACTGTCATAGAATGATTCATAAGTTGAAGGACCCTAGCGATGTACATGCTTTGAAAGTATTAATTACACCTAAGTTACACCCTTAACTATAATTATTGTATTAAATTACTGATAGTTAAATTGTTATATGGTAATTTATTAATCCTGCTGGGATCACGGTAAAAACAGAAAGCCCTTACGAGATTCTCGTAAGGGCTTTCTGTTTTTACCTTTGTCTTGCTTAAATATTTTGTATAAACCAGATGCGGGAAGAATTTAGGATACGATCAAAATAATTTATAAGGATAACAGGTATATAATTGATAATTTATAGAACGTGCGATCAGTTAGCCTAAATACTTATAATGGCATGAATGGAGATGACTGAACATGAATAATTTAAGATATTATGATGCGAAGGTCATCAAAATAGAAATAAGAAGCTTAATCTAAGCTTCCTATTTCTATTTAATACTTAGCGGAGTGTTATTAGTAATATCGTAAAGCTTAATGATATTCTGTTTTAATTATATCTTAAGATGTCTTAAAAATAAAAAAACCTAGATTAGAGGCGGAAATAAAATATCACCTTTAATCAAATTATTATGAAAATTAAAGTGTTTACTCTCTTTAGTATTGTTTTTATTCTTTTAGGTTGTAGAGATTATAATTCATTACAACCAACATCAATAAGTTCTGTAACCGATTTTATGAAATTTACATCTTCCGTTGATTTCAAAAATCAAATAGATAAATTGAAAACTCTTTCTCCTGAACAACTTAAGAAATGGAATGATTCTACTGTCATATTATCTATACTGGATATGAAGAATGATAATTATTCTACTGGTGGTCGTGTTAGTGTAGATTCAAGTCAACTTGCTCTATATGATGAAATGCTCGATCCGATATTTGCCTCTATCTTAAATAAAAATGGAGAATTTAGTGTAGGCGATTTGTTTATTAGAGTTACTCCTGATATTGTGTTTATGAGCACCTTTGATAAAATTGATAAGGTTAGAGCACTTGATCCTTTTGCTTTTCTTAACATTCAGCCTAATAAAACCATCATACAAGATGGTATAAAAATCGGTAGAGTATATCATGAACGTACTTCATTAGCTGGCGGAAGAACATTATTCAATGGAGTAGATCATACCATATATGACTGGGATGATCGTCATCGTTCGGCTACAGTGATTTATAATGATAACTGGTTGATTTATAAGTCTATAGGTTGTAAAGTTAAGTTTCAGAATAAAAGATGGTGGGGTGGTTGGTGGCAAGACGATACAGATGCCTTATACATGAGTTATGACGTAGTTTATGACATATCGACATTACCTACTATTGTAGATTTAAGACATGTTTCTCCTCCTGCAAGGTCATGTACGAACTGTGGGCTTATTGATAATTATATTGATGGATCTACTTTGTCTATTGGCATTGGTGAATCAGGATTTACAGCTGATCTAATAGACAGTCCTTTTGATTTTAAATATTTTATTGCTAATAGTCAAGTTACTTGGAGAGGAAACGTTCATAGCGATGATCTTAGAGAAGATCAATAATTAGATATGGTTAAAAATATAGTTTTATCTTGTGGATTATACTTTTTAATCCTTAGCTCATGCTTTTCCCAGTCAATTCAAGTAGGATTGACTGGGTTTCAAAAAATGGGTTTTCAACAGGTTAGTCCTAAGCAAGGACTTGATGTGGTGAAAAACCGAGAAGGTAGATATTTTTCATATGGATTGGTAGCTTCCTATCAACCCACTAAGAATGGAATTGAAATTGATATGATAAATTATCCCTACCGGATTGCTATGCTTTTTAAAAATAGTTTTTCGGATTATATTAATCCTAATAATTTGACGTTGCTATCGGTTTTATATCGAAGGGAATTGATTAACCAGGCTAATAAAAAATTTAAAATATATGCTTTAGCCGGAGCTGGGGTAGGGAACTATCGGTATCTAAATGTACAGCAGGGAACGGGTTACATTAAGGATGGTAACGGGAATATTCTTTTCTCTTCAAATTTAAAAACGGAGAGTGACTATAAAAGCACTTTAACCCTATTCCCACAGGTAAGACTAGAGTTAGAGAAAAAAATATTTGCATCCTTATACTTGTCTTTGTATGGACAGTATACAGTCAGGAATATTCTCAGTTCAGTTCCTTTAGAGAAAGGTTCTTATTCATTTTACAATCAAGGGCAATCAGGAAGTGGGACTATTGCTAACTATGGCTCAGGCTATCAAATTGGATTACAGGTGAAGTATGGTTTCAAATGGTTAGATAAGCTAAAGTAGATTTACAACAATCCTATTCTCAAAATAGGTGAAAAAGAATTCTGTTGTTATGGGTGCTTAGTGGAGCGTCACCAGTAACGGCGGGTTTCTTTTTTAATAGTTCGTAATGCTGCCAGGCTAAACATTGTTTGCGGTATCAATAAGTTAGGACTGAATGGCCCTAACTATCCTCTCTAACTCACTGAACGATCTTGATTGAGCTTGGGGCAATCTTTTCTAATCAAGAGCTAATGGGAATGGCAAGTAAGTTTCTTCGCTTCGCTCTGGATGACAGGTTGAAGGCAGAACAACTCCCATAATTATCTTCTCGAAAGGGACCTGATTAGAAGTTATTAATTCTTGTACTAGAGACCTCAGTACTATTCTGACAATGAGATAATTAAAAAGTATAACCAATAAATATTCTAATTTATTTATCCCTAACCCTTGACAAACGCATTTATCCTGCCTATTTTTGCATCCCGTTTGAACGAATAGGCTTTCGTCAAACAAAGAAAGGCCTCCTTAGCTCAGCTGGTAGAGCAACTGACTTGTAATCAGTAGGTCATTGGTTCGATCCCGATAGGGGGCTCTTAGTTAACAAAAGGTTACGAAGTCATTCGTAACCTTTTGTTTTATACTTTTCTTATCCATTTATTTACTTAGAGCTTAAAATAAGGTATTCGATGGGTCGTTTGCTTTCGACAAGTGTCAGACCTAATTTTTGAAGTCCTTCCAGTAAGCTTTGCTTTTTGTCTTCCAGGCGTAGTTCCAGATTCAAATCATATTGGTTAAAGTAGTCGGTCTCATCCAATACGGGACGTCTGAGTGTTATTTCAGTATAATTTCGTAAAAACTTCGATGGGAACTCCGGTGGATTGGAGCCCTCTGCCCCTATAACTCATAGAGTACGGTTTACTTGAAGAAGGAAGAGCAGTTTTATCTTTGCGTCTGACTAGCAGATAAACGGATACGGTATTTAGTTGCAATTCAGCATGGATTGGTAATCATTCATTATCAGTCAGATAAATCCGGTACCATATAGCTAGAGACTAATTACTACTAAGCTATTCTACACATTTGGAACGGAGAGGCTTCCTTTGGAATAGTAAATTCCAAACCATTCGATTTGGAATATTATTTTGTAGTTTATTGATATTTTAAAAATTTATTCTTCAGAAAGGATATAATACAATAATTGTGTACTATAAAAAGAACCTTTAGTAATTTAAGTACTTCGCATTAGGGATTCTGTATTTTATGCTGCAATGGTGATTTATTTGCGAGTTCTTTCATACAAAATGTCCCTGATTACCATGTGTTTGAGAAAAGCCTATATCCCTCTGTTTTTATTACCCTTCGCGTCTTCAGTACTGGCTCAGAAGCAATTGCCAGAGAAAACGTCCATGCAGATTGACCGCCCCTGGAGTGCTGCTTATGATATACGTTCGGACATTGCTATGCTTTATACCATGGATAGTACCTTTAACTACCGGGCACAGTCCTGGCGGGAGAAGGGCTATAATCTGCAATTCATGACGGGAGTATCCTGGGGTAATTATCAGGACTATTTCCACGGAACATTCGACGGTAAAACTCACGAAGACGATGTACAGACGGATCGCGAGGGGAAACCCATTTTACACGGTGTGGATGTGCCTTATATCGTACCCACCGAGTCTTATATCAGTTACCTGAAAGCTCAGGTCAAAAAAGCGATTGACCAGGGCGTCTCGGCTTTGTATCTGGAAGAACCCGAATTTTGGGCTCAGGGTGGGTATAGTCCTTCTTTCAAGAAGGAATGGCAGGCGTATTACCAAACGCCTTGGCAGGCCCAGCATGAATCACCCGAGGCGACGTATCTGTCTTCCAAACTGAAATATCATCTGTATTACCGGGCTCTTCAGCAAGTGTTCCTCTACGCGAAAGAATACAGCGAGAGCAAAGGCACGCGTATCAAATGTTACGTACCCACGCATTCGCTGCTGAATTATTCGGCTTGGCAAATTGTGAGTCCCGAAGCGAGTCTGGCGAGTTTGCCGGGAATGGATGGCTATATCGCTCAGGTCTGGACGGGCACGTCGCGGGTGCCAAACTATTTTAATGGTGTCAAAAAGGAGCGGGTTTTTGAGAATGCTTTTCTGGAATATAGCTCCGTAGTATCCATGACGGCACCGACGAAGAAAACGGTATATTTCCTGACCGACCCCATCGAAGATGGCACTCGTAGTTGGGATGATTACAAGCGGAACTACGAAGCGACTTTTACGGCTGAATTAATGTTTCCCAGTGTGGATCATTTTGAGGTCATGCCCTGGCCACACCGGATTTACCTAGGAAAGTATCAGGTGGGAGATAACCCCGAGCCGCAGTCCATTTCTCCGGCTTATGCCACGCAAATGCAGGTGATGATTAACTCGCTCAATGATATGCCTGCTTCGACGAATAAAGTAACGGGTAGTCAGGGGGTCTCGGTGTTGCTGGGTAACTCCATGATGTTCCAGCGATTTCCGACGCATCAGGGGTATGAAGATCCACAGCTATCGAATTTTTACGGCATGGCTTTACCGCTCTTTAAACGCGGCATTCCGGTTGATCTGGTACACATGGAAAACCTGAGTTACCCTGAAGCTTTGCAAGGCACGAAAGTACTCATTATGTCATACGCCAACATGAAACCTTTTGCGGCAAGTGTGCACGAAAAGCTGGCGGAGTGGGTAAAAGGGGGAGGCGTACTGGTATATTATGGACGGGATACGGATGCCTTTCAACACGTGCGGGAATGGTGGAATACGGGTGATAACCAGTATAAAACGCCCCTCGAGCACCTGTTAAAACTCATGAATGTACCCGTAACGACGAATGACGCTTCGTATACTTATGGTAAAGGGAAAGTGTTTATAACCAAAGTGGACCCGAAGGAGCTGGCCATGCAGCCGGGTCGGGATGAGGCTTTTATCCAGCAGATTCAGCAGGCCTACGAAGGCGAGGCAAAGGCAGGAACGCTGAGGTTTAAAAACTCGTATCAGCTTGACCGGGGGCCGTATACGCTGGCGGCGGTGATGGATGAGCATCCGGATAAAACGCCCTTAACCATTCCTGGGCCAGTGATTGACTTATACGATCCAAGTTTGCCGGTGCTGGCTTCTAAAGTAGTTCAGCCCGATCAGCAGGCTTTTGTGTATCGATTGAAGGGAATTTCGAAAAAGCCTCAGGTATTGGCAGCGGCTTCCCGAGTGTATGATTTTAAAGTAGGTTCGAAATTTGTCAGTTTCCTGACAAAAAGCCCTTCGCAAACGAATAACGTCATGCGAATAAGTCTGCCGAAAAAACCGCAGACGATTACGGTTCTGCATCAGAAGAAGGCCTTACCTTTTGAACAAAACTGGGACGAAGCAACGCATACGCTGTTATTAAAATTCGAGAATTTTTCGGAAGGGGTAATGGTAGAAATTAAATATTAACGTTTAGAGCGGCTTGCTTTCTAAAGCAAGCCGCTCTAAATATCCTCATCGTTGATGAGGTTTAGCGAAACGTTCTTAATAACTGTTGTAAAAAGATGTTTTGCCAAAGCGGCGTTTTACTTGAGCCTAACTAACGTCGGAGGATAGGCAGGAGAAAGTCCCCATTTCTCCCTTCATCGCTACAAAATCCACTTTTCGTCTCTACTATACTTCTTATTGAAGAGGATTGTTAGTATTTTTAGCTCATCACCTCTATAAAATTCTTCTTCCCTCATGAAGCACGTTTTCCTGGGTTTACTGGCTGCTCTGCAATTAGCTACGGTGGCTCATGCTCAAAATTCTCAGCGTCCGGCGGCGACTCCTACCGAAAAACCCGCTCCGAAAGACGATAAATCTTCTACTCAAAGCCTGAGCCTGAATCTGGATTCTCAGGTGGTCACGAAGGGAGAAGTTACCATCAAAGGACATAAAGTGCCTTATAAAGCCACCGTTGGAACTATCCCGGTTTGGGACGAAGAAGGCAAACCCGCCGCAGGCGTTTTCTTTACTTATTTTGAACGCTCCGACGTTACGGATCGCTCGTCGCGGCCACTGATGATTTCCTTTAATGGGGGCCCCGGCACAGCTTCGGTCTGGATGATGATTGGGTATACCGGTCCTCGGATATTGAAAGTAGATGATGAGGGTTACCCTGTGCAGCCTTACGGCATGAAGGACAATCCGAATTCCATTCTGGATGTAGCTGATATTGTGTACGTCGATCCGGTTAATACGGGTTTCTCGCGTCCCGCCAACAAAGATGTCCCTGCGGCGAAGATGTTTTTTGGGGTGAATGCCGATGTGAAGTATCTGGCTGACTGGATTAATACCTTCGTAAGTCGCTACAATCGCTGGGCATCGCCGAAGTATCTCATTGGCGAAAGTTATGGCACCACTCGTGTGTCTGGACTTGCTTTGGAGTTACAAAGTCGTCACTGGATGTATTTGAATGGCGTTATTCTGGTATCGCCTACGGATCTGGGTATCAAACGCGAAGGCCCCACGGAAGGAGCTTTGACTTTACCATACATGGCCGCAACGGCCTGGTATCATAAAGCTCTGGCAGCAGATTTGCAGAAAAAAGATCTGACAGAAGTGTTACCTGAGGTAGAAAGCTTCACCATCAATGAATACCTTCCCGCATTGGCCATGGGAGGCTCAATTTCTGAACAGAAAAAGAAGGAAATTGCGACGAAAGTAGCCCGTTATTCCGGTTTATCCGAGAAAGCAGTATTGCAGCAGAATCTGGATATTCCAACCAATTATTTCTGGAAAGAATTACTGCGGGATAAAGGCTATACCGTAGGCCGTCTGGATTCACGTTACCTGGGCATCGATGTAAAAGATGCTGGAACCAGCCCTGATTATAATGCCGAACTAACTTCGTGGTTGCATTCCTTTACTCCGGCCATTAACCAGTACCTCCGCGAAGAACTCAATTATAAGACTGATCTGAAGTATTACATGTTCGGTCCAACGTTTCCCTGGGATCGCACAAACGATCATACCGGCGAAAACCTACGTGCAGCGATGGCCCAGAATCCGTATTTGCACCTGCTGGTTCAATCGGGTTATTACGACGGAGCTTGCGATTATTTCAACGCTAAGTATAACATGTGGCAGATTAACGCCAACGGCAAGCTGAAAGACCGGATGAGTTGGGAAGGGTATCGCAGTGGCCACATGATGTACCTGCGGAAAGAAGACCTCGCTACCAGTAACGAGCATTTACGCGAATTCATTAAGAAAAGCACTCCAAAAGCTGGACAGCCTGCGAAGTATTAATACCCGTTAGCAATAGAAAGAGGCCACCGGAATTTTTCTGGTGGCCTCTTCATGTAATATAACCCTCCGTAGAAAGGGACGTAAAGTACCTTAGGACCCAGTTAGTTTGCAAAGGGTATAAGGTCCTTTGCTCTGGATGACAGGCTTAGAGGAGATGGCGGCTGGCAGAACCTGCCTTCGGGTAGGAACGAGAGGGTATCTCGCACCAGGGGACTCGGTAGATAAATTAATTCTAACTTTCCTCTCGAATGAGAGGCTCTAAAAATCCAACAAATAACCTGCTCCCTTGTCTGTTATGAATGAGTGGATAAGGCCTTTGGCTCTTTATCCGGCTTGGCATAGGCCATCCGTTGCAAGGGCTGTGTGAGGTAGTAAGCATCCAGCCCGGCCACGGTTACTGTACCCGCCTGATGATGGTTAATGAAGCCATCCTGTTCAATGAGAGGTTCGTCTACCAGCAGGGCCACTACTTCTCCAATTACCAGCGTAGTTCCGTTCAGCTTAATGTCAATCATTTCCCGTAAGTGGAGTCCCATTTTTATGGAGGACTGTTTCACAAAGGGAGCCTTTAACTCCTGAATATAAAGAGGCTCAAAGCCACAGGCTTCGAACTCAGATACACCGCTGGGATAGGTAGCACTGGTTTGATGAGCTTTTTCGTACCAGTCGGGCAGAACGTTATTAAGCGTATACTGGCCGGTTGATCTGATGTTATGAAGCGTGTCGTTTTCGGGTCGCTGAGGACGCATGATCAATCCAATCAACGGTGGATTTGACCCCAGATGGAAAGCAGAACTGACCAGAGCTAGATTAGTTACTCCTTCAGGACTTACGCTACCCAACATGTTGAGCGACTTGTAACCCGGTAAACTATTAATCAGGTTAATGCGGAAATACTTCTCCATTGCCGCGATATCACTGTCTCGAAAAATGGTCATGTCTATTAGTTTTTTAAATGGCCCAAGCCTCCGTCTACGCCAATAACTTGGCCCGTTATCCATGAACTCTGGTCGGAAAGTAGAAAAGCGATCAAATTACCAATGTCTTCGGGCTGCCCAATTCTTCCCAGCGGATGACGTTTGGCCGATGCTTCCTGTTTTTCAGATGTATTGAGTAAAGACTGAGCCAGTGGGGTATCCGTTAAGGAAGGAGCAACGGTATTAACCCTGATTTTCTGAGTGACAAATTCCGCGGCTAGTGATACGCCCAGCCCTTCAATGGCCGCTTTAGCCGAGGCAATACTGGCATGAAAAGGCACCCCGACCTTCGCTGCTACTGAACTAAGAAGCACAATGGAAGCACCTTTAGCTTCTTTCAGGGGTTTCAGACTTTGCTGAATTAGGGATACGGCCCCTAGGACGTTTAGCTGATAATCCTGCAAAAAGTCACTTGTTGTAAGTCGGTTGAAGGGTTTGAGGTTAATACTGCCTACGGAATAGACCAACCCATGTAATACGTCGGGTAAAAAGCCCTGCACAGATGCAGCGGGATCGGTTACGTCCAGGGCAAGGTGATGCACCTCAGCGGGCCATTGCTCGTGAGCGGTTCTTGAAACAATGTATACGTTGGCTCCTTGTTCATAGAGTAAGCTGACGGTCGAAAGACCAATGCCCGAGCTTCCGCCTGCGATTAGGATATTTTTTCCCTGTAAATTCATGTGGGGCAGAGATGAAATGGTGTTTGCGTAGAAAAGCAATGCATTAACCCGCGATGGGAAGCATTGTTTAGCTAATTCCGGTGGAGTATCTAACGGTAGGTGGAACCTGCCTTAGGGTAGGAACGAGATAGAATCTCGCACCAGAGGAGTTGTTTCGGTTATCTCTGACCGAGGTTAGCAAGCCAGTTTTGATTGTGAACGGGATTTTCTGACCCGCTATTAGTTTGCACCTTACCGGCCAAGCCTACAGCTAAGAGCCGAGCGATTGTGGGAAAAGTGTCCCCGGATTCCATCCGGGGCTATTCGTGTTTAACCCCTCCGGGGTTATTTGTCGTAAGACTATTTTAATAATCTTAACAACAACTCCATCGGGGTTAAATTATGAATAGCCCCGGTCTGGATGGACCCGGATGAAATTCGGGAAGCAACCAAGTAATGGAATCTCACATTAGAGGTGTTAAGAGAGGCGTATTTTTCTTTATAAAGATTAAAAGAACTCACCAAACCAATATTCAAGTGCAGCTTTATGGATGCCAAACTTACCCTTCCAAAGTCTAATGGGGTAATCCCATTCACTGATATGATTATTGATTGAACGTTTTTCTGGAGAAACAAAATGATTCGTATAACCTTGAGCCCTTGGATGTTCAATGATATTGCAAAAACTTAATGTTTGTAATACACATCTTCTTTGCCAGTGATTGGATTTAAACAATTTTTTGCTTGCTATTGACTTTTCCAAATCATTTGGCGTATCATTTTCCTTCGCTTGAGATACCGTATTAAAAATTTCCTTTAGTATAGAAACATCATTTAGTGTGGGTTTTATCTCTGGTAAAAGAGAGTGCTGCTCTAGGTGAAATGCCAGCAGTGGAACCGATAAATGATCGTCAGGCGTAGAAGCACAACCTAGGGTGAATCTGTCTTTATTAATGCCAGATAAGTCGATTCTTTCTGGGTCTTCCAAAAAAAAGTCTCCACAAATAGGACAAGGTTTGCAATCATTTAGTGGTTTAGAATACGAATGAGCAGGAAAATTCAGAGCTAAAACGTAGGCTGATAAGCCACTTCTCCAATCCAGTCTATTACTTGAAAAGCTTGCTACAAAAGCAGAAGTTACTTGTCTTTTTGTAACTTTTCCCCTTGCTTCAAATAGCCAGTCAATTGCCTGATTATGAGATAAAGTTATCGCATCAAACATTAATCCCGCACGCTTGGCATATTCAAACTCTTCAGCTGATGGAATATGATATGAATTTGTCTCCCGAATGTACTTTCCGTAATTAATATTTTTAACGCTTTTTGATCCATTTAGACTATTTGACAAGGTGAGGATGCGTCCAAATATATATTTTTTCAACCATTGTCAAAGACTCGATAAAAAGGACTTTCAAATAAAATGAAGAGTTCTTTTTCACCCTAAACTTCCTCGCTTACCCCTGGTTCAAGATATCCTCTCGTTCCTACGATCACGGCAGGTTTCTACCTGCCTCTTCCAAGCCTGTCATCCAGAGCGAAGCGAAGGAACTTACGGGTCTTTCCATATACTTTCAGTCAGGTAAGGTTATCCTAAGACTAGGTAAGCTCTCTCCCTGCGTTCGAGAAGACAGCTGTGGGAATTCGTTTATACTAAGGTCCGGCGATTATATAACTCTAGACAATTCCTTGATCTTTAGAAAAATATACATTTCAACAGCCCATAAAAAAAGCGACCTTCAGCAATGCTGAAAGCCGCTTGACTTCTCCAAACACAAGACATTATTTCATGCCAATCAAATCCTTGTTTTTCAGGTATTTCTGAATAGTAGCTTTGATTTCGGCTTTGTTAGCAGCGGAAGCTTTGGGTGCTTTCAGATAGGCACTCGCCAGAGCATCGAGGGATTGATTCAGGCTTTTACCGTCTACTTTTTTCTCTAGTTCGATGCCTTTTTTCTGGGCAATCAGGTCACCCCAGACGTTACGAACGTCCACCCAGAAGGTACGATTGGTTTTCCACCATTCTTTGGCAGAATTGCAGGCGGCGTCTTTTACGCGATGGTAATCGTTAATGCCTTTTTCGTAAGCAATTACTTTTTCGCCTTCGGGTGTGCGTAAGATTTTGCCATTGTCCTGATCGTGAAGGTAGCCGTAATCGGTAATAACGATCTGGTTGCCACGACGCATGACGTTGTAATCATTACGCGTAGTATACTCGCGGCGGGGCAGGGGGGCGTCTGTGGTGTTTTCCCACACGTGACGACCATCGGCGTGGAACCAGGTTGCCGAGCCTTCGTAACGTGGACTGTCATCTACCTCAAAAACCTGTTGTGACCACTGACCTTTGGCTTCGGAAGTGGGTAATGATTTGTATTTCCAACTGGCCTCTTTGTCGTAAGCGAGCAGATCGGTATTCTGAAATTTCCAGTCTTCCCGCCAGTGTTTGATAATCGTGCTATCGTTAATAACCAACAAGTGCATCAGCACCAGCTTGTTAGGCGTTTCTTCGTCCACGAAAACATATTCAAGAGCTCCCATTTCTTTCCGTTCCTTGAACTTGTATTCAGGATTGGGGGAGAATGTCTCGGCGTATTTGAACGTAATGGCATGACAGCCACACTGCCCTTTGATGGCCTGAATGTCGGCGGATTTTTGAGCAAAAGCTGAGGTAAATAAACCGCCTAAGGTTAGGGTAAGTAAGATACGTTTCATTAATAAACAATTTTAGATGGTTGCTCGGACACGGGCATTGACTCGGGGGATTTCATCCATTTCCAGGATTCGAGGGTTAATAAAGAACTCATGATCATCACAAACGTGAGTAATAAAAGTTGCGAAGGGTCCCCTTCCTTAAGCTCGCCCACGACGTGGCTGATATGAGCCAGCGTGAATGGAACGCTCAGAAAGAAGTTTACCCTCCGCCACGCGATAGATTGAAGATAAAGCAGGCTTACCGCCCAGATGAGCGGGAAAATTTCGAAGATAAAGCGTATGATTACCAGCGAAGTAGGCTTTTGGCCATTCGCCCCTTCCTGTACGATATTAATTCCGTAAAACAGATCGCCAACGTGAAAATTGAAGTGCAAAATCATGCATATCGTCGTCAGAACCCAGAAAAATAAAATGCGTAAACGGGAAAGGGTGATCATTGGGGATAGGTGTTTAAAATACGTTGAGCTTCTACAATCAGGCTGACTTCTTCCATCATGCTGATGAGTTCTTCCAGCTCGTTTTCGGAAAGAATGATACTTAAGTTCAAAACTGGCGAACGCATCAGTAATTCCTTGCCGTGGCTGGTGGGGAAATACACCAGATTAGAACGTTCATGTAGCATTTCCAGAAAATACTGATAGTCATCTCCGTTGAAAATCAGCAGGATATTGTTATAGGCGACGTTGTAAGTAAGACAGCCTTCACAATAGCCAATGTATCCATTGGGATGCTGCGTGAGCGTTCGGAAGCAGTGATCTTGGTGCATAAAAGCCAGTTTTGAGCGTGATGACTAACAATCGGATGGGCTTATTTCACGGCCAGTAGCTGACAATGAATATCCAGTTTCTTCAAGGCTTCAGCAATGCGTTCAGGAGCAATCCACTCACTGAATACTTCAAGTGAATGACTAATGAAATCCACGCTGAAGCGGGTAATGCCGAGTGAAGCCAGTGTTTCTTTGATGAGCTGAATCCCCAAAGGCGAATCCAGATTGGTTTGAAAGCTGATTTGTTTCATTGTAGTAGAGTTGAATAAGGGAATGTTCAAGTAAAGGGTACTACATGTTTAAAAACCACTTCTTTTATTTAGACTAAATATAATTAATGCAAATGTGCATGATACTTTTTTTTCTGGCAAGCTCTTTTCATTAAAACTTTAGAAAAAGTGCTTTGGGTAACCCCGGTACCATGGATTTTTTAATTAAATAGCTAATTATCAGTAAAGTAACCAGAGTAATAGGAATGTGTATCAGGAAATGAGTAGGCAGTAAAGAAAACACAAATTATTTTATTTAGAATGATTATAAATAAAATAACTCTGTTACATTTGTTGCGGGGAAGACAATCCCACATTTCAGACACAACCTAATAAGCCTTATGAAAACATTACTTTTTCGGACAAACATTGATTGTCCATCCCGATTGGCTCAGGCTTCGTATGGTCTGGATGGTCTACGGGGGCGTTATTACCGCTATAGTGTAGATCTGTTGGAAGCGAATCACCTACTGACCATCGACACGGAGAGTTTACAGTCACAGGAAATCATTCAGGCCATGCAGAAAAAGGGAATTACCTGTAAGGAATTCAGGCCTGCCAAGAATACAAATCAGTATGCAAACTTCTAAACAAAAAACGCCTTCAACTGAAGGCGTTTTTTGTTTAGAATCAGATGGTATCGTGAAGCGTAATGAATAGGTTAACCTGGCCGAAACGCTCGATTGCTTTCTGTTTATAAAGGGAAGGATCTTCTGAGTTAGAGCCTACTTCATAGGCCAGATCATCGCCATTTCCCACGCCGAGTCGATGCAGAGCGGTTTGTAGAGCTTCTTTATCTTCATCGACCAAAAGAATTTTTGCTCCCTGTTCGCGAAGAATTTCTGCCAGGGTTGTAGCTACGCTTCCGGCTCCTCCGGTGATTACAGCCACTTGATTTTCTAGTTTTTTCATAAAAGCAGATTAATCTGGGTTGATGGTTATTTTTCTTTTTTGACTTCTTCGGTAATCACTTTCTTCATTTCCCGAAGGCCTACTTCCGGCACCGCCAGCCATTTCAAGCTGGCTACCATACCTGCAATGTTGGTGTGGTTCTGATGGCGGGCTTTCCAGGCATTCCAGGTTTGTACAAACGCACGGTCTTTCTCTTCAAAATGACCGCGATTAACAATTTCTTTGAGGGTATCGTAACTGTCGTTCCCCTGCGTATTGCCGCCTTTTTTCCAGATTTGGGGATGATTCTGACGAATATCTTCAGCGTAATCCAGCAGCTTTTTCATCGACTGGGTTACCTTCGGAAGTCTTGTAGTTGCTGTAGCCATAGCTCTCTTTTTAAAACGCTAGACTCAAAAAACTCGTACCTCTAGTATAGAACGAAGCCTTAACTCTTTTTAACACGCAGAGAATTAAAGCTTTAAACCTCAGGCACGAAATTTGAGTCATAGGAAGAAAATAGCTGAAGCCATGAAAAAATTATTGATCATAGGAATACTAGCTCTCGGCAGTTTGCTGACGGGCTGTTCGTCTCGGGTTTATTCAGATGGATATGGATACAATAGCGGATATTACGGTCCCTATTATGGCCCATCGTACGGATACCGGCCTTATTACCGGCCCCGGGTTTATAGAGCTCCCGCTCCTCGGGTATACCGAAAAAACTGGAACCGGAATTATAACTATCGACCCGCACCAAATGGTGGAAGAAGAAATGATTCATTCCGGGGGAATCGGGGTGGTGGGCCCAGAACCAGAGGACCGAGGTAAAAAAGAAAGCGGCAGGAATCGAATTCCTGCCGCTTTCTTTTTTACTATATCTATAAACTACAGAGCCGCTACTTTGTCCAGAGCTTGCTTGAAGTCAGCTACCAGGTCATCGATGGCTTCCAGCCCCACGGCTACCCGAACCAACCCGTCGGTAATGCCTACCTCAGCTCGTTCTTCCTTACTCAATTTTGAGTGCGTTGTGCTGGCAGGATGCGTCAGAATTGTACGGGTATCACCAAGGTTAGGAGAAATCGAAGCAATCTCCAAATGCTGCGTAAGGGCGTTTACTGCCGCAAAACCGCCTTTGACTTCCAGAGTCAGGATGGCTCCGCCGTACTTCATTTGCTGCTTGGCTAAGTCATACTGAGGGTGGCTTTCGAGGAAGGGATAATGCACTGCTGCTAATGCCGTGTTACCCTCCAGAGCACGAGCCAGCGTCAGAGCATTTTCGCTGTGAGCACGCATCCGTACGAATAAGGTTTCCAGACTTTTCGATAGAACCCAGGCGTTAAAGGGTGACATCGCAGGGCCGGTATGACGAGCAAAAAAGCGAATGGGTTCAATCAGGTCTTTACGGCCTACCAGAATACCGCCCAGTACGCGACCCTGACCATCCATATATTTGGTAGCCGAGTGCATAACCAGATCAGCCCCTAACTCAATTGGGTTCTGAATAACGGGCGTTGCAAAGCAGTTGTCTACCGCCAGAGCTACGTTATGTTTTTTGGCGATGGCTGAAAGAGCCCGTAAATCCGTCAGCTCCAGACCGGGGTTTGAAGGACTTTCGCAGAAGTAGAATTTTGTATTTTCCTGCGTAGCAGCTTCCCATTGTTCAAGATTATGGCCATCTACGAAAGTGGTCGTAACACCCCATTTGGGCATAATCTTGTTCAAAATCTGAATGGCCGAACCAAACAGAGCTTTCGAAGCCACGACATGATCGCCTGCTTGCAGACTTCCCGCAAAGGTTGCGAAAATAGCCGCCATTCCAGAGGCAAAGGCAATGCCGTCTTCCCCGCCTTCCAGCAGACAAACTTTAGTAATGAATTCGTCGACGTTAGGGTTTGAATAACGCGAGTACACATTCCCCGATATTTCATCGGCAAACATCGCCCGGCCCATTTCGGCGTCCTCGAAGGTAAAGCTGGAGGTTAAGTATAAAGGAACAGAGTGTTCACGATTTTGAGAGCGTTCGGCCTGGGCCCGAATCGCCAGCGTTTCTTTAGATGCCATGTATGCGAAGAGATTCGTTGGATTCAATTTTCTGCCTGCAAAGTTCGAGATTTAGTATATAAAACAGGTAATTATCTTTTAATTTGGAAAACAAATCTATACAATGAGTAATAAACAGTAGATATGTTTGGTGAGTAATGGTTTTTTAAATCCTTAGTAGAAAAATATTCTATGGAAAATCTGGATGAAATTGATCGACAGCTTCTGGCAATTCTTCAGAGGGATGCTTTTGTCTCGAACAAAGAACTTTCGCAACAGGTAGGCTTATCCCTGACTCCCGTGCACGAACGGGTCAAACGTCTGGAACGGGATGGGTATTTAAAGAGTTACGTGGCCTTGGTGGACCGCAAGAAAATTGGTCGGGAACTGGTGGCTTTTTGTCAGGTATCACTAAAAGAACATACGCAGGAGTTTATCCGAGAATTTGAGGCAAAAATCGGTAGTTTACCGGAAGTAATGGAGTGTTATAATATTGCCGGGCCGTATGATTATCTACTGAAAGTGGTGGTAAAAGACATGGACGATTACCGTCGTTTTGTGGTGGAGCAACTGGCAGCTCTAGCCCATATTGGCGGGCCGCAGAGTGTCTTTGTCATGGCCGAAATTAAAGTTTCAACTATATATGACCTATAAAAGATGAGTTGATCCATTTACAGATAAATACAATAGCACTTTACCTTCTGTTTTAGTCAGTTCAACCTATCTGAAGGCAGTTTCGCCCTTCGGTCTATGCATTCTGCTTTTGTAGTTTCTACAAATTTGTCAAATGGACAAAAACGAACGGAACCTCTGCTGGTATTCGGCATTATTCATTACGCTGGTGATTAATTCAGCCCGATTACTGGCTTTGCGTGAGAATGGAATCATGGCCCGGTACTGGCAGTTTAACGTAGCTGAATACAGCTTCCAATTTCTGTTCAACTATGGGTTCTGTATCGTATTATTCACGCTCAATTTGGGAAACAGAGAATTTCTGGCCGGCTACCGAAAAAGGGGACAATTAGGCTTGTATTACTTCTTCAATGCTCTTGTCGTTATTTTCTTGATTGGCTTAGGCAGTATAAGTCAACACATACTCTTTCCAAATGCTCATTTACATAGCTTGGTATTGAAAGGCTACATAACACGGTTTCTGTTAAGTACGATATTGGTAGCTATTAGTGTACGCTTGTTATTACTAATACGCGAAAGCCAAAAGAAAGACTATGCGAATGCACAGTTGAAAGAAGCGTATTACCAAGCTCAGTTAGCCTTACTGAAAGGACAGCTTGACCCGCATTTCCTGTTCAATTCACTAAGCACTTTGTCAGGGATAGTGAGAGAAGATCCGGTACTTGCTCAATCGTATATCCTACACCTGTCCAAAGTGTACCGCAATACGATCACCAATACTGAAACAGCATTGGTTCGAGTTTCTGATGAACTGACTATCATTCATTCGTATGCTCAGTTGATTTATATGCGACTCGAAGAAGCTTTCTGTCTACAGATAGAGGTTAGTTTGGAGGCACAGAATGCCTGGTTGCCTCATCTTTCTTTGCAACCTTTGCTGGAAAACGTAGCCAAACATAACATAGCCACCCGAAAAAAACCTTTGGTAGTGACTTTCTGCGATGAAGATGGCTGGCTGATCATCCGTAATAACCATCAGCCCTTAATCAATGCAGGTTATAGTACGGGTACTGGATTGGTAAACCTAAATGAGCGTTTTCGCTTACTTACAGAACGTGAAATCGAGATTGAGCGTACAAATGAATGGTTCATCGTTCGGTTACCTTTACTAAAAGGAGCCCGGAGTTTAGCCAAAGAAAAATAATACTAAAAGCTATCAGTCATAAATGAGCAGATAAGATGATATGAACAGATTACGAATCGTGATAATAGAAGACGAAGCAGTCACTGCACGCAATTTAGCCCACTTGCTAAGGTCCATAGAAGCCAAGGTACATATCATGGCTCTGTTACCGAGTATAGATGAGGCTATAGATTGGTTCAATGAAAACCCGGATGAATACGATCTGATCTTCTCTGATATACGACTAACAGATGGACTGTCTTTTGCGATCTTTGAGCAAATCCCGATTGACAGACCCGTTATTTTTGTAACGGCCTATGACAATTATACCATTGAAGCTTTTAAAAATCAGGGTATTGATTATATCCTGAAACCTTTTGATGAAGAGGAACTTCGCCGGGCCCTCAGTAAATTTTACAAGCTCGTTCACGCGGTGGAATCTATGGCCGGGCAATTGAAGCGGCCAGTTCTATCGGACCTATTCCATCAGTCAGCAAAATTTTACCGAAAATCTTTTCTGATTAATTACCGTAACAAGCTTATTCCCATAGGGTCAGCCCAAATAGCGTGGTTCTATACTTCCAACGAAGTGGTCTATCTACAAACGATGCATAATCAGCAGTTTACTAGTGAAGAGACGTTGGAACAACTGGAACAACAACTCGACCCAGAGCTATTTTTTAGGGCCAATCGACAATACATCGTTAACCGCTGTAGCATAAAGGAAGTCGAATATTATTTCAATGGAAGACTTTTAGTAAAACTTGAGCCTTCCGCTCCAGAACACGTGCTCATTAGTAAGGCACGGGCTACGAGTTTTAAAAACTGGATGAATTATTAACGGACTTATCAAAGGTATTTATAGATCGGGCTTTTTTCTGTTTCTCCATTCTTTCCGCATAGAGTCTACTACGTTATTAAGATCATTCGCCCCTTCTTTAAGCAGGTTCGGCCGAATCATTAAAAACAACTAGATCATAACGATTCATCTTTGCATCATTACTCACCTAAACAAATCTCAACGTGAAAAATGTAAGCAAGATAGCTGCCTTTCTGGTGGTTTGGGTCATTGGCAGAGGCATAGGGTCCGCACAGGATTTTGCAAAACTAAAAAATAAATCCCCTGAGGAAAAAGCCCAATGGCAGACCGAATGGATGAAAAAAGAACTGAACCTCTCGGAAAAGCAAATCAGTCAGGTACAGGTAATTAATCTGAAATATGCCCTAGAAAATGATTCCATGTTAAAAAATGAGGGAAGTAAAATAGCCAAACTCAGGCAATGGAAAACCAAACAAAAGGAAAAAGAGAAGGAGCTGGGAAAGGTTTTCTCCAAAGAACAATTCAAACAATACCAAGCCATTCAGAGCGAAATAAAGGAAGAATTGAGAAGCAGAAATCAACTGAAAAAAACGTACTGAAAATGAGAATCGTCGTCTTTGCACTGATTACCATATGGCTTTCCAGTACAGCTTGCTCAAAGGATAGCGAAGGAAAAAATACGCAATCTGATGTGCCGGATAGCACTTTGCGGGGGCCTATACAAAAACCTACGTCTGGATACGGTGCCGAGGGATCCTATACGGTTGCTGAAATAGCCTTCACTAATCCTGAATATACGGATACTCAGGTATCCATTTTTTATCCTCAGGGCATTACCTCACCTAGGGCCACTATATTTTTTTCTCATCCTTTTGGGGGAGAGGATAAAAAATACAATATAGAATTATTCAAATTCATTGCTAAAAAAGGGTACGTAGTGGTTTTTGTACCCTACCGTACCGTAGACACGGGTATAGAGCACCGTTATCAGACACTTTGGGAGGGATTTGTTAAGGCAGCGACCGATTATCCAGCTATCATTGATACGCAAAAAGTGGGTTTTATGGGGCATTCTTTTGGGGGCGGAGCCAGCATTGACCTGGCCTATAAAGCTTTTACGGAAAAAAACTGGGGAACAAAGGGCCGTTTTTTATTTATTATGGCTCCCTGGTATAGTTTCAATTGGGATAGTGAACGTACTACTCAACAGCAATTACTGAATTTTCCCGCTAATACTCAAATGATTACTCAGGTGTACGATGAGGATATAATCAACGATCATCGCATGGCCATTGACATCTATAAGAATATCCGTATTGAGGAAAGTGAAAAGGATTTTATTTATTTCAGATCGTCAACTATAGCAGGCTACACGTATACTACTGATCATGTCATGCCTAGTTCACGTAAAGCCTTTGATGCCTTGGATTACTACGGAGTTTATCGTTTGCTGGACGCTATGATGGATTATAGTTTCAACCATAGCCCAGCGGGTAAAAAGATTGCTTTAGGCAATGGTTCCCTTGCTCAGATAACCATGCCTAGTTATCATGGACAAACAATGGCTCCGCTGGAAGTAACGGATTCCCCCGTAGCTAAGTACCCGCAAAGTAAATACCAATTCCCCTGTAGCCGTACGACTAATCCACGAGTAAACTATTGCGAGTAAGACACGAAAGACAATGACATAAAGCTTTATTTAAATATTATGTAATTGTTAAGATTAATAGGGATGAGAAAACAATTTGATAACGTGCTGTACTTTTGCAGCGTTTTCAACATTCCCAATAAGTGAACAAGATACTGGTACGTATTGGACTGACCGTCAGTCTATTCATTAGTGTGCAACTCGCTTCGCACGCCCAAACTTCACTCACCTCTCCGGCTCCCTGGGGTTCCTGGTTTATCGGAACCGTCGTTCTTCCTGGCGGTGAGAAAAAATGGGGCGGTTTCGCGGAAGTTCAGTTTCGAAGTAACGCCCTTTTTCAGCAGGTTTTCTACAACGAATTAAAAGGAGGAGTTACCTACGACATCAATAAAAACTTCACCGCCGCCATTGCTGGAGGACGTTATGCTACGTATGATTATAAGGAGTTATCCGATGGGCCACTCAACATTGAAGGCCGTTTGTGGGAGCAATTCACGATTAATCAGTATCTATCCCGACTTCGTTTTGAACATCGGTATCGCGTCGAACAACGCTGGTTTAGTTTTCGGGACGGAACACATCCGTATCGGAATCGGATACGTTATCGGCTCAATATGTTTATTCCGCTTAATAACTCAAGTCTGAAAGAAAAAACGTATTTCATTTCCATCTTCGATGAGATATTCCTTAATCCCATTGGGCCGACTTTTGAACGAAATCGTCTGTTTGCGGGCCTAGGTTACCAGATGAACAAGCACGTAACGGTTCAGTTAGGCTGGGTGAATCAGACCAATTATAGCCCTGCTACGTTCGATCAGGGCATCTTTAAGCCCATCGCCCATTCTGGAAAGAATAATGTTTTCATTTCGCTAAACTATCGTCTCAATAGTGTGGCGTCAGAAAAACTTCCTTCGCAAGTCGATTAATCCTAGTCGCCTAGCATAAAAAATCCCGGTTCATAGCACTTACGAACCGGGATTTTTTATGCTTAGGAATCAGCAATTAGTGATCGCCGAAACGCTTTTCTCCGGCGGGAATTCGCACCGCCAGTTTATTTTGTTTGAGTGGCAAAGGGCAGGTAGCGTATGGCGTAAACGCACAGGGAGGATTGATAGCCTGATTAAAATCCAGAATGGTATTGCCATCCGCATCAGGCTCTTCCACGTAAATGAAGCGGCCTGATCCATAGGTTTCGGTTTTATTGGTAGCGTCACCAAATACAATGAAAAGCTCACCTTTGCCCGTAGCATCCAAACGGTACGTTTTTCCGTTGAGTTTGAATACCAGCGTGCCCGCTAGTGGTTGCTCTGAAGTCTGACCAATCATGTTTACGATAGAAACGGTGGTTGGCGTAGCCGGTTTTTCAAGATGAGCTTTCACCCGATACGTTTCATTGATGGGGTAATGCTCTATGCCATGAAAATTTTTCAGTTGTTCGCTTTCCAGATCACGCAGACGAACGCCGTATTTATCGCCGCGTTTGATAATCACCCAACGCAGCGATTGATGCTGAAGGGTAGGCACATTTCTGGAATGGTCAGAAAAAATCGTTTGAGTTGCGGTAATTTTTTCACCATTCATTAGCACCTCCGCCTGAGCATCAGGCGTGAACGTGACTTCTCCATTTTTCAACTGGAAGTTCCCAATGTGTTGATCTCCAGCAGGAAAAACTATTTTATTATCCGAAACACTTCCCACGGTATTATCGCCCTCTTTGAGCCAGAAAAGTCCGGCCAGATTCAGCCAGCCGTTTTCCTCTTTCAAAGAGTTAATCCGTTTCTGATGCCAGGCTTCAAGTTTAGCTTTATAAGCTGGGTCTTCCGAAGCGGGCGTAAATGAAGCCAGCGACAGAACAGTGAAAAGAACGATGATAGATCGATAAGTCATGGGCGACTACCTATTTTGATTTGAGAGACGAAGATACTTTAATATCTATTAATTATATAGATTATGTGTGTTAAGAAGTTTAAAATTTTGTAATTGCTTTTCTGTTAGTAGTTTACGCTTTACGGAGTATAAAAAAATACTTATCAATGGAATATCTCTAAATACTTAGATATTTTTGTGATGATTGCCTAACCTAGTATCCTGAAGAAGACCCTTGCGGTATGATTTTTAATTCGATTGAATTTCTCATTTTCTTTCCTATAGTCGTATTTTTATATTACACCTTACCCCATCGATTTCGGTGGCTAATGTTGCTGATAGCCAGTTGTTATTTCTACATGGCATTCATTCCCATCTACATTGTCATCTTAGGTGCTACCATTGTTGTTGACTATTTCGCAGGTCTCTGGATTGAGCAAAGTTCCGGGCAAAAACGAAGACTTTTTCTTATTCTTAGTTTAATCGCCAATCTCGGTGTTCTGGCCGTTTTTAAATATTACAATTTCTTCGTTGATAACATTAATTTCCTAATTGGACCTAATCATCGGCATGTCCCATTATTGCAAATTCTATTACCCGTAGGCTTATCGTTTCATACCTTTCAGGCCATGAGCTACACCATTGAAGTGTATCGGGGCAATCAGAAAGCAGAGCGGCATTTTGGGATTTATGCCTTGTATGTGATGTTCT
The DNA here is from genome assembly GCF_031453245.1 of Siphonobacter sp. SORGH_AS_0500. NCBI lineage: Bacteria > Pseudomonadati > Bacteroidota > Cytophagia > Cytophagales > Cytophagaceae > Siphonobacter > Siphonobacter sp. SORGH_AS_0500. The sequence goes on from NZ_JAVIYT010000001.1 coordinate 2,132,787, forward strand.
TTCCGCAGCTCGTAGCTGGCCCCATTGAGCGGCCACAGAATATACTACACCAGTTTCACGAAAAACATAGATTTAATTACCCAGACGTTGTAGACGGATTACGATGGATTTACTGGGGTTTATTCAAAAAAATGGTGGTAGCCGATCGGCTTAGCATGTACGTAGATCCGATTTTTGACAACCCCGGATCAAGTCAATACGGGGCTCTAGCCACCATGGCAGCAACCGCTTTTTTCTCCATTCAGATCTATTGCGACTTCTCGGGATATTCGGACGTAGCCATTGGAACAGCGAAAGTAATGGGCTTCAAACTGATGGAAAACTTCAGGCGTCCGTACATCGCTACAAACATCCAAATGTTCTGGTCACGCTGGCATATTTCCCTTTCTACCTGGTTCAGAGACTACTTGTATATTCCAATGGGGGGTAACCGAAAAGGACTGCTCAGGAAATATTTTAACGTTACTGTCGTATTTATTATAAGTGGGTTATGGCACGGAGCCAACTGGACTTACCTCATTTGGGGAGCTCTTCATTCGGTTTTTAATCTGGGCACCATGATTAGCCGGGATTTTAAACTCATTCAATTACCAAATCGCTGGTGGGTAAATTTGCTGGGTATGCTCACCACGTTTAGTCTGGTATCTTTTGCCTGGATTTTCTTTCGGGCCAGCTCAGTTGCCAACGCCTTTTCTATCATTGATACCATTTTTACCTGGCAAGGCTGGGCTATCGAATGGGAAGGATTTAGGTATTGGATACTGCGAACAGGCGATTTCAAGCCTCCTTTACGAATCATAGTCAGTTTACTGGTACTACTGGTTTTAGGCATCGGAGATCTATTGATCGAATACCGGAAGAACTATCTGCCAACAGCTGGTTTACGGATGATGCGTCCGGTACTGTATTCCTTAATGGTTATTTTCTTTCTTCTTTTTGCCTTGTTTGATACTGCCAAGCAGTTTATTTATTTTCAGTTTTAAGATTGCCTAGTATTCATATACTCACCTAACTAAATGTATTATGAAGACCTCCACCAGAAAAACCTTACTTAAAGCCAGCTTCATTTTAGTGTCCTTGTATGGATTAGGATGGGCGATTGAAAAAGTTCTTGATTTTGGTATCCGGCATAATTACGACTTCAAGCCGGCTATGGCTGCATCGGGTAATAATCCCTTTGATGTATTGGTAATTGGCCCTTCACGGGGTGGATTACATGATGGATCCCAGCATTGTCGAAAAGAAAACCAATTTAAGCTGTTATGACTTTGGACTTAACGGTAATAATATTGAGCATCAGCTAGCCATGCTGAAATTGTGGTTACATTACAGTCCGAAACCCAAGTACGTTTTTCTGGAAGCGACACCCGAGTATCTGGCTACTCCCAAGCGGGGCTATTATGATTTCTCATTTGTGCCGTTTCTGGATGAAGTGATTGGACAATCGCTTCTGAAAGACAAGAATCAGAAAATTGTAGATACCAGATATATCCCTTTGCTGAAATACGCTCACTACAATTCAATTCTAGTGCCTGAAGCTATGGTTGGCTTGGGTCTTTGGCTGAGTGGTGGGGGAAGAGAATGGCAGGCCCAGAACGGATACATCCGCACACCCTATACTAAATTTGACCATACCTTTGATGAAATAAAAAGTCATAATCCTAAAGGTTATGCTCTAAAGGTATCAGGAAAACAACTACAAGCTTATCGGGAGTTTATTAATCTGGCTAAGTCCGAAGGGATTGAACTCATTGTTTATGAAGCTCCTTTGTTAAAAGAGTATACGGATTTACACACCAACCGCTCTCAACTGCTTTCTAAACTGGACGCATTATGCCAGGAAGCAAACGTGCCTTATTGGAAATTTGATGATCATCCCATTGCCCAAAGCAGAGCCTATTTCTTCAATGCCAATCACCTGAATCAGGCAGGTACGGAGCTGTTTAGTAATTTGCTGGCTAATCGAATGTTGGAATGTGGTTTAACCGAAAAAACCAGCTTTGCTTTTCGAAATAATCAAAAAGAGACTACGGAAATACACTAATCTTTTAGTATACATCAAATGCTGAACGTAGTAACCAATGAGCCCGGCGAAATCTAGTATTTCGCCGGGCTCATTGGTTTATGTTTTCCGTTGCTTTTTTCGGGCGGAAGGGAAAAGCACATTATTCAAAATCAATCGGTAACCGGGCGAATTGGGATGAAGGTTTAAATCGGTAGGCATGCGATGGAAACCGCGTTGCCCTTCCGGGTCGTGCCCGCTGTAAAAAGTAAACTGGCCTTTGCCTAGCTCTCCGTAGACGTAACGATAGGTTGACTGGCTCTGTCCCAAAACCAGCACTCCCGGCTTGAGCGTTTTTTTGTTAAAAGCACTGGTTTGACCAAAAAACTCCCGAATGGTAGATTCATGATTCTGGACCAGTAGGGAAGGGATAACATCCCATTTCGCCGAAAAATCGAAAAGCGAAAAATAGGTCTCATCACCCCAGCCGTATCCCGATGAGGCATTAATGCTGGAGAAAGACATGCCGGGAAAATCTTCATCTGAAACCTCCAGTTCAAAATCCTGAAAGGCAATGGTTTTGCTGAAATCCAGTTTTTGCTGAGCTTTAGGGTCCACGCCATCACCGTCGAAAACGCTGGGGACAATATCCAGACCTTCAGCGGCCAGGGCCACATCCAGCGATTCGGTTCCAGAGCACATCGCAAAAAGGTAACCTCCACCCGCACAGAATTCTTTAATCGTACGGGCCACTTCGAGTTTCAATTGCGATACTTTTTTGAAGTGATACTTCTCTGCAATGGCTTTCTGGGCTTCCAGATCAGCCGCACTCATGCGACGGCGATTACGACCAAATTGGCCCGTAAAGTCCTCGTGGTGCAGATGAAGCCAATCGTAGAGGTGTAAATCGCCCTTTAGAATTTCTTCGTCGTACACCACTTCATAGGGGATTTCAGCGTAATTCAGCACCAGAAGTACCGCATCGGTATCTTCAAAACTGGCCTTACTGACCTTAATTGGGCTGTAAACCACTATTTTTGCAGCTTTGTATAACTTGACCACGTCCATGTTCACGTCCGGATTCGTTATAGACTGAATCATGGACTGTTCCACTGACTCCGTAACGACTTCATAGGAAACACTGCGTAGTTTGCATTCCAGTTCCAGTTCTGAGGTGTATTTCATCAGAAAACTACCGCCCCGATAATTCACCAGCCAGTCAACTTCGCGGTCGGCTTTCAACTCCCGATACGCCAGACCGTACGCTTTGAGGTGATTGGTTTGCTGAACATCCATTGGAATCAGGATAGAATTGGCCAGAAGCGAAGGGCTTAGCAATACCAGTAACGAAAAGAAAGTCCACATTTTACCCATAAGCGTAGCAGTTTCGAAATGGATATAGATCTGAAAATGGACAGGTAAGAGGGAGAGTATCTGTAAGTTACAGAATTATAAAGGAATATAGAAGTTTAGGTACGTTTGAATGAAAAGAAAAAAACAAACGAACGCAAAGACTTCATAAACGGTTTGGAACATTCTCCTGGAAAGAACCAATTTAGTATTTTATACTTAAAAATCAGTCTGATTGCTATTACATGGAACAACTCAACCCCCTGGAGTTAGCCACCGAGTTTATACACTTTACGAATAAAAACGTTTTTCTGACGGGCAAAGCCGGTACCGGGAAAACTACATTTCTGCATAACCTTAAAAAGAATTTACTAAAGCGAATGGTAGTGGTTGCTCCGACAGGGGTTGCTGCGATAAATGCGGGTGGTGTGACCATTCACTCTTTCTTCCAGTTACCTTTTACGCCTTACATTCCCGATGGGAAAAATCAGCGGCAAACGGGATTTACCAAAGAGCGGATTAATCTGATTAAAAGTCTGGATGTGCTGGTGATTGACGAAATCAGCATGGTGCGGGCGGATGTACTGGATGGGATCGATGAAGTGCTGCGGAAGTATAAAAACCGGAGCCTTCCGTTCGGCGGAACCCAATTGGTAATGATTGGGGATTTACATCAGTTATCTCCGGTAATCAGTGACGAGGAATGGGAGTTATTGCGACCCCATTATCAGACAATTTATTTCTTTGGTAGCAAAGCTTTACAGAAGACCCATCCCGTTCGGATTGAGTTAACGCATATCTATCGTCAGTCGGAGCCCGTTTTTGTAGAGTTATTGAATCAGGTTCGGGAAAATCGACTGAATCGTGAAAGTTTAGATCTTTTAAATCAGCGGTATATCCCGGATTTTAAACCTGCCGACGAGGAAGGTTACATCACCTTATCGACTCATAATGCTTCCGCTCAGAAGATTAATAGAACGAAACTGGATGAATTGCAGGGTTCATTAAGAACCTTTGATGCGGAGATAAAAGATGAATTTCCAAATGCGTATCCTACGGAGTTGAAGCTAGGCTTGAAGATCAATGCTCAGGTCATGTTTGTGAAGAATGATTCATCCCGGGATAAGTTATACTTCAACGGAAAAATCGGTAAAGTAACCCGCATCGTTGACAACATTATTTACGTCAAAGGCAAGGACGATTACGCCGAAATTGCCGTAGAACCTGTCGAGTGGACGAACGTAAAATACGTTTTGAACGAAAAAACCAAGGAGATCGAAGAACAGATCATTGGTACGTTTACCCAATACCCTCTCAAGCTGGCCTGGGCCATTACTATTCATAAAAGTCAGGGTTTAACTTTCGAAAAAGCCATTATTGATGCAAATTTATCCTTTGCTCATGGTCAAGTGTACGTCGCTTTGAGTCGCTGCAAAAGTTTGGAAGGCATGGTCTTAAGTAGCCCCATTAGCAGTCGAAGCGTACGGACGGATGGGGTAGTTTCGGCTTACAGTCGGCAGGCGGAAAAAGATAAACCAACGGCTCAGCAGTTGTTAACGGAGAAGATTAGTTTTCAGGAAAAGGTAATAAAAGAGCTATTCACATTCAACGAATTAATCTACGCGTATCAGTCTTTGAAGGCTGTAACCACTGAAATCTGGTTTGATGCCGCTGTAGTTCAGCAGATGGGTCAGACGATGATTGAAATACAGGAGGTATCCGAAAAATTCATTCGTCAGTTAATCACTTTGTTCTCTAAAAAAACGAACCTGCCGGAAGAAGAACCTGCGGTTATTGAACGGGTTCAGAAAGCGTCTACTTATTTCTTCGACAAATTGGAGACGGGGTTATTTCTGGAAAGCCAAAAGCTGGAGGTGAAAACGGATAATCAGTCCATTAAGAAGACCTTTCATGAAGCCCTGGAAAAATTACAACGCCTTTTATTTATCAAGAAAAAGATGTTGGAATCCGGCATGGGTAACCTTCAGATGAACGAATTATTGAAGATTAAGGCTAATGCTGACATTGAATTCAAAGGAATGATTCAATTACCGAAAGGGAAGGAGGCGGTGAAAGGCTATACCCATCAAGCCTTATACTATCAGCTTAAAGAATGGCGGGATAATAAAGCGTATGAAAAAGACGTGATGGAGTTTCAAATCCTGGCTCATAAATCGTTGACTGATATTACTGAACAGTTGCCGGTAACTTTGGAAGAGTTAGGTAAAATAAAGGGCATTGGAAAGGCTAAGGTGAAAGAGTTTGGGGAGGAAATTATTACGATTATTCAAGAATATTGTGTTAAAAATGAGATCGTTAAAGAAACGGCTACAGCCGAAAAGGTAAATCCGAAAGCAGAAGTTTTGCGTTATTATCGGGATGGAATCAATACCGAAGCGATAGCCACTGCCCTGAGTCTTGAGGTAGAAACCGTTGAAGACTATCTGATCGAATACATTGGCACGGGCAAACTGGATATCTATGATGTATTTAGCCGCCGGAACATTACCCTCATTTTGGAGTATGTAACCGAAACGAATCAGCGATCATTAAAGAAGATTCAAAAGGCATTGGGCGGTACGGTAACGATGGCGGAAATTAAGGGCGTATTAACCCATCTGGAGCATACTGCTGCCTAAAAGTCAAGTTTCTCTTTTCAGGAATACTTTCACGTCCGCTTAAGATTCATCAGAGGGACACGGTTCTCCCCTTAAAATTGCCTACTTTTGCGGCTCGAAAACCGTTATCTCTTTCCGAAGAGGTAACCGTCAACTGATAACTGAACAAATGGAGTACGCTTTTCGCGATATCGAGAAAAAATGGCAGGAATTCTGGGAGAAAAACCAGATTTACCGCGTTGAAGATCAAACCGACAAACCCAAGTATTACGTTCTGGATATGTTCCCGTATCCTTCTGGGGCTGGCTTACACGTAGGTCACCCGCTGGGATACATCGCCAGTGATATTTTCAGCCGTTACAAGCGGATGAAGGGATATAACGTGCTGCATCCGATGGGTTTTGACAGCTTTGGCCTTCCCGCCGAGCAGTACGCCATTCAGACGGGGCAACATCCTGCCATTACGACTGAACAGAATATTAACCGATACATTGAGCAATTGAAAAACGTAGGTTTCAGCTTTGACTGGAGCCGGGAAGTTCGCACGTCCAATGCGGATTATTACAAATGGACGCAGTGGATTTTCATGCAGTTGTTCAATCACTATTACGATAAAGACGCGGACAAAGCTTTACCTATTTCTTCGCTGACAAAGGCGTTTGCCGAAGGAGGTTCGAAAGCGGTGAATGCCGTTTGCGACGAAGACGTACCAACGTTTACTGCGGAAGAATGGAATGCCAAAAGCGAAACGGAGCAGTACGAAATCACTCTGAAATATCGCCTGACGTATTTGGCGGATGCCGTGGTAAACTGGTGCCCAGCCTTAGGAACCGTTCTGGCCAATGATGAAGTAAAAGACGGTGTTTCGGAACGAGGTGGTTATCCCGTCGAGAAGAAGCTGATGCGTCAGTGGATGATGCGAATTACAGCGTATGCCAACCGCCTGATTGATGGATTGGAAACCATCGATTGGTCGGAGTCTATCAAAGAACAGCAGAGGAACTGGATTGGACGTTCGTACGGAGCCAGTGTGAAGTTTCAGGTGGAAGGTAAAGATCAGACCATCGAAGTATTCACCACTCGCGTAGATACGATTTATGGCGTAAGCTTCATGGTAATCGCTCCCGAGCATGAATTAGTGCCTGAGCTGACTACCGCTGAGCAAAAAGAAGCCGTCGAAGAATATGTAAACGCGACCAAACGCCGTTCCGAACTGGATCGGATGATGGAAGTGAAGAAGGTTTCTGGGGTATTTACGGGTAGCTACGTTGTTAATCCATTTAACGAAGAGAAAGTCCCTATTTATCTGGCCGATTACGTATTGGCAGGCTATGGAACGGGAGCCGTCATGGGCGTTCCTTCCGGCGATCAGCGGGACTGGAATTTCGCGACCCATTTTGGCTTACCGATTATACCGATTCTGGATGCTCAGAAAGGGATCGGTGAGCAGGCTGATCCTACCAAAGAGGGGACCTATATTAATTCCGGTATCATTAACGGCATGGGATATAAGGAAGCTACGGCAACCTTAACCGCGTGGCTGGAAGAACGAGGATTAGGTAAAGGCAAAACCAATTACCGAATGCGTGACGCCGTGTTTAGTCGGCAGCGGTATTGGGGGGAACCGGTTCCGGTTTACTTCAAGGATGGATTGCCTTATCTGTTGGACGAAAATGACCTGCCGCTGGAGTTACCCGCGGTTGATAAATACCTGCCTACCGAAACGGGGGAGCCGCCACTGGGCCGTGCTACTGACTGGAAGTATAAGGGTGAATACGAATATGAATTAAGCACCATGCCCGGTTGGGCGGGTTCGTCCTGGTATTGGTTCCGGTATATGGATCCGAAAAACGAGAACGAACTGGCGTCGAAAGAAGCGATTCAATACTGGAAAGGGGTTGATTTATACGTGGGAGGTTCGGAACACGCCACGGGCCACTTGCTATACTCTCGTTTCTGGAACAAATTCCTGAAAGATATTGGCGTAGCCGAGCAAGAAGAATTTGCGAAGAAACTAGTGAATCAGGGCATGATTCAGGGTCGCTCGAATTTTGTGTATCGGGTGAAAGAATCAAATCCGGTAACGTTTGTGAGTGCGGGCCTGAAAAATCAGTACGAAGTAACGCCATTGCACGTAGACGTAAATATCGTAGATCAGGATGTGCTGGACATTGAGAAGTTCAAGTCTTCACGTACGGATGTTCCCGCCGATGCCGTGTTTATCCTGGAAGATGGCAAATACGTGTGTGGCTGGGAAGTTGAAAAGATGTCAAAGTCGAAGTTCAACGTAGTAAACCCGGATGACATTGTTGAGAAATACGGTGCTGATACCTTACGTCTGTACGAAATGTTCCTGGGCCCGCTGACGGATTCCAAACCCTGGAATACAAACGGAATCAGTGGAACGTTCAATTTCCTGCGTAAACTTTGGCGTTTATTCTACGAAGATCAGACGGGTAAATATCTGGTTACGGAAGACCAGCCCACGGCGGAAGAACTCAAGGTTTTACACAAGGCCATTAAGAAAGTAGGAGAGGACATTGAAGTACTTTCATTCAATACGTCAGTTCCGGCTTTCATGGTACTTGCCAATGAGTTAACCACGCTGAAATGCCACAAAAAAGCTATTCTGGCTGACTTTGTACGCATTCTGGCTCCTTTTGCTCCGCACATTAGTGAAGAGTTATGGACGGCTTTAGGTAATGAACCCGGAACGGTAACTACGCAAAGTTTTCCTGAATTCAATGCTTCGTATCTGGTAGAGAATTCCTTTGAATATCCCGTTCAGATTAATGGTAAAGTAAGAACAACCTTAACGTTCCCCGCTGACGCGAATCCGAAAGAGATTGAAGCTGAGGTATTAGCGAATGAAACGGTGATCAGATGGCTCGAAGGGAAGACTCCGAAAAAGGTAGTCGTTGTACCAAAGCGAATCGTTAACGTCGTGATCTAGTATCCTGTACTATCCTGAAATTAAATATTTTTTATTTCAGAACTAAGAGTAATACCCAAGCCGGATCGTCTCTTCAAAAGCAAGAGGCCTTCCGGCTTTAGTGTTTAAGTTGAAATGTTTAATGGTTAGGCAGAAAGACCTCGGTAATGCTGAGGTTTTTTGTTTGTATGGGTTTTGAGCGACCGTCGCTACGGTTTTGAGTTTTGAGTGTGGGAAGGAAAAACTTGTAAAGGTAGGCAAGACGTTTGGATATCGAGACCCTAACCCCGTAGGGGTTCAATATGGGTAGCCCCGGATAAAATCCGGGGTAAACGTTGGACTGGCCCATACGCTAATCTTCCGCAATGGCTGGTGTCCTCACCAGCCATTGCTAAAAGCCTGGTAGTTGGTGAAGACACCAACTATGACGGAGTTTTTGAGTTTACAATCCCCAATAACAGGCGATTATTGATGTAAAGATGCAATGAAGTCGCATCTGGGTAAGAGACGGTCAGCGTTACTTTAGGAATTATAAATTCCTTACAGATGGCTTTCGGATTACAAATCCGAAAGAGCGTATTATAAATTTAAAAAACATATTTCTACTTTTAAGATTCAAATATATTGACATCATCTTATGAGTAAAATATACTTATTTGCAACTTTAGTTTTATTGATTTCTTGTAAGAACAACAGTAGTATTTCTAGCACTGAGTATAGCATTAGTACCCCTGAGTTATCTTTTCAAACAGGAATAGAAATTTCATTGATTAATTTGCTAGAAAAAGAAACTAAGGGTAAAGGGGAGCATTTAAAAACATATTTTTCACAAACTGTCTTGATCTCTGATTCTTTAGTAGCACCTCAGAGTTTTCCTGACAAAAAAACAGTGCTATTACCAGGGATTTATTATCCTATTAGCTCGAAAGAAGCTGGGATAAAAATTATCAAAAAACTACGTCCATATATTGAATCAAAAAATTATAGACTTTTTCTTGTTGACGAAAGTGATTCTACTACCAAATTAGCTGTTGTTCATTCGGAGGATGAATGGACTCCATTAGTATACATGCAAACTCATGGAGCTAATTATGGTCTTAATACCCCTAAACTAATTACGCACTTAAAAGATTTAAATGAAACCTTAAATTTAAAACTGATTGGTGCGGATTACGATTGGTGTGAGTTTGAAATCGAAAAAGAACCCGACAATTGGCAGAAAGTGGCTGAGAAAGTATACCGTTTGTGCCCCGATATTGTAGATCAGGGAGCGGGTAATGTTGAATCTTTAGCTAAAGAACTAGAGCAAACGAAGCGATTGTATTTATGGTTTGATTAGGCTAGATTTACTGATAATTCAGAATATCAATTAAGCACTATTTCATTACCATTGTAATCAATATTATAACTTCCACTATCAAGATCGATTACACTATTCTAATTTTCTCCCACCCTGGCTGGTGTCCTCACCAGCCATCAATATAAAAGCATAGTGTTTAGTGAGGACACCAATTAGGGCGGATGACTGTCAATCCGAAAAGATACAATCAAGCATTTCAAGTAGAGACGCGATGAAATCGCATCTGATTAAGAGGCATTCAGCGTTACTTTAGGGATTATAAATCCCTTACAAAGGGCTTTCGGATTGTAGATTCAAAAGAGTGTATACAAAAAGAGAAGCCCTTTCCTGAATCATTCAGGAAAGGGCTTCTCTTTTTTAACTTAAACCCTAAACTCAAAACTCACGATGCTTACGCACTCAGTTGAGATTCCCGGTGAATAATGGCTTCACGGTCAGGGCCTGTAGAGATAAAGCTAATGGGTAATTTTAAATCCTCTTCCAGGAAGCTGATGTACGCTGAAAGTTCGGCGGGTAACTCATCGTAGCAGTGGTAACTGCTCAGATCCGTTTGCCAGCCTTTAAAGGTTTTGTAAACGGGCGTTACTTCAATGTCGTTCAAATCATGAGGAATCTGTTCAGTTACCGTGCCGTCAGGCAATTGGTAATGCGTACAAACCTTGATTTCGTCGAAGATATTCAACACGTCTACTTTCATCATGATCAATTGCGTAACCCCGTTGATCATCATGGCGTACTTGAGGGCAGGTAAATCCAGCCAGCCCGTTCGGCGGGAACGACCCGTAGTAGCTCCAAACTCACGGCCTTCCTGACGGATGCGTTCGCCTACTTCGTCGTTCAATTCCGTAGGGAATGGACCACTTCCTACGCGAGTACAGTAAGCTTTAAAGATTCCGTATACTTCGCCTACATTTTTAGGAGCAACACCCAAGCCGGTGCAAACCCCAGCAGTCGTTGTCGTAGAGCTCGTTACAAAAGGATACGAACCAAAATCAATATCTAATAAAGAACCCTGAGCCCCTTCCGCCAGAATGGTCTTACCTTCAGAGATGGCCTGATTAATGACGTATTCTGTTTCTTCCAGTTTAAATTGCTTCAGGAATTCGATGGAGTCAAAGAATTGCTGTTCGGCTTCTGCAAGATCGTATTCAAAATTATAGAAGCCCAGAATCATTTTATGCGTGTCTACCAGGCGGTTGTATTTTTCCTGAAAGTTTGGCGAAAGCACGTCACCCACGCGTAGACCCTGACGAGATACTTTGTCCGTATAAGTAGGACCAATGCCACGCAGAGTTGAACCAATTTTAGAGTCACCCTTCGCTTTTTCGTAAGCCGCGTCCAACAGGCGGTGCGAAGGAAGAATAATGGCGGTTTTTTTAGAAATCAGCAGGTTCTTGGTCAGATCCATACCGAACTTTTCACTCAGACCTTCAATTTCTTTCTTGAATACGATAGGATCCAGTACCAGACCGTTTCCAATGATATTCAGAACTTCGGAACGGAACACACCCGAAGGAATCTGGTGCAACACGTGCTTCTTTCCTTCGAATTCCAGTGTGTGTCCAGCATTGGGACCTCCCTGAAAACGGGCTACTACCTGATATTGTGGAGCTAACACATCCACAATTTTCCCTTTGCCTTCGTCGCCCCATTGAAGGCCCAGCAATACGTCAACTTTCATTGTACAATTTGAAATTTAGAGAGTAAACACAAAAATCCGGCTTCGTTTGTGAAGCCGGATGTAGTGCTGACCCGTATTATTCGTTCGTTAGGGCGTAAGGTTGCCCTGTGAGCATTGATTTACGATTCTCGCAATTCTGCTTGGTACAAGACCCGTAGAAAATCAGGCTGTGGTGCATGATGTTCGATTGCATCATATCACCCACCATGTTCTGGATGTTCTGCACCCGAGGATCGCAGAATTCAGTTACGTGGTGACAGTCGGTGCAGATCAGGTGATCGTGCTGGCGACGGCCATATGATTTTTCGTACTGAGCCTGGTTTTTACCGAATTGGTGTTTGGTTACGAGGTTACATTCTACCAATACATCAAGGGTATTGTAGACGGTTGCTCTGGAAACCTGGTACTTTTTGTTCTTCATGGAAACGTAAAGTTCTTCTACGTCAAAATGGTCGTCGCGAGAATAAATCTCCTCCAGAATCGCAAAACGTTCGGGGGTTTTACGAAGACCTTTATTTTCCAGAAACGCGGTGAAGATCTGCCTCACCGTCGTAAAACTCGATTCGTTAAGAGGCATTGTTTTCAGAATAAAGTGCAAAGAAAGGGCATTTTGGGACTTTATCTCAGAGAATTGTCAACTCCTTAAGAATTTAGATTCATTATAGCCCTGTCCGTGGTAGTTTGGATGAATAATTCAGTAGTGAGGAGGTTAGAATAGCTGCTTAATTTTCAGAATATTCAAAACGCAAAACCTCGAATACGCCTTTTACTTTTTTCAATTTCGAAATCAGCGTATTCAAATGCTCGGTGTCGTGGACGTATAACTTAATTTTTCCGTCAAAAATTCCACCTTCGTTAGTATCCACAATAATTGACCGCATATTCACTTTGTGCTCTTTGGAAATGACCTTGGTCACATCATTTACCAGACCCACCCGATCGGTTCCCTTAATGCGAATACCCGCCAGAAAGGCTACTAACTGGCTTGACCATTTGGCTTTAATCACCCGGTTGCCATGGGTGGACAGTAACTCACGGGCGTTTTTACAGGTAGTTTTATGAATTTTAATGCCTTCATTCACCGTTACAAAACCGAAAACTTCATCGCCGGGAATGGGGTGACAGCAGGCGGAAAGGGTATAGTCAAACTTATCCATATCCTCGCCAATCAACAGCATGTCGGAATCGGGCCGGTCGCCGTGTACCCGTTTTAATTCCTTAACAATGGTTTTGCTATCTTGAGCATCATTACTATTGTTAAGGACGTTTTTGGCTTCCAGAGCACGCTTGTGAGTATCACGGGCAATTTTCCAGCGTTTAATATCATCTGTATGCAGGTAGCCTTTCCCGAAACGGTAGAATAAATCATTCGGGTCGCGGGCGTTGAAGTAAGCCCGGAGCTGATTGGTTACGTCAAAGGATAAGTCAATGCCCAGGTTTTTGAGCTTCTTGCTTACCATTTCCCGTCCTTCATTAACATGTTGACGGTTAATCTCCTTCAGGGCTTCTTTGATATTAGCCCGGGCTTTCGTCGTAATCACAAACTTCAGCCAATCCTCGCGGGGCGATTGCTTGGTTGAAGTTAAAATTTCTACCTGATCGCCATTTTTCAGGACATGACTAATCTCAACGAGTTTGCCATTGACCTTGGCTCCCAGACAGCGTGACCCAATTTGAGAGTGAATGGAATACGCAAAATCCAAAGCAGTCGAGCCGGCCTGCAATACTTTCAGGTCGCCTTTGGGAGTAAAGACAAAGACTTCATCCTGAAATAAATGGCCCCGGAAATCATTAATAAACTCGATGGCTGAGCTATCATTATGCTCCAGCACTTCCCGAACCTGATTCAGCCAGGCGTCGATGCCTTCGTTAACGTTAGTGTTGTTCCCCTTGTATTTCCAGTGAGCGGCGTACCCTTTTTCGGCAATTTCATCCATCCGACGGGAACGAACCTGCACTTCCACCCACTGACCAGAGCTACTCATGACGGTGGTATGCAAGGATTCATAACCGTTGGCCCGTGGATTAGAAATCCAGTCACGGAGACGCTCAGGGTTAGGACGATAATGATCCGTTACGATAGAATAAGCCCGCCAGCAAAGCGACTTTTCCTGATCAGGGGTAGAATCAATAATCACCCGAATGGCAAAAAGATCATAAATCTCTTCGAAGCTTTTGCCCTGATTTTTAATTTTATTCCAGATCGAGTGAATGGACTTGGGCCGTCCTTTGATAATAAAGGGAATGTTTTCACTGCGAAGATCTTTCTCAATGGGCCGAATAAATTCCCGAATAAACTGTTGTCGCCGGGTTTTGGTTGACTTCAGTTTTGCCGCGATTTCTTTATAAATCTTGGGCTCTGCATACTTCAGGTATAAATCTTCCAGCTCCGTTTTGATCGTATACAAACCCAGCCGGTGGGCGAGGGGAGCGTACAGATACGTAGTCTCAGAAGCAATTTTTAGCTGTTTATCCCGGCTCATCGAACTGAGTGTCCGCATATTATGCAAACGGTCGGCGAGCTTGATGAGGATTACCCGAACATCTTCTGAAAGGGTTAATAACAGCTTGCGGAAGTTTTCCGCCTGAGCCGAAGCTCCCTGTTCAAAAATCCCAGCAATTTTAGTTAAGCCATCAATGATCTTAGCCACTTTGTTCCCAAACATGGCTTCAATATCATCCAGTGTAATGTCGGTATCTTCCACCACATCGTGCATAAGAGCACAGATGATGGCCGTTGTTCCTAAGCCGATTTCTTCCACACAAATCTGAGCAACAGCAATGGGGTGGTAAATGTAAGGTTCCCCCGTTTTGCGTCGCATGTCCTTATGGGCGTCAGCGGCCAGCGTAAATGCCTTCTTGATTAATTTGGCATCATTGTCCTTCAAAAAAGGTTTAGCTGTCCGCAAAAGTTTGCGGTAGCGTTTCAGTATTTCCTGGCGTTCCGCCTCTAGGTCAATCGTAAGTTCCACAGTACTCATTAGCACCCTGTTATCAAATGGGATTGAAGAAGGGTTAAGTCTTTTATTACAAAGAAGAACAACTCTTCAGTTTTTGGGGATTAAGGTAGTGAAGTATTCTAACGGAGAAAACATCATAGAACTAATATATATAACAGAATGGTAACATTAGCGACTTGAAATAAAAATTATAAGAAAGTGTGAAAAGGTATTGACAAAGGTAAAATAAGAGCTTACCTTTGCGTTCCGAAATCAAAGGAAGGTCTGTTGCAGATTCGACTTTGAAACGGAAGATCCCAGGTTATACGGACGTGGCGGAATTGGTAGACGTGCTAGACTTAGGATCTAGTGTCGCAAGGCGTGGGGGTTCGAGTCCCCCCGTCCGTACGTAGAAAAAACCGATGCTGAGTGCAGCAGGTGATTTAGCCCTCAGAGTCCCTGATTCTGAGGGTTTTTTTAATTTTTAGTCCATTTGTATTCTTTAATTTCCGTATTCATTTCATATCTGAACTTACGTTTAAGAGCAAATAGACTCAGATACGGATTTCGATTCTAGATCAACATGAACATTACGCTCGACAAAAGCAGCACTACCGAAGCTTCTCTGAAAATTGCGTTAACTCCCGCAGACTATCAGCCTCAGGTAGATAAGAAAATCAAAGAATATACGAAACAAGCGAACATCAAAGGATTCCGTCCTGGTAAAGTTCCTGCTTCGGTTATTCAGCGTTTATACGGAAAAAGCATCCTCGTAGATGAAGTGAACGAGACGCTTTCCAAAGCAGTAAATGATTACCTGCGTGAATCTAAGTTATTAGTAGTAGGTGATCCTATGCCCGACCGTGAGAAGGCTAACGGAATCGATTGGGATACGCAGAAAGAATTCGAATTTGTTTACAACTTAGGTCTGGCTTCTGATTTTGACATTGACTTTACGAAACTTCCTGAAGTTAATGCCTTTGAAATCCAGGCGGGTGAGAAAGAATACGAAGATACCTTGGCTGACCTGAAAAAACGTACGGGCGAACACGCTCACGTAGAAGAAGTAGCCGCTGGCGACCTCGTATACGGAACGTTCAAACAAGGGGAGTACACAGAGAAATCGGCCATCCCTACGGACAAATTGACGGAAGAAGCGTTAGGCTGGTTCTTAGGTAAGAAAAAAGACGAAGTTCTGACATTCGATATTCAAAAATTATTCGCCGATGCGAATGGTCTGAAACTGGCGACGAGCCGTGAGGATCTTTCTGGTGAATTTGAATTCACGATTGAAGACATTACTCGTAATCAGGAAGCTGAACTGAATCAGGAGTTTTTTGATAAAGTATTAGGCCCTGGAAAAGTCTCTTCCGAAGAGGAATTCAAAACGGAACTGACTAAGATTATTCAGGAAAACTACAAGCGTGAAGCAGAGTTCCTGTTACGTGACGACATTCAGAAAATGTTGTTGGAAAACGTTCAGATCGAACTGCCTAACGAATTCCTGAAGCAGTGGTTACTGGAAACAAATCAGGGTGAAATCACGGAAGAAGAAGTTGAGAAAGATTTCGACAAATTCGCTAGTGATCTTCGCTGGACGCTGATCCGTAACAAAGTTGCTGAAGCGGCTGATATCAAAGTAGAAGCAGAAGACGTAAATACGTACGCAGAAGCAATGGTTCGTCAGCAATTCGGTATCTACGGTGATGACAACGGAATGGGCGATGTAATCAAAAAAGTTGCTCAGAACTACCTCCAGGAAAACAAGGGTCAGAACTACATGAACGTGTTTAACCGCGTATACGGTGGCAAAACGATGGACTTCATCCTGACTCAGGTTAAAACCAATGCACAACCCATCGACGTAGAAAGCTTCAAAGCAAAGTCGGGTTTAGCTGAGTAAGCATTAGAAAGTTTGAGTATAGATTAAAAAGGTTTGAAGTTGGAGCGTTAAAACACGTTACCGCTTCAAACCTTTTTTCGTTACTGGGTTTGAGTATCGGCTGAGTGTTTGATAAAAAATCGTTTGAGCATTAGAGCAGGTGCTAAATCTCGCCGTCATTCATACTTTCACACAGCAAACGCATGTCAAACTTCCTCAAATTTATTTAAATCCAATGGGTTCGCGGCGGGTGGCAGCACCGATTCGGTAGAGCTCAGACAAAACGCGTTCTTCAAATTTTTCCCTTAAGTATCGATTCTCCTGTTTTAGCTTTTCGTTTTCTATCCGAAGTTTCTCATTTTCCAGCATAATTTTTTCGCTGGAATTTGGATTGAAAAAGACTTCTGTCTGGGTTCCTAGAATCTGTAATACCTGCTCCAGCCGACTAATCGTCAGTTCAGTTTTCCCTCGTTCCATATCTCCATAGGCCGTAGTTGAAATGTGTAATTCCTCGGCCATAGCTTCCTGGGAATAGCCTTTTTCGAGGCGAAGTGTCCGTATTTTTTCGTGAATTTTCATGGAGATCTCAAGTTATTCCGATGAATTACCGGAAATTTCAACGACAGATTGTTGCGGATGCTAGCAACTTTGTACCAGTTAAAAGATCGGACAGAATGTCAGAATTTCGGCCAGAAATCGTCTGTTTTTTCGCTGGATTTGTTTTTTTAGATTTCAGTGAACAGATTCGTACATTCCTGGTTCGGCAATATAAAGAATCAGAAACTAATTAATACAAACGCTAATTATATGTTGAACGCTGAAGAATTCCGTAAATACGCCGTACACCACCGTGGTCTGAATGGCTTATCTGTTGATCGTTACCTGCAACAAGTAGGAGGAGCAGCTAGCCATCACATTGAAAACATGACCCGTGCCGTGATCGAAGAGCGTCCCATGCCTTTCCGTGAAGTAGACGTATTTTCCCGCTTAATGGCCGACCGTATCATCTTTTTTGGAACGCCCGTAGACGATAGTATTGCTAACATTGTAGTAGCTCAGATGCTATTCCTCGAATCAGCTGATTCCAAGCGGGATATTATGATGTATATCAACTCGCCCGGTGGTTCTGTATACGCCGGTCTGGGTATTTACGACACCATGCAGTATATCCGTCCTGACGTAGCAACCATTTGTACGAGCTTAGCGGCTTCGATGGGAGCGGTATTATTGGCCGGTGGTGCAGCGGGCAAACGCTCGGCTCTTCCCCACGCCCGGGTAATGATTCACCAACCTAGTGGTGGTGCTCAGGGACAGTCGGTAGATATTGAAATCACGGCTCGCGAAATCGTGAAACTTCGGGATGAATTATACACGATCCTGGCGAACCATACCGGACAAACCAAGGAGCAAATCGAAGTTGATTCAGATCGTGATAAATGGTTCCGTGCTGACGAAGCGAAAGCCTATGGTTTAATTGATGAAGTACTACACCGTGAAAAATAGGTGAATACCCCTGGTAAACGAATCCCCCGGCTTCTCAAAGAGGTCGGGGGATTTTTATATCTTTGTGAAAAAAACAAATGAGTAGGAAATAAGTAGAATACTATAGACTTTATATAAAAGCCCTTAACCCACGCAAATTCTAGTTTATTTCAAACCCATGAGTTCCGTCCCCTTGAGCCCTTCAACGTTGAGTAATGCTGTCGTTCGTTATAACTCTATTCAAATGCTGAGGGGTTTAGCAGCCATCGTCGTTACTTTATATCATATTTCCGAAAACATCTCCCGTACCTATCAGCAGACCTTTCTTTTTGACTGGTTCAACATTGGTTATGCGGGCGTCGATCTGTTTTTTGTCATTAGCGGTTTCATCATTGCTCATACCAGTGCCAAATACATTAATCAGCCTCGTGAACTGGTTCCTTATCTTGAAAAAAGGTTCTATCGGGTATATCCCGTTTACTGGTTTTTCGTAGTGCCTTTATTATTGGCAATGCTCGCCATTCAAAAATTACAACCCGCGTTAGTGGCCGATGCTTATCCGTTTGACTGGATTAACTTAATAAAAACGTTGACTTTATATCCAGAACATATTGCACTCGATGCCGTTACCTGGACATTGTCGCACGAAATATATTTCTATCTGTTATTTGCCTTATTACTAGTGTCCCGGCATTCTGCCTGGATTTTAGTAGCTTTAACCCTGGGAACCATCGTTAATTCCTTTTACATCTTTTCCCACGGGTGGCTTTTTGGCAGTGGCATCGTCAGATTTTTTTTACTAAGTCCCATTAATTTGGAATTTCTTTTCGGAGTTTCGGTTTATTATCTCCACAAAAGATTCCGCTTGAATCAGTTTTGGTTAGTAATTTTGATTGGGCTTTTAGCAGCTTTTTATCTGGCACCCCGAACGGGAGGCGATATGACCCGCGTTTGGAATCTGGGTATACCTTCACTATTGATAGTTTGGGGATTTGTGGAAGCCGATCGTTCTCATGCGTATCGGGTTCCAAATTTGCTGATTCACCTGGGAGATGCTTCTTACGTGATTTATCTGATGCACTTCCCCGTCATTGTTTTTGCGAATAAATTACTTTTCAAGGCTGGCTTTTCTTCGGTTTGGGCTCTCGGAATGGCAGACATGGGTCTTATGTTACTAATTTTCTGGCTAAGCTGGAAAATCCACAAGAATGTAGAGATGCCCATTGTCAAATGGTCCAGAGGGAGTGCTAAACAGTCGGCAAAAAAATAGATAGTATCACCTGAGAAAGACATGCGAATGGATGCAAGTACGTGCTCGTTTTGTGGGCGAAAAAAGAAGGATGTAGATTTATTATTATCAGGAATGGACGCTCTGATTTGTAACTTCTGTATTGAGCAGGGGTTTGAATTGGTGCAGGAGGAACTGGGTGTTAAACAACCCGTGAAGAAAAAAGAACCCCAACCAGCGTTTCAAATTCTAAAAGTACCCAAGCCGCAGGAAATCAAAAAGTTCATGGACCAGTACGTGATTGGTCAGGACGATGCCAAGAAAGTACTGAGTGTAGCCGTATATAACCATTACAAGCGTTTACAGCAACAGAAAACCAACGATGACATTTACATTGAGAAATCCAATGTCATCATGGTAGGAGAGACGGGTACGGGTAAGACGTACCTGGCTCGTACCATTGCTAAAATTCTTCAGGTACCTTTCGCTGTAGCCGATGCCACAGTTATTACCGAAGCTGGTTACGTAGGCGAAGACGTGGAGAGCATTCTGAGCCGTTTACTTCAGGCTGCTGATTACGACGTTGAAGCAGCCGAACGCGGTATTGTCTACATTGATGAAATCGATAAAATTGCCCGTAAGTCGGATAACCCAAGCATTACCCGTGATGTATCTGGCGAAGGTGTTCAACAGGCTTTATTGAAGTTACTGGAAGGGTCAATCGTTAACGTTCCTCCTCAGGGTGGTCGCAAGCACCCCGAACAGAAACTGGTTCCGATTAATACCGAACACATTCTCTTTATTTGCGGTGGAGCTTTCGACGGCGTACAACGTCACATCTCGAAGCGTCTGAATACTCGCCCAATTGGATTCACAAAAGACGACAATACGTCTCGTTTGCTCGAATCTCAGCAATTACTGCGGATGGTTAACCACCAGGATTTAAAGTCTTATGGTCTAATCCCTGAATTGCTGGGACGTTTACCAGTCATTACTTCGCTGGACCCATTGGACAAATTTACCCTTCGTAAAATTCTGACGGAGCCTAAAAACGCTTTGACGAAGCAATACGAAAAGCTCTTCAACATGGAGGGAATTCAGCTTCAGTTTGAAGACGACGTATTGGAATACATCGTTGATCAGGCCAATGAATACAAACTGGGAGCTCGGGGGTTGCGTTCCATCTGCGAAGCCATCATGACCGATGCCATGTTTGAATTACCCTCCGAAGAAGGCGTACAGGAATTCACGATTTCGCTGAATTATGCCCGTGAGAAATTCGAACGGTCGGCTTTCTTTATGATGAAGAAAGTTGCGTAATAGCTTCTACCGGGTTGTACTGACGATCCGTCTTTTGGAGTAATAAATTCCTCATATTGGGAAAGTCGATAAACAAAAATTCAGGTAGGTTAAAATGTAATGCTCTGGTTTCGACTAGGGCATTCGTTTTTTTAGGTCCGTGCCTGTATTTCCTGTATTAACTCTATTTAAATCAACTTTCCCTATGCGTAAAATCTTACTGTTATCGACTGTCGGGTCGATGTTATGGTTGACGTCCTGTAATCGCTCTGCAACGACAGGATTTCAAAAATCTACCGCTCCTTCTTACGAGCGTCAAGTAGCTGCAAAAACTACTACCCCTGCCACTTCAGAGGCGGTTGCCACGGAAGTAACGCCAGTGCAAACGCCAGAAACGCAGGCTCCAGTAGCGGTAGCGAAAACTACAGATCAACCCGCTTCTGCTGAAAAGCCTGTTACGTTACCTAAAGTTACTCCCGAAATGATTGCCAGTGCTTCTGAAAGACTGGTAACTCAGACGAAGGGTACTGCGTTCGAAAAACAAGCATTAGTAATTCAGAAGAAACTGGCTAAAATTCAGAAAAAAGCTAGTTCAGATAACCTGAATGCTGCTCAGAAAAGCGTAGTAGCTAATAAAATGATGACCAAATTGGTCACTAAGAAAGTGCAGAAGCAACTGGCTAAAGCGAAAAAAGCTAACAAAACAAACGCACTAAGCCAGAACGTTAAAGTGGGTTTGATTCTGTTATTAGTCGGCGTAATCTTCCTGATTATCCCAGTGAACGTGGTACAGATCATTGGTTTGATTATGATGGTTATTGGTGCGGTAATCCTGCTGATCGGTTTATTAGATAGCGTATAGGAATAACAGTCACACTTCATCAACGTACACCCGGGGAAAGAGCCTATCTTTTTTCGGGTGTATTTTTTTTACAACTTTCCGGAAATTTGTTCAAACCTATTAACAAGGAAAAGATATGATAACGCCACTCATTTTATTACACGGATACGGAGAAGATGCTAAAGTCTGGGACACCATCAAAGCGGCTTTCTGGCCTGCCACCAATGTACTAACACCCAGTTATGCGTCCCGATCCGATTTAAAGACGATTGACGAATATGCCGAAGCGGTGTATAAGGACCTACGCTCTCAGGGCGTGGAGCGGGGTGTGGTAATTGGTCATTCGATGGGGGGCTACATAGCCTTGGCTCTGGCCGAAAAACATCCTGAGTTTATAGAAGGACTAGGTTTGTTTCATTCTACGGCTTATGCGGATACGGAAGAAAAAAAAGCCAATCGCGACAAAAATGTAGCCGCAATTAAGGAAAAAGGACCCGCAGGTTTTCTTCAGGGATTTGTGAAAAATATGTACAGCGATGCATTTGCGGAGAATAACCCTGGTGTTCTGGAAGAGCACATTACGCACGTCTCCCAACTGCCACCAGAAGCCCTCATCGCCGGGATGCAGGCGATGAAAGACCGCCCGGATCGGCGGCAGGTGCTGGAGAAGGCGACCTATCCTGTGTTGTTTATTATTGGCATGAAAGACAAAGCCGTGAAGCCTGAGGAGGCCATGGAACAGGTGCAGTTAACGCCTAATAGCAGTCAGTTGATTTTGGAAAAAGCGGGTCACATGGGGATGACGGAAGAACCTGACGACTGTCTGGAAATCATTCAGTCTTTTTGGCAAAGAGTAGAACGTGAAGCTTCTTTGAAAGAAATATAGTTTGAAAATTGGATTTGAGCGTTTGATCCATCGGTTGAGTTAGTGAACAGCGAGGCTTCTAGTTACCCTTCGCTATCACCCATTTAACCCAAATCAAACGCTCAAACGATGAATTATTAAGTTAATCGGGTAACACTTTCAGGATGATTAGCTGAGATTTCTGGCGATTTTCTGGCGTTTTATTCCGATCAAACTTGTTGAAATTATTATCCGAAATTAATACCAGCGTTCGGTTTCCGTTAACAATCGGACCCCAGGACATGCCTTCAATATTATCCAGATGAACACCGCCCCAGTTCACCTCTACCGGATTCTTTTCCAGTAGACTCGTTGACTGTGAACCTACGGTAGAGCCGGTTTTGGGAATGTAAGTCGTGAACAGACGAATGGAATAGTTACTTTGATCGCGTTCACCCGTCCAGCATCTTTCCAGAAATAATAACTGCCCATCCCGAGCCAGTAACATTTCAGAAATGCCATTATCGGGATAACCACAAGCATTCCGGTCCAGCGGATATAAGGCCCGAACCAAAGTATCCCCCTGATTCAGTCCATATCCGGTTACCTGACAGTAAGGATTATTGGGTGTTTGGGGCCATTCGCTGGCTCCCCACAGAACCCGGTTGCTGTCCAGAGCCATGGCTTCAAAACCTTTATTGTCTTCAAAATCCTGGTAGCTGGCCAGCGTATGAACGGTTGAGTCTTTCTTCAATTTCAGAAACTCCCCGTACGTTTTTTCAGCTCCTAATTCAGTAGTGAAATACAGCGAAGAATCTGCTTTGTCAAATCTAACCGACTCGGCACTATGGATTTTATTAAGTTTCCAGCGTTTGTAATTCCAGGTATTAAATAAGGAATCAAATTCAAACAAGTAACTCTGGCGAGTGGAATCGGCTCCATCCGTTACCAGGTACCATTTCCCAAGTTTAGGGACGTATTCAATGCCCGACAAGCCCCCAAAATAGGGATCGTTCTGAAGAGTGGTGGAATCGCTGAGGTTATACCATTTCAATAATTCCAGCCGGAAATGTTGGGCCTCGGCTACCAGAGCGGCGGTCCAGAGCAGAAAAAATAATCCTATCGTTTTCATAGCTAAGTAAGGTATGGCTCAAGAAAGATACGAAAAAAGCCCACCGTTAGGCGGGCTTTCCCATGAAATCAAAAAGTAGTCTGAACACGCATCACTACTCAAAAAAGAATTAGAGACGAACGATCCAGTTGTGCGTATCTTCTACACGACCGTATTTGATATCGTCCAGATACGCTTTTACGCGATTAGCGAAACTATCAGCCTTAATTTCGGGAAGTTCGAAGTTTTTGCCTTCGTAACCAATCGTCGAGATTGGCGAAACTACGGCTGCCGTACCCGCTCCAAAAGCCTCTTCCAGACGGCCATTTTCGAGGTTTTCGATTAACTCAGCGATAGAAACCTTACGTTCTTCCACTTCCATACCCCAATCTTTGGCGATCTGAACGATGGATTTACGGGTAATGCCGTCCAGAATGCTGTCGCTTACGGCAGGCGTAACCAGTTTGCCGTCAATCACGAACATGAAGTTCATAGTTCCGGCTTCTTCTACATATTTGTGCTCGGCACCATCCGTCCAGATCAACTGATCGTAGCCTTCTTCCTGAGCCAGTTTAGCGGGATAAAGCGAAGCCGCGTAGTTACCTGCACATTTGGCAGCACCCGTTCCGCCGGGAGCCGCCCGAACGTACTGCGTTTCTACTTTCACCTTGACGGGTTTCGAGTAGTAAGCTCCTACTGGACAGTTAAAAATGATGAAACGGTATTTTTTAGAAGGAGATACGCCAATGTACTCATCCGTAGCGAACATGAACGGACGGATGTACAGCGAGTAGTTATCGCGTTGGGGTACCCACTGAGAATCGAGCTTTAACAACTCATACAACCCCGCCAGAAAAATATCTTCTGGAATCTCGGCCATGCAAAGGCGATGAGCCGATCTGTTCAGGCGGGCCGCATTTTCCTGGGGACGGAAAATTAATACTTCGCCATCCGCTGATTTGTAGGCTTTCATGCCTTCAAAAATAGCCTGACCATAATGTAAGGGCATCAGGGCCGGAGAGAAAGCCATGTCGCCGTAAGGTACGATACGTAGATCGGTCCATTCTTTGCCATCAAAGTCCGCGACGAACATATGATCGGCAAAAGTGCGGCCAAAAACCAGTTGATCAAGATTTAACTCGCCAATCCGGCTTTGACTGGTCTGTTGGATGTCTATGGGCAGTGTGTCAATCATGGGGCAAAGAATTTACAAAATGAATGGGAATGCGTTATGTTTTGTTGCAGAATCGGTTTCGAAATTAGACTCTGGGAATCCACTTTACTTCTTCGACCTGTAATTCCTGAGCCATTTTTCGGGAAAGTACAAAAAAGTAATCGGATAATCGGTTTAAATATTGAATGATGATGTCCTCTACCTGAGCCTTCTCGCTGAGGAGAACCACCTGTCTTTCAGCCCTCCGGCAAACGGTTCGGGCCAGGTGAGCAAAAGAAACGGAAGGATGGCCGCCGGGTAGGACAAAATGACGCAGAGCGGGAAGTTCCTGTTCCATAGCGTCGATGGCGAGTTCAATTAACGTGACGTCTTCTCGCTGTAAGTCGGGCAGCGGTTTTCTGGAATGCCGTTCCGGGTCATCTGCCAGATGGGAGCCAATGGTAAAAAGCCGATCCTGAATCTCCTTTAAAAGAGATCGGCGGTTTTCATTCACCGCCTGATCCCGAACCAGACCTACGTAACTGTTCAGTTCGTCTACAGTGCCGAATACCTCAATGCGTAAATCGGCCTTCGAAATACGACGACCACTGATTAAAGAGGTAGTACCTGTGTCTCCGGTTTTGGTGTAAATCTTCATGCCTGACCTTCGCGTGTTATAGTAACTGCAAAACTAAAGGTTTTCGGCAAAGCCCGTCCGTAGAATTTAAAAATTAATTGTCTTGACAACTAATTTAATAACTAGCCCGATGTTCTTTGAAAATGAATGTTATAACACGGAATGAGGAAAATTTAGTGACCTATGAAGCCAGAAGCAAGGAATAAATGAAAGGTTTTCGGAAGTAATCACAATCTCAACGACGAGTTCGTCGTAACTTTGCGGCCCGAAACCACAGCCTGCCAATACGAGCAACAGGTAAAGTGGTCAGGAACATTGAGCAGATGACTATCGCATATTTCATTTCCCAGATTACCAGATACGTATCCATTCTCGGATTTATCGTGGCTATTTTAATGGCTTACCAAAAACTTCCCACCGAAGTTCCACTTTCCTTTGATCCTTCAAAAGAGGCTACAGAAATGTACTCGAAGGAGTTAATCTTCTACATTACGGGTGGTACCATGCTGGTCCTTAATATGCTGTTTTTGTGGATGAGTCGCTTGTTTCCCAAGTTACCCGACGGATTTATTAAGTTACCTGGAGCGGTAAAATGGATGTTTTACCGCAAGCAGCTGAATTACATCATTACCGAATGGATGAACTTCGGAGCAACCCTCACGAATGTATTATTAGGAGCATCGGTATATATTCTGGCCCTTATTAATGACCCCCAGGAAACGGTGCAATTACCCCAATTCAGTTGGGTTACTAGTGCGGGAACATTCCTGATGATTATGTGGATGGTATATATCCCCTTGCGTTTGCTGTTAACCGGCCCCGTAAAAGAGTAAAGCGTATGCAAAATCTACCCATTGCTGATTTTGAATACGAGTTACCGGATGAACAGATTGCCCGGTTTCCGCTGACCGAACGTGACGCTTCGAAATTACTGGTCTACCGGAAAGGACAGATTACCCATGCACAATTCCCCGAGATTGTGCGTGAACTTTCGGAAGATACGTTACTGGTTTTCAATAATACTCGGGTTATTCCGGCCCGTCTGCATTTTCAGCGAGTAACTGGAGCTCAAATTGAGCTATTTCTTCTGCATCCGGTTGAACCGAGTACGGTTATTCCGGTAGTGATGGAGGAATCACAGGCCTGCGTTTGGGAGTGTATGATTGGAAATCGGAAACGCTGGAAGTCAGGTGAGGTTTTGCAGAAAGAACTGACGATTGATGGACAGTCGGTTACCCTTTCTGCGGAGCTGGTAAGTGCCGACGAATCGCTGGTACGACTGAGCTGGACGAACGAAATTCGGTTTGTGGATATGGTGCAGGCCATTGGTAAAATCCCCTTACCTCCTTACCTCAAACGCGAAGCCGAAGAAGCGGACCTGGAAACGTATCAGACGGTTTATTCCGAAAAACAGGGAGCCGTGGCTGCCCCAACTGCCGGACTACATTTTACCGATCGCGTTTTTGAAGCTCTGGATAAAAAGGGTATTAAACGGGAGTTTCTGACCTTACACGTAGGAGCAGGAACGTTTCAGCCGGTCAAAACCGAAAATGCTCTGGAGCATAAAATGCACGGCGAGCAACTGGTTATTACCCAGGCCAATCTCGAACATTTATTACAAGCCAGTCGTATCATACCCGTAGGGACAACGTCCATGCGTTCGCTGGAGTCCATGTACTGGCTTGGCGTTCAGGTGATACAGGGGAAGTATTCCTCTTTTTCTGATGGGTTTTACATTACCCAGTTTATTCATCAGGAGTACGCTGACCCGGAGTTACCTACCAAAGAAGAGGCTTTTCGGGCTATTTTGAAGCAGATGCAAGCAGAGAACCGAATGGAAATTGTGGGCGAAACCCAGATTATGATTTTTCCGGGGTATCAATTTCGGGTTTGTCAGGGTTTAGTAACCAATTTTCATCAGCCGGGTTCTACTTTATTGTTACTTATCGCTGCTTTAATTGGTGATGATTGGAAACGAATGTACGCCGAAGCTCTAACTAATAATTACCGATTTTTAAGCTATGGCGACTCGTCGCTGTTGTTACCTTCAGACTTTTAAGAAATAGTATAATACGTAAGTCCTATGCAAAAAATAGATGTTGCAATTAGCTACTATGGCAAACCTTACCAGACCATGGTGACGCTGTTTAGTTTATTAGAGCAAAGCAACAATTATATCGATAAGATATACCTCTGCATAGAAAAAAAACAACCTTACGAAGATGCCTGGCAGGGCATTCCTAAGATTAAGGAGATTTTTGAAAAGAGGGGAGTAATTATCGTTCATCTCGATAAATTCGTACCCTGGATGGCAAATGTATCGCCTCAGGGATTGGACGAAACAACGCGTTTGAGTCTACGTTATCAGTACGCTCTGGAAAAAACGAATAAAAAATACCTATTAATCTGCCATAATGATATGCTGTATCATAAGGATCTAATACATCCTATGATACAGGTTTTTGAAAGAAATCCAGGTGAGAATCTGGTAGGAGTAGGGAGAATAGGGCAATGTTGGAATTGTTCGGCGTTTTATGCAAAGCTGTGTACTCCTGAAAAATTTGAGGACTATAAACCTAGCCAACAGGAGTTACTTGAACAACTGGAACAATATCCAACACCCAGGTATAAAAGAAGTCGGGAATTGGTTTCAGAAGGATTTGTTCATCCTTTACCAGAATGCCGTCTTAATGAATATGCCTGTTTAGTTAACGTAGATTTATATCGAAAGACGACTATTCCCAATGGACCAGTGCCTTATTTTGGTGGAGTTTGGAATGGAAGTGATACAGCCGCTGCTTGGTTTAGAGATTCGTATTTAAATGGCCTAAGATTTGAAAACCTTTATTACGAAGACTATGCAGACCATGCCCCATTCAGTTCTGTAAGTAATGGGAATGATGCAGATAATAATCGGGTCATTTATGAAGACATTGAGCAACAGGCCAGAGACTATATGATCAAGCATTATCATGCGGATCAGTATTCTGCTTCAACGCAATTGCAGATAGCAAAAATGTTAGGAAAGCGGAAATTGCAGAAGATATACAATAAAGTTTTGAATCGATTATAGGGAAACCTTGGTCGAAGTTATTTCGAGAATTGGCACTTATGAAAATCAATTTTATTGAAGAACTCCGCTGGCGGGGCATGTTGCAGGACATGATGCCCGGAACGGAGGAACAACTGGAAAAAGAACAGACATCAGCCTACATTGGCTTCGATCCGACGGCTTCTTCGCTGCATATTGGTAACCTCGCCACCATTATGTTGCTGGTACACTTGCAAAGAGCCGGCCATAAGCCTTATGCACTGGTGGGTGGTGCTACGGGTATGATCGGCGATCCTTCGTTTAAAGCCGCTGAACGCAGCTTTTTATCCGAAGAAACCCTGGCACTTAATCAGGCTGGTATTAAAAAGCAACTGGAACAATTTCTGGATTTTACCGGAAGTAACGCTGCTGAAATCGTTAATAACTACGACTGGTTTAAGGATTTTTCATTCCTGGGTTTTCTGCGTGAAGCGGGTAAATTCCTGAGCGTGAATTACATGATGTCGAAGGATTCGGTGAAGAAGCGTCTGGAGACGGGTATTTCTTTCACGGAGTTTTCATACCAGTTGTTGCAAGGGTACGACTTCTATCATTTGTACAAAACCCGTGGGGTAAAGCTGCAAATGGGTGGTTCGGATCAGTGGGGTAACATTACGACAGGAACCGAAATTATTCGTCGTAAAGAAGGGGGAAATGAAGAGGATGCCGAACGCCGTGCCTTCGCCTTAACGACGCCGCTGGTAACGAAAGCGGACGGAACGAAATTTGGTAAGTCGGAGAGTGGGAATGTTTGGCTGGATGCGGAACGAACCAGCCCTTACCAGTTTTACCAATTCTGGCTGAATGCCGCTGATGCCGATTGTGGTCGTTTGATTCGGGTATTTACCTTACTTTCCAAGGAAGAGATTGAAGCCCTTGAAGCCCAGCACGCAGAAGCTCCCCATTTACGTATCCTGCAAAAAGCCATTGCCAAAGACGTAACGACTCGCGTTCACTCGGCGGAAGCCTACGAAATGGCCGTTCAGGCAAGTGAAGTGTTATTCGGAAAAGGCACGCTGGAAACTTTACAGTCGCTCGACGAGCAGACCTTTGTACAGGTTTTCGAAGGGGTTCCTCAAACGGAAATTTCACTGGCTGATTACGAAGCCGCTCCAAACGTAACGGACTTGTTGGCCGCGGCTGAAGTATATCCTTCGAAGGGTGAAATTAGAAGAGCGATTCAGGGCAATGCTGTTTCAGTAAACAAAGCCAAAATCACCGATGCGAATCAGACGGTTGATTTTCAGTTATTGCAGGGTAAATATCTCCTGATTGCCAAAGGCAAGAAAAACCATTTAGTGAAAGTGGTTTGAGAAGGTTTGATCTAGTGTGAGTCTGTTTGATAAAAGGTTTGATTTAGAGCAGAATACTACTTTAAATCAAACCTCAAACCTTTTAAGTATCAAGAGAAAAGTGATTCTCAAAGGCATCAAAACCTTACACTAAATCAAACTTTCTCTAAAAGACTCAAACTCTTTCAAACTTCAACACTTCCTTCAAATACCCGTTCGGCTGGGCCGATTAGGTAGATATTTTCGAAGGAATCAGCTCCGGTTTGTTCGAAGCTCACTTCCAGATTGCCCCCCAGAACTTTCACTTTTACCGGACTTGCTACCCCACGTTTGACGTGAGCCGTTAAGGCACAAGCGGTTACACCCGTTCCGCAGGAATACGTTTCGTCTTCTACACCGCGTTCATACGTGCGAACAAACAGTTGATCTTCACCCAGTTGCTCTACGAAGTTAACATTCGTGCCCCCGCGTTTTACCCAGTCATCTGAGTAGCGAATGGCGTAACCTTCGTTGTACACTTTGTAATTTTCCAGATCTTCCGTAAACGCTACGACATGCGGAGAACCTGTATTCATAAAGCTATAATCAGCGTGTTCTTCCAGGCCTTTTACATTACTCATTTTTAGAGCGATGCGTTCGGGTGTAACAGAGGCTTCGTGTTCGCCGTCCACGGCAATGAAGCGAGTTTCGTCGCCAATAACGCCGAGGTCGTGGGCAAAGCGAACGGTCGCCCGCCCGCCGTTTCCGCACATGGAACCTTCGCCACCGTCGGCGTTAAAGTATTTCATGCGAAAATCATACGCCTCATCCTTCTGAAGTAAGATCAGCCCGTCGGCCCCGATTCCAAAGCGGCGGTGGCAGAGCTGAGCAATTTTTTCTTTAGCAACGGGAAAAAGGCCTTCACGATCATCAATCATAATGAAGTCGTTACCCGTGCCCTGGTATTTGTAAAA
The DNA here is from genome assembly GCF_031453245.1 of Siphonobacter sp. SORGH_AS_0500. Classification (NCBI taxonomy): domain Bacteria; kingdom Pseudomonadati; phylum Bacteroidota; class Cytophagia; order Cytophagales; family Cytophagaceae; genus Siphonobacter; species Siphonobacter sp. SORGH_AS_0500. Next base: position 2,163,482 of record NZ_JAVIYT010000001.1, read on the forward strand.
TGGAATAGTCATCTGGTCAAGAAAAAGAGGGACGTGTCCAGCCTGAACACGTCCCCGCAAAAATAGATTCTTATCCTCGAAAATTAATAAGCATCTTCCCAGGAAATCGCTACCTGCCGTTGCTCGCCGAGGCCTTCGATACCTAACTCCACGATGTCACCTGCTTTCAGGTAACGGGGAGGGTTGAAGCCCAGGCCAACGCCCGGAGGTGTGCCGGTTGAGATGACGTCACCGGGCAGTAAAGTCATGAACTGGCTGAGGTAACTGATGATTTGGGGAACGTTGAAGATCATCTGAGTTGTAGACGAATTTTGTAACGTTTCGCCGTTTACCTTTAACCACATGGGCAGGTTGGTAACGTCTTCGATTTCTTCGGGTGTCACCAGATAAGGACCCAGCGGACCGAAGTTATCGCAACCCTTACCTTTATCCCACTGACCTCCGCGTTCCAACTGGAATTCGCGTTCCGAATAGTCATTCATAATGGCATAACCCGCGATGTAATCTTCCGCTTCTTCTTCTGAAACGTAACGGCATTCGGAGCTGATCACTACGGCTAATTCCACTTCCCAGTCGGTTTTTACGGAATTACGGGGAATGATCACATCATCGTTAGGACCACAAAGAGCCGTCGTTGCTTTGAAGAAAACAATGGGTTCGGCTGGAATGGGAGCGTTGGTTTCCTTCGCGTGATCGGCATAGTTCAGGCCAATGCAAATAATTTTGGAAGGGCGAGCCACGCAGGAAGCGTATTCGATGGGGCCCGTTAACTCTGGTAACTCAGAGGTTCCGTATTGATCCAGGTAATCTTCCAGAACGGCCAGACCTTCTTCTTCGAAAAAGATTTCGTCGAAGTCATAGGCTCCGGTTTCTTCTCCCAAAGCTTCGAAGAAGGGTTCCAGGCTGTAAGATTTCCCGTCGATCAGAATGCCGGGAATGACATCTTCGTCAGTAACGTAGCGAAAGAGTTTCATTCGTTAATATGCAAGTTTGATAATACTTCTTAAAATAGAATTCGCCCTCGGGGCTTTGATACTCGTTCAAAGGTATACTTTCTTCGGCAGGCTTATCGCTTAAATCTGCGATTACTTGGTCTGCACTTCCAGAATTGTATCCCGGGGATCCATCGTTACTCCATTGAGGTAGATGAAAAGTCCTTCGGGTTGTTGTTTGAATTTCAGAGCTTTATGTCCGTCAAAGAGACTAACACTAGTGACTTTTGGTTTGAAGTCAGGAACAAATAAAGAGGAGGTTTGAGGAGTGGTAAGGATGTGTAAAAAATGACGGGAATCGCCTATTTTCGTACTAACGCCCCATTCCTGAGGAGGAACGATACCGCCCCGTGTTCCATAAATGGTCTCGCCGTATTTTTTCAGCCACTGACCCACCGATTCGAGTCTTTCCACAAATTCGGGCTGAATTTCTCCGTTCGGCATGGGGCCGACATTCAGCAGGAAATTGGCATTGCGACCCGCGGCTCCTACGAGGTAATGAATGAGTCGTTCAGGCGATTTATAATTCTGGTCTTTCAGTTCAAAGCCCCAGCTACCGTTTAAGGTTTCGCAGGTTTCAAGGGGTAACTCGCTGATTTTGCTGGTACCGCTAAATCCAGCGTGATTCTGACCGGGTAAGTCCCGCTCAAACATCTGGAAATCTTCCCCATCAAAAGGGGCTACGTGGTGGTTGTTGCCAACCAAGGCAGCAGGCTGAAGCTTATGAATTAGGTCATAGGTTCGGCGTAATTGCCAGTCCACTACCGTTTTTTGAGGATTGTTCGGATCGTGTGCCGACTGATCCCACCAGCCATCAAACCAGATCCCACCGATTTTACCATAGGTACCATTCAGTAATTCCGTTAGCTGCGTATCCATATAGGTGAGATACTTGCCAAAATCGCCGGATTCAGGGCGGCCCGTTTGCTTGCCCGTTCTGCCACGAGGAAAATAATCGGGATGGTGCCAGTCGAGATGAGAATGGTAGAGAAAAAGCTTAATCCCTTCCTTTTCGCATTCATCCGCAAGCATTTTAAGAACATCTTTTTGGTAAGGTGTATCATCTACGATGTTGTAGGGCGAAATTTTGGAATGCCACATCGCAAAACCGTCGTGGTGCTTACTGGTAAAGGTGATGTATTTCATACCTGCGTTCTTGGCTATCTGTACCCAGCGTTTGGCATCAAACGCCGTAGGGTTAAAGAACTTAGGTAACTTTTCGTAAGCTTTGACTGGAATGTTCTGGTTGTTCATGACCCATTCCCCGTCACCCAAAACGCTGTACACGCCCCAGTGAATGAATAAACCATAGCGGGCATCCTGAAACCATTTTCGGGCTTCCAGATTTTCGGGTGTAGGTTGGTAGGCTTGCCCCTGAGCTAGAAGAGTGCTCAAGGAGAAAAGGATAATAAATAGTTTTTTCATAGGAGATGAGGTATAAAAACGTACCGAAAGGCAGCACGCCCTAGTCGTAAACTGAGGCACGCCATCTTTCGGCATGTGGTAGTGCTAGAACTGTTGCAAAACTTTCGCCATCTGCTCTGCTACAAACTGATTACCTGTATCATTCAGGTGCACCCGATCCGTCGTGAGAATGCCTTTTTCTTCGTTTTTAGGGTTGTTTTTCTGGCTGTAGTCCATGAATGCCTTGCGAAGATCAATCAGAGGTAAGTTATTCTTGGCGGCCAGTTCGCGAATAAACATACTGTATTTATTAAGGTCACCATCCTGCTGATTGGTGTTATCGTAACGCTCCCCAATAGTGGAAGGAGTGGTTAATACCACTTTGATATTTTGGGCTTTCATCTTATCAATCAAAGCCTGATAAAACTTGACGAACTTGTCAGGATCTGTTCCCGTACCGGAGCTGGCTTTATGCCACACATCATTCACGCCCACCCAGATCACTACCACATCGGGCTTTTGAGCAAGGACATCATCTTCCAGTCGCAGGTACAGATCATAGACCTTATTTCCACCAATGCCTTTGCCCACTAACTCGTACTTGTTTTTGTCGAGTAAGGTGCCCAGTTTGGTAATGTATCCGGTAGGACTAACCCCAGCCTGCGTGATGGAGTCGCCAAAGAAAATAATCTTTTTAGGCTTATCGGCCCGGAAAGCGAAGAGGAGTGTGGTGAAACAGAGTAAAGCAAGTACTTTTTTCATTGGAGCGTATTAGAGGTAAGTAGTTGATTGTTTTTAGTGGCTGCGGTTACTAGCCCATGTTTTACAACTGAACCCTGTATGGTTAACTAATGGTAAAAACCTACTAAAATGGTTTGATGAAATTAGCCAGGTCAACCGCAAAGTAAGCGATTTACCAGAAGCCCTATCTTCATCAAACCATTCCAGTGTATTAATTATTTAAAGTCGTGAAACCGCCGTCAATGGGATAATCTACACCCGTAATGAAGGCCGAAGCATCCGAGCAGAGGAAGAGAGCCAGTTGAGCAACCTCTTCGGGTTTCGCCATACGGCCAATGGGCTGCGTAGCCGACAACTTCGCGAACATTTCTTCTTCTTTACCGGGATAATTTTTAGCGATAAAGCCGTCCACAAAAGGCGTGTGAACGCGGGCGGGAGAAATACTATTGCAACGGATGTTATCCTTGATGTAATCCTTTGCTACCGACAGAGTCATGGCGTGAACGGCACCCTTGCTCATGCTATAGGCAAAACGATCCGGGATACCCACCAGAGCTGCAATCGAAGCCATGTTCAGAATTACTCCGCCACCCTGAGCTTTCATTAGGGGAATGGCTGCGAAAAGACTGTTATAGGCTCCTTTGATGTTTACATTATAAATACGATCAAGGTCAGCTTCGGTTGTTTTTTCGAGGTTACCTACGTGAGCAATGCCAGCGTTATTTACCAGAATATCCACGGCACCAATGCGAGCAAAAACGGCCAGTATTTCTTCCTGATTAGCCACATTTACGGCATGAACGGCTGCCACACCACCGGCCTGCGTGATTTCATCAGCAACGGTCTGAGCACCTTCCGCACTTAAATCAAGAATATGCACATGGGCTCCCTGGCTACCAAATAAAAGACTGATGGCCCGACCAATGCCGCTGCCGCCGCCCGTAATCACCGCCGTTTTTCCGGCAAGACTAAATACACTCATCCTTCTTAGCTTTTTATTACCTAAAGACCCTTTCGTCCGGGCTAATACCCTATGAATACTGGATTTTTCGGTCTGAATTTATGACTTTGCAAGTTTCGTGTATTTCCGGAAAGAAGCGGAAACTTTATTCGGCTTTCTTTTTGAAGAGGGAAAAACACCAGCCTACCGTAAAGGCGACCACGCAACCCAGCATAACTTCAGAGGTGCGTAATAAGGCAATTTGAAGAGCATCCTGCCAGGAGGCTTGCTGGAAGATGGCGGGCGTCATGACCGCAATAACTGTCGACGGAGCCAGTTTCCAACTGGAAGGATATTTCTTGATAATCGTACTCATGAAGATCGCAACGGCAATGGCGAGGAAAAGCGAGTAGATATTGACACCCGTCAGAACAATAAAAACAATACCAATCAGACAACCGCTAATAGTATTAATAATCCTAGAAATGGTATTACGGCGAAGATCGCCAAAATCGGGTTCAGAAACGATGGCAACGGAGATCAAAGCCCATTCTTTTTTCTCAATATGCAGTAGATCAAGCAGGATCCAGGTAATGGCAGCCCCGAGTAGAATCCGGGAAGCGTATAAAAAAGCAACCTTTTTCAGGTCAAATTGGGCAATAATAGCTTTTTCTATTTCAATAAGTCGGCGTTTGGGGTTGATCAGCGTTCTTGACATCATAGCAATCATATAAACTTTTGAAGGGAAGTGTATTTCGTGGCTTTGTATATTATTAACGCAGAAAAGCTCGATTCAGTTTTCTATAAATTTGTATTATTCTAATAATCTACGCAATCTTTTAAATAGATTTACAAAATAGCCTGTCAGCATTTTACTAATCTGCGTCCTCGCTTAACGCCGCCAGCCGCTTATCTTTGACCGCCATCTTCATGATTAACGCATGCCTTATTTAGTATTAGACCTTGAAATGACCGGCGGTGAACCCGGCTGGAATGAGATTATTCAAATCGGTGCCGTTTTATGCGACGACCAGTGGAATGAGTTAGGAACGTATCTAACGAACGTTTACCCGGAAAATGAAGAAGCATTTTCGGAATATTCGGCTCGCATTCACGGCCTGAGTCTGGATGATCTGGAGGATGCTCCCATGATTTACGACGTCATTCCCGAATTTGAAGAATGGATTCTGGAAAAGCTGGGCCGCTTGCGGGGACGGACGCAAACGGTTGATAATTCGCAATACCTGCGGGACGTTATCATCAGCGGTCAGTCGGTAATCAACGATATTAACTTTCTGCGTTTTGCCTATCGGGAGGAAAAGCTGAAATGGCCGTTTTCCAATAAGTTACTGGATTTACATACACTAGGTTACTTTACGTTCGAAGTGCTGAAAGCCAACGGAAAACCCACGCCCAAGTCGCTAAGCTTGAAAGCCATTGCGGGTTATTTTGGGCTGGAACGCGAAGATGCGGAATTTCATAATGCCCTGGAAGACGCTCAGCTAACCACGCAATCGTTCAAGAACGTTTTTGCCCTGGCGAAGAAGTTCAAAATACAGGAGTAATAAAAAAAACGCTCTTTCGGGTTTTGAAAGGGTAGAGACGCGACTTTATCGCGTCTGGGTAAGAGGCGGTTATTGTTGCTGATTGGGATTATAAATCCCTGTCAGATAGCTTTCGAATTACAAATCCGAAAGAGCGAAGGTCTCTTCGTTGGGGAGAATCATGAAGGAAGTTATGGGACTGTCATCCAGAGCGAAGCGAAGAACCTCGGTGGAGGATGTGGCCTTACCTATCATTAGTAACTGCTAGGATTTACTTGCAAAACTGTGTGATAGTGACTGCCGTTTAATCCGAAGTTTTGGTTTTGAAAGGGTAAAGACGCGATTTTATCGCGTCTGGGTAAGAGGCAGTTTTTGTTACCTCTGTATAACTTCCATTTCCCGGCAGACGCGATGAAGTCGCGTCTCTACTTATGAACTGTGAGAACAATAAAAAAACTAGCCCTGAAATAACTCAGGGCTAGTTGGCCTTCCTCCCTTACAAAACAAATGTCTGACTCGTAGCCGGAACGTGTACGGTAAAGCTTTTTTGCTGAACCGTTGTAGTAACGAGTACCTGATAATCTCCGGGTTGATTTAATCCTGAAAGGCTAAACTTCCCGTTCGCATCCGTTAAGGCTGCCACTTCGGCAAACGCTCCCGGCCCTGACTGAATCAGAATGGTCGCGTCCGAAATGGGTTGATTTTGCTGAGTTACCAGCTGTCCTTCAATGGTCATGAACCTAAGGCTTTCCAGTTTTGAATGTTATCATATACCGCCTGCACAATGCGGGTAGCTGAGTTCCCCGAGCTGTGCCCGTTCGTGTGAATGCCTACTGCATATCGACTTTCGCCCACTTTCACCCACACGGGGCAACCGCTTTGTCCGCCCGCCGTATCAATCTGATAAGTAATGACCCGGGCCGAAACCGACGAGGCTTTCTGAGCCATCCACCACAGCTGATTACCTCCTTTGTCGCCGGGGTAACCACCAACGTTTAAAGCATTCGCTTTGAGATAATTATCATCTCGTATCGCAAAACCAAAATACCCAACGGTATCGCCAAGGCGGGCATTGGCAGGAAGGATAATGGCTCCGTAATCGTTATTACGGTTCTTGCTTTGCGTCCAGCCCGTCACACTTCTAAAATCAGTAGCAATAACTGAGCCATAGGGGCGGGAGGCATCATTTAATCCGGCTATTACTTCAATACTTTTCGCCCAGCCTCCATGCTCGTGCATGAATACGCAGTGACCTGCTGTAATGACTGTTCGCGGACCAACCAGATAGCCCGAACCAATCCAGCGGCTACCATCCTGAGCGGTCATTCGTAAAGCCACAATAGCTCGCCAGGGGTAAGTCGTGGTGGCTGTGATTCGTACACGTTCATCCGGGTAAATCACTACTTCCGACAGCAGTTCTTCTTCGGGGTAACTGGCATAATAGGCATCTTTCAGGGGTTCCTGCTGACCTGTCAGGCTACCGGATTCCTCCGTACTAAAGGCAGATTCTTTGAGATTATTGGAGCTGGCGGTTTCATCATCATCCTGAGCTGTGCGACCGGGGAAGTAACCCTCTACTTTTTCGAGTGTATCTTCAGTTACTTGAGGAGCTTCGAGCGTGAGTGTTTCACCCTGAAAAGGGTCATTGGAAAGAATGGAGGTGCCATTTTTAGTAGCCATTTTCTGAAATTGGTTTAGGTTGAACAAGCGTTTACCTGATTAGTAAGGTGTGACAAAGGTTCAGCTAAAATGGATTTCAGGAAATACCACAATTCAGTGATTCCATGTGAATGAATAGAGCTTGCCGCGATTTTTATTAAAGGTGTGAAATAGAAAAAGCCGACCCTTTTTACAGAGTCGGCTTTTTCTAAGCATTTGTTCTTAAGCTTCCAGAGCAGCTACTCCGGGAAGCGTTTTGCCTTCCATGTATTCCAACAGAGCACCACCACCAGTAGAAACGTAGCTTACGCGATCACCGTAACCCGCGTTATTAACCGCAGCGGCAGAATCACCACCACCAATGAGGGAGAAGGCTCCGTTTTCTTCCGTTGCTTTCACTACGGCTTCTGCAATGGCGTTCGTTCCAACGGCGAAGTTCGAGAATTCGAATACGCCCATCGGACCATTCCAGAGGATTGTTTTCGATTGTTCTATAATTTCCGTGAATACGGCAATCGACTGATGTCCAATGTCCAGACCTTCCCAGCCTTCAGGAATCTGACCGGAAGGAACCGTCGTTTTGGAAGCATCATTCGAGAATTTATCGGCCATAACTGTATCCAGAGGCATAACTAGGTTTACACCTTTTTCTTTCGCTTTCTCAATCAGTTCCAGAGCCAGCTCCATTTTGTCATCTTCGTGAATGGAGTTACCAATCTGACCACCCAGAGCTTTCGTGAAGGTATACGTCATACCACCACCTAAGATGAGGTTATCAACTTTATCGAGCAGTTTTTCGATCACCAGAATTTTATCGGAAATCTTAGCACCACCCATAATGGCCGTGTAAGGACGCTCTACGTTATCCAGAATGCGTTGAGCATTATCCAGCTCGGCCTGCATAACATAACCGCTTACTTTATCCGTGAAGAACTGACCGATAACCGCCGTAGAAGCGTGAGCACGGTGAGCCGTTCCAAAGGCATCGTTTACCCAAACGTCACCCAGTTTAGATAATTTTTCGGCGAAAGCTACGTCCCCTTTTTCTTCTTCTTTGTAGAAACGAAGGTTTTCGAGTAACAGAATTTCACCGGGTTGCAGAGATGCTGCCAGGTCAATGGCCTGCTGTCCAATGGCATCATCCGCAAATTTCACGGGACGGTTGAAGATAACAGACAGGGCGTTTACTAAGTGCTTAAGCGAATACTTTTCAGTAGGTCCATCTTTCGGACGGCCCAGGTGAGACATCAGGATAACCGAACCGCCGTCGTTAAGAATTTTTTGAATCGTCGGAATGGTTGCTTTGATACGGGTATCATCGGTGATTTCGTAACGGTCATTCAGGGGAACGTTGAAATCAACGCGGACAAGAGCCTTTTTTCCGGCGAAATTGTACTGGTTCAGCGTCTTCATCAGTAAGAATCAGATGTTTAAATGAGTAATGATTTGACAACTCTTATTATACGTGTTGATGAGTCGGTCGAGAAAGGAACAAAATTATACATTCGGCCAAACTTCCCTAAACTTCCCTTCTTTTTAGCCTTTAAGTGATAATTTAGATTTGATAAGTTATATTTTTGCTTCTTTAGTTTATCTTTTGCCAAGTAAAAAAGCTCTGTTCCTCTTCATCTTTATTATAACGGCAGAACCGGAAAAGGGTTTAATCCTTTATATTTGCCCCGTTCTTTGTAACGCCCGTCAATCGGATGGTTGGTTTCATTAGCAGATCTTCGCTGCTAAAGGAATGAAAAAGGAATCGTGTGAAAATCACGAGCAGACGTGCTACTGTAAGTATCTGTTTCGAACCTCGAAACAAGTGCATCCCAGATTTCCCATTGTTCCCTGAGGAATGAGAAGGGGGGAGTCGCATGATACAAGCCAGGAGACTTGCCAGCCTTCTCAATGGTCATACCTTCACGCATAGGGTCTGATTCACGCATTGATTTTACAAATTTCTGATTACCCAACTCTGCTCACTGCTAGTCCCGAAACTGGCAGGTTTGCGGTTGTGCCTGAATTGTGCTGATTTCGAAACCAACGAAGTCGGGCCGGGAAAGCTATACCCTTATCGCAGAGGCATTAACTCCGTCATTCGCGTGAACGGATGACGGCTCGTACGTTACTAATGCGGAATCAGTGATTCGTAACAATTCACCGTTTTTGGCGGGTTGGGTGTTTCGAAGGCGTTTTGATAAACCCTTTTTAACACAAAAACACATGGTTACTCACAACCTGGGCTACCCCCGCGTGGGCAGCAAACGCGAACTGAAATGGGCCTGCGAACAATTTTGGGCAGGAAAGATTTCGAAAGACGAACTTCTGTGGGCGGGTCGGCAAATTCGCCGACAAAACTGGCAGACGCAATTACAGGCAGGTCTGCAATGGATTCCTTCCAATGACTTTTCCTATTACGATCAGGTGCTGGATACTGCATTAATGGTGGGAGCCGTGCCCGAAAGGTATCAGGCGGTTATTGATGGAAAAAACAATCGGGAACTGGAGATTTACTTCGCCATGGCTCGCGGAATCCAGAAGGCCGAGCTGGACATAAAGGCGATGGAAATGACGAAGTGGTTTGATACCAACTACCATTACATCGTTCCCGAATTTTTGAAAGATCAGCAGTTTAAACGGTATTCCGATAAGGTCATTCACGACTTCGAAGATGCCAAGCAGATGGGTATTCTTACCAAGCCCGTCATTCTGGGGCCGGTTTCATTTCTGTTATTGGGTAAGGAAAAAGAAGAAGGTTTCCACCGAATTGATCTGCTCAATCGGTTATTACCCGTTTATATTGACGTATTACGCGAACTGAGTTACCGGGGGGCAACCTGGATACAGCTTGACGAACCTTGCCTGACGCTCGATTTGTCAGCTAATGAAAAAATCGCTTTTCAGCAGGCGTACCAGGCTATTCAAAAAGCATTACCTCAGGTTCAGCTTCTGGTGGCGACTTACTTCGAAAAACTAGGTGACAATCAGTCTTTGGCCCTGCAATTACCCGTTTCTGCTTTACATATTGACCTGGTGCGTGGATCGGGACAATTAACCTCCATTCTGGCGGATCACGAATTCGTTACTTCCACTAAAATCCTTTCGCTCGGCGTAGTGGATGGGCGTAATGTCTGGAAAAATGATTTCAGCCAGTCGTTGCAATTGCTGAATGAAGCCATTGCCAAGCTAGGCAAAGCCCGTGTCTGGGTGGCTCCGTCCTGTTCGTTATTGCATGCTCCTTACGATCTGGATTTAGAGAAAAACGAAGCGGTACTGACACCGGAAATCAAAAACTGGATGGCATTTGCTAAACAGAAATTGCAGGAAGTAACCACGCTGGGTCAGTTAATCGAAGGCGAAAATCTGGAGCTATTAGCAGAAAATCAGCAGGCCATAGAAAGCCGAAGGACGAGCTCGCTGATTCATAAACCAATTGTAAAATCCCGCGTGCAAGCGGTTCAACCCAGCGATTTCGAACGGAAGCAAGCCTTTACGATTCGTCAGAAAATTCAGGAAGCAAGCCTTCAGTTACCGCTGTTTCCCACCACTACAATTGGCTCTTTCCCCCAAACCGAAGAGGTTCGTCAATGGCGGGCGAAGTACAAAAAAGGCGATGTTACCAAAGCAGAGTATGAGGCTTTTGTGGAGGGAGAGATCGAAAAATCCATTCGTTGGCAGGAAGAAGTCGGGCTTGATGTATTGGTTCACGGTGAATTCGAGCGAAACGACATGGTTGAATATTTTGGCGAACAGCTTTCGGGTTATGTGTTTACTCAATTGGGCTGGGTACAGAGTTACGGAAGCCGTTGCGTAAAACCGCCCATTATTTACGGAGATGTCGAACGACCTGAAGCCATGACGGTTCGCTGGACGACGTTTGCTCAATCCAAAACGGCTCAATTAATGAAAGGCATGCTGACGGGACCAGTAACGATTCTGCAATGGTCGTTTGTGCGGGATGACCAGCCGCGTAGGGATACGGCTTTTCAGATCGCTTTGGCTATTCGGGATGAAGTGCTGGATCTGGAAAAAGCAGGAATCAAAGTCATCCAGATTGACGAACCTGCCATTCGCGAAGGCTTACCCTTACGCAAAGCCGACTGGGGCACTTACCTGACCTGGGCCGTGGATGCGTTCCGACTCAGTGCCGCCGGCGTTACCAATCAAACGCAGATTCATACCCACATGTGCTACTCGGAATTTAATGACATTATCGAGGCTATCGCCCGCATGGATGCCGATGTCATTACCATCGAAACGTCGCGTTCGCAGATGGAGTTACTCGATGCGTTTTCGAACTTCCAGTACCCGAATGAAATCGGACCGGGAGTGTATGACATTCATTCTCCCCGTGTACCCAGCGTGGAAGAAATGGCACATTTGCTGGAAAAAGCACTTCGAACCATTCCAGCTCGTAACTTGTGGGTCAATCCCGATTGCGGACTAAAAACCCGCCATTGGGTCGAAACTGATCAGGCTCTACGCCACATGGTCGCTGCCGCTAAACAATTGCAGCAAACCGTGAAAGCTTAGGAGTTTAGCGTTTTGGGTTTGGCGTTTAGAGTTAATGTTACATTGAACTCTAAACGCTAAACCCAAAACTCAAAACCATTTTCCATGTCACTCGAAGAAAAAATTAAGGCGGCGGAGACCCGCGTGTTTAAGGCCGTTTTCCCGCACACAACCAACCATTACGATACTTTATACGGCGGTATGGCCATGCAATGGATGGACGAAATCGCCTTCATTACTGCGACCCGTTTATCCCGAAAACCCATGGTAACCGTCTCCAGCGACCGCATTGATTTTCGGCAGGCCATTCAGGCGGGGATGCTGGTTGAATTGATTGGGAACGTCGTACACGTGGGGAACACCAGTATGCGAGTGAGCGTGGAGATTTACGTAGAAAGCATGTACGCCGAAGGACGCGAACTAGCCATACACGGCACCTTCACCTTCGTAGCCATAGACGCAAATAAAAAACCAATTCGAATTTTGGAGTAATGTTTAGGGTTTTGAGTTTAGTGTTAGGAAGTTATTTTGATAAGAAAAGAATTTACGTCGCAAGTATTAACTCAAAACCCTAAACTCCTAACTCTAAACATATGAATAAACATGCCCTTGAAGGCTGTCCGCGTTGTGGGCAGTTATTTACCTGCAAACTCAATGCAAGCTTAAAATGCGACTGCAATCAGATCGTATTAACGCCGTCGGAAATGCAATACATCCGCGATATTTCGATCATGGATTATGACAGCGGCTGTTTGTGTCTGAATTGTTTGCAGGAGTTACAGCAGGAGGCGAGGGCATTAGAGTAAGCTTACTAAATAAAGAAACAAAAAAGTAAGGCCCTGGCCCTGCCGCTGCCAGCTTTTTCGCTGGCAGCAACTAGTTGAAATAATGGTAACTCAACCTGTGAGGCCCTATCAAACGTATTGCTACCAGTGAAAAAGCCGGTCGGTTCACGCGGGCCACGATATTCAGAAACTAATAGCAAATCAAACTTTTTCCTGAGAAAAAGACTTATCATAGCTCTAAGCCACGTAGCTATTTATGTCTGAACGTCTGGAACTTCCACCGAAGTATTACCTCGATTACTTTACCTATTTACTCGCCTTTGTGCGTCGGTTTTACCTGGACTTATTAACCGACGATGAAAAAGAATTTCTTCAGGATTTCGATCAGTTGAGCGAAAACGCTCAGTGCCTTTTTATTCGGTTTACCAACCGAAGAGTGGCCTTTTTTCGGGTTCGAAAAATCAAGTATCCCGAAATTGATAACTGGGCGGAGGCTTTGCTTGAATTGGAAAACAAAGGTTTTGTCGCCCGTTTGTCTGACTATCACCAGAATCGGGCGGGGGAGATTCTTGACATTTTCAGTAAGCCGGAAGTACTAGGTTTTGCCAAACAACTGGCGTTGGATACCAAAGGCAAAGCCAGTCTCAAAAAAGACGAGGTAAGCGACTGGTTGTTAGAATCCGTGCCTTTTCCAGATTTAGCCAGTTATATTGACCAAAGCGAACCCGTAGTCAAGGTTAATTACGAGGCTCAGACGATGCTTTTCAAGTTTTTATTTTTTGGAAACCGGCATGCGGATATGAGTGAATTTGTGGTGCGGGATCTCGGCCATATTCGGTTTGAACGCTTTGATGAAGATCGTTTTGTCCCACATTTTACCTCCAGGGAAGAAGTCGAAGATCGGCTAAAAGTTTCATTGGCGGCGGAAGATTTCCATTTGATGAAAACCGCCGAAACAGATCCTTTGGCAATTAATACCTGGTTTCTGGATTGGTATGAGAATCATGTCCCCCTAGCTGAAATTGCTCAGCCTTCGCTGGATCGCCTGATGCTGAAGATCGCGGGTTTCATGGAACGCCAGAAAAAACTGGAAGAAGCCCTGGTGCTGTTTCGGATGACTACCGCACCGCCGTCGCGGGAGCGGCAGGTTCGGTTGTTGATGAAGTTAAAAGACCCGGAGGCAGCTACGGCTCTGGCTGAGGAGATGTTGATTAACCCTTTCAATGCGGACGAGCAGTTTTTTGCAATTGATTTTCAAAACCAGCAAGCGGCTCAGGGCCAGAAAAAAAGGGCTCGTAAATCGACCACGGAATGGTTGTTGAAATCAGAAAGTGTGACGATTGACGTTAGCTGGCGGTATCGGGTAGAGGAGGGCGTTGCTGAATATTTTCGGGCACAAGGAAAACAGGCGGTACATACCGAAAACTTTCTGTTTGATGGCCTGTTTGGGCTTCTGTTCTGGGATATCATTTTTGATGCCGGAAGTTCAGCCATTCATCACCCCTTACAGCGGTCTCCATCGGATATTTATAAACCTACCTTCTTCGAAAAACGCCGTCCCGCTTTACTGGATCGTCTGGATTTACTGGAAAACAAAGCCGATACTTTCCATTTTCTGGAAGCCGTTTTTGAAGAAAAATACGGTATCAGCAATCCGCTTGTGGTTTGGTTCCCAGAGCTATTAACACTGGTAAAAATTGCGGTAGAAAAGATTCCAGCGGAATTGTTGAAGAAGTTACTCATCGAAATGGCCACCAACGTACGTGAACATACGCGGGGCTTTCCCGACCTGTTTGTGTGGGATGAAACGAGTTATGATTTCATCGAAGTGAAATCTCCCACCGATCACCTTTCGCCGCAGCAGTTATACTGGTTACGCTTTTTCGAAACCACAGGCATCCGTTCCAAAGTATTACGCGTCGTTTGGGGATATGATCAGTAGAGACGGGTTTGCCTTATTTCCATTTCTTTGCCTTATCCGCCATGGTGGGAGGGCTGTCTTTAGATTAATGTCCATTTCCCAGAAAGACGTAACGCAGTCGCTCGGCTTTCCGCCATGGTTGGTATCCTCACCATCCATAGTGGGAAAATTAGTACTAGTATTGTAGAGACGCAATGAAGTCGTGTCTGGGTAAGAGGCGGTTTTTAGGACTAGTCCGTTCTTTTCATCTACCCACCAAATGCTATAAAGTCACGTATCTACCTGCATTTAACAATCCTCACCTACAATTCTTTTAGTTCCGTTGCCACTTTTTCTGCCCAGCGGGCTTGTTCGGCGTGGTTAATGCTGTGGCGGGTTTCGGCGTCGTATAATTCCTGATAGCGATTCATTTCCCGGAAAGACTCCAGAAAAATGTACTGAATCCGGCTATCATAATCTTCCAGCGGCAACTCTTCCGCTAATAAGGCTTTCTTAAATCGTTCCGTAATGAGATGCGTAATGTCAAAATGTAACTGCTCGTGAGCCAGAGCGTACATGTTTGTGGCTGGTTCGGCCGTCCAGGACGAATTTTGAAGCATAAATGCCTTGACCGTCATGTCAATAAACACGGTTCCGTTTTCAACTTTTGTCATCGCTTCATAGCCAAAACTGGTATAAATCAGAGCTCCCGTTCGGGGATTAACTCGCCGGATCGGACCTCGGAAATCATTCCAGGTTAGCTTTCGTTGCGGACTATAAAACACGGTATCACCCAGGCGACCTTTAGGTTCATACTCCTTAAACCGAATCTGTACACGACGGGCAAGTTTCTCGGTTTTCAGTTCATGCGTCTTCACCCAGTTACCAAACTCATGCAAACAGCGTTGCAATGTTTGCCGGATCTGAATCTCGTAATTCCCATCCATGCCAGCCGAGCGATTATAATCAGACCCTGCCTGGCATTCCGTCAATAAAATGTACCGCCCTTCTATTTCACGTTCAAAAGCCAACTGTACCCGAAACGTACCGCGAATCATCCGACTGGATGCTCTCTCCTCAAACCAGAATTGCTTTACTCGTATTCGAACCGGATAATCCCGTTCCTGCCGGGGCGACTGCTTCAGTAAACGCTGAAAGGTAGTGGGCAAACTTCCCACAAAGCGAAGAGAAGAGCTCTGACCCGAGGGCAGAATGATTGAACCAATACCGGACCGATTGGGCCGTTCGTCTACAATGTCCTGAATTGTGTATAAATGGGGTAATTGCGAAATAGACTCTGATCGTAGCTCAAGCGTTCGTTGAGCCTGGGCCGAATTTAGTAATCCGACAAGAAAAAATAGTAGCCCCCAAAGGGATGGTTTATGTCTCAAGTTCATGGGTTTATACCTCTATGAACGTAAAAGCTAGTTAAAAAGTGCAATGAAATAAATCACTTTATGCTTGACTTTATGGGTTGAGGTCATTAGGTTCACTCTTGCTAAGAGCTATTCTGTTTTCTACGATTAGTGAAGAATAGAATGGTTTTTTTACGCAAGCCAATATGGTCAAACCCTAAAAATGAGTGTGCGTATGAAACTGCAAGTGCAAACAGTTCATTTCGATGCAGATAGCAAACTGCTCGACTTTGTGCAAGCCAAATTCAACAAATTAGATCAATTTTATGATCGGATTACCAATGGCGAAGTCTATCTGAAACTAGACAAAGGCGAATCGAGCAAGGTCCAAAATAAAATCGTTGAGTTAAAGCTCTATTTACCCGGCGATTCCATCTTTATTAAAGAAAGCGGAACCACTTTCGAAGAGGCTACAGATTTAGTATTGAATGCCGCTAAAACGACTGTGAAAAAATATAAGGAAAAACTCAAGGACAAAACGGCCCCTAAAGCAGCCGAGTTAATCGTTGAGGAAGAAGAAGAAGAATTCTAGTCCATTCATCATCTGGAAAAGAGGTCGTTTCATAGCAGAGGCGACCTCTTTTATTTTCTAGTTCATCAGATTTTCCAGCGAAACGTGGATATTCTCCATATTTTAAGTAAATAGCTTGTGAAGTTTTGATACTCAGCCTGATACTTATGGAAAAACGTACTTTCATCAAATTATCTTCCGTCTTTCTGACGGGTTCGCTTTTCTCGCCTATGACGAGCTGTAACCAAACCAAGCAAACCGAATCAAGGGCAACTACCCAGAGTGGCAAACAGTACAATTGGGCCCGTAACCTTGAATATAGTACGGAGAATTTTCAATATCCCGAATACGCCCGAGACATTCAGGGCCTCATTAAGGGAAGTAAAAGCCTGAGAATTCTTGGTACGCGGCATTCGTTCAATCGCATTGCAGATAGCACGCAGGAGATCGTTTCCCTGCAAAAGATCAAGCCGGTTTATGTAATTGATAAAGAGAATAAGACCGTTACCGTAGATGGAAACGTAAAATACGGCGATCTGGCCGAATACCTGCATTCAGAGGGATACGCCCTGCACAACATGGCCTCGCTGCCGCATATCTCAGTGGCGGGTTCCTGTGCAACGGCGACGCATGGTTCGGGGGTAAAGAATGCAAATTTGTCTTCAGAAGTGGTAGCTCTGGAAATGATTACGGCAGCTGGTAGATTACTCCGGGCTTCCCGAACCTTAAGCCCCGAAACTTTTCCCGGAATGGTGGTTGCTCTGGGGGCACTGGGGGCGATTACAAAAGTTACACTTAAGATTCAGCCTGCTTTTCAGGTACGACAGGATGTATACCAGAATATGCCGCTGGTGGAGGTGAAAAAACACTTTGATGAAGTAATGTCGGCGGGTTATAGCGTGAGTTTATTTACTAATTACGCCAAAGAGAATATTAATCAGGTGTGGGTCAAGCGGAAGGTTGAGGGAGACGTGAAACTGAATCTGGCTACGGACTGGTTCGGATCAAAACTGGCGACTAAAAACCTGCATCCCATCGAAGAAATTTCGGCGGAAAACTGCACTGAACAGATGGGGGTTCCCGGTCCCTGGCATGAGCGATTACCGCACTTTAAAATGAACTTCACGCCAAGTAGCGGGGAGGAGTTACAATCAGAATTTTTTGTTCCGTATAAAAATGGAGCTGAAGCTCTGGCTGCTGTTTTCGAATTACATGAAAAAATTACACCGCATTTATTAATCTCAGAAGTACGAACCATCGCTGCTGATGATCTTTGGATGAGTCCCTGTTACCAGCAGGATTGCGTGGCCATTCACTTTACCTGGAAACAGGACTGGATGGCAGTGAAGCAGGTATTACCTTTGATTGAAGAAAAACTGGCTCCCTTTAACGCTCGTCCACACTGGGCTAAGTTATTTACTATGTCGCCATCCAGACTTCAGTCGCAATATAAAAAGCTGGATGACTTCAAGAAATTAATCAAGGAATATGACCCGGAAGGGAAGTTCAGAAATGAGTTTCTAGAGCAGAATTTATATGGAGTTTAAGGAACTCGCCTCTGGTCGGTAGGGTACAAACTCGTAGCTGATCATAGAACATCTTTCCCAGACAAAAGCTTTTTTACTAACATCGGCCAGAGGTCTACCAAACTATAACGTCACTCGGCTAGAGCCGAGCGACTGCGGGGTTGGGTATCAACAATTGAATGTTAGACGAATGATGCCAGCGAAAAAGCTGGCATCGGTTGGGCTGAAGTCTATGGATTTGTCTTTTGTATTTTCTTACAGTCACTCGGCAAAGCGAGCGACTGCGAGAAAACCATTCGTGAACGGAGCTTCTGTCAGTGCATTTTTGTCTGAACTATTTGCAGAAAAGCAGAATAAGGAAAGCTAATACTCTATATAATAAAATAATTTAAAAATTATCATCGACTGCTTCGGTCGGTTGCTAAATAATCCGTATCATTCGGGAATGAAACGCATGGTACGTACCCCTATTCTCATGGCAGGTGCCTTTTTTGCACTGGTGTCTTTATCTTCCCTCACGGACCCTAAACCTATGTATAAGAATGCTTCGTTGCCTACGCATCGGCGGGTACAGGACTTGCTCAAGCGGATGACCACCGAAGAAAAAGTGGGTCAGTTGGCTACGCCGCTGGGCTGGTTTATGTATGACAAAAATGGCTCGCAGGTAACGGTAAGTGAAAAATTCAAAAAAGCGGTAAAAGAACAGCAGATCGGCATGCTCTGGGCCACCCTGCGGGCTGATCCCTGGACGCAAAAGACGTTAAAAACGGGCTTGAGTCCCGAGCAGGCGGCTCAGGCTACCAACGCTTTACAGAAATACGTCATTGAAAATACCCGTTTAGGGATTCCCTTATTATTATCCGAAGAGTGTCCACACGGGCATATGGCCATTGGCACGACGGTTTTTCCCACGGCTCTGGCTCAGGGAAGTACCTGGGACCCGGCTTTGATTCACGAAATGGCCAAAGCCATTGCTCAGGAGGCTCGGATGCAGGGAGCTCACATTGGTTACGGCCCGGTGCTGGATTTAGCTCGTGAACCTCGGTGGTCTCGGGTAGAAGAAACCTATGGTGAAGATCCCGTCCTGAATGGTCAAATGGGTATAGCGATGGTGACTGGTTTTCAGGGGAAAAACCTGAAAAGCGGATCAAATATTATTTCGACGCTGAAGCATTTTACGGCTTATGGAGTTCCCGACGGAGGGCACAATGGTGGTAGTGTTTCGCCAGGAAATCGTGAGTTACATCAGGCCTATTTGCCTCCTTTCCGCGATGCGGTTCAGGCTGGAGCTTTGTCGGTAATGACCGCCTATAACTCCATTGACGGTATTCCCTGTACGGCTAATCCGGTATTGTTAAAGTCCATTTTACGGAAAGACTGGGGCTTCAAGGGCTTTACCGTTTCAGATTTGAACAGCATTCAGGGATTAACTTTCAATCATAAAGTCGCGGCCAATAACACAGACGCAGCTGCGTTAGCAATTAACGCCGGACTGGATGCGGATTTAAGCGGAACAGGTTTCGATAAATCACTAGTACAAGCCATCAAACAAGGTAAGGTGTCGGGAGCCGTGCTGGATTCTGCCGTTAGCCATGTGTTGCGTTTGAAGTTCGAAATGGGACTTTTTGAAAACCCTTATGTTGATCCTCAGAAAGTTACTAACGTAGCTCGCAGTGCGGAACACCTTCAGTTAGCTCGCCAGGTATCCAGAGAGGCGATTGTCCTTTTGAAGAATACCAACGAGTTATTACCCCTCAAAAAAGACCTGAAAAGCATCGCCGTGATTGGACCTAACGCGGACAACGTTTATAACCAGCTTGGCGATTACACGGCACCGCAGGCGGACGGAGCCGTGATTACGGTGCTCAAAGGAATTCAGAACAAGCTGGGTAACGCCACGCAGATCAACTACGCCAAAGGATGTAGTATTCGGGATACGTCGACGGCTCAGATTGCAGCGGCGATTGAGGCAGCCCGGAAGTCCGATGTTGCCGTGGTGGTCATCGGTGGGTCGAGTGCCCGTGATTTCAAAACGGAATACCAGGATACCGGAGCCGCTCACGTAAAGGCATCTGAAACATCGATTAGTGATATGGAAAGTGGGGAAGGATATGACCGCGTGAGTCTGGATTTGATGGGACGTCAGTTACAGTTGCTGGAAGCGATACTCAAAACGGGTAAGCCCGTTGTTGTGGTAATGATCAAAGGCCGTCCGCTGAACATGAATTGGATTTCGGCGAATGCTCCAGCCGTTATTGATGCCTGGTATCCCGGACAAGAAGGCGGGAATGCGATTGCCGATGTGTTATTCGGTGATTATAATCCCGCGGGTCGTCTGCCGATATCGATTCCTAAATCCATAGGTCAGATTCCTGTCTATTACAATTACAAAAGTCCCGTTAAGCACGATTACGTAGAAATGGACGCCAAGCCTTTGTATCCGTTTGGATACGGTTTAAGTTATTCAACGTTTGAATACAGCGATTTACAAACCCAGGTAACACCTACCAAAAACGACGTAACGGTAAAAGTAACCGTTCAGGTAAAAAACACCAGCAAGCGGGACGGAGACGAGGTAGTTCAGGTATACCTAACTGACAAAGTTTCTTCGGTGGTTGGCCCCGTGAAGCAACTGAAAAAGTTTCAGCGGGTTAATGTGAAAGCGGGAGAGACCAAAACACTGACGTTCGAGTTAAAGGCTAAAGATCTGATGTTGTATAATGCGGAAAACCAATGGGTAGCCGAGAAAGGTGACTTCAACGTACAAGTCGGAGCTTCTTCGGATGATATTCGGGTAAATAAAGATTTCCAGTTAGCATCAGATATTCGGAAATAGATTTCAGTTTGCGGTTTTCAGTCTTTAGTTAGTTAGAAAGGGGTTATTCTTTTATTAACCTTTATGGGAAATACTTAACTGAAAACGGAAAACCGCTAACTAAAAACTCTAAAGCAATTTGTCTTTGAATTTCTGATAGAGAAATGAAGTTACCAGTAAAAGCACACCGACACTTAGGAAGATGATGATTTTTCCGCCCGTAGCGACACGGCTTAAGTCGAAAATCAGCAGTTTGATTAATACGACCCCAAATAAAGCGATGCCCGCCAGACGGTATCGCTTTATTTTTTTGCTAAAACCCAGAACAATCAAGGTCAGTGAATAAACGCCCCAAAGTACGCTGAAGCCTGCCTGTGTCGCCATGAGCCGTTGCTCAGTGGCTTCGGCGGGACTATTCAGGATGAAAAGCGTTACCAATTCCTGACTTAATACCCAGAGAATAACGCCGTGAATGGCGTATAAAAATAGATTTCGGGTTTGTTTCCAGTTACTAGAATCATCAGGAATCATCCGGTATAGACCATAGGTAATGCCTGCAATGCCAAGATAAAGAAGGTAACGGGCGTTAATCCAGGCCGTTGGGGTTTTGATGGTAAGCAGGGTAACGGCCTGAACGGGATTCTGGAAAAAGATATAAATAAAAATCAGCACACTGAGTACCAGACTCGCTACTTGCCAGAAATACAATCGTCGCGGAGCAATGATTACTAGGGTAGCTCCGATGTATAGGCTGGTATAAATGCTGAAAACGAGATTTTGAACGGCTTGCGGAAATCTAAGATTGCCCTGAGCTGCAAAGTAACGATCCCATTCCATTGAAATCACGTAATAACCCATTACAAACAGTAACAAGCCAAGTAATTTTCTTGAAAAACCAACTTGTTGAGCCTTGATCGACTGGATTAACATAAAGATAACCGCCGCAAGGAATAAGGCATTCGTAAGAAAAGTAAGATTCCAGTAAGGCAGATAATCTAATGAAGGGTTGGGAATAGAGTATCCGTGAATGAGTAGGGCACAGGCTGTCAGATTAATCAAAGCCGTCCCGAAGTGAGTCAGAATTTTCGACGAACGTTGAATGCCCAGCGTGTATAAGGTAGCGGCTCCACCTGCCCAAACCAACGTAATCCAATCGCCTTCCAATTGGATAGGAACCATTAGAATAAGGAATACAAGGGCCATAGACAGCGAAGCATCCGCTAACGAGGTCAGATTTCTCTGCCGTAAAAACCAGGCGATTCCCCCGTGAAATAGGCTGTTGGCAAACGTATAGGCAGTGATAGAAAGGGTTGAATAATGCTGCTCTTTCAGAATGAAATACGTGGGAATGTAAAAAAATAGAGCGTTTAATACAATCTGTAAAATCGTGCGATGATGAGCGTAGGCTTTCTGGAATAAAGGGTAAACCAGTTGATTGGCATACATCTGCAGAAAGAAAATGGTGCCGAATACCAGACTAATCCAGACGTAGCCTGGACGGTCGAAGCCATTGATGATGAAGGCTATAAATATCAGCCAGGTAACGAAAAAAGCGGAGGTGTTCATTAACTGCCAGTCGCGTTGGTAGGCCAGACTCAGCACGCCAGCGTTCAGAATAGTCATGTATACAAAAAGTCCCCAGGGGGCCCCATTGCCACCCACCAGAAAAGGAACCGCATAAGCCCCGACCAGACCGAATAAGCCAATCCATTGCACTTCATAACGCGTAGCCTGCCAGACCGTAAAGAGCGTAACGAGTACCATCAGTGCAAAAGATAGCGGCGAAGGTAAGAACTGATAAAAGTAATAAGCCGCGTACGTAGTGAGATATACGGTAGCCACGCCTCCGCTGAGTAGTACAGCACTGTAGGTCAGGTATTTAGGCTTTAGCCATAGGGCCAGCGTAACAAGAGCAGAGCCGATGCTCCAACCCAGAGCCAGTCGCCCCCAGGGGCCAATAAGGTCATTGTCGAAAGCGTATTTAACGAAAATCGCAATCCCGATCACTAGGACGGCAATCCCAACTTTGCTTAATAAATTCCCTCCGATGTATTCTTCCGTTGGCGTTTTGGCGTACGTAGGAGCAGGTTTTGTTATTACGGGTGGAGAAACCGCAGAAACTGGAGCTGAGGGAGGAGCAATGGGGGTTTGTGTAACGGTTTTAACAGGAGTAGTGTCGGGGCGTAGTGAACTTAACTCCCGTTGAATCTGAATAAGATTTTTCTGAGCACTGGAAAGCTGCTCCGCCAGTCGCTGGACTTCGGCTTCTAATGCATCGATCCGATTACGTTCATTCATAGGTAATAGATAGAGTAGGTTGGAAGGTAATGAGCTTAGTTTTCTGTTTTTGATTAACCACAGCGTTACTCAGAGTTTTGCACAGAGTACCTCAGCATAAAACTTTGTGAACCTTGGTGTCTTCGAGCCTTTGTGGCAAAAAATTGAAAACAGAAAACTAAACTTATTGGATTACAAAGTTAATTCGGTCGATTCCGGTGTTTTTGTTTACCTGGTCGTAGGCGTAAATCTGTATTTCGTACATGCCTTTATCTTTAACGGAAAGCATTCCTTCAAAAATATTATCCTGCGAAGCAAAGCTCAACGGAATTTCTCCAAACTTCATGCCATCTTTTTTGACGAGAGCTTTTACTTCGATGTTATCAGATTTCCAGAACCCGTTTTTATTAATCACACAACCGCACATCATAACCAGATTAATCCGAATTTTTACCTGATTATCCTTTAGTGTGGTTTGGGTAATCACCTGATGAGATTGAGGTTCTAAAATGTCCACCATTAATCCGGGAATTTGTAGAATAATCCCGTCGCCATCGATGGGTTTTCCCGGGATGAGCCAGAGCTGGGTAGAAGCTTTTACGGCTGAACTTTTACGATTAACGGGAGCGATGGCTTCGACGGTAACGAAGGTAGGAGCATCCAGTTTTAAGTCTGCTTCAAATCGGGCTGTCTGTTCGTCGGTAAGGCGATTGTGGCGTTTGTAGGGCTGGTTCATAAGTAAATCCGTGTTGCCAGAATTTCCGCTGGTCAGACCTTTCGCCAGAATTTCACCCGTCAACTCATTACGAATAATGACATAAGCCCCACCAATGCCGGTGCCAATAAATTTGGCATCTTTGGCCTGGGCCCGAACGATAACTTTGGTGGTTTGTGCAAAAGTAAAAGTGGAAGTTAGGAGTACTAAAGTAGTGGTTAGGATTTTCAGCATATCAGATTTGACCAAGAGAAGAAAGAATAGGAATCTAAGATAGGTAAAAAACCTAGAGACGCGATTCATCGCTTCTGGGTAAGAGGCAGTTTTGGGTTACCCCTACGTTACTTTCATTTCCCGGCCAGACGCGATGAAGTCGCGTCTCTACAGGGTAGAAAACCAAAGGCCCGGATTGTTTATACAATCCGGGCCTTTTAAAGAGATATAATTCAAGGAATTACAGACCAAATTTGGCTTTTACCTGATCCACGTAATCCAGTTTTTCCCAGGTAAATAATTCTACTTCCTGCTCGATTACTTTTCCGTCGGGAGATTTGAATGTTTTTGTTACCACTTTCGATTCGCGACCCATGTGACCATAGGCAGCCGTTTCGGAATAAATTGGGTTACGAAGTTTCAGACGCTGCTCAATGAAGTAAGGACGCATGTCGAAGATCTCGCCTACTTTCAAGGCAATTTCTCCGTCCGTTAATCCCACCTTCGAAGTTCCATACGTGTTGATATACAGACCGCAAGGCTCTGCTACGCCAATGGCGTAAGAAACCTGAACCAATACTTCATCCGCCAGCCCAGCAGCAACCAGGTTTTTCGCAATGTGCCGCGTAGCATAAGCTGCCGAACGGTCTACTTTCGAAGGATCTTTACCCGAGAACGCACCCCCACCGTGGGCACCTTTTCCGCCGTATGTATCAACAATGATCTTACGACCCGTCAGACCCGTATCGCCGTGAGGACCACCAATCACGAATTTACCCGTAGGGTTGATGTGATAGGTAATTTCTCCTTCGAATAACTGGCTTAACTCAGGTTTCAGAGCAGCTTTCACGCGGGGAATAACGATGTTAATGATGTCTTCGCGGATTTTAGTGAGCATCGTTTCGTCATCACCGAAATCATCATGTTGCGTCGAAACAACGATGGTATCAATTCGCTGAGGCGTGTTGTCATCACTATATTCAATCGTTACCTGAGACTTCGCATCGGGGCGTAAGTAAGGCATCAGCGACAGCTCATTATTACGAATGTCGCTCATTTCCTTCAGGATTTTGTGAGCTAAATCCAGAGCTAAAGGCATGTAGTTGTCCGTTTCGCGGGTAGCGTAACCGAACATCATACCCTGGTCACCCGCACCCTGTTCTTCAGGATTTGAGCGATCCACGCCCTGGTTAATATCCGCTGACTGGTCGTGAATAGCAGAAAGAACACCGCAGGAATTGGCTTCAAACATGTATTCAGACTTCGTATATCCAATTTTACGGATTACTTCACGAGCAATGCTCTGAACGTCGAGATAGGTAGTTGATTTAACTTCACCGGCCAAAACAACCTGTCCGGTAGTTACCAGGGTTTCGCAGGCAACTTTAGATTGAGGGTCGAAGGCTAAGAAATGATCAATGAGGGCATCTGAAATTTGATCGGCTACTTTATCAGGATGTCCTTCAGATACAGACTCAGAAGTGAATAGATAAGGCATGTGCTGTTAATTAATTGATTGGGAGTACGAATCGATAAATATGTAATGTTTCGTAAACCTTGGCCAAAGGAAGGAATTGAACGTTTTGAATTTTTCTAAAAAGCTGATTTTCAAGAAAAAAGCCCGTATCGTTAAACCACCGTAGCGTTCTAAACTCGGTTGGTGCCCTAACTGGAGCCTCTGGATACTTTTGCAAAATTGTACATTCCGTGGAAATTCACCAAACAAGATGGCTTAACCTTGTCGGAATTCCTGAATATTTCGTTTAAAAATGTCAATGGCGGCTTTTGTAAAGGGAAGGATGGGTACGGAAACAATGACTTTTAAGTCTTCTACCAGACTGCTTTCTTCATCCAGAAACCGGAAAATGCGGGGAGCCGGATTTTTTTGGAACAACCCCGTAAATATAGCAGCCGTAGATACCCGCTTTTTTAAAAAGACATTTAGAAAAACCTGATCGTAAAAGTAATTCAGAGCAGGGATTGCTTTGTGGGTTACGGGCGAAACGTCGAAAGATCGTTCCAGGTTATGAACCAATTGTTGTAAACGCTTTTGCGTGCGGGTAAAGGTATAACCCGTGCTGGCCCGCGTATAACCGCCCGCAGTACCCACGCGAATCACGCGTGGAGCTGCCTGTTCCTGAGCAGGCTCGTCGCTCATGGGAATAATCCCAAATTCTTCTTCCAGAATTTCATAGTGCTGAATGGAAGTGAATTCCTGAATGTAACTTTTTAAACCTTTATCGTACTCTTTTTTTGAAAGCAGGGCTGGGGTAAAGAGCGTGAATTCAATGAGAGCTTCCGTTTCAGAAAAAGGCATTACGTAGATGAATCGACATTCGTTCTGCTGGTCGATTCGGAAATCCATCATAATCGGTACCTGCGGGTCAAAGGCAGGTTGATTGGTGCGAATGACCCAGCCTTTGAAGTGCTGTAACAGGTTTTGGTAGACAAAGCCACTCGCTGGCAAGGGTTTCATGGCTTGCAAAACGTGCGTACTATCGAAACACCAGCTTGCCCGGTATTCGCCTGCTTCGGTTTGAACAATGGCTTCCTGGTTATCAGACAGAATAGACTGAATGGGGCTGTATAAGAATTCAATGGCAGGGTTTGTCGCCAGTTCGTGATGAATAAACTGGTAGAAATCAATTCCGCGAAGTAACTTATACTGATGCTTGCCTAAGGTCAACTTTCGGGAAAATCCATTAGATCCATGAAACCAGATGGAATTCCATTTTCGGTAGAGGATGGACTCGAATGCACTTTCTCCTTCCTGCCAAAAGGCCCAGGTGCGGTCATTCCGGGTTTTCTTTTCACGATCAATAATCAAAATTTTCTTATCGCGTAAAGCACTACGATTGAGGTAATAGGCCAGACTTAGTCCAGCCATACCTCCTCCTGTTATGATGATGTCGTACTTCAAGCAATCGGGAATCTCGTGAATGAAAATAGAACCTGGAAAATTCGATTTTGTTTGAATGCAGAGAGGCGACTTTATCGCGTCTGGGTAGAGGCAATTTTTGTTACTCCCGCTATGGCTGGTGTCTTCACCCGCCATTAATAAAGCATAATGGTTGGTGAGGACACCAACCATAGCGGAGGGCAAGAGGCAGTTTCTTAGCTCTGCCTGATTTCCATCTCCCGACTAGACGCGATGAAGTCGGCTCTCTACAAAAAAGGCCTCGCTACTCCTAGGTAACGAGGCCTTTGACTCAAATCAATATAAATTATACGTTTACGTGACGTTCGGCATGGTAGCTGGAGCGTACCAGCGGGCCCGATTCAACGTATTTAATCCCTCTTTTTTCGCCCTCTTCCTTATACATCGCGAAGGTGTCGGGGTGAATCCATTCAATAACTTCGTGGTGCATTTTTGTAGGCTGAAGGTATTGGCCCAGCGTCAGAACGTCCAGTCCATGAGCGACCAGATCATCCATAGCTTTGAATACTTCGTCCTGCGTTTCGCCCAAACCTAGCATAATGCCCGTTTTGGTACGTTTGCCAAAGTCTTTCGTCCGTTTGATTTGCTCCAGACTCCGCGAATATTTCGCCTGAGGACGTACGGGGCGATACAGACGTTCTACCGTCTCCATATTATGGGAGACCACTTCCTGTCCGGCAGCAATCATACGCTCCAGAGCAGCCCAGTTTCCTTTCGTATCAGGAATCAGCGTTTCAATCGTTGTGCTGGGGCTTAATTCTTTCGTCAGGCGAACCGTCTGATACCAGATTTCAGCTCCCCGGTCTTTCAATTCATCCCGGTTTACAGAAGTCAGAACGGCATGCTTCACACCCATGATCTTAATGGCTTCGGCTACGCGACGGGGTTCGTCCGCATCATATTCGTTGGGACGTCCGGTTGCTACTGCACAGAAGGTACAGGAACGCGTACAGACATTACCCAAAATCATAAATGTAGCCGTACCCGCTCCCCAACACTCACCCATATTCGGACAGTTTCCTGACTGACAAATGGTATGGAGTTTATATTCATCTACAACTTGCCGCACGTTGCGGTATTCCGGACCGGTGGGGAGTTTCACTCGCAACCAGTCGGGTTTGCGGGTAGAGGAACCTGGCTTGTTCTCGCCTTTGGTGCCTGTACCGGATTTTGTTATTACGGGTAGCTCAATCATCCCAATATCAATTGCTGATTTGATAAACAGTGGGGTCTATCAAAAGATGTACAAAGGTAATGAGCTAACCTGTAATGACGATAAAAAGTTGCGTTTGATAAAAGAATGAAACTTTTCACTTGAATTGTGAGGGCGATAATCCCGTGAAGAAAGATGAGTTAGAAAGAATAACTTACCTTTAATGGCATTTTTTAGGAAAAGTGAGAGAAAAGCTTTTCGGAAAATACGTCTCATTCATTCAATTAAGATAACAGTTACAGGCATGGCAACGGCTACCATTACGTATTTAGGACAACTTCGCACGCAGGCTACACATGTAAGATCTGGCTCAGAAATTATTACGGATGCTCCAGTGGATAATCACGGAAAAGGAGAGGCATTTTCTCCCACTGATTTAGTTGCTTCGGCTTTGGGTTCCTGCATGTTAACCATCATGGGAATCGTTGCCCAGCGGGACCAGGTGGATATTACGGGGACGCAGGTAGAAGTTACGAAGAGTATGGCTGAAAACCCTCGTCGAATCAGTGAGATCGCTGTTAAACTGATTGTTAAGACGAGTCAGCCCCTAACTGAAACTCGTAAAAAGAAGCTGGAAAACGCCGCCTTAACCTGCCCCGTAGCGGAAAGCCTTCATCCCGACCTAGTGAAGGCCGTTACGTTTGAATTTGTTGTGTAGGGTTTGGCGTTTTGAGTTTAAATGTTGTGCCGCTGCCGTCGTGGCGGCTCCACAGGGGCAGTAGTGCTTGGGGATTCTGTCTGTCATCATATCCTATAAGAAAAAAGCCGGAATGATCTGTTTCATTCCGGCTTTTTTCATGCCGCTGCCAGCTTTTTCGCTGGCAGCAATCGGTTTAATTCTTTATGGAATGCGTTTAGACCTAAAGTCACTGCTGCCAGCGGCCACGATGCTTGAAGATGCTGTTTAGTATCTACAACTCAAAGGAAAAGCCGAAATGAAGTGATCATTTCGGCTTTTCCTTTGAGTAATACTGAAGGTTTTAATAACAAAATCCCAACACTTATTTACGGCTTAACACTGATTCTCCCCACCAGGCTTGCTGGATTTTTTTATTTACTTCTACATTAGGGAAAATACCACGGAATAACTCCGCTCCAGGACCATAAGCAAAGACAGGAACAGGATTGGCAGTGTGGTTCGACCAGATGAATTTACCTTCTACCTTACCATTTCTCCAGTCACCGCCCGTCAGGCATAAACCACCCGTTTCGTGGTCAGCAGTGACAATAACCAGCGTTTCGCCATCTTTCTCGGCAAAGTCCAGGGCAGCTCCTACGGCTTTGTCAAAATCAAGCGTTTCGGTGAGGAGGTAATCCAAATCGTTGGCGTGGCCAGCCCAGTCAATTTGAGAACCTTCGGCCATCAGGAAGAAGCCATTGTTATTCTTCGAAAGGATTGATAACGCTTTTTCTACTTCCTGACGAAGCATTTCACCGCGACCTTCTCTAACTTTTTTAGGGTTTTCGCGGGCTGTGAACGCTACCAGTTTTTTACCTTCCAGTTTCGTAAAATCACCAGAAGTATCCGCTACCGAATACCCTTTGTCTTTGAAAGCCGCTAGTAAGTTTTTCTGGTCTTTACGTTCGGTAAAATACCGCATCCCTCCACCAATGACTACATCAAGATCGGACGTAACCATATCCTCGGCGATGGCTTCGTGTTTGGACCTTGAAGATTGATGAGCATAAAAATCTGCTGGTGTAGCATCCGTAATATCGCACGTAGTGACAATACCGGTTGACAGTTTTTTCTTCTTCGCCAGTTCGGCTAACGTTACCTGAGGACGGTTCGAAGAATCCACCGCAATAGCTCCGTTTTTCGTTTTGACACCCGTAGCCAGGGCCGATCCTCCCGCACCCGAATCCGTGATGAAATCCTTAACCGGGTGTGTCGTCGACATCCCCATGTAAGGAAGACGATTCATATGAAGAGAGCCTTTATTGGCAATTTGAGCAGCATAAACGTGATTAGCTCCCATACCGTCGCCAATCAGTAAGATTACATTTTTAGGTCGTTTGGGCGTAGTTTGAGCAAAGCTCGACACACAGGCGGCCATCAGTCCTAAACAGAGAAGTGCGTAACGATTCATAGATACTAAAGAATAATGTTTCGAATTGCAAAATTCCACTATTTCCTGAACCTCACGGCGGCTCATCATGTCAATAAATTGTTAATAATAGCGACCTAAATATCATGAATTGATAAATAGAAGAATATTACCTGAATGCTTTTCAAACCAATAGCTGAGGAGTAATGCTTATTTTATGTAAATTGATTTTTGATCATAAATAAGAATTCGTTTGTAATTTACTAATTAATAACCTGCCCGCTTTTAGAAAACTAAATATTAAGTTAAAAACATGGAAAAATAAAAACCATTAATTTTATTTGTTGGAGTCAATCCTCGAATGTCCTTCATTTCACCACCTTAATCCTATGCTCACACCACCTATCCAACTACTGTTGTAGGCTTAAGTCCTACTACTTAACATTGTTTTAAGTACAGATGCTAGTCCTCCTAAAAAATTGACCTTCTCTCATTGAAGATAAATTTATTCTTTTACCTATCCTGATAAATATCCTTTATGAATCGGTTGTCCGCCTGGTTTGCTATACTCTTATGTATAGTCAGTCTCTCCACGTCTGCCCAACGCTTTAAAATTAGTAAAGTAACAGTTGATGATCTGGCCGCCAAGTATTATCCTCTGGATTCCGCCGCTGAAGCGGTAGTTCTAGGAGAGTATGGGTCCGTAGAAATTACGGATAATGATATTAAAGGTTATTATGCGGTACATCGACGAATTCGACGCATTAAAATCCTGAAAAAATCAGCTTATGATCGAGCTACGATATCGGTTCATCAATACCGTAGGGGGGCAGATAGTGAGGAAGTAATTCGCAATATTAAAGGAAAAACGTATTGGCTGGAAAATGGGGAAATTAAATCCGAAGACCTGAGCAGATCAGCCATTTTTACTTCCAAAACTAACAAAAACTTTTACGAGACGAAGTTCACGCTTCCCCATGTGCAGGAAGGTTGTATTATTGAGTATGAATACGATCTGATGTCAGACTTTATTTTGCAGCTTCCGTCCTGGGATTTTCAAACGGATATTCCTATCAAGTATAGTGAGTATTATGCAACCTTCCCTCCCAAATTAGGCTATCGGGCGGTCTTCCAAAACCCGGTTGATCTGGTGATTAAAGAATATTCTGAAAATCCCAATACGGGAACATTTATGCGGTATGCGGTGAAAGATCAACCGGCTTTACGGCCTGAACCCTACATCACCACGATAGATGATTATACCACACGTTTGCGTTTTGAGCTGGTTGAAGCAATGGTTAATGGCCGGATACAGCGGTTTAGTCAAAGCTGGCTGGATGTCGATAAAAAGATGGCTACCGACGATGAAGTGGGTAGTTACATTCGGAAAACTACATTCCTGAAAGCAGCGGCTAAGGAAATCAAAAGTAAGTACTCGGATACGTTGTCAATCATCAAGGAAGCCCACCGGTATATCCGCACAAACATGACCTGGAACGGGCACGTAAGTTACTGGTCGGCCAGCAGTCCCAAAACCATCTTCGAGCAAAAGACGGGTAATTCGGCGGAGATCAATCTAATCCTGATCGGTTTGATTCGGGAATTAGGTTTTGAGGCCAGCCCCGTGATTCTCAGTACCCGCTCGAACGGAGCTGTATTCATGGAAATTCCTATGATTTCCTACTTCAACGATCTCGTTGGGATAACGAACATTGGTGGAAAAGAAGTGCTTTTAGACGCAACGGATACGTTTCTTCCCCTGGGCGTTTTACCAGATCGTTGTCTAACCAGAATTGGACGTATTGTAGATATTAAACATGCCAATTGGGTTTACCTCAAACCCACCTTAACTCGACAGGTAAAAACGCTTCAATATACACTCGATGAATCTGGTTCAGCCAAAGGATCTATTTCCTATAGCTGGCAGGGTGAGCTTGCTTGCCGTTACCGGAATGCTATTCAAAAATCGGGGATTAAGAAGTTTGGGAAGGAACTAATCAAGCAACCTTCTGCTGAAGTAGGCGAAAGCAAAGTTGAAAACGCTACGGAAATCGACAAACCCCTGATTGTAACTACAGAGGTTTCTTACGAAGAAACCTTTAATAAAGCGGGCGATCGTATTTACTTAAGCCCTGCCTTGGGGGAAGCTCTTTCCGTCAACCCCTTTAAATACGAAAAACGAATGTATCCTGTCGATTTTGGTAGCCCCAGTGAAGAAGTTTTCATGGCCAATATTAAAATTCCGCAGGGATATGTAGTGGAAAGTTCACCTGCAACTCAGGTCATAGCATTGCCAGAAGATGGAGGCCGGTTTACCTATCAGGTCCAGGTGCATGGAGAGGATATTATTAATGTTGTTACTCGTTTGCAGCTTAAAAAACCTATTTATTCTTCTGAAGAATATCCTTATTTAAAGCAGTTAATGGATATGGCCATTGCAAAAAATGGAGAACAAATTATTCTTAAAAAGAAATAATTGAATAGGGTTAAAAATCTGGTTATGAAAAGGGTATTATTTTTATTACTTCTGTTTCCGCTGAGCCTTTTCGCTCAGACGTATTCCGTAGAGTCCATTCCGGCTGATTTACGAAATGAAGCCTCTGCCGTGATTCGTTTGCAGGAAGAAAGTTTCGAGGTTTTAGCGGTAGGAGAAGCCGTTAAACGCATACATACGGTTGTTACCATTCTGAATGAAAAAGGAGATAAATATGCTACTGAAGAAGTGTATTACGATAAGCTGAGCCGTGTTAAAAACTTTGAAGGTAAGTTATATGATGCGAATGGAAAGGAAATAAAACGACTAAGAAAATCGGATATTCTTGATGTTTCATCTCATTCAGATTATTCACTGTTTGACGACAATAAAGTAAAGCAGGCTGACTTTAAGTACGCTAATTATCCGTTTACCGTAGAGTTTGATTACGAATTAGTTTCTTATAATACTTTATTTTACCCTTACTGGATTCCGCAACGAGACGAAGAGCTTGCCATTGAAAATTCAGCTTTCACGGTAATCGTTCCTGCTACGCTGGGATTACGTTTCCGGGAAATGAATGGGGTAGGAGCGGTTCAGAAATCAGAGAAAGATGGCATTCAGACGTATCAATGGCAGGTTAAAAATCTGAAAATCAGAGAAGAAGAGCCATACGTTGATTTTTATGCTTCCTGCGGGCCTGCCGTATTGACAGCTCCCAATCAGTTTGACATGAAAGGTAACAAAGGCTCGGCGGCAAGCTGGAAAGAGCTGGGGCAGTTTTTCTATGACCTGAATGTGAATCGTGATGAGTTACCCGAACCCGCTAAGGCTAACGTTTTGAAGGTAGTTGGAACAGAAACCGATCCACTGCGTAAAGTAGAAAAACTATATCAGTATTTGCAGCAATCTACCCGATACGTAAGTATTCAATTGGGCGTGGGGGGCTGGCAGAGTATTCCGGCGGCAACGGTGGTTGAGAAAGGCTATGGAGATTGCAAGGCTCTTTCCAACTACATGAAGGCAATGCTGAAAGTAGCTGGAGTGACTTCTTACACCGCTTTGGTCTCGGCGAGTTCTATTGATGTTTTGACGGATTTTCCATCGGCCCGCTTTAATCACGAAATTCTGTGTGTACCACTGGCGAAGGATACCCTTTGGCTGGAATGTACGAGTCAACACGCCGATCCAGGTTATATGGGCAGCTTTACGGGTAACCGACATGCCTTGCTGAATACGCCGCAGGGTGGGGTACTAGTGAAAACGCCTTCTTACCAGCAAACCGAAAATGGGCAGTATCGTACCATTGAAGTATTCCTGGATAAAGAGGGAAATGCGGCAACAAAGATGCTTACCCACTATTCAGGAATTCAGCACGATGATTATCGCTCTGCCACCGAATCGATGGCTGGGGAAACGCTGAAACGCTGGAAAATTCAACGGATGCGTCTGGCCAGTTTTGATCTGAATGACTTTGTCTTTGAAGTGGGTAAGCCCGTAAAGAGAATTCCTTCGATTACTGAAAAATTGAGTCTGACGGTTCGGAAAAGTGCGACGATGAGTGGTAATCGTATGTTCCTGTCAGTTAATCAGTACACACCCTGGACGCTAATTCCTAAAACCCTTTCCAATCGTCAGCATGAAGTGGTATGGACGGTGGGTTTTACGGATGCCGATACGGTTACCTATCATATTCCCGAATCTTATACGCTGGAAGCCTTGCCCGAACCTGTTAAATTGGAAACGGAATTTGGTACTTATACCGCTCAGACTGTTAAAAAGGGCGAGACTATCGTCTATACCCGGCGGCTGGAAATGCCCCGGTTTCGTAAACCCGCTTCAGCTTACCCTAAATTCGTAGATTTTTGCAAGAAAATAGCTCGGGCAGATCGCTCACAAGCGGTCTTTGTGAAGCAATAATCTCTCCTTAATTAGAACAAAAAAGCCGAAGCTGTAGTATTAGCTTCGGCTTTTTCATTCGATGTTGCAGGTGCCTTCAGCTAAGCAATGAGCAGGAAGTGTATCCTTCCCCGGGTTTATAAAGAATTTAGAAAGGGTTAAAATAACCAGATGAAAAATCGCACGTAGCGTGAAATTGGACGTATAGGCATAAACTTTTTTGCACAAGAGGATCAGTAGAGAATATACCTCAATGGGTAGTAAGTACAGGTGAGGTTAAGTAATTAATAAAAATACTGTAACTATTCCAACAAAATATTTAATCATTCAATGAAATATTTGGTAAGTTCGTAAAGAAACGCATTCTTTGCATAGTACAAAATATCACGGCAAAGTACAAATACGAGCTGTTCCCCGCTTGACCCTTATGTATATCAACGCGATAAGTAGCTATCTGCCGGAGCAAGTTGTTACCAATGAACATTTTGCCCGACTGAATGGATTGTCTGACCAGTGGATCGTGGAGCGGACGGGCATCCGAGAACGTCGGAAAGCTGCCCCTCACGAAAACACTAACACGATGGCCGTTGAGGCCGTTCGTCAGGGCCTAGCCCTTTTACCTTACCCAGTACAAGAAATTGATTTGATTGTAGGGGCTACATACACCCCTTATGATACGATTGTCTCACTGGCTCACGCTGTACAGCACGACCTGCAGATTCCAGATATTCCGGTTCTGTCGGTTTCTACGGCCTGTTCGTCTTTATTGAATGCGATTGAAGTAGTGCAAGGCTACTTCTGCATGAAAAAAGCGACCAAAGCTTTAGTGGTCGTGTCGGATAATAACACCGCTTACAGTAACGAATCTGATAAAGTAGCTGGTCACCTGTGGGGCGACGGAGCCGCGGCTCTGTTCATGTCCAGTGAACGGGTTTCTGATTCTGATCTGAAAGTGGTCGATATTCTGACGGGCGGTGCGGCTACGGTTGGCAAGGCTCTGGAAGGTGTAGTATTGCGACCCAATGATGAAGGTTTTGTAATGCCCAATGGCCGCGATGTCTTTATTCATGCTGTTCAGTACATGCCCAAAGCCAGTCGTCAGATTTTGGGCCGCAATGGCCTGACGATGGAAGACGTGGACTGGGTATTGCCTCATCAGGCCAATTTCCGAATCAGTAAGAAAGTAATGGAGGAATTAGGACTTCCCATGGAAAAACTTCTATCTAACATTCAGTACTTGGGTAATACCGGTTGTGCGGGCTGTGCCATTGGTCTCAGCGAAAACCGTTACCGATTCCAGAAAGGAGACAACATCGTAGTGACTACCTTCGGAGGTGGTTATTCGTACGGTGCTATGTTGGTGGCAGTTGAATAACTCTACGTTATTTCCTAGCAAAAAAAGGCTAGTCCAATCTGTGGACTAGCCTTTTTGCTGTATTGTCAAGCAATGATTGCTTAAAATTTCATAGTCAGAACCCGATCCCGGGAATTGTCATACGCATCCACCGATACTGAAAGACTGCCAGGGGCTTTGGTTAAAAAGTTATAGGTATCAATCTGATCCCAGAATTCACTTTTTTCCTGACCAAAATCAATGGTCTTGCTGGCTCCTTCGTAACTGATAACCAGGTAATAATGCTTGGAACGAGGAGTAATATCCGCGAATTTCTTATACACTTTTTCGTGTTTCCATTCCATAGCCTGAATGGCCTTGGGTTCGTCCACCGTATTTTTATCCTTCTTGTTGAAAGCCGAGAAAGTGTCATACATGGCGTAAGCCGCAAAAATCAGCACAATTAGCGGCATGAACTTCATCCAGATGTCTCCGTTATCTTTTCTGCCTTCATTATCGCCTTTGCCACCGAACATTTTTCCACCCCCAAAACCTGGAATGGACATTTTCTTACGCTCACGGTGGACAGGGCGGTAATACGGATTATCTTGCTGGTTTTGGCTCATAGTGAAAATGAAGTAGGGATTATGGTGTCTTTTACAGAACGTTAATAAGCAAACTAACGTTTCAAAGTAGTCGTAATTTCAAAGCTTACTTTCCTATGATACAGCACTAGGGTTTTGTATCAGGCGGCAAATTACAACGAATTTTTTAGTTTGAAAGTTTCATGCCTCAGGGCTTCGGTTCAGAAAAGCTGTCAATTTGTCGCTTTGATATAACGTTTTGACCACTTTCGACTCTAAACTGTATTTAGGAATCGTTTTTTTGTTTTTGGGTAAAAAGAATGAAGTAAATTTGCATTCTACCTATTGTTGTACCCCGGTTGGGGTTTCATGTAAATCCGCTTAACCTGGCCGGATTATGAAAGAGCAGCTCGGTAAAACGGCTGACTAACCACGAATAACGGTGCATTAGCACATAGCTATGTTTAAACTCATCACCAAAATTTTCGGCACTAAGTCCGATCGGGATCTAAAGGAATTATATCCCTACGTAGGAAAAATTAATGCCGAATTTGCCAAATTAAGAGAGTTAACCGATGAGCAGCTTCGTCAGGAAACGGCTGCTCTGAAGTCTATTATCAAGCAACAACTGGCTCCTATCACCGACCAGGTTGATAGCATCCGTCAGCGAATTGAATCCAATCCAGATCTGGACGTTAATGAGAAAGACTCGCTCTTCAAGCAAATTGATGCTCTGGAAGTTCAGTCTGATCAGAAACTTGAAGAAGTATTATTAGAAATTCTGCCCCGTGCTTTCGCTATTGTGAAAGAGACGGGTCGTCGTTATACTGAAAACGGTGAATTGGTGGTAACAGCTACCGTTCATGACCGTTTTGTTGCTTCCCGCAAATCAAATGTGGTGATTGAAGGGGAGAAAGCTACCTGGAAAAATACCTGGAACGTCATGGGCCAGCCCATTACCTGGAACATGATTCACTATGACGTACAGTTGATTGGTGGGGTAGTGTTACATCAGGGTAAGATTGCAGAAATGGCTACCGGGGAAGGTAAAACGCTGGTTTCTACCTTGCCTTCTTTCCTGAATGCCCTGGCCGGTAAAGGGGTTCACATCGTAACCGTCAACGATTATCTGGCGAAACGTGACTCCGAGTGGAATGCTCCTCTGTTTGAATTCCACGGCATGACGGTTGATTGTATTGATCGTCACGAGCCTAACACACATAGCCGCCGCAATGCTTACCTAGCGGATATTACTTACGGTACCAATAACGAGTTTGGTTTCGATTACCTGCGTGACAACATGGCTCGTAGCCCGGAAGAACTCGTGCAGCGAAAACACCATTATGCCATGGTCGATGAGGTCGATTCCGTCCTGATTGACGATGCCCGTACGCCTCTGATTATCAGTGGGCCGATGGTGAAAGATAATGATGTTCAGGAATTTGAAGTATTAAATCCCCGTATTTCCCGACTGGTAGAAGAGCAGCAGAAACTGGTTCAGGGTTTCCTGACCGAAGCTCGCCGACTAATTGCCGCTGGTAATACCAAAGAAGGGGGGCTGGCTCTGTTCCGGGCTCACCGTGGGTTACCTAAATACAAGCCTCTGATTAAATATCTGAGTGAGCAGGGGAACCAGGCAGTGATGCGGGCGACCGAAAACGAATACTTGCAGGAACAGGGCAAACGCATGCCCGAAGCCGATGCTCCCTTGTATTTCGTGATCGAAGAGAAAAACAATTCGGTTGAACTGACGGAAAAGGGGATTGACGTAATGACGGCAAATAATGAAGATCCTAACTTCTTCATTCTGCCTGACTTGTCAGTTGCCCTGAATAAAATTGAAAAATCGGATCTTTCTGAAGTAGAAAAAATACATAAGAAAGACGAGATTATCCGTGATTACTCAATCAAAACCCAGCGTATTCACACCGTCAACCAATTATTGAAAGCTCACACGCTGTTCGAATTGGATGTGGAATACGTAATCATGGACGGAAAAATTAAAATCGTTGATGAGCAAACGGGCCGGATTATGGAAGGCCGTCGTTACTCGGACGGTTTGCACCAGGCAATCGAAGCAAAAGAGCGGGTTAAGGTGGAAGATGCCACTCAGACTTACGCTACGGTAACGCTTCAGAACTACTTCCGTATGTACCACAAACTGTCAGGGATGACAGGTACGGCTGAAACGGAAGCAGGTGAGTTCTGGCAGATTTACAAACTCGACGTTGTTTCGATTCCTACCAATCTTAAGATTTCGCGTAAGGATCAGGAAGACAAGGTATACAAAACGGTTCGTGAAAAATACAATGCAGTAGTACAGGAGATCGACGAGCTTGTGAAGGCGGGTCGTCCGGTACTGGTAGGTACTACTTCCGTTGAAAACTCGGAAATCCTGAGCCGTCTGTTACGGATGCGTGGAATCAAACACCAGGTACTGAACGCGAAGCAACACCAACGCGAGGCTGAGATTGTAGCCACGGCGGGTCATTCGCAAAACGTAACGATTGCGACGAACATGGCCGGTCGGGGTACGGATATTAAGCTGACTCCCGAGTCGAAAGCCGCGGGTGGTCTGGCCATTATCGGTACTGAACGTCACGAATCTCGCCGGGTGGATCGTCAGTTACGCGGTCGTGCCGGTCGTCAGGGTGACCCCGGATCGTCTCAATTCTTCGTATCGCTGGAAGATAACCTGATGCGTCTGTTCGGTTCTGAACGGATTGCGAAGGTAATGGACCGCATGGGTATGGAAGAAGGAGAGGTAATTCAGCACTCCATGATTACTTCGTCCATCGAACGGGCTCAGAAGAAAGTAGAAGAAAATAACTTTGGTATTCGGAAGCGTCTGCTGGAATATGATGATGTCATGAATTACCAGCGGGAAGCCATTTACAAGCGTCGTAAAAATGCTCTGTTTGGCGACCGACTGGCTCTGGATATTGCCAACATTACCTATGACGTTTGCGAAGAACTGGTTTCCAATAACCCTAGTTTCGAAGAATTTGAACTTCGCGTAATCGAAACACTGGCGATTCAGGTTCCTTTCACCAAGGATGAATTTGTTCGTCTGAAGCCTGAGCAACGCACGCAGCAGTTATATGCCGCGGCAGAAGGACATTACCAATCGAAAGGAGCGGACATCGCTCGTCGGATGCAGCCTTTCTTCCAGGACTTATTCGAAGCCAATCAGGGCAATGTGAATGAAAATTCAGTAATTGGATTGCCTTACACCGATGGCGAGCACGTGATGGGCTTCCAGGTGAACTTCCTGAAAGCACTGAACAGCGAAGGACGTGAGGTAACTCGTGAGATTGAGAAGAACATTGCTCTGACGGTAATCGATCAGGAGTGGAAAGAGCACCTTCGTGACATGGATGATCTGAAGCAATCCGTTCAGAATGCGGTGTTCGAACAAAAAGACCCGCTGCTGATTTACAAATTCGAGTCGATTGACCTGTTCAAGCAGTTCATTAATAAAGTAAACTTTGACATTGTTCAGATGTTGATGCGTTACGATGTTCCTGAACTTCACGTAGAACAGCCACAGGTTCCGCAACCTCCCCGTCGTCCTGAACCACAGCCTCAACTGCAATTAAGTAAGGATGATGTCAGCGGGCTTACGGGTGGCGATGGTCCTTCGGTAGAAGAACTGGAGGAAATTGAGGTGGTAGAACGTCCGCGTCAGCAGCCCATTCGTGTGAACAAAATTGAACCTAACCAACGGGTTTCCGTTCAGTACAGCGATGGTCGCATCGAGCGTGATGTGAAGTATAAGAAAGTAGAGGAAGATGTCAAACGTGGTATTTGTGTCGTAATCGACTAATGCTGTGTTGAGTTTAAGGTGTTGTGCGTAGAATTCTCGCACTAACCTATCTTTTGCGAAAGGTCAGTCTGCTTATAGTAGGCTGACCTTTTTGTTTATGGTAGAGACGATTTTATTACTAGTGATTTCCGGCCTTAGTTGGTGTGTTCACCAGCCATTACTAAAAGCCTAGTGGTTGGTGGGGGGGATGTGTCTACACATAAAAATAACCCTGATAATCCAAGTCAACGGTTACTATCCTGATCAGGTAGAGACGCGATTAATCGCGTCTGGGTAAGCGGCTGTTTTACTAGTAGTGATTCGTTCCGGCCCTGGTTGGTGTCTTTACCAGCCATTACTAAAAGCCTAGTGGTTGGCGGAGACACCAACCAGGGCGGATGTTACCATTTAAATGATTTTCATTTCCCGGCCAGACGCGATCAATCGCGTCTCTACAGAAATTTAAAATAGGATACAGTAAACCTACTGACATAGGGCTGTCACTGGACGGTTTTAGTTTTGAATCGAACCGTAAAACAACACAGACGATGGAACTAATTCCCCTGTTTTTGAAAGAAATGGAGCAGGAAGCTCTCACCACCCGCAAATTTATGACCCTCATTCCCGACGATAAGCTGGATTGGGCTCCGCACCAGAAAAGCATGAAAATGCGTAACCTCGCCACCCACATTGCAGAGCTACCCACCTGGGTAACCATGGCGTTAACTACCGACGAGTTGGACTTTGCCAAAATTCCTTATGAAGAGAAGAAAATTCAGAATAATGCTGATTTGATGGCTTTTTTCGAGGAAAGCCTGGCGAATGGACGGACGCAGTTAATCCCGGAAAATGAATCCCTCCTGAATAAACCCTGGACTTTACGAAACGGTGAAATTGTTTACAGCGTTGATCCTAAACACGAAGTAATCCGAATGGCTTTTTCTCAAATTACTCACCACCGGGCTCAATTGGGCGTTTACCTGCGGTTACTTAACATTCCCATTCCCGGAAGTTATGGTCCAAGTGCGGACGAAACCCAGCATTAAGACTAGATAGAGTAGGCAGTCTTCTAAATAAATCTTAAAAGCCAATCCCTCGGGTTGGCTTTTTCTGTTGAATTTTAAATATTTGATTATGAGTTACAAACCTCTATCATCCTCTAACTATTGGTTTTTCTACGTCGCCTGAGGCTATCCTAAATGTTGGATACCGTTCGATGGAATAAGTAATGAAGCGAATTTATATTAAAGAGTTTTACTTTGTGTCATAGGCTGTAAACCCATCCTCTTGTTGATGAATACGGCCCATAGGCAGGCACTTGAACAAGGCATAGCCACTTACCATCAGGACGCAGACATTAGTCAAGTTTGCGTTAGGTCAATCCATAAGTTGGGCGAAAGTGGAGTGCTCCTGAGAAGTTAGACACAACCTGGAGCATTTAAATGCAATGAGCCCGATATTCTTGATCGGGCTCATTACTACTCATCTAAATCCTACTCTCTGTCTCATTGATTTTCAGCAATTCCAAGAAGAATACATTATTCTTCTTTTTTTTCAAAATGAGCATGACATCCCCAAATACAACCATCATTGGCTTCACATGAACAAGAGGTAGCCGTAGCAGTGGGATTACAACCACTAGAGCTTGGAGCATTAGCACTTCCGCATCCACACCAGCAAACGGTTTCACTAGGAGGGGGAGCGACAATAGACCCAGTTCTTGCTCCAGTTAAATAAGTAGCGGATTCTTTATCTCCCGCAAAGGCTATGGATTGGCGTCTCATTGGTAAACTTGTTTACAAACTTAGCTCGATAGCTATACCCATCTTTTGCCTCTAAAAACTCAACACTAATAAGATTTACATCATTAAAATGTATTGAGAATATATTAGCAATCTTAGCTTCTAATTGTTCAACGGATCTTGCTACTTGTATTCCGCTGGGAGCAATTAAATTAATTTTAGGAACAGACTCTACGGTTTCCTTCTGATTACAACTTGTTAACCAAAAACAAACAAAAACTGCTACAAGGCTGTTGAATAATAGCTTTTTAGGAAAATTTGCCATAAGAATGATAAGATTAGAAGTTAAAATTCAATTATTCTTCTTTTTCTTTTTTTACAAAATGTGCG
Source organism: Siphonobacter sp. SORGH_AS_0500 (assembly GCF_031453245.1). Classification (NCBI taxonomy): domain Bacteria; kingdom Pseudomonadati; phylum Bacteroidota; class Cytophagia; order Cytophagales; family Cytophagaceae; genus Siphonobacter; species Siphonobacter sp. SORGH_AS_0500. The sequence continues at coordinate 2,205,850 of NZ_JAVIYT010000001.1, forward strand.
TAACATCCTAGCTCACACTTATCAGTAGCTGTGCATGAACAAGAGGTAGCCGTAGCAGTGGGATTACAACCACTAGAGCTTGGAGCATTAGCACTTCCGCATCCACACCAGCAAACGGTTTCACTAGGAGGGGGAGCGACAATAGACCCAGTTCTTGCTCCAGTTAAATAAGTAGCGGATTCTTTATCTCCCGCAAAGGCTATGGATTGCGTCTCATTGGTAAACTTGTTTACAAACTTAGCTCGATAGCTATACCCATCTTTTGCCTCTAAAAACTCAACACTAATAAGATTTACATCATTAAAATGTATTGAGAATATATTAGCAATCTTAGCTTCTAATTGTTCAACGGATCTTGCTACTTGTATTCCGCTGGGAGCAATTAAATTAATTTTAGGAACAGACTCTACGGTTTCCTTCTGATTACAACTTGTTAACCAAAAACAAACAAAAACTGCTACAAGGCTGTTGAATAATAGCTTTTTAAGAAAATTTACCATAAGGATGATAGTTTAGGTTGTAAAAATATTTGGGTAGAAATTTAAGAAATTAAAATTAGAAAACAATTTTTTGAAAAAACATTAGCCCTATTGAATTATAATAAATAAAAAAATTATTTGGTTTTTTGGGTAGTGCTTTAATATAGACTATTAGTAGTTCCATTTCGTTTATAAAAAGAAATAAATGCTGGTTAGGATGAATGCTATATCACGATACAAGAATTAGTATTACTATTTGCTTTAGATGCCGAACAAATGATAGTTTTATTAAAAAAATTTAATTATTAAGACAATAAATAATTCAAGTTACGTCATGGGTACTGACTATTGGTGGACTTACAAAGATATTCTTCTTGCAAGAATTTATTAATTAAAGAAACGGAAAACGTAGCAAATTATACGAAACCATCTAGACTTGAAAATACGTGTTAAGCGTTTAACTAGACATGTCATTTGCTTTTGTAAATCCAGTTTTATGTACGCTATGGTTAGTGGTATCGCAATCAACTATCGCTTTTTTGAATCAATTTAGTCTATCTTTAATACATTATCAATTTTTTACAGATTAAACGTATTTAAGTAGGTATTTTGAGTTGATATGAGGCCTTTGGGTATTAACTGGGAATACTTTCTTCGCTGATATGCTGGATTTATGAAGAAAAAATAAACATTAACTGCTTGACATTTTATTAGTCGCCCTGCTAGCCTTCATTTGTGGAATTAACGATTATGAAGGAATACAACTATATGGAGATAGAAAGAGATATTTCTTCGCACATTTCTGAGCTTACCTAATGTCATCCTTCACACGAGATTTTCAACAGAGTCTTTAAGTATGTGGATAGTAAAGCTTTGGGTCATTGTTTGTACCGGTGATCAATCCAAATTTTAATAAATCTACCAAATGGAGCGACTCCAAATCGCCATTGGTTGCCTGGGCAACAGATAATGGTACAGTTTATTTACGGCTTATCATTAAACATTGGTACAACCAACCATGCCGCATCGTAAACCATACCTTCCCTCCAAAATCTGTCCTGTTTGCCAGTTGCCCTTTAGCTGGCGAAAAAAATGGGAGAAAAACTGGGAAGAGGTGGTGTATTGCAGTGATCAATGCCGGATGAATAAATCAAAAGCCAAACCCAAGTCAGAAACATTATGAAACCTTTTGCCCTGTTTCTATTGCTCATCAGTTTGCTAGCCTGTCAAAACAAAGACAAAGATTCAGTAGTTGGAAAATGGACACTCAGCGGAGAAAATCAGTCGGATACTGGTTTTACCTTGGACAAAGAGGGGATTGCATCGGCTTTTCCTGCGGGTGATATAGACTATCAAACCTGGGAAATGCAGGGGGATAACCTGCTTCTGCACGGCAGAAAGCAACAAAATGGTTCCACTAGTCCCTATGATCATACGCTTAAAGTTATCTCGATTAAGGATAATACCTTGATCGTAGAAACGGAAGACGGCCAAACCCTGACGTATACCAAGACGCTGGATTCGGCTGAGGAAAACGAAGAGGAATGTTATGCTTACATGACCGCTAAAGACACTGTTTATCTACACATTTCCAGAAAGAACCGAAACATTACTGGAGACTTAACATACAAGCTTTACGAAAAAGATAGCAATCATGGCTCACTGGATGGTCGTGTAAAGGGAGATACCCTCCTGGCAGAGTATAGCTTCAGTGCGGAAGGTCGGTCGTCGGTTCGGGAGGTGATTTTTCTGAAAAAAGGCGATACGTATGTCGAGGGTTTTGGTCCGGTCAATGATAAAGAAGGAAAGACCGTTTTTCAGGATCATAAAAATATTACCTTTATCAACGGAATTACGTTGAGTAAGACCAATTGCACGAAATAAGAACCACAGTTTAATAGTATTTTATCATTTATTGATGCAATTTGGAGGCAGTCGGAAACGGCTGCCTTTTTTGTGTTCAGGAAAAGATTTCAGGCTTTATTTTTAGTGGTTCATTTCAACTCTTACCCTATGCAAAACCGTTTATCCGCCCGCTGGATTCCCAGTTTTCTTGCGACTATTATTACCACTTCCTTCGTATACGCCCAGCAAACCGTCATTCCCATCGAAACCGAGCAGAACGCTCTGGTATTACAAACCGATGGTAGCAAACGGCTGGGGATTAGTTACTTCGGTACGCGGCTGCAACAAGCGAATGAATATGCTCTGGTAACGAAAGAAAGCCGCCAGAATGACGAAAACTCGGGTATTTCTAATTCGGCTTATACCCCCAGTGGAACCTGGAATCTTTTCGAACCCGCCATTCGAGTTACGCATGCCGACGGGAATACTTCGCTGGAGTTACAATACCAGAGCCATCAAACACAGAAAGTGGATGATAACGTCACGCTAACTACCGTAGTACTGAAAGATCCCGCCTATGCCGTTGAGGTAAGCCTGTATTATAAAACCTACCGGAAAGAGAACGTAGTGGAGCAATGGAGCACGATTCGTAACAATGAAAAAGGGACGATTACGCTCAATAAATACGCGTCGGCAAACCTGTATTTTGTGGGACAGTCTTTCCATCTCACGCATTACCACGGGAGCTGGGCTCACGAAATGAATCCCGAAACCACCGAATTGAAGGCCGGAATTCTCTCGCTGGATTCCAAATTAGGCACGCGGGCAAACCTGTTTCAACCGCCGAGCTTCATGCTTTCGTTTGATCAAAAGGCTACGGAAGAAACCGGGAAAGTATTACTCGGAACGTTGGGCTGGTCGGGTAACTTCAAGATTGATTTTGAGACCGATACGTATAATAATCTTCGTGTAATCGCGGGGATTAATCCTCATGCCTCGGAATATCCGTTGACCAGTGGACAGGAGTTGAAAACGCCTTCGTTCATCTATACGTTCTCGGATCATGGCAAAGGAGAGGCCAGTCGTAACATGCACCGCTGGGCTCGTAAGTATCGAATTCTGGACGGCGAAGGCTCGCGTCTGACGCTTCTGAACAACTGGGAAGCGACGTATTTCGATTTTGATGAGCAGAAGTTAACCGGACTTTTCGCAGATGGTAAAAAATTAGGCGTGGATCTGTTTCTGTTGGATGATGGCTGGTTCGCTAACAAGTATCCCCGGAATGGTGATAACGCGGGTTTGGGTGACTGGAAAGAGAACGTCAAAAAGTTACCTCATGGCCTTGGTTATCTAGTAAAAGAGGCTCAGAAAGCCGGGGTAAAATTCGGTATTTGGGTTGAACCGGAGATGGTGAATCCCAAGAGTGAACTCTACGAAAAGCACCCGGATTGGGTAATCAAACAGCCCGAGCGTCCTGAACATTATTTCCGTAATCAGTTAGTACTGGATTTATCTAATCCTAAAGTTCAGGATTTTGTATATGGTATATTGGACGAGTTATTCACGAAGAATCCTGACCTGGCCTTCATTAAATGGGACTGTAATGCGGTGATTTATAATGCTCACTCGGAGTATCTGAAAAACAGCAAACAGGCCGACTCGAAGCTTTACGTGGATTACGTGAAAGGCTTGTATAAAGTATTGGAACGGGTTCGGGCGAAATACCCCAAAGTACCCATGATGTTATGCTCAGGGGGCGGTGGCCGCGTGGATTATGAGGCACTTAAATATTTCACCGAATTTTGGCCGAGTGATAATACTGATCCGCTGGAGAGGGTGTTTATGCAGTGGGAGTATTCGTACTTTTTCCCAACCATTGCTCATTGTAATCACGTAACGGATTGGGGCAAGCAACCACTGAAGTATCGAACGGATGTGGCAATGATGGGTAAGTTAGGTTACGATATTGTGGTAAGTAAGCTGGACGAAAAAGACTTTGAATTTAGCAAGCAGTCGGTAGAGACCTATAAAAAAATCAGCGATCTGGTTTGGCACGGAGACTTGTATCGACTAGCTAATCCTCGCGAAAATGAGTATGCTTCCTTGCTATTCGTGAATGAAAATAAATCGCGGTCGGTTTGGTTTACCTACATGGTAAGCAGTCGGTATGGCGTAGGTACGGGCCGACCTATCGTATTGAAAGGCCTGGACCCCAAGAAAAAATACGCTTTGAAAGAACTGAACTTATACCCCGGCACAAAGTCCAGCATTACGCCTGACGCCGTTTATACCGGAGATTTCCTGATGAGCGTGGGTTTCAATCCCGCCGCTAACCTGAAACGTACCAGTGTTATGATTGAATTAACGGAAGTCAAATAAAAGAACGAATTATTGCCCTTGCGAAAAGAAACTATTCAGACGAGTAGTTTCTTTTTTTTTATTGATTATCAGTGGATTAAAGGAAAGTGTAAAAACAATTCCTAAAAAATCTCAACAATCGAAAACTAATTTTCACAAAATAGGCTTTGTATTATATGTACCGACATTTAATGTGAAAGTCAATATTTATCCTTCATAAAAAAGAACATCATGAGTTCCCTTATTGAAAACCTGGAATGGCGTTACGCTACAAAAAAAATGAATGGTGTAGCGGTTCCACAGGAAAAAGTAGACATTATTCTGGAAGCGGCTCGTTTAGCTCCAACTTCGTCTGGATTGCAGCCTTTTGAAATTCTGGTGGTAACAAATCCTGAACTGAAACAACAAATTCGGGCGATTGCCAACGATCAGAGTCAAGTTACAGACGCGTCACACGTACTGATTTTCGCTGCTTGGGATGATCTGGATGCGAAACGGATTAATGACATGTTTCTCTACACCACTCGCGAACGCGGTTTACCCGACGACCGGATGGATAGCTATAAAAATTACCTGTTATCGGTGTACGGATCGAAAACGGCTGAAGAAAACTTCCAAGCTACGGCTCGTCAGGCGTATATCGGTTTCGGAATAGCTATTGCGGCTGCCGCTGAGCAACGCGTAGATGCTACGCCCATGGAAGGCTTTAACGCTCCTGCTCTGGATGAGTTATTGAATCTGAAAGAAAAAGGCCTTCGCAGTGTAACGCTATTACCGCTGGGTTATCGTGATGAAGCCAATGACTGGCTGCACGGCATGAAGAAAGTTCGTAAGCCGAAAGAACAATTCATTACTGAATTAAGCTAAGACGCTTTTCCCCTTTGAAAGCCATGAATAATGAGGACGGTTCAGCTTAGCTGAATCGTCTTTTTTGTTTGAGGGAGTTTGATTGAGGTTTGAATGTTCGATTGGTTTGGGTTCTGTGTTTTGAGGGTTGGCTTTGTTTGAATGCTTAAATAAAGTTTACTAATCATAAAACGCAGAAAGGCTGGCGTTGAGCCAACCTTTCAAACGTATATCAAACTTAGCGTTGATCAATCACTTTCAGACAAACGTCAAACCTGATTAAACCTTCTCCAACTAATTAAAGAAATCCTTCATTTTTTCGAAGAAGCTCTTGTCATTTTTTGTAGGGCGAGGCTGGAAGTTAGGCGAATTGCGGAGTCTTTCCAGAATTCCTTTTTCTTCCGACGATAACACGCGTGGTGTCCAGACGTTCACGTAGATCAATTGATCGCCTTTGCCGTAGCTATTCAAATGCGGAATGCCTTTGCCTTTCATGCGAAGAATCTTACCACTCTGGGTTCCGGCTTCAAGCGTAATTTTCGCCCGGCCTTCAATGGTAGGAACTTCAACGGAAGTACCCAAAGCTGCATCAACGAAGTTTACGTACAACTCGTGAACCACGTTGTTACCATCGCGTTTCAGGTCTTCGTTTTCTTCTTCTTCTACGACGATAAGTAAGTCGCCCGCCACGCCACCGCGAGGAGGAACGTTACCTTTACCGCTCATGGAAAGCTGCATGCCTTCGGCAACCCCAGCCGGAATTTTAATAGAGATTACCTCTTCTGCCAGCGTGCGGCCTTCACCCATGCAAACGTCACATTTTGAATCAATGATCTTGCCTTCGCCGTTACAGGTAGGGCAGGTGCTGGCTGTAACCATCTGGCCCAGCATGGTTTGCTGCACGCGACGAACCTGGCCCTGACCATTACAGGTAGGACAAGTTCGCAGGGAAGTTCCGTTTTTAGAACCGTTACCACCGCAGGCATTACAGGAAACGTGACGCTTTACCTTGATTTTTTTCTCAACGCCATTAGCTACTTCCTGTAAATCCAGTTTTAGCTTGATGCGTAGGTCAGAACCTTTACGCACGCGTTGCCGCTGACCACCGCCGCCGCCAAAACCACCACCAAAGAAGCTACCAAACGGACTACCTTCTCCGAAAATATCGCCGAATTGGGAGAAAATATCTTCTGCATTTTGTGGGCCAGAGTAACCACCTCCCATACCCGCATGACCGTATTGGTCATAACGAGCTTTCTTATTAGGGTCGGAGAGAACTTCGTAAGCCTCAGCCGCCTCCTTAAATTTATCTTCTGCTTCGGGGTTATCGGGGTTCTTATCCGGGTGATATTTAATTGCCAGCTTCCGGTAAGCCTTCTTGATCTCGTCTTCCGACGAAGATTTGGTTACCCCTAATATTTCATAATAATCACGCTTTTGTGCCATCGTTTTTTAAAAAATGAGGAGAGAAAGACCACTGGAGAGAACGAAAATTTTTGTCTCTCTAGATTTCAATTACGCTCCAACCACAACTTTGGCAAAGCGGATTACTTTATCACCCAGGTAATAACCTTTTTCAACTTCCTCCACAACCTTTCCTTTGAGGTCTTCGGAAGGAGCAGGGAATTGGGTAATACTTTCGTGTAAATCAGGATCAAAAGGTTGGCCTTTGGACTCCATAGGTTTCAGTCCCTTGGCTGCCACTGCTTTTACCAGTTTGTTGAAAATCAGGTCAATGCCTTCAGTTTCAACTTTACCATCTGGTCCATAGTTTGCCTGAGCACGCTCAATATCGTCCAATACGGGCAAAATGGCTTTGATAACTCCTTCCGAAGCAGTTTTCACTAATTCTTCTTTCTCGCGTAGGGTGCGTTTACGGAAGTTATCAAATTCGGCGGCGAGGCGAACGTATTTATCTTTCAGGTCTGCAATTTCAGCCTGAGCTTTGTCAGCTTTATTATCAACAGGTTGCTCCGAAGTTTCAGCGGTGGGAGTACCTTCGGAGTTATCCGTTGCGGGTTCAGCCTGAGGAGCCTTTTCGTTTTCTTCGGGTTGCGTAAATTCCGGATTCGTCATGTCTTTTCGTACCTTGTTACTGTTAGCCTAACTACAAAATTACTTTGCCATTTGGGTTTTCGCTGACAGAATGACATTTTAAATGAAGTTTTTTGAGGAACCCATAGCGTCAAACCGTCCTGAAACCCACGACATCGGGTAGTGATGCTGGCTAATTATGCCGTAACTTTGCAATGGAATCTCCAGTACCTATACAGCTGGGAACCCGTAGAGTTGACCAGATAGCCATGACTGTATCAGAAATTATTCAGCAACGCAATGCGTTAACAATCAAAGAAATTGCCCGGGATTTAGGGTTCGATTTCTGTGGCATTTCGCGGGCTGATTTTCTGGAAGAAGAAGCCCCTCGGCTGGAGAAATGGCTAACCCTCGGCAAACACGGTCAGATGCAGTACATGGAAAACCATTTTGACAAACGCCTTGATCCCAGACTGCTGGTAGAAGGGGCTAAATCAGTGGTTTCTTTGTTATACAATTATTACCCTTCTGAAACCTTGCCTGCCGAAGACGATGACCTGAAACTTTCCAAGTACGCCTACGGAGTAGATTACCACTTTGTAGTGAAAGATCGGTTGAAAGAGTTTCTGCAACGAATTCAGGACCAAATCGGCCAGGTGGACGGACGCTGTTTCGTTGACTCGGCTCCGGTAATGGAAAAGGCCTGGGCAAAAAAAGCGGGGCTGGGGTGGGTTGGTAAAAATAGTAATCTTATCACTCGAAAAAGCGGCAGTTTTTTCTTCATCGCCGAATTAATTATCGACCTGGAATTGCAGCCCGACGGCCCAATGGCCGATTACTGCGGTACCTGTACCCGTTGCATTGATGCTTGCCCGACCGACGCGATCTCTGAACCGTATTCGGTGGATGGCAGTCGTTGCATTAGTTACCTCACGATTGAATTAAAGGATGCCATTCCGAATGAATTTCGGGGAAAAATGGAAAACTGGTTTTTTGGTTGTGACATCTGCCAGGACGTTTGCCCCTGGAATCGTTTTTCCCAACCGCACCGCGAATCGGCCTTTGATCTTCCCCAGGAATTGAAATCCTGGCAAAGCCGTGATTGGCAAGAACTTACCGAAGAAACCTTCAGAAAAGTCTTCAAAAAATCGCCTCTCAAACGAACCAAATACGAAGGTCTTCAACGAAATGTGCTATTCCTGACTACCGAAGAAAAATAAAATTGGGGAAATTATTCAACAAATTATCATAACATAAGGGCTGGAATGAGCTTTTTTAAGTCGCAGTATACAAATATTTATACTTGCTTCAATCATGAAAAAGTACAGTTTATTATTCCTCCTCTTTGCAAGCATTATTGGAACGAAGGCTCAAGCTCAGGACAACCTTTCCTGGGGCCCCATGGGTGGTTTATCAGTAGCTACCTTTCGCGGGGGTGGAGCGGGCAACACAACCTGGAAAACGGGTGGAACCGCCGGTTTATTCATCAACTATAGTGTAAACGAACACTTTGGTGTGGGTGGTCAGGTGCTCTACACCCAGCTCGGAGCTAAGAACCGACTGGCAGATCAGCAGATCAGATTAAACTACCTGCAAATCCCAATTCTGGCGACCTTTTACCTGAACGACCGTGGGCATGCCCTGCGTCCTAAGCTATTCGCTGGACCTTACGTTGGTTTTCTCCTGGCAGCTCGTAACCAAAACGGGGACAACATCAACGTCAATCGTCAGAACTGGACGGCGGCTGATGCCGGTGTGCACTTGGGCGGGGGATTCAACTACCGCATTCAAAACAAAGTCTGGCTGAATTTCGACGTTCGTTACGGCTTAGGGCTGGTTGACGTAGCCAAGCCGATTCAAGGAAGCGGCGATGTGTACCACAGCAACTGGGGCGTTAACCTTGGGTTAAGCTTCCCGTTGGGTAACTATAACTCCCGCACTGGTAGAATTCGCTAATAGCAGAGCTAAAGATTTTTAACTTACCTTCAAACTAATGAAATATGCCGCTGGCCGTAGAGGTCAGCGGTTTTTTTGTGCGGGTACTGGCCGGGTTTTATTAAGGTTTGGAGGAATCCACTAGAACGAAACTGCTAAACCATGGTTATTATTGAAAACGCTACCCTTGCCATTATCTTTTGCCTCATTACCATGCTTTGCTGGGGCTCCTGGACAAGCGGTCAGAAACTCGTTACGCAATCCGCTCCACTGTCCATCTTTTACCGTGATTACGTTTATGGGATTGTCATTACTGCTCTTGTATTGGCTTTCACGCTAGGCAGTTTGGGTTCCAACGAGCGAGCCTTTCTAGACGATATTCAGCAGGCAACCTTGCGAAATATGGCTCTGGCCGTAATAGGAGGCATGATCTTCAATATTGGGAATATGTTACTTACCGTGGGAATTAATATTTCAGGTATTGCCGTAGCCATGCCCGTCGGTACAGGTTTGTCGTTGGCTTTAGGACTGATTGTTAACTATATAGCTAAACCTGAAGGAAACGTAGGGTTACTTGCCATTGGGGGCGGCCTGGTGCTGGCTTCAATCGCGGCCTGTGCGTTTGCCTATAAAGCCAAAAATGAAGAAGAGGAGGAAGACGAAGGTTCCAGTACCAAGGGCATTTGGGTAGCTCTGGCGGGCGGGGTCTTCTCGGGTTTCTTTTTTCTACTGGTTACCCAATCCATTGTGGAGGATATTGCTTTACCTGAAGCTGAAAAGCTTACGCCCTACACAGGCTTTGTGTTGTTTGCGTTGGGAATTTTGATCAGTAACCCGCTGATAGAATGGACCGTGAAACGACTGAAGTTACTCGAAGGAGAAGACGAGGTGCGGTATGGAGACGTTTCTGCCAAAGAACATGGACTGAGTCTGGGCAGTGGATTCATCTGGGGAATTGGAATGATTACACTCCTGTTGGGTTCGCAGGATGCGGGCGGAGCTGTTTCTTACGGATTAAGCCAGGGAGCAACGGTTGTGTCGGTTCTTTGGGGACTTTTGGTCTGGAAGGAATTTGAAGGAGCACCCGCCAAAGCCAAACGTTATTTATGGATCATGGGCGGAACTTACGTGGTCGGGTTAATACTCATCGTCATGGCTCGGGCCAGTGCCGGATAAACCAAGAGCCGGAATAAATCCGGCTCTGGTTCTTAATTAAGTTCGTGTAATTACTTAATAATGAATAGCTTGGTGGTAAGTTTCTGACTGTGAGTTTATTAACTAATGACCGCAGCGGCGGCTGCCAAGTCCTGCCCATTACTTAGTAACTCATCTCCACAATCTTCTTCACGTCCGAAGGTTTCAGGTCTTTATATTCCCCGATGCCCAGCCAGTTTCGTTGCGTAAATCGTTGCTCAATTTGCTCAGCCGTGTTTTCGAACTGATCGGTATAGGCAGACAATTTGGTTTGAATATGCAGCGAATGGAAAAACTCTTCCGTTTTTACAATGGCCTGTTCCGCTTTCTCTTCCGTTGTTCCTTCCGTAATATGCCAAACCCGTTCGCCGTATTGAGCGAGTTTCTCTTTCTTCCGCTCGAAATTGTAACGGTAATGGCTGGGTGCAATAACCGCCAGTGTACGGGCATGGTCGATGCCATACAGGGCCGTTAACTCGTGACCCATGGCATGAACGGCCCAGTCGGTGGGAACCCCTTTCTGAATCAGTCCATTGAGAGCCATGGTGCAACTCCACATAAAGTCAGCGGCCGCTGAATAGTCCGCTGGGTTTGCCATGACCAGCGGGGCCACTTCAATTAGCGTTTGCATAATGCTTTCCGCAAAACGATCCTGTAAACGGGCATGAATCGGGTACGTCATGTATTGCTCCAGCACGTGCGTAAAGGCATCGGTAATTCCGTTCGCAAGCTGCCGCGGAGGAATGGATTGAATAACCTGAGGATCAAGAATGGAGAAAACCGGGAACATGCCGGGTCCGCCAAAGGATAATTTTTCCTGCGTTTCTGCCCGACTGATGACCGAACCCGAATTCATTTCAGAACCCGTAGCGGGCAGGGTTAAGACACTGGCAAAGGGTAAGCCTTTCTCAAAACGAATGCCTTTGGAAAGAATATCCCAGGGTTCGTCGCCTTCGTATAAAGCCGCCGCCGAAAGAAACTTGGCTCCGTCAATAACTGAGCCGCCACCCACGGCGAGGATGAAAGTAATGGACTGATCCTTAATAATTTGGAGGGCCTTTAAAAGGACGGCGTATTCGGGGTTAGCGGGAACGCCACCGAATTCAACTACCTCAAAACCTTGGAGTGCTGCAATGACTTGTTCGTAAACGCCGTTTTTTTTGATACTTCCACCACCGTACAGCAACAGAACTTTAGCATGGGCTGGTAGCTCGGTGGATAATTTTTCAATTTGGCCCTTTCCGAAAATAATTTTAGTCGGATTCTTAAATTCAAAATTTAGCATAATCTCTGAAGGAATTGTTGGGAATTTGGGGGAGTTTAGAGTTTTGTGTTTAGGGTTTGGAGTTTTGGGTTGTGAGTTAACTGTAATTGTTGCACGACAACCCCAGCGGGGTTAAATTCCTAATAGCCCCGGGTGATAACCCGGGGAGGTTCTCTTGGCACCCCCACATTTCATACGGGGCTATTCATGGTTTAACCCGCTGGGGTTATTTTTTCATAATTACCCGGATCTATTAAACCGGGGAGGGATTGCACCCCCCGCATTTCATACGGGGCTATTCATGATTTAACCCCGATAGGGTTATTTTTTTCATAATTACCCGGATCTATAACCCGGGTAGGTTGTCTCCTTGGCACCCCCGCATTTCATACGGGGCTATTCGTGATTTAACCCCGCTGGGGTTGTTTTTTTCGTAATTACTGAGGCCATTAACTCGGGAAGGCTTCATTCCCTTACAACCCCGCATTAGATGGGAGTCAATTCATCGATTAACTCAAACCCCTAAACACTAAACAAAAAAACATAAACCCCGAACTCCTAAACTCAACCCATAAACAGAAAGTGCCCCCGAAGAGGCACTTTACTGATAAGGTATTCAGAATCAGAGATTAAATTTTCCCTTTCAAAGCTTCCAGCCGGGCGTACATTTCCAGCATGGCGGCCTGATCGATTAGCGACTTCCAGGGGCGGGGGCCAACCAAATGTTGCTGGTCTTTCTCTTCTTTCCAGATTCGCTCAGCGTCTTTCGCAAATAAACGCAGGTACTGCGGGTCCTTATCCACTTCGAAAAGCTCTACGTACCCCCGTAGTAAAACCACGTTGAACCAGTAGTTCCCCGGAAATTTATGGTTTCGATAAAAATGATTCTTTGCCGCTTCGGCCACTCGCTTCGCCTCCTTGAGATACGTTTGATCCTTCGTTAATTCATACAAAAGCACGTTAGACTGAAGCATAGTTCCGGTATTATAGGTATAAATGGCCGAGTCGATTTTCATGCTGGGTAACTTCACTGCATCATAATAAACGCCCGATGGAGCCTGCAACTGTTGGTTCGTCCAGCGGTACAGCTCAAGGGCCGTTTGTAGATCTTTCGGGTCTTTCCTAAGTTTATAGAACTGCAAGGCAATGAGAATACCCGGGCCATTTGAACAGGTATTCTTGGTGGTTTTATCATCTTCTTTCCAGTAGATACCGCCGCCGCCCCGCTGATTGTAACCTGTCAGCATAAATTTATAAATCAGCTCTGCCGTTTTGAGGTAAGATGGCTGTTTGTTTCGTTTGTAAGCATCCAGGCAAGCAATCGCAATCCACTGATTATCATCATAGAAACGCGTGTCTGTCATTTCTTTTGTGACATAAGCCTGGTAACCCGGAGCCGGAGGGTTGGCGTTGTAATACTGCTGAATAGTGTGCAAAACGGGTTGAAGGTAAGATGCTCTGGGTTCCAGCACTTCCATTTCATTCGCCGCCTGAACCAGAGCACAAAGCGGCCACAGGTAGGAGTGAGGCTTTTCATTGTGAGCCGTATCATTCGTCTCTTTATAGAGCCCGGTTGAAGGCTCGTAAAAAACGCTTTGAATATTCTGGTGAATTTGATGCAATCGCTCGGTTTGAGCCCAGCCGGATAAACTAAACGATAGGAATGTTGCCAGCAGGAAGGCAGATTTTTTCATAAAACGTAAGTATAGAGGAATTGTCAATGGTTCATCTATACATAGTGATACGTCACGGTTGGGAACTCTGACAACGAAGAAATTATTCTAAGGTCAGCTTGCTCGACTCTTGTTCCACAAACGCCTGAAAACGTTCCTGCAACTCCGTATAAAGGTTAATCCAGCGTTTGCCTTCCGGGGTGATGAGGGCCCCGCCGCCGCGTTCGCCCCCCGTCTGCGTGCTAACTACGGGAGAAGCGGCCTGATTATTCAGCGATTGGATCAAATCCCAGGCTCGTTTGTAAGACATGCCCATGCCCTTAGCCGCAGCAGAAATTGAGCCAGTCTGTTCAATTCGCTGAAGCAATTCCAGTCTGCCAATGCCCATGAAGCGTTCTTCTCCTTCAATCCAGATTCGCCCGTTTACTTTAAATGCCATAACATTGCTCATTAGAATTCGCAGCGGCAAAAATAAGGATGAAATGAAAGGGATCGCAATTCGTAACTCTCCCCCGCTGAAACGAAGCCAGCTTAATACTGGATTATGAATTGATAACAAATAATCATTCGTTCAGGTTAAAATTTTGTTTAATCTGACAATAAAGTTGAAGGGCAGTTAAATTCACGACTAATTTTAAACAAGAAATCACAATCAAGGTTTCAACCTTGTGGGTAAGTGTTCTAGTGTTTTGAAAAAAGTTTCTTTGGATATGATTCTTATAGTAGATGACAGACCTGAGAATATTCTTCCTTTGAAGAAAATTCTTGAGCAGCATCAATTTTCTGTCGATACCGCAGAATCTGGAGAAGAGGCTCTGAAGAAAGTTCTTGCTAATAACTATGCCGTCATTATTCTGGACGTGCAAATGCCCGGAATGGACGGTTTCGAAGTAGCAAACTTCATCGGTGGGTATAGTAAAGCAAAAGATACCTCCATCATATTTCTTTCAGCAGTCAATAAAGAAAAAGAATTTATTACCAAAGGGTATACTTCGGGTGGAATTGACTATTTAACCAAACCGGTTGATCCAGACATTTTATTGTTGAAAGTCAAAATACTCAATCGTTTATACGAGCAGCAGCAGGAATTAAGGGCCACGCAGGAAAGCCTACTGAAAGAAATTGAGGTTAGAAAGCAAGCCGAAGAGCAATTGGCCAAAGGCATGCAGGAGTTACGGTCTATCGTAGAATCGCTGCCGCAAATGGCTTTTACCATTGCTTCAGCAGGGAAGATTGAGTATGTTAATGAACACTGGTATAAATACTCAAGACAACTGGATCAATTCCCTGAAATGCACCCGGATGATAACATTCATCTGGAGTGGGAGACGTATTTGAAACAGGGAGTTGAATACATCAAAGAAACACGATTAAAAGAATTAACTACGGGAGAATACCGCTATCATTTGCTTCGCATTACCCCTATCAAATTTGAAGAAGTAACGGTTCGCTGGGTAGGGACTTTTACGGATATTCATCAGCAAAAAATCAATGCTGAAATTCTTGAACAAAAAGTAGAATTACGTACCAAAGAGTTACTGGATAAAAACGTAGAGTTAGAGCGAACCAATCACGAATTGCAACAATTTGCCTGGGTAGTATCGCATGATCTAAAAGAACCTTTACGGAAGATTCAAATCTTCAATGGCGTAATTAAAGAAAAGTATTTAAAAGACAATAACGAAGCCATCTCTTACCTGGATCGTTCCATTCAGTCTTCAGCCCGGATGTCGAGGCTTATCAGTGATGTGCTAGAGTATTCCAGATTATCCAATAGCTCTTCTTTCCAGGAAACGAATTTAAATGAAATTTTACACGAGTTATTAATCGATTTTGACGATTTAATATCCCGTAAAGAAGCCATTGTATCCGTAGGTAATTTACCAGTTATTTCAGCGATGCCGAGCCGGATCAGGCAGGTGTTCCAAAACCTGATTAGTAACGCTTTAAAATTCTCAAAGCCTACGGTAGCTCCTGTTATTCACATTACTGGTGAATTAGTCGCAGATAAGTCCATTGACAGCCCGGCAAAAGAAAATGGGGCATTCTGTCGGATCATAGTAGAAGATAATGGAATTGGTTTTGATGAGAAATTCCTGAACCGAATCTTCATCATTTTTCAGCGATTAAACGATCAAAGTAGTTACGAAGGAACGGGAATTGGATTAGCCATTGCCAAGAAAAACATTGATACGCACAACGGAATCATATCAGCCAAAAGCCAGATGGGAGAAGGGACAAGCTTTATTATTGTTTTACCTGTGAATCAAACTAACCACGTATTGAAGTAAGCATTTCTATTCGCCATGCCTAGAGCTCATTATTCAGTAATTAAACAATTGCAGGTTGTTTTCTCAATCTCTGTCATATTATTAGTCTTTAGCTTAGTAGCGTCTTTTTACAGCACCCAGCGACTGATTACCAATTCCGAATTGGTTAATCATACCAATGAAGTATTGCTGGAATCTGAAAACATTATGTCGCATTTAAAGGACGCAGAAACCGGACAGCGAGGATACCTGATTACGCTGGACCCGGACTTTCTTCAACCTTACACGGGTGCGTATGATAAAGCTAACCGCAGTTATAATACCCTTAAAAATCTGACCATTGACAATAAGGTTCAACAGAAAAATCTGGATGAAGCCAAGCGTCTATACGATGCAAAGTTTAACCAGATGCAACTGATTATTGATCTGGTTAGGAGAAAAGGAATGGCTGTTAGTCGGGATACGGCTCGTCAGAACAATGAAATGATAAAAGGCAAGAAGATTATGGATAATCTTCGTAGCGTCATCGAACAGATTAAAAAAGAAGAAAATAATATCCTGCAAAGCCGTCTTGAAAAACAAAGTTTTTACATAACGTATACGCCAATCGTTCTGGCTATTGCGGCGATTGTTTCTATTCTTATTACCGGCTTTTCATACACGAGAATTAAAAATGAATTAGATACTAAATTAAAAGAGCAAATTAAAAGAGAAGAGGCCTTCGAAGAGGCCAATCGCCGGATTTCGGTTATGGAAGGCATTACCGGAAGAATTGCACAGGGCGATTACACTTCTCGGAGCCAGGATACCCGGGATGATGAATTAGGGCGAATTGGCAGAGCTCTTAATGCAATGGCCGAATCGCTGGAAACGAGCTTTAATGACTTAGAACGTAGAAACTGGCTTCAAACGGGTTCCGCTGAAATTAATAATGCCATTAATGGCGAACGTAATGCCCGAAAACTAGCCAGTAATTTAATTAATACACTTACTCATTTTATCGGTGTTCCGGTGGGTACCGTGTACTTTATGGAATCAGATTTGAGTTATAAATTAATCTCAAGTTACGCTTCCAGTACTGCTCCCGAAGTCGTTTATATTGAAAAAGGACTGGTGGGCCAGGCGATTAAGGAGAAACAGATAATGCTCGTTAATGATCTGCCTGACAATTACTTAGTGGTGGAGTCAAGCTTAGGTCAAACGCCCATTTCTTCTCTGGTAATCATGCCGCTGGTATACGCCAATATGTGTATTGGAGTTATTGAACTGGGCTTTTTACGATCGCCAAACGAGCTAGAACTAGAGTTGCTAAAAAGTAATGCAGACGATATAGCGGTCGGCGTGAACGCCGCTTTAGATTATATTAAACTTCAGAATTTCCTGGAAGAAACGCAGGCTCAGGCTGAAGAGTTACAGGCTCAGCACAACGAGTTAGAGAACCTGAATGCCGAACTTGAAGCTCAGTCTCAGAAGTTACAGGCTTCAGAAGAAGAGCTGAGAGTACAACAGGAAGAATTGTTACAGTCTAATACAGAACTGGAAGAAAGAAGTTTATTACTGGAAGAAAAAAATGAAGAAATTCAGAGAAAAGCCGAAGAGCTTGAAATATCAACGCGATATAAATCTGAATTTTTAGCGAATATGTCCCATGAATTGCGGACACCCTTGAACTCAATTTTATTATTGAGCCGTCTGTTAGCTGAGAATAATGAAAATCATCTTTCGAAAGATGAAGTTGAATATGCTCAGGTAATCAATAACTCTGGAAATGGACTATTAGGCTTAATTGATGAAATCCTTGATCTTTCAAAAATCGAAGCAGGTCAGATGAAGCTCGAATTTATGAATGTATCAACGAATGAAATTACCGATGAATTAAAAGCCCTCTTTACTCCTTTAGCGAAAGATAAAAAATTAGATTTCAAGGTAAAGGTTGCTGATACTATTCCTGCTTATCTGGAAACAGACCGTTTACGTCTGGGACAGATTTTGAAGAATTTATTATCCAATGCCATTAAGTTTACTTCCGAAGGGGAAGTTTCTTTAACGTTAGAAAAGGATACTAAATACGATAATTCAGTTCGATTCATCGTCAAAGATACCGGTATTGGTATTCCGAAAGAAAAGCAGCATTTGATTTTTGAAGCCTTCCAGCAAGCGGATGGTTCGACGAAGCGTAAGTACGGTGGAACGGGTCTGGGATTATCGATTAGCCGGGAGTTAGTAAAATTATTAGGTGGCGAGTTAGTAGTAACCAGTGAGGTAAATAAAGGTAGTGAATTTACGTTGCACTTACCTATTTCGAAGCTCAATCGAATTGAGATTGAAGAGATAGAGGTTACTCCAGTAATCATTAAAAAGGAAGAAGAAAAGCCGCAGCCTGCGAAAGAAAAGACTACTGAATTTTTGAGTACCACAATCCCGGCTAATATTCCTGATGATCGGCAGTCCATAGAAAAAGACGATAAGGTCATTTTGATTATTGAGGATGATACTGCCTTTGCCAAATCGTTACTCGATTATTCCCGGAAAAAGGGCTATAAAGGCATTGTTTCCGTTCGGGGAGATGAAGGATTAAAACTCGCTGGGCTTTATAAGCCTGCTGGTATTTTACTGGATATTCAGTTACCAATCATGAGCGGGTGGGAAGTAATGGATGCCCTGAAAGCCGATCCCCAAACGCGGCCTATACCGGTACATATTATGTCTTCCCATAAAATGAAGACGGAAAGTTTACTGAAAGGTGCCGTTGATTTTGTTAACAAACCAATGGCATTTGAACAAATGAAAGACGTTTTTGAGAAAATTGAATACGTTTTGAATCGCAATGCCAAGAAAGTTCTGATTATTGAAGATAATCCGAAACACGCCAAAGCATTAGCGTATTTTCTGGAAACATTCAATATCAATTCCGAGCTGAAAAGTGATGTCGATCAGGGCATTCAGGCTCTTCGCCGGAAAGATATTGATTGCGTAATTCTGGATATGGGTATCCCCGATTCCAAAGCTTATGACATGCTTGAACAGGCCCGGAAAGACCCTGATTTTGAGAACCTTCCCATTATCATTTTTACCGGGAAAAGTCTATCCCTTTCCGAAGAATTAAAGATCAAAAAATACGCAGATTCGATCATCGTTAAAACGGCTCATTCTTATCAACGTATGCTGGACGAAGTCTCGTTGTTTCTGCATTTAGTGGAGGACAATAAACAATCGGAAAAGAAAGAGGGTCGATATAAAAAACTGGGCGAATTAAGCCAGATATTGAAGGGTAAAAATGTGCTGGTAGCCGACGACGATATTCGGAATATTTTCTCCTTATCGAAGGCGTTGGAGAATTACCAGATGAATGTCATCACGGCTTTGGATGGCAAAGAGGCTCTTCAGAAACTTGAAGAAAATGCCCACATTGACATCGTTTTACTGGACATGATGATGCCGCAGATGGATGGCTACGAAACGGCTCGTAAAATCCGCGAAAATTACCTCTGGAAAGACATGCCCGTCATTGCCGTGACGGCGAAAGCCATGACGGGTGATCGTGAGAAATGCATCCAGGCTGGAGCCTCCGACTACATTACCAAACCCGTTGACATCGATCAGCTTTTATCGTTGCTACGCGTTTGGTTGTACGAACGCTCTTAAAGAATATCGTATAACACCTCTAGGAATAAATCAGGGAATGGAGAAAAAGCGAGTGCTCATTATTGATGACGATGCGAAGAATATTTTTGCTCTAAAGGCTACCCTACGCTCAAAAGCGTACGATTGTCTGTCGAGCAGCAGTGCTCAGGAAGCTCTGAATTTGTTGCAAACGGATGAGGTTGTAGACATAATTTTGATGGATATGATGATGCCTGAAATGGATGGTTACGAGGCTATTCCATTGATTCAGGCCATTGAGAAACGCAGGCATACGCCGATTTTGGCAGTGACGGCCCAGGCGATGGTAGGAGACCGGGAAAAGTGTTTGAGGGCGGGGGCTACCGAATATATTTCGAAGCCTATCAATGTGGAGCGTTTACTGGAGTTAATGTCTCGTGAATACTAGTAAGGTCATGATTGAAGAGGAAGAGATTGCCATTTTGTTAAATGACCTGTACGAAATTTATGGGTATGACTTTAATAATTACTCCAAAGCTTCTCTGAAAAGACGCATTCAGCGAATTTGCACCATTGATAAGTTTCCGAGTTTTGCGGAGCTTCGGTATCGGGTAAAGTCCGATCCCGCGTATCTGAAACGTTTTGTGGAGGAAATAACCGTTAACGTAACGGAGATGTTCAGAGACCCGACGTTTTATCATTTTCTGCGGACGGATGTATTACCTACGCTGGGGGCAAAACCCTTTATCCGAATCTGGCATGCCGGGTGCTCTACGGGCGAAGAGGTTTATTCAATGGCCATTTTATTGCAGGAAGCTAATCTTCTGCATAAGTCCCTGCTGTACGCAACGGATCTGAATCCAACCGTTTTGGAGAAGGCCCGTGCGGGAATTTTTCCGATGAGTCACATGAAGCTGTACTCAGAGAATTACATTGGATCAGGCGGGAAAAACGATTTTTCTTCGTATTACATTGCCAATTATGGGCAGGTAAAATTCAAGGAAAGCCTGGGAGAGAAGATGATATTTTCCACGCATAATCTGGTTTCAGATCGTTCATTCAATGAATTTGATCTGATTCTCTGCCGGAATGTGCTGATTTACTTTGATAAAGATTTACAGGAAAAAGTATTAAAGTTGTTTGACGAAAGTTTGGGCACCCTGGGTTACCTAGCCCTGGGATCTAAAGAAACCTTGAAGTTTTCCAGTATTCAGACGCATTACAAACAATTGACACGAGACAAAGTATGGCGAAAGATCAATTAATGGATGCCTCTAAAGTGGTCGTTATTGGCGGCTCAGCGGGGAGTATTGATGCATTAATGAAATTATTTCCGCTGTTACAGAAGCCTATCGGCTTTACTTTAATCATCGTTCTGCACCGGAAAAACTCGGTTGATTCTTCGCTGGCGGATCTTTTCTCGATGAAGACCTCTATTCCCGTAAGTGAGGTTGAAGATAAAGATCCGATTCAGTCGGGTAAAATATACGTGGCTCCTGCGGACTATCATTTACTGGTAGAAGAAGAGAACATCTTTGCCCTCGATGCTTCCGAAAAGATTAATTATAGCCGGCCTTCACTGGATGTTACTTACGAGTCAGTAGCCGAAGTTTTCGGTCCTTCGGCCATTGGAATTCTGTTATCCGGAGCGAATGCAGACGGAACGGATGGATTAAGAATCATAAAAAAAGCGGGTGGCCTGACCATTGTGCAGGACCCCGCTACGGCTCAGACGCCCTTCATGCCCCATCACGCCCTTCAACACGTACAAATTGATTTTGTCTTTTCGGTGGAAGAAATAGCTAGGTTTCTAAATCACCTCTCCTGATTGGTTTACGAGGGCAATTCCTGGAAAATGATTCATTAGTTTCAGAGAAGTTTTTGCAAATTCGCAGCTTTCTGTTGAACGAAACGCTTCCTATTTTCAATGAAACTATTTAGAAACCTTTCCTTTCTTGCTTTCTCGTTACTAGCTTTTTCCAGTTTTGCCGCCAAGGTGGATACGGTTGATACGTACAGTGCTTCCATGAAAAAAACGATTAAGGCCGTAGTAATTACGCCCGACTCGTATGCTTCTGGTAAAGTCTTTCCCGTTTTATACCTGCTGCATGGGTACAGCGGAAACTACAGTGACTGGGCAAAGAAACATTTAACCATTAACGAATTAGCCGATCAGTATCAGATGATGATTGTCTGTGCGGACGGTAACTTTTCCAGTTGGTATTTTGACAGTCCTATTGACCCGTCTTACAAGTACGAAACCTACGTAGCCAGTGAGTTACCTGCCTGGATTGACAGTCGTTACAAAACCGTAAAAAGTCGCGAAGGTCGGGGTATTGCTGGTTTGAGTATGGGAGGGCACGGAGCTTTGTATCTGGCCTTTAAACATCAGGACGTTTTTGGAGCCGCGGGTAGTATGAGCGGAGGCGTAGACTTTCGTCCTTTTCCTAACAACTGGGATATCGCCAAGCGATTGGGAACTTATGCACAAACACCGGAAAACTGGGAAAAATACACGGTTATTAACTTGTTGCATTTATTAACGCCTAATTCGTTAGCCCTGCTGATTGACTGCGGAACGGAAGATTTTTTCTATGGGGTGAATGAAAATTTACACGCGAAGTTAATCGAACGGAATATCCCTCACGACTACATCAGTCGGCCAGGTGCTCATAACTGGGGTTACTGGAATAAAGCATTAACCTATCAGGCTTTATTTATGAAGCAGTTTTTTGATCGAAAAAAGTAAGAAGTAATGCCTAAAAAAGAACCACGCTTTCTAAAAGCGTGGTTCTTTTTGATAAGGAAAACTTGGTGCGAGATTCCCTCTCGTACCAGTAGAATAATTCTCCTGGTTGAAAGTTAATGGAAAGCTCAGTAAGTTCCTTCGCTTCGTTCTGGATGACAGATCGGAGTATCAATGAGTTTACTCTAACGAAAAGAGAGGCCGCATCACGGTCTCTCTTTTGTATTTAAAATAACTTTTAGGCAGTCTCTTAATTATCGAATACTTTCTTGATTCGCTTAATATTTTTCAGACGAGCTTTTGCTTCGCGTTTCATCTGCTTTTTTAACGTTTCGGCCTCCAGTGATGGATCCTTATAACTCACTCGTTTGATGAGTAAGTAACTTACGTAATTGTAAAGGCCAAATAACGCAACCAGAATGAATAAGCCTTCGTTAGTCGATACCGAGTTTCTGATTAACAGGAAAAAACAGGTTAAGATTAAGGTCAATCCGCATAATACACAGGTCGCCTGAAAATGCGAAAGCCCCTGAGCAATCAGGATGTGGTGCGTATGGTTTTTATCGGGGAAGAAGGGTGAACGACCATTCATAATCCGAACAATGAAAACCCGTAGTGTATCGAAAATAGGAACAATCAGAACGACAATCGCAAGAATCGGTGCATCGAGAATGGCGTTAGCTCCGGTGTTCAGGTGAATAAACTTAACTGCAAAAAGCGTCAATACGAAGCCCAGAATAAGGGATCCGGTGTCTCCCATGAATATCTTACTCGTTCGGGAAAAGTTAAATCGGATAAACCCGAGTAAAGAGCCCGAGAGAGAAGCGGCCAGAATGGCAAGGGCATTTTGGCTATTGAGTAGAAACCAGGAACCAAAAATCATACAGGCAATCAGGCCAATGCCGCCAGCCAACCCGTCAATGCCATCAATGAGGTTAATGGCATTCGTCAGAGCAATAAATACGAAAACGGTAAGTAAAATACTGATTAGATAGGGAATCTGGTGGATCCCTAAAATTCCGAATAAATCATTGATTCTCAAATCAGCACCTATGATGACAAGCGAGGAGGCAAAAATCTGGGCAAGCATTTTCTTCATGGGTGCAATGACCAGAATATCGTCCTTTACACCCGTAAAAAAGAGAATAACAATGCCCGCAATAGCAAGGTGATGCAGATGGGTTTCGCCTTCGGGTAACCAGAGAAAATAGCCAATCATGGTTCCGGCAAAGATGGCGATTCCTCCCAGTGTTGGGGTGCGGTTGGAGTGGGCACTGCGAGCTTCAGGCTCGGCCATTAAATTTCGAAGCCGGGAAATATTGATAATGACAGGAATTGCCTCAACCGTTAGCCAGCACGCCGCGATAAGAGAGATGATAACCTGAACAAAAGACTCGTTTAGGAATTGACGTAAGGCTGTGATCATAAAAATTGATTATCTGGTTCAATCAAGTTGCGTAGGTGGGGAGCTACACTAACTTTTCATAAAGACTTCACCAACCATAATATATCAGAATTTTACTGATTTCCAAAACTACTAATCAAACTTTACTTTCCCCGGATTTATCCGTAAAGTCTTTATAAGTGGACAAATAAAGTGATGATTATCATTCCGTAGTAGAACGGATAGTTTGTCACTAAAAATGTACCGTCCCATTAATTAGATAACCTATGAGTATTACTCAATAACACGGTTGCGAATTTTTGCGGCGGGATTTCCCCGATAAATCCCATAGGCCTCTAAATTACCCGTAGCCACAGATCCGACCACCAACATGGCGTGTGAATAGCAGGTAACTCCCGGGCACACAATGGATTTCGCTCCAATCCACACGCCTTCTTCAAGGGTGATAGGTGCCGTCATCAAATCAAATCTTGTGGATTTGTAATTATGATTTCCACACAATAACATGGCTCCCTGGGAAAGACAGGCATTAGAGCCAATGCGTACCTGAACGAGGTTGTCAATCCAGACTTCTTCGCCAATCCAGACGTTATTGCCTATTTCCAGTAACCAGGGAAATTTGATATTGACGTTAGGTTTGATCATTACGCCGGTGCCGACTTTTGCTCCAAACTTGCGAAGGATCCAGAGTTTCAAACCAACTGGAATAGGTAATTTGGTATAGAAAAATAAAATATTGACCACAAACCAGATTCGGTTTCTCCAGCTTTTGGATGAGAATTGAGGCTGGTGCTGGTACTTGGACAGATCAACGCTTTTCGAGGACATCTTTTCCATATTCGGTTAAAAAGAATCGAGCAATGGCTTCCTTTGAAATACCCGCCCGATGATAGACTTCAAATATTTTGGCATCTACCAGGAAACGATACCAGAAACCCTGAAGGAAATGCCAGATAAGCCCGCGTTTCCCATCCAGGAAACCCATTTTTATGAAGTAACGGAATAGAAAATACAGAAATGGCCGCGTGAATAAAGGTAAGCTGGCGTATTTGATTTTGAGGTACCGTTTGCGTTGTTCCTGCGTTCCAAAAAAACGGGGGGTAACGATCTCAACATCCCCAAAATCATACTTAACGTTCAGTAGATCAATAGCCTCCCGAATGGCATAAAGATTATGCTTCTGCGTCCACCAGGTTAAATTATTCAGGTTATGGTCCACTAGATCGTGATTCATGCGGAGCATTTCTCCTTCGGAAATCTTGATGTGTTCATCCATCCATAGCTCTTCACAATGGCCTTTTCCGCTTCGCCAGATCCGCAAGAGCCAGGTTGGGTAATAACCGCCATAACGAATCCACTGATCCATGAACATGACCCGGCGTTTGATATAAAAACCAGAAACTTCGGAAGCAACGTTAGGTAAGGTCTGAGCGATTTCGCGGGCTAATTCGGGTAATATGTATTCGTCCGAATCCATTCGCATTAGCCATTTCGTTTGAAAGGGACAGTTTTGAATGCCAAAATTGAACTGCGTTGCGTAGTTAACCCAGGGATTTTGAGCCACCCTGGCTCCCAGAGCCTCGGCCAGTTCCACGGTTCGATCAGTCGAACCAGAATCGACGATAAAAATTTTGTCAGTAACGGGAAGTAAACTTTTCAGGCAACGTTCAATGTGTTTTTCTTCATTAAACGTCAGTAATATTACCGCTAAGTCGGGATAGGAAGGGGTCATTTTTCCAGATAAATAAGGGCAATATTAACGAATTAAAGCTTCAAAGGATCGGTATAACTTGGTTGCTACTTTATTAATGTCAGCGACATCACGGGCAAAATTTTGTCCTTTACGAGCTAACTCTTTACGGTAAGCGGAGTCACTGATTAATTTTCTGAGTCCTCTTTCAACGTCTTTTACCTCGTGCGTAACTAGCTCAGCCGCGTGGTTTTGCTTGAGTAAATGCCCAAAGCCAATGCGATCTGTAGTAAGAACGGCGGTGCCGCAAACCATGGCTTCTAGTGCTGCCAGCGAAAAGCTTTCCGAATAAGTTGGCAAGGCAAATACATCCGCATCGACAATTACTTTCAGTTTTTCCTCGCCCGTCAGCATGCCCGTCAGCGTGATTTGCTCCGATAGATTATTTTTCTGAATAAAATCCGTGACGAAGGAAAGATAGCCATCGTCCGGTCCGGTAATAAAGAGACGAGCTTTGGGGTAATCTTTCAGAATATTCTGAAAAGCCGGAAGTAATAAATCGAGACCTTTTTTAACATTGATCCGACTCAAAAACAAAATAACGGGGGTATCGGCATCTAGCGAATATTGACTACGGAACTGCCCCTTGGCCGGAAGCTGATCGTAATCAGACAACAGCATGCCGTTATTAATCGTAACTACATTAGGATGCGGATGGCCCATGTAACGGACCAAATCCTCTTCTTCGTCAGGATTATGAACCTGTATCAGGTCGCATTGCTCCACGTACCTACGCTGAAAAAGGGCAGAAATAAGCTGCTTCTTCCAGCCGGATTTTTTCATTGCCCAACGGTCCAGGGTACCGTGCACAGTAAAAACTTTTTTAGCCTTTGAGCGAACCCAGAAAGGAACCCAACCCGCAAAATGAAAGGGGCCATGGATATGAACAATGTCATATTCATGGGCGTGTTCACGGTAATATTTCCATAGCTCCGGTGAAAATTCCGGAATAAATCGAGCTAGCCAATGGCGTTTGGTAGTAATGACTGTAGCTCCTTCGGGGATAATGTAAAGCCGCTCTCCTTCAGAAAGGGGCGTCAGAATGGTCACTTCAGCACCCAGTTTGATCTGAACGTTGGTGTGATCATAAATAACCTTGGAGGGGCCGCCAATTTCCCAGGAATAACCGCAGAGATTTAATATTTTCATGAACGAAAGGAGGCTTCAGTAGGGGACCCTATTCGACGAAAACCCTGCCAGATTTCCTGAGCAACGGTAGTCGTATGAAAAGGAGCAATCAGTTTCAGCGAGTGCTGTCCCATCTGAGTTCGTTCAGCCTCCGATAAGTTGACAAATTTTTGTAATGCGACCCCTAGTTCCAGTGTGACTTCTGGTCTAAAGGTGTAGCCATTTTTTTCTTCTTCTACTAAGTCGTTGACACAACCACACTGATTAGAAACCACAACGGGCAAACCACAAACCATAGCCTCATTTACCACCAGACCCCATGGTTCAAAATGGCTGGGAAGCACAAGGGCGTCCGCCAAAGCCAGATATGCAGGAACTTCATTCCAGGGCTGACCACCGAGCCAGAACACATCTTTTAAGGCCGAAGTGTTTAGCTGAGCTCGCAGCGGACCATCACCGATAATGATTAAACCCCAGTCGTGAGCTTTGGGATCATTTTCTTTCAACCAGGAAAAGGCTGATAAGAGGGATGGCAGATTCTTCTCTTCGGCCAGTCTGCCCACAAAAATAAAGTTATGAGCAGGTAAAGCATATTTTCCCTTTAGACTCTGACGGCTGTGGATGCTACGATCATAAACCTGACGAACAACCGTATTGTTCAGAACTGCGGCGTGTTGGGTAATGATTTGAGAAGAACGAGCCCCCATTTTAAGCATATACTCAGCAGAGGAAGACCCAAAATTGATAAAGCCTGCAAACTGCCTGATTAGCGTTCGTTTGAATTTCTCTTTCCAGCCATTTCTACTCCCATCTTTTTCACTGGATTCATTACTCAAAACCAGTTTAATTCCTCGTAATCGGCAGTACCCAATTAATAACCAATAAGCAGGATCGTAATAACCAGAGAGATTGACTACGTCAGGTTTGAACTGATTGATCTGGCTTATTAATCCCGTTATTTTTTTGCTAAATGATAGGGAGTTCAACGATCCCGGATGTAATAAATGATAGGGGTATTGATGTTCAATCAAACCACTTTTTCCCAACTGATTGTACTTGTCTTCAGATTCGGCTAACTGAACAACCAGCAAAGTACAATCTACTGGGCACTGTTGAGCCAGTTCTGAAAAAAGTGCAGCCTTATAATGAGACCATAAAATGTTGTGAACAATTAATACTCTCATACCTTAAGCAACTGGAGCAAATATCCGACCTGTTTTTTGGGCCGCTTCTTTTAATTTTATCCGTATTACTTCTTTATCATAGTCCATAAAACGAGCCATCATGAGAAACGGGAATAAAAAGGTAGTGTCTGAAGGTTGTCCACCGGAAAAAACAGAAACGGCAATAGGAATGAAAATAAAGCCCAGAAAGGCAGAGAAAGGACTAACAATGTCTTTAATACAACGGTAACATTCTCTTATGATTTCAAAGACAGATCTTCCAAAAAAGTAAAAGCCAGCAATACCGTAATTATACATGGCTTCCAGAATAGGGAAATCCATATAAGTAGCCTTATACCCATTTCCCAGAATCAAGGAAATAGGGTTATACAGTAATGAATTCTTAAATACATTAAACGACATCACCCGTTGAATTGCTGAATAATCGGCAACCTCCTCGGCATCTTCTCCCTGTACAGCCGTTTCAAATACATCGAGAAACTTATTCCAGAAGCTCTCAGAAACAGTTAATAATAAATTAATAAAATCAGATCTTCTGGTAAGTTTGTAAACTACAAAAGAGACGACAGCTATTGTTATCACTAAGTTAACGGGCTTGGTTAAGGTCTTACCAATATTTTTAAGCGTACTAAGCCTAAAATGAAAAAACATTAAAACACCAATAGATAAAAATACGGAAAGTAAAGTGGCCCGGCTCTGGGTTAAAATAACAGTTACAATAGAAGCAAGAAGATTAACAAAAGCAATGGCTTTAAAAATGAAATTTTCCTTTGTCATGAACAAAAGAATAACAGATCCAATGACACCAGCGAAACCATTTCTGGAGAATACGTGCGGGTTACCACCATACTCATCGTCAAAATAAATGGAAGCCCGAGCCCCTAATACGTAATGTGGATTAGTATAGAGCGAATAAAACAAACCTAGATTACCAGCTAAAATAAAGACGATAAAGACAGGTAACGCATAATCCTTTACTTCATCGGGAATACTTAACAGCATGAACAGGAAAGCCCCAGTCATCGCATAGTTAATTAACTCCCTCGAGCCCCCTGGACCCGGATTGATTATAAAAAAATAAAACAAACACACACCGATCCAAGCCAAAACGGGCATGGCGATTTTATTATTCAGTGAGTAATATTTCTGAAAAATAGTACTCGGAATCATTAAGAATAAGCCTAAAACCAGACAGGCCGCTGTAAATACGGATGACTGCGGAGCCAGTTTTAAACCATCCCGAAGGAAGAAAATAACGGGGTGTCCCATGGCAAAAATAGCAACGCCAAAGGCCATTCGTTTGTAGTGAAAACCTTCAAATAGGCTTTTAAACATATTGTTATACTTTAGCCGTACGATTAAAGCGAATCCGGTATAAGAAGTAAGCTAGGTCACCTCTTAGAAGAAATAACGCTAACTTTCTGAATTTTATGATTTTATAAAGAATACTTTCAGGAAAGCTGGCGGGCACCTGTTTGGAATAATGGTTTTTAATCTGTTGGTGTTCAGTCAGTCCTACCGTGAAAATGGTCGAGCTTTTGGCTAACTCATGCTGACGGAAACAGCCCCAGAAATCATCCAGTAATACAAACTTGATCCCCGGAATGCTACCCCAGCGAGTACAGATTTCGTAGTCAAAAGCGAACTTGTAGTTCTCGTCGAAATAGCCGTGTTTGAGTAATAAATCACGTTTGAAAATCATGCACTGATTAAAAACCTGCATGCCTTCATACACTTGGGCCTGATTCCAGAAGGGAATTTGTTTTTTATGTTCGAAAACTAAATCGTCGCCGTCAATCATTAATAAATGACCGAAAAAAACATCGGCATCCGCATTTTGTTTGATACCCTTGGCAACATTCAGGAACGCATTAGGAGCAAAGACATCATCCGAATTCTGAAAGGTAATCCATTCACCGGTAGCTTTCTTAAAGCCAGCGTTAATCGCAGCAGTTTGGCCTCCATCTTTTTCACTAACCCAGTAATCAATATATTTTTCGTATTTCTTAATTACCTCAACACTATGATCGGTTGATCCCCCATCCATGATAATAAACTCAAGGTTAGGATAGTTTTGGTTGAGAATACTTAAAATGGTTTTTTCTAAAAAATCAGCCTGGTTATAGGAAGGGGTAATGACACTTATTTTAGGATAGCGTGTATCTTTATTTAATAATACTTTTTCATCAAACGAAGGCGTGCTGATGAATTTTTTTATATCGTCTTCTTTAAAAAAATCCATTGATTAAGGAATGACTAGTGAAGTTTATAACCAGATTGTTGAAAAAAAGGTCGCCAAAAATTGAGATTATATTTTTCCCAGGCATGGCACCCAAAGGGTAATTTTTTTTGATTCAATTCGTAACAATATTCAGGAAATTGCTCGAAAGAAAAAGCTAATGCTTCTTTAGGTTCGGGAAGTTTCATGAATGGTCTGAAGACAAAAAGGCGAGTGGAATGTAAAGAAAACAACATGTCTTCATTACCCGGCCATTGTCCGTACAATTGCTTGTAAAGGTGAATTAATTTAAGCGATGCCTGTACATTTCTTAATGATAATCCTCCGTTTAATAATGGTTTTTTTAGATCTGTGATCGATTGTTTCGAGGCATTTGGACTGAGGTAGGGAGCCCCGATGTAATCATATCCTTTCTTACACCAAACTTCTAACTCATCATGAAATACAAAGGCATCTAATTGGTAAATTAAGATGTATTGGTATTGCTGAAATGAAAGATAGAAATCAGGCTGAGTTAACAGTAAATTATACGCGTCAATTCCTTTAAAATAGTCGTCATGGAAAGACTGAATTTTAAAGCTTGTATGAAACGTTTGTAAATACGAAACATCCAGTGATTGGGGCTTTACGATAATGATGGGGTAATGTCCTAGTTTCTGAACACATTGTTGTAAAGAAATCTTTTCAAATTCGTTCATTTCTGAACGGTAGATCGGAATTACCACGGCCACCAATGCAGAGGAAGGCATACGTTACTTCTGTTTTATTACTCAAAAAGATCACCTAATAAAGGTAACCACCAATCTTTACTACTAAAGACATAACGTCCACGAATCCATTCATTTAAAACGAGTGGAAAACGTTTCAGACGTGAATCCGGTAATGTGGCTCGAACGTTGAAATGCTTCTGTCGCTGGGTTAGTTGAGTCAGTTTTTCCGCTGGAATATCCTGACGTGCTTTTAATAATTGCTGTAATAACTCCAGATTAGTAGCTTTTTCCTGTAAGGGGGCCAGTTTGAGCTTACGATCGCGGTTAAAACGATCACTCATCGTTACTTTTTCCTTTTTCTCCCCAAAGCCAACCTGCTGGGTTGAATGTTTTCGATAGAAAAGTAACTCCTCTGGGATAAAGCCAATTTTTCCCTGTAAAGAGAGCACAATGGCAATCCATGCGTCATGAATAAGCTCTTTATAAGCCACAGGGAAAGGCGAAACGGAGCTTAAAATGCGACGGCGAATGGCCAGCGTTGCCCCGGTAACGACATAACCTCCGAAAAGAATCTCGTAAGCCTTATTGTTTTTCCAGCGTTCCTGAGCCACGGTGTCGAATTCAATTTCCTGCCAGATCGTCTTTCCAATGGGTTGAGAATCGTCATTAATAACCTGAGCATCAGAAAAAACAGCTTCCATTTCGGGATGCTGTTGCAGGTAATGAACCTGTTTTTCTACCTTTTGCGGATGCCAGCGATCATCCTGATCGCAGCAAAAAATGACGTCACCTGAACATAGATTCAGACACTTTTCAAAATTTTTGGTAGAACCTAAATTACTAGGATTGACGTGAATATGAACTGGAAAAGGAACCTGAGTAGCAAAATTCTCCAGAATCTGAATAGTATCGTCTTTGGATCGATCATCACAAATAATCAATTCATCGACTGGATGTGACTGACTTCGTATACTTTCCAATTGCTCCCTCAGGAATCGGGAACCGTTGTATGTACACATCGCCACAGAAATTTTCATAGGGAATAATCTACTAAATAAACCGATTTGGTTTGGTTTAGGTTGAACAAATTTGGTTGCAAAGGTAGCCTATCTGAGAGAACTACGAAAGCCGTGCCGTAGGAACTTACTTGGGTTGTGAATCCTTGAATAGAAAATCGGGTTGATACGTGTTGATTTTCTTAATGAGTTTTCGAAAGGATTCAGCCCAATGTTGTCGAATTAAACTAACGGGTTCCGCAGGGTCAGCTAAACCGTACGCCGGTTTGATTTGGCTAGCCTGAGAGTATAACCGATGGGCGGTAAGGTTTGTTGAATATTTTCTGGAAGCTTGTTGAAAATAGGAGGGGATCGACCGATTGCTTACGTAAGATGGATAACTGCCGTCGGCTTTCATCGAATGAAAATGAAAGCTGGCAGGATTTTCACCCGAACGTTCAAAGGCATTCCCCACATGTATGCCGTACGCTGAATTTCGAAGTGGAAAAACCCCTTCGAACAAAGCTGGAGCCATGTCCAGCCACAGCTGATCAGAGCCCTGCCCTTCGCATAAATTATAACCTCCCCGGGTTTCCAAGTTATGACACCACCATTCCAGAAACTGGTTAGTGATTGTGCCGGGACGAATGCCCCAAATGCCCGAGAAGTAAGTGCCGTAGTTTAGATAGTGTTTGCTATCAGGGAATTGGCGGTCGGGATGGGGCCGTAACCATTGCGAAAATAAGACCGCAGGCTGTTTCGTCAAAGCCGTACTTAACTCCGTTAAGGGCCTGAAAATCTGTGTTTCTGGTTCCAGAAAAACCAGCGTATCTTCTTTCAATAACCATTTAGCCAGAAAAACCCGGGCGATGTGTAGTAATTCGGTCTGGGTGTATTTATGGGCTAAATTTTTAAGAATACTGAGCTGATCGTATGAAACCACGCTGACGTTTTCAGGAAGAGTAACGTCAATGGGTTGATCAATCCAGCCTACATATAAAAACGAACCTGGATGGTGCTGAGCCACCTGATCCGCCAGAATCGCTATGTTCGGTAAATGCTTCGTCCAGCAAGCAGTAAAAAAATGCATAGTTTACACAATTCGTTTGGCCATAAACTCCGTCATCCGTCGCCCCATGAGGTATTCCTGAAGGGGTTGCCAAACTTCTTCAAAGGTTAGTTCAGAAGCTGGGCCTTTCCGTTTCCAGATGATTCGGGCGTTGCTTCCATCCCCATAACCTCCTGTATATAAGTTAAAATCTTCGAAATGTACGAGCTTGCCAATCAAGAGAAAGCCATACGTTCCTACGGCGTTAGCCAAATGGGCCGGGCCGCTATCAACGCCCACAAAGAAACTGGCCCGGCGAATAACTTCGGCGGTTTCCAGAATGCTTAACTGACCGCATAAATCACGGAAAGAAGGTGAGTTACTTTGAATCTGGCCTTTCAGCCCTACTTCAATGACAGGCCCAAACTCGCTCAGAACCTGAGATGTTAACTGATTCCAGTGCTGGGGTTGCCAATCTTTGACGGGTTGATTAGAAAAGGTATGAAAAACAGCAAATTTCTCGGGTAAATTCAAAGCATCGATTTTAGATCTCACCTCATCAGGAATATACAGCGAGGGGGCTTTGGAGCGATCGGGTAAGGGTAAGCCCGCGGCGGCGGCGAAAATTTCTCCCAAACGACCAAAATTCAGGTAATTATGAATGGTTAAATCCCGCTGATCGGCAATGGGATTGACTAAACGCTTTTGTAAGGGGAAATAAACGCGGTTAGAGAGGTGAAGATTATAAAGCGTATCAAAAGGTTTTTTCTCCGTTAATAAAATGGAAAACAAGACATTAGGCTCTTCGATGAGATGGTTAATCCGGGGATTATAAGCTACCAGGTCACGAAAGGCTTTTTTGACAATCCAAAAGATTTGAGCATCGGGATGGCGTTCGCGGATGGTTTGCGAAATAGGTTCGCAGGCAACGATATCTCCTAAATGTTCGGTCATTAAGATACCAACGGTGGGTTTTCCCGTTCGGAATTTAATCCATTTAATACGTAGAACAGTCTTCCAGAATGCGAGATAAGTCAGGAAGATTTCTGAGTATTTTCGGTATCGATGTTGCCAGAGGGCAATGAACTTTTCCATAAAGCTAAATTCCTAACGGTTTATGGTTCAGGCGTATGGATTCAGCCAGTGAGCAATTTTTTCAAAAGGCATTCGAAACGCCTGCCGCACACGTTTCAGACGAATGACTTTGGTAGGACGAACGTAAATACAGGCAAAGGTTCGGTAATAATCATTGAAATTGGCCTTCAACCGTTCAGCATAATAATCAAACAAGGGCTTTACATCCGGGCGTTGCGTAAAATCAAATCGATTCTGATACTTTGAAATGGAATGCGGCTGAGTGGGTGAGTACCCCGAGAAATGGAAAAATTGCAGCGGCCATTCATTATTAATCAGCCACTGATTGTCCTGATACGTAAAATGGCGTTCGTGCAAATTCCAGTACGCTACATTATGACCGGGATGTCGGTTGATGTGTACTTCGTCGTAGTAATGTGGAACGTAATTGATCCATTTCTGATCCGTAAAAAGGCCATTACAAATGTCATTGTACGCCTGATACGCCAGTTTTTCAGCCCACCAGTTAATAAACTGCTGCGTTTGATCTGTTTTCCGTAACGCGATAAATCCCAGATTGAAAGTGCCCGAATTCAGCATGTCACATTCATTAGGCATGTAGGTGTCGGTGTAAGGGCTTAAGGTATGTGGGGTAATAACAATCTGGTTTTCTCGTAATTTGTCCAGTAAATAATTTAGTTCAGTAAAAACGATAATATCTGGGTCAAAATATATAAAATTTTGATAATCAGAATATTGTTTGTAAAAATGCTGAAAAAATAATGGCTTAACGGCTGTATTTAATTCAGTAATATCATAATTATCCTGCATCCACTGCATGTTCGGAATAGGAATCCGGTGCAGTTCCAGTAACTCAAACGGAGGTGTTTTATCCGTATCAAAAGCCACCCCATCCAGGCGATCAACCAGTCCGATTACATAATGAATGTCCGGGTTAGTAGCCGCCAGCGATTCTCCCAGAGTACGAGCCTGAGCGAGGTAATTGATTGAGCAAATGGTGAAAGCGAGGGTTTTCAAAGGTTAACGAATTTAGTACGAAAATCAGGAGCAGCTTTTTTCAATGAGCTCCAGAAAGGCCTGCATGGCCCGCTCATCCTGATGACGAGCAAATACCTTTTCCCGGGCGGTATGACCCATTTTTTGCCGTAATTCCGGGTTCCGGAGTAACTGAGAAATATAATGACTCATGGCTGATGAATCGAGGTAGTTGGCTACAAAGCCGGCATCTTGTTCCACAAAATCGGGGGCTCCGCCGGATTGAGCAAAACAGACAATGGGACGGGCTAGCAAAGCTGCTTCCAGAACTACCAGTGGATAAGGCTCTTCGCGGGAGGTTAAAACGAAGACATCAAAGGCCGAAATAAAATCAAAAGGGCGATCTGAATGAGGAATCAGGTGCACTCGGTCACTCAAGCCCAATCTTCGCAGATCTTCCGTAATCATGTGATATTCTACCTGATGTTCATGGCCCCCCACCCAGACAAAATGCGTTTCCGGTTCGGACTGACGGGCTAGCTGTACAAAAATGTCAATGCCTTTTCGCCAGTCGAATGTTCCGACAGCTCCGACTACTAATGCTCCTTCGGGTAATTCCAGCAATTTTCTGATCTGAGAAACGGCTTCTTCTGAAGGCTTCAATTGCCAGGCCCCGTCGGGTAATAGGGAGGGGAGAACGGAAATCTTAGCAGGATCTATTCCGAAACGTTCAATATAAATCAACCGCTGAGCTTCTGAACAGGCCCAGTACGCATCTGTGTAACGCAGAGTCTGATTGAAACTTGAAGGATCGGTATACATCGCGATGCCCATGGGCATTTCGTGAGCATACGTAACCATCGGGCATTTTACCAGCGGTCGCAGTTGATGTAACAACTCGCCGTTGGTAATGGTATTAGATACGATCAGATCGTATCGTTCATTTTTAATCTCTTTTAGAATTTGCTCCTGAAATGTTTTACGGTTTAAAAGCCGGGCTACTTTCTGGCGATTACCTAATTCCCGATGATACCAATGATAAACCGGAGCTACTTTCTCGAAATCCCGCAATAACGAACCACCGTGACGAAGTAATATCTTAAACTGATACTCAGGTACGTTTTTGAGTTGCTTCAGAAATCGGAGTAGTAAAATCTGTGCACCTGCACGGTTAGCATCGTGGCTGATGAACAGAATTTTTTTCATAATACGGAATCGTTACGTTAAAAATTAAATCAGTAAGGCGGCAAAAATACGACTGTTTGATAAAAGACAGTCTTTTCCTGACCTTAAAGCTGAGCCATGAGGGTTTCCCAACGGGAAACAATGGCGGAAACATCAAATTGCCGGGCTCTGTTCTGGCTAGCTACTTCACTCAAAGCCAACTGATTGTTCATGACTTTTTTCATGGAAGTAACCACATCCCGCACGTTCCAGGAGTCGGGTACTTCGCCCATGCCTTCCTGTACAAATTCAATCACGCCACCAGAAGGGAAAGCCACAATGGGTTTAGCCAAAGTAGCTGCCTCAATCATGACTAAGGGAAAGGGATCTTCACGGGAAGTCAGAAGGAAACCATTGGCCAGGGAAAGATACGCGTAGTAATCCTCCCGCTGGATGCCCATTACATCAACCCGAATGCCCGTATTATGTTTTAGTTTTTGACGGGTATATTCGACCAGCCCATCGTCCAGTAACTGGCCCAGCCAGATGATTCGGGCACGGGTTCCCTGAAGCTCGGTAGCAAAGTCGGGTAATAAATCGAAACCCTTCCGGTAGGTAGCCTGGCCTGACATTACCCAGACGAATTCGTCAGGTTTAATCTTTAAATCAGCCTTTAATTCTTCCACACGAGTAGGGTTAACCTGAATTCTGGACTGGTCAATAAGGGAGTGACATAACTCAATCCGTTGACCGCCAGCTTCCCGAATTCGCTGGCAAACCACTTCCGAACAACCAATAATCAGATCACTTTGGGTAATAATATTACGGAATACATCGGCTTTCAGGGCCAGGTATTCCATGGGAAGTTCATGAAAATGCGTAACTATTTTTACGCCCAATTCCTGAGCCAGGGGTAACAAAAAAGAAGGCACCAGCGTATTGAAATACCATACATCGGCCTGATACGCTTTCTGAACTTTTTTGAGATAACTAGTGATCGGATTTTCACCGAATTTATTCTGGAGCTTCTGAATAATTGAAAAATGACTCGGAGCGGTAAACGTAGGTACGTCTTTGGGAATATCATTCAGTAACTCTCCGGGCTGAAGGGTACAGAGAGCCATTTGAAAACGCTTCCGATCAAAACGATTGAGTAAATACCCAATCATCATTTCAGAGCCTGTCCGTCCAGCGTAAGGAGTGATAATCAGTATCTTAGGAGTAGGCATACGTATCAGACGATATTTTCTTCGGGTTTGATTTTGTAAAACCCGGGGCGGTTCCAGACCGTGGGCCAAAAATACCGTAATAACATTTGAAAGCGGCGGGAAAACCGCTTTTGATTTTCCATTTCACTAAAAATCGGACGGCGATTGCGGAAGTTAACGAAGGCTTTCCACCCAGTAAAAATGGGAATCAGTAAAGCATAATTTAGCATCACAACTAAATAAGCTCCAACGCCATACTGCTTGCGTAGCCAGAGCAGATTAGAAACCTGCATCTGTACATTGAAGCGATTCACATACGAGACATCCGTTCGGCGGAAAGGGGAGTCACTGGTTAAGTGTAGGAACCCTAAGTCTTTAAAATAGAGTAACTTGCCTGCCTTACCTAGTCGATAAGACCATTCAACGTCTTCTCCATACATAAAGAAACTTTCGTCCAGCGGTCCGACCTTTGCGACGGCCTCGCGACGAACCACCATGAATGCTCCCACCAGCCAGTCATGCTGACGAGGATCTTGATACTTAGTTTCTGGAATCAGGCGTTCCAACCATGTTTGCAAACGGATGGGTACGATATAAAATATGCGACGAAATTCGGCGAAACTTTGAAAATACGGCTGCGGTGTACCATTTGCGTATAATTGCATGGGGGCGGTTGCTACCACGTCGGGTTCGGCATCCATGCGTTCCACGCAAAGGTCAATCGCGGGCATGTTCTGTAAGGTATCGGCGTTGAGTAATAAGTAATACCGACCTGTAGCTGCCTGAATGGCCCGATTATTAGCCCGGGCAAAACCGGCATTATACCCCATGTTAATCCACTGAACATCGGGGTGTTTCTGAAGAACTTCCGTCTGGCTGGAATCCTGCGAGTCATTATCAACGACAATGATTTCGTAGGTTACCTTTCGGGTCCAGTCTTTAACCGACTGAATGGCATCGTTGGTAAGCCCGGCACATTTATAATTAATGATCAGAATCGAAACATCGTACATACTTTTCTGAGTTTTCAGTGGCCTGTTTTAGGTTTCAAGGTCGGGGCATTAACGCTGAATAACTACCGACTTCAAACGTTCCACTACTCCAGAATATAGGCCTTTAACAGTTCCTGAATCTGTTCTTTACTATTAAACATCATGACATCAATGATACTCAGCCAGGGGGTAAACTCTCCGCCCAGTTGAGGGTATTCCACTCGTTCCGAACGGATGAAATTTAGTTGAATCCCGTGTTCAGCAAACAAATCTTTGTTATACAGTTCTCTACCGCCAATGGGATTGATATAATGATCAGCTTTTTCCTGTAAGCAAATATCCAGAATACGTTCCTGAGCCTTTAGATGCTGATTATTGTAGATGGTAGAACTTTTCACGAGGGGCGTAGCAATGGAAAGATACTCGCCGATCATGGTAAGGCTATTGTAAATATAAGTGCTGATATTCGACTCAGATTGTTGAAAAACGGCTTCCACTATTGGGGAAAACGGCAGCGAAATGAGGGGCCTTTTTATAATTCTGCTGAATCGTTTTAAGCAATTTATCCCGCCATTTCTGATCGGTATCAATTGAAATTTCGTGGATTAATTTATTCTGACTGGCTTCTTTCAGAGGTACAGTAAATAACTGGGCTTTTCCGTTATTCAGAATGGAGTTACGGTTAATCCATCCCCGATTAATAAAAGCTACGTCATCATAAATCACGAACTTATCTACGGCATTAAGCAGCTGGAAATATCCAATGTATGGAAATAAATAAGGCTGCATGATGGCTAAGGTCATAACTCTAAAATTAAGTTGAAGTCAAAATTAAAAGCTGTTTAGAGTTTCATGCATCGGAAACGCAATCTTCTAAACAGCTTTGCTGGAATGATACTGAAAATGGTTATTTCAATTTACGTAACCAGTAATCTTCAGCCGGCACCAACATTTTCGCTCGGGTGGCAGCTGTAGTATCCGTACCCAGACGAATGTCACCGGGTTGTGGTTTAATAACACTGGCCGCAAAGAAAAGGTAATCAGCTTCTTTAGGGATAGGCTGTAAACCTTGCTCAAACGGATTGATTGGAATGAGCTTACGGGTCAGGTTTTTACCAAAAAGCGGATACTCATAATCATCATTAATATCAGCTAAAGCGATTGTTGCGTTCTCCGGCACCAGCTTTTCAAAATTTTCATAAGCAGGCTGTAAATCTTCCCGGGCATAAGACATTCGCTCGATTCGCCCTGCTTGGAAGGCCGAGGGCTTTCCATGATGTGCTACGGGCAAGCAACGCTCGTTCCAGAGCACTGCCAGAATGGCGGAAGGGCAGGCCAGCAACACAAGTACCAACGTATACGCTTTAAGTAAACCACTGTTGGTAGCCAGAAGGCTTTGACGTTTCGTAAAAAGTAAGGTCAAAAAGGGAACGGCATAAATGGCCGTACTGATGAAATAGCGTCCTTTAAAGGGATCATAAGGGGCCGAATAGGAGAGGGCTGCCGCGTGTAAAAGCGTAGCGATTGCCAGAAACCAATGTGGTTTAGAACGAATGACTCCAAAAAGCACCAGAAACACCAGCGGCCAAATCAACAGAAAACCCAAGGCTCCCCAGTAAGGTAGACCATTTGTGAAAATATAAGGACGATTATATTCAAAAGGACGGATTGTAAAGTCCGTCTCTTCCACCAGTCGGGCGTGAACTTTTTCTTCCAGCCAGATAAACGGGGCTTTAAACCAACGATTGGGTCCTTTTTCAATAGCTGGAATGTTAGTTAGACCGTCCAGATTCATGAAATCAAAACTGTAGCGTAACAAATTTCGAGTGCCTTGCTCATAAAGGTTGGCACTGAAAATTCCACCTGCTCGTTCCACTGACTGATGACGGATAGCCGTTGGGGGACCAATCGGGTGGTTGTATCTCTTCAGGTTAGATAAATAACCAGTCGGTAAGGTGAATAGAAGTATGCCCACGAGAGCCGAAGTAACCAAATGCTTGAGCTTGAAAAGGGAAGCTTTTACATTAGGAACGCCAGCAACGAATACATAGACCGCAACCATAAATAGTGAAGGGAATTGCAGTACTAGCGTAATTTTATGTCCCAGAGCTATGCCAAACGTGAGTCCTGCCAGGTATAGATACCGACGGCGTTTGGTTTCGTGATAGGAAAACAAAAAATACACCAGACAGCTAACATACCCCATCAGAACGATGTCCGTATCGGTAGTAGTGGACTGGAGGAGTACGTTAGGTAACAGACCCATAACAAGCCCGCAGAACAAGCCCGCAGTAAGATTCCGGCTAATCGACTTGGCAATGCCGTAGGCACCTAATACCGCAACCCAGTAACTTAGGTAATTAATGAGTTTAAAGGCATTCTCAACTTTTCCAGTGATTAGGTAGCTGTAAATCTGGATGTTGCAAACACTTCGGGGGTATGTATCAATGTTCCAGTTAGTGCCATAAAAAGGAGCCATTGTGCCACGTTGCATAAAATACATCACCCGAACGAGGTGCCCTGTCATACTGTCCCATTCATTTGGAACGGTGAATAAGACGAGGGCTAAACTAATAATGGATACGAAAAGCAGGGAAAAGCTTAATAAACCGAATATGATTTTCAGGTATAAGCTTAGGTCTTTATACCAAATCCATAAATTTTGTAAAGAACTACCGATCAGACTGATAACAGAAAAATCTTCGTATTCTTTGATGAATATTCTGGTAAAGAGCAGGTAGAAAATAAAGGGGGGGACAAATACCAGGCCTGCCCAAAACCGAACGTCGTCAGTTTTGTGTAAAAAGGATAATAAAAAGCCGGAGACGATAATGCTACCAGCAAAAACGGTGAAAGCCGTAATCAGGACGTCTACTAAGGACTTTCGGGATACCTGTGCTGCGACGCGAAAGCAGAAGCCCACAAACATCAGGAAGAGTATGCGGTAAAACCAATCCCACATGACGGTTACTTATAAGTTTTCGTTGACGATAGAAATTATTCGCTGAACATCTGTATCCGCTAAATCAGGATACAAAGGCAAGCAAAGAGCACGCAGAGCCATTGCTTCCGAAACCGGGCAGGATTGCTGAGCATGCAGGAACGTCAATGTATTCAGTGAAGGATAAAAATAACGACGGGTGAAAATCTGCTGAGCTTCCAGGGCCTGCCGGGTGCGTAACAAATCAGCTTCTGTTTTGAAGAAGATGGGGTAATACGCATGATTCCATTCGACATTTTTCGGAATAACGGGTTTGCGAAGTTTGCTCCAGTTTAACTGCTGATCATAAGACTCAGTAACCCGGCGGCGACCGGCAATGATTTCCTGAACATGAGGCAAGTTACAAAGACCCATGGCGGCGTGAAATTCTGAATTCTTGGCATTGATGCCAATATCAAAATACTCATCACCTATGTGTCCGAAGCTTCGGTATAGTTTTAGCTGCTCCGATAGTTCCTGATGAGGCGTAGTAATCATGCCGCCTTCGACGGTATGGAAAACTTTCGTTGCGTGGAAACTACAAGTGGAAATATCGCCGAAACTTAGCAACGATTTTCCGTCAACTTTTACGCCAAACGTATGAGCAGCATCGTAAATTACATAAAGGTTATGTTTCTTGGCGAGGGCCTCAATACGTTCTAGTTGACAGGGAATTCCGTACACGTGCGTGGCCAGAATAGCCTGCGTTTTTGGAGTAATCAGGGCTTCGATGCAATCGGGGTCGATGCAAAGATCTTCCTCACGGATATCCGCGAAAATAGGGGTGGCGTTTTCCCAGGCAATAACATGGGACGTTGCACAGTATGAAAAAGGAGTCGTGATGACTTCTCCCGTAATTTTTAAAGCTTTCAGAGCCATCTGTAGTACGATGGTTCCGTTCGAAGCAAAGTGCAGGTGTTCAACATCCAGATAATCGCGGAGTTTCTGCTCTAATTCTAAAACTAAAGGACCCTGATTGGTAAGATGCGAACGTTCCCAGATACCAGTCAAATAAGCCGTATACTCTTCTTTAGGAGGAAGGTAAGATTTTGTTACAAATATTTTTTCACTCATACATTAACCTCCTCAGACTGCTCGATACTAAAAGGGAAATAAGGACGAACGGAGCCCGGCCATTTGCCGTACCATTCCACACCGCCACGATAATCATCAATTTCAAACATAACCGATTCCTGAAGGTGGTAAAGAACCGTCGAGGCATCTTTCACGATCATCATGGTTATGGTATACGTTCCGTCATTCAGGAAGTTTCCGGGAAGATTAACTTCTCCCGTAATCAAGCCGGGATTGGCCTCTATTTGAGGAGAAGCCAAATTAAAGATCGTTTCACCCGTCATGGAGTTAAAGTGCATGCTTAGATTAAGCTTTGCATTTTTAACAAAATTCCAGAACTCAAACCGAAGCTTAACGGGCGTACGAACGTCGATTCGGGTCTGGCCTACCTCGAACTGAGGAATGAGCTCGATTTTACGAATCCGAACCTGATCGTTACCCGGAGCCTGTTCAGGCGTAAGCCATTCCCGAATGAGACTAGTCTGATTAATTTTGGACATATAATCCGTAATAATCTGACCGGTTTCACCTACGGCTACCATCTGACCCCGATTCATGAAAACCGCTCGGTTACACAGACTCTGCACGGCTGTCAGGTTATGGCTTACGAAAAGAATAGTTCGACCACTGTCAGAAACATCTTTCATTTTACCCAGACATTTCCGTTGAAATTCGGCGTCACCTACTGCTAATACTTCGTCAATGATCAAAATTTCTGGTTCGAGGTGAGCTGCAATAGCAAAACCCAGGCGAACAAACATACCCGAGGAATAGCGTTTCACAGGGGTATCCAAGAACTTCTCAATACCTGCGAAAGCAACGATCTCATCAAAATGATGCTTGATTTCGGCTTGCTTCATGCCGAGAATGGCACCGTTTAGAAAGATATTTTCACGGCCAGTCAACTCCTGATGGAAGCCAGTGCCTACTTCAAGCAAACTGGCAATTCGACCCCGAACGGTTACCCGGCCCGTAGTGGGTTCGGTAATACGGCTTAGTACTTTAAGCATCGTAGATTTACCCGCCCCGTTATGGCCAACAATACCAATTCGATCTCCCTGAGCTACGTCGAAACTGACGTCTTTCAAAGCCCAGAACTCTTCTTTTTCGGAAACGGTATTTTCACTCGACTTAGAGCCAAAGATCGATTTAACTCCATTGACTAACGATTCTTTGAGGCCCGATGGACCGCCATTCTTTCGCTGATGATCAATGTAGTATCGCTTACTGATATTTTCAATCTGGATGGCATTCATAACATTAAAGGTTAAAGAACTTATTCAAATCCATCCAACCTAATTTTAGTATGGGTAGAAAAGCTTGCAGATTAGATATAATCAACAAAACTATTTTCTCGTTTACGGAAAAAAGCAACGGATGAGAAAACGACAATCAGGATAATGATGACACTGGGAATAAAACTTTCCCAGCGGAAGGGAGCATGGCCCCCCATCAAAGTCCAGCGGAAACCATCGATAATGCCTACAATCGGGTTGAGGTTATAGATGGGATACCAGGATTCGTTTTCAATGTTTACTGGAGAGTAGGCAACGGGACACGCATAAAACCCAAACTGAATAATGAATGGAGTAAGCTGTGCAAAATCCCGGTATCTTACGTTCATTACTGACAATAATAAACCAAATCCAAAAGCGGCCAGATAAGCCATCGCTAGAAAGATTGGTATAAAAAGTAATTGCCAGGATGGTAAAAAGCCCTGTTTGAAAAAGTAATACAGGTACATGGGAATTATTAAAACAAAACCCACTAAAAAGTCAACAAAACCTACCATTACTGAACTAGTTGGCAGGATCAGTCTCGGAAAGTATACCTTCGAAACCAGGTTAGAATTTCCAACAATACTATGACTTACCTGAGAAAGAGAATTGGCGAAAAATTGCCAGATTAGTACCCCTGCAAAGGTGGCCAGTTTCGGAGGAACGCCTTCTTCAAAGGGAAGACCTGCTACTTTACCAAAGGCAAAAAATAAAATGGCTGAGGTCAGAACCGGGCGGACTACACTCCAAACAACGCCGAGAGCGGTCTGTTTGTATCGAACCGTAATATCACGTTTCGCCAGAATCCAGAATAATTCCGTTGACTTCCAAAACTCAGCCCAGTAATTCTTCTGCGACCTACCGTGTTCAATAATCGTTTCCTGGGTCATTACTCTTGTAATTTTTTCATCATATTTTGATAGGTCGTAATCAGGAACATCATCACAAAGGATAATACAATTCCTAAAGCAATCCCAATTTTTATGGCTTTCCCTCTTGGATAAGGCGTTACGGGTAGGGGAT
Source organism: Siphonobacter sp. SORGH_AS_0500 (assembly GCF_031453245.1). NCBI lineage: Bacteria > Pseudomonadati > Bacteroidota > Cytophagia > Cytophagales > Cytophagaceae > Siphonobacter > Siphonobacter sp. SORGH_AS_0500. The sequence continues at coordinate 2,250,344 of NZ_JAVIYT010000001.1, forward strand.
ACGTAGGCTCATCAATGATGGTTACCAAAGGACTCTCACGAATCAGGGACGTACGCAAGGCATCAATGTTACGCAACGCGTCCATGTATAGTCCTTGCAAATAGGTCGTATTTTGAGACATCCGCTGCTCATTAACCCGACCCGACGGCATGATCATGTACTGACTGTAATCCTGAGCTCTTGCTAACTTTCTTTCCTCCCCAGATAGAATGCTTAATACAGAATCCCGGCGACTTGTGTGCAACTGGAGTAACTCCAATGTTTTCTGACTACGGGTCTCAGTGTAGAAACTGGTCATCGTTTTGAGCCAGGTTTCAACCATGATTTTCGATAGTGTATCCGAGTCAGTTTTCACCGTCAATTCCATGAAACTTGACTTGCGATCGAGGTTACCAATTTCCAGATCCTGAGAAGCATACTCACGAAACATGTCCAGATAAGACATTTGCGTAGTCGTGTAATATTTCAAGGACGTATCTGGAAAGGTGAATTCATTCCGTAAATATTCAGCGTTCTTGGTTCTACGTAAAGCACCCGAACGGTTCTTATAAAAGTTTACGAGCAAATCTCTTTTACCAGCGATGGTGACCGGAGTAGTCATTACCCGGTTACCGATTTTTTTCGAACGGAATAACTCGGTGAAGTTGGCACCCGCGAAAATATTACCATTCGAGCCACCACTACTCATCCCCAAAGCACTGGCAAAACTTGAAAGTTCTGATCCTCCCGAGCCAGTTTCAAGGTTAAAGACGATAGAAGCCTCATACTGATCGGGAACTTCGTTAACCTGATCATAAATCCAGCCGCCTACGCCTCCAAGAATGATACACAACCCTAATAACCACCAATACTTTAAAATTGTTAGGAAAATCGCTTTTGCATTCCGAACCAGTTTTCGGGGGTCAAATGGAGGAGCGGGCTCTATAACGGCCACTTCTCCATTTGGAGTTAATACTGGTTTTGTTGAATCTGTGATCATTATTATCTCTGAATGAAGGTCTTATCTTAATTGAATGTTCTCAGTAAGGCTACAATACCTACGATGCCGCTAAGTGCACCACCAATTTGTGCAATTGCACCAATCACCTGTTGGGAAGTAATATCAGCCTGCGTTCTTTGTGGGACAATAACACGAGCTCCAGGTTTTACTTCAGGATAAGAATTAAAGAACAGGAAATGTTTCGTTTTTTTAGCAAAGCCGTTCGCATAGATCACATACGTACGTTTCTTCACGCTTTTCGAAGTAAATCCACCCGCTCTTGAGATATACTCGCCAACGCCTACCCCACGAGTGAAACGGCTGGTAGTAGGAAGCTGAACTTCACCTTCGATTTTGACGGTTGGGTTATACTTCGGAATGTTAAGAACATCCCCATCCTGAAGAATTAAATCCATATCCGAATGCGGTTTTTCCAGGATTTTCTTCAAATCAATACCAATAGCTTCCTCTTTGTTTTCAGCTACGTAATCAGCATTTACAGCCGTCCGCTTGTTATCATTACCAATTTGACCAATCGTTTTTTGCTGTTGCTCAATTTCAATTTTGGTCAGCTTGGTTTTACGAATCAGCGAAGCTCCTTCTACGTAAGCATAAGCAGTTAATCCTCCTGAGCGTTTGATCAGATCCGAAATACGTTCGTCACGATCAATAAGGCCATAATCGCCAGGCGTCAGGACTTGTCCTTCTACGCGAGCTTCCTGATTATTCTCGAAGTTAGGAGAGGAACGAACGTATACTACGTCAAAAGGCTTTAACTGAAACTTCGAAGCTTGTTCAGTCAGACGTAAATCCTTGCTGATAGCCAGAGTAAAGCTTTCTGAGAGAGCAGAGGTAATCAGCTTTGGATCGTCAGAGTCCAGACGTTTAGGGCGAATAACTTCAATATGGTTGGGAGAAGCCGCCGCCCGAAGGTTACCGGCCTGAATAATCAAATCTTCTACGGTCATTCCTTCATACCAGGGGAAATAGCCACGAGTTGAATCGCCTTTAGCTAGGTTCACTTCGCCCAGAATCCGTACCTGCATTCCTTCCCGAAGCTGCGTTACACTTTCTACTTCCAAACGATCCAGTGCTTTCAGAGTGACGTTAGTGTCTTTGCCCGCCAAGATCCGGGAAAGGTTTACCGTAATCAGTTCTTCCGTTAAATCATCTTTCTGACGGTACAAACCTGCCCGGCCTAAAAACGCATCCCGTTTGGTCCCTTCTGCCCGGTTGACCAGATCTTTCACCGTTGGGTTACGATCCAGCGGATAAGAGCCGGGCAAATAAACGGCACCTGAAATGGTAACCATATTCTCTTCACGTTCAGGTACTTTACCAATACCAACACGGTCGCCATTCTTAATTTCAAAGTTGAATACTTCATCTTCTTTGACGTCAAGGAATTTACGGCCATTGCTGGTAATACGTTGGATAACGATGGTATTCTTATAGGCATCCTCAATAAATCCACCCGCATACTCAATCAGGTTACCTAATTTTTCGCCGGGAAGTAATTCAAAGTACCCCGTCTTCTTCGTTCCAGAAGTTAACTCAATCCGGGTTTTGTAGGGAGGAATCTGGATAACGTCATCATCTTTCAGGCTGATGTCGCTCATGCGTAAGCCTTTGGTCAGGTACTTGTAAAGGTCAATCGTGCGAATGATCGTATCCTGTCCAAATTTGTTACGGCGAATCAGATTGATGTTACGGAAAGAGCCAGATGCTGTGGGACCGCCTGAAAAATACAGGGCGTTCATTACCGTAGCCAGTGATGGTAAATTGTACGTGCCCGGATTAACAACCTCACCAATGAAGTTAACGCGGATGCTACGGATATTACCAATACGAACATTCATTTCCATTCCCCGTCCGATAGGATAGATTCTGGAAAGTTTAGCCCGCAAACGAGATGTCGCTGCTTCAATGGATAAACCACTCACGAATACAGGACCTACCTGTTCGAGTTGCAGTACACCTTCAGGAGTAACGGTCTTCTTAAAATCAAAGTCTTTGTATTGGTCACCATAAATATTAATGACCACTTCATCTCCAGGACCTAAGATGTAACCTTTGGGCGTAGGGATGTTGGTAATAGGAGCAATATCAAGGCTCTTGTTAGAGAAAATATCGGCACCAAAAATCTTGATTTTCTGTTCTGCTGTGCCGGGTTCCTGTGTATTAGCCCGCAGCATGCGTACGGAATCTTCACGAGCTTTGGTGCGTTGATCCAGTGTGTATTGTCTGGGCTGAATGTTATCGCTCTGCATGGAAGGAGTTGCCGATGGAACCGATGGATTCATCGGAACCGTTGAGGTCGGAAAACCCTGCGGAATCGTGTTTGTCGGAAAGGGTACCTGGGCCTGTACAAACGTACTCGAAAGCGTTAGTACAACTAGAAAAGCGGTTTTAACGGTGGAGAAGGGTAGGGAAGACTTTAAGATTTTCAAAACACAAGGCCGAAAGAAAGGCAACATTTCGATTCTTTTTTGGTGATAATTGATTTTTTCCCGGATGGGTCGGTATATGAAACTCACTGACGAACTAAATAGTTTTAATTATGATAACGAAAGAAATCTACTTTAATGCACAAAGTAAAACACTAAATTCGTATTTTCTGATACCACTGGTATAATTAACATTTCCCTAAAATAGCTTTTTCGCTATGATAGAAATTGAACAAATCTTATTTTTGAAGAACGAAAGGTTGGACGAATAATTGACTAATGGCAGAACAAAAATTAACGGATTACACCGAAGATAGTATCCGCTCGCTCGACTGGAAGGAGCACATTCGTCTCAGACCCGGTATGTATATTGGTAAGCTTGGAGATGGATCTTCAGCTGATGACGGGATTTATGTGCTTGTAAAAGAAGTAATTGACAACTGTATCGATGAACACGTAATGGGCTTTGGCAAAACCGTTGAAGTTAAGATTACAGAACATCGGGTTGAAGTACGTGATTATGGTCGTGGAATCCCCCTGGGGAAAGTGATTGATGTAGTTTCAAAGATTAATACGGGGGGGAAATACGATTCTGGAGCTTTCCAGAAATCGGTAGGGTTGAACGGCGTTGGTACCAAAGCGGTCAACGCACTTTCCAGTTATTTTAAAGTTCAGGCGATTCGGGATGGCCAGGCCAAGTGGGCCGAATTTTCAAAAGGAGAGCTGACGAAACAGTCGAAAGGCACGATTGAGACCAAGGAACGCAACGGAACGCACGTGATTTTTGAACCGGATAATTCGGTTTTCAAGAATTACCATTTCATTCCTCAGTACCTTGAAAATCAGATCTGGAATTATGCCTATCTGAATGCAGGCCTGACCATTGTTTTTAATGGACAAAAATACGTAGCTCAACGGGGCTTGCTGGACTTGATGGAGCGTAAAACCGATCAGGAAAGTATTCGGTATCCGATTATTCACCTGAAAGGCCCGGATATTGAAATTGCCATGACTCATGGGAATCAATACGGGGAAGAATATTACTCGTTCGTCAATGGTCAGAACACAACGATGGGCGGAACGCACCTGGCGGCTTTCAAAGAAGCGGTAGTAAAAACGGCCCGTGAATTCTTCAAGAAAGATTACGCTCCCGAAGACATCCGGGCGAGTATCTCGGCTGCCGTGTCCGTTCGGGTACAGGAGCCCGTTTTCGAATCGCAGACGAAAACGAAGCTAGGGTCAACCAATATGTCGCCTGACCCTAGTTCGCCGACCGTTCGTGGGCACGTGGTTGATTTCCTGAAAACGGAGCTTGATAACTTCCTTCACAAAAATCCAGCCGTGGCAGAAGCCATGAAAAAGCGGATTGAGCAGTCGGAGCGGGAGCGAAAGGAAATTGCTGGGATTAAAAAACTAGCTAACGACCGGGCTCGTAAAGCGAGCGTGCATAACAAGAAGTTACGTGATTGCCGTATTCACCTGCCGGATGCCAAAGCGGAAGATCGGCTGGAAACGACCCTGTTTATTACCGAGGGGGATTCGGCTTCGGGATCCATTACCAAATCCAGAAACGTACAAACGCAAGCCGTGTTCAGTCTTCGGGGAAAGCCGTTGAACTGCTTTGGGTTAACGAAAAAGATCGTGTATGAGAACGAAGAATTTAACCTTCTTCAGCACGCTCTGGACATTGAAGCTGGACTGGAAACGTTGCGGTTTAACCGGATTGTTATTGCGACCGATGCTGACGTCGATGGCATGCACATTCGTTTACTGCTGATGACGTTCTTCCTGCAATTCTTCCCGGATATTGTTCGGAATGGGCACTTGTATATTCTCGAAACGCCTTTGTTCCGCGTTCGGAATCCGAAGAAGCATGAGGATACTACCTATTGTTATTCCGAAGAAGAAAAACAAAAAGCGGTAGCGAAGCTGAGTTCAGGAGGTAAGAAAGTGGAAGTAACCCGGTTTAAAGGGTTGGGAGAGATTTCTCCCGACGAGTTCGGTAAGTTTATTGGTGAAGATATGCGTCTGGAACCGGTGATCTTACAGAAAGAATCGACCATTCCGAAACTGCTGAGTTATTACATGGGCAAAAACACGCCCGATCGTCAGCGATTTATTATTGATAACTTAGTTATTGAAAAAGACGAAATAGAAGAAACGCTGGAAGTCGCTTAGCCAAGCATAAGCCTTTAGTAAAAAACGCCTGATTCATAAAATCTGAATCAGGCGTTTTTTCTATAACTTCAAACATTCTTCCAAGTAACAGGTTTTATGGAAGATCGTTGATAACGTTTAGCGATCTGAAACCACGAAATAGCAAGAAGATAGTTACGAGCATAGAACTGGTTTATTAGAAAAATTCAATTTGAGCGGATTTTTATTTTATCCTGCTTAAAAGTTCATCCTAAAAAGTGATAATTATTTATGGATAGGGTGACTTTTCGGTACCCCTCTGAAAAGTGTTCCACTCTATCTTTGCGAAAACCAAATCCAATCTGTTATGGACAATGTAGTAACCAGCCCCCAATTAATGGATCTCGAAACTTTCAAGTCAGAGATGGATACCAAAGGTTGGGTAATTTTTCATGAAGTACTGGAAGATAGCTTCCGTGAAGAGCTGATCAAAGCTCAGGATATAGCCACTGAAGAGTGTCGTCAGATTCAGATTAAAAATGGGGTAGTGAATCGTACGGCAGGAACTTCACACCACCTGGTGGTTTTTGAAGGCCCTTTCATGAAGTTTGTGGAAGAAATGCCTTTGCATGAATACCTGACTGCCTATTTTGATAACGGTCCATATATTCTTAATTCCTTCGGGGGAGTAATGAACTTCAAGGCAGAAACGTCTTCATACGTAGGTAACGTGCACCGGGATATTCGTACCTGGAGTGGAGACCTACCCCTGATGATGAATATGCTGGTGATGCTGGATGATTTTACGCCCGAAAACGGTGCGACGTGGTTCATGAGCGGTTCTCATAAATACGCTGAGAAACCAACGGATGAAGAGTTCTTTGCTGTTGCCGAGCAGGCCGTTGCGAAAAAAGGGAGTATCGTTCTATTTAACTCTAACGTATGGCACGCTGCTGGTACGAACCAGACAGACCAGATTCGTCGTGGGTTAACACCGATGTTTACAAAGCCTTTCTTCAAGCCTCAGTTCGATTATTCTCGTTACTTTGGTTATGATCGGGTAGCAAATTTCCCTCCTTTAGCCAAACAGCTTTTAGGATATAATTCCCGCGTACCAGCTAACCTGGACGAATGGTATCAGGTACCAGAAAAACGTTTGTATATTCCAGGTCAGGGTTAATATCGTTAACTTGCAGACGGGAACCAGTGCTAACTCCGTAAAAACCTCTTGTCAAGCTATAGATAAGAGCTTATTGATGAATAATTTATTCTGAAATTATATACTCTTCCCTTCCCGGTTTGAAAGCCGGGAGGGGTTTATCATTTAAACAAATTCAACCAAGATTATGGATCAGACGCTTCAGGCTGAATATGACAACCTTAATAAAATCACTGCCGATTACGACGATTATGAGTTTGACCGTCGGATGCGTCATTATATGATGCGGACGCTTGAGCCGTTCATGCGTGAAGGAAAAGCACTGGAAATGGGTTGCATGTATGGGGAGTTTACGACCATTCTTTCCAAGCGTTTCGAAGACCTTACGGTTGTTGACGCAGCAGAAGAATTCCTGAATATTACTCGGGGTCGGGTAGGCGATAAAGTGAAATTTATTAACGGGCTGTTCGAAACGTTTGAGTCTGATGAAAAGTACGATGCCATCTTTATCATGCACGTACTGGAACACCTCATTAACCCCGTTGAAATCATGTCAAGGGTTAAAAACTTCCTGACACCAACGGGACGGTTATACCTGATTGTACCTAATGCTAATGCTGGTTCACGTCAGATTGCCGTTAAAATGGGCTTCCTGACACACAATGCAGCTCTAACTCCTGCTGACATCAAACACGGTCACCGCATTACATACTCGTTGGATACGCTGGAAAAAGATGTGCTGGAAGCGGGATTAAGCGTAGTACACCGTGGGGGTATTTTCTTCAAAGGCCTGGCTAACTTCCAGTTAGACAAAGCTCTGGAAGCGGGTATCATCGACGATAAGTACATGGAAGGATGCTATCAGTTAGGTCAGGTATATCCCGATTTGTGCAGTAGTGTATACGTTGTTGCAGAAAACAAAGCATGATTCAAGTAAGAGAAATCATAACTGAAGACGTTCCCGTTATTAATCAATGGCGGAACGACCCGGAAGTGATGCAGTACTTAACAAACCAGTTTCGGTACATTGGCCTCGAAGCCGACCGGAACTGGTTTGCTTATTATCAGCAACACCGAAACGAAGCCGTGCGGCTAGCCATTCTGGATGAAGGCACATTAGTGGGCACGGTTCAGCTTACCCAGATTGATCGGATGAATCAGCAGGCGGAATACAGCATTATGATTGGTGAAAAGAATCATCAGTCGAAAGGGCTGGGCCGTCAGGCTACGCAGGCTATTCTGAAACACGGCTTTCTTGACTTAAACCTTCACCGCATTTACCTGACTGTGTTACCCGATAACGAACGGGCCATTCGCCTGTACGAATCCATCGGTTTTCAACGGGAGGGCATTTATCGCAAGTCTCTTTTCAAAAACGGACAGTTTGTCGATGTTATGGGAATGAGTCTTCTTCGCGATGAGTATCAGATCGCCTGATGCTATTCTTTAAAAATTATGAAGCCAAAGCTTAGCGTTTATTGCATTACTTATAACCACGGGCCTTTCATCGCCGAGGCTCTGGAGAGTTTTCTTGCCCAGCAAACCAATTTTGAATTTGAAATTGTGGTGGGCGATGATGCTTCCAAAGACAATACTCAGGAAGTATTGAGAGAATACCAGCAACGGTATCCCGATAAGATTCGACTGTTGTTGAATCAGGTCAATCGGGGAGCTATTTACAACTTCATTGACACCTACGATGCCTGTCAGGGCGAGTATCTGGCTCTGTGCGAAGGAGATGATTTTTGGATTGATCCATTGAAACTGCAAAAGCAGGTTGATTTTATGGATCAGCATCCTGATTTCTCCATGTGCTTTCATAATGCAGAAGCTCGTTACCAGGATAACAGTGCTCCTTCATATCTGATTAACGACCATACCCAAAAGAAAGTCGTTACGGTCGATGATCTGATTGGTAATAAAGAAACCTGGTTTATGGCCACGGCAAGTATTGTACTGCGTAAGTCTTTCTTGCCCAAGTTACCAGCCTGGATGCCCCAGTCGAAAAGCGGTGATATTCCTTTGAATATTCTGATGACTCAGCGTGGTCCTGCGGGATATATGGACGAGGTAATGTCGGTATATCGCAAGCATGCCGGAGGTCAGAGCAACACCGATCACCGCTGGCAAGCCCATTTTCTGCTGAATCGCATTAATATGTATGAGCATCTGGATCGGGAAACGGGGTATCAGTTTACGGATCGTTTCAAACGGACGATGGCTGAATTTTACTGGCTATTACCCGACACTGTTGAATTTGAGCAAAAATTCTGGGATCGGTTGAAGTACACCATGCGTGCCATGAAGTATGATCCCGAGAACTACAAAAGACCCTGGGGAACTTTGTTAAAAGAAAAGATACTCACGCAAAAACAACTTAATTTTACACGAAAATTAAGAGGCCTGAAGTAAGAACAGCAGCCTATCGACATAAACTCCTCCCTGTTGTGACTTTAGATGAATTAAGAAATCAGATAGATTCTATTGATAATCAGTTGCTTGCTTTGATGAACTCGCGGATGAATGTAGTTCAGCAGGTAGGTGAACTGAAACGCTCTTCGCAAGCACTGATCTATCGCCCTGAACGTGAGAAATCAATTGTAGATCGTTTAAGCCACCAATCCGAAGGCTTATTACAGAAGGATGCTATTGAAGCGATTTTCCAGGAAATTTTTGCCGTTGCCCGTAACATCGAGTTGCCCGAGCGTGTAGCCTATCTGGGACCGGAAGGTAGCTTTACGCACCAAGCCGCTGAGTCGCGTTTTGGTGCCATGAGTGAGTATGATGCCTTGCCAACCATCCGTTCAGTGTTCGAGTCGGTTGAAACGGGAAGGGCGAAATTTGGAGTCGTTCCCATCGAGAATAATCAGGAGGGTTTAGTATTTGAAACGGTTGATAACCTCAACGAGAAGAATATTCGAATTGCAGCGGAAATCGTAACGCCCATTCATTTTGCTTTTGTAACGAAGGCAGAAAAGCTGAGCGAAATTCAACGCATTTACTCCAAGGACATCGGTTTCCGTCAATGTAAGCGTTTCCTGGATGATTACTTTGGAAATTATTCAGTAGAAATTATTCCGGTAGAATCAACATCCAAAGCAGCAAAACTGGCTTCTGAGGATCCTAACGCTGCTGCCATTTGCTCGGCCATTGCGGGTAAAATTTTTGGGGTTCCTGTCTTGTTTAATAACATTCAGGATTCCATCGTTAACCGAACTCGTTTCCTGATTTTGGCGAAAGAGTTTGAAACCGTGCCTTCCGGTAATGACAAAACGACGGTAATTGTCCAGTTCCCGGATTCGGATAAGCCCGGTACACTTTCACGTTGCCTGCGTGAGTTTGAGTTATACGACATTAACCTGACTAAATTAGCCAGTCACCCCAGCCGTCAGGGCGATCGTTTCGGATTCTGGTTTTTAATGGAATTTGAAGGACACGTGAAAGACGATAAAGTGCAGAAAATTTTTCGCCAGTTAAAGTCTGAAGTGAAGTGGCTTGGAAGCTACGTAAAGCTGGTAGACTAAACAGAAAAATAGCTATATGAAAAAGGCCTTCAGCATTACTGAAGGCCTTTTTCTATGGATTACGTTTGAAAATTCTAACCTGATCTATGGTTGAAATTAAGTGGTATTTTGATCCGATATAGGCTTTCACTTCGGCATAATATTCATGGGCCTTGCCTAGTCCTTTAGCCATGGGATAGGTGGAGTCCATCGTATCAATAAAAATCTCCGGCTTATTTTCCTCCATATCGCCAATAAAGTTAGCTATACGGTGAGCGTAAAGATCCGACTTCATAAATAAATGGTGACTGTGAGGCATCCGATACCCACAGGCTCGATTAGACTGCACGTACCAGCGGTCTACCCAACCCCAAATTACGATGTTATCTTTATCGGTGGAATGTTGCCTGATTTGATCGATAATTTGCGTTTCATAAGCAACTTTATCAGAGCTACTTTCAGGTGGTATAGTAAAGACGTTGTAGATAGCCTGAATCAATGAAACTAGTACTAAAAGAAGGATGGACGCATAACTAATTTTTCGATTGGAATAGGGGATAGATGCAGCAATACAGTATAAAACAGGAATAAATAGATAGAGGATATAATGAGAAAATAGGTTACCTGATTGACCAATGGCATACAGGCTGGTAGCCACCATAAGTACCGAAAAATAACCATTAATTTTTTCAAAAGAACTGGCTATTCTGTTACGGAATAAAGTATAGGAAATTCCTAGAATAGTCAAAGGTATCAAGGCAAAGAAATAAATTCTAGAGGATTTTACATTCAAAATGAATTTACCAATTCGAATTGGGTTAAACCTTTCGATGGTTGGTAGGGATTGAAATTGAGTCGAGTAAGAATACAATAGATAATTCCAGAAATAATTTATCCAGAAGTCTGAGAGTTTATGATAATAAATAAAGACCAGATTGATTAATAATGTAGGAAGAATTCCTCCTAAAATCAGTAAAGCTAAGAATGTATAGTTTTTTAAACGAAGGGTTAATAGCATCGCGAAAGCAGCAATGACCAAACCCATTGGAGCGTTTTGAAACTTCGCATAGATCAAGCTTCCCAGAATAGTTCCTAAAGTAAATATCTGGAAACCAGAGGTCTGTTTCGTTTTTTCATACCTAACATACAGGTAGGTCGCCAGTGTTATTAAGAAAATACTGATATGTTCTGAGTTATAGGCCGTATGCTGAAGAGACCAGGTAGTACTAATAAAAAGACAAAGCGTCCAGGTAATCAGTAGAGCCCGTTTAGCATCAATAAAGAGGGCAATGGATTTATAGAAATAGAAAATGATTCCTAACCAGCAGAGAATAGTAACCACATTGGTCAGAGCGTAACTTAAGTTAATACCTAACCAACTGGGAATTAAGATCGGTAGAACAGTAAGCGGACGTGAGTCCGTATAATTCAGAATCTTCCAAAGTTTATCTGGATAATAATTGATGGAAATAGCACTCGAAAGCCAGGTACTTGTATCCACATCTCCCTCAGTATTCTGAATATTTAAAAGCCGTAATGCTAAAGTAATGGCAAGAAAAATGTAGATAAATCCTTTTGTTTTTAAGGAAGCTTCCGACCTATACTTAGCCCAGACATGAGAGGTAAAAGCTACAAGAAGTAGTATAATAATAATTTTTCCGTAAAAAGTATAAATGATTGGCATGGAAGGTGGTGTAATAAAAAGTCCAGCCAAATATAAGAGAATATCTAGAATGCTAAATTGAGTCTTCGTGAGTTAAAAACTCTATTATTTTATACGTTTATGTTACTATAGTTACGAACAAAGGATGAGCATTAGCCATCCTTTGTTGATTTATAAGAACTTTAATGAATCAATTTTATCCTGCCCAATCTGGGCTATTAAGGGTTCAAGGCCGTTGTATTTAATTTGCCCGCGAAGCCAGATGACAAATTCCAGCGTGAGTTTTTCTCCGTAAATTTCCTTATCGAAATCGAAAATATTGACTTCAATGGTACGGATCGTACCGTCAACAGTAGGGTTGGTTCCGATACTCAACATTCCCCCATACCAGTTGCTCTTCCACTTCACCCGAACGGCATACACTCCATCGGCAGGAACAAGCTTATAGGATTCGGGTAATTCCAGATTGGCAGTAGGATAACCCAGTTGCCGACCCAGTTGCCGACCTTTAACGACCGTTCCACTCAGCGTATATGATCGACCTAGAAAGGCCGCCGCTGTCGTCACATCTCCGGTCAGTAAGGATTGCCGGATTCGGGTTGAACTTACGGCCAGATGTTCAACATCCTGCCGGGGGATTTCTTCCACTTCAAAACCATATTCGTGCGAATGGGCCTGAAGGTAATCGAACCCACCTTCCCGGTTTCGTCCAAAACGATGATCGTAACCAATTACCAGACGCTTGGTACCAATGGTATCAATCAGGATCTTTCGGATAAACTCGTCAGAGGTTAATAAAGAAAAATCACGATTGAAAGGAATAACCAGCAAGTGATCAATACCAGAAGCCTGGAGATACTCTATTTTTTCATCGAGCGTATTGAGTAATTTCAGGTCCGCACTATCCGCGGAAACCACAATACGCGGATGAGGCCAGAAGGTAATCACCACCGACTCACCATTGGACTGCCTGGCTGATTCGATTAATCGATTTAAGATTTTCTGATGGCCTAAGTGTACACCGTCGAAAGTTCCACTGGTGACAACTGCGTTAGGAAGTCTCCTGAATTCCTCTATACCATGGTATACTTGCATAAATTTAAAGGGGTCTGATTCGGGGTTCGTAAAGCACACTGCCAGGGCGGTGTGTTTCTACGAAATCTTCCAGAGAAATCGCGTCATCAATGTGGAATTCACCAATACGCGTCCGACGAAGGCTTTTCATATAAGCTCCTGACTGGCAGAGCAACCCGAAATCGCGAACTAAACTACGGATATAAGTGCCTTTGGAACAGACAATCCGGAAATCCAGTTCAGGAAAACGGCTTTGATCGAGTTCAAAAGCGGTAATAGTAATTTGTTTAGGCTTAATTTCTGCTTCCTGACCACTGCGGGCCAGTTCATAAGCCCGAACGCCTTCTACTTTCACGGCTGAAAAAATAGGAGGGGTTTGTAAAATCGTTCCGGTTAACTCTGCCAAAGCCTTTTCAATCACTTCGGGAGTAATATGATCTACCGGATATTCGCCATCAAAAGGCGTTTCCAGATCGACGGAAGGAGTGGTTTTTCCTAACACCAGCGTTCCGGTGTATTCCTTTTCTGCCGCCTGATACGTTTCAATTTGCTTGGTCATTTTGCCTGTACAGCAAATTAGCAGACCCGTTGCCAGAGGGTCCAGGGTACCTGCATGACCAATCTTTTTATATTTCGCCGCCCACTTCAGCTTTTTAACTACCGCAAAAGAAGTCCAGCCCAGGGGCTTATCTATCATAATGACTTCTCCGGGATCTGCTGCCTGGACTTGCTGTTCCTCACGCTCCATACTCAAGGGTTAAACTACTTCCATATTAACGCCACTCATCAAGAGGGCGATGATGATAATGCCCATCACAATTCGGTACCAGCCGAACACTTTAAAGCCGTATTTCGTCAGGAAACTAATAAAGAAACGAATGGCAATCATGGCTACGATAAAGGCTACGACGTTGCCAATGACAAACAGTTGAATCTGATCGCCCGTTAGCGTGTTTCCGTCCATGAAATAATCCAGCATTTTTTTGCCCGTGGCCGCAAACATCGTTGGAACAGCCAGAAAAAAGGAGAATTCCGCTGCTGCTTTACGGCTGATCCCCTGACTCATCCCGCCAACGATAGATGCACCGGAACGGGAAACGCCCGGAATCATGGCGATACACTGGAACATCCCGATTTTGAAGGCATTCCATAAGTTAATGTCCTTCTCTTCAGTAATGACCGGGTTGGTAAACCATTTGTCTACAAAGAGTAAAATGATTCCTCCGATCAGTAAGGAAACGGCGACGCCCATGGCACTTTCTAACAGGCTATCGATGATATCGCTGAATAACAAACCAAAAACGGCGGCGGGTATAAAAGCGACGAATAACTTGATATAAAAATTAAATGAACGGAAAAAACGCTTGAAGTATAAAACAACCACCGATAGAATCGCTCCGAACTGAATGGCAACCGTAAAAAGTTTGACGAAAGGATCGGAAGCAATGCCGGCGAACGAAGAGTAAAGAATCATGTGGCCGGTGGATGAAATGGGTAAATACTCCGTAAGGCCTTCAATAATTGCTAAGATAATAGCGTGTAGAATTGACATGAAAAAGGTTGATTAAATAGGAAGTAGATTTGGCGGAATAAAACAAAGAAAGTACTGGAAGCAGAGATGCTCCCAGTACCCTTCAAACAAGACCTGTATGAACTAAGCCTTAGGCTTTTGTAAAATGGCGTAGAATTCAATGATATAACCAGCAACCACAACGATAGGGCCGAGGGTAAGGCCCAGGAAACCGAAGCCAAATTCCTCTTTGTCCATACTCATGATGAAAAAGCCTGCCAGGATGGTAACCACGCCGATGATCATCCACAAATAGTTGCTACGCTGAAAAGGCATGGCTTTCGCTTGAGCTGAGGCGTCATTGCCAGTTGCGAAGGGGCTGGAAATGCCTGAGGTTTTAAATTCTGTTGCCATAATAGTTAAATGTATGAGCGTTAACCGGGTATAAAATCTTTAATAACAAAAAGCTAGTAAAGCTTATCGACAGATGAGCGTAGATAGCGTTCTACGGACTGAAGCGTGCTTACAAATCCAATAAACATGCCAATGATCAACAGCACAGCGGCCAGGATTCCTAACTTCTCCCAATCTCCTAGCAGGACATTAATCTCGGGAACGTACTTGAAACCCAGATTAATAATAGCTACTAATAACCCGCAGGCGAGTATTGCACTAACAATGCCCTGAATCAATCCGCGGTATAAAAAGGGTTTGCGGATAAATCCATTGGTGGCTCCAACCAACTGCATACTACGAATAGTAAACCGCTGTGAATAAAGAGCGAGTTTAATCGTATTATTAACCAGAACAACAATGATAATCAGTAATAAAACTACGAAGGACGAAAGCACAATATAGATTTTAGTGATGTTTTTGTTCACCTCATCTACAAAATTCTCTACGTAGCTAGCTTCAAAAACCCCCGGAATGCGTTGTAAATCCTGCTTGATTTGTTTCAGACCGTTTTCTGAAAAATAATCTTCCTGAATTTTAATAAAGACGCCATCCCGAAGCGGATTTTCGCCCAGAAACTCTTTGAAATTTTCGCCCGTATCTTTAATAAACTTTTCCGCAGCCTCTTCCTTGGAAACAAAGGTTACCTGAGGCTTGCCCTCTTTCCGGGCAACGTATGGTTTAGCCAGAATCTGGTTACGAACTCCCTCGGATTGCTCGGCAGTAAGATCTTTGTTGAGGTACACCTGAACCTCAATATTTTGCTTTACTACCTCCGATAATTTCCGGCCCATCACTGTTAATAAACCACACAAGCCAATGATAAACAGGGCGATGGTTAAGCTAACAGTAATAGTCAGATTAGGTAAATACTTTTTACGTTGTTTTTCTGTGGCCATACGAGCGAATCCTTGCAAAAATAGATGTTTCCCGAAGGAAGAAACAGCCGCTTGCTCTTTTTAAGGGTTTTTAACGAACAGTAACTCCTAATTGCGACGACTTATTTCGTCACGAATCTGGGCTGCTTTTTCGTACTCTTCATTCGTCAAAGCCTGATCCAGCATTTTATGCAAATCTTCGGTTGTGTTATCTTTCAACTGATCGGGAAAAGGCTTGCTGGCTGACACGGGAGCGGGCTCAGGTTTTTCGCTTGAAGTTCCTTCATTGGCAACGATTCCGGCTTCTGAAAGTAAGTTTTCAAAAGTATAAATGGGAACATTGAAACGCAGACCAATGGCGATGGCATCCGACGGACGGGCATCAACCACGCGTTCTTTTAATCCATCCGTGCAGACAATCTGAGCGAAGAAAATCCCTTCCCGCAGATCGGAAATCACAATTTCAGTGACCTTATAATGAAAACCCTGAGCAAACGATTTAAACAAATCGTGCGTCATCGGACGGTTCGGGGTTATTTTTTCAATTTCGATAGCAATTGCCTGGGCTTCGAACATGCCAATAATGATGGGTAATCGACGATTACCAAACTCTTCACCCAATATCAGAGCAAATGACCCGGTCTGTGATTGACTCGGGGAAAGACCTAAAATCTCTAACTTGATTTTTTCCACTGGTTACGACCTCTGTTTAGAAAGGTAGGCAAAAGTAACAAGACCCGTCGAGTTTTGGAAACCAGACCTGCCTTATTCCGATTTATAATGCCTTTCAGGAGTTACAAAAAGTGTAACGAAAAGACTATACCAATTGTTCTGATGCCATTTTTGGCAGAAAAATTAGGGTCAGCTCATGATTTTAAGCTGACATAAGCAGCATTTTGAAGGAGAATCGCTTATGGATTATCTTCGCAAATGGAATAAAATAAAAATACTCATACGGGTCTGTTTCCCCGCGATCAGCCCATAAAATCCCGTTATGAACCGTCTGGAATTGTTAATAGATTTTTGTAAGGAAGAACCCAATGATCCTTTCAACTGGTATGCTCTGACGTTAGAATATCAGAAAACGGATTCCACTAAAGCGGGGGAAGGGTTTGATAAGCTAATCAGCGATTTCCCAGACTACTTACCCACCTATTACCACGCCGCCCAATTCTGGGCAGAGCAGGAGGAAGAGGACAAAGCCCGAGTGATTTACGAAGAGGGAATTCAGAAGGCGGAAGAAGCAAAGGATTTTCATGCCCTGCGAGAGCTTAAGGGAGCTTATCAACGCTGGGTGGATGAATGGGAGCTTTAGGGGATAGTTGTTTGTTGGGGGATGTTTGCTAATAGAAATAATAAGCAAATTATCGGATCAGCCGTGTAGATAGGAAATACCGCTGGCAGCGTGGCCCGGCCAGCTTTTGCTGGCAGCAAACCCCAAATAAGCTATTGCTGCCAGCGGAAAAGCTGGCAGCGGCAGGGCCTTTAGGATATGAATGAGAAACAGTTTTTTAGAGGCAATGTGATCAAGCTAATACAAATATTGCTGCCAGCAGAAAAAGCTGTCTGGGCCACGCTGGTAGCGGCAGGGCCTTTAGCTTGTGAGTGATAAACAGTTTTTCCAGCTTTTTCTCTGCCAGCAATAGTTCATTTCTTAAGTTCCCATCAGTGAAAGCCTTATTTTAGACCGGATATTGCCATTCTCCCCTATAATCTCGTCGGAGAAGTTTAGTGGCTTCTTCGTCATTCAGGATTTGTTCTTTCGTACCATCCCAGTTAATACTTCTGCCTAATTTATACGAAAGCATCCCTAGGAGAGCCATGTTCGTGGATCGCTGGCCAATTTCAATATCACAAACGGGCTTTTGTCCGCTTTCAATGCAGTCGAGGAAATTACGCCAGAGTGCAGCAATGTTTTGCTGATCGGGTAAATCTAGTTTAGGGTCCTGATGAATGATGGATTTGTTCTTGTTAGTCGGATAGAAAGTCCAGCCATCCGTCCAGCCCATGTGAAAGGTTCCTTCCGTACCGTAGAAGTAACAGCCGACATTGGCTTTTTCGGCTTCATTCCCCGCAAAAAGCCGGTGTTCCCATTCAACCGTAAAATCGTCAAACTTCCAGGCCGCAATTTGGTGATCCGGGGCATCGGTGTCGTCCTGGCGAATGGCTCTGCCACCCGTCGAGTAAATCTGTTTGGGATGCGGGTCTTCACTCCACCACAGAATCTGATCCAGCCAGTGAATGCCCCAGTCGCCAAGCTGCCCGTTGGCATAATCCAGAAATAAACGAAAGCCTTTCGGATGCATGCTGGGGTGGTACTCGGCGAGGGGAGCGGGGCCGCACCAGGCGTCCCAGTCGAGTTCTTTGGGTGGCTCCTGAGCGGGTGTTTTCTCTCCTGGACCACCGCCGTAATGCACGAAAGCTCGGACCATGCCAATTTTTCCGGCTTTGCCCGATTTCAGAAAATCCATTCCTGAAATGTTATGGGGGGAAACGCGTCGATGCGTGCCTACCTGTACGACGCGATTATGCTTACGAGCGGCATTCACCATCGCCCGACCTTCCAAGATGGTATGACTAACGGGTTTTTCTACATATACATGAGCTCCCGACTCGATGGCCGCAATGCAGCAAAGCGGATGCCAGTGATCGGGCGTGGCTACAATTACAATTTCAGGTTTTTCTTTGGCCAGCATTTCGCGGTAATCCCGATAGACTTTGGGCTGATCGCTGGTGAGTTTACGGAGTTCTTGCTGAGCGGTCTTGATCTGGCGAGTATCCACGTCACAAAGAGCAACTACTTTCGATTGCCCCGCCTGTATGGCACACCGTAGGATATTCATGCCCCAACCAGCCTGAGCCAATGAGGGCGGTTTTGTATTTTTCCGTTCGAACGAAAGAGGATAACAAAGGGACGGCGGAAAAGGCCAGGGAAGCCTTGGAAGTGCTTTCCAGAAAAGTTCTTCGGTTCATAGAGGTTTAGCGTCTGCCTTCGGGCGGTGAAACCCGAAGGCGTGTAGAGGAACCGAAAGATACAAAACCTCAGGAAATCTGTTGGATTAATCGAATAAAGAGTTGGGTTAGGGAAGGTTCAGCCTGAGCAGCTGCCGCCAGGATTTCTTCGAATTTGGCTTCTTTCAGCGTTTCAGGGAAACATAAATCCGTGATGACAGAACAGGCAAAAACCTTCATGCCCACCTGATGAGCTACGATTACTTCGGGAACAGTACTCATGCCAACGGCATCTGTGCCGAGCTGACGAAGGAGTCGGTATTCGGCTTTGGTTTCTAGTTGTGGTCCCTGAACGCTGGTATATACACCCGAATGAACGGTTACTCCCAACTCTTTTAGAATAGCTTTTCCCTGATTAATTAACTCAAGATCATACGGTTGGCTCATGTCGGGGAAACGCGGGCCAAATGAAGCAGGGTTTTTGCCGCGTAAGGGGCTTTCGGGCAGAAATAACGCAACGTGGTCTTCAATGATCATTAAATCGCTGATGTTGAATACCGGATTGAGGCCCCCGGCGGCGTTGGACACAAACAGATACTTCACGCCCAGCGAATGCAATACCCGAATAGGAAAGGTAACTTCCTGCATCGAATACCCTTCGTAATAATGAAAGCGGCCCTGCAAGCAGATAACGGATTTTCCGCCCAAAGTGCCCAGTATTAATTTACCTGAATGCGTTTCAACCGTAGAGATCGGGAAATGGGGGAGCACATGATAAGGAATTTCGCAAAGCACCTCGATTTCCTGAGCCAGATGCCCAAGGCCCGTACCTAGAATAATACCGATCTTGGCTTCAAAATCGGGTAACTGATTTTGTATGAATTCGCTGGTTTCGCGAATGATTTCAGGAGTCATAAGAGAGATGTCAGAAGTACGAAGATAGATTGTGAGTAATAAATTGAAACAAAACGGAATAAATCTGACTAAAAACTGCAAACCGACAACCGTAAACTAAACAGATTTGACAAAAACGAGTCATCTTTACACCCGTTTTAGAATTCGTTATTTATTAGTTGAAATGGCACGTACGAGAGGGATGCGTAATAATCGCTTCGTTTTTATTCTGTTTTTAGTGGGTATCGGACTGGTTCTCCGCTACTGTAACCAGCCGCATCCTTTTGAGGTAATCAAGGGGGATTTGTATGAAATAGCGGGCATGAAACGCCCACCGGAAACGCGTCCGGTGGATACCAGCAAAGAAACAGGTTCGAAACGTGAAAAGGGTAGGAAAGAAGAGTATGACTCGGAAGCTTCGGATGTACGGGAGGAAAGCAGTACACAAAGCGGAGAGGAAAATACTAGCTCTACGCTGGGTTCGATAGATGAGTACTTACCTGCCTACAACAAGAATGATCAGATTATCAGACGCAGAGGATACATTCTTGACTATCAGGAAGAATATGAGCAGCCATCTTGGGTGGTCCATTTGTTAATTAACAAAAAAGGTAATGCTAAGCGAGCCGATAGTTTTCAGCCCGATCCAATGGTAAAGACGAAAACAGCTTTACCAAACGATTACACCAATACGGGTTATGATCGGGGGCACCTGGCTCCGGCAGGCGATTTTAACTATGATCAGGAATTGAAGGACGAAAGTTTTTACATGAGTAATATGTCTCCGCAATTGCACGAGCTTAACACGGGCATCTGGAATAACATTGAGCAGAAAGTAAGAAGCTGGAGCAAAAAACGGGGTGATCTGGTCATTGTTACTGGACCCGTTCTGAAAAAAGGATTACCAACGATTGGCAAGAGTACGAAAATTGCGGTTCCTGAATATTACTACAAACTCGTATACGATCCTCATAAACAGGAAGCTATTGCGTTCTTTATCGCCAATAAAGCTTTTGTGAACGTAGTTCTTCAGGATTTTACGACTTCAATTGATGACGTTGAAAAGAAAACCGGAATTGACTTCTTTGCCAAGTTACCCAAGTCCGTTCAAACGAATATTGAAGCTCAGCATGACGTGAAAGCTTGGTTTGGCCGGGGACGTTAACGGCTTAGGTTAGTACCATAAAAAATCCCAGTCTGTATAGCTGACTGGGATTTTTATTAGGTCTTCATTTTCTTCTTTTTCGCGGCGGGGAAAAGAATGTTATTAAGAATCAGCCGATACCCCGGTGAGGTAGGGTGTAAGTTTAAATCTGTCGGTTCTTCGCCTACTTCGTGACGATAATCTTCGGGGTCGTGACCACCGTAGAAGGTCCAGAAGCCTTTACCGAAGGTTCCGTGAATGTAGCGAGCTTCGCCCACTGAACGATTCTCGCCCAGAATCAATACTTCCGGCTTAATGTATTCCTTTTTGAAAGCCGTCGTTTGCCCCATAAATCCTTTCACGGTCGTGGTATGATTCTGGGTTAACATCGTAGGAACGGCATCCCATTTCGCTGAAAACTGAAATAACTGAAAGTAATCGTTAGACTCGATCAATCGGCGTTCTTCGGGCTGGCTGTCTACCGTAGAAAATTCAATCTGGTAAGGGTCAAGGATAACCTTAAAGTCTTTGAAAGCAAAGGTTTTAGAGAAATCAAGCTTCTGATTAATGTTTGGATCGGCGGGGGTTCCGTCGTAAAAAGGGTCTACGAAATCAACACCATTGGCCGCCAGAGCTACGTCATAGGTATCCGTTGCGTTACACATGGCGAACATATACCCACCACCCGAAACGAATTCCTGAATTTTTTTTGCCACGTTAAATTTCAATTCAGGAATGGTTGAAAACCCATATTTAGCCGCTGCCTGTAAGCCATTCCGTTTCTGAGCCTGGTAATAGGGATAATTTCGGTGCTGCCAGAACTTACCCATTTGTCCGGTAAAGTCTTCGTGGTGAAGGTGTAGCCAGTCGTAGGTGGGTAACTTGCCACTCATGACTTCATCATCATAAACCGTTTCGTAGGGAATTTCGGCGTAGGTTAGTACCAGTGTTACGGCGTCGTCCCAGGGCTGATTTACCTTTGGACTATACACGGCAATTTTCGGAGCTTTCTGAAGTTTTACCACGTCCATGTTCACATCCGGCTGTTGCAACTCCTGACGAATTTGCTGGGCCTGACCGTCCGAAATGACTTCATAACTGATGCCCCGAATAACTAGCTCATTCTGAAATTTCTGGTTTTCGGGGATCATGAAACTGCCGCCCCGGTAATTAAGTAACCACTCAACTTCGGTTTCGTAATTTTTTAGGACCCAATACGCCAGACCATACGCTTTGAGGTGATTTTTCTGGGATTCATCCATCGGAATCAGTATTTGCGAGGCCCGAGCGGAACCGCAAATCACGCAGAAAAGGATGAACGGAACGATTAGTCGTTTCATTGGTGCAGTAGTTTTCAAAATCAGGAACGAATTTTGACCTTTAGACCATATACGATCTTCCGATCATGGTTCTTGAAAGAATGAATTTACCAGAAATTAAAGATAATTAAGGAGCAATCTATGAATTTGCTTGAAAATACCCGCGAAGGATTACGATCCATCCGGGCGAATTTATTACGTACGGTTCTTACTTCTTTGATCATTGCCGTGGGAATCAGTAGTCTGGTGGGCATTCTGACGGCCATCGACGGTATTCAGAGCAGTATGGATAATAGCTTTGCTGGTCTGGGGGCGAATACGTTTGATATTAATCAGGGCGAACAGATGGGAATTCGTATTGGCGGTCGCCGGCAGAAGGTTTTTGGGGCGATTCTTTACCGCGAAGCTCAGGAATACAAAGAACGATTTGGCTTTGGTGCTACCGTTTCTCTTGCTACGATGGTGACGGGAGCAGCTCAGGTCAAGTTTGAGAGCAAAAAAAGTAATCCCAACGTCACGGTGATGGGAATTGACGAGAATTTTTTCGCAGTGAAAAGTTTTAAACTTCAGGAAGGGCGTAACCTGACGGCCAATGATGTGTCGATGTCTACGAATGTTGCCATTATGGGGGCCGAAATTGCGACTAATCTTTTTGGAACGTCCCAACCCATCGGGAAAGATATTACGGTGCTGGGGACAAAATTTCGGGTAGTAGGCTTACTGGAACGAAAAGGTAACCTGACGGGTGGAGGAGACGACCGCCGAATTTATATACCCATTGAAACGGCCCGGCAATTGGCCGGTACCCGCGTGTTATCTTTTGCCATTACTACCAGCGTCCCCGGCCTCAATCGGATAGAGTTATTAATGGGCGAAGCCCGGGGCTTAATGCGGCAAATCCGCCGTGATCCGACGACGCAGGAAGATTCTTTTCAGGTGGAACGGGCGGATGCCGTGGCGGAAAACTTCAAAGAAGCCAGTTCTAAACTCAAATATGGCGGTTTTGGTATCGGCATCATTACCTTACTAGGAGCCAGCATTGCTCTGATGAATATTATGCTGGTTTCGGTAACCGAGCGAACTCAGGAAATTGGCATTCGAAAAGCCCTGGGAGCAACACCGAGTCGCATTCGGCAGCAGTTTTTAATTGAAGCCATTGTTATTTGTGTATTGGGAGGCGTTGCAGGGCTCATCCTGGCAATGGTATTTGGCAATGTCGTTTCGCAATTGCTCAGTCAGGGCACGGCTAGCTTTATTATTCCCTGGTTATGGCTCGGCATTGGGATTAGCGTTTGCGTCGTCGTAGGCCTGTTTTCGGGCTTTTACCCCGCCTGGAAAGCTTCCCGGCTTGATCCCATTGATGCATTGCGTTATGAATAAGTTTAGTCAGCAGGTTGATTTACAGGAGAATGTGAAGAAGTAGAAAACTTTTTCAGGAAAGAGCTTGCCAAGGCGTGTAGGAATGTTGTATACTTGCACTCCCAAACGCGATACGCAATGCCCAGATGGCGGAATCGGTAGACGCGATGGTCTCAAACACCATTGCCTTCACGGGCATGCCGGTTCGACTCCGGCTCTGGGTACTGGTCATCCCTCTTAATAGTCTGCTAGTCAGAATGTTGAGAGGGATGTTTGCTTTCTCACTGAAACGTTACTGAAACATTTTTGAATTATCTCGCATTCAGAGGCTAGGCTAGGGGATAGTCAGGCTTCATTTGATTATGTTATCTTTGTTCATGGTTCGGCACAATTCGAACTTATCTCATAAACAAAAAGGGAACCGCTTGTAGTGGTTCCCTTTTTTCATTCCATTTAAGTGACTATGATTATTGAAGTATTTCAATAAGTTTCTCTTTTTCGCTCCATTTTACACTAATGGTATCTTTATCTTCCATCAAATTGAATTCCTCGTAGAACAAATCATTTTTGTATCCGAAAGCAATATCATTGATAAGTGTAACTTTTTTAGATATTTGTTTAGCATATATTCCTTTATAAATTAATTCTAGGTCTAAGTTAGCTTTTGCTAAACTACCTCTAAAATCATATTGATTAGAACCAGTTATGTATTTGCATACGGATACTTGATGGACATGGGATATAGCAACAGGAAATGTGATATTACCTATTTTATGGTTTAGTTTTGCTCTCTTTCCAAATGCGTCTTTAAAGAATTTATTAGCATCCTTTGAAAAAAGTTTTCGTTGCTCCGATTCTTCATCTGCATCTAGTTGCACAAAAGCCATATTTACAATCCCTTGTATAAACTGAGCCAGTTCAATTATAGCGGTTGGTAGCTGATTAAAATTGTTTGTTTTTTTATAGTAAACAGGGTTTTTGTAGTGATCATAGGTAGTGTCAACTTTAAAGTATCTTTGATATACAAGGATATTATTCAAAAGTTGAGTATCATCAGCACTTGGCTCTACTTCATAGTCACCAAGAAAGAAGTATGCGCCATCTGTAACTATAAGATCGCCGTTACGTTCAGTAATGAATATTGTAATAAATTTATTCGTTAATGTTGTGAATGGGGTCCAAAGTTCAATGGTTTTGCCGCGGCTGCGACAATCCCATAATGCATTTAGTTCATTCTTTATAGCTTCAATATTGATTTCAGAGCAGTTCATTTAAATTTTATATTCTTAAGTGGGTCATCGTTCTCTTCTTCTTCAAACATCGGCAATTGGCTTCCTGGTTTTTCATTTATCTTAAATATGGGCCATGAAAGGTGTTGGCAATATGCTTTCATTTCCTCACAAAAAAGTATTATTATACGATTAATGTTGCCTAAGTCTTCTTCTTTGACAGAGTTTAGCTTTTCAGTCTTGTATGCTATATTTCTTCCAAGATCATCCCATTTATGAAAATGAGGAGGGGCTATACGTTGCTTACTATAATGAGGGCTATTAGCCGGATTACGATGTGGAGACCCTGCAGAGTCATACCTAGCAAGACGCTTATTACTGTAACCCTCCGCCATAATCAAAAACTTAAAATGTCTATGATTGTCTGGTAGAACTTCAACTTCGAAAAAAATACCTTCTACGCTTGAGTGTTCAATTTTGGATCTAGCTGCAAGCCAGTCTGTTCTTGTCTTTTTATTCGCGTTTATGTGTATTGTTTCATCAAGAATCCTTTTTTGTTCGTTCATAATGACTTTGTAGGTAGCAAAATCATCAAGAACCTCTTTGCAAAAGTCACCTCCGTTTTTTTTCATTTAATATGGTCAAGGTTAATTCAATGCAATCATAAAAAAAAGTTCTTATGGTTATCGCTTCATCGCAAAAAAAGATTTTGTTTGAGCGTCACTTTCAGCACTTGCGTCACTCTTTGGTATCGTCAATTTTATCGACACTCCATCCAATACCTTGTACCAAAAGGGTATTTGCCTCATTATCAGTCGATTTCGGTTTTCTTCAGCTACCGTCCTGTGATAATTACATAACGCTTCCTGATTCCACTCTTTTTATCGGGTAAGAAAACTCTTCAAATGAATCCTATCTGCGTTTAGGATGAGGCTTGAGAGTATCTGACTGTGACAGGCCATTCTCTATATACTCGAGCAAATCTTCTTTGATAAAGTATAGCTGGCCAAACCGCTTCACGTGAGGGATAGATTTGATTTTTGTATACAAGGTCTGCTTGCTGATGTGTAATATCTCTGCTGCTTCCTGAGCTTTTATGTATTTGTTCTGTTGGGGTAAGGGAGCTGGTTGTTCCGACTTAACGGTTAGCTTTACTAATAGCTCTTCTATTCGATCCAGGCGTTGAGCTAGTACTTCGAAAGGGTTTTCCATAGCAGAAGGGTTTGATGGCGTTTATATACCCATAACGCTCACTCTGCTTCCTATTTTATAGGCTCTAAAAACTTCCTGAAGGCTAGAATCGGAAAACCTCCGTTCTGGATGTATGCTAGTTAAGAATAGGCAGGCTCACATGGCCTCCCCAGAAAGAGCAGATGGTACTCCAAAGTTCAATGATTGAGCTATAGTCTTCGGGTTTAGGAATAAAGGCATTTACGCCCCGCTGGTAAGCCTCTTCAATCAGTTGAGGTCGGCTATGAATCGAGAACATCAAAATAGGAATAGCTTTCCATTCGGACTGCTTTAACTCCTCCATCATTTCAAAGCCATTCATGCCTGGCAAGTCATAATCCAGCAGAATGATATGAGGCGTAATGTCATTAGCTTTCAAGAAGGCTAATGCATTCTCAGCAGTCTCTATGCATACGTAATGGCAAGCGATGTTACTTTTCTTGTGACCTCTTTCTAATAATTCAATGTAATCTTTTTCATCCTCGACTATTAGAATCAAAGGCGTTATCATTCGTGATCTCATGGCTTTCTCCCAGTTTAGTCCATCACTAGTGAAAGATGCGTTCCATGCTCCCTTTAAACCACATAAGCCCGACTACTGCCGAGCTTATGTGGGGTTCGACATGATGTCGAAGGTCTTCACCTTTGGGTGAATCGCCTCATAATCAGAGGCATCAATTTTGATGAAACCCTATTTGGCCTTGAGCTCATAGACGTATTCGCGAATTAACAACGTATCTCCCTTTGGCATCTTGGGCGGGAACGTTTCATCAAATGCATTTATTCCAGCTTGACTCAATACCCCTTCAGAATACTTAAGCGTGACGGCTATGACAGGCAATTGCATTACTTTATCGTCGCCTGTAGAAATGAATGATTCGTGACCCGTACAAATTTTATTAGGGACACAACCATTCGTGATATTCTTATATTTCAAAAAGCTTAACGATTTCGCAACATCATCGTTTGGGTTGATCACAATCACTTCTTTGCCTTTAAACGTATAGGTATGATTATGAAGAGAGACGTTATACTTTACCCACTTATTTAAAACCATGGAGTCTGCTTTGGGCATAGTAAAAATTGTATCTCCTATGGCTCGATGCGTTTCCATATAGACTTTACGGTTCAGATACTGGCCCTTTAAATGGGTAGATGAGTCGCTCAGAAACTTGTTAATTGCTGCCTGATCGGTAATTTCCTTATTGTCATAGAAAAGTCTATAGATACCTTTAGGGGTGACAGAGTTAACGATCCAGTATTTAGGAAATGAGACAGGTTGGTCCTTATCTTTTTTGCATGACCAAAGAAGGAAAAGGGCAAAGCATACCAGTAGAAAGGATACTTTTTTCATGGGAAAGGTTAGGTTATTAAAAACGGATAATTATTAATTCTCAATCTTGTCCTGAACGGCCTTGGGAAGCTCTGAAAAGAAGTCCAGGCCCGTCGTTCGCTCTAACTCACGCACGGTTACCGTCCATCGTCTCCAGCCCGTACCGGCTACGTCCTGCGAGTTAGGCATGCTCACTGCAATTACTTCGACTTTCTCCGTTGCTACCCTGGAAAGGTCATTATCCCCTTCCGGCATGATCAGAATTACTTTCCAGCAACGGTTCGGTACAATTACGCTCCCTTTCGCGATGGTAGAGGCCATTCCTTTGGAGCCTTTTCCACCCTCACCATAACTACCGGCGTAGATATAGGCTTCCAGTCCAAGTTTCACTTTAGTCCGGCAATATTCTTCCAAATCATTCCACACCCCACGGTTTACACTCGGAGCTTGGGGGATCATATTCGTCATCACAAACGTAGCCGAATTATCGTTTTCTGTCGCCGTGCGATCACCCGAAGGACATAAATGCCCGCGATCAAAGCCACTGTTGGTGTAATCGGTGGGCCTGATCATCGTGAAGTTACGCGGCAAGTCCTCATCGGGCCTAAAGTCATCCTGGCGATCGGCTGAACCCAAATCACTGCGTTGCAGGTGCCAGCCTACCCAGCGGGCAATGCCTTTCAGGGGTTGATAGGAAAGTACGTATTGAGGCTTGATGAGCAGATACTCCGAGCCATCGGCTGAGGCGTTCCCGATCGCTAGTGAAGGATAACCCAGAACCGCCTGCGTAGAAAGGTTAGATGAAGGGTCTGAAGGATTAACTACTGCTTTGCGTCCACAGGAGACTATAAGCAACGTGAGGGCTAAACCGAAGGATACAGACCGTAAGGATGGAAACATGAAATCTATTTAATGAAGTAACGGACAAATATAAGTGCAGGATTGCGGCTAGTTTAAATGTTGACTATACGCCAAGAAAAAAGCCTCAGAAATCTCTGAAGCCTTTAGCCATAACCCTACTTTCACCCAGTCCACCAAGAGAGGATGAAAAACGAAAGGTAGGTCTTATTTCAGGTACCTGATTTACCGTTTAATCAGTAATCAATAGCCTAATAGACTATTTAGACCTTGATGTCGGTTAAAGTAGATTGAAATACTTATAAGTTAACTCTATTTCCTCTTCACGTAGGTCTTATTGCCTTTAGAGTTGTAATAGTATCTACCACCTCTGGGCCCCGTGTGAATGTACGCTCCAGTTGTTGGAGTTGAATGCCTGGTGCCGCCGGATGAATAACTACTGCCGCTGCTACTAGGCGAATAAGAACTAGAAGTGGATTGCTGGCTTTTTACTTCTTCTGTAGCATACGTGTATAGCTCCAAAGGAGTGCCTCGATAATGCTTTATATAGTCATTGTACACATAGACTTTTCGACTTATCGTCCTAGTGCGAACGCCTGCTCCATAAACATACACGTCTCTATTTTTATACCTAGCTCTAGTTGCTGCTGGTGATAACTGGGTTGATTCATTCAATAATATCCTAATGGTGTCTCTGGCAGGAATATCTGAATATCGATGCGATAAATCGCTTGTATAGGCTTCAATTGGCGTGTTTACTACCAATACATATTCGGCTACTTTGGAGGCTTTTAAAGCAGAATCTGAGGCAGCTATTTGAGCGTTCTTCCTATTCCGCTCTACCACCATGTGTAAGGGGTAGATGTTTGGAGCTAAGGACTGCACGGGTTCATTGAACATGACCTCGAAATCCTTCACGTTGTATCTATGGGAAGATATGGTCTTTGTTCGTGTTCCTAGTCCCCATACAAAGAGCCTGTATTGCTTATAGTAGGCTTCAGTTGTGGCAGGGCTAAGTTCTACGCCTACGGGCAAGACTACATCAACGGTATCGCCTGCAGGCAAGTCTTTATATCTTCGTTCCATCTGCCTGGTTTCATAAACCTCTACAGGACTTGTAACCAGGAGTTTGTAATGCATGATGTAATCCAGATTTTGCTGGGCGGAAGCGTTATAGCTAGATGCTGAAGAGCTTTGAGGAGCACGTTGGAGCATGCAGGAAACGGTAATAAGGGGAATTGCCAGTAGCATTAGGTAGAAGTGACGCATAAAGATGGGGTTATTTTAAGTTACGAATCTAGTACTTAAACAGACTTCTAACAATTAGATAACTGCCACTACTATATGTCCAAAAGCTACTTAAGTTATCAACATGCAGGCATTTTAAGTATCATACATAAGTATTATCAAGTATATCTATTCAACTATCCTCATTTAACTAATATCTAGATGACTATTAGTACAATAAATACTACAGATAAGAACCACAATGCCAGTTAATTCTAAGCTATTTCTAATGACTACCCTACATTATATAGGGTTTTAATAAACTAGATTTGAATCCTTTTTCACTTAATTAACCCATTATGAAAAGAGCTTTTACTCTTGCTTTATCAATCCTTTTATTTTGTCTAAGTTGTAGCACTCCTGAAAGCAGTTCAACATCACCTAGCTCTTCCTGCGGGAAGCATAATGGCAAAACTCTTTATTTAGGCCCTAAGGGCGGATGTTATTACATCAATTCCAAAGGCAACAAAGAATACGTTTCTAGGTCTGAATGCAAGTGCTAATGCGAAAGCCCGCCCTAAAAGGTGGGCTTCACTATTTATAGTGATGTTACTTTGTAAGAAAAAGAGAAATACAGCTATTAACTTAAATAAGGTTAAACTCAAAGAAGTTAAATCAAAACAGTTTAAACGGTTTCAGTTTACTTACTCCCTAGTAAAGATAAAAACCCGCCCAGCAATGCCAGACGGGTTTAAGTAATCTCCCACTAAATAAAGCTTAAGCGGCGGACTTACTTTGTCCTAATTCCATATGATCCTGAGCATGCAAGTCAGGGATCTCCAGGGCTAGTCGGTTCACAAATCGCATCAGGTCCACAAACGTTTGAGCGACATCGTGAGCAGGAACTCCATTGAGAACCATATTGGGCATAGCCGATACATAGCAGGCAAACATCTGGCCTAGATTCTCCTGTAATTCAGAGACCGCGTGAGCAGAGATGAATTCCTTCGCTATCTCAAAGATCTTATCTACATTATGCGGTTCGTAGCTATCAAGAGGTGTATTTTCCATAGTTGTAAAGGGTTTAAATCAGCCTCTCAAGAGAGCCCTAAGAGGCTGATGGTTTACTAGGCGGCTTTCTTAAGCGTGGGGCGGGTTTCTCCGTCGGGTATAGCTCGTACGATATCGTTGAGTACCCCGGTTAGATGCATGAACATGTTTGCCTTATCCATCCGGGGCTCGGTATCATCATCCACAAAGTGATCAGAGGTCACGTAAACAGCGAACATTTCTGAGATGAAGGCATTGATATCCCGGATGGAATAGCAGTTCATGAAAGGTGCTAAGGCTTTGAATACAGATTCGGCTTGAGCTTGCTGCTCTGGAGTCAGCGGGGTTGATTGCTTTTTCATTGAATGAGAATAGTTAAAGAGTAAGAGGATGACGCAAAATTGCGTTGTCTGAATTAGTAGATGTCAATGCAGATGAGGTCCTTCAAGCGTTCTCTCTGCTCAGCAAACACCCGGTCCTGTACCTTCTGAGCCATCTCCGAAAACAGAGAGGACATGAAGTACACATTCGGTGTTTCATCTAAGTCCGCCTGCGTTCCCATCTCCAGCCAGACGTGATGTCCGTTCTGCATGTCTACCGGTAGTTCACTGAAAATAGGCAGGTGAAGCTTGAAGTCATGAAAGTCGGCGATATTAGCTAGGTACTTCTTATTGAGAATATCATTGACCTCCCCATAGCCTTCATGCTCGGGACCAAAATACCAGCGGTGATCTTCAAAATACGTCTGAGCCTTGCGACTGCTCATCCATTCCCGCTGAAAGACCTTGAGATCTGCATAGATGGGATGAGGCGTCAAGTGACCCACGACCCAAACCGCCTCTTCGCCTTCGCCGGCCGTCAGGTGAATCATTCGCTGCTGGTGGTGAAACTCTACTCTGGGAATCCCTTTGCCAAAGATTTCAGAGTCTTTGTACTTCTCATAGAATTCGGCTGGAAGGCTGATGTGACCGGATAGTTCTACGGCCTGGGTGATGCGAAGCTCAGAAGCCGAGAAAGAGCCTGAGACGGGCGATACAGGCATAGATGAACCGTTTACTTTCAATTGATTTTTCATGTGAATAGTGAGGATTTATAAGCGTTTAGAACATAGCTCGCCTAAGATCACTAGGGATAGTGAAGATGAGGAAAGCCTGAAAATGAAAGGGATTAACTTGGAACGGAAAGTACTATACGACGGTGTGGTTCGGCATCAGCACATCGATGGTTTCCATCAGGTCAGAAATAGCCATGTAGTAGCGGGAAACGTGTTGCCTTTCTTCTTCATCGAGCTTAGCAAACTCAGGACTAGTCGTGTACCAGGAGAAGGCCCGGCTGAGCTGACGGATAAGTTCGGGCATGACCATCTCGTCTCGTAACTGGAAGGCCTGACGGTAGATCGTTTCGGCAATTTGCTGCTCCCCGGCAGTCAGGGCGGCGTTTGTAGTAGCCATTGGTTTAGGGTTAAAAGTGAGTGATTAAAAGTCGAATCGGGGCATTTCACGCATAACCCGCTCTTTCGTAATGTTTCGGTATGACTTGAGTTCTTTCGTTGACTTATGCCCAATCATAGCCGCAGTAGCTTCATCCGATAAGCACAATACATTCTGCATGCGGTGAGCGAACGTTTTCCTTGCGGTATGAAACCAGATGCGGCGGTCTACTTTAATCTGAGCCATGGCGACCTTGAGCATAGCATTCACCTCTTTGTTAGAGCGAAGAGGTAGCTTGTCAATCCCACCGTATTTATCAACGATCGCTTTGGCACTCTTTGAGAGGGGAACGAAGTAAGATGCATCTGTTTTCTGCCTAGCTCCTGAAACATATAAAAGACCATTTTCTTCCACTAAACTTTTAGCTGAAAGCAGTGACATATCTACGTAGGCAAGTCCCGTATCACAGGCGAACAGGTAGCAATCAACTGTTTCCTGAAGACGCTTGACGAATGGTTCGGATTTTAATCGTTGCAGTTCTTCTTCGGACAAATGCTCCAGTATAGGTTTCTTATCAACCTTCACAGGATAGTTAGCTGAGGGGTCAAAATCGATATATCCATGACGGAAACACCAGAGGACGAAGGTTTTCAAAAACTGCTGACATTTTTGGGCGTATGTCAATTTATAACCTTGGCGGAGCATCCAGCTTTTGAAGCGTTCGAAGATGGCCCCCTTGATTTCTTCCATGGTGAGCTGAGTTTTTTTCTCGGCATCCAGGTATCGCTCAAACACCTTAAGTTTATCCTTACGAGTAGAGTGCGTTTTCTTAGCCACTTGCCCCTGATGCATCATCTGTTGTGACTCCTCAAAGTATTTATCCCGTAGCGTAAAAAAGCTCAGATCAACGTCGTAATTCTGCTTATAGAGCTTTTTTATTTCTTCTGGGTAGAGCCTCTTCTGACGTGACTCATAAAGCAGGTGAATCGAACGCAGGCGACTTTCCACCGAGTCAAGAGTCGCGTTGTCAGCCTGGGATTGTACGTCCTTGCGAGTAGATCTACGTGACTTGATATCCCAATCTTCCTTTCTCACTCGAATACCGGTAGAGCCTAAGTTGACTCGAGTTCCATTTAAAATTACAGTCACATAGATGTAAGGAAAGCTTTTGTCTTTGATCCCATCCGTACGTAGATGTAGAGCAAGGTGAAATTTGTTCATCATGATAATAGATATTTTGAAATGGAGGAGCAGGAACTGTTTCGACCTGCTCCTTTGAATGCACTAGTTGGTGTTAAGCGTTTACTAGGTTGTTATGGAAAGACCAGCGTACAAGCGTCTGTATCATCTGCTGACATTTCTGGGCATAGACTAAGGGTTTCCCCTTCAGCAGTACGCTAGTTTTGAATCTCTCAAGCAGCATGCTAGTAATGCCAGCAGTCATCAAATCAGCTTTCCCTTCTTTGGAAAGGAAGCTCATAAAAAGAGAGAGTTTCTCCTGACGGGCGGCATGCGTTTGAGCTTTAATCTGACCCGTAGACTGCATGCTTTCTGACCATTCCAGGTAGTTCTTCATAGACGCAGCCACGCTCATAGGTTGATCATGAATGAGTAAACACACCCTCTTTAGCTGATCAGGAGTAAAGAGTTGTGGCAGAGATTCGGCATAGACAGCGAAAGAATGCAGTTGAGTCTCAAGAGCAGCTAATTGAGCGTTAGTGTTTTTAGTAAGAGCATCCTGACCTTTCAGACGCTGAGACACAGCATCCCAATGCTGCGGATGAACATGTATACCCGTAGAGCCCAGTTCAACCGGAGTGCCATTCAAAGTAGCCTGGATAAGCACTATTGCACTTGCTTGCTGAGAAGAGATGTCAAACGAGAACTTAATGTGATTCATCATGATGGTACGTGTTTAAAAATGTATGGTGTTTGTATTGGATTGTTTTGTGGAATTTACCCACAAATAATGGGTAAAAAAATAGACTCCTTAGTTAGGAGTAAATTTAACAATAGTCTTTACCTCGACTTTCCCATATTCATTAAGGATTTCAAGCATTCTCTTGTCTGAAATTCCTTTATTGTGCGTGTAGTCTCTCCACGCATTAGTTAATCGACCTTTTTTGACATCTGGAGGAAGGGAAGGATAAATGTGATTGAGCCACCATTTAAACGCCTCCTCAACACTTGTAAAAGTTTGCATGGCTCAAATGTATACATTTTGTGGGAATATTCCACAAATAAGTCAATAAATATTTTCATTGCTGGCAAGACTTTTGTTTAGTTTGAGTAATAAAACCTATTACGCCTTTAAACTTATGAAGCTTACTCTCTATTATGGGCTACTGCTTCTAGCCTTGCTATCTCCAGTAGTCATGGTTTGCCAAGGCATTCACCTATCTCCCTGGATCAGCCTCTACGCGTTAATAGCTGGAAGCCTTGGACTGATCGGGTATGGACTCGTGCTTTATTTTAGCAAAGTCTCTTTTCTGGGCAAGAAGTGGATGATCGCCATATCCCTAGTGACTGGACTCGGCTGGCTGGTGATTCAGCTTTATCTTCTAAGCGAATGGGTGGGAGTTAGTAGCATCCGTAGCTTAACTTCTTTTAACGTCTAGCTCCCTTGGCTAGTTGGCGTCTGGGTCGTAGCTTGCTGGCCTTGAATCATTCAACCGCTCTATTAATGAAACGCTTCTGCCTTTTAATTTTATTACTTAGTATCCTCAACGCTTGCAAATCTGATGAGCCCGAAATTGCTACTCTAGATCCTATCTTACCTATTGAGCTCGATGAATGGGTCGTTCTTACTGCTCCCCAAAACGGTCCCGTAGATGCCGTCTTTGGCAACATTGATAGCACCTTAATTATCTCACAGGCTAATCAATTATATCGTACTGTCGATAAGGGTAAAACTTGGAAGGCAACAAGATATAAGAGCCATGCATCTATCTATGGCTTCTCTGCCTCGGGTGATACACTTAATGCGTATTCAAGTCTGCTGAAGATTCAGGATAATCCTGAGCTTTACATTGCTTCGCCCAAATACTACAGTTTAGATAATGGCAATACTTGGCATGAACGTACCATAGACGAGTATTTCAACCGTCCTCATGCCGGACTCAAAAAAGCTATTACTGCAGCAAACGGCATTACCTATAAGATTGTAGAGCAACAGAAGACTAATCTGCCGCCTACCTCAGCTCCTTATGTAGAGAAAGTAGGCTTGCAAACTTCAGATGGGAGACTAATATATCTTCCCGAAGAAATAGGTGTATTAGGTATTAGTCTGGATTCCCAGCAACGAGTGTATCTAGCTTGTTCAGCTGCCTTATGCAAAGGGCAGTACTGCAATAGCAGACGTGGCCAGATATACATCTCTAAAAAAGCATTGCCGTAAGCCGACGTTACTTACACAAATGAAAAAGCCTACTCATCATCATGGGTAGGCTTTTTAGTGAATCCGTCTTCAAAGCCGCCACTTCTCTGACCGATTCAGTGAGACAAAGATACGACGGACTATATAGCTAAGTCTTGAAACTTAGATCAAAGGCCTGATAGCCACCACAAACGGACGAATACCCCCTATAATTGGGGGCTAAAAACTGTCTCAGCGATCTGACTTAGCTATCTAATATATATAGGACCACGACAAGGACGGGGTAATCTCAGAAGTGGAGAAATGCCGGGTTGTCGGGTAAGTGCTTGCGTGCGAGTGCATGCATCTCACATTTGTCCGAGGGTCGTTTGTAAAAAGTTATAAATCCCAAGCATTCTTCAAAACTAATGAAGCAGGAACCCGCAACTCCTGTTTTTTTCGTTCAAATTCTACTTTAGTAAAGGGGCCGTAGAGTATTCCTTTTCCATGATGATTCAGGATCCAGTAGTTTTCTCGGGCAGAAAAGATCCGTTTGTAGTAAGGATCAGCAGACAGGATACTATCAGCCAAAGCCTTTAAATCTGGACTCTTTTGTGGATTGCGTCTTTGCAGATAAGTAGAGATTTCCACTTCATGAGCCATAGAATCTGGTACTTGTTTGGCAATGATAAAGTCATCGTTGAAAGCTATTTCTGTAACCTTCCCATAGATGCTTTTTCTGGTGGTATCATAGGTTATTATTCCGTCGCCATCTCCTCCCCGAAACAAGTATCCGTTAGGTAGATCTACATAATAGTCTGCTCCCCCTCCCATGAATGCACTTGCCAGCCATAGTACATAAACAAAGAACAGAAAAGATATGATACCCAGTATAAGAAAGAACTTCTGTTTAACAGAAAACATAAGTAACCATTTCATTTAGTTTTATAAGTGCTTTATAGTTGAACTAAGGGAGGAGGCATCCTAGTAATATACTATAGTATTGTCTATTAGGGTGTAAAATAGGTACTCTAACTCTAAACATCTCCAAAAAAGACATTATAATGCCGGTAGCACCGATATTTAGCCGACTCAGATTTGAGTTGACGTAGCCCTAACTGAAACTTGCTACCCATTTTGGGGAAGCAACTCATAGCCGCTGCGGACAGTCCAAAATTGGACCCTCTAACTACCTTTATAAGGTAATTCAGAGTTACCTTTTGCAAAAGGTGGAATAATCCCACGTTACACATAATCCGAATCACCAGTAACGAGTCTGCTGGCTGTGAGCGAAGCGAGCGGACAGTTAGCTATATAGTCCGCTATGCAGGTTCGAGTATCAAAACAGTAAGGTGACTTTCCGCACGGAGTCAGGTGAGTTAATGGTAAATGCCACCGAAATGGCCAAGCCCTTTGGGAAACGTCCGGCTAAGTGGCTGGAGATTCCTTCTACTCAAGCTTTCATTAATGAACTTTCAAATGTCCGAAAATCGGATAATTGGATTTTAACCGAGAGAGGTCAGCATACGGGCGGAACATGGATGCATGAAGACGTCGCTTTGGAATTCGCTCGCTAGGCTAATCTGCCTAGCGATCTGTTTAGCTATATAGTTCACTGTGGAGGCTCTTCATGATGAAGAACGTTCCAGCATCCGTTGTGAGGAAAAATCACATCGTTGATAATCAGGCGATTGCTGAAAACATAATCTGGGTTAGCTATCTATTACGCTGGTGGATTGAGACGTTTGCGTAGATTAGACGCTATAATCCCTAGCCTCATCCTATGTCTCGTTTATCTTTAGCCACTCTTCTGCTCATCACTACTTTTCTCACTGCCTGCCAAAGCAAGTATGGCGATGAAATGCCAGCTGATTTTTCGTTTAAAATCGAAAGCGTTGATGGATCGAGTTCCTATGACTCAAGTACGGGCCAATTTATCTTAAAGTACCTGGCTGGAGACTCGCTGGTCTATGCTCCTCTAACGATGGAAACGAAGAGGGCTATCTATCAGGAATTTTGTAAAGCAGACTTTATGCGTTTCCCGGATGAATTCTTGTGCAATCCGCTAGAGGAAATGACGCTACCCAGCTTCCCAACCTTACTCACCATAAATTATCATGGAGAAAGCAAGAAGGTATACGGTCCTGATAAATGTGGCTGCATCTTCTATCAATGGTTTAAATTCAAGCGATTTGAAGAATTGACAGACTTGATCAGGAGTAGAATTTATGGCCAGGATGTGATTCAGAAAATGAGGCCAAGCGATATAATGTATGAGTAGTCAAAATCCTCCACCAAACCCCCCGGGGGTAGGTCAGACGCTTTTGCCTACCGGGGAGGGTCAAGCAGGTACCCTTTCACGCGGGGGTGCATGCATTAGTTATACCGCCGTTCATCCTGATTCCGTTCATAACTGGCTATAGAAGCACGATCTTAGGAAAACCAACGTCTACCCTTAACCGTCTGCTTATGTTCGCCTACAAAGAGTTTATCAAAGTCTTTCTGGTTACTCTTGCGGGTATGTTCGCCTGCGTATTTGCGATCAAAGTTCTCTACCGGGTTATGAAAGGCTTGCCATTTGAAGAAGCCATGGCAATGTACCAGCCTAAATATAGCCATGTAGCAGTTGCTGGCGTAATCGCTATTGCGGTGACGTATGGGAAGAAGAGGCCTGTTGTAGATGTGAACGAATAGGGTGTAAAAGGTTCAACGCCTTCAATGATGGCCAATTTATATTTTTCTGGATTATCGGAAAAATTAAAGGTCAGCTACTGATAACCTTTCTTCTCCACCAACATATACATTGAGCGAACGGTTTGTTGCTAGCTATCCAACCCTTTAGTTTTAAGATTTAAACCTGCACGATTTAAACTTTTACGGCTATGGGATTCTTCTTGGGGTGGATTATTGGAGCATTCATTGCTGCTTCAGTTGGTAGCAACCGCAAAATCGGCTTTGGAACTACTTTGATTCTTTCGCTTATTCTTAGTCCTCTCGTTGGAATCTTGTTTGCTATAGCTTCTCCATCTTTAGCAACTCTTGAATTTCAAAAAAAGACGTTAGAAGCCCTCAAGCAACAAAACAATAGTCCTTCACAAAGAATTGACGCAGAGTTAACTCGGCTCATTCAACTATTGAACGAGGGTAAAATTACGGAAGCGGAATACCTCAGTCTTCGAACTAAGCTCATGAATCAAGGACTAAATCCTCAGCCTATCCAAGTGCCTAAAGTCGAGGAAAAACCTAAATACGTTCAATCTGCACCCACCTCTCAATTTGACGCTTTTGTTTCCAGCTGGAAGTTTTGGCTCATTGTGGGCGGTTTATTATTGACAGGACTTATAGCTGCTTTAATTACTCAAAGCATGAATCATTCAACTCAAGTGATTCATACTCCCTAATTTAGGCACTTTCCAGGAGATGAAATTTCAAGTGCTTAATTAGCATTATTTACACCCAAACAAATGTCAATGACACCTCAACAAATCGATCAACTCTACAAGCTTGGCCGGCTCAAGCAAGATGGCTCTATCACGGAACAGCAATTCAATGAGGAAACTCAAAAGGTTAAGGATTGGAAGTATGAGTTGAACCCAGATCATCCCTGTGCTCATAAAGAAGGCTGGGCAAGCTTACCTTGGGAGATTGCAATTTATTCAGAAACAAGAGTTCTGATGAACATACTTCTTAGAATCGAAAGCCAAATGCTACTAGGTGATAAAGAAAAAATTTGGGAGGATTACCTTGAGATCAGCAGAAGAACAGGCTGGGCAACATTAGAGACATTTCATAACTCACAAGGTCTACAAGCAAATTCTTTAAAAGCTTCCTGTAATAATGCTTTAGCGGAATTGAGCAATAATCAAATACTCACAGAGGAAGAAGCTAAGAGACTTTTCTCAATAATAAAGGATCGATTCCCAAGCATGGAGGAAGAAATTGCAGAGATTGAGAAGAAGCAGGAACAAATAAATGAAACCATGCAAGTATTTGACGCCTTGACACTCTTAAATGATAAAGGGTTGATTCAACATGAAGAATATATGAGCATATCTTCGAAAATGCGGGATAAGTATCTTTCCAACTAGGCTTTAGCTCTAACATTTAAAGCAATAAAGCCTAGCTTTTCAACCAGGCTTTACTACCTCTTCGCGTACCTATTGTAAATATATATTTACACTTTTTGTTGCTCTAAGGCCAAATCATAGGCATTCTTCTTCTTATAATGATCGCTGTATCTTTCACTAAACCAATTCGGTTTAGTAGGCTTACAACGCTCAATTTGACCTATGACACCAGCGACATCTCCCCGCAATACGCCTTTGATTCGGATGCCGTAGTCATTTGAATCCCACTCATCAGGCATTTGGGCGTAGAAGGTGTAGTCTTTGTCTAGCTTGACTTCTCCTGCTTTGTTGGCAAAGATGATTTCACCAGTTCTTAGGTTTACGATTTCCATTAGATAAATCTCGGGCTGTATGGTTCTACCACTCCAGGATGGTATTGGAGGATAGCTGTTGAGCAGCAGTCCATTTACGACCGGGAACTCTCCATTGCAGGACTTGCCTACTTCTGATATTTGCTGCTTTTGATTGTAATCTGCCAGAATTTTACGTTTAACCTTATTGCCGTCCTGATCAGCCACGATCGCATACACTTCAATTCCTTTGGGGACTTCGATAGTAGTATTCATGGAGTCTATATTTGAATAGATTCGCTGATAATCCAGTAGGCCTTGACCATACGTTAATGATTGAACCGTAACCGTATAAGGTCCATTATCAAATCGATCAAACCATGCAAAGGTTGCCCAATGGGCTTTCGCTGTTCCAAAGATCGCACTGCCAGTAATCGTAATGCTATTCCCGTTAGGGCCATTGGGCTCTAGGAAGGTGATAAGAAAATCAGATTCGTTACTAGGTAGATCACCATCCTCATAAACTTCATTCTGCAATACTGCTTTCCCATTCTTGTCGACCAAAAAGTATCTTCTGTAATGAGGGGGCAAGTACTCATATAGCTCTGCCAATACAACTCTGGATTGTTCGCTAGGCAGATTCTGAGTTGCCCCTGCGATCAGATACTTGCCTTTAAGTCCTCCAGGGCGAACACAGCTAAGCAGATCAAAAGAGGTATGTAAAACGGAACCGGTTACCCGTTTGGTAGGTCTCCCATTAACGCGTAAGATATCTGCTAAAGTAAGCGAGGGGAGGGGCATCTTATTAGCAGACTGGCCCGCCTTATGCCAATTTATCTGAGGTTTGCCAAAAGAGTCCAGCAGTTGTGAATAGTAGTTATCCCCATTGACAGATCCAATGGGCAAGGTTACCATTTCCCTTTTGATTCCGTAAGGTTTTTGTTGTTCAACCTCGTATCGTTCTTTTCGGATATCCTGCGTATCAAGATAATAACGACGTCCTACATTGAGGTTCCGGAATCTAATTTTAGGATCATTACTGTCTTTGGGGAGCGGATTTTCATCCTTTTCCTTAACGTATTCAGTGCCTCTGAAGAGAAGAACTCGAACTAGATAGTATTGGCTACGAATCTTGAAAAAGGCACTGGCAGGATGTAGATACGGTAATGGTTCGCTCTCAATTTCAAAGCTCTTCCATTCACCGCTGGCTACCTGTACAATATAGTCTCCCTCTCGTTTTTCCTTAGTATTGTCAAAGGTCCAGACGGGATATTCTGTAGCCGTTGGATTCCCGTCCTCATAGCCTGGTGACCATGTGCCATCAGGCCGGAGAAGCAGATTCAAATCATACCTTTCTGAGTCGGGTGGGATAATGTAGCTGGGATTCTTTTCAATTGCAGGGATAATCCGATTATCAGAAACGGGCGTAGCAACTACCTGAACTTTTGCTCCTCGACACCTGGTATTTAAAAACTCCCCTGAAAATTTGACGACTTGATCATAGTTTACAATAATCGGAGCCGAAACAATCGTGTACTCATCAAAACCAACGAGCTCAGGCACGTAATACCCTTTATTATTGTAAGTGAAGAGTTGCTTTATTCCT
The DNA here is from genome assembly GCF_031453245.1 of Siphonobacter sp. SORGH_AS_0500. Classification (NCBI taxonomy): domain Bacteria; kingdom Pseudomonadati; phylum Bacteroidota; class Cytophagia; order Cytophagales; family Cytophagaceae; genus Siphonobacter; species Siphonobacter sp. SORGH_AS_0500. The sequence goes on from NZ_JAVIYT010000001.1 coordinate 2,291,549, forward strand.
TGCTGAGTTCCATCAATGTTGGGATCATCATTAGTGCGATAAGCCGTAGCCTTCCCATCGATTTCGATGTAATTGTCTTTGAAAATGGTCTGAATCTCAGGCTTAATAAAGCGATAATTAATGTTATAGGCTTTCCAACCCCGGGCTGCCTGCCCCCCGGTAATGGTAGGGTCTAACAATTGAAAACGATCGTTATACAAACGGTTTTGCAGTTCACCGTAATCGACTTCCATCTGGGCTAGTTGAATGGAGTCGTAATGGCTGATTCGCTGATCATAATTAATGAAGGGTTTGTCCTCAACCTTAGTGCCCGAAGCAATCACCTTTTCGATAGAAAGTGACATGTTTGAACCTACTTTACGATCCGCATCGAACATAAAGACTCGAACCACAGGCTTTAGAAGCTGCTCTACCTGAACGAATTTCCAAATACCGTCGGATTGGCAAATATATGCCCCGAACAATGTACAGAGCGTTTGTAAGACTTCATACGCCGTCATGGGATCATTGTTAGGATAAAACCGTAGTGGGTTAATGTATGTTTGAAGTAAAGGACATTTGTTTTCGTCCATCCCTTCGGCAAAAGATTCACAAACTACCCATAAAGGAAGCTCCAGCCCAATCAGATCCAGGCAATTGAATAGAATATCCAGATAGGTCTGCTTTTGCTGAAAAGCTGTACCAGTAGTATCCAGATACTTCATGTCTTTTAAATCGCCAAAGCCCACCGTACCTGCAATATCAAACACATAGGGATCGGAAGCATAAGGCTCTTCGGACTGAGAAGCCAAGAGGTAAGAACGGGCCATCAGCGTTCCATCTTTTTTGACTTCTATTCGATACTTTTTTGGGTTCTCAGAATAGAGACTGGAAAGGCCAAAGCCATTGCGTCCAATTAAACGAGAAGATATCCGGCGTCCCCTGATCGGTTCAAAGATATTGTCCTGAGCTATTTCCAGATCGTCAATGGCAATAGCCTCGGCCTGGGCTAACTGTTCTTGAGACAGTTTCTTATAATTGAGGGTAGTGATGTCCAAACTGATTTGCATGTCATTATGCACCGTTCGGAAGTTTACAGTATGTTCCAGGCGATAGGCCATCTGTGTGTAGTTTTAAAGTTTGGGGATAGTACTCTTAATGTGGAAGGCGGATTTCCACCCAGGGTAAAGCCTTTCGGCTCATACGTTTACGAAGCTTCTCAAAGTCTTCTCCGCTCATCTGATCGTAATGCTCGATCGTCTGCTTGGGAGATGTCCACATCTCAACGAGTACATTCCTGAGTGTACCATCATGCTCTTCCTCGGCCTGCAAATAGATCATGGGAAGGTTATCCCGTTTTAATTTGACTAATAGTGCCGCATTGCCCTCTAAAAGGGCCGCTAGAGCACGTTCTTTCTCTCTTCTGGACGTTGCCATGTTTAGTAGATGATAAGTAAATGGTGAGACTTTTCCAGGCGTTTAATCATGGACTCAAAGGCTGGCCTGGTTAGGTGCGGATGAGATTCCTTAGTGCCTTCCTTGCTTTGCACAACGATGTCCGTAAACTCGTCTTCCGGCGTATGCGTAGCCAGTATATAAAGACCTGCCTTGCTTGTCTGCATGAGCTGCTTTAGAGGGCCGGTATCCCCAGATAAATAGGACTTAATCGCCCCTTCTTTTGCTTTGCGGGTCATCGATCGTTGCGGTGATTATCAGGCAGAGAGAACACGGTTCCGCCAGTTCGGGCTATGAGTTTTTCTAATGTTTTAAAGGGCATCGTTTTGCAGGTTGCTTTTTTGCTGCCGCCAAAGGTTAAGGTTGCAGTAATTAGATCCTCAGGTTCAGGATCTTTTGCCCCTTCAGTTACGATGACTACCGTTACTGAGACGGGATCAGGGTTCATCTGCCGGTTTAATTCATCCTTTGTGATTTTTCCCTCCAGTAATCGCTGGAGAAGGGCTACTTTTTCTTGACGTTTCATCTGTGCTCAATAATTTAAGAGTGTTTAATTGAGTTGTTTATTGGTAAGCTGTTCATACATCCAACCTTAATTAGGCAGTTGGCCCGTTTCGATGATCGTGTAGAGTTCTTCATCCGTGAAAGAGCTCCAATAGGCTTGCTCCTCAGGTAAAAGCGGTGGACTTTCATCAATAATAGCTTGTAACTCTTCATCCGATAGCTTAGAAAAGTCAATGCGTTTCGCCTTTGCTTTGAGCTGTTTGATAGCCTGCTTATCACCACTGAGTACCTGGCTTAGCAGGTTAATCTTGTCTTTGCGAGTCATTTTCGGTCTAGAGTATACGTTGAGTAGTTAAAGCTTTTCAAACTCCTGCTTAAGCTCGTTCAGGCGATCTTTGATAACTTCAAAAAATCGGCTTTCCAGAACCTCGTCCCTTGGAATGTCTTGCGTGTAACCAATGCTACTCATGGTGTCACCTTGATAGCGAAGCGTATAGCCTGTATAATTCTTACTGTAGACCTTCTTTAGTGCTTCATTGAGTAAGCTGATCTTGCTGTCCAGGTTCTTAGCCTGACTGAGTTGTTCTGTTGTCATCTGTGTTTGGGGTTTAATTGATTGGTTATTCTTCGTCTTCGGAGTCATCCACCTTGTTCAATGCTCTTTGTAGTAGTTCATCGAGTTCTTCTTCACTCAGGCTGGAGATATCGATCTTCGTTTCCCGCTGCTTAGGTAGGATGTACTCTAAAAACTTTAGATAAGCTGCTACCTGGTCTTTAGGCTCCAGTAATTCAATGGCGTCAACGATACTTTCAAACTTGTCGTCAATGAGTGATTTGATGCGGGCCTTAATGTCAGCTGTGGTCTTGTTAACAGCCCCGGGTTTACGTCCTCCGGTTTTGGCTTTTCCTTTCTCGAAAGGCATACGTATATTCTGTTTTAGAATGATTTAGAATGAAATAGTGTGGATTTAGTGTGGACCTTAGCCGCCCTGCAGGAATTGATGCAGTGCTTTCTCATTTCGAAATCCAAGCCCCGGGAAGTCCTCGACGATACCTAAGAGGGTGAAGCCTGCCTGCTGCCTCTGCCTGATAAATTCCATCTTTTGGACCTTGGTAAGCTGAGGCAGATACTCTCGGCTAAGTTTATGGAAATACGCCTGCAGATCTTCTGAGGTATCCGTGAGCGATCTATAAGCTTGTCTTTGCTGTAACTGCTTAAAGTGAGCCCCACGGTCAAGCTCGCTAAGTAGGCTGTCAAAGAGTTCCTGTTCGTAGCTACGGGTAAAGGGTGCCGTCTTCATCTCGGGGCCACTGGTCTCATTCCAGCTTTCAGGATATTCAAACTCTTCAATTAACGGTTGTGGAATTTGTGGAATTTCAAATGGCTCAACCGGATCTGGGGCAGCTCTGAAAGTTCTCCAGTCCATTTTAGTGAAGAAATCAGCGACGTCTAGCCCTTTGATGCGTTGCTCCTGGCTAGCCGACGTTTCCAGAATATCGGAGACCACAAAGCGGGTACCAGGCATCCTAGGGCTAAACTCTTCGACCTTCCTTTGCCACTTCTCATAGGCAGACAACTTTCCTTCAGCGGGCTGGGAAAGATCTGGAAATAGGATCACCGTACGTCCTTCTAAAACCTTAATCTTTTCATAGGAGAGGCTCGTTAGGTTATAAACAGCCAGCCATAGAAGATTCGAATCCTGAGCCGGGAAGCCATTGTAAAGCGTTCCCAGAATAGCTGTTTTAGGAGCCTCCACAATCGCCACCGGATTAAAGGGATATTTAGGCAGTAGATGGGCACCAAACAAACAGGAAACTCTCAGCTCGTTTTGCTTATAGCGATCAATCCACTCAGGAACGGGTTTCTTTAACTCAATGAGGTTCTTCTCCAGATACGAATGTAAAAAGTTCGTAGCCTCGGTATGATTGCCTTTATCAAAGGTTTTGATCTGAATCGTTCGGGTGTTACCTGCTTCATCGATGTAGGGGAAAGCCACTGCTCCTGCCATGTACCCCTTTTCTACCGTACCTAGCTGATACATTTCCCTGACGTTGTCCACATCTTCTCGGGCAAAAGGATAGGGTATATTGTGGAGCAGGTTATCAAGGAACTGATTTTTTGAAATGTTACGATTGTAAAGTTGTCCTACGATTTCAGGTGGATAAAACGTAAGGGGCCTTGCTTCCGGCTTTTTATAGGTGTAAACAGGTTTTGATTTTACTGTATCATCCTTTCCAAAGCCATCAGCGTACGGATTAAGATGATAATTGCAGGCCGCCTCCCGGTCACAACGGCCATATTCATGAGGAAGGTAATCACCGCTAACCAGGTCAACGTAGCGAACCATTCGACGTTTTCCGCATTCAGGGCAATCAAACTTCTTGCTGGATTTATCGAGAGCGTATTGGAAGTCTTTCATAGCAACTCAGAAAAAAGGTTTTTATTCTGCGTCACTCTCAACACTCTCGTCACCTTATCGAAAAGCACGAAGGGATTTAAAATGACGAGAGTGACGAGAGTGCTGTCTAAACAAAATCTTTTTTTGTGATGAATAGAACCCTCCCTTGACTACGCTTGACTGAGTAATAGCCCATTTGAGTAAGCCTTGCACTGAAAGTTATCAATGAGACTTTCATGTATCCACTATTCAAGCAATACTCTTTATAATGCTCGTAAATTGACTGAAGCGACTTCTCTTCTATAGGTGAGGGAGAATAGTCATGTTCGTCAAGAAAGCTTCGTACGGAATCAGAACGCTTTTGGTATTCTAAGCGGGCCTCATCGGCAGCTTTACATTTAGTGAACTGCTTTTGAATAAGTAGCCTATTGAGTCCTTCCAGTACCCAGTTAAATACTCCCGACAGTTCGGCTTGAATGATTTTTTGAGATAGCTCTTTATCCTGTTGGTCCTCAGGAATGGTTTGATTAAAGGGAATAATGAGGAATCTGCGAAAGAAGGCATGGGTGTGCTCAACGTCTTTGGGTAATTCATTGACATTGAAGATCAGCTTAGCGTATTTGCTGACTGTGAAAGGCTCTCCGTAAGGTAAGCGGGCTGATACTGGTTCACCAGATGCCAATTGCTTAAATGTACTAGCTTCGAGCTTGCCACTTATCTCAGAAGCATAGTTAACCAGCTTATTAGCAATCATAGCCCGGTAGTATCCATTCTGATCTGTCAGGCTTTCGATAGAATAACTAGATACATTCTCCGGTCCTAATAATGCATTTACAATTTCGAAGAAAACAGACTTACCATTGGCACCGCTACCAAAGAGCAATAGAACCTTTTCCAGTTTCAATGTATCGGGCTGAATGAAGACGTACCCCATGTACTCAGCTAATACATTCCGGCTATCCTCGTCGGGAAGAACCTGATGAAGGTATTTATTAAATAAGGGGGCCGTAGCCTTCGGATCGTAGCTAAAAGGCAGTTGATAGGTGAAGAAGTCCTTATAGTTAAATGGTCTTAGTCCATTACCCTTGGAAGTAATCTCAAAGGTGCCGTTTTGCAAATTGATTCTTTCAGTCCCTTTGATCGGCTCCGGAGCGGGTAGATAGGTAGTTTTATTGAATTGAGACATCAGCTCATCAGTAAACTTGTAATAGCGGGCTACGTAGCGGCTAATTCCCATTTTTTCAGCCACAGCGGAAAGAAATTGTTGAAATGCTTCTTTGTCGGTTACTTTCCAATAAGCTCCATTATAGAGATAGACAAAGCTTAAGTGCTTGCAAATACCCAGGCTTTTATCTTTGACGATCTTAACGAGTAATTCAATGGTTAAGATGATCAGGTGCTGCTTGGTGACTTTAAGCTTATCGATCTTTTTTCCCAGCTTTCGCCATTGGTCTCGGATTGGATCCAAACCTTTATCGGTATTGATGCTACCGTCGGGATTCATCAGTTGGCTCTCCAGGTCATCAAACTGATTCTTAAGCTTCTCAAGTTCGGGGAATGCCTCCGCTTCGAAGTTGATCGGCTTTAAATGGCTGATAACCTGGGCCTGGATTTCACTATGAGGAACGGGCTTCGCTACAGCTAACTGTTGTTGTATATGTTGCGTAAGCGACTGCGGAGAAATAACGCCTGATCCGGCTGTAATCTCCTGTTTATGAGCTATATTTGCTGTTGTCATGGATTTGTCTTGTTGCAATTTTTTTGGGGTTGACCTGCCGGGGTTGACCCTTTTTTTATGCCTGCCACTGGATGGTGCTGAGGGTGTGAAGGAGGGAAAGAAGAGACCATTTCAAGCCAGAACTCCTTTCTGAGATTGAAACCAGTCGTAGAATTGTTGGAAGGAAGAAATGAGAAGATAAATACCACCGGCTGCCTCAACCTGACGTTGATACTCTTTCTGAGCGGGGCTTTGACGATCCTTGCCTACTTTAACTTCAATCTTAACGGACCGACCGTTGATAATGGCAGAAACGTCGGCTGAGCCAACCTGAGCAGAAGACTTGATTCGCTTAACGGTGCCGATCGTACGTTGAAAGCCGACTACGTCCTGTGAAAGGTCTTTCTTCCATCAAGTACGCGTCCTTCTACAGAGGTGCGCTCAGCTTGACCACCATTTAACCGGATCCAACAGATCATGCACTTCGTCAAGCCATTTGAAGTAACATCTTTGAATTTTGGTTTGGGAATAGCAAATACAGGGATATTGGGATGCTGGACCCTGGCAGATTCATAAGCCATCCGGCTAAGAATTTCTAGGGCTGTCATCTGAAACCTCCTTCTGTGAAGTTGGACTTAACCTTAAATCTTTCGGTAAAGGCAAGAATAGCTCCCTTTGGGTAGCGAATAACTGAGCCTAATTGAATGAAGTCAATGTAACCTCTTGCTCGCCAGTTCTGAAGCGTTTTTTTACTGCACTTGAAGATCTGTGTTGCTTCTTCCTCAGTATATAGGAAGTCGGAATTTGCTTCAGTTATTAATTTAGTTTGGCCTCGTTTGACTTCTTCAACTTTGTCAATTAACAAATTGAATTGGGCCTCTGGGATGGAAAGGATTCTTAATTCCTGCATATACCTAGCTTTTGATTTTTAATGAATCAAAGCTCGGAATGTATGAGTATATCGAATAAAGTGGGATTATTAATGTGTTGGTATACAGATATATATGTAAAATAAAAAATCCCGGACTAGGATTCAATCCTAGAAATCCGGGATTGGCTTATAGTGTATGTATAAGAAAGCTAAACTGGGAGGAGTCTTTGTTTTTGCTAAGTTTCTCTACCCAACCCTCATATACCCTAGTATTATTATGTTCAACTTTCCTCATATAATCTTGAGGGATACTGATGCTATAGCGATTACTGAAGAACCTACCTAGATTTTGTCGCCCTTTTTTGACGGAAAACTCTTCTCTAAAGAAGCCATTAACCTTTAAAGTCGCAATCAGTTCAACTAGGTCATACTTGGAGGTAGCAGCGTTTTTCCAATTCCTATTTGAATCAAGCCAGCCTTGCTCAAAAAGTCTTTCCTCAATCTTTTTGAATTGTTCCTGCGCCCTCTCAACCACGACACCATCTAATGATTTATTTATATCGGAGTTAAATGATGATTGCTTTTTTGCCTTGCCTACGGACTCATTGTTTTCTGATTTATTCTCTTCGCTTTTAGCAATCAAACCTAAAGCAATATCCATCTGCGTTTTGATATCAGAATGCGAAAGCCCAAGTTTTGATTGGATTTGCCCACTCATCTGGCTTTTAACGTCGTTAATTTTAAGCTCTATAGCTTTCAATTTTATAAAAGAGTTTATGAACACTTTAGCATTCTCTAAATCATTCCAACCGATGTGAGGGAGACTCATGCCAAAATGTTGAGGTGAAAATGTAGCGAAAGGGAATTTTTCTCTTTCTCTGCTTTCGTCGAGAGTGATCCAATGAATGTTTTCTCCGTTTTCATCTCCTTCTCCTACAGGACCACGTTGAGCGAAAATTGAATCAATTATACTTTGGCAACCATCAAGGACATTGCACATTATTTCAAACATCTCTAATCCATTGGCTTGGCTGTATTGATTATAAAGATATTCAAGCTTCTGCTTGGGCCTTGTTTCGTATAGGAATTCTAAAGCAATACCCTTAAGTCTTTCTGGCGAGAGCCAATTATTTGAATTGTTAGGTTCTTCAGAACCCAAAGGATTTGTGTAACTTGGTCCCATAATTAGTTTAAGTAATAGCACTCGGTATGCTTTGGAAGGTGGCCGGGTGCTTTATTTTATATGAAATTAATCAAAAAGGTCTTTCATAGCCTGGTCAACGGTGTCTGTATCAAAGCTATTAAGATATTTTTCGGTCATACTGATTTTAGAATGTCTCAGTAGCTTACTCACTGCATATACATCTTTTATCTTCCTACGACCTAGATCAGCAAAAGTATGACGAGCAGAATGGAAGGATACTTCTTTCTCTATCTCAGCCTTCTTGCAAATTTTCTTAAGTCTCAAGTTGTGCATTGCATTCTTGCTACTGATCTCTTTTAATAAATCGAACTCAGACTCAAGTACCTTTGAAATATTAAGGATAGGGAAGAGGTAATCTTCTTTTCGCTTAATCTTTGGGGTGTAGTATCCAAGAATATCGAGAGCTTTCTTGGGTAGCTGAATAGAATGGGCTTTATCCGTCACATGAGCCGTCTTTCTCATGATATAGGTAAGCCGGCCGTCTTCGATGTTTTTCCACTTCAAAGTGGTTAAATCTGAAAATCGAACGCCAGCTGCATAATAGGCAAACATCCAATAGTTACGGGTATGCCATAGGAGGGAATCTGGCTCTAGTTCAACAGCAGCAAACCTCTGTAGTTCCTCGTCAGTGAGACGAACTCTAGTAGGCTTTCCTTCTGCAGTCTTAAGCCCTAGGAAGGGATTCTCATTGACTGGAAGTATCTTCTTTTCGATAGCATGATTCACTATCGTTTGAATCTTTACTAAGCTCATACGAACAGTTGACTGGCTATTTTTCCTAACGGTCTTCAACCAGGATTGATAACCTTCCAGCATTTGAAGGGAAAGGTCAGCAAATAAGAGATTACGGTTCTGAGTGAACTCCAATAGCTTGTTGACTTCATTCTTTAGATTACGCTGAGTATTGTAGGACTGCTTCTCTATATAGGTGTATGCAAAATCAAAGAACGACTCAGTAGCCTTTCCATAGAGGTTCTCTGCGATGGTAGAGGCATTGACGTGCTTAAGCTCTTGTTTGAGCTTAGCCACCTCAGCAATCTTATCTTCAATAGTTCGATTGATGACAGCAAACATCTTCTCTGACCGGCGAACTTCTTTCTTTTCTGAATTCCAGTCTTTGATTGCGATATCGTATCCCAGATAGATGCGTTTAAGCTTACGATCCTGAGTTATGCGTAGAAATAGAGGATACCTGCCATTCTTCTTAGGCTTGCTGCCCAATTCAACAGAGGTACGTATAAGAGAAGACTTGATCACGCTCTTTTTAGTAGAGGGTGACCCTGTAGGCTCTGACATAGTGTAATTCGTTTCTTATCTCATCTCAAATATACATTTTACTGAAACATTACTGAAACAAATTTCACTTTTATGTACCATTATATGCTTTTATATTCTATCTGTTATATTTACAATCGTTTGATTTTCAGTATATAGTGAAGAAGATGCTGGTATATAAACGAAATAGTTCGACTCCGGCTCTGGGTACTGGTCATCCCTCTTAGTAGTCTGCTTGTCAGAATATTAAGAGGGATTTTTGCTTTGTTACTGAATAATCTCAGATTTTAAGGCTAGGATAGAAGGTAGCTAACTATGCGTATCAGATTCCAATGCAAAGCACTCAGGATTGGCCTTCACTTGAACAACTTCAAGGCTTAGGCTGGAATGCTTTACAAGAACAGTTAGCCGCCAATCAGACGCATTTAATTGAATTGTTAAAACAACAATCGGATCAAATCTTATCCAAAGTTTACAACGATCAGATGCATACGTTTGATTACCTCATCAATGGCATCATTCAGCACGACATCTACCATCTTGGGCAAATTGGCTTAGTAATGAGCATGCTCAAGCACCCGTAAACCTTGTCTAACTTAACTTCTTTTAATGTCTAACCTTAAAGGATGGTACTAAGGAGCTAATATGATCAGCAATGCCAGAGATTATTTTATCCCAATCTGCCGCATGAAGTTCATGGCCTGTTCCTTCTAAAGTTATCCGGTGTGCATCATCGAGCTCCGCTAGCAATACATCCGTGTGTTTGTAAGACCAGATGACATCATCGGTTCCATGAATAAGCAAAGTCGGCTGTTTAATCTCCGAGACTCGCCCATAGTATCCCTCTCCGCCTTGTAGGAAGGCATGATTGAACATACTCACGTAATTAGTTGCCCGCTTGAGTTCAGTCCGGATCAGCTGTTCATGTCTGTTTTTATCAAAAGGTTTCCTACCACTCATCAAGTGGGCCCCTTGACTCATGTACTCGACCACGGCCTGCTCATCAGTCCAATCTACCTCTCCTCGCTTAGCCTGAAAAGCAACGATACGCTGGTCCATTTCCGGAATGGTGGGATCAGAATCCCCCCAAGGTCCTGTGGAGATCAACGTGAGGGACTTAACGCGTCGCGGGTATTTGAGTGCTGCCATCTGGGCGATCAATCCGCCCAGGGACATGCCCACCAAATGAGCTTGACCCAGCCCGTAACCGTTAATGATGGCCATAGCATCATCCACTAGATCGTCTAACTGGTAGGGAGGAGGCCCCGGGGTATAGGTGGTCGATTGACCCACATCCCGGTTGTCGTAGCGAATGACAAAATAGCCTTTACGAGCCAGCTGCTGGCAGAAAGAGGTATCCCACCAGAGCATGGAAGCCGTGGCACCCATGATCAGTAAAACGGTAGGCCTGCCTACCTGGCCGAAGCTTTGGGTGCATAACTGCACATCTTTGTGTTGAATCAGGCGTTCATTCATCGACTTATCGTATTAGTTAGGTATCATCTGCTGAAGCACCAAGTAAACCAGCTCCTTTGAGCAGTACACCTGCGTGAACAAAGGTAGTTTCCTCAGTAATGACCCTACTTGTATAAAATCGACATTTTACTCAGAACGAAACAGGGACCAATCCTGCCTGAAATAAGTCATTGGCGGTTGGCCAGCAAACTCGTTGACATCTCGAATAAAATGGGACTGATCCGAGTAGCCAGCCGCGTAGGCCGTTTGGGTCAGCGAAGTAGGGTGATCCATAAACAAATGGATGCTATGCTCAAAGCGAATGATGCGTGATAATAACTTGGGGCTAAACCCGGCTATCGTCTTAAAGCGTCGTTCTAGCTGCCGTTGGGACAAATAATGCTGATCCACTAACGCTTGAATGGCGAGTTGTCCTTTACTCGAAGTAATAGACTGGATGCAGCGGAGGACGCCTAGATCGCTACTAGACAGGGTTGCCAATCTATTCTCAAAAAACATCGTCAGCTGATGGATTCGCTCTGAGCTTGATCGGGCGAGGATAATGGTTTCTTCCAGATCCTTTCCGACTTGTCCCAACAAGTCAGAAAGTGCTAAATGCTGGTTCGTGAGTTCGTGGGCGGGAACTCCTAGTAGCACCCCGAGTGCTCCGGGATGAAAGTAAACTCCCACCAAACCCACAGCCTGGTGGGTCACATACTGAAAGGCTCGCTGGGTTTGAGCTTGTATACTCGCTCCCTTAAGAATTTGCGAGGTACCCGATGGATTTTCAAGTTCCATCGTCCCTTGATACTGAAAGACCAGTTTGGAAGAGCCCGAAGCGACCGCCCAATGAAAAAAGGGGGTAGTTGGAGGGGCACTACTTTCCAGTGTCCAGAAAAAATGGATGTAGTCTCGGAGCCTCGGGGAGGGCAGATAGCGTAGGTAATGCATGGGCAATGATGTTGAGCAAGCTACGAACAAGAGAGCCTGGTGAGTTTGTTAACAGTTTGCTGCATAAACCCGTTCTGATAAAAAAGTTGGTTAATAACGAATAAATTTTAGTCCAACTGCTGTTTAATCATTTCATACACATGGATTAACTGCCTTCGGCTTCCGTCGCGTCTTTTTTTCATTAAGAACAAACCAGAGCTCAACAGAGAGTTGCCTGTAAAGTTGCGTTGGGCGATTGCCAATCCACGTGTCGGGTCTACCAAAAGAAACTGTCCCCCAAAACCGTCTGCCCAATAGGTTTGTGTATCCTTATCAATCCACCACAAATATCCATAGGCATCAAAAGGCCACATGCTTTTATCCAATGTCTGGGTATAGGGTTGAAAGCTTTCTTCAATCCAGGAAGCCGAAACGATTGGCTTGCCCATCCAGACTCCCTTTTGAGATACCATCGCCCCGATCCGGGCCATATCGCGGGCACTGAGAAAAATCCAGTACACCCGGTAATCAGATTGGTCGTTTCGGATGGGCCATGGGTTTCCGTATACAACATTGGATGGTGCAAAATCCTGCAGGCCAAGAGGCTGGGCTAGGTATTTATCCATAAACCCGCCAATGGTTTGCCCGGTTTTCTTTTCGAGAATAGCACCTAACACGTTGAAGTCAAAATTATTATAAAAGAAAAAATCTCCAGGTTTATATTGATCTCGTTTCGGTCGGTTGGCCTTGGCAAAATCCGTCTCGGCTTCGGCTGGCAGATATACTCCTGATTTGGCCATTAACAAATCACGAACTGTAGCGGTTTTCTCCTGGTGGGTCAGCGGGGTTTTGCTTTCATCGATTCCTAGTTCTCCCAAAGTCTGGTCAAGACGCAGCATGCCTTTTTCAACCGCAATACCGATCAATAGATCCATTATGCTTTTTCTGGCTGAGTGACAGTTAATCAGCCGCCGGGTGTCTCCCACTTCAAGAATGATCCGCTCCTTCTGAATGGCTACTACGGCCTGAGCGTTCTGGGCAGTATCTTGTATATAAAGCGAAAGCTGCTTTTGGGTTGCGGCGGATAATGTACCCGCTGTGGAAAGGGGCTTGCCATAGCGGCTCTGCTTGTACCAAACGCGTGGTAAACAGGCGTATACGGATGCCAATACCAGGATGATCAGCGTCGCTGTAAGTAAAGATTTGACTCTCTTTTTCATAGTTGCTTGTAGTTTTGGGCGAAGCAACCATCGAATAATTAGATAAGGCCCTCAAAAGATATTTTGAGAGTAATTAACTTGGGTCGATACCTCAGAATACGGATATACCCTTACTCTTGTTTGAAGTGTTTGTTTTGTTGTACATAGGTTTTGGGTGAAATCCCGGCGATTGATTTAAAAATCCTGTAAAAGCTGGCCTCCGAATTAAACCCGCACTCAAATGCGATTCCTAGCAAGGAAAGGTTTTGTGATTGAGGGGTATCCAGCATCCTTTTCACCGCCTCTACCCGGTATTCATTAACCAGTGTTCGAAAGCTCTTGCCAAATGATTGGTTAATCACCTTGGACACGACTGACGAGCTACTGCCCAGTACATCCGCCAGTTTCTGAATAGTAAGCTCGGGATCCAAATACAATTTTTGCTCTATCAAAACCTTCTCGATCTGTTCTTTTAGTAAATTTTGTTTACTTGATTGGTCATTAGAAACGGGTGAGACAGGACCGCTTCGCTGGGCCGGCAGGAATGAAAGTAACTGCTGTTGGGAAAGCTTTGCAAGGATAACCGTGTTGTCTGCAATCATGTAACCCCTAAAACCAAGGTAATACACCAGGCTTGAAAGGTAAATGAAAAACACCTGCAAATAGACAAAGGGCCGTATCTGGAAAATCGAGAAGTTTTCCAGCAAGAAAGTTAGCCCCCAGATTCCAATCAGTATAAAGCACAGCAGCGATAACCTTCTAAGCCAATTGTAGGTGGGATAATCGGTAGTAGAGGTATAATCAAAAAGCCATTGACGATACTGATGAACTAACCTTGCCCCCATCCACCAGTATATAATAGCTGAAAAGATGGCTAAAACCTCCTCTATTTGCTTGACTAGATTAAACGAAAGGCCATTGGCAATAGCGTCTTTTTCATTTAAATCCATGGTCGATAAGGTTGCCATGTATACAGTAAGTGCATATCCCATTGAAATAGCAAAGGGGACAAAATGCGGCCAGTGCTTTCTGTTTAATTTAAAAGGGACATAAACCAGGGAATGGATGTATAACCAGACGAGTGGCTGAATGAGCAGTTCAAATGCCAGTGGGAAGTACCGAAAGTATACAGAGTCCCAAAGTCCGGTAGTGTGAATCAATATTTTCACACCTAATAAATTGAAAGTAATCAGCACTGCTAACAATAACAACTTATTCAATTGTTGTCTTTTGCGAAGGGTAATCATTGCTGAAATAATGATACCCTGGGCGATCCCAATGAGAATAATTACTTCAAAAAGGGAAAATCCGGCATTGTGACTCATGGTCAATTAGATACAAAAAATGTATTTGTATAGGCTTGAAATAAAAGCATCTATGTAGAAGTGACACCGCAAATCGGTTTTCCCAGGATTAGTTGCTGTTTTTCACTAACCCATTATGTATAATCTACTTTTTTCTAAGGTAATCCCCATTTGATTTATCGTACGTATACGTTTCCACGTACGATTGTAATAGATGAGTAGGTAAGTACTGGAAAAACGTTCTTCTCCCAGCACTTTAGCTACTTTATATCGTTAGTAAATGCTATCCAGCCCATGTCCGGGAAAAGCCTATTCCGACCCTGTTTTACAAGTGTCTGTATATTAAGTCGAGCGTTTCTGCCAATGTTTGATTTCTTCCTCAATGAAGTGAGTGACTAAGGTTCGATAGAGCCCTTCAATTATATCTGGATTTAATCCCTGCTGCTGGGCCCAGTCTCGGCGTTGCACTAGCATAGCAGTGAAGCGTTCAGGAGCACGTACCGCTGTTTCATTGGTTTTGAACTTAGCCGCTGCTTTGACATACTCAAATCGCTGTGCCCATAGACGAATCACTTCCTTATCGAGGGCATCAATAGCCTGCCTGATATCAACCATGTCCTGACAATCTTCTGGCTTCTTAAAGGGATGATCCATGTATTTCTTAATTGTATAATCAATCGTTATGTTATATTAACTAGCTGATGCTGTTAGGGAAGCAATTTAGTTGTGAATATCTTTTTAGAAGACATTTAAGCTTTCGGCTCTAGCAAGTCCCAAAGATTGCCATAGAGGTCTTCAAATACGGCTACTTTTCCGTAGGTTTCTTCTTTGGGAGGTCTAACAAACTTGATTCCCTGTTGCTGATACGCCTGATAGTCTCTTTCGAAGTCGTCGGTGTAAAGGAAGAGAAATACCCTGCCACCCGCTTGATTGCCAACCCGGCTTTCCTGAGCTTGCCCATCCGCTTTGGCTAGTAATAAAGCACACGACCCATCGCCCTTTGGAGCCACTAACACCCAGCGTTTGGTTTCGCTAAGTTTCGTATCTTCCAGCAAAGTAAACCCAAGCTTAGTCGTATAAAAGTCTATCGCCTCATCGTAATCTTGGACTACTAGGGTCAGGTGAGCAATGCGTTGATTCATATAGGATGCTAAACTAGTGATTAAATACCGGTACTGGTGGTATTTAATCACTGCAAGATCTAAAGGTAATCCATGCAAAAGGGGTGGAATAATCCCACGTTATAGGTATTCTGAATCACCTGTAAAGAGTCTGCTGGCAGTGAGCAAAGCGAGCGGACCGTTAGCTATCTAGTCCACTGTAGAGGCTTTTCGTGATAACGAACGTTTCAGTACCCGTTGTGAGTGAAAATCAAATTGTTGATTATCAGGTATTTGTGGTTTGCCTAAACTGAGTTGGCTATATAGTCCACTGTTAGTTTGCAAGGATTGTGTAGATTCAATGGTTGGTTCAATACTCGCTAAAGTTATGGACATTAACCTCCGGCTTTCCTACTTCTCCTGGATCTTGATTATAGCCTCAACATTAGTTACTCTATTACTATCCTTTGGCTTTTACTTGGGCTCTAAAGATGATTCACAGGCTGTGCTTATTGAACAGGGATGGGTTTTAATTCTAGTAGCTAGATGGATTGGGTTTTCACTGTTATCAATACTAGCATCTGTTGTGATTGCCGTTCTTGGAACGATCGTATCAGACGCATCAAGTTACAGGCAAATATTCCGAATCTCAGCCGTTTGCAACAGCATCGGAGCCTTTTTAGGAACCGTAGCTTTCGTCATAGCTATCATGTTTTGAAAATCTTCCACCTAAAACCCGGGGGTAGATTAGACGCTTTTAGCTACCGGGGAGGGTTAAATAGTAACTCTACCGCCCTTTACTTGCAAGACTGCCAGGAGGCTGATTCACCAACGATGATAGGACTAACTCCTATATGGGCTGGACAGAAGATATAGGGAGCTTCAGCATTCTCTTTCTTTTCCCGGTCTTCATCATAGTGAAAGGTCAGATAAAACACAGTGTCTGTTTTCTTAAATTCATCTGGAAGATTAAGTACTGCTGCCTGAGAGGTATAAATAGTACTCAAGTGAGCAGGCCGAGGAAGGTCCGAGCGTGGCTCCAAAAAGGTCACCAGAGAAGCTTTAACCGGGCAGTACTCCAGGGTATAACGTACCGCTACACATGTACGCTTATGAACGTTTGCTTGCTCTTTCGAGCAGGAGAAGAGGATGAAAGCAAGCAGGATGACCGATACGATATAGGATTGCATAGGCATAGACTTAATTGGTTCAGTACAGACCCTGAACTTGCATTATAGGTTGCAAGGCCGTTCATCCTAATTTCTTTTATTACTAGTCATGGAAGTACGATCTTAGATAAACTATCCACCCCTAACCGTCTGCTTATGTCCACTTACAAAGAGTTTATCAAAGTCTTCTTAGTTACCTTAGTAGGCATGTTCGTCTGCGTTTTTGCCATCGAAGTCCTCTACCGGGTTATGAAAGGGCTACCACTTGAAGAAGCCATGGCTCTCTATCAGCCTAACTATAGCCATGTGGGAGTCGCTTGTGCCATCGCTGTTGCAGTGACGTATGGAAAGAAGAGATCTGTTGCTGAGAAGTAAGTAATAAGCAATTCTCTAGGATGTAAAATTTTAAACGCCCTTTATTATCAGGTGATTTAGTTTTTATAGATTTTAGAAAAATCAAAGGTAAGCTATTGTCAAACTTTCGCTTACACCGGCATATACTAATGAGCGAATGGTTTGTTGTTATCTATTTAACTTCTTTATTTTTAAGATTTAAACCTGCACGATTTAATCTTCACATTTATGGCATACGATTTTGTGACCCACAATTGTTTTGTAATCAGTCAGGAATAACTAGTATTTTTTTGAAACCTACATGAAGCTTATGGCTCTACTGGAACCATAAATTATCAAATACACTAATGTAATTATTAATTCACTAGTGCAAAGTTGCTCTATACTCTAGCCAGTAATCCATAGGTAAGTAAGGCAGATGCCATTCTTCAGAGGATGATTTAGAGAATCTTTCAAAGCCATAGATAGATTGTCTAGTAGTTAAAGTCAGATTATGAAATTTAAACATCTGGTTTAATAATACATCGATGGAAATACTCTGAGCTGCTGCATAGCTAATCAGGTCTTTATAGTAGTTATCTAACAAATAGACATAGTATTGGGGATAGTTATTTTCAAAAATCAGCAGTTCACCATAGGCAAAGTCAGATAAGGAGTATTTATCAGGGAAAAGGCCTGAAACGAATGAAACTCCCAGAATTGGGGTTTTTAACAAGTTAATTTTTATTCGCTTGTTAACATCTATCATCATTGAAATGCTTTGAGTCTGCTATTAAGTGTAATATTCACCATCCCAAGGCTCTTCAAAACTGACGGTTGCACATGCACCCTTTCCTCTTCTTCATCTGGAATAAGGCCGAAAGTGTATCCATCAATTTGCACCTGAAATAGTTTAATTTTTATATCCTGGTACGTTACTTCGCCTAAATCAGCTACCATCGCTTCTATTTTGAGCTATAGCTTCCTGGTTGACTTCCGAAGTTACCCCTGCATACCAGTGTTTTGTTTCCAGATGATTTCCTTTACTATCAAACAGATGTATCACCAGGTATTCTTTACGGATACTTCGCCAGTTAATTCCTTCTACATGAGCTTCGGGCGTGGGCTTTAGAAATGTTGAGTAGCCCCAAAAAAGTCTGGCGTCTTTTGTCTTTCCTAGGTAGTGTGTCTGTTAATCTTCCATCTGAGCGATTGGAAGCAATTGGGGTACGGACATGTTAGGGGTATGGTGCAATTAATGGTCAGTCGTAGGTTAACCGTTCCCAAGTTTATAAAAATAGAAGAGACTCCTATGATGAATCATAATAATAGTTTCAGGAATGAACTACTATTCATTATATCTAATAGCATGTACCGATTGGAACCTTTGAATCATACGTTGTAACCGGGGACGAGTATAACGTTGTAGTAAAATAGGGTAGAAATTGAAAAGAATGTTAAAGAGAATCAGCCATACGGCATCTAAAAACGAATGGGTTAATGAAACGTAGCCCGTGATTGCTAAGACGATAAGGCCAATAACCAAATGGCCTACTTCGGCTACTCGGGAAGCTCGTTCGTAAGCTTGAAAGTCACGAAGGTTTTTTTTGATGGGCGTTTGCTGCTGCCTCAATTTCTCCCAACCACTTTTGATTAGAATCGTTCGGTACCATTCTACACCTAGCATCTGATAGAGTTTCCCCTGCTTCTCAAAAGGCTGTAAATCAAAATAGTGAGAATTCAGCTTGGGCTTGAGCTGGGATTCAAACAGGGTAAACCAGAACATGAGTCCGAAATTGAGTCCCAAGCTAAAAGCTACCGAGGTAACCTTCATATACTGAATCATCAAGCTCACGGTTACCGTCGCTAAACCAACGATAAGCAGGACTTTCATCCATTTAAGAAACATACATTGACTCGTTTGAAATGCTGTATTAACTCGATTCTTCGTATTTTATGATTGGGATTTTAAAGTCTGCTCTTTCAGATTTGCAACTTCCATCAGTAGCGTGATGATCCGAAAATGCAAGTAAGTTACGGAATAAAAATAATAGATAAGTCTAATTACTATCCTTTGCGAATCAAGGAGAGTGGGCGATTACTTTTACAGACCTTTGAGTTTTCCAAGTGGCATCGTATTTTTCCTGCAAAGAATAGCTTTCAATTTTATACTTTTAACGATGAAATTTATTGGTTTTATTACAGAACATGATCTTATAGAAGAGGCAAAAACTTTTCAGGAATATCTTACACAGGGACAGAAAGAGGAAAGCCTCATGCGTCAACTCATAAACCATTTAGAAAATGGAGCTATTGTTCTTAGCTGGCTGGGTTACAGCTTTGATGTGGTAGACAACGCTCTTATTGCACCTAATGCCTATTACACCGATGGTACTTTTGTCTGGCCTGGTTATCTTAGCTATTATTTGTCAAAATACCCTACGTTTAATCTAGATAAAGAAATTATAAACCAAGTACTTACTTATGAAAGAACGCTTCAGGCTATTAACTCAAGTAGGCTTGCCGGTATAGAAATGAAATTAGCAAAAAAGCTTACGGATGGATGTGAAGGTTACTAGTAGACGATCAATGTTGCATAAGTCGTAGAAAATGGGCTGAAAGTTTCAGATAGACTGTACTAGGGGTAGTGCTATAAATCTAAGCTGTTTGCTTAGTGGCTATGACGTTGGGAGTTACTCCTGTTCTAATCCCGTATTGGGGATAGTAAAGTTTCCCCCAACGTCCTTCCTTGTGGATGACAGATTCGTTCATCAAAAGCGAGACAATATTATTTTAGAAAGTCTCTATGCTGGAAAATAAACCGTAAAAATAGATCCTTTACCCACGACACTATAAGCGGTGATGGCTCCGCCGTGGTTATTGACTACGTTCAGGCAAATGGCCAGGCCGACGCCTGTTCCGGCGAACTCGTTTTTACCGTGTAACCGCTGAAAAACCTGAAAAATCCGGTCAAGGTATTGTTCGTCAAAACCAATACCGTTATCCTGAATATCAATTTGATGGTAAAGGGGCGTTTGTACAATGGGTTTTACAGTAAGGGGTAAATCGGTAACTTTCGTAATCTGGTACCGAATCTGAATGTTTGGAATTGTCGCATTGCCTAGCGTGTCACGACTGCTGAATTTTAGAGCATTGCTTAATAAATTCTGGAATAACTGCCGCAATTGCGAGGCATCTCCCTGAACGCTGGGCAATGGAGCCTGCTGGACCTGAGCCCCGGACTCTTCAATGACAATCGAAAGATTATCCCGAATCTGTTGAAAGACCTCATTCAGACAAACAGGTATTAATGTGATCGTGCGGCTGGAAATTTTGGAAAAATTGAGCAGGTCATGAATCAATAAAGACATCCGTTTGGCGGCATCCTGCATTCGGTTTAGATACAGCAATTCATCCTTGGCCGTAGGTTGGAATTTCTTCTTTAGCAAATCACCAAACTGCTGAATTTTACGCAGCGGCTCTTGTAAATCGTGACTGGCGATATAGGCAAACTGTTCCAGACTTTCGTTCGAACGCATTAAATGCAGGTTCAATTCCGCCAGTTCGTCAATTGTACGGGCTAGCTTTTCATTCGTATGGATTAATTCCCCATTGGCTACCGCCAGCTCTTCCGTTCGTGCCTGAATCTGACTTTCCAAAGCAAACTGAAGTTTTCGCTGTTTGGTAACATCCTGAGCGGTTCCACTGACTTTGTAGGGCTCATTTTTGGCATCGTAAAAGATCTTTCCCTGAGCATGCAAAATGCGTTCTGTATGCGTATGAACGTTTTCCAGCGTATACTCTACATCGTAAATGCTCTGGAGAAGAAAAGCTCCTGCCAGGGCTTCTTTCAGTCGAGGCACATCCGATTTCCGAACGGACTCGAAAAAGGCTTCCAGCGTGATTACTTTTTCACTGTCAAACCCATACCATTGCCGCATCCGATCAGAGAAAATGATTTCGTCCGTTTTTAAATCCAGCTCCCAGGTACCTAATTGAGCCAGTTCAACGGCACCCATCAGGGTAGCCTGAGCTTCAATGGCGTTTTGTCGTTGAACCACTACATCCGTGACATCAACGGCTACAATCAGCGTGGTGGTGTGGCCGGTTCCGGTTGCAACTGGGGTATAGTGAAATTGGTAATAACGTTTCGCAATCGAGTCAGATGGCTCATTCACAGGTAACTCGGCAGAAGTATAAGCTTCTTTACGTTGATGAACTCTTCTCAGATCCTGGATGAAATCATGCTCAGCCCAGTCGGTCAGGCTTTCCAAACAGGACTTGCCAATGAGTTCACGTCCTTTCTGCAAAAGCTTAAACAAAGCTTCATTCGCAATTTCAAGCGTCATGTCTTCTCCCGAAACCAAGCCCATGGCAATCGGGGAGGCGGTAATCAGCGTCTGGAAGCGTGGATAGAGATCAGCAGACCCATGAGAAACCGGAGCTTCTTTATAGGAAGTAATAATGAGTTTAAAGTAATCCGGTTTCCTTTCAGTATCATAGGCACACCTTGCCCTGATCCGATGAATCGAGCCGTCATCCCAAACGACTCGGGGTTCAAAATACACCTGACCCGTTTCCATGAGGGTAGAGTAAGCCGCCTGTCGGAGTAACTCATCCTCTGGGTGAAAGTATTGTACGAAAGCAAATCGGCTGAGCTGGGCCGCTGCATTACCCGTCATCAGCCAGGCATACGAGGGAGAGTATTCAATGGCATTACTCTTGAGATTAACGATACAAAAACCGACTTCCTGGTTCTGAAAAGCCAGTTCTGCTAGTTTCTGAGAAGGCTGGTGCGGAGCCATTTCTTCAATGATACCCGTTAATTCAAAAGAGTTTTCCAGTGTTAAAATCTTACCCTTCATCCGCCGCCATTGAAAAGCATCTTTCGTTCGGAATTGTACTTCAAAAGCGGAAGCAGTAGGCGTATTAGGGGTAAAGTGAAAACGTTGGATGATTTGATGATGATCTTCAGGATGGATACACGCCAGAAATTGAAGGAAGGAAATGCGGCCTTCGCCGGAGTACCCCAGAAGCGATTGGGCCAGGTCGTTGCATACGATTTCCTGCGTTGTTGGTTCGTAACTCCAGGTGCCGATTCCGGCCACCTGTAAAGCCAGTTGCAATCGTTTGATTTCAGAGTGAAGGTTTGTTGGGGTAGGCATAGAACTGCCGGATAGTTATGCTGATCAAATTAGGTGAAAAATCACATAAACATACTTGAATGTTTAGAAATTTAGATGAGTAAAACCTAGGTATTGTGAATAGATAAGTAAGGATGAGGATAAATTCAATTTTTTTCAATCAATTCAACTTCAAATGGGTTAATACCAGATCGAAGGATGGTTTGAAGAAAAGCTGTTTTTTGACGATTTAAACGATTAATCTACACTTCTTTACGCAACGGAACGCTATGATTACTCGCCGACATTTTCTTACGAATACCTTAAAAGGAGTGGCGTTGACCGGTACGGCACCATTGCTTACTCCCTTCTGGAGCGAACCTTCAAATGAACCAGAAACCATGACAGAAGACCAGAAAATAGCCAGGAAACATTATCGGCTGCCTTATCACTCGGGTTTGGGTGGGGTAGCGATTGGTAACGGATTTAAGCTTACTTCCGACAAGGATGCTGAACAGGCACTGGAAGCAGCCTGGGCACAGGGGGTTCGTTATTTTGACACGTCTCCCTGGTATGGATTGGGGTTGAGCGAAAGACGCTTTGGTCATTTTCTCAAGAATCAGAAACGCGAGGATTATGTATTGTCCACGAAGGTTGGGCGTATTCTCAAAGCTACTAAAACGCCGCCCAAAGCCCTGTGGCAAAATCCTTCGCCTTTTCAGCATGCATATGATTACACGGCCTCGGGCGTCCGCCGTTCCGTAGAAGATAGCCTGCAACGCTTAGGTCTGGACAGCATTGATATCGTGTTCATTCACGATTTATCGCCCGATAATGGAGATTTAAAAGAACGCTGGACGGAGCAATTCGAGATTGCTGCCAAAGGAGCCATGCCCGAGCTGACTAAAATGCGGGAAGAAGGGATAATTAAAGGTTGGGGATTGGGGGTTAATACCATCGAACCTATTCTAAAGACGCTCGAAGTAGCTGATCCAGATGTTTGCCTTTCAGCCACGCAATATTCGCTCATGTATCATCAGGATGCTCTGGACCGGCTTTTCCCGGCCTGTGAGAAAAAAGACGTGTCAATAGTGGTGGGTGCTCCACTGAATGCTGGTTTTCTGGCGGGTGTGGATCGCTATAATTACAGTGGGCAAATGCCCGAAGGGTATAAGCAAAAGCGGGAGAAGATCAGTGCCATTGCGAAAAAACACGGAACGGATTTGCGAACCGTCGCTTTGCATTTCTCAGCGGCTCCGTCGGTTGTTTCGGCGGTTATTCCCGGAGCACGAACGGCTCAACAAGCTTCCGAAAACGCGATTTCGATGAAAGCAAAGGTACCGGCTGAGGTATGGCAAGAACTAAAAGCCCAAAAGCTGATTTCCGAACAGGCTCCCACGCCTAAAGTGGGTTAATCAAACCAAAAGAAACCCTGCTCGCATCACAAGCAGGGTTTCGGGATTACTTACTTCAGTTACTAAAGCCTTATCACGCAGAAAAAGCAGTACCAGAACCCCTTAAATAGCTGGTAGTATGGACGATAAAAAGCCTCTTGTGTCTAAAACAGGAGGCTTTTGTCATTATACGTAAGGCGTACTTGCTAACTTTTAGGGGTATTCAGGCCGCATAAAAAATGTTGCGGTTAGAAGAGTTCTAAATCCTGCTTAAGTGCTATAATTTGTATGAAATCAGTCGCTAACCCTTAACAGATTCACGAGCTGAAAGGCCATCATTCCGTCGCTTTAGGTATCGGGAGTCGGTTGAGAATCCTCAAGAAACGTTAATTTTAAGAAAAAACAGATGCGAATAATACTTACTCTAGGTTTTCAATTCATTTTCCTTTACTCCTTCGCTCAGAAGAATCTGGTGCCTTACGTGAAACCCTTGATTGGTACCGAGAAAATGGGGCATACCTTTCCCGGGGCTACCGTACCTTTTGGTTCGGTGCAGTTAAGTCCTGATTCTGATACGATTTCGTATGAACTCAATGGCAAGTATAATGGCGAGGTCTATAAGTATTGTGCGGGGTATAAGTATGAAGATAAAACCATTGTCGGTTTTAGTCATACGCATTTCAGTGGAACGGGTCATTCCGACTTAGGTGATTTTCTTATTATGCCAACGCAGGGGAAGCTTCAACTCAATCCCGGTGTAGCCTCAGACCCAAAGACGGGCTACCGTTCGGCGTTTTCGCATACGAATGAAGTCGCTGAGGCAGGGTATTATAAAGTTAAACTCGACGATGATCATATTCTGGCGGAGTTGACGGCTTCCAAGCGGGTTGGTTTTCATCAGTACACTTTTCCGAAATCAAAAGATTCGCACCTTATTCTGGATTTAGCTTCGGGGATTTATAACTACGATGATAAAGTAATCTGGACGTACGTTCGGGTAGTGAATGATTCGCTCATTACGGGTTACCGTCAAACCAATGGCTGGGCTCGTACCCGCACGGAATATTTTGCTTTATCCTTTTCAAAGCCTTTCAAGTCTTACGGACAGAAAAATCTCGACAAGAATCAGGTCTATCGGGGTTTCTGGCGGAAGTTCGATCAGAACCATAATTTCCCCGAGATTGCGGGAAAACGCATTCGTATGCACTTCGATTTTGCGACGGCAGAAGGGGAGCAGGTGAAACTGAAAATGGCAATCTCGCCCGTAAGTCAGGAAAATGCTCTGGAAAACCTGAAAGAAGAAGTGCCCCACTGGGACTTTAACCGGGTAAAAGCGGAAGCTCAGGCATCCTGGAACAAGGAACTGAACAAAATTCAGGTAGAAACCTCTGAAGATAACCTGGTCAATTTCTATACTTCCATGTATCACACGTTCATTAATCCAACGGAATACATGGACGCGAATCGGCAATACAAAGGCTTGGATCAGGGCGTTCATACGGCGAAGGATTTTGTAAATTATACTACGTTTTCGCTTTGGGATACCTACCGGGCTTTGCATCCGTATTTTAACATTATTCAGCCTTCGCGTAATAATGACATGGTGAAATCCATGATGGCTCATTATGACCAGAGTGCTCTGAAAATGTTACCCATCTGGTCACATTATGCCAATGAAAACTGGTGTATGAGTGGTTACCACAGCGTTTCGGTAGTAGCCGATGCCATTATCAAGGGCGTTTATACGGGTGATGCCCATAAGGCTCTGGAGGCCTGTATGGCCACGTCTAATCACCGTGATTATGAGGGCATTGGGGAGTACATCGACACGGGGTACGTTCCGGCAGAAAAGAATGGGACGTCTGTTTCAAATACGCTCGAATATGCTTATGACGATTGGTGTATTGCTCAGATTGCCAAAAAACTGAATCGCCAGGAAGTGTATGAGAGCTATTTAAAACGTTCGCAGAATTGGAAAAATGTGTATGATAAATCCATCGGTTTCATGCGTCCACGGTTGGCAGACGGTAGCTTTAAGAAAGAGTTCGACGTATTGAGTACGCACGGTCAGGGTTTCATCGAAGGGAATACGTGGAATTACAGTTTCTTCGTTCCTCATGATCCTGCCACAATGATGGAAATGATGGGGGGAGCTAAGAAATTTGCTACTCGTCTGGATACTTTATTCTCCATGCATTTACCCGATAAGTTCTTCGCTGAAACGGAAGACATTTCTCGCGAGGGCATTATTGGGGGTTATGTACACGGGAATGAACCTGCTCACCACGTGGCTTACCTCTACAACTGGGCGGGTCAACCCTGGAAAACGCAGGAACGGGTACGGATGATTCTGAACATGCAGTATAAGCCAACATCCGACGGCCTGGGAGGGAATGATGATTGCGGTCAGATGAGTGCCTGGTACATTTTTTCGTCGCTGGGTTTTTATCCCGTAGCTCCCGGTTCTGATCTTTATTCGTTAGGAAGTCCGGCGGTGAAGAATGCTGTTCTAACTCTGGAGAATGGAAAGACGTTTACGGTAGAGGCCATTAACCAAAGCGATAAGCATGTGTATGTACAAAAGATTGTACTGAATGGTAAGCCCGTAACGAACTACACGCTTTCGCACGCAGACCTTATGAACGGGGGTAAACTGACGTTCTACATGTCGGCTAAACCTGTTAAAAAGTAATTTATGACAGAAAGCTAACCATTGGCTTTTGACGAAAATGCAGGGGACAGGTAGTTTACATTGGAGCTTCCCGAAAGTTTTAACCTTTCGGGAAGTTAAACGGGCTCCTGACAAAAATCTAACTTGTAATACAGATCATACCGAAAGCTAAACGCCAGCCTTGCTACTTTATAAAGTTTGATGTCGCATGGGTTTGAGATGCACCGTCTCGCGACCCTGAAGAACTTCATCGGGGATGCCTTGAACTCCGAAAACTTTATCCCAGGTACGTTCGTAACAATGAGCTGCATCTGGAAAAGTAATGGAAAGTTCAAGAGCGTGCTGGTAATAGGATTTCGGCTTTTGTTGAATTATTTCCCGATGGATGATGAACTGAGCCCCCAATACGAAGGTATACTTCTCGGGGCCTTCTAGGCCGGTCAAAGCCCGATAGTAACCCGCAATATCCAGCCCGCGGGCGTCTTCATTTTTACTCCAGGTTTTGAATAATTTCTCTCCTGCTTTATCATCCGTATCAATCAGGTGACCCAGCCATTGAAAGCCGTTTATCTGTCGTTCACCAGCGGCTAGTTCGCGTAAGGTTTTATGAAAATCGAAAGCATGGTCAAAGGGCTTTCCCTGGCAAAAAACCGTGATTTCAGCCAGAGAATCGTACTTTTCAAGAATATGATGTAGATACGTATGAGCTTCCCGCCCCACGTTAGGTAAGCGAATGCCAGACTCGTAGGTTTGGCTGGAATCTTTATGATAAACCGTCTGCTGAATAAGCTTCGGGACTTTGCGAAGCCAATTGAGATTTTCGTTGTAATGGGCGACTACTAATTCAAATTGCATCCGGCAAAAATACGCAATTCTGGTGGGAGGCTGGCATTGCTTTTTTACTTAGTAGTGTAGATCCATAACCACAAAAATAGATAAGATCATGTTTAACCGTCATAAAGAAAAACACGCTGGTACGTCGCTGGGCTCAGCCACTGCCGATACGAATTTAGTAAATAACCAAGGCTCGTCTTCAGAAGCAGGAAAGAACAGCACTATTACGCAACCCATCGAAAAACCGGTAGGCGGCCCTTATGATCCTGAAGAGGACATCATTGAAAAAGAGGCAGGATCAGAAAAAGTATATGGTGAAGATCCTAATCCAGAAGCTCAGTTTTTAAACGACGCCAATGCTACGCATGACCGTCGATATAAAGACCTGGAAGAGCGTTTCCCAGAAGATGACGAACTCGCTGGCGATCAAGCTCGCCCCGAACGTGACATTCCTCTGGTATAGTAACGTAGCTCTTTTAGGTTAATACCCCAAAGCGGTAGCAGGACTCTTTTCCTGCTACCGCTTTTTTTGTGTTGATATTATTTTAGACAAGTATCTGATAGTTAACTAATTATAGGTAAAACATTATTTGTGTAAATAAAAATTTACTCAAATAAGTAAAAATAAATAATCTGAGTAAGCGATTCAGGCCGTATAATTGTTGAAATCTTAAGCTTATGATTATATCCGTTACTAGTTTGAAGGGAGGGGTTGGGAAGTCCACCTTATCACAAAATTTAGCCGTTTGCTTTGCTCACGCGGGTTATAAAGTCTGCATCATTGACGTGGATACCAACCAGAGTACAATTCGCTGGTCGGGATTGCGTTCCGAAGACAATCCGGCCATTCCGGTATTCGGTCAGCCCGATGGCATTGAACTGTCGAAGAATGTAAAGATTCTGGCCCGGGACTATGAAGTCATTGTGATTGATGGTACGCCGTCACTGAATAAAGTAACCAGCAAGATTATCCTTCTGGCCGATGTGTTATTAATCCCGATCTTACCGAGTGGTCTGGATATGTGGGCGACGGGAACAATTCATGGAGCGTTACCAGGATGCAGTTCATGAAAAAGAAGCTCCCATTCCGGCGTACTTCATTCTAAACCAATTTCAGTCAAACATTAACCTGGCCAAAGAAGTTAGAGATGTGCTGGAAGATTCATCAATTCCAGTTTTTCAAACTACCTTAGGTACCCGAACCGCTTACCGCGAAGCCGTCATTAAAGGCGTAGGCGTAGTGGAATACAAAGATCCGAAAGCGAAAACGGAGCTGGTAAACCTCTTTAATGAGTTAATTAAATATGTAGAAGTTGTAAATAATTAATTAAGGTATGGCAAAAGAATCGGTAGGCTTAAAAGGGACATTGGGCCTGGCTCCCAAAATCGCCGTTAAATCATCCACTATCGACATCGATAAAACGGAGAAAGATGTAAAGAATATTCACTCTACTAAAATTGAATTGACTCGAATTAGTGTCGATATGCCAAAAGCCCTATTCAAGAAAATGAAGATCAAAGTGGCCGAAGATGAAATGACAGTTCGGGATTACGTATTGAAACTTATCGAAGAAGACTTGAATAAGTAGGCATTTATGATACGAGTTAGGTATCAGGAGGAGGTCTGAGATAGAAGCATCTCAGACCTTTTTTATTTAAAAATTTAGGTGGAGATAACCGCCATTATTAGCCTTTGGTATCATTTTAAGAACAGCTTCAGATTGGAAAGTTGTGAGGAGTCGTGGAAACACTGGGGACTTTTGTGTAAGAAACGCAATAATATTTATTGAAAAAGTACAGTGGTATAGGTCTTTTATCAAGATAAGTGACGATTAGTCGTCCCTATGCAACAAAACCTCAAATTAGTAAAATCATGAACAATCAATCGCAACAAGGTGGCCGTCAACAAGGTCAGCAAAACGATCAGAATCAGGAAAATCGTCAATCCCAACAATCTGGACAACAGAGTGGTCGTCAGCAAGGAATGGACCAAGGTCAGCAGCACCAGGAAGACAGCACTCGTCGTCAGGATCAAAACCAAGATCAGAACCGTGACCGCGAACAAAGTCGCCAGTCTGACCGGGTATAAAAGATAACTCAGTAAAAAGCAAAAGAGGGCCTTCGTTTAACGAGAGCCCTCTTTTACTTAATAAGCAATGATTACTGCTACTCCACTACAAAATAAAACGGTTAATCACATTCTCCAGGTATTCCTGACGACCAGAACGGGTTTCTGGTTCGCCTAATTCTACGGCCAGATTGCGTAAATCCGTCAGGTTTAATTTACCTTCTTCGTATTCTTTCCCTTTACCCGAATCAAAGCTGGCGTAACGATCCGTACGAATCTTCTTGTAATCGGAAGAAGTCAGGATTTTATCAGCGATGATGAATGATTTTGCGAAAATGTCCATCGCCCCTACGTGAGCGTAGAACAGATCGGCAGGATCCGTTGAGTTACGACGACGTTTGGCATCGAAGTTTACGCCACCGCCCTGCAATCCACCTGATTCCAGCAAGATCAGGGCAGACTCCGTCAGTTCATAAATATCGTTCGGAAACTGATCTGTATCCCAACCATTCTGGTAATCACCCCGGTTGGCATCGATGCTACCTAGCATACCCGCGTCAGCAGCAACTTGTAACTCGTGTGAGAACGTATGGCCCGCCAGAGTCGCGTGGTTTACTTCCAGGTTCAATTTGAAGTCGTTCAGTAAATCGTACTGACGCAGGAAGCCGATTACCGTTGCCGCGTCGAAATCATACTGGTGTTTGGTAGGCTCCATAGGCTTAGGTTCGATGAAGAACGTACCTTTAAAGCCCTGGCTACGAGCGTAATCTTTCGCTGTGTGCAGGAATTTTGCCATGTGCTCCTGCTCACGTTTCATGTCCGTGTTCAGTAAAGTCATGTACCCTTCACGACCACCCCAGAATACGTAGTTTTCACCACCTAAAGCAATCGTTGCGTCAATGGCTCCTTTCACCTGAGCACCCGCGTGAGCCAGAACTGCAAAATCAGGGTTGGTAGAAGCTCCGTTCATGTAACGCGGATTCGAGAATACGTTCGCTGTACCCCAAAGCAACTTCGTACCTGATTCGGCCATTTTACCTTTGGCATAATCCACCCAGGTTTGCAGACGACCTTCGAATTCTACGACATTATTGGTGTAATCAGCCACGTCAACGTCGTGAAAACAGAAATAGGGCAGCCCTAATTTCGTAGTAAACTCGAACGCCGCGTCAGCTTTATCTTTCAGGCGTTGAATGGGATCAGAAGAGCTATCCCAGGGATATACGTGCGTGCCGGGACCGAAGGGATCGGAGCCATCACCCACGAGGGTGTGCCAGTAAGCCATAGCAAACTTGAAGTGCTCTTTCAGGGTTTTACCTGCTACCACCCGATTTTCATCATACCAGCGGAATGCCAGTGGATTATCTGATTCGGGACCTTCGTAGTTAATCTTCCCGATGCCGGGAAAATATTCCTTTTCGCCTAATAAAACGGCCATGATTTAATCGTTTAAGGTTAAACTAATTAACGTATAAAGACGAATCGTTTCGGACCCGTCGGGTATCATTTACTTCTGTAAAAACTTTTCCAGAATGGACTGCCAGTGAGCATAATATTCCTGATACTGCTCCGCTTTAGAAGCGTCAGGCTCAATGGTAGCCAGTTTGGTTAGCTTCGTGAACGCTTCTTTAGGAGCTTCGAAGTAACCCAGTCCAATACCTGCTCCGAGAGCGGCACCTTTGGCTCCGTCAGTATCGTATAACTCCACCGGAGTTTGGGTCACATTCACGAAAGATTCGGTGAACACGTCACTTAGGAACATATTGGCCTTACCCGCCCGAACTACCTTTGCCGGACTGCCCATGTCGGCCATGATATCCATGCCGTACTTGAGCGAAAACGCAATTCCTTCCTGAGCGGCCCGGAAAACGTGACTGCGGGTATGAATGTTAAAATCCAGACCTGAGAACGTGCTCGATACCGTGCGGTTTTCAAGCACCCGTTCGGCCCCGTTGCCGAAGGGTAATACCCGAACGCCTTCGCTGCCCGCTGGAATAGTGGCGGCCAGTTGATTCAACTGACTGTAAGTCAAGCCCGAGCCAAATTGGTCCCGTACCCATCGATTCAGAATGCCCGTTCCGTTGATGCAGAGTAAAATGCCTAGGCGAGTCTGATCATTTCGCTGGTGGTTGACGTGAGCGAAGGTGTTCACCCGACTTTTGGGGTCGTAAGCCACCTGATCCGTTACGGCGTACACCACACCGGAAGTTCCGGCGGTTGCCGCAAATTCGCCCGGTTCCAGAACGTTTAGCGAAAGTGCATTATTAGGCTGATCGCCTGATTTATAAGTAACGGGAATACCCGCTTTTAGCCCCAATAAATCCGCTACTGAACTGCGTAACTCGCCATGATTAGAGAAAAGCGGATTCAATTTGGGTAACACCGATTTCGGGAAGCCGAAGGCATTCATTACTTCCTCCGAAACAGCATTATTCTGAAAATCCCAGAAAATACCTTCCGACAGAGCCGAATTAGAAGTGGTAATACTGCCCGTCAGCATCATAGCGATGTAATCGCCGGGTAGCATGATCTGATAAACGCTTCCGTATACCTGGGGTTCGTTTTCCTTCACCCAAGCCAATTTGGCGGCGGTGAAATTACCAGGCGAGTTCAGTAAATGGCTCAAAGCTTTTTCCGTACCAATTTTCTGAAAGGCTTGTTCGCCGTAGGAGACAGCCCGGCTGTCGCACCAGATGATGGACGGACGAAGCACCTGTTCGTTGCGATCCACCAGGACCAGACCGTGCATCTGATACGCAATCCCAATGGCGGCGATGTCCTTCGGATGGTAAGTTCCCGTGGCGTTTGCCTTTAAAATAGCCTGTTGCACGCAATGCCACCACATCGAAGGGTCCTGTTCGGCAAAACCGGGCTTGGGCGTAGAAATCGGGTTTTCAAGATCGGGGTAGGAAGCTGAAGCCACCACTTGCTGACTATCTGCGTCAACGATTGAAACCTTAATTGAAGACGTACCAACGTCAATTCCTAGAAGAAGCATCGCTAGAGATGAATTATACTGCAAGTAGTGTCAAATTGACAATAATAACAAGTGAATCGGTTAAAAGCTGACGTAAATTTTGATAATAAAAAAAGAATTTATGGTAATATTTTGAAAATCAGGCCCCATTACTGCGGATCTTATCGAGGTGTTCATAGGCAGAAAAGACAGTTTAATCCACTTGCGAAGCCGTTTATCTTTTAATAGCTTTGACTGACTGATGGATTCATTTACATTCGTCAGTAATCAATGAAGCTAACCTTCTAACTCACCACTATGGGTATTTTTGATTTCATTCGGAACGAATTTATCAATGTCATTGAATGGGTAGATGATACTCAGGATACGATCATCTGGAAGTTTCCTGACAAAGGAAACGATATTAAGTATGGAGCTCAGTTAACGGTTCGGGAAAGTCAGGTTGCGATTTTCATGAATGAAGGGCAGATTGCTGATGTCTTTCTGCCGGGTCGGCACGAGCTTACCACGGCGAACATGCCAATTCTGACGACATTACGTTCCTGGAAATACGGCTTTGAATCGCCCTTCAAGGTAGACGTGTATTACGTCAACACGAAGCAGTTTACCAACATGAAATGGGGAACGGCGAACCCGATTATTGTCCGCGATCCTGAGTTTAAACAAGTTCGGATTCGGGCTTTTGGTACGTATACCTTCCGGGTAAAAGAGCCGAAGAAATTTCTGAAGGAATTTTCGGGAACAAATCCGCAGGTGCGGGTAGGGGATCTGGAAGAACAGTTACGTTCGGCTATCTTCTCCAAATTTTCGGATGCCATTGCCGAAGCCAACGTTTCGGTGCTCGATCTGGCTCGTAACTACACCGAACTCGGCGGAAAGTTGTTACCCATCCTGACGGAAGATTTCGATCAATACGGGTTAGAAATCGTCAAGTTCTACATTGAGAATACGTCATTACCTCCCGAAGTCGAGGCTTTCCTCGACAAAACCCACGCAGATGAATATGGTGGGAGACATGGCCCGATTCCAGCAGTTTCAGGCGGGTGTTTCCATCGAAAAGGCTGCTGAAAACTCAGGTGCTGCCGCTAGTATCGTCGGGATGAATCTGGGAGGAATGATGTCAGGGGCGGCGGCCACTCCAGCTTCTTCGGGGGCGGCCCAGTCGAAGGAAGATATTATGGGTTTATTGAAGCAGTTAGGGGAGTTGAAAACCGCCGGAATTCTGACGGAAGAAGAGTTCTCCGCCAAGAAAGCGGAGTTATTAGCTAAGTTATAATGATTCAGATTGCCTCTAAACAAACCCAGCCTCCGAGCAATCGGAGGCTGGGTTTGTTTAGAACAGTTTCGTCCAGGCAAATCGTATCAACAATAGTAATAAAACGAAACCCATAACGAGGTAACTGAACGGAATGTAGGTGACAGCGTAAAAATGAAGTCGATCTAGCAGGAATAGCACACCGATTAAGGCCGCAATCAGGGTCAGAAATCCAGAGAGTTTTCCAAAACCCGGAATGTATTCAAAAGGAATTTTTTGCCGGATGATCCAGAGCGTGGCAACCATGCTGAGAATGGGCAAAAACTGCGTAATCAGATTCAATGACCAGATGCTCTGCCGTTCAAAAAGAAAGAGATACAGGTTCAGCGTCACCGCAAAAACGCCCGGAATGGCCGAAGCAAAAACCAGTCCCATGTACACATATCGCCAGCGTAGAATCTCGGGAGCCGTTTGACCCGACCAAAGATTCGTAACCAAAGCCAGTAATGGTAAACAGCTCAGAAAGAGAGCAAAAGGGGCAGGGTTTTGCGAGATGTACCGAAAGAGTTCCTGAAGCGTCATGGGGCAAAAATAAGGGAATAACTTATTGGAAGCTTGTCTAAAATCACTACCGCCTGCCGCTGCCAGCTTTTTCGCTGGCAGCATGAGCTGGAAGAGGTGAGTTTTGCTGACAGCGAAAAAGCTGGCAGCGGCGGAGAAATAACTCAGTTTCTTAGGAGAATCCGACGGTTATAAATTCCAAAAGGTATCTTAGAAAAATACAAAATCCCCGAAATTGTTTCGGGGATTTTTGATGGGCCAGGTACGTTTGTTACCGAAGAACTCTTGAACCATCAGGCTGTCCTTACGATCAATACTCGGAAAAACCGGGAAGATTACTTCCTGCCAAGTATCCAGATCTTAAAGCGATTATTACCTAAGACTATCATTTAGGCAAGTCTAACAGGAAACCAATGGTGAAGTTAGCATCCCAGTCAAACACAAACTGCTCGCAACCCGTAGCATCTGCAATCGCTTTGTAGATATTAATACCGGCTTTGGTCTTTGCATTTTCCATTTTATAGGCGTCGGGAGCGTCCAGTACGGTATAACGTTCTTTTCCTTTACGAACGGCCTTGGCTAATTCAAAAGGTACGCCACCAATGATGAAACAGGTTTTCCGCTGAGCACTTGGCACTTGCTTGGCCTTTGCTTTTACTTCTGAATACACCTGCTCATCGTTTTTACCCTCCTGGAAGTATTTTGAACCGTAGCTTTCCAAAGCCGTCGTTTTATTATCTGTTTTCCAGGAAATCTTGGTATTCCCCGATCCAATATCTACCACAAAGGCAGAGCTGTAGAAATCGGCGGGTAATACACTGCGAAGAGCCAGACGACCTTCTTCTTCAGGGGTTACGGTGTTTACAAAGTAATTCAGCGACTTTAACGCCCGGATGATTTTCTGAGTAACATCGGCTTTCACCGCACCGGAGCTCACTACAAAGTGAATGTCTTTGCTACTCACCCCGTAATCAAGCATGCCGCCAATGTATTTTTTGAGACCCGCCCGAACGTCTTCGTCCATGGCCATATTCTCAATAACCAGGCTATTGCCAAACTCTGATTTTTCCAGTTTCCAGTTTTTGTTCGCATCGATCCGAACAATGAAAGAGTTAAATCCGCTGGCTCCTAACTCTACTACGCCTTTCAGGGTTCCGCCAGTAGGCTGGGGAGCTTCGTAGTCAAAGCTGCGTTTGGAAGAAACAGCGGCGTCTGAATTCGATGAAGTTGAGCTTTCTTCAGAAGCAGAACCCTCCGCTGACGCACTGGTTTCGCCCGACTCCGAACGATGTCCCACTTGCTCCGTCTGATTTTTCTGAAGTGATTTCAGGAGATCGACACCTCCGACGTATTTAAATCCAAAGTAAATGGCTGCCAGAATCAGGACGGTAATCAGCAGCCGTCCGGTTACGGTTAGTCGTTGCATAAATGATGAGATAGAAGGGTATTGAAATTCGTTTAAAGGGGTTTTAGTTGGTTTGAAAGTTTGATCTAGTGGAAGAGATGTGATCGTGTTTGAAAGTTTAATAAGGTTTGAAGATGTTTGAGAAATCTCATTAACCCAAAGGAACTTTCAAATCTCATCAAACTTTCAAACCCACTCAAACTACATCAAATGCTTATTCCAACAAGCTTCGATACCCCTGATCTTTGGGAGGGTTAATGGGTTTGTTGGGTGAACTTGGAGCGGGTGAATCCAATTGAATGAGTTTGAAATCTCCCTTATTATACGCTTCCAGCATGGCCTGCCCTTTATCGGACAACACGCCGTTTTGTACGTCTACGGAGTTAATGAAGTCCATCGAAAGATCCATCGCCCGTTTCATTTCGCCAAGTTTTTTACTCATATCGTCCTGGATGTACTCCATGGATTCATCGAAGTAAAACTTCTTGTCGGGGTTACCTTTAAAGATGCTAATGGCCGTTCGCAGGGCATTTGAACTCTCCTTGACGATCTGATATTCAGCTTCTTTTAATTTAACCTTAATTTCCGTTTCCTTAATGATGTAATCTGCACTGGTGTTCACCTTTTCCATGAAAGCCAGAACCGTCTGCACATTACGCTGAAGCGGGAATAGCTTTTCGTTCATTTCCTGCAAACCAGCCCCTTCAATAGTGGCCAGGGAGGCCGTTTCTTTCATGCCGGGTTTATCGGCCATGCTTTGAGCTTTATTAGCCTCGGCAAACTTCTGTTTAATGGCCTCATTGTTCTCGTTAATTTTACGATTGAGCTTTACCAATTGTCCCGCTAATAAGTCAATCTGACCCTGCATTTTGCGACGCTTATCTTTCAAATCCTGAATGTAGATTTTCATGATGGCAATTGGGTCGAGTTGAATCACCAGCCCGGTTATTTTACGCATCAGGGTTTTGAAAAGAAAGAAAACAGCCGTGCGTACATCCTTACTCGTAAAAAGAAAAATAAGCACGCCCAGAGCGGCTAATAACACACCCAGGTAAAGCGTATTTTCGGTTACTTTAATCAAAAACTCGACAACACGATTAAAGTACACTAATCCAACCCCAGCCAGGCCGATCAGAAATATAAAACCTAACACCCCCTCCGGTCGATTCCAGAAGGACTTTCGGGTCTGGTCCTCATTACCACCCCCCAATTGAGAAAAATCTGCTGACATTTGCTTAAAGTTTACAGTTTTCGGTTTTAAGTTTACAGTTTTTGTCAATTCATTTTTAACTTAGAATAGTAAACTGTAAACAACTGACTATATCAGATATCGTGCAATTTTGAGATACCTTTAGTGTTTACAGTTTTCGTCAAATTATTTTAACTGACAACAGCAAACGGTAAACAGACAACTATTTCAAGTACTGGCCAATTTTTTGGATATCCTTGTTGATTTCCTGGGTGAATTGTAAGAATGTGGCTTCGTAGTTGGCTCGGTTTTGCTGGAGTTTACCACTTTGCTCGTCTACTTCTCCCGTGATTTTTACCAGTCGTTCTTTATTCGACGCTATTTTATTCTGAATCTCCACAATTTGCCTGGTCAGGTTTTCATTTTCCTGCTGTAACGATTTTTGTTCGTTTTGTAAGCCGCCTACTTTTTCCTGAACGGCCAGATCCACGCTTCTTAAAAAAGCCTCCCGGTCCGATTGCAATGTCGTTAAATACTGATTAGCCGTTGAGGTTAATAAGCTTGGATTGATATCCTTATTTAAAGCCCGAAAACTAGCCCAGGCGGCCTGAAATTGTTGCTCTTCCTGAAGTCCAAGATTCGATAAATTTTTTAGCGTGGCCCGGAATTCAAAGTAATCGGCTCCGGGTAAATTATTCTTTTCAAGAACCGTAGCAAAGTGCTCAATGAACTTGTGATCTGGCGAACCGGAAACCGTTTGGGCAGCGGGTTTGGGTTCTACCGAAACGGGCTGCTCAGGCGAAGGGTTTGGACTAGCCGGAGCATCTTCAAAGAATATGTTCAACAGCTTTCGACCTAAACTTTTAGATTCAGACATAAGCGTAAGGTTTCAAAGGTTTACTACGGATGAAAACAGCTTTACTAAGGTTTGATTGGCATACATGATGGACCAAAGGTCAGCTATGGTGGCTAAATGACCAGAATCATTCATATAAACGGATGCCAGACCTGACAGAAACCCAGAAAACTGGGTTGAATGTTGAAAAGGTAATGAAAAATTCCTTTTTTTCGGGGAAGTTAACCTAATCTATGGAACGCGAACTTGACGACCTTCTCCACTGCCCTTGCCCCAGTTGTGGAGCTCAATTACAATACAGTGCCGAAAAAGAGGCTATGGCCTGTAATCACTGCGGTTATACTGAAAAACTAGTGCTAGGAAAAGATCGGATTGAGGAAATCGACTGGACTCAGGCTCGAACCGATTCGAAACATACCGTCGAGCGTCGGCTGTTTACCTGTCAGCGGTGTGGAGCCAAAACCACGGTCAACTATGACACGCCTACCATTACCTGTGGTTTTTGCGGATCTACCAATGTTAATCCAGACG
Organism: Siphonobacter sp. SORGH_AS_0500; assembly: GCF_031453245.1. Taxonomy (NCBI): domain Bacteria; kingdom Pseudomonadati; phylum Bacteroidota; class Cytophagia; order Cytophagales; family Cytophagaceae; genus Siphonobacter; species Siphonobacter sp. SORGH_AS_0500. Next base: position 2,329,307 of record NZ_JAVIYT010000001.1, read on the forward strand.
CTACCAAGACCCGGCTTTTTGAACCCCAGGGAATTGTACCCTTCAAAATCTCCCGAACACAGGCGACCGAATCGTTTAAAAACTGGATTGGTCAGAGCATCTGGGCACCCAACGATCTGAAAAATCTGGCTCGGGTAGATACGTTGCATGGTATCTACATTCCTTTCTGGACGTACGATGTTCAGACGCATTCGGAGTGGGAGGGGGAAGCCGGAACGTATTATTATGTCAATGAACAATTCCGCGATCAGAACGGAAACGTGCAAAGTCGGCAAGTGCGGCAAACCCGCTGGACATACCGGAATGGAACACACCAACAATTTTTCGATGACATTCTGATTCTGGCTTCCCGTCAATTACCCCAGCAAACCATTCAGAAAGTATATCCTTTTCTGCTGGAAAACGTAGTCAATTACGAACCACGGGTCATGTTAGGTTGGGAGTCAGAAGTTTATAAAATTGATCCGCAGGAAGGCTTTTCAGTAGCTAAAAAAACAGTAGACGACCGCATCGAGTCGGCCTGTGCTGAGTTACTGGCGGATGATACCTACCGTAATCTGGAAGTACAAACGGAGTATTCGGATCAGACGTTCAAGCACCTGGTATTACCCCTCTGGATTTGTGCCTATCAGTACAATGGCAAGACCTATCAATTCCTGATTAACGGCCAGACGGGTAGTATTTCGGGGAATCGGCCCGTTTCCGTCTGGAAGGTGTTACTAGCCGTATTAGCGTTTATTGGACTAGTTATTCTCTTTTCAGTTCTGGGCGGTAGATAGCGTTACGGAACATAGGAGTATTGAAGTGATGGAAAATGTTGTTGAATCGGTTGTAAAACATTGAATATTAATCTAACAACTAAAAATCAACAACTAAAAACAACCTAAGTGCCATTACCTAACCAGCAGGTATTTATGAATTCTATTATTTCTATTCAGCAGCTCAGCAACACGTATCCCGGTGGGCAGCAGGTTTTGAAAGGCATTAACCTCGAAGTAAAAGCGGGGGAAATTATTGGTTACATTGGTCCGAATGGGGCGGGTAAGTCTACCACCATTAAAATTCTGCTGGGTATGATCTCCCATTTTTCGGGCGAGGTGCAGGTACTGGGACGGAACATTCGGACGGATGCTCTGGACATCAAACGAAGCGTAGGGTATGTGCCTGAAAATGCGGCTCTTTACGAAGTGCTAACGCCTCTGGAATATTTGACGTTCATTGGTCGCCTTTACGGTATGGACGATGCGGTCATTGAACGAAAAGCAGAAGATTTACTACAACTGGTGGGCTTATCCAGTCAGATGAATCAGCGGATGAATACGTTTTCCAAAGGAATGAAGCAAAAAGTATTATTGATCTCCGGCCTGATTCATAACCCGGAAATCATATTTCTGGATGAACCCCTGTCAGGTCTGGATGCAAACGCGGTTATTCTGGTGAAGGAGATATTGGCTCAGTTACGTTCTGCCGGTAAAACCATTTTTTATTCTTCCCATATCATGGATGTGGTAGAGAAAATTTCCGACCGCATCGTCATCATTAATCAGGGACAGGTAATTGCCAACGGAACCTTTGAAGAGCTAAAGGAACAGGCTCATTCGGGTTCGCTTGAGCGGATTTTTCAGGGGCTTACGGGCGATGATACTACCCAGAGCAAAGCATCCGATTTCTTACAGGCACTTCAATAACGCTCTTCATGATCGGCTATCTTCTTTCGTTTCTCGACTACTTCCAACGCTTGTTTCGCTGGCTTGGCGTCGATTATTTCATGATGCGGAATATTGTTGAAGTAAAACTGATGATGGACAATCGTCGGAATTACGCAACGCTGGGCAAAAATTATCAGTCTGGCGATTCTAACAATCGGCTTTTAATGGTTTATGGATTGAATGCCCTGCTGGGTGGAATTATGTCCATCTTTGCGTTTATCATTCCGTCTGTTTTACTAACGACAACGATCCTGCTGGGTTACGTTATTGCCTGGGTAGCCCTGAATCTGATTTCCGATTACTCCGAATTATTACTTGATTCAACCGACAATACGATCCTCCTGCCACGCCCCGTTAGCGACCGAACCATTTGGATGGCCCGGCTGGTGCATTTGCTTCTGTACCTTACCTTACTGGCTTTGAGTATTGTGCTCGTGCCAACGCTGGTCATGGCCTTTAAGCTGGGGCTGGGTTATGCTCCTGTATTTTTGTTGCTGGCCTTACAGGCAACGCTCATGGCCGTTTTTCTAACCACCTTATTATACATGCTGGTGGTTCGTTTTTCCAGTGAAGAGCGGGTAAAAGACATGATTAGTTACGTCCAGATTGGCATGTCTCTATTGTTTACGGTGGGGTACCAGATTCTTCCCCGGCTGATTCCCTATCAGGAATTAGCCGACATTCAGGATCAGATTCAAACCTGGCATTACCTCGTGCCAGCGGCCTGGCTGGGAGGTATGATGGATATGCTGGTCAATCAGAGATACGATTCGGGGCATCTGATTTTGACCTTTCTGGCAGTGGCGGTTCCGCCTTTATTACTGGTGGTCAATACTCGCTATCTGGCTCCTTACTTTACTCAAAAACTGGCCGTCATGGGTTCAGCGGATGCGGGCGTACCCGCCGCTGGGACGAATCAGAAATCGTCGGGATTGGCCGCTCGGCTGGCCGACTGGGTTACTTCGAGCAAAGCGGAAAAAGCCGTATTTGAGATGAGCTGGAAGCTTACTTCACGCGACCGCCGCTATAAAATGCGAACCTATCCGGCTTTTGGGGCTTTGGTACCCTTACTTTTTGTGTTTGTACAACCGCTTTTAAAGGAAAAAACCTCTTTAAGTACCCTTCAGAGTGGCTCTACTTATCTGGTCGGTATCTATCTCCTACAGATTATTGCGGGAAGTTTTTACGATAATAGCTATCAGTCGGATGATTACCGAGCTTCCTGGCTCTACTCAGCTATGCCACTCGATAAACCCGGAGATGTCATCATTGGAAACTTTAAAGCCACGTTTCTGAAATTTTTTACTCCTTTTTATCTATTGATTGCTGTTCTCCTATTTTCGGTCTGGGGTTGGAAAATTACGGATGATTTGCTGGCTGGGTATTTCTTTGCGGCCTTCATTACCAGTACCGATGTCTGGTTTCGGCAATCGGGATGGCGGATGCCTTTTTCGCAGGAACCCAAAGTAAAAGGCGGGAAATCCACCCTGATGATCGTTATGATGCTCCTGGGGCTTCCGCTTTTTGGGATGATCCATTACGGAGCTACGCATGTCCCGGGCGGTGGCATGTTCATGGCAATCCTGTACGGAGGACTGGCCTGGGCCACGTTGAAAAGTTATCGGCAACTAAACTGGACACAATTTGAGTAATTTCTGCATTTTTGCAGGATGAATACACTTTTTCAGGCTTCCCATCTTCATAAATCCATTGAAGAACATTCGATTATTACTGATTTTTCACTGGAGTTACCGGCTGGAGAAATTTTTGCTCTGGTAGGCGAAAGTGGGGCTGGAAAAAGTACGCTTCTCAACATGCTGGCTTGCCTGACCCCAGCCGATCAGGGAGAAATCTGGCTCGAAGGCAAAGAAATTTCTTCTTCGGCTCGTTACCTCATTCCCGGTCACGCGGACATTAAGCTGGTTCCCCAGGAATACCGCTTGTTACCCAACCATACCATTCGCGAGAACATTGCCTACGCCTTACGAGAATACACAAAGGAGTATCAAATCTACCGGATTGATCAACTCTTGCAATTAACTGGACTGGAGGGGGTGCAGCATAAGCTACCCCGCGAGGTTTCAGGTGGCGAAAAGCAGCGAACGGCCATCGCCCGGGCTATTGCCGATGAACCCAAAGTCTTGTTGTTAGACGAGCCGTTTTCAAATCTGGATACACTGAATCGTCAGAAACTGAAAGGAGAGCTCCGCCGGATTATCCGTGAAACCGACATCGCCTGCCTGTTTGTTACCCATGATTTACTCGATGCCTTAACCGTAGCCGAACGAATAGGGGTAATGCGATACGGAAAGTTAGAGCAGATGGGTTCACCAAAAGAGTTACTGAAACAGCCTGATACGGATTACGTCAAAGCTTTTATTTCCAGTGGACTAAGCATTCTTCAGGAAGTCAAAGAACGGTTGGAGTTATAAGGTAAAATAGGCCGAAGCTTTCACGGCGAAACGATTAATAGGTATGCCATCGATGGTACGGGGCTGGGAAATATAGGTTAATCGGTGAAGGGCTTCAATTCGGAAAAACTTCAGGATGTTGTCAATACCATAGCCAATTTCTACGTAAGGTTTACTCGGATTGAGCGAGCCAAAACCGGGAATGGCATTCCCCTGTAAGTCATAGTCGGGAATAATATCCTGATTGGATTGGCGGGCTCCGCCGTATAACACATTCACGTTGAGTAAGGTCCGCCACTTGAGTTTCTTGATGGCCGGAATTCGGTTGAATAATAAACCTTCAAAATTGTGCTCGTACTTCAGCGAAGCATAACGGTCGGACAGAAATTCGTAGTAATTCATCATGTTAAACGCATTTCCGACGTAAAACAAGGACTGATTTCCCAGGTGAGGAAAGAGCAGAGGGTAGGGAAGGGTAGAAGGCGTGTAACCCGCCGAAAGGGTGTAATAACTGCGACCCAGAATGCCCAGCCGGAAGTTATCGGCCATGGAAAGGGTGAAGCGGTGATAATTAAAATCGCCCCCTAACGTATTTTGCAAACCCAGCGAATAACGCAGCGTGTAAATGGGTGACTGAGCCGTTCCGAGGCTAATCCGATCATTGTCGTTGTAAATGAAAAGTTCGTTTTTCGCGATCCGTAACTCCGTGATTAACTCCGTGTTATGATACGTTCGGGATTGGCCCGAGGGTTCATTTTCAGTAATATAGGCGAAATTATATAAAGGCTCGAAACTTCGCTGCCGAATCCCGATCATGGGTGTCAGGCCTTTGATGATCTCTCCGCGGATGTAAGCCATGTGTTCGCGTTGATAATACCCTCGGCGGTAGCGGCCAAAGCGGGAGTAAGCCGCGAAAAGACTGTTATTCCCCACGGCTTCCGAGGTTAAACCAATCTGTTCGAGATCATAACTTGTTCGGGCTCCAATTTCAGCCCAGGGCTTTCGACTAAGGATATACTTGGCGTTCGCTCCATACTTCATGACTCCGTCTTTAAATCCGTAAGCCAGATAACCATCCATCACCCAAACCTTGCTAAACTCAGCATTGGTGCGAAAACCCGCCCGCAAACGTAAACCTTCGATGGTATTATAAGCTCCGGCACTTAAAAAGGGCCCCACTTCAATACCCGGATACACCCGTTGATATCCATTCGCAATGATGGTCAGAACTTGCGTATAGGAACGGACAATGGGAATGTTTTTTACTGAATCAATGAGCGAGTAAGCCGTTTTTTCATCCTCCGTTAAGGAATCTGGACGGGCTTCCTGCCAGTAGGTATCTTTTGAATCCCGGTAGTGATCGGCCAGCTCGATGGCGGGGTTGTAAAAGGTTACTTCCCGGGCCTGGTTGATCTTGAAATTTCGATTGGAAACGAAGAATTTAGCCAGAAAACCTACGGAGTTTTTCGTGAATTCTTTCACATCAATCAGTACCCGCGTTTGTTGCGGTAACCAGGCTTTTTCGTGGCTCACCGAATCAGTAATCGGAGCCAGTTGCTGCTGAATTTTGATGCTTTCTACGTAATTAATATTCGCATCACCAGAGATTTGCAAATCAACCTGACGAAGAGCATAACTTGCGGTGTCAATCCATATTTTACCCGTAAAGGCCAGGTCCTGAGCTCTTTTGGGCGTTACTTCAATTTCAAAACAGGGAGCGGAATCAATCTGAATGGTATCGCCCAGAAAGTAATCATAACTACCTTTCCAGCCATCAGCAATGGGAGAAATGAACTCTTTTCGAAGAATTAAAAGCCAGTTTTCGTAAAAATTATACTGTTGAAACGCACTGCCTATAAACTGGGAAAATGTACTGCCGTCGGTAATCCCTACACCTGTGATTTTCGTTTTACGGATCCGTTCTTTCGTTAATTCGGGATTGCGTCGATGGTATAAATCCGAAATACTCTCTGAAAGAAATACCGGAATAATGGGCTTGCCGTCTTCTCCCGCAATTCTCTGTAGTTTATCCAGCGGCCCCGTAATTTTTCGTCCAATGACCCCTTTTTTGAATTGCTCTGAAATCTTGTTGACGTCAAATTCATTTTTAACGTAACTCTCATATTCATAGGCTTTTAAACGGCCCCAGTCATGAGCAGATTTGGCCGCAACTGTTTTTCTGATGATTCGAAAGGCGGGGTTTTCGCCCTTCGCAAAAATCCGTACTTCCCGAAGCTGGGAAGAGCCCGCCTGCAACTGGAAATCAATGATTTGTTCGGAAAGATGGGGCTGCACGGCTTTGACCGCTCGCTGGTAACCGATGTAACTAACAAAAATGGAATCGCTTAACTGACGGGCGTTGAAGGTATAATTGCCGTCAAAATCGGTATTAGCACCGGCCCCGCCGCCTTTAAGGCCAACGGCGGCAAAGGGAATAGGATCGCCCGTAACGGCGTCAGTGATTTTTCCTTTGATAATATGTTGAGCGTGCGTAATGCCGATGCCCAAGCTTAACAAAACAGCCAGGAGCCATTTATTCATAAACGTATCGATAAACTGATCAAGCCTTCAATTAGGAACTTTGGGGAAGGATATTAATGAAACGATAAAATACAAATACAGTTTCAATCAGTTTTGATTAATCTACGTTTGGTCCTGCTTAAGTACAAAATACGGCTTTTTCTGCGACGACTCAGGAGAGATGCATGGGTAAGGCTTTCAAAGCGAAGTTTTGCTGACGGAGGTATTCCAGCGTTTTAGGCAGAGCATAACTCATGTTTCGCCAGGCTTTGATGCTGTCGTGAAAGACGACAATACTCCCTGATTCACAGGCTTTAATTGTTCCCTGATAGACCTGTTCGGGCGAAAGATCGGGGTTGTAGTCGCCCGTCAGTACATCCCACATAATAAGTGTATGATCGTTCACGAGCTGAGCCGCCTGTCGCTTTCGTATGCGGCCATACGGCGGGCGAAACAGTCGGGTAGGGGGCAATAATTCCTGACATTGGGCCACGTTTTCATAATAAGCCTGATCCTCGGTTTTCCAGCCTTTCAGATGATTGAACGTGTGGTTTCCAACCGAGTGCCCCTGATCGATGATTTGCTTAAAAACATGCGGATGTTTTCGGATATTATCACCAATGCAGAAGAACGTAGCCTGAGCCTCAAATTGTTGCAATTGTTCCAGCACAAACTCGGTTACTTCGGGAATAGGTCCGTCGTCGAAGGTGAGATAAATGGTAGGCTCAACCGATGGAATTCGCCAGATCATTTCCGGATAAATCAATCGTAATAGAGCAAAGGATTTATGAAGAAAGAAAGCCATTATTTATGGGGGTTAGGAGTGACAATAAGTTCTTGTAATTAGTTAATAGTATTGTAGTTCGGTAGCTCAAAACTGAATGAAAATATATTAACTATTAACTAACAACTATTAACCGCAGCGGCGGCCGCTAACAACTGTATTCATTGAAGTTTTCTTCCTTTCCATTCGTATCCTTTACCCTGAGCCGCTAATCCAAAAAAACAGACATAAAAAGGATAGATGAGCTGTACTAAGGGAATCAATAAAATACTTTTTTCCTGACCTAAAAATCGTAATACAAGCGAAAGGAATATAAATTCACTGGAGAATTTAAGCAAAGCCATAGAGGCTAATACGAGTCCTGATAGTTGATTAAAGCTGAATAATAAAACCCCGGCGATACAGCTAACATTTGCCAAGAAGACGAAAATAGCTAAAGCCGATACTTTCCAGTCCTGGTAGTGTTTCCACTTGCTGGCCCAACGGCGACGCTGCTGGTAAAAAGAACGAAAATTCTGATGAGCTTCGGTTGTAACCAGAGCTTCAGTACTTTTAACAAAACGAACTTCTCCCGGAAACCGGGCAGCGACTTTGTGCATCAAAAACTCATCGTCACCCGAAGCCAGATTTTCGTTACCAGAAAAACCACCAACGGCCTGAAATGTTGCTTTACTATACGATAAATTAGCTCCATTGCACATATTGGGCCGTTCCCAGAACATAGCCACAGCGGCAGAACCAATCAAACTGGCAAATTCGACAATCTGAATTCGACTGCTTGCCTTCCCTTCATCGTGAAACGTAACGGGGCCGGAAATGAGCCGGGCCTGAGTTTGTTGCTGGAAAGACGCAATAGCCGCCAGCCAATGTTTGCCTACCCGGCAATCGCCATCCGTGGTGACAATCCACTCGTGTTTACTTTGATGCAAAGCCTGTGAAATGGCTCTTTTTTTAGGGGAAGAATGAGGTTCGTTCGTAAGCGTAAGAAGCTTTAACGCGTAGGTGCATTCCTTACTGAAATGAGAAACCAATTCAGCGGTTCGATCATTTGAATTATCATTAGCCACCAGCACTTCAAATTGCTCGTGATCGAAGCTTTGATTTTCCAGATCCTTTAATAAAAGTAAAATATTTTTCTCTTCGTTTCGAACGGGAATGATCACACTGATTCGTAACGAATTGGGTTTATTTTGAATAGAAAAGTCGGGCATTGCTAGCCAGCCTTTAATTAAGGCTAAACTAAATAAAAACCAGACAAATGGTCCAATCAGAATAATGATTTCAAGTATACTCATAATCGGTTTTCTTCCCGTTTCAAATACCTTAACTGAGTAACAAATAAAATGCCTACCAAAACGGGTAATACGATATTAATAACCCAGATCGTTAAGGAAGCGGAGGTAACTAAAGCCGGATTTACCTGATAAAAACTGAAGAAATAAAGGGTACTGAACGTCCGAATGCCCAGATCACTTAGAAAACTAAAAGCCGGAATCACACTTTTCGTGAGAAACAATAACCAGACCACTGTTAGCTGATCAAGCAAGGGAAGCGAAACCCCGAAACCGTGAAGCACCAGCAGGAATTGGACGCTATAGGTGAAAAATCGAAAGCCTGACAGAGCAGTTACCTGCGAAACATCCGCCGTTGAATAGGTTTCCAATACCCGGAAAAAACGGGCGGAGTTGGCCAGCCATTTGATTCGCTCCAGCGTGGGGGCCGCCCGGTCTTTAAGGCTTAATAAATAAAGCGTAGCTAAGTTGCTGATCCACAATAAAACAAGAGCAATCCAATGGCCGATACCGGGCGACTGAGGCATTCGATACAGGAAATAACTGTACGCCAGCGTTCCGGTAAAGAGGGTAACCAGAAATTGTACGGTGCTCCCTAGTAGAAAGGCTCCAATGCTATTGAGCCGGTTTTGGGCTTGTAGAAAACCCATTTTCCCCGTCAGGTCGCCTACGTTGGCCTGTGTTACAAAGCCGAGCGACTGCCCAGCCAGTACGCCACGCAGGGCCGTATAAAAAGAGATAGATTCCAGTTTTCGAGCCAGCACCTGCCATTTCCGAGCTTCAATGGACCAGTTGAGTCCGGTCAGGAGGATGGTCAGGGGTAACCATCCGCTGTTTTGCTGCGACCAGGCGGCCTGAATGTACTGCCAGACTTCGCCCAGGTCCTGTTGTTTACTCTGAAGCGTTCGAATGACGAAAGCAATGATGAGCAGCGGAACTACCCAGCGGAGGAGAAAGATAACAATTCGGCGGAAAGCCGGGTAAATGGAGTTATTTTGCATACAAATGCGACAGCGAAAGCTTCAGGCTTCTCGTTTGTCACTGCAAAGCTATGTCAGAAAAGATTATTTTAGGTGTTGACCCGGGTACAAGGTTCATGGGGTACGGATTGATTTTGGTGGAAAAGGGGCAGGTAACCCTGTTGCAATACGGGGTAATTAACCTCACAAAATATGACAATCATGAATTAAAGTTAGGCAAGATTTTTGAGCGAATCACAGGGCTGATTGATGAGTTTTCCCCAGATGAGATGGCTTTGGAAGCTCCTTTTTTTGGGAAAAACGTACAATCCATGCTTAAGCTGGGTCGAGCACAGGGGGTAGCGATGGCGGCAGCCCTCGCCCGACAAATCCCCATTGTCGAATATTCTCCCAAGACGGTCAAGCAATCTGTAACGGGTAATGGAAATGCTTCCAAAGAACAGGTTTCCTATATGCTTGAAAGTATACTGAAAACCAGGCTCGAAGGCGAAAGACTGGATGCCACCGATGCATTAGGAGTAGCCATTTGTCACCATTTTCATGAGAACTCAGTAACGACTCCGAAGGGTAAAAAAGCGTTGGGAATTAAGCAGGCTAAAAAAGGTAGCTGGAGTGCATTTTTAGCAGAAAATCAGGACCGCATCAAAGGTTAAAAACGTATGATTTAGTACCCAGAGGAAGCCTGAGCTACGTAGCTCAGGCTTCCTCTTTTTGTACATATTGTTTATAAGTACTTAAAATATTGATAAGTTTGTATCTGATGATTAGTACTGACATTATTTTAATCCATTTTTAAAATAATGATAGGTAAAAAGTACTAATTTGTAATTGCCTACCTGAATTATGGAGAATAAAATTAAGCAAATTGCCCTACGCAGATTTATCTGGGTAGTCATTCTAGTATTGTTGTCATTAGTATGTGTTTTTATTGGCTTTACTAGTAAATCGAAGTCTTCAGCAATCAAGAAAAATATTACGGTTTTAAAGGATGAACAAAGCGATTACCAGAAAATAGATACTTGCATATCCCTATTATATGTAGCTGAAAATAATAGCCGATTATATACAGTAACTTCTGATACTACCTATTTATACAAGTTTCGGCAACAACTGGAAATGATCTCATCCATTATCGATGTTATTCAGAGCGAAAATGAGAAAAGAATGCCTCTGATGCATCAAGATATGAATGAATTGATTGCAGAAAAGAAGAGAAAAAACAATCAGTTTTCGTACCTGAATCAATTAGCAGACAGCTTATGGGTGCTTTCTGCTAAAAATATGGATACCTCACTGGTTGAATTAAATTATCACCCAGAAATGAAGACCATTCATACCATTGAGAAAATAAAAAATATAGACACTGTTCATGTAATTCAAAAAAGAAAAAATAAGAAACTTTGGAGACGCATTGCGGATGCGATATCGAATAAAAATGATTTTGAAAATCAAACGAATATTAATTCAACGGCCTCTTCTAAAGTAGAAAAATCGGCTCAGGGTTCAGATCTAGCTCATAGAAATACTATTAAAGCATTAAATGATTATTATAAAAAACTGCTGACTAATAAACAGAAACTTAACTGTACCGAACGTGAAATTCTTGCCCTTAATGAAGCCATATTTGCTGAATTCCAGAAAGCATTGAGTCAGCTAAAGAAAGACGAGATTAAAGAACAAGAGAGGTATAGAGATCGATTACTCACGGGAACCATGCATACTATTGAAGAACTGGATGATCTATCGGTTATTAGCATGGGTATTGTTTTTATTTTAGCAGTAGTTATCCTTTTCAATATATGGAAACTATATAAAAACGATTTGGCCCTCTTGCACTACAGTAATCAGGCCATGGCATATGCGAGAATGAAAGGCGTGTTTCTGGCTACGATGAGTCATGAAATCAGGACCCCACTTAACTCTATCATTGGCTTCTCGGAACAGATGAATAGGGAGTTACTGCCTGATAGCCAGAGGGATAATCTGAATGCCATTCGTTCCTCATCAAGGTTGTTACTTGAAATTGTGAACGATGTTCTTGATTTTTCAAAGCTAGAAGAGGGTAAAATAGACTTATGCCATAAGCCCTTCCAACCAGCTGCTATCATGAAAGAAATGATGGATATGGTTGGCGTTCAAGCTCAAAACAAGCAGATTAACCTCTCTTTGACTATCAATTTTGATAAGTCTGTTACCCTATCAGGCGATGCTTTCAGAATGAAACAGGTTATGATGAATCTGTTAAGTAATGCCATTAAATTTACCCCTGAGAAGGGCAAGGTTGAGTTTAATTCAACCCTTCTGGAAGCCGCAACTGGTAAAATAGTCTGGTCTTTTGAAGTGAAAGATTCTGGGATTGGTATTTCCCAGGAAAATCAAAAAATAATCTTTAATGATTTTCAACAAATTGACCGGGAAGATCACGTAAATACAATTGCTGGAACGGGCTTAGGTCTGGCTATTTGTAAAAGAATTGTTGAATTAGCAGGCGGATCTATTCTGGTAGAAAGCACCGTAAATGTAGGTTCTACATTCAAAGTCTCGATTCCATCTGTGCTACTAGAGCATCCGGTTTCTACGTTTACTGAGTCATCAGCACAGGAGATTAGTGCAATTCTGGAGGGGAAAAATATATTAGTTGTTGATGATAATAAAATGAATTTGCTACTAATAAATAAAATATTCCAAAAACATCATCTAGTAGTAACAGAAGCTTCTAATGGACAGGAAGCCCTTGACTTGCATCTCAAAAATCATTTTGACTTAATTATTACCGACATTCAGATGCCCATAATGAATGGGTTAGAAATGGCAAAGAAAATTAAAAATAATTCAGATAAGTCCATTTCAAACGTGCGAATCGTAGCCTTTACGGGGACATCAATTCCAGAGCATCAGCAGGAATTACTGGATGCTGGAATTGATGATTCGTTAATGAAACCCTTCGTCGAAAATGATTTAAAACAGCTATTAATACGGATGTTTGGTGTCAATTAAAAAGACTGGGTAAGGTAATCAGAGTGAATGAGGTTCATCTGTTCATCAAAGTGATAAAAACGTGGGGCTCCCGTAGGAATATTTACCTCAGAAATAGCTGTTTCGCTGATCGATTCCAACGCCATGACAAGTGACCGGAGGCTGTTTCCATGAGCGACAACCAGGACGTTATTGCCCGCTTTCAAATGAGGTACAATCGATTCATTGTAGTAGGCCATAACGCGTTTCTGAGTCATTTGCAGGCTTTCTCCGTGAGGCGGAGCCACGTCATAACTTCTTCTCCAGAGAGCGACTTGTTCAATGCCATATTTCTCAGCAATGTCTGTTTTATTTAGGCCTTGTAAATCACCATAGTTACGCTCATTTAAAGCCGCATTTTTCTCTATTGGAATCTGCGTTTCATTGATCTCTTTTAAGATGATGGAAAGCGTTTCCTGGGCTCGTTTGAGCTCAGAAGTAAATGCTATGTCAAACGTTATGGTCTTTAACTTTTTGGCGGTTAGTAAGGCTTCATCGCGACCATGATCCGTCAATTCAACGTCTACATCGCCCGTAAATTTGTTTTCCAGATTCCACTGGGACTGTCCATGTCTGACCAGGACTAAAATTCTATTATGCATGTTAACTTTATTAAAAATTGAACGGTTACCTGAACTTTGAATGATCTAAACTATAAATCCATTCTCATTGAACTTTGTTAGGAGATATAGAAATTTTATCTTATTTATAGTTTAACTAAACTGAAAGTATCTATTGTATTTGTATGAATTTATAAACTTTTTAATTCTTTTGCGAGTATTATAGAGTACTTTGCTTATCCCAATTTTCTAGAAATTTATGCAGTTAAGCTTGCTGATTTTTACATACCTACTGGTGATTTTCTCGCTTATTCCACTGATTCGTCATGATTACTGGACGTTTCGGGTTTTTGAATATCCCAGAAATCAGAAATTTTTGCTGTGTTTAATCCTCCTGGTTCTCTGGGCCTGGGTAGGCGATCCTTCCGATACCCTTACGCTGGTCACTATTGGAGTGCTGATTTTGAATATGGTTTATTTATTCTATCAGCTTTATCCGTACACGTTTCTTTCGCCCAAACAGCTCATGGATTGTGCGGATTGTACGCCCGATCGGAATATTAGTCTGCTGATTTCCAATGTTTATCAATACAATCGGGAGTCGGCAAAGTTGTTACAGCATATCAGTCGGCTCAAGCCAGATGTAGTATTATTGGCCGAAACAGATCAATGGTGGGCGGATCAGATGACGCCCATTCATCAGCACTATCCGAACCGCGTTCTCCAACCGATTGATAATACGTATGGAATGCTACTGTATTCGAAACTGAAGTTATCGGATGCCTCCGTTAAGTTTTTAGTAGAAGAGGGTATTCCTTCCATTCACGCCAAGGTTACCCTGCCTTCTAACGAGCAGATTCAGCTTTATTGCCTGCATCCAACACCGCCAGTGCCGCAGGAAAATCCACGCTCGACCGAGCGGGATAAAGAGTTATTGATGGTAGGAAAAGAAGCTAAAAAATCAAAAATTCCGGTGATTGTGGCGGGAGATATGAACGATGTAGCCTGGAGTTATACCACAGAATTATTCCTGAAAACCAGCGGCTTACTTGATCCGCGGCGGGGCAGAGGTTTTTATAGTACGTTTCACGCTAAAATTCCGATTCTGAGATTCCCCCTTGATCATATTTTCTGCTCGTCTGATTTCAAGCTACTGGAAATGCAACGACTGAAAAGTATTAATTCCGACCATTTCCCGATGTACGTTAAACTGACGTATGACCCACAGGCTGAGGCTTTACAGAAGGATAACGAATTAACACTGGATGCCGAAGATCGGGAGGTAGTTGAAGAAAAAATTCAAGCAGATACGGATTCAGATGGCAGTGCAAAGCCAGAAAAGAATCCCATCGGGACGTAATAGACAAGAGCCGTTGATCTTCTCAACGGCTCTTGTCTATTTTAACCAATCAGTTCCCAGGCTGCGGCAACGGAGTCAACGGGTAGCTGACAGGCTCGATTGTAACAGACGTAAATCATCGTTCGTCCATCCGAGCCCCGATGCTGAAGCAAGGGTAAGTTGCTGGAAGTAACGGTCCCCGTGATGACTTTGTTAGGTACATACTTGGCTTCCAGTTTTTGACGAAAAGCTTCTATTTCGGGCCCAACAATGGCAATTTCTACCGTTGGCGTAGATCGGTAAGCTGCTAAACTGGCCCAGTGCGAAAGATAGTCTGCGTTGGTTAGTAGCAGAGGCTTCACTTTTTGCAGCATCTGGCTGGAACGCTCGCCCAAATCAGGTCGATCCAGTAGTAGGCTAAGGCGATATAAAACCGTCGCCATGATCGCATTTGAGGAGGGGATAACGTTATCAAACAGCTCCTTTTTTCGGGCAATCAGTTCGTTGGAGTAGGAGGCGTCGGTAAAGAAATACAAGCCGTCGTTTTCATCCCAGAAATGCTCCCCGGCGTAATCTATCAGTTGCTCGGCAAGTTGTAACCAGCTTTCGTCAAACGTAGCCTGATACAAGCTGATCAATGCCTCAGAAACGGCAGCGTAATCTTCCAGAAACCCAGCAATTTTGGCCTGACCATCTTTGTAGGAGTGGTACAACAGGCCGTCTTTGATGAGACGATTTTTAATGAAATGAGCATTAGCTAAAGCCAGCTTCAGAAAAGATTCATCGGCGAAGACGCGGTAAGCATCAACCAGCCCCTTCAACATCAGGCCATTCCAAGAGGTTAGGATTTTATCGTCCAGACCGGGATGAATGCGTTCTTCGCGGTATTGAAGGAGTTTATCAAATTGCGGTTGAAGCTGATCGGAGAGTAACTCCTGCTCCATTTCAAAAGACTCCAGCGTTCGCTGCGGGAACAGAATGTTTTTACCCGTAGCGTGACCCGTGGCTTCTTCATGGTAATTACCTTCTTCCGTGACCTGAAAATACCCACTAACCAGGTCACCCCAAACGGGCCCCAGAATGGAATCTATTTCTGCTTTCGTCCAGGTGTAATATTTTCCTTCTTCACCTTCGCTGTCTGCGTCCAGAGCTGAATAAAAACCGCCTTCCGGGTGCGTCATTTCGCGAGTTAACCAGGCAACGGTTTGGGTAACTACCCGTTTGTAAAGAGGCTCCTTCGTAACCAGCCAGGCTTCCGAGTAAAGGCTCAATAACTGGGCATTATCGTAAAGCATTTTTTCGAAGTGAGGGAGAAACCACTCGCCGTCGGTTGAATACCGGGCAAAGCCGCCGCCAATCTGGTCATAAAGGCCGCCAAGGGCCATTCCATTAAGCGTGGTTTTAATGGCCTGAAGCGTATCGCTATCGTACGTTTGCTGATAGTAACGCAGAGCAAACAGCCAGATCGAGGGCATGGGGAATTTAGGTGCTCCGTTGGTGCCCCCTCGCTCGGTATCAAACGAAGCCGCCAGCTTATCGTAAACCGCTTTGAGTTCTTCGGAAGAAATAGTCACGTTAGAATCTTCGACTAAGGGTAAGCCATATTTCTCGGATTCTGTGTAATGCATATTGGTCGTAAACCCTTCGGCAGACTGCTGAAGGGCAGACCGCTGATTCTGAAAAGCTTCCGCAATCTGACTGCAAATCCCCATCCAGTTTCGGGCAGGAAAATAGGTGCCCCCGTAAAACGGTTTGGCATCAGGCATGAGGAAGACATTCAGAGGCCAACCGCCACGAACACCCATGGCCTGCACGGCATCCATATAAATCGCATCCACGTCGGGACGTTCTTCCCGGTCCACTTTTACACAAACGAAATGCTCGTTCATGAGTCGGGCAACGGCCTCGTTTTCAAACGACTCGCGTTCCATAACGTGGCACCAGTGACAAGCCGAATACCCAATGGAAACGATCAAAGGTTTATCTTCTTCGCGAGCTTTTTTCAAAGCTTCTTCTCCCCAAGGATGCCAGTCTACCGGATTATGAGCGTGTTGGCGTAAATAAGGCGAGCTTTCATGGACGAGGCGATTCATTGAATGTTCAGTTATCTGTTTGCGGTTTTCAGTTTCGCAAAAGCGTGAATGGATAAGTTATAGGAAGAAGCCTGAGCGTTGGAATAGAAACCTCAGTGGGTTTAACATACATAGCCTCCGTTATCAAGACGAGGAATATGAATTTACTTGTTGTCAGGAATCAGGACAGAAGGGGCATCTCTACTTTCGAATTAAAACCCGTTTCGTTACGGACTTACTTCCATCCCCAACCTTCACTAAATACATGCCAGGAGCGAGGTTATGCGTGTGAAGAGAAACGGGGTTATTACCCGTTTTAGCCGTTATCGTCTGCTGATGAACGATCTGCCCGGTTACGGAGAAAAGCTGAAGATTGACATCCCGATCTTCGGAAGTAAACACATCAATGGTCAGGCTGGCCGAAGCGGGATTGGGGTAAGGCTTGATGTCGAGCACATGCAAAGCGGACTCGGGTAAATCAAACGCACAAAGCATAATTTCCCGTCCCTGAAGTGTGATTTCCTGTTGCCAGTTGCCATAACGAAGCGTCATCGGTGTGCTGGCGTTTTCGGCGGCAAAGGGGTTATGAGCTGCTACCAGAATCTGATTCCCTTTCACTACGCCACGCCAGATGGCATCCTGGTCGGCAAAATGATCGCGGGCCGATTTGGGCACATAAAGCAAACCGCCATTGAAAAAATCCTTGAACTGGGAAAGTCGGTATAAGCCCTGCGTAAAGTACTCATAATTAGCCAGGTTTTCATTCGTTCCAGTGTTCCCCGGACTTTCCCATAACCACAAACCTTTTGCTCCTGAAAAGAAGGGAAAAATAGCTGTAGCCTCCGCCATCCAGGTCTGAATGGGCTTATTGATATTTGTACTCGTGTAACGTAACCAGACAATTGGTACGACGTCTTTGGAACTCCAGGCTTTGTTGGCTTCTACCTGAAAAAGCAAGTAGGCCAGATAGTTACCCGCGTAAGGATTGGGGTAGTCGTAAATGTAATAAGCCGAAGGAAGTAGGAAATCCTGCCGATTGTAAAACGAACCCCCAACGGTATTGGTGACTGAATCTTTCGTAAGAAAATGAACTCGTTCGGGATTGGTAAGCCAGTCCTGCCAGGAGTTGCCGTCAATATTCAGGAAGGTATTTCGAATGGGTGAATCCGAATAAGAAGTCAGGCGGGTGCTGGCGGGTAAGCCATTGTCCCGCATGTACTGGAAGGGAGCCGCGTACAGATTTTGCATATCCCGATGGTAACGAATCAGAAAAGCTTCGTCGCTCAACTGGGTATAAACGGCAGGAACCAGATTCCGGCGTTTCAAACTCAGAATACTATCATTGGTATTGTAGTGACGTTCGATGTCGGCCATGAGAATGTCTACGTCCGGCATGGCTTTCCCGTGAGAATCACTGAATAAGTTAGCAAACGAACGCATTTCATTGGCCCATTTGCTACGGTAGGTGCTCAGATTATTACCCCAGGGCGAACGAATGACATCCCAGGGCTGGTTAATGCCGGTGGCAGTGCCATACCAGAGAATGGCCCGATTGGCCCGGGGGAGACTACCGTCGTACTCGTTAAAATTAGCCAGGTGAGAAAAGCCTTTTCTGAGTGGCGTTTGTTGGGAATCATTCAGACGAGGGCCGCTGTAAACGATGGTGAAGGGTAAGGAAAAGTCTGGAAATTTTTGCCAGTTAATCACCCCGTTGGCCGTCGAAGGCTGAAAAGAGGGCGTCTCACAGGTTTGTGAGAAACCCCCAAAGGGAGTCAATAGCCCAAGAATCGCTACCACTAGCGTCTGAATGCGGAGTAGGGAAGAAGGTAATACGTTCAAATCGATAGTTTTCATGTCTGGAATTCAATTGAACAAAATAAAGCCGATTTTTGCAGATCGGAAAGGCAATCCCTACTTTTGAATAGACGTTTGAAGCGATAGACATCGGTCTTTCCAACTTAATAGCATGACAAAAAAACTGATCTTCGGCCTTTTTAGCCTGATTTTATTGAGCTTTACTTCCTGCAAAAAGGACCCGGAACCAACCACGAAAGCGGATATTATTGTTAACAAGCCCTGGAAACTCACTCGGGTGACGGACACCAATGGTACCACGATCGTGGAGTCTCGTTTAGGAGTGGCTACTCAGGCCATCTTCGGCATGACCATCGAATTCCTTAGCAATAACCGTGTCCGGGCGGTTGATCTGAAAAGTGGTCAGGTCCTGAATGGCGGTACCTGGTACTTGAAAGATGACGATACGAATATGTCCATCGAAGTAGTGGGCTTTACGGGAAATTTCAAGGTCATTCAGTTAACGACCACTGCTTTAATTCTCCAGCAGTCAAACGTTCCAGTGGATGGAAAACAGCAGGCGGCTAATCTGGAGTTTGGGCATGAATAACCAGCATGCGTGAATACAGCCAGTACATTACTACTAATGAAAAGCCAGGGGTGAAGCCTTTGGCTTTTTCTTTTGCCCTGACCTTGCAACTTTTGCGGGGTTAACCATTGAAAATCTATTAATTTGCAGCAGTTCTAGTATATCTCTAAACCTAATGAAAGCATTTTATATCCCTTTACTTTTTTTGGCTTCACATGCGTTATTGGCTCAGCCCACCAAACTTCAAAGCGAATATCTAACCAATCCTTTAGGCATTGATACGCCGCAACCGCGACTAACCTGGCAGTTGCAGGATAGCCGCAAAGGAGCTCGCCAAACCGCTTACCAAATTTTTGTAAGTACGGATTCCGCTCAGGTTCAGAAAGGCGAAGTCTGGAAAACGGCTAAAGTGGCGTTTGTTCGAAATCTGGTTACCTATGAAGGCTCTGCTTTAAAACCATACACCAAATATTACTGGGCCGTTCAAACCTGGGATCAGGACGGAAAACCTTCGGGACTGAGTTCAATTGCAAGTTTTGAAACGGGGCACATGAACCAGCAAAATTGGAAAGGCTCCTGGATTTCAGATGCTCGTGATGTAACCATCAAACCCGCTCCGTACTTTCGGAAAAGTTTTCAGACGACAAAACGGGTGCGTTCTGCCCGGGCCTATATTGCGGCGGCGGGTTTGTATGAACTGTATCTCAATGGTCAGAAGATTGGTAATCATCGGCTTGACCCCATGTATACCCGCTTTGATCGTCGAACGTTGTACGTAACGTATGATGTAACGAAGCAAATCCAGGAAGGTAAAAATGCAGTGGGCGTTTTACTTGGCAATGGCTGGTATAACCACCAGTCAACGGCTGTGTGGTATTTCCATCAGGCTCCCTGGCGAAGCCGCCCTTCCGTTTGCGTTGATCTTCGGGTAACGTATGAGGATGGCACCACGGAAACGATTTCAAGTGATACTTCCTGGAAAACGGCATTGAGTCCGGTGATCTTCAACAGTATCTATACCGCTGAGCATTATGATGCTCGTAAAGAGCAAAAAGGCTGGAATACGGCTGCGTTCGATGATTCCAAATGGAAAAATGCAATCAATCGTCCGGCTCCTTCCCTTCACATTGTAGCTCAGGCCCTGCATCCGATTCGGAACGTAGAGGCCCTTCGTCCGGTAAGTATGGTTCATCTCGATGATACTACCTGGGTATACGACTTTGGGCGAAATATTTCGGGCGTAACCGAGTTGAAGCTGAAAGGAAATTCCGGAACTATGGTTCGGCTGAAACACGGCGAACGTTTGCTGGAAAATGGGCGGGTGGATTTGTCGAACATTGATGCTCATTACCGCCCTACGGATAACACCGATCCTTTTCAGGTAGATGTCGTAACCTTGAGTGGCCGGGAAGATGAGTTCATGCCAAAATTCAATTACAAAGGGTTTCAGTACGTCGAAATAACGTCCAGAAATCGCGATCTGGACTTAACTCCCGCAAACCTGATGGCCTATTTCATGCACA
Organism: Siphonobacter sp. SORGH_AS_0500; assembly: GCF_031453245.1. NCBI lineage: Bacteria > Pseudomonadati > Bacteroidota > Cytophagia > Cytophagales > Cytophagaceae > Siphonobacter > Siphonobacter sp. SORGH_AS_0500. The sequence goes on from NZ_JAVIYT010000001.1 coordinate 2,349,895, forward strand.
GTGATGTGCCCCCAGTAGGGAAAATTAGCTCATCAAATCCGACCCTGGATAAGTTGTGGTGGGCGACGAATAACTCGTATCTGTCCAATCTGTTCGGTTACCCAACCGATTGTCCGCAACGGGAAAAAAATGGCTGGACGGGCGACGGGCAAATCGCGGTCGAAACGGGTTTATATAGTTATGATGGCATCACTATTTATGAAAAATGGCTGGCCGATCATCGAGATGAGCAACAGCCCAATGGCATCTTGCCCGCCATTATACCAACCAGCGGCTGGGGCTACGATTGGGCCAATGGTCCTGACTGGACGAGTACAATTGCCATCATTCCCTGGAATTTATACCTGTTTTACGGCGATAAAAAACCACTGGAGGATAACTACGAAAACATGAAGCGTTACGTGGATCACATCACAGACATTGCTCCCAATGGCTTGACGAGCTGGGGCTTGGGTGACTGGATACCCGTGAAGTCTCAATCACCCGTGGAATTAACTTCCAGTATCTATTATTTCGTTGATGCTACGATTGTTTCCAACGCTGCGGGATTGCTTGGTAAACCCGCTGAGCAGCAGTTGTATGCATCGCTAGCCAAAAAAATTCAGGATGCAATTAATGACAAATACCTGAACAAAGAAACGGGCGTCTACGGCTCTGGATTACAAACGGAACAGGCTGTTCCATTGCAATGGGGCGTTGTTCCTGAAAATCTGAAAAGTAAAGTAGCCGCTCATCTGGCGAAACGAGTAGCAGCGGACGGCAATAGTCTGGACGTGGGATTACTCGGAACCAAAGCTATTCTTAATGCCCTGAGCGAAAATGGTTATGCCGATGTGGCTTATACGTTGGCTTCCAAAGAGACGTATCCATCCTGGGGCTGGTGGATTAAAAATGGTGCAACGACGTTATACGAAAACTGGGATATTCAGGCCAAGTCTGATATTTCACTGAATCACATTATGTTCGGGGAAATTGGAGCCTGGTTATATAAAGGGTTAGGAGGTATTAAGCCCGATCCAGAAAATCCCGGATTCAAAAATGTATGGCTGCGGCCTAATTTTGTGAAGAATCTTGATCAGTTTGAAGCTGAACACGAAGGACCTTACGGTAAAATCGTTTCTTCCTGGAAGCGTTCAGGAACGATCATTGAATACAAAGTAACGATTCCTGCCAACAGTACGGCTTCTGTATTTATCAATTCCAAAAAAGTAAAACTGGATGGAATGCCTATCGTTGGAACGGACAGTAAACAGGGATTCCGATTACTGACCGGAAACTATACGTTCCTGATTGAAGAATAGAATGTAAGAGACTTTTTAAAAATAAGAGTTAAATAAAGTAGGAATTCTCTACCTACTTCGGGAGAACCGTTTTAGGAATAGTTTATATAGCAATAATCTATTATCCAGAGTGAAGCGAAGGAGCTCGATGTTTGTACCCCGGATTTCATCCGGGGCTACCCGTGTTCAACCCCTCCGGGGTTATTTGTCGTAAGACTATTTTAACAATGTTAACAACAACCCCGGAGGGGTTAAATGTAAATAGCCCCGGATGAAATCCGGGGACACTATGAGGACACGGTTGGCATCTAAGGCTATTTGATACTTTATCATCAGCGTCTGTCATCCAGAGCAAAGCGAAGGATCTTATGATCTTTTTCGAGTTTATGGGGTCATACGGTAACTTGACTAAACCCGACCCATTCCTCAGAAGGTCTCTCACTTCGTTCCCGCAGTCGCTCGGCTCTGGCCGAGTGACTACCTAACTCTAGGCCTCTGGCCGGTAGGGTGCGAAAGAGTAGGGAGTCAGGGAACCCAATCCAAACAGGCTTGCGAACATCGGCCAGAGGCCTGCCAGACTACAGCGTCACTCGGCCAGAGCCGAGCGACTGCAAGGTATAGTCAATCGAAGAAACTCCACTGGTGCGAGATTCCATCTCGTTTCTACAATAAGGCAGGTAGAACCTGCCGTTATCCCTCAAAGTTGCAGAAGCCCTGATTCGCCATAAGGTCTTCGATTATAACTTTTAAGATTTAACTTAATAGTCAACGCCCCGAAAATTCAAAACTTTCGGGGCGTTGCCAGTACTAAAAGTTGCTAATTCCGATAAATTCCGTCCTCTTCCAGGCGAATAATTCGCTCCCGATACAAGGCCCCAATGGCTTTCTTGAATGCTTTCTTGCTCATTTCCAGCGTCGCATAAATCATAGCAGGATCACTGCTATCACTTAAAGCCAGAAAGCCATTCTGCTCTTCCAGTTTTTTAAGAATCTTTTCAGTGTTAATATCAACGCTTTGATAATATCCCTGAGGTTGTAGCGAGAGATCAATAGACTTGTCTACTCGAACTTGTTTGATAAATGCCTTTACTTTAGTTCCAATCGTGAGCGGCTGAAAAACCTCATTATAATAAAAAAGCCCCCGGTAATGGTTATCGATAATTGCGTTATAGCCCAGATCGCTGCGTTCGTAAATCAGACATTCTACTTCGTTGCCCGGAGCAAAGGGAATGCGGTCGTATTCCAGATACTGACCCACTTTACAAGTACCAATCAAGCGATCCGTTTCTACGTCAGGCACCAGCCCCACGACAACGGATTCACCTTCTTCCAGCGGATGATTTTGCTCACTGAACGGAACCAGCAGATCTTTCTCAAGTCCCCAGTCCAGGAAAGCCCCAAATTTACTGACAGACTTAACCGTTAATAAACCGAACTCGTACAGTTCCAACTTGGGTTGAAGCGTCGTGGCAATCAGACGATCTTCTGAGTCACGGTAAATGAATACCTCCAGAGCGTCTCCTTCTCCCAGATTTTCCGGGATGTATTTGTTAGGTAACAGAATTTCGTCTTCACCATTACCCATAAACATACCAACGCTGGTCAGTCGGAGGGCGGTGAGTGTATTTTTTTTTCCTACAGTAATCATGCAATGTATAAAAATGGAAAGTGGCTTTCCGAGTCATGCTTCATTTTACAGACTACAAAGGTCTTAAACTTTAATGAGCTTCTTACGCGATGAACCTTTTAAAACAGGAATAATTATAGAAACCTGATTACGTATATACATATACGTTCGTGTTTTTAGGTATTGTACTTCATAGGAGAGTATAAAAGGCAGGTATAAACGTCTAGGTATGCCAATTGGTTATCAGAAAATTGCAATCGTATATTCGTATTGTGTCAAAATAACGCATTCTATGCTTAGATTTAAACAAAAAAAATAATTGAATTTAATAATTAATCTATGCACATACAATCAGAGAAAAAATTACTTTTGTTCAGTTCTTAACCGAAATAATACTAAATGCCATCCTCAGAAAAATCATCATTGCATCTGGATCAAGAGCTATGGAGCCGATTCAGAGGGGGAGATGCAGGTGCTTTTTCGGATCTGATGAGGCGATATTCCCGGCTTTTGTTTAGATACGGTAGCCGACTTTCACCTAACAGTGATCTTGTTAAAGATTGTATCCAGGACATCTACTTTGACCTATGGGAACACCGGGCCACAATTAGGCAAACGGTCTCCGTAAAGCCCTACCTGTTTAAAGCCTTACGTCTTCGCATTTTCCGCGAACAGGGAAAATGGAATCGCTACGAAAATCTGGAAGATGAAATGCCTTTTTCAGTTGAGTTTTCCGTTGAAAATCAATTGATTGAGATGCAGGAGACGGAAGACATGAAGGAAAAGCTCCAGAAGCTGCTAAACACTCTACCCAAACGACAAAAGGAAATTCTATACCTGAAATTCTACGAAGAACTGAATCACGACGATATTGCCAAAGTAATGAATATGAACCGGCAGTCAGTATATAACCTTATGCATGAAGCCATTCTACGGCTGCGTAAAAATTGGTATTCTTCCTGCACTTATCCTGCTTTAATACTAGCTCTCGGCGGAATCATTACTTTTATTTTACACTAAGTATTCAATATCTACTATGCTGATTTTCAGCAGTTAATATAACTGTCTTTAAGAATTTGTAACTTTTTTAACATTTTTTTACACTTTGACCAGTAGATTTTTGATCAAAGCGGATATTACTGACAAAGACGGGTAAATAATTCTATTCAATCAATGAAAAATTATAATCATTACGAAATAGAAGATTTCCTGATCGACGAAACTTTTGCAGATTGGGTACGCGGCGTACAAAACGAATCGTCGGAAGAATGGGAAGAATGGCTTAGACAAAATCCTTTTAAACAACCACTAGTTCATGAAGCACAAATACTCTTTCAATCTATTCAGGTAAAGCCCGGTCACGATATTGAAGATCATGAAGTGGAAAACATGATTTTTGATATGCAGCAACGCATACAACCGCCCCGGAGGATAGTCCGCTGGCCGATGATACGAGTAGCTGCCGGCTTGTTTTTCATGGTAAGTGTAGGAGTGGCAGTAGGGGTCTATTTAAAAAAAAGTGATCGAGCAACAAGTGCTTACCAGTATCTGGTTTCAACTAGTAGTCAACCGTTGATCGAGCGAAAAAATACAACAGGAGCATCCATTTTTGTTCATTTGCCTGATCACAGTTCAGTAGTATTAAAGCCAGGTGCCCGGATTAGTTTCGACCCGGCCTTCAAAGGACAGCAGCGAGTCGTGTATTTGGAAGGAGAAGCTTTCTTTGAAGTAACTAAGAATCCGGATCGGCCTTTTTATGTGTATGCTAATGACTTGGTTACTAAAGTATTAGGGACAAGTTTTGTGATAAATGCCGAACCCGGAGGAGAGAAAGCCAGCGTGGCGGTTATGACGGGGAGAGTTTCTGTATTTTCAAGAAACGGACATGAGACGAAAGTAACGAAACACGCTGAACAGTTAGCCGTTGTGTTAACTCCGAATCAGCAAGTAGAACATCACTGTGGCGACTCCCGCTTATTGAAAGGAATTGTTACTAAACCCCAGTTAATTCAAAAGAGCGATCAGGTTTCAACCTTTGATTTTTCTGATAGCTCTTTAACGGAAGTTTTCGCAAAACTGGAAAAAGCCTACGGCGTGCGAATTATATACGACGAAGAAACGATGGCCAAGTGTCCACTGACGGCATCGTTCACCAATCGGCCCCTGTTTGAAATGCTAACGATTATCTGTAAAGCAGTAGAAGCTCGTTACGAAGTCCTGGATGGACAGATTATCGTGTATGGCCGAGGATGTTAAATGAATTGCGATCAATTTCCTAATACGACTTTTCAAACTCTATAAAAAACCTGCATCTCTTGCCTATGAAATAAAATTTGACCGCTTTCAGTAAAAAAAATCGGCAGTGTTACCAGCACCGCCGACCCTAACTTTTTCCACTTCTCACTGCCAGGTGAACAGCAACTTCCGAAGGGTTGCCCGTGGATTCTTTTTGCCGAATCGCATTTCAACAAAACACCTCAAAGGTATGAAAAAAAATAAACGGCTAATGTTAGCATTCATGAAGATTGGTGCCGCACAACTGGCACTTGCCACATCTTTAGTGGGTGCGAGTTATGCTCATCATAGTATTGCTCAGGATGTTCTGAATAAAAAAGTAACACTGAACATTCAGGGACAATCCATGAAGGATGCCTTAAAAACCGTAGAGCGTCTTGCCAATGTAAAATTTGTATATAGTTCACAATTAATTCAGGCTAGCCGTAAGGTAACCATTTCAGTAACGAACGAGTCATTAAATCGGGTGCTGTCGCAATTATTACAGCCCTATAACCTGAATTATGAAGTATCGGGTGGTAACATTATTTTAAGCCGCAGCATCACCAATATTCCCGTACATAACTCTTCTGGAACGAGTGCTTCACGGGTCATTCCAGAAGTGGTGATTACGGGTAAAGTAACAGACGAAGCCGGAGCCGGAATTCCCGGAGCAACGGTTCGCCTGAAAAACTCTACGGCGGGTACCAGTACAGATGCCGAAGGTAAGTTTTCGTTGAACGTTCCAGATTTGACCGGTACACTTGTCGTCTCCTCGATTGGGTACACACCCAAAGAAGTTGAAATCAGTAATCAGACGAATCTAACGGTTATCCTAGCCAGTAACTCGCAGGAGTTGGGTGAAGTGGTGGTGGTTGGTTATGGTACGCAGAAGAAATCAGATTTAACGGGTGCGGTATCGGTTATCAACGTTTCTCAGTTGACGGAACAACCATCGCCGCAGGTAACCAGTCAGCTTCAGGGACGTGCTTCCGGGGTGACGGTATTAGGTTCTGGTCAGCCGGGTGAAGCCCCTCAGATTCGGATTCGGGGTATTAACAGTTTTGGCAATAACGCTCCTTTGTATGTAGTAGATGGCGTTCCCACTCAGAACATCAACGATATTAACCCTAACGACGTTGCGTCGATGCAGGTGTTGAAGGATGCGGGTTCGGCTTCCATTTACGGTTCTCGTGCTGCCAACGGCGTGGTCATCCTGACTACGAAAAAGGGTAGTGGCAAAGTAAAAATTACGTACGACGCCTATTACGGAACGCAGCGAGTGAAGAGCGGTAACGTTTGGGATATTCTGTCTCCTCAGGATATGGCTAATCTGAAATTCAGAGCTTTACGTAATTCTTCTTCTAATGCAGTAAAGGATGATATGTATGGTAATGGTCAGGACCCTGTACTTCCAAACTATATCGTTCCCACCGGGGCGAATACTGTAGACGAATCAACATATTATGTAAATCCTAATTACACTAATTCTGACGATTTTAATTCATTCAATCGAATTGTAAAAGCAAATAAAGGAGGTACTGACTGGTTCCATGAAATTTTTAAACCAGCTTCGATCCAAAGCCATAACGTAGCGGTAAGTGGTGGTGGGGCTCAGGGTAACTATCTGTTCTCGCTGAACTATTTCAATCAACAGGGCACCCTGTTAAATACTTATCTGAAACGTTACACTTTACGTTCTAATAGTACATTCAATATTAGTGATAAGGTTCGGGTAGGGGAAAATCTGGCCTTTGCCGTTACGGACAACCGTCGGGTTAATTCCTCAACAGAAGGTAGTGCAATTGGTATGGCGTTCCGTATGCAACCCATTATTCCAGTGTATGATATTCGTGGTAATTACGCAGGATCATATGGCTACCAGTTAGGTAACGCGAAAAATCCGGTAGCGATTCAGGAACGTGCTCGTAATAACAAAGGTCTGCAAACGCGTCTCTTTGGTAACATGTACATTGAAGCAGACATTTTTAAAGATCTCGTAGCACGAAGCAGTTTTGGAGGTGAGGTTTTCTCAGGAGCATTTAACTCCTTTGCTTATCCTGAATACGAGAATTCCGAGAACGTAACCGTTAACTCATATACGGAGAACACGTTCGCTGGATTTAACTGGACCTGGACTAATACCCTGACCTGGTCTCATAACTTCAATAACACGCATGATCTGAAGGTATTAGTAGGTACGGAAGCGTATGCTAACCGGGGCCGTAACGTGGGTGGAACCACGACGGGTTATTTCTCGTTCGATCCCGACTTTACCAACCTGACTTCGGGTTCAGGAACACCTACGAATTATAGTTCACGTTATGCTGATGCCTTATACTCTTGGATTGGTCGTGTAGACTATAACTTGTTAGGCCGTTACTTATTAAGTGCAACCGTTCGTCGGGATGGTTCTTCTCGATTCCTGAAAACGCAATATGGGGTATTCCCGGCTGTGAGTGCGGGCTGGAGAATTTCTCAGGAAGAATTCATGAAAGACATTAGCTGGATCACGGATCTGAAAATTCGTGGGGGCTACGGGGTCATGGGTAACCAGTTGAACGTAGATCCTGCTAATGCGTATACGACGTATGGAGGGGTCCGTGGGCAATCGTATTATGACATGACCGGAAGTGGTAATACTAACGTTTTTGGTATTCAGCGTACCAGAATTGGTAACATTGATGCGAAATGGGAGCGGAATATTAACTCTAACATCGGTATTGATGCCACGTTGTTTAATGGTGCGTTGGACGTAACGGTTGATTATTACCGTAAAGACGTTCGTGATCTGTTGTATAACCCAGAATTAGCGGGTGCCGTTGGTCAGGGTAGTGCTCCTTTCGTGAACATTGCCAACATGAAAAACTCTGGAGTTGACCTAGCTGTTACCTGGAACAAGAAGATTACGGGTGACCTGACGCTGAATCTGACAGGAACACTGACCACTTATGACAACAAGATTCTGAAAGTGTCGAATGGTAGTAACTATTTCGATCAGGAGGGACGTCGTTTTAACGGTAGTAACATCGTCCGTAATGCCGTAGGTCACTCGATTGGACAGTTTTACGGCTATAAAGTAGAAGGCTTCTGGGATTCTCAAAGTGAGATTGATGCGGCTAACGCAAAAGCTCAGGAAGCTACCGGAAACGCATCCGCAGTCTATCAGGACGCAATCAAAGTGGGTCGTTTCCGGTATGCTGATGTGAATGGAGATGGTCAGATCACGGATGCAGACCGTACGTTCATTGGTAATCCTAACCCTAAATTTAGCTACGGTCTGAATATCGCTTTAAACTACAAAAACTGGGATTTTGGAATGTTCCTTTACGGGGTTCAGGGTAATGACATCTGGAATAACGTGAGATGGTGGACGGACTTCTATCCAAGCTTTGGCGGTGCGAAAAGCCGTACGGCCTATTACGACTCTTGGACTCCTGACCACATGAACGCAAAAGCTCCCATTCAGGAAAATACTGGTTCCTTTAGTACCAACCAGGTTCCCAACTCTTACTACGTAGAAAAAGGAGCCTACCTCCGGGCGAAAAATGCTCAGATTGGCTATACGTTACCAGCCGCATCGCTGAAAAAACTGGGTGTTCAGAAATTACGGGTGTACTTACAGTCAGCTAACCTTTTTACAATTACGAAGTATTCGGGCTTAGATCCTGAAATTGGAACGACGGTTAACACTAATAACAGTTCAGGCGGTAGTAACAACCAGTCATTTGCTACGACAACGTCCTTTGGTATTGACGAAGGAGTTTATCCCAACCAACGCCAATTCATTTTAGGTCTGAATTTGTCATTCTAAACAAACGTGAAGAACTCGATGAAAGCATTCAAATATATCCAGGTGACGGCTGTTTTAGCCACTTGCCTAAGTACGTTCTCCTGCAAAGATTCATTTCTTGATCAACCCGTATTAGGGGCATTGAACGATACGCAGTTGACAAATAAAGCTGGAGTTAATGCACTCCTAATTGGGGCCTACGGGGTTCTGGATGGTAATGGTGCAGGTGCTGCCAACGCCTGGGATGCGGCTCCGGGCAACTGGATTTACGGTAGCGTGGCGGGTGGCGATGCCCACAAAGGCAGTGATGGAGCGGATCAGGGAAGCATGAATGACATCATGCAATACACGCAAAACGCCAGTAATGGTTTCTTCAATAGCAAATGGAAAGCTAGTTTTGAAGGGGTTAATCGCACAAACATTACTCTTTTTTACATAAAAAAAGCACAGGATTTAACAGCGGCAGAAGCAAAAACAATAGAAGCTGAAGCTCGTTTCTTGCGGGCACATTATTACTTCGATTTGAAAAAGATGTTTAATAATGTGCCTTGGGTTGATGAAACTACCACAGATTATGTTAACCCTAATCCCGCAGATTTCAACAAAGCTAATACAACGAGTATCTGGCCTAATATCGAAGCAGATTTCAAATTTGCCTTCGATAATCTCCCAACCACTCAGTCGAGTGTAGCCCGTGCTAATAAGTGGGCAGCGGGAGCATACCTGGCTAAAACGTATTTGTACCAGAAGAAATATCAGGAAGCAAAAACCATGTTTGATCAGGTAATTGCGAGTGGTGTTACTTCCAATGGTTTGAAGTATGGATTATCGGACCGATATGAAGATAACTTTGATGCGGCAACAAAAAACAACCTGGAATCGGTATTTGCAGTTCAAATGGTGGCTAAGGATGGAACAAACTCAATTGATAATTCCAATATTGGTCAGATGTTGAACTTCCCTTATAATAGTCCCTTCCGTTGCTGCGGGTTTTATCAGCCTAGTCAGGATCTGGTAAACTCTTTCCGTACGGATGCTTCAGGTTTGCCTTACGTGGATGATTATAACAGTAATCCTGTAAAAAATGATATGGGTGTGAGTTCGAAAGATTCCACCTTCACGCCTGATAAGCAGCAGTTAGATCCACGCCTAGACTGGACCGTAGGTCGTCGTGGTATTCCTTATTTGGATTGGGGTAAACATCCCGGTCAAGACTGGATTCGGAGTCAGCCTTATGCGGGGCCTTATTCTCCCAAGAAAAATGTATACTGGCAGGCTACTCAGGACAAATATGCCGACCAAAGTTCCTGGGCTCCTGGAACCGCTATCAACGTGCTGATCATCCGTTACGCGGACGTACTACTGATGGCTGCCGAAGCGGAAGCTCAGTTAGGAAACCTGTCAAAAGCTCAAGATTACGTTAATATGGTACGGGCTCGTGCGGCTAAGCCAGAAACCTTAGTGTATAGCTACGTAAACGATAAGGCTCCTCTGTCGGGCTTCTCTTCTACGCCTGCCGCTAACTACAAAGTAGCTCAGTATCCCGCCGGTGCCTTCGCAGGATACGGAAAAGACAAGGCCCTCCGTGCGATCTATTTCGAGCGTAAAATCGAATTAGCGATGGAAGGTCACCGTTTCTTTGACTTATCCCGTTGGGGTATTGCGGAACAGACGCTGAACGCCTACATCGCATACGAAAGTAAAATTACTACGGACTTAACGGGTGGACGTTTCACGGCTCCTAAAAACAACTATTTCCCTATTCCTCAGCGTCAGATCGACTTGTCAACAGTAAATGGCACTCCGACTCTCACGCAGAACCAAGGTTATTAATCATAAGGTTAATGTAATCGGACAGATAGGCAGCACCTTGCTGCCTATCTTCTTTTAGAGAAGGTTTTGGGTTTAGCGTTTTGAGTTGAGTGTTAAATAAAACTCTAAACCCGAACATTTGAACTCAAAACGCTGAACACAAAACCCTAAACTCAATCTCATGAACACACGTCGAGGTTTTTTGAAGAGTGCTGGTCTGATGCTGGCTGGTAGCTCGCTTTACCCATTGCTGAGCAGAGCCGAGGAGGTAGGTAGTGCATTCGTAGCAAAGCCCATCGGAATTCAGTTGTTTACGGTGTTTGAACCCATGAATCAGGACCCGAAAGGAACGCTGAAACAAATCGCAGCTATTGGATATAAGGAAATTGAATCTGCGTTTAGCAGTCGGGGAGGGTATTACGGCTTTAAGCCCAAGGAATTCAAAGCAATCGTAGAGGATTTAGGCATGAAATGGCGTTCGCACCATGCCCTTGGAGCCCCATTTAAACCCCGCCCCGGTATGAAAATGCCGCTGGGTAAGGATGGCAAGCCAATGACGTTTCCACCTTCGTTAAACCTAAAAGAGAACTATCAGCAACTGGCCGACGAAGCGGCTGAGGCAGGATTAAATTACCTGGTGTGTGCCAGTACGCCCGTGGCTACGATGGAGGAAATCAAGAGTTCGATTGAGGTTTTCCAGAAAGCAGCCGAAGCAAGTAAAAAAGCGGGAGTTCAGTTTGCGTACCATAACCACGCCACAGAATTCGATCCCGTGGAAGGAGGGAAGACGCCTTATGAAGTAATCCTTTCGCAAACGAGTCCTGATTTAGTGAAAATGGAGCTGGATTTAGCCTGGGCCACCAAAGCAGGCAAAGACCCGGTAGCGATTTTTAAAGAACATCCCGGACGCTTTCCAATCTGGCACATTAAGGACATAAAATCCGATTTGAAGACCATTACGGAAGTAGGTAATGGCGTAGTTGACTTCAAAAAAGCGTTTAGTGCTGCAAAGATTGCCGGGTTAAAGTACTTTTTTGTTGAACAGGATTTAGCTCCTTCGATGGATAACGTAAAAATCAGTTTTGACCATTTGTCGAAGATTCTGGCTTAAGAAGAATTGAATGTAGAAAATCCCGTCTAACTTCCCCACTAGACGGGATTTTTCGATGGTACACATACGAGTTATGAATAGAACGAATCGTTTTTGGGTCATAGGCCTAAGTCTGTTGATGGGCTGTGGACAATCGCCTGAGTCGAAGAAGGAAAAAGATGGAGCCGAACTGGTCGAAACTTATTGTTCGAGTTGCCATTTATCCGTCAAGCCTGAACTGCTGGATAAGGAAACCTGGCTCAAGCATGTGTTACCCGCAATGGCTCCCAAATTGGGCATCCCTACGACGGCAAGCGGCGAATATTACATCGTAGCCAACAGTCAGGAGAAGTCAGCTTTGTCTTTTCAGGAATGGACAAAACTCGTGGCTTATTTTGAAAAGATGGCCCCTGATAGCCTGAAAGCAGCCAGCCGTGAACCTCTTAAGAAAGACTGGGCGATTTTTGAACTACAAAAACCTAAAGAATTTTCGGAACATGCGTTAACCACGATGGTGCAATTCCAAGGCGATAAAATTTATTCTGGTCATAATGGTCAGACTGCGATGTATGCCTGGGATAAAAACCTGAATCGTTCGGAAGTAATCAGTCTCCAATCGCCCGTAGTGAATGCGGAATTTATCAGCCCAACTGAAGCAGCCGTTACCACCATCGGAACCTTGCTGGCCGTAGATCAGCCCATCGGAGAGGTGGTGAAAGTAGATCTAGCCACCAAAAAAACGACTCTCATTGCAAGCCAGTTACCACGCCCTATTCAATCCGTTGCGGGGGATTTTGATAAAGATGGACGGATGGACTGGGTCATTTGCGGTTTTGGACATGATAAAGGTGGACTATACCTATCAACGCAACAGGCTGATGGCAGTTATCAGACCCGTCCCATTCGGGCGGAGGCCGGAGCTACTCAGGTGGTGGTTGATGATTTTAACAAAGACGGCTGGCCCGATTGCATGGCTTTGTTTGCTCATGGGGACGAAGGGCTCTGGCTGTTCACGAATAATAAAAAGGGTGGATTTGAAGAAAAACGCATTCAGCAGTTTCTGCCATTGGCGGGGTCAACCAGTTTTCAATTAGTCGATTTAAACAAAGATGGGCAGTTGGATTTAATCTACACTAGTGGAGACAACAGCGACTATTCCAAAATTCTGAAGCCTTATCACGGCGTTTATACGTTTATCAATCAGGGTAATTTTACTTTTAAGCAAAACTGGTTTTATCCCGTCAATGGTTGCACAAAAGTAATGGCCGCTGACTTTGATCAGGATGGAGATATCGACTTAGCAACGATTGCTTTCTTCGCCGATTTTAAAAATAACCCGGACGAAAGTTTCATCTATTTCGAGCAGGATGCCCGTAAACAATGGGTCCCTCATGCCGTGCCCGTTCACGCAAATGGCCGCTGGATTTGCATGGATGCTAAAGACTGGGACGGCGACGGCGATCTCGATATTGTGCTGGGTAATTATTCCCGAGGCTTTAATAATCAGGAGGATTATAAACCAAACTGGAACTTGAACCTGCCCTTAATTGTACTGAAAAACCGGACGAAGTAAGAGCCGAATTTTGCCAACATCCCGGGAGCTTTAAGCTTTCGGGATGTTGAGTTTTTGTGATTATCTAACAATATGTTTATTGGTTATAAAACGTTGAATATCAATTTGATAACTAATAACTAACAACTAACAACTACTTATATGGCCAATTAGCTATTATTTTTGCGGGAAATCTGCGTCATGGCAAAATGCCACCGCGACTTTTCCCTGCATGAAGTCACTTACCATTGTCAATCGCCACTATCCTCCCAATCCCGGTATTACCGGCGAGTCAGCGTGGGATCTTGCTCAGGTACTCATTGAAAATCATGGCGTTGATGTACATATTGTTCACATTGACCGCACCTACGATGGCGGCGGAGCCATTCGGCAACCCCTAGGTCAGACGCATGCAGTATCGACTATTTACGAAGGGAAAAATCCATTACTACGCTTCATTGCTGGTCCATTAGACGGTTTTTTGTTAATTCGAAAGGCTCTTAGAATTCGTAAAGGACCTTTGTTAGTCATGACCAGCCCGCCCTTACTACCCTTCTGGGCTTCTCTGTTTTTGAAACGGAAAAACTGGATACTCTGGAGCATGGATTTGTTTCCTGAAGGCTTCGCGGCGGATGGAAAAATTAAAGAAACGAATTCGATTTATCGCTGGATTATTAAGAAAACGTATCAGAATGCTCCGAAGGCATTGATTGCTTTGGGGCCCAATCAGGCGGAGCTATTACGCTGGAAATACCAGCATTCCATCCCTACCATTTTATTACCCTGCGGCGTACTGGTCGATCAGTCCCAGGACGAAACTCGCCCTGAATGGCGAATGGATGACTCCAAAATCTATCTGGGTTATGCAGGCAACGTGGGAGAGGCTCATTCGGCTGAATTTCTGGAACGTATCATCCATCACATAAATCCCGATCATCAGCGACTGATTTTGGCTTTGTACGGAACGAAGGCTGAGAATCTGATCAGACTGGCAGAAGGGAAGCCGGGCATTCTGGTACTAAAAAATATTCCCCGGGCACAGTTGCACTGGCTTGATGTTCAGTTAGTAAGCTTGTTGCCGAAGTGGACACACATTGCCGTACCGTCCAAAGCCGTAAGTGCGATCTGTTCGGGATCTCCCATTATTTTTTGCGGTAGTAAAGAAGCCGATACCTGGGAACTTCTTCGGGATGCCGCCTGGTTAATTAATACAGACGAATCGCTGGATGAGCAGGTAAAGACCCTACTAAATTCATTGACGCTGGCAGAAATCGAAGACAAAAAACGATCCGCCCGATTAGTCGCCAGAAGATTAAACGAAATGGTAACCCAGGCCTATCAGCAAATTGAGAAATTAATATAAGAGTGTGGTTTTAATTGAAATACTGGACTCTATCAACCACAGCGTTTCACTAAGTATTGCTCAGATTTGCACAGAGTAGAGGGGCAGTTAATATAATTGAAAACTGCAAACAGTAAACTGAAAACTTTTAAGGTTAACTACCTTACAAACCCATGAAAAAAACAGTAACGTACGTTCTCGAGCCCGAGATAGCTCTGGATGCTGACCGCTTTCGTCAGCACATTTCCGAAGAATTAGCTTTACCACTGGACTCCGCCGACTGGCAGGTCCGCAAAACCCGTCAATCGGTTGATGCCCGGGGGCGGCAGGTAAAGGTTAATATCGAAGCGGAGGTCTTTATCAATGAAATTCCCCAACCCCAGCGTCAGTATCAGTTTCAATACGGAAATGTGAGTGCCGCTCCTGCAGCAGTGATCGTTGGAGCGGGGCCAGCCGGTTTATTTGCGGCTCTTCGACTGATTGAATTGGGTATTAAACCCATCGTGCTGGAACGTGGAAAAGACGTGCGGGCTCGTCGTCGCGATCTGGCCGCTATTAATAAAGAACACATCGTTAATCCTGACTCAAACTATTGTTTTGGTGAAGGTGGAGCGGGGACTTACTCCGATGGTAAATTATACACCCGGTCTAAAAAGCGGGGTGACATTCGGCGGATTCTGGAAATTCTGGTGAATCATGGAGCGGTGGAGGATATTCTTATCGACGCCCATCCGCACATCGGGACGAACAAATTGCCCTACGTAGTTGCGGCCCTGCGGGAACAGATTCTGGCTTCGGGTGGAGAAGTGAAATTCGATGCCAAGGTAACCGACTTTATCATCGAACAGGGGCACATGCGAGGGGTAGTTACGGCAGATGGGCAGGAACATACCGGACTTGGCGTGATTTTGGCGACGGGTCACTCGGCTCGGGATATTTTTGATTTATGCCAGAAGCGTAACGTTTTCATGGAAGCTAAAGCTTTTGCCATGGGTGTTCGTATTGAACATCCACAGGCTTTAATCGACCAGCTCCAGTACCATCGGCCCGAGCGTGGGTTATTGCCTGCAGCGGCGTACAGTCTGGTGGCTCAGACGAAGTACAAAGGAGTGGATCGCGGCGTGTTTTCTTTCTGCATGTGTCCCGGTGGCTTTATCGTTCCAGCGGCTACGGCTCCGGGCGAGTTAGTCGTAAATGGCATGTCGCCTTCCCGTCGCGACTCGTACTTTGCCAATTCTGGCATGGTTGTGGCGGTGAATGAACCCGACTGGAAGAAATATTCTAAATACGGTGCTTTAGCGGGCTTACATTACCAGCAGGAAATCGAGCAGAAAGCCTGTCAGGCGGCGGCTCAAACCCAAAAAGCTCCGACGCAGCGTGTGCAGGATTTTATTCAGGGAAAAGTTTCATCTGAACTCAATGAGACCTCCTATCAGCCCGGATTAGTTTCACTGGATTTATCGAACATCTTACCTGAAACTATTGCCGAGCCTTTAAAACTGGGCTTACAGGAATTTGGTAAACGCATGAAAGGGTATACGTCGAACGAAGGCCAGTTGATCGGTATCGAAAGCCGGACGTCTTCTCCCGTCAGAATCCCTCGGGACAAAGAGACCTATGAGCACGTACAAATTAAGCGGTTATATCCATGTGGTGAAGGAGCCGGTTACGCCGGAGGAATTGTTTCGGCTGCCGTAGATGGCGAACGCTGTGCGGAGGCTTTAGCGGCGAATTATCGTTAGATAAACTCATAAATGGGCTTGAAAATCGCTATTTCCGATAAAAAAATGCTACTTGAGAATGAATACATTTTCAGTGACTTAAGTTAATCTTACGGGAAAGACTTCCCGAATGGATAACCTATTTCCGCTCAGGAAGCCTTAACTTGCAGGCAATACCCCGTAATTTCTACCAATATGAATTTAGCAACCGCAACCTTTTCTGAATTCTCTGCTTCACTAAGTCAACGTCTACAAGAGCCGTTGCCGGGAGAGCTGGCTCATCAGAAAATGGCAGCCGGGGGCAAAGCTCGTATTAAAATGCAGCCTAATGAACGCACGCGTCAAAGTGCGGTTCTGATTCTGTTTTACGAATATTTGGGTAATTTATACCTGCCGCTGATTTTGCGTCCGAAGTATGAAGGCGTGCACGGTGGGCAAATGGCTTTTCCGGGTGGTCGGATGGAGCGGACAGATAAAAGTCTGATTCATACCGCCTTACGGGAAGCCCAGGAAGAAATAGGAATCAAAGCCAGCGACGTGAAGATCCTGGGTTCACTGACAAAATTATATATTCCACCCAGTAATTTTTGGGTATTACCCGTTATTGGAACGCTTTCCTACCGTCCTGATTTCTATCCTGATCCAGTGGAAGTCGATATGATTCTGGAAATTGAGCTGGAAGAAATGATGAACGAAGGAGTGTTAGGCACTGAAAAACGGGAGTCTAAAGGCCTGATATTTGATGCTCCTTATTACCTCTTACAGGATCAGAAAGTATGGGGAGCAACGGCCATGATGATTGCCGAACTGTTAGTCGTATTAAACGAAGCCAAGTAATAAGGGTGGTTGGTTTTTTTACGCAAAAATCCAGATTGAATGCATTTATTGGCTGGTATTGATCAATAAAATTCATTATCTTTACTCAGTTAAGTAAGTTAGTCAATCCATAAGTATGAATTGATGAAGGAAGTGAAGATGAAATCTTTGTTGAAACAGGAAATAATCACTCATTTTCAAGCTTTAGTACCCGTGTTTTACTAACGAAACTGGTCTTCCCTTTTCGTTTGAACCCCTTTTTACCCATGTCCGAACCATTCGAACAGGAAGAATCCCTGCACGATCAGATTGCCGTTGACGGTATGTATCAGCAGTGGTTTCTGGAATATGCCTCTTATGTGATTCTGGAGCGGGCCGTGCCCGCTATTGAAGACGGACTAAAACCCGTGCAACGCCGAATTCTGCACGCCTTAAATGAGTTAGATGACGGTCGTTTTAACAAGGTTGCGAATGTCGTAGGGGCTGCTATGCAGTATCACCCCCACGGCGATGCTTCCATCTATGATGCCATTGTTAATGTTGGCCAGAAAGGTCTTTTGTTTGACTGCCAGGGAAACTGGGGCGACATTAATACCGGCGACAGTGCCGCCGCTGCCCGTTACATCGAAGTTCGTCTGTCTGCCTTTGGTAGAGAGGTCGTATTTAATGATGACACGACCGAATGGCAATTGAGTTACGATGGTCGTAAACGAGAACCCGTTACTCTGCCCGTTAAGTTTCCTTTGTTGCTGGCTCAGGGCGTAGAAGGGATTGCGGTAGGTCTGTCCACTAAAATTCTCCCTCATAATTTCATTGAACTCTGCGAAGCTTCGATTGATATTCTGAAGGGTAACCCCATTTCCTTATTACCCGATTTCCCGACCGGAGGAATGGTCGATACCACGAACTACAACGACGGTCAGCGGGGAGGTAAAGTTCGGGTGCGGGCCAAAATCAAAGAGCTGGATAAGAAAACATTGGTCATTACCGAAATTCCCTACGGAGCGACGACAACTTCCGTGAAGGATTCGATTATAAAGGCTAATGACGAAGGAAAAATCAAGATTCGGAAGGTTGAAGACCTGACTTCAAAGAACGTAGAAATTCACGTTCATCTGGCCCCTGGCGTTTCTCCAGACATTACTATTGATGCTCTGTATGCCTTTACCGAATGCGAAGTAAGTATCTCGCCGAATGCCTGCGTCATCACGGCTGATAAACCCATTTTCTCGAATGTAAGCGACATCCTGCGGATTAATACCGAGCAAACGAAGGAATTATTACGTCGGGAGCTGGAGATTCGTCGGCTGGAATTACAGGAAAAAATTCTGTTTTCTTCGCTTGAAAAAATCTTCATCGAAAACCGGATCTACCGTCAGATTGAAGAATGCGAAACGTTCGAAGCCGTCGTTCAGACCGTTGACAAAGGACTGGACCCCTATAAGAAGGATTTCTACCGTGAAATAACGGAAGAAGATATTCTGCGACTGCTCGAAATTCGGATTAAACGGATTTCTAAATACGATGCTTTCAAGGCCGATGAAGCCATGAAACGGCTGGAAAAAGAACTGGCCGAAGTCATGGAGCACCTGGCTCATATGACGCGTTTCGCGATTGATTACTTCAAAAACTTACTAAAGAAATTTGGTAAAGGCCGCGAACGTAAAACGGAAATCAAGAGCTTTAACACGGTCTCGGTGGCGGTGGTTGCGGCAACGAATGCCAAGTTATACGTAAACCGCGAAGATGGGTTTATCGGTTTCGGCCTCAAGAAAGACGAATACGTATGCGACTGCTCGGATATTGACGACATTATCGTCTTCCGTCGGGACGGCAAGTGTCTCGTTACCAAAATTCAGGACAAAGTCTTCGTTGGGAAGGACATTATGTATTGCGGCGTGTTCCGAAAAGGAGACGATCGCCGGGTGTATAATCTGATGTACAGCGATTCAAAATCGGGGGTCAGTTATGCGAAACGCTTCTGCGTAACGGCTGTTACCCGCGACCGGGAATATGACCTGACGGCAGGTAATCCAAAATCGAAAGTATTGTGGTTTACGGTAAATGATAACGGGGAAGCAGAAACCGTTGAAGTAAAACTAACGGCTTCATCCACGGCCAAGGTAAAGCAATTTGAATGGGATTTCGCGAAATTATCCATCAAAAACCGCGAAGCCTTGGGTAATCAGGTAACCAAGTATCCGATTCGGAAAGTAGAGCTGAAGCGGACGGGTGTTTCTACCTTGGGAGGGGTGGACATCTGGTATGATCCTACGATCAGTCGCCTGAACCGTGATAATCGGGGACAATACCTGGGTAACTTCGAAGCAAAAGATTCAATTCTGGTTATTTATAAAGATGGTAACTATGAGTTAACCAGTTTCGAGTTAACCAACCGTTACGAGCAGGATCAGATTTTGAGTATTTCGAAATTTACTCCAGAAACCGTTATTTCAGCGATTCACTTCGACGGAGGACAAAAGAATTACTTTGTCAAACGTTTCCACATCGAAACAACGACTGTCGATAAGAAATTCTACTTCATCGGTGAAGCGAAAGGCTCTAAACTGCTGGTCGCAAGTGTGGCTGATTTCCCTCGGATCGAATTGAGTACAAAAGAAACCGACAAAGGCCCAATCACGAAAGAAGAGTTGGCCGTGGATGAACTGGTGGAAGTGCGAGGGTGGAAAGCTCTGGGTAATAAACTGACCTCTAATAAAGTGGTGGAAGTGAAAGCCTTAGCTCCTAAAATCGTGGAAAAGCCAGTAGAGCAAGAGACGAAGCCCGTAAAGAGCGTTGCAGAAAATTTGGAGGAAAAGGAGATTGAAAATCAGGAAGATCCTGCCTCGCTCAACCAGCTCGATTTGTTTGGATAAAGAAGTCTTGCGAGATTTAGGTAACGAACCGCTAGGGTCGTAATCACAGAATGGATGGATATGACCGAAAAAACCCTACTTTTTAGTGCTACACGCCAGGTGAGTCACCGGACTAGCCTCTTGGTAAAAATTATCAAGTGGACAGCCAAGGTAGGGTTTGCTGTGTTCATAATCATTCTGCTTTGTAATGTTTGGGTAGTGCTAAGTACGAGTAACCAGAATTATTATTTTCTGAAGCAACTTCCGGCTAATGATGTCGGGCTAGTGCTGGGAACAAGTAAATACAGTGCCAGCGGTCGTCAGAATCTGTTTTTCAAGTACCGCATGGAAGCAGCGGCTTTATTATACCATGAAGGAAAAGTGAAAGTGCTGATTCTGAGTGGCAATAATGATTCCGAATACTACAATGAACCCCGAGACATGGAAGATGCTCTCGTGGCTTTAGGTGTTCCGGCTAATGTGATCCAGCATGACTTTGCGGGTCGCCGGACGTACGACAGTATTGTTCGCTGCCGGGAAGTTTTCAAGCATAAGCAGGTAACCGTCATTTCGCAACCTTTTCATAACGCCAGAGCTTTATTTCTGGCTAATCAACTAAATGTTGAGGCGGTGGCTTTTGCGGCTCAGGATGTACCCAATGGATATTCGATTAAAACCCTGGTTCGGGAATACCTGGCTCGTCCGAAAGCGGTGATGGATGTTTTTTTCCTGAACCCTACCTTTACGCGACGAAACATTCCCATCGAAAACGAACGCCGGAAGCGGGCTGTGGACGATTCCATCTAATGGAACTTACTTTTCAGAAAACCCGGACGATCCGTCTGGGTTTTCTTAGTTTTGCAGGATTATTCAGGGCTTATGATTATAGAAACTCACGCTCACCTGTACGATGAGCAATACGATACCGATCGCGAAGCTATGATTCAGCGGGCGATCGACAAAGGCGTAGACCAATTCTGGTTACCCAACTGCGATTCGGAAACGATTCCGGGCATGATGGAGCTGGCTAAAAATTATCCCGGAAAATGCCGCCCTATGATAGGTCTGCATCCCACGTATGTGAAGGAGAATGTAGAGCAAGAGCTGGCCATCATGAAAGAGTGGCTTGATAAAGACCCGTCAGCATTTGTAGCCATCGGAGAAATTGGTCTTGATTTTTACTGGGATGTTACCTTTGCGGAGCAACAAAAAGCTGCTTTTTTAACGCAGTTGCAATGGGCTCAGGCCTACAAACTTCCCATTGCCATTCATTGCCGGAATGCCTTTTGGGAGACGGTAGAACTAATCGAAAAACACAACGACCCGAATTTGAGAGGGATTTTTCACTGTTTTTCGGGTGGAGTTGAAGAGGCCAAAAAAGCGATTGAGCTTAACTTTTTGTTAGGCATTGGTGGGGTAGTTACCTTTAAAAACGGGGGGCTTGATAAGGTCATTCCCGAAGTAGAATTAAAACATCTGGTGTTGGAAACGGATGCCCCCTATCTGGCTCCCGTACCATACAGGGGAAAGCGAAATGAATCCAGTTACTTACCTCTGATTGCTCAGAAAATTGCGGATTTAAAAGAGGTTTCGCTGGAAACTGTTACTAAAATCACTACTGAAAATGCCTTACAGTTGCTTCAGTAAGATTAACCAATACCCTAAAGCATACTTCATTGAAACTTATTACTGTTGATACGGCGGCTTCGGCCCATTCCCCGGTTTCAGTTTTGGTCATCTATACCGGCGGAACGTTTGGCATGGTCTATGATCGTCGTCTGGAAACGCTTGTTCCCTTCAATTTCGAGCAAATTCTGGATCGCATTCCAGAATTAGCCCGCCTCCGTTTTTCGATTTCTGTCTTGGTATTGGATGAATTACTGGATTCGTCCAACATGCAGCCGGAGCATTGGTTGCACCTGAGCCATATTATTGCCGAGCGTTACGATCAGTACGATAGTTTTGTCATTGTTCACGGCACCGATACTATGGCCTATACGGCTTCGGCTCTGAGCTTCCTTTTTGAGAATCTGAATAAACCCGTGATCCTGACCGGAGCTCAGTTGCCCATCGGAGCCGCCCGGACGGATGCTGTCGAGAATTTTATTACCGCTCTCGAAATAGCCGCCGCTCGTGACGAATATAACCAGCCGATGGTACCGGAAGTTGCCATTTATTTTCACTCGCTGTTGCTACGCGGAAATCGGGCACGTAAACAGGAAAGTAGCCAGTTTAATGCGTTTCAGTCGGAGAATTATCCCTTGCTGGCCGAAGCCGGGGTTACCATTGATTACAATCGGCCCTACATCCGGCCTTACCAGCCAGACCAACCGTTTCGGGTGCACCAGAAACTGGATTCAAATGTGGTTATTCTGAAAATTTTTCCCGGAATCTCTGCGTCTGTTTTACATAGTATTCTGTCGATTGAAAACCTGAAAGGAGTGGTGCTGGAAACGTACGGTGCCGGGAATGCTCCCACAGCTCCCTGGTTTCTGGAAGCTTTACAAAAAGCAACTGAACGCGGCGTAATCCTGTTGAACGTCTCGCAATGCATGGGGGGGAAAGTAATGCAGGGACGCTATCAGACCAGTAAGTATCTGAACGACATGGGCTTAGTGAGTGGGGCAGACTTGACGTCGGAAGCCGCCGTTACGAAATTGATGTTTTTATTAGGACAATACGGCGACGACATCGAACGCATTAGAAAAGAATTATCTGAATCTTTGCGAGGAGAATTAAGCTAAACGCTTGCTTTTGGGCATTTCAAAGTTGTATCTTGCGGACCCAAAACACAGAGGGGTGTCCGAGTGGTTGAAGGAGCACGCCTGGAAAGTGTGTATACCTCTAAAGGGTATCGAGGGTTCGAATCCCTTCCCCTCTGCTAAAGCCTGATTATCAGCCGATAATCAGGCTTTTTTTGGTTTTCAGTTGTCTTATTAATCCATTCATTTAAAAGGTATCCCCATGTCAATTTGTGCATTATGCGGTTCTTCGGAGCAACTTTCTGTGTATGAAGTGCAACCCGTCCGTTCTTTTCCGAACAAAGTAATACTCTGCCAAACTTGTTTGGATCAGATTGAGCGTAAAACGGAATTGAAACCCGATTACTGGCATTTCCTGTCGGACGCCATGTGGAGCGAAGAACCCGCCGTGCAAGTAATAGCGTGGCGAATGCTGAATCGGTTAAAGACGGAGACCTGGGCAGCGGATTTGCTGGATATGCTTTACCTGGATGAAGAGTTGCTGGATTGGGCAAAGGCTCTCGGAGAAGAGGACGAACCAATCGCGGCTCTGGAGCATAAAGATAGCTTAGGAAATGTATTGAATCACGGCGATTCTGTGGTGTTAACCAAAACGCTGGATGTGAAAGGAAGTTCGATTAATGCCCGTATTGGAACCGTAGTAAAAAATATTCGACTGGTTGAAGATAATCCAGAGCAGATTGAAGGGAAAATCGATGGACAATTGATTGTTATTCTGACAAAATACCTGAAAAAACAGAATGGCTAATAAAGAAGGACTACTCACCTGAGTAGTCCTTTTCATTTGTTTATTTATAATGTAGGTCAATTGGTAGATTCTTTATTTGCCTGCATAAATAGCAATAAACTATGAATTCAAATATTGAGAAATTATACCAGATCGCTAATAAGCAAAACCGCCGGATCATTGGGTTGATGTCAGGGACTTCGATGGATGGGCTGGATGTAGTGCTTTGCGAGTTCGAGGGGCAAGGGGGAGAAACGCAGATAAGGGTGTTAAACTTTAAAACGGTCCCTTTCGACGAGTCGATTAAAGACGAAATTCGAAAAGTATTTGCTCGCCGTGAGATTGATTTTCAGCAACTTGCTTTATTAAATCCCTGGATTGGTAACCTTCACGGAAGCATCGTGCTAGATTGTTTGAAGGAATGGAATGTAAATTCCGCAGACATTGATTGCATTGCCAGCCACGGCCAGACGGTCTTTCACGCCCCTAAAATCTTACATGGCATAGCGAAATTTCCCAACGCAACCCTTCAGATTGGTGACGGCGATCACATGGCTGTAACAACGGGCATCATTACCCTGTCCGATTTTCGACAGAAGCACTGTGCTGCGGGTGGTGAAGGAGCTCCGCTAGCCGTGTATGGCGATTACCTGATTTTCTCAAAACCCGGAGAAAATCGCATTCTTCTCAACATGGGCGGCATCGCCAATTTCACTTACTTACCGGCCAACCTGAATGCAGATGAAGTTTTTGCGACGGATACAGGCACGGGTAATACGTTAATTGATGCAGTAACCCGCAAGTATTTTGACTTGCCTTATGACGAAAATGCTGAAATAGCCCAGCGTGGCGTGATTAATGAAGCATTAATAGCAGAACTTAAAAACGATCCTTTCTTTCAGAAAACATTCCCAAAAACGACGGGTCCTGAGTTATTTAACCTAGATTACTTGCAAAGAGCACAACAGCGAAGCCAGACGGAAGAGCTGTCTCCCGAAGACGTGCTGGCGACTCTGACTCGCTTTTCGGCTGAAACCATCGCTGAAGCAGTGAAACAATCGCTAGCCTGGCACGAAAGTTCTACCCAATGGGTAATTTATGCAAGTGGGGGCGGGGTGCATAATCCTTTGTTACTGGCTCATATTCAGGAGTTATTACCCAAGTTTAGCCTTAGAAAGACCGACGAATTAGGGATTTTTGGGGATGCCAAGGAAGCTGTTCTGTTTGCTACGCTTGCTAATGAAGCCCTGGCGGGTGGTAAAACTAATTTTGGGCATAGACAGGGAGTGCCTAGTGTGTCAATGGGAAAAATATCCTTTCCGCATTAATTAAGTAGTTAATATTGTTAGTGGCCGCCGCTGCGGTCGTTGATTGATCGATTGCGATTCAACACAATGCAATTATATGAGTAGGATAATTTAGCGGCAAGGATCAGAATCGGTGCCGTTTTGGATTTGTTACCTGAAATCTTAACTAAAACAGCTATAATCTCTTTCATTTGCAGCATTATTAATCATTCAGACCGATGCGACTTAAAACTTCTCTAAACCTTCTGCTAGGAATTGCCTTATCCACTTCAGTTTTTGCTCAGGAAAAAAACTTGATTGCTCCGGGGGCGAGCCTACAAAAAATCTCCAGTCAATTCATTTTTACGGAAGGCCCCGCGGCTGATAAAAACGGTACTATCTATTTTACCGATCAGCCAAACGATAAAATCTGGAAGTATGACACCGATGGAAAGCTGACCTTATGGATGGATAAAACGGGCCGATCGAATGGACTTTATTTTGACAAAAAAGGTAACCTGATTTCCTGTGCGGATGAGAAAAATGAGTTATGGTCCATTTCACCCGACAAAAAAGTAACAGTATTGATGAGCGATGTTGCGGGTAAAAAACTGAATGGCCCTAACGATTTATGGATCGATGCAAAAGGGGGGATATACTTCACCGATCCTTACTATCAACGTAATTACTGGCAACGTCAGAAACCTGAAATTGAAGAGCAGAAAGTATATTATTTGCCCAAAGGAAAAAAACAGCCGACGGTAGTTGACGATCAGTTAGTAAAACCGAATGGGATTATTGGGTCAGCTGATGGCAACTATTTATTTGTGGCCGATATTCAGGCTAATAAAACGTATAAATACCAGATTAATAAAGACGGAAGTCTAAGTAATCGTCAGCTTTTTGTCAATCAGGGTTCCGATGGAATGACGCTGGACGCGGAAGGGAATTTATACATTACCGGAAAAGGCGTTTTCATTTATAACGCTAAAGGCGAGAAAATTCAGCATATTCCTGTACCAGCCGGATGGGTAGGTAATGTTTGTTTTGGAGGGAAAGATCGAAAAATGCTCTTTATTACAGCTTCCGAATTCGTATATACTTTACAAATGATTAATAAAGGAAATTAATAAGGTTTTTAACTAACCCAAAAAGACACGTCTAGGCGTGTCTTTTTTTGAACAGACTTATGGTATGGATGGAATCCTGCTCTTGGCCAACTGTTCATTAATGGCTCTTAACCATAGATCACGGCTTTGGCAAGTCCAGTGACTATCTCCCTTTTGGTAACCTTCCGCACCTAAAGGTTTTACCAGAGAATACGCATCAATTATTTTCACTTTAAGACGCGTATCCGACTGAATGCGTTCAATTAAGTGATTATAAGGCCCCATTTCGGGAGCAGTTACTGTCGTTTTATTAGGAATAATACTAAGGTATATTTCATCAAATCCTAACGAATGATAGTTGTCATAACTCTCATTTAAATGAGTAATCAGCTTCGTAATTTCTTCTTCTGAGACTGAATTAAAATTGGAGTTAATTAAAGTAGAATCCGTATCTAAATTTAAAAAAACATGCTTACGATCAGGAGATAGTGAAGTCATGGCATGCGTCCGATCGAAGAGGTGGAGATTCAACCAGGCTTTAAATTCTTTTAACCGAAGAAAGACAGGCCAGTTAAATAATACGTTGTCGTAACGTTCTTCAGGCACCTTAAGCCGGGAATCATGCGTGCCTTCTAAGAAAGCAACCAAATCATTGGTAGGCACCGAGGCATGGGTGTTGGGTACCGAAGATTGTACAATGGAAAGGTTGGTAATTAAAGTAGCTAAATGTTCGCGAAAATGCCGCTCGACGGATTCAATCAATAACACATTGTGTAAGGAAGTATCTAGCCGTACGGTTTTCTGATCATTCCAGTGAGTATAAGAATAACGCTGAGCAATGAAATCTGAACTATCAACCGAACCAGGTTCCATAAAACTGTCCCCAATGGCATACAGTGCAATCGATGCTTTGGGAGCACCGGTGGGATATAGCTTTGGACAAGTTACATGAGCTTGTTTGAACTGAACAAGATTAGTAAAACGATATAAGTCGCCGTATTTGTAATCATCCGGTAAATAACCTGCTAATCCAAGCGTATGATAAAAGGATTTAGATAATCCGATCAGGAATATTGCGACTAAAATAAAGATGAGTATTAATCGAGCTAATTGACGCATTATACTTGATTTTTCGGAGCAGGAGCATGGACACGTATCCAGTTATTAACTTGATTCAACCAGATTAATTTTCCTTTATTATTCCAGTGCCCGTCGCCCTTATGATACAATTCTGGTTTGCCTTTTAACAAACGGTGCATATCAATGTAAGGCATTTGAAGATCCTCGTGTTGCTGAATTCGTTCAATAATTCGATTGTAAGGCAGGCGGTTAGGTTCAAAGATTAGGCTTTTGTTGGGGATAATTGTTAATACGACTTCATCAAAGCCCATTTTTAAATAATGGTTACGAATACTATTCAGCGTAAGCACTACTGAATCAATTTGAGTGTCTCTAACAGGGTAATAGGTTGAAAATAAATTGGTAGTATCTGTTTCGAAGTCATAATACATATTCTTTTTATCTTCTGTCAATACCGCTTTCCCTACCACACGATCAAATAAAGTAGCGTGTAATTCAGCTTTGAATTCTTTCCATTTTAAAGCCCAATTCTGGTTGAAAACCAGGAACTCAATTCGCTGATTAACGGACTCCGCTGATAAAAAATCTAATCCTAAGCTATTAAAAGAAAAGGAGTGATCGTTTGCCGGGCTGACATTTTTAATTTCTGGTTCTGTCGTTTTAATTCCCCGATCTATGTAGATATACTCCGTTTCTGGATTTAATCGTTCGATGATACTCCGCTGGACAATTTCAAATAAAAGTACGTTGTAGTGACTGGTATCTAGCTTTACGGTCAAATAGGAGTCGTCATTGAGCCAACGACGATAGTTTTTTTCCCCCGCCAATAAAGAAGTATCAATTCCCATTCCGGTAAAACTATCGCCTAGAATAGCAACCGTAGTGTTTTTGATTTTGGTGGGTTTTTCATTCAGTGGAACCTGATCATTTTCGTAAAAGTTTTCTTCTTTAACTCGAGTTAAATTACTGGTATTGTATAAATCACCGAATCGATATTGATTCGGAATAAATCCTTTTTCTGATAATTTACGTTGCCATTTAGGCGAATAAATG
This sequence comes from Siphonobacter sp. SORGH_AS_0500, assembly GCF_031453245.1. Classification (NCBI taxonomy): domain Bacteria; kingdom Pseudomonadati; phylum Bacteroidota; class Cytophagia; order Cytophagales; family Cytophagaceae; genus Siphonobacter; species Siphonobacter sp. SORGH_AS_0500. The sequence goes on from NZ_JAVIYT010000001.1 coordinate 2,378,074, forward strand.
AAAATAGCAAAAATGACCAAAGCCCCTAAAATGCCTAATTTGATTATCGTATTCATTAAAACTGGAAGTAGATAAATTGGTTGGCAGTAAAGACTCCAAATAAATAACAACTAACGACAAGGGCACTGAAAATGGCCCAGAACTTCACGTTACTTCTGGTAGGAATCTGGAAGTAACGGTTTTCTTTCCAAAGCAAGAATCCAATCAGAAGCAAACAGAAAATCATTTCGTTTGCATTGAGCGGCGTTTGGAGTTTGTCATGAACGGATATAGACGCGATTCCTTTGAAGTAGAGCAACGCATCGCGGAGGGTAATAGCCCGGAAGAAAACCCAGGTTAGCGTAATTAATCCAAAGGTAAGAACTATTTGTAACCCCCGATACCATGATGCACTAGGGACGGTAATGCCCTGGCGATCCATAAAACGATCCCGAAGCTGGCCCATGGTTTGATAAAAGCCGTGTAGAACGCCCCAGATTACAAAATTCCAGCTTGCTCCGTGCCAGATTCCACTGACCAGAAACACGATGAAGCGATTGATATACTGACGAACGGGGGAAACCCGGCTACCGCCTAAAGGAATGTAAATGTAATCGCGGAACCAGGTGGACAGCGAAATGTGCCAACGCCGCCAAAACTCAGCAATGGAAGCCGCTTCGTAGGGGGACTTGAAGTTTTCCATGAGCGTAAAGCCCATTACTTTGGAAGCTCCAATGGCTACATCCGAGTAACCCGAAAAATCACAGTAAATCTGGAAGGAATAGAAACAGGCAGCTACTAACAAACTGGTTCCGTTATGGTCGGTGATATGACCAAAAGCAGGGTCTACGACCATGGCAAGCCGATCGGCAATTACCACTTTTTTGAATAAGCCCCAGGCCATGCGGATGAGGCCTTCTTTTACGTTTTCCCAATCGTAGCGGAAGTATTCGTGGTACTGCCAGAGCACGTTTTGAGGACGTTCGATGGGCCCCGCTACCAATTGCGGATAAAACATTACATAGAGGGCATAAATCCCAAAATGGCGTTCAGCTTTCTGATTACCCCGGTAGACCTCGATGGTATAACTCATGGCCTGGAAAGTGTGAAAAGAAAGGCCAATGGGTAATAAGATACCGGGAAGAATGTCGGTACCTAGTCGCGGAACATGCGTGTCAGAACCCAATAGGTGTACGACATGCTCAATATTCTCAGAAATGAAGTTGAAATACTTAAAGAAAGCCAGAATACCGACGTTGGCAACCAGACTAAGGGTAAGTAACCATTTTCGCTTGACTGGATTTTTTTGATTTTCAATCCAGATTCCGGCGAGATAATCGATGATAATCGTAGCAAAAAGAATGATGATGTACTCGGGTACAAACACCATGTAAAAGTAACAACTCGCCAGAAGAAGCAGAATCCAGCGTCCATTCCACTTCAGACTGAAATAACTTAACGTAACAATTCCGAAGAAAAGAAGAAATTGAAGAGAATTAAAAATCATTCGACTTTTGGTAAATGGGGCTCAAAATTATCAATATCGGTCTAAACCAGCAGAAAGTGATTCCAAAGGTATTAACGAATCTTCGAGGTTAGGATTTGAACGCCTTTATCACTGGTAGCGTAAATAAAGAGTTTCTGATAGGATTCAGCAAATTCAATGGTAACCTTGTAAAGGCTTGGAATGGGAGCCTGAATCAAAGCTTCGCCCTGTAAATTATAAAGCATAGTTCCACGAGAATCGGTGACTGCGATGATTTTCGTTTCGGCTCCGAAGTCATAATATCGAAGCTGACTTTCTGAGGTAATCGGGAAAATATTAAAAAGGGAGTTTGCCTGTTTATCAAACAAGGTAACATTCTGATTTGTTTGCTGAATAATGAGCCAATCCTTAGCCGACTCTTCTACCAGCATTCGGAATCGCGTTTCTTTCGAAGGTTTGATCAACTGACGGCGATTAACCACCTTTCCTTCCTGAGACATCTTCAAAATTTCACCATTGGCACTAACCAGTTGAAGGGCAAAATCAGCATCGCGATCAGTGGTTTCCACGAAGGCGGGGCCATCGAACGGCTGGTTTAGTTGCACGGGAAAATTAGGCAGACTGAGTCCTTTCGCATTCGACAAGGCAACGCTTCCGTTGGGTTGCAGCAACACGGCATACGAATCGCCCTGGGTGTAGGCCATGCTGATGGGAAGGTTGGCATGGCGAATGTCGGAACGCAAACCCGAAGGCATAAGAGACAAGGTCGCTTTTGTAATCGTATATAAATGTCCGTCTGCATCGAGAGCAGAAAACTGCTTTTTGCGTTCGGGCGTTTGATCAAAAAGAGTTAATTCATAATCAAGCAATTTACTAAATGGCTTGGATGCGTAAAGCTGATAGCCCTTGGAGGTAGGATTCAGGATGTACAAGTGGGTTTCGGTAAATAATACCAGTTGATCCCGCCCTTTACCGAAATAATCCATAAGCTGAACCGGAGCTACCAGTGGCCCCGACAGGCGAAACTTGACCGTAGGCGTGGCTCCAACGGTCACCGGAATCAGGTAATTATCTTTAGTGGTAAGAATTAAATCTGTCGTTCCGGTGACTGCGTTTCGGTAGACATACGGTTCTCGCTGAAGCGGTCTGCCGAGCGGATTAGGAATTAACTTTTGCAGGAAAACTTTTCTTAGCAAACTAGGATCGGCGGTAACCCGGCCCTTCGTCCAGACAAACTGATGATCCACTTTACCGGGCAAAACCGTCACCTGCCAGGTCAGGAAATTCAAACGTTTGATGGGTTCTTCAAGATTGGTAATGGGTCCTTTCCATTCACTTCTGAGGTTTTTCAGGATCGAAAACCAAGATTTTCCAGCGTTGAAAACCAAACTGAAAGGACGAGGCTGTAAAATGCGAAGCACTTCCTGTCCCTGGGCGGAGTTCATCCACACATTACCGCGTTTATAATCAGTAATGTAATTCCGCATGGCCTGCATGTTGCTCGCTACGACGGCATAGCCATCAATGACCGTGTAATACGTTTTAGGAAAACCCTGAAAAATAGATCCAAACCAGAGGGAAGGTAACTCCGGTAACAAAATCTGACGTATGGTATAGCCCGAGATGATTTCCTCAAATTTCTTTGCTTTTTCTTCCTGCCGAATACTGCCTGATTCGTAGTGCATCCAATTCTGGAAGGCCCGGGCATTATTCAGTTTCATCAGCAAGATATTGCCTCCTTCGTTCAATTCATCGCTTTCCATTCGGCAGAGAATCAGCTCCCGATTGATGTGGTAATAAACCGAATCCGGACTGATGATGTACTTGTCTTGCCACTCAGACTTTAAATTCGCTTTCGAGGGCTCGTGTTTTTTCTGATAACGCAGAAAACGATTCGCCCAGCCAATGGGGTCAGAGAGGCTAAACTGGTAAAAAGCGGCGGTAGAATTAGGAATAAAGCGTTGACTAATCAGGGCAGCGGCTTGCTGGGAATCAAAGGTTTGCCAATAGGCGTGAGCATCCTTGGTTGCGGTGGTCGTCTCAACCAGCAGGCCTTTCCGAACTTTATTAACCGTAGTTTTATAAGCAGTATTTACGGGAAGTAAGGCCAGTAATGATCCCGCTGCGGATTGCTGACTCATCATGCGTCCGGCAAGAACGCTCAGATTCGCCCAGTTAAGCCAGAATTTAGTCTTAGCCGTGGCGTATTCGTCAGGAGTAGGGGGAGCATTATCCGGTACATCAAGTAATTTACTGATTTTCATCGCCACGTTCTCAACCAATAAGGAGGAGGGACTCAGTATGAGATAGTTATCATACTGCATGAAAGAAAATCGTTTCCGGCTTTTAGAGATGGTGACGTCCGTAATGCTCTGCTTCGCGGTTTGATGTTTCAGGCCTCTGACTTCATTCGAATTTAATCCATTGAGATACGAAAGAAAAGATTGATCTCCCGGCTGGTAAGGGACATAAATCAGGTAGTTAACCACGCTATTCGTCTCGGCGTGGAGCGAATAGGTTATGGTTTTATTGTGCAGAAATGAGTGTAGTAAAGAGGTATCAGGAACAGCCTGACGTAGCAATTGAAGAGCATCCTGGGCTTCTTCCAGAATGGGTAAATCGGTTAATTTGATCTGGTAAGAACGCAGCGGTTCCGGCGGATTTTGTAATTCAGTACTCTCAACGGCTAAGAGGTAATTTTCGGGAATATAAGCCCACACCGAACGTTCGTTGGTACTCCAGCGATAGTAGGCCCAGCAGGCCAGGCCAGCCAAACACACAATTCCCAGAAACCAGTAAAGACGCTTCACCCGGTAATAAATTTTTTATCCGATAAATGGGTTGTTTTAAGACGCAACACTTGCGTACCATTCAGTTACCGAAAATACGGAACATCTGATATAAAATTGCCAGTTGGGTTCCCAACTGGCAATTTTATGGTACTTACTTATTTTTTAGCTACGTTATTTTCCCCACATGGCATTAGCCGTATCTGGGAAGAAGAGCGAAAGTTCAGGTACATTCATGGCTACCCGGTTGGCCCATTCTACGCCCTGCATCAGGGAGTGATCTTGGTTAGAAACTTCGTATTTCCAGGCTCCGAAACGACCACGGGAATATATATCCAGGGGTTCGAGGGCAGGAAGTACCGTTTTCAGAATGCCATCGCGTTCTACGCTTGGCGTTGGGTAGCCATATTCAAAGCGAATGTGGAATTGCGAGATGATATCCTCTTCCGATTCAATCAGTTGATCTTCCTTGAGGGCTCTGATCACTTCCGCCATCAGGGTTTCCTGATCGACGGGTTTTTTCGGAGATTCACTTACTTCCACCATCAATGACCATTGCTCCTCAATGTTGGGAACGTTGTTTGGCGAATAATTCGAGAAGACCGTGATTCGGTAGTAAGGGCTATTAGATTCAGGGAAATACATCCAGCACTTGGTAGCGAGTTCAGCTTTCGGCTTTCCTTTCAGACCGATCCCAATTACGTTCGTGGAAGAATGTTTCAGTCCCTGAGCTTTTTCAGTAATAGCCGAATCCAGACCTTTTACTTTTTGGGTAAACAAGTCCAGTGGCATCGTGTTCAGCAGCGTTTCGTAACCAATGGTACGCCCATCGGCCAGCGTAATTTGCTTGCTAGCGGCATCAACACTTTCGACGTTGGCGTTCAGGATAATATTCTCCCGACCTACCAGATCACCTACGGCTTCCCAGATACCGCCCGTACCGCCATGTTTGGGGAATTGGAAAGTAGCATTGGGCCCCCAGGAATAATCGTCGTTGTTGAATAAAATATTCTTAGTAATGCGATGAAGATCAACGACCGAAACGCGTTCGCCTACCCAGACAGCGTTCATGTCTTCGGTAGGGTATGCCCAGACTTTGAAGTTGTAAGGGAACATGAAAACTTCACCTAACCCTTTGCCCTGCGTGGCCAGAATCCATTCCCGGAAGTTTGCGGGTTTGCCCTGAAAAGGTTTCTTATAAAGATCAATCAGACCATCCAGACATTTCCACATCGTTTCCTGAGAAAGGTACTTGATGTTATTCTGGAAAGGATAGGGAACGAAACGGTTTTCGATCCATACCCAGCTTTCGCGTTGGTGCGTAAGCCAGCCGTCTGCTCCCAGAGCTTTCAGCATTAACTCGTCAAAATACTTGTAATGCGAAAATTGTACGTGCCCACCAACGTCCCAGGTAAAACCTTGTTCATCGACGAAACTGGTTGCTAATCCACCAATGTGATCTTCTTTTTCAAGGACGATAAAATCAGTGATACCCAGTTCTTTCAGACGATAAGCTGCCCCAAGACCCGTCGGACCAGAACCAATAATGACGTATTTATAATTCATAAGGATTAATGTAAGTGCAATTTCAGAAATGAGGTGTTACTAAGCCTTGATCGCTCTGACTTTGGAATTCAATTCCTGACGGAACTGGAATAATTCCTTGAAGCTTTGCCAGCAAACTTTAAGCAGCTTCATTTTCTGAATGGATACCTCGCCAGTGGCCCGTTCTTTGTGAGTAATGGGGATATCAAATGTTTTATTACCAGCTTTCCGAGCCATAATGGCGAGGAAAATGTTGGGAGCAAAAGGTAGTGGCGTTGGGAGCTGAGCTAATAATCGTTTCAGTAAACTACCCTTAATCAGACGGAAAGGAATATTACTGTCATTGATGAACGTTCCATATACTGCAAACAAAGAGTACTTGAGAACGCGGGTAACAAAAAGGCGGAAGGTAGCATCATGGCGGACCTGACGGAAACCCATGATAAACTCGGATTCATTCCGTTTTTCCCAAAGCTTGAGGACATCTTCAGCCACGAACTGATCATCGGAATCGGTTTGGAATACCCATTCTGAATCAATTTCTACTGCTTTGCGATACGCGTGAACAACGGCGTTTCCGTGGCCACCATTCTTCTGATGAACCACCATTAAAAGAGGATACTTGGGTGCTATCTGGTCAAGTTTGGCTCCGGTTGAGTCTTTGGAACCATCATTTACAACGATAAGACGGGTTTCACCGAGGGGCTGGAAATATTTTTCAAGAAATGCTGACCAATTTTTAACGACGGTTTCAATGATTTCCTCCTCGTTATAGGCAGGCATTACAATAGATAGCAGGACAGACATGAAATAACTATTGGTTCTTACTGAAAAGACAACAAGCAAGGTTGATTCAGCAAAGGTAGTGCATTATTTTGATGAAACAGGTTTCCGAATACGAGCTATTAGACTCTGGGACTAAGCGTTTGTCTTTTACCTTAAGATAATCACTAGACAAATACTTACTTACCAGTTGCGTAATCGCCGTAATTGGATAACCTACAGCTGGACCTTTTGTTTTGCTAACTCATATAAGATTGTATCGTTTGATTAAATATAATATTTTGATAATCTACTACCAGTTCTGTTTTAAAGCTGGTGTCTGATCCTGATCCGGGATATGGATCGTTTGTCCCGTTTTATAGAGAGTAGACTTCCCATGGTCATGGGTAACCACTAAAAGCGAATAATCACCGGGTAAATATTGGTTCGGATTATGGTCAATCGTTGTCGATGAATACGGATGAATATAGTTCCGGCTAGCAGGGGCCACTCCGGGACGATCTATAGCTGTAAACATGAACGGAACCAGGTAAGATTTACCAGGTTTGTGGAGCAGGTAATAGGAACGGGTAAAATCTTTCGCTGCTTCGCCAGCTTTCTCCATTTCCAGAACACTAACCTGCTTCGTCTGGGTAATTTTCAGGCCGGGGTAGGCCGTAAGCTGATTCGTGTCGGGTTGGAGTAACGTGTTCAGCGAGGCATTGTACCAGGCAGCCGCTGCTTCATTAATAGGTTTACTTTTGACAGGTTCAGCCGGATACGAATAGTTAAACTGATCACTCATCAATTGGTTTCTGAGCCGTAAGCTATCGTCATAAAAATAGGAATAGCTAGTCCAGGCAATGAGGAGGCTGAACAGTAACGTTACTAATCCAATCGTTTTTCGAACAAAGCCATTGGTTTGCAGGATGAGCCAGGTATAAACCAGCAGGCTTATGACTATCGTATAGACTTTATACCGACTGGTAGTAAAGGTATTTTCATCAAAACCCAACCGACCGAATGCGACAATGGCAGTAGTACCCAGAACAAAAGCTAAAGCAGACCCTAGGAAATACTCGACTTTAGTTAAGGATTGTTTTTGAAAAACTTTTAAAGCTAATCGCAGGAGAATGCCACCAGAAAGAACAAACAGTATCAAGCCAGTCCCCAAAACCAGTAAGGTTGATTTTCGGGGATAGAGCGGTTCGGCGATGGACCCCAGAATCAATAAAACAGCCCGGACGTAGGCAACGATTTTATTCGGAACGGGGTGGGTGGGTTGTTCCGTCTTTTCGTAATGAAGGAAGTAAAGAACCCAGACCAGAACGCCAACCCCCAGCCAGATAAACACTTTCTTTTTAGGCGATTGAAGCCACAACACAATGACACCAAGGGGCCAGATTAATAACCCATTAGTGCTGGTGATACTGGTTAAAATAGCCAATGAAATGCAGATCCCTAAAGGTAGCTGATAGGCTAGGGCGTATAGACAGCAAATGACCCAGGCAATGACGCCAAAGTTTTGCAGGGCGGCCATGCCCCAATACATATTCTCCCACTGGGAGAGATTGAAAATCAGAAAAGGAATGGGTAATACATAAAGTAAGCCTACGGATTGCTTCAATACTTTATACCAGACCAGTACAATGAGGAGCAGAGACAGATTACCTACCCACATCAAGTGCACAAAATTCAGGTGACCCGTAAGAACATAGTCCAGAAGGGAAACGATTCGGTCGTAAACAATGCGGTGTTCATTATGCTGTCTCCAGAACGCGTCAATATACTGGGGAAGTGACTGAGCTTCCTGAAATCGCATGATAAAGGCCCGCAAGCCGTGATCATCCCACTTAGGAATATTAATGGCCAGTGAATCAAGCAAGTAAAAGTACAGAAGTATAGGTACTAAGCCCATACCAAAGACCAGTAAAGAGATAGATCGATTGTTGGACATGGGGAGAAATTAGAGTTTTGGGTTTAGCGTTATCACTGTAGAAACAACAATAATAACGCTAAACCCAAAACTCAAAACATTAGACAGGTAATGCTTCCAGTATGGATGCTGAATCAAGATGGGATTGCTGCTGATGATAGGATTGATCGCCGTATAATCCGTCGGGATACCCTTCGGCTCGCAGGCTTTTGAATGACTTTAAGGAAACTCCTCTTTCGAGCAATTGCACCGAAAGTTGCTGAGCCAGACCACCAATGCTGACGTGTTCTTCAGTAACAATGACATGCCCTGCATCAGTCAGTAGCCGGACGATTTCATCCGTTACCTGAAGCGGTAGCGTTAGGGCTGTCAATAGGTTAATCTTACGGTCATCACCGTCTAAAGCTGTCAGGACATTCTGCGTAACTGGGCCTAGTGAAATCACACTGGCTTCTGCATCGGGGTAACTCTTCAGCACTTTGAAAGACCCTGAAGTCTGCTCCAGCGAAGGTGTATTTTTTCCATAGCCTAAACGTAGGTAAGCCGGACGTCCAGTCTGTACCATGGTTCTTACACAATCACCAACTTCGTCAGCAAAAGCAGGAACGTAGCAGGTTACGTTTTGCAGGGGACTCAGAGCAGCTAAATCTTCGATGGCATGGTGTGAACTTCCCATAATTCCGTAGCCATAACCACCTCCATTACCCACCAGAAAAACGGGCAGATTGTGCAGGCAAACGTCGTTACGGAATTGCTCCAAACAGCGATACACTACGAAGGGAGCGATGGAATAACAAATCACTTTATAGCCTCGTGAAGCCATTCCTGCGGCCATGCCGACCATGTTCTGCTCAGCCACCCCTGCGTTAATAAACCGGGGACCCATGGCTTTCTGAACATTTTCCAGGGCACTATACCCCAAGTCGCCCGTGATGAAAATAAGCTTTTCATCCTCCAAAGCTAACTTCTCAATGGCTTCACTAAATTCTTTTCTCATGATGGTTTAGTTGTCAGTTGTCTGTTTACTGTTGTCAGTTTTAAAGTATCCCATAACTGACAACAGTAAACAGACAACAGTAAACTGTCCTTATTTTTTCTGCTGAGTAACCAGCGTTTTGATCTCTTCGGAGGTCTGGTATTTTTTGCCGCCTTTTCTAACCATGGTGCGGATAAACTTGGGACGTTTCTTCGTCTCTTCGAAAATCTTGCTGATGTATTCGCCGAGGAAGGAAAGGCCCAGCAGGGTCAATCCGCCAAACAAAGTAATCAGAATAATAACTGTCGTTATGCCCTGCGGCGTATCTGGGTCGATGACGTATTTGGCCAGAATCTGGTAGAAAATACCAAGAACGGACAGACCAGTCAGGATGAAGCCAGCGTAACTCATCAACTCCAAAGGAACAAAGCTAAATGAGAAAATTGCTTTGCGGGGCCCAGGCAATGTTTTTTCGCCAGTTGTTAGTAGAAACACCAAACATCCGCTCGGGACGAACGTAGGGTACTCCCGTTTGCTTAAAGCCGACCCAGGCTCGTAAGCCCCGAAGGAATTGTTCGGTTTCGGGTAGGGCTACCAGTTCTTTCACCACTTTCCGGTCAATCATGGAGAAATCACCGGCGTCGCGGGGAATGGGGATGTAACTCAGGTTCTGGAAAATACGATAGAAGCCTTTGTAGAAAATGTGCATGTGCGGCTTCATTTCCCGCTGTACTCGCGTGCCATAGACCACTTCAAACCCTTCCTGCCATTTTTCGTAAAAGTCAGGAATGATTTCTGGGGGATCCTGTAAGTCCCCATCCATTAATACCACGGCATCGCCCGTAGAAATTTCCATCCCACTGAGAAAGGCCGATTGACTTCCAAAGTTGCGGGAGTGGGTGATCCCAATGACGTTCGGATCTTTGGCACAGAGCTGTTCCAGAACGGCTTCGGTATCATCGGGGGAGCGGTCATTTACAAAGATGATTTCGTAACGAACCTTCATGGCATTGAACGTCTTTACGAGTCGCTCGTACATGTAAGGCATGGCCTGAGCGTCTTTGTAACAGGCAATAATAGCCGAGATAACCGGGTTTAAGTATGGATTTTCGAAGGCCGGAACAATCCGCTCTTCGTACTGATGCTTCTGCTGCCAGTCGTAGGTGCGTTGCAGCCCTTCGGCCAATGAAAATTTGGTCCCCCAGTTCAAGTCCTGACGGGCGGCAGTCGGATCACCGTACCATTCGGCTAGGTCCCACTTCCGGTTTTGCATGGTTCCGTAGACGGCTTCCTGCTTAATTCCAAATTGTTGCTGAACGGTTCTGACCAGATCAGCAATGGTGGTTTTAACGCCAGAAGCAATATTATAGGACTTTCCTCCGATCACGCTGTAGTCCGCCAGAGCGGCTTTCACGAAGGCAGAAATGCAGTCGTCTACATACACAAAATCCCGGGAAATTTCAGGCGAGACCAGCGGAGGAAGTTGTCCTTTCCGAACGTTTTCGATCAGTCTTGGAATGAGGCGGTCGGGTTCTTCCCAATCTCCATAAATGGAATACAAACGAAGGTTAACCGCCTTTTTCTGCTGAACCTGATGATAAAACTGAACGAGATAGGCCGAAGAAACTTTTGAAACCGCATAGTGGCTATTCGGCTCTACGGGATCCATTTCGGAGGGGGCTGTGCAGTTAAAGCCATATTCCGAGCTACTTCCGGCGTGGATGTATACCGTTTCGGAAGTACAGTTTTCCAAAATGTTAACCGTTCCGATTACGTTCGTTTCATAGGTCAGCGTAATGTTCTGTTGCTTGGAGTAAGCCCCATACGCTGCGAGATTAAAGACCGTTTTGGGCTTTAACTCGTCAAAAACACCTTTAACGGAGGTCGGAGAAACGATGTCGCAGTGGATGACATTTTCGGCTGGAACGTCCAGTAACTTCAAACGCCAGGCCTTGCGGGCATCATGAGTAAGGGTATATACATCTTTGCGGATGGCAAAGAGTTTTTCAAACAATGCAGCTCCAATAAACCCACTGGCACCAAATACAAAAATGGGTCCACGCAGCTGCAATATATCGTCACGTAATGATTCGGTCATTCGATGGGGCAGTTTACCGTTTGCAGTTTTCAGTTTTCAATTGATGCATAGAAGCAATAACTGACAACGGAAAACTAACAACCGAAAACTAATGAACGTGTTCTACAGATAGTTGATAAGTCTCGGTAACGTCTTTTTGGGCTTGCTCGTAGAGGTCGGCAGACATGGGCAGGTAGTGCCATTCCATGCGATTTTCCATGTAAGAAATGCCTTTGCCTTTTACCGTATTGGCCACAATGACTTTGGGTTTGCCATTCCGCTGTGAGCGAAGATGTTCAACGGTTTGGATAATCGCTGGAATATCGTGACCATCGATTTCGTGTACTTCAGCTCCAATGGCCTCGTATTTTCGGGGATCGGCTGAATCACCCAGAATGTCCTGCGTCTGTCCGAATCCCTGCAAACGGTTCCGGTCAATCAACACAATGAGCTGATCCAGTTGATTATTCACCGCAAAATGCAGAGCTTCCCAGGTAGTGCCTTCGTTGGTTTCTCCGTCAGACATTAACACAAAGGTCAGTAAATCAGCACCCAATAATTGATTGGCTTTGGCAATACCCGTGGCAATGGGCAGACCATGCCCTAACGAACCCGTCGCAAAAGGAATGCCGGCGTGTTTGTTGGGAGCCGGGTGAGCGGGAAGCGTAGTGTGGTTCTTATAAAACGTTTGTAAAGTATCGTCAGAGATTTCGCCGAGGTAGTTCAGGCAGATATACAGTGCCGCTGCCGCGTGACCCTTCGAAAGAATGAAGGTTTCGGACTCGCGTTTTTGCTTCACTAGTGTTCCGATCATCAGGTCGAGGCAACTCATGGAGCAACCAATATGACCAGCATTGGCCATTTTGTAGAGCCCCAGCGTTTTGAGTCGCAACTCTCCGGCTAATTGTTTTAATTCAGTTTCCAACATGGAAAAATAAGGCTGGCAGTTGAAATTGGTTACTGGTAATCGCAATGGTAGGATTCGTAGATTCAAACCTTTTTAAAGGCTGAATGTTCGGAGAATCCAGTTATTTGTCGATGAAATTAATTCTGACGTGGTCACTTCAAAGGAGGCTATTGCACTATTAATAGCGATACTTGGCTCCTTCGAAATCAAAAATCAGCCGTTTTTTTCCGGTTGACTTTTGCCAAAGATACAATTTATCTGACTCGGCGGGGTCGATTCGCTGCCAATAGGTTGCGTCTTTGGGGAGATAGACATTGATAAGCTGAGCATCCACAACGGATACTTTGATGCCATAGGTGTATTCATCAGCCGCTCCAAAAACATCCTTTACCCCGCTCGGATAAAGAATGGTATCGCCAGGCATGTATAGTTTCTTCAGCAGTTCGGCGGATTTGATATAAGGATTAGGAATCCGGGCTTCCGACCGATAAGTGTACTTGGGAGAACGATCCTGGTAGATTTCTCTTAGCATTTTAGCAATTGCCCCGAACTGAGTCACGCAGGCCACTACGATAATGACCTTTGCCCACAAGGCAAGCTTAGAGCTTTCCCGTAGGGCTATAGCAATCAGAATGATAGCATAAGGGAATGAAAAGCCGCCGTATCGTTGGGTAATGCCAAACGTATGCCCGTTTTTCAGAGTCATGACCACCAGAAAAGCCGTAGGGACGAAGGTTAATAAGGCGAAAAGTACAAGTAATGAACGCTCGGAAGCCGCCTTTCTCCGAGTACCGTAATAGATCAGAACCCCTAAGAGGATAAAGCCACTTTGTAGAGCCAAAAATCCCCAGGGTTGAGTTTTGTATAAAAATAAAGAAGCGAGGGTGGCGAGAATAGCCAGAATCGACCATTTGAACCGCTGATACTTTTGATATTGCCAGAGGGCAAAGAGTGAAAGTAGCGTGGTAATGCCCCAGATGATAAAATTGGTCTTTCCCGTTAAACGGCTGGCCAGCCCATTGGTAATCCAGAACTGATCGGTCAGCACGGGAGCCAGTTTACTCCAAACATTTTTAGGAGTAGCGAGCATTTCCGGTGATTGCGTATGGGCTACTTTATTATACAGTTCGCCCTGATATTTCAGCGTGTGCAAGGTGTATTCTCCGCCTTTTCCGGGCGACATCCACCAGACCATGCCTGCAATGGGTAATAACAGGGATAAGCCCAGCCCGATCCAGGTGCGAAGATTCCGAACGTATAACAGCACGTACAAGCCGTGAATAGCGATGACAATAATGGCCAGTAAATGACAGAACCAGACGAGCCACGCCAGTACGCCATACCAGAGGAACTTCGTCCAGTGAACCGGATTCGGGGAACGAACAATATCGAGAAAGACGTCGGTCAGTAATAAGGTAAAGAAAAAGGTCATCGAGTAGTTACGGGCCTGATGACTGTAGGCGATGAAAAAGGGTTCAATGGCCAGTACCAGAGCCACACTCAGAGCCAGCTTATCACTTTTGAGGTGTTTTTGCGTAAATCTAAAACCCAGAGCAACGATCAAAACGCTAAAGATGACCGACAGAAAACGAACGCTGAAATCACTCATCCCAAACAGGGCTACCCAGGCGTGGAACAATACGTAATAAGCCGGGGAGTTGCCAATGTCACTGCGGTTGATGGCTTCGTAATAATCAGCCATGTGTTTGGGTCGCCAGAAATCCTGGGGCGTGAAATATTTCTGATGAAGTTCGGGCTGATTGGCTCCTTCCAGCGGAACGCCCTGCGAAACGAGCAAGGTCGATTTTTCATCAAAAAATAAACTATAATCTCCTAGTGTATACACCCGAAGCCCAAAGGCCAGGAGCAGAATTCCAGACAGGAAAAGGATAAGTTGGTTTCGTGACATGGCACTAATTCGGACCAAAGAAGGCTGATTGAGTCGCGAAAATGGTCAAAAAGGCTGGGGGATGCAAATCTTAACGGGAATGTATCATGGAAACGGTGCACGGGTAATAGAAGCTTCCTAGGGATGGGTACAGCGTAAATACAGGATGTGAAAACGATCCACAACCTGAACGTAATTCCCATACTCACGCGGTAACCCTGATGCTGAAAAGGGTAGGTTACTTGGTTAATATCGTAAACTCAACCCGCCGATTTTTTCGCCGGTTTTCTTCACTGTAATTACTAACCAGTGGTCGGCTGGAACCATAGCCTTTGCAGACAATTCGATTCGCTGAGATGCCTTTGAAGACCAGATAACTTTTGACATGATCGACCCGTTGCTGAGATAAAACCAGATTGGCATCGAAATCTCCCTGATTGTCAGTGTGCCCTTCCATGAGAATCGTCATCGTAGGATGTTCCTTCATGATTTGAACCAGGCGACGTAACTCGGCAAAAGAAGAAGAGTCAACTTCGGGCTGGCTTTGCTCAAAATAGACGGTGTTCATCGTGATTTTTGCTCCTGCTTCGATGGGGATCAGTAACAGGTTTTTACGAAGTTCCCGATACCGTTTTTCCTCTCTCAAATCCAGTTCTTCGGCAATGGGATAAAACCCTTCTTTGGCGGCGTTTAGCCCATAAAGCTTTTTGCTGGGCAGAATGAATTTATACTCGCCCGTGGCCGGGTTATATTCCGTTTGAATACTGTCTTTCTCGCCCTGTAGGACCTGAGCAAAAATTTTGGCGTTTACTGGTTTTCTGGTAACCGAATGGAGCACACTTCCCGAAACGATCACCACCGGTTCGGGTTTGATGGCTTCCGTGGTGCGAATGCGGAAGATATCTTCCTTTCCGTAAGAATTCTCGGTAGAAGATAAGTAGGCATAATCTCCCGAAGCAGGGATAGAGAAAAAAACATCATCACTGGGTGTGTTGATCATCGGTCCCAGGTTTTCTGGCTCTGACCAGTTCTGCCAGGTATTATCCAGGCGGCGGGTTACAAAGATGTCGTGCTCACCATAAACCCGGATGTCCCTTACTGGAAAAATAGAGGGTTTTGCCATCCGCTGCTAAAAATGGGGAGCCATCTTCTTCGGGGGTATTAATGATTTTTCCCAGATTTTTGGGGGTAGACCAAAGATTGGGAGCTTTCAGAAAAGAAACGTACAAATCCCGACCTCCGAAAGAGTCGGCCCGGTATACGCTCATCAATAAGATACGTTCATCCGCCGAAAGAGCATATTCAGTAGAGTAACGACCATGCTGACGAAGAATATCAAAATTCTCGATTTTCATGGGAGTGGGAAACGTCCAGCCCGTTGGTGTTTTACGAGAAGAGGAGATACCGAGAGACATTTTTCCTGACTTATCGTATTCATTCACTAAGTAAGCGGTACGCAAGTCCGTCGAAATGGCAAAAAGGCAGTTATGGTCCTCATTATTTAAAGGAGGTCCCATATTCTGAGCTTTCTGCCAGACTCCGTTAATCTGATGGGAAACCCAGATGTCCTGCTTTTTTCTTTCGATCTCATCATCTCCTTCTTTTACGGGTTTCCCCAGGTTTTCTGGATGATTCCATCGGGTAAAGTAGAGGGTTTTGCCATCTGAGGCAATCAGCGGTGTTAATTCATTCACTTTTGAATTAATGGCTTCTCCCAGATTCTCCTTACTAATTTTCTGATCCGTATACTTTTTAGAAAGATGGATCGTCGGTTTAAACGGGACGGTGTCTTGTGAAATGCCAATCGCGTCGATTTGCGTATACCCCGGACGTCTGGTTGTGTTAAGCACAACGGTTAGAGCTGCCACCGGATAACGGGTAAGCGATTCTAACGGAATAGACCAGACTTTACCCTGATGGGATGGAAAAGCGGCGGAGTTAGAATAAACTAGTTTTTCGTCTCCTTTCGGATCGCTCAGCCAAACCTGATTAATGCACCCGGCCCCGTAATTTTCAACGATGGTAATCTGACGGACGGGCATTAAGGTGTCAAAAGATACTTTCAGAAATTCTTCGCCAGAATCCGGCTGGGCGGGTTGCCAGGCGGCTTGGCTATCGCCCATGCCCGGCCCGGAGTTGGGTTTTCCCAAAGCTTGTTTAGCCGCGTAGGAAAAGTCTTCGGTCTTCGTTTCCGAGGAAACCTGCACTACTTTGGTGGCCCAATGAATGCGTTGAGCAAAAGCCCCTGCTACACTTCCAAGAACATAAATAAAGATCAGGCCAATCGCTCTTTTCATAAATAATAATAAAGATACTAGGGGGCAAGCAGGAAAGTAACTTGCCTGTTACTGAATTAAAGAAACGGAAAGCCGTCCGATCATCCTTTGTGATTTACTAGTCCAAGATAAGTAAAAGCTTCTTATCTCATGAATTAGTTTTTTAGTCGAAATTTAAAACAAAACTAAAGTTAACTGGAGCCTAAACTTCTATTTTTGTAAGTAACGGACCAAACTACTTTTATTTTTTTCTGCTTGATTCCTCTTTTGCAGAATTTAACGTTTGAGTATCAGCCGGAAAATACTTCAAAAAATCAATTATCCCCTATGAGAAAACGCTTCATCAGCACGCTTGGGCTTGCTCTCTTGCTGGGTGGACGCTTGTGGGCTCAGTCGGTCTATCCCGATCAGGCCGCTTTGACCAAACGTCTCCAGCAAATCAATGCCCAGCATAAAAATCTAACCAGCCTTCAGTCGATTGGTAAAACGTCTACCGGAAAAGACCTTTGGGTTCTGAGTGTCGGGCAGGGCGATGCAAAGAAAAAACCAGCAGTAGTAATCATTGCTAACGTAGAAGGCTGGCATCTGGCCGGAACGGAACTAAGCCTGCAAACCGCCGAAAAATTATTGGCCCAGGCTTCAACGGATAGTGTATCGAAGCTGTTAGCCAGCAAGACGTTCTACTTTATCCCTAGTCTAAACCCAGACGCAGCGGCTCAGTTTTTCGCTAAATTAAAATATGAACGCAGCGGTAATGCCCGAACAACAGATGACGATCGGGATGGCCGGATAAACGAAGATGGCCCGGACGATCTTAACGGCGATGGCCTCATTACCCAAATTCGCATCGAAGATCCCGAAGGTAACTACCGGGTGGCAAAAGGCGACAGTCGCGTTCTGGTGAAAGCGGACCCCTCGAAAGGTGAACTCGGACGTTACCTGGTGTACACGGAAGGTATTGATAATGACAAGGATGGGGAATTCAACGAAGACGGCGAAGGCGGGATTCAACTGAACAAAAACTTTACCTTCGAATACGAACCCTTCAAGCCCGGAGCGGGTGATTACCCCGTTTCTGAAAACGAAAATCGGGCCTTGGTAGACTGGCTTTATGAGAATAAAAACGTCTACGCGATTATTACGTTCGGGATGTCGAATAACCTGACTGAACCGAACAAGTTTGATGCGATGAAAGCCAATCAGCGGATTATTAAAGGTTGGCAAGCCAAAGACGTGGCGATTAATGAGTATGTCAGCAAATTATACACAGGAGCAGGCCTGACCGATGCTCCGACACTTTCTCCCAGCAAAGGTGACGTATCCACCTGGGCTTATTACCATTTCGGTAAATTCAGTTTCTCGACGCCCGGTTGGTGGATGCCTAAAGACACCACAAAAGCGGCGGCTCGCCCCGCAGGAGCAACGCCTGCTCCGCGTCCCGGTGCAATGCCCGGTCGTGGCATGACATCCGTAGGGGGAGGTTCAGAAGACGAGGTAAATGTGCTGAAATGGGCGGCCACGAATAACATTCCGGCTTTTGTAGAGTGGAAAGAAATCAAGCACCCCGATTTCCCCAACCAGAAAGTAGAAGTAGGAGGCATGATGCCTTTTGTGAAATGGAATCCTCCGGTAGCCTTATTGACACCAGCCGCCGACAAACACGCCAGCTTCCTGCTAGCCTTCGCCAAGGCCATGCCTGAGATTGAAATCGTGCATGTGAAAACGGAAAATCTGTCAGGAGGTCTGAACCGAATCACGGTTGATGTGCATAATAAAGGGTTATTACCTACGCATTCAGAGATCGGTAATCGCGTGAAATACGAAGACCGTTTGAAGGTAATTGCAACTCCGTCTAAAAACCAGAAAATCATTTCGGGTCGTACGCATCAATTGGTTCGTACCGCTATTGCCGGTAACGGTGTTGAGCAAATGACCTGGCTGGTTTCCGGTACTGGTACCTTCGAAATTGAGGCATCTGCGGGCCCTACGGGTTCGGCGAAAGTGAATGTTACCCTGAAATAATGACTCTGTCGTCTTCAGCCTGAACTGATGACGCTCAACATATTCATCGCATGAAAAAATTAGTAACGCTGGCCTTACTGCTCTCTGGAGCTTCAGTAATGGCCCAGCAGAAAGACCCGGTGGGGATTCGGGCCATTGGCACCCCACCCAACCCGAAGGTACAGGTTTCCTGGAACCGCTATTACGACTACAAAGGTTTGCTGGACATTATGCAGCGAATCGTGAAAGCTTACCCTAACCTGGCTAAGCTCGAAACCATCGGTAAGTCCCAGCAGGGCCGGGACCTGTACGTGCTTACCATTACGGATATGAAATCAGGGAAGCCTGATACGCAAAAACCGGCTTTCTGGACGGATGGGAACATTCACTCCAACGAGTTGCAGGGTTCGGAAATGGCTTTGTATGCCGCCTGGTATCTGACTGAAAACCATGCTTCCAATGCTTTTATTAAAGAACTTTTGCGGGACAAAGCCTTTTACTTCGCTCCAACGATTAACCCCGATGCCCGCGAGGACTTTATTTACAATGCCAATACCGCCAACACGCCACGCTCGGGCATGTTACCCATTGATGACGACGGCGATGGTTTGGTAGATGAAGATAACTTCGACGATCTGGACGGAGATGGTGAAATCACGATGATGCGTCGGAAGTCGCCTTATGGTCGCCTGAAAACGAATCCTGAAGACCCCCGGATGCTGATTCCCGTAAAACCCGGCGAGCAAGGAGAATACGAAATGCTGGGCTACGAAGGGCTGGATAATGACGGCGATGGTCAGATCAACGAAGATCGTCCGGGAAGTTATGACCCGAACCGTGACTGGGCCTGGAACTGGCAGCCCGATTATATTCAGGGCGGAGCGTACAAATACCCTTTCAGTCTTCCCGAACCTCGGGCCATTATGGAATGGGTCATGAAACATCCCAATATTGCGGGTGCCCAGAGTTATCACAATTTCAGCGGGATGTTCTTACGCGGCCCCGGTGCGGCGGAGGACGATATTCATTACGACCGCGAGGACGTGCAGGTATACGATTACCTCGGACAAACGGGCGAAAAAATGATTCCATCCTATAAATACGGAGCGATTCATAAAATCCTTTATACGGTTTACGGCGGCGAAATCGACTGGTTTGCTTTGGGTCGGGGCATTTTTATGTTCTCAAACGAGCTGTGGACGTCTTACCTGTATTTCAACAAAAAAGGAGAGTCGAACGAACTCAGAAATGCTCCCAATACCGAGCCTTATGATTTTGATCGTCTGTTACTGCACGGGGATGCATTTGTTGAATGGAAACCTTTCAAACATCCGCAATACGGTGATATCGAAATTGGTGGATTCAAGAAAAACTACATCCGAAATCACCCCGGTTTTATTCTGGAAACCGACGGCCACCGGAATGCGGCTTTCACGATTTTCCACGCGAACCAGATGCCAAAAATTGAGGTGAAGGAAGTGGAAAAGCAGGATTTGGGTAACGGATTAACTCAAATCACGGCAACCATTACCAATAGCCGCGTCATCCCTACGCACTCATCTTTTGACGTAAAAAACAAAATCAACCTGCCGGACTACGTAACACTGAAAGGAGCACAGGTGGTGAGTGGCTTGCAGATGAGTAACCCCGACGGTGGCGGTATGGGTTATGGTGGTCCATCTCCTGCTTTTGAGAGTTACAGAGAGCAGAAACTAAATCCCGATAAACTCGAAGTAGCGAATATTCCTGGTTTGGGTTATGTACGTCTACGTTGGATTGTAAAGGGTAATCCTAGTAACTGGAATATCGAAGTAAACAGCCAGAAAGGCGGGGTGGTAACTGCCAGCGGCAATTTCGAGAAGAAAAAATAGCCCAAACGCGATGCCATCGCGTTTGGACGGGGAACGAAATGGTGTCCCCAAATGACAGACGGCAGGTTTTCCTGCCGTCTGTTTTGTTACTATGCTTTTTTGGATTGACAATCATCCGCCGTGGTTGGTGTCCTCACTAACCACGGTTAATGGCTGGTGAAGACACCAGCCAGGGGGAGTAACAAAAATCACCTCTTACCCAGACATAAGAAATTCTTTGGCAGAACCACCGTTCCGCCGTGGTTGGTGTCTTCACCAACCACTTTAATAGCTGGAGAAGATGCCAGCCAGGGTGGGAACGTAGGGGTGTTAAAATCGCCCTTTACTCAGAAGTGTCCGCCGTGGTTGGTGTCCTCACCAACCACTGTTAATGGCTGGTGAAGACACCAGCCAGGGGGGAACGTAAACATAACAAAACCGCCTCTTAACCAGACATAAGAAATTCTTTGGTAGAACCACCGTTCCTGTTCAGTAGTTAATACAAAAACCTTTCAACTGCTCGAATTGGATACGCTCACTCACATCACCATCGGGGCCTGCGTCGGAGAAGCATTCCTTGCCAAACGCATCGGCAAGAAAGCTTTACTCATTGGTGCCGTTGCCCAGAATCTCCCCGATATCGACGCACTGGATGCTTTATTTCTGTCGCCCGCCCAAAATCTATTGGTACATCGGGGGATTACTCATTCCCTGTTACTCGCCTTTTTAGCTCCTTTGGGTTTTTCATGGGTATTAAGAAAGAAATTTCCGCAGGTAAACTTTCTCCATTTTTATCTATTCTTTCTGATTCAGCTGTTACTCCATGATTTCCTGGACGTTTGTAACTCGTACGGCACGGGCATCTTCGAACCCTTTAGTCATCAGCGGATTACTTTCAATTTACTTTACGTAATCGACCCTTTATTTACCTTACCGCTGGTTCTTTCCTGCCTCGCGTTGCTTTATCTGAAAAACCAGCATTCCGCCCGAAAAGCCTGGGTTAGTCTGGGGCTGATCTCCTGCTTCTTGTACCTCTCCGTTACCCTTTTTCATAAACGAAAAATCAACCAATTGATTGAAGAATCCCTGCGTACTCAATCCATTACCTGTACGGGTTATTTCACTACGCCGACGCCGTTCAATAGTTTGTTATGGTATGCGGTAGCGGCGGTGCCGGGTGGGTACCAGATCGGGTATCGCTCGGTTTTTGACCATGGATGGACCCCATTTCATTTCGTGCCGCAGCGGGAAGAGTTATTGAGGAATATTCAAAAAGAAAAAGAAGTGCAGGATCTGAAATATTTTGCCCGGGGCTTTTATACCATCAGCGATCAGGACCATGCGTTGCAGTTTAATGTACTTCGCTTCGGACAGGTATTAGGCTGGGAAAATCCTGATGCAGCCTTTGCTTTCCACTTCTATTTAAATGCGGACTATGATAATCGCTTAGTGATGCAGCGGGGGCGTTTTTCGGGCTGGAACTCGGGAAGTATTCAACGAATGATTCAGAGAATCGGTGGTCAGCAGGTTGAGGCTCCTAAAACTTTAGAGTAATCATGCATTTTTTAGAAGAAATCGACTGGCTATTAATCTGGGAAGTCGTCTACGGGTTTATTGTTTTTCTAGTATGCGTTCGCATCATTTATGATACTCGAGCCAGTACTAAAACGCTGGCTTATCTGTTGTTAACGGTTTTTCTTCCCGTTGCCGGAATCTTCATCTATTTGTCCTTCGGAATCAATTATCGAAAACGAAGTTTGTATTCCAAGAAATTGATTGACAACGATCAGTTACTCAAACAGCTCCATACGCAGGTTACCCAGATTACTGAAAATAACCTGAAGGCCGACGCCCCGGCCGTTCAGCAAAATCGCGAGTTAGCGTATCTACTGCTGAATGATAACCTGAGTCCATTAACGTCTCGAAATCAGGTGAAGTTATTGCTAAATGGCGAAGAGGCGTTTCCCGAGATTATCAAGGCATTAAAGAATGCCAAACATCACATCCACATTGAATATTACATCTACGAAAACGACGCCATTGGAAATGAAATCAAGGATATTCTGATTCAAAAAGCTCAGGAAGGCGTTCAGGTGCGGTTTATTTACGATGATTTTGGCAGCAGATCCATTCGCCGTTCCATTGCTCCCGAGCTTCGGAAGGCTGGGGTAGAGGCGTATCCCTTTTACGAAGTTATTTTCATTGCTTTGGCCAACCGACTGAATTACCGCAATCACCGCAAGATTATTGTCATTGATGGCTGTACCTCTTTCACGGGTGGAATCAACATTTCCGACCGTTATCGAAATCCCAATAATAACGATTTGTACTGGCGAGACACGCACATCCGCATCGACGGGCCAGGTTCGTATTACCTTCAGTACATTTTCATGTGCGACTGGAATTTTTGTGCCCAAGATACGCTGGAACCAAGCCGGCACTATTACTGCGAACCCGATGCTTTTCCAGCGGACGCTCTGGTTCAGATTGCGGCCAGCGGGCCTGATTCGGTGCAGCCTACAATTTTATTCGCTCTATTACAAGTGATTAATCTTTCCCGAAAAGAGATTCTCATTACCACTCCCTATTTTATTCCCGGTGATAGTTTGCAGGATGCCCTGATTGTAGCGGCCCTGAGTGGGATTAAGGTTAAACTGCTCGTGCCCGGAATTTCGGACTCCTGGATTGTAAACACGGCGGCGAGTTCATATTATGATGATCTGTTGCGGGTAGGCGTGGAGATTTATCGGTATCAAAAGGGTTTCATTCATGCTAAAACCATTGTGTCCGATGGGCAACTTTCCGCTGTAGGAACGGCCAATATGGATCACCGAAGTTTTGAGTTAAATTTTGAGGTAAATGCCTTTATCTACGATGCAGATTTCTCCGAAAAACTTCGAAAAGCCTTCTATGAAGACCTTCAGCACGCCGAACGCATCGATCCTCAACAATGGATTAATCGTCCCAAATGGAAACGAATGCTAGAAAAACTGACCCGCATGATTTCGCCTTTATTGTAAGGCGACCCGCATTCAACTAAGCTAGCAAACCTTCTTTCTGAAATTTTTAGAAAAAGCGATAGGTAGATCGATTAGTATGCATCAATAATTATTAAAACGTTTTAGTAACGTTAATTTTAGTTTTATATGAATTAAAACCTGGACAATTGGTTGGGAAAAGCAACCGGGAGCCGAAAACTGCCAACGGAAAAACTGAGAAAATTCAATCTTTTTGGAAAACGATACGTATATGTATTTTTAAACCACAGCTTGTTATGAAATACATCATTTGTAGCCTGCTACTGGCATTAGGTGGATGGCATGAAGAGCCACCGAAAGGATGGACCAGTACGCAAAATGGCACGAACACCGATATGAGGCCGAAAAACCTGCCTGCGAAACGACTTTTCGTATATACGCTTTTCCCCGTTCAGGAGACGAAACACAGGTCTTTAACGGAGTGGTTGAAGATAGAATCCCGAAAAGATGCGATCCAGTATGGGTTTTTAACGCAAAATTTTACGCCCGAGACGGTCGACCAAATCGAAACCTTGACCGGAAAAGTAGAACAAAATGGCAAGCAAAAGATCTTGATGTATATGGCTTTTGCGGCTAATAATCAATACTATCTGGCCCGAATTGTGACCGAACCCGACCAGAAAATGTATTCGCCTTATTTGTCTCAAGTGGCGGCCCACTTTCTGAGGCTGGCGAATTCAGAAGGCGTAAACGTTCCGGCTTTACCGCAAGATCAGGCTAAAGACACTCAGGAGTTGAAAGAGGTATTGCAAAACTATTAAACGATGGCATCGGGCGTTTGCTCAGGAATGCGGGCTTTCGTGCGGGGTAACCTTCGAGCGACTAGTACACCGACCATGACCAGCACACCCGAAATCATAAATACATATTGAATGGCATAATGTTCGGCCAGCATGTCAGAAGCGTGCTGGCCGACGTAGTATTGGTAGATGAGTTGCTGTAATAAGGCACTAACCGCAATGCCAATAGAGCCGCTTAACTGCTGAACCAGCGTATATACCGAAGAGGCCGGGGTTACCTGATTGGGTAATACGGCATTCATGGCAGTAGCCGTAAGCGGGGAAACCAGCAAGCCTAATCCAATGCCCCTCACCGTCATGGCGGCTATGACGAAGGGTACACTCGGCGTGTTGATCTGCGAAAATAGGAACATGGAAATGCCAACCAGAGCCAGGCCCGCCATCACAAAACGTCTGGGGCCGTATTTATCTGATAACTTTCCGGCGAGTGGCGTGAAAATGGCCATCATTGCCGAGTTAGGCAGGATCATTAATCCCGAATCCAGTTCTGAAAACTTAAGATACCCCTGCAATAAAAAAGGTAACAGGAAAAGACCACTAAAGAGAGCGATGGATCGGAGCGTAGTAATGAAAATGCAAACTACGTAAAGCGGACGTTCAAAAATACTCAGATCAAATAAGGCTTCGGGGCGTTTGTAACTGCGTTTGATGAAAATAATAAAGGCCGCTAGGGAAACGACGAGAGGAATCAAGACCTGAAGTGAGCCAAGCCCCTTGCTTGATAATAAAGCGATGCCGTACTGAAAAAGGACGATGAAAGCAGTAAAATAGATAAAACCCACACGGTCAAAGTGGATGTTTTTATCACTCGAACGATCCAGGAATTTCAGGGATCGGGCGGCGATGCCGATGGCTAGCAAGCCGATGGGCAGGTTAATGTAAAAGATGGACGGCCAGCCAAAGGCTTCTGTTAAAATTCCTCCCAGGGTTGGACCAATAGCGGGACCGGTTATGCCTCCCAGCGACCACCAACCCATGACTTTTCCTCGTTCGTTCGCCGGAAAAACGGTAGTCAGAATAGCCATAGCAGTAGGAGACAAAGCTCCACCGCCGAAAGCCTGCAAGGCACGGGCGGCAATGAGTTGTTCCAGATTTCCGGCTAAGGCACACCCAAGCGACCCCAGAATAAAAACGCTGAGACTTCCGATATACAATTTATAAAAGCCAAGTCTGAGACGCAGCCAGTTGGTAAGCGGCATGAAGATGCAAAAGCCCAGCATATAAATGGTAATGACCCATTCGATGGCATCGACTTTCACACCAAATTCGCGGCTCATGGTTGGTAAGGATACGTTAACAATACTACTGTCGATCCCGGCCATGAGCGTGCCAAGCATTAAGGGAATGAGTACGGAAGCGGGACTTTTCATCAAATAAAACAAGCTAACAATTACCTAAGACCCCGAAACAAGTCCTCTGTATAAGTCATTTGGTCTGCAAATTGTTATTTCTGGAAGCCATTTAAGGGGACGAAAAGGGCAGGAAATGAAACAATGTCAAAACCTTTGTTATTTTTGTAGTAAACCGATTTGAACCTTCCTCGTGACGCTGTCATCCAAACCTTCCTGGCGGAGCTTATACCGGCAACCAGCAGCTAGATTTTTTCTAGTGCTGTTTACGGTGATGTTCGTCAATGGGGTAGTGTTTCGGCACGGGCACCGGCTGGCGGATGGGCGGATTATCTCTCACGCTCACCCCTTCAAATCCCAGAATAAAGGGCCCATTCAGCCTAACTCCCATACCTCACTGGAGTTACTTCTGCTGGATGCGGTGTCAAACCCCGTTCTGGAGTTAATGGATTTTGAATCCATTGATTTTCAGCTAGTCGTATTAGCTGAAGTCTCCATTTTAGTAATCGCTTACCAGGGCATTCGCCTGCGGCGACCCTTCCTGTATTATTCCCATCGCGGGCCTCCGGCTCTGAGTTAATTTTTCGGGTAAAGAAGTACGTTTTCGTGGCTGCGGAGAATAGCTCCGCAGAGCTCGTCTGTACTTGTTATTCGACTCATTTCTGCTGTCTTTCTTTTTTCTCTTCATACCCTAAACGGGCTTTCTGCCTGCGTAGGCGGTGGTTTATTCATGTACCGTCTGCTCAGCGTGAGTTCGTGTGTGGTCCATTTTTTCCCGCATAAACTTCATGAAAAATTTATTTTTACTTTTCTGCTTCCTGATTTCGGGAAGCTTGCTGGCTCAAAATTCACTTTCCGGAAAAATTATTCACAAAGAAGACAACGAAACCGTTGTCGGAGCCACCATTTACATTCCCGATCTCCGCATTGGAGCGAGTTCAGATGTAAACGGGGCGTATCGGATTTCTAACTTACCCAAAGGCACGTTCACGGTTCAGGTAAGTTATGTTTCGCACCGTACAGTTATCGAAAAAGTGACGATTGACGGAGCCACCACGAAAGATTTTACGATGGAAAATGCGGCACAGTCGCTCGAAGAAGTGATTGTGTCAGGCTCGTCTACAAAAACGGTGATCAAGGAAAGCCCCATTCCGATTGCGGCGATTACCCAGCTTCGTTTGTTACAACAATCATCTACCAACCTGATCGATGCGGTGGCTAAGCTGCCGGGGATGTCGCAGGTATCAACGGGAGCGGGCTTGAGCAAGCCCATTATTCGCGGGTTAGGTTTTAACCGGGTGATTACCATGCACGACGGCGTTCGTCAGGAGGATAACCAGTGGGGCGAAGAGCACAGCATTCAGATTGATGAGTATTCGATTGATCGGTACGAAATCATTCGCGGAGCGGGTTCGCTCATGTACGGCTCGGATGGCTTGGGGGGCGTGATGTCCGTGTTATCGCCTCGCCCCGTGGAAGAGGGCAAAATGGTAGGTCGTGTGTTGAGTAACTACCAGACCAACAATAATCTCTACGGGATCTCTGCTCAATTGGCCGGTAATAAAAACGGGTTTGTCTGGCTGGCTCAGGCTTCCACTAAGTCCACCAAAAATTACCGCAATGCCTACGATGGCCGGGTGTTTGCCTCCAATTTCACGGAGCCCATTAACTTCAATGGTTATTTTGGTTTAAATAAGAAGTGGGGGTATTCCCGCATTCACTTCCTGCGGACGTATCAGAAGTATAACATCATCAACGGAACGCGTGACGCATCGGGCCGATTTACAACGGCAAGTCTGGACAATAGCGGAGAAGTAGTAGATCGCCCTGTAACGGATGCGGAATTGAACAGCCGGGATTTTATTCCGTATAACTCGCAGCGACTGATTAATGAGAAAGTTTCCTGGAATAACCTGCTGAATTTCTCGAATGGCTCGTCGTTGTCAGGAGTATTCAGCGTGGCCCGTAACCGCCGGAGTGAATATGGCGACGTAACCCGTCCCTGGGAGTCACAACTGGATTTGTATCTCTATACGAATTATTACGACGTTCGTTACAACTTTGCCGCCAAGAATAACTGGGAGGTGAACGTGGGTACGAATGGGATGTTCCAGCGACTGGATAACCAGGGCTTTCAGGTGCTGTATCCAAACTATAATCTCTTCGATAACGGGGTTTTCATGTTTGCCAAGAAGAGTTATGAGCGGCTGAAAATATCGGGGGGTATTCGTTATGACATTCGTTTGCTGGATATTGGCAAGTTATACATTGACCCCGACGGTAATTTTCAGGTAACACCTCAGGGCTCAGGTAGCGAACGTTTCGCTGGTTTTGACAAAAATTACCAGAATGTTTCGGCGAGTATCGGAGGGGTGTATAACCTGACGGACAAGCTGGCGGTTCGGATTAATGGCTCTCGTGGTTTCCGGGCACCCACCGTTCCTGAGTTATCCTCGAACGGCATTCACGCCGGAACCTTCCGCTATGAAATTGGGAAACTGGATGCGGTGCCTGAAGTAGCATATCAGGGTGATTTGGGCTTAACCTACGAAGACAAAAACTGGTACGTAGATCTGAGCGTTTTCCAGAATTCGATTAAAAATTATACGTATTCCGAACGAGTGCAGGGAGCTAACGGGCAGGATACATTGTATAACGGAAATGTCCCTATTTATCGTTATGCTCAGGGAAATGCCCGTTTACGTGGAGTAGAGGGAACGGTAACGTTCAATCCACAGGCCGCTCGCTGGTTTAGCATCACCCAAAGTTATTCAGCCGTATTTGGGGACAATTTATCCGCTCAGGAAACGGCTGCCCGATACTTGCCCTTCATGCCCGCTCCCCGCTGGATTTCCCAAGTGAAGTTAACCAAAGATCGATATAAGGATTTTCTGCGTAATCTTTATCTAACGGTTGACCTGGAAGTAACGCAGAAGCAGAATCGTTTCCTGGAAGCGTATGGCACTGAAACGGCTACGCCGGGTTACCAGTTAGTGAACATTGGGCTGGGAACGGACCTGGTCAGCAAGAACAAGCGGACGCTGGCTTCCTTCTATTTTTCGGCTAATAACGTATTTGACGTAGCGTATCAGTCGCACCAGAGCCGTTTGAAGTATCTGGATGTAAACCAGCGGACGGGTCGGGTTGGCGTCTTTAATATGGGGCGTAACCTGAGCTTCAAACTGGTAATACCTTTTGAAGTTAAACTTTAAGTGAATCATTATCCAAAAGAAAACCCGAACGGAATTTTCGTTCGGGTTTTCTTTTACCACCATACTCAACAAAGGTTGAAGGCACTGAAAAAGATCAATGTACATGAGACTTCATCCATTGATCGACGGAAAATCTTCCCGAGCCAACGATTAAAAATAAAATCAGCAGAGCTAGGGTCAGGATTGACAGCCACAACTCCGAATTGATGTAAGAGAAACCCCGGGAAATATTAACAAAAAACACAGCAACTACTAGAATTGGAATCTGAAAGGCAACGGCAATACGGGTAATGCAACCGAAAGCAATCAATAAACCTCCGAACAAATGAGCAAAGGCCACGTAATGAATTCCGGCCATGGACCAAATGAAATTCGACTGCGTTAAAAGCGGCCCAATGCCATTGGTATCCATTAAGAAGGAAATACCCCGGGTAAAAAGAAAGATACCCAAAGCGACTCGCAAGGCGTCGAGCCAGACGGGGTGATGTGTATCGCCCCAATGTTCTATACGTTCAATCGTACTCATAACTTTCTTGGTTTGATTAGATGAAAGTTAAGAATAATATTGGATAATAAAAAGTTTTTTATGGATTATTTTATAAGATATTTACGATAGAGCGTAGGAAATAGCTGTGAATACTGATAACAGCAATCTATTTAACTTAACACTTTGTAATAACTTCCCGAAAGGCAGCGTGCCCTGATTTAAACTTTCGGGGAGTTGAATCGTCTGCTGCTCTACAAACTTGATCTGACGATTCTCTTATAACAAACAATTTTACAATGATTTACGAAGTTTGTGCTTTTACGAATGAACATACCGATGACCTTCGACAAATGTATCTAAAGTCACGACAGCAGACCTTTACCTGGCTCGATACAGCAAATTATACACTAGATGATTTTGATCAAGCGACGGTTGACGAAGTAATTCTGGTTGCGGTTTGTGAGGGCCAATCAATTGGATTTATTTCATGGTATGCACCAGCCAATTTTGTTCATCATCTGTTTATTGATCCAGCCTACACAAACAGAGGAATTGGGAAGGAGTTATTGTCGCGTTGCTTAGCCAGAATGGGGAGACCTGCCCAGCTTAAATGCCTTGAACAAAACGTGAACGCTCTAGCGTTTTACCAGTCGCAAGGGTGGCAAATTCAGGAGCAGGGTGAATCGGAGGAAGGAAGTTACTTTTTACTGTCGCTTGCTTAAACTGGTCCGAGATTGGGTCAAAAAAAGCTGCCAGCTTTTCCGCTGGCAGCGATGTACGTAACGCTGTTGTCTTTGGGGTGGTTACATGAGGGAATACGACAATTATTTCTTCAGTTCAGCAATTGTCTGCTCTGGGTTTTCAGAAGAGAAAACAAAATTCCCGGCTACTAATACATTGACTCCGTGTTCCAGTAATTTTTTCGCGTTGGAGGCATTTACGCCGCCATCTACTTCAATTAACAGGTCTTTATTCAGCGTCTCCCGCATTTCACTCAGCTGGTTGAGCTTTTGAAAGGTGCGGTTAATGAATTTTTGTCCCCCAAAACCGGGATTAACAGACATGATCAATACCATATCCAAATCTTCCAGCACATTTTCCAGTAACTCTACTGGCGTATGAGGATTGAGGGCCACTCCGGCCTTACACCCCGTATCTTTAATTTGCTGGATGGTTCGGTGTAAGTGCGTGCAGGCTTCGTAATGAACCGTGATGACATCGGCCCCCGCTTTCTGGAAGGTCTCGATGTAACGCTCGGGTTGCGTGATCATCAAATGCACGTCAATGGGTTTCTGAGCGTACTTCTTAACGGCTTCGAGGACGGGAATACCGAAGGAAATATTCGGTACAAAGACACCATCCATTACATCAAAATGAATCCAGTCGGCTTCCGAACGGTTCAGCATTTCGATTTCCCGCTGCAAGTTCGCGAAGTCAGAGGCAAGGACTGAAGGAGCAATTAAAGGCGTTTTCATAGCACAAAGGTAAATTTTTCCGTCAGAAAAGTACCTTTGTAAAAAATCAGTTCTCGGCGGGTGATTTTGGAGGGAACCTATCTGAAGTTTCTTCTTTCGCCTGAATGATTTTCGGTGAGGCCACTACTTCACCATTCAAATTTCGAGACCTGTAAACTAGTAAAGAATGAATCCCCAGCAACGCATTGACGAGCTGACACAACGGCTACACTACCTCAATCAACGATATTATCAGGACGCCATCTCGGAAGTTTCTGATTATGATTTCGACCAGCTACTCCAGGAACTCACGCAACTGGAGTTACAATACCCCGAGTTCAAGCACAAAGGTTCGCCTACGCAACACGTAGGCGGGACGGTTTCGAAAGAATTCAAGACCGTTCAGCACCGCTACCCAATGCTTTCACTTTCAAATACGTACAACGAAGAGGAAGTACTGGAATGGGAAGAACGGATTCGAAAAATCATTCCTGATGAACCCGTTGAGTTTATCTGTGAACAGAAATTCGACGGAATTTCGCTGTCGATCCGTTACGAAAATGGACTTCTGACCGCCGGGGTAACCCGAGGCGATGGAACCCGGGGAGACGATATTACCAACAATGTCAAGACATTGCGGACTTTACCTCATCATATCGAAGCCGAAGATGTACCACCCATTTTTGAAGTACGGGGCGAAGGCTATATGCCTCTGATTTCGTTTAATAAGCTGAATCAGGAACGCGTGGATATTGGTGAAGAAGCCCTGATGAATCCAAGGAATGCCGCCGCCGGAACGTTTAAATTGCAGGATTCAGGTGAGGTGGCCCGCCGTCGACTGGATTGCTATCTATATTCCTTTCTGGCTGATACCGAGATTTTTAATACCCACGAAGAAAGCCTGCTGGCCTTGCAGCGGTGGGGGTTTAATGTTTCACCGACCTGGCGGAAATGTTCGAGTATCCAGGAAGTTATGGCCTACATTCACGAATGGGAAACCAAACGTTTTGATCTGCCCCTGAATACCGACGGGATTGTGGTGAAGGTAAACTCGTTTGCCCAGCAACGCGAATTGGGTTATACGTCGAAATCACCACGTTGGGCTATTGCTTATAAGTTCAAGGCCGAATCGGTGGAAACGACGCTTCGTTCCATCAGTTATCAGGTTGGACGGACGGGTGCAGTTACGCCAGTCGCTAACCTGACGCCCGTGTTACTGGCCGGAACCGTTGTGAAACGAGCCAGTCTGCACAATGCCAACGAAATCGAGCGGTTGGGCCTACGTCTAGGCGATCACGTGTTTGTCGAAAAAGGTGGGGAGATTATTCCGAAAATTACCGGAGTAAATCTGGAGAAGCGTCCCGAAGCTTCCGAAGTAATTCATTATCCCACGACTTGTCCCGTTTGTGGCACGCCACTGATTCAGCGGGAGGGCGAAGTCGCTCGCTTATGCCCTAATGAAAAAGGTTGTCCGCCGCAGATTCGGGCTCGACTGGAACACTTCATTCAGCGAAAAGCCATGAATATGGATAGTTTGGGGGAAGGGAAAATAGAATTATTATACGAAAAAGGACTGGTACGAACGGTTGCCGATTTTTATACGTTATCTTACGAAACACTTTTTGGTTTAGAAAAGGTAATCACTGATCCTGAAACGGGAAAGAGTAAAAAGATTGGTTTTCGGGAAAAAACAACGCAATCCATCCTGAATGCGATTGAGGCCTCGAAATCCGTTCCTTTTGAACGGGTGCTTTTTGCCATCGGTATTCGCTATGTCGGAGAAACAGGTGCTCAGAAACTGGCTCGTTATTTCAAAACCATTGAAGCCATTGAAAATGCTACGGCTGAAGCACTGGCCGCCGTTCCCGAAATCGGAGGAAGGATTGCCCAGAGTGTGGTAGAGTTTTTCCAGGATGCCGACAACCGGGCGTTGGTGGATCAACTAAAGGCTGCCGGCTTGCAGATGACGGTAGGTCAGGAAGCCATTGTTGAGCAATTAAGTGATAAACTTTTAGGAAAAACGTTTCTCTACACCGGAACTTTCCAGAACTTTGAACGGGAGGATCTCGAACGATTAATAGAAGCCCACGCCGGGAAAGTATTGAGCGGGGTTTCGGGTAAATTGAATTACCTGATTGTCGGCGAAAAACCCGGAGCTTCGAAGGTCGATAAAGCTAAGAAGTTGAATGTACAGTTAATTACGATAGAAGAATTTTTAGATTTACTAGTTTAGCGGAGTATAGTTGTTCGTGACTGGTTGTTCGTTGTTGGCATATTTTAAAACTAACAACAAATAACTAGCCACGATCAACGATCTTCCAGCGGCAACACTTTTTATGAACAAATTTCACGGCGTTGGAGTCGCCTTAGTTACTCCCTTTAATGAAGACGGCTCCATCGACTGGGCGGGTCTTGAACGAATGATCCAGCACGTGACTGACGGAGGGGTAGATTACCTCGTGATTCAGGGCACGACGGGCGAATCAGCGACGACGACGGACGCTGAAAAAGCCGAAATTTTACAGTTTGTAAAGGAACACAACTCCGGTAAGCTTCCTATCGTTTATGGGGTGGGTGGTAACGTAACAGCCAAGGTGGTAGATCAGATCCAGAAGATTGATTTCTCGGGAGTTGATGCCATTCTGTCGGTTTGTCCGTATTATAACAAGCCCGGTAAACAGGGGGTTATTGCTCATTATAAGGCTGTGGCGGATGCCTCTCCGGTACCTGTCATCATGTATAACATCCCGGGCCGGACGGGTATTAACATGACCAGTGCAACAGTAGTAGAACTGGCTCAACACCCCAACATTATCGGGATGAAAGAAGCTTCCTGCATCATCGAACAATGCATGGAAATCTATCGTGATATGCCCGAAGGCTTCCTGCTGATCTCCGGTGATGACGTACAGGCTGTTCCCATTATCAGCATTGGTGGCGTAGGAGTGATGTCGGTGATTGCCAATGCATTCCCTAAAGAATTCGGCAACGTCATTCACTCGGCATTGGCCGGAGATTTTGCTACTGCTCGTAAAGGATTAGGTTCATTTTTGGATATCGATCCTTTATTATACGAAGAAGGCAACCCGGTAGGGGTTAAAGGCATCTTGGAGTCATTGGGTATTATTTCCTCCGACGTTCGTCTGCCTTTGATGAAGACATCCGAAGATTTAAAGGAGCGTCAAATGAAGGTTCTTCAGAGAGATCTTTTGAAATAATATTCTGGTAACTAAATCTTTAAAGAAATCTAGTAATGTTTGTACACGTAGTTAATTTCTGGTTGAAAGAAGGCCTCTCGGCGGAAGATCGTGCGAAGTTTGAAGAGGGGGTTTCTTCATTGAAAAATGTGGAAGGGATTGAAGTGTTTAATGTAGGAAAGCCTGCGGCAACGGATCGCCCCGTGATTGATCGTTCGTATGATTATTGCCTGCTAACCGTTTTCAAAGACGAAGCCGCTCACGATGTGTATCAGGTTGCACCCATTCACCTGAAGTTTGTTGAAACTTGCAAACAATACTGGGATCGTGTACTGATTTATGATTCAGAAAGCATTTAATCGTCCGTTGAGAAAACGTAGCTTACAGGCTTTGGGAATGATTCTGATTTCCTGGAGTGTCGTAAGTTGCTTTAGCCCCTCCGTTCCCATCAGAAGAAATCCGAAGTACGATCTGGATGTTTTCTGGGAGAACGATAAAAAGCCCGATCGTCCCTTTCAGGTAATTGATCAGGTGAGCATTCAGGAAGAAATGTTACTGACGGAAGAGCAGCGAAAAACCCGTGGCCCTATGGTAGGTCGGGGGAATGACGCCCGCCAGAAAAACCGGCTGACTGAAATGTTAGTAAAGAAAGCCGAAGCTTTGGGTGCCAACGCCGTTATGGACGTAAAGTACAAGTATTACACCACGGCCACTTCGAATGGGTACATCATGGAAGGCACGGCGGTGCTATACCGAGGCGACTAATACCTGTCGGCTGGATGCCCTAAAAAAGCTGGCGTCTGACTAAAAAACCGCTAATCAAGCCTACCGATGCCGGCTTTTTTGCTGGCATTACTACCATAGTAAATGGATAAAAGATCACAGACAGGACGGCTCATAACCGTCCTGTTCGTATTTAGAAGAAGGAAAGACAGGGTTATACCATTGAGGATAATAGCTGCAGTTGGATAACAGCAAGCAAAGCAAACAGCTACGTATAAAACAGCTAGCTGGAATTGCCGATGTCAGCTTTTCCGCTGGCATCATCGACTACAATACACTGAGGAGAATAAAGAAAGTAAAGTGGTTATTAACCATCCTGTTTTACAAAGGAAAGTACAACAACATGGCTAATACCTTACGAGGCGGATGCCAGCAAAAAAGCTGGCATCGGCAGGGCCAAGTTGAACTTGGGGGATATACAAACAGGACGGGTATTACTTGCCCAAGTTGACATCATAGAGTTGCAAAACATTAAATTAAGGATAAATTCCGTGTAACCAGTGATAAACCGTTTCCAAAAATGCAGGATCAATGTCGCCTTTGATGGTAGCGTATTCCTGCGGTAATCCTGTTTTTGCGGGCAGCATCAGGTGGTTTAATCCTTCCAATTTTACGATTTTATAATTTTTATTACCCGCCTTTTTCAACGATTTTTCGATTCCCCGAAGGTTTAAGTCTGCATTAACCTGTACGTCTTTGGTGCCATTGACTGCCAGGGTAGGAACCGTTAATTGCTCTAAGTAAACAGAGGGATCGAAATTGATGAATTGTTGGAACCATTTCCCATGCGAAGTCTGATACACCTGACGAATGTAGGGGGCTTCTTTATCCTTCGCTGGAATCATGAAATTAAATAACTGCTTCTCTGATAATTTTTCTCGTAGAAGATCCAGTTTGGAACTGATTAACTGAGATTGCTGGGTACTATCCAGACCTTTTCCGAAACCAGAGAAAACGTCTTCGTAATAGTCATTCACGTATGTTTCAATCGCTGCCGAATCCAGCTTCATTCCCCGGAATAAATCGCGGTTTTGCTGCTTCATTAACTCCATGTGTTTCACCCCGGGAGCGGCCATTAATACCACAAACGCAATGTCTTTTCGCTGGGTTGCTACGACAGGAGCTACACTGCCGCCTTCACTGTGTCCCAATAAACCAATCTTTTTAGGATTAATTTCTGTTCTGGTTTTCAGGAAATCTACGCCAGCCGAGGCATCTTTAATGAAGTTATCAATCGTTGCATTGGTGAAAACTTTATTCATTTTTCCACCCCCGCGATCATCGTAACGCAATACAGCAAATCCGCGATCTCCCAAATACTCGGCAATGGCTTTGAAAGGTTTATGGCCTAAAATAGTCTCATTGCGATCCTGCGGGCCGGAGCCGGTGATTAGTAACACTACGGGAAATTTTTTACCGATCGTAGGAATAGTTAACGTACCGTGTAGTTGAACAGAATCCGTTTTATTCCAGAAGCTCACATCCTCTTCATGATACTTACTGGTTTCCTGACCGGAACTAATTCCTGAAATGCATAATAAACTCAAAAGAAGAAATAATTTCATTCGATTAGGTTGATTTAGGCGAATAGAACTATTGATAATGAGTTTAAGATACGTTTGTAACTTTATAAAACATAGGGCTTACCCGTAAAAAAAGCTCGACTCCAAGAGCCGAGCTTTTTTAGAACTTAGTATTTGTAATTAATTAACCATAAATACAGCGTTAGCAAATACCAGTTTACCCTGATACCAGAAGCCACGGAATAGAGGGTTATTTACCAGATACACTACCTGCCCGCGACCCATATCCTGCGTTCCGAACATTAAGGTGTTTTCCAGTCGTTTCTTAGCTTCGTTACCTACAAAACCCGCCACGGCTGGGCCTTTTTTCAGGTAACCTACATTCCAGCCATCTTTCAGGAATTCGTATTCGGTGGTAGATAAAACCAGACCGTGGTAATACGAAGGTAACCCGTAACCGAGTGGATGCGTAGGATCAATCGTGAATTTGTAAATCGCACCGGGCGTATCTGTTGAAACTGATTCGCGTTCGCGGTTACCAAATTGTTTCAGATTATCTTCTGCCGATTCTTTCCCTTCTTTCTTGCTTTCTTTTTTCGTAATGCTGAAACCATCTTTACCCGCCAGGGCCGAAACCGCCCCTTCGAGAGCAATCAGCTTACCGCCTGCCTGAATCCAGGTACGAACTTTAGTAACAGCCGCTTCATTCAATACGCGACCGTAGTTACCGTTTGCCAGAATGAGTACATCGAAATCAGCCAGATTCACACCCATGAAATCGTTGGTGCCAATCATTGTGGCGGGGTAATGCAGTTGTTGATCGAAGTAGTGCCAAACCTCACCCACGGCGTAAGGAGAGGTTCCTTCGCCCGTCAGGATAGCCACTTTGGGTGCTTTTAACTGAGAAACGTAGTTAGAGCCAAAGTCAGGGCCGTTGGTTACGTAACCCGTTGCTACCGGGATCAGGCTGATTTTCTGGTGTTCTGCTTCTTCTTTGATGATCGAATCAAAGGCATCTCCCAGCTTTGTATTTTCGCCACGTGTAATAATGACCGTGCCGATTCCGTATTTCTGACCGTCTACTTCAAAAGGCTTCGTAGCCACCCGAGCCCGGACTTTCTTACGGAACAAATGAGCTAATACGTGAGCATCTTCGTGCGAACTCCAGCGTA
Organism: Siphonobacter sp. SORGH_AS_0500; assembly: GCF_031453245.1. Lineage (NCBI taxonomy): Bacteria > Pseudomonadati > Bacteroidota > Cytophagia > Cytophagales > Cytophagaceae > Siphonobacter > Siphonobacter sp. SORGH_AS_0500. The sequence goes on from NZ_JAVIYT010000001.1 coordinate 2,415,561, forward strand.
ATAAATAAGCGTAGGGTTTAGCAACGTCAGCCGTTGGTTTATCCGTTGCCGCCGGCTTGGTCGTTGTAAAAGCCAGCTTGTCTTTCGTTGCGAACGCCTTCAGACCATAGGCGTAAGGCAAAGCCCAGGAAGTAATATCGTAGGTAACAGAATCTTCCAGCGAAGTTTTAGGCTCCATCAGGATTTTCAGGAATGTGGAGCGAGGCTGAGAGGTGCTGATGATGATATCTCCGGCTTCCACACCTGCATTCGCTGATTTATCATCCACAAAAGAATAAGCACCAGACAGGTTTAGCGATTTCTCGGCGTATCCGTACTGAAAGCCCATTTTCGTCAGGTAGTTGGTAAAAGCTTTTACTTTACCTTCATCGCCTTTCGTCTTGATTACGTAGCTCTTATACGTGCCCGTGGGGTTATTTTTAGCGTTTGTAAAGAACTTAATGAACTCAGAAGAAGCTTTGTCCGCATTGGCTGACAGGGCTTCCATGGTGGCTTTACTCGCCGCAACGTGGTGACTAATCCGCTCTTTCAGGGTCAGGGTATCGCCGTCGGCTTTGATGATGGCTAAACCTGCCCGGCCATTACCTGCCTGCTCGAAGGTCATACCGATGGCACCGTTGAAGGTAGGGTAGGTATCGCCGTAGCTGGGGTAGAATAAATCGAAGTTTTCACGCGTGAAGTACAACCAGCCATTCTTATCAAAGGTCTTGCGGTTGTAATCACCGATGATGGTCTGGAACTCCCGTTGCCAGCTCGTTACGTCCTGATGAACGGGTTTGGCGGGAGGCGTAAAGAAATAAGGTGAGTTAATGCCCTGCTCATGAAAATCCGCAAAAACGTGCGGCATCCACTGCTGATACAGGTTGTTACGAGCCTGACTTTCTTTCTGCACCATCCAGGCCCAGTCGCGGTTCAGGTCGAACATGTAGTGGTTCATACGTCCACCGGGCCAGGGCTCGGTGTGTTCCCAGGCATTGGCATAGGCGTTAGCCATGCTGCCTAAACGCTGGTTGTACCCATTCACGTAGCGGTCATAGCCATCGGGGTTCACACAAGGGTCAATCACAACGATTGTGTTTTTCAGCACCTCTTTGCTATCCCCTTTCAGCAGATTATACGCTACAATCATAGCGGCTTCGGAAGACACGTTTTCGTTACCGTGAATGTTATAACTCATCCAGGAGATGGGAACCGACTTGCCCGAAGCAGAGCCTTCCATCAAACCAATCGATTTTAAGTGATTGGTACGGATGGTTTCCAGTTGGGGAAAGTTTTCTTCCGAAGCCAGCACGGCTACCATCAAAGGACGGTTTTCGTAACTGGTGCCGTAATTCTGGAGCTTAATTTGTTTAGGAAACTGCTGAGCGAGATACTCGAAGTAAGCTAAAACGCGGTAATGGGGGGTACAACGGGTGGTACCGGGTTCGTAACCTAAAAATTCTTTGGGAGAAAGCTGTGCAAAACTTTGTAACGCAAAGAAGGTTAAAAGTAAGGAAAGGGAAATCTTCTTCATGCCGATGAATAAATTGTTCGGAAAATTCAAAATTAAAAGAATTTTCTTCCCTAATTATCGAATCCTTCCAAAAGATCATTGGCAAAGCGACTAAAGTGAATTAATCCGTGATGAAGTGGTAACCAACGCCCTTGATTGTCACCAGTTGAAGCTGTTGATCTTCCCGTAAATATTCCCGCAAACGGGTAATGTACACGTCAAGGTTTCTTGAATTAAAGAAAGAGTCATCGCCCCAAACCCGCATCAGAATTTCTTTGCGGGCAATGGTTTGGTGACGATTTTCGGAGAGGATTTTCAGTAATTCATTTTCGCGATGAGATAACTTTCGAATGTGCTCATGTAAACGAAGCTCGAATTTCTGCGGCCAGAATTCATAGTTTCCAAGCGGAATCGCCTGAGTACTTTTAGGGGTCGAAAAAGGAGAGTTGAGCTTCATCCGCAGAAGGTTATCAATCCGAACGATCAGTTCTTCCATGCTAAAGGGCTTGCGGAGGTAATCATTTCCACCCACCCCGAAGCCCTGAACGACATCTTCCACCTGCGTTTTAGCGGTTAGAAAAAGAATGGGTAAGTGGGGGTGACGCTGCCGAATTTCCCGAGCAACGGAAAATCCGTCCAGATTGGGTAACATCACATCCAGCACACAGAGGTCGGGAAGGAACTGTTCAAGTTCAGGAAGTACGGCCAATCCATCGGTTACCATGTTGACTTCCAGCTCACGACTTTCCAGACTTTCCTTGACAATTCGGCCCAGAAAAGGCTCGTCTTCTACGTATAATATTTTAGTTTTCATCGCTTAAAATACAGAACAAAAGTACTACCCTGACCTGGTTCGCTGTGAAGAGTAACCGTCCCGCCGTGAGCTCCCATCACCTGATGGACGTAATTCAGGCCCAAACCGTGTCCTTTCACATTATGAATATTTCCGGTAGGTACGCGGAAAAATTTCTCAAAAACCTGTTGCTGATACTGAGGGGGAATACCAATGCCTTCGTCCTGAATCCGTACTACTAATTGCTCGCCTAATTGCTCGCCCTGATCTTCCAGATGAAGGGTAACCCTAGGTTGATTATTGCTGTATTTCAGGGCATTGTCGATCAGATTATAAATCACATTGGTCAGGTGAATGCGGTCGGCAGTAACCCTAAAGTTAGAGCCAGATGGATGAAAATCGACTTGTGCCTGGTGTTTCTCAAACTGAAATTTTAGTGAATGCAGAATTTCTTCGATCAGACTGGAAAGATTAATCTCCTCAAATTGATAGATCTGCTGTTTCTGATCGAATAAAGCGGTTCGGAGCACATGATCAACCAGTAAATTCAGTCGGTTGAGTTCCATTTGAGAAATGGCTAAATACTCTTTGGTGCGATGAGGGTCTTTCAAAGCATCAAAACTACTCAGAGCTTCAATGGCGACGCTAACCGTCGAAATCGGCGTTTTTAATTCGTGACTAACATTACTAATAAAGTCGTTCTTTAGTTGGGTTAATTGTTGCTGTTGTTCTAAACTTTTAAAAACCAACAAAAAGGCCCCGGATGTTAACCCTAATAGAAAAACTGAAAACAGGATTTGTGGGAGTAATCGCTTGAAAATTACTCCCTGGTAATCCGTTAAATAAGCTACATAAAAATCTCTGGGGGGCAAACCTGCCTGATAGGAAGCCGTATGCAAGGAATCCAGTGAACGATGAGCCGGTGCCTGGAGACGTACAATACGGGTGCCTACGTTGATCTTGGAAGAATCCAGCTCCCGCCGAAATTGCTGCTGGAGATCACGGATCTTGATGGAATCCCGAATCGAGTCTTGGCTGGCTCTGCCCATTAACGATGGTAATATGCGGGAAAACAAATGGGAACGCATCGGACGATGCAATTCGCCAGTTTCTTCATCAGGTTGATAATCAGGCGGAAAAGGTCTACGGAAACGAGGCTCCCGTGAAGCAATAAACACCCGACCCCTGCTACCCAGACTAATAATTGTATCGGGTCCTTTGGAGTCCTCCCGCGGGAAAACATGAATCCGTAATTTTTTATGAGCAGTCTTTTCTCGCATGGATTCTTCCAGCGGACGAATGAGTCGCTTCATGACCAGAGAGTCCTGGAGGATATTAACCGAACGAAAAAAAGGCTGACTGGTTTCTGCCGCCAGCAGTCGTTTTTGTTCGTTGTAACTACGACTCAACCACCAGCCAAGAAAGGTAGTTAATACGAGCAGACAGCTAGTAATCAACGTAATAAGCGTACGATTGGAAGGGAGTGACTTTAAATTCCACATGGATTCAAAGATAGAAGCTTTCAAACGGTAAAACCGATTTATTAACGTTGATTAACCTTATTGTAAGAATCGTTAACGAGCCCGTGACCTAGCTTTGTCAGGTACATTAAATCCCCTTTGATTATGAAGAAAACCGCTTGGGTTGTCCTGAGTTTGATCAGTTTATCGACCTACGCCCAGAAAACGGAGGGCGTTCTGACCTATACTCAAAAAACTAATTTGAAAAGCAGATTCCAGAATATGGACCCGGCCATGCAGGCTCGTATGCCGGAGAATATTACCCGGCAATATCAGTTAGCGTTTACGCCTCAGGAAGCTTTATATGAACCCGCCGCCGTAATCGAAGAAGGGAATGGTTTTGGAGGGGGTGGCCCCATGGGCGGTCCGATGCGGTTCGGAGGTAGCTCCAGCATAGTGTATACGCAGATAGCCGAAAAGAAGAGAACCGAAGCTCGGGATATTTTTGGTGAAAAGTACCGCGTGCTGGACACCCTCGTGAACCAACGGTGGAAGTTGGGTAAGGAAACCAGAACAATCAAAGGTTTTGTCTGTCAGAAAGCCTCTTTTACGGACACGATGCGGGTTCAGCAAATCATGATGGGGCCGGGAGGCCCTCCGGCTGGAGAAAATCAGCAACCCATGCTTCGAACCGTCGTGGCCTGGTACGCTCCCGAAATTCCGGTTTCAATTGGTCCGGAAAAATACAGTGGCTTACCCGGATTGATTCTGGAAGTAGACGTGAATAATGGTGAAAGCCTGTATACCGTTAGCGAAATGGAGTGGCGGAAACCAAAGTCTTCTGAGTTAAAAGCTCCGAAAGGAGGAAAGGCGGTTACCGAAAAAGAAGTGCGGGAAATTATGATGAAACGAATGGAAGAAATGCGGAAAAACGGGGGTGGTATGCGAATGCGTCCGGGTAACTAACTCTCTTAGCTTTAGTAACCTAACAAAGAAGGGGTTGAAAGCATGATGACTTTCAACCCCTTCTTTGTTTTTTCTATGGTTGGTGGAGACACCAACCATGGCTAAGAGGATCTTTCATGGCTGGTGTCTTCACCAGCCATGAAAGATGTTAGAACTAATTAAAACGAATCATCTGTGGCCCGTTGCGACGGTTATTACCTCCCATGCCTGCCTTATTTCTCAGGGAATAGGTAAAGGTAAGGAGGAAGTAACGAGCCAGCGAGGTAACCCGCTCTTCCTGATAGTAATTCACCTGAGCCGAGCGGTTAATTACTACGTTTCGATTGAGTAAATCGATAGCACTCAGCTTAATTTCACCAACATTATTTTTGAGTATATACTTGGTAATCGAGGCATTCCAGATCGGAATTTTCTGGTTATAGTTATTGCCCGTCAAGACCTGATAGTTAACGGAACTGCCAATCGACCAGGTTTGCGTTAGATTCCAGTTCGCATCCAGGGTGTAGCGTTGTGTCAGGTAATTCTGATTCATGGCTGATTGCAGCGAGTATTGCGTTTGGTTCAGCGATAAATTAGCCCCGGCATTCACATCAAATTTGGTATCATTGCGGTAATCCAATCGTGTTCCGAGCGTAGTGGCCACCGTATTTGTACGATTTTCTGCATTATTAATGATGCTGATCCCCCGATTGTAAGTTATGCCCAGATTCGCATTTACCCGCATTCCCTTGATTCGCTGAATGGGGGAGCCAAAGCCAATGAATGTATTTCCCTGAATGGCATTGGGTACGTTAACCGATTGCGTGGTGGTCACTAACTGCTCGTTTACCGACTGCGAACTGGAAATTTTGTTAGTCGTATACGTCAGGAAGGCATTACCAAAAAAGTTACGGAACCGAGTTGTATTGAAAGAGAAGTAATTCAGCGAAAACGAATGGTTATACTCGGGTCGCAGGTTAGGGTTACCAATGGTAATATTCAGCGGGTCCGTGTTATTAATAATGGGTTGTAATTGCGTCAGGCTGGGCTGATTAACGCTGGTTTCGTAGTTGAAATTCAGGTTTCGACTATTGGCCAGATCATAACGTATCCGAAGGTTAGGCAGGAGGTTACCAAACGAACGATTCAGACTCGTTTCCGTTCTCGGAAATCTACCGACCAGCGTAGCCTCCTGTACATTCAATCCCGTCGAAATATTAATTTGATTGCCCACATATCGGTAACTCAAACCGCCACGATGGTAATAATATTGATTATCATACGTGTTACTCAACTGATTATTAAGCGTCGAACGTTCGCCCTTGATATCGTATACTTCACGATTGGTGTTATTCAAATTTTTCTGGTAAGAATAATTCGCTTCCAGAAAGCTTCGTTTGCTCAGGGGTTCGGTATAAAAGGTGGTTAGTCCATAATTGATTTTACCATTTTTCTGCGAATCGTTCTGAAGCGTCGTATCAGCGGTGTTCGTATCGAAATATTGATTCAGAGCATTAATAACACCGCTCCGCTGATCATTATTTAATCCGAAAATGAGGTTGGCCGTCAGGGTTCGACCCTTTTTAGCAAATCGGTGGCGAAGGGCAAAATTGGAATTTAAGGAATAGGCATCGCCTGCGTATTGATTGATCCGGTTCCCTTCGTTTCGCAGGTTACCCCCCGTGCCATAGGTTTGAGTAAGACTGGAGGTCTGGAAATTACTGTTGGTGAGGGAAGCCGTATTCGTCCAGCGAATGGTATTTACTGAATCCAGTTGGTGTTCAAGATTAAAGCTGAGCCGATGATTCAGATTTTTGTTCGTGGTGTTGCTGTTTTGCAGACTTTTGTAGTTACCACTTTCCAGGTAATTCTCCTTGTCCAAGTGTTTATCGACGGTACTGTTCGTGTTATTAATCAGATAGTTGCCGTCAATTTTTGTTTTCTTACTTAATTGCTGATAGAAATTCAATCCCCCGGAACCAGAGTTTACGAAACCTGCCGACGTTTGCCCACCCATATTGACAGGAACGCCATTAATTGAACTGCTACCTCCCTGAATACTCGTCGTTCGGGTTCCACCGCCCGACATTCCACCACCACCGGAGCTATTGATCGATGAAAAGTTGAAGTAATCATTCATCGTAAAACCCTGCTGGTTGATGTTATTCAACGTACCCACCAGCGAAAATTGCTGATCTTTTGCAAAGCGGTTCAGGTTCAGACGACCGGCGTATCGATGTTGAGAACCATACCCTGCCGAGCCCGTACCAAAAATCCCCTTCTTGAAATCTTCCTTCAACTCCAGGTTAATCGTTTTTTCCCGCGTGCCATCATCCACCCCCGAAAAACGCGATTGTTCTGATTTGCGGTCGAATAACTGAACGGCCTTGATGGCTTCGGCTGCCAGGTTTTTAGTAGCCATTTTGGGGTCCGTTCCGAAGAATTCCTTCCCATCTACCAGAATTCGCTGGACTTCTTTCCCATGAGCCTTGACGGTTCCATCGCTTTCTACCTCAACGCCCGGCAATCGTTTCAGTAACTCTTCAACCGTTGCGTTGGGGCGGGTCTTAAAACTGTCGGCGTTGAACTCTACGGTATCGTGACGCATCGTTACCGGAGCCTTTTCGCCTTTCACAATGACCTCATTCAAATCTTTGCCTTTGGCTTTTAGTCGAATCGTACCCAGATCGGGTTTGTTGACCAGGGCTTCATACTCCGAAAAACTCAGGTGAGTTACGCGAAGAATATAAGCGTGAAGTGGTAACTTTTTAAAAGAAAATTCACCGTTGGTACCACTAGTGGAAAATTCAATCAGGGTTGAATCTTTCGTGTCCAGCAGCATTACGGAAGCATTAGGGATGGCAATGCCCGAAGAGTCGGCAAGTTTGCCTTTCAGATTCCAGGGCGTTTGAGCAGCAGCCCAGCCCGAGATCATCGTCAGTAAGAAGAGGAGTAGGTATCGGTTTTTCATGGGGAAAATCATTTCTTTGGACGAAAGTACCCGACCCTAGAAAAGGAAAGGGTTAACGAACCTTTCTTTAAAGTTAAATAAGGTTAATGAGAAGATAGAGGGGGAGCAATGAATGCTTTCACTCAAAACTCTAAACGCAAAACGTCAAACTTTCCCCGAAACCGACTAATTTTGCGGCGTTTTAAGTTGTAGAAATGATTCATTTCGGGAAAGTTGTAGGGTTTCTGGTCGTTCTGAGTTGGGTATTGATGGGCTGTTCTTCGGAAGAACAGGAGGGCGTGCGTATTCCACCTTTACCGAATATGAACGAAGGATTCTCAACGCCTAAAGCCCTGGAATTCCTGAGTCGGGCCATTCAGCAGTATCCTGATCTGGCGGAAAATTATCAGAAAAGAGCTGAGATTTACCTGCAACGGTCGGAGTTGGACGCCGCTTTGGAAGATATTAATACGGCTATTAATCTGAAACGAAATACGGGTCGGTATTACGTGACCAAAGCCCGGATTTTACGTGAAAAAAAGCAGATTAACGAGGCTTTACAGGCCGCTCAGCGAGCCGAAATTCTCAACGAACGGAATCCTGATGTCTATGTTTTGCTGGCCGACTTATACCAGCGGGTCAATCAGCTAGGGAAATCCAGACAATACCTGGCCCGTACTTTGCAGATTAATCCTTACTACGGAGAGGCGTATTTCTACCGGGGGATGATTGCGGCCAAGCTTGGAGACACGACGGCAGCTTTGGTATTATTCATGCGAACCCGAACGCTGGTTCCCGGATTTTTGGGAGCGTATCAGCAGCTTTCTTCCATTTATTACCAGCAAAAGGACTATCCGAAAGCCTTATGGTTCGCCCGGGAAGGGCTGAATTATTACCCCAAAGATGCGGACTTGCACTACCGGCGAGGATTGGCTTTTACGCATACCGCTCAGGTAGACAGTGCCTATGCGGAATTTAACAAAACCTTAAAGGTAGAACCTGAGCATCCGGGAGCGAATATGTACGCAGCATCTATTTTATTTGGCGTGCAAAAGGTGGTCCCAGCTCTCAAGCATTTGCGAATTGTTGAGAAAACAAGCCCAAATTACCCCGGATTGAACTTTCTCATGGCTCAGTGCCTTGAATATACAGGGGACGATGACAAAGCCATGGATTATTACCTGGAGGAAGCCAGAGAAAATCCAGCCAATCGCAAAGCCGTAGGAGGGTATTGGCGAACCCGGCGGAGGCAATTGACGAATTACCCGTATTTACGTCAGGAAGAAAGATACCGCCCCGGACTAGCCGTTCCCGACAAAACCAACGGCACCGCCGAAGGCGATACCATATAGTTTAGTTGTTAGGAGTTTTGGGTTTCGAGTGGTTGAAAAAGAGTAATCATAATTAACTCAAAACCCCTAACCCAAAACGCTAAACTAACAAAGCACTCACGGACTTTGTATCTCCGTGATTTTTTAATCGTTCTATTTACTAAATACAAATGGAAAACCAAATCCAAATTACCCTGCCGGACGGAAGCATCCGTACGTTTCCGAAGGGTGTCTCCGGCATGGACATCGCCCGTAGCATCAGCGAAGGCCTTGCCCGTAATGTATTAGCCGCCGTTGTAGACGGTCAGGTGTGGGACTCTAGTCGCCCTATCGACTCCGATGCCCACGTGAAATTGCTGACCTGGAACGACACGGAAGGCAAATCAACCTTCTGGCATTCGTCCGCTCACTTGCTGGCCGAAGCCCTGGAAGCTTTATATCCTGGTGTGAAATTCGGTATTGGCCCCGCCATCGAAACCGGATTTTATTACGATGTAGACCTCGGCGATCACAAATTCTCGCAGGAAGACTTCAAGAAAGTAGAAGACAAAATGCTGGAGCTGGCCCGTACGAAAGAGGTATTCACCCGTACGTCCATTTCGAAAGCGGATGCCATCGCTTACTTCGAAGAAAAAGGAGATGAGTACAAACTGGATCTGCTGAAAGATCTGGAAGATGGAAAAATCACGTTTTACAACCAGGGAAATTTCACGGACTTATGTCGTGGTCCTCACATTCCAGATACAGGATTCATCAAAGCTGCGAAAATTCTGAACGTAGCGGGTGCGTACTGGAGAGGCAACGAAAACAATAAAATGCTGACCCGTATTTACGCGGTTACCTTCCCTAAACAGAAAGAACTCGAAGAGTATCTGCACGTGTTGGAAGAAGCCAAGAAACGGGATCACCGCAAGCTGGGGAAAGAACTCGAACTCTTCACCTTCTCCGAGCGGGTAGGACAGGGTTTACCCCTGTGGTTACCCAAAGGTGCGGCTCTGCGGGAACGTCTGGAAAATTTCCTGCGTCGGGCTCAGGTTCGGGCGGGTTATTTACCCGTGGTTACTCCTCACATTGGCTCGAAGCAATTATACGTAACTTCCGGTCACTATGAAAAATATGGCAAGGATTCATTCCAGCCGATTCATACGCCGGATGAAGACGAAGAGTTCCTGCTCAAGCCCATGAACTGTCCTCACCACTGTGAGATTTATCGTTCGAAACCACGCAGTTACCGGGATTTACCGGTTCGTTTTGCGGAATTCGGAACGGTATACCGGTACGAGCAGTCGGGTGAGTTACACGGTCTGACTCGCGTGCGGGGCTTTACGCAGGATGATGCTCACATTTTCTGCCGTCCCGATCAGGTAGAAGAGGAGTTCATGAAAGTAATCGATCTGGTTCAGTATGTATTCAAAGCCTTAGGTTTCAGTGAATACAGTGCTCAGGTTTCCCTGCGTGATCAGGAAGATCGGGCGAAGTACATCGGAACCGACGAAAACTGGGATCGTGCGGAACAGGCTATTATTCGCTCCGCTGAAGCCAAAGGGTTAAATACAGTTATTGAATACGGAGAAGCGGCATTCTACGGTCCCAAACTGGACTTCATGGTGAAAGATGCCCTGGGACGGAAATGGCAGTTAGGTACTATTCAGGTAGACTATAACCTTCCCGAGCGTTTTGATCTGGAATACACCGGTTCAGATAATAAGAAATACCGCCCCGTTATGATTCACCGGGCACCTTTTGGCTCGCTCGAACGTTTCGTTGCTATCCTGATTGAAAGTACGGCAGGTAACTTCCCGCTGTGGCTTTCTCCCGATCAGCTGGCCGTATTACCGATCTCGGAAAAATATACCGACTACGCCAATGAAATTTTCCTGCTGTTACAGGAAGAAGACCTGCGTGGGTATGTAGATCACCGGGATGAAAAAATCGGTAAGAAAATTCGCGATGCTGAAGTTTCTAAAACGCCGTTTATGCTCATCGTTGGGGAGAAGGAACAGGCTGAAGGAACGGTTTCTATCCGTAAAAAAGGCGAAGGTGACTTAGGCAGTATGCCAATCGGTCAGTTTATTGCCCTTGCTAAGGAGGAAATCAATAAAAATTTGCTTAAATTTCAGAAATAGCTGATCTTAGGCACATAATTTTTGAAGCCGTTAAATAAGGAAGCTTATTTAACGGCTTCTTCTCAGTTTTCAGTCAGGATAAAGAGGTTTCGGTAAGATCTGTATCCCACTGAAAACTCGCTAACTGAAAAACTCAAAAAACACCAAATTAAGAAGTATGGCATTACGCCCTGGCGGTATGAACCGCAGACCTCCTGTAAGGAAAGAAGAACCCTACCGCATTAATCAATTGATTCGCGGAGTACAACAAGTACGATTGGTTGGAGAAAACGTAGACCAGGGTATTGTGGATATCCGTCAGGCCCTCGAAATGGCTCAACAACAAGAGCTGGATCTGGTTGAAATTTCTCCCAATGCTGAACCTCCGGTTTGTCGGATCGTTGACTATTCTAAGTTCAAGTACGAGCAGAAGAAAAAGCAAAAGGAACTTAAGTCCAAGCAAATTAAAGTTGTTATCAAGGAAATTCGTTTCAGTCCTACAACGGATGACCACGATTACGATTTTAAATTGAAACACGCGATCAACTTCCTGAAAGAAGGTTCGAAAGTAAAAGCTTACGTACAATTCTCAGGACGCGAAATCGTGTTCAAAGATCAGGGTTTCAACCTGCTGAAAAGATTTATGTCAGATCTGGAAGAGCACGGAAAACTGGAATCAGAAGCTCGCTTGGAAGGTCGCCGGATGAACATCATCATTGCACCCAAAGTGAAAAAATAAGCTTTATCTAATAGATCAAAACCCTCCGCAGTTTTCTGCGGAGGGTTTTTAGTTATAGGTATTTATCTTTTGTAGAGACGCGATTGATCGCGTCTGGGTAAGAGGCAGTTTTGATTACTACAATTCAGAATGTTCCCTCCCTGGCTGGTGCCTTCACTAGCCATTACTAAGAGCCAAATGGTTGGTGAGGACACCAACCAGGGCGGATATTATAGGTATTTATCTTTTGTAGAGACGCGATTGATCGCGTCTGGGTAAGAGGCAGTTTTGATTACTACAGTTCAGAATGTTCCCTCCCTGGCTGGTGCCTTCACTAGCCATTACTAAGAGCCAAATGGTTGGTGAGGACACCAACCAGGGAGAATAAGCATTTTATTTTTGGCAAAGGCTCATGCCTTTTTCAAAGGTGCATGCGGTAAAAAGAATTTCAATTGCCTGTACACAAGAATAAATTACAGTTTCCCTAAAATTGAATCCGCCTTCCTATTAAAATCTTGTCATTTTTCCTTACCTTTGCGGTTCATTTCACAAATAGTACCTTTTTTATAACGTTAACAGGTTCAGTTTTATGCCTAAGCAAAAATCAAACTCGGGCTCCAAAAAGCGTTTTAAGCTGACTGGAACCGGACAAATCAAGCGGAAGCATGCCTTCCACAGCCACATTTTAACGAAAAAGTCTAACAAGCGTAAGGCTAACCTCGTTAAAACCACGCTGGTGCATGAGTCAGATCACGCTCGCGTAATCGCTCTGCTCGCTAAGTAATTCATTCTTCGGACTGATTACAGGTTTTCCTTGTTTAACCCGACTAATGGCCTTCAAGAGAAATGAGTTTAGCGTTTAGAGTTGTTTGTTTAGAGTTTAACTCAAAACTCTCAACCCCAAACTCAAAACCCTTTCCGCCAACGTCAAAAAACTAACACATTATGCCACGTAGTGTCAATCACGTAGCGTCTCGGGCACGTCGCAAAAAAGTGCTCAAATTGGCCAAAGGTTATTATGGCCGTCGTAAAAACGTTTGGACGGTAGCTAAAAATGCCGTTGAACGTGGTTTAAATTATGCTTACCGTGACCGTAAGCAGAAAAAACGGAATTTCCGTGCTTTATGGATTGCTCGTATCAACGCCGGGTGTTCGTCAACACGGTCTGAGCTACTCTCAATTCATTGGCAAACTGCATAACTCAGGTATCGAACTGAATCGTAAAGTACTTGCCGACTTAGCCATGAACCATCCTGATGCGTTCAAAGCTGTAGTTGATCATGTGAAATGATTTGTAGACTAAGCTATTAGTATCTACCCATAAAAAGACCTCCGAAAACTCGGAGGTCTTTTTCGTTTATAACCGTCAGATTGACATTCTTTTCGGTTACAGAACTCATCATAACTGACGAAAAGACATTCTGAGCCTTACTCCGTTTCAGTGGCTTCGGTCTTCAGAGCTACCCATTGCTGATCGATCGTTTCGCCCACGATGTATACTTTGATTTCTACTTCGCCTACCCGATACACCTGGGTGTGTGTCAGTTGAGTAGTAACGTATTCTTTCAGTTTCTGATACCGTTCTAGCGTAGCGGTTTCTTCTTCTCCAAACCAGTCGTAACTTTTTAGTAAAGGTTTAAAGAAAGTATCCAGCCGCTGAGTTTGGATGGGCGTTCCTTCTTCCAACTCTAAAAGCCTGATAAAATCCTCTTTTTCAGGGGATTTTTCGCCCGTCCAACTCAAAGGAGTAACCTCAAAGGGAGCGTCTGATTCACTTGTGTACAATAAGCCCTCTACCTCTTTTTTTAAATCTTCAATTAACTGATTAGATGCCAGTCGGGTTGTCATAAAACGTCGAAGGTTATGTTTGGGAATGAGTTATCGGTATTGTTTTTTGGTAAATTTCTGATTAGTTATGCAGAAGTCAAATTTATTTTTCTAAATCAAAAAGCCCTTCACTCTTGTTATTCGTTTAATCAACGTATGACTAAAATTCAGAAATTATGTTAGACCAATTGTTAGATATCATCAAAAATAACTCACAGGAAGCAGTAGTGAATAATCCTGCCGTTCCAAATCAGGATAATGAAGCGGTGCAAAGCACGCTTTTAACTTCTATTGTACAAGGTTTTCAGGGCGAAGCGGCCAAAGGAAATATTGGTGGAATCATGGAATTGTTATCTGGACAACAGGACGTTAATCAAAGTCCCGTTGTGTCTGGAATTTCCCAGAATGCCATAGGAAGTCTGATGGATAAATTTGGAATCAGTGGGAGTACTGCTCAAAGCATTGTTAGCTCAGTATTACCACTGGTACTCAGCACCTTTATTAGTAAATTAAATAACTCAGGAGATAAATCCTTAGATATGAGTTCAGTATTAGGCTCGCTATTAGCGGGCTCAGGAGCTAATACGGGAGGTTTTGATTTTAGCAAAGTAGCCGGGGCCTTTGCCGATGGCAAGTTAGATATGAACGACCTGAAAAATATCGGAGGAAGTTTGTTAGGAGGTAACAATACAGCAAAGAAAGAGGAAAATGAAGGAGGCCTCGGCGGATTACTGGGCGGGCTTTTCGGCGGCAAATAATTCGTATCGCATTCATTAACGATATATAAGTATTGAGAAAGTCCGTGGAATTTATTTCTGCGGACTTTTCCTTTTTTACTGTCAATCTGTCATAAAAGCCATAAAAAACATTTCCGGGCACGGGGATTTAGATAATAGAGGCATATCTACCGATAACCGAGAAAATTAAAACAATATATTAATCATGGGAAAAATCATTGGCATTGACTTAGGTACAACGAACTCCTGCGTTGCAGTAATGGAAGGCAACGAGCCCGTTGTAATTCCAAACAGCGAAGGTCGTCGGACTACTCCTTCGGTCGTAGCCTTTATGGATAATGGTAATGGCGAACGTAAAGTAGGAGATCCTGCCAAACGTCAGGCTATTACGAACCCAACGAATACGATTCAGTCAATCAAGCGTTTTATGGGTAAGAGTTTCTCTGAAGTACAAAATGAAATGAAAACCATTTCGTACAAAGTAGAACAAGGCCCTAACAATACTCCACGCGTTCGCATTGGCGATCGTTTATATACGCCACAGGAAATTTCAGCTCAGATTCTAACGAAAATGAAGCAGACGGCTGAAGATTACCTGGGACAAACCGTTACCGAAGCCGTTATTACGGTACCTGCTTACTTCAACGATGCAGAACGTCAGGCTACGAAAGAAGCGGGACAAATTGCAGGTCTGGATGTGAAGCGTATCATTAACGAGCCTACGGCTGCTGCTCTGGCCTTTGGTCTGGACAAAAAACATGACATGAAAATTGCCGTGTTTGACTTAGGTGGTGGTACGTTTGATATTTCGATTCTTGAATTGGGTGATGGCGTTTTCGAAGTAAAATCAACCGATGGTGATACGCACCTGGGCGGTGATGACTTCGATCAGGTAATCATCGATTGGTTAGCGAATGAGTTCAAAGCTGACGAAGGCGTTGATTTACGTCAGGATCCTATGGCTCTTCAGCGTTTGAAAGAAGCCGCTGAAAAAGCTAAAGTTGAACTTTCTTCTTCAAGCCAAACCGAAATTAACCTTCCTTACATCTTCCCCGTGAACGGCATGCCTAAGCACTTGGTGCGTACGCTGACCCGGGCGAAATTCGAACAATTGGCTGACAGCCTGTTCGTACGGATGATGGAACCAGTTCGGAAGGCTATGAAGAACGCCAACATCAGCACTTCACAAATTGATGAAGTAATTCTGGTAGGTGGTTCGACGCGTATTCCTAAAGTACAGGAAGAAGTAGAAAAATTCTTTGGTAAGAAGCCTTCAAGAAACGTTAACCCTGATGAAGCGGTTGCCATTGGTGCAGCAGTACAAGGTGGGGTATTAACGGGTGAAGTGAAAGACGTTCTTCTGTTAGACGTTATTCCTTTATCATTAGGTATTGAAACGATGGGTGGTGTCTTCACGAAACTGATCGACGCCAACACTACGATTCCTACCAAGAAATCAGAAACGTTCTCTACGGCATCCGATAATCAACCTTCGGTTGAAATCCACGTATTGCAAGGTGAGCGTCCAATGGCGGGTCAAAACCGTACGCTGGGTCGTTTCCACCTGAGTGATATTCCACCCGCACCTCGTGGTATTCCTCAAATCGAAGTAACCTTTGACGTAGATGCTAACGGTATCCTGAACGTATCGGCGAAAGATAAAGCAACGGGTAAAGAACAGAAGATTCGTATTGAAGCTTCCAGCGGTCTGAGCGATGCTGAAATCCAACGCATGCGTGATGAAGCCAAAGCAAATGAAGCTTCGGATAAAGCAGAACGTGAGAAAATTGAAAAACTGAATGCAGCCGATTCATTGATTTTCCAAACGGAACGTCAGTTGAAAGAATACGGTGAGAAGCTTTCAGAAGGTAATAAATCAGCCATTGAAACGGCTTTAACGGGCTTACGTACTGCTCATCAAAGCCAGGATGTCGCTGCCATTGATGCCGCTACCGAGCAATTAAACAACGCTTGGTCTGCTGCTTCTACTGAAATGTACAATGCGGCAAATGCCGGCGGTGCAGAAGGTCAACCTACAGGTTACCCCGGAGGCGAAGCCGGTAACGGTCAGGCTGATGGTTCTGCCAATGACAAAGACGTTCAGGATGTAAACTTCGAGGAAGTGAAGTAAGGCAAGCTGAATTGAATTAATAAAAAAACCGATGCTCTCTCGAACATCGGTTTTTTTATTGCTTAGTTTTAAAACCACTCTGTCGCATCATTACTATGAAAGTTGAAAACTGTATACTTGAGGATTATTTTAGCATTGTGGAGGATATCGTTGAGTTCTGGGGAAGCAATCGGACGTTAAAATATCATCATCCTATTTACATTCATGAATTTGGACAAACAGCTTTCGTCATTAGGGATGGGGGAAAGCCCATCGCCTACCTTTTTGGGTTTATTTCTGATCAATCCGCTGGGTATGTCCATTTGGTAGGTATTCGGGAGAGTTATCAGAAAAAAGGTTTAGGAAGTTTACTCTATCAGCATTTTATAGCTTACTTAAAGGCAAAAGGATACCATAAGCTGAAGGCGATCACTACGCCACAAAACGAAAAATCCATTGCTTTTCATCATCACAAAATGGGAATGGAAATGATAGGAGAACTGGGTAAATATACGGTTCCGGTAGTAACGGACTACGCCGGGAAAGGGGAAGATCGGGTCGTGTTTATAAAAGATATTTAGGTATAAAAAAAGGCTTTCGATGGATCATCGAAAGCCTTTTGATGCATGAAAATGTATCGGATTATTTAGGCATTAACACGGCGGAAACAACATGGACAATTCCATTTTTTTGCTCCTGGTCGGGTAATACTACGACAGCCTGATGGCCTTGTTCATCCGAAATAACAAACTGATTATCTTTCTTAGAAACGGTCAGATTTTGAGCAGTCATGGTTTTCAAAACGGTTCTGCCGTTACCTTTATTAATAGCATCCTGCAAATTAGCAGACGTCCATTTACCGGTTACTACGTGGTGAAATAGCGTCTTACGCAAGGCATTGGTATTCTCTGCTGATAAAAACTTAGCGGCATCAGGAACAGCTTCAAAAGCGGTGTTTGTAGGAGCAAAAACCGTAAATGGGCCAGCCGTTGAAAGCGTATTTTTTACGTTCGTCTGAGCAAGTGCTTTGGTGAAGTCGCTCAAATCAGGTGAAGTAACCGCATTATCTGAAATGCTTTTCTGAGCAGTCATGACTACCGCTAATTTCTTTGGTTCACCCTGCGTAACAGAATCAGCCTTTTGAAAATTAGGCGTAGCTTTTACATTTCGTGCGGCTTTCGCAAAAGCTCCCGTCTGAGCCTGAGCTACTGAAACCGAAGCAAGTAGAACCGCTGAAAGAATGATTTTTTTCATGACAAATTGATTTGGCGATAAAGAAATTGGGTTGATTTTTGATTGTAATTAAAAATATATACGCAAAAGTAAGCGGCAAAGTTGAGCTAATTAAGTTAAGTAATGTTAAAGAAGAGCCTATTATTTAGGCTCCAGTAAAGCATTAATACTGTGCACCACGCCATTGCTTCGTTTTAAATTAGCATCAATGATAGAAGCTCGGTTGCCGTTTGCATCCGTAATAATCCAGAGGGTATCCTGTTTCGTAACGGTTAATAATTGAGCGGTCATTGTTTTTAATTCCACACGTTTAATACCCTTGTCATCCATCATTTGCTGGAAATTCTGCGTATACCACATTCCGGGAACAATGTGATAAGCCAGAATTTTTCTAAGCTTAGCCACTTCCTGTGGTTGCGTTAAGGCGGGCATTTCATCCGATTTGTAAAAAGCGGAGTCCGTAGGAGCAAAGAAGGTAAATGGACCCGCTCCTTTTAATGTATTGGCAAATCCTGACTCTTTTAACGCTTTCGCCAGAATGGTATGCGTATTAGATTGACTGGTCTGATCGCTGATGTTCGTTCGTCCACCCGAGGCTACCGCCGGCGTGTCCGTTGATGCTGGAGTAGTAGAGGGGGTAGATTTGCTGGGGCTTTGGGTAGGAGCACAGCTGTAGAGGAATAAGGCTAGAATTCCAATCTTTTTCATCATGTAGAGGGGTAAATAGGTCAATGCTTGAGATTTAGAACGAACTAAACTATTAAAAGTTTAAACTTCGTACCCGTCGGCAACTAAATTTACGGCTCATCCATGAAAAAACCTGTTCACCTCTACGCATTACAGACATAATGGTTTGATGAACAGGCTTTTAATGAACTACTGAACGCGTGCTTATTCCGCACTAGGCTCTGCCTTTTCGAAAGCAGTAATGGATTCTTCGGCAGCTTCTTCCGTTTTTGGAGCTTTGGGTTCACTCTCAAAAGCGGAAACCGCCTCCTGCAAAGGTCTGAACTGGTCCATTCGCTGGTTATCGGCCTCGTAAGGAACAACTTCCAGAATTGGCGTTAACGAAACATCCGTAATTTCATAATCATCCACACGGCCCAGAGCTTCTTCTACGCGATCATACGCCTGTTTAATTGAATCGGCATTGACCAGAAAAGTAGCGGATGATTTTTTCTCTTTCTTCGCTTTTTCGTCAAAAGTAGTAATCACAATTTTGGCCTTAAACCACTTTAACTCAGGTCCATCTACATGAAAAACTTCCTGAACTTTCATTGGAGAAAGACTCGATACTCGAAAATCAGGAGCATTGTCACCTAACAAATCGTATAAACGAGCTTCTGCATCTGTAAATGAAACAGCATCCAGTAAATAGGCTTCTGTTACCGTTTGAAACTTCCCTGCATCAATCTCCTTCGTGAATCGAATCTTACCTAAAAACCACGTAGCCATGTAAAAATATTAAACTGTTGGATAATAATGGGAGGCAAGTTACTAGATAGCAGACACAGAAAAAGGCCCGGCGAAAGAAAAAATCTCACCGGGCCTTTGGTTATAGCATGCATCAATTATTTAGCCATTCCTGCGGTATCAATGATGTGGATGATTCCATTTTCCGAGTTCTGATCGGGCATGGTTACCCGGGAGGTGTTACCCGCTTCATCGGTCAATAAGATTGCATTGTCTGATAGCGAGGCCACAACCGTTCCCCCGGAAAGAGTCTTGAACTCTGCCTTACCTTTCCCTTGCTCAATCGCTTCTTTGATTGATTTAGAGGTGTATTTTCCCGTCAGAATATGATTAGAGAGCAGTTTGGTAAGCTTCTCTTTGTTTTCAGTTTTCATCAGATCCTCCGAAGAATTCATTTTTTCAAAAGCTTTATCTGTAGGAGCGAAGAGCGTAAATGGGCCGTTACTTTTGATAGTCTGAGACAAGCCACTGACATTCAACGCATTGGTGAACATGGAATAATCACTTGTGCTGCTCAGGTTGCTCACCAAATCCTTTCGCGAATCGTCTACAGAAGATTGAGCGAAAGAAACAGTGGCACTAAAGAGGAAAAGAACTACCAGCTTTTTCATGATTTCGAAGATTGGTTGATGATTACTTGTTAAAAAATGAGACCAGCCTGGCTAATGAACAATTCAGAAGGCTGTACGTTTGACTAGAAAACCCTGAGGATTTTATTTACGCGTTTTGGTATGCTAAAGATTGCCTATGCCCCGGAATACTGTTACCCTTTACCCGAAGGACACCGCTTTCCGATGGAAAAATATGAGTTAATCCCTCAACAGTTATTGCGGGAAGGAACCGTAGCCGAGGACTCGTTTTTTGTTCCTCAACCCATTGAGGAACAATGGATTTTGACTACCCACACGGAGCAGTACTGGCATGATCTGCGGACGCTTCAGTTATCAGATAAGATGGTGCGGCGAATTGGTTTTCCTTTGACGGAACAACTGGTTCAGCGGGAGATTATTATTGCTCAGGGTACCATCGACTGCTGTCATTATGCCCGGAAATATGGCGTAGCAATGAACGTAGCTGGTGGTACGCATCACGCTTATGCGGATAAGGGAGAGGGATTCTGCTTATTGAATGATGTAGGAATTGCCGCGAACTATTTATTGAAAACCGAACTAAGTAAGAAGATTCTGGTCATTGATCTGGATGTTCATCAGGGTAATGGGACGGCCTGTATTTTTGAAAAGGAACCTCGAGTGTTTACTTTTTCGATGCATGGAAAAGATAACTATCCATTGCATAAAGAAAAGTCAGACTTGGACATAGAACTGGCAACGCATACGCAGGACGAGACTTATCTAGCTTTGTTGGCAGCACATTTACCTGCATTAATTGAAGAGCAAAAACCAGATTTTCTGTTTTTTATTTCCGGCGTAGACGTACTGGGTACGGACAAATTAGGTAAACTAAGTCTGACAAAAGAAGGCTGTAAAAAACGTGATGAAATGGTGTTTCATTATGCCAGGCAATACCAGTTACCAATAGTTGTAGTGATGGGAGGAGGATATTCCAAACGTCTGGCGGCTATTGTAGAAGCTCACTGCAATACGTTTCGATTAGCCGAAACAATGTATTTTCAGTAAGTTACCGCAGTTGTTGAATTTCTTTAGTGATCTCTAATTCTTCCGTTAATTTATTGATTTTTTGCTCAGCTTCATGACGGGCAGCTAGGGTAGAGTCACTGCTGATAATGGCATTATTTAATCGTACTTGCATCGATTTTTGAGTAGTCCATTGCAGTACATTTCCAGCTACAGAAATAACTAGTAAACTAACGATAATCCAGGGAAATGTACGTTTGGCCGGGCGTGGGCGATACCGTAATCCGTTTAAATAGAAAGGCATATACAAAAACGTAAATGATCTGACAAATAACAAACAGGATACTGGCGGAGGAGTGGGGCAGGAGAAATTAAATCACTTGATTTAAGAATATGAATTTCAATTTTTTACTTAAGAATAATCGAAATATATCTTAAGTAAATGGACTCGCTAGTGTGAATTATTAGCAGGATAAACTAAGTAAATTGTCCTATCATTAATCATACTCCTCAAGGGTTTAAAAAGACTACGCTGGGGCCGACGTTATGGACCCCAGCGTGTCTGCATTTCCCCCATTACAAACCATCTAACCGGATGAGAAAACTGGTTTGCTTTGCAATAGCAAATGAACGGGTGAATACTTAATGTAAGGTGAAGCAATCCTTAAAATCTACTGAAAATTTGATTTTTCCTGCGGTAATGAGACTACAAATTGAACATTTCCGTTCTGGGAGTGTACCTCAATCGTTCCATTGTGAAGTTTGATGATTCGATCGACGAGCGATAACCCGATGCCATATCCTGAAGTTCGTACGGATTTCTGGCTTCGGTAAAAGGGCTGAAAGATCAGGCCAATTTCTTCTTCAGCGATATTGGACCGATTATTGAAGATCAATTTCAATTCGCTTTCAGAAGGCTGAACGGCTACATTAACAATATGATCTACCGAGAATTTACAGCCATTTTCCATTAAATTAATAACGGCTACTTTCAGCAAATACGCGTTGCCATTTAAGGTCAAAATGGTTTCATCTTCAATATCAGCCGGAAATTCTACTTTAATGGTGTAGGTTTCGTGCGTGGTCCGTAATAAATCACGGGCATCCCAGACGATTTCATCCATCCGAACCGGAGCCGTCAGAAAGGGTTGATTCTGATCGGAAACTTTAGCTAATTCCAATAAGGTGTTTGAAAGCTGGCTTAAATCACGACTATCCGCAAGTACGGATGCAATGGTATTGCGGTATTCCTCCGAAGAACGTTCCCGAAGGAGGGTTACTTCAAGCTGGGAAATAATCTTGGTAAGTGGATTTTTTAATTCGTGCGAAACGTTCGAAATGAACATATTCTGTAAGCGAAAAGCCTGTTCAACCCGATCTAAAAGAGCATTGAAAGTAAAGGTTAATCGCCCGATTTCATCCTTTTCATTCTGGGTATTAACCCGCTTACTTAAATTCTGCGGATAAATTCGCTGTACTTCATTAATAACCGTCGAAATAGGCACTAAAGCCCTCCCTGCAAAAAACCAGCCTACAACAGCAACCAGTAAGATAGAAGAGATGTAAGCGTATACTAAAATGCGGAGTAAAGCCCGCATACTAATCTGATCGGCTACGTCAACGGCTCCGGCTACGCTGACCATGCGTTCACCTTCGTTGGTGTAGTACAACCCGTAAATTTTATATTCCCCTTTTTCAATTTTTAACTCTTTATTTAATCGAATCTGGTTCAGTATATTCCGATCTAAATTGAAGTTAATCGTGTCATTGGAAAGGTGATAAATATCGTTTCTGTAGGTATATAAAATGACGTTTTCTTTGTACAATAAGTCCCGATTAGACTGATCAATGAGCTTTAATGTTTCAGAATTTACTTCATTCTGATTAACCAATAATTCAACGGTACTTAACGCCTTCTGGCGAAGCCGGTAATAAAATTGTTCTTCTAAATTGTATTTTCTGAAATAATAAATGGCCGTAAACGCTAACAAGACAATCACTGAAACCAGCAA
The DNA here is from genome assembly GCF_031453245.1 of Siphonobacter sp. SORGH_AS_0500. NCBI lineage: Bacteria > Pseudomonadati > Bacteroidota > Cytophagia > Cytophagales > Cytophagaceae > Siphonobacter > Siphonobacter sp. SORGH_AS_0500. The sequence goes on from NZ_JAVIYT010000001.1 coordinate 2,438,342, forward strand.
TGTAAATTGAATGGTTAGGCGAGTACGAATCTGCATAAGTGGATACTGAATGAAGCGATCAGGAATGGGTAATCAGGAGCGTTTTTCTTAGGGAAAGTGCCAGAACACTTTCCCTAAGAACGTTTAATTAATCTTCTACTTTTAATACATAACCCATTCCGTATTGCGTGTGAATGAGGCGGGTCGTGAAATCTTTATCTACCTTTTTACGCAAAAGATTAATGTATACTTCAATGACATTCGTACCGGTATCGAAGTTAACGTCCCAGACTTTTTCAGCAATTTCAGCCTTCGAAAGCACCTTTCCCTGATTGCGAAGCATAAATTCCAGCAGAGCAAATTCACGGGCGGTGAGTTCAATCTTTTTCTCTCCACGGGTAACCGTCTTTGAATCCAAATTCATCTCCAGATCGGTGTATCGGAGAATGTTGGAAGCAATAGGCATTGAGCCATTCCAGCGACGGGCCAATACGCGAATACGGGCCAGTAACTCGGCAAACTCGAAAGGTTTCGTCAGATAATCATCCGCTCCAGCATCAAAACCCATCAGTTTTTCGTCGATGCCGCCCAGAGCAGTTAGTAACAAGATGGGCGTTTCAACACCTTCGCTACGAAGTTCACGCGTAAGTTCTACGCCGTTCAGGCCGGGCATGATGATGTCTGAAACTATTAAATCATACGGATTTTTTTTCGCCAGATGTTTACCAATCAGGCCGTCGTAAGCAATGTCTACTTCAAATCCGTTTTCTTCCAAACCCTGCCGTACGGACTGAACCGTTTTGGGTTCATCTTCAATGATTAATAGCTTCATCATTTGATATATTTTAAGCAGCCGAACGGATCGATCCTGCTACGCTAAATCAACTAAAAACAGGCTTATTCAACGGTTGAGAACCGATAAAATATACCCAAAGGTAATTTCTTGTTGAAGGAATCAGGGAGGTATAACTCGCCAAATTCGGGGTTACTGGTTGAGCCAAAAATACGGAGAATCAGACTTTCTGCGATCAAAGCCGAGAAACTTAACGAATACAGATTGATCAAAAAGAAGTGATGCTCGGGCTCTAATAATTCTTTACAAAGCTTGAGCAGTTCATTAATCTGTTCTTCCAAAACCCATTTCTCGCCATCGGGTCCGCGACCGTAAGCGGGGGGATCAAGAATAATTCCATGGTATTTATTACCCCGTCGAACTTCCCGCTTCACAAACTTCATGGCATCCTCCACCACCCAGCGAATATTAGTTAACTCGCTGAGCTCCATGTTTTCCCGAGACCAGCTAATGACCTGCTTTACGGAATCCACGTGAGTAACATCAGCACCCGCCGCTTTGGCTGCCAGCGAAGCAACGCCGGTATACGCAAATAGATTCAAAACTTTAGGATTCGGAACGCCTAACGCTTTGGTTTTCTGGTAAATAAACTCCCAGTTAGCCGCCTGTTCTGGAAATAAGCCGACGTGTTTAAAGGAAGATAACGCCAGCTTATAAGTCAGTTTTTGGTTCGTTAACTGGTACGTTCCGGTCCAGCGTTCGGGCATGCCTTTCTTGGTCAGCCATTCCCCTTTTTCCGTATTCCCCTTTTCCCGTTTGAAATAGGCCTGAGCTTTTTGTTCCCATTCCGCATCCGAAAGGGTTTTGTCCCAGATGGCCTGCGGTTCTGGTCGTGCCAGCGTGTAGGCACCAAAGCGTTCGAGTTTCTCAAAATTGCCGCAATCAATCAGCTCGTAATCCGGCCAGGGGGTAGGGGTAAGTAATTTCATGGTTCAATATAAAAGCTAAAAAAGGACAGATGATTCGCCATCACCTGTCCTTTTTTTCAAAAACTTAAATTAGTAAGCTACTTTATTCAGGTAAAATACATTCCGGCGGCCTTCAGCATCGTTCGTGATGCGTTGAAAACCCCAGGCCAGGAAATAGTTATCGTACCAATAATCAACGTTTTCGGTAGAATTCCGACGCACCCGATCTCCCGTATTGCCCGTAGCAAGGGCCTGAGCGGTTCCGTCTTCAACCACCATATTATTTTTAATCGATTTGGAACGCAGGCTGCCATTGTCACTGTACACCAGGGTTACCTGATTGTTCTGAACATTAGCTTTCACCTTTTCTTTCAGAGACATGGTTTTCACTTTGTCAATTTCAAAGCTGTTATCCCAGATCAGAGTCGCTTTTTCAGGATCAATTCCAGCGACTACGGCGTGGGTATATTGCCAGCCGTCAAACATCTGAGCACCATTGTTGTAGAAGCCGCGATTGCCAAAATAGAAAGGATTCAGGCTGTACATACCCCAGCCCCAGCCCGGATAAAATCCACCCATGGGGCTACCCCAGGGACTACCGTAGCCCCAGGCATTGCTGTTGTTACGGAACGTAGCCTGAAAAGCTTCCGCTACCAGAATGAGCTGACCGTCTTTCTGAATCAGATCATGAAGTAATAACTGCGTGTTCAGCTTCAAATCACTGCCTTTTTCTTTTTTCCGTTGAACCTGACGCTCGCGACGTTCCTGATCGCGGGGGCTTAGGTACGAGAAGAAATTCTTGAAGTCGGTGAAGCTATAGTATTTCAAGGGCAGAATTTCCTTGTCCGTTACTTTGCACAGATAAATGCCCTGCACCATGTGACCTTTCGTTTGGGACTGCATGCTGCGGTACCCGTACGTTCCGATCATCAGTTGGGTGCCATCCGGTAGAGGGCTGAGGCGACCGTCAAGTAGGGCGTAATCTTCGTCGGGAGTTACCACGATTTCAGAAAGCTGTTTTCCTTCATCATCAAATGATTTAACGACGATGGAAAATTCCCGGTTTTTCTGCTGCACGGCGTAGGTGACGTTCACGCGATTCGTTACGGAATCGACTTCAATAGCCTGTACCTCAGCTTTTCCTTTGAAAGAAGCATTCAGCAGACGATTCTGACGGGTTTGGAGGTTTGTGTAGGACAAAATGGGCTGTTCGCGAACCACGCCAGCGATGTAAATGCCATCGTGGAAGGCCTTGAACTGCGAGATTTCCATTTTATCCACCGAGTGAATTTCAAATTTTTCGGTGAAACCGGGGCCTACATAAACCTTAATGATTTCGTAGACATTACTCTTGTTCCGGCTAAAAAGCAGGTAAATGTTCTTACCGTCGTACGAATACGTCACGTATTCCAGTCCATCGGTAATGGTTCCATCCACCGACCAGCTTCGCTCCAGATTGGTATCAAAACGGTCAATGTGGTAGGAATTTCGTCCGGTTTGGGTTAATAACATCACACCTTCCTGACCCACGGGGATCGTGAAGATGTTAGCGTTTGAGCTTGGAATGGGAATTTCCAAACGCTTTTGCTGTGCAAATACATTCAAACTACCCAGCAGCAACAGGGTAATGACAAAGAGGGGGTTACGAATGTTCATGGCCTAATCCAATGATGATATCAAATTCTTCGGGCCGGACGGGGGAAACCGAAAGCCGAGACTGGCGAATCAGGGCAATGTTTTGCAGACGTTCATCGGCTTTAATCGTTTCAAGCGTAACTGATTTGGGTAGTTTTTCTACGGGTTCCAGATCAACCACCACCCAGCGTTCATCGTCGGTAGTAGGGTCGGGGTAAGCGTCCCGAACTACCTTTGCAATGCCTACGATCTCTTTACCTTCGTTAGAATGATAAAATAAAACCAAATCTCCGACCGCCATCGCTTTCAGGTTATTACGAGCCTGAAAGTTTCTCACACCGTCCCAGGTGCCTCGCTTTTCTTTAACGAAATCATCCCAGGAATATTTAAAAGGTTCGGATTTGACGAGCCAAAAATTCATCGGTTTTTTATAACTGTTTTAAAATGAGGGCATCATTAGCCAGAATTAGTACCTCATACCGCAAAACGGTAGGGATCTTCTGACCCGTTTCGGTGTAATTGATGGTGATTTCCTTGACGGAATTTCCATTCATAACCACCGTATAACTTCCTTTATAGGTCGTTAATTTAGCATTAGTAATGACTGAAACCTGCACATCGCTTTCCGTAAATGTAAATGTTTGACGAAGATTCGAGTTGGGGTAGCCATAACTGGCATTGCGATAAACGATCCGCTCATTGGCTACGTCTTCCTCCGTCGAATGCTTCCAGGTCTGATAGAGGTAACTTAGCTCATCGGTGTCCTGTGGCGTATCTTTAGTACAGCTTGAAAACAGACCGACAAGAGCCACAAATATGACGAGTGATTTGATGTAATTCATAACTAATACAGGAATGGTTGGCTTATGTATACGAGGTTTCAGGAGCAGCGGTTTTCAATAGTTTCTGAAAAGACTGCTCCTGAAACAAAAATTCTGTCCCAAGCAAAAGCCCGGGACAGAACAAGTGACTTAGGGGAACTGAGGGAATTTACGGAAATCAGGCTTCCGTTTTTCCAGAAAGGAACGCTGTCCTTCTTTGGCCTCGTCGCTGAGGTAATACAGTAAGGTTGCATTTCCGGCCAGCTCCTGAATACCCGCTTGCCCATCCAGATCAGCATTGAAGGAGGACTTCAGCATGCGAAGAGCGATGGGACTGTTCGCCAGGATTTTACGGCACCAGCTTACCGTGGTTTCTTCCAGTTCTTCCAGAGGAACTACTTTATTCACCAGGCCCATCGACATAGCATCCTGTGCGTCGTACTGATCGCAGAGATACCAGATTTCACGGGCTTTTTTCTGACCTACTACCCGGGCTAGATAACTGGCTCCAAAGCCTCCGTCGAAGCTACCCACTTTAGGGCCCGTCTGACCGAAACGAGCATTTTCAGCCGCGATGCTTAAATCGCAGATGACGTGTAAAACGTGACCGCCCCCAATGGACCAGCCCGCTACCATAGCGATTACGGGTTTAGGAATCGAGCGAATCTGACGTTGCAGATCCAGCACGTTCAGGCGAGGAACGGCATCTTCGCCTACGTACCCCCCGTGTCCGCGAACGGACTGATCGCCGCCGGAGCAGAAGGCCCGTCCGCCTTCACCCGTCAGAATGATAACCCCTACGCGGGTATCCTGACGAGCCAGTTCCATGGCTTCGATCATTTCAGATACCGTCAGAGGCGTAAATGCATTGTGCACTTCAGGACGGTTAATGGAAATCATCGCGATCCCTTCATAATAGAGGTAACGGATTTCACGGTATTCTTTAATCGGTTCCCAGGGTAATTTCCAGGAAAGGATAGGGGCAGTTTTTGGATTAACACTCATTACTTTCGGATTTTCAGTTTTCAACGATCCGTCATCCGGCAGACCGTTATAGTTTGATTCGATCTTCTTCGCCTTCTTCATTGTAGAAGAGCACATCCCAGGTATGGTCATACAACATGGTTACCTGAGCTACGAAGCGATTGTATTTAAACGAGCGGCCCCATTCGTGCGGGGCCACCAGCGAAAGCAGATCACTGCCGTCGGCCTTTTCGTAGAGATACATCGTCTGACCGATAAAAGGTTCAAAATTAACCGTTGCGGTGTATACCCGTTCGGATACTTCCACTCTTCGCTGGATTTCTTTCGCCTGTTCGAGTAAGGTCTTCATCTGGCCCGCGAGCTGATCGTATTGCTTACCCGTTTGCTGACGCATGGCGGTCAGAGCTTTGGCTTTGATTTTTCCCTCATCTTCAGGGCGTACTACCGCACTGCCTGCATTGTGAGCGTAGGGAAGGAGGCCGGGATTTTCAGCCACCTGATCTGGTCTTATGGGGTTTTCGAACGCCCCTGCTTCCGTGTTTTCCGGCATGGTACCGAGGTTTTTTTGTATGAAAAACGCCCAAAAATAGGGATTGTTTAGCAGGAAACCGGAAAGAAAAGCAAGGAATCGATGAAGTAAAGGTTGAGTAATGCGGGATGAGTAAAGAATACGGATAAAAATAAAATCAAACGAAAGGGGGATAAAATAACTGATTCCCGGTTATGAAGAAGAGGAGCGTTTGTTTCGGGAGGTATGCCGAGTTCTGGCAATGCCGTTCTGTAGCTGTCGGTTGTGATCGTAAAATTCCAGAGCCCGCTGCATATTTCGGCGATTCACAGCCACCAAGTACGGTTGTTTGCCGGGTAACTGAACCAGTTTGGCATCCAGTTTATAAATGGTTCCTTCGGGAAAACGATTGAGTAAACGAGCGGGGCAACTTACCGCAAGATCGCCCGGAACCCTTTGACTACAAATGGTTTTCAGTCTGGGACGATTCCGACGGGTATCAAACACCACCTGAGCGAAGAGGTCAAGAAAATAACGTTGTTCGTCGCTGGGGAGTAAAGAGAGTTGCATGAAGTAAAGGGGGGTAATACAAGCACGAAATTAATGGATAACTAGCCAGAAATCAAGCCTTTGCCCACAGTATGTCATGAGAAGCGGAAAGTTATCCCCTGAATTTTCCAGTGGGAATATTGGAAAGACAGGCCAACCAGACCTTAGGAATACGTATCTTTGAAGCTGATTTTTGTTTTATCATTTTAGAGCAAGAGAGTATGCAATTAATTGACGGCAAGGCCGTTGCTGCCCGTTATAAGGATCAGATCGCCGCAGAAGTACAACAACTGAAGGCCAGCAATGGCAAAACGCCTCACCTGGTGGCTATTTTGGTTGGTACGAATGGAGCTTCGGAAACCTATGTAGCCCATAAAGTAAAAGCCTGTGCAGAGCTGGGCTTTGAATCCACGCTGTTTCGCTTTGACGAAACCGTAACGGAAGCAGAACTACTGGACAAAGTCCGGGAAATCAATGAAAACCCAGACATGGACGGCCTGATCGTTCAGTTGCCCTTACCTGCCCATATCAACCCTGACCGTGTGATGGAAACCATTCATCCCGCGAAGGACGTGGACGGCTTTCACCCAATCAACATTGGTCGCATGGCGAAAGGGCTGCCTGCCTACATTTCTGCCACGCCTCAGGGCTGCCTGATGTTGCTGGAACATTACGGCATTGAAACCGCAGGTAAGCACTGCGTGGTAGTGGGCCGTAGTCAGATTGTGGGCTTACCCATGAGCATCCTGATGCAACGGAATTCCTATCCTGGTAACTGTACGGTAACCATTACGCACTCCAAAACTAAAAATCTGGCTGAAATCTGCCGTCAGGCGGATATTCTGGTAGGAGCTTTGGGCCGCCCGGAATTTATTACGGCAGACATGGTCAAAGAAGGAGCTGTGGTATTGGACGTAGGACTGGAACGCGTAGCTGATGCAACCAAAAAATCGGGTTTCTCGCTGAAAGGTGACGTGAAATTTGACGAAGTGGCTCCTAAGGCCAGCTTCATTACGCCCGTTCCCGGTGGCGTTGGACAAATGACCATTATTTCCTTGATGCAGAATACACTTTTGGCTGCTAAAGGCGAAATTTATAAAAAGTAATACGTTATCAATGGCCGGGTTACCCTTTCGGGAGTAATCCGGCCATTAGTCTATTTCCAACCGACATAGTATCAATTTCTGATTTAGAGAATGGCCTCCAATTCTGTTCGGCAGGTGCCTTTACTGACACTGTTGCTGGTGGCTTGTTTAGTAGGTTTTTCATTTATTCCCGAACAATTCTGGAGTGAATACGAGCTAAAGCCCATTCGATTATTTTCTTCTATTGAGAAAAACTCGAAGCCAGTTTTACCCGAAAACCCTGCTTTAATTGCTGATGTAAGCGAAGAAAAAGAACCAGATTCGGTAACCGTTGCCCCCAAGGTCATTACCAAAGATTCTGGTCTGGTTGCTTCAGTGCCTTGTCCGAAAGGGCAAACCTGCATTGAAGATTATGATTCAACGGGACAGGGCCTGAAGCAAATCATGAAAGCACTGGCGGAAGAAGCCCAGCACAAACCCGTTCGGATTGCTTTTTTCGGTGATTCTTTCATTGAAGGAGATATGCTTTGCGGCGATTTCCGCGATACCTTACAGGCTTTGTTCGGCGGGAAAGGGGTGGGTTACGTGCCTGTTACGTCGCCCGTAGCTAATTTCCGCGTGACCATTCGTCACCAGTTTAAAAATTTTAAAACGTATTCCGTTCAAGAAAAAACGCCCGGAGGGCCTCCCCTGGGAGTTTCGGGTTACAGCTTTGTACCGGAAGGCAATAACGTAGTAAATTTTAAAACGGCTGCTCCTTATGGTCCCAGCCATTTTGAGAGGGTACGATTGTTCTACCGGGCTAATCAGAACAGCCGGGTTACCTACACGCTTGGTAAAAATGCTGAGCAATCGGACTCACTGGCGGGGCAGGGGTATTTAACCGAACACGATTTACATACTTCGGGCGATCAGATTCGTATGTCGTTCGGAGGAAGTCTGGCTCTGTACGGGCTGAGTTTTGAATCCGATCATGGCGTTTACGTGGATAATTTCAGCATGCGGGGTAACTCCGGTTGGGGTTTGCTAGGCGTTTCCGAATCCATGTATCAGCAGTTTAATAAGCTTCAGCATTACAAGCTGGTGATTTTGCAGTATGGCTTAAATGTGATTCAGCCTAATACGACGCAACTCGGATGGTACGTTCCTAAAATGATGGCTGCCATTGAACGCATTAAACGGGGATTTCCTGAGGCCAGCATTCTCATCATTGGGGTTTCTGACCGGAGCATGAAGCAGGAGGATAACTATATTTCCTTCCCCAGTATTCCGTATTTGATCGCTGCTCAACGGAAAATGTCCCAAAAAACCGGGGTTACCTTCTGGAATCTGTGGGAAGCGATGGGGGGCGAAGGTTCTATGGTGAAATACGTCAATGCTGGGCTGGCTAACAAAGATTACACCCACATGAAATATGCCGGTGGCCGCAAAATTGCCCGCCTCCTAACCAGAGCATTTTTATTTGAAAAGAAAAAATATGATCAGAATCGCACTGCTGGGACTACTCCTTGGGCTTTACACAAACGTCCAGGCACAGAAAACGCTAGTCACAGCGACGCTAGCCTTACCGTACGAAACACAGCAACCAAACGCGATCTCTCAGGTCGAAAGCCTGAATCCGTTTTTCGATAAACTGGCTGAACTTAAAACCAGACAGACCGGAGTTATTAATATCCTGCACATTGGCGATTCGCATTTGCAGGCTGATCTTATGACTCATATCGTTCGCAAGCGATTTCAATATGAGTTTGGGAATGCGGGCCGGGGGTTTATTGTGCCCTTTCACGTAGCCCGAACCAACGAACCCTATACGTATAAAACCAATAGCGATGTCATCTGGGAGTCGCGTCGGTGTGTAATGCCAAACGATCTGATTCCCAACGGAATTGGAGGCGTGACGGTTCGAAACACTGTAGCTGGAAAACGGATCAACGTAGAAATTCGCTCGGATTCTGCTCTGGGGTATCAGTTTGATCGGCTGAAATTGTTTTGCTTAAGGGATAGTAACAGTTATGATTATAACATTCTGGATGCGAGTGGAGCCATCATGGCTTCGGCTGAATACGCGGATAGTGTCGCCGGACAACAGCCTTACCAGATTGATCTACACGAACTGAACGATTCGTTCACCCTTGAGTCTGTTCAGAGTCGTCCCGGACAAACCCATGCTACCATCTTTGGCTTTAGTCTGGAAAACGGGCAACCCGGCGTTTTGTATCATACCGTGGGCGTAAACGGAGCTCAGTATTCGCATTACAACGAATCGCAATATTTTGCTGAACAAACCAGGGGGTTAGCTCCTCACTTGGTGATTGTTTCTCTGGGAACTAATGAATCCCACAGCAGTAAACTGACCATGCCGGAGTTGACGATGCAGATTGATTCAATGGTGCAGGCCATTCAGCGAAATAATCCCGAAGCCATCGTTTTATTAACTACGCCGGCAGACTCCTACAAAAGACGCACACAGCCCAATGCCAAAATGGGCGAGGTACGGCAGACCATCCTCGACTACGCCAATCAGCACCACCTGCCTTGCTGGGACCTGTATGGCATTACGGGAGCGGCATCTTTCTGGCGAAAGAATCATCTCATTGGCAGCGACGGCGTTCACTACACCCGCCAAGGCTACGAGTTTCAGGGGAATTTGTTATACCAGGCTTTGATGAATGCCTTCAATGAATATGTTACAGATCGACTTTAATAAGTTAGCCGATTTATTCCAGTACCATGCCAATGCACCGATGTTGTTCAACAGCGGTTTATTCCTGTGGTTATTTCTGGGTTTTTCCTGCCTTTACGTAATTCTTCGGCCCCATCATCGGGCTAAAGTTATTTTTGTTACGCTCTTTTCGCTGTACTTCTATTATAAGTCTTCGGGCTGGTATTTTCTGTTGCTAGTGCTGGCTACAGTCGTTGATTACGTGCTGGGATGGTTCATTTACGATGCCGAACAGCGATTTTACAAAAGAGTATGGATGATTATAAACCTAGTGCTCAATCTGGGCTTACTGGCGTATTTTAAGTACACCAATTTCTTTTACGAAGCCTGGACGCAATGGACGCACGAACCCTTTAATCCGCTACCGATTTTTCTTCCGGTGGGTGTTTCGTTCTATACGTTTCAGTCGCTGAGTTATACCATTGATATTTACCGGGGCGAAATCAAACCCGTGAAGAGTATTCTAGATTACGCCTTTTTTGTGTCCTTTTTCCCGCAATTGGTGGCAGGTCCCATCGTTCGGGCCAAGGATTTTATTCCGCAGTTATACCGTCCGGTTGTCGTGACTCCCGAGCAGTTCGGACGAGCCATTTTCCTGATTGGTAGCGGGATGTTCAAAAAAGTAATCATTTCCGATTACATCAGTATCAATTTCGTTGACCGTATTTTCGATAACCCCACGCTCTATTCAGGACTCGAAAACCTGTTTGGCGTGTATGGGTATGCCTTACAGATTTATTGTGATTTCTCGGGGTATTCAGACATGGCGATTGGAATTGCTTTGCTACTGGGTTTTCAGTATCCTATCAATTTTGATTCCCCTTACCAATCCCGAAACGTAACTGAATTCTGGCGTCGCTGGCATATTTCGCTTTCCAGTTGGTTACGCGACTACCTCTACATTTCATTGGGAGGGAATCGGAAAGGTACGTTTCGCACCTATTTCAATCTATTTATGACGATGGTGCTGGGTGGATTATGGCACGGAGCAGCCTGGCGATTTATTCTCTGGGGAATGCTTCACGGCGGAGCTCTGGTGGTGCATCGCTTCTTTCGCTCGTATTTTTCAGTGGGAAATTTTCCGCTGCCCCGGTTGCTGGCTCAGGTGTTAACCTTTCATTTTGTCTGCTTCTGCTGGATATTTTTCCGGGCCGACTCCATGGAAATTGCCCGTGAGGTACTCACCCAGATTGCCACACAATTCAAACCTGAAATCTTCACAGAATTTGTGCTGGGCTACCAGAATGTATTACTGGTCATGGTTTTAGGGTACTTCCTGCATTTCATTCCACGTTCAGTAGAGTTACAGGCAGAAGGCTTGGTTACCCGCTTACCGCTGGTCGGAAAACTGGCCTGGTTATTAGGAGTGATTATTTTAATGACTCAGGTACAATCCGCCGAAGTCCAGCCTTTTATCTATTTTCAGTTTTAAAGAGTAGTAGTGCATAAAGCAGCAAGAGAGGCTCGTAGTAACGGGCCTCTCTTGCTGCTTTATGCACTGGTAAGTGATGGATTAATATCTGGTACGACTGACAATAATCGAAGAAATACGATCATTCCAGCCAATATTTCTCAGACGATCTGAGCTGCTGGTTAAGGTATAGGAAGGGCCAGAGAAGCTGTCATTTTCAAAAACCTGAATGCTATACCCCTCTGGAATCTGAATGGAAGAAGCCTGACGATTTAACTGACCTAGAGCCGACGAACGGTGACGACCTACGTTCAGGGTAGCAGAGCCCCCACGGTAGTTATCATCCATGTATAAAACGACAGCACCATTGCGGTCATTGGAACCGGGACGTCTGGAGTTATCGGGGCGGCCTGGACGACCCGGGCGGCCACCATTATCGTAATCAGGGCGATCGTTGGTATAATCCCGGCTAATGCGAAGCGAACGGATCTGGTTACCCGACTGAGCAACGTTACCCATCAGTTTTACGGACTCTCCCCGGAAGTTAGGCTGTGAGAAAGCTTCTACGACATACCCCTGAGGAACCTGAATGGAATTGATGGTCCAGTCAATGGTTCGGTAAGTACCTATGCCTTGTCGAATGACATCGCCTTTATAGTTGGAACGGGAATAAAACTGAACCGTCTGATTGTTGGCATTACCGTTTCGGTTGGGACGAAACTGGGCGAATGATAGGGTAGTGCTCCACAACAGAGCAAAGGCTAAAAGGAATGATTTCATGGCTGAAAAGTGAATGGCTTAACAAAATTTGAGGGGGGCAATGTATGGCATCAAAGCTGACATTAGCAATACCCACCTTTCTTTTCAGCGACAAAATCGACGTTCCAGGCGTTAAAAAATGTGAAAGGGCTGGCCTGATACCCCATAGAGACACCATTAATCGAGAACAAGCGTAGCATTAAAAGCCAATATCCACTACTAAAAGCTGAGCAGAATACCTCCTTTCCTGCGTGATAACTTGCCGGAATCCCAGTTCCAGCGGCTGCCGGAAACGGAGCAGATTAAAATCAAAAATGATGTCCAAACCCGCAGATCCGTAATAACGATCCCGCAGACCATTATTCCGCACCGGAATCAACGCATGGCCGCCATCCACAAAGGCATTGAGTTTCACTCGCTGAATGTATAACAAGGGCCCGATGGCCAGATCGGGGTAAAGCAGGGGTAATTGATATTGAATCGATCCGGTCGTCAGGCGTTGAGCGTTTTCGTAAGCATAACCTCTTGGGAAAAATAGCGGGCTACTGAAAACATAAGTATCCGAAGCTCCCTGAAACTGAATACCCCCAAAGACGCGGAGCGAATGGTGTTTGGCAAAACCCGGAAAGTACAACCGCGTTTGTAAAGCTAGTAGGTTCCCCTGCAAAGTACCGCCAAAGGGCGTATTGCGGGCGTAGGCCAAAAAGGTTTGTCCCCAGCGAGGTTGAACATCGCGTTTGGATTGCCGTAACAAGCGGTTATACGCGAAAGATACCGTCGTAGCAGCCAGGTTATTAGAGCCCGGTTCGTTCCGGTTTCGAACCCAAAGGTCATACCCTTTCGTTTGAATGAAATTGCCATAAACGGCCATTGATAGCCCTTCCCGGTACTTGGAATGCGTGAAGGTAAGGGGTAAACGAAGGCCCACATTCAGGTCGTTTTGACGCCAGCGATCCACACCCGTGCTGTCGAGCGGAGCTTGCCGGTCTAAGGCATATCGGGTGGCTCGGGAGCCGCTGCTCACACTCACATCCAGCACGGGGTACCAGCCGTAATAACTGAAGTTACCATACCATTGGCCCTGCCTTTCGGCTGCGTTGTAGGTGTAGCCACCAGAGGTAAAAGCGGTTGAAATAAGATTCTGGGATTCAATACCCACATTCAAGTCCGTAATGCTGGAACTGAACGTAGGTCCCCAATGATAAATATTGAATAAATTGGCTTTGGAATAAGAGCGAGTAGGGTAGTCCTGACCAGGGACTTTTGAGAGTATAGAGGCATTGTTTTCCTGCTGAACCAAAGGCCCAAAAGAGCGATCAGGAGCGGCCGGGATTTCCTGTATTTCCGGCCAGTGGGAAGGGTCAAAAGGCATGGTACCGATTCGAAATCCTTTTTCACCAAAATCCTGAAAAGCCAGCGTTTTTCGATCAGGAGAAAGGGCCGCATGGTAAGCCCCAAAAGGTCGACGGGTGACCTGATACGTCTTTTTAGTGGTAAGATGATAGGCGTAAATCTGGTCAATGCCTGTATACGGAGCGTTGTAAATCAACCAGTTCTGGTGAAGTAAAGGTTGAGCAATGTTCTGAATAAGGGGTGTAAAGACTTCCTGGGTACTGCCGTTGGCAAGCGTTACTATCTCGAACGTCTTTTTACGGCCTATTTGCTTGGTAACCACTACCTGCTGTCCGTCGGTTGAAAAACGGGGCTGTTGATAAAATGCCTGATCTGGATTGGGGAATACCTGCAAAACTTGTCCAGTGGAAGCATCAAGTAATACCAGTTGACTTTTGCCCTGCGTATCCACTTCAACGGTAATAATGCGAGAATCGTCGGGCGAAATGCTCGGGGCGAAGTAACGGCTAAGGGAGCTTAATTTATTCAGTTTTCCCGTTTGCGTGTGCAGGGTTTTTAGTACGGTATAATCCCGCATTCCCCACCGGGGATCAAAATGCTGTTCCGCCCAAACGAGCGTATGGGTACCGAAAGAAAGGGTAGCAGAATTATTGAGGTAACCCGTTTCAAAAAGCGTTTCTTCCTTTAATGTATCCAGTCTAACAAACGCTGGAATATTCGCTAAACCTGATTTAAGAGCGATCAAGCGGCCATCGGGTAAATACTGGGGAAATTGATAATCTGTATATACCTTCGGAAGGGCCGATTGGTAATCCACAGGGGTTAAGTTCCTGGGTTGTTGTTCCGACCATTGCTTTTTAAAGTCCTCATTGGCCAATCTATACAAGCCCTCTACGCCAACTTTTGTCGTTTTTCGTAATTTATCCGAGAATGAAAAAGGGTAGAAGGGGAAACGGTAATACTTGTTCAACGCCTGGTCCCAAACCTCCGGGCCGAAAGTTCGGCGGGTATAATTGGTCAGTTGATACCCCAGCACATACCAGTCCGGCACATTATCCTTATACGATCCCGCGACGGCTTTAAAGTAAGAGAAAGGTTTAGGCCGACTTAATAACTGCGTCCGTTGCAGCAGGTTAAATTCAGGAATTCGACCGCGACCTCCCGCCGTTAGAGCGGTCTCCGTACAAACGGCATCTCCTTCACTGAACCAGTCTGGAACGCCCAAGTTGATAAAAGAAGTGGCGTTATAGCCAAAGGCGTAAAACAAAGCTTTACTAAGGCCCGTCATGGCCTTCTCGTACTGCACCACATGCCGAAATTCATGGACGGCCAGTAAATCCAGCCAGCGGTTATTCCCCAGAAAATTAGCGTCCTGAGGTGGTGTGATGTAGAACTCTGTATGTCGGGGCATGAGGGTTACAAACCCATTGGAAACGGTAGTTTGGGTTTGTAATACTAAAGAAATAGGTCGGGGTCTTCGTCCCAGGGTTTTCGCGACAGGATCATAAACCGTTTCGAGGGTATTCGCTAAATGATTACTCAGGGAATCATAGCCCTTTGGGTAGATTAACCGGAAGTGAGGGGTGCGTTTTTGTGACCATTGCAGCGAAGACTGATTTTGGGAAGTATTGCCAAGTTGAGCCCAGGATGGGATTGCTAAAAAGCTGATCGTTAGTAGGATAACTAATAATCGTAAACAAGTCGACATACCTAAGGTGGGGTATTAACTGAACGCGTCAGGGATTTGCAATAAATAAGTGTGGAAAGCTACTCACAAACTGCGAAAGTAACACCTTTGAGAATTGTAGAATATAGTGGTAAGTCGAGTAAAAATGGGCAAGAAAATCGAATACCTCAATTAATGCTTGCCTGATTTTCAATTTTAAATAGTTTTGCTAAAAATTTTGTCAAAACGCGAGGAGGTATGAGCATCATTAGTGAAAATATTCGATATTTACGGAATCGTAACGATCTGACTCAGGAGCAGTTAGCTCGTCGGTTGGGAACCAAACGACCCAATATTGGAGCCTATGAAGAAGCTCGGGCCAATCCGCCGCGTGAGACGCTAATCAAGCTTTCCCAGCTATTTGGGGTTACGCTGGATCAATTACTAACGGCTGATTTACGCCGCATTCGGGACACGCCCAGTTTAAACCTGGGGACTTCGGCTCCGCCACCTCCGGTTTACCGGGCAGAGCCTTCGAGGCCCCCTCAGCCCATTCAGAAAGTGGTTGATACCTACTTTCGGCAAAAATCTCAGGTTAATCTGGTTGCTCAGCGGGTGACACTGCGAAAATTAAATCGTCTGGATTATCCGGCTGCGACCCTACCTGTTGAAAAGCCAAAGTCCTTCGATACGCCAATTCAAACGCCCGTCCTGACACCTTCGGTCAATGCACCGAGTACCAATGTGAGTCAGGATTCGGGTATTCGGTTGGTTAAGAAGGAGCAGACAAGTGAGTATCTTACTAAATCAAGACAGGGCGAATACATTCAGCAATTGCCGCCCTTCCAGGGCCCGCGAACGCAATCGGGCGTTGTCCGGGCTTTTGAGGTAGGTGAAGACTTTTCCATTCCCGGCTCAATCATCATTGCTGAGCAGGTAAATGACTGGTATAAACTGGAAGACTCCAAGCATTACATCATTGTGGCCCGACCGCAGGGTATTATGTATCGACGGGTATATAATCAGTTGAAGATCAAAAGTACGCTGTTATTAAGTTCCGATAACCCAGCCATTCAAACGCTGGAAGTGTCTTCTAAAGATATTATTGAAGTCTGGGCAGTAAAGGGATTTTACAGCACCCAGCTACCCGAGCCGCCCTTGTCGCTGGACCGAATGAAAGCTTTGGTTGAAGAACTGAAAATGGAACTGGATCGGGTAAAGTAAATGGAAGGTTTTGCTTCACTTTGGATGACCCAGGGTATACAATAAGTACCTCTACCTGTCCCCTCTCAAACCTGGAGAGAGAACTTCTGTAGGAATGGGTTAGGGTTAGTAAAGTTTGTTTATGACCTAATACGTTCGCAAAGGTCAGTAAGGTCCTTCGCTCCGCTCTGGATGACAGGGAGAAAGGGAGTACATACACTCCCGGCCTGCCATCTCGACCGTAGGGAGAAAACTTCTGTGGGAATGGGACGAAAGTAAGGCTAATGAATTGCCCACCGTTCGTCCGCGACTCAGTCGCGGATGCCTGAGAAAAGCGTATGCAACGCTCAGTGTTACCAAAGCTTTTATTAGGAACGAGATGGCATCTTGCACGAGAGTGACACCTATAATACTAAAATAATATGAATAAAATTTTAATAATTATATTTAGGACAATAGGAATCATTGTGCTTCTAGTTTTGCCATTTTTTCCGATAACGGAAAACTTCTTCCCACCCGAAGAACAAGTAGACAACCAGACTTTTGGAACCTATGTTGCTATCTGCATAGGAATTGTCGCAATTGGAACAGGACTTATTTTTACTCTTAAAAAATCCAATCCTATTTCAGGATGGCTTTTTTTTGCGATAGGTATGACCGCTATTTTCCCGTTACACTTAGGCCCGCCAAGAATGGACGGAAGTTTATTGACATTTGCCATCATTGAACAGTTCAGATACGGCTTGCTTTTACTTGCTACGCTGTTATTATTCTTCGGAGGTCTTAACGTATTAACTCCAATTAGAGGCGTACAACCCAAGACGTTTTTCGCAATATTAATCGTTACTATACTCTTCAACTTATGGGACAATTACAGTTCTTTTATGCTTAGTTCCGAAATGAAAAACTGGGTGGCTGAGGGTAAAAGTCCAAATGATTTTTCCGTACAATTCAACTTTCAGATTACTTGGCGGACACTGGCCAGAATTGGCCTTTACCTAACTGAAATTATACTGACATTTATACTCTTAAAACAACTTGAAATCAAAAAATGGCAATTGATTAGCTTATCCGCTTTTTGTATAATTGGAATAATATTCTGTATACTTTGCTTGCTTGACAATTTCGAAAATTTTTATTTCCCGTTCATGGTACCTGCCATCGCTCTTGCTCCGGCATACTGGCTAGGAATTGCATTATTAACAAATAAAAAAGTAGACCGTGGATAGATACAAAGTAACCTTTGAAACCTAGAACAAAGTAGCTGGACTTTATTAAGACAAGTTTGTGGATTTAGACTTATACAAAAAAAATGTATAATTACATCTACAATACAATTATAAAAGACAAAGCCAGAATTTTAGAAATTGACTGTGGACTGGGAAATATTAAAAAATATCTCTTATCAAAAAGACCCGACTTTGATGTGTTGGAATTACCATTTCTCCCTAATATGATAGAACTTGCAAAAAAGAATAACTCAAATGCAAGTTTCATCATTACGGACGTCAGAAAAATTGATGGAATAAAGACAAAAGTGAGAAAGAACTTCTGTGAGAATGGGACGAGCGTAAAGCAAGGCTAATGAACTCTCCATTAGAAACTATACCCCATCATCATAAGGTTCTTCGCTTCGCTCTGAATGACAGCCTGTGAAAATAAAAAGGAGAGTAAAGTAATCCCGCTTGTGCTTTTAAAAGTAATAAGAAATGAGAGGCCTTTAATTATACAGACACTCGGAAGAGCATGACCCCTGAAAAACAAAAGCCGGATTCTAAGTCCGGCTTTTGTCTTTGTTAAGAAAGTCCTGAAATTTCGTCCAGTGACTTTTCAATATCGTTTAAAAAGCGATTATTACCACTGGGGTTAACCAATGAAGTTCCGAATTCATACCAGAGGCCATCGCCCACATTAATGTAATTACCGGGGCGTTCCGGGGTTTTTTGCGTGGCTTTTTCTGCGAGAAATTCGCCCGCGTAAATGAGCTTTAAAACCGGATTTAACGTATCCCAACGAACCTCATTAGACTTTTCGGTATTATCAATCTGAAGATTCATCTTTACCGTTCGCTTCGAGAAAAAGACATTCATTTCAACCTGAATGGATTTATCTTTTAGCTTTTTCAGGTAGATCAGTTTAAGTGGAGCTTCGAGTTTAGCGGTTTCATAAATTGCCTGAATTAACTCCTGCGACAAATACTCCCAGGCTTCCCGGTTTTTAGGCTTCCCCAGCACCGGCTCCTGATCTTTATATTCCAGACTAAGCCAGAACTGATTTTCTGCTTCGTTGGCTAGGCGATTACTTTTATAGAACTCTGTTTTTGCTCCAAGCGAGCGAATTTCATTGGTCCAGACGGGCAGAAGGGTGCCTTCCCAGGCGAAATCGTCGCTTCCGGTAAATCCTTCTCCCCAGATTTCATCTTCTGTCAAATCTTCCCGATCGATATACTCAATCTGAAAGTTGACTTGCAATTCATCAGCCCGATTGATAGTCGCCCGGATGGAGTATTTGTGGGAATAAGGAGCCGGAATGAGTTCGGCTGTCTGGTAATTAATCTCGATGGATCGTAAAGGAGTTTCCATAAACGCATTTCTAAAGGGGAAAAATAATGAATAGTTTTCAGTTTATACCCTTTATGGTGTGCTTTTAGCTAATAAAAGCCGAATCAAATACAAGTAGTTGATCGTTTCTAATGGATAGCTGGTTAATTGATAGTCAACGTTTTAGGGTCGAACGATCTATTATTAAATCATTATAAGAACTTACTTGCTTTTCATGGACACTTAGCAAAGCAAGTATAAGGTTTCTCCCTTCCTTTGAGAGGACAGGTGGGTAATAGTAAAAAGAAAAGCCGCACTAGCGTGGATGCACAGGCGTGCCACAACACCCCATTTGTCATTCAGAGCGAAGCGAAGAACTTTACTGGAATGACAGGTGACTTCATTACTGGCAAATGCGTTTGTTAGGGCCGTTAGTCTTAGTAACGCTAAACATCGCTTCGTCCGAGATGATGGAAACGAAAGCTCTAAACACTCCGGTTCAGTTGAGCGACGCTGGTTTTTTTATCAATTTTATTGCTGGGCGTATGCATAAACTGAGAAATAAAATGAATGCTGCGAGGATTTTTATAAGTAGGCAAGAAGCTTTTCAGGTGTTCTAAAAACCTATTGATCTGATCAGAAACCTGGGTTTCGCCTTCAATGACTAACGCTAACTGCTGGCCTAATGTCTCATTGGGAAATCCCCAGGTAAAATACCGCTTACCTGGAAAATGTTCGTGCATGATCGGTTCCAGCAAACGATCTACTTCTTCCAGTTGAATCTTGACGCCCCCAGAGTTAATAATATTATCGGCTCGGCCCAGAATTCGAAAACGGCTTTCTCCCAGCATCTCCGCCACGTCGTTCGTTTGGATGCGTTCGTGATTGGATGCGGCTGCGGTAATGTGCAGACAGCCCCGCTCGTCCAGCCCTAATTCCACGCCGGGGAGAGCCTGAAAATAATCCGTTTTTTCCGGCCCGTTTAACCGTTTAACCGCAATGTGCGAAACCGTCTCGGTCATGCCATAGGTCGCATATACGGGTGAGGATAACGCGTCCAGTTTTTCCTGTAAGCTTGATGATACGGCAGCTCCACCCAAAATAATCGCTTTCATTTTCTGCAAAGCGGGCAAATGGTGTTCGGGATTTTCGAGCAGCTTCTGTAGCTGAAGCGGAACGAGTGCCACGAAATCAATGCCGTTCAGATACGGCGATAACGCAGACGTAGGCTCGATTACCTCCAATTCCAGACCAATCTCGAGGGCACGAACCAACATCATCATTCCGGCGATGTACTCCACATTTAGGCAACACAAAGCCCGGTCGCCTTTTTGAAGCTGAAACGTATCGGCGGTCAGTTGGGCCGACGCTTGCATCTGGCTTCGCGTTAATTCGATGGCTTTGGGAATACCCGTCGACCCGGACGTATGGATGGTAAACGTGGATTGTCCGGCGAGCCATTGTTCACAAAAACCAATGACTTTTTCTTCGTATGACGTGTGAGGAACGGGCAGCGGCTGATCCCGATGAATGACTATCATTCCTGATTCGTAGTTTTGAGAAATGCAGAGCGGAATAACGTCCAGTTAATTTGACTAATGAATTTTCCATTGAAAAAACGATTCTCCCGGAAATAACCTTCCTGCTGAAATCCGTATTGCGTAAGCACTGCGGCGGAGGCTATGTTTTCAGGATCAGTAATGGCCTCAATCGTGTGTAGATGCATCGTTTCAAATCCGTATCGAATTACTTGGTTTAATGCTTCCCGAATGATGCCTTTCCGATGGAAATTGCCGTGAAGCATATAGCCCACTTCAGCCCTGAAATGCTCAGGATACAGATTCACGAATCCGATGAATCCGAGCAGAGCCGGGTTCTCTCGAAGAGAAATTCCCCAAATGATGGATTTCTGCTCTTGTGTACGCTGATTCATTTGCTCAATCAGAACCAGAGCATCGTTGCTCGATAGAGCAAGGGGCCGTGGAATGTATTTCATCAACTCAGGATTAGATCGGAGCGAAAACATATCTTCCGTATCGTCAGGCGTGAGCTGTCGTAAGACTAATCGGTCAGTGGTTAATACGGGGAAAGGATCGAATGAGTAGGGCATAGGATTAAAAAGAAGAACGACTCAAAGATACCTCTGAGCCGTTCCTTGTGACGTTAATAGGAGTGAATTTACTGGGAAAAAGAACCAATTAAGCCTTTTCAACTGCCGCAATAGCCCGTTCTTCGCCATTGACCCAGACGTTTAGAGCATCGCCTTCACGGTTTTCAACGATAACTCCTCCATCGGCACTTACCTTAATATCCAGTAAGTTATCCCGGAAGCGAATGTTGAAGGAATATCCCTGCCATTGCTGCGGACACGTGGGCGACAAATGCAACTGCCCGTCTTTGATCCGTAAACCACCAAAACCTTTCACAATACTCATCCAGGTTCCGGCCATAGAGGTAATGTGCAGCCCGTCTTCGGTATCGTTATTGTAATCGTCCAGATCGAGACGGCTGGTGCGGAGATACATCTCGTACGCTTTCTCGGGTCTGTTTAAACCCGAAGCCAGAATGCCGTGAACGCAGGGGGATAACGATGATTCATGAACGGTGCGGGGTTCGTAATAATCGTAATTCCGGCGAATCACCTCTTCTGAAAATTCTTCCTCGAAAAAGTAAAGCCCCTGTAAGACATCCGCCTGCTTAATGAAAGGCGAACGCAAAATCCGGTCCCAGGACCATTTCTGGTTCAGCGGTCGATCTTCTGGACGTAAATCGCTGACGAGAATGTTTTCCTTGTCCAGGTAATTGTCCTGCTGGAGGAAAATACCCAACTCTTCCGAGGCTGGGTAATGCATTTGATCGATAATTTGCTGGAAACGAGCGAACTCTGTTTCTTCGGCAAGGTGAAGTTGCTGAACCAGGGCTTGGTAACGTTCGCCATCGGTTGACTTCAACTCTTCCGCTACCTCCAGCACATAGCGAAGACACCAGCAAGCGATGTAGTTCGTGTACCAGTTGTTATTAACGTTGTTTTCGTATTCATTTGGTCCCGTAACACCCAGCATGACAAACTTCTGCCGCTCTTCCGACCAGGTAATGCGTTGCGACCAGAAACGGGCAATGCCCAGTAGGACTTCAAAGCCATACTCGCCCAGATAAGCCCGATCACCCGTGTAACGCACGTAATCGTGGATAGCGTAGGCGATGGCTCCGTTCCGGTGAATTTCCTCGAACGTAATTTCCCATTCGTTATGGCACTCTTCCCCATTCATGGTAACCATCGGGTAAAGAGCAGCTCCGTCCTTAAATCCAAGTTTCTCGGCATTCTCAATTGCTTTGCCCAGTTGCTTCCAACGGTAAATCAACAAGTTACGAGCTACTTTGGGCTCAGCCGTAGAAAGATAAAAAGGAATGCAATAGGCTTCGGTATCCCAATAGGTTACTCCGCCGTATTTTTCGCCAGTAAAGCCTTTCGGACCGATGTTTAAACGATCGTCTTCGCCCGTGTACGTCTGACTTAACTGGAAGAGATTGAAACGGATGGCCTGCTGGGCTGCTACATCGCCTTCAATCACAATATCCATGTGCTGCCATTTCTGATCCCAGGCCTGAATTTGCTCTTTCAGCAAAGCTTCATACCCTTTATCAGACATTTTCTGCAGGTAATTCTTGGCTATGGATAATAACTCTTCGCGGCTATGATTCTGGTCGCTGATGTTACAAGCGTATTTTACCAGGGCAATTTCTTCGCCAGCAATCACGTCTAACTGAATGCGGCTACTCACGTAACGATCCTGCTTGACGGGTAATGCCTTGAAATGGAAAGGAGCTCCGTCGCGGTATAGATCAAATTTCTGACCCGTAACGACTTCAAACTGAGGAACGTTATAAGGGTTAGGAATCGTGGTTAAATGCAGATACCCTTCCGCAAAACCCGTTTCGCGATGAATTTCCTGCCAGAATTTCTGATCATAATTCGAATCCCGGTTGGAAATTGTACCGTCGATGTAAGGAATGATCGTAAGTTTTCCATCGAAGTTAAGCGGCTTGATGCAGTAACGAATAACGGCCCCCTCGTCATACGTAAGCGAGCAGAAGCGTTTTGCCGTAACCCCAACCTGTTTGCCGGAAGGTAACATGGCCACAAAAGAACGACTGAGCCAGCCTTCTTTCATGTTCAGGGTTCGCTGAAAATGATGCACCTGGCAGTTCGCCAAATCCAGCTTTTCGTCTTCCAGTTCAATCTGAACGCCGAGCCAGTTGGCAGCATTGATTACCTTGGCGAAGTAATTAGGGTACCCGTTTTTCCACCAGCCTACGCGAGTTTTATCGGGAAAATAAACGCCGGCAACGTAGTTACCCTGGAGCGTTTTTCCCGAGTATCCTTCTTCGAAATTACCCCGTTGGCCCATTCGCCCATTGCCAAGCGACATGATGGATTCGGTGATTTCATTGTATTCGGGATGAAAGCCCTCTTCAATGATGCACCATTCGTCGTGTGTTAGATAATTTTTCATCCGAGTTTTTTCATAAATCAGCCTTAAGCGACTGATTTTGTATGTTTAATGGTCATAAAGTCAATCTAGCAAGAGAGGCGAGCTTATTGCCAGCCTAATAGTTCATCGCTGAGTTTGGATAAACTAGTTTCCGTAAAGGACGAAATCACAATATCGGCTTCGGTAAGTACCTCCGCTGAACCCACCCCCACGGCTTTCATGCCTCCGCGATGGGCCGCTTCAATGCCCGCTACTGCGTCTTCAAAGACGACACAGTCGGCAGGAGGCAGGTTGAAAGCTTTGGCTCCCAGTAAGAACACTTCGGGATCAGGCTTGCTTTTGGTGATGTGCGTACCGTCGATAATGACGTCGAAGGAGTCAATCATACCGATTTGTTCCAGAATGAGTCGGGCGTTTTTACTGGCCGAACCCAAACCAATGCCAATGTCGGCCTTGCGAAGTGATTCCAGAAAGTCTTTCACTCCGGGTAATATTTCGTCGGGAGTCATTTGATGAATGTATTCGAGATACCATTCATTCTTTTGAGTCGCCCATTTATTTTTTTCTTCGTCCGATAAGGTAACGCCGCCCCAACCCAAAATTAATTCCAGCGATTCCATGCGGGAAACGCCTTTGAGTTGTTCGTTTTGATGTTCAGTAAAATCAAAACCCAGTTCATTGGCCATGCGTCTCCAGGCTTTGTAATGGTAAATGGCCGTATCGACAATCACTCCGTCCAGATCAAAAAGGCAAGCTTTCAAAGTAGTCAAAATTTTGGTTTTCAGATTAGTGTAATTCCAGCACCAGCGAAGACCAGGGTGATAATTGTATTTGTTTGAATGAAGGAAGCGAGGCTCCTGTCATTACATTTCTAGCAGAGGTTACCCCGTTTAGCAGTTCGCTGAAACGATCCGTTTGAACGGTTCTGGCATCTTTGGTAGGGTTCAGTAAAACCATTACTTTCCCTTGAGAATCGTGCCTAAAATAAGCATAGATTCCGTCCTGTGGCAAAAAGTGAGTCAATTTTCCGGTTTGCAGGGCTGTGGATTGCTGCCGGTAACGGGCAAGGGTTCGAACGAAGGAATATGCTTCATTCTCAGTTGACGTTCGACCTTCAGCCGTGAATTTACTCGAGGGGTCATTGGGAAAGCCCCCCGGAAAATCCTTACGAACTTCCGCGTCAGATGGATTTTTGAAATTCTTCATAAGAATCTCGGTGCCGTAGTAAAGTTGTGGGATGCCTCGCGTGGTGAGCAAAAAAGTTATGCCCATTTTATACTTGTTCAAATCTTCCCCAATCACCGAAAAATACCGATCTAAATCGTGGTTATCCAGAAAGATAAGGTTACGAAAAGCGTCGTCATAGAGGATATCCTGCCCCAGAATCTCGTACCAACGGTTATTCGACTGATTGAGGGATTCATTGGTGGCAAAATACAACTGAAAATCAATGGCTCCGGGCAGATTACTCTTCCAGGGAACGTTCAGTTTATTTTTTGCAAAATAAGCCTGATTGGGCACATTATTCACCCAGCTTTCTCCGCAGATGTACAAATTGGGATGCTCGTTTAGCAGACGCTGGTTGAGCGTATTCATGAATTCCAGGTTATTGTAGAAATAGGTATCTACCCGCCAGGCGTCAATGCCAAAATATTCAACCGTCCACAACGCATGCTGAATCAGAAAATTAGCAACGAATGGGTTTTTATGATTCCAGTCGGGCAGGAAGGAGGTAAACCAGCCATCCTGACTGATTTTTCGATCCTGTTCAGAGGCATAGGGATCAGCAACGGGCTGATCTTTGTACGTCGTATTCTGGTACTGGGGCCATTGATTAAGCCAGTCTTTAGCGGGCAAATCCCGAACAATCCAATGTCGATTCCCAACGTGATTATACACCGCATCCTGCATGATTTTCAAGCCTTTGGCATGAGCGGACTGAATTAGTTTCAGGTAAGCTTCATTCCCGCCCAGGCGTTTGTCCACGTTATAATGATCGGTAAATGCATAGCCGTGGTACGCGGAACGCTTCGTGCCGCCTTCATCCGTTAACGCCTGATCGTTTTCAATAACGGGATTGAGCCAAAGCGTGGTTACGCCTAAGTCCCTGAAGTAATCGAGGTGTTTGGTAATGCCCTGTAAATCCCCGCCGTGCCTCAGAAAAGGACTAGTGCGGTCGGATTGCGTATCTGCCATATCCGAAAAACGATCATTCGTCGGATCGCCGTTTGCGAAGCGGTCGGGGAGCAGGAGATAGACAAAGTCTTTGGAACTTACCGTCTGCGGTTTCGCGGTTCGGGCTTTCAGTTCGTAAGGAATGGTAATGGTTATTTCCCGACCGCCATTGATTACCGTTGCGTTTTGTCTTTTTTCGGTAAGGGGAAAAATTTTAGTGCATTGTAACTGAACCGTGCCGGGTTTGGCAGCGGCAGCAATGGTTAAATCAACCAGTATATAATTGGGATTATCAACGGTTTGTACCCGCTCGACAAAGACACCGGGATAATTAACCTTTACCTTCGTTCCTTTCAGATTAGGACCGTGCATCAGCAATTGTAACTGCTGATTTTTCATCCCCACAAACCAGTTAGTAGGGTTAATATGATCTACTTTAAGTCCCTGAGCTTCTGCAAAATAAGCCAGGCAGAAGAGAAGGCAGGTCAGTACGATCCATCGATGGGCAAGTCGGTGCATGTAAGATAGTGCTAAGCTTGGGGGTAAATGTAAGGTATACGTAAGGTAATTCTTTAGCGAATAAATATTAATTTAATTAGATATAATATATTTTTAAGGCGAAAATCAGTGTTAAAGATTGATATTTTCAAGAATGCTACCGAAATATAAGTCTAAAGCCGCATTTAATTACAGGATTTTAAAACACAGTAGATTCTGCATTGTTAATGAATTTTACGATACTTAACGAATCAATCGGAAAAACACGGACTGTTCAGAAGTTTGCGTTAGTTTTTCCTGCCAGTACCCTTTAAACTTCCCTGATAACCACATGTCTAGCACCTCACCCAATCATAAGTTACTTATTTACCAATTGACCATTCGTTTATTCGGTAATAAAAATAAGCAGGTAAAGCCCTGGGGCTCCCTGAAGGAAAACGGCACCGGAACCTTTAGTGACGTAAACGAAACGGCTTTAAAAAGCCTCAAGAAATTTGGCATTACCCACGTCTGGACTATGGGCGTTATTGAACACGCCACCATGGAGGATTTCTCAGAGCTGGGCATTCCGAAAGATCATCCAGCGGTGATCAAGGGTCGGGCGGGTTCGCCTTATGCCATTAAAGATTATTACGACGTAAACCCTTTTTTAGCTGAGAACCCAACCCATCGCATGGCCGAATTTGAGGCAATGGTCGAACGGGTTCATAAGCAGAAGCTGAAATTAATCATTGATTTCGTGCCCAATCACGTTGCTCGTCAGTATCATTCTGACGTGAAACCTACGGGCGTTCTGGATTTGGGCGAAGGCGATTTATCGGGCGTAGCTTTTTCTCCCGAAAACAATTTTTATTACCTGCCCGGCGAGGAATTTATCATTCCCGAAGGCGTACACGTACCCGTTGAATCAGTACAGCCTTACCATGAGTACCCCGCCAAAGCGACGGGTGATGACGTATTTTCTTCCCGTCCGAACATTAATCACTGGTACGAAACCACGAAGCTGAATTATGGCGTGGATTACCTGAAAAACCGGGCTACGCATTTTGATCCTATTCCCAACACCTGGTTCAAGATGCGGGATATTCTGCTGTTTTGGGCCAGCAAGGGCGTCGATGGCTTCCGTTGCGATATGGCCGAAATGGTTCCGGTGGAGTTCTGGGGCTGGTGTATTCCGCAAGTGAAGGCCAAATATACCGTTGATTTCATCGCCGAAATCTATAATCCGGCTCAGTATCATAACTACATCTTCAACGGAAAATTTGATTACCTCTACGACAAAGTAGGACTTTACGATACCTTGAGAGCGTTGATGGAAGGCCGGGGAAATGTGGCGGATATTACCAGAATCTGGCAACAGGAATCGGGGGATATCGATCAGCACATGTTACGGTTTCTGGAAAACCACGACGAACAACGTATTGCCAGTGAGTTTTTTGCTCGAAACCCCAACTACGCGATTCCGGCCTGGGTGGTAAGTGCTACGATGGGACGGGGGCCACTGATGTTGTTCTTCGGCCAGGAAGTAGGCGAGCCCGCGGCGGACGCGGAGGGCTTTCAGACGAAAGACGGAAGAACGACGATTTTTGACTGGTGGGCCGTTCCTCAATGGCAAAAGTTGATGAACGAAGGCAAATTTGATGGAGGCCAATTAAACGCCGAAGAAAAGCAGTTGTATGATTTCTACGCGGCCGTTAATAAGCTCTGTCAAAAATCGGAAGCCGTTCAGACGGGTCATTTTTATGATTTACAATACGTCAATAACTGGGGGCAATCGCCGGGTTATGATGACGTGCATATGTACAGTTACCTCCGTTACACGGAAAATCAGATTCTCTTGTTCGTAACCAACTTCCATCGGGAAGAATCCCGGACGGCGGAAGTTCGCATTCCCCAACACTTCTGGACATTAGTCGGGCTGAACCCGGAAGGGAATTATCAATACAAAGACCTACTGCTGGCGAAAAAAGTAAAGGGATCATTCCGGGCTACGGAAAGCATTTCAATACAAATTCCGGCCAATGGTGTGTTCGTTTTCGAAATTACCCCCCAATAAAAACCTGCGGTATGACCCATACTTCCGTTGTGAACCGACCCCGATTATCGTTCTGGCAAATCTGGAACATGAGCTTTGGATTTATGGGCATACAGTTTGGCCTGGGGTTGCAGAATGCCAATACCAGCCGTATTTTTTCCACGCTGGGAGCGAATGCCGATGAAATTCCCATCCTCTGGATTGCGGCACCAATCACGGGAATGCTCGTGCAACCCGTGATTGGTTACCTGAGTGATCGCACTTGGCATACGACCTGGGGTCGTCGGCGACCTTTTTTCTTTCTGGGTTCGGTATTGGCTTCGCTTGCTCTGATTCTGATGCCCAATTCCTCGGAGTTGTGGATGGCAGGAACTGTGCTGTGGCTCATGGACGCCTCCATTAATATTTCTATGGAACCCTTTCGGGCCTTTGTGGGCGACTTGTTACCTTCCGAACAACGCACGGCGGGGTTTGCCATGCAAAGCTTTTTTATTGGGGTTGGAGCCGTCATAGCCTCGGCTTTACCAGCCATTCTCTCGGCCTTTGGTGTTAGTAATACCGCCGATGTTGGCAAAATCCCGGATGCCGTGCGATGGTCTTACTACATCGGGGCGGCGGTCTTTTTTATTTGTGTTTTATATACGGTATTAACTTCCAGAGAATATCCGCCGGAAGATTTGGAAGCCTTTCGTCGGGAACACGCCCGCGTTCGATTATCCGACGTTTTCAGAGAAGCGTATTCAGGATTATTTCAAATGCCGAAGGTGATGAAACAACTGGCAGCCGTGCAGTTTTTTACCTGGTTCGGCCTGTTCTGCATGTGGATTTTCATGACGAACGCGGTTACTCAGCACCTATACGGAACAACCGATCCCCAATCCAAACTCTATAACGAAGGGGCTGATTTTGTGGGTATTGCAATGGCCATGTATAACGGTGTTGCGGCTTTATTTGCCTTATTCTTACCCTACATGGCGAGTAAGCTGGGCCGAAAAGTTACGCACCTGCTGTGTTTGTCGGCAGGAGGCTTAGGCTTGATTTCGATTTACTTTATAGAAGACCCTAATCTGGTTCTGCTGTCTATGACGGGCGTTGGCATTGCCTGGACGAGTATTCTCTCCATTCCTTACGCGATGCTGGCGGGAAGCTTACCCGCCGATCGGATGGGGTTCTTTATGGGAGTCTTCAATTTTTTCATTGTATTACCACAGGTGGTCGCCAGTTTAGGTTTAGCCGCTCTGGCCCGTTTTCTGGGTTTGCAACCCATTCAGGTAATCGTTATGGGTGGCGTTTTACTGATGATAGCGGGTTTGTTATCGCTGAGAATTAGTGATGAAGAAAATCTGAAACCAAATCTTCCGTCGTAAGTTCTTTAAGAACGGAACTTTCAGAAAGCTTTCTGGCTTCTTGAACCTGCTTACATCTAAATCATCACATGATTACATTCTGGAAAACTGCTGTCCTGGGCTTACTGGTGCTGACGTTGAATTCTTTTTCGAAAGATGAAGAACTCATTACCCAGAAACTCCATATTCCTAAAGGAGTAACGGCAGGAGAAACCGCTAGCCGCATCGCTCTGA
Source organism: Siphonobacter sp. SORGH_AS_0500 (assembly GCF_031453245.1). Taxonomy (NCBI): domain Bacteria; kingdom Pseudomonadati; phylum Bacteroidota; class Cytophagia; order Cytophagales; family Cytophagaceae; genus Siphonobacter; species Siphonobacter sp. SORGH_AS_0500. The sequence goes on from NZ_JAVIYT010000001.1 coordinate 2,468,099, forward strand.
GTTTTCAGAATACTCCTTACGTAGCTCGAACGCTGGAACTGCCGGGAGAGGAGAAGCTAGTTATCAATCTTCATGAACTGGATTGCACTACTTTCGTAGAAAACGTGCTGGCTTTCACACGTTCGGTTCAAACGGATAGCCTAACTATAGAACAGTTCCAGAAAAACCTGGCCCACTATCGGTATTACCAGGGGCAGGTGAATGGGTACGGAAGTCGGTTACACTATTTTTCTTCGTTTCTACAACAACTCCAAACCTACGGTGAAGCGAAGTTGATGGCCGAAGAATGGGGCGGAGAAGCGTATCATAAACCTATTCATTTCATGACCCAGCATCGCAATTTGTACGTGCAGTTGGCGGATGAAAAGGCATTTAAACTCGTAGAAAAAATTGAAAATGAGTTAAATGCAGTGAACAACTATTATATTCCGAAAAATAAGATCGCTGTCCTTGAGTCCAAAATGCAGACGGGTGATGTCATTGGCATTACGACGGCTAAAGCTGGACTGGATGTGTCTCACGAAGGTTTTGCTTACCGGAGAAATGGACGCATTCATTTATTACATGCTTCGACGGATCAAAAGAAAGTGGTTGTTTCTTCGGAACCACTGGCGGATTATCTCGCTCGCCATCGAGACCAGACAGGTATTATTGTAGCCCGATTAAATTACTGATTGACAGAACCTCATCCTCCGGGTAGACCTATACACTCAAGCTTACATGATGAATAAACAGTCAGGAAGACCGCAGGACAAGCGAACGGCGATTCTGGAAGCCACGCTGGATCTGATTTCTAAAAACGGATTTCATGCCACGCCCATGAGTATGGTGGCAAAACACGCCAATGTAGCCGCCGGAACGATTTACCATTATTTTGAGAGTAAAGAACAGCTCATCGACGAACTTTTTGCGATGTACCGGGAGAAAATTGCCCTGGTCATTGCGGAGTCGGATGATGCTCAGAAGCCGTATAAAGATCGTTTCCGAGGCGTTTTTCTAGGCTTGTATGAATATTACGTCACTAATCCCGATCAATTTTTATTCATTGAGCATTACGCCAATTCTCCCATCATGACTAAAGATTCCAAGGAGGATGTATTCAACTTTTATACACCCCTTTGGGAGTTTTTAAGAAGAGGAATCCATACGGGCCAACTCAAAGATATCTCTTCAAAACTGATGGCCTGGATGGTGTACGGCAACATAACCGCCGTAGTGAAAATGAAACTCTCTGGCGATTTATCGGTGAACATCATGCTTCTTAATACGGCGGTGAACACGGTTTGGGATGGGTTGAAGAAGTAATTTGTTTTTAGTTGTTAGTTAGGGGTTGTTGGGAAGGTTAAGAGTATTAAGCTAGGAACAAGATGGAACCTCGCACCAGCGTTATCCTTAAGAAACATCACTTGCTAGTAATGAAGTTACTAGTCAATCCAGTAAGGTTCTTTGCTTCGCTCTGAATGACAGGTGGGCCTATAACTACTATAATTAATACGTATAAAAAGGATGCAGGGCTCACCAGTTGGCGAGCCCTGCATCCTTTTTATACTAACACAATAAGATTACTTGATCTTACCTGCTTTTTCCCATTCCAAAGCCAGTTTGACTGCATTATAGGCATTTACTTCGCCACCAGAGTTAGACAAATCTCCGAAAGGTACCTGACCTTCACCGCCGGGTAAGTTTACCTGTTGGGTAGGAAATTTAGTCGCTGATTCCACCAATAATTGTTTTAACTGAGCCGCCGAAATTTTAGGGAAATAAGATTTCACTAAAGCTGCCACGCCTGCTGCTACGGGAGAGGCCATCGAGGTACCGTCCAGCTCTTCGTATTTTGAACCGGGGACTGTCGAGTAAATCGCAACACCGGGAGAGAAGAGGTCCACGCCTTTTTTGCCGTAGTTCGAGAAGCTGGCTACCTTATTAGCTTCGTGGCTGATGGCACCTACTTCCAGCCAGTTCGCTGGTTCACCGCCTGCTTTCAGCTTACGGTTGGGGTAGTTGGGTTCTACGTCCGTATTTAGCGATTCGTTACCTGCTGCGTGAACTAACAGAACATTCTTCGATTCTGCATACTTAACCGCCTCATCAACGGCCTCTTTTTGAGGAGAATACGCTTTTCCGAAAGACATATTGATAATCTGAGCACCGTTATCTACGGCGTAACGAATGGCGTTAGCTACGTCTTTGTCACGTTCGTCTCCATCAGGAACCGCCCGCACGACCATGATTTTTACGTTATCAGCTACCCCTTTCATACCTAGGTTATTGGAACGGTCGGCTCCAATGATACCCGCTACGTGCGTACCGTGGCGAGCGTCAGGTCCGATTACGTCGTTATTACCGTAGTTATGATCTTTGGTATCTTCGGGGTTATCGCCAATGATCGTCTGCCGTTCGTTGAAATCGGGGTTTAACTGAACCTCGGCTTCTGTTTTGTAATGGTCATACGCTTCCTGAAGGTCTTTTTCGCTATAACCCATCTGATAGCCGCGTTCATAAGCCGCAATGGCTTTCTTCACTGCACTGTCTACCGTTGATTTATCGATCTTGGCAATGTCATCAGCCGTAAAGTTATCCTTCTTTAAATAGCCTTTGAGAACGTTACCCGCATCTTTATATGTCTTCAGCAGGTTGTCGATCATCGGAAGCATCATCCGTGATTCCTGAGCTTTTTCGTTATAGGCAATTTTTAATTCCTGATAATACGTAAAAGCCTCCTTCTGGTCAGCCGGAATGTCGGCTTCGGTTTTATCGCCAAATAGCTTTTTATACTTTCCGTATTCCCGGGTTAATTCCAGACTTTCCTTATCAATGTTTTGTCCGTTTTTATTACCCAGAAAGCTCCAGCCATTTACATCATCCACGTAGCCATTATGATCGTCATCTTTTCCGTTCCCCGCAACTTCCTTGGGATTAGTCCAGATTTTAGACTTTAAGTCTTCATGATTGACATCAATACCCGAGTCAATAACTCCGACAATCACGGGGCTAGACTTCCGTTTTTTCAGTAACTCATAGGCTTTCTCCGTACTAACTCCACGAACTTTATCCGCGTCATAATCTAAATTAAACCAGTTGGCGGGAGCTTTCAGTTGTACGGGTTCCGTAACGGGGGCCTGAGATTGAGCCGTTGCCAGGTGAGCAGCCAGAATGGCTACCGGAATGAACCATTTACGCATATGTATTCGTGTTGATAAAATGTTCGATCAATAGAACCCCATTCAGATCCAGAAAAATCCAGGGGATACTTCCTAAATAGTGTTAAAAGTAAAAGGTTAAGCTATTGGATTAATTGGCTTCTAAGCATCTGCATTCCTAAACTTGCGGTTTCCTGAATGAAAGTAACGTTTTTTCGGCGAGAAACTTTTGGTGATTGCGGATCAATTACGAAAACAGGTACACTTGAGAAAACATAATCCACTAAACCAGCCGCCGGATACACTTGCAGAGATGTCCCTACGACTACAAAAATATCCGCTTCTTCGCACATGGGAATCGCTTCCATCATAGCTGGAACCTCCTCCCCAAACCAGACAATGTGCGGACGTAACTGACTGCCTGCTTCGCACAAATCTCCCGTCTTCAGTTCCCAACCATCCAGCTCATAAATTAACTCAGGGTTGCGGGTGGACCGAACTTTGAAAAGCTCTCCATGCAGATGCAACACCTTTTTACTGCCCGCTCGTTCATGCAGGTTATCGACGTTTTGAGTAATGATTTGTACGTCAAAATGTTCCTGTAGATCCGCCAGAATCCGGTGGGCTTCGTTGGGCTCTGCCGTGAGGGCCTGTTTTCTTCGCTGGTTATAAAAATCCAGTACAAGTTCAGGATTTCGAAGCCAGGCCTCTGGTGTGGCGACGTCTTCAATCCGGTAATTTTCCCAAAGTCCGTCCGAATCCCGGAAGGTTTTGATACCGCTCTCCGCCGAAATTCCGGCACCACTTAAAACGACCAGCTTCTTCATAGGATCAGAGCTTATTGCTTATAACCACTGCTGCCAGCACATAGGAGCTGGCAGCAGGAATGGTAAATCATAAAGTTACTTCTTAGCCGTAGACGCCTTCTTACGCGTAGCAGGCTTTTTCTCGGCTGCTGGAGCGGCGGTTTCGCCACCCAGTTCCAGGCATTGCTCAAGGGTTAACGTAGCCGGGTCAGTACCTTTTGGAATTTTAACGTTCCGTTTTCCAATCTGAATGTAAGGGCCATACTGACCATTCAGTACCTTCACCGTTGCGTTTTCAGGGAATTCCTTAATAACCTTGTTCGCTTCCGCCGTTCGCTTATTCTGGATAATCGTAATGGCTTCTTCCAGCGTTACCGTTTCCAGACTGATGCCACGGGTGAGGGAATAGAATTTACCACCGTGCTTTACGTAAGGACCAAAACGACCTTTGCCTTTGGTAACGGGCTGACCCTCAAATTCGCCAATGGCATCGGAAGCTTCCGCCGCCCGGCGTTCCTGAATGACTGCGATGGCTCGTTCTTCGTCAATGGTATAAGGATCGTCGCCTTCGCTGAGGTTATAGTACTTCTCATCAAATTTGATGTAAGGACCAAGTTTCCCAATGTTAACAAGTAGCTCTTTACCTTCCAATTCACCCACTACGCGGGGTAACTTGAATAACTCGATGGCTTCTTCCAGGGTAATACTTTCGAGTAACTTATCCTTGGGAAGAGGGGCGTATTGAGGTTTCTGATCTTCTTTGGAATCGCCCAACTGAGCAAAAGGACCGTATTTACCCAGCCGCACTGAGACGGTTTTTCCAGATTTAGGGTCAACGCCTAACTCACGGGCCGATTTTACGGAACTGCGTTCAGCACTTGAACTTTGCTCAATGGTTTGATGGAAAGATTTATAGAAGTTGTCAATCATGCTTTGCCACTGAATCTGGCCGTCGGCAATCTTGTCAAATTCTTCTTCAACCTCTGCCGTGAATTTAAAGTCAACGACATTATCGAAATTATCCACCAGAAAGTCATTCACAATCATACCGATGGTCGTTGGGAATAACTTGGCTTTTTCCGTGCCGTAATTTTCTTTATTGGTCTTGACGGTAATCTTCTGGTCTTTTAGCGTCAGCTCCTGAAAATTACGCTCCTTGCCGGGACGATCTTCCTTAACGACGTATTCGCGTTTGATAATCGTGGAAATGGTCGGAGCGTAGGTAGAAGGACGACCAATGCCGCGTTCCTCCAGTTCCTTCACCAAACTTGCTTCCGTGAACCGAGCCGGTGGCCGCGTAAAGCGTTCGGTGGCTTTCAGCGTATCCAGATTCAGCATTTGACCGATGGTTAAAGGAGGAAGCATTCCTTTGCTTTCTTCATCCTCATCATCCTTCGACTCTAGATAAACCTTTAGGAAACCGTCAAATTTAATGACCTCGCCCTGAGCGACTAATTCTTCTGAAGTAGTAGAAATGCCAATAGTTGCAGTGGTACGCTCTAGTTGGGCATCGGCCATTTGTGAGGCGATTCCCCGTTTCCAGATTAATTCATAAAGGCGTTGTTCCTGACGGGTTTCGCCGGCAGATGGAACTGAAAAATCAGTCGGACGGATGGCTTCGTGAGCTTCCTGGGCCGAGTCGTTTTTGGTTTTGTAGCGTCGCTGTTGCGAGTATTTTTCACCAAATTGATCGGTAATTGAGGTTTTGGATTTCGCCAGAGCTTCCTCACTCAGGTTGGTCGAATCCGTACGCATATAACTGATCTTCCCTGCTTCGTACAGTTTCTGGGCGATCTGCATGGTTGAGGCCACCGAATAACCCAGCTTGCGGCTGGCTTCCTGCTGAAGAGTAGAAGTCGTAAACGGAGGAGCCGGCGATTTTTTAGCCGGTTTGGTTTCCATATTCCGAATGGTGAACGTAGCTCCGTTACATTTTTCGAGAAATGCCCGGGCCTGATCTTCCGTTTCGAAATTCTTGGGTAACTCCGCGTTTAATACTTTTCCGCCTTCGAGTAAAAATTGGGCGGTTACTTTAAAGCTGGATTTGGTTTGGAACTGGTCGATGCTACGCTCACGCTCGACAACGAGGCGAACCGCCACCGATTGTACACGACCGGCTGAAAGGCCACGCTTTACTTTTTCCCACAGAACCGGCGATAACTCAAACCCAATCAGACGGTCTAGCACCCGGCGAGCCTGTTGGGCATTCACCAGATCAATGTTGATCGTTCTGGGGCTTTGAATCGCTTTTTGTATGGCAGTTTTAGTAATTTCCCGAAACACAATTCGCTTCGTAGTGTCGGGTAATCCTAAGGTTTCTTTCAGGTGCCAGGAAATGGCTTCTCCTTCGCGGTCATCGTCAGTTGCCAGCCAAACTTCTTGCGAAGATTTTGCCAGTTGACGCAGTTCGTTGACCACTTTTATTTTTTCGGGAGAGACTTCGTACGTCGGTAAAAAGCCATTTTTGATGTCAATTGCAAGGCCTTTATCAGGTAAATCGCGGACGTGTCCAAAGCTCGATTTTACCTGAAAATCAGCCCCCAAGTAACCCTCAATGGTCTTTGCCTTCGCCGGAGACTCTACGATGACGAGGTTCTTCTTAGCCATATGTTTCGGTTATAGGTGTATGGGAAGCGTGTGCCAAAGTAAAGGACAAAATTTTAAACAGATGCAATTAGATCTTAAGGAATAATAAACTTATTGTCCGTTATAATAGTTGAAAATATATAAAACTCATGCCAGTGAACGAGTTTTTAATAGCTTAAAAATCGTGAAAAGTATAATATTTGACCACGATTTTCTTGCTATTAGCCAAGAATCAGCCCTACTTGGCCCGTATTTTTGGGGCTGAAACTGTTCCTTAATTTATTTTAACGCTTACTATATAAAACGATGGCTTTTGATATTGAAATGATTAAGGCCGTGTACGCCCGGATGCCAGAACGAGTGGCCGCCGCTCGGCAAGTACTAGGTCGTCCGCTAACTCTTTCAGAGAAAATTTTATATACCCACTTGTGGGAAAATCCTCTGGAAAGAGAATATCTGCGTGGTAAAGACTACGTTGATTTCGCTCCTGACCGCGTAGCTATGCAGGATGCGACGGCTCAGATGGCTTTATTGCAGTTTATGCAAGCCGGACGTCCTCAGGTTGCGGTTCCTTCAACGGTGCATTGTGACCACCTGATTCAGGCAAAAGTAGGAGCAAAAGAAGACCTTTCAAATGCAGTGCAACAATCGAAGGAAGTATTTGATTTCCTTTCTTCGGTATCAAATAAATATGGAGTAGGTTTCTGGAAACCCGGAGCTGGTATTATTCACCAGGTAGTGTTGGAAAACTACGCGTTCCCGGGTGGTATGATGATCGGTACGGATTCTCACACTCCTAACGCTGGTGGTCTGGGTATGGTTGCGATTGGGGTAGGTGGTGCAGATGCCTGTGACGTAATGGCAGGTTTGGCCTGGGAATTGAAACAACCTAAATTGATTGGGGTAAAACTGACAGGTAAGCTGAGTGGCTGGGCCTCTGCTAAGGACGTGATCCTTTGGGTAGCGGGTCAGTTAACAGTAAAAGGGGGTACGGGTGCCATCGTTGAATACTTCGGTGAAGGGGCAGAAAGCCTTTCCGCTACGGGTAAAGCAACGATTTGTAACATGGGTGCTGAAATCGGAGCAACGACTTCCATCTTCGCTTATGACCCTAAAATGTCGGAATACCTGAGAGGTACCAGCCGGGCGGACGTAGCTGAACTGGCTGACGACGTGGCTGAATACCTCCGTTCGGATGATGAAGTATACGCTGATCCTGCAAAATACTATGATCAGCTACTGGAACTGAATCTGGATACGCTGGAACCACATATCAACGGTCCATTCACGCCGGATTTAGCGTGGCCCCTTTCTAAATTTGCTCAGGCAGTGAAAGAAAACAACTGGCCTGCTGAATTAGAAGTAGGTTTGATCGGTTCCTGTACCAACTCGTCTTACGAAGACATCAGCCGTGCGGCTAGCGTAGCTCAACAGGCAGTTGACAAGAAGCTGAAGGCAAAAGCTGAATATACGATTACTCCCGGTTCAGAGTTAGTTCGTTTTACCATCGAACGGGACGGCTTCATCGGCATTTTTGATACGATGGGTGCTGTAGTAATGGCCAATGCCTGTGGACCTTGTATCGGTCAGTGGGCTCGTCACACGCAGGACCCTACCAGAAAAAATTCGATCATTACGTCGTTTAATCGGAACTTCAAATCACGTAATGATGGTAACCCCAACACGCACGCTTTCGTAGCCTCTCCAGAGATCGTAACGGCCTTCGCCATCGCAGGTGACCTTACGTTTAATCCCATGACGGATACGTTAGTAAACGAGGAAGGCCAGGCAGTGAAATTCGATGAACCGCAGGGACTACAATTACCTCCCCGTGGTTTTGCGGTAGAAGACGCAGGTTACCAGGCTCCGGCTGAAGATGGATCTACGGTTCAGGTTATTGTTTCTCCTACTTCAGATCGTCTGCAATTACTGGAGCCTTTCACGCCTTGGGAAGGAACGGACATTACGGGCCTGAAGCTGTTAATCAAAGCTAAAGGGAAATGTACAACGGATCATATCTCCATGGCGGGTCCCTGGTTAAAATTCCGTGGTCACCTGGATAATATTTCCAACAACCTCTTGATTGGTGCTACCAACTTCTTCAACGATAAGGCGAACGAAGTGAAGAGCCAGCTCACGGGCGAAGTGGGAACGGTTCCCGGTGTTCAACGTGGGTACAAAGCAGCCGGTATTGGATCGATCGTGGTAGGAGATGAGAACTACGGTGAAGGTTCTTCCCGCGAGCACGCGGCCATGGAGCCTCGTCACTTAGGCGTTCGTGCGATTCTGGTGAAATCTTTCGCCCGTATCCATGAAACTAACCTGAAGAAACAAGGCATGTTAGCCCTGACTTTTGCAGATCCTGCCGATTACGATAAAATCCTTGAAGACGACACCATCGACATCGTAGGATTGACGGAATTTGCTCCCGACAAGCAATTAACAATCGTGCTGAATCACGCTGATGGTTCTACGGAGACATTCCCAGTGAATCACACTTATAACGCGGCTCAAATCGAGTGGTTCAAGGCTGGTGGGGCTCTCAATATCATCCGTCGTGGCGTAGGAGCTTAATTGTACTTGACGTATGAATAGTAAAAAGACCCCGGCCTTGGTCGGGGTCTTTTTCGTGGTAACCCTGTGAATCCGCTGGCAACAACACTTTGATATCTGCCTACTTTCTTGGTCCTAAGGTGGTTGCTACCAGCAGAAAAGCTGGTAGCGGGAGGCGGGTTAGTGATGCTAGATACTTTGGCTGATCCGCTGGTAGCATTACAAAGGCTTTGGTAGTGTATAATCTACAAAAAACATCAACTAAAAAATGACATTTATTACCTGCCGAAGGTAGTAAATCGCATTCGCATAATCAGGCTAACCTTGTTGTTTTGAAGTAGATATAAACGCCTGATGAAATGAAAACGATATTGGTTCCTACAGACTTTAGTCCCCTTTCCCTGAAAGCCCTTGATCGGGCTGTTGAACTGGCTATTCCCGCTCAGGCTTCCATTTTATTGTTGGGAGTTGTGAAATATCCCGAACCTATATTAATGGACGCTCATGCTGAGGGAAGCTGGGATCAGGACATGGATGATGCCTTTGAGGAACGCGTAGAATCTATCGAAAATCGACTACGTTGCCTGTTAGACCAGCCCAAGTATCATCAGGTGCCCATATCAGCCATTGTGAACCGGCAAATGAGCACCATCGGCGAAACCATTGCTTCCAGTAAAGCCGATTTGATTGTAATGGCCTCGGAAGGAGCTACGGGCTGGAAGGAGAAAACTACAGGTTCCAATGCCGAGCGGGTGGTAAGGTATGCCAAATGCCCGGTTTTGATTATCAAGAATGCAGAACCGATTTCTTATCAGAAAGTACTGTTTCCAACGGATTTTACGAATACCAAAGCCTTGCATGCCTTCTTTGCCTTTGCGGATGTTCGAAAAGCCCATCCACACTTCCTGACGGTAAATACGGGTTACCTGGATCGTAGTTTTGATGACCTCGAAGAAGACATGACCGAGCTGGCCGTTGATTTGAAATTGGAATCGTATTCCTACGCGATTATTGACGCCGTAAGTGAAGAAGCCGGAATTATCCGTTATGCCGAAGAAATCAATGCCGATTTAATCGCTTTGTACACGCATGGCCGCACGGGACTGAGTCACTGGTTTCATGGCAGCATTGCCGAAAAGGTGGTTAACCATTCCGAAGTGCCCGTATTAACACTGGTGCAGCAGTAGTTCAATTGCTCGTGTATAATCAAAAAAGACGTGACTGTTCGGTCACGTCTTTTTCATTAACGGGGATCTATCAATAAGGATTACTTCCCTAAAGAAATCAGGTTAGCAAACAATCGGTACGCCCCGGGAACACCGGCGGGTAACTGCCGGAAAAAAGCATAACCTGTAAAAACATACCAGCCTTTGCCGTACTGTGTGGCCAGCATCCCACCGTTCAGAGGCTGTTCATTGGGATCGTTACTGCTGAAAATGGTTTGATACTCTGGAGCCCACTCATCGGCGAAGTACAAGCCACGTTCCTGAACCCAGCCTTTAAAGTCGGCATCAGTTATTTTATTAGGTGTATTGACAATCGGATGGTTGGGTTGAAGCAAACGCATCTCCGCTTCTTCTACCGTTACCCGATCTTTGGATAAATGGAAAGAATAGGGGCCCATGCCTTTTTCCAGGGGCTGAATGCCTGAGTTAACCTGATACTGAACGATCAGGGTACCGCCATTCTTTACGTATTCCATCAAACGCGGCTGGTAATAGTTCATGCGAGGGTTCACGTTGTAGGCCCGAACCCCCACCACAATGGCGTCGTATGCTGCTAATGATCCGGTTAATTCTTTTTCTCCCAGGAGGGTTACGGAACATCCCATCTGACGTAAAGCTGCCGGAATTTCATCACCTGCTCCGGGAATATACCCAATGGTTTTAGCCTTATTCTGAATGGCTAACCGCACCAGTTTGGTTTCGGCGGCGGGAAAAACCGCCAGCGGAGGAATGTGCTCATAGCCAATTTCGTAAAGCCCCCGCGAAGAAACTTCATCCTTTGTTTTCACGACCACTTTTACGCTAGCGTCTGAAGCTTCTTTCGGAGGAATTAGCTGGAAGGTAACCGTCTGTTCCTGAAACTTGGTAGTAAAATCAACGGGAATCTGAGTCGGTTCAGACCTCCATCCTTTCGGTAACTCCAGACTAACCTGACCCGATACATTCGCCTTGGAAGCCTTGAGCATCACACTATAACTTTTGGGCTGACCGTCCGGGAAAACCAGCACTTTATCAGAAGGGGTTGCCGTAATGACCGGACGAACCTCAAAGGGACGGTATAACTCACCGCGAACGGCGTCGGTGTATTTGTAGGTAACCGGAACCTGAAGCGTCAGGGGAAGACCATTAATGTCCACCGAAAACTCCGTCTGGAAATCAGCAGGTTTTTCGGGTAAGCCATTGATGGCTAACTCATCCACCCGATACATACCTTTGCTCATTTTGGGCTGTAGTAGCCAATACGGCTGTGTAATGGGCTGATTGAGAGGAATGGTAAAGCTGTTACTGAGGCGTTGTAATTCATTATCAGGCAGCGAAAGATGAAGCGTTGTATCTTTCTGAAAACCTTTGAAACGCACCGATTTTAAAGTGACGGGTATGTCTGAGCGTTTGATAATCGTTGTGGTGAGGGTAATGCCTTCTCCTCCGGCTACAGCAAATTTCGAAGGATTACTTTCGTAGTAAAGTCCGGCACAAGCCACAATGAGCTGTGATAACTCTTTCTTCTTTTGCTCTTTCCAGTAGGCATTATCTAGCTTATCAACCAATTGATAGGCCTGAACCAGCAGGGGGACAATAGCCGAAGGCTGTTCGGGTTTGAACTCCTGAATTGCCTGGGTAATAACGCGTTGCACAGCTTCGCCGCCCTTCACGCGTTTCCAGCTTGTCTCCACCCCATCAAACAGATCTTTCGTTGCTTTATCTCCGTTTTTATGAACGAGGTACTCAATTTTCAGTCCACGCGATTTGGCAACGCCGAATCCTTGGGATTTATGTTGGGAACGACTTTCTGCCGCCAGTTCGGGATAAGAGATACCTAACAATGGATTATACCCACCAATTTCAACCGAAATCCAACTACCTTCGCTGGGTCGCTGGGCCGGGTTTATACCGAACGCAAACGTATTCCATAGGATCCGTTTGGGCTGCCAGGGCTTTACAAACTTGAGTTGTTCGGGGAATTGGGTAGGATCACCTGCCATTTTGAAGGCTTCCTCGGCCAGATAAGCCGAAGCCGAGTGATTCCCGTGGCCTGCTCTCGGATCGGGGGGGAAGCGGCAGATCATGACATCGGGACGGAAGTTACGAATTCGCCAGACGATGTCGGCCAGCACGGCATTCTTTCCCCAGACGTCCAATGTTTCTTCGGTATTCTTGGAAAAACCAAAGTCGTTGGCCCGACTGAAGTATTGCTCAGGACCATCAATGGCACGAGCTCCCAATAACTCATACGTACGAATCAAACCCATTAAGTCGGCCTGTTCGCTGCCAATCAGGTTTTGGCCCCCATCGCCGCGAGTGAGCGACAGGTAACCCGTTCGGGCCAGCCGTTCTTTAGCCAGCCAGGACAGCATAACGGTGTTCTCGTCGTCTGGGTGAGCGGCTACGTAGAGCACAGACCCCAGTACATTGAGTTTTTTGAGATTGAGAAGAATTTCCCCCGGAGGGAGCGGTTTGGGTATTTGAGCATACCCGACAGTATAAACAAACAGGATTAGAGCGAAGAGTGAAAAACGAAGCCTCATTGAAAATTGCTCAGGTTATTAGTAGATAAGGGAGCTTAAATGTACCAAAGTATGGGCAAACTAAGCCCGTTGTTGCGACGAAAGCCGATTACAAATTAATAACTGTTAATTAATATGTATTTAACTAACAATAAATTGAATTATATCTTTGGATTGTCGGAAATCTGTTTAACTTTGAAAATACCAAAACACTAACCGTCAAATTGTATGATCTTCGTCTGTATTGCCATCCTGGGATTGCTCATTTACGCAGTATTTCATCAATCCACTACGAATGAAAAAGTAACCCCAATCAGAATGGCGGCGTCGATCATAATTGCATTAAGTATTCTGGCTGCTGTACACGTGTTTATTCGTGAACGCAAAATTGCCCGCTCAACGGCTTCTAAAATTATGCACCACCAAACGGGCGTTCAGCAACGTGTAGCCGTGGCCTTACGTAATCGGAGGTAAGTGAACTTATAAGGATAGAAGAATTAGAAGATACCTACTTAATCTCAATAGCAGAGGAAGCGATACCAATCGCTTCCTCTTTTTTTATTTTATCAGGAGATTATATAACGTGTAATAGCAGGTAGAGTAGGAATGGAGTAGAATCTCGCTCCAGAAATTGTTAGGGATTGAAATAAGAAAGAAAAATCTCATTTCTAGTCAATTTCCATGTATTGCACTTTTTAATACAAGATTAGTTAAGCTAAATAAACGCGATAGTAAAATAAGCTATAAATGGATTTTTGAAATTAAATCATTGTATATATAGATACAATTTACTGTATGACAGATAGTTAAATGGTAATTTTATTGAAAATATATAATAATAAAACTTTTTATTAAATCGAAATAAAGCTATTGATACGTAACTGGAATACTTTTTTTAAGATGAAATAAGCCTTTAAAAATCTATCTAAGTACTAGTATCATTTTCTTTCGAGTAACGATAATATTTAGAATTTCTGAATATTAATCAAGGCCCTACACCGAATTCAATTCTCTTTGAACAAGTACACATCAGCCTTTTATAAAGACTGAAATAATGCCGTTGTGTCAGTATACAGACCACAACAGGTTCGCTTAATAAAAGGATCAGGGAATATTCAGTCTCTATTATTAACGTATGAAAAAGCGTCAACCTTTATGGCTTACTCTGCACGCTACCGGAGTGAGTTATTACTGTAAACGAATGAGTATACTGGCCTTGTGTGTGATGAGTTATACGGAAAGCCAGGCTCAGCAAACACCGCTAGACACCCTTAGCAGACCTAGGGTTGATACTACTTCCGTTCCGATTATTACGTCAGATACCATTCCGGTTCCGGCCCGACCTGGGGTAAAACCAGACACGCTAGTTAAACCCAAAACAAAGCCCGATACAACGTCGGTTCCGATGAGCAAGCCTGACTCCGTTAACCGGCCTCCCGTCAGACCAGCCGCTAAACCAGATACTACCGCTCCCCGAAGGAGTGTACTTCAGCAAGATTCGGTACCCATCCCGGCGGTCAAGCAGGATACGGTTCCCAAACCTACTCAAATACCAGCCAAAGCAGATTCATTGTCTACACCACCATCGCTTCAAAATGCTGCTACGGATAGCCTACCGGGTGGGAAAGTAGTCAAAGGAAAAGTTTCGGATGAAAAAGCGGGAGGCTTACCCGGTGTTGGAATTACCGTAAAAAACACGAAGATTCAGACCATTACGGCGGTTGATGGGACGTATCAGGTTAAAGTGCCGAACGCTCAATCCATTTTAGTCTTCAGTTTTACTGGATATCAACCCCAGGAACAGCCCGTTCGAAATCTAAGTACGATTAATGTTTCGATGAGGCCGGATGTAAAAGCGTTGAAAGAAGTCGTGGTGGTAGGGTACGGTACGCAAAACAAACGGGACCTTGCCAGTGCCACTTCCCGGGTATCTGCAACGGAGATAAAAACGGCGGTGGTTAATACCATTGATCAGGCCTTGCAGGGACGGACGACGGGCGTGCAGGTAACGGAATCGTCGGGGGAACCGGGTGCTTCTACCGTCGTTCGGATTCGGGGTAATAACTCTCTGAGCGGCAATAACGAGCCGCTTTATGTCGTCGATGGATTTCCAATGCCGCCTTACCGCGAAGCTTCCGCCAATTTTACGGGAGCTTACGCTCAGAACGGGTTGTACGGCATTAACCCGAACGATATTGAAAGCATGGAAGTATTGAAAGATGCTTCAGCGACGGCGATTTATGGTTCACGGGGGGCTAACGGGGTGATTCTGATTACAACCAAAAGTGGCAAGCGGGGCGAAGGACGGGTAGAATTAGTCAATCGAACGTCGTTTGGACAAATCGCCAATCCGATCCAGATGATGAACAGTCGGCAGTATGCGGAAGTCATTAACGAATCCTACGCCTTGACAAACCGACCTCCGGCCTTCACGGACATCAACGCTACTATGCCCAGCACCGATTGGGTAAAGGCGATTACCCAACCTAGTTTTCGGCAGGATATTACGGTAGGCGTTTCGGGTGGAGGACCTAAAACATCCTTTTACCTTTCCACCAATTACCTCCACGAACGCGGAACGATCATTAATTCCAATAACAATCGGGGTAGTTTTCGGGCTAATATTAACAGCGATATTACTGATTGGTACACCGTGAAAGCTCAGCTTTCGCTGGTCCGTCAGCAATCCAACCGGGCCATTACGTCTTCTAAAGCCTGGCCGAGTTCGGGTGGGTTACTGGATGGATTGAAAGCACCACCGACGCTTGGTCTAGATTACCTGGGCTTCAACAGTGCCGGAATTCCCAATTATTCGGGTTATTACTTCGCCAATCCTTACAATGAGTTGATGTCCAAAACGGATGTTTCGCTCAATGATTACTCCATTCTGAACCTGGAAAACTGGTTCAAAATTGTGAAAGGGCTGCAATTGGTGGTAAGCGTAGGTACGAATCAGAACCTGACGCGTCGGAAAGTTTTTCTGCCCCCCACCACGGCGGAGGGATATGCCTCGAACGGGAGCGGCAGCAATACCCTGGCGAATACGTATAGCTATAACCTGAATTCCTATTTCCTGTATGAAAACAATTTTGCTAATAAACATTACCTCAACACAACGCTTGGGGTAGAATATAACCAGCAGATTGTAGAGTTACTCAACACCAATTCTACGGGTTACGCAATTCCTGAGTTCGGAGTAGATAACATTGGTAGTGCTCAGAATCAGAATATTGGGTCATTCAAGGAAAACCGAACCATCCAATCGGCTTTCGCTCGGGTTAACTATACGTTCAACGGTAAGTATGTGCTGAATACTTCGTTACGTCTGGATGGAGCTTCGCCCTTTGCGACTAACAAAAAGTATGGATTTTTCCCATCGGTAGGGGTGGCCTGGAATCTCAATGAAGAGAACTTCATGAAAAACGTTCGCTTTGTTTCGAACGCCAAACTTCGGGGTTCGTTCGGGGAAACGGGTAGCCAGGCTATTGGGGCGTATTCTTCACTAACGCAGTTCTACAGCGGGTTTTACCAGATGGGGCAGGAAGGTAACATTGCGACCAGTTTGTATTCCACAACCATTGGTAACCCGAATCTTTCCTGGGAACGGACGCGACAACTAAACGCGGGGATTGACTTTAGTTCAGCTAATGAGCGACTGAATTTCAGCGTTGACTATTACGAAAAACGAACACTGGGATTGTTGCAACCCCGTACCCTGCCTTCACAATCGGGTGTGAGTTCTATTCTGGATAATTATGGTTCCATGCGAAACCGGGGGGTAGAAGTTAGCATTCAGGCAACTATTATTCAAAAGAAAAGCTTGACTCTATCGACTCGACTGAACGTTTCCCATAACGTAACGACGCTGCTGGATCTGGGCGAACGAACCACGCCAGATTACGTGAACATCAGTGGAAACCTGCTGGGCGGAACCTCGGGTATTCTGATTCCGGGTCGGGAAGTGGGCTTGTTTTTTGGAAACCGAATTGTGGGTCTGGCCCAGCCCGGCGATTTTGATTCAGAAGGAACGCCCAATTATCCTTACGGAATCTTAAGCGATCAGATTCCGGGAACCTGGAAGTATCAGGATTTGAACGGAGACGGAAAAATTACGGCTGATGACCGGCAGGTTCTGGGCAAATCCAATCCTGATTTTACATTTGGCTGGAACACTGACTTTACTTGGAAAAACTTCGGATTAACCGCATTTTTCACGGGGTCCGTGGGGAATGACGTACTAAATCTCACTCGTTTTTACCTCAATAATGGGCTGGTAGATTACGCGGGAGTTATTTTCAACCAGACCCAGGATTGGTATACTAATCGCTGGACTCCTTCCAATCCTCATAATAACCCTCGTTATCCAAGTACCCAACGAGGCATTGGATCGAGCGATATCAACTCGGTCATGCTGGAAGATGGTAGCTTCGCCCGATTGAAAATGCTGACGCTTTCCTACGGTTTTCCTACGTTGGGACCCGTTAAAAACCTCCGCCTTTTTGTAACGGGAACCAACTTGTTGACCATTACCAACTATACAGGATTCGATCCTGAAGTAAGTTCATTCAATCAGTCCTTATTACAGCAGGGAATTGACTACGGAGCTTATCCGGCCCAGCGTTCGTATACGTTTGGTCTTTCCTGCAACTTTTAATGAGCCAATCCATGAAAAATAGACTGCTTTTAGGATTTACCTTACTAATCGGACTTTCTTCCTGTCGAAATGCCCTGGATGAAGAACCGTTCTCGTCCATTTCTAAAGAACAGGTTTTCAGTAATGAAGACGGACTAAATAAGGCAACGTTAGGGGTGTACCAGATCTGGTCGGCACCGAATTTTAGTGACGTCTGGAGCCGTTTTCTATTAAGTGAATCAGGACATCGCTATTCCACGGGGGGCATCCTCGGCCCCGGAGCTGACCCTTACTATCGGTTTGGGCACTTACCTTCGGCGGGGGCTTTCGATGCCGTCTGGACGCGAATGTATCGGGTGATTTATCGGGCGAATATTGTCATTGATAACGCTCGGTCGGCAGTTGATCAGGACTCGACAGCAGCTCCTTACATCGCCGAAGCTCGTTTTCTGCGTGGATACGCTTACTTCAATCTCGTGCGGGATTTTGGCGGCGTTCCTCTGATTTTGCGTGAAATTACTTCTTTAAATGATCGGGACTTAATTTATGCTCCCCGGGCATCGGTGGAAGAAGTGTATGCCGCTATTATTGAAGATTTAACGTTTGCCGAAGCGAATCTACCCAATCAGTGGACGGGAGAAAATCTAGGTCGGGTTTCGGCTGGAACGGTGAAGGCCATGTTAGGGAAAGTATATATGCAGATGGCCGGTCAACCCTTAAATCAATCGGAATATTACCAGCGGGCGGCGGCCAAGTTGCAGGAAGTGGTTGGAACAGCTAATGAGGCCAAGTATAACTTTGGACTTATGGATGACTTTGAATCGATCTTTTCGCTGGATAATGAACGGAATAAAGAGCTGGTGTTATCCTTTGGCTACTTCATTAACTCTTCGAATCCAAACGGTAACATCTTTCCCTTTAATCTTTTCCCGCGTGGGTTAGTGAATGGAGATGAACAGACGAGTTACGGATTAACGTACGATTTGTACCGCCTTTACGAACGCACCGATACGCGTCGGGATTTCACCCTCGTAGATCGGTATGTATTTAAGGGCGTGGCAAACGGCGGTGCTGAACCGGGAGACAGCATTGTGTACAACCCCACAACGCGGCATTATTACGTGAAACGAACGGGAGAAATCTTCCTGCAAAGTAATTTTGAATGTGGACTGGCCTATGGAAAACTGGCTCGCGTAGCCCGGCCTTCGGGAGCGGCGGCTCAGGGGTATAGCTCCGATTTGATCGAGTTACGATTTTCGGATGTGTTACTCTTACTAGCCGAAGCTTTAAACGAAACGAATCAGACGGCTCAGGCTTTGCCCTTGCTGAACCGCGTACGAACCAGGGCGAAAGCTTCGACAGTGCGGGCTAGCTCGGTAGCTGATTTACGACAGGCCATTCGTCGGGAGCGGCGTCTGGAGTTAACCGGAGAGTTAACCACCGTTTACGACATTCGTCGCTGGGGCACTTTGAAAGAGGAAATGGCGGCCATTAAACCCGAGCAGATCATTAATAGCACCTTACCACCTTACGATGCTAAATTTGAAATATACCCCGTGCCTCAGTCTCAGCGGGACGCAAATCCGAATTTGACGCAGAATAGTGGTTGGTAGTGAGGGGACTTTGATTTGGGCAGTAAAACATATGAAACTCCGCTCTTTCGGATTTGCAATCCGAAAGCCATCTGTAAGGGATTTGTAATCTGAGCTGACTTAAATCAATCATAGTTAAAAGGAGAAGGCAGACCATCGGATCTGCCTTCTCCTTTTAGATACAATCACTTTCTTCGACTGACATGAAAAATACATGTCAGTTTATTTTAATGCATAAGTAAGATAACCACCATCCGCTACAATCTCAGCTCCGGTGATAAAGCTGGCTGCATCAGATGCCAGGAACAGGACTGTTTTAGCAATTTCATCGGGGTCTCCAAGCCTTTGCAGGGCGGTAGCACCCGCCAGCATACCTTGTGCTTCCGAAGGGATGACAGTAGCCAGACCTGGTGTGGTAATGGGCCCCGGGCTGATGATGTTAACGCGTATTTTTCTATCAGCCAGTTCATTAGCTGCGATTTGAGCAATTTTATTCAGTGCTCCCTTCGTTGCGGAATAGATGCTGGTTCCGAGGTTGGCAGCAGTAGCTGCGGTTGAAGAAGTGAATAGTACGGACGCACCATCTACCAAGTGAGGAATGAATTGTTGCAATGTGAAAAAATGCCCTTTCACATTTGTGTTGAACTGAGAGTCAAAATTTGCTTCGGTAACTTCTATAATGGGTTCAAAAACTCCGATTCCTGCATTCAAAAAGAGAACATCCAGCTTGTTTCCAGTCTTTGCGAACGCTTGTTCCAACTCCGTAATACCTGCAAGTTGGGAAGTGTCCGACACGACAGTGGTCAGTTTTGGGCTTTGTATTTGGTTACTCGCTTTTTGGAGATTTTCAGCATTTCTCCCAGTGATCCACACGTTGGCCCCTGATTCGATGAATGCTTTTGCCGTGGCAAATCCAATACCCGTAGTACCACCAGTAATAATGACGTTCTTACCTGTAAAGTCCATAGTTAATTTTAGCTATATTAGCAGTTTGTTTTCCGAACTACAAATCTAGCTAAAGTAGTTTGAAAAATAAACTACTTTTAATAAAAATAGAATGAAAACTAGCGAGAGAAGATCAACTTGTCCCATCAATTATTCGGTTGAAATTTTTGGTGATAAATGGATGTTTCTGATCTTGAGGGACATTATGTTCAACGGGAAGAATTCGTTTCTGGAGTTTCGGGCTTCGGACGAGAAAATATCTTCAGCTGTCCTTACCGAGAAGTTGAACCTATTATTGGAAGAAGGGATTGTTTCCAAAGTAACGTCGCCCAAAAATGCGTCCAAATTCCTGTATCTGATCACGGAAAAAGGCATTGAGCTGGTGCCAGCCATGGTAGAGTTTCTAGATTGGGGTTCCAGATATAACCCCGACGGGGGTCCCAAGGCTTGGCTTGAACGGATCAGGCAAAATAAAAAAAAGGCGATTATGGAGCTTCAGGATAAATTAAGAGAGGACCGGCGTTCGCATGAGTTAATGTGAAATGAAGCATCTTATCAAGTAAAGGTCGGTAAGAGTAATAAGGTAATGTTTCACTTGGGTCTCAGGAATAGACAGGTAACATGGTATTAGCCATGTTTTGCACGTCACCTGTAAACTCTGCTCTTTCTAATTTGCAATCCGAAAGTAATCTGTAAAGGATTTGTAATCTCTGTGCTGTTTCAAGTATCGTTATCAGGAACAGTTTAATGGCGAATCGATTTCAAGCTTATACCCCCTTCCGTGTATATTAACGATTCTTACTAAAGGTGCGGGTTGCAGCTTTTTCCGCAGTCGGGAAACAAACACATCCAGGCTTCGGCCCACAAAAATGCCTTCATCTTCCCATACTTGCTTCATGAGTTGATCCCGATCAATAATCTCATTGGGAGCACTAGCGAATACCTTCAGTAATTTGGCCTCTTTGGCCGATAGCTCAATGCGTTCTTCTCCCAATCTTAGAATCTGTTTTTCCAGGCAAAAAGTAAACGGACCCAGATTAATTAAAGTAAGGGGTACCCGATTTTCGATAGTAGTAGGCGTTTTGCGGTTAAATACATGCCAACCAATTCCGATCAATAGAGCAGGTACAAGAAGCCAAGTCCATAGCACTGCACTGCTGGTTGAGGTTGTCTGAACGGGCGGTTGAGCAAATTGGATTTTGATGCTGTAAGCCCCCTGGGGCGGAGTTCTGGTTAAACAGGCAATCGTGCTCCGATTTAACGGTTGCCGGACCTCATAACTGTAAGCTACTGGGTTCAACTTTCCCTGCCCAACTTCCACCCGATAATCCAGAGACCCGTGATTTTCCTGCAAAAGATGGTGAATAATCTCTACTAGTGAGGCTGGTTTAAAAGCAAAAGGACGCTGAAACCGGATTAGAAAGGTGCGGGCATCCACCTGTTCAATCGGCATTACCCAGGAAGTGGAATCGCCTGAGGCCAGCAATACCTCATGACCGATTTTTCGCAGGGTCACCAATAGCTTTCCTTCATCGCAATAGCCAGGCAGGTTAGGAAATAGCAGGAGCAGTGCGGTAAGGATTACATTTCTCATCGACCAAAAATAGGCTTCGAAGAAGGATAAATTTTACGTTTTACATTTCGTTAACACTTTTTTACAAGTGATTAACCCTCTTAACATAGTCAGGAGATAGGTTTGAGTCGGCTTTGTGATGAATGAACTTCTTTGCTACTAAAAAAGAAAATGATGAACGGTGTACCTGTATTTGCTTGGTTCTTAATGCTTGTTTTTTGCACGTCCTGTAGACAAAATCAAAAAGAAGTACAAAAAGATACTACAAAGTCTAAGGACTCCATCACCTCCCAAGTGCCTAACAGTATGGTTCGGAACGTGAAGCAAGATAGAAATAGGAACATCCTGATTGCTTCCTATAAGGGAGTATTTAGATACGATGGAAAATCGTTTGTTAATCTCACAAGTAAGATACCTTCACCTAGCTTTTGGGATGTGCTGGAAGGTCGAAAAGGAAATCTTTGGTTCGCTAACAGAGATTCTGACGTCTATTATTACAATGGCAATTTGTTGCAACAATTTATAGTCAGCGAGGGGCTGGCTAGCAATCAGGGTTCGTCTATTTATGAGGATAAAACCGGTACGATCTGGTTCGCTACTGGCGGAGGACTCAGCCGTTTTGACGGGAAATCGTTTCGAAATTTTACAACCAAAGATGGACTTCCTGCCAACGCTGTTACGACGATCATGGAAGACAGAAGCGGGAAATTATGGATTGGTACCACTAGTGAGGCTTGCTTTTATGACGGGAAAACGTTTACCATTTTTAGAAATAAAGAGGGGAAAGCCTTTAGCAACGTCAGAGGTTTCGCCGAAGATAAAAGGGGGAATATCTGGTTTGGGGCAACGACAATCATGGACAGAAAAGGCGATAGCCTAATTGTTAGAGCGGGGCTGTGGTGTTATGACGGCAGCATTTTTACCCAAATGAATCAGAGAGGAACTTCTTCAATACTCGAGGATAAAAAAGGAAACATCTGGACGACCGGTTCCGTCAACCCTAATGGAGTTGGGGCCTGGAAACTTCTTCGTTATGATCAAAAGTCATTATCCGGTAAAAAGCCTGTTGCAACGGAGATCATATCAATCGATAAAATGCTTTGCGAAGTTTTGGAAGCCCATGATGGCAGTATCTGGTTCGGGTCAATCAACGGAGTGTATCGTTATGACGGAAAGAATATCATAGACTTTAAAAGCAAAAAGGGTCAGTAATAAAATGTGCCACTGATTTTAAAACCATTGTTAATCAATATTATTTCATGTACCATGAACAACAAAACATTACTCACGTACTTCATTTTAATTATCGCTCCTTTATTCTTCAATTGCCGTGGGCCTATAAAAGGAGAAAACAAGACCAATGCAACCACAAGCTCCGTATCCCTGCATACGGACAATGAAAAATATGTCAGGGTAGATACGAAACAGAGTGTGATAACCTGGAAAGGTTCTAGCTTAAATGGTTTGAATAGCCAAACAGGGTATGTCTATCCATCAAAAGGAGAATTGATGATTGAAAACGGTCAACTTATGGGTGGTACCGTTGAAATCGACATGAATACAATTGAAGATAAACGCCATGAGAGTGATAATAAACTTGTTAATCACTTGAAAGATCCTGATTTCTTTGAAGTTGAAAAATTCCCATTTTCTATTATGTCCATTACTAAGATAAAATCAATGACTAGTGAGGATAAGCAAATAACAGGGAACCTGACGATCAAAGGTATCACACACCCCGTTACTTTTCCAGCTAAACTGGAAATGAAGGATGGAATTGTCAAAGCAAACGGCAAACTCATGATTGATCGAACTCAATGGGATGTTCGTTATAAATCAGCAAAGTTCTATACTCTTCTAGCTAATCAAACCATGTCGGATTCCATTGAATTTCATATTAATATCGTAGCAAAAAATAAATAACTGAATCTATGGAAGATGATTGTTAACGAAATTCAACCATTTCCCGGTTTGTCGTCTGAGCCGTCCAGATCAGGACTATTCGTATTAAACCACGATGGGATGACGGAGTAATAAAAAGTGCAGGCAGCCCTTTTGGACTACCTGCCCTTTTTATTACTCCACTTTTTCGGATTTGCAATCCGAAAGTAACTTCCAGGAAACACAAGACCAATAATTGTTTTAGTATTAAGCCATGAAATACTCATTCTGAATCTTAATCTAAAAAAAGTTACACGAACTAAATTATAGTATTTTTATTAAAAATATTTTTTTAGAAAGAGTAATAAAGAATTATTTAATCATTTGCTAGTAATAAACTATGTAACTAAATTAGTTATTAATAGTAAAAATCAGTTTTATTTTAATTAATTTTTCGAAGATAGAATTTGGTTGATTTTCAAAATCATTTCCTCCGCATTGTGATTGGTAGGGTCTAGCTCTAATGATTTTTGATAATCGTTTATTGATAATTGATATTCTTTTTTATTGAAATAAGCTTCGCCACGACTGTCATAAGTGTTAGCTGAACCAGGAAACTCAGAAACATTAAGACTGAAAATTTTAATAGCTGAATCTATCTTTCCGCTTCTTAATAGTTCATATCCTAATTTATTAAGTTCGCTTGGATTGTCAAAGCTATATTCTTTTTCGGAAATTTTCTTCAGCGAATAGTAAGTCCCTATGGCTTTATTTATGTCAATAAAAGATTCTTTTCTAATAGCTTGATAAATAGATTTTTTAGGAATTTTGTAATCTTTTCCTAACATCAAATCATGAATAATATGCCCTAAATCCCAAACTCTATTTAGATTATTAGACAATATTATTATCGTAATATTATTTTTGAAATCGTTTAAAAAGATGGATTCAAATTTATATGATACTCCATTGTGTCTTTGTAGTTCTTCTTTTTCAAAATATCTACCCAGGGATCCACCTTCGTCAACTGCATAGGGGTTTTTTAATAAAGTTTGAAAAGAAGCCTTGGATATTAAACGATTAGAGTTCATAGCTTCAATCCATTTATAGAGATCATTGATATCTACCCAAAGCCATCCGCTAATAAATTTCAATTCTGGGCATTGGACATAATCCATATCATAACAAGAGGTTCGATTCTTATAACCCAATTTTGGTTCAAATACCGAATTGGTCATTTTCAATGGCTTAACGATATTTTTAATAACGAACTCCTCAAATGATATTCCGGTTACCTTTTCAATTATTCTTCTTTGTAAAAATACATTACTATTATCATACCTGTAATTAGTGCCTGGTTCGAAGAGTAGACTATCATTACTTCTCAAAATATTCCAAGCCTCTGCATCATTTTCGGGTTTTAATCGTTCAATAGGAGGAATGCCACTAGCATAATTAATTAGATGACGTATAGAAACTTTATCTGACCATTTTGGTAATCCTAAATTAAATTTAGATACCTTATCGTCAAGAGTAATAAGACCACGTTCAACTAAAATCATTATGGAAACAGCATTGAATTCCTTCGCAATAGAACCGATGTTAAATATTGATTGATCATGTAAAGCAGTTTGTTTCGTCTGATCTGTAAAGCCAAATGATTTTTGATATATAATTTTATCATTTTTAGAGATAAGGACATTACCATTGAATAAACCTCTTTCATAGGATGTCGCCATTAAAGAATCTATTTGATTAGTAGTAAATAGAATACTTTTATCACTTTTTTGAGAAAATGCATTTATCGAAAAAAGAAAAAGAAATAATGTAATTCTATTTTTCATTTTGACTTAGTTTTTAATGGATAGATGTTGATTAGTTTTAAGAAGCATTTCTTTGGCATTATCACTTTGCGGATTTAATTCTAAAGATTTTAAATAATGTTTCTTTAAGATTTTGAATTTCCAAGCGATGAAATAATCTTCACCATGCTATCGAAAGAATCTGCGGAATTTGGATTTCTTTCACATTGAGTTCAAATCCTTTTATTGACTTATTTAATCTGCCGTTCCTAATTAAAATATAGCCAATAGAATTAAGTGTATTCCAAAAATCCAATGCGGGTTTTTAAAAAATAAACATAAAATTTCTCATAACCGATTCTGAATTTTTGACGCAAAAATGCCTCAAAAAGGTTCAGAATTCGACCGACTAAAAAAAATCGAACTCATTTTTGGGAAAATATGCTTTACAAAGCGTGTTTTCTGTAATCCGTTGGTGTTTTTCCTGTATATTTTTTGAAAGAAGTATTAAACGAAGATTTGGAATTGAAACCAACTTGGTATAGGATTTCCAAAACAGTTAGTTCTTTTTGAGCAGGATCTTTAAGGATTTGCATGGCTTTTTCAATTCTGTATTCATTTACGAAATCGAAAAAGTGTTTATCCATGTATAAGTTAATCAAGGTAGATAAATCTTTAACGGGTATTTTAACTTGCTCAGATAAACCCTGAATGGTCAATGAAGAATCCAAGTAAGGTTCTTTTTCCATCATAAAATCTTTTAAGAATTGGATTTCCTTATTTTTTTCTTCAGTTATCAGAAGACTAGTTTTTTGTTTGGGAATACTTTCTGTAATAGGTTTCAGATAGGAATTCACGCCTCTAAAAAAATCAGGATTGTTTAATGCAGTCAATAGATACCAGCAAGTGCAAAATAAAAAGGCACACCCATCAAGGGTTACAATCCAGGCTCTGACCTCTCCCCAACCAAAGATAAAAGTAGCCAGCCATCTTAGAAGTACTAAAAAATGTAAGATGTAATAGAGAATTGTTATTTTGTAAAGTGCATTAATTACAGAGATAGTTGGGTTCGTGTAATTCTCGAGGTAGACAGTTTTAGACTTTCTGATAACCAGAAATGAAGCGATAAAATACACTTGAAATAAAAATTCGAAGAGAAATTGAAAAAATTGCATAAGAGGCATTTCATTCATGCCTTTAATAAAATGTATTTTAGAGGATCTATCTACAAAATAGATTCCCCACATTAAATACAAATTATATGCAATAAACGGAATTGTATGTAATAAATGCTTCTGTCTTAAACGAAAATTGGAGTAACAAATGGACAGTACATAAAGATAAAAAGATGCCGGAACCAAATAGACAATGCTCCAACGAAACGCCTCGAGATTGATATGATTAATTGGAAACTCTCGCATTAAAAATTTTAATGCATCTACGGCATTTCCAACAAGAAAAAAAGCAAAAAGACGATTGCCTAATTTATATTTTGTTTTAACAGTTAACAAAAATAGGGCAAGAAAAAGTACTATAAAAATCCCAATAGAGGAAACTAGATGCAAAAAGTTGTACTTGTTCATTTTGTTTTATATTGGAAAATAGCAATTAAATCAAACGGTAATATTTTAAAACGAGTTTTAGTGATAAATTTTCTTAAATGAAATACGTGGTTTTCAGATACTCTGAAAAACCTTAAATAGATTAGTGCATTGCTCATCAGGTTAATGAAAACGAATAAATAAATACAGTATTTGCTTTTAGCTCTAGATAACGAAGTTGCATTTTTTTTAATGCTTTTGTAAAAGGTTACAAGTATAAAAGAAAGGTATTAGAATATGCCTTGAATACTCTGTTGCTTGAGAAAACCAATCATGTCTGACTGCATCCAAAGAAAGTAAATGCTCCGCTTTTTCGGATTTGCAATCCGAAAGCCATCTGTAAGGGATTTATAATCTCAGATTGCTGTTCATCTTAACTGATTATAAATTGACCCAAATAAAAAGGCAGACCATTAGGGCTGCCTTTTTATTTGTCATAGCCGAGCGTAAATTACTTCTTCAACACGGGTAAAAGAATTTTACTGGCGGCTGAAGCATTATGGAATACTTTGATATTCGCTTTTTGGAAATCAGAGTCTTTCGCCTGATAAATATCTACAAATTTCTGAGGATTACGATCCGCTAAGGGGAACCAGCTACTTTGAATCTGTACCATAATTTTGTGGCCTTTTTTGAAGGTATGAGCCACATCAGGCAGATCGTACTTCACCTGCGTTACCTGGTTCGGAACGAAAGCTTCTGGCTTTTCGAAACTCTTGCGGAAACGGCCTCGCATGATCTCACCCCGAACCAGCATCTGATAGCCGTTCATAATGTATGAATCCGACTCGCTGTATTCAAAGTCATCAGGGAAGACGTCAATCAATTTTACTACAAAATCGGCGTCAGTAGAGCTGAGACTTACCTGCAAATCAGCCGTTAAGGTTCCTGAGAGGGTCACATCGTCGGTGAGAACTTCCGTTTCAAAAACTAGCACATCGGGACGAATGGCCGCAAAACGCTGATCGTCAGTCATGTACTCACGTGTACGGGCCGTTTTTACCCCTTCGGCGTAAGGAACGGGTTTTGCGGGATCACTCACATACTCTGTAAATTCTTTCGTGCTCTGAGGTTTGCTAAAGCTTAAGCCGCCATTCGACTGTAAGTAAAGGGGCGTTTCCGTAACGGCTTTAGGAGGCCAGGTTTCGAAAGTCTTCCACTGATTTTCACCCGTAAAGAAGATCGTTGCTTCGTTCAGTTTATCAACCGAACCCTTGCCTTTGAGGTAATAGTTAAAGAAAGGAATCTCTACGTTTTCAGCGTAATACGTACTTGTGGGGCTGCCGAACTGTACATTACCCAGCGAAGAGCCATCGCTACCACGACCCGCCCATTGACCGTGGAACCAGGGACCCATGATGATTTTATTATTATTTTTTGCCTTGCTTTCAATGGCACTGTACGTGGTCCAGGCACCGAAGCAGTCTTCCGCATCAAATAAACCACCCACTACCAGCGTCGCGATGTTTGGCGAGATGTTACCTACAAAATTCCGTACGTTACGATCTGTCCACCACTTCGTCATGTTAGGATGTGTCATCAGGTCATTCCAGAAACGAACGCTGTCACCCGCCATTTTTGTGAAGTTGGGCAGAGCTCCCGTTCTCAGAAAAAAGTCGTAGCTGTCTTTGGTTGGTAAGGCAAATCCTCTGGGGCCAACCGTAGTAGGTTTCGGACGCGGAGCACCAAATCCGCGAGCCACGTAGAAATTGAAGGCATCCATCAGCATGAATGCCCCGTTGTGGTGAAAATCATCACCCAGAAACCAATCCGTTACCGGAGCTTGCGGACTAGCCGCTTTCAGAGCAGGGTGGTTACTAAGAGCTGCCATGGTCGAATAAAAGCCGGGGTAGGAGATACCAAATACGCCAACCTTGCCATTGTTTTCCGGCAGATTTTTCACCATCCAGTCAATGGTATCGTAGGTGTCACTGGCTTCGTCAACGTCCGATTTTCCCTTCTTTGCGGGGTTATACGGACGAATATCTTCAAATACACCTTCACTCATCCAGCGACCGCGAACGTCCTGAATCACCATGATGTAACCTTCCTTCAGATAGGTCTTATAATGATTGACGTAAAAAGGACGGTACACATCTGATCCGTACGGAGCACAGGAGTAGGGCGTCCGGGTCATCAGAATGGGGTGTTTCTCTGATTTGTCTTTGGGTAGGTAAATGGAAGTGAAGAGCTTCGTGCCATCCCGCATCGGAATGTATTGTTCTAGCTTGGTGTAATTGTTTCGAAACCAGGTGGAGTCAGCGTTTTGTGCCTGGGTAAAAAGCGGTACTAAAAAAAGCAGTAAGTAACGAATCTCTTTCATTATTGATGGAGGTTTACGGGAAAAACAGAAGATTCGTAAAGGTACACCTAAATCCGACATAGAAATATAGCCACAAAAAAAGCCTGACCGGAAGGCCAGGCTTTCTATCGTAATAGCAAGAACTATTTGCCACGAAGTGAACGTGGAATATCGATCGTACCAACAGGTAAGCTCAGAGCGTTTAAGATTTCAACGTTCTCAACTTTGATGTCGCTTACACGAACAGATTTACCCAGATCCAGACCTTCGATGCTAACTTCTACGAAATCAGGAATGTTGTCAGCTAAACCACGTAAAGTTACTTTACGTAATTTCTGAACCAGTTTACCCCCTTTGATAACCCCAGGAGAGTTACCTACGAATTTCACGGGAACGTTCACTTTAATAGGCTTATCTGTGATTTCCAGAAAGTCAGCGTGTAATAATGAATCGTTTACAGGGTGAAATTGAGTATCCTGAAGAATAGCTTTACGGATCTCACCTTCGATGTTTAACGTTACTTCGTAAGCTTCTGGAGTGAACAGAAGATCACGGAATAAAATGGTAGGAGCATAGAAGTGTAATTGCTCGCCACCGCCGTAAACTACCGATGGAGTGTAACCCTCGGCACGAAGATCTTTAGATCCTTTCTTGCCGAGATTCGCTCTTTTAAACCCTACAATCTCGAGTTTTTTCATTTGATTTGGTAATAAGCGTTTCAAGTCAGAGACTTAAAACATGATTAGTAATTAATAAAAAGGGAACTGATTGATTCGTAATCACGAATGCGACCAATAGCTTTTGCAAATAGCTCGGCTACAGACAATACCGTTACTTTTGGATTTTCCTGTTTCTGAGGAATGGTATCAGAAACGATCAACTCTTCCAGTGCGGAATTGAGAATATTTTCGTGAGCTTTTCCGGACATCACGGGGTGAGAACAGATCGCTCGAACTGATTTTGCTCCTTTATCAAGCAACAACTGGGCTGCTTTGCAAATGGTACCACCCGTATCCAGCAAGTCATCGACCAGAATAACGTTGGCATCGGTTACGTCTCCAATCAATTGCATGGAGGCGATTTCATTTGCTTTCTTGCGGAATTTATCCACGATTACCAGGTTGGAACCGGGGAAGAAACTCGCGAATTTCCGCGTCCGGGCTACGCCTCCAACGTCAGGAGAAGCAAAGACCAGGTTATCCAGATTTTTCGAGCGGATGTAAGGAACGAAAATTGAAGCTCCTTCCAGATGGTCCACTGGAAAATCAAAGAAACCCTGAATCTGACCTGCGTGTAAATCCATCGTAATTAAGCGGTCAGCACCTGCTGCCGTTAACAGATTGGCTACCAGTTTGGAACCGATAGAAACGCGAGGTTTATCTTTACGATCCTGGCGGGAATACCCGAAATAAGGAATCACAACCGTCACATAGTGAGCCGAAGCCCGACGAGCGGCGTCAATCATCAATAATAATTCCATCAGGTTTTCAGCTGGAGTAAACGTGCTCTGGATAAGAAACACGTCACAGCCGCGGATGGACTCATCAAAGCTGGGTGACATTTCACCGTCGGCAAAACGCTGAACGGTAACGGTTCCCAAATCTTTGCCGTAAAAACGAGCAATTTTTTGGGCTAAATACTGACTAGAACTGCCTGAGAAAATTTTTACCGGATTGGAAGCCATCGGTCTCCTTGTAAATTGAGCCGCAAAGGTATGAAAAAATACCTACAAAAACGCTCAAGGTTTTGAAAAAAGCTTGGAAATAATGGTTGATCTTCGGATAATCAGAAGCTTACTTAATCAGCTTTGGTAAATTTGGAAGTGCGGCCCAGCATCGGAGTTCCAATGTACCCCCGAATGGCCAGTTCCTGATCGGAAACTTTCGTGATTTTGCAGGAATAGGTCTTCCCATTCCGGGGATCATAAATTTTGCCGTCTTCCCATACTTTATCGTCGCTTTGCTTGAAGTTAGAAAGGATGACTAAACCCATCAGCGGCTTATTTCTGAGTTTTTCATCGGGATTATTCACGTCTGTTTTGGGTTGATTGGCTTTTACTTCCTTTACCCAGACGATCTTACCATAATAACGATCTCCCTGTTTATAGATCTGAATTTTGGATGTTTTTTCTTCGTTAAACCAGGTGCCCTGAATATCAGAAGCCCAAGAAGAAATAGCGGTGGTGAATAAAAAAACGAAGCTTAATAGGAATCTCATATCTGATAGTTTAATGGTAGTTTTCGGTATAAAAACGATACCAGAACAGCTCCCAGTATACCTACCGTCCCTCCCACAAGCACATCACCGGGGTAATGAGCTCCTACGTAAATGCGACTGTAAGAAACCAAAGCTGCCCAGACGTATAACCATTTCAGCCAGGGATACTCTTTACCGATTAATAATACCAGCACCGTAACAAAGCCAAACGTATTGGCCGCGTGGCTGGAAGCAAAGCCGTACATCCCGCCGCATTCCCAAACGACGTGTACCATGTTTTCAATAGATGGCTCGTGGCAGGGGCGGGGGCGGGCAGCCCAGGGCTTCAGTATACTGCTGGTGATCTGGTCGCCTACGAGAATAGCCAGGACGCAGGCAAGAATGATACCTACAGCTTTAATCCGGTAACGCCAGATTAAGAACAACAGAATCAGAGCGTAAAAGGGAAACCAGAAATTTCGGTCGGAAATCCAGAACATGGCCTGATCCAGCCAGCTGGCGTGGGCTCCGTTGAGGGCCAGAAATAGCTCCGTATCTAATTCGTTAAGCATACAGGGGATGAAAAAACTTCCCGAAAGTGGTTAACGTTCGGGAAGCTAAAAAAGATACTAACTAAATCCGAGTACATCGCGAACGCGTTTGATTGTCTGTTGGGCAACGACCTTCGCTTTCTCTTCGCCAATGCTTAACGTTTTTTCCAGTTCCTGCGGATTTTCCATGTAATAATTGAAACGCTCGCGTTCGGTGGCGAAACGTTCCAAAATCAATTCGTACAAAGCCTGTTTGGCATGACCATAGCCGTAGTTACCTCCTTCATAATTGGCCTTCATTTGAGCCGTTTGCTCGGGCGAGGCCAGTAAGGAGTAAAGCGTGAAGGTAATGTCACCTTCGGTTTTCTTTGGTTCTTCCAGCGGAGTCGAGTCCGTCAGAATGCTCATTACCGCTTTGCGTAACTGCTTTTCGGGTAGAAAAATGTTGATGTAGTTATTGTACGACTTCGACATTTTACGACCATCCGTTCCCGGAATTGTCATGACACTTTCGCTGATACGGGCTTCGGGTAATACCAGCGTTTCTGGGTATTTATTATTGAACGCCGAGGCGATATCACGTGAGATTTCGAGGTGCTGTTTCTGATCTTTCCCCACCGGAACCAGCTCAGCGTCGTATAATACGATATCTGCCGTTTGTAAAACCGGATACACGAATAATCCAGAGTTAACGTCCTTCAGGTTCTCTGATTTATCTTTGAATGAGTGAGCATTCGCCAGCATAGGGTAGGGAGTAAAGCACTCCAGATACCATGCTAATTCCGTGTGTTCAACAATGCGGGACTGACGGAAAAACACATTTTTCTCGGTATCAAAGCCGCAGGCAAGCCAGGCGGCTGCAATGGCATAAGTATATTGGCGACGAGCTTCGCCGTCTTTCAGTGACGTCAGAGAGTGGAGATCGGCAATGAAAAAGAATGAGTCATTGGCGGGATCTTTTGATAACTCAATGGAGGGGAGAATCGCCCCCAGAATATTTCCCAGGTGAGGAAGGCCGGAACTTTGAATGCCGGTAAGAATACGAGCCATCGGAACTTAAATAGTTAATTGGTTTTTTCGCTCTTGTAGGCGAGCGATCTAATTTTACTGCAAAACTGCAATCTGCAAACCGTAATCAAAAATATACTGACGAGACTATGCCTCAAATTCCAGCATCAACCTTAAAGTTTTTAAAAGACCTGTCTCAAAATAATACCCGCGAATGGTTTCAGGGCCACAAAAAAGAATGGGAATCGGTAAAGTCGAATTTTGAAGAAACCGTACAGGATTTAATTAATCGAATCGGGAAGTTCGAAAATCTGGCCGGAATTCGGGTGCAGGACTGTAACTACCGCATTGCCCGTGACGTGCGTTTTTCGCCGGATAAGTCGCCTTACAAAACCTGGCTGGCGGCTAGTTTCGGTGAAGGGGGCCGTAAATCGCCCAAAATGGATTACTATTTGCATATTTTGCCGGGCGGCTCGTTTCTGGGCGGAGGAATGTGGGATGCTAATCCGGTTCAACTGGCCAAATTTCGTCAGGAAGTGGATTACAATCCCCAGGAGATCAAGGCTATTATCTATGCCCCGCAATTCAAGGAGCACTTTGGTAACCCCGAAGGTTCTTCGCTGAAAACTGCTCCCAAAGGATATCCCAAAGACCATCCCGATATTGAACTGATTCGTCGGACGCAATTATTTTTCTCGCATTCCTTTACGGATAAAGAAGTAACTTCGCCGGATTTTACCGAGAAAGTAGAGCAAAGCTGCCTGCTTCTGAAGCCTTACCTGGATTTTTTGAATATGATTTTTGAGGAATCTGCCGAGGAAGAAAACTAGTAATCGAAATGAATTAATTACTTTCTGCTGCTGTTATTACTACAGATAAGACGAAAGTAAGATTCTGAAGCTAGTTTGAACTTTCATGAAGCGAATCCGTTTTACCTTCGAAATACCTACTCATTACAAATAGAACAAGACAATGGCACACAAAGCAATTGAAGCAACTGATTCCAATTTTGAAGAACTGATTAATTCCGATAAACCTGTACTCGTAGATTTCTGGGCTGAATGGTGTGGACCCTGTAAGATGATCGGACCACTGGTTGAAGAACTGGCTGGCGAATACGAGGGTAAAGCCGTAGTAGCTAAAATGGACGTTGATGCGAACAGCACAACTCCTTCTAAATTTGGAATTCGCAGTATTCCTACGTTAATGATCTTCAAAAACGGGGAATTGGTTGATAAAGTAGTTGGTGCAGTACCTAAGCCTGTATTAGCTCAGAAACTGGCTGCTCAGTTATAATTTAAGTTGGAGTGTTTGATAAAAGAGGTTTGAGCGTTTGAGCTCAAGCCTCTTTTTTTTTGAGTTGTCGGGAAAATTAATGTAGCCTAAGTTCTTGTAATGATTTACTGGGAGATAAAAGGTAGAATAGTAATCGATTAACAGACCACAAAAACGATCAACTAGTTACATTTAGTCAACGACCGCCTTAACCGCGTTCAAAATCACTTCACAAGCCTGACGAATTTCTGCTTCGGTGATGGTTAACGGCGGTGCAATTCGCATGGAATTATCGCAAAACAGGAACCAATCGGTAATGACCCCATTTTCAATGCCGTGATCGATAATGGCTTTTAGCTGAGTAAAATCGGCAAATTCAACGGCCATGAATAAACCATGACCCCTGACTTCCCGAATGGCTGGATGGACCAGCAACTCCCGAAATAACTCAGCTTTGGCTTGTACGGATTCACAAAGTTTTTCTTCCAGAATCGTTTGGACTGTTGCCAGCGAAGCCGCGGCACTCACGGGATGACCGCCGAAAGTAGTGATGTGACCCAGAATGGGGTTATTCTTGAAAACTTTCATTAATTCCTGCGGAGCTATAAACGCACCAATGGGCATACCGCCACCCATGCCTTTGGCCGAAAGGAGAACGTCAGGCACAATACCAAACTGCTCGAATGCCCAGAAGGAACCCGTCCGGCCAAACCCCGTCTGTATCTCATCAAAAATGAGTAAGGTACCTGTTTCGGTGCAGCGGTTTCGTAATGCTTGCAGGTACTCCTGCGAGGGAACCCGAATGCCCGATTCTGCGGAGATAACTTCGATGACAACAGCAGCCGTTCGAGTAGTAATGTATTCTAAATCAGTAATGCATCCGTGATGAATATGACGGATGTCAGGTAACAAAGGGCGAAAGGGTTGCTTAAAAAAATCAGCCCCCGCCAGACTTAAAGCTCCCTGCGTGGAACCGTGATAGGCATTGATGCAGGAGATAAGTTCCGTTCGTCCCGTAAATCGTTTGGCCAGTTTCATGGCTCCTTCCACGGCTTCTGCTCCCGAGTTGGTCAGATACACATTGTTGAGGGCAAAGCCCATCGGTGTGCGGTAGGCACCTAACGTTCGCACCAGAGCTTCGGCTAACTGAACCTGTGGAGCTTGCACGTACTCGCCGTAAACCAGCGTATGCAGGTAATGATCCACCTGATTTTTAATGGCGTTAACCACATTCGGGTGGCGATGTCCCACGTTGGATACGCCAATGCCCGCAATTAAATCCATATAAGCCTTACCATCAGGACTGTAAAGCCAAACCCCTTCGGCTTTTTCAATCTCCAGGGCTAGTGGGAAATCAGAAGTTTGAGCAAGATAATTTAAAAAAAGCTGTCGTTGATGCATGGCAAAACGCAAGCCTGAATGAGGCTTGCCATTAATAAAACGTCCGGCAAAGGTACAGCTTGTCTCGGGTTGGCGAGACAGGATTTGGGTAATAAGCGTAAAGAGTCTTAGTTAAGATTCGAAGAAACAGGCCGTTCCGCCAACCCAGGTAAAGTCCTTATTAAAGCGAACGCCAATCATCTCGCCCCGACTCAGACGACTTAAACTGGTAAGTAACTCAGGTCTTGTCGCGTGATCGGGCCAGACATAGAGCATCCGAATTTCGCATTTGACCAGGCCGTCTGGAGCCTGAATGACGGGTTGATAGCTTACTTTTTTCTGTAAAATATAGTTTTCGGGGTCTGTGATTTCCGCTAGTAACTCCCGGGTCGGGTAAAGATTAACACCCGTTCCGGCAAAACTGAAGAGCGGTTTCAAAACATAGGCCTCCAGATTTTCGGGAAAATTACCTTGATACTCACTCAGGTAATGCGTTTCGGGAACGTAAGGAGACTGAAGTAGGGGTAAGGTATACTTGGAAATTCGGAAAAACCAGTTGGGGTGTCCCACCCAGGTAACATCCAGGTCGTCCATGAAACTAAACTCGGCCTGCAAGTCGGGATAACTCGTTAAATCGTCAAAAATCAGGCGGTTGTAAATGCGTTTGATCGGTGTTTTAACGCCATCCAAGTCATAATATAGCGTTCGACCTTCTTTTTTGATTTGGGTATAGCAAACCGAACGAATGCCGAGAAAGGCTTCGGTAACCGCAAAATCCACCCGGGTTTTCTGCTTTTCAGGAAAGATTTCCAGCAGAATGCAATGAGCAGGCTCTTCGTCCGCCAGGATTACTTCTTTAAGCTTTTGCTTGTATTCTTCCAGCGAATAATTGCCAAAATTCCAGATAAAAGATTCTGGAATTGGGAACTGACTTTTGAATAACTCCGGTAAATAGCCCTGAAAAGCAAATAAGGAAGGAAAGCCCTGTAACTCAATGAGCTGAGGATCATATTCGCCCGCTTCGTTCTGGCAAATGGCAAAATCAATGGCCAGAAAATGCGTATGTGCATTTTCGTTGGGCACTCGCTGATGCGGAGGTATAGCGGCATCCGTTTTAGATTTAAAATCGGGTGCCGCTATCGTATCGATGAATGATTCGCAAGCCGTAGTTAATTTTTCACGCAGGGATACCGGAATGAAAACCGGCGATTCGGCAATTCGGAATTCCAGTTGATCAGGCCAGTCCCGGTGGATGGTATCGATCAATTGCTGGTATTTTTCTTCGGAAAAAGCTGCGTTATAACTCGCTCGGACTGACGGAATCATACGTTCCTCTTTACTTTAGTTGGAAGACAATTTGTGATAAGCATCCCGCAGGAAGGTCGGAATAATAACCGATTCCGTCAAGAGTATTTTGTCGGGATCATTCAAATGACTAACCATGCTCTGATACTTGTCGAAGCCATGCTCGTCAATGATCTGCTTCTGCTTTTCGGGCTGCTCAAAGTAACGCAGCATCCCTTCGGCATCGGCTTCGGGGTGAAATTGCGTTCCAAATACTTCCTTCGAAAAACGGATGGCCATGATGGCCCGCTCCAGCGGTACATGCGGACGAATCTTTTCGCGGCTCAATACCTTTGCACCCATCGCATCAATCTGAGCCAGATTGGCATTAATAATCTGATAATCCCGCGAATCAACCGCCCAGAAAGGATCTGGTAATAACTCGAAATAAGGTTCGTCGTAGCCATTGGCCGTTTTATGAATGGGGAAGGTTCCAAAGCTGGTAGACTTCCGGCGATTCACTGTGGCAAGGCCCAAATGATGACAAACCATCTGGAAGGAATGGCAAATCAGTAAGAGGTATTTCTTAGGTGACTGCGTTTTATTATGTTCAAAAATTTCATCGATGAGGGCAAAGTAATCAGCCCCCCAGCCATCGGCTTCGAGTGGGTTACCGGGACCACCCGTTGAGATGAAAATATCAAAATCGGCAATCTTCGGAAATTCAAATTTCTGACGAACATCAAAATGACTCACTTCACAACCTCCAATTTCGTCCGAAAACTCGCGGATCAACTGGTTAATGCAACGCATTCCTTCGTTGGGCACTCCATTATATAAATCAAGAATGGCAATCCGAATTCTATTCATTCTGCTCAATTTAATTAAGTAAATGTCTTGGCGGGGCAATCCTTCGCACCAATATAAATAGTAAAGATCGGTATCTTTATTGATAAAATCGGTATTATCGGATGCCGTAGCTAGTTTCTGCGACGATATAATCTACTACTTTCTTCAGATCCTGCGTTTCTTCCCATACCGCTAATTGCCGATCTGCTCCGGTTCCCATTTGTAGAATTTGGTGGATATACTCTACTTCTTTCCGGCTCCCTAATTCATCCAGAACATCATCTACAAAGTCGAGTAACTCCTGAGCTAAAACGTTGTATTCCACTTCTTCCTGACGACCAAAGTCAATCAATTTGCCCGAGATTCCGTAACGAGCCGCCCGCCATTTGTTTTCACTAATGAGGGCTTTGCGGTACAGGCGGAAGTTGAGATTCTGCTTCATCAGCTTGTAAATCTTCACCACCAAAGCCTGCATTAAGGCCGCCAGAGCGATGGTTTCATCTACCCGCATGGGAATGTCACAAATGCGAAATTCGACGGTATCAAAATGCGGATGTAGCCGAATGTCCCACCAGATTTTCTTGCCGTCGTCAATACAGTTGGTTTTAACGAGCAGCTTTATGTACTCGTCATATTCATTAGCCGTATTGAAATACTCAGGAATGCCGGTTCGGGGGAATTTATCGAAAACCTTCGAACGATAACTCTTGAAACCCGTATCCCGACCGCACCAGAAGGGCGAATTGGTGCTTAGAGCATAAATATGGGGCAGAAAATAACGCACGGCGTTCATGATCTCCAGCCCTTCGTTCCGACTTGGAATGCCCACGTGTACGTGCAAACCAAAGATGAGATTGGAACGAGCCACGTCCCGCATTTCGCTAATGAGCTGATCATAGCGGGGGTTGGGCGTAATGAGCTGATCTACCCAATCGGAAATGGGGTGAGTTCCGGCAGCGGCAATTCGCAGGTTTTGCTTATCGGCCAGCTCCATGATTTCGCGGCGGAGGAAGGTAACCTCCTCGCGAGCTTCATGAATATTCGTGCAAATGTTAGTGCCGACTTCCACCACGGCCTGGTGCATTTCGGCTTTTACACGTTCCTGTAAAATGATTTTACCGCCATCCACGATTTTACTCATGTGGGAGCGGAGTTCCCGGGTTTCGGGATCTATCGTCTGAAATTCTTCTTCGATTCCAAGGGTGAATACGGGCATAGATCGTACGTTCAGTTATTTCTTCCGGGATTTTTTAACTGGCTTGGCCGGAGCGTACTGCTCTAACAATTCGCTGATGTTACCGTTTGCAGTGGCCGTTTTAGCGAAATCGCCCCAGGTCAGGTTGAGTTTGCCGGGTTCAAATTCGCGGGCCTTTTCAATGGCGAAATTCGCCGCCGTTTCTACAACCCATTCGAAATTTTCAGCACCAACGGAGTTATAATCAGCGTCAGGAGCGGGGTTACCAAAGTCGATGGCGAGAGGAATACCATCCCGAACGGCGAACTCTACCGTATTAAAGTCATAACCCAGAGCTTTATTAAGCCGCAGTACGTAATCTTCCATGAGCTTGATTAACTCAGGGCTATCGTTAAAACTTGCTACGTAACGTAAATGATGCGGATTCCGAGGTTCATAAGGCATCACCCGAACGTGCTTGCCACCGATGCAGTAACAACGGTAATACGATTGAAAATCAACGGCTTCCTGAAGTAACATGACCAATTGGCCCGTTTCATCGTAGGCTTTGAAAAGCTCTTCTTTGGTATCCACTTTGTAGACACTCTTCCAGCCCCCTCCTGAATGTGGTTTCATGAACGCGGGAAAGCCGATGTACTCATAGATTTCATCCCAGGGCATCATGGCCAGGTTACGGAAAGACGTTTCCTGTGTATCGTCGGGACGAGCTTTAGAAGGTAACAGAACCGTATTAGGAACCGGAACGCCTACTTTTGTGGCTACGGCATTGTTAAAAAATTTCTCATCCGCACTCCACCAGAAGGGGTTATTAATGACGATTGTCCCGTTGATAGCGGCGTTCTTCAGATAAGCCCGGTAAAAAGGAACGTCCTGAGAAATGCGGTCAATGATAACGGCGTAATCGGTTGCTTCGCCCTGTACTACTTTGCTGATGCTTACCGGTTCGGCAATGATTCCCTCGGGGGCTTTTTGATTGATACGTTCGACAAAAGCGGCTGGGAAGGTGTTTTCCATGCCGTGAAGAATGCCAATTTTTTTCATCGTATAGAAGTAGTTGCAGATGATTAGATTCTGGATAAATACTGTGGAAACATGTCTCGCCAAACGGGCCAGTCGTGCGTGCCGTACCCGCGAATATCGAGCCAGTGACGAATGTTTTTATGAGACAGGATACTGGATAACCGCTCATTGGCAGGTCGGCAGAAATCAGCCTGACACGTGCCTAATACAATATCCATATTCCACAAATTCGAATCGTTGGATTGGGGTAGATAATCGGGTGGGTTATTGAAATACACGTTGTTGTCGTAATAGCCATCCATGAACATGCGAATGTCAAAGGCGGCCCCCATCGTAAATAAATGCGACACTTTATAGGGATACCTAAACGCAAAATTAGCCGCGTGATATCCCCCGAAACTACAGCCTGAAACAGCTACCCGGGGGGCATTACACTGTCGCTGCACCCAGGGGACTAATTCATCGTGCAGAAAGAGGTAATATTGATTGGCATTGTGCACGCGGGCTGAAGGGTGTAGGTGTTTGCCGTACCAGGAGTCTGCATCAATGGAATCAACACAATAGAGTTTGATTTTTCCCTGTTCAATCAAAGGTCGGGCAGCCGCTACAAGCTGGTGATCTTTAGCCTGATAATAGCGTCCCAGAGTGGTTGGGAAAACCAGAACAGGGTAACCCCAATGACCGAAAATTAACATTTCGACATTACGGTTCAGGTGATGGGAGTAATAAGTTAGGTACTGTTCGTTCACGTGATGAAGGGATTTCTTTACCCAAGATTCATTTCATTTTTAAATTATCCAAAATAAATTATTGATTTTTTATTGAAAATAAATATTTATCATCCATTTATTAACTTTAAGAAAAATTTAATTTGGTTTTATGGGGATGTGCCATTTGCTGAAAATATCATGCTTACTTTGCAGGTTTATTTTACCCTTCTGATTAGGGTTATTGTGGTGATCACCTAATTGAATACATTATGCAGAACCGGACGGTGTCCCTTCATTCGCGGTTTCTGGAACGTCAGGTTTCGTTAACTTTTTTGTTACCACCGAATTACGACGAATCAACCGAGGCTTATCCGCTGTTGATTTTGAATGATGGACAGGACTTTGAACGCCTCCGCCTCTCCGAAAGAGTCGAAGCATTGTATCAGCAGGAAGCCATTCCATCGCTGATGATCGTGGGTGTTCACGCCAACGAGTTACGTTTATCCGAATACGGTACCGCCCATCAACCGGATTATAAAGGCCGGGGGAATCGGGCAGAGGTCCATACGAAATTCATTTTACAGGAGTTAATACCTTATCTGGAAGAACGTTTTCGCTTAGTAACTGATGCGAAAGCAAGAGCCATAGCGGGCTTCTCGCTGGGGGGCTTATCTGCTTTGGACATTGCCTGGAATCATTCGGAGGTGTTTTCGAAAGTGGGAGTCTTTTCGGGATCGCTCTGGTGGCGAAGTCGGGCGTATGAAGAGGGATATGATGATGAAAATGACCGGATTATGCACGTTCAAATCCGTAAATCGGCTCATAGACCGGAGCTGAAATTCTGGTTACAGGCGGGTACGGATGATGAAAAAGATGACCGTAATCACAACGGAATTATCGACGCTATTGACGATACCCTCGACTTAATGAAAGAACTCAAAGCCAAAGGGTATCAACCCGATGTTGATTTTACCTATGAGGAAGTAGCCGGGGGGCAACATAATCCCGAAACCTGGGGAGCCATCATGCCCGTATTTTTGAAATGGGCTTTTGCCTCATCCTTTTAAAAAAGGTTAAAAACAAAGTCCGGTGCAACTTCGCCGGACTTTTCTGCATATACTAGGGAAACTAATCGCTGTATCTGTGAACGCACGTTTTCTTTTCCTTCTTTTCCTACTAACTCAACCGGTTTTCTCTTTCGCTCAGGGCGTAAAAGGAATCGTCAAAAATAAAAGCGGCGAGGTGTTGCCCTTTGCCTCCATTCAGGTAAAAGGAACGCAGACCGGAACGATAACCAATGAAGAGGGGCGTTATGAAATTAAATTACAACCCGGAACATACGAGCTTCAGTTTCAATACCTGAATCACCAGACCGAAGTTCGCCAGGTTGAAGTAAAGGAAGGCTTTCTGACGCTGGACGTGGCTCTGGAGCAGGTAGCCGTTCGACTCGCTGAAATTCGGGTTGGCAAAAGTAAGGAAGACCCTGCTTATACCATCATGCGAAAGGCCATCGCCACGGCTCGTTATCATCAGTTGGAAGTAGATACCTGGTCGGCCCGGACTTATGTAAAGGGAAATTTCAGAATTGAAAAAGTCCCGTTTCTTTTCGAAGACGCTCTGAAAAAGTCAAACCTACAGGTCGGTACGATGTACGTACTGGAATCCATTAATGACATCGAATTTCGACAGCCCAACCAGGTAACTGAGAAGGTAAGATCGATTCGTTCGAATCTGCCGCCGGGGGCTAATCCTTCTATCAACTTCGCCCGGCTAAGTTTTTACAATCCCAACCTCGGGGATATCGTCTCGCCTTTATCGCCCCGATCTTTTGGTTACTACAAATTCGAATACCTCGGATTTTTCACGGATCGCGGTCTGACGGTGAATCGCATCAAGGTAACCCCTCGCAGTAAGGGTATTAACGTTCTGGATGGTACCATCAACCTTATTGAAGGAAGCTGGAGCATCCACAGCTTGTCCTTTACATTTCAGGATGAAAACGGAATACAATACAGTATACGCCAGTTGTTTTCACCTTTCGAGAATATCTGGATGCCCGTACAACTGGAGACGAATGCTAAAATCAGCATCTTCGGAGCCAAAGGCGAAACCCGGTACGTGACCTCCGTTCGCAATTACCAGCTTAAGGTGAATCCGAAATATCATCAGGTGCCGGAAGTAGTGGATGAAAAAATAGATAAGGAACTGGCGGCATCCCTCCGTAAACCTGCGGACATCAAAACCGTTCCCGCTCAGGCCACCCGGAAGCAATTGCGGAAAATGGTGGATCAAATGGAGAAAGAGGAACGGAAAGAACGTAAAAAACAGGGAGAAGATGTGACCATTACTCGCAATTGGAGCTTTCAGGTGGATTCGCTGGCTCGAAAACAGCCTAGTACTTTCTGGGAAGGCGAGCGTCAGGTGCCTTTAACCGCCCTGGAAACGCAGGGTTACCAGCGAGCCGATAGCTTGTATAAAGCCAATGAGGCCAAAATTCGGAAAGACTCGATCCGAAACTTACCGACGTTTAAACTTGGGCATCTGATTGCCGGACATACTTATAATTACGGCCAACGGAAGGAAGGGGAGTGGTATCGTCAATCGTTGACGTTTGAATCACCGATTATGAACCTTACCAAGTTTGATTTCTTTAATTCCGTGGAAGGTTATGTATTAAAAACCCGATTGGCTTACACTGAGCGATTATCGAGAACAGCTCGCTGGCACATAGCTCTGGATGGACGTTATTCGTTTGCCCGCAACCGCCTGAATGGTGGGTTAACTACCGGATTTTCCAAGGAACGAACCAGCGTGACCCTTCAGGCTGGACGGAATGTTTTTCAGTTCAATCCTGCCAATCCGATCCCTGAAAACTTGAATACCTATTATACCCTATTTAGAGAACGAAACCTGATTAAATTATACGAAAAAGCATACGTTGAAGGGAATGTGACGCAGCAACTGGGAAACCGTCTGCGAGCATCGTTTAGTATGACGTTAGAGGATCGCTATTTGCTGCAAAATAGGGTGAGCAAAGGCTGGATTAACCGCCCGGAGGTTGAGTTTACCCCCAACAATCCTGATGATGTTAAATTCCCTAATCAGGCCAATTTCGGCTCAAACCGTGCCGCTATTGTTAGGGCTGGGCTATCGTATCGGCCTTTTGCCAAAGCTGCCATAGTGAATGGCCGCCGGTATGTAATCAATAATCGTTCGCCGGAATTTACCGGAAATTATACCTTAGGAGTTGCGGGCAGCCGGGTTTTTAGTTCGGTAGAATTAGGGGTTCGGGATGAAGTAACGCTCTTTCGGAATTCCTTCAGTTATGCAGTGCAAGCGGGAGGTTTTATCAAGGGTCCCACGTATTTCATGGATTTCAAGCACTTTAATGGCAATGAAACGATCTTCCAAAGTCCGGGGCTGATGAATTTCAGAATGCTTCCTTATTACTCATACAGTACTGCATCGGGGTACTTGCAGGCCCACGGAAGTTATAACTTCCGTAAGTTTTTGTTAACTCAGATTACGCCCGTCAGACTTTACGGAATTCGGGAAAATGTGTTCGTTAATTATCTTAAAACGAACAATGTAGGGCATCTGGAAGTAGGGTATGGCTTTG
Source organism: Siphonobacter sp. SORGH_AS_0500 (assembly GCF_031453245.1). Lineage (NCBI taxonomy): Bacteria > Pseudomonadati > Bacteroidota > Cytophagia > Cytophagales > Cytophagaceae > Siphonobacter > Siphonobacter sp. SORGH_AS_0500. The sequence continues at coordinate 2,512,330 of NZ_JAVIYT010000001.1, forward strand.
AAGGCATCCTGAAAGTATTAGGAGCGGAGGTCATCAGCAATTTCCAGAGTAATCGATTTCAAGGGATGGGCTTCCGAATCCGATCCGCATTTTAAGAAATTTATCTTTATTGATTATCAAAGGCTTATCGTACTGATAAGCCTTTTTTTATGAATTAATTTTTAAAAAACTATTTAATAAGTAAACGTTTATTTACTTTTGAAGTATCTATAACGATCTAGACGATGAGACCTAAGAATATTGAGAAGGAGGAAGCGATTCGTACAACGGCCATGCGAATCATTGCGGAGGAAGGACTGGAAAATCTTAGCATGCAGAAATTAGCGAAAGAGGCCAATATTTCGCCGCGAACGATTTACCTCAAGTACGAGAATAAAGAAGATTTACTGGTAAAACTCTTCATTGATGAAGTAATAGGATCTTACGAAGCTGCGGTATTACAGGACTTTAACGAAGCGATGGGCTTTGCCGAAGGCGTACAGAAGATATGGCTTAATGTCTTTCATTACTTCGTGGCCAATCGTTCAGCTTTTGTGTTGATGCAATACGGCAAATCGTCGCCCTTATTGAATCAATCCTTTCAGGAAAAGAATATTAAAGAAGGCCAGTTTTTCGCTCCGGTGCATCGCTTTCTCAAGCGTCATACCCAGGAAGGAATGATCGTTAATCTACCTTTTGAAGTGCAGCGAGCCTTGCTATTTGCTCCAGTCTTGGACCTTGTTAATGAATACTTTGAACACCTGAACCGTCCTCAACAGATTATTAATGAGGAGAGGATCATTCAAAGTTGCCAGTCGGTTATCAAAGGCATGAGGATACCTAACGATTAACGCATACCTAATAAAAAGCCATGAATTCAATACAAAACAAAACTATTGCCATCATCGGTGGCGGTCCCGGTGGGTTAACGCTAGCCCGACTTTTACAAATGAAGGGGGTAAGGGTTAACATCTATGAACGAGACGAAAATGAGCACGTTCGGGTGCAGGGAGCTACCCTGGATTTACACCATGAGTCGGGATTGAAAGCATTGGAAGAAGCCGGATTAACCGCAGCCTTTAAAGCTAACTATCGTCCTGGTGCCGATCATATGCGGATCGTCGATAAAAATGCCACCATTCTCATGGACGAAGCTGTCAATGACCGTGAAGAGCTCTTCCGCCCTGAAATTGACCGGGGACCGCTGCGTAAAATTTTGCTGGATTCGTTAATACCCGGAACCGTTAGTTGGGATAGTCATTTCAAAGCCATGAGTCCCGAAGGGAATGGCTGGAATTTGCAGTTTCATAACGGTGCTACGGCCTATGCCGATCTTGTGATTGCGGCCGATGGTGCGAATTCAAAAATCCGTCCGCTCATTACCCCCATTCGTCCATTTTATGCTGGAATAACGATTGTTGAAGGAGCTGTTCATCAGTCAGAAACGACGATTCCGGTCCTTTATGAGTTACTTCAGGGCGGTAAAATTTTTGCGTTGGGTGATTCCAAAACATTGATTGTTAGCTCTAAAGGTGACGGGAGTGTAGTATTTTATACCGGCTGTAAGACCGATGAATTCTGGTATAAAACTAGTGGAATTGATTTCACGAATAAACGGGAAGTACTCAACTGGTTTAATACTGCATTTGCAGACTGGAATCCACTGTGGACGGAGCTGTTTGAAAAGGCTGAATCTACGTTCATCCCTAGACCCCAATACTGCATGCCGCCTGACCAGCAATGGGAAGCGTTGGCAAATGTAACCATGCTGGGTGATGCCGCTCACCTCATGCCGCCGTATGCGGGCGAAGGCGTGAATATGGCCATGCTTGATGCTCTGGAATTAGCCCATGCCCTAACTAACGAAGATTTTCAGGATACGCAGTCGGCCCTTGCGTTTTATGAAAAGAATATGTGTCGAAGGGCCGGAGAAATGGCACAGACCACCTTGGAGCAAACCGAATCCATGCACGCTCCAGATGGGTTGAGTCGAATGCTGGAAATGTTTAGTCAGGCATGATTACGAAAGGCCGGAATCAAATTCCGGCCTTTCATATTACTGAAGTTCAGTTAAGAATTGAAGGGTATCCACTCCGTCGGCGTAATCCCAGAGCTGAGGTGACTGGGTGGTGCCAAACGGAATGCTTCCCGGAAAATCCTTACTCACCATGCATTGAATTTTCTCTTGTTGAGCCTGAATCTTGGATTTTAACGCGTCCAAATTATCGTAACGTTCATAGAAAAGAACCGAAAGTGGAGATACCAGCGATTCGTTTTCAGTAACCGAAAGAAAGCCATTATCAAGAAACGGCGTACGATTGACGAGGTAAATCGAGCGGTTGTAATCGTAATTATGAACGTATTTATGATTGTTACTTACCGCTTCTAGCGAAGCAATGGCTTCAAAAAATGGCGTAAAGTCGTAATCATTCGGAACGTAAGCTTTTGAAATATTACGGCAACCCAGTCCATAATAAGTCAGAATATCCTGACCCAGCTTGAAGAGTTCTTCAGTCGTTTCCGTTCCAGTGAGAATGGCTACCGAAGTACGGTTTTTGCGAATGATGTGTGGTTTTTTAGCGAAGTAATAATGGAAATAACGAGCCGAGTTGTCCGAACCCGTAGCAATCATCGCATCCACTTCCTTCATTAACTCGGTAAACGTAATCTGTTCTGCAAAGGCAGGCTCTAAGTCAACCAGCTTTTTCAACAAAGCCCGAATCAACACTTCGTCTTGCGAACTAGGCTTAATAAAGGCATGATGCCCCGAAATCAGAACGCATAAAATGTCGTGAAAACCAACGGCGGGGAGGTTACCAGCCAGTACTAGTCCGATTTTTTTAGGCGAAACCGTTGCGTTCAATGCGGGATAACGCTGGGCCCATTCCTGTAAAGCATCGGTCGTAAGAAAATTACGAGCGATTTCTTTCAGGCTTAGCTGAACTAATTCTGGGGTAAACCAGCCGTTTTTACGGTTTGCAAATTCAGCCCATTCCTGTATTTCCTCCGCATTTAATTCATCTGTAAGCCAGTTTCCTAATTGGGAAAGAGCTTGTATTCTATGGTTTACTAACATGAGTTTCCTTTATAAATAATATGCTGGGGTGATTATTCAGATTTTTTTGAGCCCCGAACTTTATTTAGTTACATTTGTTATCCGATTGGATAAATAGGCTACGAAATTACTAAACACGACTGACATGGCCATCATGATTACCGACGAGTGCATCAATTGCGGTGCCTGCGAACCTGAATGTCCCAATACTGCTATTTATGAAGGCGGGGTGTCCTGGAACTTTGCAGGAGGTACGGCATTGGTCGACGTCGAATTAGGCGACGGGACCGTGGTGAGTGCTAAAGAAGCTCAAACGCCCTTTTCTGAAGAATTCTATTATATTGTTACCGATAAGTGTACCGAATGCATTGGCTTCCACGAAGAACCCCAGTGTGCAGCGGTTTGCCCAGTAGATTGCTGTGTACCTGATCCGGAAAACGAGGAAGATGAAGACACCCTGATGGCCAAAAAGGCCTGGTTGCACGACGAATAGAGTTTTAATAGGTGGTGTAGATAACCAAAAGCACCATCAGAGTTAAGACCTCATATACAGTCTTGGAAAATTTAAAGGACGAGCATTGCTCGTCCTTTTTTTTTGTACTTATCTGGGATGTGATAACACAAGTCAATTTTTAAAATATTTTGTAAATTGGCCTAAATACAGAATAATATGCAAACATACTATTTTTAAAATTTTGTTATACTTAAACTATAAAAAATATGTATATAATAAGAATGTGAGATTTTTATTCTGTTTTTATGAGAAATAAAAACCTAAAATTTGCATTTTTTACATTTTGACATAATATTTGATCCATATTTAAACCTCCATTATTATTCATGTAAACAAAATTATATAATGAAAAAGGCCGTACTTTCAATCTTTTCTTTGTTTTCGATGTACCCAGCATTTGCTGAAGTTTCCCCAGAAACGAAAAAGTTATTAAAGCCCAAAAAATCCGCTCAAACCGTCACTACGGATACTACGAAGAAAGCCCCGTTAGCAGAAGAGGGAAAAGAAACGAAGGAAGAAGGAAAGCTGACCTTTTCAGGATACATTGATACGTATTACATGGCTAACCTGAACAATCCGGCTTCTCGCAGTAACCTCGGAACGTCCGGTTTGGATGAAAATGGAACGCCTAAAGTTGGTAATGCCCGGGCGTTCGATCAGAAATCAGGTCAGTTCTCCCTGGGTTTGATTCAGACGAAAGTTGCCTACACCAGTGACAAGCTCGATGCCGTAGCAGATATTACGTTTGGTCCTAACTCGGACATTGCTAACTATGGTAACTATGTTGGCCCGTTAGGAGCTGGTTCTACGGCATTAGCTATTAAGCAGGCGTATCTGACTTATAAATTTTCGGGTAAGTTTTCGGTAACAGCGGGTCAATTCGGTACCCACATTGGCTATGAAGTTATTGATGCCCCGGTAAACTATAACTACTCGTTGTCTAACCTTTTCAATAATGGTCCTTTTTACCACGTAGGTGCAAAAGCACAGTACTCTTTCAGTGATAAAGCCTATTTGATGGCTGGCGTGGTTAATAATATTGATAATATCAACGATAATAATAAAGCTAAGGGAATTATATCTCAATTTTTCTTCTCACCTGCAACCAATTTTAATGTATATTTGAACTGGATTGGCAGTAATGAATATTCGAATGTTGGGGCTCCGGCCAAAGGAAATTTTTATTCTTTGTTCGATTTGGCAACAACCTACCAAATTACTGAGCGTTTCTTTTTAGGGTTAAATGCGGCCTATGGTACTAATAAAACCACAATTCCAGTTACAAAAGCAACTTCAACTCCCAAATGGGGTGGTGTAGCCGTGTATAGTAACTATGCATTTAGTGATAAATTTGGCTTGGGTGTTCGTTATGAGCACTTTGACAATACCAAAGGTGATCGTGCATTGGTTAATGGGGATGGGTTAGGTACGTCGGTAAATTCATTCACCGTAACCGGTAACTTCACTTTAGCTGATGGACACTTATTACTGAAACCAGAGTTCCGCATGGATGCGTATCCTAAAGCTCCCGGATCGGTTCAAAAATTTGAAGATAGTGACGGCAATTATACCAAAAGCAGTCAATCAACCATTGCCGTGCATGCCATTGTTAAATTTTAAACCCTTTCTCTCATCGTTTACTAATACTCATCAAACATTTATTTCCTAACTTCTATGCAAAAACCATCGTACGTTCCATTGATTATACTGGCCGCAGTCAGTTTATTGGGAGCTTTTATGCCGAATTTGCCTACGCAGATTCACACGGAAGGACTTGATACTGGCGACATTGCCTGGATGATCGTTGCTTCGGCATTTGTATTGCTGATGACTCCTGGTCTGGCGTATTTTTACGGCGGAATGGTAAATGCCAAAAACGTAATCTCTACCATGTTCCAGAGTTTCATTGGCATGGGGGTAATTTCGGTACTCTGGGTGGTCGTTGGCTTTAGTATTGCCTTTGGAGACTCAGTAAAAATTGGCGATTACGGTTTTTTTGGTAACCCCGCTACCTTCTTTATGTGGAAGGGTGTTCTGGACGGCAAGCCCTGGTCACTGGCACCAACCATTCCGCTGGCTTTGTTTGCATTATTCCAGTTGAAGTTTGCCGTTATTGCTCCGGCACTGGTAACAGGCTCCATGGCTGAGCGGATTAACTTCCGTAGCTACGTGCTGTTCATGATCTTGTTTAGCGTTTTCGTGTACAGCCCTCTGGCACACATGACCTGGCACCCCGAAGGCTTCCTGGCTAAATTAGGTGTTCTGGATTTCGCCGGCGGTACTGTTGTACACATGTCGGCAGGTTGGGCTGCTTTAGCAGGAGCCATCTACCTGAAACGCCGCAAGTCACACATGGAAGCAAATTTCCTTCCTCCCGCAAACATCCCATTCGTACTGTTAGGTACGGCTCTGTTATGGGTAGGTTGGTTTGGTTTCAACGCTGGTTCAGCGGTAGCCGCTTCACCTTTAGCCGTTTCAGCTTTCGCCACTACTAACTTTGCTGCTGCAACTGCTGGTTTAGCCTGGGTATTATTCGATGCAGCGAAAGGTAAGAAAGTATCTTCCTTAGGTTTCTGTATTGGTGCGGTAGTAGGTCTGGTAGCTATTACGCCTGCGGCTGGTTTCGTGACGGTTCCTGTAGCTCTGTTCATTGGTACTGTAGCAGGTATTGTTTCTAACTACTTCGCTCACCTGAAAGCTAAAGGTGCTCTGGATGATACACTTGACGTATTCCCTTGCCACGGTATTGGTGGTATGGTTGGTATGATCATGACGGGTATCTTCGCTACGAAATCGGTGAACTCCGCAGTAGCAGTAGATGGTCTGGCGTATGGTCCTTTCGACACGTTTAAAGCTCACATGATTGCACTGGTGATCGTATCAGTATTTGCTTTTGTAGTTTCTTACTTCCTGTTATGGGTAACGGATAAAATCCTTCCTCTGCGTGTAACGGAAGAAGATGAGAAAACAGGTCTGGACGTAAGCCAACACGATGAATTTTTAATCGAGGCTTAGTCCTCATACCCCCAGCAAATCCACCGGTTTTCCGGTGGTTTTGTTGCATAGAATACGAAGGGAGCCCTGCATTGCGGGGCTCCCTTTTTATATAATTGCCAGAAAATCAGTATTAATAGTGAGCTTCAATCATCTGGGGTTCTTCCACTTCCACCAGGCCATTTTCAGCAATGGTAGTTAATTGAACGGTCTTGATCTCATTAATCAGCAAGGGATCGTATTGAGCGGTGATGCGGACGTAATTCTCGGTCCAGCCCTGCATCTGACCGTTTTCAATTTCCTCTTCGAAAAGAACCTGTAACGTATTCCCTAATTGGGTTTCGTAGAAGGCCCGACGTTTTTTATCGGATAGAATATGAAGCATTTTCGAACGCTCCGCTCGTTGAGAACCGGGTACGGCGGGCTTAATCGTTAATGCAGTCGTATTGGGACGTTCGGAGTACGTAAATACATGTAAGTAAGAAATGGGTAACTCCTGTAAGAACTGATACGTTTCCAGAAATAACTCCTGGGTTTCGCCGGGATGTCCCACAATTACATCAACGCCAATACAGGCTTGGGGCATTAATTCTTTAATTTTTGCCACCCGATCAGCATATAGTTCACGTTTGTAGCGACGTTTCATGTAGCCGAGCACTTTGTTACTGCCCGACTGAAGAGGAACGTGAAAGTGTGGAACAAAACGTTTGGAGGTACTGATGAATTCCAGAATTTCGTCGGTCAATAAATTGGGTTCGATGGATGAAATACGGAAACGGTCAATCCCTTCTACGTCATCCAGAGCTTTTACCAAATCAGCAAATCGCTCATGGCGAATACCGTTCTGAATACCAAAGTCACCAATATTAACACCCGTTAGTACGATTTCTTTCACGCCACGTTCGGCAATTTCGTGGGCTGCCTTCAATACATTCTCAATGGTATCACTACGGCTAGCCCCGCGAGCCAGGGGAATGGTGCAATAGGAGCAAGGGTAATCGCAACCGTCCTGTACTTTGAGGAACGTACGGGTACGATCGTTCAGACTATAGCTGGCGTGATAATCCACCACTTCTTCGATATTCGAGTTATAAACCCGAGCCTCACCCGTAGGTTCTTTCTGAAATTCGTCGAGTAATTCTACCAGCCGAAATTTTTCGGCAGCACCCAAAACAGCATCTACACCAGGAATGGTAGCAATTTCCTGCGGTTTCAACTGGGCATAACAACCCACAATCGCCACGTAACCGTCGGGATTAATCCGTTGAGCTTCGCGAACGATTTTCTTACACTTCTTGTCCGCGTTATCGGTAACGGAACAAGTATTAATAATGAAGATATCTGGATTCTGATTGAACTCGACGCGTTGATACCCTTTCTCTTCGAAATTCCGGGCAATGGTCGACGTTTCAGAAAAGTTAAGTTTACAACCTAAGGTATAAAATGCTACTTTTTTCATGGAATCATCCCGCTTATGGGAAGAATAAAAGGCGTAAAACTCCTGACGAGTTCCGCTGGTTGCTCATATAAGTTGCAAAAATACCTAATTTGTTCAGTTTGAGCTAATAAAAAAGCCTCCGATGTGAGTCGGAGGCTTTCGGTAATCTATATCAAAGCAGATTATTCTGCACTTTTAACCGTTTTGATGATACGGGCAGCTACTTTGTAAGGATCTGCTGCTGAGTTTGGACGACGATCTTCTAACCAGCCTTTCCAACCACGTTCAACCGTAGCGATGGGGACACGGATCGAAGAACCACGGTCAGAGATACCCCAAGAGAATTTGTTGATGGCAGCTGTTTCGTGCTTACCAGTCAAACGCAGGTGGTTATCAGGACCGTATACCGCTACGTGCTCTTTCACTACAGGACGGAAAGCTTCGAGTACTGTTTCGTAAGCTTCGCGGCTACCTGCGGTACGAAGTAACGTGTTAGAGAAGTTAGCGTGCATACCTGAACCGTTCCAATCCAGAGCTCCCAGGGGTTTGCAATGCCAGTTGATCACTACGTTATATTTTTCACCTACGCGTTCCAGCAGGTAACGAGCCACCCACGTTTCATCACCAGCTTGTTTAGCACCTTTGGCGAATACCTGGAATTCCCACTGACCTAAAGCTACCTCTGCGTTGATACCTTCTACGTTCAGACCAGCCTCAAGGCAAAGCTCAAGGTGTTCTTCGATAATCTCGCGACCTACGGCCTTACCAGCACCTACGCTGCAATAGTATGGGCCTTGAGGAGCTGGGTATCCACCTGCTGGGAAGCCCAGAGGTTTGTTAGTTTCGGGATCCCACAGGAAGTATTCCTGCTCGAAACCGAACCAGAAATCATTATCATCGTCATCGATCGTAGCACGACCGTTAGACTCGTGTGCAGTACCATTTGCATTCAAGACTTCGCACATTACCAACCAACCATTGCCACCTAAACGGGCAGGATCCTTGCAAACAAATACTGGCTTAAGCAAACAATCAGAAGAGCGACCTGGAGCCTGTTCGGTGGAGCTGCCATCGAAAGACCACATATCGAGGTCTTCTAGTTTGCCTGAAAAATCATCAACAATTTTAGTCTTGCTGCGGAGGCTTTGCATGGGCTTGTATCCGTCGAGCCAGATATACTCCAATTTAGCTTTTGCCATGGTTTTGTTATATAAGTAGTATGAAACGATTCGTTCGATTGACGGGTCAAATCTAAGTCGATAATGAGTACTTTTCCAAATCATTATTTGGCATATTCTTACTTTTTATGTTAAAATGTTTTGAATTATTTGAAATGTACAATAATATCTTTATTTTGTTAATATATATTTTTCATTACACCTCATTTTTCTAGAAAAAATCATCAAATGGATGAATTTTTGGGTAAATCCATTAAATTTTAACCTGTTTTTAACAAAATACCCCACTTTTTAAGGGTTAGGCATTAAAAAGTCACTCTCCATTTTTTAATAGATGAATTTAGTAACTATGCTCTTAGTGCAAGAGTGAAATTGTATTTTACCAAGAGGATAGGTAAGGAAGAATTAATTTTTTGCAGATTTGCATTTCAGCCACCGTTCCTAATTTATTTAGAGCCAGGTTGAAACCTCTTTATAATGTAATACCCCGACTCTAATTACCATTCTATGGCATTAGCACGTTTTAAAGCATTAAGCCTTGCTCAGTCCCGACAGTTGCCCACGGTAAAGGTACCCTCTGAAAAAGTTACGGAGTATTTTGGCAGCTTAACCTTCAATGAAGAAGCCATGCGGTCTCTGTTGAGTCCGGAAACTTTTCAAAGGATCACGAAGTCGATTAAAGAAGGACACAAAATAGACCGCGATACCGCCGATGAAGTGGCCGCCGCCATGAAGTCATGGGCCTTGTCGAAAGGAGCTTCTCACTATACCCATTGGTTTCAGCCTCTGACCGGAACTACTGCCGAAAAGCACGATGCTTTCTTTGATATTGTTCCCGGAACGGGTAAAGCCATTGAGAAATTCAAAGGCTCCGCTCTGGTTCAGCAGGAACCGGATGCCAGTTCATTCCCGAACGGTGGTATTCGCAGTACATTTGAAGCCCGTGGGTATTCAGCCTGGGACTCTTCGTCGCCTGCTTTCATTCTGGAAAACTCCGCAGGTACGTCTACACTTTGTATCCCCAGTGTATTTGTAGCCTATACGGGCGAAGCTCTGGATTACAAAACACCATTACTGAAGTCGATTGAACTCATTGACAAAGCGGCCACGAAAGTCATGAGTGAGTATTTCGACCGTAACACCGAAAAAACAATCCCGACGCTGGGAGCAGAGCAGGAATACTTCTTGGTAGATGAAGCTCTGTTTAATGCTCGGCCTGACTTATTAATGGCTGGACGTACCGTTTTCGGGCATTCTCCCGCCAAAGGTCAGCAACTGGAAGATCATTACTTCGGTTCAATCCCTCCTCGCGTGAACGCCTTTATGGTTGATTTCGAGGTGGAAGCTCAGCGTTTAGGTATTCCCGTTCGCACGCGTCATAACGAAGTGGCTCCCGCTCAGTTTGAGGTGGCTCCCACGTTTGAGGAAGTAAATCTGGCTTGTGACCATAACGCCTTATTGATGGACCTGATGCAGAAAATTGCGTCCCGTCACAAATTCAAGGTGTTATTCCACGAAAAGCCATTCGCCGGAATTAACGGTTCAGGGAAACATAATAACTGGTCATTGGCGACAGATACGGGTATTAACGTATTGGGTCCCAGCACAAAACCCAAAGAAAGCCTGCGTTTTGTTAGTTTCCTGGTCTGCGTAGTAAAGGCCGTACACGACCACGCCGATCTTTTACGGGCAACCATTGCTACGGCGGGTAACGAACACCGTCTCGGAGCCAATGAAGCACCTCCGGCCATCATGTCGGTATTCCTGGGTTCTGAATTAAGCCGAGTGATTGATACCATCGAGAACATGCCTCTAATGACCGAGTTCAAGCTCGAAAAAGGAGATAACGTGTATCTGAAACTGGGTATTAATAAAGTTCCTTCGTTGTTACTCGATAACACCGACCGTAATCGTACGTCGCCCTTCGCTTTCACGGGTAACAAATTTGAATTCAGAGCCGTAGGTTCTTCGGCAAACTCGGCGTCTGCCATGACGATTCTGAATACGATCGTTGCTGATCAGTTAATTCAGTTCCGTAAGGATGTCGATGAGTTAATTAATACCGACCTGAAGAAAGAGCTGGCGATTGTTGAAGTATTGAAAAAATACATTACCTCTTCTAAACGCATCATTTTCGAAGGAAACGGTTACTCGGATGACTGGGTAGTAGAAGCCGAACGTCGTGGGCTCTCAAACATTCGTTCAGCTCCAGAAGCTCTGGCGGTTTATACTCGAAAAGAAGTAGTTGACCTCTTTGAAAAATACGGAATCTTTACGGAGAAAGAACTGCACGCCCGTTACGAAATCGAGCTGGAGAATTACATCAAGAAAATTCAGATTGAATCCCGCGTCATTGGTGATCTGGCCATTAACCACATTATCTCCACGGCTCTGAAGTATCAGACCAAACTGGTGGAAAACGTGAAAGGTCAGAAAGACATCGGCATCGAAGAGAAGTATTACGCTCCAACGGTAGAAACGATCAAACGTATTGCAGAACATACGGCTCAGATTCAGATTCTGGTGGATGAAATGACTGAAGCCCGTAAAAAGGCAAATGCCATTACCGACAGCGAAGAACAGGCCAGACTTTACGGAACTGAAGTGAAGGATTACTTCGAAAAAATTCGTTATAACGTCGATAAGCTGGAACTAATCGTGGATGACGACGAATGGCCACTGGTGAAATACCGTGAGCTTTTAATGCTTCGCTAATTCGCTTTTTAGTTAAAAAATAGGAAAAAGCCCGCAGACATTGCGGGCTTTTTTTTCGTACTTTGGCTTTCAAACCAATGCATAACTAATATGCCGACTGCAGAAAACTCCGGCTACGACTCATCAGCTATTCAGCAATTGAAAGAAGAAATCCGCCAGGGCGGCCATTCTTTTGTTTACACCGAAGACCCTGATCTGGACGAACCCATGGGAGATGAATATGCTCACTTTCAATTTGTTGGCAACCATGAAGGGAAGGAAGTGATTTTTGACGCGGTGTTATACACGCTTCGCCTGCACCACAGTAGTCTGGTGTACGAAGAAGCGGAACGCCGGGCCACGCAGGAACACCCACTCTACGTTCCTATTGATCAGCGTGATGAAACCTATCAGGCTAATGATGAGATTGACGAAGAAGTGGAATTACTGATTACGGAAATTATTGAAGAGATTGAGGAAAACGAGGAAATCAAAGTAACCGAGCACTTGGAAACGGAAGTAAACCCCGAAGAAGGTACGGTTGAGCTGGACGTTTGCCTGAATGTAGAGGTATTGAACGACCAGGTGATTGAGCAATTCGTTTCAGAATTCACGTCAGGGCAGTTAGAGCTGGACCCTACATTGTATTCCTTCCACAGTCTGGACGAAGAGGAATAATCCTTATTAGTATGGATCAGTGAATGGTGACACTGATCATCATTCACTGATTACTAGAGCATGCATTTATTTTTTGAATCAGAAATTCAGGAACACCTGTATCTATCGGAAGAAGAGTCACGTCACGCCGTGAAAGTATTGCGATTGGGTACGGGCGATATTATAAAAATTGTTGATGGCAAAGGGAGTTTTTACGAGGCAGCAATCGTAAACCCTAATCCCAAACGCTGCTCTGTACAGATTCGGTCCGAACAACGGGAAGAGACACGTCCGTATTCGATCCATCTGGCGATTACGCCAACTAAAGATTTGGATCGGATTGAATGGATGCTGGAAAAATGCGTGGAAGTGGGCGTTAGCCGCGTAAGCTTTATTCTAACCAAACGTACGGACGAACGTTACTGGAAGGGCAAATCTATTAATCTGGAACGCTTGCAGAAAATTGCCGTTTCTGCCCTGAAACAATCCCTGAACTTGACTTTACCAGCGGTAGAAGGGCTTGTTCCATGGAAGGATTTTCTGAATCAGGTAAGGTTAGGTAGTCAGAAGTTCATAGCTCACCTGGAAGATGATGACCGGAAATTGCTGAAAACGGAAATCATTCCGGGTAAAGATTACGTTATATTGATCGGACCGGAGGGAGACTTTACCGCTTCGGAAATTGAAGAGGCAAAAAGGGCTGGGTTTCTGTCGGTGAGTTTAGGAAACAGTCGCTTACGAACCGAAACGGCGGGCCTTATAGCCGTACACACGCTTGATTTGATGAATCAGTAAAGCCTATGAATCTGAAACGGATTGCTGGAAATGTGTTGATTATCATCTGCTTGATGAGTCTGAATACCTGGGCTCAGCAGGCTTCGCTACGAATTGCCCGCTTGAAATACGGGGGGGGGGGCGATTGGTATGGTAATAAAACTTCATTACCCAATCTGATCAAATTCTGCAATCAGAACTTGAAAACCAATCTGGCGGCGGAGGAAGATATTGTTGAGCCGGGGAGTCCTGAACTCTTTAATTACCCCTTTGTGCACATGACTGGGCATGGGAATGTAGTATTCACTGAATCCGAAGCTCAAAATATACGTAAGTATCTGATAGCGGGAGGATTCCTGCATATTGACGATAACTACGGACTGGAAAAGTTCGTCCGTAGAGAAATGAAAAAAGTTTTTCCTGAGCTAAATTTTGTCGAGTTACCTTTTAATCATCCCCTATACAAGGCGAAGTTTCCTTTTCCCGCGGGCTTACCCAAAGTGCACGAACACGATGGCAAGTCGCCGCAGGGCTGGGGATTAATCTGGCAGGGAAAACTGGTCTGTTTCTTTAGTTACGAATGTGACTTAGGAAATGGCTGGGAAGATCAAAGTGTGTATAACGACCCCGAAACCGTGCGGCAGCAAGCCTTGCGAATGGGAGCCAATTTGGTTTATTACGCCATGACCACTTTATAATTCTGGAAATGTATAGTATGAAAAATTTTTTGAATATTTTATAAACATTTGCAACTATCCTGCTAAAGCTGGAGTTTGATTCTTAACTTTGTCACTGGTACAATTTTAATTCTGCCGAAATGCAACTAATTATTCCAACATTTATTATTCACTGGTACCTGTCGCTGTTCAGCCAGACCTTCTTTTTGCATCGTTACTCTGCTCATAAGATGTTTACGATGAATAAGTTTTGGGAACGCTTCTTCTACTTGCTTACGTACATCTCGCAAGGTTCGAGTTACCTGAGTCCTAAAGGGTATGCGATCCTTCACCGGATGCACCACGCGTTTAGCGATGGTCCAAGAGATCCTCACTCACCTCACAACTCAAGCAACGCTTTCACGATGATGTGGAAGACGAAAGACATTTATAACGCGATTCTTTTTGGTAAAACCAAAATTGAACCACAATTTGATCGTAACTATCCTTACTGGAACACCATTGAGAAAATCGGTGATTCATGGATTTCCCGCATCGGCTGGGGTACGGCTTATTCTTTGGTTTACATTGCTGCTTTCATCTGGTTTGATATGCACTGGGCGTTTTTCTTCCTGTTGCCTATTCACTTCCTGATGGGCCCCGTTCACGGTGCAATCGTAAACTGGAGTGGTCACAAATACGGTTACCAGAACTACGATAACAACGATAAGTCTCGTAACTCACTGATTCTGGATTTCCTGATGATGGGTGAATTATTCCAGAACAACCACCACAAGTTACCTAACCAGGTAAACTTTGCTTCAAAATGGTTTGAATTTGATCCTACCTATCCGGTAATCAAGACGCTCCACTGGATGCGTATCATCCGCTTGAAGCCTGTCAAAGCTAAAGAATTACAGGAAGTGGAAGCTTAATTAAAAAGTTACCAATAAAAAAAGGACGATTCGTATGAGTCGTCCTTTTTTATTGGAATAATCGAGAGGTTATAAGTGAACTCTTCTATTTGCCTTACGCAGTCGCTCGGCTCTAGCCGAGTGACGCTATAACTGGTAGGCCTCTGGCCGATGTTCACCAGCCTGTTTCTGTTGGAGAAAGATGTTATCTGGCCCATTATGGGTTCGCATCCTACCGGCCAGAGGCCTAGAGCTAGGTGGTCACTCGGCTTTAGCCGAGCGACTGCGGGGGATTTCCAAGTAGAGACGCGACTTTATCGCGTCTGGGTAAGAGGCGATTTTTACCTTACGCCGAGCTTGGTGTTTCACTAGCCTCGGTTTGCGTACAAACGACTAGTGGACTGGTGGGACACCAGCCATGGTGGGGAGAGCCAGACGCGATTTTAACCTTTATGCAAACGGTGGTTGGTGAGACACCAACCAGGGCAGAGAAGCCAAACACGACTTTTTAACTTTTACGCCTTGGTTGGTGTCTCACCAATCACTATTTGCATACAAATGATTGGGGTACTGATGAGACACCAGCTATGGCAGAAACCGACGCTAAGCTATTTCTTCTACAAAACCTCCTAGTAGTAATAGCCTGACTTAGATCAGCTTGCGGTTTGGATCGAAGTTTTCCAGATAATCTGACACTCGTTTGACAAACTGACCTCCCAGTGAGCCATCAACAATGCGGTGATCATAAGAGTGAGAGATAAACATCTTTTGACGGATCGCAATTACATCACCTTCGGGCGTTTCGATAACTGCTGGTTTTTTCTGAATAACGCCGAAAGCCATGATTGCTACCTGAGGTTGCAGAATGATAGGTGTCCCCATGATGTTTCCAAAAGAACCAATGTTTGAAACGGTATAGGTTCCATCTACCAGATCTTCCGCCTTGAGTTTGTTCTCACGAGCCCGTTTCGTCAAATCGTTGATCTTCTTGGTTAAGCCAACCAGATTGTATTGATCCGCGTTATGAATCACAGGAACGATCAGATTACCATTGGGAAGAGCAACGGCCATACCTACGTTAACCGCTTTCTTGACCAGAATTTTATCTCCTTCGACGGAGCTGTTAATCATCGGAAAATCTTTAATCGCCTTCACCACGGCTTCAATTAATAAAGGCGTGTAGGTCAGATTCTCACCGTATTCTTTCTGAAACTGACCCTTCATCCGATCTCTCCAGCGAGAAAGCGTGGTCATGTCCGTTTCAACGAAGCTGCTTACGTGAGGAGCGATGCGTTTGGAATCCACCATTCGTTCGGCGATAATCTTCCGCATCCGATCCATTTCAACAATCTCTACAGTACCGCTACTAACGCTTACGGGTTTAGGAGCATTGGCAGGGGCTGGCGTTGGTGCCGCAACGGGTTGGGGTGTTTCAGGAGTAGGCTTCTGGGCAGGTCTATTGGCCACGTAATCCAGAATATCATTCTTGGTTACCCGACCGTCAGCTCCAGTCCCAGGAATCGCATTGAGCTCTTCCATAGAAATACCTTCCTTCTCGCAAATAGTGAGAACTAAAGGGGAGTAGTAACGACCCTGAGTAGCGGGTGTTTCGAAACGCGGGCCGAGTGAAGCCGCTGCCGAGTGAACAGAACTTTCCAGGAAACTGGCTACTTCCTCTGGACTGCTGTTTTCATCCAGAGTAGGGGGCTCCGGTTTCGCTTCAGGAGTAGCCACTCCCGTACTTTCCATGCGGCAAATGGGTTTGCCAATAACGGCAACCTGACCTTCCTGAATCAAAATCTCCTTCAAAATACCTGTATGCGTAGAAGGAATTTCGGTATCTACTTTGTCCGTTGCTACTTCCAGCAGAGGCTCATCTATTTCCACGTGATCGCCGGGCTTTTTCAGCCAGGTTAATACGGTTGCTTCGTGGATACTTTCGCCCATGGCAGGCATGAGAATCTCAGTCATAAGAAAACTGTGTTTATAAAACGACGATGAATTCTTGATTCAAAGTCATTTCAGCAATTAATCCAAAGGAATATTGAGCAGAACCTTTCTTAATACATTCAGCAGGGAAATAGCCGACTGATGAATGTTCTGTTCACGGGTTCCTCCGAGGGTGAGCTTTTTGGTAATCGTTTGTTGAGGCGTAGCCAGAGCAATCCAGACGGTACCCACGGGTTTTTCGGCAGTGCCGCCATCAGGGCCAGCTATTCCACTGGTTGCGAGTCCAAAGGTAGTCTGAAAACGTTTACGAACGCCTTCGGCCATTTCACGAATGGTTTCTTCGGAGACTGCTCCGTGGGCAAGCAGCGTTTGTTCCTGAACGCCCAGCGTGTGCATTTTGGCTTCGTTGGAGTAACTTACCACGCCACCCTCAAAATACGCTGAACATCCTGGAATCTTGGTAATCAGGTGGGAAAGGTACCCTCCAGTGCAGCTTTCCGCCGCTGAGAGGCTCTGTCCTGATTTTTTCAGTAACTCAGCAACGACGTCTTCAAACTCATCCGAATCGTAGCCAAAAACGTAGGGGGAAATTAAAGGTAAAACTTTTATTACCTGTTCCTGGACTTCTTTTTCCAGAACATCCACGTTTGTTCCCGTAGCGGTGAGTCGCAGCTTTACCATGCTCATGGAAGGCAGATAAGCCAGCTTGATGTGCGAAGGGAGGGCGTCTTCCCAGGCTTCAATTCGCTCCGCCAGAAAGGACTCCCCAATCCCAATCGTTTTGATCATTTTATGATAAATGACGGGTAATTCGAATGATTGCTTCAGGCGGGGAATGATTTCGTCCGTCATTAAGCCAATCATTTCATGCGGAACGCCAGGTAAGGAAACGAAAATGGTATTACGCTCCTGAAACCACATGCCCGGAGCAGTGCCGCGGGTATTAGGGATGTACGTCGCATTTAAGGGCAGGGCGGCCTGGCCCTTATTAATGTCGGTTATCTCGCGACCTCTTTTCCGGAAAAATTCGGTAACAAATACCAGAGCCTCTTCATGGATAGCCAGACTGGTTCCAAAATATTCGCAAAGGGTTGTTTTCGTGATGTCGTCTTTGGTGGGACCGAGTCCGCCCGTGATAATAACGATGTCCGCTCGTTGTTCGGCCTCGGCCAGAATGCGTAAGATTTCAGACTTATGATCGCCCACGGAGCTTTTTCGAATGGTTCGAACGCCAATGGCTGATAACTCAGCTCCGATCCATTGGGTGTTGGTATCCGTGATTTGTCCAAACAAAATCTCGTCTCCAATCGTAATAATTTCAGCAGTAATGGTATTCATTTTTTCTACGTAAGGAGTCTGTACCAGAAACTAGGAGAGAGGATGACAACATCGTTGATCATCTTCGCTTCATAAAGCTAATCGTAATATCTGGCGGTATGTTTCGATTTTGCTCTAATTTTGCAGCTCAAAACTACATAAAAAGTCTTGACCCAATTTAAAACATCAACCACACGAATCTTTATGAAATCAGTAAAAACATGGGTTGGTAGTCTGTTAGTACTAGGATTGACTACACAAATAGTTCAGGCTCAGACGGATACTACCCAGGCAGCTCCTAAAAAAAGTGGCTGGGGCGGCATTCTTCAAAAGGCTGGAACGATTCTGAATCAAAGTTCCTCGGCAACGGGTTTAGGTTCGGATGAAATTGCCAAAGGTCTTAAGGAAGCTTTAACCGTCGGTATTCGCAATGGTTCCGATCAGGCTTCAAAGACGGATGGTTTCTTTAAAAATTCCTTGATTAAAATTTTATTACCTCCTGAGATTCAGAAGGCTGAAAGTACGTTACGAAGAATTGGTTTAGGAAAACAAGTCGATCAGTTTGTATTAACCCTGAACCGGGGAGCTGAAGACGCGTCGAAGAAAGCATTCCCTATTTTCGTGGATGCGATCACGAAAATGACGATTCCCGATGCCATTAATATATTGAAAGGGGAGAAAAACGCAGCGACGGAATATCTAAAACGTACATCCTTTGATGCTCTTTACAAAGAATTCTCGCCAGTGATTCAGACTTCGATTGAAAAGACGCAGGCCACTAAATATTACGGTACAATCGTAACGAGTTATAATAAATTGCCATTGGTACCTCAGAAATTGAACCCTGATTTGAATGACTACGCCACTCGTAAAGCGATTGATGGGTTATTTAAACTGGTTGAACAGGAGGAGGCGAAAATCCGCGAGAATCCACAGGCCCGGGTGACTGATTTGCTGAAAAAAGTTTTTGGCCAGCAGTAGTTAGGTGCTTAGTTTAATGTATCCGCTGCCAGCTTTTTTGCTGGCAGTACCTTCCCTGATACTTGACTGGTTGCTGCCAGCGAAAAAGCTGACAGCGGAAGAGAAATAGTAACTAATCTCTACAAACAGAACCAACCAACAACTTTCAACAACTAACAAACAACCATAAAGAAGGAACTTATCGAAGGCTTTTGCCCTTTACTAACCTGATTAAATTTTTTGAAACGGGCACGCATGCCATTCATTTATGAAAAAAGCAGAAATCCATTTTGACGTTGAATTAGACGAGAATAACGTTCCCAACAAAATTTACTGGGATGCTTCAGACAACCCAAACGAAGGGCTGAATGACACGCAGGCCGTTTCTATTGCCACCTGGGATCGTTACCACCGGGCAACGATGAAGCTTGATTTATGGACGAAAGACATGGAAGTAGGCGACATGAAGCAATTTTACATTGAAATCATGTCAGGCGTGGCAGATTCTATCATATCAGCCACGGGCGATAAGAAAATGGCCGAGCAAATCCATGACGTTTGCAAAATTCTGAGCCGTAACCTGAAGGCTGAACTCGAAGAGTTACAGCGAAATGGCGGTAAATAATTTATAATAGGTAGTTTGATCGTTTGATAAATTTCGCTTTAGCGATGGAAGCGTTAATTTCATTTCTCAAACTTCAAACGATCAAATTTTCCAATCTTTATGCGGAAACTCAGTTGGGTTTTAGCCTTTCTTATCACCAGTACTTATGCCTTCGGGCAAGGCGTTAACTTTATTCCGGGTAATCTTCGGACGCCTTTCACCCAGGCGAAGACAAAGGGAAAATTAGTTTTCCTGGAAGTGTATTCGCCTACGTGTCACATCTGCGAGAGTTTTATTCCGACCTTTAAAAATGCTTCCGTAGGGAAAGCATTTAATGATCGGTTTGTGAGTTATAAGCTGGACGTCAATACGCCCGAGGCTCAGGCTTTTCTGGCGAAGCAAAACCTGTTTGTTCCGTCCTTACCTTTATTTCTGTTTTTTGATTCGAACGTGAAGCTCATTCACGCTCAAAGTACTGAAAATGCAGTACAACCCTTAGTCGCTCTGGCTAGTAAGGTGGCAGACTCCAAACAACGGGCTCAAAATTATCAGAATCGTTTTCGGCAGGGAGAACGTAATCCCAGTTTTCTGGCAGACTACGGGTATTTTAGCCGTATTATGAAAGATACGGTGAGTAACATTCAGGCCATGCAGGCTTATACGAAAGCACTCAAGCCTGCTGAGTATACGTCGAAAGCCGCGTTTACGGTTATCCAGAAGGTATTACTCGATGCCGAAAATCCCTTGTTTGATTACTTCATGAACCATTTGGCCTTGTATAAGTCGAAATTTCCCGCCGAAGATTTAAAGAAGATCGGTGAGTACATTGTCATGACGACACTATACTCCAGCCGGGCGGCCACTATGAGTCCCGCACGAATTCAGAAATTGGGGTCTTACTTAAATACGCTGGGATTTGATAGAAAATCAATCGAAAATCGAACACTGATTCCTGAACTGAATGCCTTGATCAAAACCCAGCAATGGGCTCAGGTCATTGACCGGGTCAATCAGTACGAGAAGTTAGGAAGTCCGGGACCCGATGAGTTTACGTATTTGGGAAATTACTTAAAAGGTAAGTCACAGAACCCACAGGTAGTACAGAAAGCAACTATGCTGTTAAGCCGGGGGAGAAGATAACACAAACGGCCCGTCACTGCGGGCCGTTTGTTATGTACTCTCTTTCTCAATTAAAACTTGAAGTACTCTTTCGCATTGTTGTAACAAATGTTCTGAACCATCTGGCCGAGCCATTCGGTGTCGGCGGGTAACTCCCCGTTTTCAACGTCATTTCCAATCATATTACAAAGAATACGACGGAAATACTCGTGACGAGGGTAGGATAGGAAACTGCGGGAGTCCGTTAGCATTCCTAAGAAGCGACTCAGCAGGCCCATGTTAGACAGAGCGTTGATCTGCTTCTCCATGCCGTCCTTTTGATCCAGAAACCACCAGCCCGAACCCCACTGAATCTTGCCGGGTGTGCTGCCGTCGTTGAAATTACCGATCATCGTCGCAAACACTTCGTTATCGGCTGGATTGAGGTTATAAAGAATGGTCTTGGCCAGTTTATCGTCGTTATCCAGCATGCCGAGGAAGGTGCTTAACGGACGAGCCTGCCCAAAGTCTCCGATGGAATCCCAACCCGTATCAGGACCCAACTGACGAAGCAGCCGGGCATTGTTATTCCGCAAAGCACCGAGGTGATACTGTTGCGTCCAGCCCTTTTCCCAGTCCATGATGGCAAATTCGAGCAACATGGCAGATTTGAACTTCAGACGTTCTTCTACGGAGGGTAACTGTCCGCTGCGGGCTTTAGCAAAAATCGTACGAATTTCGGATTCTGTATACTCAGCGGTGTACATGTGCTCCAGGCCGTGGTCAGACAAGCGACCACCCAAAGAAGCGAAAAAGTCGTGACGCTGGCGGAGAGCCGCTACGTAATCGTCGTACGTACTGATTGAACTATTGGAAACGCCTTCGATTTTGTCGACGTAAGCATTAAAATCCAACGGATCATCAATCGAAAGCATAGCCTTATCGGGACGGAAGGTCGGTAACACTTTGATGTCAAAACCTTCATTCGCCAATTGCTGGTGAAATTTCAGATCGTCCGATGGATCATCCGTTGTACAAACCGTCTCGACGTTCATCCGGCGAAGCAGGTTCCGCACCGTGTAATCCGGCGTATTCAACAAAGCCGTAGCTTCCTCATAAATCTCTTTAGCCGATTGGCCATTCAGAACGCGATCAATTCCAAAATATCGCTGTAACTCCAGGTGAGTCCAGTGATATAAAGGATTTCTCATGGTATAAGGAACCGTTTCAGCCCATTTCTGGAACTTTTCGAAATCGGTTGCGTCCCCGGTGCAATAGCGTTCCGCCACCCCATTCGTCCGCATGGCACGCCACTTATAATGATCGCCATAAAGCCAGATCTGGGTCAAATTTGCAAAGCTTTTATCCGCAGCAATCTGATCGGGAGGAAGATGGCAATGGTAATCGATTATGGGCATTTCTCGTGCATAATCATGATACAGTACACGAGCGGTTTCAGTTTGGAGGAGGAAATCTTCGCTCAGGAACGGCTTAACAGAGAGTAATGTGGCGTTCATACGAATAGCGTTCTTTTCTGTCAAGACCTGACAAATTCACTCTATCCCTCAAAAAAGTTTCAAAATAAATGAAGATCGGCCCGATCCGGGTTATTTCTTCAGTCGCGTAGGCGAACCGAAATGCAATTGCAGGTAATGGGCGGCGTTTTCATCTCCCAACTGAGCGGCCTGCTCCCAGTCGCGACGAGCGGCGTCCATTTGCTGGAGGCGGTAACGGGCTTCACCCCGAAAACGGAGCACATTTGGATTTTCTGAACGGGAGTGCCAAACGGCCTTATCCAGTTCCAGAAAGGCCTGATCTGATTCGCCGAGTTCTAAATGCGAAAGTCCTTTGTAAAGGAAACATTCCCACTGGGTATTATCGAAAGAAGCGGAATGAGTGAAGTCGTACAGGGCCGAGTAATAGTTGCCGAGGTAATAATTACAAATGCCCCGATAGAGGTAAGCAATGGCTGATTTAGGATAACGATCCACCAGCAAAAAGAAGTAGGCGTGAGCTTCTTCGTATTGCTTGTTCTTTACCAGATCAATACCCTCACTGAAACGCTTCCGGTCCTTATCGGCGGGCGTGTCATGATCTTCCGTGAAATACCGAATAATCACGTAGGGAATGAATAACAGGATCAGGGCAATCGTTTCCATAGTTTCAATTGGGAAGCTGAGCTAGTTCAGCCTGTAATTTTCTGGGTAAACTGGATTTCACCAAGTCGTAGGAATGGTTGGTTAATTCCTTAATGAGCGTATCTGAACTTCCCACAGGACTCGTAACGGTATTCCAGTGTTTTTTATTCATGTGATACCCCGGCTGAATCCAGTCATATTGCTCCCGTAACTCCAATGCCCTTTCGGGATCGCATTTGAGGTTACAGGAGAATGATTCGGTATCCAGTGGGGTTAGGGCAAAAACCTTTCCCATTACCTTATAAACCAAGGTGTCAGGCCCGAAAGGGGTTTCTTCGGTAACGCCCTGCATACGCAGGCAATGCTCACGGAACAATTCTAAATTCACGGGGATGAATTTTTATTAACGAGTAAAAGCCCGTACAATCATCACAATCAAACAAAACAGGAACATCACAATGCTGATCTTGTTGATGCCGTGCATGAGTCTTAAATTGAAGCTATCGGGGCGAGAGGGGTCTTTTTTTCCGAAAACGCGAAAAAAATAACGAAAGGCTTCGCCCAGTTGAAATTGTTTTTTAATGCGATTTTCCATGAAATTCGTTTGGTGTTTTGAGTTTGTAGTTTTGAGTTAGAATTCTGAATGATAGAATACTAGCTACCTCAAACTACTTTAATTTACTCTAAAACGGCTTCGGGTTCTTTCCAGACGCCGTCTTCACGCATAAGTTCGATAAGTTCGTCGAGTGCCCGGTCGGCAGGAACGGAGCGTTTGACCACTTCCTGACCGCGATAAAGAGCAATCTTGTTTACGCCCATACCTACATAACCGTAATCTGCGTCAGCCATTTCACCTGGGCCGTTAACTATACAACCCATAATCCCGATTTTAATTCCCTTGAGGTGGTCTGTTCTTTGTCGAATTCGGGCCGTAGTGTCCTGTAAATCGAATAGCGTACGTCCACAGGAAGGGCAGGAGATATACTCCGTTTTGCTCATCCGGGTACGGGCCGCCTGCAAAATCCCAAACGCCAGTGAGTTTAGAAATTTAGCGTTGTTTTTCTGGAGATCAGCGGAATCAGTCTGTTTTAATAACAAGCCATCGCCTAAGCCATCTACCAGTAAACCCCCACAATCCGTGGCCGCGTAAAGCGTAGTTTGATCTACGGAATCACTGTGTTGCGTCCACTGGGTTACTACGGGCAAATGAATGCGATGTTGGGCTAATTTGAAGAACAAACGACGAAGCTCGGCCATCGCGTGCTTATTCTTCGTTTCAATAACCAGAATGGCGTAAGGATCTTCCTGTAAGTAATTCAGAATATCTCCTTCGCAATCGCTGATTTGTAGTTTTATAAAATGAGTAGCCTGTAAAACGCTGCCATTCAGAATAGTAATGAGGTATTCCTCTTTAGTTAGTAGAGGATAAGTTCGACTCTGATCCTTGAGGGTATTCCAGGTTGTATAATCAATGATTTCTTTCAGTCCATTGGGTAACATGAAAGGAACGGGCCGGGTACCAGAATAGATATAATCGGCTCCGAGGTCGTTCATCGCCCATTTATCGGTAGCTGGTAAATAGAAATGCCCGATGGGTTGTAAATCAGCGGGTTCGCTGATGTCGATTTGAGAATAATCGGCAATTACCCGGGGTACATTTTTCCCGCCAAAGTTTTCAACTTCAGCCGTTATCCGACGCGAGTAACTATAAGGATCGATGGGTAATACGTCAATCGGTTCGATGAAGGAAGCGGTTTCGCTGCGGTTATTATAACGATCGACCAGCGTACGAGCCACGGGAATTTCAAATTCAGGATCTTCCGTTAAGCTTACCCGAACGGTATCTCCCAGACCATCTTCGAGAAGCGTACCGATGCCCATGGCCGATTTGGTACGCCCGTCTTCGCCTTCCCCAGCTTCAGTTACCCCTAAGTGTAGTGGGTAAGGGTTGAGTTTTTCCTCCTGTAACTTTTTGGATAACAAGCGATATGCCTCGACCATTACTTGAGGATTGGAAGACTTCATGGAGATAACGATATTCGTAAAGTTCTCATCTTCACAAATCCGTAAGAATTCCAGAGCCGACTCTACCATTCCTACCGGGGTGTCGCCGTAACGACTCATAATCCGGTCGGATAAAGAACCATGGTTGGTTCCAATTCGCATGGCAGTGCCGTATTCCTTACAAATCCGAACCAGGGGTATGAATTTATCGCGAATCCGCTGAATTTCATCCTGATACGCCTGTTCGGTATAATCAATGATTTCGAAACGCTTTTTATCGGCGTAGTTACCGGGGTTAATCCGCACTTTTTCAACGAGACGAGCAGCTAACTCGGCAGCGTTGGGGGTAAAGTGAATATCCGCACAAATCGGAGTATGGTAACCCCGACGATTCAGTTCTTTTCGAATATTATCTAAATTCTGAGCTTCTTTCACACTCGGAGCGGTAATACGCACGAGTTCACACCCGGCTTCAATCATGCGGATGGATTGTTCCACCGAACCCAGGGTATCCATCGTGTCTACAGTAGTCATGGACTGAACACGAATGGGGTAATCAGAGCCCATCCAGAGATCTCCCACGCGAACCTGTTTGGTGGGTCGACGGGTATAGGAAGTTAATGATTGACTATAGGATGGGCCAGCTGCCATGGAATCAGGCATTTGAAATTCCGATTTTACTTGCATGTACTTAGATAAAAGCTCGTCCTGCAAAGGTAGTGGGGGGCAGGCGTATCCGCGAGTTATTTACTAAAAATATACCTGAATCTTAACGATGGCTCTGGACAAATTGTTCGGCTATTCTTACGCTTATTTTACCTCTCTTCAGATTTATTTTTCTCATTAATAGCTAGAATGAATATTCACTTTTATTTGGTTATGAAGCGATTATCTAATAAAAAGGCCGATTAGTCTGACTAATCGGCCTGTACTTATGGTAACCTATGAATTCTACCAGGAATGTTTTTTATGACCAACCAAGGCATAAAATAAGATATAAGCGTAGCAGAAACCCATCACCCAGAAACCACGTTGAGGGTTACTTTCTCCACCCAAAGCAGCATAAGCCAGTGTAACGAGTCCACCACCGGGGCCAATTCCCATCACTAATAAAGCAGAACCCAACTTTGTGAATTTGCCCAAACCTTTGATCGCCAAAGGGAAAATGGAAGGCCACATCAGAGCATTGGCCAGACCCATCAAAGCGATTGAATAAACGGAAGTGTATCCGTCAGTGAAGATGGCAGATAAGGTAAAAATCAACCCAGCCACTGATGATAATACCAGAGCCTTTTCCTGCTTGATGTATTTAGGAATGGCAATGATACCAATCACATAGCCCACCAGCATGGCTCCTAGTGTCAAAGATGTGAAATACTTGGCTTTATCGAGACTGATACCGATGTTCTTGCCGTACTGAGCAATACCATCTCCTGCAATTACTTCAGCACCTACGTAGAAAACAATAGCAAAAACTCCCAGAACCAGGTTGGGATAGGAAAATACGCTGGTATGGATACTCTTGGCTGTTGTCTCGTCTTCTTCCCCTTCAATTTCGGGTAAATTAGACATTTTAATATACACCGCGACTAATAGCAAAAACACAGCCAGGATGATGTAAGGCATGTTAACCCGGTCACTCATTTCCTGAAGAATTGCATCCATTTCAGCACCAGTTGCCGTTTTTAACTTCGCCTGAAGCTCTTCAGAACCTTTTAACACCAATCCTCCGAGAATAATGGGACTGATAATGCCGGCAATCTTGTTGGCGATACCTACCAGGCTAATCCGTTTGGCAGCACTTTCAATAGGTCCCAATAAGCTGACGTAAGGGTTAACAGCGGTTTGCATCAGGGCCAGGCCCATTCCTTGTACGAATAATCCTAATAAGAATAACCCGAACGTTCTACTTTGTGCCGCAGGAATAAAAAGGAGCGAACCTACGATTACAATACCTAAACTGATAATGATTCCATTCTTAAAGCCGAATTTTTGCAAAATGGATGAAGAAGGAATCGCCAGAAAAAAATACGACATATAAAATGCCGAAGTAACAAAAAACGCCTCAAAGTCGCTGAGCTGGCAAACGATTTGGAGGAAGGGTATTAACGTGCTGTTGGTCCAGGTAATATAACCGAGGGTAAAAAACAGTACACCAATAATAATCAATGGGCCCAGGTACGACTGCTGCGGTTTAGCTGTTTGAGACATAGAAAGTTAGATATAGAATAGGGAGTGTAAGTGCGTTAAGCAGTTGATAAAAGTTCGTGAATTTATAAATAATTTTAATAATTACCTGCATCCAAATGATTGATCTACCAAATATGGTTTGGATTTTATTACAAAAAATAGGGTAAGCAATTAGTTTTTAAGGGATATGGGCAAATTTTACTGAAAAATGATTCGCAAAACCTTCTGGTTGGAACAATTCATCTGACTCATCTTCACCCAAGACTTTTTTGCTTTTTATCGAAAGAAAGGAACATTTGTTCAAAGAGTTCAGTTTCTTTGACACAAGAATTACTCTTTCCTCGAATGGCCGGGCGTTGCTGACAAACTTTCAGACGGCCTCCCATTCAAAGAAACACTAGTAGACAGAAGCCTGTACCTTATGGAAGAAAAGAGAGTTGCCGTGTTCCGAAAGGAACATTTTAATGCTGCTCATCGACTGCATAATCCCAATTGGTCGGATGAAAAAAATAAAGCAGTATTTGGCCTCTGCAATAATCCGAATTATCACGGGCACAACTATGAACTTATTGTGCAGGTGACGGGCTCTGTTGACCCGGAAACCGGATATGTTGTCGATTTAAAATATTTGTCCGATTTAATCAAAACGCACGTGAGTGATCGTTTTGACCACCAGAACTTAAATCTGGACACTGAAGAATTCGCTCAACTCAACCCAACGGCTGAGAATATAGCCATTGTTATCTACGACAAGCTTCGGGCTGAGCTCGATTCAAAGCTTGACTTAAAAATTCGTCTGTATGAAACCGAACGAAATTTCGTTGAATACCCTGTTGTCGGATACTAAGATTACGTTTTCTGATGAAGAACTGGGGGAAGACCACATTGCTACCTCCGTTGATACGCCCCTTCGGGCCGACGCCTTTGAATTGTCCGATGATGAAAAAATCGAAAAGATTCAGGAGCATTTTCGCGAAATCATGTTGACGTTAGGTCTTGATTTGAATGATGATAGCCTGAAAGGCACGCCCAAGCGAGTAGCCAAAATGTACGTAAAGGAAATTTTTAGTGGTTTAGACCCTAAAAATTACCCTTCTACGACGCTTTTTGATAACAAGTACCGCTATCAGGAGATGCTGGTGGAGCGGGACATCCAGTTTTATTCTAACTGTGAGCACCACTTTGTGCCTATTATGGGAAAAGCTCACGTGGCCTATATTTCGAACGGCAAGGTCATTGGTCTTTCGAAACTGAACCGCCTGGTGCAGCACTTCGCCAAACGTCCACAAGTTCAGGAGCGAATGACGATGCAGATTGCTCGTGAATTACAACGTGTATTAGGTACAGAAGACGTAGCGGTAGTCGTTGACGCCAAACACCTTTGCGTTTCGATGCGGGGTATTGAAGATCCTACTTCTTCCACCGTTACCTCTTTCTACGGAGGTAAGTTTGAGGAAGAAAGCAAAAAGCAGGAATTCCTGAAATACTTACAGCTTTAATGCTTATATAGCTAACCATAGGTTCAAACCTATCGGGGTGTTCGTGTGCTCGTTAGCTGTGGCCTAAGAAGTTCATATACAAAAAACGCCTCCAAAAAGTACCTAACTTTCTGGAGGCGTTTTTTGTTAATTAGCAGAGGCTTAATCTCTGACCTACTGCTGGTTATCGGCTTTGTTCTCATCCAGTGCCAGAAGGAAATGCTTCTGATTTAACACCAGATTTTCCCGATTCCACTTGATCTCTTTCATGCAGGGATACTGACGTACGGGACAGTTTTTCAACTGACAATGATGACAACAGGCGGGCAAACAGGGGTCTACGTGAATGAACACTTCAACTCTGGAGTTAAATTCCAGGTCAATAATAGCTTCTACTTCATGCACGGCTGTATGTACCTTTTCCAGATCCCAGTAATACGGTAAGGTCAGGTGACAGTCAATGTGTAAATCGGCTCCGTAATGCTGGATTCTGAGATTATGGATGTCAATCCAGTATTCTTTCCGGTGCTCTTTCAGAATTTCTACGACTCGCTTCACGGTGGCATCGTCTGCTTCGTCCATTAAACCCGCTGCCGATTTTCGAGCAATTTGGAATCCATTGAAAATCAGAATTACGCCAAACACAATCGATATCAGGCGGTCGAGCCAGAGGAAGCCGGATAACAAAACTAGGCCGATTCCGAAAAGCAGGATTAAAGTTGAAAACGCGTCGAGCTGTAAGTGCTTTCCGTCGGCAATAAGCGAAGGAGAGGACTGCTTTTCGCCTTCTTTCTGAACGTAATAACCCACGGCATAGTTAACCACCATCGTGATGGCGACGAGTAACATCCCCGTGTCGAGTTCCTGAAGGGGTTCAGGGTAAATCCACTGACGAATGGCCTGAATAATGATGAAAATTCCCGCAAGCAGAATCAGAACGCCTTCGAGTCCTGCCGAGAAGAATTCAATTTTACCGTGACCGTAAGGGTGATTTAAATCGCTGGGCTGGGAAGCCAGATAGACGCTGTAGGTAGCAAATCCGCTGGCAAGTACGTTGACAATAGATTCCAGAGCATCCGATAAAATGGCACTGGAACCCGTCAGCCACCAGGCTACAAACTTGAGTAGCATCAAAACGACACTTACCCCAAAAGATAACCAGATGAGCTGCTGTTTTTTACTTAATGACATGGCTTTAACAAAAAAATGCCCCCGTTCGTAAACTTGGGCGTGCAAAATTAAGGATTTAAATGCCGGAACCGCAGTCATGCCCTATTTTTGCAAGATGCAAACTGAACTATCCCCCTGGAAAACCGTCTCTTCGAAGGAGGTCTACGATAATCCTTGGATTACTCTTCGCCATGAAGAGGTTATTACTCCCGCCGGAACCCCCGGCATTTATGGCGTGGCTCATTTTAAAAATAAAGCCATCGGTATTATTCCTATTGACAACGAAGGCAACACCTGGCTAGTGGGCCAGTACCGTTACCCGCTGGAAGAATACTCCTGGGAAATTCCCATGGGGGGCGGAAGCATCGACGTGGACGTCTTACTTTCCGCTCAACGTGAATTGAAGGAAGAAACCGGACTCATGGCTCAGAAATGGGAAATGATTGGTCGCATCCATACCTCTAACTCCGTAACGGACGAAGAAGGTTTCATTTTTGTGGCAGAAAATCTGGAACAGGGCGAAACCGAATTTGATGAAACGGAAGTATTACAAATCTGGAAGTTACCTCTCACGGAAGCCGTTGAAATGGTCATGAATAATAAAATCACCGATTCTCTTAGTGTATACGGCTTGTTAAAAGTAGCTCGTTTGAGAGGCGTTTGATTAGGTTTGAAAAGTTAGAATGTTTGAACACGTTTGATGATCTAAGTTTGAAGAGGTTTGAAAGTTAGATTTCGTTGGAGTGATTACTATCAAACTCACTTCAGACTTTCAAACCTCTTCAAACAACCTCAAACTTTATCAAACCATTTATAAGCTTACGATTTATAGAAATTATCCTCTACTAAATGACTTTACAGTTCTGGGAAGCTCTTTTTTTCGGATTCTCGTCCGGCTTTGTGATGTGCATCACTTTAGGAGCAGTGTTCTTTTCATTAATCCGTAATAGCCTGGACTACGGCTGGAAAAGCGGATTACGAATTTCTACGGGAGTCATCGTTTGTGATTCAATTTTCATTTTTGTTGCCTTAACGGGGACTTCGTTTATTCCAAACTTTCCTCATTTCGATACGTTTTTACGAATAGCAGGTTCCATCTTCCTGATTGCGATGGGAATTAGTACCATTCGCAAAGCCAGTGCTCAAATTCCCGCTACGCAACCCAAGAGACGATTTTTTCAGTTTCTGAAATTCTTCGGCATTGGTTTTACCCTTAACGCAACGAACCCGGCGAATTTCATTATTTGGGTATCTGTATCTGCCTATGTAAAGGGAGTACTCAAATACGAATTGGACTTGCGAATCGCCTATTTCGGAGCCTGTCTGCTAGCCATTTTCATGACGCAGGTAGCGATTGCCTTCTTTGCTCAGCGAATCAAGCGTTTCCTGAATAATACGGTCATTACCTGGGTAAATCGCGTGAGTGGGGCCGTTTTTGTGGGCACTGGCCTTTATTTATTCTATCGTCAGGTAGAAATCTGGATTAGTGCAAGCTAATAAACTGTGTTGATTCCTCGTTACCCTTTTATTAGTGTACCCCATGAAAGCTATTAATCCAGACGCTCAATCGTTTCCGGTGATGCCCTACACCCAAAAGGGCGAACGATTACTACGAAATCTTATTCGTGCCTATAAGCCTTTGTACTGGCTGAAAAAAAACACCTGGCGGAAACCCTTGCCTAATTTTGAAGAAAACCCACGTTTGTCGCCCTACAAGGGAGCGGCTTATCTGGGGTACAAATATTACATCGCTCCACCGGTAGAAGCTCAGGGAAATCTGGAAGAACATTTTCGTTCGCAAACGCTGGACTTTACGCCTTCCCCTGCTTTTATGCCAGAGTCCCGTATTACACTTACGGCTGGGGGCGATTTAATGCCTTATGAGCGAGTAAACCCATCCGCTACTCAACATTTATGGGATGAAGTAGGCGAATGGTTCTTTGGGGCTGACCTAGTTGTAGCCAATCTGGAAACACCGATTGACACCGATAAACCCGCCTCAGCCGTGCCGGAGGTGATGCTGAACGACATGCATTTTAACGGTTCCGACGAAATGTTTTCCATTTTTTCTGGGAATGGTGCGTATAAAGGGTACGATTTGCTTTGTACCGCAAACAACCACAGCCTGGATCAGGGAGAAGAGGGGGTTTTTAAAACCATTGAATTCTTAAAGAAGAAAAAGGTAGCCCACGTAGGAACGGCGACTGATGCTAAAAAGGCCGAAGAACCGCCAATTTTGGAGCGAAACGGTATTCGGATAGCCTTTCTTTCCTGGACTTCCAATCTGAATAAATTCGAAACTGAGCCCGGTAAAGAATGGCTTGCAAATTACGAACGCCTGAATCGGCCAGAAGCTGATCTATCATCCATACGTACTCAAGTCAAAAACGTACGTCAGCGGGAAGCCGATCTGGTGGTGTTTTTATTTCATACGGGGAATGCCTATCAGGCTTATCCTTCGGCTCATACGGTAGAAATCTATCATCGGGTTTTTCGGGAATGTGGTGTAGATATTATTCTCGGCAGCCATCCGCATAATCCTCAACCGATGGAGCGAGTGGATTTTACCGATCCATTTTCGGGTGAAAAGAAAGCGGGTTTTGCTATCTACTCGCTAGCCGATTTTGTGGCGTATGATATTTTCGTCTGGGATCGTCTGGTGCCCTTACTGAAGTTAACTATCGAAAAAGGGTCTGAGCAGGGCGTTCCTAAAACGCTTCTGACGAATGTGCAGGTATTACCCGTGTATAACTGGGGAGCCAAACCTGGGCAGCCGGATGAAATGCGTTTTCTGGACCTAAAAAAAACAGCCCGCCTGGTGCAAGACGGACTGATTCCTGAATTCATGAGTCCTTTATGTGTGAAAGAACTCCGACATTTAAACTGGTTTTGTGACCGGCATTTTCTGCCCCGGCAAGCCGATCATTTATTAGCAGTGACGGAAGCTTCGTATCCTTTTTTGGATAAAAACTCTTCCCATTCCTGAATCATCATTTTGCGTAATACCCGGGGGAATTTGTGCTGACCGCCCATTTTCCCCTTCGACGCCATCCAGTCATAAAAGGTTTGGGTGGGTAAAACCGTTACCAGTACCTCTTTTAGGGCGTGTCGACGTTCAACGGCGTAATCGTCGTTGAGGTCCTTCAGTTTTTCGTCAATCAATACCCGCAGTTTTTCAACATCCACCGCATCGTCGGTACCGATGTACCAGTGGTGAGCAAACAGCGAATGGTAAGGAACACCAGCCACGGTAAACTCGGGTACCGAAATCTTCAGCTCATGGCAGGCTAATTCCAAAGCCCGGTTCATATTGTCTACCGAAAGGTGTTCTCCGCACATACTCAGGTAATGCTTGGTCCGTCCGGTGATGGTAATTTCGTAACGTTTTTTATCCGTAAAGCGAACGGTATCGCCAATGAGGTAACGCCAGGCTCCCGAGCAGGTGGAGATCAGCAGAGCATATTCAACGCCTTCTTCCACATCGGAAATCATCAAACTCTTGGCATTGGCCTTTACTTCACCCTCGCCGTTGAAATTTTCGTCATTAAAAGGAATGAATTCAAAGAAAATGCCCTGATTCAGAGCTAATTGCATTCCTTTGGCATCGGGACGAGCCTGATAAGCCATGAAACCTTCCGAAGCCAGATACGTCTCAATATACGTGATGGGTTTTCCCAATAGCTTCTCAAAGCCAACTCGGTAAGGCTCAAACGAAACGCCACCCCAACCAAATACTTCCAGATTCGGCCAGATTTCGTGAATGTGCTTGAGATTATAATGCTTAATGATCCGCTCCAGAAGTAATTGAATCCAGGCCGGAACGCCCACTACATACCCAATATCCCAGTCTTTTGCCTGTTTGGTAATCTCTTCGAGTTTGTGCTCCCAATCGCGAATGCGGGCGATTTCTTTGCCGG
Organism: Siphonobacter sp. SORGH_AS_0500; assembly: GCF_031453245.1. Classification (NCBI taxonomy): domain Bacteria; kingdom Pseudomonadati; phylum Bacteroidota; class Cytophagia; order Cytophagales; family Cytophagaceae; genus Siphonobacter; species Siphonobacter sp. SORGH_AS_0500. The sequence goes on from NZ_JAVIYT010000001.1 coordinate 2,546,009, forward strand.
GCTTATAAAAACGCTCGAACCAGAAAGGAATTTGTGAAGCATTAATTCCACTCAAATCACCTTCAAAATACCGACCGCTGAACTTGAGATCGGTACTTCCACCCAGCATGAGGTATCCTTTTTCAAATAACTCATTTGAAAGGTTTTTGAATTCCGACAATGCCAGAATCTGACGGATACTGGTACGTTGCATGGCTTTTACCATGTCTTTGGTTACCGGAATGTATTTGGAAGCCGATTCGGAAGTTCCAGAACTCAACGCAAAAAACTTCACCCGACCAGGCCAGGAAACGTTCTTTTCGCCTTCCTTGGTCAGATGCCACCATTCACTGTACATTTTATTATAGTCGTGAATGGGAACGATCTTTCTGTATTCCTCATAAAACTGCTCATCCTTGCGGAAGAGAGCCCAGGAGAGGATTCGCTCAAACTGATATTTTTCACCAAAAGCAGTGTAACGGGCCTTATTTAATAGCTTAATAAAGGCTTTACGCTGCGATTTTAATCCATTGACCCGGCGACGGCGTATGACAGTTCCTGTCAACCCAATTCCTCTTTTCAATAGACTCCCAAGTACGGCCATAACTTAACTGGATAGAATTCTATAAACTTTTACGGATTAATCTTAATGATTAGATGGTTTGATAAAGCGTAGTTAGAGCCTTTCGGTTAGGTTTGAAAGTTTGAAACGAGTGCGGCAATAGCCTGCAAAACGTTTTCTAACTTTTAAACAACGTCAAAAGCCATCAAGCAGACGCTAACTTTCTCAAACGCTTATAAATCCCAGGATTTCAAGGCTTCCATGGTTGAATAAGCCGTTAAATCGCATTTGCAGGGAACGACGGAGGCATAGTTATTAGCCAAAGCCCACTCGTCGGTATCGGTTCCTTCATCAAAATTAACGAAATCTCCATCCAGCCAGTAATAAGGACGACCGTAAGGGTCTTCGCGTTGCTGGAAACTTTCCATGTAGCGAGCATCTGCCTGACGGCACACTTTAATACCCTTTAGGGGCTCTTCAGATTTCGCGGGAAAGTTCACATTCAGGGCTACATGCTTGGGTAATCCTTTTTCCAGCACCTGACGAGCAATCGTTTGGATGGCTTCCACGGTGTGAGAAAAGTCGGCTTCGGGATGGTAATTCGCCAGAGAAAATCCAATCGCTGGAATTCCTTCAATCGCGGCTTCCATCGCCGCCGACATGGTTCCCGAATATAAAATGCTAATGGCAGTATTACTTCCGTGATTAATACCACTCACAACCAAATCGGGCTTGCGATCTTTCAGAACGAGGTGTTTTCCCATTTTGACGCAGTCCGCCGGGGTGCCAGTAGTTTCATAGGCTACCGCAGCATTTTCAAAAAAACGGGCTTTTTTAATACGAATCGGATGGTTAATCGTAATCGCATGGCCCTGACCCGATTGTGGACGATCGGGAGCAATGACGATGACTTCTCCTAATTCCTGCATGGCCTCAGCCAGTACACTAATGCCTTTGGCGGTAATATCGTCGTCGTTGGTGACGAGAATAATTGGTTTTTTGTCGGACATAAAACTAGTTAAGCGGGTCATTTCCAAGTTAGGATAACCCATTTCAATATGTAATTTAGAGGCAGAAATAAGTATTAATTGGCCCCTAATCATGCTTCAAATCTCCCTTGCCCAGCCTGCGGATATTCCTGTTATTCAGGACATTGCCTTTACTGCTTGGAAGCCCACCTACGGGCATATTCTTTCAGAAGAACAATCCCGCTTTATGCTGGACTGGATGTATAGCTCTGAAACCTTACATCAAACTATGGAGGGTCATACGGTATTCCTACTGGCAAAAGAAGAAAACATCGCGATGGGTTTTGCTGCTTTTGAGCCCAAAGAAGGGGGTATTGTGAAACTCCATAAAATCTACTTTTTACCGATCAGCCAGGGCCGGGGGTATGGGCGGCAGTTACTGGATGAGGTTTCAAAACAAGCCGTTCAGGCCGGAGGCAGATACCTGGAATTAAACGTCAATCGAAGCAATTCGGCCCGTCAGTTTTACGAAAAACTGGGTTTTGAAATGGTTCGGGAGGAGGATAATTACATTGGAAATGGCTACTGGATGAACGATTACGTTATGCGTAAAAACCTGTTGTAATGAAATGATCCGGGAAAATACATTCCCCGGATCTATCACTTATATTTTTTCCGGCTTAAAGCTACCCAGGGCACTTTTAAAGCCCATGGTTGGGGTATACTCTTCCGTCTTTTTAGGATAATAGCCAACGCCATTATAGGGGCGTTTGCGAGGGTGTGCCTTACAGGCCTCCGAACAGGCCCCGTCCATTTCCCATCCGCAATTTTCGCAAATGGGCAGGTGTTCATTACACTCTGGGTTTGCACAATTCACCATTCGGCTCGTGGTCGTTCCGCAGAGGTGGCAAGTCGAAATTACATTCGGGTTTACGTTATTCACGCTGGTGGTTACCCGACCGTCAAAGACGTAACATTCGCCGTCAAAGTTCTCGCCTCCTTCTTCCAGTCCATACCGGATAATGCCGCCATGAAGCTGATACACATTCTCGAAACCCTGATGTAATAAATACGCCGAAGCTTTTTCGCATTTAATACCACCCGTACAGTACGTGATGATCTTCTTACCGGAACCTTTCAGATGCTCAATTTCAGCCACGTGATCGGGGAGTTCGCGGAGATTTTCCATGTCAAACGTAATGGCCCCTTTGAACTTGCCGACGTTGTGCTCGTAGTTCGAACGCATATCGACCAGCACTACGTCAGGATCATTCAGTAACTCCTTGAATTCATTCGGCTCCAGATGAATTCCGGTTTCCTTCAAAGGGTCTACAGGTAAATCAGAATTTACAATTTCCTCTTTAACCCGTACATGAAGCTTGTGAAAAGCGTGCTGATCGTGACTCTCAATTTTAAACTGAATTGCCTGAAAACGAGGATCGGCATGCAGCCAGTCCATGTACTTCTGACAATCTTCAACGAGGCCGGAAACGGTTCCGTTCAGTCCTTCGGGAGCGACGATAACGCGGCCTAACAGATTATTCTCCAGACAAAAACGATGGTGTTCTTCCCGATACGCCAGGGTATCCTCGATGGGCGTATAGAGGTAATAAAGCAGGATTTGGTACGGTTTCATAAAGTAATTTGAAGCCACCTGTAACGTGGATCATTCAACTGCAAAGGTAAGGTATTTTGAGATAGACAAGATTAGAAGGTCCTTAAAGACGCGGTTCAAAACTAAAAAATCCACTTTTTTTTGCTGAATTTTGAACTACTCGATACCCCGGATGGTTGCTTCCTACCTTCGTCAGAAGTTCACCACATGAATTTAATTTTTTACTTCTTTCCCAGATGCATATTGCTGTAACCGGAAATATTGGAGCCGGAAAAACCACACTTGCCCGAATGTTGGCCGAACATTTTGGCTGGGAAGTTTTTTATGAAGCCGTAGAGAATAACCCATATCTCGCTGATTTTTACGGAGATATGGGACGTTGGGCTTTCCATTTACAAATCTATTTTTTGCGAAGCCGTTTTGATCAGGCCCGGCGAATCATGGAATCTACCAAACGTATCATTCAGGATCGTACGATTTATGAGGATGCTCACATTTTTGCCCGCAATCTGTATCATTCAGGATACATGAGTCAGGTGGATTATGAGACGTATTTCTCGCTTTTTCAAACGATGATGGATGTGGTAAAACCGCCCGATCTGATGATTTACCTGAAAGCTGATTTACCCAAATTATTGGGACAAATTCAGAAAAGGGGACGCGACTTTGAATTAAATATGAGTGTCAATTACCTCACAGATTTGAACAATCATTACGAAGATTTTATTCGTAATTATACGGATGGAAAGCTTTTGATCCTGGATGTCAATAACTTAGATTACCTGAATAGAACAGAAGATTTTGAATTTATTATCAAAGAAGTAGATCGGGCTCTGCTGTACGGGTAATGCACTTAAATGTGCTGGACTTGCTTTTTAGAATAGGGAGATAATTCTACAGGAATGGATTGAATCATTACCAACTATTTTCCACTAACTAAACCTGAAATGCCATGAGCGAGCATGTTGAAAACATCGATGAATTAGCTCGTATTAATCAAAAAATACTAGCTCAAGGAGAAAGCCTGCCAACGGTTCAATTGAAAGATGGAACCACCGTCCAGACGGGAACAATTGCCACATTACTGCATAACATCAATCTGTACAATCTTTCAAAAAGTGAGAAAATACAGCATGAGTTAAAAGCTGCTATTCCTACCTTATTTAAAGTAGGTTTATTTGACTTATTTCCACCCGCTGAGTGGTTGAATACCAACAATGAGGGTCGGAAATTTGTGGGTAATGCAGCTATAGAGTATCTCCAGAAATTAGAGAATTAGACTTCATTATTACGAAACAATACCCGCTCCTAAGAAGGGGCGGGTATTGTTTTTTACGCATGTTCCCTAAATTATCGACCTATTTTATGATTGTATTACCGGCTCCTTATGGTTGGGAAGTAATTCATCAGCAGGCTCATGGCATGCTGGCGTTACAATTGGCTATGCAGTGGAAAGTGAACAAGCGTCCCGTTCGCTGGATTGAAACTTTGGTGGCTTTAACCGAACATGATGATGGCCAGGAACCCTGGGAGGACCGAAATCACCTCACGGATGCAGGAGCACCGCTCAACTTTGAGATGATTCAGTATTCAGTTCCGCAATGCATTAATGTCATTCAGATTGGTTTGGAGAAAAGCCGTTGGAATGCTCTGATGACTTCCATGCACATTTCTTTCCTCTACGAACCCAAACGAACCCAATCGTCTGAACTGGACCAGTTACTCAACGAACAAACCCGATTACAGGAAAAATGGCGTAACCATTACCACGTGGGTAAGGATGAGGTTACGTATGCGTATGCATTTTTGCAGTGGTGCGATGCATTATCCTTGATTCTATGTCAGAATCAGTTACCCGTGGATGAACGTCGGCTGGAAATAAGCAAAAGTCCCGATGGAGAATGTTCTTACGTTTTTCAACGCAAGAATGGTACCATTGGCGTAGAACCCTGGCCTTTTCAGAAACAGAAATTTACGGTTGAAATCGAGAGTTATCAGGTAGAAAAACTGACTTTTACGGATGATAAAGATTTGTTTAATACCATGCAGCATTCAACCGTAATAGACAAAAGCTGGGAATTCAGAAAATAAATTTACTGAATCAAGGTTAAGAACTCTTCTTCGGTTAAAACAACCAGCGGAAACCCTCGATTGATAAATTCTTCTGCTCGACGCATTTTTGTGGATTTCAGGTCTTCTCCGACCAATAAGGCATTTTGTTTCCCTACTACCACATAATGCGTTTGAGGTGAAATGTTTTTCGCCGCAACGCCTCCCTTCTGAATCACAAGATGCTGGGCTTCTTCGCGACTAAACGTTTCAAGATCTCCCGTGAAAACCACCAGCTTTCCAAACAGATGATGGTCAGGACTGGGGATTTGGTACAAATTCGGAATGACCGTGGCCGATTTAGCTTTGCGACGGGGCCGGGGCGTGAGTCGGGCAAAACTGCCGTCCAGATTACGCTTGCTGATTTTGGTTTTATAAATCAGATCATCCAGGTCTTCCGCCTGATGAAGTTCTGCCATACGAAGGGCTAGCATAGCACATACGCGGGCATCATCATCGGCCCGGTGATGCACAAACTTGATTTGATTATAGTAGGCCAAATACCCCAGTGAGTGTTTAGGCTCGTTGGGCCAGGTAACCTTAGCCATGTCAACGGTGCAGGCGTATTGCAGGTTTCCAATAGTCAGCCCGTAATGATCGACAAGGCCACGTAACAGGTTCAAATCATAAGAAGCATTATGGGCAAGAATGGTCTGATTTTCAAGATATGGGCGTATCTCGGACCATAACTCATCGAAGGTAAGTTCGTTTTCGAGCGTAGCTAATTCAATTTTATGAACACGTTGCTGGAAAAACCCCATTTCGAAGGGATAAGGCTTAATTAACCAGTATTTCGTTTCCTGTATTTTTCCGCCTTTCACAATGGTAATGCCTAAAGAACAAGCACTGGATCTGGCATTATTGGCATTCTCAAAATCTATAGCAACAAAATCTAACATAAGAAACTAAGCAATTGGGCCTAATCGCGAGATATAAATAAGTACCTTATCTATACATCACTCTAATAAATGTAAGGTTTAAAAGTAAAAAATGGTTGAAGAGGTAACGAATTTATTAAAAGGTAAATTCAGGTTGTGCTTGTTATTTATGAAAAAACCTCATCAGCAAGGCCGATGAGGTTTATACTAATCCTTTTTCAATTTAAGTTACAAAAATACGAATGATTAGTTTAGTCTCCCTAAAATCTAGTAATAATTACACGATATGATTAATTAGTTATAAGGTAAATTCAGCTATTGAACCATAAGCATAGAGGGACAATGGTTTTGAAACCAATTGAAAATCAGGACTAATGGGATGAACATTGATTAAGTACGTCGATAGAGATAACCAATGAAAAACCCTACCCGGAAACCAGATAGGGTTTAAAAAATACAAGTGTTTACAAAGCATAAATATACGTATAGTCTATGTATATTCATTGGCGGAGTTACTTTTAATGGAATAGGTATGCCGTTGGTTGTTATGCCTGTTGCTTATAAACAGGGGAAAAGATGGCGGAATCTGATGAGGTAGAGGCATGTTAGACGAAGCGATAGGGCATAAAAAAACCTTCCATTTTTATGGAAGGTTTTTTTACTAGAGCAGACACTAGTCGTTAATGACGGGCTTTTTGTGTTTGTTTTTCCAGTTAGCCAGGTCTCGTTTTAATCGAGCTCTTAAGCTCTGGTTATAGGCTTCAATCTGAAAATTGATGTGAAGTATATTTTTAAAGGCATCCATAAAATACTCATCAATCTGAGACTTCGCCAAGGATTCGTCTTCCGTTTCCAGTGGGATAACAAAACCCAGGTGACGATTCTTCGTATTTAGAAAAACGGCATCAGGGTTCAGGCTGGTGTCGGAAGGGATAGAAACCAATAACTCAGGATCACCGGAGCAAGAGTAAGTAACTTTATAATGAGGTACCTCAAATTCCTGAACGGTCCCATACGTACTCCGTACCTTCATAGTGGTAGTGTGAGCGGGCTCAATTTTGGGAGTTTGGGTAATATTTACCGGATGGAGTGAATGCAAAGAAATGGTTTCATCCAGGTGAGAATCCAATTCAGACGACAGCGATTGACGATTCAATAAATCCTTGAATGCCTGATTATATTTTTGTTCAAAGTAAGCAGGCAGGGCGGTTTGAGTAGTAGGCGATGTAGTCATAATTGAACAGGTTGATCATGCTGATAAATTCGTTACTCGAATTGTCAAAAAACCGTGCCAGTGTTGCGTTTCCCTGATTCTATTACGTTTAAATCCATAGCATGTTCTTATAAATCGCTAATTTATAAGAAGTTATCGTAAACGTTGGAGATATAATTTAACGCCTTGCGTTCCTTCAGCAATGTGGATAGTATTGGGAAGTGAGAGGGGAGGGGTAAGCTTTAATTCTACGATAGCTCCAGCAGGTATATAAGCAATAGAAGTAGAATTTACCGTATAGTTGGATTTAACAGAAGATATTCTAGACTCGGCAAGAGGATTGTTATCGATGTATATCAGGGCAAAATACAGCCCCAGGGGTGTTTGATCGGGAGTAATAGAAAACGTAAGTTGGTAATAGCCTGCATTATTGACCTGAAATGAATAATAAGCATGACTAACAGAACTATAATTAGCTTTGATATCAGGCGAAGAAGTGTAGGTAGGAAATAGCACAGCGACGGGAAACGCCGAACCTTTATTCTGAGCTATGGCTAAATTCAAACGATTGGTATTGGAAGTTTTGTAGTTGTTATAGTCTAAAACGTATCCTTGCCGATTGTCCCAGGCATACAAATACGAGTTGTTAGGCACTTCACTGGAACGAACCATACGATCCCAATTCTTTCCATCATATACATAGAAGCCCGAATCCTGATCTATCTGGTAGATCATCAAACCAGCCACTGCGGTGTCTTTTCCAGGGCTTCCGGGTCTGTTTTGCTTTGTAATCCGTGGGATTAACAAACCTTTGTTAGGGGAAGAAATCTCCAGTTGAGCACTCGAATGAGGGGTGGAAGTACCGATGCCAACCTGAGCAAAAGTAGTTAGTGAGAAAATACTAAGGAGGAAAATAGAAAAATACTTCATAGGTGAAAAATCTTATAATTTAAAACCGCCGAATTTAAGATATATGACTTAATTAATTAGGTTTCTATGCATATAAAGTATCTAAATAATTTTAGAATAATAGGCCCTCTAATGAGTCTTATTTATATAAGTAAAAGATATAATAATATCCTTGCCGTCTTCTATTAAGATTACTGGTAAGGACACAATTTAATGTATCAACAAAAGCCTGTGATTGAATAAATTCCAATTTTATAATGAATAGGAATTAATATTTATTAAATGAATAATACAGATTTTCGGGAAAGTTAAGCTTTGATCAATGAGCTGATTCTGGCTTGTTAATGGATAAAGTTTGAAGAAATTAATGATCGAATAGATTGAGAATAGTTAGGAAAGATTACCTGTATTTTAATTTTTGTCTTCATGAATTGATCTTTTCTTTGCATCACTAACCAAAGAGTAATCATGAAGAAGATTGGAGTTATTCTGCACGGATCGGGTGTATACGATGGAACGGAAATCCACGAAGCGACCTTAGCTTTACTTGCCATTAAAGAATTGGGAGCTGATTATCAGTGTTATGCTCCTAATATTATGCAGCATCATGTAATCAATCACCTCACGGGAGAAGAAATGTCCGAGCAGCGGAATGTACTGGTCGAATCGGCTCGTATTGCACGGGGGGCGGTGAAGGATTTGAAAGAGCTAAACCTGGAAGAGCTGGATGGCCTTTTGATTCCGGGAGGATTTGGGGCAGCAAAAAATTTGTCTAACTGGGCTTTCAATGGTCCGGCTGCTGAGGTATTGCCGGAGGTAAAAGAGCTTATTTTAAAAGCGGTACGGAATAAAGTCGGCATTGCTTCCCTCTGCGTGAGTCCGGTTGTCATTGCGAAAGCACTGGAAGGTTCGGAATATCATCCACTCCTGACGTTAGGCACAACCGAGGAAGCTTCACCCTATGACATTTCTGGTTTTGCGGCGGGGATTGAAAGTGTAGGTTCGCAGCACGCATTAGCTGGCATCGACGAAGTCATTGTTGATGAGAAACTGAAAATAGTCACGGCTCCGTGTTACATGATGGAAACCGACATCGTAGGGATCCGAAAAAATACCCAACGAGCAGTGCAGAAATTGCTGGAAATCATCTAAACAAAAAGCGGTAGAGTAAGGCTCTACCGCTTTTTGTTACTTAGAATGGTAAATCGTCCGTGCCGTTATCGGAAGGCAGGAGAGGAGACGCGGGAATAGAAGGAATATCTGAAGATTGATTTCCAGCTCCGCCGACGAATCCGTTATTATCAACCAGCTCTACTTTCCAGGCTCTGGCTTCAGTGTACCAACGGCCGTTATACTCACGCGATTCGAGGTTAAAAGAAACCTTGATTTTATCGCCGGTTGTGTACTGTTTGAAATCTGCTACTTTGTCTCCCCAAAGAGAGAAGTTTACTTTTTTCGGATATTGATCTTCCGTGGTTTCAATTACGAAATCCTGTTTTACCCAGGGATTACCTGTTTTGCTGGTTCCATTTACTTCGGGCAACACTTGTTGCAGGATACCTTCGATTTCTAATGCCATTTATTTTTCAATAAGAGGATTTGATTATCAGCACCTAGCATGGTACTGGTGCTAATGCTGCTGCAAAAATACGATACACTACTTGCATTCGCTTCTAAAAATCTATACTTTTGCACCACATTAAACAAAGGGCGTTGTGGTGGAATTGGTAGACACGCTACTTTGAGGGGGTAGTGCCGGTTCCGGCATGGGAGTTCGAGTCTCCCCAACGTCACAGTCAAAAACCCGTTTTGGAGCAATCTAAGCGGGTTTTTTCATGCCCCTTTGTCAATAATGTCTACCAAAAGTCTGAATAATGTCTCAATCCTGTCTCCATTAGCAAAGCATTACCAGCTATCTATGTCTGACAAACTATATCCTTACGTACTGGCAAAGCTTTACAAAGCTTCAGGAGAAACTGACCAGGAACGCCTGTCTAAACAATGGGTCGTAGCTTATAAATGCTGGTCAGAGATAAAAAATAAAATGGTACGGAAAAGGATAGTCATAGGAGGGGACACCATTGCAGAAAGAGAAAAAGAAGCTAAAAGGACAATTCTAGAAATTAACAAACTTTTGAAGGCTGGGGCATTTGAAACGAATGAGCCTCAAATTGTCCCTAATAAGAAAGAAACGCTTTTCTCGTATTCTAAACTTATTGATGCGATAGAGTACTATCTAAAAATTAAAAAGGTAGAATTAAAAAGTAGGTCATATACTACTTACAAGCAATCGGCAATGATGCTTATGAGGTATTTAGAGCAAGAAAATCTGAATAGAATTCTTATAAAAGACTTTCATAGTGATATAGCTTCCAATTTTTCGGAATGGTCTAAAATAGATGCCGCTCATTCCAATAGAACCCACAACAAACATAGAGACAATATATTTTCGTTTTTTAATTACCTCATTTCGAAGAAACTAATTACAGAAAATCCTTTCTCTGTTGTTCGTTCCTTACCTACAAAATCAAGCCAACATCGGCCCTTTACAGTAGAACAAATTAATGATTTCAAAACGGTTTGTCTGGAAGAACGGAAAGATGTTCAGTTATGGTTCTTTGTAAATATGCTCTACTTTACGTTCATGCGACCTCATGAGGAAGCAAGGCTTTTGAAAGTCAGCGATATTAAAAGAAGTATTATTACCGTTTGGGCGGATCGGGCGAAAACATCTAATACCCGTCATGTTAAAATCCCTCCTGGACTGGAAGCCATTTTTCAGCAATTGAATATTAGATCTTATTCGCCACATTATTACGTTTTCACTGCTGAAGGCGTACCCGGCCCTAAACCAGTGAGTACGGATTATTTCTATAAAAGACACGTCACTGTATTAAAAAAGCTAAATCTTTTTGGCTTCAATTACGATCTATATGGCTGGAAACATACAGGCGTAATAGCCTTATACAGAGCTACTAAAGACATTAAGCTGATTCAAAACCAGGCTGGCCACACTAACATTCAACAAACGGACGAGTACTTGAGGGACTTAGGTTTATATGCTGAAGATTTTGACCTCTCTGGGTTTCCGCCCCCTGATTATCTTGTATAAAAAAAGCCTGGCACGACCAGGCTTTTTTTATATTCCCCCTAATAATTTAACAAAACTAAGAAGTAGCAACCCCACCCGGCTGATATTCTTTGAATTGACCGTCAGCGATAGCCTGATTATGGGCCTCTAAAAGATCATCGCGTTCATTTTCTGTCTGCAAAATAAAGGCTTCAATCCGGGCTTTTCTAACTTCCAAGTCGGATTTTACTTCATCAGTAAACTTTTCCGGGTCAGCTAGTTCTGGGATTCGGTTAATAAAAGCCATCGCCGAACGTAGTTCAGTCAATGCTTTTTCTTTGGCCTGAAGGGTTGAATAATAGATGGTTATCTTAATAGGAGTAAGTGTAGTCATGGCTTAACTATATTAAAATTGTCGAAAAGTGGATGGCCAAAGCACATATTCTTTGGTTATACTAGCCGGGATTGTAGATAAATCTATTATCATTTGTCGCGTTTGCCAAGCTGAAAACATAAATTTTATATAATGTAAATCATTTAAACAATACTGTTTTTTTTCCAACAAAATTAAATCTCCTAATTCGTGCATTTCGGATTCTGTATCCACTTGATTAGCTAAATATAGGATTACTTCTTCAGTCGAAAAAGTTGGTTTCGGGGCTAAATCGAAGGTTTGTTCCATAGCATTAAAATACGAATAATATTCTGAAATACATCTGACCAGGTAGCCGTATTTCAGAATATTATTTGGCTTACACCTTCCAAAGTTCAACTTCCACGCCGATAATGGATTGATCTGTATTAAGCGAAGCTTTTAGCGACCCCACTAAGTAATTCACCCCTCGAATGTGAACTTTGTTTTTGAACGAAAACGTGGCCAAATCCGCCGGCGTTAAATACAAAATCTTACGAAGTAGGAACGTGTTCGCTTTGAAGCGTTCCATTTGTGCCCATCGCCGTCCAGGTAAGGCATTCGGGCCATTCCAAAAAAGCGAATTCGGGCCGCTGGTGGCCGTGGCTTTCTCACCATCCCATAGTAAAAGCTTCGGCGTTCCTTTGGCCTGGCTGTCTTTGTTGCTGGGCGAAATGCCCGCCTGGCTGGTGCTGGCCAGGCCCGAAACCGGATCGACCAGGTACGTCGACAATCGCGATTTAATGGGAAGCGTGGATCCGCCTTCGTTGCTGGCCGTTTCGGGCGTGATATACTTATCCATCAAAAGCGGGATCGGCTTTAAAAGGGCATCGTTCCCGTCGATGTCATAAGCCAGTTCCAGCCGGTTCACGGTTTCGGGTACTTTGGTATGATTCAGGTTTGCTTTAGCCGTCCAGTTTAGAAGGGTCGGGGCTTTCAGCACGTCGTCGGCGAAACTTATGTCACAGATCCGCCGGCGGACGTCAAAGTCCAGAAATAAGTTTAAAAGCTTGCGAAGTTCGATCAATAATTCCCCACAAGTCAGTTCGGGCAAATGGTTTTGCACCTTAATTTCCGAAAGGCCATCCAGGGAAAACACATTCGCCAGTACTAGCTGGGCGGCGATGGGATCCTGGAAGAAAGTTCCGGTGAACTGCCAGCCGACCATCCCGCCGAACTGATCCAGTACCCAGTTTACAAAAAACATGGGCACCCGGGCGACGCTGGATCCGGCTTTATTGACCAGGCCATCGAAACCCGCCACGGCCTGGTTTCCGTAAAATCCGGGATTCTGGATCGGTGGAAAACAAAACGCTTCAGTCGATCCTGTTTCAGGAATGGGTAACGATCCAAAGTCAATTTCGGATAATTTAATCGTTTGAAGGTCGCCAAAAATTTCGCCCAGGTTTTGCGTGAAGTAAAGCGACCAACCCGTCGACGTGGCTTCCTGAATCTTGACAAACCCCTTTTCGACCAACTGGCTATCGACGTATTTTTCACATTTGAAACGTCGGTTTTTATAGCCCGTTTGGGGATGGTAAAAATGGCCCATGATCCGACGATTTACGGGGGTATCGGGCAATGAAAAACCATACACCCGTGAACCTTGCACGGTGGCAAAATCCAGTAAAGGATTAAACTTTTCCAGGGTTAGGGCCATTCCGGGGCTAAGTTCCACGGAATGGCCTTCGATACGAATATCCAGCATTACTTCAGGTTAGAATCGCCGGCGACGACGTTAATTTGATTCATTACGTTTACAACATTATGAACGGAAACGCTTAGGTCTTTGGATGCGATTACCCCTAAAAAGCCCGTCTGGCGTTTGCCTTCTGCCTGGGTGCCCGTCAGTACGTCCAATACCTGATTGAGAACATTGACCGTAGCGTCCGTATTTTCAGCGATGGTAGACATCATTTCCTGACTAGCCTGGATCTGCTCGTTTGTCGAACCTACGTAACCACTCGCGTCTCCATCCGAACCTGGCACGTTTACACCATCAGCGGGAACGCCCCCGTATCCCGACATGGCGGCATTTGCGTCGGCTTCGGCCTGACGTTGCTGTTCTTCGGCTTCAGCCTGAGCGGCGGCCGCTTGCTCTTCGGCTTCCCTAGCGGCTTTTTTGGCTTTTTTCGAACCGAATAAATACGAACCTTTTTGACTGTAGGGCGTTTCGGGGATGGTTCCCACGCCACCGTCTCGGAAAATTCTGGCTCCGTTCCGATGTAAGGAAGAATGCAAAAGCATATCAATAATACCGCCGTTGTTTTTGTAGGTATCCCGGCTTAATATCATAAAGGGCTCGTCTCCCTCCATTTCGCCAACCTCTTGCCCCGATACCCGGTCGACCATGCTGATACCTGCCTGGCCGTACTGGGATCCGTGACGGGATCCACGCACAACGCCTGCATTCTTTACGTAGTTAGTTCCTCCTTTAGCATAGGCAGGCGGCTTTTGGCTCTTTATGATCCCGATCTGAATGGCAGCCATTGCGGCCGATGCCGCCACCCCAATCAGCCCGAGCGGAAAGCCCATCATCGCCATACTTTTCAGGGCGGCCTGGGCGGCATTCACCAGGGCGGATGCGATGTTTAGAGTTTGTTCGCGTTTGAACGCCTTTAGCTTTTCGGCTTTTACCTTTTCGTCCGCGTTGGCATTGATTTCGGCAATCTTCTTTTCGTAGTCCTCTTTATTTATTTTACCCGCTTTGTACTGAGCATCCCAGCTTTTGATCTGGCTGGCCTTCTCCTTTTCAATTTTGGCCAGTTGCGATTCCAGGTATTTCTGGTTAGCCTGTTTCAACCCCCCGATTACCTGGTTAGCAACTTGCAGCGTTTCCTGGCCTTTCTGGGTGAAATCCTGAAGCTTTTTATTATTAGCCGCCGCGTCGTTTTTGAGTTTTTCACCCAGGAAGTTCATAAAGGAATTATAGTCGCCTTTGGCCAGGGCTTCGAGGGCGTTGAAATAGCCCTCCATATTCTCTTTACGCTTCTGGATATGTTCTTTACCCAGTTGGGTTTTGTCCGCTTCGAACTTTTCGTCAGCCGCCTTGAGTTGTGTTTTCAGATTTGAGTCGATGGCCTGCTCAGCATCGGCCCGTTCGTCCTTATCCTGAATGGCGGTTTTATTGCGTTCCTTTTCTTCTTCGGCTTCTTTCTTGAGTTTCTGGGTGTGGTATTCCTTTTCGGCTTTCAGCTTATCCAGTTTGGCCTGGTAAATCGCATCGGCGTTATTTTTGGCCAGCTTCAAATTCAAGTCAGCGTTCGCGGATGCTTCTTCGAACTGGGTATCAAAAAGGTTCTTTTCAGCTTTTATTTTTCGGAGTCGCTGGGCGGATTCTTCCTTTTCGTTTTTCGACCGGCTTTCCGAATCTTTTTCGTCCTTATCCTTTCGGATGGCTGAAATTTCGTCGTTCAGCCATTTATGGATTTGGGCTTCGACCTGAGCTAGCTTCTCTTTATCGGTGATGGTTTCGCGGGCGATCCTGATTTCGTCATTGGCAAATAACTGGGCCTTTTTTACTTTTTTGACGAACTCATCTTCCAGCCAGCGTTCGGTCATCTGGTCTTGTTTCGCCTGAGCATCGGCTTTGAGTTTGGCGACTACGGATAGATGTTCGGCCTCTAAAAGTTCGATCTGTTCTTTTTTGACCTTTGTACTGGCTACTGACTTTCTGACTTCTTCGATTTCCCTTTTGTATTTCAGATCAGCCTGGGCAATTTCGCGTTGAAGATCGTTTGCAATGGCTTTGACCTTCATGTCTTCGATGGCCTTCAACGCGGATTCGTTCGCTTTTCTATGCTCGTCAGCAACCTTTTTGGCATGGTCGGCAGCTTTCTTTTCTTCCTTTACTTGAAAGGTTGCATTATCGCCTGACATGGCATCCAATGCCCCTTTATTGGCGGTTTTCTGGTGGCCAGCGGCATCGTCAGCCCCTTTTTTCGAAGCGTTTACTTTCTTATCGACGTGGGCTTTGTGGTCGCCTTCGATAGCCGCTTGTTCGCTCTTTATTTTGTTTTTGTAACCATCCCCGAACGCCTGGGCAACCTTCGTTCCACCCGAAGACCAGATGTTCGCGGCTTCGGCAAAATTCATGTTCTTCAGGGCGTTCCAGAAATCCTTCAATACACCTAAGCCAACCTGTAAGGCATTCCATAAGCCAGATACCGACGCTCGCACGGTTTGGGAATGATCGTATAGGTAAATTAAGCCAGCGGCTAGGGCGGCAATTGCCGAAATTACTAGACCGATGGGGTTTGCTTTCATCGCCACGTTTAAGGCATTTTGGGCCACTGTCATTGCACTTGTGGCGATAGCTCGTCCCTTTTCAGCGGCGGCAACGGCCAACGAAGCGGCGGCGGCGGAGATAGCCTGAGCGTTGAACGTAACCAGCCCCACGGTCAAAAGAGCCAGGGCGGCTTTGTTATCATTTAAGAATTTAGGGATAGAAGTGATAGTATTAACAAAAGCAATTAACGCCTGGCCCACTTTGAGAACGACGGGTAAAAGGGCTTGTCCAAAAGAAACAGACATATTCTTTACCTCTTTGCCCATTTTCGCCAGTTCGGCCGCCGCGTTGGTATTCTTTTTGTTGAACTCATCCGTTAGCGACGTCCCTTTTTTCATTTCATCGGCGGCCAGCTTTTGGTATTTGGCAACCTGGTCGGTTTGGTCTTTCAAAAGCGACATTACCTTTGTTGCTTCCTGGGATTTGATACCCAGACCACTAAGCCGCTTGGTGACTTCATCGACCGGCATTCCCTTAAATGAGGCCGCCAGCTTTAAAATCATATCGTTCGGAGACGAGTTAATAAGCTTTTTGAACTCCGCTTCGGTCATGCCTAAATGCTTCGCAAAAACGTCGGTATCCTTCGCGGCCGTTAACAAAATGTTAGACAGACCACCAGCGGCAATTTCAGCCGTCAAACCTAATTCCTGAAAGGCGGCTCCTAAGCCCATCGTTTCACCGATTTGGGGGGATAAATCGCCCAATTGACCCATACGGGAAGTAAAATCGGCCACAACGGGGGCGGTCGCTGACCCCGCTGCACCCAGGGCATTTAGAGCCGAACCAATATCGTTTATGGCTTTTCCCGCCTCTAAATCTTTAGTTTCCTTGAAAAGCTTTTGAAGCCCACCAATGGTGGCCGCTACTTCTTCGGCCCCACCGGTGAATTCATCGCCCAACGCAACAACGGCCCGGTCAACGGATTCCACGAAGCCCAACACTTCGTTTTTGGCGATACCCAACTGGCCGGCGACGACGGCGATGTCGTTCAAATCTTCGACGGCCGTTCGGGTATCAATTTTCTTGATATTATCAACGAGTCCTTCGACCTCTTTACTGGTCATGTCGGTAGCCTTTTCGATGTCCGACATGGCATCCGACATTTCAGCGGCCGAATTCACGGCTTCTTTGCCGAAACTGATCACTTCCTGGATAATGTCTTCCAAGCTGAAGGCGGCAAACGTACCGATGGCGGCTTCCTTTACTCGTTTCCAGGAAAGGGCATTGTCGTCGTTTCGGTCGCGAAGCTCGTTCATCTCGTCGCCTACGTCCTCAATACGCCGGTCGACTTCGTCGATTTCCTTCATTTTGTTGATCCAGGCTTCCGAACCGACCTTTAATTCCTTCAGCTCATCGTTCAAAAGCTTACTTTTCGCCTGAAGCTGGTTCATCGAAGCGTCGTTCAGGTCGATGTTTCGCACCATCGCCGTCATTTGCTCGTTTACCTCGTGCTGGCGTCGTTGCATCTCCTGGTAAGCGTCAGAACCTTCCAGCGTTTCTTTCTTGACGCGGGCCATTTCCTGGCCTAAATCAGCGATTTTCCCGTCGACCTGGCCCAGTTCCTCCATTTTCTGAAGCCAGGCTTCCGAACCGACTTTTAAATCCTTCAGTTCGTCGTTCAAAAGCTTACTTTTCGCCTGAAGCTGGTTCATCGAAGCGTCGTTCAGGTCGATGTTTCGCACCATCGCCGTCATTTGCTCGTTTACCTCGTGCTGGCGTCGTTGCATCTCCTGGTAAGCGTCAGAACCTTCCAGCGTTTCTTTCTTGACGCGGGCCATTTCCTGGCCTAAATCAGCGATTTTCCCGTCGACCTGGCCCAGTTCCTCCATTTTCTGAAGCCAGGCTTCCGAACCGACTTTTAAATCCTTCAGTTCGTCGTTCAAAAGCTTACTTTTCGCCTGAAGCTGGTTCATCGAAGCGTCGTTCAGGTCGATGTTTCGCACCATCGCCGTCATTTGCTCGTTTACTTCCGCCTGGCGTCGTTGTAATTCCTGATACGCTTCTGAATTCTCTTGAGCTTCTTTTTTGAGACGGGACATTTCGTCGCGGACTTCGACCATTTTGGCGTCTACCTTAGCAATCTCGTCCATTTTGTCGATCCATTCCTGAGATCCCGTTTTCAAATCCTTCAGTTCATTCTGAAGTAATCGGCTTTTGGCCGTTAATTCAGCCATCGACGCGTCATTGATGTCGATGTTGTGTTTGAAGGATTTCATTTCGGCATTTACGTCGGCTTGCCTGTTTTTTAGCTCTTTCCAGGCTTCGGAACCGACTTCGCCGGCGTCTCTCATTCGGCGTAATTCGGCGTTAATTTCTTTGGCTTCCGCCTGTAAAGACTTCAGGGTTTGTTCGCCCTCCTGACCGTCAATAACCACCTTTACCCGGCTGGTTTCTGTAGTATTCATGGCTAAAAAAAAAATTGGCTTCCCTGCAAATTCAGGGAAGCCAAAAGCCTATCATAGGACGCCATTTTAATCCATCAAGCCGTAGTTTCGAGTAGGTCAGCCATGAATTTTGTAATTAGTTCACTATAACGTTCCGTTACTTTTCGACGGGCGATATTTACGATATTGACTTTAGTAGAATTATACCAAGTGCCTTTGTAGGGGCGATAAACGACTTTTACTTTTTTTCGATAAGCAGACAAAGCGAAGGCAATACGAATGGCTGCTTTATTGACCGTGGGAATTTTCCCTTTCTTGTAGCCAGGAACAAAAGCAAAACGTTCTACACCTACCTTCTGGACGTACTCTTCTAAGTCATCAACCGGTGGCCCTACTTTTAGATAGTTAAGGCGAGACATGTCTTTAAATCGCCCATAACCGTAAAAGCTGATGGTTCCCGTCAGTTCAGTTGCCGACTCGGTCATCTGATAGCTGAAGTTTTGTTTTAATTCTTCTGTCAGTACGAGTCCTTTTTCTTCCAGTGCCCGTTTAAAGCTTTCGACCCCATCCTGGATTACATCTTCCAGGATGGGGGTAAGGTCTTTTAATATTTCTTCTGGTATAGCCATATCATAAAGTCTTTACCTGAATGTATAGCTTATCCCCACTAACCGGGGAAAACGTAGTTCCGTCCGTTTTACGGAAAATGTCAACATAGGCAAAACCCTCATTGGTATCATTTTGGAAAATACGATCTTGAATCAGCGTTCCGTTGACATAAACTAGAAGTCTATTCATTACGCCATTACCTCCGTAACGCAATAGCTGAAAGTGAGGTGATAGGGATGGGTCAAGCCCTTCGATAGCAATAGGGAAATTAAGATCGTTGCTTCCCATTGGGAAAACATAAGCACCCGGTTTCCCCTGTAAAAACCAGGTATTACCCATATACGGCGAATTGGCCCGATAAACGATTCCGCCGGGGTCTTCCGGTGACTCTATACGCCAATGCCAATGTCCGTTAGGGACTTCGACTTCGTAGAATTCTGGTTTAAGAATACATACACCCCTTAAATTGGCAAACTCTTGCGTATTAATTCGATTGTATTCGGTTTCTGCTTTTGCCTGGGCATCTGCCTGGCTGATGTCGCTTCCAAATGTTCCGGCGGGTATGTTTATCATGGCAGGCCCACCCGTAAGGCCACTTGCACAAGTTTTACGATTATAGGTTCCGGCTCGGTTTATAACGGTGTTGATAAATTTTGTTTCCGAACATTCATCTGATTCCACGGGTGGGATATAACCAGGCTGGCCAGGGACGTTTTGTTTGATGGGTGTACCTGGTACACGTGTATTGTCGTCCAGGTAATAAAGTTCCAATAAGGTAGCCGCCATCTTACCCGTCCGTTTGCCATTGCCATCAACGAGACAGGCCATTGCTTTTGGCCGCCAGCCGGTTCGGCGAATGGGTAAGTTTGCCGGATTAGGTAAAGCAGAAAAACTTCGTTCAGGATAGCCAAAGCGAAAAGTCAGCGTTCGCCCGATCAAATCTTCGTCGTCTACCTGGCTTCGAAGGGAATCAAAAACAGGCACTAAAGCCACGTAGGCCCGATCTGTTACCAGGTAGGCTTCTTTGGTTAGTAACAATTCTTCTAAGTAGCGAAGAACGGACTTATTAAGCCACCCCGTAGAAATGGTCAGTTCACGCGTGCCCCTGGTGGTGTTGATGACCTGTTCGGAGTAACTGGGTAAGTATTCCCAGCCCGTAAACCGTTCGGAAATATTGCGGGTAACTTTCAGGTTCTCTTCCCCACGTCCAACTAAATACATGGTATCGTATCCGCCCAAGCTATTGGCAAATATCACAAATCGCACGTTTCGCCGGTATTCCTGTTCGATCTTGTATTCGCGGTATTCACTTAATCGTTCATCAGCCTGATTAGTCAACCAAACCCGGTAAGAAACGACGATCTTTTCTTTTTTGTTCAATCCTAACGCCTTCGGGCCTACGGGCACGCAATGCACCGAGAAAGGGTACACATTCGAAAGCGTTTCGCTACACCCAGTTTCGTTAGTACCATCGGCAAAGCGAACCAGGTAGCAAACCTTTAATGAAGTAGGATTCGGGGAACCATTCGTTAACCAGTATAGAAATTCGGGCTGGTCAGGGTGGATGATTTTGGTAATATTCGACCAGGTTAAAAAACGACGATTCTTACCAATGTATTCAGTAAAGAAAAGATCCTTATAGGCGGCATAATCACGTTCGTTTACCCCTGCTTTAATGGCATACTGAACGGGCTGGGTATAGCTATAAATTTCTTCGTCGTTGTTTTCAATTGTCAGCACACAATAGTACGGAGTGACTAAACCAGAACAAACGTCGATTTTCACCTGATTGAAATCAGGTGCTTTTCTTTCCAGTAAAGCTTCCAGTTGTTCCTGTATCTCAAAAAACGCCCCTTGATAGGAAAGCCCAGTACCTACCTGAGCCGGCGGTACTTCGGCCCCTTCCAATGTAATTAATTCTCGATACTCACTGGATAAATACGACGATGGCACCATCACCTTACAATAATAGCGAAGGCCCGTTCGGTCTGGGTATTCTATCGGGTTGGCCGCCTCAATGTTGACAACGATAGGATTTAAGGCTAGTCGAGCGGCTGAATAAGACAAAATTGCCAGGGTATTGTTCATACTAAAAGGGGGTTAATGTTGAATTCCAGCGGTACTTCCAGCCGCCAACCGAAGTGATTATCCGCCCATAACTGGTTGACGGTTTCCTTTTTCATAAGGTTCCAGTCAAAAGTGAACTGGCTTTCCTTCCGATCTTTCTTCAGCCGGGTTTGCAAGTGATAGAGAATGCGAAGGGCTTTCGAATAGGCTTGAACCTGAGCTTTTGGATCGTCGCCTGGGGCATGCAGTAAAACGGTAATACCCGTCAGGTAAACTTCGTTAAAATGGGCGGCTCCGTTGTCAGTAGATTGAATGACGGGCTGTTCGAGCCAAACGAAGGGATAATCAAAATCGGGAAGGGAACGGGCGTAAGCCAGGCCCAGTTCTACACTTCCGAAACAGAAGAATTTTACGTCTGGGTGATGGGTTGCCCAGGTTTCGAAGTATTCAACGTAAGAATCTAAATCGCCGGGAATCATAACAAAAGCGTTTGTTTTTTAGGGAAGTTCAAACGCTTTTGTTATCGTCACCAGGACGCTATTCGTCGGCTCGTTCGGCTCGCTGGTTGGCCCGCTTTATTTTCAGATTGCTATCCCGAAGAAAGATCCAGACGGTATGTCCGTTTTGCTTGCATACTTTATCGAAGTCGCCGAAAGTGCCCGTTTTCGCGACTTCCATTAACGTCGTGACCAGCCCTTCACCGTGCTTATACAGCGGCTCGTCGTCTTCGTCATCTTCGTTGTAAACGTCCTTATACTGCTTTAGAAAACTCCCATTCATCCATTCGAAATAATACAAAACGGCCATCACGACACCGACGGGAAGTTCGCCCGTTTCAAAGCTTTTCGCCCGTTCCTGAGCGATAACCGTGTTGTATTCTTCCCGCTCGTCACCGTTCCATTCGGGCGACGCTTTGAACTCGGAAAGATCTTTTCGAACGGGCCGACATAGCGTCGAAATGATTTGAAAAATGGCCTTTGGATTGGGGTTTTCCTTCCGACAAAAAGCGATATACTGAATATTGGCCATCGCGATTTCAATGGCGGTCGTATCGGCAAAACCGGGCTGGGGAAGGTGATACGTTACCCCCTGAAACTCGAAGAAATCAAGCGGTTTTTTCTTAACGACGGACTGTTGCCAGATCCAACTGGAAAGTTTGGCCAGCCGGTGGCGGTCTTCCGGGTCAATTTGTGCCGTTAGTGTATCCGGGGCCTCCAGCATGGCCAATACGGCATTCCATTTTAACCGTATCCGTTGACCCGGCAAAAGAGCTTCCAGATTAGCCAGGCGAAGCGGTAAAAGGGCTTTTAAAAGCTTCGGGCTACATTCTTCCCAAGATTCCGGGATAACGTACGGAGTTTCGTTTAATTCTATTTTTTTCATCGGATCAGGCTGATAACGTAGATAACAAGACCCGACCCAACGACCCCCCGCCAGATCCAGTTTTCCCTGGTTGCTGCTTTCTTTTCAGTCTTTACCTGGGCGGTTTCAGCTTTGGAGGCCCGTAGCTCTGAAGTTAGGCCCGTTTCGCGATTCTGGCTAGACTGAATCGATACTTCCAGGGCATTATTTTGTACCTGGCAGGTCTGAAGCCGACCACGTAGGTCGACGACTTCCCGCCGGGCAAAATCGCCCCTGATTAGATCCTGGTGAATGGCTTTTACATTTTTGACCAGATCAACCACGGCTGATAAACTATCGCTTTGGGTATCGCTGATTGATTGCCCGAATAGACTGCAAAACGGAGAAATGATTAACAGAATCCAAAGCATTCTTTTCGCGTAAACGGAGAATTTCGGCATCTTTTTCACTGATAATAAAGTCTTTTTTAGCCAGGTCTTTCTGGTGTGCATGGTTGATTTGGTCGATGGCCGCTTGGTTAGCGACCGCCTGAAGCTTTTGGGTTTCTCTCTGGCAGGTTTTCAGTTCCTTATGGGCCTGAATCCATAAGAACACAAAAGGCAAGGCGGGCAAAAAGTAGGGCGAAATTTGGGCGAAAAGAGGCCATGCCCTTTTCGCCCAGGAAATCCAGTTCATCGGCTAGGCTGATAATCCTTTGGGAATTTGACCGACAAAGGCGTTCCGAAAGACAGCGGCGACCAGTGTTCCAGCTTATCCAGCTTATCAAAATCCACGGTTAAACTGGAAACAGCCGAAACGGCCGCCGATACCCAGCCGACGATGGGGATAATAACGGAACCAGGAACGGGTAAGCCAGCGGCTAAGATTTGATCCTGGAAGGTAGACAAGGCACCCGCTAGCACGGCAATAATAGCCCCCGCGTACATCAGAGGCTTGAAAAACGGCGACGTCGGGGCGAAAAGTCGCTGACGGAAGGTTAATTGGGGATTATTCATAAGAGATGATTTAAAAAGTAAGGTTTGGACTAAATCAAAGGCACTTTTTTACCAGCCATGTCTGGAAAACTCCGTAGGTGGCTGGGGTGGTGGCTGAATTTGCTGGTGCTGTTGCGGGCCGCTAGGTTTGGGTGGTGGCGGTGGGATCCGTTCGGGGTTGTAAGGAATTCCGTTTCGGTAGTAAGCGATTCTATCGTGTTTCTCCCAGGGTTCCCGTTTGGAAGTCGCCGAATAGCGATCTGCTTTCGTAGGCGTCCATTTAGCCAGGGCCAGAATTGCGGAAAAGGCTAAATGCCAGATAAAAGCTCCCAGGATCATAAAGGCAATGCCATCTTGCCTATTCATCGCTTCGAGTACTTCTTTATTGGGCATTTTTTAAGGCCTTTAGGGATTGGAAATAAGGCGAAATATGATTGACCATCAGTTTCACGTCGCGAAGGCGGCGTCTAACGAGATACACCCCGCCGACCGTGCCTTTTCCGCCGGAGGTATTGAACCCGATGGTCTGGATATATTCACTGTCTGGATCCCAGGTCTTACTGGCGTAGCCTTCAACGTGGCTTTGGAAAAGACTGACGCCGTCCATGAGTTGGGGCCGGCGTCCGATTCGCTGGTTTCCCCGGCTGGATCGGCGGTAAATGATTTTGGAGGGGTCAGAAAACCAGCTATAAACGGCCCCTGGGGCCGTAATTGGAAGGCGAACCCCGTTCGCCAGGTGGCACCAATAGAGCCCACTGGCACAATAGAAAGCATTTTTGGGAAGTAGGATCGCCTGGTTATACTTAGCGATGTCGCGATGGTCGTTCCGGTTGGTCTTTTCCCGGACGTGTAACTGGGCCTTTGCGGTATCAAAAACTGCCTGGCGTAGGGCGTCTTCGCTTTTGAAAGGAATGACGGCCCCGATCCATTGTTTAGGTTTCGGAGCCGCCGGTTTGTTTTGGGCTAGGGCTTGACTAAATGCGAGAAAGCCAAATAGAACAAAAAGCCCAGAATAATACTGACGGTAATTTTTGTACGTTGCCATGCGGTCAATTCTTCTTTGAATTCGGTGTAAATATTCCGCCCGAAACCGAAGAATGGTAGGACATAAAAACCGACAAAGGGCACCACTAAAAAGACCATCAAAAGGGCCGTTGGCAGATCCGAAAACTGCACCAATTTTTCGAAAAAGAATTTCTGGATACTGGTTTCGTCGTAGGGTTGCAACTGCTTATCGAACGGAAGCGTCTTGTTCATTTCGACAATACGGGCTTGGTAGCCTACAAACTGCTGGTAAAAGAAAATCAAAAGTCCCAGAATGCCCACCACTTGAAAAATGGCCATTTTCCCGTGGGTAAATTGCCACCACGGCGTTTTATCGGCCGTATCGACTGCTGGCATAGGCAGGGCTAATTCGGACGCAATTTCGCGGGCTTTTTCTTCGTCCTGGGCGGCCAGTGCCAGTAAAGCCCGCTTTTCCTTCGGGTCGTCTTCCTGGCGGGCCTGTTCTCGGAAAAATTTAGCGTCTTTCATCCGGCCATCGTACTCTTTTAAAAGTTGGCCTTCGTATTCCAGCCGTTCGCGTTCGCGTTGCTGGGCAATCTGGTCGAGTTTGGCGTTAGCCTGGGCCACCAGGGCATGAGCATCGGCTTCAGCCTGGGCCAGATCTGAAATTTTGTTTAAGGGGATTACTGGTGAAGTCAGGTCGCCGGTGGGCATGGTTTGCGTTTGCATGGCTGAAACTTAGGATTTGAATGAGGTAGTCCAGATGCCCTTGAGTACATTCCAGGCCAACCCCGTTAAAAAGAAAAGAACGACTAAAAAAGCGACGATACAAACGCCGACGGCGGGCCACCAGACCGGGGCGAAAATCACGTCCCAGGCTAAAAGCCCAAACGGGCCGGCGTCGAGTAGTTTTAAAGCGGAAAAGAATAAAGAAATCAGGAGTAGCATAGCAAAGACCACACCCACAGGAATCAGATACTTTTTCATGGCTACAAAGCGAAATAAGGGTTTTTAGGATTGTTTCGGGGCCGTTTAATGTATGCCCCAACGGGTTCGACGTATAGGCCAGAATGGTAGTAAGCGGACAAAACGGTCGACGATGCGTTTGCGTTGAGATAATTTCGAAGTTCGGCGGCTTTTTCCGTGGCTTCGGCCAGTGCTTTCTGGCTGATGGCATTCAAGCGGGAAACGCTCAGGGCATCTTCATTCAGAATACCATCGGTTTCGCTTACCAGGCGAAAATCGACGTTCATATTCAGATAGGGCACGGCCTGGGAAAAGCCATACTGAACGACCGCTTTTCGGGCCATTTGCAGAACTTCGGCTTCCTGATCCAGAATAGGGTTTCCAGCTTTGATCTTAGCCAGCAATTCGCCGTATAGCGGCCCCAAAATAGGACGGACGAACTCGTCTTCGGCTAACTGGTAATAATCCCGTAGGTTAAGGAAAAGACGACGGCTTCGTTGCATGGCTGGAAAGTACCGGGTTGCTTCCGTAGCCGAAGAAATCAGACACCCACGGCTAAGCGTATACGCCGACGAATTTTTCCAGGCAGGGAAGCTACTTTCGAATTTTTCCAGATAGGACAAAGACGCTTCCAGGTACCGGTCTGCTTTGGCGGCCGCTTCTTTGGTGATGGCAACAAACTGCCATTTGCCCATTGCCTGGGAGTTGGCGGGCGTTTGTACCGAAATGCCGGCATCGCCGATTGAAATGGTCAAATGGGGAAATGCTTCCAGGTAGGCAAACCAGGCGATGGCCATGCGTAACTGATCCAGAAGCGTTTCCTGAATCGTGTTAGGGGCTTGCAGGCTTTTGAGTTCGTTGTATAACTCCCAGCCGATGGCGGGTATAATATACGTTTGTTCAGCCGAACGAACGAAGGGTTCCCAGGTGGCAAAGTCCCCAACTTTTTGAATGCCGCCTAGCTGTTTTTTTAGGATTTCCCGGTCGTTAATGAGCATCGTTTTCGCCCTCGTTTTTCTGGTTTTGTTTGGCCGCCCCTGGTGTTACATCGTAGGTATATAGGGCAATGTTTCGGATGTCGAATTGCAGTTCTTTGTCCCAACCGTTAGCCCGTTTGGCGATATTGAGGACGTTTAAAAGAATGAGGCGGTCGGTGTAGGTTAAAAAGCCTTGTTGGTAGTTTGCGGCCGCTTCGAGTTCCTTCCCGGATCCGCCCAATTTACCGCCGGTGTCGATACCTGCCAGGGCTGGTAAGACGCCATGCCCCGACGCCTGGGCGACGTTGGCCGTATTGAATAAAGTCGTGTAGGCATCATCTGACATTTTGTTGTCAAGCGGCTTAATCTGAACGCCAGGCATGGCCTTCTGGCCTAACATTTCCGTTTGGTGGAACGTCACCAGTATTTTATCGGCATTTTCGACGCCCGCGAAGGTATCGGCCATTCCCTGAAGGGTGTCTTCTTTCAGTTGTTCCTTTTGCTCGTCGGTTAACCCTTCTTTGTCGAAGTAGTTATCCGGGATGGAAATATGAAGTTTGACATTGTACCCGTTATCCAGTCCGGCGTCGTGGAATTTGGGAATTTTGTTCGTGACTTTTGCCCAGTCCTTCGTTCCCCACCAGTCGGCAAAGGCGTAATAATCCTGGCCGGGCAAATTTTCTTTCAAATGCAGGATGGAAACGGCATACTTTGCCGGGTCTTTTCGATCAAAAGCGGGCACAACGTCAGTCTCGGCTGGCTTATAGTGCTTGGTACCGAAGTTCGGATTTACCAGGTAGGCCGAAATTCGGTTTTCTTTGGGCCCTGGCTTGCGAATCCGAACTTTAAACGCGTCGATGACTTCCAGGCCGACCAGCTTTTTCGATAGATCAAACGTGAGTTTGATGAATACGTTTGCCGAAAAGGCGAACTGAAGGCACATCGAAATAAAGACCAGATCGAATTCGACATCTTCTTTCCAGGCTTCAAAGTCTGGGTCGTAGACGGGCTTGAAAAGCAGGCCCGCTTTATTGCTGTCTTCTCCCTTGTGAGCATACACCCCGCGACCGACGATGAAGTCCCGCCGGGTCTTCATTAACCGCCACTTGTTCGGGGATTCACAAGCCAGCAAGTGCATTTCAGACAGTTGGTCATTCTTCGCCCCCCAGGGAACAAAATCACTTCTGTTACTTCCACCGCCGGCGGTGGCTGAATAGGCTGTATCCGTGTCCCCAAACGTGACCAGAACCGCTTCCTTTTTTGAAAACTGAATGGTGTAAGCCTTATCGGTATGTTGCCGAATCTTTGGTTTCATGGCTAGTAGTTGTGAAAAATCCGGTATCCGTTGTAAGCGACTAGTAGTTCGATTTTGCATTCGAACCGCTCTTTCGTCCGTTCGTCGTAGAGTAGCAAAGCCCCCGCCTTTGTCATGTTCCGGCGGACGGTCGACAAATCTTTTTTGTCCTCCGTGCCGGCGGGCGTTTTTACTTTCGTTGGGTTCTTTTTTACCTGGTGTTTTTCACTGATGCCCCCATCCAGTTTTCGAAACTTAATCGAAAAGAGGGTGCCCGGTTCCTGAATTTCGTGGAGTACGGTTTTGAGTGAGATTGTTCCCTGATACATCTGCTGAATTACTAAGACGATGCAAGGATAAACCGGGCTTTTTGCGTGCGATAGGACGCGTTTTCACACTTTTTCAGGGAAAAACCAAACAGGTTTTGCAGTCTATAACCGATCTACCCTGCTGGATGGCAGACACTTACCTTCTAAAATTCATTTTTTGAAGCGATTCTGTCACGCCTACCTCGCCCGCCCTTTGACAAAAGCGGCAATTGCCATCGGCATTTTTAGAATATAAAAGCAAAAGATCGACCCCTGGGCTGGGGTCGATCTGTAAGAATCTGACTGAATAAAGTACGGCACCCGCTTTTCTTCTAGGCTCTTCGACCCGGTGTCCAGATCTGGTTCTGCATACCGGCTGGTCGGCTACTGGGCATGAGCTTACGGTACTTGCCCCATATCATGTAATCCCAGGCGTCGGTGCCATCGGTGGCGTACTCGCGGTTGGTCTGGTTGCTACTCGTCTCACTCGCCTTGTCCTTCTCAAAGTCGCCTTTCATCGGTGCCATTTGAATCGCGATGATAAGCGGTTTGTTTTTGTATTGGTTGAAGCGAAGCCGGGGCGTCCGATCGGACGTCTCCCGTAGCAAGTAGTCAATGAGTACGTACTTATCCTTATGGGTTGGATAGGTGAACCGCTCATACTCCCGACGTATTGACCAGCCTGCCTTTATGAGGACATTGCAATACTGTTCAAAGAGTGGCTTATTGTCCTTGCTGTCGCGGGCCGAACGTTGCTTACCTGAAGGGTCGCCCCATACGGCTACCTCTTTTTTAGGATGGTTTTTATAGGTTTCAACGAAGTAATCCGCCAGTTGAACCACCAGGTTCGTGTCGTTTTGCAAGGGGTTAGGCTTCCTGAAGACACTTTCAATGGTTCGAAACTCGTTACCTACTTCCTGACCTATCACCTGCCAGCAAATGTCGGCGTTAAAATCCAGGCTCGTTTCCAGTAGAACATCCTCGCGATAATCCTTCGATCTGTGTAAATGAAGCTTCGTCTTTTCGTCGAATTCGTAATCGTGGGATTTGGTGTAATTGTGTTTGGCGGTTGAGAAACCACCATAGAATCCGTTCGGCCGCTGGGTAATTCGTTCGTTGTCGACTTCGACGGCCAGCGTCAGGGGTGGTAATAATTTAACCAGGTCGTCATAGTAGCGTTCGGGTAATACGTCGGCGTTGTCCTTCCAACTACTTTGCAAAAAAAGGTATTCGGGTGGGGTGTCGATTAATTGCTGATCTGACCACGTAGCCCGTTCGGCCATTTCCTGCATCCACAAAGCCTCGGTTTCGTAGATCCACATTCCCTCATTGGTCCAGGCGGCCGAACTAAAATCGTAATAGCATAGGTGCAAGGGATGGTGGGCAAAATTGGATCGCCGGTTCGCCCGTTTGGCGGGCAAAATAATCGTATTCAAAAAGTCCGGGTTTACCGTGGCGGATTCATCCACCAGGACACCATCGTTATTGATCCCCCGCTGACTATCGGGCCGGTCTTGACTGACTAGTTGAAGCGTAAAACCGTTGATGAAGGAAATGCAATACTGCCAGCCTTTTTTTCCAGGGCTGGCAAACGCTTTGTACCAGGCATCGGGCGGTTGCTGGCCAATTACATAGACACCGTGGGGGTTGGATTTATTAAATTCCACGTAGCCCATTCGGGAAAGGGCGTTTTTTAGTTCAGGCATGACAATCAAATCCAACTGAACATAAGTAAGCCCAACCAGCACGACTTTCGCCCGTGGCAAATTTTCAAACATCATGCCGACGACATTTCCTAGGGTGGTCGTTTTGCCGGATCCACGACCTCCCTGGAACGTTTTGCGTTTTGCCCTGGATCGCAGAAACTTTATTTGTTTAGCGTTCGCGTAAATCTTAACCGTCTTACTCATCTTCTGCCATCCGTTTAGCCTGCTGATTGAGGACGTTGACATTATTGATAAAGACGAATTTGGCCGCCCGTTCGAAGTCTTCAGGGTTCAGGCCGATGTGTTCAGGATCCAGTAAACCTTCCATCCGGTCGGCTTTTTCCCAGGCTTTTATCGCCGCTTCCGTATCGCCGGCCTGCTGGGCTAGATTGGAAAGCAAACGGTAATAGTTCGCCGACGCGACTTTCTTACCCTGGCGGTCGGCATTTTGTACGCGTCCGTATAGCCAGGATGCCTCCGAAATAATGTAGCGGGCTTGCCGTTCCAGGATGTCGTAATCCTTCATCAGCGTACTAATGACCATTTGATCCGTTCGGCCCAGGCTCATCAGCGAAAAGGCCATTCGATATTTAGCCAGCATTTCCATTTCGGCGTCGGAAAGCTTGGTGTTTTCGAAGTAGTAGGAAAGGTATTTGTCCAGCTTGTTTTCGTCGATCTTCAGGGCTTTTTTAGCTCGCTGAAGGGCTGTCAATTTTGCCATCTCGTAGAAAAATTTTCGTATTCAGTCAGCGAGAATACAGAAACCCAGACAGGCAAAACAGGACAAAAAAAAGCCCTATTTTTAGGGCTTTAGGGGATTGAAAGGCTTTATCGGGCAATTTTTTTGCACGAAAGTCATTAACTCATCGAAGCCAGTTTCGACCTTGCGATTTTGATTTCCAATTCGAGCTTGACGGCCTTTTGTTCATATTGAAGCCGTTTGACGTCTGTTTTGGCCTTCGTTGCGTTTTTACGGGCTTTGGATAACATCGGCATCAGCGAATCTTTCAAAAGCTTATTTAATTCGTAACGGTCGACGGGTAAGTTATCTAAATAGACTGTTTGGGCTTCGTCGCTAAATAGGGGTGTGTGGGTTTGGGTTTCCGCCGGCAAACGATGGTTTGCTTTCAAGTAGTCTATCTTTTCGCCCAGGGCGTTTCGTTGCTGTTTAAAGGCTTCGATTTCATCGACTACGCCCTTTACATTTACATCGTCGGGATAGTCGGCCAGCGTGTTCGACAATAAGCACATTTGCCGATGGGCTTCATGGCGTTGCATCGTTAGATCTTCCAGCACGTCCTTAAATTCATCCTGGGCCATTTTAGGCAGTAAAATTTCCGGCTTCGGGGCTGGCGTTTCGTCTTTTTCATCCGACGGTTCCGGGATTTTATAATCCCTTAATGCCTCATAGATCCGCTTCGCTTCGGCTACGTCTTCGGCGTTCACTTTGCCGCTTCGGGCTTCCATCTGCTTCAACTGGTAGTTCGCTTTCGCCATCGTCCGTTGGTGCTTCAGTTCTGCTTCGGTCATGGGATAATCGTTTCAGGGTTTCGATGAATACTTCAATGGTGTCCTGGTGTCTTTTACATTCCAGGTATTCCAGCGGATAATCGTAAGGGGGATAATCTACGGCCACCAGGTTCACCAGATCCCCGCAATACGTGTTTAATACCTCAATAAGCTTTTTAGGCTCGATTTCGGCTTCGCTTAAATAGCGGGATAACAAAGGCAGGTTCACTTCCATAGTAGACTATCAAAAAAGCGGCCTTTTGATTGAAAAGGCCGCTTTTGTAAAATATGAGTTGGGAAACGGGCCGCTGCTCAGGATCCAGAACGAAATTTTATTCTGAACTTTTACGACGGTCTTCCTGGGCTTCTTTTTGCTCGTTTAAAGCCTTCAGGGCACGAAAACCCGACTCCATTTGCAAAGACAAAAGCTTCAGTTTCGCTTTCCGTTTTACTTTTTCTTCCCAGGTTAGCGGCCTTTCGGGTTGCGTGGTTCCCGGTTGAGTGTCCGGCGTTGGATCGGCCGCCGGTGCTGACTCATCACTGGAAGCGGTATCACTTTCGGGCACATCGCCAGTGTCGGCGGTTCCGGTACTTCCCGTGTCATTTCCATCTGAACTAGGTTCTGCCAGTAGTTGAATTCCTCCTGAAGGATCTTCGTTTCCACTATCTGCTGAGTCCGTAGGAAAAACAGATCCTCCATCGTTAACGGTTCCCGTTGGCTCGGTTCCGGGTCGATCACGATCACCGCCGCCGGTGCCATCGCTATCAAAAGGGCCGTCGTTCGTGCTGACGGATGCCCCAACATGATTACCTGGTTCATCGGTGGGATTAGTTAGCGTTTCGGCTGGCTTTGGGCTTTCGGGCTGGCTTGGTTGGGGCTGGCTGGTCGCTGTTTCCGCCGGGTGAATCGACGATGTCGCTTCCGCTGTTTTCGTCGTTTTCGTGGTTTTCGTTTGTTTGGCCATTGGCTTCGATTGGTTGCTTGATCGTTTCGAAATAGGGCAATCCCGCGTTGATTAAGACTTCGGCCTGTTCGTCCGTCATGTCCTGAGAAACGGGAACGCGTCTTCCGTCGATCAAGTGGTCGACGCCCCCTTCGAAGGCGTCGACCAGCTTGTATTTTTTAAGCATTTACTTTAAACCTGAACGGGTGCTGAAAGTAAGGGTAGGGCGGCCGCGATTTCAGCTTTCAGCGGCATAACACCCCACATGAAACCGTCTTGTTCTCCCTTGATTGTATATCCCCGCTTATCGTTACCTTTCTTCCCAGACTTGAAGCTAGGTTTCAGATAGATACCATTATCAGACGAACCGATAACGGCCAGTTGGCCATCGTTTAATTCGCCAATGATTACCGACGCCGTGTTCAGGTGTTTACGTAATTCAGCCACCAGTTTTTTGTCAAAGCCCGCCAGCATAAAGTCGGCTGTATGCTTATACGACTGGAAGCCGGGATCCCCGCCACCATCGTCAGCGAGTTCGAACGTTCCGTCTGGAAATTCGTATTCGGCGAATTTCTTGCCCGCGAAAAGTTTGGGAGCCACCGTAATTTCACCATCTACGATGTCGGCCGCTTTGGGCCAAACGCCATCAAAGTCTTTCCGGGCAATGATGTACAAATTCCGGGTACCGCCGGGGTTGGGTTGACCTTCGGAAC
Organism: Siphonobacter sp. SORGH_AS_0500; assembly: GCF_031453245.1. Taxonomy (NCBI): domain Bacteria; kingdom Pseudomonadati; phylum Bacteroidota; class Cytophagia; order Cytophagales; family Cytophagaceae; genus Siphonobacter; species Siphonobacter sp. SORGH_AS_0500. The sequence continues at coordinate 2,578,830 of NZ_JAVIYT010000001.1, forward strand.
TTCCGTCGATGTTGACCAGGGAAACGAACGCCAGGCCCGTCATTACGCCGCCAGCGGCTTCAGGGCTAAACAGGGCCGGCAAATGGCTGGCCAGATCCGACGTCGCCAGGGCCGAAAAAGCTTCCTGGGGAAGTACAATAGCGACCGCAAAAACAAAAACGGCCAGGACTAATTCTTTCAAATTGAAATTTTTCATTGGAGTAAACGGGTAACTTTAAAGTGAATCGTTAGAAAAATAAACGGATGGAAAGCCCTGATGCCAGGTCAGCCTGGCATCAGGGAAAGAGATTAGGCCGATTGACCCATCCACAGTAATTCGGCGGCACCAATACCCGTACCGGCCTGGTAATCCAACATATACGCCAGACTACGATCACGTTTATTGTAATCGAATTCCAGCGAATCCTGCTTGCCTTCGTCATCGTAGAGATAGCACAGATTGTCTTTCGTCGTGAAGATGGGTTCTTCCAGCGTAGAAAGACCGGGTTCCACAACGAACGGAATGTTCGTTCCGTCGATGAAAGCTTTTTCCGTCGATGTGTTGTAAGGCAAGGTGCCGAACTTCTTTCGGTAATCCGTTTCGTAGGCGGATAAAAGCTTACGGTTGGTCAAACAAATCAGGCTATCACTTCCGTAGAAATAGGCATCTGGGATTTCCTGAATCACTTTTTCGTGATTCGCTACCGCGTTTTCGCCCGTTGTGGGGGCCACTTCGACGATGTTGTCGGCGGGTACATTGCCGGCCGCAATGGCTTTTGTTACCTGAGTCAAAATACCGTCGAAAATGTCCAGGGGCGAATTTCCGTTTTCGTTGTAAACACCATTAAACAGAGAGATAACCCGCAAGTTTTCTTTGGCTTTGGCGATCACTGCGTCAATGACGTAGGCTTCGAGCGGATACGTTTCTGGGTCGATTTTCTTTGCTGTCACCTGGCCCATGTACGATTTGTACATTTTCATAATGGTCGGTTGGGTGAACTCCAAATCGACTTTTACGGGGCGAACTTTAGCACGGCGATTTTTAAATTTCACCGCGTTTTGAGTCGGGTTAAACGAACCTTTGTTGCCGGGCTGAAGCACATTCGCGACCGCCAATTGAGTAAGAACAACTTCATCGTTTCCCGGAATCAATTGCATGTAGTCCTCAATAGCCCAGATCGGCGTTCCCGCGATTCCGGCCATACCTGGAATCAAAAGGCTGGCGAAAATGTGTAGCCGGTTATCGCGGGCAAAGTCGGTTAGCGAGGTGGCAAAATCGGAAAGATTTAAAGAATCCATCTGTTAGAAATGAGTAGAAAAATAAGTGATTGAATATGTATAAAAAACCGCTAGTCAGCGGCTTACTTCACCTGTTCGGCCCGTTCCTGAGCCTTTTTATTCCAGGGTTTTTCTGCGACTGAATTGCTCCCTGAGCGACGGCCCGAACGGGTATTTTCGTCTTCCTTCGCATGGGTCGCCCCGACACCTTTTGCGTTCTTATGCCAGTCCTGAAGCACTGCAAATTCGGCTTTGTTTTTGTTCCAGGCCAACGCGTCAGTCTTCAGTTTCTCGTACTCGCTGGCTTTGATGCTCACCATCGCGGCCTCCTTTTTGCCGACCTTCTTACCGACTGACGCGGACTTTTTCTTTGGTTCGTCCTGTGATTCGTCTTCCTGCTCGTCGTCGGTGTCGTCTTCCGATTCGTCTTCGTCGTCAGGCTCCAACTCGTCGTCTTCGCCCTGGTCGGGTTTGGTTTTCTTTTCTTCCGTTTCGCTGGAATCGGCTTTTTTCTTTTCGGCTGCTTTCTTAGCGAAAAGACTGGCTAGTGGCTTAATCATGGCTTGAAAAAAGGGTATAAAAAAGGTGAAAAATTACGCTGCTGGTGCTAGTTCCAGAACCTTAGCCACGGCGTCGCCCAGGTATCCAAAACCGTCACACATTCCGAGTTTGAGAGCATCACGGCCCACGTACATTTTGCCGGTGAAGACTTCTCCAATACCGGGGCGGCCCGCCTTTACGATGTCGATAAAGGTGTCGCGAATTGTATTCAGGATTTCTTTAGTTTCAGCCAGAACGGCTTCGGAAAGGGGTTCGACGCTGTTAAAAAGGGCTTTGTCTTCTGAGCCATCCGCCCGGATAATGGTAATTTTGTAGCCCTCTTTTTCCAGGAATCCGGTATAGTCGTAGTGCGTGGCCAGAACGCCGATAGATCCGACTTCGGCGGTCGTTTCCGATTCTAGCATGATGTAATCGGCCTGACTGGCGATCCAATAGCCGGCACTGGCGGCCATGCCCGTCACAAAAGCGACAATCGGTTTCTCACTTTGGCGGATGACTTCGCCCAGCATTTCAGTACCGTCGACCTGACCGCCGGGCGTGTTAAGTTCTAGTACGATTCCGGCAATGGCTGGATCTTGGTTAGCTTCCATGATCCAACTAGCGTATGTCTCCGAACCATAGGTACATAGACCGCCGTACCGGGTCATGGTGCCTACAATCGGAATAATAACGACCTGGCCTTTATCGGTATGGGCCTTAGATAACCACTCGTAGCCGGTACTAGCGACGGCGTCCCTATCGTCGTCTTCATCGTCCCAGGCTAGGTACGGGCCGGCGATCTCCCCGCCAGCAACGAAGGGCGTTTTACCGCTGGCCATACGCCGTAAGGCAAGGGCGGCCATCTGGTTATGGAAGTCGGCATTTAAGGCCCATTTGGCCGACAAATACTGTTCGATCATGGTAAGGAATGTTGCTTCGCGATAAAATCAAACGCAACATTACCCCGGCCGATGGCGATGGCATAGGACACAAAAAAAAGCCCGGCTGAAGAATCAGCCGGGCTTTTGGTTTCAATTAAAGCTATTATGCAATTGCGGCGTTGAATGCCGCAATCATGTCTCTTAGCGTGATTTCATCCGTATCTGACCAGGACGAAAACCCGTAGCCCCAAAAACGAAATGTTGCACTACTAATGTTTGCAGATGAACCGATGCTTCCTTCCAACATTTCCACCGTACCCGACAATACAGGCGTATCGGTAATCGTGCTATTTACAATCGCCACCCCGGCATCATACATTTTTCCTACACTTCCATTTCGGGAAGCAGAAAGTAACCCCAATCGCGTCACGGGTATCGCGTTCGTGGTCATATAGTTAATAGAGCTATATGAACCAATCGCCGCCCGCGTCCGGTTTTGGTCGTTTCGCTGAAGGGCTACATAAAAGTTTTGGGTTGATTGAGCTGAGAGTAGGAAACGGTTCTCTGTTGTCGTGCTGTCTTCAGGCCCCGTATTCCACACGTGCATGTGAAAATTGGTTAAGTCTCCTTTCATCAGGAAATTCGAACGGGCATACGATCCCGCCGCCTTGTTTGGAGTCCAGCCCGCCGAAGTGTGATATTCGGGCTTATCGTTCACGAAGGTAGCCTGGTAGGCCGCTGGCCCTAAAACGGGGTTGACTAGGTTTAGGGAGTCCGCTACCGCTCCCGCCCCGGCCAGACGAGCCACGGCAAACTTTTGAAAGAATCCCGCTTTTTTAAAGCTGGTGTAAAAGTTTCGATACGCCGTCTTAAACTTCTCGTCGGTAATCGAAGCGGTTTTAATGAAGGTTTCAGACAAATTCACATTGCCTAAGTCATTCGGAAAACTTGCCGTTTTGTCAACTAATTGAAATCCCATTTGAGTATGAATTAAAAGTATTTTGAGTGCGTGAAAATGATTAGAGATACTTTTCGAAGATCGGACACCAGTTGTCCAATCGGAAGCTATAGCCTGTAGGCTCAAACTTGACGGTATTGCCCTGGCTATCCCGTAGACAGCCCCGACTGCCTTCCGTCCGCCCCGATTTAAGAGGAGTTCCGTTGATCGCATACGTTAACTTCATTCCCGCTAAAACAGGATTTACACACACGATTTTTACCGTATCAGGCCGGGTGATTTCTACCGACGTAATCGTTTGCTCAGTACTACCGGAAAAGAGCCTGAAACCCTTGTTACCCGGATCGGTGACGGTTTCCGTATCGAAAACCAAGGGGGCTACGGGAACGTGAAAACGAAGCGTTAGAATGTTACCTTCATAGAGGTAATCTTTTACGTGAATGGGTTTAAAATCCCCCTTCATAATGATCTGCTCGGCAATGTAGCCCGCTAAGGCTCCTACCTTCATGTATTCAAAAGGCCCGCTTAGGTGGATATTATCCGCGTAAACGTAAGGGTACATGACCGGCCCTAAGTAAAAGCCGGGTTCTGTCAAGGCTAAATCCAGGAAAGCCAACGCAATATTTGGATACGCTCCTGAAGGCGTGGAATTCGGGTTCGCCGCGTTGTGGAAGGCAAGCTGATAGGTCAAAAATACCAACTCATTTTTTTGCGTAGGATTGATGGCCTTGACTTCCGCAATCAGGTCTTTTTTGAGTTGAAGGATTTTTGCTTTGTAGGAAGACTGCGAATCATTGACGTTGTGTTCTCCCTGCATCCAGTAGATCAGGGGCAAGTTCATCGTTTTACCCTGAGCTTTGGTTAGGTTTTTGGCCGCGTTCAAACAGTCCACAAATCGCTGATAACCCACTGAACCTTTCGATAAATCCGTGATGGTAACCCCCGACGTACCTGAAGCAAACGAAATCATTTCGAGCCGTTGGTTCGTGTCATTCATCACGAATCCGTCAGCCGCCAGGGCCTTTTTAAACGCCCTGGCGTAGGAACTACAGGGCGTTTCCAGATTACCCGAATTACCTGTTTCGACCAGGGGAACCAAACCCGAAAAGCGGGTGGAATCGTTATCGAATTCCATCATTCTCGGTCCCTTCGTGAACTGAAGTAAATAGGGTTCGGGCGTGGCTGTAAAGGCAGGCGAACCGTACGCTCCGAGTCCTAAACTTTGACTAATGAGGGCATTGATATAAACATCAGCCACAATACCCAACGGCCCTTTGGCAGTGGTTGTAGAGCCACCCAGTAAAGGATTCCCTTTGCGGTCGTAACCATTGGCTACGTTACCGGCGGCATCGGTATAGGCGAAAGGAAACTGTTCTTCAGAGCTAACAAATACCTTCAGATCATTTAGCTCAATGCCGCCAGTCGGTGAAATGGCAAAAATATCCTGATTAGTGAGCAGGTTTTTAAAGACCATCCCGCCCGATCCATCCGAACGCAAACTTACTTTGTCTGAAAGCTTCAGCTCTAGGGTAGTAATCTCCCTGGTCTTTTGCCGCCCTTTCATATCAACGCTATGGGCTACGTTGCCTAAACTATCCGTCAGGAGTTCAAAAAAATCAGGATGGTTTTCAAATTCTACCCCGTTCACCTGACTAGCCGTAACCGATCCCGCCGAAATGCCGTAATGAACAAATAGCTTCAAAAGACGAAATAAACCGTCTTGAGTTAGTTCCGCCCCTAGATTCCCATTTTGGTCTGACACTCTGAAAGGCTGATTTCCTTGCTCTACGGTCTGACTTAGGAAGCTAACCAAGGCACTGATATAGTACTCTAGTTTTGCCAGGGTTACGGTTCCATCAGCCGTAGTTCCGCCCTGAGCAATCAGTGACCAGTTCACAGCATTAAAGGCGGAACCCGATACAAAATCAGATTTGGCCCGGTAGGAGCTACCGCCGTATTCGACCCCGTCGTTCTCATAATACTGCGTATTAGGTTGCCAGGCATTTTTCCAGGCTAGGCCCTTGCCGCCAGGCCCTTGTAAGTTTACCGGATTTCCGGTCGTTCCATCTGGGTTTTGGAATCGAAGTACAGTCCCTTCCCAACTATGTGCCGGAATGTCTCCTATTCTTCCTTTCAAGTCGATCCATTGACCAGGGACGCCATCCGCTCGCACGAAGCGAATTTTCGTACCATCCCATTCGTGTTGGGGGGTATAGTCGTTTTCAACGACCCATTGCACTAGTGCCGAAAGAATGTCACGGATGCTTTCCGCTGTATTAGATCTGGCAGGGGCGGGCGGCGAACTAGGGATTTGTTCTTCAATTTTTTGAAGGATTTCTTCAGGGTTTACCATTGCATTATTAAGTGTTAAAGTCGTAGCTGAATGAGAAATCAAATTCGTAGGTGCCAAATAGATCTTTGCTTTCTACCGAATCCAGGTAAAGGGCGGGCATGATCGAAGTAGCATTCAATGCCAGGCTTCGACTGTTTCTTCCCGTTTTGTTCCCCAAGGTATTTTTAACGGATAGGCTTAAGGGCTGGTCAATGGTGCCGACCATCCGGCAATTGCCATTTCTATCCTGGATTAAAGCAATCCATCTTTTTTCACGGTTGCGGTGGATCCAAGCCGTAACGTCTCTGCGATCTTTGGGAATCACGATCTGGATATTACAGTTATAAAGGGCACCATTATCATTGCTGGCGGGATCTTCCGAGTACGAAGCGTAATCGGGTATCAATTCCATGTCGACAAAGTCGGCATCATCATTTAGGTAGATGGATCTGGAATCAATGAATAAATCAGCCAACCCGAATTGATGAATCGGGTCAGGAAGGTCTACCGTTAGAAGGTCTGACGGAATTAAACGAAGCCGCGAAATGCCGGCCGCGTTGCTTTCTCCTTCAGCCACGGTAAGGCCAGTTGCCACGGGTAGGGTCTTTATAAACATACGCTAAAGTTTACCCGTCCTTATCTAATAAAGTAGGACTCATATTTACCCCTAAAAAAGGCCAGAACCCTACAAAAAAAGGTTAGAAAACACCCTTTATAGAGGCATTTTCTAACCTTAAAAATCGTTGGACAATTAGGTCGAACTTTGGACGCAATTGGGCCAAAGTTGGACGCTTTAGGCCGAAACTTGGACGTTATTTTTTTTCGAGCCGATTTGTAATTCTTCCGAATAGGTCGCGATTTGTCGTTTTTCGGTTACGCTCAATTTTTCCCGGATGGTGCTACTCTTGGGGGTACTTCGTGATACGAGTTTGCGAACCGCGTCTGGTGTGTAGTTTTCCGCCGGGGTAATTTTATGTACCTGGCAGAAACGTTCGGCCGCCCCGTTGGCACTATTGAATACGTCCATCCGACCTTTACAAAAAGCAATGGCAGACGTTTCAAATAAAACTTCCAGCACTTGCCCTAACTGAGATAGACGGGCATCCGTGATGAGTTGGGGGTTGACGTCGAACGTCAAAAAAAGGTGAAGCTTTCGAGCATCCAAAAGTTCGTTAGGTTCCAAAGACTCCATGTCCACATCATGCAAAGGATACACCGCGAAGATCGCCGTAAAAATCTGACCGATCCGGCTGTTTCTACGAACTTCGATGGGTTCAGATCCGGCGGCGGCTTCGCTCTGAAAGTATTGCTTAATATGGGGTCTGACGGGTACGGAAATTAGCATGATGGGGCTATTCAAAAAAAGTTCGTATTTTTGGAATGCCCGATCACTATACGCGAAAAACTGGTGAAGGAATGGCCCCGATGCTGGTAACATCGGGGCATTTTTTAACTACTTCATGGCCTTTACTAGATCTGTTTTCGATATGAGAATCCAAACCTAACCAGGCGTTACTAGTCTTCATTGGACGACTGTTCTTCGGGTCTCTTTTGAAGGGTCGCCCAAAGTCCTGGGTTTTGCCTTCTGCCTTTTACTTCTATTGAAAAGTGCCACCCACACGGGTATCCGTCTAAAAAATGACCATGAACAATGACCTCAGAAATAGAAACCTTACCATGCGAAGGGTTTTCTTTAATGTAATCAGCCAGTACCGAGTCGGCTTTTTCTTTAAATTCCTGAATGGATCCAGTAAAAGTTTTGTAAGTGTTTTTTAGCCATTCTTTCATAAAAGTTTCGGTACGGTTTCGCTCTTTACAATAGCCCATGAATACCCAAAAATTTATAAGCTCATTGTTCTCCATTAATTAATTAATTAAAAAAGTGTTAGGGTAGAATCGTTCTTGCCGTAATATTTAAGCCTATTATTTTCAGGTCTATCGTAATTTAAATGACAGTATTGGCACAATGCTTTTAGATTACTAAATCGGTTGTTTTCGATGTTTCTATCTAAGTGTGCAACGGTCAAAATAATTCGCGTTAATCCTTCTTTTTTTAAGGCTTGCCAGTATTTAATTCCAGCCTTGCGATGGGCTAAAACTTTTCCTGTTTCGTCGTCCGTGGCGTAGCGATATTTTATCCCATCCCGAACTATTAGCTCATTGTTTCTAACCCCGCAAAACTCGCAACAATTACCCGCCCGGGTTAAATCGAATAAGCTTTGAAATAAGCGACCATTTAGGATGATACTTTTTGTAGTCGACTGGCATTTCTACGGCTAGTTGGTTTCGTTCCGGGGCTTCTAGTGGCTTCTTTTATTTTTGACAGAAGCTTTTCCCTTAGTCGTGTGATAAGCTTCTTATCAATTAGCTCGTCATAATAAAGCCGGGTAATAGCGTCGGCACTTTTTTGAATTTGCCCAATTTTATTTACGTTGAATTCAATTCGTTGACGCTTTAATTGGTCTTTTATTTTTGGTGCGATTAACCCGAATTCAATTTCCATATACTTTATTTTAAGTTAGATAAAATCATTTTTGTCTTTTAGTTCTTTATAGGTATCATTAGGTGACACTAATAAACAGACAAATACGACCACCGCTTGGGCTAAAATAATAGGCAACCAAAAGATTAAAGAGAATAAACGAATCATAAACTTATAAAATGAGAGTGTTGAAAAAATCGTTAACCCCACTGGTCTGCCATTGCCTGGGCGATACAGTCGAAGAACCTAGCTCTTTCCTTTGCTGATTTGGACTGGTGATAATAGTAATTATATCTCCTTCCATTGCTCTTAATGCAAAAACCTAGCGGGTTAGGCTTGCCAATATTATTGGTGTGCTTAAGTTCAGGTATCCCTCTGAGCCATAGGTAAGTTTTCTTGATATGAGGTTCGCCAAAATGATAAGGACTTATTATCTGATCTGGCTTTTTCCAGTTTGTATTTAACCAGCCAATAGGATTTTCTATGCAAACTGCTGAGCATTTATAATTCCATATTAGCTTGACAAATTCAAATGCCTTTTGAAGCTTTTGAAGTCTACCTGGTTGAGTCTTGAGATAATGTAATCCAGCATTGGAAAAGTACGTACAGGGCGGATGGGCAATAATCAAATCCCAGTGCTGGTTAAGCATATCCCGAACGTCTCCCTGATAATGTGGGCCAGGTGATTCAGTGGGCAGAATGTCACAACTAATAGCATCGTGACCTTTCGCCAAAAACGCATCTCTCACTTTCCCAGAATATTCACAAGCAATTAATACTTTCATTATTTGATTAGCCTTTTTAGGATGGCCCCCTGTTGCCAGGGAATCATCGAGGTTTGATTTATTCTTCAGAGTGATTTCTTCGGGCGATAACTCTGACGATGCTGTATAAGAAAACGCAGATCACTAACAGAAATATGAATGATTGATCCGGGTGCTTATCGGCAAATTCTAATAGTTGAGTAAGCATAAGAGCCAATTAAAAGGGTAAGTCGTCATTGCCAGCCGCTACTGGCTGGGTTTGGGTAGGCTGGGCGGACGGCGTGGGTGTACGGCCAGCTATGGCCGCCGACTGGGTCGAGATAACTTCGATCTTCCAGGCATCCAGGGTGGTAATAATGCCGGTGGTTTGGTCTTTACGGGTAAACTTGCGGCCATTTGGGCGGAATGTAACTTTGATTTGCTGACCCTTCACCAAGTTATCTACCAGCGTAACTTTATCGCCCTTCAGTTGAAATTCGGGCGTATTGGGCCAGTCGGGATTATCCGTAATATCCAGCCAGAATTCCCGAACAATAAGTCCGTTTGTTCCTACTTCTTTCGCGTTACCAGCACCTAAAAACTTTCCTGTAATTGCTAATTGTTCCATGATTAAGAATTGAGTAAATAATTAGAAATGAATGATTTATTGGAAGTAATTAAAGTAATTATGCAATAACACCGAAGTCGCGAACGTGTACCTGAATGATTTCGACGAATACCGTTTTCCCCTTTTGGTTTCTTAGATAAATTCCCAGTTTGTAAGGGAATTCTAACCAGCCGAATTCGACCAATCCTTTCCGGGAATTTTTTACATCCAGGGTAAACGTTTCCAGAAATCCCTGATAGAAGTCTTTGGCCGTTTCCCACTTGATTTTGTCCTGGTGGATCTTAGCCAGATTAAAAGCCCGTCGACATTCCCCACATGGGAAATCGTCGGTTTGAGTGATTACGACTTGTGTAATTTGTTCCATTTTTTGAAAGGATTAAGCGTTAATCGTACTGATTCTATGAACCTGTTTTAAAGTGCCGTTGACGATGTTGCGAACGATGGTTTCGTATTGGAATTCGTGTTCCGTTTCGCTTTCTACCCAAAGCATTTTGATCGTTTCGTTTGGCCCGTTGGTGGCTTTTCGCCAGACTGACAGCACTACCCAGTTATGGCCATTGGCTTCCTGCCATCTCGTTAGTTCTGGTATTTCAAGTTGAATTTTCATACTGGAAGGGCATGGATTAAAAAGGGTTTTTAGGTGCTGGTTTAGGTAGATACCGAACTAATTTTCCTTTGGCGACATAGTGGGTAAATCGCTCAAAAGGCATCGGTAACTCATTTTTGGTTAGGTGTAGGTTATACAGCGTAATTGTTTCCCAGCTTTTCGTTTCCTGGCGTTTTAAGTCCCATTCTACGGTATGGTCGATTACTATGAAAATCCGCCCTTTCTGATCCATCCAGCGGCTATACTTGCGGACTTTAAAGCCTAAATCCCAGCTTTCGCCGTCTTGTACTTTTTCGGGTTCGTCATTTTTTGCCATGATGTTGTTTTTTCAAAAAACTACTGTCGAACGCTGACCACATGACCACACGGATAAAAAGTATTGATAATCAATAGTTTAAGTGTTTTCTCGTGTGGTTTCGGTGTGGTTCACCCAAACCACAAAAACCACACTGACCACAGAAAACCACACGAAAACCACACATAATTTTATATAATATATTGATTATTAGTAAGTTAAGTCGCTGTGTGGTGTGTGGTCAGGATTTTGCAAGTTTTTTCGCTGGAAAAATCATTAGCTCATCGTTTTTTTTGCGGTCAGATCTAGACCAAATCTTTCGACTAATCGGTCGTAAGTCATTACGCATGAATGATTTACCTTGTCTTTTAGCTTTTGTTCTTCCGGGTTGTCTGGATCCCGAAACCGAATTCCTTTGAAAATATCCTCTTTCGGCCGGGGCGTTTCGAACTGGATGATTTCTTCTTCGATGGCGTCTTTTGTGGGGGCCGGTTGCTGGTACTGGAAGTAATACTGCTGTTTGAAAGTTGTATAAATCGAAGAAAAACGGAACATAACGAAGTGACCATCAAAGCGAAAATGAATACCGTCGTAGATCTTGTTATTATCGTATAGCCACTGGATCATTTCCATAAATTCAGACAGGGCCGATTTTTCGCTTAGGATACGATGCTGGAAGATGATCTGCTGATAGGCGATTTGGGCGAATTCTTCCAGCACGTCGGTTTCGTCAGTGACTTCCATTCCTAAATTGATTTTCCCGTTTACCTTCAGTATATAGGCAACCGTTAGTAGCTGGGTCACGTTATTGAAGTTCCGTTCGTAAATCTCCCCACCGAATAGGCTTTTGAAGCGTAACAAAAGCTTATTGTAAGCCCTTGAATATTCCTTCTTAATCAAGTCCCGATGGTGAAGCAATTCAACCGAAATACCCGCCAGACCGCCACGTCCTAGTTCCTGCAACTGTTCCCAATTTCGCCGCTGGTCTTCCGTCTTCTTTTTATTGTTGTTAATCATAAAAAGGCAACGTTCTAGGAATGGCTGGTACTTAGGCATATGGTTGGCCGTTAGCATAATGAGCGACTTTACTTCGATGCTTTCAAAGTCCAGTTTGCCGCGTGCGTTATCAGGGGTACGCATCCGGCCAATGTTGTCATAACTGGCCTGGAACATTCCCTGGAACTTCGAATCGTCGGTCATTTCATCGAATTGAACCAGGCCGTTCGAAACCAGCGAAATCATTTTTGGAACCACGGCATCGGTATTGTCGGCCTTCAGGTTGATTTCGGGTTGTTCTTTACCGAAAAGATTAGTTAAAGATCGAAGAACCGACGACTTACCCGTTCCTGCCACCCCGTAGACGTACAAAAGCGGGGCAATTTTCTTATGACTTAAAGCGATGTCCCGGAATAGGCTGGTCAGGTAAAAACAGACGGGCAAAAAAGCGTTATCCCATAAATAAGCTTTCACGTATAAATCGAACCATTGGTCAAATGATATAGGTGATTGGGTTAAGACGAAACGGTCGTCGATGTCGTCGTTTAGGCTAGGTAAAACGACGTGCAAATCGTTGGTATGAATGATATTATTATCGTCCGGTTCCACCACCTGGCCATTAAACGCCTTATTCGAAAAATAGTAGGTTTTACTAGGTTCGTGATAGCCAAAGCGAATGACCTTAACGGCTTTCTTAACCCCAAACTTTTGAAAATTATACGTCCGTATCAGCTTCAGTTCGGCCTTGCCACCGTTCAGGGCTAAACCCCTGCTGGCAATGGCTTCATCGAATGAATCCGGCGATAAGAATTCTTTGTTGGTGAGTTCCAGGGTGAATTTATGTTCTTCCTGAAAGGGGATAAATTCAATAATCCAACTAACGTTTTCCTGCTCGTCTTCGGTCACATACCGCAAGTAAAAAAGGTACCCATCGCAACACGTCACCCAGTTTTTGCTAGATGCCACCCGAATCAATTTGTCGTGGGTAAGGTATTCCACGGACGTTTCCGCCGTCGATAGTCTACGGGCCTTTTCCTTTACGGGTTTGGGGGATTCTTCCTTCGGTTTTTCTTCGAGGGTCAGACGTACCCATTCGGCCGAATTCATGGCTTCTTTGAGTTCAGGACGAAGGCCCGCTGACAGTCCGTCGGCTATATCCCAGCCATCGTTTCGTTCTGGGAAAAGATCGACGATCTTGTGTTTTACCTGATATTTAATCAGGTTCTTTAATGAACTGGCTTTTTCGCGTCCGTCCTTATCGGCATCGGCTAACCAGTAGACCTTTCGGCCCAGTAACGGCGTGATTTTAGCGGCCGTCAGGCCGTTTGCGGATCCACAGGAAAGCCAACTATAGTCCGGGTAGAAAAAACTCGCTAGAACGGCCGTTTTTTCGCTTTCTACCAGACAGACGGGAATGGCTTTATCTTCGGGCAAAAGGTGTTCGCCATAAAGACACTGGGCATATTTACGGCCTGAATCCGCTGGCAATTGCTTTAGGCTGTATTCGTCGTATTCGTCATGGCCACGCTTGCCTTTTTCGTTATAGCGGATCCATTTGGCATTCATCACATGGCCATCGCGGTTTTTCATTACAAAAGACGTCATGCCCTTTGCATTGGTACCGACCAGCCATCGTTCCAGGTGTTCGTTTGAAACTGTTAAGGAACGAGCGAAGGCGTGAAAATTCGAAGTGCATTTGCCCAGGTCGCCGGTAATCTTTTTTAGTACGTCGCCTTCAGGAAAAACGATTTCGGGTTCGGGTTCCGGTACGTAGTCGGTATTTCCTTCGAATATGACGCCAGACGGCGGGGCGAAGTAGCCACATTTCGAAGTTCGATCACATTTGCCGAAGTCTTCAGAAAGGCGGTTTCCTTCCCGATCCTCATAGAATCGGAACATCCCTTTTTTACCACAACCAGGGCAGGTTCCCTTCTTTTTGGGGTGGCGTTCAAAAACGAAATGGTATGGTTTCAGACATAAGAAAAGGCGGCATTAATGCCAGGTCTGGATAAAAATGTTTCGGTGAATCAGCAAATCTTTCACCGAGTCTTTGATTCGTAGCTGGACATCGCGTTCGTTTGCTTCAGCATCGACCAGGGTGCGTTCCAAACCTTCGAAATAGGCCAGACAGGTATTCAGTAAGGCTTCGGCCTCGTACAGATCCAGCGTCGACAAATCGTCTAGGTCGCCGTTCCAGTAGTGGGTTTTAAGCTCGTCTAGGCTCATAGCTGAGTGGGTTTCGGGCTTTAGTGATGTACTCTTCAGTAATGAAAAGAATCCGAGATAATAGCCGATATTCATCAATGTCGGAAGGGCTGGCACAATCGAAGGCATACTTAACCATACGGGCGATTTCGTGTAACTCTTTGCAGCTAAAGCCCAGTAATTCATGCTGCCAAAACCAACATTTAACATCGTCCAAGCTGAACGTATAGGTATTATAGTTGCGGGTTTCGATCAATACGCCATCGATGTCGACCTGGTACCTGGTATCGGTATAGATTCTTAATGTGCCATCTGGCCGCTCACGAATGATTTGAACGGCTGTAGCGAAAGCGACTTTGCCATTAGATACCTTATTTTGGGCACAAACAGTTACCTGGTCGCCGGGTAGGGCGACAAATTGAAGAAGGTTCATTTTGAGTGGTACGTTAAATTATTAGGGAAAGGGAAAGGAATGGTACTAAGACTCTTTACGACGTCCGCGATAGCCACGGTAACGCGACCGAATAACAGGCTTTGGCTTTTTCCCTTTCAATAACGTTGTTATAAACAGAGTTAAGCCAGCAATCAATAAATACATGATTATTAGGGATTTAAGGCAGGGTGATTGATTTAAATTCAGATCGAAATAGCTTACTTAAAAAAACTACTTCTTCGGGGTTAGCTGGTGTTCTTCTACCGTTAAGGGTATTATCTGCTGTTGCTTTGCTTAGACAGAATTTTGTCATGTATGCTCTGATAACCCGCGTTTTAAGTTTTCTATGTTTGAAAAGTGTCTTACTTCGCCACAATACGACTAGCTCCTGAATTGATTCCATGAACGATATACTATATACGTAAATGATTTTTGGCTAGATAAGCTTCTAGTTTTTTAGGCTTGATAAAATCCCTGATGACTAGGTTTTTTAACAATATGCTTACAAGCTCTTCAGAGCTATTAAAGCATTGGAGATACAGAAGGTTTATCTTACTGTTGTAGGTTGCTTGTACTTCAGGCTGTTCATCAAATTTGACCAATAAATGAATATTGTCCCAGGTAGCCGTGGGGGGGACTAACCTATGATATTGATTGGCAATTTGTTCTTTATTAGGAGTATCTGGGCCGTCCTTATCAATGATTGTAGCAGATAGAACCTTGTAAGAGCTATAAGTAGAAAAGCCTAAAAGCTTTAACGCTTTAATAACCTGCTTTTTAAGAGTATCATTTGCAGGTTGAACGGGTAAACTGGTTGATTGTAAGGCTTCCATAAAATTGAGGTTATTTATTAGTTCTTGATATTTTTTGACGGCTGGAAATCGGTCTTTTTCTCTTCACCTTCTCAGGGGTCAGTTTTTGAAGGGCTAAAACGACGCGTCGCGTATTATCAATACCACCCCTGCCATCTTTTACATAGTCCAGTACACTTGAATCAATACTAGGATCTATAGATTTAACCTCCTTTCGCCAGTTTCTACCAAGTTTTAATACCAGGCTTTGGAACTCATTACGCCAATATTCAACCGTAAAAAGTTCGTCCCTGATATGAACCGTTGTATGGGGCATATGACAGCTCATGTTAAAATGATTTGATTATTGTTATTTTTCCGTAAAATTTACGGCGTAATCATTACGCCGTATTCATTACGGATTCAAAAGTAAATATTTATGACAACCTGTCAAATAATTTAACAACTATTTTTTGAGATTTTGATGGATAAGTTTGGTAAACGACTGAAAGAGGCAAGAAGCAAATTAGGATTTTCCCAAGAGGAATTGGCTAAATTGGTAGGAAAAAGCAATAAACAAATTGTATCAAACTGGGAAAATAATAAACATTCCCCATCTATACCTGAGCTTAAAAAAATTGCCGAAGTCTTAAATACTACAATTTCTTTCCTTACTGAAGGTGCAGAAATTCAAACTATACCAAATGGGCCATTGATTTCTTACTGGGGTAACGTAGATGTAACCGGGGGAAAGGTGCAATTGGAAAATAATTCTGATAATAAGCCAACTGGATTTATACAAATTCCTGGCTTTGAAGACTGCCAACATGCAGTTAATCATTATGGGGATAGCATGAGTCCATATATCAATGGGGGTGATGTTATTTTATTAAAGCTTGTTGATAATTGGAGGGATTATATTCTGTTTGGAGAAGTATTCCTAGTGATTACTGATACAATGCGTACTGTTAAGTATGTTAAAAAGTCTGCGAATCCTAACAACTTTCTGTTAGTGCCTCATAATGATTTTTACGAAGCTTTTGAATTACCGAAGGCAGAAATTCTTCAGATGTACTTAGTAAAAGGCACTGTTCAGCGTAAACTATTGTAAAAAACATATTGTAGTTAATACACTGTATTTTTTACACATTTCTATACTATTAACTCAAATCAGTCCAATCAATGAAAAAAGTACTACTCACATCTTTCATTCTTTTAAGCTTAGTTACGATAGTAAAAGCTCAAGATTTGCCCGTAGATAAAGAATCTGGCAAAATCACTTACTCTGAAGTTGTAGACGTTCCTGGCAGTTCTAAGGTTGAACTTTATGGTCGTGCCTTGACATGGTTTGCTCAATCATTCAAATCTTCAAAATCAGTATTGCAAGTTGAAGACAAAGACAATGGTAAAATTATAGGCAAAGGCAATATCCCCATAATTATTAAAGTACCAATAATGGGCAATACCGATGCTGGGTGGGTAAATGCAATGTTTACCATCGTATCTAAAGATGGTAAGTACAAATACACCATAGATAATTTTTACCATGAACGCCCATTAGGAAAGAATACAGAAAATTGGACTGATGGCGGTAGTCTTGAGCAAGAAAAACCTAAAGTCGGAATGATGGGACGACCTTCTAAAAAAGAATGGAATAGTATCAAAGAGTCATTGGATAAAGATATGCAAAGCACAATTGCCAGTCTCAAAAAAGCAATGAGCAAAAGCGACACAGACTTTTAAAATAGGTATTTTGCTAAATTGATATAGCTTTTTTCTATGCCTCACTTTTTTTCTGAAATGTCTTCAAAATGTCTCGTCAAAAGTGCCAATACTCTAAAATTTAAGGGTTTTTACCATAAAATGTAAGAGTTCGAGTCTCCCCAACGTCACTCTCGTGAGGGGTAAAACCCGAGATAAACCCGATAAATCGGCTGTAAAAGCTGGTTTATCGGGTTTTCTGCGTTTAGGCCCCCTGCTGAATTTCGGATATAAAAAACTGGTATTATTAACGCATAGATCACACCCGAGCTTTGGCTATGCCTGTCGCTAGTCTCTCCGTTGAGCAGCGAAGAGACCAAAACGACCGGCTTATCTCTCTAATGTTAATGTGTTCAGGGGGTAAGTAAACGCAGTTGCATGCTTAAATGAGGTGGGTGAGTCGCCACTCCTTAGAAACTACCTGCACCAGATATTACTCTTGACATTTTAGCTAGATAAGATTTATTGAAGCTTGGTTATTTTAATATATCCCTTCGTTCCAAGGGGATAAAAGTCCATTACAGTAGGGGCTATTCTATTCTCGACGTAGCTGGGACTGACTTTTATTCTAATGGTTGAGGTAGGTTCAATCCGTACTATTCTTGTAATTAATACCCTTGGGGTCTTCAAAGTTGCTATGCCTGTAAGCGGACTTTCTAACTTTCCGTTGATTCTGAATTCAATTATAGATGAATTTCCAGAAATGGTTTCGGCGTTAATGCAATATTCGATGGAATAAACGCCTCCTTTTTGGATGACAAAGGTAGTACTATCGGCATTGAGGGTAATATCCGGGGAGGAGCTTTGTACGGTGAATGGTAGAGGATAATCACTAAACCCATTCCAAGCTATAAACCTTGTAGCTTGTGGTCCAAATGTAAGCGTAGCATCCATGTAACTGAGCGTAGGAAGCTCTGACTTCTTAACTATCTTTTCCCATACGTTACCATCGTAAAAATAAAATCCCGGATCATTATCGGTTTGATAGATGATTAGACCAGCTGTAGCCGCTAGCTTGCCTGGGCTACCGGGGCGGTTGGCATAGGTTATCCTTGGAATAAGTAGCCCTTTATCCGTTGAGCTTATTTCTAACTGAGCACTGGGATCGGGTGTTTCCGTACCTATGGCTACCTGAGCATAGCTAGAATAGGTGGAGAGGAAAAATAGGAGAGTGTAAAGGTGTTTCATAGGAAATTAAATACATTTAATAATTTTATAAAATTACTGGCAGTTACAATGCCCCCGGTCAACATATGGTTTTATTGCCATTACTGTTAATGTAATAACAACCACCTTTTGGACCCGTGCGAAGACGATTTCCGTTGTAGGTTCCGCATTCCCATTCTTCAGGCTGTTGTTCAATAGCTAGAATGTCATTTTCTTTTATGATGAGGATATGGACCTGACCATGTTCACGCTCCGTACGTTGAGTTTTAACCGTTTTGCCCTTATAGCGGGTTTCTACTGTGATAGTACCTGCATTAGTATGCTTCCAGGCTTGTAATCAGGTCTTCTCAATCGTATTTTTTCTTAATTGAATCTTGTAAGGAAGAGAGGTAACGGTAACCGTATCTAGTACATCGTTTTCATTATTGTACACTATTGTTATAGGAGTAGTATTCCCTGTAATGATATATTCAATGAGATACTCGTAACGCTCTGTGTCTTTGGAGCAGGAAAGGATTAGAAATAAACTTAACAATAAAGCAAATAAGGAAAACTTCTTCATGAAGGAATTAGTTGAATTATATTACTTTAAAACTTCTGAGTAGTAGCACTGGAAAGTCCATTATCAAACCAACGCTTTAGGTGAAGTAACCAGTTGTCCTAAATTATTTAAAATTCTGTTTTACAGATTCCTTGTGAGAAAGAGATTTTTGTCCTTAAGATCAGGAAAGAGGCAAGAATAATTAGGCGGTACAAAGGGCGAATAGTTAAAGTTGAAAGGTAGTACTGTTTACATATAAACTTCAATATTAAAAGATTGTTAAAATATTACAAAATATTTTATCTGAAATCTTTCATTTATATTATTTGAACGTGGGTAAGAATACTTAGGTTTTGCTTTTATTACTTGCCTTACTGTAGAAGCCCTCAAAATAATTAACTTTTTCGTAGCCGGTATATCAGGTAACCTATTTACTTTAATTAATAACGGGTTTAAAGTCTTTGGTAAAAATGTAGTTTACGGTATCAAGCTTGTTATGATCGCCGAGGGTGGCTTTTAGGAAAGTTTTGGTTTTAAAATACTTTCTTTCCGCATGTTTTCTTAAAGCTATTCGTGCTTTTATGACGGAATCTCTTTTAATAATGGCTACTAGCGAATCTTTATATTGCGTAGCTTCATTTATATGTTTCTGGGCGTCTTCTCTGGAAATATCTGATAAAGAACCCTTACCAAACGTTTCTAAGTACAGGTTGGCTTGGGATGATTCTGTTTGGGCAAGTTCAATGGTTGATTCAAGCAGACTTTTGTAATCTTCATAATCCTGATAGTTAGTAGTCAGCCGCATAGAGTCAAGGTAGTTATCGCTAACTTCTTCAAAGTCTACGGTTCTAAGTTCATAGATCGTACATGGGTAGTTACCTTTAAAAGCAAGATCTTCAAGATGTTTTCTTAAGGATGAATCAAGTTTTTCGCAAGTTTCCTCTTTGGTAAGCTCATGGTTACATGAGAAAATAGAGAGCAGGAATACTGCAAACAATACATGTTTGAGCATAAGAATTCAAATAGTTAAATGTGCGTAGGCGGTACCTAGGTATATGCGTCTTCAATACTAAAAGCTTATCAACTAAATACAAAACCCTTTATCTAAATCCCCTTATTTTGGGTGTTTATACGTGAGAAATAATACTTAGATTCATGCTTTTAATAGAGTAAGTCTGTAGGTTTTAAACCTATTTTTTTTAGAAAAATTTAGGTGTCTGAATGGAGCCATCTTTTGAGATGGTTTTACATTCCTTCATAACCGTATACAAAAGCCCCTGAAGTTCGAATATCATAACAGGGAATACGTAATCTTCTGCAAGTTTCTACCCAACGTTTGGTAACGCTTTTGCTGTTCGTTACGTCCAGTACCACTTGTTTCATTGAAACCTGTTTTATCCAATCACCCGGGTAACGAATCGCATTATTGGTGAGGAGCAAAATATCGAACGATTGGTTGATGGAAAACGAAGTGTACTTAGGAATTTCTTTATGTATCCAAACGATACTTCTGGATTGCCACTCAATGTAATTCCCGTAAGGAATGGGACGGACATGAGTCGGCGTTACGCCTGATTCTTTGGAACGTATATCATGATTAATCCAGAAAGGCACCAGGTGTAAGGATTGAGTTCTGGTATCGCCATATAAAGCTGAATCAGCCAGTAGGTGTAGCTTTCTGCCTTTGATCAGACTAATAGCGGTATGCTTTTTAAGGTGGTGAATGCAGATAATTTGCTGTTGTCGATGTTGCGTAAAGGCATATACCTTGCTGAACGAAAATAGAATGACGAGCCCCAATCCGCCCCATAAATAGGCTTTTTGCCTTTTTAGAAAAAGCATCAAAATCATCAGGATAACTCCGTAAATGATTACCAATTGCACAGGGGTGATCAGCAGATTATTCCATAAAGCTCCGGGTAGATGCTCGGTTGCTTTCACTACTACGTTTAAGCCACCGAAGGATAATTTTAATACATACAACAGAAAGTCATTGAGAACCGGAACGCTGGCGAAGATTAGATACGCCATACCTACGATTAACCCCAGACTGGAAAAGGCCATTACCAACGGATTGACCACTAGAAAATACGTAGGAAACTGATGAAAGTAATAAACCGCCAGCGGATAAGTCACCACCTGTGCGGCCACGGCTCCGCAGGATAAACTCCAAAGTTCGGCCCCCAAGGGGTTATCAAATTTCCAGAGCCAATGCAGCTTGGGATAGAGGTACATGATTCCTGCCACGGAAAGGTAGGAAAGCTGAAAGCCCATTTGAAACAAGCTGTAAGGGCTGAAAAGCAGAATGAGAAAAGCGGAAAAGGCCAGGGTATTAAACGCATTTCGGCTGAGTCGAAAGGTATCACTCCAGACAAAGACACTCAGCATAATGGCCGATCGTAGCACTGGGCCAGATAAACCCGTTACCAAAGCGTATCCCCAGAGGAACGAAGTAACTATACTGGCAAAGAGCCACTTTTGGTGACTGGATCCTTTTCGCAGGGGTGTTAGTAATCAACTTAACACCAGAAAAAGGATACCCACGTGCATCCCGGAAACGGAAAGTGTATGAATGGCACCGGCAGCGGAATAAGCCTGGAGCAACTCATAATCAAGTTCTTCCCGAACGCCCAATAACATGGCAGCCGCTACGGCGTATTCCTGTCTTGAGGGCAGTTTCTCTGCCAGTAGGGATGATGCTTTATCATTGATCGTGTAGGCTAAATTGAGTAACACCGAAGGGGGATGGTTACCAAGCCGGTCAAAATCAAAGGCGTGTACATATTGCTGATGGTAAATGCCCTGGTAACCCAGATAAGCCTGATAATTGAATTCATCGGGATTAGAAGGTGGTTCGACTAACTCCGGTCTTTTGCGAATGAGCCATACGTCGCCATACCTGGGCTTATGCGTAATGGTCCGGTCGATAAACAGAAGTATTTTTCCCTGAGTCTCCCGCCATTCATGTTGAACTTTTACGGCATTGATCTCCGCAATAACTCGGTAGGTGCTGGGCTTTTTCTCAACGGCAGAGGACAAAACCGCCCGGTAGGCTATAACAGAATCCTGAAGAGGTGTAAAATGGTTAATCGCAAGTTTTTCATCGGAGGTGTGAGTAATCAATCCTCCTAAACCCATACAGAATACCGTTCCCGCCAGACCGCCAAGCCATTTGATTCCGACGGTAGTAAACTGAAGCCCCAGGAATGCGATCAACGCCGTTCCTGAAATGATCAGAAAAGTTTGAAAGGAGAAGTGCCCCCAATGGTAGAGTAGAGTACCCGCAGAGAGGGCTATTACATACCTTAAAAAAGGAAATAGATTCCAACGCATGAAGTCATTTTTTAGGCTTCAAAGTTGAAATCTATTTTCACGAATCCTTGCTAAAACTGAGTATACTTAGCTAATGGTTAAGGGACCGCAATGCGATGGCTCGCTTTCTCGGATTCCGTCGCAAAGGTTAAAATGTAGGTACCTGGGGTTAATTGCCCGACCGGGATTGAGTAACTACTGCTGGGCTGATTGTTTGCTTCTGAATGAAACAAAGTATGGCCCTGCGTATTAGTGAGTTGATATTTGACCGAATGTAATCCCTGAAAAGTAGCGTCAAAATAAAGTATCTTATTCTGAATTGGGTTCGAGTAAACCTTCAGTTGTAGCGTTGAGGTTTCTTCGAGCGAATTATTAGCATTAACCAACTGTTTTCGGCGGGGACTTAACTCTAAAACGGCCCGCACCCGATTTTTCTGATCCTGGGTAAAAACATTCATACAAGCATCGGGCGAATAATCAAGGTAATTTTCAATCATATTTCGCGTGGTCTGTCCTGAAACGCAGTTGGAGTAGCGGTCGTTACAAAAGCGGGTGTTGTTAGACGATTCCGTGGGGGGAGTGTCATCGCAGTAATCAGTACCGCAATATTCATCGCCCCAGGTGTGAATCAACCCCAGCCAGTGGCCTACTTCGTGGGTAACCGTTCGGCCCAATGCGTAAGATTGATCAGCCAGATCTCCAGTAGAACCAAAGTATTGGTGAGCCACGAAAATACCATCCGTATGGGCATAATCCTGAAAGTAAGAACTTAAGCCGGGAACCGAGGTGGAAGCTGGAAATTGTCCATAACCCAGGTACGAATAAATGTCGGGTAAGACCCAGATATTCAGGTAACGGTCAGAAGGCCAGTAGCTTGTGGCACTAACTGTTTCCAAATCCGTATCAATCGAATAAATGGATTTGTTTCGATACCGACGAATGATTCCCGTAGTCGCATTGCCGTTAGGGTCCCGATTGGCAAGGTAGAATTCGATCTCCATGTCAGCACCTACGGCATTGGTATTATAGCCATTCGTACCTTCTTTCCGGCGATAATCTTCATTCAGGACCCGGATTTGCGACTCAATTTGCTCCACCGAAATATTCGCGTTTCCGCGTCCGCCGATGGTTAATGAATCAGGGTTGTTATGGATCACATGAACGACCACGGGAATGCGAATAATTTTCTCAGCGGTACGGCCACCCCGATTTTTTTTATTCTGGATGTAATGCCGAATCGAATCTTCGAAAATCTGCCGGGAGATGGTTGCGTTTTTTACCTTCAAAACCTGCTGTTGATACACCGGAGAAAACGCACAATCCCGGATGCGTTGAGCCCAGCTGGTACTCATGCATAAAAGTCCAAGCAAAAAGCCGCTGAGGAGCGGCTTTTTGCAAAGAATACTGGAGTGACTATCTTTTTGATTCATGAGGAGCTTCGGCCTTTTCGTAGGCTTCAATGATCAATCGCACCAATTTGTGACGTAACACATCACGTCCGTCTAACTGAACAAAACCAATTTCGGGAACATCCTTTAAAATGGTTAAAGCCTCACTCAAACCAGATTTCATCTTGGTTGGTAAATCCACCTGAGTGCGGTCCCCGGTAATAATGGTCTTGGAGTTTGGACCCATCCGCGTCAGAAACATCTTTAGCTGCATGGTCGTCGTGTTTTGAGCTTCGTCCAGCAGAATAAAGGCATTATTGAGCGTCCGTCCCCGCATATACGCCAGCGGGGCGATTTCGATGGTTCGGTTTTCGATGTATAATTTCAGCTTTTCGGCTGGAATCATGTCGTCCAGAGCATCGTAAATCGGGCGTAAGTAAGGATCAATTTTCTCTTTCAGATCGCCAGGCAGGAAGCCAAGATTTTCGCCAGCTTCCACGGCGGGACGAGTAATGATGATTTTTCTTACTTCCTTATTTTTCAGAGCTTTAACTGCAATGGCAACGGCCGTATAGGTTTTTCCGGTACCCGCCGGACCCACCGCAAATACAATGTCGTGTTTAGCAACTGCATCAACCATGGCCAGTTGGTTGGCCGTTTTCATACGGATCACAATGCCTTTGTTCCCGTACAGAAAAACGTCATCATCGGTTGGGGTCTGTGGAACAGAGCCTTCCTCTTCGGTATGGCCGAGGTAATTCTTTACGTTGTCAGAAGTGATTTTACCGAACCGTAAATAATGCTGTTGTAGAGATTCTAAAATTTCTGTAATTCGACTGATTTCAGCGGAGGTACCCCGAATGGTAATTTCATTACCTCTTGAAATAATCTTACTCATCGGGAAAGCCGCAGAAAGCTCCCGGATATTCGTATTCTCGACGCCTAAAAAGTCAACTAGTGAAACCTCGTCGAGGGTAATGGTCTTTTCTATCAAACTATACAGAGGTTTTGTGAAAATTTCTTTGACTAAAGTAATGATTTGCGACTGGTTTTCCGAAAGCTTGTCTATTTTTTTTTCAGGTTTGAGCCCTGGGATTCGGGTTTATTTTCAGTATCAGCCATTTAGCAGATTTCTGAAAAAAATGAGCTTATTCCCTGTGAAATGAGCGTCATTTTTGCGTAACATTGTACCTATGGATGACAAACGACGAAACATAACTGCAAGAAAACCAACAACTTCGGTAGGAGGGCTCGCCACTAGTAATCGTTGGCTCGATACGGGACTTGGAAAGATCCCCCCCCAATCGGTTGATCTGGAAGAAGCGGTTTTGGGGGCGGTAATGCTGGAAAGAGACGCATTAACCAATGTGGTGGATATCCTGAAACCAGAGAGTTTCTATCGCGAAGCTCACCAAAAAATATTTTCGGCGGTTCTAACGCTTTTCAATAATTCGGAACCTGTTGACTTATTAACCGTTACACAACGCCTGCGAAATGATGGCACGCTTGAATTTACGGGTGGTTCGGCTTATCTGGCCGAGTTAACCAGCCGAATCAGTTCCGCCGCTAACGTAGAGTCGTATGCCCGTAAAATTGCTGAAAATTCAATCAAACGCGATTTGATTACTTCTTCCAATGAAGTACTGAAAATGGCGTATGAAGATACCACGGACGTTTTTAACCTTCTGGATAAGGCCGAGCAGGACTTATTCCGGATTTCAGAATCGAATATTCGTAAGAATTTTTCGGATATGAATGCGGTGGTGAAACAAGCTCTGGAAGAACTCGAAGCAAAGAAACACTTACGCGATGGTCTGACGGGCGTGGCTTCGGGCTTTACAGCTCTGGATCGGGTAACGGGGGGCTGGCAAAAGTCCGAATTGGTGATTATTGCGGCTCGTCCTGCCATGGGTAAGACCGCCTTTATTCTTTCCGCGTGTCGAAATGCAGCGGTGGACTGGAATCAGGCCGTAGCCGTATTCTCGCTGGAGATGTCTTCGGTTCAATTAGTAAACCGTCTGATTTCGGCGGAGGCAGAAATTGAAAGTGAGAAAATAAAAAAAGGAAGTCTGGCCAACCACGAGTGGGCTCAGTTACACGCCCGAATTGGGAAGCTCAACTCGGCTCCAATTTTCATTGATGACACCCCGGCCTTATCCATTCTGGAACTTCGGGCGAAATGTCGTCGATTGAAGCAGCAGCACGATATTCAGTTGGTGGTTATTGACTACCTGCAACTAATGCAGGGCGATAGCTCGAAAGGCGGCGGAAACCGGGAGCAGGAAATTGCCTCGATTTCACGAGCTTTAAAAAACCTGGCGAAAGAATTGAACGTACCCGTGATTGCTCTGTCCCAGTTGAGCCGGGCCGTGGAAACGCGGGGTGGAGAGAAAAAACCACAGCTTTCGGATTTACGGGAATCGGGTTCGATTGAGCAGGATGCGGATATGGTAATGTTCCTGTATCGTCCTGAATACTACGGTATTACTCAAGACGAAAATGGACAGCCAACGACGGGTGTAGGGGAAGTAATCATTGCGAAAAACCGTTCGGGTTCTACCGAAACGGTGCCGCTTCGCTTTATTAATAAGTTTACCAAATTCGCTGATTTAGGTGGAGGAGATTTCTCCATGATGGATGCTCCTCGTTTCAGTCCAGCGGATAACAGCGAGACGATTGGGTCCTTCGAAAATCAGGCTCCTGCCAGGACCTTTGGTAGTAAAGTGAATCAGCAAAGTCAAACCCCACCTCCGGGTGAGTTTGGCAGCTTCAGTACGGGGATGGGTGACGTCCCATTCTAGGTATGGCTGAAAGAACGCATAATAAAAAAGGAACTCGAATCAATCGGGTTCCTTTTTTATTAAACCTGCCAGCGGACATTTTCTTTTAAGATTCGTACAGGACTTCCCCCAAAAATAGCTTTGGTCCCTTCCAACGGCTTCGTGATAAGGCTTCCTGCCGCTACGATAGAGCCACTCGATACCGTGCTTCCTTTGAGAATGGTAGAGCGGCAGCCAATCCATACGTTATCTCCCACATGAATAGGTTTAGGATAGTTAATGACTTCGCCTTGACTATTTTTTATGGTGTGCAAATCCGTATCCATCATTAGAATCTCCCAGGAAAGTACACAATTCGCACCGAATTCAATTTTGCGATAACAGATGAGGGACGTTTCTGCCGTGATCGTAAAATTATCCCCAAAGATCAGAGTGCCATCGTCGCCAACCGAAATTTTAGAACCATGGCCAATATTGCACGCTCCTTTAAAAACAACATTCCCGGAAACTTGCCAGATTGAACGTGATTTTTGTTTATCAAATATGCCAATTTCACCATAACCAATCTTAATCTTACCCGGCCAAAGATGGCCTTCAATGGAAACTTGCCCGGCTAAGTGATTGAAGTGTACCTGAGGAGCCACGTAAACGGGAAAACGTATGGCTTGTTTAAACGGGAAATACTTAAAGTTGAACCGAATGGTTTGTAGGTTGATGTTAGATAGAATGTTAAAATACCTCTTCATAAATGATACTTAATCTTTCAAGGTCAGGATTGACTTACAAGTATACTTTACGAATTTTAAATGTTGATTTATTTTAACAAATGTTTATCGACCAAAAGTAATAATTCTTTAGACTTGACTTCATCAAATTTCCTCCCAAATAAGGCATGAATATGACTTTCCTTTAAAGCCGTAAAGTCCTCTTCTACCAGGGTTTTGGGTAAGATGACATTAGGAGTGTGCCAGTCGGTGTAGAATAACCCTAACCAGTTTAATCCATCGGTATTTTTTTCATAGTCAAAATATAAATCATTTGCATAAGGAGAGGTTTTTACCAAAGTCGGTAAGAACATTTCATCGGGGCAATACATGAATTTATAGAAACGAATCAGCTTCTGAATAGCAACCTCGGTGAATAAGTACTTAACGAATGCATGAGTTAATCCAACCCAGGTTGGGCCCTGGTATAACTGAATGTTTTCGGGGATTCTTCTGCGTAAGGGATGCTTGTTTAAATACTTCCTTACCTGATGAAAGAAAAATTGATTACTGTGCTTGCCCCGAGGGTTTAAGAAGTCGTTATTAATGAAATGATAATGGTTAAATCGGTCACTAAACCGACGGTCAGTAGTCGGATAAATGCAACCCTGTACAGGAATAAAAATGCGTTTTTCCTGTACTAAAAAAGATCTAATGTATTCAGGAGGTTTGATGGGATAGTCTGAACCACTAAGTAAAATGTACTGGTCAAATGCTCCATACTGATACGCCGCCCGGAGTAATTCAACCTCCGCTAATACAGTTCCTATGCCTACCCAGAAAATGGACTTACGATCGCTTATCCAGTGAATATTTTCGGTAGTCATTACTTCGTTCTGAAACAGTTCTATTGATTGTTTGCGATCTACATGAATAAAAAAATGATCATCGCTATGTTCCAATTGCTTAATGAGCCGGGCCAGGTGAGAAGGCTGATGATGAGCAATAATCAAGTAGGCTATTCGAGATAGAGACTGCTTGCGTTCCATCGAAAGAGAGTTTAGAAAGCTGGGCTGGCGGCATAAAAAAAAGGCTCAAAAAAATTGAGCCTTCTCTAAACTATCGGGTAATCTTCTCTGATCTATTGTGCTTTCTTCTCCAGCCACATCACATTCTCTACGTGATGAGTATGCGGGAACATGTCAACGGGTTGAACTGCTTTCACCTCGTATAATTCCGATAACATCGCTACGTCGCGGGCCTGGGTGGCAGGGTTACAGCTTACATAGACAATCCGCTGGGGGGCGGCGGCAATGATTGCTTCAACCACATCTGCATCCATACCGGCCCGTGGAGGATCAGTGATGATGACGTCGGGTTTGCCATGTTCAAAGAAAAACTCAGCCCGAAGCAGTTTTTTCATGTCTCCGGCGAAGAAACTGGTATTCGAAATACCATTGATTTCTGAGTTAACCTTAGCATCTTCTACGGCTGAGGGAACGTATTCAATGCCAACTACATGAGCAGCCTGACGAGCTACGAAGTTGGCAATCGTGCCCGTTCCGGTGTATAAATCGTACACTAGCTCATCGCCTTTCAGTTGAGCATAGTCACGGGTAATCTTGTATAGCGTATAAGCCTGATCGGAATTGGTCTGATAGAAAGATTTCGGACCCACCCGGTAAATCAGGCCTTCCATTTGTTCTTCGATGTAAGGCGTTCCTGATACGTGAATCACGTCCTGATCCTGAAACGTATCGTTTACCTTTTCGTTTACTACCACATGAAGCGAAGAAATCATCGGAAACGTTTCCTGTAGGTAACGGGTCAGTTCGTTAATCGCTTCCCACTGAGGTTCGCCAAACTGAACAATCACCATAACCTGACCCGTACTGGCTGTACGAATAACGACGTTCCGAATAAAGCCCTGGTGCTTAATAAGATCATAGAACGTCCAATCCCGATCTTCAGCGTAAGCTTTAATCGCCAGTCGAATGGCGTTAGAAGGCTCTGGTTGTAAATGACATTTTTCAATGTCGAGGATACGGTCGAAACGCTTGGGAATGTGAAAACCAGCGGCCCGCCGTTCCAGCGTATCGCCCGAAGCTATTTCGGCGTCGGTATACCAGCGGTTTGACGAAAAAGTAAATTCCAGTTTATTACGGTAACCATACTCCTGAGCAGAGCCAATAATGGGAAGAATGCCCGGATGAGGAACTTTAGCCAGCCGATCCAGCGAATCCCGTACCTGACGGGTTTTAAAATCAAGCTGAGTTTCGTATTGAATGTGCTGCCATTTACAGCCTCCACAAGTGCCAAAATGCTGACAACGAGGCTCCTGTCTTACGTTCGAAAACTCATGTACAGCAATGGCCCGGCCTTCTCTAAAGCTATTTTTGGTTTTGAAAATGCGGACATCTACCAGATCACCGGGGGCGACTTCACCCTCAATAAAAATCACCTGACCATCATTCCGGGCCAGACACTTACCTTCTGCGGCAAAATCTTCAACCCGTAAATTTTCCAGAATTACGGGTGTTTTCTGTTTGTTCTTTCTCATTGACTTTACAAAATTAGATAATTTCTACAGGTCAATCGCTATTTAATGCGTACTCGTCGGGGATTCTTTGTTAAATCGTTCATAAAGAGTAATTTCAGAGCGGAACCGAATCTTCTATGGCAAAACTTTACCTGACTTTATTACTACTTTTCAGTACCCTTGCCGCCTGGGCGACGCACATCGTTGGTGGAGAGCTTCAGGTCGAATCATTGCGAGCCAGTTTATACGGGGGGACGCACCGCATTTACCTGAATCTTTACTTTGATGACATTAATGGGAATCGCGGAGCGGATGATCCCAGTGTCACGATCTCCATTTTTCGAAAAAAGGACAACGCCCGGATGTCGGACCTGGTCATGCCGAGGTTAACGGATGAAATTATTCCGTACAGCAACCCGCTGTGTAGCACTTCAGCCGCCTCTTTGCGAACCCGTTTGATTCGATACGGGTCAGAAGTGATTTTTCGTCAGGAAGTGTTCAATGACCCCGATGGGTATTACCTGGTTTGGGAAAGATGTTGCCGCAATAACATTATTAATAATATCGTCAGCCCGAGTAGTGCCGGAACCGCATTTTATCTGGAAATGCCTGCTCTTTACCAGAATAACCGGGTTTTTGTAAATTCTTCTCCTCGTTTCGAAACCGTTAAGGGGGATTTTATTTGCATTAACAAACCTTTCACTTTCGATTTTAGTGCTACCGATGCCGACGGTGATAGCTTATCCTATTCGCTGGTAACACCCCTGAACGGGTATAGCACCGCGGCTCAGCCTGCACCTTTGGCCAGAGGCAGTTCGGCCTATCCGGCTGTAAGTTGGGGGGCGGGGTACTCGGCAACGAATGCCATTCCCGGCAATCCTCCTTTAGCCATTGATCGTCGAACGGGTCGGCTTTCGGTAACGGCTACGCAACTGGGGTTGTATGTGTTTTCAGTGATGGTGGAAGAGTTTCGGGCTGGCAAACGAATTGGTCTGGTGCGACGGGATTTTCAGCTCAAAGTCATTGACTGCCCGATGAGTGCCCCGCCACGGGTGATGGCTCGAGAAGCAGGAAAACGTAACTTTTACCGAGCCGGAGAAACCATCGAAATGGCCGTGGGTCAGGAGCGTTGCCTTGACTTATTTTTTACGGATCAGGACGCGAATTCTCGTCTGAATCTGAAAGTCAATCCTTTGTATCCAACGCCACTGGATTTTAAGCTCGACCATTCTCAGGTAACGATTACCCATGCAGGGGACACGGCCAAAGCACGGATTTGTCTGGCAGAGTGTGCCGAAAGTTTTGAAGGTCGGCCGCTGCGGTTTCAGGTGATTGCCAGTGATGAAAGTTGTCCATTACCGCAGCATGATACTTTAACCATCAGCGTTTTTGTCCGACCAAGACCGAATCTGCCACCTCAAATTTCTACGACACTGGCTAACAATCGGGCGACGATTGCGATGGGTACGCCCTTACAATTCAATATTGATGGTCTTGATCTGGATCCCGATAGCATTCGTCTTGAAGCCCGAGGCAGAGGTTTTACTCTGGCCAGTGTAGGAATGACTTTTACTCCTTCCAGCGGCTTGGGAAAAGCCCGATCTCCTTTTCAGTGGACTCCCGTTTGTAGTGCCGTTCGAAATGAACCCTATGTCGTGGACTTTTATGTCATTGACCTCCGTTGTGGTCGGAATCGCCGGGATTCGGTCAGTGTGGAACTGAAAGCCACGGGCAGACCCAGTCAAAGGCCACGGGTTGAAACCACACTTGCCGGTAATACCGCTACTGTCCTGCTGGAAGGAACCACCGGGCAACCCGTTCGTTTTATGGTTAATGCCGAGGATCCTGATAATGATCCGATTACACTGACGGGGAACGGGCGGGGCTTTACGCTGGCTTCTGCCGGCATGAGCTGGCAAAATCGATCGGGTACGGGTAAGGCCAGCGGTCCTTTTGAGTGGATACCTACGTGTGCGTTAATGGAAGGGTTACCCGAAAAAACGTTTGTGATTGACTTTGTAACGGAAGATAACTCCTGTAACCCCAATCGATTCGATACCGTAAAAGTGGAGTTAACCATTCGCGACCGTATGGTGGACTATACGTTTACTCCGCCAAACGTGTTTACGCCGAACGATGACGGAAAAAATGATTACTTCTCCATTGACGATTTACCGTTGGATAACTGCCTTGAACAATTTGAATTCGTGGAAATTTATAACCGCTGGGGAAAGCAGATCTTTCGGGATACCAAACCAACCTTTCGGTGGACCGGAGAAAATACCTCAACGGGACAGTTTTATTACCTGATTAAGTACAGCAAACGGCAATTCAAAGGGGTTGTGAACCTCCTTCGATGACTCGATGGAAAAAATCACGTACTTTGAGTGCTTTAATGAATAACCATTACAATGAAAGATAAGGTAGTATTAATCACGGGCGGTTCGTCGGGGATTGGCAAGGCGTTGGCTCTTGAATTTGGCCGGCAGGGTAGTAAAGTCGTGATTACGGGACGGGACGAGAAGAAACTGGCTGAGGTTAATCAGGAATTAAGTCGGGCAGGTATTGATTATCTAAGTCTGGTGGCGGATGTGAGTATTGCCGAAGATAATGACCGCATGATTCAAGAAATTATCAGTAAATACGGTCGACTGGATGTACTTATTAATAACGCGGGAATTTCCATGCGGGCCATGTTTGAAGACATGGACCCGGAAGTAATTCGGAAGGTAATGGATATTAACTTCTTCGGAAGTGTATACGCGACCAAAGCCTCACTTCCATACATCAAAGCAGCCAAAGGCAGCATTGTCGGAATTTCCTCTATTGCAGGTTACCGGGGTTTACCCGTTCGTTGTGGCTATTCGGCGTCTAAATTTGCTTTAAATGGCTTTTTAGAAGCCTTACGCACGGAACTTTTACATACGGGCGTGCATGTACTGACGGCTTCGCCTGGGTTTACGGCGTCCAATATTCGGGTAGCTTCACTCGGCAAGGATGGAAAAAGCATGGGCGAAACCATGCGAGATGAGGAAAAAATGATGTCAGCGGAAGAGGTAGCCGTCCATATTTACAAAGCCGTTGTGAATCGTAAACGCGAATTGATTCTGACCTCTCAGGGAAAGCTCACCGTCTTTCTTAATAAGCTATTCCCCAAGTTTATGGACAAAATGGTGTATAATACACTGGCCAAAGAAGATAACTCGCCCTTACGAAATCGATCTTAGAGAATTACCGGACAATCCACACATCCGCAGATTTCACGTAAACGAGCTGATTCTCCCACAAGACCTGATACCAGATATCAGACTTTCCTACGACTTTTAATCGGTGGCCTTCTTTTACCATCTCAGTAGGAGGGGCCGCCGCCGAAGGATCTGAACGAAGAATAGAATTCTGTTTTCGGATGATAACCTGTCGGTAACGTCCGGGAAGATTGACGAGTAGGGTAATGGCTAACCAGTACAGAAAAAACAGAGCTTTATACCGAAAAGCAATGTACTGATGCTTGATCCGTTTAATCAGCAGGATAATAAAAACGTATAAGCCCACGCTAAGCAAAAGGCCGATGAGATAGCCGGAATACTGTTTGAATAACAAAACCAGTAGATTAAAATCGTCGAGTTCGTATCCTTTCCAGCCCTGATCGCGGGCAATTTCATTCATTTTTCTCAGTACCCTTTCATCAGGAATCTGTTCGTAATACAAATTCAGGTAATACTGAACGTGCAACCAGTCTTTTTTTTGCTCGTAGAGGTACGCAAGTTTGAGAAAAATAGCGGGAGAAATGCGGTTGGAAACTTTCAGGACATCCTCGTAAGCGAGGGTAGCTTTCGAAAAATTGTGAATTTTAAACAAAGAATCGGCCTGCTGAATCTTGGCCGTGACGTTCTGAGCAACAGCGTTTCCGAGGCTCAAAACGAAAAAAAGATAAAGAAATTGTAAAATTTTAACTCTTAACACTTGCGTTCGGCTTCTGATAACACTACTTTTGCACTCGCAAAAACGGAAAGGCTTTCTGTCAAGCAAAGATAATGATTCTGTAGCTCAGCTGGTAGAGCAATACACTTTTAATGTATGGGTCCTGGGTTCGAATCCCAGCGGAATCACAAGTAAAGAAAAGTACGAATCAGAGTTTTTTAAGTTCCCATCAGACTTGCCTTAACTCACTATTTCAACTTAGATTTACCGCATCATCAGCAAATTAGTACGATTCTGTAGCTCAGCTGGTAGAGCAATACACTTTTAATGTATGGGTCCTGGGTTCGAATCCCAGCGGAATCACAAAATAAGTTTAGCGATCCTGTCGCTTCAGTACACCAGAAATTACGAGTATCGATTCTGTAGCTCAGCTGGTAGAGCAATACACTTTTAATGTATGGGTCCTGGGTTCGAATCCCAGCGGAATCACAAATAAGTTTAGCGATCCTGTCGCTTCAGTACACCAGAAATTTACGAGTATCGATTCTGTAGCTCAGCTGGTAGAGCAATACACTTTTAATGTATGGGTCCTGGGTTCGAATCCCAGCGGAATCACTTCAAGAAACATCCTAAACCAGGATGTTTTTTTTATGGCTTCAGGTTAAATCAGTGATACTCTTGCCTGTATAACGAGATTTCAATAACCTCGGTAAAACCGGAGCCAAGCATCTTTCCTAATACAAAGTCCCTCAAATCATTAAAGAATACCTGAAATTTCGTGCAAATAGGTAATTATTTGTGCGAAGTATAGTTTTTCATACGAAACTCTAAACCTGAAATTTATCAATGATTACTAGTAGTGAACGTTCGGCAAAGCCGCATTATCCTATATTGGATGGATTACGCGGCGTGGCAGCCCTTATCGTCGTTACCTTTCACCTGACGGAGCCCTTAGGGACCGGGCATTTGGATATCCTTGTGAACCACGGCTACTTAGCCGTTGATTTTTTCTTTCTGTTGTCAGGCTTTGTTATGGGTTACGCGTACGATGACCGATGGCATACCATGACCGTCGGTTCGTTTTTTAAGCGTCGCCTCATACGGCTTCAACCCATGGTCATATTGGGAATGACGCTTGGAGCTATCGGATTCTACTATACAGATTCAACGATCTGGCCATTGATTCACACCGTTC
Source organism: Siphonobacter sp. SORGH_AS_0500 (assembly GCF_031453245.1). NCBI lineage: Bacteria > Pseudomonadati > Bacteroidota > Cytophagia > Cytophagales > Cytophagaceae > Siphonobacter > Siphonobacter sp. SORGH_AS_0500. The sequence continues at coordinate 2,613,286 of NZ_JAVIYT010000001.1, forward strand.
CTTGGTGGAAAATGTTGCTGGTCCTGCTCATGGGGTACACGATTCTACCCGTTCCGTTATCCCTTGACATACGGGGCTGGCAGGAAATGCATCCGCTCAACAGTGTAGGCTGGTCCCTGTTCTTTGAATACATTGCCAACATCCTCTACGCGGTCGGCATACGGAAATTCTCGACTGTTACCCTCAGTATACTGGTAGGTATCGCAGCCCTGGCCCTGGCTCATTGGGCTATTACTAGTCCCAGCGGAGACGTCAGCGGTGGCTGGACCCTGAATGCGGAGCAGGTACGGATAGGAATTACCCGGACGATGTATCCGTTTTTTGCCGGATTACTGTTGTCACGCATCACCAGGCCCACTCGCGTAAAACGTGCCTTTTTATGGTGCAGCCTCTTGGTAGCTCTTGTATTATACATGCCACGCATAGGCGGTGCTGAGCATCTGTGGCTAAATGGCATGTATGAATCAGTCTGTATAATCTTCATTTTTCCCCTCATCGTTTATTTGGGAGCCAGCGGCGTGGTGCATACGAAGATGGAGTATCGACTGTGTAAATTCCTGGGAGATATATCCTATCCGCTTTATCTGGTTCATTACCCACTCGTTTATTTTTACGTAGCCTGGATCAGTAATCATAAAGGCGTAACGCTCGCCCAAGCCTGGCCTTATGCTTTATTAATCCTGATCGGTAGTGTTGCCTTGGCCTACGTAAGCTTGAAATGGTATGATGAGCCGGTTCGTGCATGGTTAAGAAAAAAACTGGGGTGAGAGAACGTATAGTAAAATTAGAAGAGGCACGCGAAAGCGTGCCTCTTTGTTGGGTTCCCTTACCGTTCATCCTTCTCCTGTATTACTCTTTCGCATTCATTTGTTATTTGCCGGAAAAATATCTAGTAAATCCTGCAACGATTCTCTAAAATTTGAGAACTACCGTAAGTCGTTTTACGTTTTATCAATTAGATATCTTTCCCGCAACATATGGCAGCTTCGTTAACCAAGATTAAAGATTCGTATATCGACTATCTCTTAGAACACGGTCAACAACCACCGACCGTTTTTGCTTTTGCCAAGAAACTCAAAATCAAGGAAGCGGATTTTTACGAGTATTATAATTCCTTCGAACAAATTGAAAGCAGTATCTGGCTGGGCTTTTTCGAAGATACATTGGCTCGCCTCCGTAATGATGAGGTATATGAAACGTATTCCGTTCGGGAGAAGTTACTGGCCTTTTATTATACCTGGATCGAAACGCTCACGAACAATCGGAGTTTCGTCATTCGTAGTGTGCAGGAAGCCCGCAAGCACCGTTCGCTTCGCACGCCTTCGACATTGGCAGAATTCAAGTATCAGTTTGAAAAGTTCGTCAAAGATCTGATGGCTGAGGGGCGGGAGAGTCGTGAAGTACAGTCTCGTCGCATCATTGAAAATAAATACCCGGATGCGTTCTGGCTCCAGACGCTCTGGTTACTGGATTTTTGGAGCAAGGACACGTCCAAAGGTTTCGAGAAAACGGATACGGCTATTGAAAAAGCCGTTAACATGGCCTTCGATCTGCTGGGAGCTTCCGCTCTGGACTCGGCACTGGATCTGGCCAAGTTCGTGTATCAAAATCGCTAAGTATTCTCTATTAGTATGAAATCACAGCAATCCATCCCCACATCTAAAGTAGCCCGGGCCACGCAGTTTGTTAAAACGGGCGTTAAAATTGGCGGGAACTATTTAAAGCATAATGTTAAGAAACTGGTGAATCCTGATCTAAGTCGGGATGAACTGCACGAAGATAACGCCGTTGACATCTACGAATCCCTGAGTCAGTTGAAGGGCTCTGCCTTAAAGGTAGCTCAAATGCTGTCCATGGATCGGAATCTACTACCGAAGCAGTATTCCCAGCGTTTCCAGTTATCGCAATATTCGGCACCTCCTTTGTCGGCTCCGCTGGTGACGAAGACCTTTCAGAAGCTTTTCGGAAAGTCACCTAAGCAACTATACGATACCTTTGAAATGGAAGCTACCGCGGCGGCCTCGATTGGTCAGGTACATAAAGCCACGAAAGATGGCAAAAATCTGGCCGTAAAAGTGCAGTATCCCGGGGTGGCGGATAGCATCAGTTCAGATTTAAAAATGGTAAAACCAATGGCGAAAACGCTTTTTGGTTTGAACGAGAAAGACGTAGATCGCTACACGGCTGAAGTAGAACTTCGCTTGCTGGAAGAAACGGATTACGAGCTGGAATTACGCCGGGGAAAGGAAATTACTCAAGCCTGTGCTCACATTGAAGGATTGATTTTCCCGCAATATTATCCAGAGCTTTCGGCTCGACGGATTCTGACGATGGATTGGCTGGAAGGAAAACACCTGAGTGAATTTCTGGAGACCAACCCCAGTCAGGCAGTGCGGAACCGCATCGGACAGACGCTTTGGGATTTTTATGATTACCAGATTCACACCCTCAAACAGGTTCATGCCGATCCGCACCCCGGTAACTTCCTGCTTCGTCCCGACGGCACTACGGGAGTGATTGACTTTGGTTGTATCAAGGACATTCCGCAGTATTATTACGAAAATTACTTCGCCCTGATTAACCCCGATACCGTGGCAGATCAGAAAAAGACGGAGACGATTTTCTATAACCTAGAATTCTTATATCCGGGTGATTCCGACCATGAGAAAGAATTGTTCTCAGGACTTTTCGTTCAGATGATTCATCTGCTGGGTCGTCCGTTTAAAGAAGAAACATTTGATTTTGGGGATGATGCCTACTTCGAAGAGGTATACGCCTTTGCCGATAAGCTGCAACGCATTGAGGAAATCCGTAATTCCAAGGTAGCTCGGGGTAGTCAGCATGGATTATATGTGAACCGAACCTACTTCGGGTTGTATTCCATTCTGAATGAATTAAAAGCCCAGGTTAAGACAAACCGACCGGATTGGTTACGTCCTCAAGCTAAAGCCTAATCATAAAAAAAGACCTTTCCAGAGAAAGGTCTTTTTTTATGGGGATTACTTGGCAAAAGCCATCGGAATCTGAACTTTTACATCATCCCACATTAACTGGAGCGTCGCTCCTTCGCTGGTTTCTTCAAACTTGAAGGTGAGGGCTTCGTAAATCTGATTATTCTTAATCGCGGGAACATCTACGCGAACGTAATCATGTTCGGGTTTGTAATTAAAAGCTCCCCATTGCCCCAGGTCGGTGTTCAGGATAATGGTCCATGAATTCTGATTAGGAATGCTGAATAAAGTATAAGTGCCTGAACGAACGGGAACACCCGCAATTTTAAGGTCTTTCGTAAAGGTCAGTTCGGTCGCTTCGTTGGCTCCTGTCCGCCACAGTTTACCATAAGGTTCAAGCTTCCCAAAAATCTCCCGACCTTTTCGCATGGGTTGGCCATAGGTTAGTTTCAGGTAACAATTTTCGGTTTTATACTGAGCCATAGCCACGGGGCTGGGGCGTAATTGGGGCTGTACTAATTCAACGGTAGGTGTTGACTGGGTGGAGTCGGCCTGAGCCTGAACTTTACCCGCAAACAGACTAAGCAGAACGAGCAAATGAAATAATTTCATAGTTTAAGTAAGCGTACGTCGTTTTAATGTCGGAACTTTCGGCAAAAGTTAACGAACAAAAACAACGAAATAAGATACCTTTCGAGAGATTATCTCCCATTTCCGCTTATTTGATCTGATTGTCAGCGTAATTCATGAAACCCCATTTCGACGATATTTTTATGGAACTGGCCATTAACCTGGCCAAACGATCCCACTGCATCAAAGCTCAGGTTGGTGCCGTATTAACGAAAGACACCCGTATTATTTCCATTGGTTATAACGGCCCCCCCGCCGGAACTCACAATTGCGACGAAGAATTTCCCGAAGTAGGCTGTCCCAGGGATTCCAAAGGAAGTTGTTCGCTGGCTCTGCACGCCGAACAGAATGCCATTCTTTACGCGGCCAAACTGGGAGCTAGTATTGAGGGAGCCACGATTTACGTAACCCTTTCGCCCTGCATCGCCTGTGCCCGTATTATTTATTCCATGGGCATTACCCGCGTGGTTTTTAAGGACTCTTATGCGAAGTATAAAGGCATTGGCGTTGACGAAGGCGTCGAGTTTCTGCGAAAGTTTGGGGTTACCGTAGAAGAATATGTACCAACGATGGCCTGATTAATAAAAAACAGCAACGAATTGATTCGTTGCTGTTTTTTATAATGGGAAGCTTAAGTAGAGCTCATCTTAGTGATGAACGCCGCCTTCACCGTGTACGTGACCGTGGCTTAATTCCGTAGGAGTAGCTTCACGAACGTCAAGGATTTTACCTTTGAAATGTAATTGCATTTCAGCCAGCGGGTGATTGAAATCCATCCAAACGGCATCGTTCGTAATTTCTACGATACGGCCATTCATTTGTTGACCTTCTTCGTTGGTCATGGGTAACACGTTACCAACCTGAAGTAAGTCCTGGTCGATTTCGCCGTTAACGCTAAATACATCAAGTGGTAAATCAACCACCGCTTCGGGATCACGCTGACCGTAGCCTTCGTCGGGAGAGATGGAGAAGTCAAAAGTGTCACCTGGTTTCAAACCTTCCAGGCTGGTTTCAAATCGTTCGGGATATCCACTCAGACCATGGATGTAACCCATTGGTTCTTCTTCGCCAATGGCTTCTACCAATTCAAAGTCTGCTTCATCCGGGCCTTTGATTGATAAGTCGTACGTTAAAAGAACTACTTTGTTTTTTGTAATTTCCATGAGCTTTGTTTTTTGCAAACGTACCAATCATACGCCGGCTTGAGAAATAAGACAGTTGAAAAGATTAAAAGGTCGAATGGATTTAAACTGAACCTTGTTGGTTAAATAACCATTCCAATATAAAGTGGATCGGACTAAATTTCTATTTACCCATGAATTTTCTGGCACATACTGTACTTTCGGGGCGTAATCAAGACGTGCAGGTCGGTAATTTGCTGGGTGAATTCGTGAAGGGCCGCCTGGAAAATTATCATCCCGAAGGCATTTCTCAGGATATGCTGGTAGGGGTAAGGCTTCATCGAATCATCGATGATTTTACGGACCATCATCCGGTTACTCGCCGCAGCAAAGACCGTCTCGTGGAGGAATACGGGTTATTATCAGGCATTTTGGTGGATATGTTCTATGATTATGTATTAGCCCGGGAATGGAAGACATACGGGACCGGACCTCTGACCGCCTACGCTCAGGACTTCTACCAGGCCGTTTTACGACACCAGGCCGTATTACCCGAGGTCATGCAAAGCACCGTTCGTTCGCTGACCAGCCGGGACTGGTTTACCGGGTATGCCACTTTGGCGGGGATTGAATGGTCCCTGAAAGGAATTGGTGTACGCTTTCCGCCAGCGGCGGGTATCGAACGCAGCATCGGACAACTGGCCGATGAATACGAATTTTTTAAAACCGATTTTGAAGAGTTCTGGCCCGATCTACAGCAGCGGTGCCAGCAGTTCTTACAGGAATCGAATCATTTATAATTGAGTAATCCTATGCCCCAGACGTTTGACGCGATTTGGAAAGACGTAAAGAAAAATCAGTTTGCACCCATTTATCTTCTGGCCGGAGACGAACCCTTCTACATTGATCAGCTTGCTAGTTACCTGGAAGAAAATGCCCTTTCTCCTTCAGCCCGCGATTTCAATCAGTTTGTTCTGTATGGAAAAGATACGAGCATTGCGACTTTATTAGGTCATGCCAAACGTTACCCCATGCTTTCCGACCGACAGCTAGTGATAGTCAAGGAAGCTCAGGACATGCAGGGGCTTGATTCCAAAGATACCGTACGTTTTCTGGAAGATTACATTGTTAATCCGCTGGATTCTACCATCCTGGTGCTATGCTTCAAAAGTACCGTGGACGAACGCAAGGCCTGGGTAAAGGCAGCCGATAAGAAAGGTGTCTACTTCTCTTCTAAAAAGCTGTATGACAACAAGATACCGGATTGGATTGCCGCGTATTGTCACGACAAAGGAGTGAAGATTAGCCCGAAGGCGTTACAAATGTTAACGGAGTTTATCGGTAATGATCTTAAACGAATTGCCAATGAACTGGAGAAGATTATCCTGAACTTGAAAGCGGACGAATCCATCCAGGCCGAGACCGTAGAACGCTTTGTAGGCGTGAGCCGGGAGTATAATAATTTTGAATTACAGAAAGCCCTTATTCAGCGAAATACCGAACGAGCCAATCGCATTGCGTATCACTTCGCAAAGAACCCGAAGGATAACCCCATTCAGCCCACCTTAATCATCCTTTATAATTTTTTTAGCAAGCTGTTATTCGTACATTCCATTGCTGACAAAAGCGAACGGAATCTGGCTTCTGAGCTGGGAGTTAACCCCTTTTTTGTGAAAGATTACCTGGCGGGTGTACGCAACTACAGCCTGGACAAAACAGCTCAGGTGATTAAATATCTGAGACAGGCGGATGCCTATGCCAAAGGGGTAGACGGAGGTACAATTACCGATGAAATTATCCTTAAAGAATTAATTTTCAAGATTTTGCATTAGGGATTCTAAATTTCTGCTTAAAACTACATAAAAGTAACATTCTCCCAGTTGGGGAGGCATTTGTGACAGGCAGTCAATATGGCAGAATACGTTTCTTATTTTTTGTCCTGATTTGTGAATCAGTCATTTTCAGCTATTTAGGTGAATAGATGGACAAAAATGGAACCATATGGATTCAAAAATCCGTGCCGAACGAAGTTGAGGATTATTGAGTAGCGGAGGGAACAAAACTGGTTCATTCCGATACGGAAAGGAGTCGTTTAGCAAATACTTAGCAAGCCCAGCAGTAGCAGAAAAGCACGAATAGAAAGGGTATAAATGCAAAAACGCAGGCCGAAAGCCTGCGTTTTGTTTTGTAGCGGGGACGAGAATCGAACTCGTGACCTCCGGGTTATGAATCCGACGCTCTAACCATCTGAGCTACCCCGCCGTTATTTTGTGGTGCAAAAGTATGTGATTTTTCAGCGAAAAGCTATACCTTGTGAAAAAAAAATCGAGAATTCTTTCAATGACCCGTTTGAGTAATTGAATATTTTATTGATTTTGAGTAATTTAACTGGAGGCGTCATTGACGAAAAAAATTATGACTAAGTACAAATTTGTTACCGAATACGAACTCCGGGCTTCTCCCAAGATGCTCTTTTCTTATATCAGCACTGCTTCTGGCCTTCAGCAATGGTTTGCTAATAAAGTAAACGTGGGCTCCAATCAGTCTATGATTTTTGAGTGGGACGGCGAAAACCACCCTGCCAAGATTACTTCGATACGCCAGAATAAAAGTATCAAGTATGATTTCTTACCTGAGCCCGGTGAAACCGAAGGCAACTATATGGAATTTCGTCTCGAACAAAGTGACCTTACCAATTCTACATTCCTGAAAATTACGGATTACTCGGATAACAACGATGAGGAAGACCTCCAGGCTCTTTGGGATGGATTAATTGATAGTTTGCGGGAAGTAGTAGGGGGATAAATGTTAGGAGTTGTTAAATCTGGCTACTGCAAGAGATGATTCCTTCATTTCTTGGTTATACTTGAGCCCGATTGACAGAATCTGCCATGAGAAAATTAGATAAATTAGTGTTAAAGGCTTTTTGGGGGCCTTTCATTGTAACTTTTGCCGTTACTGAATTTATTTTTTTAACCCGTTTCATCCTTCTTTATTTCGACGAAATCGCTGGTCGCGACGTAGGCTTAGATGTCTATGGGCGTCTGTTTTTCTTTTTCAGCTTAATGGTCGTTCCGGTTTCCATGCCGCTGGCGGTGCTCTTGTCTTCGCTGATGTGTTTTGGTAACCTGGGCGAATTCTCAGAGTTAACGGCTGTAAAAAGTGCGGGCATTTCTCTGGGCCGGGTTATTCGGCCCGTGGCGGTGGTTATGGTGTTTATTACCGGATTCATACTCTGGTTTAATAACACGGTTCAACCCTGGGCAAATTTGAAGGGCTATAGTCTGCTTTGGGACATTAAGACAACGAAAGCAACGCTAAGTTTCAAAGAAGGTGTTTTTAATAATGACCTTCCCGGCTATAGTATTAAAGTTTCCAAAAACTACGAAAATGGTTCGCTGAAAAATGTATTGATCTATGATCATGCGGAGAGTAATGGCAACCGACACGTGACGATAGCTGATTCTGCCCGAACGTACACGATTCTGGATGGAGGGTATCTGGTATTTGAGTTATTTAATGCCACCGACTATGTAGAAGATGTGGATAAGTCTTCCGGCGACGGAAATACCACTGACTTTGCCAAAAACGCTTTCAAGCATACCAAGAAATACATCAATATGCGTTCGTTTCAAATGACGAAAACGGACGAGGACCAATTTAAAAACCACGCGATCATGAAGTCCATAAGTCAGCTTTCGATGGACGGGGATTCGCTGAAAAATAATTACGAGCTGGCGATTAAAGGACTGGTCTCCATGGCAAGGCAGTATTATTCTTACCACCTGCAACCGCTTAGTGAAACAGCCCAAAAAATGCCTAACCGCTGGGTTGACTCCCTGATTACAGCAAGAGAAAAGTTACCGCTGGTCAAAAGCACGGATATTACAGCGAGTGCGTTAAGCTCGGCCAAGTCCCGGTTGACTTCCATTGAAACGGATGATTTGCTGATGTATGACCGCCGTAAGAATATTTATAAAAATGAGCTGGAGTGGAATCACAAATTCACAACCGCGATATCCTGTCTGGTTATGTTTTTGATTGGGGCTCCGCTGGGTTCCATTATCAAAAAGGGTGGATTCGGTTTACCCGTTCTGGTGGCCATAGTCTTTTTCATTCTGATGTATGTATTAACAATTCAGGGTGATAAATACGCCAAGGAAGGAACCATGTGGGTGCCTTTAGCCGCCTGGATGTCCAATCTGGTGCTGTTTGGTTTTGGTATTTACTTCCTGATGAAGGCCTTGAATGATTCCCGGTTGTTTGAAGCTGACGTATATAGCATTGCTTTCAACCGTTTGAAAGAAAAAGTGATGAACTGGAAGTCGCAGACCACATTATTTAAGAAAAAAAGCAGAGCAGTATAGTGTTTTTTCGTTTAAATCGTTGTATTTTTGCGATTCACAATTAATATTAGCTGCATCACATGTATCTGACTGCCGACAAGAAAAAAGAAATTTTTGAATCGCAGGGGCATGCCAAGTCAGCAACCGACACAGGTTCGGCTGAATCGCAAATTGCTCTGTTTACGTACCGGATTAGCTCTTTAACGAGCCACTTGAAAGTACACAAAAAAGATTACGCTACTCAAGCAGGTCTTTTGAAATTAGTAGGTAAACGCCGTCGTCTACTCGACTATCTGCACAAAAAAGATATCAATCGTTACCGTGCAATTATTGCAGAATTAGGTCTCCGTAAATAATCGGATGATTGTCAAGTCAGGGAATTCCTTTTGTGGATTCCCTGACTTGTTTTGCGTTTGTCCTGAAATTTATTTTCGACAAACAGATTACTTCCCGTGCTTTTTTTACTCTAATAGAATAAAGACTGCACAGGAGTAAAAATATAGTAAACCAGAAACGCATTTTCTGGTTAACCTCTTGAAAGCGGTTCCTCCTCTAGGATGAGCTACACAGCGGTCCCTCGCTTAGTGGAGAGCGGTCTCAAAAGCGGTCTAAACGAAAAAATATGAACGTTGTAACTAAAAAAATTACCCTTCCCGATGGTCGTTTTATTACCATTGAGACAGGGAAACTGGCTAAACAAGCCGACGGCTCAGTCGTAGTTCGCATGGGCGATACGATGTTACTGGCCACGGCAGTAGCCGCTGCAGATGCACGTCCGGGCACCGATTTCTTACCTTTATCGGTTGACTATCAGGAAAAATTTGCATCTGCTGGTAAAATCCCAGGAAGTTTTCAGCGTCGGGAAGGTCGCCTTTCTGATTACGAAATCCTGGTAAGCCGTCTGGTAGACCGAGCTTTACGTCCCACCTTTCCCGGAGATTTTCACGCAGATGTTCAGGTGAATATCATGATGATCTCCGCAGATCCTGAAGTATTGCCTGATGCCCTGGCCGGTTTAGCCGCATCAGCTGCTTTAATGGTATCTGACATTCCTTTCAATGGTCCCATTTCAGAAGTACGGGTAGCAAAAATTGACGGATTGTATTTGATCAATCCGCCTACCTCTATGCTGGATCGTGCTGAACTGGATCTGATTGTTGCTGGAAATAGCAATGATATTTTGATGGTAGAAGGAGAGTGCAACGAAGTATCGGAAGAAGATATGTTAACGGCACTCAAAACAGCTCATGAAGCGATCAAAGCTCAGTGTGCGATTCAGAAAGAATTAGAAGCAGAAGTAGGGAAAACAGTGAAACGTACGTACAGTCACGAAACGCACGATCCCGAACTGAAGAAGTCATTATATAATGCTTATTACGATAAGGTTTATGCCGTTGCCGCTCAAGGTAATGCGAACAAAACCATTCGTAAAGAAGGATTCAAGGCGGTTCGTCAGGAATATCTGGATAGCTTACCCGAAGATCACACCATTGACCTTTCGCTGGTAGGAACGTATTTCCACGATATTGAGAAAGATGCCGCCCGTAATCTGGTATTAAACGAGCGTCGCCGTTTGGATGGTCGTCAGTTAGACGAGATTCGTCCGATCTGGTGTGAAGTGGATTACCTGCCCCGTGCCCATGGTTCGGCTGTGTTCACCCGCGGAGAAACGCAGTCCATTACGACGGCAACGCTGGGAACCAAGATGGACGAACAGATTGTGGACCAGGCTTTATTTTCCGGTTACAATAAATTCATGTTGCACTATAACTTCCCTGGATTTTCTACCGGAGAAGTGAAGCCAAACCGTGGACCTGGACGCCGTGAAGTAGGACATGGTAACCTGGCCATGCGTGCCATTAAGAAAGTAATGCCGGCAGATGCTGAAAATCCATATACGATTCGTGTCGTTTCGGATATTCTGGAATCTAATGGTTCTTCTTCTATGGCAACGGTTTGTGCCGGTACACTGGCACTAATGGATGCAGGCGTAAAAATTAAAGCACCAGTTTCAGGAATTGCGATGGGATTAATCTCTGATCCTGAGACGGGTAAGTACGCCGTGTTATCCGACATCCTGGGTGATGAAGATCACTTAGGTGATATGGACTTTAAGGTAACGGGTACCGAAAAAGGAATCACGGCCTGCCAGATGGATATGAAAATTGATGGCTTAGCGTATGAAGTGGTGGCAGAAGCATTACTTCAGGCAAAAGCGGGTCGTCTGCATATCCTGAACGAAATGAAAAAAGCTATTGCCGAAGTTCGTCCGGATCTTAAACCTCATGCTCCACGTGCCTTCATCATTGAGATTCCTCAGGAATTCATTGGTGCAGTGATTGGACCTGGTGGTAAAGTTGTCCAGGAAATTCAGAAAACTACGGGAGCTACCATCGCCATCGAAGAAAAAGACAGTAAAGGTTTCGTTAGCATTTTTGCTACCAATAAAGAAGCCATGGATGCTGCGGTTGGTCGCGTGAAAGGAATCGTAACTGTTCCTGAAGTAGGTGAAGTGTATACGGGTAAAGTAAAAACGGTTACTGATTTTGGAGCTTTCGTAGAATTTTTACCAGGACGTGATGGCCTGTTACATATTTCTGAAATCTCATGGGATCGTTTGCCCGCCATGAAAGGTGTTCTGGAAGTAGGTGAAGAAGTTCAGGTGAAACTGATTGAAGTAGATCAGAAAACCGGAAAGTTCCGTTTATCTCGTCGGGTGTTGTTACCCAAACCCGAAGGTTATCAGGAACGTCCCGAAAGACCCGAACGTAGCGACCGCCCCGAACGCAGTGACCGGGGAAATTCTGAGAATCGTCGCCCCCGCAATTAATTTTTGTAGGACAAGCTTCCATTCCTGAATTTTTTTTCTACGATTTCATGTTACATAATCATCAGCAACCCATAGCAAATTCTGATGCCAGATGAGACAGCTAAAAATTTCTAAGCAGATCACTAACCGGGAAAGCCAATCTCTTGATAAATACCTTCAGGAAATTGGTAAAGTGGATTTGCTCACCCCGGACGAGGAGGTAGAACTGGCTCGAAGAATTCGTGAAGGTGACCAATTAGCGTTAGAGCGACTGACTAAAGCAAACTTACGTTTCGTAGTGTCAGTAGCTAAACAATATCAGAACCAGGGTCTTTCTCTGGGTGACTTAATCAACGAAGGTAACTTAGGTTTGATCAAAGCCGCTCAGCGTTTCGACGAGACTCGCGGTTTTAAATTCATCTCATACGCTGTATGGTGGATTCGTCAGTCTATTCTTCAGGCTTTGGCCGAACAGTCTCGTATTGTTCGTCTGCCCCTGAACCGGGTAGGTTCCCTGAACAAAATTTCTAAAACGTTCTCTGAACTGGAGCAACGTTTTGAGCGGGAACCTTCTCCCGAAGAGTTAGCCGAAGTACTGGAAATTTCCGCCGGCGAAGTAGTAGACACCCTGAAAATCTCAGGTCGTCACGTTTCAATGGATGCTCCTTTCGTACAGGGAGAAGAAAACTCCTTACTTGACGTTCTTGAAAATGACGGTGAAGACAAACCTGATTCAGGATTAGTGAATGAGTCTCTTCGTAAAGAGGTACAACGGGCCTTGTCTACGTTAACTCAACGCGAAGCAGATGTCATCACCCTTTATTTCGGTCTGGATGGTAACCATGCCATGACACTGGAAGAGATTGGTGAGAAATTTAACCTGACTCGTGAACGTGTTCGCCAGATTAAAGAAAAAGCCATTCGCCGTTTACGCCATACTTCACGGAGTAAAGCGTTAAAAACGTATTTAGGATAATTTTTCAAGTCCAGAAAAATAAAAAAAGCCTCCACTTCGGGGGCTTTTTTTATAGGATTTATTTTTAAGTACTTCGGACCTCCGTCCGCTTACGATATAATCTATTATGATTTTGCAACCGCTATTGGATCTGGCAGAATTATGCGTACGTCGCGGCATAACCCAGGCAGTCATTTCGCCCGGCTCTCGGTCTGCTGCTTTGACGTTAGCTTTTGCCCGACATCCTTCTATTGAAACAAAAGTGATTCCCGACGAACGAGCGGCGGCCTATATAGCCCTGGGTATGGCACAACAATTGAATAAACCCGTTGTACTTATCTGTACTTCTGGAACCGCAGCTCTGAATTTTGCTCCGGCTGTCGCCGAAGCCTACTTTCTGGGAGTGCCCTTGCTAGTACTCACTGCCGACCGCCCCCCCGAATGGATTTATCAGCAGGATGGACAAATGATTCATCAGGATTCGGTGTATGGAAAACACGTCAAGGAGTCTATTTCATTACCAGCAGATTATACCCATTCGGATAGTTTGTGGTTTATCGAACGAAGTGTAAATCAGGCCATTCACACGGCGGAAGAAGATCCGAAGGGACCGGTTCATTTGAATGTGCCCATCCGCGAACCCTTCTATCCGAAAGCGGATGAATCGTACACCTATGGTTCACCTAAGGTGATTCTGCGTTCAAGGGGTAAAACTCAGTTACCAGTAGAAACCTGGGAAGAGTTACTTCAAAAAATTGAATCCACTGATCGGGTTTTGATTTTAGCGGGTCAGCAGGTGATTTCCCGCGAGTTACTGGAAACACTTCGCCAAATCAAAGAGGAGTTAGGCATACCCGTAGTAGGGGAGGTGCTCTCCAATCTTCACGGAAATTTCATTACCCATCCCGATTTTTTTCTGGCTTCTACCCATACGGATTTACTGGAAGAGCTACAGCCGGACCTGGTCATTTCTTTTGGAGATGCATTCGTTTCCAAAAATCTGAAATTATACCTCCGAAAACATAAACCGAAAGATCATTACCACATTACTTCCCGACGGGAACTGATTGATCCCTTCCAGACTTTAACACATCAGCTTGCAGTTGATAAAGAGCTATTTTTTAAAGAGTTACTGGAAACGCTGGACTTACGGGCATTCCGAAATGGTGACGATGAAATCGAAACGGAATACCTGGCTCACTGGGAAAAGGCCGAACAAAAATCACTTCAGGCTATTCGTTCAAATTTTCGGTTGACGGAAGCTTTCGTAGAATTCAAAGCTATCGATGAAGTGATGGCGGTAATGCCAGCTCATTCCCAGTTACATCTGGCCAATAGCATGTCGGTTCGATACGCCAATTTTATTGGGCATGAGAGAAACATTACCGTTTTTTCAAACCGTGGAACCAGTGGCATTGATGGATGTTTAAGTACGGCTGTCGGTGCTGCGTTGACAACCGATCAGTTGGTTTTTGTACTGATTGGAGACGTAGCCTTTTTCTATGATCGAAATGCTTTATGGCATCCCCATATACCGGCTAACCTTCGGATTGTCTTAATCAATAATTCAGGCGGTAGCATTTTTCGAATGATTGAAGGACCTCGTCAGCAACCTGAACTGGAGACCTTCTTTGAAACGCGTCATCAGACCTCGGCCCGAAACACCGCTCAGGACGCTGGACTGCATTACGAGCACGTGACTAGCTACGAAGAACTCGAAAAAGCTCTTCCTTCATTCGTTTTAGAGGATGAAAATGCTAAACTCCTGGAAATCAGTAGTAATGCTGAGATGAATCAAAATTACTTTGATCATTTTAAGACCCTTATGAAAGCACTTTAGGTCTCTTGTAAGTCCTTTGAAATGAGTAGTTTATGGTGAGTATTACGTCAGTATTTTGATCAATAATGCCTTCTGAGAATTGGATAGAGGAACAAAGCTCGATATAGTGCCCGTTCCGTTCAATTCTCAGAGAGTATTATCGGCAGGTTTTAGCCGCTTCCAATGCTTTTTTCTCATGCAAAGCAGCCCCTTTTTGCCAGGATTTACACTTTTCAGCCGACTGACCCAGTAACTCGTACGTTTTTCCGAAGTAATAATTGATTTCATCTACCGAAGGGTCCAGCTTTTCGGCTTTTTGTAATTCTTGCAGGGCTTTTGCAGCATCTGATTTCTTCAGGTAATAGATACCCAGGTTACGGTAAGCCCAGGCATTATTTTCCTCAAGCCGGAGGGAGCGATCTAGTTCAGCCTTGGCCTCTTCCAGTCGATTAAGTTCCAGCAAAGCAAAAGCCCGGTTGTTAACGGAGTAGGCGAGAAGTTTGCCTTCCGTAATTTTTACGGCCAGATCGGCCCATTTCAAACCTTCCTGCGGATTTCCGAGCATGGTACTAACCATAGCTAGGTTATTAACCGAACTAGGCTCATTGGGTTTATACTGCAATACTTTTTTGAAATCTTCCTGAGCCTTGGCGTATTCTTTCCGAAGTACATAGATCCACCCCCGGAAGGCGTAGGTAGTGTAATCGGATGGGCGTAATTGAGCGGCTTTATCAAAAGATGAAAAAGCTAAATCTTCCTGACCCGTCATGTATTGGGCATTACCTAATAAAGCCCAGGCCGAAGACGAATCGGGTATCAGTTTTACGGCTTCTTCCAGGTCTTTTCGAGCAGGGGCATATTGGCCTTCCAGCGAAAAAAGATTACCCCGATTTTGATACGTGCTTCCAAGTTTAGGATTGATTTTCAGGGAGTTATTTAAATCACTCAGGGCTTTTTCCGTATCACCCTGTTGCAAGTAGGAGAGGCCCCGGTTGGTCAATGCTTCTGAAAAATCTTCTTTTTTCTTGATGGCTTCTGTATAAAAACGAATGGCTTGCGGGTAATCCTGTTTCAGTAACTGGTCGTTGCCGCGAAGGAAAAATTGGTATGCTTCCTGTTCACGCTGGTTTCCACAACTGACAGAAAAAACTAGGAAAAGTAGGGATAGTAATCGCATATTCGTACTGGAAATGGCTCGTTGCCATGTATTCACATTATTCGCATTCATTATGAAAGTCATTGGAGAAGTACCGCATCCTTCCTGTAAAATCACCCTGTATGCCTGGAACAATCGCTACATTGTTAAAGTTGAAGCCGGTTATTTTGAGCAGACGTATAAAATTAATGAGTATGATATTACAAGTGAGGATGATTTAAAAGAAATGTTGAATGGTCCTTTTTTGGACAAAGTGATGCGTCGTTTCGAAGAAATGGCCAAAGATTGGGGCGAAGCCGTGGACGAATTAGATGATTAAAAAACGTAGACAAATACCGTAATGCCTTGAAAATCAAATTTAGTATTTGCTAACTAAATAATACTAAAGGTATTTTGGCCTTAGTCAGGTTTTTTAATCAGCATAGATCCAGCAGGTTTTATGATCCTTTTGGCGAATAATCGATTACGCCCAAACCCAGGTTTCAAATAGATTTTGCTGTTCCTTACTCGGGTTAGCATCCCTGACAATGACGTATTTTTTCAAGGGAGAAGTGCTTAGTTTGACATCAAACGTTCGAATCAAACCACTTCTCCTTACTTCGAAAAGTAATTCATCATTGGGCTTCTGAGTTAGAATAAACCGATTCAAATCAGTGAGTGGTTGGCCGTTTACACTGACCAGTTCATCGCCTGCATTCAGACCAGCCCGATAGGCCGGAGAGTCTTTGATGATGGATGATACCACATTTTTGCCGGGAGCTACGTTTGCTCCGAGAAAAGCTGTTGTGAAGGGCTGAATCTCGTTCGCAAGAGAACAACCTACGTACGCCAGGTATTTATTAAAATTCAAAGCTTTCGTTCCCCAGATGTAATCGCTGAAAAAGGAGTCAAAACTTACTCCGGCGATGTGCTCGATGGCAGACTGAATTTTTCTTCTTCACTGAAGCCTCGGTTTTGTTCCAGGTAATACGTCGTATACAAGTAACGCATCACATCGTCAAGGGAGCGGCTCCCCTGGGTGGCGTGAAGAATTTCAAGGTTCAACAACGTGGCCACAGCTGCCCCCTTCACGTAGTAAGAACTCTGGCTATTGATCGCATTCTCGTTAGGACGGTAGTACTTGATCCAGGCATCCCAACTGGCATCCGTCAGTGACTGGATTCGGGTGCCAGGTGTGTTAGCCACGTAACTGAAATCGCTCGCCACATCAGCCAGGTATTTTTCGACACTACTCAGTTTCGCTCGACGCAGGATGTGATTATCGTACATGCTGGTGAAGCCTTCCGCAACCCACAGTAGGTGCGTATAATTTTCATTCTCGTAATCGAAAGGTCCCAGCTCAATGGGACGGATTCGTTTCACATTCCACAGGTGAAAATACTCGTGAGCTACAAGCCCCAGAAAGTTTGCGTATGAAACGTCCTGGCTATACGTATTCCGGTTAGCCTGCAAAGTCGTGCAATGCAAGTGCTCAAGTCCGCCCAGTCCACCGTTGGTGTGTTGAACGATAAACAAATAGTGTGAACAGGGATGTTGCCCAACGACAGTTAAGGCCGCCTCACAAATGCGTTTGTAATCGCTTAAGAGTTGCTCTTCATCTACGGGAGCGTGAGAGCCAACCATGGCAATCTGATGGGGAATTCCACAGGCTTCAAAATGCAGAGTACGGTGCGTACCAATCTGGAAAGGCGAATCAACCAGCAAATCGAAATGATTTGCCCGATAGGTATGAGGATCCCATTCGACGGCGGGGAGGGCCGTCGATACTGATTTCCAGTCAGAAAAGGGCTTTATGGTAACGTAATGCGGTAAATGAACGAAGGGTTCGGCGTATAAAAAGGTAGCCGCCCCGGTTAGGTAGGCTTGTTGATCGTCGAGAAAATTAGTGCGAACGGTTAACTCGTTGGCGTATAACTGGTAATGAACTTTTAAGTGTTTGGTACAAGAACTGAGCGGTATCCGCCAGACATTTTTTCTAATCTTTCGGGCCACCGTTGGCTGGTGATCCGTCCATGCTTCTAAGCGGTCAACGTTTTTGGAATACTCACGAATCAGATAGGAACCGGGTGTCCAGACGGGCATTTTTAAATCAATATAACCCTGGTGCTGGAGGTCCGGCTGGTTTACATCTGAAATTTGCATTTCGACCTCAACACAGTGTGTAGCTGGCTCAGGCATCGAAATGGTGTACTGTATATGGGTTTGACTCATGGAATCAGGCACAAAAACGAAACCGCAAAGGAAGAACACGATAAAAACGAAAACAACGAGTCGTTGAATCATATCGGTTTTGTATTTCTTTGCGTTTAAACCGTGAAAATAGTCTATGGAAATGAAGACACCGCCCTTTATTTGTCTTTTTTTGTAGCATTTTGTAATAAACCCTCACAAAACCCTCTGGTTTGTGGTTATTGCAGGGGTTGTTCTATGCCGTTGGCCTCTTTTTTCATAGATTTTTATAAGTATTAAGTTCTGAATGATCCTAAATCAGCCTCTCTCTATGCGTACACGCCGCTTGTCCCTCTTGGGGTCGTGCTTACTTTCGATGTATTCCGGGCAAGCTTTGTTAGCTCAGAATACATTAAATTATACCTCACCGGATACGTATTATCGTTCAGGAATTGAGTTTATTGAAAAGAAAAATTACGCATCTGCCCGTCAGGAATTCCAGCGATTTCTGGATACGAATAAGGGCTTACTGGCCAGTAATGATTTGAATGCCGTCAATGCGGAGTATTACATCGCTATGTCGGCTTTGTATCTGAATCAGCCTGAAGCCGAAATTCTTTCGGAGCGGTTTGTGAAAAACCACGGCGATCACCCGGCAGCCAAGCAGTTGTATGCGGATCTGGGTAACTATTATTATAACAATGGTGATTACGCCCGGGCCATTCCTTACCTGGAAAAAGCCAGTGGGATGGAAGCGACCTTCAAGCTGGGGATGGCTCAGTATTACACTCAGAATTATCCGGCAGCCCTGACTTCGCTAGATGTCGTGAAGCAAAGCAGTACGGAGTTTGCTACCGCAGCTAGCTATTATGCCGGAGTGATTCGCTTCAAGAATGAAGATTATGCCGGTGCCGTCCTCGACTTTCGCCGGATTGAAAACTCCAAGGAATTTGGGAATGAAGCCCCCGGCTGGATTGCTCATTCCTATTATCGCCAGCGACAATACGATTCCCTGATTTCTTACGCAGAGCCCATTTTACGGAAGGGAAATAAATCGGGTAAGAAATTGGACGACCTATCGTTGCTAACGGCTGATGTGTACTTCCAGAAAGGCAATTACGCCAAAGCCTCCGAATACTATAAGATGCATACTAATTTCCGGGGTGGGAAGTTACCCGCACCGGCGGCCTATCGGTATGGGTATTCCCTGTATCGCCAGAACGATTTTAACGGAGCCATTAACACCTTCAAGCCGCTGGCGGCCAATAGAGATACCCTCGGACAGTATTCCTCTTATTACATGGGGATTAGTTATCTGAATACGGATAATCTACAGTATTCCTTGGCTGCGTTGGATCAGGCCCGTCGCCTGAACTTTAATAAATCGGTTCAGGAAGACGCCGCGTTCAATCATGCAAAAGTTCAACTGGATTTGGGAAATGGAAATGAATCCGTAAAGGAATTCGATCAGTTCATCCAGACGTATCCCAACAGTGCGTACCTGAATGAAAGCAAAGAATTAAGGGGCGAAGGTTTATTACTTTCCAATAACTACGCTCTGATTCTGGATTATCTCGATAAAGAACGCAACCTGAGCCCGAAACAACGGAATCAATACCAGCAGGCAGCCTATAACATTGGAATAAACGCCTATAATGCCGAGCAGTTTGACCGGTCCATCGTAGCTTTTGACAAATCCCTAAAATACAATGATAACCGCGATCTGGCGGTAGCGGCTCGTTTCTGGAAAGCAGAAGCAACTTCAGCCCAGCAGAAATACGCCGAAGTCATTCCTCTGTATACCCAGCTTATTGCCAGCAGTGAACAGTCCCGAATAGTGCCGGATTATAAAATTCGGAGTCGTTACGGCTTGGGTTATGCCTATTATAACACCCGGGAATACGATAAAGCATCCACGCAATTCAAGGCTTATACTGATGCGGTGCGTGGACTACCTTCGGCGGATCGCAGCAACTACGAGGATGCCATGATCCGATTGGCTGATACGTACCTAGTGGCGAAACGTTATGATGAGGCTACCAAGATTTACGATCAGGTTGCGGTTACGGGGAAATCAGATAAGGATAATGCCCTTTATAATAAAGGAATTTCCCTGCTCTATACCGATAAATACGCCGAAGCCCGGACTACGCTGAATCAGTTACTGAATCAGTATCCTAATTCGCCCTATGTAGATGATGCCATTTTTCAGTTAGGTATGGTGGAACTGAATCAGCAGAATTACCAGGGAGCCGTTGCCCAGTTTACGAAACTGATTAAACAGCAGCCCCAAAGTCCTATCCTGCACGCAGCTTATCTGCAACGAGCCATTGCCTACAGTAACATGAAGCGTTACGATGAGGCCATTGCCGATTATCAGGTAATCCTGAGTAAATACGCAGCGTCCAAAAGTGCAGAATCAGCCCTGATTGGTGTACAGGATGCCCTGAATTCCGCAGGTCGTCCCGAAGAATTCTCTACTATTATTAAGGGATACGAGCAAAGTAACCCGAATGGCGAATCGCTGGAGAAAGTGAAATACGAAGCCGCCAAGAACTTATACTTCGGAGAGAAATACGCTCAAGCGATTGAAGCATTCCAGAGTTACATTCAACAATATCCGAAGAGTGCTTCTACCCCCGAAGGCGTGTATTACCTGGCTGATTCCTATTTCCGGACGGAAGACCGCATGAATGCGTTACGGTATTACTATCAGGTAATTCGCGAAAACAAAACCCAGTTTGTCAATCGGGCAGCTCAGCGGGCTGCGGAACTAGAGTACCAAAACGAAAACTACCGGGCCGCCGCTAACAACTACCAGACTTTACTTCGCACGTCCAGTAACAAGAAAGATCAGGTAGCGGGTCAGCTGGGGTTGATGGAAACGTACTTCAAGGGCAATAAACTGGATTCTTCGCTGGTGTATGCAAAAGAAGTCATCAATGGTGGTAATGCAGTATTAGGAGCCCAAAACCGGGCCCAGCTGTTCGCCGGAAAAATTGCTCTGGCGAAAGGCGATTCCAAGAAAGCCATCGAAGAATTTGAGAAGACTGCTAAACTCGCCAAAGATTCTTACGGAGCGGAGGCGATTTATAACGTCGCTCAGATCCTGTATAAAGAGAAGAAATGCAAAGAATCACGCGATAAGATTATCAATGAACTCAAGGAGCAATATACCGATCAGTTGTGGATTGACCGGGGCTTCCTGCTACTGTCCGATGTCTATGTGTGTCTGAATGAAGCATTTCAGGCGAAGGCTCTGCTCAATACCATTATCGAGGGAGCTGAGAATAAAGAAGTAGTAGAAGAAGCTCGTAAAAAATTAGCTGCTCTGGGAAATAAGTAATCCATTCAACTGAAGATCTGTCCAAACATGAGTCATAATCGCACCATTCGAACCTTCCTTCAATCCCTGGGTTTTGTGGGTTTATTGGGAAGTAGTGTCACCAGCTTTGCCCAAAACCGAAATCCAGGTGAAGGAGAAATCCAGACCGGGGAAATTGATATCGTTCGTGAACGTAAAATCAACTTGACTACCCAAAACCGCAATTTCGAGAAAATACCGGCCAGCCAATCGGCCCGGCCTGATCGGCAGCCACTCAAGTATCAGTTCACCGATCAGAAGCTACTCATTGCTCCGCCTCAGTTTAATCCAGCAGTAACCGAAATGCCCAAATCGCAGAATGATGGTTCGCTGTTTAATTCCGAAGTCAAGGCTGGAGCTGGTAACTATGGTCGCTTCTTACTAGAGGCTAATGTCAATTCCCGCAATGACCTGCCTTACGGACTGAGCATAAAGGGATTACACAATTCCACGGCTACCGGTCCGGTGGATGGTCGTAACTCTGGTACCAGTCACCAGTTGATTCAGGTCGATGGACGTTACAGTGGAGGTAGCATGAAGCTGACGGGTAGTCTAGGGTATGACCGTAATCAGTATTACTTCTACGGATACAGCCGGGCTATTGAAACGCCCAAACGAGAAGATATCAAGCAGGTACTCAATAACTTCAACGTCGGCATTGGCATTGAAAATACGAAGAAAGATGCGGTTATTGATTACTCCATTAAAACAAAACTGCGTTCCTTAAGTACGTTTACGCAGGCGAATGAATACGATTGGGGTACGAACCTGAAAGCGACTTTTCCGATTACGAAAAACTTTTTTGCTCACCTGGCCGGAGATGCTTACCTAACCCAGCGGAATGATTCGCTGACCAACAGCCGGAACCTGTTCCGCATCAAGCCAACCTTCCAGTATCGGACCGATCGCTTTAGCGTGCTGGCGGGTATTAACGTTGTCAATGAAACGGATAATCTCAACGCCCTGTCGAAACCCACACATGCTTATCCGGTAGTTGAACTGGATTTGATGCCTGTAGAGGATATTCACGTGTTTGCGGGGTATCAGGGAGACATTCACCGGAATACGCTGGCCAGCCTGACTGATGAGAATCCTTACCTGGCTCCAAACGTTCGCTTGTTGAATACGGAAAAAGTGCACGATTTCTACATTGGAACGAAAGGGCTGATTCAGGGAGGCTTTAGTTATGAAGCTAAAGTATCTTTTGGCCGGTACCGCAATCTGTATCTGTTTAATAATTCCGGTAGTGACTCCACTCGTTTCTCCGTGTTGTACGATCAGCCGCAGGATAATGGTTTCTCGAATGTCATTAACGTGTCGGGCCAACTGAACTACCAGCATGAAGACATCTGGCGTTCGTTCCTGAAATTTGATGTGTATGGGTATGACCTCAAGCAGATTGATTTTGCCTACCATCGTCCGACATTCACGGCTACCTGGAGTAACACAGTAACCTTCAGCAAGAAATTAATCGTCGGAACGGATTTCTACGTTATTACCGGTTTGAAAGGCCGAAATCTGAATTCAGGAGTCGTAAGAACGCTGGCTCCCATCATTGACCTGAACCTGCGAACCACCTACCTGATTACCGACCGCATTTCTGCTTTTGTGAGTGTCAATAACATTGTAGGAAAGAACTTTGAACGCTTTCAGTATTACAAACAACAGGGTGTTAACTTCCTGGCAGGCGTATCCTACCAATTCTAAATCATTACTCTTGCTCTAATTAGGCCCGCTGTTTCCAGCGGGCTTTTTTTGTGTATAGAGAATGTTAAGAAGATAATCGGGAATTTCTCTCTCTTTGTTCATTCTTACCGTAATCTGTCATTCGATTAGGATAACGACTTATTTCTAACAGGCAAACTAATAATGTACAATCGTTGGATCCTTGATGACGAATGATCAAAGTATAAATGAATTCTTCTCGTTGAATGGGACGGCGTTGAGGTGGAGGTAAATCTGTTCTCTCATGATCTAGTAGGCTCGCAAAAGTGATAAGGTCCTTCGCTTTGCTCTGGATGACAGAGAGGGATACTCCAGCGAAAAGAGAGAAATTTTTTATGAAGAATGCCATGTGTAGCCCAGTCTCCAATGTCCTGTAAATAACAAGAGTTAATGAGCCCTGACTGAATAAAAACTGCATGCAGGTGAGGGCAATCTGCTAAAAACCGAAAACTCATTTGACTTTTCGTAGTTGTTATTCTACCTTTAAACTTTAAAATGATCTGAACTTCCTCAGATCTTTCATGCTCAGGTAATAACGGTTTCAACCTCACTGGATCTCATGGCTACCATTCCCGAACACGTAAGAAACTTGCTTTTTGAACAGGATTGTGTGGTAATTCCCGAATTTGGGGGATTTATCGGCAATTTTGATTCAGCAACTTTTTTATCCGATGGATCTGTTCTGCCTCCTCGTACCCGGCTGGTATTTAATGAGATGTTACAGTTTGATGATGGCTTGTTGTCCAATCATGTGTCGAAATCGGAGAATATTTCCCGGGAAGAGACCAGAAACCGTCTGAAGCAATTTGTTGAGCAGGTTAAACTGGACATTCGTAGTCAGCAACAGTATCGATTTGAGCATCTGGGAACCTTCACTCAAAACGGAGAAGGTAAACTGGTGTTTGCTCCTCAGGAAAAGGTTAACTATTATGGAGAAGGGTATGGTTTAGCCTCCTTCGTTCCTGCCTATCACCGTCATTATGCGGTGAACCAAGCCACAGAAACTGCTTCGGTTGTAGAAACACTGGCGGAAGAACCGATGGAGTCGAATCTAACCGTAGCTCATTCTTCCAAACGGCTGGGCCGTTGGGTGGCCGCTGCGGTGCTCGTGGTGGTAACGGTAGTAGGAGCCTGGTATACTGGACAGAAAACAAACCTGAGTAGCATGAACCCCATGACTGCTCTGGATTTCTCATGGTTGAATTCAAAGAAGGTTTCTCAGCCCGTAAGCGTAGTAAACGACCCAATTCATGCGAAAGTAGCTATTACTCCCAAACCTGCTCCTAAAGTAGAAGTAGTTGACATACGCGAAACTCCTAAAGTAGAAGTTGAGGCAGCGGAAGAGAAAGTAGTAAAGAATAAGGTTAAGTTTTTAGTGACTCCATCCCGGGTGAAAACCATTGAAGGAGAAGCCGTTCCGAGTGGCTATTATGTAGTAGCTGGTAGTTTCGGAAGCGTCAAGAGTGCTCAGGTCATGAAAAAGCAATTGCTTTCAAAAGGATATAAAGTAGAATTATTACGTCCCCGGAAAGGTTTGGTTAAAGTAACGGTTAGTGACCGTCTCAACACGGCCAGTGCCGCTCAGGCCATGGCTCAGAAACTGGGACCTGATTTTAATAATAATCTCTGGATTCTGAAATCCATCGCTGATTAAGGAATTATTTATTCGTATGTTTGAAACCAAACCTCAGCCGGGTTTGGTTTTTTGTTACCACACTTTACGTAACAATTTACCCATTTAGTCGTTTTACAATCAATCGTTTGAATCATAAGTAACGTATATGAATAGCAGTGTGCAACTAGAACAGGAAGAACGCAGAAACCGATCGGTGGCTTTGATGGTCACGACCGGCATTTATGTTCTTTTGTTTTTGCTGTTATGGCTGGTCGGTATGTGGAAATTAACGCCACCGCCAGAACCTATGGTGGGCATTGAACTGGCCAATATCGGTTCTGGGGCCCTGGGTAGTGGAGACATTCAGACTCGTAACAAGCCCAGTAAACTGACGAATCGGGAAGAATCCAAGCCTGCCAAGGAAGAGGTAAAGGAAGAAAGGGTACACAAACCTGAGGTGAAAGAGGTAGTTCCGGTAAAAAAGGTAACGACTCCCAAGGCAGTGGAGGCTCCTTTGAAAACATCCAAAGTAGAAAGTCCGGTTAAAGTGCCCCCCAGGCCGGAGCCGAAAGAAGTAAAACCCGTAGAGACGAAAACACCAGCTCCAGCTACGCCAGCGAAGACGGTTTCAAAGCCCGTTGAGCAGCCTAAAGTGGATACAAAAGGTTTGTATGGGAAAGCGAAATCCAATGGAACCAACGGCACCAGTGATAATCCCGGAGGTAACAACAACGGTCCTGCCGGAAATAAAGGGGTAGGAGATTACGGTGCTCCAGATGGAAAAGTGGATGGTCGGGGCTTGTATGGAAAAGGCTCAGGCGGCGGTGGAGGTACGGGTAACGGTTCTTCGTTAAGTATGACGGGCTGGACCTGGAGTCGCAAACCCAGTCCGCAGGGATTGAATTCGGATGGAAAGGTGGTATTCCGGATCAAGATTGACGAAAACGGTAACCTGATTTCGAAATCTGTGGTGGAAAGCACACTAAGTCCGGCTGATGTTCGTAAATGCGAGCGGGAGATTGAACGACTCGAATTCGTTCCTACCAATTCCGCTGGAAGCCGGGCGGCTCAATCCTCCGGTACGATCACTTTCGTAGTCCGCTCTCAATAGAAAAACTACTTACAATACATACGAATGCGTACTTTTGAAGTACGCATTTTTTTATGACCATGACTTATCAGGAAACCATCGAATACCTTTATCAACAGTTACCCGTGTTTCACCTCTCCGGCAAGAAAGCCTATAAACCGGGTTTTGCTAATACGGATGCATTGCTGGAGCATTTGGGAAATCCTCATCGACAATTCAAAAGCATTCATGTCGCTGGAACGAATGGGAAGGGAAGCTCTTCGCACATGCTCGCGGCTATTTTTCAGCAGGCAGGGTACAAAACGGGTCTCTACACTTCCCCGCATCTAAAAGATTACCGTGAACGTATCAAAATCAATGGACAACCTATTCAGGAACAGAAGGTTATCGATTTCGTTGAACGTAACCGAATGTTTATTCAATCGGTAAACCCCTCCTTCTTTGAGCTCACCGTTGCTTTGGCGTTTCACGTATTTGCGGAAGAGCAGGTAGATATTGCCGTCATTGAAGTGGGAATGGGGGGACGATTGGATTCAACGAATGTAATCCTGCCCGAACTGTCCCTGATTACGAATATTGGTTGGGATCACGCTGATGTATTAGGCGATACCCTGCCCAAAATTGCGGCTGAAAAAGCAGGTATTATCAAGCCTCAGGTTCCGGTGGTCATCAGCGAGCGTCAGGTAGAAATTGATGAAGTGTTTATTACTAAAGCAGCATCAACCACAAGTCCTATTCTGTTTGCTTCTGATGAATTGCAGGTTGTTTCCGAACAGCTAGTCAAAGGAAAAAGGCAGCTAAGTATTCAGGGTGGAGATGGGTCGATTGATCTGGAATTAGATTTAACGGGCTCATATCAATCTAAAAACGTTCTGGGTGTGCTTCAGGCTGTTGAAGTATTACGTGAGCAGGGATACGATTTGCCAGAGCAGGTAGTAAAAGAAGCATTACAAAATGTGATAGGGCTGACCGGACTGAAAGGACGATGGCAGTTAATTCAGGAAAAACCCCGGGTGTATGGGGACACCGGGCATAATGAAGCCGGCATTAAAGAAGTTTTAAAAACGGTTGCATCCTACACCTACCATCAGTTATGGTTTATCCTGGGGTTTGTAGCGGATAAAGATTTGTCGAAAATTCTTCCCCTCTATCCTAAAGAAGCAAAGTATGTATTCTGCCAATCTTCTACGCCACGAGCGTTGGCTGCAGAAAAATTAACAGAACTGGCTCAGGCTTATGGATTAGAAGGAACGTGGTTTGTAAATGTCAATGAAGCATTGGATGAGGTATTATCCCAAGCAAATGAAGACGATTTGGTGGTAATAGGAGGCAGTACGTTTGTCGTGGCGGAGGTAGACCAGCTATAAAAAGTAAAAAGCTCCTGAATATCCATTCAGGAGCTTTTTAGTGCTAGGGTAATCTGGAATTACAGATTAGCTACTTTAGCTACCAGGTCAGCAACGCGGCTTGAGTAGCCGGCTTCGTTATCATACCAACCTACGATTTTCACTAAGTTACCTTGGCTAGAAGTTAATTCTGAGTCGAAGATACAAGAGTGAGTATCGCCTACAATATCGGCAGAAACGATAGGATCAGTAGCATAGAATAAGTAACCTTTCATCGGTCCATCAGCAGCAGCTTTGATTGCAGCGTTGATTTCTTCAGCAGTGGCTTCTTTCTTCAATACCAAAGTAAGATCCGTTACAGAACCTGTAGGTGTAGGAACGCGTAAAGCAGAACCATCTAATTTACCTTTCAGGCTAGGTAATACCAGACCGATGGCCTTCGCAGCACCTGTAGTACTAGGAATGATCGACAGAGCCGCCGCACGAGCACGACGTAAATCGCTGTGAGGAGCATCTTGCAGATTCTGATCAGCAGTATATGCGTGAACAGTAGTCATGTATCCTTTCTCAATACCGAATGTATCTTCAATTACTTTAGCCATAGGAGCCAAGCAGTTGGTCGTACAAGAGGCATTAGAGATGATTTTGTCATCAGCAGTTAAGATGTCATCGTTAACACCTAATACTACTGTTTTAACATTACCCTTGGCAGGAGCGGAGATGATTACCTTCTTAGCTCCGGCAGTTAAGTGTTGTCCAGCACCAGCTTCATCAACAAAACGGCCAGTAGACTCAATAACTACGTCAATATTTAAATCACCCCAGGGAAGTAACTTAGGATCACGCTCAGCATAAGCGTGGATTTTGCTGCCATTTACAGTGATGCTTTCTGAATCAGACTCTACTGTACCAGCAAATTTACCGTGAATTGAATCGTATTTAAGGAGGTGAGCTAAGGTTGCATTATCTGTTAAATCATTGATAGCAACAATCTCAACGTTTTCTTTCTCTAATAGACGACGGAAGGAGAGCCGTCCAATGCGACCGAACCCGTTGATTGCGACACGAACTTTTGCCATGTGAAAATAGATTAATGGTTTTCGATGCAATATTAATTAATATAATACGAATTCCCTATCACCTATAAAGAGTAATAATTTAGCAATTAACTAGCTACTAAAATTAGCAATAACAGATGATTAGTATTTTAGTAAATTAGTTTAGTATTTAAAAATTGCTAAATATATTATCAACTATCTATGTTCATTGCTAAAGTGTATTGCCTCTATCTAATTGCCTAGAAGAATAGGGTGGTCCCCAATACATAAGCCAAAACAGTATTCATAGTCATTATCCTGCAATAGAGATCATTCAGGAAATAGCATATATGATAAATATGTGAGAGATAAGTCTAGAAATAAGTAGAAAATAATGTGGAATAAACAAAATAGAAAGACATATCGCCCCTAAGAATGATCACGGCACTCTATCCTTCATTTATCTATCAAATCCTTTGCTAATCACCAACACCATAGTATAATAGGGATTGCTGGCATTACATTTTTTACAGTTATCTATAAATCAGTAAATACTCCAATAGAATAGACAATAGTAGACCTGTAATCATATTTTATTATTATCCATTGACATCCATATAATATTCTGAATTGTATTATAAGGAACGTATAAGATTTAACTATAATACCAGTAAATACCTGTAAATCAATTAAATAACATCTATAATCTTAATGATATTTGAGGAGCTGTAATTTTATATATTGTACTTTTTAAAGTGACAAACTGTCGTATCTATTAAAGGGAGTTTCTATTTACATTTGCAGAAACCATTTTAATATATGACTGAATTACAATCAACGATTGAAAAGATCTGGGACGATCGTCAACTGCTAAATACGGACTCTGCTAAAGAGGCTATTCGTTCTGTAGTAGAAGCCGTAGACAAAGGCACGCTTCGTGTAGCAGAACCTCTTGCTAATGGAGAATGGAAAGTTAATGAATGGGTAAAAAAAGCAATTGTTCTTTATTTCCCTTTACAGAGCATGCAAGTACAGGAAGTAGGCATCTTCGAGTACCATGATAAAATGAAATTGAAGACGGGTTACGAACAGTTAGGTGTTCGGGTCGTTCCTCCAGCCGTGGCTCGCTATGGAGCTTACCTTTCTAAAGGCGTTATTTTAATGCCATCTTACGTGAACATCGGAGCCTATATTGATAGCGGTACTATGGTTGACACCTGGGCAACCGTTGGAAGTTGTGCTCAAATTGGTAAAGACGTTCACTTAAGTGGTGGCGTCGGAATTGGGGGTGTTCTTGAACCACCTCAGGCAGCACCCGTTATTATAGAAGACGGTGCTTTCATTGGCTCTCGTTGTATTGTCGTAGAAGGGGCTAGAATCGGTAAAAAAGCCGTTTTGGGTGCTGGAGTCGTGATTACGGGCAGTTCAAAAGTGATTGATGTTACTGGGGAGACACCTGTTGAATACACCGGATTTGTGCCTGAAAACTGCGTAGTTATCCCAGGCAGCTATACCAAACATTTCCCTGCTGGCGACTATCAGGTTCCTTGTGCTTTAATTATTGGCAAGCGTAAAGAGAGTACGGATCTGAAGACTTCATTGAATCAGGCTCTGCGTGAAAACAACGTAGCTGTATAGTGATTTCTATAACATTAACTCAGTAAAAAGGGTAGGGGAATAATCTCCTATCCTTTTTTTATACCCTTCTAATGAATATTTGATCTGTTAACTTTCATAAACTTTTGAAGCACAATTGTAATTTACATTCGTAAATAATACTGATGTTCAACAGATTATACACAATAAACATATTCACATTTTTAAATTCACAAAAGTATTTAATTATTTACATTGATGAATTTATAAATGTTTCTATCCGTCATTGGTTAATTCACAAAAGTAAAATACATTTGTAACATGCTAGTGTTTACAATACGATATAGCCACTATGACTGATAAAGAAAAAGTAATTTACCTGCTAGAATCCAACGACTTAACTGCTGCACAATTTGCAGACTCTATTGGCATTCCAAGGTCCAGCATTTCTCATATACTCTCAGGCCGAAATCGGCTCAGCATGGATATTGCTCGCAAAATCGTAAAGCAATTCCCTGAAATCACCTATGAATGGCTTTGTGATGAAAATCCGACGGTCATTAAATCAAATGGCTTTTCGCACCCTAAAGCCGCTTATAGTCAGCCCGTTGTTAACGAAATGCAGCCTCAGGTTAAGTCCTCAGATTTCGCTAGAAAAAATGGAGTAGGACAAAGACCCGATCTGGCGTATTCTCAGGCTCATGAAAAAGCCTCTTTTGAGAATAAGCACGTCGTTAAAATGATTGTCTTCTATTCCGATCAAACCTGGCAGGAGGTTTTTTAATAAGTAAGCATAATGATTCTTTTCACACATTTATATTCTCCCATATATGAATGAATAATCATTCAAAAACGCACTTTAGTGCATACTAGGTTGGGTCATGAGGCTACGCCTCAACGATCATTTTGAGAATAGTTTGATCGGACTCGGTGGCGGGATTTAGATACCCTGATTCGATCCTTCCTATTAACCGTCTCTTTACAGTTACTATTTTTCATACTATTAAGTGTTCCCCAATCACTTTGCCGATGGCCGATTCACAAGATTCATAGGGCAAGACGGCTACATCTTTAATTGCTATCGGATTCCTCCGGGACACACATCCATTCAAAGGAAGATAAAGGCTTAGAGAAAAGAATTGCGATTAATTAAGACAGCAAAAGGCCAACTGCGGCGTTTCTTCATAAACCATTTCAGTCTCAGCATTCTACTAATCCGAATAACAATCCCTGGTATAACGCTGGCAATCGTTGAGGCTTCACTACCAACTAATTATTGAGAAGGAGACCTATAAGGACCTATTTTTCAACTATTTATTAATATTCTAAAAGTTAATGTTTCACGTGGATATTAATTTGTTCATTGTGAAAGAGTTAGCTACCAGTCGGGCGTGAAACAAAACCCTGTGGTAGAATTAACCTTTAAAAGGGCGGGAGTGAGGCTTATATTTGCTTAGATTTTGTATCCTGACCTGGGATTCTTCTACGTGTTTTTTCTTTCTATTAAACATAAAGTACGTTATTATACACTATGGATCAACTTAATTCTCTTCAACAAGTAGCTGAATTTCATCATACTTTTCATGCTCCTGTCTTATCTGATCCACAAATACCCAGTGAGAACAGATCGAAATTACGGTATGCTTTACTGGCAGAAGAACTGAAGGAATTTCAGGAAGCGGTGGAAGCAAATGATTTGATTGGCGTAGCGGACGCTCTCTGTGACCTTCAATATGTTCTGTCTGGAGCGGTGCTTGAATTTGGTCTGGGAGAGAAGTTTGTTGACCTATTCAACGAGGTGCATCGTTCTAATATGAGCAAAGCCTGCTCTACTGAGGCCGAAGCACAGGCCACGGTTGCCTTCTATCTGGCGAAAGATGGCACGGAGGCGTCCTATCATGAAGACAACGGTAAATGGCTCGTATATCGCAAATCTGACCATAAAACGCTCAAATCGGTCAACTATTCACCGGCGGATTTGGCATCTATTTTACAATCCTAGTCCAGAGCAGGCTTCGGAGCTCTTCACGAAGCCTGCTCTCCAAAAATTAACTTGTATAAATAGGCTGGTATTTTAAAAAGACCAACCCAGACTTAAAAGATTGCGTTTCCAGTAGCTCTAATTCCAGATGCTTCATTTCTTCGGAAAAGAGCCGTTTGCCTTTACCAAGAATAACGGGACATACCCGCAACTGAATTTCATCGATCAATTCTGCTCGTAACAGCGATTGTGCCAGTGAAAGGCTTCCCCAAAGCACCATGTCCAGTCCAGGCTTATTTTTAAGCCGTGTGACTTCTTCAACGGCATTTCTGTTGACAATCCTGGCATCGTTCCATTTTCCCCAGGGAACATGATCCACCATGCGTGAGAATACAATCTTCGGCGTTTCATTTAATTTGTCAGCTATGGTTTCAACCTCAGTGGTTACCGTTGGCCAATACTCCACGAACATGCGATACGTTCGGGAGCCCAACAGGATGGCATCGATGGTGCCCATAAAATCCAGCACATCAGCCTCGGATTCTTCGTTATACTCAGGCTTATTAAAGAAATCCGTCTGACCGTTTTCATCAGCCGCAAAACCGTCCAGTGAAATCCATTCCTGTAGAATTAATTTTCTCATTTTGATTTGATGGTTGATTCATTGTAATCTGCTAAATTATTGATCCATCTATAATCAGTATAGGGATGAAATACATTTCATAGCTCCGTAAATCCGTACCATTACCCCTGTAAATCAGCTATTTATATATGTTATATAATTTATATTATGTTAAGTAATTAAATCCAATATCCACCCTACATGAAGTTTTTGAGAATTCTATGGCTGTAGCTGACTCCACAAAAAAAGTCTCTGCGAGATTCTCGCAGAGACTTTTTATACTACACCAACTCAAATTTGCTACTGTAACGCTGCAAGTTTTGAATCGTAAGCGTCTGTTTTCTCTAACGTCTTAAGAATGGTATACGTTTGAGACAAGTTGTTTTTCAGAGCTTCTTCCTGCTTCAATGACCATGCTTTTTCAAAGTATGGTAATGACTGCTTGAATTTAGCTACCGTTTCCTGTTCAACCGCTTTACCTTCTTTGTTATAGGTGTTCATGTCCATCGCGTCTACTTTGCTTTTCACCATAACACCTTCGTTGAAATAATAAACGCCCATGTTATAGTTGGCATCGTAGTTGTTAGGCTCGATCTGAAGAACTTTCTCGTAGCCAGCCTTAGCCGCACTTTTTTCCTCTTCCAGTTTTTTCGTCAGTTCAGCAACTTTCGCCTGAGCTTCGGCTGCTTTACCAGAATTCTGCTGATCAGAAGCAGCCTTTGCCTGAGTCGCTGAAGCTAAAGCAGTCTTCGCTGATTCGAATTTAGATTTTACTTCACCCAACTGACGCTTTAATTCTTTGTCCGTTGGTTTTTTCTTCAGAGCAGCCGTCAAACGAGTTACCTCATCCTGATACAGTTTCACATCCGCTTCAGCCGTTTTTACTGCTTTGTCAGCGTCTCCGCCTTTTCTGGCTTCTGATGCATACTTTTTCAGTTCTTCCTGCGTATTCTGTGCGGCATTGTCATACAGAATGGCCAGGTTAACGATGTTCTGCGTGTTGTTGGGATCTTTCTCAACTAACGCCTTCAAATCATCGATCGCTTTGTGCGTATTACCTGATTGCAGATAAATGTTGATCTTTTCGTTTTTAAGATCCTTGCTGTCGGGGTTAACCGCAATCCCTTTATCTAAGACTTTGACCGCCTCATCATCGTTCTTTTCAGTACGATAGATGTTAGACAAAGTGTAAAAAATAACGGGATCTTTACCACCCAATTCCAGGTACTTGCCAAAGCCTTCCTTAGCCGTGGCATTATCGCCCGTTTGTTGAGCCACAATACCCGTAAACATGGCAGCCGTGGTATCCTTAGGATCTACGACCATCGCTGTCTTGAGAAGTTTCAGAGCGTCAGGAAAATTCTTGTTCTGATATTTTGCATTTCCCTGTCCAATCAAGCCATAGTAAAGACGAACTTTATCCTTCGAATCCGGTGCCTGCGTGATTGCTTTCTGGGCATCTTTCGCAGTACTACCCTGTTTTCCATCTTTCGTGTCCAGCTCCACTGCTTTTTTGTAAGCATCGTAAGCAGCCAGCGAAGACATGGAATCAAGACCCGCTAATTTCTGATCTGTTGAGAGAGCTTCATAAACCTGGCCTTTCACTAACCACGTCTTTGGTTTTGCTCCTGACTTGGCATCCTGAACTGCTTTATCGATCTCCTCCTTTGCCTTGTCGAGCTTTCCGCTTTCTAACGCTGCCAAAGCACTGTTCTGGCCATAAGCGGATGCTGATAACAGGCCTAATAAGGCCGGAAGAATGAGTTTATTCATTGTACTACTATTTTGGTTTAGTTACTATGCGAAGTAAGTACTTTTCCTGATATACGGAAAACGTACTTTTAATTGATTTGTTTGACAAGACTTTATTTCTGTAGTCTTTTAATCGTAAACAAAAAAGAAAGCCTTGAAGACTTTAAAAATCTTCAAGGCTTAAAAAATCATGCCTCAGCAGGTGCTTCAGGCGGCGTAGTAGGCTGTTCCCCCTCCTGCCCTGTCACCTCCAGCAGCTCTTCATTCTCAATCTTGGTAATGGATGAAATCTCATCCCCATTACGTAAACTGATCAGTCGAACACCCTGCGTATTTCGTCCCATTACCCGTAGATCGGCTACGGCAAAACGAATCGCAATTCCTGAGCGGTTAATGATCATTAAATCGTCATTATCAGTCACTTGTTTAATAGCCACCAGCTTACCGGTTTTATCGGTTACTTTCAGCGTAGTAACGCCTTTGGCACCCCGGTTCGTCAGGCGATAATCTTCAATGTCGGAACGTTTTCCGTAGCCCTGTTCCGATACAACGAGTAACTGAGCCGTCGCGGGATCCACCACACAAACCATTCCAATCACTTTTTCATCATCTGCCAATTCAACACCCTTGACACCCGTGGCAGTCCGGCCCATCGGACGAACTTTACCTTCGTTAAAACGAACCGCACGACCTGCATCTACGGCAATGATAATTTCGTTGTTACCATTCGTCAGAGCTACGTCCAGCAGGCGATCACCTTCATTGATATTTACGGCAATGATCCCATTCTGACGCGGACGCGAGTAAGCTTCCAGCGAAGTTTTCTTCACCGTTCCCTGTTCCGTACACATCACAATGAAGTTATTGTTTACGTAATCAGGGTCCGTCAGCGTCTTCACGTTAATCACGGCACGAATGTGATCACCGGATTCGATGTTCAGCAAGTTTTGAATCGGACGACCTTTTGCCGTCTTATTTCCTTCAGGAACGTTGAATACCCGTAACCAGAAGCATTTACCCGTATCCGTAAAGAACAACAGGTAATTGTGCATAGTGGCCGTAAAGAGGTGTTCGGTGAAATCGTCATCTTTCGTTTTCACTCCTCTCGCTCCTACGCCGCCGCGGCTTTGGGTGCGGTATTCAGCCAATGGCGTCCGTTTGATGTATCCTTGTGAAGAAACGGTAATCAGCATTTCTTCATCGGCAATCATATCTTCAATCGATAACTCGTCGTCCGCGTGAGAAATCTGCGTCCGCCGATCGTCACCGTAACGGGCTTTTAATTCCGCTAAATCATCCTTAATGATTTGATACTGACGTTCGGTACGAGCCAGGATATCTTCCAGATCAGCAATGAGTTTCATTAACTCATTGTATTCTTCCATGATTTTATCCCGCTCCAGACCCGTCAGACGTTGCAGACGCATTTCCAGAATCGCTTTCGCCTGAGCTTCACTCAGAATCAGTTCGGAACCTTCTTCGTTTTTGAAGGTATCGACGATCTGTAACGAACGATTCGGGTTTTCCAGAAACTTCTTGCGTTGATCTGGCGTCATGAACGAACCATTCATCAAACCAGCCTTCGCCACTTCCGGGTCTCGTGAGCCACGAATCAGAGCTATCA
This sequence comes from Siphonobacter sp. SORGH_AS_0500, assembly GCF_031453245.1. Lineage (NCBI taxonomy): Bacteria > Pseudomonadati > Bacteroidota > Cytophagia > Cytophagales > Cytophagaceae > Siphonobacter > Siphonobacter sp. SORGH_AS_0500. The sequence continues at coordinate 2,648,994 of NZ_JAVIYT010000001.1, forward strand.
CGGCATCGAGGTGATCCAGAGCGACCAGCAAGCCTTCCAGAATGTGAGCCCGTTTGCGGGCTTCGCGTAAGTCATACCGCGTCCGACGCACAATTACATCCAGACGGTGCTCAACGTAATAGCGAATCATGTCCTTCAGATTCAGCGTCATCGGGCGACCTTTAACCAGGGCCACGTTGTTTACGCTGAATGCCGTTTGAAGGGGCGTATGTTTATACAGGTTATTCAGGACCACATTAGGAACGGCATCGCGTTTGAGTTCGATAACCAAACGAATACCTTCCCGGTTGGAGCTTTCATCCCGAATAGCGGAGATGCCTTCGAGTTTCTTGTCTTCAACCAGTTCAGCAATTTTCTCCTGAAGTGTCGCCTTATTCACCTGATAAGGCATGTCGGTAATAACGATCTGGTCCTTACCCGTTTTAGTCTGCTCGAATGTAGCATTCGCCCGTACCACCACGCGACCACGACCCGTTTCAAAGGCATTCTTGATACCCGTCAAACCGTAGATCGTCCCGCCCGTGGGGAAATCAGGACCTTTGATATGCTGCATTAACTCAGGAATCGTAATGTCCGCATTATCCAGATACGCGGCAATACCATCCACTACCTCCGTCAGGTTATGAGGAGCCATGTTGGTGGCCATACCCACCGCAATACCCGCCGAACCGTTCAGCAACAAGTTGGGTAATTTTGCGGGCATAACCGTTGGCTCCTTCAGCGAATCATCGAAGTTGTTCTGAAAATCAACGGTTTCTTTACCTAAATCGGCCAGTAATTCTTCAGCAATACGCTTCAGACGAGCCTCCGTGTAACGCATGGCTGCGGGAGAATCGCCGTCAATCGAACCAAAGTTACCCTGACCGTCCACTAAGGGGTAACGCAGGGACCAGTCCTGGGCCATACGTACCATGGTATCATAAACGGAAGAATCACCGTGGGGGTGATACTTACCTAACACTTCTCCAACGATACGGGCTGACTTCTTATATCCGCGGTTGTAGTTAACGCCCAACTCGTCCATTCCAAACAAAACCCGACGGTGAACGGGCTTCAGACCGTCACGCACATCAGGCAAGGCACGCGATACGATAACCGACATCGAATAGTCGATGTAGGCTCCACGCATTTCGTCCTCAATGTTAATGGGAATGATATTTCCAGAGTTACTATTGTCTTCGGGCAGATGGTCTTCTGTAGTTTCAGCCATTTTAAATCAATTGCAGAATTTCCCGATTTACGAGGGAATCATTATTATTAGAAGTACCAAAAATACTGATTTTTTACCGTTTTTTCAAAGATTTTCCCAAGAAAAGGACACCTAACTTTGCCAACGGATTATTGGATTTTGCGGTTACTCCCTACGAACGGAACAGAAAAGCACTCATACTCAGTCAGCCAGAAATTCATTCGGCTTTTGACGTGAATAGGAGTGCTTTAACGGGGCTTTAGACCTTACCCGTACGGCTTTATACTTTTTCCCAGGGTAATAGCTTTTTGAATTTTTTCCTGGTCTTCGGATCTTTGTTATCCCGGTAGAGCGATTTTTCTTCGGCCTCTCCCCTACGATTTTTCATTTTCCAGGCAAACCCATGCGTAGGACTGGAAAAGATAGAGCTTCCCCGATAAATTCTTCCTTCGTGACGATGTTCCATTTTGACGTGACAGCTTTTCATGGGACACTTCGGAGCCCAGCAGGAACTCATCAGTACAGTAAGAATCAGGCTAAAAGCCAGCGTAAGTATTGATTTCATAAAGTAAACAGACTGTTTTATGGAAACGATCATTCGGACTTTATCAGTGCATGAACGATTATTTATCAATGAATTGGTTATTGATTCCCTGTTGCATGACTTGCCGGGCTACTTTTGAGCCCAGCTTATACGCCCGTTGAAAACGTTTATTCCTATGGCTCACTCCCACGCTCACGATCATTCCCATGCTCCTGCCGAAGTAAATCGTGCTTTTGTCATTGGCATCATTCTCAATACCACCTTTGTTATCGTTGAAGCCGCCGCTGGTTTTTATACCGATTCGCTGGCCTTACTCACCGACGCCGGACATAACCTAAGTGATGTAGCCAGCTTATTACTGGCCATGCTTGCGTTTCGTCTCGCCAAATCCAAACCGACCGAACGTTTTACCTATGGATATCAGAAAAGCACCGTTCTGGTTTCTCTGGCCAATGCTGTGTTATTACTCGTAGTCATGGGTGGCATTGGGTATGAGGCCTTCAACCGATTATGGTCCGCTCACGTTGTGGCAGGAGACACCATAGCCTTGGTCGCTGGTATCGGTATTGGAATTAACGCATTTACAGCGTTATTATTCTTTCGACAGAAAGAGCACGATCTCAATGTCAAAGGGGCTTATCTCCACCTGCTGGCCGATGCCTTGGTATCCGCAGCGGTAGTGGCAGCAGGCATCGCTATGCCGCTAACGGGCTGGTACTGGCTTGATCCTGTTCTCGGGATCATCGTCGCCCTGGTAGTGGTCTGGAGCACCTGGTCTTTGCTTCGGGATAGTCTAATTCTGTCGCTCGACGGCGTTCCAGCCACTTTATCTACGCAATCCATCAAAGAGCAGATTCTTCAATACCCTTCCGTCCTTGACGTGCATCACATTCACATTTGGGCGATGAGTACCACAGAAAACGCATTAACCGCCCATTTGGTTATTCCTTCGCATTTGAGTTCTGCCGAAATCTTTAAGCTAAAGCATGAGATCCGCCATACCCTCGAACACCTCTCCATACAGCATGCCACCCTGGAAACGGAAACGCCAGACGACCCCTGCCTGGATACACACCACCATTAATACAGCAAAAAGTCGATGGCAAATCTGAAGCAAGTGCCCTTGCCCGGACTGCTTTCCACCTGTATTTGGCTTTTGTATTGCAACAGAATCAAGCGTACAATGGATAAGCCCAGGCCCGAACCCTGGTACAGTCGGCTGGTTTCAGGGGTGGCCTGGGTAAATTCTTCGAAAAGATGGTCCAGAAACTCGGGGGGCATACCAATGCCGGTATCTGCTACTTCAAACTGAGTCGTTACCCATTTTTCCGTAATCTGCGTAGCAAAAACACGTAAGGATACCTGACCTTTCTCCGTGAATTTTATGGCATTTGAAATCAGGTTGTTCAGTACCTGCACCAGTCGTCCCGGATCTCCGTAGATGGTTTGAGGAATACTGCCGTCCACCTTCAGATTCAACTCAATGGCTTTACCCCGGGCTGAAGGCTGATAGGCATCAATCACCCGATGCACCACTTTCTTTAAATCGAAAGGAATTTTTTCCAGCACGACTTTTCCGGCTTCCAGTTTACTATAAGCCAAAATATCGTCGAGTAGCGTATGAAGCGTCTGAGATGAAAACTGTAGAATATCGACCAGTTCTTTCGATTCTTCATTCAAATCTTCCATCAATAACAGATCACAGGCACCAATGATGGGATTCAAAGAGTTTCGGATTTCGTGACTCATGGTCGATAAAAAACGGGCTTTGTCTTCCCTGGCCAACTCCGCCTGGCTTTTGGCCAGTTGCAGGCTTTTATTAAGTTCGGCCAACTCATTTCTGGCTTTGATATTTTCCAGACTGGAACGCCGAAGTTCGAACAGCCATACCACCTGAGCCGCCAGATCCTGTAGAGCTTCCACTTGAAACTGGCTCAATTGTTTGGGTCTCTGATCGAACACACATAAGGTTCCGATGGCCTGACCTCTGGGGGAAACCAGCGGCACGCCGGCGTAGAACCGCACGTGAGGGTCTCCCGTAACAAAAGGGCTATTTGAAAAGCGGACATCCAATACCGAATCTTCCACAATCAACGGGTGCGAAGGTTCCTGTATGGTATAATTACAGAATGCTATTTCTCTGGGAATTTCGTCGATATCAACGCCTATTTTAGACTTTAACCATTGCCGATTTTGATCAATTAAGGTCACTAAACTGATAGGCGTATCGCAAATAGCAGAAGCCAGTCGGGTAATGGCATCATAAGCAATCTCGGGTGGAGTGTCTAAAATCTGATACTCATTTAAATCCTTCAAACGCGATTGTTCACTCAAAATCATAGCTTTATAACGTATTTCAACGAGCGTAAATACTTATTTAATTAAATACTCATTTACTTAATAACTGAATAACTGCAATCGTTATACTCCATTACTTATTTACGTAAATAGGTATTTAATGAAAAGCCACCCCTATTTAAACATTTAAGTAATTACTCATGCAAGTAAACTAAATCTATAGTTCCGGTTTGGTTTAAACCGCTCGATAACTCTGCTACTTTTCTACACTGAGCTACCTCCACACTTGAGCCTGAAAAGTTCTGGTTATCGCATGAACGCTGGAGCATTTGAAAAATACGATCCAGCTCTTTTCTTCAAACCTAATTTATTTTTATAGGGTTTAACTCACATGGTTGTTTTGGGGAGTTCATTTACCAAAACCTCCTGTTAACTGATTCGGGCTAGTAACCTTTTTCTCCTTTCAGAAACTTGATAGCGGTGTGAAGGCCGATTTCTCATTACGGCACACCTATCAAACAAAACGCCTAAAGATAATCAGATTTTAACACTACGTGATTCTTAAAAAAATCGATCACCATGAACGAAGTGCTACAAAATTATAAACGTATAGTATAAATAGTTATCTAAATAGTGATATAAAATAAATCTTTAAAAATAATCTTTTCGCTGATTTGCATCTTCTCTAATATTTATGAACTTTTGGTAAGATCTTTTTATAGTCCCCAGCATCCTATTTTATCCACTTCGGTGATGATAAGATAAATAAAACCTTGTTCTTTAGCACCGGTCTCCGTGTTTACAAATGAAGATACTTTTTTATGAAACTTTCCGCCAGAAAGGTTGCCTCGGTGTTGCTTGTCACCGCCGTTTCACATTATACGTTTGCCCAAAATGACACACGTACATTTTTTAATCATTCCGTCGCCTTCACGGTAGAACGTAGCATCAAGAGCGGCTACAAAGTCAACCAGGATTATAGTTACGTAGTTACTACACATCAGGTAGAACTCGAAAGGGCGGTCACACGTAATTCAGACGAGCAGGTTTCTTTGCATTTTCTGGTCATCCCTCAATACAATACAACTGATTTTCACGACTGGGAGTTCAAGGAAAACCGTTCGAGTTGGGAAGCAGGAATTAACGCCGGACTTAAGATTCGCGTATATCCTGGTAAGGACCATCACCGCGTGTTTTTATTTGCTTCCATCAGCAGCGGACCCCATTACATTGATCGGGCCCCTGTTCGACAAAACAATGGCTTTATCTTTAATAATAACTTTCGTTTCGGCTTTCACTTCCCCATTGCAGGGGCCTTAGGAATGGAAATAAAAGCCGGACTAAGGCATATGTCTAATTTAGGCCTTTTCCCGCCCAACCACGGCCTGGATAATGTGATGATAGGCGGTAACCTCAACTATGCCTTCTAGAGAAGAATGGATTACGATCTTATGTCCTTTCCTGGGGAGTTATGCAAAAAATCCCCCAAACAAAAAAGCACTTAACCAGGTAGTTAAGTGCTTTTAAGAGCCCCCTATCGGGATCGAACCAATGACCTACTGATTACAAGTCAGTTGCTCTACCAGCTGAGCTAAGGAGGCTTATGTTGCTTGCGGGTGTTTCATTTCCCTCAAACGTTCCGCAAAACTAGTATTTTTACGACCCTTTGTCAAGACCGTCTTTTATTTTTTTTGAAGATATTTTCTAATAATCTGGTTATCAAAACGGTTTTTAACAAAAATACCCATCTGAGTAAGATGGGCATTTTTGTTACTAATGAAAGTTAATCTTCGGCTTCCCGAACGACACGCAGCTGATGTTGTAGTTGTTCCAGATCTTTACGAGAACGTTCGATCCGTTTTTCGAAGTCAAGACGGATTTTCTCCGCGTTTTTAGAATTCGCGAAGAATGCCAGGTTGTTTTCCATTTGAGCAATTTCGTCTTCCAGCGTGCGAATCTTGCGACGAATGTCGTTTTCCTTTCCACGCAGATCTACCTGACCGCCACGACCGCGTTCCTGCTTCACTAATTCTACCTCGCTTTCCAGCACTAATTGCTCTTTTTCGTGAGCACTTAGTTTACCCATCGCTGCTACGTAGCTATTAATAGCCTTGATGTAGCGTTGCTGAATGGGCTGAATTTCTTTGCGTGGCACAAATCCGATGGCTGCCCACTGGGTTTTGAATGCGTTCAGTCGATCCACATCGGTATCTCCCGACTTCGCCTCCTGTTCAATCTGATCGCAAAGGGCTTTTTTCTGAGCCAGGTTTGCTTCAAATTCTTTCTCGATACCGGCGTTTTTATCTCGCTTGCGTTCAAAGAAGGCATCGCAGGCTTTCTTGAAACGATCAAAGATCTTATCCCGCATTTTCTCGGGAACGTGACCAATGGATTTCCAGCGGCGTTGCAGTTCGATAACCGTTTGCGTGGTCTCTGCCGAGTCCTGTCCGCTTTCCAGCAAAGCCTCCACCTGTTCGCAAAGGGCCGTTTTCTGACGGAGATTCTCATCCCGCTTGGCTTCCAGCTGACGGAAGAATTCACCTTTGTTACGGAAGAACGTTTTAATGTCTCCCCAGAACTTCTGGCTCATTTCCCGACCTTTATCACGAGGCATGGGACCTTTTACCGCATTCCATTGATCCTGAATCGCCAGAATAGCCTTCGTTTTATCGTTCCACTCATTAATGGAATTCGACTGAAAGGTCGTGAATGTGGCTACCAGTGAAGCAATGTCTTCTTTTAATTTATAGATTTCCTCCGACTGCGTTTTCAAAGCTTCGTTTTGTTCCCGCTTTTTGCTGTAAAGCGTGTCCAGGGTAGCTTTGAATCTCCGCCAGAGTTCTTCGTTTACTTCTTTGGGAGCTGGGCCAATGTGTTTGAATTCTTCAAACAACTCGTTGGCATCATCAAGCATTTTTCCGCTCACTTCTTCTCCAGCCTGAACCGCCGCCGCAGTTTTCTCTACTCGCTCGATCAGTTCGATTTTAGCCTGCATATTCCGCTTGCGATCCAGCTCTTTCAATTCGAAATAAATATTCCGATTGTTGAAATAACGGTCTACCAGAGCATGATACGTCTGCCAAAGCGTGTTGTTATGAGCCGAAGATACATTGCCCGCTGATTTCCAGTCGGTCTGAATTTGCTTGAACGTATCCCAGCTTTTCTCGCCAGCTCCGCTTTTTTCTTCGTTTTCTACGAGCTCACGAAGTTTATTCAGCAATTCCGTCTTTTTCGTGAAGTTATCTTCACGGGCTTTCTCCGCCTGTTGGAAATGACGAACGCGTTCCCCGCGAATCTGACCGTATAACTGGTCGAATTTTTGAGTCAGTGCATCGGCTTTGTACGCAAACCCCTCTTCATCGCCACCTTCCTCAATAAAACGTTGCAGAGCTTCCTGACGTTCACCCGCTTTGATATGCTCGAAAACGGGCTTGGTTTCTTTCAGAATTGCGTCGGTAGCTTTCAGATCGGCAGTTCCTTCTTTTACAGCAATGAGCGTGGTCTCCAGTAACGTTACCAGATCCTGTTTAGACCATTGCGTATAATCAGTGTGCGTGTGGTCACTGGCCTCGACTTCATCCGCCGACGAATCAACCACTGATTCATCAGATTCGGAAGTGGGCAGTGAAGGATCCGCCACTTCAGGTGCAGCCTCAGCGACCACTTCTGGCGTGGATTCCCATTCGGTCGTCACCGATGGTTGTGCCGGTGCTACCTCTTCCGACACGGGAGTTCCCTCAGCAGAAGTCTCTGCTGATTCAGCCGGTGTCGTTGGTTGATCTTCAGTGCCAGCGTGTGATGTCGTTTCCTGTGTAGGCAGCCCTTGCGGTGCGTTCTGTCCTGCTGTCGAATCCGTCGATTGCTCTTCAGGGGTCAGTTGGTTGTCGTCAATCATTTTGAAATCCTTTACCCATTGAATTGGAATGGCAAAAATAGAATAAATTCGGCACGCACTGTACCACTTCGTAGATTCCGCTGCAATTGAATCCGTTTTTTAAATGAAATTTAGAAAAACATGCTCGTAATCACGACTTAGTCCTTTCTTTTGTCCATGTTAAATTTGTATGAAAGCCATGCCATCATCACCTATGCTTGATTTATCCGCTCTCCGGGAAAACTATACCAAAGGCAATCTGGATGTCTCTTCGGTCTTCTCGAACCCCATAGATCAGTTTCGCATCTGGTTTCAGGAAGCAACCGTTTCTCAAGTGCCCGAACCCAACGCCATGCACCTGGCAACGGTCTCGGCCTCAGGCCAGCCTTCCGGTCGTATTGTGTTATTAAAAACCGTGGACGAACAGGGATTCGTGTGGTATACGAACTACGAAAGCAAAAAAGGCCATGAGCTAGCCGACCATCCACAGGCAGCCCTGACGTTTTTCTGGGTGGAACTGGAACGCCAGGTTAGAATTGAAGGAAAAGTGGAAAAAGTTACCGAGGAAGACTCGGACGCCTACTTCGCCGTCAGACCCAGAAGCAGCCAGATTGGAGCTTGGTCATCCCCCCAAAGTCAGGTTATTACGAACCGTGAAACGCTGGAAGAAAACGAAAAGCGTTTTCAGGAGCAATTCATGAATCAGCCTGTCCCTCGACCCGCTCACTGGGGTGGGTATCGACTCATTCCTCAACGCATGGAGTTCTGGCAGGGCCGCCCTTCCCGTTTACACGATCGGCTGTTGTACACATTTACGGATAACCAATGGCAAATTGAGCGATTAGCTCCTTAATAATTTGAGAAGAGCTGAAGGTTTCAGGGGTGATTTATAGATAGTAAATCAAGCCTGAAACCTTCTATTTAAAGGATTCATAAATCTGAATCATTTGTCGAGCGGTTCGCTCCCAGGTAAAATCCTGAGCAATCTGTTTCGCTTCTTCCACTAATCGGCTACTCCGGGCCTGATCCGTATAAAGCGTAAGAATCGATTCTGCTAATAGAGATACATCCGTTGGCTCAATACACGTGACGGACTGCCCAGCAATTTCGTGCATAACGGGTAAGTCAGAGGTGATTACGGGTACCCCCACGGCCATGGCTTCCAGCAACGGATTTATAAAACTTTCCCGGGTAGAAGGATAAATAAAAACCTTTGCTCCCAGATATAGTCCGGGTAAATCGCTCTGCTTCACCGTTTCCAGAATACGAATACGGTTCCGCAATTCAGATTTATGTATGTGAGCCAGGCTATTTTCTACAAAAGCATTTGAAACGTTAGTAATCACCAGGCATAGTTGATCCGCTCGCTCTGCTACTCTGGCAAAAGCCTCAATTACCCGCTGGGTATTTTTTCGGGCCTCGGAGCTTCCGAAATGCAATACGTACTGATCTGGCAGGGAATAACGCTTCTGTACCGCAACCTGATTCGCTTCATGGGCCTGATGATACGCCTCGCTTACACCGTTATACACTACCTGCACCCGATTTGCCTGCACTTTCGGAAAACGATTCAGAATTCGCTGTTTTTCTTCCTCGGAAACGGTAATCACTAACTCTGCCTGATCGACCACCCGGGGAACAATCCAGCGACGGTATCGATTACTCAATTGCTGATACCGCGTTTCCGCTTTTGTCCGGTCGTGCGTATCCATAAAGTTAATGTGGTGCAGATTTAGCACCAGAGGCACCTCACGGCGTACCGGGGCCGTATTAGCCGTACTGTGCAAGACGTGAATTTTAAAGCGACGCATGTACCGGGGTAACTGCACCTGTTCCCAGTGAAGGTAATTATAACCCGGAATTTCGATGACGTGAAAATTGGAGGCTTCCTGCATACTGCTCCGATCTTCGCCGGGACGGGCAAAAATAAAGTATTCATTTCGCTGATCGAGCTTTTGCAAGGCTTGGATCAGGTTAATGGCTACGTAATCAGAGCTGTGTCTTTGGGGATCAAAAATGCGTTGAGCTTCAATTCCAATTTTCATAGATTCGTTACTGAATCGTCAGTAACCTCATTAAATGCTTCCGGCTGAATGATCTTCAAAACTAATGATTCTTAACAGGAATTAATTATTATTTTTATATGTTATTACATATAATGTATTAACATTATAATTCAATAGTGTGAAATCAGAAGATCATCCTTCGTTTATCATCTATTAACATGGATTTACAGGCACTAAAAAAAATAACAGATACTTACAAACAGACGCACGAAATGCCCGTCCTGTTTGTGGGACATGGTTCGCCCATGAACGGCATTGAAGATAACACCTTCAGCCAATCCTGGCGGGAACTGGGTAAACAGTTACCTCAGCCCGTTGCGGTGCTGGTCTTGGGGTGATCCATGGCGGTTACGCGGGGTACCCACGTAACCGCCATGGATCACCCCAAGACCATCCATGATTTTCGCGGTTTTCCTCAGGAGTTGCATGAAGTTGAATATCCCGTTCCCGGAAGTTTGTCCGTTGCGTTAGAAACCAGACAGCTTATTACCAGTACCGACGTTGGTTTAGATCACGACTGGGGGCTGGATCACGGTTCCTGGACGGTGATTCGCCATATGTATCCCGAAGCGAATATTCCGGTTTTACAGTTGAGCATTGACTATAATAAACCCGCATCCTATCATTATGCCTTAGCAAAAGAACTGGCGGCTCTTCGTAAAAAGGGGGTATTAATTATGGGAAGTGGCAACATGGTTCATAACCTGCGGATGATTGCCTGGGAACACATGCATAAACCCGAATATGGGTATGACTGGACACTGTCCATGAACGAGGCGTTCAAGAAAAACATTCTGGAACACACACACCAGAACCTCATTCATTACGAGAAGCTGGGACCAGCGGCTTCCCTCGCCATTCCAACGCCCGATCATTATTACCCGCTGCTGTATACCCTGGGTTTACAAAGCGAGAAAGATCAGGTACAGTTTTTCAATGATAAGGCCGTAGGTGGCTCTTTAACCATGACTTCGGTTGTATTTTCAAGATAAGTAAATACGTAAAACAGTGTTTACTTATTCTAGTAATTACTGTTTTACGTATTTACTCAAAAAAAAGTCCTCATTTTCAGAATCATAGAAAATGAGGACTTTTTTTTACAGTAATGCGAAGAGATCTTTCGTTCCGATTTGTCGGTAATTGGTGAATCCTTCTCCGAATTCAGCACCGATCTGATGGCCCGCTTCCCGCCAGCGTGATACCAGAAAATCGAAGAACTCTTTACTGGAAATATACGAGGCCGGTTCGGTGTTCTCGGGATCGTAGAACTGACTGCGATAGGCTTTCACACTTTCGAGTTTCTTCTCCCAAAACTCTGAAATGTCAACAACCACATCGGGCTTGATGTAACGATCCTGGATGTAATGAAACACCTGTTTGGGTCGCCAGGGTAACTGCGGGGTGCCATCTGGCTCGAAGGTTTCGATGCGACGGAGGCCACTCAGGAAGTTAGCCGATTCCGCCAGAGCAGCCCCTTTTCCGTGGTCCGGGTGACGATCATCAATGGCATTGGCAATTAATAAATCCGGCTGGTAGCGACGAATCACTTCTACGACCTTCAACTGATGGGCTTCATCGTTTACAAAAAAGCCATCCCGGAAGCCCAGGTTTTCGCGAGCCGAGAGACCCAGAATTTCGGCAGCGTTGGCAGCTTCCTGAAGACGTAACTCCGGCGTTCCTCTGGTTCCTAATTCTCCACGGGTAAAATCTACAATTCCTACTTTCTTCCCCTGAGCAACTGCGGCAGCCATGGTACCTCCGCAGGACATCTCCGCGTCATCGGGATGAGCAGCCAGAACCAGTATGTCTAATTTCATTAGCGTATGCGTAATTTTTGTCCAATTTGTAATCGGCTTGTGCGTAATCCATTTAACTCTTTAATCCGGCCAATGGATATACCCGAACGACGTGATATTTCATCCAAAGTATCCCCTTTCCGTACGGTATACCAATCGGTTTCCCGGTATTCTACTTCTTCTTCCGCTTCGTCAGCATCTCCTTCCGGCTCGTTCTTGGTTTCTTCAAACTTACGCCCGGTCACGTAAGCAAACACTTTAGGCGTGAGGATGTACTGGCTAAAGCGTATCACATTCTCAGGAAAGGCAAAAATCTCCAGTGGGTTAAAGGGATGACCTTCGTACCGCAACTCGAAATGAAGGTGTGGCCCACTACTTCGGCCCGTGCTTCCACCTAACCCAATCAGTTCGCCCGCTTTTACCTGCTGTTTGGGCTTCACCAATTGTTTGGATAAATGCCCATAAACCGTTTCCAGCCCATTGTAATGCCGGACGACGATGTAACGACCAAATCCCCGGCCTTCGAAGCTTACCACCCGAACCTGGCCATCAAAAGCGGCCCGAACCTGATCGCCTGTATTTAGATTCAAATCCACGCCTTTGTGCCAGCGAATTTTCCGCCAGCCGAAAATCGACGTAGGTTGTCCCTTCTCAAGCGGTGCCGACCAATACTGCTGACGAGTGGTGTCATAGAGTTGAATGTTAATTGACTCGTCAAAGTTCCGTATGTCGTAGCCATAGGGATTTACATGGTGCTCGTCCCACACTCTAAAGTGCTCACTTACTTTTGCCCAGGTGTCAGAATTATAAGGACGAATTTCCTGAAAAGTTTCTACAATAAACTGATCCGTTTCCAGCTGAGACGCATGCATGGTATCAACCGCACTGCGTACGAACGGATTAGGTAACTTCAAGGGCTCAAATTGCTCGTAGGACCGTAAGAGTAATACGGGATCTTCTTCCAACGTCGATTTTTTCGTTACCGGCTTGGGAGGAATCTTACTTTTGATGGTGGGGGTATTCTTAAAAACACCCCGTTCCTGAGCCAGGGCGGGCGTTGTAGCGAAGTAAGTAGCTAGAAAGAAAACGGCGGTACATAAATAGTGGGAATAAGACATGAATACCAGGTAACAAATAAGGAGGCAGGCTGTGCCTGTCTCTTACTAATAATTGAGCCAATAAGAACGGATTTACGAAGGCTGGGTTTAATGAGGAAGCAAATAAAACGAGTAACCACCGCAGACGATGCAGCCTGCGGTGGTTAGCGTATACTCATTCCTTATTTTACCCGGAGTTTTTTACCAATACTCAGGTTACTGTTACGCAACCCATTCAGACGTTTCAGTTGGGTAATGGTGATGCCGGAACGGTGAGCGATTTCGGATAAGGTGTCTCCTTTCCGAACGCGATACCATCGAATCTGACGGTGCTGTTTCGATTTCTCCCCCGTGTTATATTCATACTGAACGCGGTTACTTCCGCCGCCCCGCAGGTGGTCCCACACCTTGGAAGTGAGCAGGTAATGATCGGATTTGATTACGTTTTCGGGGAATTTATAAATCTCCAGCGGATTAAAGGGATTACCCTCGTAGCGGACTTCGTAGTGCAAGTGCGGTCCCGTACTCCGGCCCGTGCTTCCTCCCAAACCAATTTTTTCCCCGGCTTTAACGAACTGCCCTGATTGAACCAATTGAGCTGATAAGTGGCCATATAACGTTTCTAAACCGTTATAATGTCGGATAACGACATAACGACCGTACCCGCCTCCATCAAAACTGACCACCCTAACCTGACCATCAAAAGCAGCAAACACATCCTCTCCGGTATCCAGATCAAGATCAGCTCCCGTATGCCAGCGGCCCCAACGACGGCCAAACTGGGAAGTTAACACGCCTTTTTGGAGCGGTGCCGACCAGAGTTGGCTTTTGGCCTCATCATATAGGAGTAGATCGATAGGTTCGTCGAAATCCAGTGGATTGATGTTATAGGGATCAATGGTATTGGGATCCCAGATGGAGAAGTAGCGGTGGGTTGTTACCCAAACCCCGGAAGAATCATCATAGACCTGATCTTCGGTTTCCGTCGGAATTTTCTCCGTTTTATCGTCTACCCGCGTGGTGTCCATATTACTGGTCACGGGGTTTACGGCTTTCTTGGGTTCAAACTGTTCCGAAAAGCGAAGACTCGGCGTAGCTTCCTGCTGAAGCTCAAACTCATTCACTTTTTTCTTATCTGTCGACTTAGGCTTAATACTGGGGGCCTTTTTAAACAGACCTTTTTCCTGTTGAGCAAAGCTTTCCGTGGTGGCGAACACGCAGATGCTACAGAAAAAAAGAGCGGTTACTAATTTCATCATGTGTTTCAGTACACCTAAAAAGTATCCATTCAGACGTATTGAATGGATCGATATGTCTATCCCAAAAAGAAGCGGAGCTTTTCAGGAGGGTTTGGCTCCGAAAGCCCCGCTTCTATTCCGTTAGAGTACGGTAAGGGAGTTATGTTCAATTAATTTTCCAAAATTTCTGGAGTAATGACCACTGGGGCTTCCATTTCAGCCAGCCAGCGTTCAGCGTCCAGAGCAGCCATACATCCCGTACCTGCTGCCGTGATCGCCTGACGGTATACATTATCCTGAGCATCACCACAGGCAAATACGCCTGCTACATTCGTTCTGCTACTACCGGGAACGGTTTTAATGTATCCTGTAGTATCCATGGTGATATAATCCTTGAAAATATCGGTGTTAGGCTTGTGTCCAATCGCTACGAAGAAGCCCGTTACGCATAAATCCTGCGTTTCTCCCGTAATTACGTTTTTCACCCGAGCCCCTGTTAATCCCGTTTCATCACCTAATAACTCTTCCGTTTCGGTGTTCCACAGGATTTCGAGGTTAGGTAATGATTTTACGCGGGTCTGCATGATCTGCGAAGCACGTAACTCATCCCGACGCACCAGCAGGTATACCTTCTTGCATAATTTGGCCAGATAGCTTGCCTCTTCAGCAGCGGTATCACCCCCTCCGACAACCACTACTTCCTGACCCCGATAGAAGAACCCATCACAAACGGCACAGGCCGAAACGCCGCGACCATTGTAGATATCTTCACCGGCTAAACCCAGCCATTTGGCAGACGCTCCCGTAGAGATGATGATGGCATCAGCACAGATTTCGTGCGTTTCATCAATCCATACTTTCTTGGAGGTTGGGTCCGAGAAATCAACTTTGGTAGCTAAGCCGTAACGGATTTCCGTGCCGAAACGACGAGCCTGTTTCTCCAGATCCTGCATCATTTCAGGACCCGTTACTCCTTCGGGGTAGCCAGGAAAGTTATCGACTTCCGTAGTAGTAGTCAACTGACCACCGGGTTGAGGACCTGTATATAAAACGGGATTAAGTCCCGCACGTGAGGCGTAGATAGCGGCTGTGTACCCCGCAGGGCCTGAGCCGATAATTAGGCAATGGATATGTTCTGCTGACATAAAAAATGGGAAATGATACTTCCTTTGCAACAACGTTGCTAACACAAAAATTGCCAATTCATGCCGGAAAGGCAAGATTTTTTTGAGACTTACTGAAAATCAGAGTGTAGCATTGGGAGTTTTGCGTTTGGGATTTAGAGTTTTGTCAGAAATCTCCCCTACTTAAATGCCTTTATCTGAGTATCGGCCCTAAACTACATCTCGGAATAATTCCCTAGTTATTGACAGCCCGAGGAAAATTTTGAACCAGTATTAACTCAAAACACTAAACCCTCCACTCCCAACGCTAAAGTATTTTCACCTCAATCCGCCGATTGAGTGCCCGGCTTTCTTCGTCGGTGTTGGAGACTACGGGTTGCGTTTCTCCGTAGCCTACGGCTTTGATACGGTGGGCGGAGATCCCCTGACTGGTCAGGTAATCCGTTACGGAACGGGCCCGTTTCAGGGATAACTCTTTGTTATTTTTGTCTTCTCCTACGTCATCGGTATGGCCTGAGATTTCGATAGAGACGGACGGATTTTCGTTCAGCAGTTTTACGAGCTTCTCCAGCTCTGCCTGTGACTTTTCCTTGATCTCCCATTTACCCGAATCGAAAAAGACATTTTTGAGGATTTCGTGCTGATCTTTTCGGATGGCTTCCAGAGCGATATCCAACACTTTATCGGCACTAGTTCCCGAAAAATCAAAGGAAAGACTCTTATACAGGTACCCCGGCCGATTCACAAAGACGGCGTATTCGTTTCCTGAGGTTAAAACCACAGCATATTCCCCCGTGCGGTTATCGCTGCGGAGAACGGCTTCTTTTTCTTTGGTTTTCAGATTTATCACTTCTAGAGCCGCTACCAAAGGTTTCTTGGTAGTTGCATCGACGATGAATCCCTTGAGCACATGAGCCCGCTTGAAACGGGAGGCCAACGTTTCAGGAACATCCAGCTCCCATAAACGCGACTGCCGATGATCCGTCTCGATGCGATCCTCCTGCGAATAATAGCCCTTCCGACCATCGGCTGTGATGTAAAGAGCCACCTGATCTTCATGATTGTTCAGCGGATACCCCAGATTTTCGGGTTTTGAAAAAGTTTTCCCGTCAAATTCGGTTAACCAGAGATCAAATCCCCCCAGGCCCGTGTATCCATCGGAAGCAAAAAACAGCGATGTACCATTGGCATGCAGGAAGGGAGACACTTCATCTTCGGTGGTATTAATAGCCGGCCCGGCATTAACCGAAGGCATCCAGCGGCCGAGTGAATCCTTTTTACTCATCCAGATATCTCGCTTGCCTAGGCCCCCGGGACGATCGGAAACGAAGAAGATGACCCGTCCATCGGGCGATAAGGTAGGTTGAGACTCCCAGGCAGCGGAGTTAATCTGCGGCCCCAGGTTTTCAGGTTCCGTCCATTGATCGCCATTTCGATAGGTAATGTATAAATCACAATTCCCATATCCCCGACGCAGGCGACTCTGGCAAACGGTAAAGACTAGCGTCCGGCCATCCGCTGAAATGCTGGAAGTTCCTTCGTTTTCATCGGTATTAATCATCCCGGAAACCGCCCTGGGCTTCGTCCAGCCGAGTTCTTCGGTATACGAAGAAATGTAGAGATTTTCATCCCCATTGGGTTGTTCAATTCCGGTAAAGAAAAGGTGTTGCCGATCGGCAGTTAAGACCGGAAAATACTGAGAATCAAAAGCATTAATAACGTCGGGAAGCTTTTTGACTTGTACGGTAAGCGGGTGTTTGACTGCCTCCTGAGAGAAGCGGCAGACATCCAGCATTCGCTGAGCACGCTTCAGACTTATTTTCAGAATCGGACTCGGCTTGGTAATGGATTTCTGAACCTCCAGGTATTTCTCCAGCAATGGAGCTGCCTGAGCGTAGTTCCCGGTTTTCAGGTAATAAGCCCCTAGCCATAAAAAGGCAGGCTGCACTTCCGGCGAGTCAGGCTTGAGCGTAACGGCTTTCTGGTAATACTTCGCCGATTCTTCCAGATTCCGGTCATATTCGAAAAGCTGAGCCAGTCTGAAATAAGCCTCGCCATAATTTTCGTCCCGCTCGACGGCCTTCTGAAATTCCTTGCGAGCCGCCCCCATATCCCGATTAGCCAAGGCCTTTTGCCCTTTCTCGTAAGCATCCCGTGCTCTTTTGTCCTGAGCAAATGAAGTTTGGTACCCCAGTGTGAACAGGGCCAGCACTGCGGCTGCTTTGAAACATCTTCGGGCCTGCATGGGCTCCGTAAAAAAATTCCGAACTAAGGTACCTTTTTCAAACATACGGCTTAGGGTATATTCATGTATTTATGCGTTTGTAACGAAACCCGCCACTTCGGATTGTCTTTTACGTACGCAATGATTTGGGGAAGCATCATTTCGTGCCTGCTCCATTCCGGCTGTAACAGAAGCTGACAGTCAGTCTGTAACTTCGCTGCGTGTTCTTCCGCAAACTCAAAATCGGACTTATTATAGATAATTACCTTCAATTCATTCGCTTTCGAATAAATGTCTGGATGCGGCTCCTTGAATTTCTTGGGTGAAAAACAAACCCAGTCCCAACTTCCCGACACCGCATATACGCCGGAGGTTTCAATATTGGTCTGAAAACCGACTTGCTGTAAGGCCGCTGTCAAATCCGTTAAATCGTGCATTAAGGGCTCTCCACCCGTAATCACCGCCAATCGTCCTGGATGCTGAAGGGCTCCTTTCACTATGGCTTCAATCGTAAATTGAGGATGCAGGCTGGCATCCCAGCTTTCCTTCACATCACACCAGTGACAGCCTACCTCACAGCCACCCAGGCGAATGAAGTAAGCGGCTTTTCCGTTATGATATCCCTCGCCCTGAAGCGTATAAAAGGATTCCATCACAGGTAATTGAACAGGCTGGGGAGCAATAAGCACTTCTGACATATCTCGTTATAATCTTTTCACAAAGATAATTCAACGGCAATTGCATCCGGTAAAGTTCCAGAGCTTTAGCTGACACTTTGTTGTTTTTTGCGTTGCCAGAACAACACATACGAGCTTAAAAATACCAGTAACCCGCCCGCTAATGTAAACAGCGTTCGCTCCACGCCAACCTGAAACGTGTTCGTCGATTGTCGGCCAATCAACAGAATAATATAAATCGTCAGGAAAATACAGGCTATTGGATAATTATGCTTGACAATCAGCAGAAAGGTAAACATACAGAGGATGAGTAAAGGCATCCCTAGTAGCGGATCCGGGTGAAGGGCCAATAGGAAGCTCCCGATGATGCTCCCGATAAAGGTGCCCAGCACTCTCCCACCTACTCGCTTGAGCGTATCCAGATGGTTATCCTGTAGCACGATTACTACCGTTAAGGGAATCCAGTACGCGTGCAGTGAATGCGTGTAATTCACAATCCAGACACTTAATATCAACAGAAACATCAGCCGAAAGGTGTAACGCCAGAGATCAGGCTTTACCGAAGAAATGAGCGTCAGATCGACCGGGTTGGCCCGAGGGCGTTTCCGGGCCCGGCGACTTTTCAGTCGCATGACGGGAGACTTTTTATCAAAAGCCTGAGGGTATACAAACCAGAGAAACGCTTGCAAGCCGATGCCCAGAATTCCACTGAATAAGACCGCCAGTAATGCTTTTTCATCCGCCTTCGTCGCCAGGGTTACGAAATACAAGGCCGATGCGGGGGCATTGATACTCCTCCAGTCCTCTGGAAAGAAATGTCTCCAGTACGTCAAAGCTACGGATAATAAGAGCACCCCGAAGACGACATTGATGGTATGAAAAGAGCTGAAGATTCCCCAGGCCGTCGTCCCGATCAAAATGAGCAAAACGTAAGCCAGCATTTGCAGACGCTCCCTGTACGAACCCTTAGCCCGGACGCTCATGAGGCATTGCATCACCATCACCATGAATCCGGCGAAGGGACCAAAGTAAGAAATCTGAGCTAATACCAGCCCTACAAATACCCCAAGTGTGGGTAAGGCAGCTCCTTCCAGATCGCTTCGGGTAAAGTTTTTCAATAACTTAATTTGAGGTCTATGTAGTAAATTCATTCTTTCCATATGCGATTAATGCACTAACAATCAGACACTAGTAAATACTCAATTACTTAAATGATCTTTATAGTAAATCAGTATTTGATTATTTCAGTAATTACTCATCACCTATTTTTATTGAAAACCGATAACTTGTCGAGTCTAATTTTTTTTCCTTCTTTTCATGCGTAAATTCTTATTCCCAGTCTTTTTTCTGGCGAGCCTGATTTGTTCGGCTCAGAAACAGGTGTATCTGTTTTCTTACTTCACGGATAACGGTCAGGACGGTTTACATTATGCCTCCAGTACCGATGGTCTTCACTGGTCGGCCCTGCGTCAGGGAGCTTCTTACCTCAGCCCTGAAGTAGGCAAAGACAAGCTCATGCGGGACCCTTGTATCATTCGGGGAGCTGATGGTCAATTCCACATGGTCTGGACGTCCGGCTGGCACGATCAGATTATTGGCTATAGTTCTTCCAAAGATTTAAAAAACTGGTCACCTCAACAAGCTATTCCGGTCATGGAGCATGAACCCACCGCTAAGAACAGTTGGGCCCCCGAAGTCTTCTACGACGATCAGCAAAAGCAGTACCTCATCTTCTGGGCTACAACCATTCCGGGAAGACATGCGGACATAGCCGATTCTGAACACGAAAAAGGACTAAACCACCGCATCTATTACGTCACGACCAAAGACTTCAAAAAATTCAGCAAGACGAAGCTATTCTTTAATCCCAGCTTCAGTGCCATTGACGCAAGCTTGCTGAAAAAAGGAAAATGGTATTACATGTTCGTGAAAAACGAGAATCCGAAACCAGCGGAAAAAAACATACGGATTACCAAGTCAAGGAAAGCGGAAGGGCCTTATCCCGTTGAGGTTTCGGCTCCAATTACGGGTAAGTACTGGGCAGAAGGCCCAACGGCGGTAGAAATTGGCGATTACGTCTACGTGTATTTCGACAAATACATCGACCATACCTACGGTGCCCTCCGTTCGAAGGACATGGAACACTGGGAAGATGTATCTGACCAGGTAGAATTTCCCAAAGGCATTCGTCACGGAACAGTCTTGACGATTACTGAAGCTGAATTTAATGCGATCAAGTAATTAAAGATTGCCTAAAGTCACTACTTGCCTACCGCTTTTTGCTAGTAGTAATGAATTGACCGATTTCCAGCTTATGCTGCCAGCGAAAAAGCTGGCCGGGCCACGCTGGAAGCGACGAAGAAATAAGTACTACCTCTCGTGGGGGATACTTTTGGACTGCCGCTGCCAGCTTTTTTGCTGGCAGCATGAGCTGGGAGGGAGCGAGTCATTGCTGCCAGCAAAAAAAGCTGGCAGCGGTGGAGAAATGACCGATGGTGTATGCTTCGTAATTTCTCGCTTCTTAAAAATGTATTAGCCTTTCCATTCTCAATCGGTGAAAGCTTCAGAAGCTATGTTTTTTAAGATCAAGTAATCTTACCGCCGCTGGCAACATTGATTTAGTGCTAATTCAGACTTACTTCTTGGCATGAGTCCGTCAATAGCAATAGTACGAACTGATTATTCATACAAAAAAGCAATTGAACACTGTCTAAAATCACTCCATACCTACCGCTACCAGCTTTTTTCGCTGGTAGCAGTGGAGAAATAACTCAAGCAGGCTCTTAGAAAAATACAAAATCCCCGAAGCAATTTCGGGGATTTTTTGTTAGGTTGTGTATGTTTCTGACCGAAGAACTATTGAACCATCAGGCTATAGATTATTAATCCCAATCCGCAGAAAAACCGGGAAGATTACCTCTTGTCGCGTATCCACATCCCAAAGCGGACTGATTTGCTTGATTAACTCCGGCACGGGGTCTTCGCCTTCGTTGGCTTCCTTATATCCCTGCACACTCGACCAGGAGCTGAAATAGCCCGCCAGATCTTCCAGCGTCCAGTCTTTTACCATCTCAAAATCCGGAGCCTGAATTTCTCGGTAAGGAAAGGAAATCCGGCTGTACTTCTCTTTTATATGATGCCGCTCGGGTGCCCAATAAGGCCCGACAACATTTTCATAAAATTCCAGAATCAGGGGATCAATGTCTGGGGAGATTTCTAAGAGCTCGTACCCCCATACCGCAATGACACCTTCGGGTTTCAGTACCCGTTTGGCTTCCTGGTGAAAGGCTTCAAAATCGAACCAGTGAAAAGCCTGAGCCACGGTTATTAAATCAAAGTAATCATTCGGGAAGGGCGTCTCTTCAGCCCGACTGATTTCATAGTGAACCTTCTGAGCCGGGGTAGCCTGACTCAGTTGTCTTTCACTAATATCTGTCGCATTGACCTGCTCGAAATATTCGGCCAGTTTAACGGCCACTTGTCCGTTACCCGTAGCACAATCCCATGCCTTTTCCTTCGTGGGAACCTGCTGTAAAATGAAGTCATATAACTCCTGTGGATACGTAGGCCGGTACTTGGCGTAGGCTTCTGATTGCTGGGAAAACAAATCTTTCATAACATCAAGGTGGTTTAAGGCACTGATTAACTGTTCTTTACAAATGTGTATTTACTTAAATAATTCTTTATTGAAATAAGTAATTGATAATTTCCGTAAATCATTATTTAATCATAACCTCTTTTACTTGAATCACTATTTACTTATTTAATGAAATACACACTTAAACAAATACTCATTTCATTACAAGTTCTTGCTTGCGAAATAGACTTACTTTTATGTATAAAAAATTCCCGCCACGGAAAAACCGGACGGGAACTTTCAACGAGATTCCTAATGTATTTTACCGGATTTCCTGAGCCTGCGTAACTGCAATGGCCACCATATTTACGATCTCCCGAACGGAACTACCCAACTGCAATACGTGCACGGGTTTCTTCAATCCTAAAAGAACAGGGCCGATGTATTCCAGATCCCCTACTTCTTTCAGTAAGTTATAGGCAATGTTAGCGGCGGACAGGTTAGGGAAAATTAACACATTGGCTCCCTCTTCCGCTAAATCAGAGAAAGGATACTGTTGCTTCACCAGATCGGTATTAAAGGCCAGGTGAGCCTGCATTTCGCCTTCTACTACCCAATCGGGATGCTTTCCACGGAGGATGGCTGTAGCTTTCCGCATTTTTTCAGCATCTTCACCGTCAGCCGTACCGAAGTTAGAATAGGTTAACAGAGCGATTCTGGGTTTAACACCCATGCTTTCCACTGAATTCGCCGTTAATTCCGTGATTTCAACGAGTTCTTCAACCGTCGGATTGAAGTTAACCGTCGTATCAGAAAGGAATAAGGGGCCTTTTTTCGTTAACAGGATGTACATACCGCACACCTTACTAATGCCTTCCCGGCGACCAATGATCTGCAAGGAAGGACGAATGGTATCGGGGTAGTTACGCGTCAGACCCGAGATCAGACAGTCGGCCTTGCCCGTCTCTACCATCATCGCACCGAAATACGTCCGACGAAGCATAAATTGCTGGGCATCAGCGGGACTAATTCCCCGGCGTTTGCGTTTTTCGTAGAAAGCCGAAGCAAATTCATCCGCCAGCGATTTGGCCTCCTCCGAACGAGGATCAATGATCTGAATGCCTTCCAGTTCCAGACGGTCTTCCTTGATGAGCTGGCGAATTTTAGTCTGGTTACCCAATAAAATAGGCTCGCAAATGCCTTCGTCCCATACTTGCTGAACAGCTTTCAATACCGCCTGACTTTCGGCATCGGCAAAAACTACTTTCTTAGGATCTTTTTTCGCCTTGTTGACGATGGCACGGGTCAATTGGTTATCCTGACCTAAGCGTTTCGCTAATACCTGCTCGTAAGCTTCCCAGTCTTCAATGGGCTGGGTTGCTAAGCCTGACTCCATCGCTGCTTTCGCTACTGCGGGAGCTACTTTGGTTAATAAACGAGGGTCCATCGGCTTGGGAATGATATAATTCCGGCCAAAAGACAGGTTTTTCTCGTTGTAAGCAATCGTTACAATATCGGGGACGGGTTCTTTAGTTAATTCGGCAAGAGCATACGTAGCGGCCATTTTCATGGCTTCATTAATGCCCGTGGCCCGCACGTCGAGAGCTCCCCGGAAGATATACGGGAAACCTAAGACGTTATTAACCTGATTGGGGTAATCACTACGTCCCGTCGCCATAATAATGTCAGGACGAGCCGCGGTAGCGTCTTCGTAAGAGATTTCAGGCGAAGGGTTAGCCATGGCAAAAACGATGGGGTTATCCCCCATGCTCCGCACCATATCCTGCGAAAGGACATTGGCCGCACTTAATCCAATGAAAACGTCGGCACCTTTGACCGCGTCTACCATAGAAATGGATTTCTCTACGGCAAATTCACGCTGAATATCAAAGATGTTATCGCGTTCCAGACAGATCGTACCGTCTTTATCGAACATCGTGATGTTTTCCTTACGGGCTCCCAGATTCACGTACATTTTTGTACAGGAAATGGCCGCCGCTCCGGCTCCACTAATCACGAATCTTACTTCGCTGATTTTCTTTCCAACGATTTCCAGAGCGTTTAACAGAGCAGCACCGGAGATAATCGCCGTTCCGTGCTGGTCATCGTGCATGACGGGAATCTTCAGTTCCTTCCGCAGACGATCTTCAATTTCGAAACACTCGGGAGCCTTAATATCTTCGAGGTTCACACCGCCGAAGGTCGGTTCAAGGATTTTTACCGTCCGAACAAATTCATCGACGTTTTTTGTATTCAGCTCAATATCAAAGACGTCGATATCTGAATAAATCTTGAAAAGTACGCCTTTCCCTTCCATAACGGGCTTACCCGCCTCTGGACCAATATCTCCCAGTCCCAGTACAGCCGTACCGTTGGAGATGACCGCTACGAGGTTACCCTTGGCGGTGTATGTATATACGTCTTCAGGATTTTGAGCAATAGCGAGACAGGGTTCTGCAACACCGGGCGAATAAGCTAGTGAGAGGTCGCGTTGAGTGGCTGTTTCTTTCGTAGTAACCACTTCGATCTTTCCAGGACGGCCTTTGGAGTGGTAATCCAAAGCATCCTGACGGCGAAGATTTTTTTTCTCTTCCATGCATGCGTTAGTTTTTAGAAGCACGTCTTCCAATCCCTGGAAAACGCTTCAGAAGTACGATAGGCCACTAAGGTAGTGCATTTAGGCCGAGGCTGGTGTCAAAATTTAGCATTCTTTATTGCCTCCAGAAGCCCCTAATGAATCGTTTCATTCTCCTCTTCCAAAAGATTCTGATCTTTCAATTTACCATTTCACAACAAATCCAAACATCCTTCGGTCAGGTTTGAAAGAAACGTTCTAATATTTTGAGTACGGTGCAATCATCTTTTCCGCTCACTACCTAACAAAGAAGGCCTCCCCGAACCGAGGAAGCCTTTCCCATAAAAGCCATGAAAAAGTAAAGGCAAAAAAAATGTGGGAACAAGCCCACATTTTTGAATAGCAGTTCGGTGACTATCGGTTTTCGATAGGAACGAATTCGCGAAGCGTAGCACCCGTATAAATCTGACGAGGACGACCAATAGGTTCTTTCGCCGCACGCATTTCTTTCCACTGAGCAATCCAGCCGGGCAGACGTCCGATGGCGAACATAACGGTAAACATGTTCGTTGGGATGCCTAAAGCACGATAGATGATACCTGAATAGAAATCTACGTTGGGGTATAACTTGCGAGCAACGAAGTATTCGTCGTTCAAAGCAGCTTCTTCCAGTCCTTTTGCGATTTCCAGAACGGGATCATTCACGCCCAGTTTCGCCAGTACTTCGTCGGCTGCTTTCTTAATGATTTTCGCCCGGGGATCGAAGTTTTTGTACACACGATGACCAAAACCGAACAAACGGAAGCCCGTTGTTTTCGCGTTTTTAGCCATATCAATGTATTTGCTAACGTCTCCGCCGTCGGCTTTGATCGCTTCGAGCATTTCGATTACTTCCTGGTTAGCACCGCCGTGCAGAGGTCCCCAGAGAGCACTAATACCCGCCGAAATCGAAGAGTACAGGTTGGCCTGAGAAGAGCCGACCAGACGTACCGTCGAAGTCGAACAGTTTTGTTCGTGATCGGCGTGGAGGATCAACAGCGTGTTCAGGGCTGAAGCAACCACGGGATCTACTTCGTATTTCTCAACGGGCAGCGAGAACATCATGTGTAAAAAGTTTGAACAGTAGTCCAAATCATTTTTAGGATAGTTCATCGGGTGGCCCATCGCCCGTTTATAGCTCCAGCTGGCAATTGTAGGCAACTTCGCCAGTAAGCGAATGATATGACGGTCAGAATTGTCTTTTCCTTCGTACGAGTCTGGATAGAAGGCACTCAGGGAGCTTACCAGCGAGGAAAGCGTCGCCATGGGGTGCGAATTCACGGGGAATCCTTCAAAGATCGTACGTACGCCTTCGTTTACGATCGTGTGGCGACGAATCGCTCCTTCGAATTCAGCGTATTGCTCAGTAGTGGGAAGCTCTCCATAAATAAGCAAATAAGCGACTTCAAGGAAAGTCGCTTTCGCTGCTAAATCTTCGATACTATAGCCACGGTAGTTCAGAATACCCTTCTCACCATCCAGAAAAGTGATTGCACTTTTCGTAGCACCAGTGTTTTTGTACCCAGAATCAATCGTGATGTATCCCGATTCATCGCGAAGTTTGTTAATATCGAGGGCTTTTTCAGCCTCCGTCCCTACTACGATGGGAAGTTGATACTTTTTACCTTCAACGGACAGTTCTGCAAAATCAGACATAAAGCAAAAATTTATTTGGCAATGGCCATGCTAAGGAGAGGCATCGTTTTGATGACAGCGAAAATACACAAAAACCCTTCACACGGCACAAAAATAAATTTGAATGACGTAAAAAAGCGGCCTCCATTCCGCAAAAAAACTTGCTAATTTGCTATATAATTTTGTACAAATCCCTTATTCTATTGACTATCAATGATTTCAGCGAATTATAATTTTACCGTCACCGATCGCTTTTTACGTTATGTTCAGGTCAATACGCAATCCGATCCGCATTCAAAAACCTCTCCTTCTACTGAAAAACAGAAAGATTTAAGCCGAATACTCGTTCAGGAGCTTCTGGAAATGGGTATTACGGATGCTGAACTGGATGCATTCGGGTACGTCTATGCGACGTTACCAGCTACCTCCGGCAAAACGAATATTCCGGTGATCTGCTTCTGTTCGCACGTGGATACCTCGCCCGACTGCTCCGGGGCCGGTGTCAAACCCCTGGTTCACAAAAATTACGATGGCTCCGATGTGATTCTGCCCGATGACCCCACACAGGTGATTCGCCAGAAAGATCACCCCGACCTGGCCGCTCAGATTGGGAATGATTTGATTACTGCCTCTGGAACTACTTTGTTGGGAGCTGATAACAAAGCCGGTGTGGCTGAAATTATGGATGCGGTTCATTACCTCATTACGCATCCCGAAATTGAACACGGCGTTATTAAGATCCTCTTCACGCCTGATGAAGAAGTAGGACGTGGTACAGAACACGTAAATCTGGCGAAACTCGGTGCTCACTTCGGCTATACCATTGACGGCGAAACGCTGGGTTCGCTGGAAGATGAGACCTTCTCTGCCGACGCCGTTCACCTTCGCATTCAGGGAGTTAGTCAGCACCCCGGTTTTGCCAAAGGACGCATGGAAAGTGCCATCAAGATTGCCGGAGACATTCTGGCTGCTTTACCTAAAGATCGCCTTTCGCCCGAAACGACGGAAGCGATGGAAGGCTTTGTTCATCCGACTTTCATGAATGGAACGGTTGAAGAAGCCGAACTGGAATTCATCATCCGTGATTTTTCGGAAGCAGGCCTGCACGAAAAGGAAGCCTTTCTGAAAGAGATTACCAATCAGGTATTAACGCATTATCCAAATTCCAGCATTGACTTCAAGGTTATGGAGCAGTACCGGAACATGAAAGAGGTACTCGATCAGCATCCACAAGTAGCTCAATATGCTTTGGAAGCTATTGAACGCAGCGGTATTGTGGCGAAGCAAATGAGCATTCGCGGGGGTACCGACGGTTCCCGACTTTCCTTCATGGGCTTGCCTTGCCCCAATATTTTTGCAGGCGAGCACGCTTTTCACTCCCGTCAGGAATGGGTAACACGTCAGGACATGGAAAAAGCCGTGGAAGTCATCGTAAATCTGGCTCAAATCTGGGCCGAAAAGTCATAATTATTCGTTTGAGCTGGGTAATTCGGAAGTTCTGGTTACTTTCACACCTCACCGAAGGCAAGGGTTAACCTTACTTCCGAATGTTAGCTCCAAACGTACTGAAATGGCTTTATGGCACGACCTTCTTACGGTTAACGATCCATTTACCACCATTTCTATTGAACAACAAACAGCCCCAAACGTAACTAGAGCCTTTTCTGGTCATCCTTCTGCCCATTCAAGCCGTTCTCAGTCCCATTCATGAACACTATGAAGAAAGTAACCCTCTTATTCCCCGCCTTACTTCTATTGGCGTCCTGTGAGTCCAAACAATCGGAACAGTCCTCTGCCAAAGGTTCGGACGCCCCCGCCTATGAAATCAAAGGCGATTCCGTTCAGAGTCAGTTATGCGTACGTCCCGACTCTTTGTGTGCGAAAGCCAGCTTCACGTATCCTGTTTTTGAAGGAAACAAAGCTCTGACCGACAGCATTATTCGGGCCAGTGTTGCGGCCTCGGGTTACCTGGACGGAGAGAGCAGTACAGAAGAAATGAAGAAAGCCAGCCCGAATACCGTCGTAAAGGACTTTGTGGCAGGCTTCGATGACTTTATTACCGATCAGCGAAAACGTTTTCCGAATGAACCCATTTTAGGTGGAGCCTGGGCGAGTGAAGTAAAAACCGAGGTAATCCGACAAACGCCTCAGTTGACTGTCGTTTCGATTTTCAGCTACAATTACTCTGGCGGTGCTCATCCCGTTACGTTCACGCAATACGCTAACTTCACTACGAACGGACACCGGATTAATCTTTCCGAATTATTTAAGCCAGGTTACGAGAAGACTCTTTCGACCGTAGCCGAGAAAATTTTCCGTAAACAGGAAGGATTAAAAGACGGGGATGCCTACGGAGATCGTTACTTTTTTACGGGGAATGCCTTTGCTTTAAATGACAATTTCAGCATCCAGAAAGAGGGCTTATTATTCCGCTATAATGCGATGGAAATCAAGTCATATGCTGAAGGTCCAACGGAAATTATGATTCCTTACGCAGAGCTGAAAAGCATTATTAAAAGCGATGGATTATTGAGTAATCCAGTGCAATAATTGGATACCATTACCTTTATAAAAAACGGCGAATGATTTCAGGTTCATTCGCCGTTTTCTTTGATAAGCATTCGAGCAGTCATTAGATTTTCGTCAGGCGAACCCTCCAGCCAATGGATAGTTAAGCCATCCCGTTCCATTTTTCGGAAGAAGGTCATCTGCCGTTTAGCGTACTGATGAATGGCTACGTTCAATCGTTCAAAGAGTAACGCATACGTCCATTTTCCTTCCAGATATTCAGTTATGAACTTGTATTCCAGACCATAATACATCAGTCGGTTCGCAGGTATGCCCCGATTCAGTAAAGCCTCTACTTCTTCAATCATTCCGTTTTCTAATCGTTCCCGTAAACGTTTGGTAATACGATCCCGACGGATTTCAACGGGTGGATTTAAGCCCATTACCAGAGGATTTAACGTTAGTTCAGGGCGAGCTTCCAACGCATTATTTTGCAGGTATTCCGCAATTTCAATGGCTCGTATCGTCCGTTTCCGCGTAGAAAGATCTGCGACCGCATGAAACGCGGAATGCAGAAGAGAAAAGCGACTTTGTAATTCTTCATCCGTCAGGGTATCCAATTCCGTTCTTAGCTTAAAGTCATTCGGAATGGTTGTATACTGATGGTTTTTAAGCACCGCTTCCAGGTATAAACCCGTCCCTCCACACAACACGGGTCTTTTTTGACGATCCTTGATTTCAATAAACTTTTCTCGAAAATCTCGTTGAAATTCCGCTAGATTATAAGCGGTACCGGCGTCAACCAGGTCAATTAAATGGTAGGGTATATTTTCATATTCGGACAGATCTTTCCCTGTCCCAATCGTCATATCCCGGTATACCTGCCGGGAATCGACGCTTATAATCTCTCCATTAAATTCTTTCGCTAACTGCACCGCCAGACGGGTTTTGCCCGAAGCCGTCGGCCCAAGAATAACGAAGGGCTGAAGCGTTTGTAACTCGCTCATATTAACTTAAAAACTTGATGTACTTGTAATTACCGGAATTATACACTTCCCTGAATTCTCCCGAAAAATCCTTTTTGAGTCGATGTGGGTAATGCCGAATATTCGTTTTTAAATCCAGACAGAACTCCTGTGGCAGTGTTGTTCCTACACGCTTAAAACCGAGCCGTTCATAACTTTTACCAGTTGACCAATCCCGGTCAGCGTAGGTCATTAAATCCTGCACGGGATGTTCAAGCAAAAAGGCTTTGATCAATTTATCCAGTCCGCCCACAACTGTATGATTCAGCACATTAGAAAACCGAATTAATTCTCCTGAATAGTAGTTTTCTCCCCGGCCAGGCATGAAACGTACAGGGCCGAAGCCAGCCACGGCCACACAGTCATTAACGATGGTTGGGTCATTTAAAAAAAGCTGGTTTTGTGGCTTATTTTTTAAAAATAAGCCGTAGCGATAGGGACATTTAGCCGAATCCTGTAAATGGTTCTTTTTCAAAAACTCTTTAAAAAAATCAGATTCAATCGGTGTTACAAACGTCAGCCGCCCCGGAATTCGGGCTGATTTTCCAAGCAAAGACTTCAGCCGACTTTTCACAATGGAAGGTTGATTCTCCCATACATCCTGCCATAATTGAATCACTTGCCAACCCCGTCTTTCGTAAAAGTCTAATTCTTGTAAAAGTACAATTTTATCCGTTTCTACTTTGAGAGCTATAGCCAATTGACGGGCTTCATTTTCATACTGGCCTTCACCCGCTTTTACCCAGTCCTCTCCCTCCATTTCCTGCCAGAGGAATTGTTCAAACGTCTCGCGAAATATCGTGTTCTGTAATGAAGTCATTTGGTAAAACAAAAGGGCGGAGCCATGCCCCACCCTTTCTTTTCTCTAGGGGTAATCTTATCTTCCAATCAGAATTTTATTGGTCACTTCCTGGTCGATGGTAATGTAACCCGGATAGTTTACCCGAGCTCCCCCTAAAGAAAGCGTAGGCTTGATCTTGATGGTTAACTTACTAGCCTTGGCTGATTTGTTACCCGCCAGATTCTGTACAAACTGAATGAACGAATCCCGCGTTTTGGCATCAGAAAGCAATTGATAGGCGTTTGTCGACACTCGGATGGGAACCTGCGTTTTAGAGCCCGGAGCGACCGAAATACGCTCATTAATGAACCCAGTGGCAATCTCCTGCCCCGTTAGCAGCACTTTATACTCCAATTGATTGATTCCGGCGGCCCTACCCGTTGGATTCTGGATATTCAGGTTTACCCGGGCATCTAAAGGCACATTTTGACGCAGCAATGCCGCTCCTAACTGTGGAAATTTCAACGGATTAAGGGCTTCGAAGTTCTTGAACTCCCGAATGTCTACACCAGCTAGATAAATGCTATCTGCGGAGGTTACATCGTAGCGACAATCGCCCAGAGCTTTCGCTTCCGCAATTTGTTTGTTTACACCGCAACGGCTCAGCGTACCTGCTGCCAGCAGAAGCGAACCCCATAAGATTATTTTTTTCATGGATTTGGGAAATGCCTTTTTATGCAACAAAAATATTCTAAAAAACTGAGCCCATATCTATACTAAAACTATTGACTATTCTAAAATGGACAATAATTAATGCATTCAATAATTACATAACATTTCTATTGACAAATTATTTGTATTCAATAATATTTATCTAGTTAATAATTATTAACTACGGCCTTTTACTCCATATATAGCTACCGCAAAAATCTTTTCTATTCACTTTCCATACCTTATTACATTCTACTGATCTGATAGATATCAGAGACACTTTATTATGTAACGCCAACAATTATTCATTATCCAACCCACCCATATACGAATAAAAAAGTCACCAGTTTATTCGTAATGGGTTTTAACCCCTCTCGATTCATTCTTTTATTCCCCTTAGACACTAGCTACTTCCGTTTAAGAAGTAAAATGATAGAAGCATTATTTCCTACTCTCTTCTGTCATTCTGGACGGAGGGCTTTACTAGCGTATTGGGTAACGGCTAAATTGATCAATCCTTCTTTGATTTCGTCCCATTCCCACGGAAGGTCTCTCCCCTCATTCGAAATGAGAGGTAGGAATATTAAGCATATTCTGCTGAGAGAAATAAAGGATCGTCTTCCGGTTTTTAATTAGTGAAGACTTCAAAAGTCATGATTCGCATCAGGGCCGACGATTGTAGTTTTACACAATCTCTTCGCATAACCAGACTGCTCAGGGCAATGGGCAGTCAATTTTCTAGTACAACCTAAAATATAATATTTTATAAGTTAATTAGCTTATAATTTTATAGTATTAGACAAACAGCTTATATTTGAATATTATTAGATAAATAGCTTATAAAATGAAAGTATTTGCTGTACTCACAGGCGACATTGTGGATTCTACGAAGCTAGTGATTCCAGAAAGGAAAGTCCTGATGAAGAATCTTGACTATCTCTTTACACGTCTGGAAGCGAAGAACGAATTACAATTGAAGATTCCATTTGAAGTATTCAGAGGAGATAGTTTTCAAGGGTTACTGGATACGCCAGCCGAGGCTTTACGAGTAGCCCTGCTTATTCGCTCCTACCTGAAAAGCGATTTTTATTCTGGACAGAATCTGGATGCCCGAATTGGCATTGGAATCGGTACAGTAGCCTATAAATCGCCTAAATTGTCTGAGTCAGATGGCGAGGCCTTTCATTACTCAGGGCGTCTTTTAGATGGGATGAAGAAGCATCCTAATCGTATAGAAATTCAGTCTTCCTGGCCCGCCCTGGATGCAGAAATCAATACGGGACTCGTATTACTCGAAACCATTACCAGTAAGTGGACCGCAGCCCAGGCTGATATTATGTATTTAAAGCTATTGGGTCACACCGAAGTGAACATTTCTGCAACGCTGGGTATAACGCAGTCGGCAGTGAACCAGCGGTCGAATGCCGCTTCCTGGAATGCCGTTGATTTGTTCGTCAAAAGATTTTATACAGTTGTTTTGCAGTGCATTAATTCAAAATAAATTGAATACAACATTTATTATACATCAATTACTGTATAATAAACATATTGACTACAATAAAATATGTACACCACCTCTCAACTACTCATTATGCTAAAACTATTGATTGCTCATATTCTGGGAGACTTCTTCCTACAGAGCCATGCATGGGTAAAAGATAAAGAACAACGTAGTTATAAATCACCTTATCTGTATGCTCATGCGGGTTTACATTTTTTATTGACCTGGCTATTTTTGAATAGCTGGAATCAGTGGATCGTTGCTTTAGTCATAGCCATTTTGCATTTGTGCATTGACATCTGGAAGCTGGAGGCCGACCGACGTTCGCAGGCCAAAGTTCGGAACTTTCTACTCGATCAGGTAGCTCATGTCGTCGTACTCATTTTGGCTTGGCTTTATCTCATCGATCGGAATCTGACCTATCTATGGAGTAACTTACTTTCCGATGTAGATAGCTTGATCGTAATGGTAACTTTTTTACTGGGGACCTTCCCCGTTTCTATTCTTATCAACATGGCTACTCGGCGATGGCAGGATCAACTCAACCTGCATAGTACCGGTGGCCTGGATCGAGCGGGTATGTGGATTGGGCTTGTGGAACGCATCATCATCATTGTTCTGATTTTTGCCAATCACTATGATGCCATCGGCTTTTTGATTGCAGCGAAATCGCTACTACGATTCAGTGAGGAAAAACAGGCTACCCCCAAATCAGAGTACGTGTTAATCGGTACCCTATTAAGTTATGGGGCAGCAATTGCCTTGGCGGCAGCCGCTGAGGTTTTGATAGAGCGTTTCTGACTGACCCTTTACCCATTCACACGATTCTCAGAGCATTCTGATTAGCTACCTGTAAAGGTAATTTTATAACTAAATGAATTTACTATATAATTATTCTAATCAAAATACTCTATAAGGCTAAGATGTTACGCATCTTTCCGCATTTTAGAAGGAAATTTCAGACGAAATCTTGATTTTGTACAATTTAAAACGGCAGTTTCCACTGCCGTTTTTCTGTTTCTAACGAAGCTTGGCAAGTGTATTTTGATGCTTATCCCTCAGCCTATTTGATCCTTGATAAAAGGTATACCCCATTTAACCATTCATGAATTCTGAAGAAACTTAATGATGGCTATTCCTTGGTTAGAAAGACTCCCAATCATGAACTATTTATTTAGTTAACAGATTAGTTAGAATCGTCTCAATCTTCTCGAAAAGCTTCACTTCCTCCTCTTAATACAGAAAAGTATAAATCCAGTAATTCTCTTTGAAGATTTTCTCTATCTATCAAATCAGATCTCTTAATTAAAAAAACAATTGCCCGATTGTTCCCTACGGCTCCTTCCCTAGATTCCTTATTTAGCTACCACTCAAGAGCTGATTCCTGACTAATGACTTCTGGTTAATTATTAATTTAAGTATTTAAGTATATCCTTATTATTCACTTTTTAAATCTTAGTATTTTACTTAAAGTAACCGTACCTATTGGTGTTTGAATAGATCCCATATATCCCTCTCAAATCTTAATGAAAGTTAAAAGTCTAACTTATTCCGAATATTTCGGAATAATCAACTATATTTCGGATGTAATCGGATTATCATTTATCTCACTTATACCTTGTCACTTATGAAAAACAGCAAAATCTTAATTCTCTCTGCTACTCTACTGTCATTATTAGGGGCGAGTAGCTGTAGTAAACGCTCTGAAGTTGTTCCTACTTCTCAAGAAAAAGTTATCAAAATCGGCAAAACCACCAGTCTTTCTTCGAAAGGGAACAGAATAAAAATTAATGGATTGGATAAAAATGTAGTTATCCTTGTCAATGACAAAGTTTGGTCTAAAGAAAAATTAGAAAAAGATTTAACTACTGATCAAATTAGTTCAGTTGAAGTTTTCAAAAAAACTCCTGATGATTTCATTCAGAAGAATTTTGGGGATAATCCCGAAATTCTCAGCAAAGCAAAAAATGGAGTTCTACATATTACAACTAAGGATCAAGTTAAAATCAAGTCCTCGGGTAAAACGCCAATCATTCTTGTCAATGGCAAAGAAGTAACCCAAGATCAAATGAATGCTATTGACCCTAATACCATTGAAAAAGTAAATGTTTTAAAGGGCGAACAAGCTTTAAGCCAATACGGTGAAAAAGCAAAAGATGGCGTTGTTGTGATTACTTTAAAAAAGTAGCCGATCAGTAAAACTTATCTTCATCCTCTGTTTTTTGAAATCGATACAGGTAAGGTGCTTTATGAGCCTTACCTGTATATTTTTTTTCAATACGTTCCAGAATTTCAAGACTCAGCATTTTTCGCTGAAAGTTGGTCCGCAGCAACGTTTTTCCTAAAATTGTTTCGTAAGCTTTTTGTAATTCAGCGATGGTAAATATTTCGGGTAATAAATTAAAAACCAGCCACTTTTGGTCTAACTGCAATCGCAAAGTTTCCAGAGCTTTTTTTACCATCAGGCTATGGTCCATCATGAGAGAAGGTAACTCGTTAATGTCAATCCAATCACAGGAATCAGAAATTTCATCTGTGGTGAGAACGACTTTTGAAAAATCAACCAAGGCATAAAAGCCAACGGAGATAAAACGTTTTTCTAACCACTCGGGAACGTCCCGTTTATTTGCTTCCGCCCACTCCCGTTGCATCTTTACCTCTCCCCTTTCCCGCTGACCAAACGTGTAAAATTGTTCGAGATATACTTCGGTCAATCCGGTTCTTTCCATTAATACCCGCTGAGCCGCCTCGTTCAAATCTTCATCCTGCCGGATAAATCCGCCCGGTAAAGCAAAAAAATCCGAGTTTTTAAAACGCAAAACCAGCACTTTTAACTGACTGGCATGAAAGCCAAAGATGACACAGTCGAGCGAAAGTTGAGGAATGTAAGGATTTTCTAAACTCATAACCTCTCTAATAAACGCCTTTTTATACAATTTTTTCAAGAATACGTCTAAAAGATTGGATAATGAAATTTCTAGACCGATTATTGTATCCTGATGATACAATAAGTGATTTTCATATTGATCTGAGAATAATTAGTATCAATAACCCGATGAAAACGCTCATTAAAATCCGATAAACCTAGTATAAAATTTCAACGAATCACGCACATGAAGCGAAAACGAACCTATCAGCGGATCGCCTTGTTAGGTCCATTGGCTATGGCCATTGGGTTAGCCTCATTTATTTCGAGGGATCAGGTCCCTCAGGAAAAACCGGATGAAAGTCGTTTCACTCCCGTAGTTGTGGCAGAGGACCTCGACGAACCCATGTCTTTTGAAGTATTGAAAGATGGCTCTGCGTATATCATAGAACGTAAGGGAGCTGTGAAGCGATACAACCCAGCAACGAAATCGGTAGATCTACTTGGCACACTCGAAGTGAATACCAAGTATACCAGTGCAGAAGGGAAAGTTTCAGAGGCTGAAGAAGGGCTGATGGGAATGACACTGGATCCCAACTTTACAAAAAATCACTGGATCTATTTGTTCTACGCCCACCCTACCGAACACAAGCATTTGCTTACTCGCTGGGTAGTCGAAGAGGATGGTTTGAAAGAGGGTTCAGAAAAAGTCATGCTGGAAATTCCAACGCAACGCGAAGTCTGCTGTCACACCGGTGGTGGCATGACTTGGGATAAAGCGGGTAACCTTTTTCTGACCGTGGGTAATAATACGGGAAATCAGAAAGCGGCCCAAACCGACGAGCGTCCGGGTCGGGCCAGTTGGGATGATCAGGGACATGCGGGTAACACGAATGACCTTCGCGGAAAAATCCTTCGCATTCATCCCGAGGCCAATGGAACTTATACCATTCCCGAAGGAAACTTATTCCCAAAAGGCACGGCTAAAACACGTCCCGAAATTTACTCGATGGGGCACCGAAATCCCTGGAGAATTTCTATCGACAGTAAAACGGGTTATATCTACTGGGGTGAAGTTGGTCCAGATGCAACGGAGGATTCAGAAATTGGACCTCGCGGCTATGACGAATTGAACCAGGCCCGCAAGCCAGGTAACTTCGGCTGGCCCTGGTTTGTAGGTGATAATCAGGCCTTTCCGGTTTACGATTATGCCGCTAACAAACCTCTTGAGAAAAAAGACCCCAATCATCCAGTCAATAACTCTCCCAATAATACGGGCTTAACCGAGTTACCTCCGGTTGCTCCAAACTTCATTTACTATCCTTACGGGGTTTCGGAAAAATTCCCACTGGTGGGAACGGGTTCCCGAAGTGCAACGGGTGGACAGGTATATCGGCAGGCTGATTTCAAAGGAGCCAAACGCCCCTGGCCCGCTTACTACGAAGGTAAATGGATCGTTACTGATTTTTCCCGTGGATGGATTATGGCCATTACCATGAATGAGGCTGGAGACTATCAATCCATGGAGCGGGTGCTGCCCAGTTACCCTCCTATCGAACCCATTGATATGAAGTTTGGACCCGACGGAGATTTATACGTACTGGAATACGGTAGCAACTGGTTCCGGAAAAGCGATAACTCCAAACTGGTTCGTATTGAATATAATAGCGGAAACCGCAAACCCATTGTTCAGGCTTCGGCTAGTAAAAAAGGGGGCACCGTTCCTTTGAAGTTAACACTCTCGGCGGATGGCACTAAAGATTATGACGGTGATGCTCTCAAGTATCAGTGGAAAGTAACGGCTCCGGGAAATACGCCTAAAGTTTTCAATACGGCCAATCCCGCCTTAACCCTTGATAAGGCCGGAGTTTATACGGCGTCATTAACCGTAACGGACTCCAAAGGAGCCGCCAACACGAAGTCGGTAAAAATTATTGCGGGTAATGAGCCCCCCGCAGTGAACATTGCACTGACCGGAAACAAAACATTCTTCTTCCCCAACAAAGCCATTGAATATACGGTGAATGTAGAGGATAAAGAAGATGGCAATTTGGCCAGCGGCAAAATTCCTGCCGACCGGGTGGCTTTGAGTATTGATTATACTTCGGAGGGTTTTGATTACGCAGAAGTAATTCAGGGACAACGGACTGTCGATGCGAACACGCAATACGCGGTAGCTCAGACTCTTATCAGTCAGAGTGACTGCAAAGTTTGCCATCAGATTAATAGTAAGTCGGTAGGTCCAAGCTTCACCGATATTGCAACCAAGTACAAAGGTAATGGTGGAGTCAAAGCTCAGTTGGTTCAGAAAATTCGGAACGGTGGCGTTGGCGTTTGGGGCGAAGTAGCCATGCCTGGCCACCCCGCCATGTCCGTTGCGGATGCCAATTTGCTGGTTGATTATATTCTGAACGTGACGACCAAGAAATTCAGTACCTTACCCATGCAGGGAAAAATCACACCTACCATTCCCGAAGGAGACAATGAAAAGGGCTCCGTTCTGGTTCGGGTAGCGTATACTGATCGGGGTAATAATCTGAATGCCAAGGCTATTCCCTCTCAAACGTCTGAACAACTCATCGTTTTGCGTAGTCCCGAAATGAATGCTTCTTCAGCCGATGCCGTGAAAGGTGCGGAATTGAAAGCGAGAGGTATGGGCAAAGGGATCAATGTTATTCCTTACGCAAACTCAGTAGTTACGTATAAGAACATTGACCTTACGGGCGTGAAGAAAATGGATCTGGGAATCACCGTTCAGGATCGGGAAGGTAATGTGGGCGGTACCGTCGAAATTCATACAGACTCTCCTTCGGGTCCACTCATTGGTGAAGCGAAACTGAAAAAAGACGCTCCCGTTGATATTGAAAAGTACATGGCGGAACTGGAGTCTGGCGATTCTACAAAAGTGGCAGCGGCGAAAAAACGGAATCCTTTTTATCGTCCACCTGTTCGGGTAAAACTGAAAGAGACCAACGGAATCAAGGATTTGTATTTGGTCTTCAAGAACGAGGAGGCCAAAGCAATCCAGCCGTTGATGACTTTTTCAAGTCTCCGATTTTTAGACTAGTCATCTGACCATCCCCTCAGCAAAAGCTCTGTCATGCGTGCATGGCAGAGCTTTTTGTTTGAGGAACATTTCGAGATGGTTCTACTTTTTTGTAAACAACCCAAAGAAGAAATCATGGAAATACTGAAAGCCATTACCGACTTTGCCCGAAAAGCCCACGAAGGCCAACGCCGAAAATTTGTTGATGAACCCTATCTAAACCATTTAGTTCGGGTTAGTGAAATTTGTAAAGAGGTTACATCCGAGTTACCCATCATCGCAGCCGCCCTTTTGCATGACCTGCTGGAAGATACGGAAGTTACCTCCGAAGAATTGTCTGCATTTTTGTCACAGCGGTTCAGCCCGGAGGGAACCCGCCAGACGTTAAAATGGGTACACGAACTAACGGATGTATATACGCACGCCGACTATCCCAAGTGGAATCGCGACAAACGAAAAACTAAAGAAGCCGAACGTTTAGGAAAAATAAGTGCGACGGCTCAGACTATTAAATATGCTGATATTCTGGACAATAGCCTGGATATTATGAAGTCAGGCTCAGGATTTGCTCCGAGGTATTTGATCGAAGCAAAGATGAATCTGGAAAAAATGAATCGGGGGAACAAAGAGCTCTATAAAAAAGCGAAAGAGGCAGTGTCAGAAGGTTTGCGAAAAGTTAGAGGTAGGTAATATGATTTGATTTTTCGTAACTCCCTCAAAAGAGCCCTTAAACTACTCTTTTCTTATCGCTTTGAAAAACGTTACTGAATGGCTTCTTGGGTTAAGTCAAACGCATCAGTATATCTTATACCTAAGTAATTAGTTTCATTCGTTTAGGAAAGAAAACCCGCAAATCGGGAATTTCCTTCCTAATAGATAATGAGTTAAGGTTGTATTTTTCCTTCGATTGAATCGTCCAGCGTTTTGCCTACCAAAGCTCCGGCGACGGTTTTAATAAAGGCAACGGCATTACCGTGTTTATTATCCCAATAATATCCTTCTGTCGGATCTACTCTAATAGCCGTAATGCGAGGATCGTCCTCACCTTCTGTAAACCAGGTTTTTAGGAGGGGTTCCCAGAGTTCTTTGATGGTAGCTTTGTCTTTTGAAATGGTAGCATTTCCATACAAACTTAAAAAGTCAGAATATGAAGACCCCTGAAATAACAACTGAACTTTGTGGTCAGTCTGAATCTCCGCATTTTTGTGACTGTCGTCCGCACTTAAAAACCAGAGGCTTCCATCTTCTTCTATCTTCTGCACAGACATGGGCCGAACGTGCAAAGGCTCGTTGGTTTGAATGTCCGTAATGAAGAAGCAGGTTTTATTTTTATCAACTAACTCCTTAATTTTCTCACTGGCTTCCGCTCCGATGAGGTTTTCTCTATTCTTTTCGGGTTGTTGCTGATTAATGCTGTCCATGATCTATTCTAGTTATACGTTTATTACTTCTATAAGTATAAAGATTGTTCCACCCTTACTAGAGTCTCAGATTTTAGGCATCACTGTCGCTTTCAACTATTGATCTTGAACTATCATTTATTGATAGATATTTACACTAATACTTACTCAAAAAGCCCTAATTAATAGCTTATCAAGTATCCATAAAATCCTTTTAAAATAGGAATCATATTAACTTTATAGTACTACAATAACTCCTATTTCTCGTTATTCTATATCCTTTTTATCTAACTATTTTTAAATACAATAATTATTCAAATCATATTATGAAGAGAGCTAATTTACTTTATGAGCTATAGGCTATCGCATTAGTTAATAACAATTATTACTTCTTAAAAACTGTATGAAATAAAATAAAGAGGCTGCCTTTTCCTCGGGTTAAGATGACTCTGATCTGTCATCCAGAGCAAAGCGAAGGAACTTATTGACTTTGCGAATGCATCTGGGGTATCATTTAACAAAATCAAGTTAGTCCGCGTTTTCAATTCCCGCCGTCACTTGGCTAGAGCCGAGCGACGGCGAGGAACTAACTTAATAACCCCAGATCCGTCCCACGGCTACCGAAGGTCTCTCCCTTCGTTCAAGATGACCGTAAGAGTTAACCACTGGTGCGAGATTTCATCTCGTTGCTAAGATGATGGCAGGTTCCACCTGCCCCGCCAGTATTTAAGCCTATTCTCTCGAAATTCAGTAACACGGCATAATGATGAATCGGCACGATCCTTTATCTCGTAGATATTTAAAGCTCAACTTCTAATCATTTGACTTATGAAATACTTCGTGCTTGCTCTGGTACTGATTTGGGGAAGTTATAATCATACTGATGCTCAGCAAGTAGCCAACTATTCTACGGGTACACCTGGCCATGATACTTATGAAGAATTTTCTTTCTGGGCAAGAAATAATCAACGATCCACTATTGATTATACCTACGGAGCGAACCGGAAAAGTTTGCGATTAACATATTTGGGGAAAGGGAAGCTTCCGCACTCCTTTCAGGTAAAATTTCCGAATCAGTTAGTTTTGACTCTTATCCCAAACGGGAACACCTTACTAGTTAAAGATTCCAAAGGAACGTACAACAAGGTATTTACCTGGAAATATGAAGGTCCGGTCGATGGCATTGGTACTTTCTGCACTTCCTGTGCCAAAGATGAAGCGGCTGCCATAAAGATTATAAATCGCTATTATATTCAGAAATAATTTACTTTAAAAGCAAGGTTTCATTCATACTCCAATCAACGGAAGATTACCATTTTAGAGAATGAATAAATTTATAATTACTTAATTTTAAAATGAATTTTACCACCTTCTCTCTTAATACAGAGAGTAAATTCTATAGCATATAAAAATAAAAACCCATCCTTTATGACTATATGCTTTGAATTAAATCCAGCAATAAGGTTAATAAAATTTAACTGAATTTTCGTGCATTATTATAACTAAATAACCCGCTATTAGAATCATATGAATTTAGTTACCTCATGGTATTCATACATTTTAACATTATCTATCACACCAAAAATCCCTTGTTATTACTTCAATAATAATAACAAGGGATTTTCACGATAAGAAAAACTACCGACCACCCGGCCCGGTACTTCCACCCACGCTAGTTACCAAACTACTCATGGTGAAGGTCGAAACCTCGGTTCCTTTTTGATAGGTTCCGCTCGTGTAAAGTCCATTCAAGTTCGTGCCACCTGTTACGCTTCCGCCGGTATATATTTTATAACTCTGAGCATTTTTGAGTTTAGGACTTGAAAACATCATCGTTGCATACGTCCGGGGAATCTGGAAAGTCAATGCCTCTACTCCATCAGTTGATTCAATATGTATAAGTTGATTCAGAGTACCCCCGCCTACTATTACAGCAGCCTGGGTACTTACGGAAGCTGTTGGCATACTCGTGGCTCCACCAATCCCCACCAGAATACCTCCGGTGATTTTAAAAGTGTTGCGATCACAGTCAAACCCTTCCTCGGGTGAACCAGCCCCAACCGATATAATTTTACCTCCCGTTACTGTTAGCTTTCCATTTGAATCAATCCCATCGTTCGATGTACTATATACGTACAAATTTCCTCCGTTAATGTAAATGAATGTTCCTGCATTAATCCCATCATCAGAGGTTTTGATGGTAAACTCCCCGTTATTAATAGTTAGTACACTTTTGCTTTCAATTCCCTCGCCGGCGGAAGAGTTGATCACAAAAGTTCCTCCGTTGATGGTCAGGTAAGGGTCAATCGTGGTATCGGTATCATAGCTAGCCGCGATTCCTTTGTCGGCTACGTTAATCGTAAATGTTCCGTCATTAATAACGATATATCCTTCCTCACACTGAATTCCATCCCCAGCGGTTGTCATGGTAAGCGTTCCGCCATCAGCAATAAATGCGTCGTTGGTATGAATTCCGTCGGACGCCGCCGAAGGAATGGTAATTGTGCCACTAATCACCCGAACATAGTCATCACTGCAAATGGCGTGTTTATAGTTTCCCTTGATAGTTACACTCCCATTTCCACTAAAAATTAATTGGCCTTCACTAAAAAAAGTGGCTTTCCTGTCTTCCGTATCACTGGCAGTATACGTTACTCCGTCAGTCAGGCTATTGGTGGTATTATCCGCCAGAACAATAAAAGCCCGTTTGCTCGACTGAATGTTAATGGCCGGACCATCATTATTCGTCAGATTAACCCCATTTAGGGTTAACTTGAATTTTTTGTCACTATATACTTTTAATGAGCCATTTGTCGAAGTACCACTAATGACGTAGGCAACTTCCGAAACGGTTGAGTTTACCACTACATCTCCGTTACTTTCGGTAACCGTAACTCCCTTCCCGGCCAGGGGGTTATCAACCGTAATGGTGCTGCCGTAGGTAATGGTAACCGTAGAAGTAAACGTAGCATTAGCTAGTAAATCATCAGGGCTTTCGGCCTTGCCCGTGTTTCCTTCAATGGCCGTCGAGATCGTTGAAACACTATCAATGGAAACGCTGGCCCCCTTAGAAGCATCCTCTACTGTTTCATTATCCTTCGAACAGGAGGCCAGCATTAGCAGGCTTATTAAGATCAGGATTAACTGGCCACGAAAGGCTAAAGGTGTGTTTTCCCGGTTGGAATACTTCATTGGCTAAACTGTTTATTGGCGTTCATATTGGCAGTAATTCACCCGAAAGTCGGGGAATACTTACCTTTACGCAGCCCAAAACCATTGCGTGGCAAAACAGTCAGCGAAGAAGCTTTTTTAACTAATCCGTTTGAAAAGGAAGGTCAAAATCCGGGGAATACCCGTTCGATCATCATCATCGAAATACTCATTCAGGCTGACTATCTCAAAACCATGATTGCTGGCCGCCTGGGTAAATTCAGAAATATGGTGCGTGAAACAAGTTACCACCTGCGTCCCCTCGGCGGTTTCAAACCGGGCTTTTGATCCTGAATATTGCTTGAACGGGTGTAATTCACCTATGTATAAGTACCCGCCTTTCGTAAGAGCATGGGCTACTTTTTCAAAAATCAGATCCAGATTTTCGATGTGTTCCAGAACCAGACTAAACGTAACCAGCTCATACGGCTGCTTAATAAAATGCCAGTCTTCCGTTAAATCGGCCTGATAAAATTCTACTTTGTCGGAAGTAACTTTGGCCTTTGCCTGAGCCAGCATTTCCTCCGAAAAATCGACTGAGGTTAAATGCTTCGTTTTTTCAACCAGCCATTCGGTGTTTTTTCCCGTGCCGCAGCCGAGTTCTAAAATGGAGTTGAAAGAAAAATCGGATAACGTTTCCCGTAAAGATAACGCTTCGAGGTCACGGGTTTTATTCTCGTTGGTATCGTACTGAATCGACCAATGGTTGTAAGCTTCTTTAACATTCATGACTATTCAAATTTTAATAATTCCTGGTAAGGATTACCTTCCAAAGCTAATAGTTTTGCAAAAGCTGGTTCGGTTTTTATGCCTTGTTTTTTTAACGTAATGATTTCCTGACGAAAGTCTTCTCCCCGCTCATGGAGGATTTTGTACTCAATAATCATATGCCGATAACCCAGTTGCTGACGCGTCGGTATGTGCTGACCAAAGACTTCGAGTTCAAAGCTATCGATCCGAAAACTGGCGACAACCGCTTCACTTTCCAATCGGTTATTATCCCAGATTTTGAAGTCTTTTTCGGATTGAAAAAGCCGGGTAACGGTTTCTCTAAATTCCTGTTGTTCGGTAAAGCAACAAATCACATCCAGATCGCTATTTTCAATATCGATTGCCAGGGGAATGGTACCCACTAGCAAGGGATCATAAGCCGACAGTTTTTCAAAAATCTGGTATGTACTTAAAACTTGATACGCTTTCTTTTGTCGATTATTCCCACTTTTCAGGTATTCAATCGTTTCAAAATTCATAGGCAGCCGAGTGATGCTGCAAAGCTACGGGATTCTTAAAAACAAAAACAGGTTGCCCGTTACCGGACAACCTGTTTTCATACTTTCGAAATAAATACTCCTTATTGGGGGTTTTGAACAACCACTCCGTTTGAGTTATTGATTTCATCCTGAGGAATCAGGAATTGCCATCTGATATCGTTGGCAGGAACATCAAATACGCCGTTGTTATACGAAGCATTATGGTTACCTCCGTTACGATTCAGAGGGGAAGCCGTACGCTTCAAATCGTAAAAACGGAAGCCTTCACCCCAAAGTTCAGCCCGACGTTGGGTCATGATTTCATCAATCAGATCAGCACCCGTTTTCGTTGACTTCACATACTGAGGATCACGGTTTACAGCCAAAGTGTATAAGGCATCCGCAGCACCTGCGTTATTACCTGCCCGAGCTAATGCTTCTGCTTCAATCAGGTACATCTCAGCCGCCCGCATGTAAGGCACATCCCCAATACTTAAGGTAGGGTCTGCTACACGGAATTTTCTGGACTGATACGCGAAACGCTGGAAGTTAGACGCGGGT
Source organism: Siphonobacter sp. SORGH_AS_0500 (assembly GCF_031453245.1). Taxonomy (NCBI): domain Bacteria; kingdom Pseudomonadati; phylum Bacteroidota; class Cytophagia; order Cytophagales; family Cytophagaceae; genus Siphonobacter; species Siphonobacter sp. SORGH_AS_0500. The sequence continues at coordinate 2,693,806 of NZ_JAVIYT010000001.1, forward strand.
AAGGGGAAATCCGTGGTGTTTTTTCCGGTCGGATCCCATAACTGCTTACGGATATCGGTCGATGCAATTTTAGTATACAACGCAGAGTTGATCAACTTGGGAGTTGAGCGAATTGCTGTTGAGTTAAAATTGATGGACATGTACGCAAAGAACGAATAGAAGTAATTCGTTTGGTCCGCTACAATACGTGAACCCCACATCCACTCTGGGTTTTCGTAGTTGTTGAAACCACCCAGATACTGAGCATTGCTCATCAAGGTATAACCCGATCTGGCTTCTTTAGCAAACTGAGCTGCCGTAGCGTAATCCTGTTGAGCTAAAGCAATACGAGCTTTGATACCTTTGGCGATATTAATGTTAAAGTGAGACTTGTTAGGTCGGCTATATCCATCAAAAAGAGTGATGGCATCATTAATATCCGTATTGATCTGAGCGTACACCTGAGCAACCGTACTTCGGGGAGTAGGTTCAGTTTTGGGCTCTAATACCAAAGGAACGGCTAAGCTGCTGTTAGCTCCACCCGCTACGTAACGCTCTCCGAACAGTTGAACCATTTGGAAGTAAGCCCAGCTACGGTACGTCAAAGCTTCCGCTTTAATTGCTTTCTTATCAGCATCCGTTCCTTCCGTTTTATCCACATTCGCAATAATCATATTGGCGTTACGGATAATTACGAAATAGAACGTATAGTTATAAAAGTTGATAGAGCTGGAAGGGTTCCGGTGAGAAATCCAGCGGTATTCACTTAATAACCAGCTATTAGAAGCGTTAGGGAATACCATGTCATCTCCCATGGCTTCCATGTATAACATGTTCCCGGACTGTCCACCCTGAGACTGAGTACTAAAGATTTGGGAATACATCAAACGGTGGATACCATTGACCGCAGCCCATGCATTTTTAGTAGTGGTAAAAACCCCTTCCGTAGCGATCTGATCGGTGGGAGCTGTTTCCAGAAAATCTTTATCACAAGAAGTAAGGGACCCTGCTAACATCAATCCCAGTACTCCTCTTTTCAGTATATTTTTCATTTTTAAATGCTAAATTTTAAGAACTGACTAGAAACCAAGTCTTGCACCGATTGAAAGTACACGGTTGAAGTTATAGGTGTTATCAACGGTACCGTTGAATGATCCTGTCACGTTCATACCCTTTCTAGCAGAGAATAAACCTAAATTTTCTCCTGAAGCGTACACACTTGCCGTTTTCGCTCCGATGCTGGTTAACCAGGTAGCAGGAATAGCATAGCTAAGGGTTACGTTGTTCAGTTGCAGATACGAAGCATCCGTTAAGTAACGTGTACTAGCACCAGTCAAGTTGGCAATGTTTCCGTTATCAAAGCGGGGAACATTTGTTACGTCACCCGGATTCTGCCAGCGTTTCAGTGCGTCTACGTGCATGGCCGTTCCGTAAGTACCTCCGTGCATCAGTGCCGCATAGCCACCATCGTAAACTTTACCACCTACCTGATACGTAAATACTAAGCTCAGGGTTAAACCTTTGTAAGAAAGGTTATGATTCATAGAGCCGTAGAACTTAGGAATAGATGAGAAACCGGTGTAACGATAGTTCGCTTCTGAGATAACGGTAGTCAATGTATCACTTCCTACAACTTTAGCATTGGCTGTCATCATATTGGTTTTGTAACGAGACTGACCCGTTTCTGAATCTACACCAGCAAACTCACGCATGTAGAAATCATAAATCGAGTGGCCTACGCTATATCCCTTCGTTCCCGATTGAATCAGTCGCTGCGTTTCAGGCATTTTCGTGATTTGGTTTTTAAACGTAGTTACGTTCAAAGTTGCCGAATACTTGAAGTCCTGATTTCTAACGATATCACCCGTTAACTGTAACTCAAAACCACGGTTGTACAGGTTACCAATATTCCGGTTCACGGAGAAACCTCCACTGGTGGTACCACCGTTTGATAAGGGCAGAGGTACACTGAAGATCAATCCATCCGTTACACGGTTGAAGAATTCAACACTACCTGAAAGGCGGTTTTTGAATAAGCTAAAGTCAACGCCCAAATCAAAGTTCTTACCCGTTTCCCAGGTTAACTGACTGTTGGCAATCGTCGCCTGCGTAATGCCAGGTTCAGCAACGTTATTCACAGCCAGGTTATACAGGGCCTGGTAAGGATATAAACCAAGCGTAGAACCTAAGTTGTCATTACCAACAACCCCGTAAGAAGCTCTCAGTTTTAACATTTCAACCCAGTTCACACCTTTCAGAAAATCTTCTTTCTCGATGTTGTAAGCTCCACCTACAGACCAGAAGCTAGCCCAACGCACATCACGAGCGAACTTAGAGTTACCATCGCGACGAATCGAAGCATTCAGAATGTACTTCTTATCGAAATCGTAGCTGGCACGAGCAAAGTAACTTTCAATACCGTAGTTATCTTCATAAGAAGAAGCATTCAATACTGTAGCGAAGTTAGGTAACTCCGTAATGCCGTTTACGATAATACCTGAACGAGCACTTACCAGATAGTTATACTTGTAAGAGTAACTTTCGTGACCACCCAGGATATTCAGGTTATGCTTACCAAACGATTTATCGTATTCCAGTAATTGGTTGAACGTCGTTGCAGTGGTGCGGTACATATAATGATACGCACGACCCGCAGGAGCTCCGTCACCAATAATAGGGTTATCAAACGTACGACGGTGTCTGTCCTGTAAGTCAAAGCTCAGATTAGAAGTAGCTTTGAAGCCGGGGAACAGATTAAACGTAACGTAGGTACGACCGCCCACTACTCCGACAACATCCTGACGATTATTCAGTTGGTTTTCCCAAATAGCATGACGACCGCTTGAGTAAGGACGGCTATCACCTTGGTCATAAATTCGGTTACCGTTGGCGTCCAGCGTGTAATCACCCGTGGTAGCATCGTGCTTGTATACAGGATAGATAGGACCAATGAAACGGGTAAAGTAGAACGGGTTAACGAATGAAGTTCCTCCGTCAGGAGCAGCATCAATGTTCGCACGGCTGTAGCTACCATTTAAGTTAAAGCCTGTTTTGAACCATTTCATCGGTTGAGTATTCACACTTACTCGACCTGTGAAACGCTCGAAATCAGATTTCAACAGGTAACCTTCCTCTTTCGTATACCCAATCGAACCAAAGTAATCTGACTTGTCACTACCACCGTCATAAGAAAGGTTGTAGTTCCGACGGCTCTTGCCACCCTGTTGAACCGCTTTTTCCCAGTTCAGATCTTCGGGATATAACAATTGTGCATTAGGGTTCAGTACACCATTCGCATCTACGATTGCATTGTTTGCCACGTTGAATGGGTTGTATTTCAGCAGATCGTAAACACCCGTATAGTTACGGTTATTGTAGGTAGTCAATTGACCCGCCGCGATTTGTCCGGCAATGTCACGGGGAATGGCTAATGAACCATACTGAAGGGTATTCCGCTGTACTTCCCACATTAAAGGATAATACTGTTGAGCACTTACTCTTTCGTATTCGGGAAGACCACGAGAAATAGCACCTACCGATGCATTGAAATTCAGATTACTACGGTTGCTTTTCCCTTTTTTCGTAGTGATCATCACTACCCCGTTCGATCCTCTTGAACCGTAAATGGCTGTAGTAGAAGCATCCTTTAACACGCTGATCGACTCAATGTCATCAGGGTTAATGTTTGAAGTATTACCCGTGTAAGGTACACCATCTACTACATATAGAGGTTCGTTGGAAGCTGAAATAGAGCCAAATCCACGAATCCGAATGGACGGAGCAGAACCAGGAGCTCCACCCGACTGGATCGTTTGCAGACCAGGAGCTGCACCCACCAGCGAGTTCAGGGCGTTAGAAACGGGACGGTTTTTGATTGCATCTGCATTAATCTGAGCGGATGCACCTACGTGCGTTTCTTTACTTACTGTACCGTACCCCACAACCATTACCTCGTTCAGAATTTTTGAGTCTTCCTTAAGGATAACGTTTACGTTAGTTTTGTTGGTTACGTCTACCTCTGTCGTTAAATAACCAATGTAACTAATTACTAGCGTTTTTGAACCTTGTGGAACGATTACGGAGAATTGACCATCGGAATTGGTGACCGTTCCACGAGAGGTGCCTTTCACAGAAACGCTCACGCCGGGTAGTGGCGTATTGGAATCCGATGAAGTAACAACCCCCTTCACTGTAGTCTGAGCATACAGATAACTTCCCGCTAAGAAGAGCAGCAGGAAACTCAATAGAGATTTACCCATGAATGAAGTGTGTTTTGATAAAAATAATGATTAAGGATAGGAAACAACTTTTAAAAGTAATATGACCACTTAATAAAAAAAAGTTGAATACGACTTTCTAATAAATTTCTAATAATTATCCTATTTTAATATAAGGTTAAGTTAGATTAATGCAATATTAAACAGAATAAACCATGGTGTATATTCGGCCAAGTCCCTTTTGGCACCAGGAATATTTCGTCGAACGTACGCTTTCCAGAAAGATTATTTTACCCTCTGGAGGCTTAGCTATTTCACTAAATTGTCCAATACCGGGTTTATTCTTCACTCTTCCTTTGATGGCCCTTTCGGCTGAAGGCTTCTAAACTTTTCAAATAGTAGTTAGTTACCTATGCTTAAATCTAAAATAAGCACCCACCTTAAAACTTATGATTATTAATTAAGTATAAAACAGAATTATATTTCGTAATACATCTATTATACAAAATATAGCCACACCGCACTACTAGCAATAAAGATATTGCATACTCAGAGCCCGGATGTATGGAGTCTACATTGGTAGGACTCCAGTCAAAGTATTACTATCTCTCTCCCAAGTCCTCTAGATCAATTCATTTGTTTTCATTAAGACATACTAAACTTCCTCACCCAAACCTAACCAGCTTGAAGTACCAATCCGCTAGGAAAGCATTCCGTCTACAGAGGGACTAGTCAATAAAAGAAAGATAGAAACCAACTCCCCTACCCTTCCTAATCTATCACTAGTGCTCGGGTAGGCCATTCGCTGCATAAGGCTATACGCTTTCTTGTAAATTGCTCAACCTTCTGTAATCTGTTGCCTTTTTTTATCCCGATAAGCCCAGGCGGCCATCGCGTTAATCACATCCTCTAGTTCTCGCCCGGCATCTGTTAATGTATAAGTAACGACCGGGGGAACAACGGGCTGAGCTTCCCGGATCAATAGCTTGTCTGCTTCCAATTGCTTCAGGTGTTGAATGAGCATTTTTTCGGTAATGTGCGGCATCGCCTTTCGAATCTCGCTGTAACGTTTGCTTCCACTTAATAAGTGATACAAAATGATGGGCTTCCAATGGCCGCCAATCTTTTGCATTACATACGTAACCGGACATTCCTGCAAAACAATTTCCCGATTGGCATTATAAGTCGAAGCTTCTTTGATCTGTGTCATGGGTACATACTTTAGGGTAAGTACTTGTAAAAAAGTAAGTACAAAAATACCTTTGTCTCAACAAAAAACAAAAGACAATCATGAAATACTTGATTACAGGCTCTCTGGGAAACATTAGCTCTCCACTCACTCAAACATTAGTTCAGGCTGGTCAGGATGTAACCGTTATTAGCAGCAATGCCGACAAAAAATCAGCTATCGAGGCTCTTGGGGCCAAGGCTGCCATTGGTTCGGTAGCCGACGAAGCTTTTCTAACCCAGGCTTTCCAGCAGGCTGATGCGGTTTACCTGATGATTCCGAATGATTTTTCGAAACCTGATTACCCAACGTTCCAGCGAAAAATTGCTGATTTGTACGTGAAAGCTCTTTCCAACAGTTCCATTCAATACGTAGTACTGTTAAGCAGTATCGGTGCTCACTTGCGAAAAGGGGCAGGCCCAATTGACGGGTTGGCTTATCTCGAAGAAAAACTACAGCAACTGACGGACCTTAATATTCAGGTGCTCCGCCCTTCGTATTTCTATTATAACCTTTTCAGCCTCGCCGGCTTAATTAAAAATGCAGGTATTGCGGGTAACAACTTTGGGAATACGGAGGAAAAACTGGTATTAACCCATACTTCTGATATTGCCGATGTTGCGGCTGAAGAGTTACTGAAACATGATTTCGAGGGTTATCACATTCGTTACATTGCCAGTGACGAACGCCATCCAAGTGAAATCGCGGCAGTATTGGGCCAGTCCGTTGGAAAAGAAAATACCCCCTGGGTTCCCTTTACCGATGAGCAATCGCGGGAAGGCATGTTGGCTGCTGGCGTTCCGCCCGTTTTCACCGAACTATACGTAGACATGGGTAAGGCCATTCGGGAAGGAAAACTTCAGGAAGATTACTGGAAGAACCGTCCCGTATTAGGAAAAGTTAAACTGGAAGATTTCGCCCAAGAATTTGCCGGGGCTTACCAGCAGGGATAAGATCAACCAAGGTCTTTACGAGCGATATAAACGCTTGTCATTGGGAGTCCGTGAGGTCTGTAGGATATACATTACTGCAACCTTACTGACTCCTTTTGTTATTTTCTAACGAAGTCATTTTGAACAAAGTCAGAGAACTTACTTAAGCATTTGAGATCTCCTTCCCTGATAGAATGTACATCAAAACACCAGCTAGTTGTTTCACTCTAGATGAAAAGCTTGTTTCTAACCTAAAGTATAAAAACACTAGACTCCCAAACTGGTAATGCACGCTTATCAAACCTTTCTCTACTAAACAGCTATCACTTAAGTTAATAGAGCCGCCGTCCATGTTTTCACTATAACGATATACAATATACGTAACAATATAATTATAAGAGATTGTCAATAGGCATCAACTGCTGGTATGGAGCGTACAGCCATTACTACTCCTTTCGACTTCATTGCCTCAGCTCTCTTGCCCAAAAGTCAGGAGATTATGATCGGGATCTAGTAACGAAAACTCTTTTTGTCCCCAGGGTTTGGTTGCTAGTGGCATGCACTTGACTTTCTTCGCTAAAAGATATTCATACCATTCCTGAATCGTGTCGGTTCGAATATATACCTGACCATAGTTTTCAGCGGGATCTAAGGCTTTGAATTCAAAAAAGTGAATTTGCACAAGATCTTTCTCCAGCATCAGGTACCCATCATAATCCATTTTTCCGACTGAAGTAAAACCTAAAAGATGCATGTAAAACTCCTTGGTAACAGCTTTGTCACGCATGGGAAGTTTAGGGTGCACAGTCGTAAGCATGGCGTTGCATTTAGATTTTCAGATGGTTAGATTCGAGAAGTATAAGTATTTACTTAAATACCACCTAACCTATCAGTAAATACTTAACTATTTTTAGTGATCTTACTTCGTGGCTTTCATTGCCTTCACCTTTTTAATTTTTTCATCGGAGACCAGTTGTTCGTATTCGGGCGATTCCAGGCCATAAATAGCCATTTTCCCTTCCTCATTACTATGTACGCCAAAACCATAGGTTTTAGTCAAGGCAGATGCCCGAAAACAAGGCTGACCTTTAGAGAAAAACTGTTCGCGGGCGGCTGAATAGTCAGCTTCTGCAATGGCATTCCTCTCAGCATGTATCTGAAAAAGCACATCGTCCGAAGTATATTGATACGGATGTCCGGCAATTAGCTCGTATTGCAGATACGCAACCGTCTTTTTACCATTTTTACAAGGCGGCACCGTTCCCTGACTGGCTTTGGTGTCTTCCGCCACTTCAATGAAGGTATCGAAATAATTCGTACTATGAGTTTTCATGCCTGATTTCTGAAAGTTTCCTACACAAGTGTCAAGCTAATGTATTGATTTTTCGCCTGTACTTTCATTCATCAAAAGCATTTTCCCTCCGAATCTTTTCAGAGGCAATATCCCCTATTATGTCCAAATTAGCACATTGATCAAAAGACTCATTCACTTATTTCAACAAATAATGCACTAATAATCAATAGTTTATCAATAAATATAAAATAAGATGGTATAATTTATAAAAAAGTTTGTATCTTTGTATCAACAAACACCGCGGGATGGAGCAGTTGGCAGCTCGTTGGGCTCATAACCCAAAGGTCACAGGTTCGAGTCCTGTTCCCGCTACTTAGTAAAAAGGCAGTTACATGAAAATGTGACTGCCTTTTTTGATGCTTCTTTTTTAACCTGACACTCGTTCAATAATCGAAGCACGAAAATCAGTATACTAGTAACTGAAACCTTCTTCCCTTTTAATTAGCTCAGTCTATTCAAGGCAATCAGTTATACCTACCCATTGGATTTCTTCCAACGTATTTTGACAGCTGATATAGTTTCCAGTCTGATTTCAGGAATGACCTGGAAATTATTTTTTTGATAAAATTCCAAAGGTGATTGATACAAACTTCCGTTTAATTTCCGGTCAGAATTTTGATCAATAACCCAGCCATTTAATGCGTCTTCATTTTCTTTCAGCTTATTCAGCATTTGCGTTCCTAAGCCTTTTCCATGTAGTTTTTCAGAAAGAATAATGGCAAACCATTTTTCATCTTCTCTTACAAAGGTAGTTACCCACCCCTCAATTTTGCTATCGCCATTCAATAGCAAATAGTGCACTTGTTGCGTAAGGCTATTCAAGTAATCATCAAAATCCTTAATTGTCTTATGTTGAAGCTTTTCGGGATATTCATGGTTCCATAATTTAAAGACCTGTTCTTTGTCTTCTAAGCTTAGTTCCGTTTGCTGTTTAATGATCATAAGCCATATTCGAATTTATTTTCATGTGATAATTTAGAGCGTATTTCCGTGTTTAAATGCAGCCTGTTAATCAGGTTATTTTAACTTCATCACTCTAATCTATACTACCAAGTTAATGGCACATTTGCTAGCCGTATTTTCCGGAAATGAGTTAAAATATTTCTTAGTCCCCGTACAGTGGCAAAACGGTATGAAGTAGGCTTGGACAAGGATGATGGATATCTAAGCAGCTATCATCGGTTATACTGCGTCTATGTGTCCCCCAATAAAAGCATTCCCTCTGCAAGGGCTAAATACTACTCAGCAGTACTTATGTTGGTTATTAAAAGGATTCTGGTACATTGCTCATCCCCATAGATTGTCACCGGAAATAACTACCTAAAACTTAACATGAAAAGACTTTTATTACTGATTAGTTGGCTCTTTACTCGTATGGGCTTTGCTCAACAGGGAAAAGCCCTTAGCGACTCAAGTAAATTTAATACCTATCTCGCACGCCATACCAGTTCATTTACCTTCAATGGTCAAAAACCCATTGGTCCAGGCTGGGACTTATTGGAAAAGCAGTTTGCGGAAAATCAGTTTGTGGCCTGGGGCGAATATCACAATTCAGGGTTATTGTCTCAGCTATCGTGTTTTGCACTGGAAGCCGCCTCCCGTCATGGATTTAAAAACTGGTGTGTAGAAGTCAGCCCGTTTGTAGCCTCCGAGTTAATGCGGATTTCGACTAGTAAAAGCCCCTACGACAGTTTATTGGCAGTCTCCAAAGATCATCCCACGTATGGAACCTTTCCGTTCTTTAAGACTCAAGACGATGCCCAGATGTTAAACACTGCGGCCAACTATAAGTATCAGATTTGGGGGATCGATCAGGAATTTCAAATGGCTTTTCCGTATGCAATCAACCGGGTTTATAATGCCCAGTCGCCGAAGGTGAAGCAAGCCTATCAGGCTGTCCGGGATAGTTTACTGGCCCGGTGGTGGATGCCCAAAGTTAAGTTACTCGACAGTTTACGCAACGGGATTACCCAGCAACAGTATAAACAGGTACTCGATGATATTAAAGTCTCCAGAACGATCTATTATGAAGATAATTCATTGATGCGGGCGACGCTAATGAAAAAAAACTTCTATCGTTACTATGACCAGACAAAAGCAAAAAACGAGAAGGTGTTTTTCAAACTGGGAGCCAATCATTTAGCCAAAGGATTAAACCTGATGACCCATCTGTATGATATGGGTAATGCGGTCTATGAGCTGGCTCAACGGAATCAAACCCGTTTCACCAATGTCTATTTCATGCTGAGATACACCACGGAGGATGGAAAAATCATTGATGATTATGAGAGTGCCGAAAACGAATATCCCAAAGAGTTTTTAAAACTATATAACAAAGAAAAATGGGTGGTTGTGGACTTACGTCCCCTGCGGGTTCGCTATAGAAACGATAAAACACTGACGGAAGATACGTATCAACTTATCGACAAGTATGATTTTGTAGTGGTGTCCCCGGAGATAAAAAAATAGAACGTCCGATACGAGCTACATCAGCAACCTAGCTCCACCTTTCGCAACCTTATCAGTTACTGGTATCAAAGAACGTTTGATACCAGTAACTGATTTATAATCGAAGAGGCAACCTGTGCTCGTGAAATAGCTAGACTAATCATTCTCTAAATCAAGCTCTTCATCCCCAGGTTTATAGGGTGTATAAATAAGTAGAAGCGTCATCATTTCGTTTTTTGAATCCATATCGCCGAACGAAAATACGGTGGCAGGGGGTGAATTAGGGTTATCAGGATTATTTTCCGTATTGTCATAGCTGCAATCTAAATGAATAACAGACCCTTTAGGAACTTTAATTAATTCTTTAAAGCGGTAAAGTTCCTGCCATCGAAAATCCCACTTTGCAATTCGCACTAATGGAATGGTGTCTTGTTGAGGAGTTACGGCATAGGCGGTAAAGCTAGTGCCTAAATAGTGCATATGGGGCCAAACATAAAGCAAGGACTGGTCTTCCTGCGTTTGTACCTGTAGATGATGTCTACTGCGATCGCCGGGTAACAAAAGCAAAGGAGGTGTTATATCCTTTTCCCCGATCCCTCCCGAGCCTAAGCTAATCACTTTCACTGTACGCTGGATAGGCGTTTTCTGGAAAAACAGGTTTACTCCCACGATGGATTCCTCGTCCGCGGCAAGGGCAGAATAGTGAACCGTTAGCAGTATCACCCCGCGTTTGGGAAGCGTCCAGCCAAAAGTTTTTGGGTAACTCTCAACGGAAGTGCCAGGAATCCAGCCCGTGTAATAAACCATGTGTTGTTTGAGCTTTTTTTGCTGTTGTAACAGGCTTGGCGTATTAGGATCATCAGTGGTATTGATAACTTTTGCTCCCTGATTAATATCAACGGAGGGATCGTCCACTTTATAAAAACCGTAATTCACATGGTGAATTATTTTTTTATTGTTCGTGTAAAACTCAACCCCTTCGATGGCCTGATCCTTGGGTAGATCCATAGGTATTTGAAAAACAACGAATCGTTCTTTGGTATCGCCAACGAGATGAAAAGTAGAATCTATTTGTAAGGTTAAGTCCGGGCTTCGGTGATAAGCAGTTTGCTCACGTAGTAAACGAGTAGTTTGAGCTGATTTTTTCTGATAGTTGCCCTTCGGTGCTTTCGCTTCGATCCAGTCAACAATCATTTTCTTTTCCTGTGAGGAAAGCCGTCTTTCATTAGCAAAGGAGCGGTAATGAGCATCGGCTTGCCAGGGCGGCATATAGCCTGTGGTAATTACCTTTTTAATAAATGAAGTTCTTTTAACAATGTCTTCATAGGTTTGAAGAGGAAAGGGAGCCGCATCTCCGCTCCGGTGACAAGTTGCACATTTTTGTAAGAAAATGGGCTCCACGTCTTGAAACGATTGTCCATTTGTACCAGTAAGTAAACACCATTGAAGCACTAGGCAAAGTAATACCTTTTTCATAGCCTATAGATCATTAATCAGACAACCAATGGGGGAAACCTGTGCAGGCAAGATGGGTTGATGAACAAAAAAGGCATCAATCGCACTAGCTAAATAGTGATGACGGGCCTGAGGACGAGTCTTGCCCAGGGCCGTCACCCAATCATCAATGGCCCCCCGATACAATATCTGTCCCTGACCATCGATTAGAAAAGCTTCCGGCGTAGTAGTAGCTCCTAACGCTCTCACGAGCGAGCGATTGGCATCGGTCAGGAGCGTAAAGTCGATGGAATATTTGCGTTTGAATTGCTCGTAATCTGCCCTATCATAAGCTCTTCCAGGAAATACGCCAATAACGCTGAGGTCTTTGCGTTGGGCTAATTGGGTAAGCTTTCGGGAGTACTGCTGGCAAAGCGGGCACTCTGGCGATAGAAAGACAATGACCCGTGCTGGCGAATGAAAATCTCCCAGCCGGGTAGGCTCTCCTGTGAGGGTACGAAGAACCAACTGATCCAATGGCCTTGGCTGTTGTACAGGCTTCAGCCCTAGCAGTAAAAAAAAGAAGAGAATAGCAGCAGGCATATCATAAAAGCCTTCGGTCCGGGTGGACCGAAGGCCATCAATAGTTAAGGTTTATCCCACCACACTCTTCCGGTTAGATCACTAGGGCCTCCGAAGGAAGCATCCTGTTGCTGAGCGGTAATGGCATCCATCGCGTTTTGATAATTCAAGTCCGTTATCGTTGGAACTGGAATAGAAAAACGACGGGGCATTTGTTGCAGTGTACCCCCTTGATGTACATTTTCCAAAGCTAAGATTTTTCCATCAACGGAAGGCAGTCCGGTACGCTTAATGAGTGCCCAGGCTTCATTTTGGTTTTTGAAGTAATTAATGTACTGCTGAACGATAATTTGCTCAAGACCAGTTGCACTGGAATACGCTACCCCTGGCTGTGTTTTATAAGCCGCGGCTTCGGCCGCACTTAAAGCTTTATAATCGTCCAACTTCGACGTACGAGCCATGTCTTCGTAGTTCGCTAAGGAGGCGTCAATACCTTTGTAATACCAGCCCTCTGCATCCGACCCTACGATTCCGCGTACGGCTAATTCAGCTCGCATAAAACACCAGTCCGCATAGGTAATAATAGGAAAGGTCGTTTGCCCTGTCCCGTTGTTAAAAGCTCCATAGAAGAGTCGACTCTGGACCGATGAGGGAAGCCGATCCGTCCGCTTGGTTCCATTAAAAGTGTACTCAATGGCAGAAAAATAAATTGAGTTAGACGTATTCAAAGAGGCGTCAGGATCAGCAAATTGGCCCCGATACAGTTGCCCATCCCAGGTAAAAGATGCCGGAATTTTACCCTGTTGTTTAGCCGCATCAAATCGTTCTTTGGTAAAAGCAGATGCCTGAAAAAACACACGAAGACGTGGGTCGCTGGTTTTCCAAAGAAAGTCCACAAAATTCTTAGCCCCTGATACACTGCTGTTGCTGGTCGGGTTGCGGTTAGCGGCCGAAGAAAATTGCTCTCCCGCTACAAATTTCCAGTCGTCAGCGGTCGAGCTCATGATATTTGTAGCATCAGAGAGTACGTCAGTAGCGATGGATTTTAAACGATCGGGATTCCTTTTCATGAGTCGAAAAGCAATTTTCAATCGCAACGCATTCGCAGCCTTAATCCACTTAGAAACATCACCTGCGTAGTAAATATCATTATCCGTCAGACTTACCTGTGTAACCGTTTGTGTAGTCTTTAAGGTAGCGATGCTGGCTTTCAATTCATTTTCAAGGATGTTATAAAGCTCTTCCTGCGTATCGTATTTGGGCGTTAGCAGGGCTGGCACGGTGTAACGAGCCTGAAAGGCTTGTGAATAAGGCAAGCTACCATTTACATCGGAGGTGTACCAGGCATAATACGCTAATGGAATGCTCGTGATGGCCCGCAAATGTACATATCGGGCTTTTTGATCAGCAGGCATTCGGTCAATGAGCTTCTGGACATCCACTAACTTATTCCCCACCCTGGTATAAAAAATACTGTAACGCTGGTTGAGATTTCCTGATCCTTCATAAACGCTGGAAGCATTTCCATTCAAAGAAACAAAGGATTGGGTCCAGTAGTAAATAGCTCGGTTATAATCGTAATAATTTTCAAAATCGTTAGCATTGATATTGAGCAGTGCCGCCGTGAATTCATATTCAGGCGGAATGTTCAAAATGGCATCAGGATCGGTATTGATTTCAGCAAATTTCTGTCGGTCGCAGGCCCATAAGCCTCCTAATGCCAAAACCATCAAAATAAGGGATCGCATAGTTATCATAAGAGATGTTGCTTAAAAACTACCATTGATGGAAAAGCCCATACTGCGGATATATGGCATGCCTGAGCTTTCTACCATCGCACCTGAGCTGGTACTGTTGAGGTTATTGGGATTCACGTGGTCTTTGGCACTGTTGTAGAGGTAGAAAAGATTATTGGCTATTAGTCCAATACGCAGGCCATTGAGCTTAAGCCGACTGACGGCTTTGGCTGGGACATCATAGGTTAGGTTGACTTGCTGAAGAGAAACCCAGGAGGAGGTAAAAATAGATTCTTCGCGAATACCGTTGGCCCAACTGTGCGTGTTGGCATAATAACTAGCCGCACTGTTAGGCCGAACAATACCTTTTTCGTAGGCTTCCTGTTGGGTCATACCAGAAAGGTCGTATACCTTCCCATCAATACCCGTAACCGTAGTTCCCTGTTGATAAACGCCATCAAGGATGACTCCATCCGTACGAGCCACTCCCGCTTGCGTAGTGTAAGAAAGTCCGCCCAGCTCGGTTGTACGTCCGGGTAAAGTACTTTTTAAGTTACCTAACCACTGACCCAAGTCGGAGGTCGTCGAATAAACCTTTCCACCAAACTTGGCATCTAGGATGACATTAAGCTGCAAGTTTTTGTAATTGAAGCTGTTACGCCAGTTGCCCATAAACTTAGGGACAATAGAACCTAATACGGGCGATTTATCTACCCCCTGGGCATAGTTCTGAGCACGCACGAATACCGAAGTACTGTTACTAGCGGCCCGCAATACGTGTCGGCCATTAAGGGGACTGTCGGTGACGGCTCCGTCAGATGTACGAGCCTGATACTTCGCGTAACCATAGGGAGCAATGATAGTTCCGTAATCACCACCAGCTTTCGCTACGGCTTGAAAACCATCTCCCCCATCTAAAGTGATGTATTCCAGTCCAAAAGGAAGTGAAACCACCGAGTTTCGATTAAGCGTATAATTAAAGTACGTATCCCAGGAAAAATTTCGTGTTTTGACGGGTGTTCCGTAGAGAAGTAGTTCGATGCCGCGGTTGCGAACCAAGCCCGCATTGGTCAGGGCTTGACTAACTCCAGAGGTAATAGGCACCCCAAATTGGATGATTTGATTGCGGGTATCCTGCGAGTAATACGTAATGTCAAGGCCCAATCGGTTTTTAAAAGCTTTTAACTCTAGACCGGTTTCAAATTTTTGAGAACGTTCGGGAATTAAGGCCTGATTCGGGAGGGTATTGGCTTGATATTGGTAGTTGATGACGGTTGTACCGTTGATATTAATGTAAGGGCTGTTGCCTTGGTAGGCTCCTGTATTAGCCGTATAGGGGCTCGTACCATTGCCCGCAATGACGTACGAAGCACGTAATTTTCCGTAGTCCAGGAAATCAGGTAACCGGGTTTTAAAGGCATCAGTAAATACCCAGGCTAAATCCGCACCAGGATAAAAATACGAATAATTACCATGACCATCGTTATAAACCAGGGTTGAGTTCCAGTCATTACGGCCGTAGACGTTGAACGTCAGATAGTCCTTAAAAGCTAAGCTAGCCTGGTAAAAAAGTGAATTGCTACTGACTTGATTGGGCTTATCTTCCTGATAACCGATCGGGTTCCGGGAATTGCTCAGGCGATACACATCGGCTAGAATGCCTCCGTTGGTCCAGTTGCGAATACCTTTAGAAATGGAGCTGTTTAATTCTCCTCCTCCCTGGAGTAACAGATCGAATTCACCCATGCGACGGGTGTAATTTAAATTACCCCGAAAACGGCTCACCATAGTATTGCGAACGAAGGTTTCGTACCGAGGATTAGAAAAATTAATCTCCATGCCCCGCTGCTTATTTTCGTTGGTTGAACCCACGTAGTTGAGGCTAGCCATCCCCTGAAATTCAAAGCCACTTCCCAAAGGAGCCCGCATGTCAATGCTTCCCCGTAAGTTATTATCAATTTGACGGGCATTATTTTCGAACAGCTGAAACAAGGTATAGGTGAACCCACTGGGGTCATTATCATTGACACCGCCCTGGCTAGTGTTCAGGTAATTATTCTTCCAGTAATCCATATCGTAGTTACGCACCACGCCATAGGCCAAATTACGCAGGAGCCCACCCGAAGAGCCCTGATTGGCTGGATTAGTTGTATTACTACGGACAAACGTTACGTTGGCATCCAGAAGCACTTTGCCAAGCAAGCGTTGGGTACCTCGAAAGTTAAAGCTGTTACGGTCAAAGCCATTGCGTGGAGTTACACCCTGAGAGGCCAGTCTGGAGAAGGAAAGACGAAACGTACCTTTTTCATTACCTCCGGAAATCCCAACATTGGTGTTACTGGTCAATCCGGTACGAAAGAGATTCAAGATGTCGTTCGGGCGGGGATTGTTCTCCATAAGATTACCCGTTACATCACGTACGGTTTGTCCCGACAAAGCCGGTCCAAAGCTGTAGCCGTAGGAATTAGGGTTGATTTGCAATTCGCCATTAGCTGCCGTAATGAAGTCGGCTGTATTAGTACCTGAGCCAAATTGGTTTTGGAAATCTACGGTACGGTAGGGTTGATCCCATACTAACGACTGCGAAACGGTAACGCCTAGACCCCGCTGCGAAAATCCGCTCTTGGTTTTAATAAGGATCACGCCATTATTGGCACGACTGCCGTAAAGTGCCGTTACTGCTCCACCCTTAAGTACGTTAATCGATTCAATATCATCGGGATTGATGTCTTTAAGAATATTACCAAAATCCTGGTCTCCTCCCCGGTTAGGTAGTACGACATCTTGTTCCATGACAATCCCATCCACGACAATTAGGGGTTGGTTGCGGTAAGGATCTAAGGAAGCACTGCCCCGGATCAGAAAGCGAGGAGTAGATTGAGGGCCACCAATGCCGGGTTGTACTTGTAGGCCCGGCACCATCCCCTGCAAAGCCGAAATCGGATTGATGGCAGCCTGCCGGCGAATGGCATCCCCATCGACAGTTGTGGTAGCGTAGCCTACGTTTCGTTTAGAACGGTCCCCAAAACCGGTTACGACCACTTCCCCCAAAGCTTTGTGCTCTTCGTTTAAAATGACATTAAACACCGTTTGGTTACCCACGACGACTTCTTTACGCTGATAACCGATCGAAGTAAAAACCAGGACGGTGCCTGGGCCCGCTATACTTAAGGAATACCGGCCCTGAGCGTCCGTAGAAACGCCGTGCGTACTTCCTTTCACGGTAACGTTTACGCCAGGAATACCCTCATGCTTCAAACTATCCGTTACGGTTCCACGAATGATAATATCCAACGCGGAGCGGTCCTCCCAAGATTCAGTGGATAGCGTAAGGTCGGCTAGAGGAAGGCTGGCACTCGACGTGTTTTTTTCCAGCGGTTTGGGTTGCTCGGTAATAATGTAGCCTTTGGTTTTGGTTTTTTTGTAGGTTAATCCCAAAGGTCCCAGCAGACTTTCCAAATTAGACTCCAACCCTGCTTCCCAGCGGATGTCTTGCATGGAAACATAATAGCCTTTAATGACTCGATCAAAATAAAGTAAATCAACTTTGTAATGGTTCTTGAGTTGAGTCAGGGCCTGTTTTAACTCGACTTGGCTAGGCTTTCTGTTTTGTAAAGAGTGAGATGAAACCTGTGCGATAAGTTGAGCCTGAGCCGGTTCAAAAGCGGCTAGAAGACCCACCATGGCTAGCACTCTAGGTATATGGTGCATCACGGGCGTAGGGGTTTGTTAGTGGTGGTAATGAAAATATGATTATTGATTTGGGTGAACTGCAGGGAAGAAGCTTCGATCAATAGCTCCAAGAGCTCTTTTCCATTATGTGCGGTAAAGGAACCGGAGATGGTCTCTTGGGCCAATTGAGGGTCCTGAATTTCGACCGTCAATCCATAATTATCGGCAAAAAGCTGGGCTATTTCTTGCAGTGAAGTCTGCTCGAAGACAAATCGGTCACGCGTCCAGGCGGTATATTTATCCGGGGTTTCATCACGCTTGACCTGAGGCTTCTCGTTGGGCGTAGTGGTTACTAGATCCCCGGGAGACATCATTATTTTTTTGACGCCTTTGTCCTGCACATATCGAAGTTCAATCTTTCCCTTGTGTAGCACGACTCGTGCCGCTTGGTGACGATCATAGACGGTAAACTCCGTCCCTAAAACCACCACCTGCATACCCTGACTGGTTTGCACGACCAATTTTTTGTGATCGGGCGTGTGCACGACGGAAAAATTAGCTTCTCCGGTAAGATATACTTGCCGTAGCGTATCCATCCAGGCAAAACGGGGTTCTCGCAGCGTCGAGTTAGCATTAAGGATCACCTTACTACCATCAGACAACGTCAGATGAGCGGTCTCTCCATAGCCCGTCTTGTAGCTTTTATAAAGTAAATGATCTTTAAATAGATAACCGCCAATGAGCAGAAAGCTCACGCAGGCTACAAGCATCCAAATGCGGGAAAGTGATTTGGATTCAACAGCAGGCGGGGGCGTTGTATCCTGTTCAAGACATCTTTTTTGATGACGAATAAACGCCTGCGAGGCGTCGGTTTGAAACTGGGGATGGGCAGATTCATAGCGATCCAGGCAGAGGAAAAAGAATTCCAGATGCTCTTCCTGCTGAATCCACTGGTTAATCCACTGCTTTTCGAAGGCAGTGGAAGTTCCTGCAAAATAGCGGAAGAGTAATTCCTGAGTAATGGGGGGCTGTGTATGCATAGAAATAAAAATCAAAAAACCAGAAACTGAGCTACCAGGAACAGTAGCCATTTGTCACGCAGAAAATCCTTTACCTGTTGAATGGCTTTGGACATTTGGATCTCCACTGTCTTAGGTGAAATCTGGAGTTCGTCTGCAATCGCTTTATAGGGTTTCCCTTCAAAACGATGAAGGAGGTATATCTGTCTGCGTTTAAGGGGAAGGGCATGAATAGCCTTTTCAACGTCGTGGTAGAGTTCTTCAAACTGAGTAATTGTATCCGGTTGTTGGGTGACCTGAATGGCTAGCGAGGGGAAATCTTCCAAAGAAAAATGGGGTTTAATCTCACGGCGAACGTAATCAAAGCACCGATTTCGTACAGAGGTATAGAGAAAAGCACGGTAAGAGCTTGTTATATTTTCATACAAACGCTTGGCTTGAAATTCATAAAAGATATCTGATACCAGATCTTCTGCGATAGCTTGTGAATAAACAAAGCGGACCGCATGGGCACATAGCGGCTGATAATAGCGTTGAAATAATAAACTCATCCCCTCTTCAACACTACGCTCGAATGCTTTGGTGATAAGCACTTCGGCATCTACATGCAAAGTTGATTTAGAAACAATAGTAGCGTAGAGCGGACTGGCCATAGTTCAAATGTTTGGGGGTAACAATCGGGCACTCTTTCTTTTACACTCGTAATGGTCGTTGATGACGAACAACCCCTTTAAAAACCCCTATTGGATTGTTGAAAAAATAAAAAGTCAAATAATATTTGGCCAGATTGGCATAAAGGAAATTTATGTCTCGCAGGAAAGATGAGCACCTTGCTAGCTCAGATCACGAGAAATGCAGGGATAAACATATAAGATGTTTTATTAAAGAAAAGCCTTGTCGAGACGTATCCTGCATGTACGCAACAGGTCGTTGCACAATTATCCTGGTCTCGCATCAGGCCATTTTATAGACCGGCTGCAAGATCCCCGAGAGCGGGAGTTTTATATTCATAAGGCTCTTCAATAAAGTTAGTCCCAAGATATACTCCGTTTGTAGATGAAAAGAGACCTTTACTAAAGACAGGGGAAAGCCATTACTAATTGTGGAGATTGATTACTCTATCCACAATCAGACTTAAAAGACTCTTATTTCTTTGATTTTCAAACATTTACAGAAGACTATCAGAAAAGGGAAGAATGAGCCATTGAAAATGAAGCATGATCGACCCGGCACTGGGCTACTCATTTGCCAGGATAAAGACAAAATCATAGCCGAGGCTGATTTAAAAATCGGATCATAAGAAACTAGTGAAAAGGTAACCGATCCGATCCTCTTTTGAGAGAGAGTAGCGTAAAGAAATTAGGATACGGCCTTTAGTAATACACGGATAAGAATATACGTAATAAATTTGATTACTGTCTCACGGAAGTGATTTCGTAATAAATGTCGTTGATCATGTAGCGGGTTACTAAGGTATCGTTTTGTAAGAACCCAAAATTACGATCACCAATTGTGCTAAATTGGATTCTATTGGCGGATGAACTAATTAGGCTGGCTTCCACAATAACAACGCCAGACGTATGTCCATTCTCAAACGATTCAATGTAAAATTTTGCGGAAGTTGAAGTTAAGCCTCCCACACGGGTAGTAATAGTTTGACCTTGGTAGGGTAAAGTTATGGTATCTCTATTGGTGGTTTGCCGAATAGCCTGATAAATGCCATTGACCTGTTCATTGAGTGAGGTTTTATCGTGACCCTTACTACACGATAACCCCAGCAAAGAAAGAAAGGATAAGGCCATTAGGAGTTTCATAAGGCATAGGTAGTAGCTGTTGAAGAATGCTCTGAATTACCGTTTAAATTTTTGTAATCACAAGCTATTTGAATGGAATATTATTTCAAATAATAAACTTCTAACAAAATAAAAATAAATCAATAAATTATTCAACAAAATATATAATAAGTCTTACTGGAAGTAATCTATGTGGATGCATAGAATGCCTGATCTTATTTTACAGTATTTAAAAGAACGATGGAAAACTTTACATCCAAAGGAATTGAAAGAATATTTCAATCCCTTTGGGTGATTTTTTACCGTTTGTAATAGGCTACTATACTTGCTTTAGCTAATGTTTGATTCCACAGATTGAAACCCACTATTGCCGGACTTACGTTCTCGTTTAACCCAAGCTTATCCGTTTTCAGGGCATAAACCGTAATGATATATTGATGAAATCCATGTCCTTCCGGTGGACAAGGCCCACCAAACCCTTTGATTCCGTAATCCGTTATACTTTGAACAGCACCTTTAGGGGCCAGATTTAAGTTAACGTTTCCGGCATTGGTTACCATTTCATTCACACTGGCAGGAATATCGAATACTACCCAATGCCAGAATCCGCTTCCTGTTGGAGCATCAGGGTCATACATAGTGATGGCAAAACTTTTTGTTCCTTGAGGTACATTTTTCCAGGACAATTGAGGAGATTGATTGCTTCCTGAACAGCCAAATCCATTGAACTCCTGTGTTTTAGTGGCTCCTCCCCCTAAATCTTTGCTAAATAATGTAAAGGTTTCCTGTCCGAAAGCTGCTGTTGTAAACATTAAGAACCATACAACCATTAAACTTGCTTTTTTCATTTTATCATGATTTAAAATTTTAGGCAAAGTTAATTTTAGCGATGGAGCTCAACTGATGAGAAAAGTTCAAAAACTGTTGCAAAAAGATCAACTTTTATGCTGCTTGGGTGTGAAGCCGTATTTAGATCTATATGCCTGTATGAAACTTGACAAATTCTCGTACCCTGCTTCAAAATAGACCTCAGAAGGGATTTTGTTTGCATGACGGAGTAGACGATTTGCATGTTCCAGTCTTTTATCTTGGAACCACTTGATTGGCGATTCAGAATATTGCTTTTCAAATTCTCTTTTAAAAGTGGATATACTCATATTACATAAAAAGGCTAATTCCTTTAAGGTTAATTTATTCAATTGATTACTTTCAATGGTTTGAATGAACTTCTGGGTAACATCATCACTTTTGTCTATAAATGAATACAAAAATGCAGTTCCATATATTTCCGTCAAATACACCATTATTTCTTCTAATTTAACTTCAAGTAACTTTTGCTGTATATTTTTTGAAAGCAAAGAAATATCCATTAGACTTTTCACAAACCCTTGAATAAACCCATCATATTCAAATGCATAAACTGATTTGTACTCTTTAGAGTCTATTTTATCTATCCCCCTTTTCTGTAAAAGTTTCAGTAGCATTTCATTTGTAAAGAATAAAAGAACACTTCTGTAATTTTTTATATGAGAAAATTTTTCGGTCATCAAGCAATGTCCCGATTTCATTAGAAGAAATTTGGAGTTATCGATTGATAAAGCTGAATTATTAAAAATAACTTCTTTAGTCCCTTCGGTTAAAAAGCTAAGTGTATTTTGGTTTAAAATAATTTGTTGTCTAGAAATTTCCTTTGAGTTGGTATAGTTTATAACCTGAACTGATAGAGCGTTCTCTGAATTTAGCTCGTCAGGAATTGTAATAATGTCCATTTAGTTTTTGCGTTGCTTTCCTTATTCTTCTAAACCGTGTCTCTTCTCAGTATTAAGGCAACAGATCGTCAATTGATGCCCTTTGAAGAGATGCTATTCCGAGTGACCAGGCCGAGAAGTATCACTCAGTGCAGTAAAGGTATACTCATTCATAAAAGACAAGCACTTGGCGTTTCCATTAATCCTAGCAGAAACTGCCGTGCTATCTTCATTTTCTTTGAACACCTTTACTTTCGCAAACGTATCGGACTTCTATGACCTAAGGTCTGATTTTGAATTCTTTCACTCTTCATTCCTTATTTTATCTCTAACTTCCATTAAGGCGAATCCGAGTAAGTTCAAGCCATTCCAGAGCTTGGGATTTTCAGCTTTATCATCGTCTGCTGCCAGACCGATACCCCAAATTTTGTCTACTGGACTGGCTTCTACTAAAACTTTTTCGTTTGTGTTCAGTAAAAACTCTTTTAAGTCTTTATGTTGAGTAAATTTTTGCAAACTTCCTTCAACTACTATATCAAATCGCCTGCTATTCCAAAGGGTCTCATCGAAATTTCTTACTTGTCTCCCTAATGCTTTTGCTTCTGCTGGTGATTTTGAAACCATAATTTTATCATACGTCTCTTTATCTTCAAACAAAAGTGCCTTTTGAGCCATCATCCACTGTTAAGCAGTATTATATTTTACTTGATTAACTAGAAAAGGCGATGGCCACCATTGACTAAAACACGACGGAGTCAGCTCTCCACTTTTGCTTTTTTGATGTCCCCAGAAGAATAAATAGTTTATTCGTTTTCCTTTTTCGAAATTGGTTATCAACCACTCTAAATTGTACGTCATGTTCTATTCTTTTTCAATTCGGTTAGGTTCGTCTCGTACGAGTACTTTCAAGTTAGTAATCGTGCCAGACACTATTCTTTCTATATTAAATTAAACAGAAGTTTTCTCTTGATATGACTTCCTCAAAATAACATCGATAGTTCTCATTTCACAAAGCGTAGTACGCTGCTATTTGTCTTATTTTGATTAGGCTAATAATAGCCTATATACCCATATTAAGAATAGCAGTTTTTTTATTTTCGTGACTTGCTTATTAGTCTACCCATTTGCAAGTACATCGACCAGTCAATACCAAATATTCTAGCGAAAGAGGTATTATTTGATTGATTTAAAAACTTAACATTTAAAACAGTTTGTATCCTTGCTTAGCTTTTTCGCAAAATCTTTTCCATCACCCGGCCTTTCGCTAGTTCGTCTACGAGTTTATCCAAATACCGAACCTGCCGGGTCAGCAGGTTTTCAATCTCTTCAATTCGATAGCCACAAATGGTTCCGGTAATCAGATGAGCGTTGGGATTCAGGGTAGCCTGTTTGAAAAAAGATTCAAAAGATACTTTTTCATTGATCAGATCCTGAATTTTCTGATCATCAAATCCAGTCAGCCATTCAATGACCTGATGCAATTCTTCTTTGGTACAGCCTTTCTTTTCCACTTTCATTACGTAATGCGGGTACACGGACGCGAACGTCATCGTAGCGATCCGCTGATCGTGCGTAGCTGAAGGGTTCATAAGAGCATTTTCAAAAGGATAGATACACTGAATACGAATGGAATAACTTGCAGCAGGAAAGATAATGATTTACCCAGTCTGTTCGAGTGTTAAGCGAAGCATTCTATGTCGGGCATCACTCGAAACAGTTAGGGTTATACATATAGCTTTTATTCAGTTTTGTTTAATGTCCAACTGATTGCTTTTTCTTTTGTTGCTCTAAAAATTGTATTGTGTTTTTCTTTGGGCTCGGGTGAATAATTCCATTTCACGTTTAAGGAATTTTCTTTTTTAAGTATTTCTGCCAAGTCCTCTGTATATTCTAAAATACCTTCTGTATTGGAGCCTGCAAACCAAATTCTTTTCTCTGCTTTAGGAAAATTGGCTAAATATTTTTTTGTATTTCTTACCAAATAGTGATTATTCCACCAAAGAGACGGGTCAAACGCAATGTAATTATCGAACATGTCAGGGGTAAGAAAAAATGTCTCAACAACAAATAGTCCTGATAAAGATTCGCCAATAATGCTTTTTTCAGTGGTTGTTCTATATCGTTTGTTTATTTCGGGGAAAAGTTCTTCTTTGATGAAAGACCTAAATTTTTCTGAACCTCCAACCACTGGTGCGATTTCTTTATCTTTTGCTACTTCGGTAAAACCTGTCAAATCTCTTCGTCTTTGTGTATTTTCAATTCCTACCAGAATCAAAGGTTTTATTTTATTCTCTTGTATCAGTTTAGCCAAAGTATTTGCCACGTGAGGAAAGTCTTCTTCTATTCCTCCATCTGCCATGTACATTACAGGGAATGAGTCTGCGTTTGTTTTATAATTTACTGGCGTCCAAACATTAATAGTTCTTTCTTCTCCAATTTGTTTAGAGTAAACTTTAAAAGTTTCGTGTTCAGGAATTGGGTCGTTTGGGTGTGATACTGTTGAAAAACTTGTCAGTACTACCAGTATAACTAGTAAGTTATAATAAATGAATTTCATAGTTTTTTGTTTTGTTGATTAATATTTCCGTACTGACGTTTTAAACTTGTGCTCAACGGTTTACGTATTTGAAACGACGGTACTGCCAATACTGATAAGTAATTAAATAATAATTCTCTAGCTAGTATGGATATTAGGTAAAGCATTCTTTGCCGGGCGTCATTCGAAAAAATGTGTAAGGGACCGTCTTCGACTAACGGGAATTGTATACTACCTTTATTACTACTCCCAAGTGCTTGCTCTGCGAGCTTAACACTTGGAATATAGAGTGTAATTATATATCTTTCACGTATGACAAGCGGCATTTTCCTGTCCTACTTTTAACTTTAGCCACATTAGATGTCCTAGATATAATTTCATTTATATTGGCAAAATATGAATTTAAATATTCTATTTTTTTATATCCTAAACTTATTATTTGACCATGTAAATTTTTTGTTTCTTCTTCATTAAATTGAACCACCATAGGAAGATTTTCATTTTCCGTTTCCTGTATTGTCTTTATAATTTCATCTAAATAACTTTCAATTAGTTCACAATTTAACTCTCCTTTAAAATTCATCATAACATATCCTTTATTACTAATATCGTAAATAAAATTCAACAAACGATAACTTTCATCAGTTATTTCATTAAAATAAAAATCATTAAAAAGAATATCATACTTTCTTTCGATGAATTGTAATTTTTCGAAATAATTTATAAAAAATTCTGCTTCTTTTCGAAGTTCATCAAACTGTATTGTTTTGTAGCTAATCTTTTTATTATTTTCACCATAAACAATAAACTTTTGTTCTTGAGTAAAATTTTTTAAAAACATAAAAAATTTTAATTCATTATTCACTTTATTGCAAATATCATTATGTGTATATTTAAATTTTATTTTTATACTATTAATTTCTTCAATATTTAATTTAAGTTTTAACTCAGCTGTTTTAAGTAAAGAATGAATTTCTACTAAATTATTGCTTCTAAAAATTTTAATAGGAAATTCATCAAATTCAAAACCATTTTCAAACCTAAAATTAACTATTGATTCAAATTCAGGATTAGGCTTTATACTAATGTTTACAATTTCACCAGGCTTTGAAAGCCTAATACCCTCTAAAAATAATTCTGTATTTTTTAGCATCTCTTTATTTAGTGAAATCTCATCAAAAATTTTCCCTTCAGTTAGCTCTTTTATTCTATTTATAAAATCATCATCTTTTTTTAACTCAAAAGTAAAATTTCCTTTAATTTCTTTATTATTTATACTATTTAATGATTGAAGACTAAAACTATTTTCATTTGCTAATAAACTAGGAGATAAATTAGAATTCTTAAGAAATTTTCTAAATATTTCAGCCGATACATTATTATTTTCCAAATCTTCAATTATATTATTCTTTAAATGCAATGTCAAATCATTTAGAAAATCCTCGGCTGTAGAATCTATATATACAATACCCTTTCTCAATAGATCATTAATTTTATATTGGGGTAATCTTGGAGCAATCAAAAAACTTTCTTTTCTATTATCCTTTAGGCTATCAGTTATTCTATCAAATATTACTGATATATTTGGATCTTCTAAGTTATATCCAATAAATAAAACGGAATTTGTAGAAAGTCGCTCTTTTATTACCGTCCAAAAAGTATCATATTCCGAATTTTCTTTAAAAAAATTATTATAGTCCGACTTAGTAATTATAATACTTTCTGGATTATTTAAATCACCATGCACTTTAAAAATATTGGTTTTATCTTTTCCCATATAAGGAATATTTCTATGACTTAATATGATATTTGCTTGATCTCTATATACTATCTCAAATAAATTATCATA
Organism: Siphonobacter sp. SORGH_AS_0500; assembly: GCF_031453245.1. Classification (NCBI taxonomy): domain Bacteria; kingdom Pseudomonadati; phylum Bacteroidota; class Cytophagia; order Cytophagales; family Cytophagaceae; genus Siphonobacter; species Siphonobacter sp. SORGH_AS_0500. The sequence continues at coordinate 2,720,333 of NZ_JAVIYT010000001.1, forward strand.
ATTTGTAGTTATTATAGTTTTAAAATGAGGTATTTTGAAAATCATTTCATGAATCATAGTAGATTCGGGACGTTTCTCGAAAACACTTTTTAAGGTTTTTATTATATAGTTCTTATTGGATGATTTTAATCTATAAATATCTTGCGACAAATCTTGAAGATTAGAATTTTTGTTTATTTCTTTTTTTTCATCTTCTGATAGATTATTATATAATATAGTACACAACTCATTTCCAGAAGGATATCCTGCATAAAGGGAAAGACCTGCACCTGCCCACATTATGACGTCTTCGTTCCTAATTAAATTAAATAAATTATCTTTATACATTTTTTTTAAGTAGTTTTATTGGTTGTAAAGCTCACATAGTACTATCAATTGATTAAAATTACTTTTTATATACATAAGCTACTATAATCTCTAAATAATAGTAACATAAAATCAATATTGGCCCAAAATCTACCTGCAATTCAGCTTCTATTGATTAAAAATAGCGGCCATTATTGCTATCTAATTAAAAACTTGAGCAACTTGCTATTTTACAAGTAAAAATCAAAGTATTTAATAACCTTTTTTTACGTTGATGTGTATTCACCAATGGTACTAACTTGATCTTCTGATATCCTTACATCAACTTAATATCAGAATCGTTAGTGAACACTTTCATTAACAAAAAGCCCCAGCTCCAAAAAAAGCCAGGGCCATAAAAAATCCAATCAAATAACTTACTTCACCTCACCCAACAACACCTCCACAGCCTTCTCCAACTGCTGATCTTTTCCTTTACTTACCTGCTCGTAATCGTTCCAGACTTTTACGTCGGGTTCGGTTTGCCAGTTTTCGAGGTATTTGCCGTTCATGGCTTTTACGCCCAGTGGCGGCACGCCCCAGCGGACGCTGTTGTCCTGTAAAGATTCCCAGCCGGCGAAGGTACATGTGCCCGGTACGGGCTGACCTACCAGCTTACCCAGCTTCATTTCCTGCACGGTAAAGGCGTAGCAGTGTCCGTCGGAGTAGTTCGCTTCGTTGGCCAGCGAAATGCTTGGCTTCGTCCAGCGGAAGTTGGGCTCGTAGCCGTTGCTGCGGGTATCTGTAGTGTAATCCATGAATTTCTTGCCCGAGAGGAACATCGCCAGATCGGCCACCAGGTCGCCGCCGCCGTTGAAACGGGTATCTATGACGATGGCTTTTTTGTCGGCAAACTTGCCCATTACTTCTTCGTAGGTCATGCGGTACGCTCCGTCGTTCATGCCCGGAATGTGCACGTAACCCAGTTGGCCTTTGCTCAGTCGTTCCACTTCGTCCTGGTTTCGTTTCACCCAGCGACGGTATAGCAGAGAACTTTCCTCTCCCGCCGAAACTGGCTTCACAATGATTTCGCGGCGTTCTTTACCGTCCAGAATCGTTAGTAACGTATTCTTACCTGCCTTGCGATTCAGGTAATACGGCAGGTCACGCTCAGGCGTAATGGTTTCACCGTCGATGGCCTCGATAATCATACCCGCTTTCACATTCAGGTTCGCCTTCGCTAATGGTCCATTCGCAATGACTTCATCGATCTTCACGCCCGTACCTGTAAAGTTCGGATCGTAGAAAATTCCCAACGAGGCTGTCTGATCGGCGTTGGCGTTAAAGCTGCCGTAGGATGAACCGCTGTGCGACACGTTCAGCTCGCCCAGTAACTCACTCAGCATCTCTGAAAACTCGTAGTTATTGCTGATATGCGGCAGGTATTTTTCGTAATCAGGCTTGTAGCTGTCCCAGTTAATACCGTGGTAACCACCCGTGTAGAAGGTCTCTTTGGTACGACGCCATACGTGCTCAAACATGAACAGACGCTCGGCCTTTGTATCTAATAGCATTTCTCCACCAACGTTAATACCTTCCTGCTTGGCCGATGCCGGATCAATTTTCACGATGCGGCCCTCGGTATTTAAGAAGATGTTTTTCTGATCTTTATCCCACACCATCGATCCACCGCCGGAGTTAAGCGGTAACAGCATCTTGGTTTCCTTCGTCCGCAGGTTCGTTGACCAAAGATTAAAGCCCTTCTCAAAACGAGCCAGGTAATACAGCGTTTCACCGTCTTTGCTGATCAACGCATCAGCCAGCGAAGACGAGTGAATGGTGAGTTTCGCCTTCCGATCCGACAGCCCTTCCCACTCGATCAACACGTTTTTCACGCTGTCTTTCTTCGCTACTTTCGGATCTTTCTTCTTGTTCGTCGTATCCGACTTGGCATTTTTCTCGTCGATTTCTTTCTGTAAAGCCGCTTCCTGCTTCGACAGTTTGAATTTTTCGAAGGCATCCTGCGTGAAGAACATAGCGTATACATCGGAAGTACTGCCGCCACTCATGGCTGCTGCCCGCATGCCATCGCGGTTACTGAACCAGAGCATGGCTTTGCCGTCCATGACCCACTTGGCCCGGTAATCCTGAAAGCCACTTTCCGTGAGGTTACGTACCTTGCCTTTGCCACTGGCTTCCACCATTCCCACTTCTCCAGCAGCGATACCCGGCATGGAGTAATCAAACAAAAACCATTGGCTGTCGGGACTCCACTGAAAATATTGATCATTATCCCGCATAGAGAATAACTCCTTATCCGTCAGAATGCTACGCGTCTGCTTCGAGGCGATGTTATACACCTTCAGCGTCATCCGATTTTCGATGAAAGCGATTTCCTTTCCATCAGGCGAATATTCCGGTTCGTAGTTTTCTTTCGTATTGTCGATAATCGGCGTTTCCTTAATTAAGGTCGAAGCGTAGAAATAGGGCTCTTCTTTACGCACGATGCGGGTCTCGTAGATTTTCCAGCTATTCCCCCGTTCAGATGCATACAACAGTGCTTTACCGTCGGGCGAAAAACTTACGTCGGTTTCCTGCTCGGGTGTATTCGTGATGCGTTTGGTAATCCCACCTTCCAGCGAACTCACAAACACTTCGCCCCGGAACAGGAAGGCTACTTCTTTGCCGCTTGGAGATACCGCCATGCCGCGAATCCCCCCGCTAACTGGCATTACTTTCTCGTTATTACTGCGAGAATCTGAAGCGATACTAATGCTCAGTTTCTGAGGTTTTCCATTGGCAGCCATCGTATACAGGTCGCCGTCATAACTGAAACACAGGGTACCGTTCTGAGCCTGACTCAAAAAACGAACGGGGTGTTTCTTAAAGGAAGTGAGAGCCTGAGGCTGCGAAGGGTTCTCTAACGATAACTTATATACGTTAAAAGAGCCGTTGCCTTCACTCAGGTAAACCAGACTTTTATCCCCGTCGGTGAAAATAGGATTTCGGTCTTCTCCGGCAAAGCTGGTAATCTTGGTGTGCTTACCTGCTTTTGCGTCGTAGACCCAAAGGTCACGGGCAATGGACGAGACATGGTGCTTCCGCCAGGCATTTTCGCCGCCTTTTTTATCGTGATACACCAGCTTACTACCGTCTTTGTTAAACTTCACGTCCTCAGCGGGTGTCGTAAAGAGCTGCTCAACCCGCCCCCCCTGCGTTGAAACCTGGTATAACTCGGGCTGCGAACCCGTGGGAAACTGGCGGTTGCTGGCCAAGTCCAGACGAGCGGAACCAAAGACTACCTTTTTTCCATCAGGTGTGAAATCGTAGGGATATTCAGCCGCCGAGTGAGAGGTAATGCGGCGAGGTTCGCCCCCCTCCAGGCTGATCACAAACACGTCGAAGTTACCGTAACGGTCGGAAGCAAAGGCGATGGACTTTCCATCACGCGACCAGACGGGCATGAAATCGTGAGCGTCGTGGAACGTTAAGGGCGTGGCTACGCCGCCCGTCGAAGCTACTTTCCAGAGGTCTCCTTTGTAGGTAAACACAATCGTTTTACCATCGGGCGAAATCGAAGGGTAACGCAGCCACGATGGCGTTTGCTGAGCCTGAGCCATGAGGGCCAGACTACTCAGCAAAAGGGTCGTAAACAGTTTTTTCACAATGGGTGTATTAGTTTGAGACGATAGGCAAGATACGCAATTTGAGCACAGCATGTGTGATTCTGTGCCACAATGAACGTTTTCTGAGATGAAAATGGTCTAAAACGAAAAATCCCCAAACGATCTTTCGTTTAGGGATTCTTGAATTATTTCTAGCTAGAAATTAAGCTCTTTCCTGATTAATCTCAGGACTTACATTGATTTCAGCGGCTTTCCGTTTTTTTCTCCATATCAATAGCAATGGGGCTTCCGAAAATATAGAAGAGTTTTTTCCGTAAACCCCTGGCTTTTTTCACGTCGGCAATGATGTCGTTTACTTCGTGAAAATTAATCATTAAGGGATTTGCTTTCTGGCTAATATTGGTTGTGATGCCGTATACCGGAGGTTCGTCTTCGTGCTGGTACGTTCCGAAAATCCGGTCCCAGAAAATAAACGTTGCCCCAAAGTTTTTATCAATATACTTGGGCTGAGAACCATGATGCACCCGGTGATTAGACGGCGTTGCAAAGATGTATTCTACCCAACGCGGCATTTTGCGAATGTACTCCGTATGCACCCAAAACTGGAATAAAACGGCAATCTGGTTTGTCGTAAAGAAGATAATGGGATGGAAACCCAACAGGGCTACGGGCAAAAAGAAAATGGTTTTCAGGTTCTGAATCCAGCTCAATCGGAAAGAAACGCTCAGGTTATAGCGTTCGCCAGAATGATGCACCACGTGCGTAGCCCACCAAAAGCGTTGTTCATGGGAGATGCGGTGAGCCCAGTAACTGCACAAATCAAATATTACGTAACAGGGAATAAACGTCCACCAGTTGAGCGACATCCGCCAAGGTAACTGGTTGTAAATCCATACGACGGCAAACAAAAGACTGAATTTCAGCGTCGCTCCGACTACCAGCGAACCCAGCCCCGTCAGTATCGATCCGATGGTTTCGTGTTTTTCGTAGTACGGGTTCTCCTGAAAATACGAGATGACCATTTCCAGTGCCGTAAAGAAAATCATCACGGGTACCGCCCAGAGAATTAGGTTCGGAGCTGCTTTTTCCAGTTCAGCAAGATTGTCCAGTGGAATCTTAGGTGCCCCAAATAAAGATTGTTGAATAAGTAGAAGTTTTAGTGTAGCAATCATCTGATAGATTGGGTTGGTGAGCAAGAAATCTGTTGATATGCGAACTTACAATTCACTCTCAACAGCTGACCAAAATGCCAGAATATATCATTTATAACCCCTCCTGGTATGGAGTTGTTTACTACTTCACTACATTTATTGTACTTCTATTCGAAACTGATTAATCATTTTACTCCGAATCTTAACGTTACCCATACGTTCAGGATTAAATAGCTATAATGCAGGGAGCAGGCTAAAACCATCCGCACTTCGTACCTCTTCAGAGCCTGTCTAAGAATGACATTTTATATACATCGGGATACTGTAAGTAGGCTTCCTCTACGTTTAATAAAACAGTGATGGGCATTAGTTTACACCCCAATTTGTCTTTCACAGCGAAGCGAAGGAATTCCTACTGATTTTCAATCGATGAAGGTTTCACAAGCCATAATTCGCATGAAGAGCCCATGGCTATAAATGCTACGGGTCTCAGAGAGCTAATAATATTTTTCAAGTATTGCCTTATGCCAATATAATTAAAACCATCTATATTTAGTGCTTAATTGTTCATTGTAACTAGATGAAATAGCCTACGTATCACATACCATATGTCGATTACACTATTTTATATAAGTGTAAAAACTTATTTTTCATCTGCATTAGTACGCACAAAAACTTAAGTACAATTACAAAAAATCCTTATCTGTGATCAGATAAGGATTTTAAGATACTGTCTCTAACTACTGAAGTAAAGAGACTTCCTTATTTATTAGCGGATTATTTAATTCCAGACGTACATTATGTCTGGAATTTTTGTTTTTAATTACTAACTATTCAAAGTTACTTACAAATAAAAAATATTTGAATTATAAATAAAATTTATTTCAGTAGTTGTAAAAATATACTTACCTATTTCAGCTAGTTATACTTAGGCACATCAATCAGACAAATACTTATAGCCCTACTCTATGTATTTTATTAACCCATAATACTTCGTAATTAACTGCATTTTTGATTACTTAAGAGTCCATTTATGTTTTGTATTTCGTAGCTGTGAGTACTATCAAACTGTATTATGAAAAAATTTAAAATAGCGAATAGTGTCTAATAAATAGAAATACTAGTTTCGGCAGGCTTCATTCTGAAATCAGGCACCTAATTTATAATTTTTCTTAATAGTATTAGAAAAGGTCACTCAGCAATCGTTAAGAGTTAATAGGGTGTAAATTATTCCCAGGAGCGGCAGGAATGTGTAGAAAAATAAGAAGTTTAATCTTTAATAGATGATGGGCTGGGCTTTACAACTAGTCTAAGCCCACAAGAATTGATTGTATGGCTTCCCTCTTTTCTGTAATTTTTCGTTACTAGCTCATTGAAGCAAACCCATCACCTGCAATGCTCATCCTGTTATTCCAAATGAGCACATGGGTACCCATTATGATACAATTATCTGATTTTCAGAAAATTTACAACTATTCATTTAGCTTGCTAACGTAGCTACTCAAGAGTATCTGGCCAAACAATTGCCATTCCTGACTCTAACACTCAAGTAATAGTTTTACTGATCATCTTCAAAACATTCTACTCACTAATAACAAATCTTACAGGCAACATAATTTCTGCGAATGGCCTCTGCTTTACTTACTTTCTTTATTCCATGTGTGCACCTACTTAGCCCATGACAAACCCTGTTGTGAAAAGCATAGGCTTTAGGAGATAAGCAAATATAACCCGAATCTGTTTTAGGCGGAGTAACTGATAAAAGTACGGAAAGCCAAAGCGTATACATAAGAGCGGTCAGATTTTATAGGAGCGGACAATGGCAATTTAAAATCTTTACTCCACTATTTATAAACATTTTTCAAATAAACTAGTTAGCTATTATTACTCCCAAAAAAAGGCCTATCCCTACAACCGAAATAGGCCTTTTTTGAAAAATCAATTAAGTCATTACTTGTCTAATTGGGCTTGTCTTATTTAAACGCAAGCGTCCAGTCGTTTACTGTATCAACAATCCTGTTCCATTAAATCAATGGTTATTTTCCAAACAACAGATTGTTCTAAACCGAGAATCATTAACTCAGTTTTCTAGCTGATTCTGTAGTTCGGTTGGTAATTTAGAAAAAAAGTTAAGTCCGGTTAATCCTTCTATTTCCCGCACACTTACCTTGTATTGTTTCCAGTCTGGGAAAATGATATCCTGGTTATTGGGCATATTCACGGCGAATACTTCCACATTATCTTTTGTGATTCGCTGCAGATCGTTTTCTCCAGCGGGCATTAATAACACTACTTTCCAGAATCGGCGAGGTACACTGATTTTTCCATTCGCGATGGATGTAGCCTCGCCCATCGTTCCTTTTCCGCCATCCCCAAAACTTCCGGCATACTGATACGCTTCCCAGCCCGCTTTTACTTGGCTACGGCAATAATCTTCAACGTGTTTCCATACACCCTGCTTTAATGCCGGAGCCTGAGGGATGATGTTAGTTAGTACGAACGTGGTAGAGTTATCACTTTCACTGGCACTGCGGTCCCCCACTGGACACAACTACCCCCGATCAAAGCCCGTATTGTTGTGGGGTAACCCAGCGTAGCCTAAGTAAACAAAACCTTATCCGACTCATCTGGTCTAATGGGCTTGAGACGGCAACTGGTGACGAAGAAACATAGGATAAAGGCCCCTTTTAGAACATTTAATCTATTCATAAGCACGATTTCAATCATTGAGATCTAAAAGGTAGGCTTACCCTTTCTCTATACGTATACAAAAATAGAGCCGCCCTTACAGGATCTACCTTCTTGCGATTTACAATAAACAATGAATGAGTTAGCATGTCTGGCAAGACTTTTGATAGGATTTAGTTATTAATCTCTAGTAACCTCTAAAAGATGAAGCTGACTTTCTATTACGGAATAGTACTGGTAACATTACTACTGCCAGTGGTAACGGTTTACCTGGGCATTCACCTTGCTTCGTGGATCAGCCTTTACGCTTTAGTAGCCGGGAGTTTTTGTCTGATTGTCTATGGCTTGCTCCTTTGGTTTATGAAAGTCTCTTTTCCCGGTAAACGCTGGATGGCTATTTTATCGCTTCTAGCAGGGCTTGGCTGGCTTATGATTGAGCTCTCTATGCTTAGTGGCTGGCGGGACAGCTAACTTCTTTTCAACATCAATCCTTCTTGATCTAAGCTCTGGGTCTGTTTGTGTATTGTAACAGAATCAAAGGCATAAAATTTATTAACAATTATCAATAATTTGCCTTAATATCAGTTACCTACACGTACTCGAATTAGGCTATTTTTTAATGATGAGAACATCCTAGCTTTGTCTTGGTAACAGTGAAAAGGGCACTTGTTCCATTGGATTCAAGCATGCATTAGTCTCTTTATGTTCTCTAGTTAGCTAAATTTGTTTCTCATTATAATAAAGTAGTTTATTCCGATAGAAGTAAACGTCGTTTAACCTTTTAAATCTGATTAGGCTTGCTTTGGTAATCAGAGCAAGCTTTTTTATAATCCTTTCTAATCGTCTTTCTCCATTTTTACTAATGCAGCATTGAGTAAAGGACACTGTTAGTATAATATTCTATCAGGCCATAAGAAGATTAAATAGTTCAATTTTTCGTGATTCTTTGGATAATGTTTTTCTCGAAAACTCCTGTAGATTGAACTTTGAGGTGTTTTTCAAAACCGTTATAGTTGTCCACATAGCGAGCATCTGGTTCTTTTAGACTAATTACCACTCTAGTTTCAGAATTACTTAGGGGGGTAAGTTTTGTTTCGAATACACCCATGACTATACTAGGAGAATAGACCGGATCTCTTTCTATTACTACGTAAGCAACACTACTCAATAATTTCCGCTTTTGTTCAAAAGTATATCGTCTGTAAAATGTTGTAAATCAAGTAGATATAATACATTTTTCTTTATCAATTAAATTCGTTGGTAAACCACTTATATAATACTCTTCTAAAGTCCTCTCAAATACATTAATGAAGGGAAAGGAAACAACTGTATCTATCGGAAACTTTGGATAATTACCTTTAAACGTTAGAAGTGATACAGGTATGTCTTGCCCTTTGGTGCAGAGTGGCAAGAGAAAAGAGTAAATAATAGCTTACACATGATACGTAAATACTTGATTAAGGTGGAATTAATAAATTCGGGCAGAAGGACTGAATAGTGGAGATTAGACATATGAGTTAGGTTAATTCTTTATGCTCAATGATAGTAAAAATCATTAAAGGTAAAACTAACTATTCATTCTTAACGAAAGTTTCCCTATGCTGGTAACTTGCAAAGATATGGTTAGGTACCAATCAATCTTTGGATGCCAAATAGCGTTAGGCTTTCTGTTTTTCAGGTGACCTAAATAACAGAAATTTTTTCTACTTTTCGCTGCATTACTACCGTTAGCTAAATCGTTGAAAATTAGTTAACGTATAAAGAGGCGTTAGATTAAAAAGGGCTTAAATTGGGCTACCACTAATCCAACCCGCCCTAATGAATGCTTGTCACTTACCTCTAACTATTGCCTATCATCTACCCGCACTCAAAGCCGAACAACTCTCCATCATTGATGCCCTGGCCGATGAATACATCCTTATTAACTTAGAAGACCATACGACGCCCCTTCAACAGGCCGTTAGTTTTCTGGCCCCTGACTTCCTGCTGATTCAACCCCCTCAGCTTTCGCTCTACCAATGCACCTTTGGCCTGCTTCAGCAAATCCGGGCAACCCCCAAACTGGCAACGAAGTGTATCGTGTTTCTCTCCTCGGAGGGTAATCATCAGCTATTTAATTCCCTGGATTTGAGTGGTCTTTTACCCACAAGCTTTTCTCTCCAGGATTTGCGTTCCTGTTTACAGCAACTCCAGCAAGGCCTCCGCTATGTCTCGATTACCCTAACAACCCTGGATAACTGTTCGGAGACGTTAAATTACCTGGCTAAACTTACCTCCCGTGAACGGGAAGTAATAGGCCTTATTGGTTGGGGGGAATCCAATCAGGAGATAGCCAGCAAGCTCTCCATCAGTGTGAAAACAGTTGAAAACCACAAGCTTCGCATTGTTCAGAAATTATCCCTCCCATCAGCCCGTAAGCTTCGACAGATCGCTGTCAAAATTCTAGACCGCATTGGCTAGAGGATTTCCCCTACCTGGCTTACAAAATCCATGGTTTTCCCCTATTGCATTCGGAGTACGTTGCAGTCACCTTTGTTCAGCAGATTGATCTGATAAATCGCCCGTAAAGAATGGCCACTGAACGGGTATTTATAACTACTCAATGAATCGAAACATGTATACGAATCAACCATTGCGAAAAGGACTCTATGCGATTCTGGCAGGGCTGCTTACGCTACCCATTAGCTGTAACAGAGAACAGAATGACACGCCTACTCCCGCCATTTCTAAACCGTCTGGTGCCAGATTTAGCCAGGGTGGGCAGTGCACAAGCCTCACCTTCGGAAAAGATTTGGGTATCTGGAGCGTCGTACCTAATAGCCGTTTCCAGGTTATTGTTGCCGGAGATGGCGACCGTCAATTTGTAGGACAAATCTTACCCGAGCCTGAATTTGGTTCACGCTTTCTCATTCGAGGTGGCCAGTTTATTGCACGGGGTGATTTTAGTCCAACTTCCGTGGCACAAGGGGCTAGCGGCTGCTTTGAACCAGGGCCGGATGGAAATGGCTGGTTTGTTCCGGGCTTCAGCGTCAATGATCTGGGCTCTAGCTTTGAGCAAGTGAGTGCGAATGACGGCTCGCCGGCGTACCGCGTTAAAGACCGTTTTCAAGGCGTGACCGATGTTTTCTCTACCAAAGCGTATCTGGGAGTATGGACCGTAAACAATACCCCGTTAGAAGCCCGAAGAATACCTGGCATTGGGTTGGTGGTTGCCCAGAATGTTACGAATGCGGATTCTCGCTCCCAGGGTCGTGATATGTTTATGATTCGGGGTAGAAACATTCTTCAACGCGGTGATGTAAACGTATCCAATGCCCTGGACCGGGGCCGCACCGAGGCTTTTGCCGGGGCCCAAACAGGTCTGAGTGGACTGCTCCCACCTTTTAGCAATCTTACCATCACTGGCTACGAGCGTCTCCCCGCAGCAAATGGTGCAGACGAGGCCTATCGACGATTACCCTAACTTATTTGATTAGAATCTCAAAAGGCTCAACGTTCTTTTTCTAAACCCATACAAGCCCGATAATTGCCGGGCTTGTATGATTTAAACTCCTATAATCAGTTTTCATTTGACCTTATTTAGCTTTCAAGCCTATCCTATATTCTTGCACTGCAAGAGTATCCCCCTTCGCTACTTTAGCTATATAGGCTTCGTCAAATTCATTTAATCTGCTTAAAGCATTACCCCATCCTCCTTTTCTTTTATATAAATAGTTTATTCTAGGCATTTCCATTTGATTGTAGTCTCCATATGCTGAATAAACCTCTCTAATTAAATATAAGGAACCATGTATAGGCATATAGGTTACATTATCAATAATGAATTTGTGCTTTAAAATCTCATTTATTGGAGAGGTTTGTGACTGAATAGTGTGACTTGGGCTAATGATGACAAACTCATTCCCTTTCTTAATAACAGAACGCTTAGGATTTGTACGGGCATCAAACGTACCAATTACGACTGAATCCTGGTGGGTGAAGGTGATAAGTGTATCCTTCGTAATTTTTATTTTATCATTCTCAAAATAGCTGCTATGTTTTGTATACTTCCCAAATCCCGTATAGGTCGAATCCTCTATGAAAGTATTAATAATTGCCTGATCGGTAATTTCTTTGCCGTCCGTAAAAAGTCTGATTGGTGTTTTTGCTTTAAAATAATCCGTTACCATATAGTGAGGAAACGAAATCATTTCTTTTCGGTCTTTGCTACAAGACCAGAAAACTAATAAGGTAAAAGCCATTAACACAAGTGATACTTTCTTCATACAGGTTAGGTTATAAAAGGGGTTAATTCTCAATCTTATCCTGAACAGACTGTGGAAGCTCTGAAAAGAAACCCAGGCCTGTCGTTCGCTCTAGTTCACGTACCGTTACCTGCCATTTTCGCCAGCTTGTCCCGGCTACGTCCTGGGAGTTAGGCATGTTCACCGCAATTACTTCCACTTTCTCAGTGCCCACTCTGGAAACATCATTATCGCCCTGCGGCATAATCAGGATCACTTTCCAACAACGGTTCGGTACACTCACTTTTCCGCTAGCAATAGTATTTGCTGAGCCGTTCGATCCTTTACCTCCTTCTCCGTATCCACCGGCATAGATATACGCTTCAGAGCCCAGTTTCACTTTCGTCCGACAATAGTCCTCTAAATCGCTCCAGATGCCCCGGTTCAGGCTGGGAGCCTGCGGAATCATATTGCTCATGACAAATGTAGAGGAGTTGTCACTTGCCGTCGCCGTACGGTCGCCCGAGGGACACAAATGCCCCCGGTCAAACCCACTATTGGTATAGTCTGTAGGTTTGATCATCGTAAAGTTACGCGGTAAGTCCTCATCGGGCCTGAAATCATCCTGACGATCCGCAGAACCTAAATCACTGGTTTGAAGATGCCAGCCAACCCAGCGGGCAATACCCTTCCGCGGCTGATAGGAAAGCACGTATTGAGGCTTAACTAACAGATACTCCGAACCGTCGGCTGAGGCGTTGCCGGTAGTGAGTGATGGATAACCCAGAATCGCCTGCGTGGAAAGCTTGGACGAGGGCTTAGATGGGTTAACTACGGTCTTGCGTCCACAGGATGCAACAAGCAGTATAAGGGCAATAGTGGCGGTGAATGAGTAAGATTTACTCAATGTTTTTAGTGGCGGTAACATGTACTAATGATCTATCGGGCGGAACTTACGGGTACTGAATTAATCCTTACTTTTCCGATCTTCTATACTTCTGAATGAGAACGCATAGAAAACGGAGCCAGTATTATCGGCAAAACTATATCAAAATCTTCAATAGTAAAGGTTAAAAGATTGCGTGCTGAGTGTAAACAGATTATTACCACTTTACATGGATTCCCAAAGGCACACGGAAAGAAAGCAACCTGGAGACGTGGGAATAGATTATCGGATTCCTACACGTGCATCCCGGCAGGACTTCAAGTTTTCCCGATTATATCTCAAGTAAAACCGACTACGGAATAACGGTCTACTTTGTTATTTGCCAGCAAAAAACACGCAATGCAGGTAATCTAAGAAATTCAACAGCATGAAGAGCGGCTACGGCTGGCCATGATCCAAAGCAATGTAGCGATGCTGGATGCTTTAGTCTCGGATGATGTGATTGTAACTGATCCAGCTGGCTACCTACTTACTAAAGCCGATGATCTGGCCGCCCATCAATCCGGGCAGTTACGAATAGAAAGTATCACTCCGCAGGAGGTCAAGATTAAAGTTCTGCTCGAAACGGCTATTGTTTTTGCTTTAATGAAATTGAAAGTCTGGGTGGCTGAAGTCGCTATTGAAGGTCTGTTCCGCTATACCCGGGTTTGGCATTACTCAGAAAATCGCTGGCAGATTGTTGCCGCTCATATCAGCCAGGCAGAGGAGAACTAGCTTATGATTGAAAAAGCTACGGGCTTTCTTTGCATGATGCATGCCAAATACGTAACTGAGTCCTTTTTGTCCAAGACAAGAAATTCTTAGGTTCATGACTCCGCATTTGGAATTATCCGCGTTCAAGCTACCTAATTTCCATCAGAGCTTATAAGGACAGTTTTTAGTCACAAATGCAGAAATCCCGAGATTTCAGAGATGCTTACTCATGAATAATAGTGACCACGTGCTTACTAAACTAAGGATTATTTGATAGAGCTAAGCTTCTGCTGAATTGGTTCTAGGCTTAGAGATCTTTCCAATACTATTCCGTTTTTATCGAGTAAGAGGTACGTAGGAAAAGCATTGACGTTGTACCCTTCATTCACTTCTCCTTTATCGGCTTTTAACTCTGAAACCTGTACCCAGTCTAGCTTATGAGTACGAATAGTCTTTAACCATTGAGGTTTATCAGATTCATATTCAGCGGCAATTCCTATAATCACCAGCTTATCCATATATTGGCTTTGTAACTGCTTTAACTTAGGAAATGATTTAATGCAAGGCCCACACCAATGTCCCCAAAAATCTAAAAGGACATATTTACCCCGATAGTTGTTCAGATCAACTGCTCGTCCTGCCGTATCTGGAAGCGTGAAGTTTAGAGCTTCTTTTCCTACAACTGGTTGTTTCTTTAGGAGTTCTAACCGTTTAGCTACTTGCTTACCCTGATCACTATCTTGTACCGCAGCAGATAATGACTTTAAAATATTCTCATACTGATCAATCGTAGTGTCATCAGTAATGGTTTGCCAATACAGTAAATAGGCACTATGAATAGAAGAAGGGTTTTTAAGGATGAAATCCAGTATATCTTTATTTCTTTGCTGCTCCAGTTTTGCCCTTTCTGAGCCGGATGCTGTTTTAAACTTTTCGTCATAAACCCATTCTATTGATTCTTCGTAGCGACTGAGAACTGTATTATCTGGACCACCTTTAAAAATAAGCTTGTAAGGAGTTTCAATCGATCCAGAAACCGTTACGGGTACTTCATCATAGTAAAAAGCAGTGTATCTGGGAGAAGTAATTCGAAGATGAATACGTCCATCATCACTGGGTTTAGCTAAATAGCTAAAATGATCTTGTTTAGCAAACACAGTATCCAGCTGGTATTTACCTTTTTGCTTATAACCAAAAATGACGGGTCGATTACCCAGGCCCTTGATATTACCTGTCACTTTTCCCGGCTGAGCAATTAATGAGTTGGTAAACAGAGCAAATAGCATTGTGGGGAAGAGTATATATTTAGATTTCATATGAAATGAGATACCTGGTTTAATAAGTTGTTCTGTGAATAGAATAGCCTAATCCCTAGGAAGGCAATTTAATCATAAATCTCCTATTTAAGACGCCAGCCTCGGTATTCAGCCGACCCCGTTTTGAATTATTCAGTAATGAAGTGCACTTTCTTCGGTTACTTTTGGTGACAAAGAATCGTAGTATAAGATTTGTTTTTCTGCTAAGTTTTCTAGCCCTGCTAACTGATTATCAAAATCAGTCTGGTAACGACTTCCAAAGGCTCTTATATAGCTCAGAGTGACAAACCATTATGGAATTTAAAAAACCTAAGCGTATATAGCCCGTCCCATGATCCATTTCTTGGATTCCCGGCAGCTAAACAGAATCATGGAATAGACCTTCTTCATCGGTCAGACTTACCAAGCATCTGAAGACAGCCTTTCAAAATAAGTTATATGATCAGCTAATCTTGCTAGAGACGTACCAACCGGAGAGCGAATAAATTATCAAAAACTGACGCTATTCAAACGCAGTCTTAAGGTTCAATCTTTCTCCTTTTCACGAGTCTCTGGGACATGGAAACGATCGGATAAACCCGTATCCTATACAGAAAAAGATTTTAGCCAAGGGATAGATAAAGCGTACATTCAACAGGCAGAAGTCAAATCGCCAGACAGATTTCAGGGATTAACCCATATCGTAGACTCTAGCGTTCAGATGTCAAAATAATTAATGATTTGAAGGTATATTCATTACGTAATTTATGATGAAATAGGTAAAATAATAGGTTAGCAATGCATCAATATCTTGACATGAAGTTTTAGTCAACCTATATTAATTAGAGGCTTCTGAATTATCTTCGCTTTCCCGTTATCAACTTATCTTATCTAACACACTAGTGAAACAATTTTTACTCTCTGCTGGTCTTATGCTGGCTACCGTATCCGCTTATGCCCAATTGGGTGTAGGTACCTCTACGCCCAAGGCTCAACTCGACGTAACCGCCAGTAATCCGTCTACGCCTTCAAACACTGATGGTCTGCTTATTCCACGAGTTAGTGCTTTCCCTGCTACTAACCCAACGGCTGAGCAAAATGGAATGATGGTGTTTTTAACGACAGCATCTGGCAACAAACTTCCCGGCTTCTATTACTGGAATGAAAGTTCTAAAGCCTGGAAATCCATTTATAGCTCAAGCGAAACGTTAAAGTTTTACTATCCTTTTTCTACCCAGTCGCTGGGAGAAAATAAAGCACTTTCTATTTATAATTCCTCTACGGCAACGTTGTCGACTAAACCTAGATTTGGGTTAACCGTATTAGGAGAGATTACTCCCCATCAAATTAGTAATGGAACAACTATAACAGGTGCTGTTTTAACCCTGGTAAGAGGTGCTGTCAATAACCCAACCATTACTTACCCCTGTTATGCCTATGCCGCTATTTACCGTCAGACTTATGGAGGGCGTGAACCCATTGGAATATTAGAATTTGAAATTTCTCAACCCCAAGGCCCTAATGCAGCCATTAATTCACAGGGAGTTTTTGATAAGGTAATTTTGGATACAGGATTCAGAAATGCAGATGGTCAATATAAAGCTACCCAGCTTTGGGCTAGAAAGGATTTGACCTTGGGTACCTTTTCTAAAGATATTATCCCTGTTATCCCAGGCTCTTTTATTGGAATCGAGTTGTTAAATCCACAAGACTCGAATGGGAACGCTATTTTTAGAATGAGTGATGCCATGGGTAGTATTCTATTTGCGAGTAACCGACCTTTCAATCAGGTGCTTTCAGGGTATGAAAACGTGTCACTCTCTGTGATAGTAGAATAAACAGAATGCTATAAAAAGAATAAAGGCTGCAAACATACACCCGTTTGTAGCCTTTATTCTTTTTACAGCATTTTATATACTTACTAAGCCCCTCCAGAAACCTAACTTACTTATAAGTTTTTATAATAAATTTTCGAAGCTACCTTAAGCAAGCCTATCTATGTCTTCATCTCCCCACTAACCGCCTGTCTATACTATCGGCAGAATACCTTCATTATATTACCGTAGATCAGCTTACGTTTGTGTTTCTGGATGAGCAAGACCTAACTTACGGCCGCTTAAAGGCTCAGGGATATCGGGTTAGTTAATTCAATGCGGATGCCCTTTCAACTTTTTCAATTTACATAACATACGCTAAACGTAGAATCTACTATGATTAGGCCCTTCAAATCACTGCTTACGTTATCTTGCTTTTGGTGTATTATTGCAAGTACATCCTGCCATAATGCCCCTAAGGAAAATCCAAAGGCTACTAATGAGGCTCCATCCAATGAAACGGAACCCAAAACAGAGTCTTCAGGTACCGGGGCTTCTCAAAGTTTCGATATTAATACCATTCCGGTATCGAATCACCCGCTCGAATCATTTCCCTTTTTTAGTCTTCCCAAGGGATTAGCGGAGCAAAACAAGCCTGTCCAGCGGTCCTTTGACAAATTGTTCTTTGCACTAAACGGTGTCATGACACCGCTGGAAGGAAAAGTCTGGAAGAGTTATATCGTTACGGAACCGGGTAGTTCTGAGGAGTGGTCACTGCCCTATTTTGAAAAAAGCTACGATGACGCAATCACCAAAGTGGGTGGCGTCAAGGTCTTCGATGGTGAAATTACGAGTGCAGAATACGAACGTTACCACAATCAGGCCTCTTACTTAGGCGAAGATGGCTCGATTGGTTATGACGGAGAAAACATTAAAGTGTACGTGATCCGCCGGGCGGATGGTGGCGACATCTATATTCAGCTCAGCGGAAACACGGCTTCCGGTAAACTCAATATCCTGCAAAAAGAAGCTTTCAAGCAAACCATCACCCTGCTTAAGTCCGATCAGATCCGAAACCAGTTGGCTGAAAAAGGGAAAGCGGTCCTTTACATCAACTTCGATGTCGATAAGGCCACATTGAAACCGGAAGGTCAGGACGCCGTGAAGGAAATCCAGAAAGTACTTAGCAGCGATAAAGGGCTTAAGCTTAGCATTGAAGGCCATACCGATGATACCGGCAATGCCGACCACAACAAGAAGCTGTCTGAAGATCGGGCTAAAACTGTGCTTAAGGAATTAATCGCGTCCGGCATCGATCAATCCAGATTGAAAGCTGTGGGGTACGGTGCTCAAAAACCTTTGGTGCCGAATGATTCAGAAGACAATAGAGCAAAGAATCGCCGGGTAGAACTGGTAAAAATAAACCAATAGTGAGCCAATAGCCCGAGCCATCCCAACGATGGTAGCTAGGATACTCCTAGCCTTTCGCTACATTTAAAAATAACTCTTGATTTTAGCATAAAGAGCTACTTCGCCCCTTGAAGTAGCTCTTTATTGTTTATTTTAACTACGTGACTCTCTACGTCAATTTTTCACCAATCGTGAGAAATTATAACCTCTCGACTTGGCTAAATCGCCCACGTACGCAGTTTGAACATATTAAGTACATTTCGAATTTTCTAGTCTCATTGATTTATAGAATCTTATCTGCCCCAGGGAGTTTTAAGACCAGTTTTCCCACTATAAAAGACAAAATGATGGATAGCGGGGCGACTATCAAAAGCTTGATTAGAGGTTCGATAGACACATCGGCTAGTAGCACTGATAACCCAATGACGATCAAGGGATGCAGAATATAGGTACTGTAGGTGCTGCGAGCAAAAGTGTTAAAAAAAACGTTACTTACATTCCAGTGATGCCTGCTATAACTTAACAGAGCTATACTGATGGAGATACCCGTAATCTGTTCCCACAGGCATAATACGAGTGATTGCCCATTCCATCCCCCGTTGAAGCTGGACATCGGCAATGCTAGTTTGGTAGTCACTATAAATAGTAAGGGGAATACCATGAAAACCATTACCAGGGCTATTCTAAAAAATTGTTTCCCCAGTTGTAATGAGAGCTGGTCCAGCCAATGGTTTTGTTGAGCGACTATTCCGATGGCAAAAAAGGCTACGTACTGCGGAAAGTAACAAAGCTGAAAACCGACCGGATGTAACACCCAGCCGACAGGAAAGATTAATCGCACCAGGAAACTAATCAAGCCAACAGCGACAGCAAACCATAGAATACTTGACCTAGAAGGCAGCTTAAGGGCATCTGGCAATGAGTAACGTGGTCGAAACAAGACGTATACTACATTAAATAGCAACAAAGCAGCCACAAACCACAACACGCCCGGATCGATCCAGTTGTCGTACCCCGCTAAGAACTGAAGAAAAGTAACCTGATGATGATGTCCGTAGCGATACACCAGGAAATTCATTACCGGGGAAAGAACAAGAGAATAAAAAACCAACGGAATCCCCAGACGCTTCAGACGATCCAGAATAAATTTTTGGTCTCCTTTTCGTTGATAAGACGGCTCAATAAAGTAGGAAGACAGCAGAAAAAATAAACCCATGAAAAAGGACTGGTTTGTAGCTACTAATAGCGTTAGACCAATCTTAGCCATTGCATCGGTAGTAGGTTGCTTGTAATACCATCCGCCGGGGGCACCATAGGTGATAGACACATGGTGCAAAATGACCAGAGCCGTCAGGAGTATCTTGTCGTAATCCAGGTAATGAATTTTCGATTGTGTTCTCCACGTCAATGAAGAAGGTGCGTCGGTTGGCATAAAAAGTAGATCATGGAATGTTTTCTATAGTGAGTAAGCCATTGGTTAAGTTAATCCCATTGCTTGCCTTAGAGTTAAGGTGCCGTCTAACTAGAAGTAACTAAGGCTCTCATCTAAAGACGTTTAGTTAATTGCCTTACGATTCTGAAATTCTATAAAAAAAGCCTTACGCTTCTTGCCATACTCCATTAGAGCAGGAATCATAGCCCAACTGGTAGCAGCTACAAAGTAGGACTCAAGTATAAAAGCTGATCCAACAATGACGACTAAGAGGATAAGCATGAAAAGGCCTATTTGCTGAAGCTTGGACTTTCTAGTTAACAGTTGATCATTGGAAAACTCCTGAAGCATTGATTTGTCGTAAGAGCAAGAGGTAAATAGTGTAGCCATCGTTTTAGTTAGTTTGAGCGTTAAACTAGTTACACTTACCCTCATATAATCCAGCAAAGGGATAAGAGGTATTTCTATAGAGCTAACTGGAGACTTGATATCAATACATGACGTTTTGCCTATACTTTTGGGAAACACTTGCAATCGCTCTTAAAGGACTACTTTAGTTTCAATCGGTGGCAGTAGGATCTTCGAGCTTCTATTAAAGTATTCATTTATTGAAGGTTTTGGCTTTCAACCTACACATCAGAGTATCAAACAAAGAGTAAGGTTTTTATAGTATAACGAAGGTTAGGGAATCAATACTGACAAAGGTAATTGCCGGAATAGCCAGACCTGATACTCCTAAAGAGTTGATTGAACAAGCTTTAACTGATGCTATTGAAGCAAGATACCTTGAATTCTCAGAAGGAATCGCAGCCGTCGTAGCACCTGTCTATATCGATCGTCAAGTGAATGGCACTACCTTTTCATTGGCTTATCATGATGAACCTTTGGCAGTAGATACCTTCCCTGAAAGACACCCTGGCATTGACCTTTCTGACCTAAGCAGTAAGGCGGTGGAAGCCTTACAAAAAGTGCTTAGAGAGAACTCTGAATTACACGAACTTTGGGCTGATGCAAAAGAAGAAGTGTATAAAGAATGGAAGGCAAACATCTATCAACTCATTCAGCATTTAGAGCGATAGCCTTACCATTAGCCTACTTGTTCATTTACGCAAAACACCTTCAAAAAGACCTTATACTACCTCCAGCAAAAGCATTTAGCCGACTCAGATTTGAGTTAGCTTCGTTAGTATAGGTGCATTACCATTGACTACTATTCACTCTAGCGGATATACCTCTTTGTTAATCAAGCTCCGTTTGAAAATTTTGAATATCAAGCTCGAAAATATACTCCAGGCCATCTATCTCATCCTGCTGTTCACCTTTATGTATAAATTGAAAAGGACGAATGGTCGCCAATGAAGCAGCATTATCGGGACGAATAGTTGCTCGAACCACCCTAACCTCTTCCGCTGCCTTCGCTCGAAGAAGCAAGTCCCGCAGCATTAAACTGGCATAGCCCTGACCTCGATAGGCCGGTACTACTGAGTAAGCCACTTCAACCATACCCGCTTGGTCGGGAGGGCCATGAAACCCGGCATGGCCCACAACTTTCTGGTTCACCATAACCACTTGGGCTACCCAATTCAAAGTACGAGGGTCCTGACGACATTGGTTAAGTCGGTTATTCCATCGCCGAGTGGAGTCATCAGTGATAAAGAAAGCATCAAGTTCAACACCTATTAGCTTACTTGCCTGTTGTAGATCTCGATTAATTAAAGCCTCTAAAGCTTGTTCCGTAAACTTAATCCAGGTTAGCTCGTGAATCATCAGTGCATTTTAAATAAGGCCATCTAGATTATACATATCCTTTGGGAGCACTCAACTTAGGGTTCTAATAAATCCCAAAGATTTCCGTAGAGGTCTTCAAACACTGCTACCTTCCCATACACCTGTTCTTTGGGTGGTCTAGAGAAATTGATTCCTGCCTGCTGAAAATTCTAATAGTCTCTTTCGAAGTCCTCGGTATAGAGGAAGAGGAATACGCGGCCACCCGTTTTGATTGCCGATCCGGCTTCCCTTAAATTCGCCATCTGCTTTGGCCCAACAACAGAGCACAGGACCCATTGTCTCTCGGAGCTACCAGCACCCAGCGTTTAGTTTAGTCTCGCTTAGGTTCGTGTCTTCCAAATAGGGTAAATCCTAGTTTAGTCGTATAAAAGCTAATCGCCTCATCGTAGTCGTGAACGAATAGTTCAAAGTGAGCAATTCGTTAATTCATGTAAAAATAATCAGAATGCTAAGCTAGTCATTCGGTAAATCATAATATCGCCAGCAACGACATGAACTATGATAGCGATTAGGGACAATATAACTTTGAATCCTCTTACCAGGGTTAAAGATAATCTAGAGTAGCCTTTTACAAAAGGTAAAATATTCTACATTATAGCCTTCCACTAACCCGAATTGCCCTTAACGCGTCCACTAGCATTAATAGAGGCGAGCAGACAGTTCATTGTTTAGCCTATTACCAAAGGTCTCTTTCATATGACTCTCACCTGAACACCAGTTGTTGGAAAAATCACATAGGTGATATTTTTAAGAAAAAATATAAGAATTAATTAGTATTTATTATCGGTCTATTGCATTTGAGAGATATAAATAGGGTACACTTTGCTGTGATTTGGGCCAAAATACATAGAAGTAAAGTCTATTAATGCGTTAATACCTTTACATGAAGTTTTAGTCAACCTATATTAATTACAGGCTTCTGAATTATCTTCGCTTTCCCGTTGTCAACTCATCTTATCTAACACGCTAGTGAAACAATTTTTACTCTCTGCTGGTCTTATGCTGGCTACCGTATCCGCTTATGCCCAATTGGGTGTAGGTACTTCTACGCCCAAGGCTCAACTCGACGTAACCGCCAGTAATCCGTCTACGCCTTCAAACACTGATGGTCTGCTTATTCCCCGAGTTAGTGCTTTCTCTGCTACTAACCCAACGGCTGAGCAAAATGGAATGATGGTATTTTTAAAGACAGCATCTGGCAACAAACTTCCCGGCTTTTATTACTGGAATGAAAGTACTAAAGCTTGGAAATCGGTTTATAGTACTAGTGAAACGCTCAAGTTTTATCATCCATTTTCAGCATTAGATATGGATAGTAATTACCCTATGCGATCCATCAATTTACCCTCAGTTCCTCCGTCTACAAGAGTGAGGACTGGATTAAATAATGTGAATGATATCATCCCCCAACAGATTGGTAAAGGCACTTCCATTACAGGCGGAGTTCTATCTATAGTAAAAGCTAAAATAAACAGTGAAATTGCCACGTATCCATGTTATGCAGTAGTAGGTATATATCGTGAAGATGTAGGTCAACGTGAGTTGATTGGCTATATGGAGTTTGAAATATCTGCTTCTACGTATAGTAGTTTAGGGGTAATTACGCTTATATCAAACTCTCGAACTTTAATGAGCAACGGTACTCGAACTTCGGATGGTTTTTACCAAGCAACTAATGTTACTGGTTTGGTACTTACAACGGGTGAAAAAATTCCTCAACACATACCAGTACTCAGCGGTTCTTTTATTGGTGTTGAACTAATGAAGCCATTTAATAATAATGGACTTGCTGGATACTTTGCTCCTGGGGGCTTAAGCGGATCAAATATTACTTTAAATAGACCTTACAATCAGGCAATTTCTGGCTATGAAAATGTCTCCCTTTCCTTAACCATCGAATAGACAGTCACCCTCTAAGCCACAATAAAAGCTGCAAGAGAAAATACTGTTTGCAGCTTTTAATCTTTCACTCAGCTTCTCCAAGGCAGAGATGCTTTATACTAACTTTTTACCTCGTTCTTTCCTGCTACTCCTAATACTACGATCTATTTTAAAATTGTAAATGCATTGGTCAAACTTTTTATTCTACCTCTACCATCATGGTAACTTTAGCCGAATTTCCAGCGTCTTAAGCCCCAGCTTACGGATATTTCCAATCACTGATTTGGATAGTCAATAGGCTCTCCTAGTTCGGCTTGGGTTATGCCTCAGACTTCCTCAATGCTGAAATCAGAAGAGGGATTAATCCCACCTCACAGGATATATTGACTTTGCTAACTTGAATAATTGAGACGGGTTATGCTTAATAAGATCGTATAAGGCTTTATCTGACATACCGTACTTATTTCTCACCTCAGCAAGCGTATCAAGCGTATAGGAAAGCTGGTTAGGTGGTAGTTCTTTAGACAATTATTCCGGTTTATGCTTTGAAACAGATCTGGCAAAGAACTTATCAATCTGTGATCGTTGGATGAGCATATGTACACCGGCCTTACCCGCATGCAATTCGCCCCTTTCCAGCATTCGATAAATCGTACGAAGGCTTATGCTCCATGATCAAATAGGCGTCGTCGATGCTTAGGAAGGCTTTGGATTTGATATTTTCTATGGGCTTGGCAATAAATGCCTGAGTCTGCGTATCGCTTCCCTTTACCTGACTATCTCTTACTCCTGCCCTGTAAGCTTTGCTATTGCAGGCATGAGAGCAGTATTTAGTTCGAGCCCTAAACCCCTTACCGCATTGCTGACAAAGCCGTGTACCTCAATATTAGAACTCATAATTGTGTCTTCGTATATCATGGAGTGTCACAGTGTGTCTCTATATGCCATAAATTGACCTAAAAAATGGGTTTTGAAGATCAAAACACATCCGAAATACAACGAAACTACAAAACAAACCACTAGTATTTATAAACAAAACAAAGTATATATAAGAGCATAATAACCAACAATCAGCTCATAATATATACTTTGTTATAAATGCTACAGGTTTACTTTGACGGCCTATTTCCCGATACAAAACTTAGAAAATATATTCTCCAACAAATCATCCGTAGTAATTTGACCCGTAATTTCTCCTAGATGTAGTAAGGCCTGACGGATATCCATGGCTAGCCAATCTTGGGTAATGCCCGCATCCAGCCCATTTAATGCTCTTTGCAAAGAAGCATCGGTTGCGGTTAGATGTTCGAAATGGCGTAGATTTGTTACTACGGTGTCGTTCGTACGATGCTGATTAACCCGATCAAGTAACCGCTGTTTTAACTCTTCAATACCTTGTCCGGTCTGGGCGGAGATGGCCAGATCGGCGTTACTCTCCTCAGATAAATCGGCTTTGGTATGAATCGAGATTACCCGGCTTGGGTCTCCTACCCGCTCTGCAAATAGTTCTTCAAATTCGGTGCTGGCCACATCTGGACTGCTTAACTTCAGAATAATCTCGGCTCGGTTGAGAGCTTCTAGGGAACGTTCTACACCGATGGCTTCCACCCGGTCATTTGTGGTGCGAATACCTGCCGTATCCAGAATGCGGAATTTGATTCCGCTGATAATTAAGGTATCTTCGATGACATCGCGGGTGGTTCCGGCAATTTCAGTCACGATGGCCTTTTCCTCGTTCAGTAAAGCATTGAGCAGGGTTGATTTTCCCGCATTCGGCGGCCCGACAATGGCTACCGGAATGCCTTCTTTCAGGGCATTCCCAAGCATGAAGGAATCAATAAGCGGCTGCAAGGTTCGACGGATGGCATTAATTAAACGGCGTAGCTGATCCCGATCTGCAAACTCCACATCTTCTTCGCCGAAATCAAGTTCCAGTTCGATGAGTGAAGCAAAGTGAATGAGTTGCTCTCGTAGCTGAGCAATGTCTTTCGAAAATCCCCCGCGAATCTGGTGAATAGCAGCCCGGTGACTGGCATCATTGTCAGAAGCAATCAGATCGGCAACGGCTTCTGCCTGGGCTAAATCCAGTTGACCGTTCAAAAAAGCCCGTTGCGTAAACTCTCCCGGCTGAGCCATCTGACAGCCATTCTGGATTAGTAGTCGCAGGATTTTCTGAATAATATAGGCCGATCCGTGGCAGGAAATCTCGATGGTATCTTCACGAGTGTAAGAATGCGGCGTTCTGAATAAGCTGAGTAATACCTCATCCACAATACCTCCATCTTCATCCCGAAGGGTTCCGAAAACGATCGTGTGGCTAGCCTGATCCGCCAGCTTTTTACCTCGAAATAGTTTCTGAACAATGGGGAAAGTCTCGGCACCCGACACCCGAATCACGGCAATAGCTCCAATTCCAACGGGAGTAGCCAGGGCACAGATGGTAGATTGAGCTATAATCGACATGATTAGTTTACTGTTTGGGATTTTGAGTTTAGCGTTATTTACACTCTACTTCCTAATACAAATTCTATTATTTTCTGAACATTTAAATAATTATTAGACAGACTATTATCCATCTCTTGCTCATCTAATAGTTCATCACCATTTATTTTCTCATTCCATCCTTCACTCATTCAAAATTATAAAAAGCAAACCCTGACGAATTGGTTCATCAGGGTTACTGGACTCTTGAGATTAAATCGCTGAGATTTAGAAAAGATCCTTCAATTTCATGGCGAGTGACATATCACCGCTGATGTTAATTTTTCCGAACATCAGAGCCGTCATGGGATTCAGATCGCCCGTCATCAGCTTGCTGAGGTCTTTTGCACTGATTCCGATGGTAACGTCGCTTTCACGATCATCGTTGTAAACGGTTCCATCACGGTCAATCACAATGTTACCTTCGTCAGTCTGAAATTTTATAACGTCACCGGTTCCGCCCTTCTGGGCAGCCAGTTGCTTGATTTTCGCGTCTACTTCTTGAAATGTCATAGATGTCTGTTAAATAAAAAGGTTCAGCGTTTCTAACTTCACCCACAAAAGGGCCGCAAGTTGCTTAGTTCTGATGAAATAATCAACCCTGACTTTTGAAAAATAGTCCAGAAGGAATCCAGGGAATAATCTTCTTCTCGAAAGGAACCGCTGGAACTGCTAACTGATCCGCCCATTCATCCCCCAACAAAAACCGCATTTGGGCGGCAGGTAAGCTTTTTAAAGCTTCTGGAATATCTTCCTGCATAACCTTCAACAAGGCCCGAGTTAATAACTGTCCCTCCGTTGAGGATCGGAATAAGTGACGGGAAAGCTGCTGACTCAGGATATACGCTTCCCGTAAATTAATGGGGAGCAATTCTTCAGCTACGCCACTTAAAAAGCCCGCTACTTTCCAGAAATGCAGGTAGGATTCTTCCTCTTTTTCATCCAAATGAACGTTCATTTTTCGAAGTCCCAATACTACTAAATAACTGAAAGACAGATTCGTTCCAACCATATCTTCCTGATTAATGGGCATTCCCCACGCAGGATTCCATTTGCCAGAATGAAGCGAAAACCAGCGAACGGCGGCATGAATTAATCGTACGTTCAGAAGGCGTTCGAGTGCTTCGGGGGAATCTCCCTTCCAGGCGGATTCATCCAGAATGCCAAAAACAAATTCACCCGTTTCTTCCAGTCTTTTACGGGTATCGTTCTGCATCCGCTGCGAAAGCATTAACACCTGAACGCCATCCGCCCCCAGGTACGTATAAGGCAAAGACATACATCCTAACAATAAGGTTACGATATCCTTATTCTTTTGAAACAACTGACAAGCCTTGTCTATTTGTCGCTGATCCGCCCAGGCCGGTAACTGATGATGCGTTTCGTAAAAATCCTTACAGTAAGGATCGTCCTTTAGCTGAATGTGTCCTGCCGTCCGCTCCAGCAATAGCTGCCGAACCCCTTTCGCTCCTCCTTTTTCTGCCATAACGGACACTACTGCATCAGCCGCCGGATCCATTTGCTGGCGATACTGATTCAGCAACTCCGTTGAGAAAAAACGAGTGGTTTTGATGATTCGGGTGCTCATAGGCTAGTTGATGCGGTGTTCTTTGTAATTGGCAGCAGAAAGTACATTACCTAGTTCCGAGAATTCTTCGGGACTTAATGTGGCCTCCCCCGCTTTCAGGGCGTCTTCCAGTTGCTTCAACGTTCGAATGCCGACTACCGCCGCAGCCACCGCTCTCGGAAACAAGGCATAACGAATCGCCGTGGCCGCTTCGTTTCGCTCTGCTGAACTTAGGGCTTTTATGGCTTCTGCGGCCTGTTGAACCTCGCTTTCGTTATAATTCAGGTACGGTTCCGGCGTTTTACCTGCCAGTAAACCTTTCGCCACACTTCCGCGAGCAAGAACGCTGATGTTGTGCTCCGCGAGTAAATCCAGTACATTTTCTTCAGGCCGACGATCCAGTAAACTGTACTGCATCATAACGCTGGCAATGTTCGAACGCTTGACGTATTCATTAATGACATTGGGACGAATGGAAGAAATGCCATACGCCCGGATTTTTCCCTGATCTTTCAGCAACTCAAACGCCTCAATGGTCTCGTCTATCGGATCTTCAATTGTGCCGCCGTGTAATTGGTAGAGGTCAATGTAATCCGTTTGAAGCCGTGTCAGGCTTTTCTCAACCGATTCGAGAATATAGGCTTTGGTCGGGTTCCAGTCCCAGCCTTTTCCATCCGCTCTTTCCTGATTACCCACTTTGGTGGCCAGAACAATATCTTTCCGGTGCGAACGCAGGGCTTCTCCCATCATTCGCTCGTTTTCTCCTTTGTTATAAATATCAGCCGTATCGAAAAAGGTAATTCCTTTGTCAAAAGCCTGCTGAAGTAACTGCGTAGCAGTCTCCTTTTCCAGCGACATGCCGCCAAAGGCAATTTCGCTGACTACTAAATCGGACGATCCAAGTCGGGTATAATTCATAGCTTACTGATCAAATAATGACTGGCGGAATCTTCAAAAAAACTCCGCCAGCCAAGGCCTCACACGCCACGACCACAGATGCGGGCGTAATCGCAATATTCACAGGCTTTAAGGTTTTCCGTTTGAATAAACGGGGTTGCTTCGTTCAATAACTCATCCATAAATTGAGTCAGAATCAGCTCACTATCCTCAATAAACGTTTCAGGGGTTTCATCGGCTCGGAACCGTAACTGTTCCTGAGCCATAAAACCTTCGGCAAGATTTCGGAAGGAAATCATTCCTGGCTGAACCACCTGCGAAGCGGATAAGGCTACGTCCCCAATTTGCTTATGATTTTGTTTGATTACCAGGTATTTATACAACCATAACTGACGTAATACTTCCCAGTCTTCGTTCGTCAGGAATTGCTGATGCAACTCCTCCAAATCCTGATTGGCTTTCACATCCAGGTTTTTGGCTTCTACTTTTCCTGTCTTATAATCGACAATGCGAATCTGTTCATTCACTCGTTCCAGTCGGTCAATTTTACCGGAAATCAGTACCTGGTGACCTTTATATTCGAAGCTAGCGGTGAGTTTCTGTTCTGGAGCGAGCATTTCCACCACCATCCCCGACTTTAGTTCCTCGATACGCATCTGAAAGTAATTTTTCAGATTGCGTCGGGCAATGTTATAGAGTAACAAATTCTGGCCTTCGTCCATAACCTGGCCTTTGAACTTGTCCTGAAAAACGGCTTCCAGTCGAGCCGGAATTTGTTTTATAAACTGTTCGTAATCCATTTCCTGATAGATACGAACGTCACGGTCAAGCATTTCCCGGTCAATGCGTTCCAGCACTTCGTGTACCCAAACCCCAAAATCATTCGCCTCCAGTTTTTCGGATACTTCCTCTTCTTCAGCCACGCCTGCAATGCGTTTGAAGTAATACTGGAGCGAGCATTTGTAGTACATATTCAGGTGCGTGGCGTACACCCCTCGCTCGGTAAGCGACTTCAAAATTTCCTGTTGAATCCGGGGTGTTTTATGAATCAAGAGTTGCGTTACTTCCGCACCCTCACCCTGTGGGGCCTGAAATTCAATCGATTGCGTTTTCAGTTTGGATTGGGAGCTATTACTTTCCTCCCACTCATGCTTCAGTTGCAGCAGAAAGCGACTTTTCTCCGATTTAGGGCCTTCGCCACCGGGCTGGGTATAGAGGAAGACGACTTCTTTGGCCCGCTGAATCAGTCGGAAAAAGTGGTAACTCATTACCGCATCCGCATCCATGTAAGTAGGTAAGCCAAACTCCTGGGCGGCGTCAAAAGGAATGAGCGAATTTTGCTTCTTCCCCGTTGGTAAGGTGCCTTCGTTCACGGACAGAATGATTACACGATCAAAGTCCAGACACCGCGTTTCCAGCATCCCCATTACCTGCAAAGGAGCCGCTGGTTCTCCCGAAAAAGGAATCTTGGTCTGGCGTAACAACTCCAGCAAAAAGCGGCGATACGACTTGATCGACACGGGAGCTTTGCGTTCGGCCAGCAGGCGTTCCAATCGTTTCAGAATGGTATAAAACTCATAGAGATATTCCGTTTCAATGGCATCTTTTTCATCATAAAGTGGCCGCAGAATATCAATCAGGGCGTACAGGGCATGCGTAGCCTTTTTCGAATCATTATCCCAACGGGTAAATAAAGTCCGAACCAAAGGTTCATCATTAGCTAATTCCCGCAATTCCTTTTCATCAACGAAGAGTCGGTTTTCGTTTTTCAGCGTTCGTAATAACGGTCGAAACGACTCTTCCTGCTGCATCCAGTAGTTCTGAATGAACGGATGGTGCAGGATTTTCGCAATGTGCTTATAACTGAACTTCGGCACCATAACCGTCCCAACGCCGTCCTTTTTTCGAAATTCAATTACGTTGCGTTGTAATTCAAACAAGCTTTCCACCAGCGAATACAGCAAACTGCTTCGCATGGAAACGCCCATCGTTACGTTGAAATCATCGTATTTTTCGGGAATGGAAGCCAGCATTGGCATCAGCAGGTTCTCATCGCCGAGCACCACGGCTGTATGGGGCCTGTAGACCGGATTACCTTCGATCTGCTCCCAATTCTCCATCAAATAAGCCGTTACTTTGGGCTGCATGGTGGCGTTTGGAACGCCCATTTCCGTAAATGCTTTGGGCTTAATGAGTAACTCAGCCGGAAGCTCTGGAGCCATCGGGAAGGACTTGTAATGGCGAAAACGCTTATTCCATTCACCCCGACTTAAGTCCGCGTCAGCGAGGTATTTACGAATGAATCGTCCGGCTTCGTGATGGCCTTTGAGGTAATAGGCATCTGCATCCCAAAGCATTTCGGCCCGGTTCAGCGAGCTTAGTTTTCGTAAAATCCGCTCTTCAGAAGCACTCAGGGCATTAAATCCGAGGAAGTAATAATAGTCGTGGCTGGGATTATCAATGAAAATGGACTCGACGTTTTCGGCCACTTTACGGTAAGCCATGCCCCGATACGCCCGGTCCTGCTGTTCCAGCCTGACTTTTAATTGATCGTAGACATGCAGCAGGTTTTCAAAAAGTCGGAAATAATTCTGGGTATACACCTGATCTGTAAATTCCCTATCCTTTGTTCCCCAGCGTTCAATGGCCTTCTCGGCCTCTACCCAGCGAAAAACTTCCCGGGCATTACAACCGTATAAATCAATCTGATCGAAATCTCGCAAAACAACCGGAGCCCAGCTCGTGAAACGGTCAAAATCCAGATGCGGATCAATTCCTTTGAAGGTATCGTATAACTCGAATAATAAGGCAACCGGGTCAATCTCCTGCACACCCGAACGCTCCATCACAAAATCATCCATTGCCATGACCTCTGGGGCCAGAAAAGGACGATCCGACAGAGCCGCCAGTTCCTGTTTGAAAAAGTAAACCGCCCGACGGCTGGGTAATACCACGCTGATTTTAGAAATCGTTTCGGGCGTATATTTTTTCCAGATATAATCAGCCGATTCAGAAAGGAAAGACATAGGAAGCGTTTTCTGTTTGGGGGTTTTCAATTCTGAACGAGTAAATCTATGTGATGCATGAGTGAATGCTATACTTTACTGTCGCTTACTCATTTTACCCGTAAAGCTTTAGGGTAATAACCCCAACGTGAAGTAATAACAACAAGAACCGAATAGAATTCAACTATTCATACAATCTATTTAGTTACCAATATAATCATTTATATATCAACACTTTAGTATGCTATCTTTCTAAACGTTAGTCTCAAGTTATTATATAATTTTACCAGCCCGGTTTCCAATGCCAGCGGAAGAATGAAGGAATAAACCAGCAGAGCTAAAAAATAAACGAAGCCCTCTAGAATGACGATATCCGCTTTTCCGCTGGCATCACTAGTTACACTAGATCAAACAATAATGTCCTTGATCATTTATCCATCGTTTCATCTAAACAACGAATTCATTCTCTCATTCACTCCCTTCATTCATTCAAAATTAATCAAACAAAGGCCAGCAGACGCCGAAGCCGAAGGAGCGTTTCATGCCGGGGTAAAAAGGAGTTGGCATGAAGTTTCGGGGGATTAAGCCATCGGCAGCGTTTTTCAACTGCACAAATACCCTTACCCGATTAATCCGAACATCGGCGAAGGCATCCAGTTGAACGTAGCCATTAACTTTGAACTTGTTATTGAGGTAAAACTGATTGGAAAGCGGCTGGTACAAATCCGCATAATAAGCCGAACGGTAATGGGCATCTATGCCCACCTGCACATACATTACTTTCGAGTACACAAAATCAAAACCTACTTTCGAGAGGGTCTGAACTTTGGGCATCCGAATCAGATCCGGGCCGGAAGTGGTGGTTAGGTAGGCCAGGTGTGACGTGCTGAACTTCCCTTTTCGCCAGGAGAGATTTACTCCCGCCCGATACACGCTAATGGGGCGACTTTCCTGCTGAGCCACAGAACTCGAATCAAAGTAAATATGGTTTTTAGTCAGGCTGTAATGAATATTGGGTTCAATCAATAAATCCTTGATTTTAATTGGTGCCGAGGCCTGAATCTGGTTCGTAAAGACGCTCGAAAGATTTTTGTTCCAGTTCAGAATCGGGCTATAAAACTGCTCCTGTAACAAGGTTGGCGAGTTAAGCGTACTGGTAAACGTAGCCTTAAACCATTTTGCGTAATAGTTGCCGTGGAAACGATAATCCGCTCCGATCAGATACTCTCCTTCCGCTTCCAATCGCGTACTGTCTTTGAAGTAATAGGCCAGCCAGACTCCCAGAAAGTTTTCATTCTTGCGGCGACTCACGTGATCTGCCAGGGTAATATTGGAAGGTGTAAAACTCTGGGTAGTCGGGTAAGTAACCCCACCAATCACAACCGGAACTGTGGTGATATAAGTAGAATCGGCTCCCACGACGGTCGTTCTGGAACGTTGATTCACCTGATAATCCCGACGTCTGAGGTGTACCCGGTAATTGAAACCCTGATAAGCTCCTTTCAGGCCAAATTTATTTTCCAGTAACCAGTAATTAGCCTCGGCTAATAAAGTATCCGCCTGTAAACGCCGATCCGTCAGGTTATTATAAAAGCCTGTAGTTGTAGCAGTTAGGTATCGGTTGTCTCTAAATCGGTTGAAACGATTGGTATAGTCACCCACGTGATAAACCTGAAAACCTTTTACCGGCACGTATTCCTGATAGACGTGCACCTGATTCCGACGATCCCGGCTACTGGCTGCGGATAACATTTCAATGGCATCGCTCGGGCTTTCCAGCAAAGTATTCCAATTGGCCTTGACTGGGTCTGTACCGGGGTAAATACCCCCCGTTTCCCGAATGCTGTGTTCGAAAATATTGGTATGAGCCAGAATGGCGTATTTGTTGTCTTTCGTATGGTAATTGGTATGAACTACAAAGTTCCAGAAACCCCCTAAATCCCGCTGGGCACGTGTCGTGGCTGCCCCCAGAGCAATTTGTCGCCGACTAATGTTTCGCTCCACGTGTAAACCGATGTTCCACTGCGAGTTAATGTTACGCGACAAGTCGAATTGAAGCACACTCTGGCCATTTCCTCCCTGCACATAATACGCCTGCGTGAAAGGCGATTTGGTGTCATAATACTTTACGTCGTAGGGCTTAATGGTATAAGGTGTATAGGAATCATACCCCAACTGAGCTCCAATTTGCTGGGGAGCCTCAAAGAATAAGGGCCGCAGAGCCGAATTCATCACCCCCAGATCTGTATACCATTTATTATTCTTGAATTCGTAACTGAATCGGTGAAAATTGACATAATTCGTATCAATCGTATACAGGGTCTTACGATTGTTGAAGACGTCTTCTTCGAGAAAATAACGGGAAGTGGTTGGACCGTAAATCTGCTTGGTAGAATCATCCAGAATTTTACCGCGTGCAGCCGGATTGTCTCCCGGTTTAGGGGAAACTTCGCCGGGAGCGTTAGGTAAAGGAGCAGGCGTGATTTGAGCCATGGCGTTGAACGACCACACCGTCAGAACAACTGAGAACAGGTATTGATATAGTTTCACGATTTCAAAAATACGAGCAAAATTTCGTTGCACGGGGACTTAAGCTTTTTTAACGTCAAAACCCAACGTTTGAAGTAACCAGTCGTCAAAATGCAATGGGTTACTTTTTAGAAAATACACTTCAATCGGTAACACATAAATAGCTGTACTACTGTTACTTACCGATTTCAGTTTCACATAATCTTTTTCTGTGGTTAAGACCCAGGCTTCAGGACTGCCCGTTTGCCGGAGTTGGGTTTCAACCTTCTGCCAATCGCCTGGGGTATAGGCATGATGATCGCCAAAAGCCAAATGTTGGGCCAGTGTATACTTCGATTGGGCATAAGTTTCCAGCAGCTCTGGTCGGGCCAGTCCCGACACTAACACTGCCGGAGCCGCCGGAGGCGTTTGTTGCTGGCTATTGCGGGGGGTAGCATAGCGAATGCCGGAAAAGAAAACGGGAGCTTTGGAGTATTTTGCTATTTTTTTTATAATTTTTTTCTGCCCCTCTGCGTCTAAATTTTCCGGGCATTTGGTCACGATGATGGCATCCGCCCGGGCGGCTCCGTGTCTTCGTTCTCGCAGGTTTCCAGCTGGAAATGGATAATCCTGATAAAAAAGATGATAAAAATCTGTTAAAAGTAGATTGATTTGGGGTTGAATCGCCCGATGCTGATAAGCGTCATCCAGTAAAATCAGATCCGTTTCCGGGTGAAGTTTCAGTAACTTTTCGGCGGCTTCAGCCCGCTTCTCCCCAACAGTTACCCGTATTTCTTTCCCAAATTTTTGGTATACTTGCAAAGGTTCATCGCCTAGCGTTGCAGCCGTATCCTGATTAGTAGCGATCCGAAAGCCTTTTGTGTCCCGACCATACCCACGACTCAAAGTAGCCATCGAAGCGAACGGTTTCAGTAAACGAATTAAATATTCCAGATGAGGGGTTTTCCCGGTTCCACCCACCGTAAGATTTCCCACGCTAACTATTGGAACCTCAAACGTTGCAGAGGGTGACATACCCCGATCATACAGGCTGTTTCTCCAGTCGGTAATGAAGCCGTAAATCCAGGAAAAAGGAAGCAAAACTCTACGCAGGAAAAGTATCAAGTGACCCATAGATGGGTTAAAGTAAATGAACAATTTTTGACGCTCCGAACGGATTTAATGCGGCAAAGATCGACAAAACGCGGCTAAATGTGTAGTTTTGCCCCCTTTTAAACTAATCACCTCCCTTCAGTATGTCTCTTAAAGTGCTGGTTCACAAGCATATTCTTGACTTCCGGTTTGCTGCCGGCACGTCCAGGGGTACTCTTACCCAGCACACTGCCTATTACCTAAAGGTTTTCGATGAAGAAAATCCTTATGTTTTTGGCCTCGGGGAAGCTAGTCCACTGGTGGGTTTAAGTCCTGATTATGTCAATTTTGAACATACCCTGCACAAGGTATGTCAGGCATTTAATCGTTACGAACTCGAAGTTTTTCACTGGAACCTTGATCTTATTCTTAGTCAGGTTATTGATCAGCGTTATCCTGCCATTCGTTTTGGCTTTGAAACGGCCCTGCGTGACTTGTTGAACGAAGGGAAACGGCAGGTTTTTAAAAATACTTTTTCTGAGGGTGAGCGGCAAATCCCAATCAATGGGTTAATCTGGATGGGTAAGAAGGACTGGATGCTGGAACAAATCGAGCAAAAGCTGGATGCTGGGTTCAAAACCATCAAAATGAAAGTCGGAGCGATTGATTTTGAACAGGAGCTGGAATGCCTGCAATTCATCCGTCAACGGTATTCAGCCGATGACATCACGCTGCGAATTGATGCAAACGGAGCCTGGACCTCCGATGAAGCCATTGAAAAATTGAATCAACTGGCCGATCTCTCGATCCACTCCATTGAACAACCCATTCAGCCCCGGCAGCCCGAAGCCATGGCCGATCTTTGCGAAAATTCCCCGATTCCCATTGCCCTCGATGAAGAGCTGATTGGCGTTACTGACTACATGGATAAAATGCGGCTACTGAAGAAATTACAGCCGCCTTATATCATTCTAAAACCAACCTTGCTGGGCGGCTTTACGGCTTGTAAAGAGTGGATCGAAATTGCGAATCGTCTAAAGATTAAATGGTGGTTAACCTCCGCTCTGGAGTCCAACATAGGCCTGAATGCCATTGCCCAGTTTGCGGGTGAGTTCCAAAATACATTACCCCAGGGACTCGGAACGGGTAGTTTATATTTCAATAATATTCCTTCCCCCCTGCAGATTCAACGGGGTACTATCATTTCTGATCCCCAGCAGCTCTGGGATTACAGCATTTTTGAAAAGTCCTTTATTACCCAATAAATAAGTCAAGACTGACGCGGCAATGATTCGTTTTTTCGTGAATTGCCTCTATTTTTGCCCCGTCACTCTGATTTTTACACAAGACCTTATGAACACTCAGGCACTAAACGATACTTTACTAAATCTGTTATCGAAACGCTTTGCTCTTCGTGAGATGGGATACGATCATCCCGGATACGATGACGCCGAAGAAACGCTGGAAGCTCTGGAAGACGATTTTGTAGATGAATACGGTGACGAATTTGAAGACATTCTTCAACGGGTGCACGCCAATTTCTGTCCAGACACCGACGTATTACTTCCAACGGCTTATTTACCCCGTACGCAATACGAAAAAGTAATCAACGAGGAAACCGGACTGGAAGAATTTGAAATTGGCCCCGGCGATGGCGTTTGGGTTACGCTGAAAGACTTCCCGAATCTGGATGCAAAAATGGTTCTGTTACCTTCACCTCCACGTCTGGAAATTCTTTCTATGGGTGGTAGTCAGGAAGTATGGCGGGCCGAATAGTTTACTAATATTATCCGAAGGTACTTTTATATTAACTCTGTCAATGGTCTGATTTTGTTAGACTATTTGCAGAGTTTTTTGATTTATACAAGGAGATTCGTACAGTTTTTTTGATATAGAGCTGATCCTTAGTTCTTTTGTATAGATGAGAAAAGTACCGCCGATTAAGATGAGTACGCTCCGTGTCATTGTATTAGGGTTGATGGTAACAGGCTTGACACGTTCTCAACCAGAGCCGCCGCCCTTTATTTTTGAGTACGAGCAGTCCCATAGTATCCCTGCTGGAACTATAGACGAAGCCTCAGGCATGGCCGATAGCCGTTCGATGCCCGGGCACTTGTGGGTGCAGGAAGATGGCAATAACCCCAACCGTCTTTCATTAATCAACTACCGGGGCCAATTGAAAGGCCGGGTTGATTTACCGTTTCCCAACCGAGATTGGGAGGATATGGATCTTTTCTTCGACAAAAAGGATAGCACTAATTATATCTATCTGGCCGATACGGGCGATAATCTTCAGCAATATCCTGAATATTACATTTATCGCTTCAAAGAGCCTGAATCCGTTGATTCGAAAGTAGAGAAATACGACCGGATTGTTTTTTATTACCCGGAAGGCAGCCGTGATACGGAGGCCATTTTGATTGAGCCCAATACGCAGGACATTTACGTCATTACCAAAAGTCCAGGGCTTTCAAAATTGTATAAACTGGCTTATCCCCAGCAGTTTGAGAAGCCTATGCCGGCTATGTACATCTGCGATTTACCCATGTACATGATCACCAGCGGAGATTTCTCTGCGGACGGTAAGCAGATTATCCTGAGAAATTATACCACGATGTATCTCTGGAATCGAGATGACGTGAACGAACCTATTCAGGACGTTATCTTTTCCAGTTACAAACTCATGCTACCCTATGTCTTTGAACCTCAGGGAGAAGCGGTGTGTTTTGAAAAAAATGGTAAAGGGTATTTCACCTTAAGCGAAAAATTGAAGTACCTCCCCTCCCAGCTTTTCTATTTTGCCCGAAAGAAATAATCCTGTTAACAATCCCGAAGCAAAGCTTCGGGATTGTTTGTTTTCTGCCAAGGAAATAGATTTTCCTTCTAGTAAAGACGCGACGTCATCGCGTCTCATTACTCCTGCCATGGCTGGTGTCTGCACCAGCCATTAACAAAAGCCTAGTGGTTGGTGAGGACTCCAACCACGGCGGATGTTACCATTTAAATGATATTCATCTCCCGGCCAGACGCGATGAGGACGTATTTCATTAATCCCGCCATGGCTGGTGTCTGCACCAGCCATTAACAAAAGCCTAGTGGTTGGTGAGGACACCAACCACGGCGGATCTTACCATTTAAATGATATTTATCTCCCGGCCAGACGCGATGAAGTCGCGTCTCTACCTTTTAAACCTTACAATCCATAAAAAGAACGGATAAAAGCGTTCACTTTTTCCGATTCGCAGGAGGTGGCCAGGTGCCCGCAGTTACCCGTCAACTCGACTAGCGGAGCTTTCGCAAACTTTGCAAATTCCATCGCTGAAGCCGGGTTAACCATGTGATCCTGCGTAGCAACAATAATCATCATTTTTGCCTTTACTGCTTTCGCCGTTTCCTCCAGTGATTTTCCCTGCGTTACATCCTGCGTCAGCATAGCCCGAATCTGGCTGGCCCAGTTGTAAGGATTGATAACATCCTGATTTTTTTCTACGCCTTCGATATAGCTTATGGCCTCTGTCAGAGGTCGTTTTTTCTGACTATACTCAGGCGTCAATAAGTTTAGTTCGTGAATGAGACCTGTCGTTTTCATAGCTTCGCGGCTGTAATGACCCCGTTCCAGCGTACGTAATTCCAGATTCCAGAAAAGTACATCGTAACTCGATTGCCGCGGCGTTCCAACAATGGGTACCACTCGATCCATAAAATCCGGGTAGCTTACTGCCCATTGATACGACTGCATCCCTCCCATCGAAACACCCATTACTGCGTACAAATGGGGCAGTTTCAGTTGCTTTGCCACTAATTCATGCTGGCTATTCACCATGTCTCGAATCGTGAACAGTGGGAATTTATCATTCAATTGTTTTGGGGAATTAGAGGGCGAAGAGGATACACCGTTACCAATAGCATCTACGGTAATCACAAAGAAATGAGTGCTGTCGGCCATACTTCCGGGACTAGCCATGCCTTTAAGATTCTCACTAACTCCTCCAAACCAGGTGAGAATTAGAATCGCATTGCTTTTCTGAGCATTCAGCTTTCCGAAGGTTCGGTACCCCACTTTACAGTCCTGAATAACCTGACCATTTTCCAATTTGAAATCACCCAGATTAGCAAATTTCTGCTGAGCCCGACTAGTCAGTATTCCCGCACAAAATGCTAGTAATGTGAGAAGGTAGGAAGGTTTAGATAACATTAGATTGATGTCTGAGAATCCTTTAATCGAAGAAATATTAACTAGGCACGCGGCTACTACTTCATGGATAATCCGCTCAATTTCTTCAACAACTCAATTCCATCCGGCCAGGGACCGTAGCCAGAAGCCACGTTTATATGCCCGGCATCGGGTAGCCAAACCAGCTCTGAACCCCACGAATCAGCGAAAAGCTGAGCCCTTTCGGGAGTTACATAATAATCGTTAGTACTTGCTACGACAAGTGATGGAAAAGGTAACGTGGATAAAGGCATGGGTACAAAACCCGTAGTGCCTTCGGGATAGGTAGCGGCTTCCGTATCGCTGGGAGCCACCAGTAACGCTCCTTTGATGGGACGCTTGTATTTTTCAGCCCAGTACGCAATCGTTACGCAGGCCAGGCTGTGTCCCACCAGTAGTACTTCTGAACTACCAGCTTTGAATACCATTTCATCTAATACCTCTACCCAATCCGTTCGCTCTGGCGTGTCCCAGTTTTCCTGCTCAATTCGACGAAAGCCATACTGCTTCTGCCAAAGTGTTTGCCAGTGGCCCTCCCCGGAATTACCCAAACCCGGATGAATCATAACTTTCGATTGAAACGGCATCGTGCAATGAGTTTGAAAGTAATTTGAGATTTGATGATGTTTGAGGGAGATAGATGAAGCTTGAGAGGGTTTGATTCTGTTTGAAAGGTTTGATCGAACGTTTTATAACCCCTCAACCTATAGCATACTACTTAAATCAAACCTTCTCAAACTCAATCAAACCTAGTCTATTCTATACATCAATTTCAACCTGATTTCTCAGAATATCGTCCATAGTCTCGCGTTGGCGAATGAGGTGGGCTTCTCCGTTCAGAATTAATACTTCTGCCGGACGAAAACGGCTGTTATATTGACTACTCATCGCGAAACCGTAAGCTCCGGCATTGAGTAAGACCAGAATGTCTCCCGCCGTAACTTTACTCAAGGGGCGACCTAAAGCGAAGTTGTCAGTCTCGCAGATGTAACCTACTACATCATACGTTTCCTGCACGCTGGCGTCAGGATTTGATGCATTTACAATGTGATGATACGCATCGTACATCATGGGACGAATCAGGTGATTCAGCCCAGAATCTACGCCTACAAACGTACGGCCAGGGGCTTGTTTCACGACATTGGCCCGAACTAGCAAGTAACCGCATTCGCTGACCAGGTATTTACCCGGCTCAAACCAAAGTTGAAGTTTACGACCGTATCGTTCGCAGAATTGCTGGAAAAAGCCTGATAACTCTTTGCCGAAGCTTTCCATATCCGTTGTATAATCGCCCTCTTTGTAGGCCACTTTGAAACCACCACCGAGGTCGATGCATTGCAAATCAGGGAAGGCCATGGCAAACTCAAAAATCCGGCTGGCGGCTTCAATGAAGGCGGAAGCTTCTTTCACATCCGAACCCGTATGCTGGTGCAATCCCACGATTTTCAGGTCGTATTTTTCAACCAAAGCCAGAATTTCTGCCTGCTGACGAATGTCAATACCGAATTTGGAACCTTCGTGAGCCGTCATGATTTTCGCATTTCCCCCCGCCGCGACGTTGGGCTTAATGCGAATCATACAGGGTTTGGAAGAACCGTATTTTTGTCCAAATTTTTCGAGGACATCAAGATTATCGAGGTTCACAAAAGCTCCATTTTCTACGGCAAATTCGATTTCCTCAAAATCAACCCCACTGGGCGTAAAGTTAATCTGGCTACCGGAATACCCAGCCCGTAGGCCAATCTGCAATTCCTGAGGCGATACCACGTCCAGCTCTACGCCGTGTTTACGCATCAGCTTGAGTACGGAAATAGAAGTTAATGCTTTACAGGC
Source organism: Siphonobacter sp. SORGH_AS_0500 (assembly GCF_031453245.1). Classification (NCBI taxonomy): domain Bacteria; kingdom Pseudomonadati; phylum Bacteroidota; class Cytophagia; order Cytophagales; family Cytophagaceae; genus Siphonobacter; species Siphonobacter sp. SORGH_AS_0500. The sequence continues at coordinate 2,761,161 of NZ_JAVIYT010000001.1, forward strand.
ATACTTGATTTTCAGGTCAATACCTACAAATGCCTGTTGTAATTGTTGAATCTGTTGTACGATTTTTTCGCCATCGTACACATAAAGCGGCGTGCCGAACTGGGCGGCAAGATCAGTAACTTTCTGATTCTGTATGTAATAAGAGCCTTCTCGAACTTGCATGGGGAAGTATTAAATAAAGTTGCAAATTGGCAGAAAACCATGTATTTATCAAATCTGTCTGGATGGTTTGAGAAGGTTTGATTTTAGTTGGAGTCCGTTTGAAGAGCTAAACCACTGCCAGCGTGGCCCGGCCCGCTTTTTCGCTGGCAGCAATGCTTTGGTATGAAAATGCCGTCTGCCAATTAAAATAATTGATTCAAACAAAACTCAAACCTCCTCAAACTTCTCCTTTGTAATTTAGCATAACCCCTAATTTTGTAGCCAGCAAGTCAACGAGCTATTCTTCATTAAAATTTAATACTTGTTCTTATGCAGAAATCGATACGATTCTGGTTGTTAAGTCTTCTTTCCTGTTTCCTCCTGCAAGCTCAGGCTCAGCTCAAAAGTGGCCCTATGCTGGGCTACTCCGATTACATGGAAGTAATGCTTTGGGCTCAGACTCAGAAGCCCGCTAAAGTGAAAATTGTCTATTGGGAAGTAGGCCAACCCGGTCATAAACGTTCAACGGATGAAGTTACTACCGAGAAAACGACCGCATACATTGCCCGTATGTACGCCGACCAGGTAGAACCCGGCAAAAAATACGATTATGAAATCTGGGTGGATGGCAAAAAAGTAGCCCACCCCTACGCTCTTCAGTTTCAGACACAGAAACTTTGGCAATTCCGCACCGACCCTCCGGCTTTTAGCTTTGCTTTCGGAAGTTGTGCGTATTTAGGCGAACCTGAATACGATCGACCTGGTACGCCTTACGGTCAGCAATACGAGATTTTTACTAAAATTGACAGCTTGAAACCCGACTTCATGGTTTGGGGCGGTGACAACAATTATTACCGCGAAGTAGACTGGAATACCCGCACGGGCATGCTCCGCCGGATGACGCACGGTCGGGCTTTCCCTCAGTTACAGTCGCTGATGGCTCATACCCACCATTACGCCATTTGGGATGACCATGACTACGGCCCGAACGATGCTGACCGTAGTTACTGGATGAAACGGGATGCTCTGGATATTTTTAAGCTTTTTTGGGGTAACCCTAACTATACCTTTGAAAAAGAAGGCATTACCAGTACGTTTCAGTGGGGAGATTGCCAGTTTTTCATGCTGGATGATCGTTGGTGGAGAGCTCCTAATGATCTGGAAGGAAAGAATAAAGATTACCTCGGCAAGCAACAGCTAGACTGGTTAATCGATGCTCTTCGGTTCAGTCAGGCGACTTTCAAATTTGTTGTTTGCGGAGGTCAGGTAATTAATCCAACGGCTCAATTTGAAAATTATTCGGTATACGCTGAAGAACGGGAAGAGTTACTGAAACGCATTACCGAGCAGAAAATTTCAGGAGTAGTATTCCTTTCGGGCGACCGCCACCACACGGCAGTACACAAACTAGAGCGTTCGAAAGCCTATCCTTTCTACGATTTCACCATTTCGCCGTTTACCTCGGGCCCAGCCCGTCAGACGAAGGAAGAAGCGGTTGCTCCTACTTTATTACCCGAAACAGTTTTACAGGAACGTAACTTCGCAGTCATGTCCCTCTCCGGCTCTCGGACTGAACGGGTATTAACCGTAAAAACCTACAACACCCGCGGCGAACTGAAATGGACGAAGGAAGTGAAGGCCAGCGAATTGAAGTAGGTTTCCGTTAAGAGTTTTTTTTCAGTTATTGACGGCCCAAAAGTTTGATACTTTTGGGCCGTTTTTTTAAACGTAATTTTCAGCCCCAGAGGAGTTAAACACAGCTACTACAGTCTGGTGAAATTAAATAATGATTCTAAATTTTACCCAAACTCAACTAGTGCAAGATTTCTCTCTTGTACTTACCACTTCGGAAGGTTGCTACCTTCCATAATACGAAAACTAAGCAAATAGAAACGGGTAGAACAGCCCTTCTATTCCCAAAATCTGATTCATCACTATGCAATACCTCGACATCATCGGGCGATCTTTAGCCGTTTACCTTTTTATTATTGCGGCAATCCGGCTGTTTGGCAAAAAAGAGCTGGCTCAGTTATCCATTGTCGATCTGGTATTTATCTTACTGATTTCCAATTCAGTACAAAACGCCATGGTGGGTTCGGATACGAGCTTACCCGGTGGAATCATTGCGGCGGGTGCTTTATTTCTGGGTAACCTGATTCTAAAACGGATTATCTACAAGAATCAGCAGTTTAGCCATTTTTTACAGGGCGAACCCATTATGCTGATTTACAAAGGCAAGGTGAAAGACAAAAACCTGACTCGGGCCGAGATTAGCGTAAACGAACTAGAGGCCGCCGTTCGCGAACATGGCGTTCTTAACCTGAAAGATGTCGATCTGGCGGTATTGGAAGTAGATGGAAACATCAGTGTCATGTCGAATGATTTTCAGAAAAAAACGTCCCGAAGACATAAGAGTCACCGTTCGTTAAATAATCCAATGTCCTAAAAACAAAGAACTTATCCCTTGCACGATAAGCTTTTCCCCGCAGTCGCTCGGCTGTGCCGAGTGACTACCTAACGGTAGGCCTCTGGCCGTCTCACTCAAAAAATATGCATAACCTAACTACCTTACTAACCGAAATGATTTTCAATACCTACGGTCAGAGCTGATTGTCAATGTAGTTTGTGGAAACGAGGACTAAAGAAGGTCGTTATAAGTTCCTCATGATCAAATAGGTTCACAAAAGGTATTAAGATCCTCCACTTCGTTCTAGACGACAGGCTTTAAGGGTAGTAAAGTTGCCTGGCTGTCGCTCGGCTCTGTCCGAGGGTATGTAATCCTGTTTTTGCTTGGGAAAGGTGTTCTCTGATCATCTACTAGCTCGCATCCTACCGGCCAGAGGCCTACGGTTAGGTAGTTACTCGGCTAGAGCCGAGCGACTGCGGGGATAATACCTTCTTCACACACCTTAATTTGTGCTCTTGTTCTTTGACATAAAAATACCCCCAAGTAGTGTCTAACTTCTAGGGGGCATTCCAGGGAGGATAAGCTCTTTATTGTTGAGAGATGTAGGTGATTAATCCCTTTTCAAAATCATGGCGGATGCCTGAGCAGTGGGGAAAATCAGAATGTCGGCCAGCACTACGTGCGGAGGACGGGTTACTACAAACGTAATCGTGTCCGCAATGTCTTCGGCACTTAAAGGCGTAAAGCCCTGATACACGGAATCAGCCCGTTTTTCATCGCCTTTAAAACGCACCATTGAAAATTCCGTTTCTACCGCACCGGGAGCAATATTTGTGACTTTAATTCCGTAAGGATTCAGGTCCTGACGCATTCCCTGACTAATACTTTCCACGGCTGACTTTGAGGCACAGTATACGGCTCCATTCGGGTATGTCTGCTTACCCGCAACGGAGCTGATATTAATGATATGACCGCTCTTTCGCTCGATCATTCCAGGCATCACCAACTTTGAAACGTACAGAATTCCCTTCACGTTACCATCAATCATTGCGTCCCAATCATCGGGATCGTTATCCTGAATGGGACCTAGTCCGTGAGCATTACCCGCGTTATTCAGCAGAATATCAATCGTTTTCCACTCGTCGGGAATCTTCGAATAGGCCTCTTCCACATCCTCCCGGTAACGTACATCAAAGTTCGTGGTATACACCTCGACTTTCGATCCCAGTAATTCTTGCAGTTCATCCAGCCGTTCCTGACGGCGACCGTGCAGTAACAAACGATAACCCAAATCGGCAAAAGCCAGAGCCGTTGCCCGGCCAATTCCGGAAGTAGCTCCGGTAATAAAAGCAGTACGAGACATTAATTCAGTTGTCAGTTTACGGTTATTAGTTGTCAGTTATGGGTATTTCTGTGTAAGCATCAACACTAATTTGCTTGACAACTACATTAATTTTTTCGGCAATACTACCAACAACCAGTAACGAACAACCTTAATTTAAAGAATGATAAAGCAGGAAGCTTAACAGCCTTTCAAAGGTTTGTTGTTCGTCGATGCTGGCTCCTAACTTAGCTACCTGTAATCGGTAAAGGTCAATGAGCCGCAAAAATCGCTCATTATTGGTAAATCTGGCCGCAATGATGCCTTTAAAACAACGGTGCGTCTGATTATAGAGGTATTTGCAGGGTTTAGACGGCTCTTTATTGAAAAGTTGATCGAGAGCTTTCAGGCCGTCGTATTTTTGCATAAAGGCAAAACCCGTCTGTACCAGAAATTCCTTAATTTGATCACAAACATCATCCAGGTCGTCCGTTCCGTGCAATTTGTAGCGAAAATACTTATCGTCATTAAATTTACCGATTGAAATCACGAGCGTATTAGCGTCGTCCCGGTATTCTTCGGATATATCCAGAAATTGCTGAGCCAAAAACTCAATTTCCTGATGACGCAAGCCAATACTTACATCCAACCAGGTTTCCTGACCTTGGGAAGAAGTAGAAAAGACCACATTGTGAAAACCAGTTGGGGTTTGTTTTCTGAATTGCTTCCGATCCGACAGCAATTCAAATCCGTGCTGAGCGAAAAAAACGCTAAGTTTTTGATAAAGCTCGGTTTCAAAAGGAGTAATGATCATAAGCAACTAGTTTAGTAATCGTCTCGTCGGGTACATTTATTCTGCTTTTAATCAATCATAGGAAGAGATTTTCTCTTCTTTTGGAACGTGCCCGCCATCAACGAATAATGAACAAATGATTTCAACTGACTTTCAGTGAAATTGCTGATGAGCGGCAAGGTAAAAGGATACTTTAGAAATGAAAAAGATTTTATTATTTTCTGATACCCACGGTTGGTTCGATGAAGCCCTGGACTCCCACTGTAACTGGGCAGATGAGATCTGGCACGCAGGCGATTGGGGTACGGATGTTTACGAACGCCTCCAAAGATATGCCAAGCCCATCCGGGGTGTTTACGGGAATATCGACGGCCCTCCCATTCGCGGGCAGTTTCCCTTACTAACCCATTTTACTTGCGAAGGCGTTCACGTAGGCATGACGCATATTGCCGGAACACCGGGACGTTACAAGCCTGATGCCCGTCAGTTACTTACCGAAGGACGACCAGATGTACTGATTTGCGGTCATTCGCACATTTTGCGGGTTGAACGTGATCCGAACTATCAGAATATGTTATTCATGAATCCCGGAGCAGCGGGAAAAGAAGGTTTTCACCGCATCATGACAGCCCTGCGTTTCAAAGTCTCTGACGGTCGAATTTTCGACGTAGAAGTGCTGGAATTGGGCAAACGAGGCAAAATTCCTGACAATTTTACCGCCTAGTTTCGTAGGGAATATTCTTTTTTGACCCGAAAGTATTACCAGAATTTTACGAAAATGAGTACGTTGGACGGCATAAATACCCTAAGAAAAATAATAATGTCGGGCGACAAAGTGCTGGTTCGCCCCACGAGTGATCAACACAAGACCCGCTCGGGTTTATACTTACCACCTACCGTTACGGAGAAAGAAGACATTCAGCAGGGCGTGGTTGTGAAGGTAGGCCCCGGCTTTCCAATTCCGGCGGCTAATGACGAAGACGAGCCCTGGAAGGAAAAAAAGGAAGCTTTGAAATACATTCCACTTCAGGTGCAGGAAAAAGATCAGGTTTTATTTCTTCGCAGAAATGGGTACGATGTGGAAATTGATGGCGAGAAATACCTCATTATTCCTCATTCTGCCATACTCTTAATGGTTCGGGAAGATGAATTGAGCGAGCTGGGTCTCTAGGCCTTCTCCAGGAGGTGAACATTTTCTCAGAAAAAATCGTTATCTTTGTGCCCCGAAATTAATCCAGAGTTTATCGCTAGGTAGATTTTACGATTAATCAGGACGCACAATCATCCGGGGACGACGGGTATTGACAGCGGGCTGAGGTTGCGGGTGTAAGCATGTCGGAAGTTGGAAGAACCTTCCGTGTAAAATTCTTCTAAAACAATAGCTGGCAACAATAGCTACGCTATGGCTGCTTAATCCGGAGGATTAACCATTAGCCATCGTCCCGCCGAACCATCACACTACTGGGTCGGAGTTCGGGGCGTCGAAAGGTAGTGTCGGAGGGGCCGATTTCGCTGAGCCCTATCTGTACTAGCGAATACGGAATTAATTCGGTTTGTTGTCGACCTGATTAGTTCCCGACAATCCAAGGACAACTAAGCATGTAGAAGACGCGTGGCGTCCCTGTTCTGGACGAGGGTTCGAATCCCTCCGTCTCCACAGTTAAAACTGTAAATCAAATAGTTATGAGATTTACACACAATTAAAAGGGAACCTCTATTCGGGGTTCCCTTTTTTATTCTCCAGCTCTGCTATTCGCATATCAATATATTTTGCCAAAATGTACCGAAGGGGTACCGACTAAACTGACAAAAGTTTTATTGAAATGGATTCAAATGAAAAAAACCGATAATACATCGGGGTTGACTTATTATATGATCAATAGTTTATTGAGACATCTGAGATGAGCTTTGGCGATTACGCTCAGCCATCTCGACAAAGTTAAGAGGAGGCAATAGAACCGTTGGAATTCCAGCCTTGCTAGTTATTGATGCTATTGTTTCTCTAATAAATGGATAGAGAATAGCCGGACCATTTATTTGAGCAAAGTTTTCTATTGATGAGTCTTCAACCTTTCCTACAATTTCAAACATCCCAGCAGTGTTTACCGCCATTTTAATCCATGGATTCTCATCCTGGCTCTTAGTCAACTCTACCAATACGTTTACCTGATGTCGTTGAGCAACGGACTCAATCATACTTGTGATTCAAAGTCAGAAACATTATCAGGTAACTCGCCTTAACGGAAGGAAGAAGTTCAATTCTATTAATGAAATTGACTTGGGGTTAATAGAAGCCATATGAAATATCATGATATTAGTTAAGCAGCCATTGCATGGCTATCTTTTCCGGGGTTGACTGAAATATCATTGAGATTAAAGCTGCTAGAGACTGATTCTGCTTTAATCTGATTAACATGAGGTCTTTTGTTGTTTGTTAAGCTATTAAATAAATCTTCAATGCTTAAGCTATCAGAGTTAAGATAGCTTTGCTTCCACCTTATACAAGGGAGACTCCACAGGAAACGTATCTTCAGAGTTAGTAAACACCATAGCTTCATTTGGGGTTTTTCGATCCGACTTGTTATAAATTGAGAGTCAACATAGATTTTTAAGATAACGATATGAGGTACTTTTTGCGAGGTTTTTGAAGTCTTGTGTAGAGTTGTGTAAATGTTTCACATAACTGGCGTTTGACGAGATGGTGCATAAGAGCGGAGCATCTAGAAGGGCAACATGTCAGGTAGAGTGATGATCCACGCCATCAAAGATTTATTCTCTTCATCCGACTTTAAATCAATTCATTGCCAGCCGTTTATTGGCTATCAGCTGGACAAAATGGGATAAGCTTTTGGGACTAATGCTCCAGTTAGGGGGAGAGATATTGCCCCAAACTTTCGGATTATCCATTAAGTTAAAATAACAGACACCCGCTATTTCAGGATGCTGGTTGATTGTAATTGCGGCATCTTCAAGCCATTTTTGTTGATAAGCTTCTGGCCCCTTAACCCCAAATTCGGTTATAAAGAAAGGCTTGTTGGCAAATCGCATGCGATACGATTTACGATCGTAGATCCTCCGAAAGGTTTCCTGTTGGGCAGGGTCAGTAATATTTTTGTCAGGCAGACCATAAATAGCTATACTGATGTAATCAACGGCATCGTCTCCTGGCCACCACTCCATCGAACCCCGGTCGCCCGCTGGTCCCCACACTTTTTTCACATTAGAAGCGTGATTCTTGTCAAAAAACATAAAATATCGGAATGCCTTGATATATAATACTGGATCCTGACTTTGCCAGGAATATCGGTAAATAGGAATTTCCATTTCATGTGCAAAACGCAAATAAACCGTCTGATTAGTAGCCGAAATAAGGGCATAAAGCTTACTAAATTCTTTATCGTAAACACCGTGAAGGGTATTCAAGAGCACGTTTGTATCTTTTCTGGCATAGGTATCTTTCCAAGGCTCAAACGTTACGATTACATCATGGTTTCGGCTCAGGACATCGTTAAATTCTTTTTCAAAAGAGCCATTTTGTATAGCTCCCAGATCGGTAAATAGATGTTCAACGTGCACGGATTCGTTTTGAACCAGTAACTTCTTCGGGTCATAAACGCCGATTTTAAGAGGAGTTGTCGTTTTGTCGTTGGGTTTTAACGCAGGTTGAACGTCAGATGACGGTGAGAAGAACATGCGTTCTTCCTTTTTTAATTGATGAATCGCTTGATGGAATGACTTAGTAATTATGGATACGCCCTTGTTCTTTATTGTTTGTGGTCCCAACACTAAGACCGGTTTGTTCATAAATCTCATTCTATAGATTTTTCGCCTAATGGCAATTGCCTGATTCACCGGTCGAGGATAGGCATTGGTCAACTCCTCAGACACCCCCTTTAGTGTAACACTGATTAAATCGACTACTTCTTTCCCTGGCCAATACTCTTCAGCACCAGGGTAGCCCGCTGGTCCCCAGACAATCTTTATAGCTGGGAAAGCGGCTTTACACAGTTTTGACACATGCTGAAATGCCTCGTTGTATAGTTTGGGCGATTGGTATTGCCAAGGGTAAACATGAACCGGAACTTCCATTTCCGGGCACCATCTGAGTAAGATTTCTCTATTAGATTTGGAAAGTATACGGCAATATGTCGTTAACGTTTGATCATATTCACCTCTTAGAGTTTCGTTGAGACAATTTTCGTTACAATCAGTCAGTACAAGGCTTAGTAGATTCGTTTTGTCTAAGGCTATTTTCGACGAAAGAGCCTCCACGATATCACCTTCTACAGCCTTACTTAATCGTAAGTAGGTATGTTGGTAACCAGGTTTGCCTACATCACTTTGCTTATCTGTCCGATCAAAAATGCCAATAATGCCCTCCTCTTGATCCCGGTTGATTGAGACTCTGCGGTCCAGTTTGGCCGCGGACAGAACCCTGTTTACCTGTTGTACATGGCAGTATTCGTGAATTAAAAGTACTAGCCCTAAAATGACGGATATTCCTACCAGGTAATAACTGACTTTTAGCTTCATTGACTTAACTAATTTCAGAGATGAAGTTGGAGAGCGATCTAATTTGTGGATCCCAAAAGAATTTCTTATCTATTATAAGTTTACATAAATTTATGGTAACAAACTAATTTTAAATAATAGACATATAATAGTTACTTGTGGGAACTCACGTCAACAGAGCAATCGCTATGAATACGACCTCCCGTTACTCATTCCTTGCCTGTATCCCTTAAGGTACAGGTCGATGGCTCTGTTCCAAAAATTCATCAGCGGAAAAACCTACTAAAGCAGTTTTGCTGATCTAGTTCTATTTATAAATGCAGAGCCAAAATCAGCAGAACGTAGATGCTCTTTACAGGCTATGCTAGAAATGACTTAACCACTCTTGATTAGCCATTAATTAGGTCTAAGTTTTTAAGTATAGATCAACTTCGTGAAAAGCCGAGCGTATAGCATGAATCACTGGTCTGTTTTAACCATCAACCGGTTTGCTTCATGCTTATAAACACCTTTTTTTTGTAAGCATATTGGTTAAACTTGTAAATCTATCTATGGCTTTTAATGAAATCATTCCTCCTCATACTCCCGATAATTTTTATTTTTTCAACCTGTAACAGCGATAATGAAAACAGTTATTCCCCAAAAGTAAGGATTGTAAAAAGCGAAGGGAAGTACATTTTATATCGAGATGGGAAACCATTTACAATCAAAGGAGCGGCAGGCTACTCGCACTTCAGTGAGCTAAGAAAAGCGGGCGGCAATGCTATCCGGATCTGGGATACCCTACATTTAGCGACTATTCTGGATAGTGCATGGGCCAATAACCTGTCCGTTATTGTAGGGCTTCCCATTCCTGACAATAAAGACTACATGATTTATTACGATAATCCGGATAAAGTTGCTTCTCAACTTAAAGCCTATAAGACCATCGTTAATACGTTCAAGGCTCACCCGGCAGTTTTAATGTGGTGCGTTGGCAATGAGTTGACGTTTCCTTATGGGCCTGCTTATAATAATTTTTATAAGGCATTTAATGAGTTAGTCGAAATGATTCATCAGGACGATCCCGATCATCCGGTTACTACGACTATTTTGAATTTTAATGAAAAATACATCTTTAACCTATCTATTCGTTGCCGTATTGATCTTATTTCGTTTAACATTTTCAGCTTGATCAATAAATTAAGGGATGATTTAAACGCTTTTTCCTGGTTTTGGGATGGCCCCTATTTATTGACGGAATGGGGCGTAGATGGCCCTTGGTCTGGTACTGAACAAACGGCCTGGGGGGCCTATATTGAAAATACAAGCACTAAGAAAGCTGAAATTGTCCTGAATCGATATCGACAATTTATGCCTGTCGACGACCCACGTTTTCTAGGTGCTTTTGTGTTTTTTTGGGGACAGAAGCAGGAAACGACACCCACCTGGTTTAGCCTATTTGATGAAACGGGTGCCCGCTCGGAACTGGTGAACACTATGCACACTATATGGACCAGAAAACCTGCCCTCTACCAGGTGCCAGCCGTCAAATATATGCTGGTCGATCAAAAAGGAGCCCGGGATAATATTCTTTTAAATCCCAACCAACCCGTATCGGCCGAAGTGCTGATGGAGTCGCTGACCGACACCATAAAGGACGTTAAATGGCAAATTTTTAACGAAGATTGGTACGCCGAAACGTATCGGAATGCCCCAGCAAAACCAACCCCGCTTTCCCTGTTTACAGCCCAAAGTCGCTTAAAAGCGACCTTTGTGGCACCTTCCAAAGAAGGGCCCTATCGCCTGTTTGCGACGATTTACAATCATAATGGAAGTTATGCAACCTGTAATACGCCATTTTATGTGGTAGGCAAACCATGAAACCAATGCTTTCGGCTAAACCTCCTTCCCGAAAAGAACGAGTTACTTTTCGCCTGATGATTTTACTGGGTCTGATAAGTATGTTCTTCTTTTGGGAGCGGATGCTAGACGAGGGGACCCAAAGTCACAGCCTTCTATATGGATTACTCCTGGTTGCCCTTGGCTTTAGCTGCTTGAAGATTCTCCATGAATGGTATCACTATTTCATTATAACGGTGCCGAAAGCCCCGACTTCAACGCAGGTTTATACAGTGGATATTTTTACCACCTTCTGTGCCGGAGAACCGTATGAGATGATTGTCGAAACGTTGACGGCCATTCAGGACATCTCGTATCCACATACAACCTATCTGTGCGACGAAGCCGACGACCCCTATCTAAAAAAAGTATGTCATCAATTAGGGGTCCATCATATAACCAGGACCGAAAAAAACGATGCCAAAGCGGGTAATATCAACAACGCCCTCAAACAATCATCGGGCGACTTATGTGTGATCTTGGACCCCGACCACGTTCCTTTTTCCCATTTTCTGGATCCGATCGTTCCCCATTTTAATGATCCCCAGATCGGTTACGTTCAGATCGTGCAGGCCTATAAAAACCACGACGATAGTTTGATTGCGAAAGGTGCAGCCCAGCAAACCTACCAGTTTTATGGGCCGATGATGATGACGATGAATCGATACGGAACCGTGCCAGCTATTGGTGCTAACTGCACGTTTCGACGTTCTGCACTGGAATCTATTGGCGGGCACGCAGCTGGATTGGCTGAAGACATGCATACTTCCATGCAATTACATGCCAAGGGCTGGAAGTCCGTTTACGTTCCGGCCGTTTTGGCTCGGGGTCTTGTGCCTTCCACCCTTTCGGCTTATTACAAGCAGCAATTGAAATGGTCGAGAGGTGTTTTCGAGTTGCTGGTCAGCACCTACCCCAGGCTTTTTAAGCAGTTTACCTGGCAACAGAAGTTGCATTACGGTGTTATTCCGCTACACTATGCTTCCGGCTTTGTTTATCTGATCAATTTTGCCATACCCATCCTGGCCCTGCTGTTTGGACTTAGCCCAGTCCATATCGACTTCGCCCATTTCGGTTTGATCGCCTTACCATTCATTTCGGCGGTTATTCTCATTCGACACTTCGCTCAGTGGTGGGTTATGGAAGACCAAGAAAGGGGATTTCACGTGGTCGGCGGCTTATTAATGATTGGCACCTGGTGGGTGTTTATAGTCGGCTTCGTCTACACAATTATCCAAAAAAAAGTCCCCTACATTCCCACGCCCAAAGATAACCGGGAGGCTGATAACTGGCGGTTGAATATCCCCAACCTGGTCGTGATAGGGCTTTCGATGGTTGCCTGCACATACGGATTATACCGGGACTGGAATCCTTATAATCTGATTATGGCCAATTTTGCTGGTTTAAACGCATGTATACTGGGTTTTACCATATTGGCCAGTCGAGAACAACAGTTCGGTAGAGTTGTCAATCATTTTCCCTGGCTAGCTGAATTAACAAGCAGCCTCAAAACGCTTAAGATTAACTTTTGGCTTGTTCGACGCCGGATCTACACGGCTGTGCGGAGTACCGCTTCTTTACTTACCATTAGTCTATTGAGTTGGATTACCTATATAAGCTATCTGGGCGAGAACGAGAATTGGCTTCCCTCTACTACGAATCAGTTTCGATTAGATCCCGTTTTGTCCCAAAAGCTACGAACTATTTCCCGTTTGTTCGACCAGGAACAATCTACCCAACCAGTTCCTTTCACGATTGCTCCCTTGTCCATTACCTGGGAAAACATCTCGAAAAGCGTTGTGCCATTCGCAAGTCTGGACTCAATTTACCAGCTGGGTTCCATTCCGATGATTACCTGGACGCCTATCGTAAACAAATCCGATGTAGCCAATCCGCAAAGAGCTACTGCCATTGTTGAGTCTGTCCTGCGTGGTGATTATGACGCCGATCTACGTCGCTTTTCACAGCAGATTATTGCACTGAAACGCCCGATCTGCCTTAGCCTTGTCCCTGATATAGACATGAATACGGCTTCCTTTGAGGCAAAAACATTTAGAGACTATTGGCAATACGTACACGATTATTTCACCCGACAGGGAGTATATAATGCCATCTGGGTATGGGATCTTGGGAAAGCAAACCGTTTGAATACGTATTTTCCTGGCAAATCCTACGTGGATTGGATCTCTGTGACAAACTTCTCGGCCGGATTGTCATCTAAACTACCTTACCGCCCCATCGATCAACATCCTCTTTTCCGGTCCAGAATCCCTATTGTGTTTATCAGTTCGGGAACTATTTCATCAGCGAATAATCGAAGCGAAGGCTCGGTCACCGCTTTAACCGCTTCGAAGAGCAACTATCCCGCTATGAACAGTTACCTGATTGTGCATCAACCAGGTCCTCACAAATCGGAAGCACCAAAGTCAGCCGAAATACCTAAGCTCATGCTACTAGCTCAGCCGTATACGGATTCAACGAGTGTAAAGCCGAAAAACTTTGTAGTATCCCCTATAGGTGTCAGCTATAAAAAAGGACAGAATTGGACGAAAAGTCTTCAGGCTTTCACCCAAAAAGAGCTTATGGCTGATTTCGAAGCCATGAAACAGGTTGGCCTTAACACCATCCGACGGTATGGCCCTACTATTTATGACTATAACATCCTAAAGGCAGCTCAATCCTCTGGTCTCAAAATTCAATATAGTTACTGGATTCCGGAATTGGTCAACTTCCGACAAGATCAAGCTCGGTTGACTACCTTGAGTCAGCAGATTCTAAGCAGCGTAAACGACCTGAAAGAAAAAGAGACCATTGTATCCTGGCACCTGGGCAACGCTATTCTACAGAAATTAAGTCAGCAGTATGCCAAACCCGAATTGCTTTATCAACAATACGCGTATTTGAGTTGGCTCAAAAAACTAGTTATCGCCATTAAGCAAATAGATCCGGATCGACCGGTAACGGTTGATGTAGAAGTCAATGAAACGCTTCCCCAAACAATTGACATACTCCATCGGGTGATACCTGAAATCGACTCCTATGGATTACTTGTGGAGGGACAAATGACGGTAGATCAGCGTCGGATAATCAGGCAAATAAGGCTTCCTTATTTTTTTAGTTCTATTAGCGTTTCATCGTATGCAGAGTTCAGATCCCTAAAGACCCCAGTTTTTTTTTCCAACTGGCAGGATGAGCAACTGGTTGACCAAGTTAGTTTTAACGGCCTTAGGGATCATTGGGGCCGGAATAAGTTTTCCCTTTTGCAGCTGCGTCAGCTCCGAAAGGGAATACCCTTACTCGATTCACAGCCCACGGTAAAAATCCTGAGGCCAGCACTAGCTACCGAACCCAATGCGGTACTATCGTACCATGTCCTGTTAAATACTGGAGGTAAATGGAGGTTGGCCAGCGATATGCCATCCACTTATTCCTTTGAATGGAAACTAGTTAAGCTTGATCCATTGGGTAAGCCGATTGCTATTCAGGCTAAAGGTAATGGTCCAATCCTTACCCTGAGTATTCCCCCCAATCCATCCTGTTACCGATTGATGCTATACGTATTATCCGGGTCGGATGTAGTCAATGTGGTAACATCTTCACTTAATACGCCCTTGTTGTAGGTATATCCAGTTCGTCGCTTAAAAACGCTCTTTTTGAACTATACTTGTAAAAGGCTCTTTCGAGCCTTTTACTTTTTCTATTTTGTACAACTACAAACGTCCATTTGCTTGCGTACATCTTAACAAAGCTATAAGGGTCATTTGTAAAAGGTTATAACCGAATTATTACCACACACAAATTCAAGATTATAAACGTAACAACTCAAAATATGCCCGGTTATTCCCCGCCTATGAGGACAAAGGATTTTGGGGCCAGTTCAATAAACCATAATTCAAATTAAGCAATTATTGCAGATGCCTTCAAAGTCCAGTCATACGTATAGGTACATTCTCAGTAATCAATACACCAACTTTGTTCTTACGCTTTTCAAGAAAAAAGGATATACTCCTTTTGAGTTCAAAAATGGAAGTGCTCATAGTTTGCAAATCATATTCACACACACTTTTTGCTTTATTTTATTATCCTATAATATTATATTTAAATGTAAAAGTATGTAATCTACTGTAAATGAGCATATTTTAACAATCCACTTAGCTATATCTATAGAGCCTCCGTCTCCCCAGAAAAGCCCTTCGAGAAAATCTCGAAGGGCTTTTCTGGGTATTCCTGTTTTGGGAATTGTTGGTAATGCTTCGATCAGTCCCACCAGTAACATCAAAAATTATTTATTTAAAACAGAACAGGTTTTGTTCTTGTGCATGTTTCTTTTTCATTTGGCTCCTTCCCTGATTTCTCCACCTATCTCTGTCAACAATTTTGATTCAAAAAGCTAGATGTATTTTCAATGAATCTCGCTAAGGGGATTAACGCTGGAGGTTTGCAGGTTCAACTTAATATCAGCATAATACTGTTCAATTAAGACGATTGGCTGAATTCATCTATCATCTTGCGTTAACGAGCAAGGGCATCTATCTACATGAATGTAAAGTAGCCGTATGAATCGCATTAAACGGGTACCTTTTATTCCTGATCGCCAAATTTTGTAAATATCCTTGAGTATATTATCTTTTGGTTAATATGTATCATTTGGAATGAAAAGTAACGCTACAGAACATGTGATGAACCTGAAAAAACACAAGCCTTCTTACAATCTAACTTTTACGATGAAACGGTTTGCTTATATAGCGTGCCTAATGTACCTCATGGGCATGACTCATTCTCTGAAAACATATGCAACTCATCTTGGAAAGCCTAAAATCCAACCAGATTCACTATCAATTCAAGATGAACGTGATCACATTTTTTCACTCCTTGCTTATGCATTAGTTTATCAAGACTGGCAAGGGGAACAAGTGCCCCGGGAAAAAAGAAGAGGATATAACATTGGAGCTTTGCTAGTGAATGAGCAAAATGAACCCTTAGCCTATAACTTAAATTGTATTACTTCTACTAACAATTCAACACAACATGCAGAGATTCGCATGATCACAAAATATTTGGAAGGCAGTCATCAATACAATTTAAGAAACTGCACGGTATATACTAC
The DNA here is from genome assembly GCF_031453245.1 of Siphonobacter sp. SORGH_AS_0500. Taxonomy (NCBI): domain Bacteria; kingdom Pseudomonadati; phylum Bacteroidota; class Cytophagia; order Cytophagales; family Cytophagaceae; genus Siphonobacter; species Siphonobacter sp. SORGH_AS_0500. The sequence continues at coordinate 2,777,323 of NZ_JAVIYT010000001.1, forward strand.
ATTGGAACCCTGTGCAATGTGTGCAGGAATGATTCTAATGACAGCTACCAAGCGGGTTGTTTACGGACAACACGATATCGAATTTTCAAAAGCATTTGAACGCCTAGCTGCAGATCACCGGGCAAGCGGAGGACTTGGCCCCTACCCTAGAACTGTTCAGGTCTCTCCTTCCAGCATTCCTCTATGTCAGCAACTCGATCGTCAATATGAAACCTTTCTTCAATCAGATGCTGAAAAAGTACTAGCTAAGTTCTTAGCGTCCGAATCGGCGAAAAGCATCTATCAATCAGCTCATCCTTTACTAGAACAATTTAATGTACTGCACCCCGAAAATATAGGAATTAAACGAGTGGCTCTGGCCTTCTACCAGAAGATTTTGCATTCGATAGATAAATAAGACATCCTATTTTATAATATAATAAGCTACGACAAGGATGTTATATCTACAATCAAAAAACGAATTCAATATTCTCCTTTTCCAAACGTATGAATAGGTTTTAAGACTGCTAAGTTATTTTCCAATACCTTCTGGCTGGCATACTCAATTTTTGACGTGGTAGGTAAATTAGCTGTACTTGATTTATTTTCAATATTCTATCTGGCAAATTCGACTGCTTTACCCAACTTGGTATCCTGTTAACACTAGGGTTCGTATACCTTATTCTCATATAAAATGGACCAGTCAGCTACTTCATCAATCATTAATTGCCCCATTTCATCAAGTTGCTCGAGAAGTTTGATAAAAAAACAACCCTGTTCTATACTCGAAAGTTTCGGGAAACAATCCTTAAGGCGTTCGATGGCTAAAACCTGGTTCTGGTAACGCGTACTAAGCTTTTTACCATCCTGATGAAAATTTATAGCGATTAAAATAATAACAACTGCAGGTAAAAAAGTGGCAATTCCCAGCAAAGGTGGACCAAATATTTCTGCGAGTATAGAACTTACTTCTCCAAACCAATGGAAATGCTCTGCCGTTTCCAATAGTATCTCAAAGCTAACAACTCCCAAAACCGTTTTACTTAGAAACTCAGAAGCTTTTTCAATTTTGTGAAAAATCTGGCTATACCTATTCGAAACCTTCATATAATAATTAATTTGTTCTTGATACCACCAATGTTTAATATTATCTGAATAATCAATTACATCCTTAGAGCTTAATTCAAGTGTGTAAGAGAGGGTTACTTTAAACACCGAAAGTATATCCTGATATTTTTTTCCCGCCGGATTTTTCCTCAACTGGGTCTCGTCGTGCTTACCAATAGTTGGGTTTATAGGATTAAATAGTCCACCAATAACAGAATATTGGTTAAATTTCAAACGCTCGGAAAGATAGCGATATTGAATGGCTAAAGCGTTGTAATTTGTCTTATTAGATTCGCGTGTATTTATAATAATTATTGATAAAATAGCAATTTTAATCAAGCCCAAAACAATCAAAGGCCAGTAAATATGATGCCAATATCTTAGAGAATAGATATAATACATCATTGCTAATACTGCTACACAAACAGCTGCCATAGCTGCGATATAATTTAGCATATAGCTCCCTCGATAATGTATTTGAAAACGATTTGCGTTCTCACTAATAGGCCTACGTATATCCTCAATAGCATCATATATTATTTTTAATTTTTCCAAAATAGGCTGTCTGAAATTGGGATCAAATCGGGGCTTTTCTCTATAAAATAATCTTTCAAATACATTCCAAGCTTGCTTTCTGCACTTAAATAAAAGTCCACCACTTGGTTTAATTAAGTAAACATCTGAATCATATTCTGGTCTTATACGCCTCTCAAACCACTTTACCAATTCTTCAACAGTAACAGCGTGCTTATTTAGATTTGAATCATCTTTTAACAGAAATTCATCCACGTGTTGAAATAAGTAAAATTGATGCTCTTGTAGATCGTAGAAAATTACAGGCTTAGCAAGCTTTAAAGCTACAATCACATTTTCCAACGTACCCCCTCCGTTGATGTTTTCACTTCTAGTAGAAGCAGCGATGAAAACATCCGCAAATCGTGCCAAGACCTGCCCTTGTTGTCTGTACGCTTTTACCCTTGCTTCCTTTCCCTCTGCACCCTTGACATAATGGCCATCCAAATGCAATTTCTGCTCGAGACGTTGATAAAGTGCCTCATAAGCAATCAGATCATCCATGGTATCAACGTAATCTGACTGTTGAAAGGGAAACACTCCACCAGTAGACCACAAGTTTTGCGTATTATTAAACGGAGCTTTTAAGACCAGACTAGTAGCAATTTGATCTGCTCCGTCAGCACAACCTGTTAATAGTTGAAAATGAACGCTATTAACCGCTTGATCTAACTTTTGAAATAAAGTTTCCAGTTCGGGCTCAAGTCGATTAAGTTGTTCGTATTTCCTTTTTCCGGAAAAGGAAAGGGTAACATTTTTAGTTATGTTCGTATACATAGGTTTCTAAGCTTACACTTGGGAAGATTTAACACCGAAATCTTTTAATAAGGCTGGTAATTCATCAATTCTGGCAAAGTGCAATTTAGTTTTTTGGTACCCTTCCCCTTCTCTGTTGACATGGAATAAAATACCTTGCTGAACTCGGTCTAACAATAGTTCACTATGTTGTTGTAATAGAGCATCATTTTTCCTTTTTACTATATTCTCTTTATACGTAGGATTTAAACTAAAGCGATCCTTCATAGTAACTAATTTAGGAGATATCTTTAAGGGGTAAATTGTTCTAGGTAAATCGAGAACAATTCCATCAACATGATAGATAAATGCCATTCCTTTCCCATCCTCTGGATCGCTTAGTCGTTCTTCTTTGACTTGATACCCTGCCTCTGTCAGCACATCGGCCATACGTTTCTGGTCTTGTGCATAAGTGTTTAATACGCTATCGGGGCGAACAATAACCAATTGTTTAATCTTATCAGGGTGTTTGGTAATAAACAGGCCATCCCGAAGAAGACGCCCCACAAAATTATAATAATAGCCAGTTGCTAGACCCACAGCTGCACTAATGTCGACAATAGGTAATCCTTTATAAAACTGTGTGATCCGATTATTGCTAAAATTGGTATCGTTATGAATATCAAGAAATATAAAAAGTGGCCCACGGAGATTCCTTTTAAGATCGTCTTCTTTAGGAGAATATCTGTAGATTTTGTAGTTACGAAAATAAAATTGTTGTTCTGTTCCTTCCTCACTCATCATGATACACGGTAAGCCTAATGCGTGTACTAAACCTAGTTCATAATAAACATTAGCACTTGGTGCTCCTTTGGAACTGCCTTTAGGAGTTAGGTTGATTATGACCAGATCAGCAATATCTAATTTCTCTAGAATACCATCAACAATTTCTGTATTATGAAAAGCAGTAGGAACATGTACTTCTGTAGTCATTACGCCAGCATCTAGCAATAGTTCTTTGGCTCGATCTTCTTCTAAAAGTTCCCTAACAACAATACCTAATTCAGTCGTTGAGACATTAATATCATTAGTATTACCCATCGAACCTAGAACCAAAATATCCAGGCGTGCGTCCTCAAAGTAATTTTTCCTATTCATAGGTGATGAGAGTATAATTAGAGGCATGAGAAAAATTCAATTAAAACAACCTAATTTATGAGTACCAGAAAGTTTCAGCCTGATTGATATTCAATTCTCACGCTTTTGCTATCTAATATACTTTTCATCTACTGTATTAAACAAATCAATCAGCAGAGCTTTACTATATGCAAAATAGAAATCCATTTCCAATTTTACTAATTATAAAGCTCAGAAATAAATAAGCTATTCATTTTTAAATCAGGACAAATTTAGTGAATCAAATAGCTCTATTGCATAGCTCTGGAAACACACATTTTCGACCTAAACAGCCTTCTCTATGGGCCGACATACACAATGTTAGTACCTTTTATTGGGTAATTCCACGGTTATGATTGCAATCATAGGCAGGTTTTACCCAGTCTATACTACCAAAGAGCCATGCAACAAAGCCGAATTAAATTAGAAATTGTAATAAATTTTATTAATAGTATAACCTATTGATTAATGTTATTTAGTTTATCAATTTCAAGTTAAATATTATTTCCCTATAAATTGTAAATAACAGACTACATTCATATAGCAGTATGATTTGATTTTACTTAGGCCAGTAGAAATATATTTACACTTACGTATACATCCAAGAGTATTACTGCACCGCTCCAATCATATTCTGCTCATTCCGGGCACCTCCAGTGTAAAGCACCTGGAAGAAAATATGGCCGCGGGAGAGATTTCATTAACCGATCAGGAAATGGCAATGCTTAACCGCATCGCTGAATGAACCGTTTCTGATCTGCCCTAAAACGCCAAGAGGAATCCAGACTGGATTCCTCTTTGTATTGCTTATCAAGTAGTAATCAACTATTGAATTTTCTTTACCCGCACGGCGGATGGTCCCTTGGCCGTATTTTCAATCTGAAATTCTACGCGGTCTTCCATTTCTACGGTTCCTTTCACCTGCAAAATGTGTAAGAAAATGCTTTCCTGAGTCTGGTCATCTTTGATGAATCCATAACCTTTGGCAGCATTAAAGAATGACACAACGCCAGAGTGGATTACTGGATCGTCATTCACGGGGCCTTTTACCGTAAATTCCCGGGGGGCTTTTGTCTTACGTAACTCAGGGGGCACACTGGTAAGATTGCCGTTTTCGTCAACGTAAACGAATAACTCCTCAACGGTTTTACCCTTGCTGGAATTTTCTTTACGCTGCTCTTTGCGGAGCTCTTTCTCCTGTTTTTTCTGAATTTTTTTCTTGGTGGTTTCTTTCTTACCGAATGTCTCCTTGGCTCTACCCATTAATACGAATTTAGATTTAAGATGATATAACGTTGTAGCACCGACTGTTGAAATAACTGATAAAAGGCTTTGCGGAAGAACAAAAGAATAGCCTAAAATGAAGATCAAGAAGTGCTCTACTTCGTGTAGTAATAGCAAAACTACAATTTTTTACTGATAGTTCCTAAACAGCTCTCCGATCTCTGAAAAGCTTTCCTGACTGATTTTCAAATAAAAAGACTTAATAAGCGGGATTATCCAATTAGTAATCGTACCTTTCCGACTCAATAAAATACAATGCAAGAAGGAACCATTAAGTTTTTCAATGAAACCAAAGGATTTGGTTTTATTACTCCAAAAGATGGAGGTGAAGACGTTTTCGTACATACTACCGGTCTGCGTGATCAAGTTCGTGAAAACGACGTTGTTACTTACGAAGTAACCATGGGAAAAAAAGGATTGAACGCGATTAACGTACAGGTTATCTAAATATCCGTCCTGATTTTAACAGCAAAGAGGTTCGAATGCACGTTCGAACCTCTTTGTGTTTTACAGCCTTCCAGCTTCCAATAGTACAATTTCATCAGCCAGACTTCTGAAAAGACGTAGTTTTCATTTATTTGGTAATCGCAGCAAGTTCTCTAAAATCACTTGCTTTCGTTTTGGCTTTCCCCCCAAGTTTCTAAACAGTGATACTCTCCATACATCCGCTTGTCTGAAAAGAACAGCTCTCCTACTAGTTATTGAATTACTCCCAAACTGGCTGCTGACCATTTCATGGTAGTAATCGAAAAATACTGGCCTTATACCTCACACATTAGTTTAAACTAATTCTAAGTTAACTTATTCATTGTTAGTCATTTATTAACTGAACTAGAAGAACCAGTTTTTGTAAAAATGACACGCATAATGGTTCAACGGTTAAATCCTACCAAACAACGTATAAAGTCTACAGTTCATAGAAAAGCGAAGTCTATGTTTAGGCTTCGCTGTACTTTTGAATCATCAAACGGTTTAGACACATAGGTTTAGAGGTTAACGGGAAACTCCTTCGTGATTCATGAAGGAGTTTTTTTATGCCAGACCTCAAGGCTCAAAAGCTCAGTCAAACCGAATAATCATTGGTTATTGCGTCTTTTGAGCCTTGAGACCTGATTTCCTTGCCTCTTAGAAAGATTCAATTTTACTCTTCCCATTTTGGAAAAGGATCCCGAAAACGAACACCTGCTTCCATTTGCCGAATTTCTGCCGCGGTGCAAAGGCAGCTTTCCAGCTCCCGGATGATTTGCTCTTTGGGTAAGTCCTGCCCAATAATCACCAGTTCGTTCATGCGATCCCCAAACTCAGGATGCCAGCGTTTACGAATGAGTAGCTCATTTTCCAGATAAGCTGGGTAATACAAACGTTCTTTTTCGGGAATGGCCGCCCACCAGGTTCCTGCGGGTTCCGCTCGCAGCGATCCCCCCGCCTGTCCCCAGCTCAGAGCCTTCGTCGGACGTGAAGCCAGCCAGAATAAGCCTTTCGACCGAATGACTCCCGCAGGCCACTCTTCGGAAATATAGTCCCAGAACCGTTGCGGATGCAGAGGCCTCGAATCCCGGAAAACGAACGAGCTGATGCCATATTCTTCCGTTTCGGGCGTATGGTGACCCTTTTCCAGCTCTGCAATCCAGTTCTCTGATTCCGCCGACTCTTCGAAATTAAACAGTCCGGTGTTCAGGATTTGTTCGGGTTCGACGTGTCCGAAGCTAGCTTCCACAATTCGGGCCTGTGGATTGAGTTTGTGTAAAATAGCCTTCAATTCCCCCAGCCGCTCGGGGCTTACCAAATCCGTTTTATTCAGGACAATCACGTTCGCAAATTCAATCTGATCGGTCAACAAGTTCACAATCGTACGCGTATCTTCCGGGTCGTCCTGATTCAGCTTCCGACTCCGAACGGTATCGATTGAGCCAAAGTCTTTGGCAAAATTGAAGGCATCTACTACCGTCACCAGCGTGTCTAGCTTACTGTATTGGGATAGATCGATTCCCATCTGGTCATCCACATAGCTAAAAGTCTGAGCTACGGGTAAAGGCTCAGAAATTCCAGTGGATTCAATCAGCAAATAATCAAACCGCTCTTCACGGGCCAGCTTCTCCACTTCAATCATCAAATCTTCCCGAAGTGTACAGCAAATGCAGCCATTTGACATTTCCACCAGCTTTTCTTCGGTCCGCGAAAGGACATTTTGCGAAGCCACCGTCTGGGCATCTACGTTCACCTCGCTCATGTCATTGACAATCACGGCCACCTTTAACCCATGTTTGTGATGAAGAATGTAATTCAGCAAACTGGTTTTTCCGGCTCCTAAAAAGCCACTTAAAACGGTAACAGGAAGTTTTCTCATCAGATCAGCAATTTTTCGCTCGACTTATTAATGCAACATTGTTGCAAATATAAGATTAAATGCAACAATGTTGCATTTAATAAAAATCAATATTCGATCTTCTTCTACTCTTCCGTTCATTCCCGTAAACTTTGTACATTCGTTTCTTGCCCTTAGTCACTTCTAAATTCTTTCCAATGAAACGTATCGCTACCTTCCTGTTTTTCTATTGTTGTGCTAGCCTTGCTTCCGAAGCCCAGGATCGTCCGCTGGGAAAAACCTTTGCGACCCGCAGTGTCGTGATGGCTCAGCGAGGCATGGCCTGCACCTCCCATCCTCTCAGTACGCAGGCTGCCCTTGACGTGCTGAAATCTGGGGGTAATGCCATTGACGCGGCCATTGCCGCTAATGCCATGGAAGGTGTAGTCGAACCCCACGTGAACGGAATAGGCGGCGATATCTTCGTTATCGTGTGGGATGCCAAAACCCGAAAACTTTACGGACTAAACGGCTCGGGCCGCTCGCCTTATGGTTTGAGTCTGGCCGAACTTAAAAAACGGGGATTGACGCACATTCCATCCAAAGGGCCGCTGCCGGTCTCGGTGCCGGGTTGTGTGGATGGCTGGTTTGAGTTACACAAACGTTTTGGCAAAATACCGATGGAAAAGGTGCTTTCGCATGCCATTCATTACGCAACGGTGGGTTACCCCGTGCATGACGAAGCGTCTTTTTCCTGGAGTAAGATGATCGCCAATTTTGGGGATTTGCCAAACGTTAAAGCGACCTACGCCCCCAACGGACACGCTCCAGCCCGGGGCGAAATTTTTAAAAACCCGGATCTGGCTAAGACGCTTACGCTGATTGCCAAAGGGGGTCGCGATGCTTTTTACAAGGGCGATATTGCCAGGACCATTGACGCCTTCATGAAGAAAAATGGGGGGTTCATTACTACCCGTGATCTGGCCGATCATACCTCGACGTGGATAGATCCCGTTTCGACGAATTACCGGGGGTATGATGTGTGGGAGTTACCTCCCAACGGACAAGGCATTGCAACGCTGCAAATGCTGAACATTCTGGAAGCCTATGATTTCTCAAAAATTCCCTATGACAGCCCCGAGCGGATTCACCTGTTTACGGAAGCAAAGAAGTTAGTTTATGAAGACCGGGCCAGGTATTACGCAGATATGGATTTTGCTAAGTCACCTGTCAAAGCTCTCCTTTCCAAGGAATACGCTGCCGAACGACGCAAGTTAATTGACCCTAAGAAAGCTTCCAGCCGTTTCGATGCAGGAAATCCGGCTTTGAAAGATGGCGATACGATTTACCTGACCGTTGCCGACGGCGAGGGAAATATGGTTTCTTTAATCCAGAGTAATTACCGTGGTTTTGGCTCGGGTATGGTTCCCGACGGATTAGGCTTTATGCTTCAGAATCGTGGAGAAATGTATAGCCTTACCGAAGGTGAAATGAATACCTATGCCCCGCATAAACGTCCATTTCACACCATCATTCCAGCCTTTGTTACCAAAAACGGTCAACCTTTTATGACGCTTGGGGTGATGGGTGGAAGCTTCCAGCCCCTGGGTCACGCTCAGATTTTGATGAACATGATTGATTACGGCATGAATCCGCAGGAAGCCGGAGACGCTCCCCGGATTGACCACCAGGGTTCGTCGGAACCTACGGGCGAACGCATGGTAGACAGTGGTTACATCACGATGGAGTCAGGCTACGCGTACGAAACCATTCGTGAACTCATGAAAATGGGCCACGCCATTCGGTATAGCCTCGGAGCTTACGGCGGTTACCAGGCCATTATGTACGATCCCGTTCAGAAAGTTTACCACGGAGCTACGGAATCCAGAAAAGACGGGCAGGCCGCCGGATTTTAGGCAGTTGTGCGTTTAGCGAGGTTCTCATTTTTGTTATTAATACAAAAAGCCGGCTTTCCTTTTGGATTACCGGCTTTTACACTTCCCCACTCTCATCAACTATTAGTCACAAGGTGTATTATTAAAATCTTCGAGGGTCTGTTTGCTGATACCGGAATAGAACGTAGGGCAGCTTTTCAGAATGTCATTAATGGATTTCTTATACGCCTCACAATTGGCTTTACTCTGATTAGCGACGTAAGCGTCCGCTGCGGCCTTTAATCGTTCTGCATTAGTATTGCAGGCATCCACACTGACGCCCTGTTTTTTTGAACAGCCAACCATCAGAACTATTCCCGACAGCGTTAATACGATTATTCTACTCCATTGCTTTTTCATACCAAAGGTTGATCATAGATTTTTGAACAGATAATTCTATTGCCTTTTAGCAACATTTCGGTTACAAAATTCCATGATTGCCTGCTTTCATTCAATCCCCAATTCATGGGAAGGCACTCCATTTGAAAAAGTAACGGTTACACCCCTTTTTCTATGAAGTTCAAAGGCATTTAACTTAAAATCATTACAGTTAAACTATACCCATAAGTTTAAATTATATAGATATAAGATTAGTTTATATTAGAATAAGTCAATAAAATAACCAAATCAGGGGTTTATTTACCTCTCAACCGTCTAAACAAGTCATTTAACGTATAAAGTTTACAGTTTGTAGAAATAAGTAGGTAAAGTATATACGTTAGTTGTATATTTGTATCAGATAGGTTGAAGGTTGAACAGATAATCTTTGCACAGGATTAGCCTGTTTAAAGGTTAAAAGCTCCCGTGTTTCATGGGAGCTTTTTTTTATACGACGGTGAAGACCGCTTTACGGTCTTCCATAAGTTTCTTTTCAATAAATCCGGCATCTACCAACCAGTTCAATGAAAGGTAAACTGCCCCGATACTGATGTGAAATTGATCTTCTTTCATCTGAAGCCAAACCTGTTCAGCATCCATAGCCTGCTGAGTTCGCTCCAGCACCAGTGCCACCTGATTTCGCTTCCCTGACTGCCTGACTCCGTGTTGTAAACAATACTCGTTGATTCGTTCAATAATATTCATTGGATTGTTAGGTTTGGTTCATTACTGGCCCTTCACCCGATTCTGTACATCGTCTGATCCGCTCTTCCGGGATGATCCCATTTTTAAATTCTGATTACCGAATCGATAGCTGAAAGACAGCGTAATCACCCGGCTATCGAAACGGATATTGGTATTCAAGTCCAGGTTTTCGTAACGAGCCGTCTGCACCCGGCGACGCCCCTGAAAAAGGTCATTCGCCATGAGCTTAACCGTGCCCTGTTTGTTAAGTATCTGCTTTTGCACACCCGCAGAAATGACGTAATACGCCCGCGTCCGAAACACCCCGTACACGGACTTCGAGTTATACACGCCACTAATTTCCATGGACGTACCGTTTCCCAACTGAAATGAGTTTTGAGAATTGAAGGTGAAGCTGGTAATGCTGTTATTGAGATCGCCACCTTTCTGATCGCCTTTGTATTCGTTACGGAAGACATTAAAGAAATTATTCGTCGTCCACCAGGAAGTGGGGTTTTGCGAGGCCGAGAAGCTAATGCCGTAATTAATCAGGCTTTTCAGGTTCTGAGGTCCCTGAAAGGTTGTGTTCGTGGAGTCAATCTGACCCATCATCCAGTTAATCACATCTGACGTATAACTGTAATTAATCGTCGTCGTCAGGAAGTTTTTAAATGTATGCCCAATCTCCAGCGAGTGGGTTAACTGTGGTTTCAGGAAAGGGTTACCCTCATAGTACAGGAAAGGGTCACGGAAGAAACGGAAAGGATTTAAGTCCTCATAATCAGGCCGTTCGATGCGTCGGCTGTAGGAAAACTGAAGACGGTGTTTTTCACTGAAGGTCTGGCTCAGGAATACACTTGGAAAGAGCTGGAAGTACTTTCGTATCACGGTCGAATCCGAGGTAATCTGTTGTCCCACCGTATGCGTGTACTCTCCACGTAAACCCGCCTGCAAACTAAATTTTCCAAACTCCCGATTGAAGTTCAGATAACCCGCATGAATCGTTTCCTGATACTTGAAGTGATTGGAAGCCGAGAGATCCTTCACCCAACGGGTACCCGCAAGGGTATCATATTTCACTTCATTGTCAACGGTTACGTAACTACTTTTCCAGCCCGTTTCCAGCTTGGCTTTCTGACCTAAGGGATGCGTATAATCGGCTTTGCCTACGTAGACATACGTCGAGGAAGGAATATCACCGCGACGGGTAGAACGACGGCTCGTAAACTCACCGGCTTCATTCAAATAACGCGTATCCAGCAACTGATTGGACTGAAAAGCATTACTAGAGTAATCCAGATCAGAGGAAAACTCCTGTCCTTCTTTGCCGAAACGATGCGTATAATTCAGGTTATAGGAAATATTTGACCATCGACTATCATCGGTATTGGTGCTGCGAGCATCCGAAAGGGTTTGATTCGTAATCGTTTGCAGCAGGTTACTGGTATTCCCATGGTTATGATACGTTCCTACATTCCCCTTCATCACCAAACCAAGCGTATTGTTCTGATTCAGGAAGTAGTCGATTCCGGCTTTGAAATTATTCGTATATAAAGGTTCGTCAGTAACCGTATGCTGATACGAAATCCGGCCAGGGCTGGTTTCGCCGGGATCGCGGAAACGGCGGGTGTAGGATAATAACTCTTTCTCACCCCGGTAGGCATGATCGTAACTTCCGAAGACATTCAATCGGGCACTCCGGTAATTCAGGTTTACGCCAGCTCCGTACCGATTTTTCCGGCTGCGGGCTGCATTGACGTACACATTCCCGTTAAAGCCCACTAACTCATTTTTCTTCAACTGAATGTTAATAATTCCTGAGTTACCCGCTGCATCATACTTCGCTGAAGGGTTGGTAATAATCTCCACTTTTGCTAAAGAACTGGAAGACGTTCCTCGTAAAAGCGTTGCTAATTCCTTCTGCGACAGATAGGTAAGTTTCCCATTAATCATGATGGTTGCCCCCTGTTTTCCTTTCAGGGTAATGTTTCCATCGTCGTCAACTGTTACGCCGGGAGCTTTTTCCAATACCTCTAAAGCAGTGTTACCTTCCGAAAGAATACTATTTTCAATATTCATAACGGTACGATCTATACGCTGTTCAACCAGGGGCTTTTTTGCCGTTACGGTTAGCGTTTGCAGGGATTGTTCCGTGGGCACCAAAGTCAGCGTGGGTAGCTGCTGTTTGGGCTGCTGTGTACTTAAAGTAAAGCGTTGACTTCGTTGCGAACGGTATCCTACAAAACTAGCTTCTACGTAATATTGACCTAAGGCCACCCGCTGGAAGACAAAACGACCCAGTGAGTCAGAAACCGTTCCTTTTACAAGGGTAGAATCAGCGGACTTGTAAAGAGCAACGGTGGCGAATTCAACGGGCTTACCGGAAGATTCGGCTAGCGAACCGCTCACTTCTGTCTGAGCATAAATGCTACCGCTCAGAAAGCACAGGGAAACGCTCCAAAGTATTTTTTTTAAGTCTATAGTGGTGAAGGACATTCCAATCAGGTAGTAACAAATGGCACAAAAGCGGCTGAAGAGGCAGTGGAAAAGGCAGGGTTGCTTAGAAAAGAAGGCGAAGAAGTTCCCGGAAGGATGCCTTCCGGGAGCGGAGAACCATTATTTGGTTACTTCAAACGTCAGCGTAGCACAACGCCAAACGGATTTATAATCCTTCCCATGATGCTGACCTTCTTCTTTTTCAGACTTTGAAGCTTCGACGCGGTACGTTCCGGGCCAAAGTGGCGTAAACTCCGCTTCACCAGAGGCGTTTGTCGTTACTTCACGATTCCAGCCACTGGGTGAGAAAACAGATACATGGAGTTTGTCAGAAGCCTGATCTTTAAACCAGCCTTTCAGGTGAATGGGCTGACCTACTTTATAAGTTTTACCCGATTCCAGCGAAACGTTCAGTTCGTTAGGCGTAGCGGAAGCCGCCGTTGCTTTACCAACCGTGACTACTGCCGTCGAGTTGAACTGATACTTGGTGGCACCACCCAATTCTTTCGCCGTATGGCCCACGGCCAGGGTGTATACACCATCCTGTTCAGGCGTGAACTCAGCCGTATAATTATCTTCACCGGGTTTGACCGTTAACTGCGTTTTTTTCTGATCGGGGCCGATGAGCCAGAGCGAGAATTCTTTCACATCAGAATACCAGTCAGCCAGTTTTTCGGGCGTTTCGCCGGGTTCTGAATAGATAATTTTTACGGTTTGTTTTTGTCCTTTTTTACCAACCGGACTGGTTTCAATCCACAAGGCATGAGCAAATAAACTGCTGGCTGAAAGGGTCAGGAAGAGGGAGAGTAATGCGGCTTTTAACTTCATGATTGACGTGTTTAATAATGGGATTGTTAATTTGATGTGAGCAGGTGGAAGGATGGTAACTTCATTCGTATAATTAGTTCTAAAGCGATGGTTAACAACGTTTTATGGTTTGAATAGAAGATTCATAACCTCGGTTCGGCTAACTTTTAGTAATAACAGAATCGGAAGCTTACGTTCAGCGTAGCGGTATTGACAAGATGGACGATGGCAAAGCTACGCTGTACGGCCTTGCGAGCAAATATAAATATTATTTAGACTAATTAAATATAGTGTGAATGAATATTTCTCTCCCACCCCAAATCGATCATCGGGCAATCCTATTTACATTTGACTATTACTGATCTGCTTATGTCCGAAAAACTAGATAAGGCTTTTGCTCTTTTTGACGCCTACAACGCCCAATCCCCCGAGACCGTCATTTCTGAAGGCGAGACAATTCCTGCCGAGTTGTTTTATGCCCAAAAACTCTACGATTGGGTCATAAAACTTGACCCTCAGGCCAGTGAGCCTTTGTTATTAGCCTCTCGTTGTCAGCACATTGGTCGTTGGGTCATTCCCCGGTCGGATTATCCCGACGGTCGCGTGGGATATTTGAAATGGCGTAGTGATCTGGCCAAATTCCACGCTGAAAAATCAGCCGAGTTATTGCGGGAAGCGGGGTATGACGAAGCTACAATTGAACGGGTGCGAACCATCAATCTCAAGCAACGCATAAAGACGGACCCGGAAGTGAGTACGATTGAAAACGCTCTCTGTCTGGTTTTCCTGACTTATCAGTACGATGATTTGATTGAAAAAATGGGAGAGGAAAAAATGATCCCGATTCTCCAGAAAACTTGGAATAAAATGACCGCTCCGGGCCACGAAGCTGCGTTGAAACTTTCCTACAGCAATACGGGTAAAGCTCTGATTGAAAAAGCTTTAGCCTAAAATACAGAAGGCCGGACTTGAGTAAGTCCGGCCTTCTCTTCAGCGAATTTTATTATTACTCAGCCAAACCCGCCTCTGCTAAAAGAATCAACAGCGATTGCTGGATACCCAAGTATCCTTTATCGTTCAGCCACCATTCATGAAGGGAATGTCCGTTCCCTCCAACCCCACCAATTCCAATCGTTGCCGCCGGAATTCCTTTTGAAAATGGAATATTGGCATTCGTTGAACTGCTGTGCAGCGATGGTTCCGCTTTGAAGAAATGCGTAATCGCAATCATTCTCTGAATCAGTGGGTTACTCTCTGGATTTAATCCCGAAGGGCGGTCGCCCACTTTGTTAATATTCACGGTTAAATCGGCCCCGTTTCGTTTAATAGCATTTTCTTCCTTAAGTCCTTTATCAACCGCCGCCAGAAATAATTGATTAATACCCGCCAGTTTTTCCTGATTCTCCGACCGCATATCCACCTCCATCCATGATTCATACGGAATGGCATTCACCGACGTTCCTCCACCAATCACACTAACACTATAGGTCGTTTTGGCTCCTGACTTTGTAAATTCATCCGCCTGCTGAGTAAAGTAATAAATGGCCTTTGCCAGGGCGTGATGCGGATTTACCAAACCAAAAGCCCCATACGAGTGCCCACCGGGGCCTTTAAACGTAACCCGGTAACGCACCGAACCTACGCCACCATTCGTTATGCCGCCTAGTCCAGCCCCGTCAACCGCCAGGTATGAATCAATTTTGGGGCCTTTTGCCGAGAATAAATGTTTGACACCCCGCAGATCTCCCAGGCCTTCCTCTCCTACCGCTCCCACGAATAAAACATCTCCATCAGTTTTGATTTTATTCATTTTCATAGCCTTTAGAACGGCTAATACTACGGTCAAGCCGCGGGTGTCATCACCAATGCCGGGAGCATAAAGCGTGTCGCCTTTGAATTTTACTTTAACGTCTGTTCCTTCGGGAAACACAGTATCCAGGTGAGCCTCAAGTACGACCGTCTTCTTACCTGTTTTTCCCTTCACTTTGCCCAAAACGTTACCTACTTCATCCATCCAGACCGAATCTGCTCCAGCAGCCTTCATTAACTCGGCGTATTTTCTAGCCCGAACCTGCTCTTTGAAAGGGGGCGAAGGAATTTCGGTGAGTAACAGATGCTCTTTACGGGTTTCGGGTTCCAAATCAAGAATAGTCTGAAATGCCTTCTTAACAATAGGCTTGTTAGCCAGCGTATTGATTTCCAGGTCGTACTTTTTCTCAGCCATTAACTTAGAAGCTGACTTCTGAGCCCAGGAAAAATGGCACGCGACTCCAACTAGTAACGCCAGCATTATGGTTTTCTTCATTGCTTTGGTCTGTTTACAAAAGGGAATAAAGGAATATCAATTAGCATTTACAGATTCTCGCAAATTATAAATAATGCTGTCAAAAACATATAAAACCAAATATTTATAATAAAATACTCATATAAACAAACTTTTATTTTAAATTGTTCCTATACATCTTTTAGATGACAAGGCTATGCTCTCGCAGTCGCTCGGCTCTAGCCGAGTGACTGCGAGGGACCACTGATGCAAGATTCCATCTCGTTCCTACCCTAAGGCAGGTTCCACCTGCCATTATTTCTCAACAATCAGTCAAGCTTGCAGAAGGTTTGATTATTTTAAGGGCTTCGATTATCTATTTTAAACAGCTTTTCATAATTATAAATTTATCTTACCAGCGTATAACAAAAACTCCCGCTGAGTTCTTACAGCAGGAGTTTTTGTATGAAGAAACCTTAGTATTCTAAAAATCAATTACAAAATCTTAACTGAAACATCACAGAAACGAGTCAGTAATTGCTGTAACAATTGACTCTTGCAGGAGGCTTCTGTATAAATGCTGCTTACCCAGACGATAATCTTTAATTCAATAGCATCGGCTGCTAATGAATTAATATAAATCTCTGGCTGGCTGTTTTTAACGGTATCTTTAATTTTTCTAATTTCTTCTTTGATGATTTTTTTAACCTGATCGAGGTCAGCGTCGGCATTGATTTTGATGATAATTTCACTTTTCAAGTAAGGATTATCTCCCGTCCAGTTCACTAGCCGGCCCGATAATAAATCACCATTAGGAATGACTACTTCCGAGCCCTGGGGAGTGAGCATAATACTGGACCGGATTCCGATGTCTTTAACTTTTCCTTTTTTATCAGCTAATTCCACATAATCACCAATAGAAAAAGGTTTTTCAAATATTAATATAATTCCAGAAACAAAGTTATTAACGATATTCTGCATCCCTAAACCAATCCCCACACTCAATGCACCCAGCACAACCGTCAATCGGTCCAGAGGAACGCCAGAAGCAGTAATAGCCATCAGGATACCAACAATAATGATCACTAACCGCACCAGAACCAATTTCGAACTTTTCCGCTGATTTTGCTCGTCAAACGTAATATTACTTTCTCCAAATAAGATTCCGATATGCTTCTGTAGTAAGTTTGACAAATACACAATAATCACAAAAAACAGAACATTACCCAGTGTAAAAGTAATGCTACCGAATGTTCGTGATTTGCTTAACACCATGTCTAAAAATGCAAAAGTCTGATTCGAGATGTTCAGATTAATGACCAGTACTAATAACCATAAGAGTACGGCTATAAAGGATAATACTCGCTTCGCCGTGGCACGTACTCTATTAATATTAACTCTGGAAAATAAACCATCTGAACAGGAGCTTAGCTTAATCTGTAAATCCAGCCCTTCGGTTAGTACTTTTACAAAATAGGCTAATCCAACCATCTGAGTTAACCCAATGACGGCTGTAATACTGAAAATTTTAGACAGGCTCAATCGTCCAAAGATGTTCGTTACAACAGCCAGAATATTAAGCCCCAGGTAAAGAATGGCAACCGGACGAATAAAGTTTTCGCCAAACTGAGCTTCTTTGAGCTTTCGGTACGAAGTGAAGCCCTGATAGAGGAAGCCTATGTTTAAAGCAATCAATGTCAGTCGCAGGAATATTCCATCACGAACGAGAATATTAACGACCACTAATACAATGTAAAGACCAACAATGGTAAGCCAGTGCGTCAGATCGGATTTTGAGATTTTCTTCCAGATATGACCCGTTATGACGACTAATAAAAGGAATTGTGTCAGCTCAATGTATAAGGAAGGAGAATCAGATTCGAAAAACGGAACCAGATTAAGTACTACAATTAAGGTTGCAACGATGGGAATGGGTTTGATGGCTTCGTAACTGGATTTTTCCAGTTGCTGTTTTATTTCCAGTTGACGAACCTTTTTAAAAGTACGATTGATCCAGATAAAAAAGGCAATACCAACCAGAATCAAAACGGCTCGGTTATCCCAGGATGATCCTATGAAATAGCTTAAGATCTTTCGTTGACCTAAATAAGAATTCTTAAAAAATGATTGAACGCTGTCGTGGTCAGAGAATGTTGGAGCCGACCAAATAAAAGGAGATTCTTTGTTAAAGATACTGCCAACAGAACTATTTAAACGTTCATCAATCAGGGCCTGTAAATCGGTAACTGCCAGGTTATATGACGAAACTTCTGCCAATAATTTACTAACTGAATCTAAATGGGCCGTAGCTGTTTTTCCGGAGTGTTGCAATCTCCTTTTTAACTCCGTTACCTGATTATTAAATAATTTACGGGCACTACTGTCTCGGTCATTAACGGTTAAAAGTGAGTCATTACTTAACGTGACCAGGTTCTCCGTACTTCGTTGCAAATCATTACTGGATTTGGTTAATGACTTTTGCCAGTTGGCTAACTTAGTTTGGGCATCTTTTAGAATCAGTCGATAATTGAGTAAATCTTTACTATCAATTATCTTATTACCTGCATTTAAATCATCCTTGATTGGATCAATACTTTCTTCTACTTCTGTTAATCCCTGTTTTATTTTGGATATACCGTATCCTTTCTTGTTTGAAGCATTTATCTCCGTCACAGCAGCCTGTGCTTTTTGTAATTTAAAGAGTAAGGTATCGGGTATGGAGTAAGCCGTATCTCCTTTAGTCAATGCACTAGTCTGGGCTGAAACCATCGGACTTTGGAATAATCCGATCAGACAGAAGATTATACCTAAGAGATAATATTTGTACTGCATCTTTCTTTGGGGTACTAACGTACGTTGATTACATACCTTCATAAGCATTGGATCATGTTGGGAACAAACTATTCTTCTATCAGGATTCATACCCAAAAAAACTGTACAAACAATGGGTAATTTCAGGAAAAATGATTGACAATATTTACTTAAAATCCTGAATTACAGTATATTATAATTAAACTTCTAATACTATTGCTTTTAAAGGACTGCCAGCCGATCCATTGAATGTTGGCTTTTTGCAACTACTTGCCTTCTGCCGTATATACTTAATGTCATTTAAGTTTTTTTATAAATATTAAGTAATAAACACTATTCAATCAATGTTGATTTAGCTACTACCTATTTTAATAAAAAAAGAGCCCGCAGGCTCTTCAAGTTAAGTAATACTAACTTTAAAATTTAGTGTAAGAAGTTATTAACTTTATAATATAGATTCGAACTTCAGTTTAAAGTAATGTTCAACTCATACGAATAGTTACAAACCGTTAGAAACAAAGCTTTTGATGGTTGTTGTTCTCACTACCTCACTACAGTAGAGAAGCAAGGCCTCTTCATCTAAAATATGCCAAAGTTTGTATTCAGAATTTTGCTGAATATGGTGGGCTACCGAATAGGAAACCGCACTGGTAAGATCTCCAATCAATCTAACTCGGTCAATAACTCCATCTAATCCTTTGGAAACCAATAAGGTCTTAGCCCAAAACTTCCCAGTCTCAATAATTGCAGCGTTTTCTATTCCCTTTTTTAACTGGTCGATTTTTTCACTCGTCCAGATATCCTTATGATAGGATACTGCACTTTTGGTTGCTATGTGCCGGGTATCAATGGTTGATAAGACTTCGGCTAATTTTTGTCTTTGATCTGAATTTAACATGGGCAAATCTATTTGGATATACAATCATAATAAAATAATTATATGTTAACAACCATTTCTTTACTTAATCGTAATGTTGATAAGTATTCGCGATCACTATGGTATTTTTATGAAATTATTTAGTTAGCAATAGATATTAAAAATAAGTAAAAAAACTTATATTATTGATAAAAATAATTTAAATAAAATTTATATTTCCTTTCTATGTTTTCTAATCAATTGAGTTGTATCTTTTTATCCGCAACTAAGCAACCTACCTAAATAACCGTATTAATTGCAGCAAAATGAGCTTTGCCCCTCCCTCCGAAGAAGCTAATGGTTTTCTTCATTTCAAGCACTATCAGACTGCACTGGAATCCGCTAATATTGGTATTATTGACATAAATTTTTCCTCTCAAAAAATAAGAGTTAATCATACGGGGCAACGTATTCTAGGTAATAACTCAGCGTCCGTATTTAGTATTGAAGCGTTCCTGTCCATAATTTTCCAGGAAGATCTCATTGAAGTTAGTGAAGTACTTTTTTCCAAAACTAGCCCTTCCCGAAAACAGAGTATCGATCTGACTTTCAGAATCAGTCATACGAATCACTTCCAATGGATTCAGATCAAAGGTCAGCGATTTAGTCAGCCAGTAGCTTGTTTCAGTGGTATTATTCAAAACGTTACTGAACAGAAAAACGCCCTTCAAACCATCGAGGAAAAAGCTTTTCTTTTTGATGAACTGGGTAATCATTCGGCCATTGGCATCTGGATAGCCAATGCGGAACCTTCCACTACTTTCATTAGTGAAAAGTGGGTAGAATGGACCGGTAGACCCTATGAAGACCACTTAGGCATTGGCTGGTTAGATTGCATCATCGACGAGGATCGGGAGCCGTCTAAGGATAAATTCATCGCAGATTTTCTGGCTCAGCGTACGCACAAAAATGAGTTCACCATTCGGCATACAGACGGTACGTTAAGATCCATCGATTGCAGCGGAACGCCTCAGTTTAACGCCGATGGAACGTTTAAAGGGTATCTAGGGACAGTCATTGACATTACCAAACGGGTTAATGCTCAGAAACAGCTTCACCTTCGGAATGAGCAGTTTAATGATCTGATTACCCAGGCTCCTTTCCCCATTGGACTCTATACCACCGAAGCTATCGTTATTGAATTAGCCAATGAAGCTCTGCTGAAAATGTGGAGTAAGGATGAATCCATTATTGGAAAGACGCTTCACGAGGCCTTACCGGAGTTACACGGTCAACCCTTCGAAGCCATCCTGAAACAGGTGTACCAAACCGGAATTGCCTACGAAACCCAGGAGCAGCGAACAGACCTGCTAGATGGAAACGTGATTCGACCGTACTGGTTTAAATTTACGTACAAGCCTCTTTTCAATGCAGAAGGTAAGGTCTGGGCCATTATTCACATGGCCGCTGACATTACCTCACGGGTTTTGGCTCGCGAACAGATTGCAGATGCAGAAGCGAATCTGCGTCTGGCTATCGATACGGCTGACCTCGCCACTTGGCAGTACAGCCCCGTTACCGATAAAGTCTATGCGTCGGAACGGTTTCAGCGGTGGTTTGGCCTCAAGAATTCCGTTTCGGATCTGGTTTCTTTTCTGAATTCCGTTGCTCCTGCGGATCAATCGCGAATCTCTTACGCTATTCAGGCCGCCTTGCTTTCGTCGGCAACTTTTGACGAGGAATTCACCAGCGTAGATGCAGAAACGGGTCGGGTACGGGTTATTCATGCTCAGGCTCGTTCGCTCGCAGACGAGGAAGGGAATACGTACTTACTTACGGGATTGGCTCAAAATATCACCAATCAGCGGGTAGTTAAAAACGAACTTGAACGGTTGGTAAAAGAGCAAACCGAAGCTCTGCGAATGAGTAACTATGAACTTCAGCAAACCAATGAAAGTCTGAAACAATTCGCTTTTATTGCGAGTCATGATTTGCAGGAACCTTTGCGTAAAATCCAGTCCTTCATTAGTTTACTTTACAACACGGACGTAGAACGGCTGACGGTAAAGGGGGCCAGTACCTTGTCTCGAATTCATGCTTCGGCGAACCGAATGTCTTCGTTGATTAATGACTTGCTGACGTTTTCCGGGCTAACCATCAAGGACGTGCCGATGGCTCCGCTTCCCCTGAAAGATTTGATCAACGATATATTAGAAGACCTAGACAATGCGATAGATCCGAATGCCACAACCATTACTATTCAGTCACTTCCAGTCGTTTGGGGTAATGCGTCTCAGTTGACCCAGCTCTTTCAGAATTTACTAACCAATGCCATTAAATTTAGTCGTCCGGGTGTTATGAATCATATCACCATCGACTGCGGCAAAGTTTCGCCTGAAGAAGTGAGTTCCATTGAGGGATTGAACCCCCGGCGTTCGTATAACTGGATTGATGTAAGCGATGAAGGCATTGGCTTTGATTCGGAATATGGAGACCGGATTTTTCAAATGTTCCAGCGATTACACAGCAAAGACCAGTACGAGGGTACCGGAATTGGGCTGGCCGTTTGTCGCAAAGTCGTTGAAAATCATCAGGGTATTATCACGGTCAGCAGTGTTCTGAACGAGGGTGCGACCTTTCGGGTTTACCTCCCTGAAACGCCCCCCATCAGGCAGGCCACAGCCCTGGTTTGATATTTTATTTAATGAAATTGACTGTAAATCCGGCAGATGCCTTTTTTTTGCATAAAATTCAATGTATCCCTTTTGATCCAATAACAATGGCTTACTCAGAAGATCCTTCTCATAACGAAAGCAGTCACCGCACAGCCGTTGGCGTAGTCGTTATTTTCCTTGTCCTGCTCGCCCTCATCATCCTGCCTGTGTTTGACTTCAGCGAAACACCCCCAACGCCACGTACGACAACGGGTGACGTAGCGATTGAAGCTAAAAATCCAGATCAGCCGACCGCAGATAAACACGATTAAGCACGTTCAATGATAGCTTATAAAAAGAGCCAGTCTTTTGGATAAGACTGGCTCTTTTTGTGCAGGTTGACAACCCCTTACATCTGTTTTTTCTTCTTCTTTTTAACCTTCGATAAGCGTTCTTCTTCTTCTTTAATCAAGCTTCGCCAGTCGGTATTTTTTTCTGCCTCAACGCTTAAATCAAGCGTCGCTTCGTAATCAGATTCCTCGATCGTCAATACCTTAATGGGTTTGGTTAAATAGGTTTCGATTTCTTTTAAAATCGGCCGTTCTTCCGTGCTACAAAATGAAACAGCGTTTCCTCGATTGGTTCCCCGGCCCGTTCTTCCTACCCGGTGCACGTAGTTTTCAGCCTGTTCGGGTAAATCGTAATTAACCACGTAATCGACATTGGCAATATCAATTCCCCGGGCACTTACATCCGTAGCAATCAGGATTTTTGTTTCTCCTTTTCTAAACTGATTTAATACTTCCAGACGGTCGGTTTGTTCTTTACCACCGTGAATGGTCTGGCTGTGGATATTCACCCGTTCCAGAGCTTTACTTACCCGTTCAGCCCGAACTTTCGTACGGACGAAAACGAGCATTTTCTTTTCGGGTTGCTCGTTAATGAGACGTTCCAGAAAGAAGCGTTTGTCATCCATTTCTACGAAAGCAACGGCATGGTCAATGTTCTTGGAAACAGGATCTTTGGGAGAAATCTGAATCCGAATGGCGTTCGTTACCAGGGAATACGCTAAATCTTTAATCGTCTCATTAATCGTGGCTGAGAAAAATAAAGTTTGCCGTTTTTTGGGCAGATATTTAATCAAATCCTGAATATCCTTGATAAAACCCAAATCCAGCATATGATCCGCTTCATCCAGAATCAGGATTTCCACAGCATTCATCTTAATATAGCCCTGACTAGCCAAATCGAACATTCGTCCCGGCGTAGTTACCAGAATATCAATACCTTCCTGTAGTTTTTCAATCTGAGGCCCCTGTTCTACACCGCCGAAAGTACAGAACGATTTTACTTTGGAATGGTGACCAATTTGCTGAAAAACTTCGGTAATCTGTAAGGCCAATTCCCGAGTCGGCACCATTACAATACATTTAATACCCGTGCTTTTCTTGGTGAATTTACGCTCGTGAATTTTGCTAATCACGGGAATAGCAAAAGCCGCTGTTTTCCCCGTTCCCGTCTGAGCAATAGCCAGCACGTCCTCTCCTTTCAGAATGGGAGGAATGGATTTAAATTGAATGTCCGTAGGTCGTTTAAAGCCGAGTTTCGTCAGACTTTTCTTGATTTCGGGAGCTATGTGATAATCGTCAAATTTCATGTTTTGTCTTCAATTGTCTGTTTGCAGTTTTCAATGACCCCTCACTAGGATTACCCTGTAGCTGTTCGTTTCCAAATGGATAGTAGCTTTAAGAATCTTTCCATACTGATACCCGCTTTTTCGCTGGCATCAACCAGCTACAATCACGCTCATTCTCTGTTTCCAGACGGTTAATAACTTTAAAAATCTTTCCTTACCGATGCCAGCTTTTTCGCTGGCATTAACCAGCTATAATCGTGCTCATTCTCTGTTTCCAGACGCTAGTTACTTTAAAAATCTTTCCATACTGATACCAGCTTTTCCGCTGGCATCAACCAGCTACAATCACGCTCATTCTCTGTTTCCAGATGCTAGCAACTTCAAGAATCATTACAAAAAGCGTTAATCCAAGGTTTCTAAATACAATTCTTCCACCTTTTTACGAGCCCAGGGCGTTTTTCTTAAAAAGACCAGACTCGATTTAATACTAGGATTATGCGTAAAACACTTAATCCGAATTCGCAGACCCAGCTGATCCCAGCCGTAATAATCAACTAAATGAAATAAAATCATCTGCAAAGTCTTGCCATGTAAGGGATCTTGCATTTTTTCAGTTTTCAGTTTATGGTATTCAGTTTTCAATTGGGAGGCCTCTGTTTATCTCATTTTCACTGAAAACTGTAAACAGACCACTGAAAACTATACAATTAACAATCCATTTTCGCGGAGTTTTTCTCCGGTTGCTGAGGTTAGGAAACGGTCAAAACTGCCCATTCCTTTGCTCTCGTAATCCTGTCTTATCTTTTCCAGAGCCATGGGTTCCTGAGCTTTGACTTGCAGCAGTGGTAACACCTCTTGTAACCACTGCCCTTCTACGGCCCGGGTTTCTAGCCCCCACTCCTGCTTACGATCATAAAAAACAACTTCGGCTCGCTGAACGACCCGTTTCCGCTGCATTTCTTCGTAAAAAGTTACGGAAGGCTCCTTACCTAACCAAATCGCCCAGGCGTTCGGACGAAATTCATCGGCGGGTTCTTCCAGACTGCTTTGTATAAAATCCGGGGATATGGTGGTTTCCGGCACCTCAAAATCAAACCAGTCCTGCAAGGGAAACTCGAAACAAACCCCGTGCATGTAGTTGAACAGCGATTTGCGTAATCCCTCCGCAAATAGGTCGTGGTCAGCTCCGTTAGGGTCGGCGTGATCCAGGTCGTTGTCGGCAAAACCGCCAAAATCTGGCCCAATCCGTTGTACATCAAAGGCCATGGGCTGTAAGCCTACCGGGCTGTGAGCCGTCATGGCAAAGCGATGCCAGAAGCCCGACTGCACTACGCCCGACTCGAATAACTGCCGCACCATTTCCAGCGAATCAATAGTCTCCTGAGTCGTTTGCGTGGGAAAGCCGTACATCAGATACGCATGCACCATAATTCCGGCCTGCGTAAAGTGATCCGCGACACGAGCCACCTGAGCCACCGTCACTCCTTTTTTCATTCGTTCCAGCAGCCGGTCAGAAGCGACTTCCAAACCACCCGAAACGGCAATGCATCCAGAGGCTTTCAGTAACTGGCACAAGTCAGCGGTGAAGCTTTTTTCGAAACGAATATTCGTCCACCAAACTACGGTCAGCTTCCGTCGGATAATCTCCAGGGCCAGGTCACGCATTAAGGCTGGCGGAGCGGCTTCGTCCACAAAATGGAATCCGTTTTGACCCGTTTGGCCAATGATTTCCTCAATGCGATCACATAACAAAGAAGCCGTTAGCGGTTCGTAACGTTTGATATAATCGAGCGTTACATCGCAAAACGAGCATTTTCCCCAGTAACAACCATGAGCCAGCGTCAGCTTGTTCCAGCGACCGTCACTCCAGAGTCGGTGCATGGGGTTAACCACTTCAATCACCGACAAATAATCATTAAGCGGTAACTCCCGGTAATCGGGCGTTCCGGTATCTCGCTGAGCCACATCACGTTCGCGGGTGCCGTTCAGGTAATGAACCTTTCCATCCACGAGCGTAAATACCCGCTTTAACTGATCAATCGAACGATTTCCCGCCAGGTATTCCAGCAAATGCAACAAGGGAGCTTCGCCGTCGTCAAGGGCTACGAAATCCAGATATTCGAAAACGCGGGTTTCTTTTAGAGAACGTAACTCCGTATTAGCATAGCCGCCACCCATCACCACTTTAATGTCCGGGTAATGGGTTTTAAGATACTTTCCACACTTCAAAGCACCGTACAAATTTCCCGGAAACGGAACCGTCAAACAAACCACCGTGGGTTGCCATTGCTGGATTTTCTCTTCCAGTAAATCCGTCAGAATCGTTGAAATCTGCGTATCGGGAGCCTGCAAGGCTTCGTGTAACTCATCAAAATGCGTGGCCGAGCGACCTAACCGTTCGGCATAACGACTGAATCCAAAATGCGGGTCAACGGCTTCGGTAATCAAATCGGCCAGATCTTCGAGGTATAAAGTCGCAAAATGGCGGGCCTTATCGTGCGTTCCCATCGTCCCAAAAGCCCAGTCCAGATCATCTAGCTGGCTAAATCGGGAGGCTTCGGGTAAATAATTCCGGTCACAAATGGCATGAGCCAGCGTTGGATTCTTATTTTGAAGAAATCGGATAACCGGGTTAATCGTCTGAATATATTCGTCCCGAAGGGAGTAAATCCGGTAACTGTTATCCGAAAGCTCAATGTCATCAGAAGCCACCAGAGCATCGAACAAGGTGCGTAAACCCTGGGTCGAAAAAAGCCGGAGAATCACTTCAATGCCCAAATCGGCCTGATGTGATTCTATGTTTTTAGTATTCAAAAAGCCTTTCAGGTACGCCGTAGCTGGGTACGGGGTATTTAACTGCGTGAAAGGCGGGGTGATGAAGAGAACTCGTTGTGTCAAGGTGCTGCTACGTTGGCCATGCAAAGGTACGCTTTTCCGGGTTAACGAAACAGCGGGAAATTGATTCCAAATAAATGCTATCTTTAAGCATCCCTTTGTAAACCTACTTTCCTCTCATCCGATGCTTACGTTCTTACGCCTCCCAAAAGGGCTCTTCCTGATTCTGTTTTTTCTCCTGAAATCAGGCATTTCTTCCGCACAGAAATTTAGTCTGGAAGCCATCAAATCCTACCCTTTTCCCAACGAACTAACGGCGTCGGCTCAGGGTTCGAAAATTGCCTGGGCCCTGAACGAACAGGGTCGGCGAAATGTGTACGTGGCCGAAGGCCCTGCCTTTACGGCCCGAAAACTTACGGACTACACCAAAGATGATGGCCAGGAAATCAGCAGTTTAGCCATTTCAGCGGATGGGAAATGGGTAGTTTACGTCAGAGGGGGCGATCATGGTTCTAACTGGGACTCGAACGTCGGCGTTAACGTCGATCACCTTCCCCTACCTCCCCGCGTTGAAATCTGGGCCGTACCCTTTGCGGGCGGCGTGCCGAAGCTATTAAGTGAGGGAGACATGCCCATTATTTCTCCTAAAAGCGACGCCGTTGCTTTCATTAAGAACGGACAGGCCTGGTCGGTGTCCCTTACTGGCTCGACGCCTGCTAAAAATCTTTTTAATAGCAGAGGAGGAACCTATGGACTGGAATGGTCACCCGATGGATCAAAACTGGTGTTTGTGGCGGATCGCGGCGATCATTCGTTGATTGGTGTCTATACTAATCCAGAGTCACCGATTCAATGGATAGCTCCTTCCTTTGCAAACGACCGTACCCCCCGCTGGTCGCCCGATGGCAGTAAAATTGTTTTCGTTCGTACGCCCGGCACAGGTGGCGTTCCCGATTCCATTCTGGTTCGGAAACATCGCCCCTGGGCCATTATGGTTGCGGAGGTAGCTTCGGGTAAAGCTACTCAACTCTGGAAAGCCCCGAAAACGCTGGCGGGTTCTATTCCCACGACAAACGGTGGGTTTAACCTCCATTGGGCGGCTAAAAATCGTATTGTTTATCTGTCCTACGAAGACGGCTGGCCCCATCTGTATTCCATTCCAGCGACGGGCGGTACTCCTCTGTTATTAACGCCGGGCCACTTTATGGTGGAACACATCAGGCTCAGCCCCAACGGACAGGTATTAACCTTTAGTGCCAATACAGGCCCAGACCCTCTGGATATCGATCGTCGGCACGTGGCTAAAGTATCGGTAGATCAGGCTAATATGAGCCTATTAGCCCCAGGGACGGGACTGGAATGGACGCCTGTCATTACCGGAGACCATGCTTCCATCGCTCTCATCAGTGCCACTGCTCAGCGACCTCCCCTTCCGGCCGTTATGCCTCTGACTGGCAATTCGCTCAAGTTAATAGGTTCATCCCAACTACTTCCTTCCTTTCCGCAGTCGGCTTTAGTTACCCCTAAACAGGTGGTTTTTACTACACCCGACGGTTTTAAGGTATACGGCCAGTTATTCGAGCCTGCGGGTAACTCGTCCGAGAAAAAACCAGCGATTGTCTACGTCCACGGCGGTCCGCAGCGACAGATGTTACTAGGCTGGCATTATTCCGATTATTATGCCAATGCTTACGCCACTAATCAATACTTAGCCAGCTTGGGATTTGTAGTTTTATCCGTTAACTACCGACTAGGCATTGGGTATGGCTATGAATTTCATCAGCCCGAACGAGCGAGCACCAACGGAGCTTCTGAATACATCGATATTAAGGCGGCGGGTGAATGGCTGGCAAAACAATCATTTGTCGATCCGAGCCGGATTGGCATTTATGGCGGCTCTTACGGTGGTTACCTCACCGCCATGGCTCTGGGACGGGATTCTAAGCTCTTTGCAGCCGGAGTTGATATACACGGTGTGCATGATCGTACTGCCGATCGATCTCTGCTTAGCCGTTATGAAAAAGCTCCCGATGCTGAACGGGCCGCTCAAACTGCCTGGGAATCCTCCCCCATAGCTTACGTGAATACCTGGACCTCTCCCGTATTAATCATTCACGGCGACGATGACCGAAATGTTCGGGTGAATCAAAGTACCGATCTGATTCAGCGACTAGAAGCTAAAGGAGTGGAAATGGAGACGATGATTATAGTCAATGATACCCACCACTGGATGAAACATGCCCATTCACTACAGGCAGGGCGTGCGACGGCTGAGTACTTCCAGCGGAAACTGAAAAGTAACAAGTAATATAACTTATAAATGGATTATCAGAATCCCTTACTGGCGGCAGACCAGTAAGGGATTTTGTTTAGGAACTCTTTATTAAAATCAAATTCATGCAACATTCCTTTTAAAGCGGGGTTATTAGATTGGCCTTCAAAGAGGAGACTGCCTCGACTACCCTTCCAAAACTATCTACATAACACTGAATTTATGTTTGTGCAACGCAATTTGAAGTGGAGCATCATCGTCCACTATACCTGGAGGAGCATGATTTACTACTTCGCTCTTTCCTTCAGTGTTTACCTGCTTCACGATTATTACGACCTTTTTCATCTTCATTTACCCTTCAGTACCATCACGGCTTTAAGCACGGCCTTATCGATCTTCTTAGGTTTCAAGAATAATAACGCTTACGATCGCTGGTGGGAAGCCCGCCAAATCTGGGGTTTACTAGTCAACTACAGCCGAGCCTGGACCCGCGAGATTTTAACCATGATTATCCCTACGGAAGAAAGTGAACGGGAAGAGGTTCGACAATTTCAACGCCGAATGGCCAATCGACACATGGCTTACGTGCATGGCTTACGGGTATTTTTGCGTAAAAAAAATAAATATATTAAAACCGACGTAGAGGAGATTTACGAAGAAAGTAACGAATATTCAGATACAGAATCATTTTTAAGTCAGAACGAATACCGAGCCTTCACTAAAACCAATAACCCTCCCAATTACCTGATTAATCTACAAGGCGATGATTTAAGAGAGGCGTATGAAAGAGGCTGGTTAACCGATTATCGATTTACGAAGCTCAGCGAAACCCTCACGGAATTTAATAACATTCAGGGACGCTCCGAACGAATCAAAAATACACCTTTCCCTCGTCAGTATAGTTTCTTCTCAAGGATATTCGTTTTTATTCACGCCTCTTTATTACCTTTTGTTTTCGTGGATGAAATTGGCTGGTCCAGTATACCTATCTCCATTATTATTTCCTTCGTCTTTTTATGTCTGGATCAGTTAGGTGAACGCATTGAGGATCCTTTTGAAAATCGAGCCGAAGGCACTCCACTTACGTCCATAAGTTTAGGCATTGAAACGCTGGTAAAGGAACATTTAGGCGATACCAACTTCCCCGTTCAGAAGCAGCCCGAAGATGGCGTTGTCCTGTAACAGAAGAGCCTTCTCTGAATCAGAGAAGGCTCTTCTATTATTTCTTGAGGATTTCTTTATACAAACTTAGATAATCGGCTGCTGATTTTTTCCAGGAGAATAACTCCACCCTTTCCTGGGCTAGTTTTACTTTATCGGAATGGGGAAAATCGGATAACCCCTTTTTGACTACCTCAGCCATTTCTTCAGGCTCGAAACTAGTGAAGTAATAAGCGGCCTCTCCGCCAATTTCAGGCAAAGCCGTATGATTAGACAGGAATGTGGGTTTGTGATAATAATAAGCCTCTAAAACCGGCAAGCCAAACCCTTCGGCAATGGAAGGAAAAACGAAGGCCGTACAGTGTTTGTAATACCAGTGTTTATCCAACTCAGAAACTTCCCCAATCAAATGAATGCGGTCCGGGCTAATGCCATGTTCTTGGCATTCATCCAGAATACGCTGGTAATAATCCTTACCAGATTCATCCAGCCGACCCGCAATCACCAGATCAAAATCCAGGTAATGCATCATGCCCGGTAATACATGGAAATTCTTTTTTGAAACCACAGTACCAATCGTAAATAAAAAAGGTCTTGCTGGACGGTACTTAGGCGTATGCGTATCGATTTGTTCCGTGGGAATATTAGGAATATTTACCCCATTGTAAATAACCTTAATATCCTGAATGGGATAATTAAAATGTCGGGCAATATCATGGGCTGCATACTGTGAAATGGCCGTCAGATGATCCGCAGCCTCCACCCATTTGGAAAGATTATACTCGAAATTTTTATATTCCTCCGAATTCGCTGGATACTCGTAAATGTAATTTAAATCGTGAATGGTAAGAATCTTCTTTCCTTTGATTTTAGTAGGCTTAATCAGCGTGGGATGTTGCTGAGTAAAGTGGATTAAATCAAATTCAGAGTAAAATTTCCAGAATGTTTTATTGAAAACACTTCTGGTTCGATAAGTCGCTTTTCCAAAAATATGATCATCCTTCAAATGGCTCGGCACCAAAAAATTCAAACGGTAATGCCCCGAATTCTGGGTAATGATTTCTCTGGCTAATTCCAAAGTAAAATGATACAAGCCTGTGCTGGAAGTGGCCATTTGGTCAGCCGTTAGTAAAATCTTGCTAGCCATGAAGGGGGATAATGGGATGAGGTAAAAAATTATTAAATAAAATCTGGCTTAACAACCATACACCCAGCGGATCATGAATGATGCAGTTGATCAGTTTCCCAATTTAATGGATTATTGACAATATAATTAGATATAGTCTGGTAAGATTGTTCGTTACGAATGATGTGTTCCCAGTAATTCCGTTGCCACAATTTACCGTTAAAAGATCTCCAGTTTTTAGCACTGGAGGCAACCACAAGGGTCGCCCCTACGGTTTCAATTTCCAAAATGGCGTGAAAATGATTCGGCATTACAACGAATTCATGTAAAACAATATTCTTAAACCGTTCAGGCAGTGCTGACCATTGGCTAACCACCATCTGACCAGCTTCGTTTAAGAATAATTCTCCCTTCAGAATTTCCCCAAATAAACATTCCCGGTTCTGAACGCAAATGGTAATGAAATACAATCCAGCCTGCGAGTAATCGTAACCTTTTAGGCGGATAGATCTTCGATGATGAATAGCAGGATTGTATCGTATCATACGTAGGGGCAACCCTTGTGGTTGTCCTTTATCTTCGTTAACCATTTATAAGATTATTTTTCTATCGTTATCCTTTTGTGATCGCCGCTTCTTGTCATTATCCATTTTTGCAATTACCTTTTCTTATGGGATCGACTCTTTCTGTTTCTCTTTTTGATCTTCCATTTCTCTATCCACTATCTTCTCCTGTGGTTACCTTCTCTGATTAATTGACCCTTTTGTTTATAATTACCTCTATCAGAATATTCACAAATACGGCAATCCCATTATAAAAAGCAACCACACGAAAAAAGAGGGGCGACTACATGAAAAAAGGCAACCACAAGGGTTGCCTCTACGTCGTTAATCATCGCTGGTAGATGGCCTGCGGTACGAAAGAATATCTTTTTAGCTATAAAATGTTGTATATGAACGAACTCCTAAAAACTATCGACTACTTATAAATTTCTATCGAGACACTGTACGTAAAGTACAATAAAAAAGCCTTACAGATGTTTCTGTAAGGCTCTGGAAATCCGTGGAGAAGATCGGGCTCGAACCGACGACCTCTTGCATGCCATGCAAGCGCTCTAGCCAACTGAGCTACATCCCCGTCTGAAATGTGGGTGCAAAGATGCAGTTTCCAAATGCCTTTGTCAAGAGCTTGAGCGAAATATCTTTCAGGAAATGGTTTATAAATGGGAAAAGGCTTCACTTTTATTCTTTATGCTTCTTCAGATCCACTTCATTATTTCTGATTTTTATATTAGTCTTGTAAACTAATAGACTTTTATTTTTGTTTATCTCACTCGAACGACCAACCTTTGCGGGCGTTCCTCGTTTCAATATAACCTTAAACTGATTTCAATTATGTCCTTAAGACTTGGTGATGTTGCTCCCGATTTTGAAGCAGATACTACGCAAGGCCACATTCATTTCCACGAATGGCTTGGCAATAGCTGGGGTTTATTTTTCTCTCACCCCGCCGATTTCACTCCCGTTTGTACCACAGAATTAGGCCGTACAGCTCTTTTAAAAGGTGATTTTGAAAAACGTGGCGTGAAAGTAATCGCTATTTCAGTGGATGATCTGGATTCACACAACCGCTGGACTCCTGATATCAAGGATGTAACGGGTACGGAAGTAAACTTCCCCATCGTCGCCGATCCTGATCGCAAAGTGGCCGAGTTATACGATATGATTCACCCCAACGCCAGTGAGAAAGCTACCGTGCGTTCGGTATTTGTCATTGGGCCTGATAAAAAAATTAAGTTAACGCTTACCTACCCGGCTTCTACAGGCCGTAACTTCCAGGAACTCCTGCGGGTCATTGATTCTTTGCAATTAACGGCTCAATACCAAGTAGCTACGCCTGCGGACTGGAAAGATGGTGAAGATGTCATCGTTACGCCTGCCGTTTCTAACGACGCTCTGGCAGAGAAGTTCCCCAAAGGAGTGACGCACGTGAAGCCTTACCTTCGGGTAACGCCACAACCTAATAAATAGTAGATGGTTAAGGGTCCTTCGTTTTCAGTTTTTCGTTACACAAATCGAAAACTATCCCTAGAAAACTGTCAACTCTAAAAATTGCCGGGTAATTTTGCCCGGCAATTTTTATTTCTGATGCCCAAACTAAAGAATTCACGCTTTTCCTCTAATTCCATTTTTCTGGTGGCCGGCAGTCTTTTGATGGTGGCCCTCATTGCTGTTTTTCTTTATTTTAAGTATCGAAATCCAACGCAACTGGAATGGGAGTTTTCCAAATCGGCACGCATTCGTGTTCCCGTGGAATACCCGGTCCATGGCATTGATGTGTCCAAGCATCAGGGTAAAATCGACTGGACGGTTATACACGAAACGCCACTGGCAGAAAACGCCCGGCTGGAGTTTGTTTTTATCAAAGCTACCGAAGGGATTACCATTCAGGATAAACGCTTCAAGGCCAATTATACCGCAGCTCATGCCACTAACCTGCGGGTCGGAGCCTATCACTTTTTCATTCCCTGGCGGGATCCGGTGCAGCAGGCGGATAATTTTGTGAATACGGTTAAGCTCAAATCGGGCGACTTGCCTCCGGTGTTGGATGTGGAGTCTTCGCACCCTCTGAAATCCGACGAACAAACCATCCGGGATATTGATACCTGGCTACAATTGGTAAAAAAGGAATACGGCGTCACTCCCATTATTTATACCAACCGCCGTTTTTACCAGCGATTTATTCGGGGCCATTTTGACGAATATCCGCTCTGGTTAGCTCATTATTCTTCCGAACAACTCTCCGGCGACATTTCCGGTAAACTCTGGTTCTGGCAATATTCCGAGCTGGGCAAACTGAATGGCATCAAAGGCAAAGTTGACTATAACGTTTTCCTGGGTGATCTAAATGAACTCGAGCAAATCTGTATTCCTTAAACTGTTTGGAGTTTTGTGTTTAGGGTTTAAAGTTTGAAAGATAAAATCTATTAACGTAAGCAAGACGTTTTACATAACCCCGGAGGGGTTCAACATTAATGAACCCTTTCTGGATGATAATTTGAGAGAGACACTCACCAGTAACATCTGTTGCCAGCGAAAAAGCTGGCAACGGCAGCATAATACCGTTCAAAGAGCAATTATCGTAACCCCAGAAGGATTCAATAATTAGTAGTCCCGAGCTGCCCCGGATGTTAATCCGGGGAACTGATAACCCAAAAGCTTTTCCTGACAACAACGGTCTCTCCTTTCAGGTACTCTCATTTCTTATCCACCAGACGCGATAAATCGTGTCTCTACGGTAAGGGGTTTTCTAAAAAATTATAAACTCTCTGTCGAGTTATTGCATTTATTCCGGTCAATGCACATTTTTGGGCTCTATTTTCCTTGGATCGATGTTATGCGTTTGTGAATCCAATGTAAACAAGTTGGATTCCTGAAGTTGATTCTTATCCTATATCAGAGCCTTATCTCATGTTGAAATCTATTCCGTTTACCCAGAATCCTGCTTTTTCTAAGCTCTCTTCTCATTTCGAATCCGCTAAATCATTACAAATCAAGGATTTATTCAAACAGGATCCCGAACGTTTCAAGCGTTTTTCGACTCAGTTTGAAGAAATTCTTTTCGATTATTCGAAAAACAGAATCACGGAAGAAACTAAAGCTCTGTTACTCGATTTAGCGAATCAGGCAGAATTGAAAGATGCGATCGAGCAAATGTTTACCGGGCAGAAAATTAATGCAACCGAAGACCGGGCTGTGTTACACGTGGCTCTGCGAAATCGCTCGAATACGCCCATCGAAGTAGATGGCAAAGACGTAATGCCTGACGTAAACGAGGTTCTGGAGAAAATGAAAGCTTTCTCTGCAAAAGTAATTTCTGGCGAATGGAAAGGCTATACCGACCAGGCCATTACAGACGTAGTGAACATCGGCATCGGGGGTTCAGACCTGGGCCCTGTCATGGTTACGGAAGCTCTCAAGTCCTATAAAAACCACCTGAATCTGCATTTTGTATCGAATGTGGACGGTACACACATTGCGGAAACGCTAAAGTCGGTTAACCCCGAGACAACGCTGTTCCTGATCGCGTCAAAGACATTCACGACGCAGGAAACCATGACGAACGCTCACTCCGCTCGTCAGTGGCTACTCGATGCCGCGAAAGAAGATTCAGCCGTAGCAAAGCACTTCGTAGCCATTTCCACGAATGAAAAAGAAGTATCCAAGTTCGGAATCGATACGGCGAATATGTTCGGTTTCTGGGACTGGGTGGGTGGTCGTTACTCGCTGTGGTCGGCCATTGGCTTGTCCATCATTCTAAGCGTTGGTTACGAAAACTTCATTGAGTTACTGGAAGGTGCTCATGCCATGGATAACCACTTCCGCGAAACGGCTTTTGAAGACAACATTCCCGTAATCATGGCTTTGCTGGGTATCTGGTACAATAACTTCTTCGGAGCCGAAACGCAGGTAATTCTCCCCTACGACCAGTATCTGCATCGTTTTGCTGCCTATTTCCAGCAAGGCGATATGGAATCAAATGGTAAATACGTAGGTCGCAACGGCGAAAGCGTGGATTACCAGACAGGTCCCATCATCTGGGGCGAACCCGGTACGAATGGTCAACACGCCTTTTACCAGCTTATTCACCAGGGAACGAAATTAATTCCTGCCGACTTCATCGCTCCCGCCATCAGCCATAACCCGCTGGGCGAGCACCATAAAATTCTGCTTTCCAACTTTTTTGCTCAAACCGAAGCCTTAATGAATGGTAAAACGGAAGAGGAAGTGATTGCTGAATTCAAGTCAAAGAACGTAAGTCCAGAGGTTTACGAATCGCTGGTTGCTTTCAAAGTTTTTGAAGGAAACCGTCCGACCAACTCCTTCCTCGTCAAACAGGTAACGCCCCGCACGCTGGGTAGTTTGATTGCGGCTTACGAACACAAAATCTTCGTTCAGGGGATCATCTGGAATATCTACAGCTTCGATCAATGGGGCGTAGAATTAGGCAAGCAATTGGCCAGCAAAATCTATCCAGAATTGCAGGACAACCAGCCCGTTGAAGCTCACGATGCTTCTACCAATGGTCTAATCAATGCGTATAAAGCCTGGAGATAAAATTTTGTTACGGATTTCGTAACGTTTCTGTGAAAACCTGCGTAAACTTAGTCAAAGCCCCTCTTTGTCTATGCTACGCAGGTTTTTCTTTCTTTTATTCCTATTGAGCTCCCTCGCCGCCAGGGCTCAGGAAATCCCGACTTATTATGAATTACCCCACCGTCGGATTCATCCCGTCCAAAACCCTATGCGTCACCGCTGGTATCTGGGGCTGGAAGGATTTCTTCGTTCGGATCAAGGTGTACTCACTAGTTCGCTGGGTGGCTTAATTACGTCACAGCCTTCGGTAACCAAAGCCAGTTGGTCGGCCTTGGTGGGGTATTCCTATCGGGACCGCTGGAATGTGGAAGCGGGTTATGCCCGGGCTCCCATCCATAATCAACTCACGCTGGTGATTGCTCCGCAACCTTACGATTTTACCTTTAAAAACGAATCCCATGCGGCAATTATTCGCCTGAAAGCCAAACTATTCTCAACGACTCAACCGAAAGAAAAAGCTGGCTTCTGGCTGACGGGTGGAGCCTGGCTCGTGCCCAATTCCGGGAAGTACGTCGATGGATTCATTATGGAAGGGTATCGCTTTTCACGATTCCACACCGATACCATATCGTTACTGAGTCAAACCCATACCGCCATGCAGATTACTCCTCTGCTGGAATTAGGGGTAGAATACAATGTTCGGTTGTCTAATCGACTGGAGATGGGCTTTTACGGAAGAAAACTCTGGGGATTTCGACCTTCGATTTACACCGACCTGACGTATTCAGAAAATAATGTTCAGACCCAAACGTCAAAGCTAACCGGTAACGGAACGGGCTGGAGTTTCGGACTGGCCCTTCGCTACACGTATTCCTTTAAACGAACGATGGCTAATGTATATGCTTTGAAGGGAAGGTATTAAGTAGTTGTTAGGTTTTCGTTGTCAGTTAAAATATTAGCATTCAAAGGTTTATAACCGAACAATACATTATCAAATAGTTAAAAGCGGTCTAAAATTCAGAATCGAATAGCCTCATGCGAATTGTAATGAGATGCTTTGCTTGGGATAACGGCAGGTGGGAACCTGCCTTATTTTAGGAACGAGAGGGAATCTTGCACCCGTTGGCCGTAGCTCATCTCTATGGTTTAAACCAAAATCCTTGATAAAGCCGCCTACCTCACAGATTCCCAAGTAGAGACGCGACTTTATCGCGTCTGGGTAAGAGGCGGTTTTTTGTTACCTCTGTATTCTTTCCTACTCCGTGGTTGGTGTCTGACCAAACACAGTTTGCGTACCCATGACTGGTGAGACACCTGCCATAGCGGGGAAGCCAGACGCGACTTCCTCGCGTCTCTACCCTTTCAAACCCAAAATTTAGGGTTTAACTCCGTTTACTACCTCACAGATTCACCCGCAGTCGCTCGGCTAGAGCCGAGCGACTGCGGGTGAATAGCAACCCTCCCTCTGACCTCTCGAACGCAGGGAAAGACCTTCTGTGGAAGGGGACGGGCTTAGTTAAGTTACCAAATGGCCCAACAAACTTGATAAAGGTTATAAGATTCTTCGCTTCGCTCTGAATGACAGATGCTGATGATCAAGTAATGATGCATTCTGCATATTGTCCCCGGATTTCATCCGGGGCTATTCGCATTGAACCCCTCCGGGGTTATTTGTCGTAAACTTATTTTAACAATGTTAATCAATAACCCTAACGGGATTTAATAGGAGTAGCCCAGGTCTGGATGGACCCAGGCTGGATAGACCCCGGCTGAATAGACCCTAATGAAATCCGGGGAAGCAATTTTTATTAAATTCTTATTTTTAGACCGTCTCTTACAAGAACTTCGCTTACCAACCAAAAAAAAGCCGGACTTTACGCAAGTCCGGCTTTTCTGAATAAATAACCTTAATAGCTTATAATAAAGTCAGGAAGCTTTTGAAAATGGCGGCCAGACGAATCGCGTCAAATACACGAGCCTGAGACGCACCATGCTGACGAACGCTGGCTTCGTGTGAAGTAACGCACATTTCGCAACCATTAATGGCGGAAATCGCCAGGCTTAATAGCTCAAAATATTCTTTGCCTAACACTGGATTCATCATGATGCTCATCTTGATCCCAGCGGGCATATTGTTATACGTCTCCGAATCCATGAAGTGACGGAAGCGGTAGAACACGTTATTCGCGTTCATCAGAGAAACGCAGGCGGCTACTTCCTGAATTTCTTTCTCTTCGGCACCTTCGGCTTTCGCGGATGATTCAATCGCCTCAAGGACTGCTGGAACACTTTTCTCGTTAATCGCTACACCTAAAGCCATCAGGTAAGCTTCTTTTTTATTGATATTCTGCGATTTCAGAACGTTCTGAACGTTAATGCGAAGATCTTTCAGGTAACGGTGATCAGTTGCATTTAAACGGTCAATCCAGAAACTTTCGAATGTTTCGGGAAGTTTGATTTCGGAGAGCAGATTTTTTTTGGTTTCTGAAGCAATGCCAAACATGAGAGGATATGTTTTGGGAAGGATAAATAAATGAAATACAACTCAGGTAGTAACGCCTTTGGCGACCTGTTTAGAAAATAACCCTGACGATTCCTCATCAGGGTTATGGTATCAATGGGAGAATGAATATCTCACTTATGCATTCAGGGTTTCTTCACCTTTTACCCAGTTGCAAGGGCAAAGTTCGTCCGTCTGAAGAGCATCTAATACACGAAGAACTTCGTCAACATTACGGCCTACGCTCAGGTCGTTGGCAGCTACCCAACGAACGATACCTTGAGGATCGACGATATACGTAACACGGTAAGCTACTTTCTCATCAGCCGTTAAGATACCCAGCTCTTCAGCTAAAGATTTTGAAGTATCCGCCAGCATTGGGAATTTCAGGTCACGAAGGTCATCGTGGTTACGACGCCAAGCTGCGTGAACGAATTCACTATCCGTAGAAGCACCGATCAGGATGGCATCACGGTCAGAGAAATCAGCAAATTTTTGGTTAAATGCAGCAATTTCCGTTGGACATACGAATGTGAAATCTTTTGGCCACCAGAACATTACCATCCATTTGCCAGCGTTTTTATGATCTTCGTTCGTGATGTCGTAGAATTCATTACCTTTTTCAAGGGAAACTACAGACGTTTTTTTGAATTCAGGGAATTGGGCACCTAAGCCCAGCATACCATTTGCCATGGGAAGAAGATTTTATTTTTAATTGAAATTCAATAACCTTTAAAACCAAATAACTATAAAAATAATACTATTTTTGTTTTCATTTCTAGGAACTGATTACCATCGCTCTTAGAAATGTTTTATTTGGTTTGCGTTGCAAAACAAGCCAACTTTGCTTCATCGAACAAATCAATTATTCTTAAGAAAGAATAAGTTTTTCTAATGACCATCACTCAGCTTGAATATTTAGTGGCCATTACGGACTACGGTCATTTCGGAAAAGCCGCCGAAGCCTGCTCCGTTACGCAGCCTTCCTTGAGTATGCAAATTCAGAAGCTGGAAGACGAACTCGAGGTACAATTATTAGATCGGAAAAAGCAGCCTACTCAGCCTACGGAGATTGGCTTACTAATCGTTCAGCAGGCCCGACAGGTTTTACAGTCCTGCGAGAAACTGAAGGCCATTGTGGATGAACGGAAGAATGAGCTTTCGGGCGAGATCCGTTTGGGTGTTATTCCAACGGTGGCTCCCTATCTGGTTCCTTTATTTCTGAAAAATTTTCTGGATACTTATAAAGATATACGTCTGAAAATTACGGAACAGACCACTGAAAGTATCATCGAAAAACTGAAGAATGGGCAATTAGACATTGGCCTGATGGCGACGCCTTCACAGGATGATTTACTGAAGGAGTATCCTCTTTTCTACGAAGAGTTACTCGTGTACGTTTCTCCTGCGAATGCCTTATTCAAGAAGAAATACGCCCTGCCCGAAGAGCTGGACCCGAACGAGTTATGGTTACTCGAAGAGGGCCATTGCTTACGTTCGCAAATTGAGAATCTGTGTCAGTTAACCCGGCAAGCGGCTCAATTGCATCAGTTTGAGTATAAAGCGGGTAGTTTGGAGACGCTGAAAAAAATGGTTAATACCTCGGGCGGACTCACGATCTTACCCGAATTAGCCACGCAGGATTTTGATGAAGATCAGGTAGAACTGATTCGTTATTTCAAAACGCCGGCTCCGGTACGGGAAATTGGGCTGGTTACCAATCGCAATTACCTGAAAGAAAAGATCGTAGCGGCTCTCTCCGATGAAATTCAGAAAGTAGTACCACCCAAGATGCTACAAATGCAGGAACGGTCCGTGGTTACGCCCTAGTTAACAAAAGAGCCCTACTGATGATCAGTAGGGCTCTCGTTTTTATTGATGATTCTTCGCTTTTTCTTCCCGAATAATATCAGCTTCTTCATCGCTGGACGTA
Organism: Siphonobacter sp. SORGH_AS_0500; assembly: GCF_031453245.1. Taxonomy (NCBI): domain Bacteria; kingdom Pseudomonadati; phylum Bacteroidota; class Cytophagia; order Cytophagales; family Cytophagaceae; genus Siphonobacter; species Siphonobacter sp. SORGH_AS_0500. Next base: position 2,817,924 of record NZ_JAVIYT010000001.1, read on the forward strand.
TAAGAAACGTTGGGATCATGTGGAATTACTTCCAATCCGCCCAGCGGTTCTTTCTTCGGACGTTCCCCCTCATTTTCTACTTCTACGGGTTGAGAACGATCATACGTTGCTGAGTCATCCGACAGGGATGGATTTTGCTGATGTGGTTTCTGATCATTTTGAATATTTTCTGAATTTTCCATAGCTATACGGTTTTTGTATGATATAGACTATAGTAGAAAAATCAATGCCACCAGCCTTTTTTTATCCTGAAAAGAGCCTTTTTAATGAAGCTCATAAGGCACATGGTCTGACTTAATAATCTGTTTTTCAGGAAGTATGATATGAAACACCGATCCCTTGCCCTCCTCAGATTCTGCCCATAACACCCCGCCGTGATTAATGGCGATTTTTTTACACAAGGCCAGCCCTACACCCGTTCCCGGGTACGTCTCGCGGGTGTGAAGTCGTTTGAATACTTCAAAAATCTGTTCTTTGTATTGAGCCTGAAAGCCAATCCCATTGTCACTAACCGTCACATCATAATACCGCTCCTCTTTAAAAATCAAGCCTTGCTGTTTTACCTCTTCCGCAGACATTACCCGGCAGGCAATGATTACCTGGGGCGTTTCACCGGGTCTGGTAAACTTAAGGGCATTACTGATCAGATTATAAAACAGTTGGTTCATCTGTAACGAAACGGCTTCGATCTGAGGCAGACGATCTACTTGAATGCGGGCCGCTTTTTCCTGAATGGATAATTCAAAATCACTAATCACATTTCGAATTACCTCATTGAGATCGGTCATCGTATAAACCCGATCGGACTTTAGCAAGCGGGAGAATTCCAGCAGATCTTTGATTAATAAGGTCATTCGTTCGGAAGAATTAACAACCTTTGCCAGCGAAGTCCGGGCTGCTTCTGGCAGTTGGGGCATTTCCTGAATAATCCCCGAAAACATTCGGATTTTACGCAACGGCTCCTGTAAATCATGGGAAGCCACGTAAGCGTATTGCTCCAGTTCCTGATTAGAGGCCTGCAATAACTCGTTGGCTTTCTGCAATTCCATCGTTCGGATGCTCACCAACCGTTCCAGCTCTTTTGCCGTGCGTTTTTCGGCGGTGACGTCCCGAACAGTTCCACTTAGCAAATACGGTTTTCCCTGCTGATCGTAAGAAACTTTCCCCTGAGCCTGAACGCTTCTTTCTTCACCTGTTTTCAGATGAATTACCCGAAATTCAATGGAGTAATGATCTTTCATACCAGGGGTTAAGACCTGCTTGATCACGCCAGAAACCCGTTCACGATCTTCTGGATGTACGGCTGACATGAAAGCAGAAAAGCCATGGCTGGAATTTTCAAAACCAAACCAGTCTGAAACCCGATCCGAATACGTGAGGGTATCCGTCACCAAATGGCGGCTCCAGGTTCCTAACTCGGCCAGAGCAATGGCGGACCGGAGGTTTTGTTCAGCATCCTGTAACTGCTGTTTGGCATTTACCAGAGCCGTAACGTCGGTAGCCGTATTCATAACTCCATAAATTACCCCGTTCGAATTCCGAAGTGCTTTATACACAAAGCTGAAATAATGGGTTTGGAGTTTGCCGCCAATCATCAGATCCACCCGATCTTCCGTAGCGACATACGGCACTCCCGTCTGATATACCTGATCGAGTAATTTGTAAAATTCCTGAGAATCGAGTTCTGGCAATACTTCCCGAAAGGTTTTCCCAATCACGGAAGCATCCCGGCCCCAGGTATCCAGCACGGCCTGATTAGCCATGCGAATTCTCATTTCAGTTCCTTCGTAAATGGCAATAGGCGTAGGCGAATTGACAATAAAACTACGGAAACGCTCTTCGCTAAACTGTAACTCTTTCTTTGATTTAATCTGATCGGTAACTTCGGTAGCTACAATACTTACGCCTATGATTTGTTCATCGGAATCACGTACAGCTGCATAAACGAAGTTAAAGTAACAGGCTACTTTTTGCCCATTACGAATGACCTGCGTCAAGATTTCGTATCCGTAAAAAGGCTTACCCGTTCGATATACGTCCCGTAAAAGCTCCAGAAATCCCTGTCCTCTTAACTCAGGTAATGCGTCCATTAGGGGCATACCAATGATCTTCTCATCTTTCCCCCACAGGTTCAGAATGGATTCATTAGCGGTTTATATGACCATATCCCAGCCTTTTAAAAGGCCAATGGCCACCGGAGCCTGTCCGACGAGGTTTCGAAAACGACTTTCGCTTTCACTTAAAGCCTGCTGGGTCAGGATTTCTTTTCGCAGGTCCCGCAGCATAAACCCTCTTGCGATGGGTTCATTGTTAGACTCATCCCGAATAAGAATACCGTTGGCGTAAACCGGAATAATTTCACCCGTTTTGAAGTGCCGAATCTGAATTTCACCCGCCCAGTACCCTTCTATGACCATAGCGGGCAAAACGGTTTTTTCAAAAGACTGATATTCCTCGGTCGAAAAAAACTCAGAAATTCTGCGGCTTAGTATTAAATCTTCAGCTTCAATCCCGGCCAGTTTTTGCCCCGCCTGATTAATGTAGGTCAGATCACCATGTAGCGTAAAAATCGCCATGAATTCCGAGCTATTTTCAACTAAAGCCAGTAAACGTTTCTGTTGATCTCGGGCCGATACTTCTTCTGTAACGTCCTGGATAATCGAGAAAAATCGGCTTTCTTTGGGCTCATCCCCCAGGATCAGTGTGGTATGTAAAACAACCCAGATCACTTTGCCATCTTTCCGAATGTATCGTTTTTGTTGCGTAAATGTGGTTTCTTTCCCCTTAATCAGGCTATTAACCCAGGGCCGATGGTTAAGGTCTTCGGGATAAGTAATGAGTTTATAATTCCCCTGATACAATTCATCGGCGGCGTAACCGGTCAGCTCAGTAAAAGCTTTGTTGACCAGAAGAAAATTACCATCTGTATCTGCAATAACGATACCGAGCAGGGCATAGTCGAAGGCCGCCTGAAACTGCTTTTCCACATTTTTCAGAGCGGATTCTTTTCGTTTGTCTTCGGTAATGTCCCGCACAGCACCCGTGAAATAATCGATAATTCCCTCGGGACTATAATAAGCCTTTCCAATCAGCCGAATGTGTAACGTCTGATTGGGCAATACGTAGCGAAAATCAATGCTGGCGGCATCGGCTGTGCCGGCTTTTTGCGGGTTCTCTATTCCCGCTTTCAGTACAGGGAGGTCCTCCGGGTGCACGTGGGAAAGGAAATCATCTAATAACAACGAAGAATCAGCCGAATGAAATAATTTTTGGCATTGAGCGTCCCAGGTAATCATGCGATTTTTGAGAGACATGCTCCATATCCCAACGCCCGCAGAAAGTAGAGCCAGACTGATGTATTCTTTATACTGTTGGTACTCTTCCTTTAAACCCTTAGTCTCTGTCAAATCCTCCAGCGTACCAACCATGCGACCCACACCTCCTTCTTCTCTCACCAAATAGGCTTTGGCCCGCACATAAGCCCAGGTTTGGTTCGGCAGTAGTAAACGAAACTCTTCCGACCAGACATCCTGGTTACTTTTAAATGCTTTTTTTAGCTCTGATCGAACATTAAAAACATCTTCAGGATGAATTCTGTTTTGAATATATTTTTTCAGCGATTGCCCTTCTTCCAGAGGTAAAGAACCAAAATTCGCTTCAAAATCATCATTATTCCACCACTGATCAGTCTTCAAATTCCAGTCCCAGTTTGCCTGGGGAGCTAGCCGGGCCAGCCATTCGGTTCGATCCTTACTCATACTATTACTCGGTTCTTTTTTCGGCTGGCATTACTCACGTAATACAGTTGAAGACAAATCTGTATATATCTTATTTTTATGGTAAACTAACAAGTTTCGATTCTGTTTGATCTCTGCGTCAATTCTGATTTTATATACCAAAGCGACTCCCTTTTCATCTATTCGTTTGACTCCGTTTTTATTGGTTTAGATAAGTCCTTATGTGCGAATACCTTAGAAGGGTTATTGTGTAATTATGCCTGATTCCATTAGGGCTTCGGGAAAGAAGACGTGTTATAAAGTTTTTTATCAATTGTGTAAAAAACGGTTTATCAAGGCTATACTAGTCCCTCACAAATCAATAACGACTTAACAATTAATCAATTTTTATTATACTATTTAGTAGTAAATTGTTACCTTTGGAGCTTCATTCATCGATCGGTTTGTTTCCTCCTCTATCTAGATTCAGTATAAGTATTTCACTAGAATTACTTTCCACATTTTAATAGCCACCGCATGTTCATTAAGCCCTTGTTTTTAATTGTTGAAGATGATGAGGACGATCGAGATTTATTAAAGCTGGCGTATGAAGAAGGGGACTACGATTGTGAATTAGTTTTTGCAGAAGATGGTCACCAGGCCATTGAATTATTACAACAGTTACACACCTTACCAAGCATTGCTTTGCTTGATATTAATATGCCGCGAATGGGTGGACTGGATTTACTGGAAAAAATAAAGTCTTCTTCCGATTGGAGAAAGATGCCGGTTCTTATGCTCAGCACTACCTCTCGTTCTGAAACGATTTCGCAGGCTTATTCCATGGGAGCCAATTCTTACATTGTTAAGCCTAATAGCTTTCGGGATTTACATAAAATCTGGGATGCCGTTTACCATTTCTGGACTCGCACCGTGCAGTTACCGCCTTCGAAAGCTAGCTAAAAACCATACACTGATCATCCGTTTTTGGACGGATTTGATAGAGCGTTACCAAAGAAAAAGTCCTCTCCGTTTGCACCGAGAGGACTTTTCTTTTTGTGGAACATGAGGGATTCGAACCCACGACCCCTACCCTGTCAAGGTAATACTCTAAACCAACTGAGCTAATGTTCCAACAGCGTTTTGAGTCGCAAAAGTAATACATTAAAGTGAAATAAAGGCTTTTTTCTGCTTCTGTAAGGTAATAATTCGCATCAATACGATTAAACCCACGACAAAAACGGCAGCGATAACCAGCACACTGTATCGCATAGAGCCGGTTAGCTGAATAACGACGCCAAAGGCGAGGGTGCCGATGACCGTAGAAATTTTATCACAAACGTCGTAGAAACTGAAAAACGAAGCCGTATCGTTGGTATTAACCGGTAATAGCTTCGCGTAAGTGGATCGGGATAAGGCCTGAATACCTCCCATCACCAATCCTACAATAAAAGCTAATACGTAAAACTGACTGCCCGTCTGCACGAAAAAAGCCCCCAGGCAAATGCCAATCCAGATGACCACAGCGATGATTAAGGCCTTGAAGTTACCCAGTTTTGCCGAGCATTTGGCAAACAGCCAGGCCCCCAGAATAGCAACCAGCTGAATGACCAGTAATACCGCAATAAGTGACCCAGAGTCGAGATGTAACTCTTTGTCGCCGAACAAGGTAGCTAGATACATCACCGTCTGAACGCCCATGTTGTAACAAAAATAAGCCATCAGAAAACGTTTCAGAATGGGCATATTCTGAAGCTGGCCCATGACATGCTTTAGCTGACGAAAGCCATTAAAAAGCCAGTTCCCTTCAGCCTTTTTCTCAGAAGCTATTTCGGGCAGATTGGCAAACGTGTACTGAGCAAAGCCAGCCCACCAGATTCCGACGGAAAGAAAAGCAATGCGGGGAGGCAGGCTATCGTCTATGATGCCGTACCATTCTGGTTTCAAGACCATAGTTAAGTTGAAAATTAACAGAATTACACTCCCCACATAACCCATCGAAAAACCTCGGGCACTAACCGCATCGTAGCGGTCTTCGGTTACTATTTCGGGTAAGAAAGAGTTGTAAAAGACGATGCTTCCGGCCCAGCCCACCAGCGAAAAAATAAAGTAAAATGTAGAGCTGATGTAATTCTCTTTAGTGAAGAAAAAAAGCAGGGCACAGTTGATGGCTCCCAGGTAACAGAAGAACTTCATGAAAAGCTTTTTGCGACCAGAATAGTCGGCAATCGCTGAAAATAAAGGACTTGTCAGGGCAATGATGAGAAATGCAGCCGAGACTGCGTAGGAAAAGACCACCGAATTTTGAAATTCGAAACCCCAGAAATTAACCAGATCAGGATGTTTGGTAACGGCAGTAGCTCCAAAGTAAATGGGAAAAATGGCGGTTACAATGACGAGTGCATGTACGGAGTTGGCCCAGTCGTAAAAGCACCAGGCCCGAATTACTTTAGGATCATTTCTAATCAGCATATAGCTTTACAATTTGGAAAAAACACAGAAATAGGTTTAGTGTGTGAATACTCAACTATGCATGAGCAGTGACTTTGTTTACTTTCATTTTTAACTCACCAGGTTGAGTAATTGGGGTGTAAGTAGGTAAATTTCTTTAATACTCAGCATATTTCCAGGAATCCGAGATCGAATATGAACCTTTTCAAGCCTAAAAGTAGTTAAGAATTACAAACGATCCTGTCTTCACTTTTTTCAATCAATCCCTTCCTATAGTTTAGAATTTTATTTATAATTAATATATAATTAGTTTAGTCATTGTCAATTCGATACCTTTGGCTATGCTTCTTTAATGTATTGCTGATTATAGCGATATTATACGCTTCCGCCATAGTTCAGGTAAGGTTGTTGTGCATGATGTCTCAAGCTTTTTTGCTAAATCAAGTGCAAACCAGTGAATCAGACTCCTGATGCTTTTTCACAAATCTTATGCTCACTATGAATAACAAGCCTCTTTTTTTAGTAGTAGATGATGATCAGGACGATCGGGATTTACTGGGGATGGCTTATAACGAAGGGACTTATAACTGTGATCTTGTTTTTGCAGAAAGTGGTCAACAGGCTCTGGACATTCTGGATAAATCCGCTGTTCAACCCTCTTTATTACTCCTCGATATCAATATGCCCGGCATGAATGGGTTGGAGTTACTTCAAAAACTGAAAGTTTCTGAACGCTACCGGGTTATGCCGATTGTGATTCTGACTACTTCCAGCAACTCCAAGACTATTGACGCGGCCTACCACATGGGAGCTAATTCTTATCTGATAAAACCAGATAATTTTAATAAGCTTTCCAAGGTATGGGACTCGTTGTACCATTTCTGGACTAGTACCGCCAAACTACCGATCTCCAGCACTTCTTTTATTGCAAGCTAGATTTTTATGTCTATGTTTGCTCTCTTATACGAAACTAACTACGGGACATCATTCCCAACTACCAATAACTAACAATCATGAAGCCCAAACCGCTCTTTCTGGTTGTAGAAGATAACGCCGATCACCGTTTTCTTTTGGAATGGAGTTATCAAAAAAGTAACCAAAGCTGTAATATTCTTTTTGCTGAAGATGGACTCAAGGCCATGGAAATTCTTGAAAATTCGCCAGTAAAGCCTGCTTTGATGCTTCTCGATTATGAACTTCCTTACCTGACAGGTCTCGAAGTAATGTCCCGGCTAAAGGGCTCCCCGCAATGGAAGCATTTACCCATTGTGATGATGTCCGCCAATGATGATCCGAAATTAGTTAATCAGGCTTACATCGCTGGTGCCAATTCTTTCCTGGGCAAACCCCAGAATTACGACGATTTCAAAAAAATCTGGAGCCTGGTTTTTGAATTCTGGTCATTAACGGCCAAGTTACCCTAGCTCGGTTACTCTATAAATAATTGTTAGTTAATAAATTGCTGTTCAGCATTTTACTGACGAACCATCTATTATTAACTAATTACAAGAACTTACATCTGATTCCTACAAATCATTCCTGATGGTCAGGAATGATTTTTTTTGCCCCTATTAAAAATGATAGAGGCCATGATGTTCATTATTCTTATCCTTACTGCCGTCGTATTGGTTTCGCTGGTGAATTCCGTGCGAATCATCAGCCGCGAAAATTCCTCAGAATTTTAGTTTCTTCTCTTTCCTGAGCTAAATTCTTCTGGTGCTGGGGTATCCATTGCCGCGTTTCCGAAAATAATTCACTGGAACATAGTTTTACCCGAAGGTAATTAATCATTATCCAACGAAACCTTAAAGCTATGTCCCTAGTCATTGATACCGAGCCCCGGACCGGGGTTTCGTCAACGAGCTCCATTACTTTAAAAATTAATGGATCAGAAAAACGCATTTCCATTGCTCCCTGGACTACTCTACTCGATGCCCTGCGGGAACATCTGGATATGACCGGAACGAAAAAAGGTTGCGACCACGGTCAGTGCGGAGCCTGTACGGTGCTGGTGAATGGGAAACGCATTAACTCCTGTCTTACCCTGGCTGTCATGCAGGAAGGCAATGAAATTCAGACGATTGAAGGCCTTTCAAAGGGAAACGAACTTCATCCGCTTCAGGAAGCTTTTATTGAACATGATGCCTTTCAGTGCGGCTATTGCACGCCCGGACAAATTTGTTCAGCCGTAGGATTAATGAATGAAGGCAAAGCTCACAACGCCAGCGAAATTCGGGAATTGATGAGCGGTAATCTCTGCCGCTGCGGTGCTTATACTAACATTGTGGACGCCATTGAGGAAGTGATTAATAAAGAAGGGAGGAATGCCTAATGAATCCATTTGCCTACACACGAGCTTATGGCGTAGATACCGCCCTGAATGAAAAAACGGAACGTGCTCACTACATTGGTGGGGGTACGAATCTGATTGATTTGATGAAGGAAAACGTCATGCATTCGCAGTTGCTCATTGATGTGAACCATCTGCCTTTTCATGAAATCGAAGAAACGGAATCCGGTGGCCTGCTACTTGGAGCCATGATGACTAACGCAGAAACGGCATATCATCCACTGATTGAAGAGCGTTACCCCCTATTGGCAAAAGCCATTCTTGCCGGAGCTTCCCCTCAGTTGCGGAACATGGCTACCAATGGAGGTAACCTCATGCAACGCACCCGCTGTTATTACTTCTACGATACGGCTACGCCCTGTAACAAACGCGAACCCGGTTCGGGCTGTTCAGCTATCAATGGATACAATCGGATTCATGCCATTCTTGGTACTAGTTCTGAATGTATCGCTACCCATCCTTCCGATATGTGCGTAGCTCTGGCAGCTCTGGACGCAACCGTTCACGTCAGTGGCCGCAATGGGGATCGAACCATTGCCTTTAACGATTTCCATCGCTTGCCGGAAATGCATCCAGAAAAAGACAATACCCTGGAGTCCGATGAATTAATTACGGGAATTGAGTTACCAGAAAAAGGATTCAAAGATCACTTTACGTATATCAAAATCCGGGATCGTCAGTCCTATGCCTTTGCCTTAGTGTCGGTAGCTGCTGCTCTGGAACTGGACGGAGATACCATTACTGATGCCCGTATAGCTCTCGGTGGCGTGGCTCATAAACCCTGGCGAGATCAGGGAGCTGAATCGTTACTGAAAGGCAAAAAAGCGACAGAAGAGAATTTTGAACAGGTTGCGGAAACAATCCTGGCAAACGCCCAGGGGTATGGTCATAACACGTTCAAGATTGAGTTGGCCAAACGAGCCATCATCCGAGCCTTATCTGAAGCCACCGAAAACGTACATCTTTCATGAGTAATAAATATATCGGCCAGGCGACGCGTCGGGTAGACGGTCGGGCCAAAGTAACGGGACAAGCCAAGTATGCCGCCGAATTTCAAACCGAAGATCTGGCGTATGGCGTGGTTGTTTCCAGCACCATTGCTAAAGGCAAAATAACGGCTATCGATACTTCTGAAGCCCTGGCTTTAGAGGGAGTGATTCAGGTTTTTACGCATAACAATGTCTCAGGTCTGGCCTGGTTTGATAAAAGTTATAAAGACCAGGACTCGCCGCCGGGCTCTCCCTTTCGTCCTCTGAACGGGCCGGAAATTAAATTCAGTCAGCAACCCATTGCTTTGGTAGTGGCTGAAACGTTTGAGTTGGCTCGTTATGCCGCTACACTGGTTAAGGTAGACTACGAAACCGAAGGCCCGGTTGAGGTAGAAATTCGGGATCATCTCGATAAAGCTTTCGATCCCGGTAAGGGAAAACAGGGGTATAAGAAACCTAAAAACCGAGGCAATTTTGCGAAGGAATTTGCGAAGTCTGACGTCCGGTTCGAGACCAGTTATTACCACGGAGCGGAACACCACAATCCCATGGAAATGCATGCTTCGACGGTTATTTACGAAGCTGACGATCATCTAACGATTTACGACAAAACCCAGGGAGTATTTAACAGCCAGAATTACGTAACCGGAATTTTTGGTTTGTCGAAGAAACGGGTTCGGATCGTCTCTCCTTTTGTGGGTGGAGCTTTTGGCTCGGGCTTACGTCCCCAATATCAACTATTTATGGCAACGCTGGCTGCGTTAGAATTAAAGCGTTCGGTACGGGTTACCCTTACCCGCCAGCAAATGTTTTCCTTCGGCCACCGCCCGGCAACGCTACAGAAATTGTCACTGGGAGCGTCTCAGGATGGCACCTTACAGGCCCTGAATCACGCGGCCTATTCTGAAACGTCCCGTTTTGAAAATTATACAGAGACCATTGTAGACTGGTCGGGAGCGATGTATAAGTGCGATAACGTTTCCTACGACTATAAGCTCATTGCGGGTGATTTGTACACGCCCCTGGATATGCGGGCTCCCGGAGCAGCAACGGGAGTGTATGCCATCGAATGTGCAATGGATGAACTGGCTTATAAACTCCGCATGGATCCGGTGGAATTACGTTTAAAAAATTACACCGAAGAAGACGCCAATCAGGGCAAGCCTTATTCAAGCAAGGAATTGAAAGCCTGTTTCCAGCAGGGAGCCGAGAAGTTCGGTTGGTCGAAGCGGACCCCGGAACCCCGATCCATGCGGGATGGTAAAACATTGATTGGCTGGGGCATGGCCACGGGTATGTGGGATGCCATGTTCGTTCCCTCCCGAGCGAAGGCATTTTTATCGGCAGATGGAAAGCTGACGGTAAGCAGCGGAACTTCCGATATTGGAACCGGCACTTATACCATCATGACGCAGATTGCAGCTGAAACGCTTGGAATGCCCATGGAGCAAGTGACTTTCAAGTTAGGTGATTCGTCCCTGCCCCTTGCCTACCTGGAAGGCGGTTCGGCGACGGCAGCGTCCGTAGGAAATGCCGTTCGGATTACCTGCGAGAATATTCGGGAAAAGTTACTTAAGCTACTTTCCCGTACCAGTTACGCTCCTTTGGCTGACCGCCCGCAGGAAGATCTGGAATTTGCTGATGGAAAAATTCGCCTCAAAGCGGATCCTGAGATTTGTATCTCCTACTCCGATATTCTGAAGCAGGCGGGTGAAAACTACCTGGAGGATACTTCGACAGCCTTACCCAACATGCTCAAGCAAATGGATTATGCCCGGAACACACACTCGGCCGTTTTTGTAGAAGTTCGGGTAGATGAAGATTTCGGAACGGTTCGGGTGAGTCGAATGGTCAGTGCTATCGCTGGCGGTAAAATTCTCAATCCGAAGACAGCCCGTAGCCAGATCTTGGGAGGAATGGTTTGGGGCATTAGTAAGGCTCTGGAAGAAGAAAGCCAGGTAGATTCAAACTTTGGCCGATTTATGAACCATAACTACGCCGAATATCATATTCCCGTCAATGCAGACATTCCGGCTGAGATGGAAGTGATCTTCGTCGAAGAAAATGATGATGTCGTAAATCCGATGGGCATTAAAGGCCTGGGCGAAATTGGTGTTGTTGGCGTAGCTCCGGCCATCGTCAACGCTATTTTCCACGCCACGGGCAAACGCATCCACGAATTACCCGTCACCCTGGACAAGATCATTATGGAAGATCTGGTTGTAGAGTAGTCAATTCTTCGGTAATAAAAAGGCCAGCCTGAAACGTTTCAGGCTGGCCTTTTGTATATAATCTAATAATGATTTATAAAACAAAAACGAATCAAAAACTCAAAACTCTAAACCCAAGACAATAAATGGTAACCCTTCGATACAGTCCTTTTCCCCCTGAAGACGTTGAAAAAATTCGATCTATTTTTAATCAGTATGCTCTGGGTTTGGGTATAGATTTATCGTTTCAGAATTTCGAGCACGAGTTACAGATATTACCTGAGTTATACGGTTCTCCTGCTGGATGCGTCATTCTGGCCGAGGACGAAAACGATCAGGTGGTGGGTTGCGTGGCCCTTAAACCCCTAAAAGAATCCGGCATTTGCGAAATGAAACGCTTGTTCGTCCATCCTAGTCAACGCGGCACCGGATTGGGCCGAAAACTGGCCGAGGAAGTCATCCATTACGCCACAAAAGCGGGCTATCAGACCATGAAACTTGATAGTCTGGAACGATTAACCTCCGCTATTCGTCTTTACCAATCACTGGGATTCGAGCCCACAGAACCTTACGTTTTCAATCCCCTGGCTGAGGTGGTTTACATGAAGCTTGATCTATAATGATTTAGTCGCTTCGTACAGCTTCATGAATCGCTCAAAAATTTGCTGGTATTGAGCCGCGTTCTCTGGATTAGGCTTGAACGAACGATCCACCTTCAGACCTTTCAGCTTTTCCTGATGGTCCTGAATAAATCCGGCGGCTTTCATGCCCATCAAGGCAGCCCCCCAGGCACCAGCTTCTACGCTTTCGGGCAAACAAACCGTTTTTCCGCACACATCGGCCAGCATCTGCACCCAGCGTTCGCTCTTGGCAAAACCACCCGAAGCGTAGATTTCATGCACGTCTTCCCGTTCTTCCAGAATCCGAACGATGGAATACGTATGCAGGCAAATACCTTCCAGAACGGCCCGAATGAAATGGGCTGAAGTGTGCTGAAGCGTCAGCCCGTAAAAACTACCTTTGGCGTGAACATTCCAGATCGGAGCCCGCTCACCGAGTAAGTACGGCAGGAACACTAAATCTAGTGAGCCCACGGGAATTTCCGATGCTTTCTCGGTAAGTTCATCTTCCGACTGCCCCGGGAAAAATTCATCCCGTAACCATTGAAAAACCACTCCACCGGAGTTGGTTCCTCCCCCAATGATATACGTCTCTTCATCCAGTAAATAGCAGAACGTCCGTTTCTGATTGTCCAGAATGGGCTTTTTCGAACTTACCCGCACGGCTCCGCTGGTGCCGATGGTAATGGCTACCCGACCGGGCGTTACGGCCCCTGTTCCGAGATTAGCCAGGCAACCATCCGAAGCTCCGATTACCCACTGCGTATCTTTTACTTTTTCGATGGATGATTCGTATAAATCCAGTACCCCATGATTGATTTCCGAAACGGAATAATAGGTAGAAACGGGTTTGGAAAGCTTATCAGCCGTGATGCCAGCGGTCTTCAGAGCCAGTTCGTTCCACACAAGCTTATGGATATCAAACATCGCCGTAGCCGAGGCCAGGGAATAATCAATGACCCATTCCCCCGTGAGCTTATACCAGATGTATTCTTTGATTCCAACAAATTTGAAGGCCGTTTGAATCAGGTTTGGCTCGTGTTTTTGCCACCACATTAACTTACAAAGCGGAATCATCGGATGGAGGGGCGTTCCGCAGGCTTCGTAAATTTGTTTACCTGTTTCACTATGGACTAAAGAATCTGCTTCTTCCGTAGCTCGATTATCCGCCCAGATGATCAGATTAGTGAGCGGATTTCCCTCCTCATCTACCGCCATCAGGCTATGCATGGCCGCACAAAACGTGATCGTCCGAACGGGAGCATCCAGTTCCTTGATAACCTTTTGTAAACAATTCTCTACAGCTTCCCAGATTACCCCAGCGTCCATTTCGCTAAAATCAGGTTCCGGGTGAATCATTTCATACCCCTGATTATGCTGACTTTTTACCACTCCTGAATCATCAAAAGCAACGGCTTTGGTGTTCGTGGTTCCGATATCTATTCCAATCCAGTATTCCAACGTTTTTTCTGATTATGATATACCCATGAACCTATTCACTGGTTTTGGTATAATTCTGTTAAGTTTAGGCGGAGGAACCCATCGCGGCCTCCCTAATCGTTTCTCAAACTTAGTACTTTCATTGATTTGTAAAAGCCATGCCCTATCCTGCTTCTGAATTAATTCTTAATCCCGACGGTAGTATTTATCACTTAAAACTCTTGCCAGAAGATGTAGCAGATACCGTAATCGTCGTTGGAGACCCCGACCGGGTCGGAATGATTTCCCAATTTTTTGATCGGATTGAAATAAAAAAACAGCACCGCGAGTTTGTAACGCACACTGGTTCTATTGGCAAAAAGCGGTTAACCGTGGTTTCTTCAGGCATTGGTTCGGATAATGTAGAGATCGTCATGACGGAACTAGATGCCGTTCGGAACATTGATCTTAAACGTCGCGAACCGCTGCCTTCTCTTAATCCTCTGAAAATCATCCGCATTGGTACTTCAGGAAGTTTGCAATACGATATTCCGGTGGGATCGGTAGTGGCATCCAGCTCAGGCGTGGGTCTGGACGGCTTACTTGATTTTTATGATACCGACGAATCACGCTGGTATCCCGAATTTTGTCAGGAATTAAAAGATTCCCTGCAATTAAGGTTACAGCCTTACGCCGTTGATGGCTCTCAAACTTTACTCGATGGGTTCACTACCCGACTCATTCCCAACGTTTTTGCCGGGATCACGTTAACTTGCCCCGGCTTTTACGCCCCGCAGGGACGCAGCCTTCGATTGGCCCCGAAAATTCTTAATAGCATCGACACGCTGAATCAGTTCAACTGGAATGGGAATCGAATCACCAACTTCGAAATGGAAACAGCAGCTTATTATTTATTTGGAAAAATGCTCGGACACGAAATGCTTTCACTGAGTGCTATTGTAGCGAATCGGGTCAGTAACGAGTTTGCTCCTGCCCCGGAGCAAGTCGTTCAAAAACTAATCCGCGATACTCTGGACTGGTTGATTTAGCGGTTGTTAGTTGTTAGCGGCCGCCGCTGCGGTTGTTAGTTGTTAGTTGTTAGTTGTTAGTTGTTTATCAAATAAATTTATTTCTCAAAAAATAGCCCGATCATGCCACTGCCAGCTTTTTCGCTGGCAGTGGCATGATCGAACTACTTCTTCAGTAAGCTGGACGTGTTTGGCTGGCAGCGGTAGAAGGCAACATTT
The DNA here is from genome assembly GCF_031453245.1 of Siphonobacter sp. SORGH_AS_0500. NCBI lineage: Bacteria > Pseudomonadati > Bacteroidota > Cytophagia > Cytophagales > Cytophagaceae > Siphonobacter > Siphonobacter sp. SORGH_AS_0500. Next base: position 2,832,926 of record NZ_JAVIYT010000001.1, read on the forward strand.
ACCTCATTCAAAAAAAGGAACAAAACCATCTGATTCTGTTCCTTTTAGTGTATCAATCATTAGTAGCAATCCCAATAGAAGTAGGCCTTTGAAAAGTCCTTCTTCTTTAGATCATCTGGATTAATAAACACGTTAGCTACGCCTGAATCGCCAAACATGATCTTTTCATCGCTATCAATTTGTAATAACAGCAAATCATTTTTCTTAGACGGGCTGTAAGATCTAACATCCTGCTGTGTGAAATAGGCATACCCTCCTACTTTACTGCCCCCCGATGTAAAAAAGGTGCCCAGTTGTTTTGCATCTTCTTCAGCTAATGATTCTTCAAAATCCCAATAGTCCTGTTCACCAAACATATAATCAAACCGCTCGTCTGCTACACCACCATATTCTACGCTTTTTTCAAACTGCAAGGCGTGCTCGCTTAAAATGGGACTGTCCAGGTAAAAATCATCCGTTAGAAAAGAAAAGTCTTTCTGATGTTCCTGCGTCAAATCTTCATGGTATAAAACGGCGTATTCCTCCATGTCATACCAATCGTCGGGTGATACGAATAATTGCAGAATACCCTCGGAAGGGTACTCAGGTAAAGAAGGGAGTTCCGAAAAATTAATCTGAGCCAGTAGAATCATGGGGGTTCCCTTACTGTCTTCGGGATAATCCACACCGACCGGAAGAAAAGGCAGGCCTAAAAATTTGCTTTGCGTAATACTTAAGGACTCGCCATTGGCAATTGGAGTAGCATTGATCAGTACCGTCTCCATCTTATATTTCTCCAGGTCTGCCTGATAGGGACTAAGAAATTCGGGAAAGTTCATCATGACTTATAGGTGAGTAGGATCGTAAAACTTATGATCTGTAGGCTATTTTTCTTTGCTGAAGTTACAGGGTAATGAATGACTGCATTCTCCGTACGTATTCTTTTTTTAAGACTTATACTCTAACTATTTGATTACTAAATACCTATCTTACTCTCATAAGTGACTTTATAAATTTCTAAAAAATTATTACTCTACTAGTTCTATAGATAATATATTTTCATATATATTTGCATCATCCAACCACAACACGGGCTGTGTGGTCGAGTGGTGAGGCAGAAGCCTGCAAAGCTTCCGACGCGGGTTCGAGTCCCGCCACAGCCACCAGATCGCATCCTCCTGACAGACTATAAACGCTTATTGCCATGTTATACGAAATTGAAGATGAAGCGGGGCAAATTAATACAGTAAAAATTAAGCCTCTGATTAATAAACGACCCGAACGCGTAAGCCCTTTCAAGGAAGGTCAGACGGTTCCCTCCTTTTCGCTAAAAGCGAGCTCTGGGGTCTGGAATGCCTCGTTGGCAGATCAGTTTCAAAGTCGGCATGAGCTAAGTCTGGCAGAACTGGTTCAGAAAAAACCGTTGGTATTGAGTTTCTATTGCCCCTGCTGGAACGCCTATGCTCCCAAGCATTTACGGGTGCTGCAAACGCTCAACCAAAGCATCAAGGGATTAGGTGGCGAGTTACTGGTACTTTCCAACGAGCCTGCTCCTATGCTGCAACAATTGGCTGATTACGAAGACCTGGATTTTAATCTGGCTTATGATCGCCACAATCAGATTGCCCGCAGTTTCGGGGTTTACTCTGATTTTCACCCCCTTTGGGAACGGGTCTCCGGTATTTCCGACGACGCCTATATTCCCGCCGTTTACGTCATTAACCGTCAGCGAAAAATCGTCTATGACTTTGTTGACGAAAACCTCGAACTAGCTCCCAATGCCCGGGCCTTACTAACTGCCCTATACGTTAATCGTTAGTTAGTACGAGAGATAAGGTTTTACTTAACCAAAACCATGTTCTGTTTTTCAGAATTTGACTATTATTAAGTAAGTGTGTATGCAATCAAGGAAAAAAATGCCACTGGATCTTCCGGCGGCATTTTTAGTTGGTTTATGATACTGAAGGCATTACCACTGAATTTTTAATAGTCGTTCTGCCGCTTGTTGAAGCATGTTGTTATCCTTTGCGAAGCAGAATCGCAACAGTTTTTGATCGTTTTTTTGCTGATAAAAAACGGAGGTCGGAATGGAAGCGATGCCGTATTCTCTGGTTAATCGAATGGCTAATTCGGCATCCCCTTCTTCACTTAACCCCTGATACGAAAGGCTCTGGAAAAACGTACCCTGCGAAGGCTTCCAGCTAAAGGCCGAACCTTCGAGATTCTTAAGAAAAAAATCCCGTTTTTGCTGATAAAATTCTGCAACGGAAAGGTAATGCTCCGGTTCCTGCAAGTAGTCCGCTAAAGCGAACTGAATGGGAGTAACGGTACTGAAGGTCAGGTATTGATGAATTTTTCGAAATTCAGTGCTCAATTCTGCCGGAGCAAGACAGTAACCCACTTTCCAGCCCGTGATGTGAAACGTCTTGCCAAAGGAGCTACAGACGAACGTTCGCTCAAATAAGTCGGGATGTTGGGCTACTGAAACATGAGGGATTCCATCGAAGGTAATGTGTTCATAGACCTCATCGGCTACAAGGTAAATTTCCCGCTCTTTAATCAAGCTTGCTAATTGATTCAGATCGTCCTTATGCCAAACCTGACCCGTCGGGTTATGCGGCGTATTAATGATCATCAGCCGGGTTCGATCCGTTATTTTTTCGGACACTTCCGACCAACTAACTTTAAAATCAGGGGCTTGCAAACTGATAAAAACCGGAACACCGCCGTTCAGTTCAATCGCCGGAACGTAGCTATCATACGCTGGCTCAAAGATAATAACCTCATCGCCCGGACTAACCACCGCTGAAATAGCAGCAAAAAGAGCTTCGGTTGCTCCAGAAGTAACCGTAATTTCTCGTTCAGGATGGTAAATCAGCCCCGAAATCTGTTCGGTTTTCTGAGCCAGCATTTCACGCAACGGAGCCACACCCGTCATTGGAGCATACTGATTAACTGCCTTTCGAAGGTAAGCCTCGACCCGATTGATTAACTCCGGGGCGGCATCAAAACTCGGAAAACCCTGTGATAAATTTAAAGCCCCGTGTTGCTGGGCCAGTTGCGACATCGTCGTGAAGATAGTCGTACCGACGTTCGGTAATTTCGTTTTCAAAGGGAGAAAAACTAATAAATGTGAATATCCATTAAACGGTGAATCAGGACTCGCGATTCACGGCCAGCTTAGCCGCCAGTTCGGCACTCGTGCTTTCTTCCGCATAGACCCCATAAGCTGAGATCAACACTCCTCTCTCGCCGTCGCGAGATTCAATTGCGTACACGATTACATTATCATCAGGATCGGACATACCTTCCAGTCGCACCGTTTCTACTATTTCAAACGCTTCAGGTTTCAGTCGCAGGTTTTCCTGCGAACAATGAATGGAATCTGGTTCGAGATTAAAATCCAGCGTAAATCCTTCTTTCTTCAATCGTTCCAGCACCTGGATCAGGGTTTCTTCTGTTGGTTGTGCCATCGTTGCCTATAGGTTAAAAAGTGAAGAACTACGGGCAAGGTACTGGTTTTGCTCGTAGTTCTTCACTGCTAACTGATGATTTCATCATTGATTTATTCGTACACCCAATGCACGTATTGACGACGCAGAAAACCCGAAGTAAAGACTAGTACTACGCTAATCACGTTTAGTCCCACCAATAGCCAGGCATTTTCGGTAAAAGCATAGAACATCAGAATCAGGCCACAAATGCGAGCGTACTCCAGATACAAAACCCAGGTTTTTTTTTCTAAAATCGCACCGATGTTAATCAGCGTTAGCAGAATAAAAACGCCGCCGCCGATACGAATACTTGAGGGCCAGTAATGATCCAGTAAAATCAGGAAAAAGAGCAGTACGGAGACGGTCACCAGTTGAGCAATAACGTAAATTCGCATGTGGCGACTGACCACCACTTCCGGTTGTTGAGACAGAAATATTTCCTCCAGTTCTCCCCTGACATTAGGATCGAAGTTAGCTGGCTTTCCAAAAACGACACCGAGTTTATTCAGAAAACCGGGCGTCTTTTTCACTGAAAGTGCAATCTCCATTAAAAAATGGAAATGCTGCCAGAGAAAACTATAACTCTTTAAAGGCTTCGTTAAGCCATAGACTGGCGTTTCGGTTTCTTCGACGAACGTACCAAAAATCTTATCCCAGATAATCAGCACATCGCCGTAGTTTTTATCAAGATATATTTCATTACTGGCGTGATGAACGCGGTGGTGCGAAGGAGTAACGAAAATGTATTCCAGCCAGCCCAATTTTCCTACCAATTGGGTATGCGTAAAGAAGGGATAGGCTCCGTGAATGAGTAATAACACCGTAATCATCTCCGCAGAAAATCCAATTAGCGGTAAGACGCACCAGAAAGCTCCCCGGACGATGGCCTGGAAAACCGTGATCCGTGCGGCAACGGTATAATTGAATTCCTCGCTTTGATGATGCACCACGTGAACACCCCAGAAAAGGTTAATCTCGTGGGCAAAGCGATGGTACCAGTACCAGACCAGATCTGTCGCCAGAAAAAGCAGAATGAACGTCCAGGCGTTCTCCTTAATGTCAAAAAGGGCAAAATGCTGATGAATAAAGTCGAAGACGTAATAGAAAAGACTGCTAACGTACAAGTCGCTAAGCCGTTCGGCTATGCCTACCCCAACGTTGGTAGCGGAATCGGCAAAGTGATGGACTTTTTTTTGTTGACGTAAGGATAGATAATACTCTAAGCCAATGAAAAAAACGAATAGTGGGATGGCAAAGGCGAGAATGTTGAAGTCCAGACCTTTCATAGAATTTATGGTTATGTACGCAAAAAATTGGGTAATCTTATGCGGTAATCGGGAACACTTTAGAAACGCCGGAAACGGCCAGTATTCTTCGAATTAATACTTGTTCAGGTTCATGTAGCTCCACTTTGATGATGCCGCGTTGGGTATGCTCCTGATAATCGAAATCGACCTGGCGAACGCGATTCCCTTTTCGGCGGCTAACGGCATTCAGTACTTCATATACCAGCAGGCGGCTGGAATTACCCTGAATTTTTAAGTCAATAATAGGATTGTTCATGGCTTTTCGGTTGATACAGCAAATTAAAACTATTTATCCTATAAAATAAGTAGATTAATATACTTTTATATGTTAAATATTTTAAATATTTGACAATCAGAGTTTTACTTTTTAAAAGCAGCTTTAGCTTTTTTAGTTCAAAAATCTCCCCTCTTTTTACCAATTCTGTATCAGAGCCAAACGTACCGTTTACTAATAAATATTGATATTAGTTATTATATTAGACAATAAGATTTAATATTACCCCGATTTAAAAGCAGCCTTTACCCTTAATAGTAATCCAAAATGGATTTAGAAAACGCTAAAAACGTTGCCCTTCTGGCTATATCCCAATACGGCGGGAAAGTATTACTTGCCTTAGCTACATTTCTGATCGGTCGTTTTATCATCGGAAAATTGATCCGGTTTTTGTCCAGTCGCATGAATCAAAGTAAGATCGATCGGGACGTACAACCTTTTCTTTCTTCCATGATTAATGTCCTACTGAATGTCATGCTTCTGCTGAGCTGTGCGGGCATTCTGGGGATTGAAACGACCTCTTTTGTAGCCATTCTGGGTGCGGCGAGTTTAGCCGTAGGGCTGGCCTTGCAGGGAAGTCTGGCGAACTTTGCAGGAGGCGTGTTGATTCTGATTTTTAAACCTTTTCGGGTGGGTGACTTGATAGAAGCACAGGGATTTACAGGGGTCGTGGAAGCCATTCAGATTTTTAACACCATTTTAGTTACTCCCGATAATAAAACCATCATTATCCCCAACGGGCCCCTATCGACCAGCCCTTTAACGAATATTTCCGGCAAAGGTATAATCCGGGTGGATATGGTCTTTGGGGTGGGAAGTCAGAATACCTTGGAAGCCACCAAATCGGCCATTCAGAAAGCAGTAGACGCTTGCCCTCATGCTCTGAAAGACCGACCACATGATGTGTTACTAACCAAACTTCAGCCCGATTCGGCTACGTATGATGTTCGTGTCTGGACCACTCCTGCTCATTACTGGGATACTTATTACTTTATGCAGGAACAAATCAAACGGCAATTTGATCAGGATGGCATTCAGGCCGCACAAAAAGTGATTTACATCAAACAGTAGCGATCATTTTAATTTTCATAAAAAAGGGAGCTTTCAGGAAGCTCCCTTTTTTATGAAAATTACTATAACCATCTAAAATACAGACCATTACACATCTACCAGCATCGTCTGCAAGCTTAAGGATTTGTTAAATCGTGAATATATTATTCTACTAATTTGGTGGAGTAGTAAATACTCTACTATTTTTGTAGGTAAACAATACTGCATGGAATCCACGCCAGACCTCATTCAATCGACCCAACCTAGACCTTCGAAAGCTAAAGTGCGTCGAAAAAACCCGTTTGAAGAAGCCATCATTACGCTCTGGAAAAGAGAACGTAAACCTGCGGAGGTTTTTATTCATATAGTTAATGCCCTGGCATTAATGATTGTCGGTCATTTGATCTTCAAATTTCTGACAGTAGAGAACATCATTACCGCTTTCAATTCTATTACCGTTGATATTCTCTGGTATGTTCTCGGTGGCTTTCTGGCTCAGATGGTGGATGGAGCTCTGGGCATGGCGTATGGCGTTTCAGCCGCTACTTTTCTGGCTGGCGTAGGCGTTTCCCCTTCCGTGATTTCCATGAGTGTCCATACTTCCGAAATATTTACCAGCGGCGTTTCGGGTTATATGCACCTGAAATACGGCAACGTGAATGCCAAGCTATTTAAAGTTATTCTGATTCCCGGCGTCATTGGAGCGGTATTAGGGGCTTATTTGCTTTCTTCGGTGCTGGAAGAATACATGGACTACGTAAAACCCGCCGTCTCCGTTTATACCCTCATCCTGGGGATCGTCATTATCCGCAAAGCCCTCATCAAGCGTCAGAAAAAGAACCCGATCAAAATGATTGGCCCCCTGGCCTGGTTTGGTGGATTTATGGACTCCATTGGCGGTGGCGGCTGGGGACCTATCGTTTCATCTACTCTGATTGCATCGGGTCGGCATCCCCGGTATACGATTGGCTCGGTCAATCTGGCTGAATTTTTTATCTCCTTCTCTTCTTCCTTGACTTTCTTTTTAGTCATCGGACTTTCGCAGTGGCAGGTAATCCTGGGCTTAATTCTCGGAGGAGTGATTGCGGCTCCCATCGCGGCTCGTCTGGCCAGTAAGTTACCCCTCAAGGCCATGATGATTATGGTAGGTATTGTAGTGATCCTAGCTAGCTTAAAACGACTGATTGGGTAGAGCGTTTGGAGTTTATTTGTTTTGAGTTATATGTAGATAAAAAAGAAAAGGGATCGAAATTCGATCCCTTTTTTACTGTAGAGACGCGATTGATCGCGTCTAATCCGCACAAAATTAATTATTAGTCAACCTATTATTACAGGTATCACTACCCCTTCCCTACGCATTCGATTAACGAACGCGATGAATCTATTAACGCTGAGCAGCCAATAGATATAACACTGCCATCCGCGTAGCTACGCCATTTTCTACCTGATTCAAAATAATGGAATGCTCAGGAGAATCAGCGGCATCGGAGCTTAACTCCACCCCACGGTTAATGGGGCCGGGGTGCATTAATACAATGGGTTTATCCAGTTCATCCAGCATGGCTTTGGTTATGCCATAATACAACGAATATTCCCGCAGACTTGGAAAGTATTTCACCTGCAAACGTTCCAGTTGAATCCGTAGTACGTTCGCTACGTCGCACCAGCGTAAGGCTTCGCGAACGTCATGCGAAACGATGACGCCCAGATCACGAATGTACCGAGGGATCAACGTGCTCGGACCGCAAACCATTACTTCGGCACCCAGTTTTTTCAGACAGAAAATATTCGAAAGTGCTACGCGAGAGTGCAAAATATCGCCAATGATCGCCACTTTCTTACCCGCCACATCACCCAGTTTTTCACGAATGGAAAATGCATCCAGCAAGGCCTGCGTGGGGTGTTCGTGCGTACCGTCGCCCGCATTTACCACATTAGCAGGAATGCGTGTAGACAGGTAATGCGGTGCTCCGGGTGAACTGTGACGCATCACGATCAGATCTACTTTCATAGACAGGATGTTATTCACCGTATCCAGCAGGGTCTCCCCTTTTTTTACCGAACTTCCTGAAGATGAAAAATTAATTACGTCAGCAGAAAGACGTTTTTCGGCCAGCTCAAACGACAGACGGGTACGCGTAGAGTTTTCAAAAAAGACGTTTGCAATGGTAAGGTCACGCAGGGAAGGAACCTTCTTAATGGGGCGATTGAGCACTTCCTTAAACTCGTCAGCGGTTTGGAAGATGAGCTGAATATCCTCTTCAGTGAGGTCTTTAATGCCTAGTAAATGTCTTGTACTTAGCACGTTCGTATAAATTAAGTTTCCGTTGATGAGCGAAAACAAATGGTGTATTCAAAAAAAGCCCCCTCAAAAAGATCGGAGGGGGAAACATCTATTCCATTAATCACTGAGCCAAATGCCGTCTTTCTCGTGGCCTTGTTCTTTCCATTCCACGATTACCCGCTGCGTATCGAGCGTGTTGACTTTCATACCTACGTAATCTGGAGCGAGAGGAATATCACGATTGTATCGACGGTCAATCAATACCGCCAGTTCAATGCGTTCCGGGCGACCAAAGAAGGTCATGGCATCCAGAGCGGCCCGTACCATCCGACCTGTCGCAATCACGTCGTCCACCAGAATTACCTTTTTCCCTTCAATGGTAAAAGGAATTTTAGTCTGGTTCGGACGAACGATTGACTCCCGGCGGCGGAAGTCGTCCCGGTGAAAAGTAGCGTCGAGCCAACCGAAAGGGATAGTCGTTCCGGTGGTCTGTTGTAGTTCCTGATGAATTCGTTGGGCCAGATGAATACCCCGGGGTTGCAGACCCAGAATAACGGTATCTGCAAATAATTGGTGATTCTCAATAAGTTGTTGGCACAATCGACTAATTGTGATTTCCAACAAGGGACTGGCAAGAAGCAATCGTCGCTGCATAGGATGGCAAAATTAGGCAAACGAAATTAGGATTTAGGAATCCTAAGGGGCGAAATTCGCTTTTCAATTGCGAAATAATTGCGGATGCGTTGATCTTCTGTACAATGTGCCAAAGAAATTTATCCGTTTAATCTAAAAATACATGAAGTATCTCATCGCGGGTCTGGGAAACATTGGCCCGGAATATGCCCTGACCCGTCATAACATCGGGTTTATGGTTCTGGATCGGCTGGCGGCTCAGGAAGGATTAAAATTTGACATAGGCCGACTGGCTTACGGAGCGGAACTCAAGTATAAAGGTCGTACGATATACCTGATCAAGCCTACTACGTACATGAACCTGAGCGGGAAGGCGATTAACTACTGGATGAAGGAATTAAAAATTCCCATTGAAAATACGTTAACTATTACGGATGACATTGCCCTTCCCTTCGGAAAACTTCGCGTTCGTTCCAAAGGATCGCACGGCGGGCACAACGGGTTACGAAATATTCAGGAAATTTTTGGTACGGATCAATACGCTCGTTTACGGTTTGGTGTCGGAGGCGATTTCCCGAAAGGACGACAGGCGGATTACGTTTTGGGTGAATTTCCGAAAGCTGAATTAGAGTTAATTCCCGAGCGTCTGGATAAATGCATTGACATTCTTTTGTCTTTTTGCACTTTAGGAATTGACAAGACGATGAATAATTTTAACGAATGATTGTACTTATTAAAGAATTTTCAATTTTTGGAAAGTAATATTTTCAGGAACTTTATTCCATATTTATCCATATAATATTTTACCTAGCGGTCTTTTTGTATCAAATTTTTCGTAATAGTGCTTTTAAAATAGGATATTATTCCGAATAATATTTTGAAATTGTAATTTTCCAAGTTTGGACTTTTAAATTAGTGTATCTACATTTGTAATGTCAAACGAGGACAAGTAAATTGTAAAATACCAGGAAGTATCAGAAATGATTTGTAACTTTGTGGTAGTTACCAGAAAAGAAGTTGAAGATTTGATTTTGCAGTAAAATTAAGTTTTCAAAAAATAGTTTCTTTTCGAAAGCTTTAGCGAAATTGCAGAAATTTCATTTCGCAGGATTTGTTCTCTTTGGAATGCATTTTTTGGAACTATGTTTACTAGTGAAGAGTTCCAAAACCAGACACGAAGGAAAGATAAGTGAAAGAGGCCGTGTCGTATTATTCACAAGAGGTTAGCGTTTTTTCATAGTAAAATAGGTTTAGAGGTTAAGTGGGATAAGGTTGAGCGTTTCGCTCGGCCTTATTTTGTTTTATAGCTATACTGACATTCGTAGCCTTTCTTCAGGGTTTTCCATCCTAAATTCCCCAGCCCATCTATTCTCCCATCGGAATGAGCTCAGAAGTATTACTTTGCTTCATCACTGACCAATACTTTTGAGATCGTATGTTCAAACGTTACCTGCTCCTCGGAGCTTTCTTCCTCCCACTTGTTAGTCATGCTCAGGAAATAGTGAATCGCGACCCGGAAATTGAGCGTTATGTCAAAGCTATTTCGGCAGATTCCATGAAAGCCAGTGTAGAAAAACTGGTTTCCTTTGGCTCTCGTCACACCATGAGTTCAGTCACGGATGCCACAAAAGGAATTGGAGCGGCTCGTCGATGGACGCTTTCCAAATTTCAATCTTACGCTAAAAACTCCGGTGGCCGTTTAACCGCAGAACTACAAAGCTGGACCTTAAAACCCGACGGTCGCCGGATTGATAAGGAACACGAAATTGCCAATGTCGTCGCTACCTTAAAAGGCACCGATCCTGCGGATGATCGCGTTTTTGTTATTTCTGCCCACATCGATTCCCGTGCTTTCGACATTATGAACCGGGATATTGATTCGCCCGGTGCCAATGACGATGCGTCTGGAGTAGCCACGGCTTTGGAGCTGGCTCGGGTTATGGCTCAGGCCAAATTTCCGGCTACCCTTGTCTTTTTGATTGTGAGCGGAGAAGAACAGGGTTTATACGGAGCGGATTATTATGCTCAACAGGCCGTTGATAAAAAATGGAATCTGGAAGCCATTCTCAATAACGATACCATGGGTTCCTCAGCTGGAAGTGAAACGAGTGTTATTGATAACACGAGACTTCGGGTTTTCAGTGAAGGCTTACCCGCCTACCAGACTGCCGAGCAGGCCGCTACAATTCGGTCCATTGGGGCGGAAAACGACGGAAAAACTCGTCAGTTAGCTCGTTACATGAAAGAGGTGGGCGAACGTTACGTTGAAAATCTGGAAGTGGTTTTGATTTACCGAAACGACCGTTTTCAACGCGGGGGTGATCATACGCCTTTTGTCAATCGTGGATTTGCGGCGGTTCGTATTACTGAAATGAATGAAAACTTTGATCACCAACACCAGGATATTCATACCGAAAAAGGTAAAGAATACGGCGATTTGATCAAGTTCATGGATTTTGAATACCTCCGTAAAAATGCCGGAGTTAACCTGGCCACCCTGGCAAACTTAGCCAAAGCTCCACAAATGCCTCAGGAGGTCAAGATTGAAGTAAAAGGATCGGCCAATTATGCTAAACTGAATTGGAAAGCTCCGAAAAGCGGAAAAGTGAAGGGCTATTATGTGTTAATGCGGGAAACCTATCAGCCTTTCTGGCAAAAGAAGTTTTTCGTGACGGATACGTCGATTACGCTCCCCTACTCGCGTGACTCTTATTTCTTCGCCGTTCAATCCATCACGGAAGGCGGAAATGAAAGCTTACCCGTGATTCCTCTGCCCACTGGGCGTTACTAGCAAGAACATCCCGAAAGTTTAAAACTTTCGGGATGTTCTTGCTAGTAAGTTTTTATCGTTATTGAATAATCTATGACTTAACCATAAAGCCAAGAATATCAATCTAATAACTAACAACCGCGGTCGCTAAAAACTATGAACTACTCGGCTTTCACCTCGCCGCCCAAATTAGAACTGACGTTCTTCCGGGAAGGCTTTCCTTTGTAACGAACGGCTCCGCCGGTATTAGCCGAGGCATCCAGCCGTTGCGTAACGGTAATCCACGCCACTCCGCCCGTGTTGGCTTTTACGAAAGCGTCCTCACTTGTTAAGTTATAAGCGTGAATTTCTCCACCGGTATTTACACTGGTTTGTTGTTCAGAAGCCTTGCCCGACAATTCCAGAACAGCCCCCTGAGCAGCTTTCGCCTTCAGATTGCGAACGTCGGCTTCGAGGGTAATCTGGCTTCCGGTAGCCGCCTGAAGATCCAGATCGCGGGTTTGCACCACCTGCAATACTTTCACATCGGCACCCACACCCGTATACAGTGATTCAAGATTAGTGTAAGCCAGACTTACGTGAATGTCACTGGTCCGGCAATCCCCTTTCTTAACAACTTCCTTTTCCCAATTCTGACGGATGATTAACTCATCGTTCTTCGTTTCAACGGTTACTTTAGAATCGTCCAGCGATTTTGGGGTGGTGATTACCAGTGATGGACTGTCATTCTTTAATAACTCGGCTGTTACGCATCCCAGAATTCTGACTTTATTAAAGGACTTAATATCAATCGTTTTGGTTTGCTGAGCGTAACCAGACAGGGAGGCTAAAAGCCCGAAGGCCACTAATTGATAAGATTTCATAAGATTCATGATCATATTTTTCATAACAAAGATGCAGTTGTTTTATCGTCCGTTGCAGGGAAAACGAGTAATTTGAGCCATTCTTATAAGATTAATAAAAACAAGATGGGCGACTACGCACAATCCACCAAGTTTAAACTCTGGTTAAAGAACCTCCAACGCAACGGCGTTATTATTCACGGCACGGAAGAGTTATTCACAAAATATCGTTCCGATGGTGACTTGCTTTTCGGGTTATTCAATCTGGATGCGACGGTTCCTGAAGGCCATAAAATTCTTCCGCTCTGCTTTATCAAGGGGGAAGTTATTTCGATCCTTACCTGTTTGATTGATAAAGAAACAAAAGAAAAATACCTGCTGCTGGTGCAACAACGCCGCATTTGCGACGGGAGTTACATGTACGAACACCCCGCCGGCATGGTGGATGGTTCGGACTTACCGCTTGATGTGGCCGTGCGGGAAATTCAGGAAGAAACCGGGTTAATTGTTACTGCTGATCAGGTTCATCAACTGAATGAAAAACCCTTGTTTCCCAGCAGCGGCACGAGCGACGAAGCCATGTACTTTTTCTACGTCGAACTGGAGCTAAGCCGCGAGGAAATTTTCAGTTATGACGCCCAAACCACCGGAGCCGATCACGACGAATTCATTCTTACGAAAGTTGTCCCCCTGAAAGAAGCTATGGGCCTGATGCGTAACGCCTGTGCTTTACTGAATATTCATTTATATCTAGCAGCGAAAGTTTAATTCTTACTTTTGCCAGCTACTAATCAGACATTTACATTACATCTACGTCTTAGAATGCTAAAATGAAACTGGCCCTATTCATAGCCCTGTGGTTGGGGTTAATTAGTGTTTCTTCCAAGGCTCAGGATAATTTCGGATTAAAGTTTTTCGGTTTGTCTATTCACCCCAAAGGAGAAAGAGAAAATGCATTTTTAATGCCCCGCCGATTCGATAGCAAGGGTTATCTGGTCCTAAACATTGGAGGTGTTTTATCTTACGAGAAATTCATCGTGAAGGATATTCTTTCCGTAAAAATAGCGAGTGCTTTGTACGCTGATTGTGCCGCTCAGCTAGGTGGATTTGAACACGTGGGTATAAGAGCTAAAATTTTTAAAACAGAAAAACATAGCCTATACGGTGGGATTGGTCCAACTTTAGTTTTTCGTAAAAACTGGCTTCGGCTCAAGGGTTACAAGAACTTGAATCGATTTCGGGGAGACATTGATGACCCCTGGCAACACCTTTTCCTTTGGTATGGCGGTGAGTTCGAGTACAAGTATACGCTAACCAGGAAATGCGACTTTGCACTCTCTTTTGTTCCAGGTTATCCTGATTTAATGAGTATCTCGTTTGGCTTGCATTACAAGCCAGGCTTATAAAGCCTTATTGAGAAATGATTCAGAAAGAATATATCTATACTGAACAGGCCTAAAACGAAAAAGCCATGGCTGAATCAGTCATGGCTTTTAAATTTTCGTTGAAGTGTAACTATGAAAACCAAAAAATCTGTTAGCTGATGGGAAGTACCCATCAACTAATAATCAATACTTATTTAATAACGCCGAGTTCCTTACCCACTTTCGTAAACGCAGCCACTGCTTTTTCCAGGTGTTCACGTTCATGACCTGCGGAGATTTGCACCCGAATCCGGGCTTTTCCCTGAGGTACTACTGGATAGAAGAAACCAATGACGTAAATGCCTTCTTCCAGTAACTTCGCAGCAAATTCCTGAGCTAAGGGAGCGTCGTATAGCATTACGGGAATGATGGGGTGCTCTCCGGGCAATAAATCGAAACCAGCGGCGGTCATTTCCTGCCGGAAGTAACGGGCATTCTCTTCGAGTTTATCGCGTAAAGCCGTAGAAGACTTTAATAAATCCAGCACCTTCAGCGAAGCTCCTACAATGGCCGGAGCCAGCGTATTGGAAAACAAATACGGACGCGAACGCTGACGCAGCAGATCAACAATCTCTTTTCGAGCCGCCGTAAATCCACCCGAAGCACCGCCTAAGGCTTTTCCGTACGTTCCGGTAATAATGTCAATGCGACCAAAGACATTTTTATATTCTGGCGTTCCGCGGCCTGTTTTACCAATAAAACCGCTGGCGTGGCATTCGTCTACCATGACCATTGCGTTATACTGATCGGCCAGATCGCAGATTTTATCCAACTGGGCAATGGTGCCATCCATGGAAAACACGCCATCCGTGACAATCAGGATACGACGCGATCCAGCAGCAGCCTTCAATTGGGCTTCCAGATCGGCCATGTCGTTATTTTTGTAACGGAAACGTTTGGCCTTGCATAAACGAATCCCATCAATGATGGAAGCATGATTCAGTTCATCCGAAATAATGGCATCCTGCTCATTGAGTAAAGGCTCAAAAACGCCTCCATTGGCATCAAAAGCAGCAGCATAGAGAATACAGTCTTCGGCTCCAACAAACTCAGCCGTGGCCTTTTCCAGTTCTTTATGGATGTCTTGTGTACCGCAAATAAAACGAACCGAAGACATGCCAAAACCATGAGAATCAATGGTTTCGTGAGCGGCCTGAATGACGTCCGGGTGTGACGACAAACCCAGGTAATTATTGGCACAGAAGTTCAGTACTTCCGTTCCGTTTACAATTCCGATCACTGCCGACTGAGGCGTCACAATGATTCGTTCTTTCTTATATAAACCAGCGGCTTCAATGGCGGCCAGCTCCTGTTGAAGTTCTTCCTTAATAGATCCGTACATACATTACTAAATTTAGACCTGAGTTAAATCGGCATGGTATTGATGATCCAGATGATGAATCATGTCTTCGGTCATTCGTGTCAAATCATAGGCTGGTTTCCAACCCCAGTCCCGACGAGCCGCGGAATCATCAATGCTTTGAGGCCACGAATTTGCAATCTGTTGACGAAAATCCGGCTTGTAAGTCGTCTGAAACGTTGGAAAAAAGTGCTGAATGGCTGCCGTAACCTCCACCGGTGTAAAACTCAACCCCGCTAAATTGTAAGAATTACGCACGGTGATCTGGTCAGCATCTGCCTCCATCAACTCCAGCGTTGCCCGAATGGCATCGTCCATATAAATCATGGGCAGACGGGTGTCTTCCGACAGGAAGCACTCATAATCCTGACCCTGAACGGCTTTATGATAGATATCTACGGCATAATCCGTCGTTCCCCCACCGGGCATAGACTGGTAGCTAATCACGCCCGGATAACGAATGGATCGAACATCCAGGTTATACTTCGTATGGTAATACTGCATCCAGTTTTCCGCGGCAACCTTACTGATTCCGTACACAGTCGTAGGATCCAGAAAGGACTGCTGAGGAGTATTAACCGGATTGGCCGATGGCCCAAATACGGCAATAGAGCTGGGAATAAAGACCTTACTGACTTTTTCTACGCGAGCTACTTCCAGTACGTTCAGTACCGTTTGCATATTCAGTTCCCAGGTACGAATAGGATTTGCCTCCCCACTCGCAGATAAGATAGCCGCCAGGTGATAAATCTGAGTTACCTCATAGCGACGTACCAAAGCTGTGATAGCCTCAGCCTTCGTGGCGTCGAGTGTTTCAAAAATTCCAGAGAACACCTGGGGTGTTTTAAGATCAGAAGCGACTACCCGGTTCAGGCCGAACTTCTGTTGGAGAGCCTGCACTAGCACAGTACCAATTTGCCCCCCGGCTCCAATAACTAAAATAGTATCCATAGGTCAGAAAAGGATTAAGTGTGAACCGACCATTTAAACGGCTTCCATTCTGATTCACAACAGAACTTCTTCCGATGCAAAACTATATTTAAAGTAATATTTATGGAATCATATGTAATAAATAAGAAAATATTCTCGCATCAAGCTACATTTGCCATTAAATTCACTGAAACACTATTTCTATAATAACCCATTGTAGAAAAATTTTTGGCAGCTTTTTATCCGCTTATGGAAAACCTGGACGATCTCGACCGAACCCTGCTCCGACTGCTTCAGCAGGACGCAAAAATGACTACCAAGGAACTCGCAGCCGAGCTAAACCTTACGATCTCTCCGGTGTATGAACGCATCAAACGGCTGGAGACGCTGGGCTACATTAAACAGTACGTTGCAGTTCTGGATAAAACCATGCTAGGGCAGCCCATTACGATCTTCTGCCAGGTTTCTATGCGTTATCACAATGAAGCGTTCATCGAAAAATTTGAACAGAACATTCAGGAGCTTGAAGAGGTGCAGGAATGTTACCACATGGCCGGTCAGGTTGATTTCTTATTAAAAATCAATCTCCGTTCTCTGAACGATTACCACGATTTCGTGAAGTACAAGTTGTCCAAACTGGAAAATATCGGAACGCTAAACAGCACCTTCGTCCTCAAGGAAATTAAACACACTATTGGCTATAGCATCTAACACAAAAGGGTTGGCTTCGATAGCCAACCCTTTTTACTGCTCCATATTCTTCTATTAAAGAATATTTAATTTCTCTAATAACTCTGGCTTATTCGCTCGACTAATAGGAATAACTTTGTCGGCAATAACCAGATTACTTTCTTCAATATCTACAATTTTAGAAAGGTTAATAATAAAGCTTCGGTGCACCCGGAAAAAGTATTTAGGATTCAATTTTTCTTCCAGGTTTTTCATCGTGGCATACACAATATGCGAGCCATTAATGGTCCGAATCTTTACATAATCCCCTACATTTTCGATATATAAAATATTGTCATAAACAATCCGTATGTATCGTCCTTCTGTTTTGACATAAATTTCATTGACATCCGTTTCTTTTACAGCAGCAACTTTAACAGAAACTTTTTTCTCAATAGCTTTATCGACAGCCTGCATAAAGCGAGGCAGTGAAATAGGTTTTTTAAGATAATCCGTTACCTGGTATTGAAAAGCATCGAACGCATACTCTGTTTTAGAAGTAGTCAGAATAACTGATGGCATATACGAAAGCTGGTCCAGCAATTCTAATCCATTCAAACCCGGCATTTCAACATCTAAAAAAAGCAAATCAATGACTTGTTGTCTTAAAAAACTCAGGCACTCCGTAGGCTGATCAAATATTCCTAAGATTTCTAACTCTTCTCGCTTTTCACATAAGCGTTCAAGGGAGAGCCGAGCCATCAATTCGTCATCTACAATAACGCATTTTAATTTCATGGAGCAGCAGTTTTATGGGCAAGTCTGTCAACTTCTTGGGCTAAGATAACAGTCATGCGGGTTAGTTCTTTCTCGAAATAGGATATTTTTTCCCAAATATCATCTACCTTACCGTCCTGAGTAAGTTGAATCTCAATGTTTTTGAGGTATTTCTGTAAATCTGTTAATCCTACCATGGCCAGTGGAGGGTTCAATTTATGAGCTTCTCTGGCTAAACCTTTCCAGTCTTCCTGTTCAAGCAAGGGGCGAAGTTTACTATACTCGGGTAATACATCCTGCATGAATGTCTGAAACATTTCATACGCATAAGACCATTCTTCTCCGTACAACTCGTGCAGGTAATTTTGGTTTAATTCTGAATGGTAATTCCATTGACTTTCTGACATCTGGCTAATAGAATCTGAAGAAACATAGTAGGCTATTTTCTCCATGAATTGTTTTGGAGTAAAGGGTTTAGTTAAGAAATCATTCATCCCGACTTCGAGCGAATGATCGGTTTGTTCTTTCATGGCCGACGCTGTCAGGGCAATGATCGGGACATCTTTATTGACGTTGTCTGTCGACCTAATGATGATCGTAGCTTCATAGCCGTCCAGAAATGGCATCTGTATGTCCATCAAAACCAGATCATACTTTTGTTGATACAACATTTGTACCGCCATCTGGCCATCAATAGCAATTTCGTAGGTATAGCCCTGCTTATCCAGCAGGCCACAAACGTATTTGCGGTTCATGAGGTTGTCATCAACAACCAAAATCTTACGCTCTGAAGGGCTGGTTCCCAGACTCACTTCAGGGCCCGTAGGCTGGCCTTTTCTAAAGGGTATCTGTAACACAAAATGCGTTCCTGTTCCTTTGGCCGTTGATACAGAAATCGTTCCACCAGCCATATCTACCAGTTGCTTTACCAGAGCCAGGCCTAGTCCTACCCCTTGAAATTTGTAACCTGTATCGTCAGGCAATTGCTTGAATTTATCAAAAATCAGCTCCAGTTTATCTTCCTCAATACCAAAACCAGTATCCTTAATTTCAAACTGAATTACTTCTATATCGCCTTCCTGTTTCCATTTTTTTACTATAATTTCAATAGATCCTTTTTCAGTAAACTTATAGGCATTATTAATTATTTTAGCCAATATTTGATACACAGCCCTTTCATTACCTTCTACCATTGAATCGATCGTGTGATCGTAGTTTAAGGTAATAGTTAATTCTTTTTTTGTATTTCTAATTTCAAATATTTTAAATAATGAATAAACTAATCGATGTAAATCAAAATTGGTTATTGGAAATTCTAGTGTTCTATTTTCAATGGCAGAAATATCTAAAATATCCGTTAATATATTTTGTAAAACAGTAGATGAAGATTTTAAAATATCAATGTATTCTTTTTGCTCCTCTGTAATAGTCGTATCATACAGAAGATGAGTCATCCCAACAATTGCATTCAGCGGAGTTCTTATTTCATGACTCATATTAGCCAGAAATTGCTTCTCTGCATACTGAGCGTCCTCGGCAGATTTTTTAGCTTTCGCTAAATCCTCCATGAGAATTTTTCGTTCCGTATTGTCGTAATGAATCCCGATCGATCCTGATACTTTACCTTCTGAATTATATAAAGGAGCTCCATTGACAATCGCCCAAACCAACTGGCCATTCTTTTTTAGTAAAGGCAATTCATAGTTACCCGTTCTCCCTTCAATTCGATCCCTATTTTGTCCAGTAATAAACTCATGTAAATCCTCTGGAATCAAAATTTTAGATGCAATTTTTCCTAATAATTCATCCTGTGTATAACCTACCATCTCGCAAAATCGTGGATAAGCTCTAACGATTACGTCATTATTATCTACTTCCAAAACCCCTAAATCCATCTTATCTATGATTGCCCAATAGTTATTATTTTCCTCTTCAATTGCTCGGTGTAAAAGGCTACTATTACTTTTTTTTTGAAATTTCCAAATGTACCAACCTTTCTTATCTTCGTTTAATAATGGGATAAAGTCAATCACTAATATTAAATCTTCCTGCACCGGATAGATAAAATTTTCAACTATTTTTTTGTCTTCAACTATAGAAAGAAAAACCTTTCGTTCCTCTTCACTATAGGTGTAATTATATCGTAATTCCTCCACCAGTACTAAGGAAGATTGCCCAATTAATTCTTCCGGCTTTTTACTTATATTAAGTAAGTTGCAATAGCTCTCATTAACATAAGTAATAATCCTTTCTTCATTCTCAATCAGCAAAGCCATTGACCATTGCTCTACCATTTTCCATAGCTGCGGAGATAGTATAGTATCTTCAATCGATGCTAATGCGTTCGTAATCCTTTTCATATTTGGTGTCATCTGGCGGATACATGACTGATTATTAGAGGTTTCTGTGTGCTCACTTTCGCTTTCATGCGTCTTTTCAATCTATTCATTTTCTCTGTGGTGGAATTAGTAAAAAAAGCGTCTGATTACAAGGCGGCAAATAGTACTATTAACGACAAATATTGAACAATTCGTTTATATTTCCACTTGTTCGCACTAACAATATTTTTATTCATATTTAGTTTTATTTTTATAAGTATTAATACGCAAAAATATACATAGGTTATTGGTTAAAAATTCACAATAAACATCCTATTATCGTACATTATTAACCTTTTACAAACAATTGAAGTCACATAATTAATTTTTTTTAAAATAAAATTAATACTTAACTTTTACTTATCAAATAAGCATAAGTTAAAACGCTTTTCGTTTCCCAGAAAAAATCAATTACAAACCTTTTAACTGGTAAATTCTGCATTTTATCGAAACAGTTTAACATTCCATTCTTTAACGATTCATTTTTGTATCAGATATTACCCCAAAGCAGATCTATTAAAAAAGAGGATTAGAATTAACCCATACCTAAAATTCTAATCATATTATTTCCCCCAGATACGTAAGTGATTATACGTTTGAGAGATAACTCTTGATTCGGCATTCCATTACTTACCCTAAAAGGCAGCCTTCTGGTTGCTTTTTTGTTATCCCCTCATTTCTTTCCCTATATTGCGGTGCTTGTCAAACTGCACGCCATGATTACTTATTTTCTTCAGCACATCAAATATGAAAAGCGTCTGAGTGAACACACGCTTACGGCCTATCGCTCAGATCTAGAACAGTTCTCTTCTTATCTACTGGAGAGCTATGAACTGGATGCTCCCGAAAAAGCTGATTTCCAGATGATTCGCTCCTGGATAGCCAGCCTGGCTGAGAAAAAACTGGACAACCGCTCCATCAATCGTAAAATTGCTACGCTACGTGCTTTATATGGCTTTCTGTTACGGAAGCGGGTTATTTTAAACGACCCTACTTTATCAATTAAAGCCCTTAAAACGGATCGTACTTTACCCACTTTTGTTCGCGAACAGGAGATGACGACTTTGCTCGATGACATTACCTTCCCGGACGATTTTGGCGGTGTTCGTGACAAACTGGTCATGGAATTACTGTACGGTACAGGTATGCGTTTATCTGAACTGGTTGGATTGAAAGATGCCGATCTTGATGCCTACGAACGTACGCTAACTGTTCTGGGTAAACGTAATAAACATCGCATCATTCCGCTGTCTGCATCTTTATATAAATTAATTCGCCAATATCAGCAATTTAAAACGGACACCTTTCAGGGGGCCTGCGAAGATGTTCTTATCGTGTCAGACACCGGTAATAAAGCCTATTCGGTAATGATTCAGCGAATTGTGAAACGTTACCTCTCCATGGTTTCTTCGCTGGAAAAACGGAGTCCTCACGTACTAAGGCACAGTTTTGCCACTCATTTACTCAACCGTGGAGCCGACCTGAACGCCATTAAAGATCTACTAGGCCACAGTTCACTGGCTGCTACGCAGGTTTATACGCATAACTCCATCGAAAAACTTAAAGAAGCCTACGCCCAGGCTCATCCTAAGGCTTGATTAACTCATCCCGGAATGCGATCCATTCCGGGATAACTCCTCAATTTTCGCCAGACTTTGGGTCATGCGTTCTTCAATCGTGGTGTCCCCTTCAATTCGTAATACCGGACACGTTACCTCTGCCAGCCAACGTTCCTGCCCTATTTTACTTCTCCCACTGAAATTTTCCTGATCATAGCCAGCCGCCCATTCCATAAAATCCAGGTGCTGTTTATTTCTTTCGGGATTGGTGTATATGATTTCGCCATACCGCTCCAGTTCCCTTCTTCTTAATCGCTCCAATCGAATGGCAGGAGGAATGGTTAAGAAAATAATCAAGTCAAATTTTGATTTCATAGATTCCCCCCAACTCACTACCGAACCCGTCAGGATATAGCTCTTTAAGCCAGCCAAATCTCCATTCAGCATGGCCATTCGTTCATCAGGATTTCTTTTTTCCAGAAAAGGGGGCGTTGTGGGTAGCCAAAAATAATAATCAGAATCGAAATGTGGAATACCTGTTCTCTGATATAAATGCTGGCCCAGCGTAGTGGTTCCCGAGCCCGAGGCTCCTAAAATATGAATTCGCATACGAATGGATTGAATGTAGTAAGCAACCTTGCCATAGGGTTTAGTAGGCGAAGTAACGTCCTATTATTTGATATTCTTTACTACTAAATCTATGAAATTTTTATCCTTCACCGCGGGATTACTGGCAAGCTTTCTGCTTTCAAGCCCCAGTTTCGCCGAACAGAAACCTCCGAAAGATGATGTGTTTTCCAAAAACTACATCAAAGAGACCATGCTCAAAGTTACAGATTGGCAATTAAGCAATCCCAAACATAAGGCTACGGACTGGACCAACGGGGCGTTTTATGCGGGCGTGATGGCCGCCTACGAAACTACTAAATCGTCGCGAATTCTGGATTCACTGATGCTGATGGGTGAACGTAATAATTGGTTACCCGGTAATCGGTATGATCACGCTGATGATATTGCAATCTGCCAAACGTATATTGATTTGTACCGGATCAAAAAAGATCGCCGTATGATTCAGGCAACCATCGACACGGTGCAGAAGATACGTAAGGTACCCGGCGTTGAAGTGAAACGCCATGGCATTACCTGGTGGTGGTGTGATGCCTTGTTCATGGCTCCGCCAGTGTTAGCAAAACTGAGCAAAACCCTGAATGATCCTTCTTACTTAACTCAAAACGACACGCTTTTCAAGCAGACCTACGATCTGCTTTATAACACCGAAGAAGATTTATACGCTCGTGATGCTTCGTATCTGGTTAATGCCAGTGGCGAGGGAAAAAAGGAAGCGAATGGCAAAAAGATTTTCTGGTCACGAGGAAATGGCTGGGTAATGGGTGGTCTGGTGCGTGTGTTGCAGGAGTTACCTAAAAACCATCCGCAACGGGATTTTTATCTGACGCAGTTTAAAGAGATGAGTAACCGACTGGCGGCCTTGCAGCAGGCCGACGGGTTATGGCGTTCGAGTTTGCTCGACCCTGAATCCTTTCCCGGTGGTGAAGGCAGCGGTTCCGGCTTTAATTGCTACGCAATGGCCTGGGGTATTAATCAGGGAATTTTGGATAAAGCTAAATTTAAACCCGTCGTCCAGAAAGCCTGGACGGGCTTGAATAGCCTACTTACACCCGCTGGGAAAGTAGGCTGGGTCCAGCCGATCGGAGCCGATCCGCGTCGGAATTTTAACGCCGAAAGCTGGGAAGTTTACGGAGCCGGGGCGTATCTGTTAGCAGGCTCAGAAGTAATTAAAATGAAATGGTAAGCATAAAAAACCCCAGCCGCTCGGCTGGGGTTTTGCTTGTAGTGTTCGGTTACTTCGTTTGAGGAAATTTTTCAAATAACTTGGCAACGGCCCGGTCAATGTTCTCAGGCTGGCGACTTTGCTTATTCAACACCGTCGATCCGGTGGCCTGCCAGATGAGTTTATTCCCTTTTGCCTCTACCACGTCCACCGTTAGGGTTCCTTCTTTATAACGCCCGACTTCTACCGTTTCACTTTTCCAGGAATACCGACGCTGACCAATATAACGCGGAGCTTCACGAATATCCGTCTGGCGAGTCTGGGACTTCTCCTGCACCACTAATCCGATATTAATCTTCAGGTCAGGATTGCCGTAGAGCTTATATCCCCTATTATTCATTTCCTGAGCCACTGCTCTTTTAATTTCGGTCAGGGCCGTTGAATTGGACGAATCTGCCGGGGCTCCTTCCAGCTCGACATCCATAAAATTGTAGGTTTTATAAGATTGAAAATCAGCGTCTTCGTCCCTTTTGGTCTTGACATTATTATACGAAGAGCAAGCTCCCATCCACACGGAGGCTGCTAGCAAAAAAATGATTTGTTTCATAGCTATCTGTTGATCATATCTGAGAAGGTCACCAAAGAACATAAAAATCTAAGACCAGACTAGGTAGCCCATCTAACTAGCCAGAATTACAGTATCCACTCATTCCCTTCTGGTATACTCCACACTTGCTAAATGGAGCCACCGAGGCTGTTTTTACCCAAAATATCGACCCCTCACCACAGATAATCAGCACTTTGCCAAGAATACTTCCCTCTGGAATGGTTTCTTTCCCTTCCTAACATTCTGATAAACCAACGGATATGAAAACAACGCAACAAACTGCTCTCATCACCGGAGCTTCCAGTGGTATTGGCTACGAGCTCGCGAAAGTGTTCGCGAAAAATGGCTATAATCTGGTGCTGGTGGCCAGAAATACAGATCGACTTAACGAGATTGCCAGCGATCTCCGATCTCAGTTCAGCGTGGAAAACGTAGTGGTTATTGGCAAGGATTTATCCCAGCCCAATGCCCCGCAGGAAGTATACAGTGAGGTACAGGGATTCGGTATTGATGTCAATGTACTGGTGAATAACGCTGGTATGGGTGAATACGGAGCCTTTGCGACAGAAACCGATCTGGATCGGGAGCTTTCCATTATCCAACTCAACGTGGTATCGCTCGTACATCTGACGAAATTGTTCCTGAATGATATGGTACAGGCCAATGAAGGAAAAATTCTGAACCTGGCTTCCATCGTTTCTGTCATTCCCAATCCTTTTATGGCCGTATACGGAGCTACAAAAGCCTTTGTCCTTTCCTTCACTGAAGCTCTACGGAACGAATGCAAGGAAACCAATATAACCGTTACCGCCCTTCTGCCTGGTGCAACGAATACAGACTTTTTCCATAAGGCGGGGGCTGAAGGTACCCGTGCTCATAAACAGGCTCAGTCGGCAGATCCCGCGAAAGTGGCTCAGGATGGTTTTGACGCCTTGATGGCCGGAAAAGACAAAGTAGTGTCCGGGCTGATGAATAAATCGCAGGCCGCTGCCTCAAATTTATTACCAGATACGTTTTTATCTCAACTGATGCGAAAACTGATGGAACGTCCTTCGGAAGAAGAAAATACTGAAAGTAAAGTTCCCTCTACGGCCTCAACGCTGGTTTCTCTGGCGGTAATTGCAGGAGCTTTATTTTGGGGCTATAAAAAATACGCCCGCAAAAGCTTACCAATTTGAATATAACCCTGCATCTAGTAAAGGCAGCCTTCACAAGAGGCTGTCTTTTTTTCTGGTTTTTAGGTCATAATGGCATCATTTTTACATACTTATTAGTAACCTTAAGCCAAAAAGGCACGCAGGGAGCTTTGGTAAAGAGTTTTGATTCCAAAGGGTAGCGTTCAGCGTTTTGAATTAGTTTAACGCTCTGGTTGACTTATCCGTCGGACCACTCTCTAATTCAAAACGCACCAACTCTAAACTCAAAACATCCTTTTGCCATGAATTTCAACCAATATACCGTTAAAGCCCAGGAGGTTATTCAACAGGCTGTCCAGATTGCTCAGGGCAATCAGCAGCAGGCCGTTGAGTCGGGGCACGTTCTTAAAGCATTACTCGAAGAAGACCCGAACACGATGGGTTTTCTGATTAAAAAATTATCAGTTAATACGACTCTTATGATGAGTCGGCTAGAAAATATTGTAAGCAGTTATCCGGTTGTTTCCGGAGGTCAGGCCTATATTGGGAACGACCTGCAAGCTGCCCTGACGAAGTCCCAATCTTACCTGAAAGAATTTGACGATGAATTTGTCAGTGTTGAGCTGATCCTGCTGGGATTGGCCAGCGGCAAAGATGCCGTTGGTACGATGCTGAAGGAAGTGGGTTTCAGGGAAAAAGAGTTGATCACTGCTATTAAAGAACTAAGAGGAAAAGGTAATTCCGTGAAAGATCAGAATGCTGAAGCCAAGTATCGTTCCCTCGAACGTTACTCCAAAAACCTGAATGAACTGGCCCGCCAGGGTAAAATCGACCCTGTGATTGGCCGGGACGAAGAAATTCGCCGGGTACTACAAATCCTTTCCCGTCGTACGAAAAACAATCCCATTCTTTTAGGAGAACCAGGGGTTGGTAAAACGGCGATTGTGGAAGGCCTGGCTCAACGAATTGTGCAGGGCGATGTTCCTGAAAACCTGAAAGATAAAATCATCGTTTCGCTCGACATGGGTCTGCTCATTGCCGGAGCGAAGTATAAAGGTGAATTCGAAGAGCGTCTGAAATCCGTTATTAAAGAAGTTACTGATTCAGATGGCGAGCTTATTCTCTTCATCGATGAGATTCACACGTTGATTGGTGCAGGGGCCGGTGGCGAAGGAGCCATGGATGCGGCTAACTTGCTGAAACCCGCTCTGGCTCGTGGAGAGTTACACGCCATTGGTGCCACCACGCTGAAAGAATACCAGAAATACATTGAGAAAGATAAAGCTCTGGAGCGTCGTTTTCAGTCCGTTATTGTTGATGAACCTACCGAGTCAGACGCCATTTCGATTCTCCGTGGGATTAAAGATAAATACGAATTACACCACGGAGTTCGCATTCAGGATGATGCCGTTATTGCCGCAGTAGAGTTATCAAGCCGCTACATTACGGATCGTTTCTTACCCGATAAAGCCATTGACTTAATGGATGAAGCGGCAGCGAAACTACGGCTGGAAATGGATTCGGTTCCTGAAGAACTGGATGAATTGAACCGCCGGGTAATGCAGCTCGAAATTGAGCGGGAAGCCATTCGTCGGGAAAATAATAAGGATAAAGAAACTTCATTAAGTAAGGAAATTGCCGATTTAAGTGAAGCCCGGAATGAGTTAAAGGCTCGCTGGGAGTCTGAAAAAGAAGCCGTTAATGAAGTTCGGACGCTGAACGAAGAACTTGACCAACTGAAGCTGGAAGCCGAAAAAGCCGAACGCAGCGGCGATTATGGCAAGGTTGCGGAAATTCGTTACGGAAAAATTCCCGAAGCTCAGAAACGCCTCGACGAACTGCAACAGCAGGAAAATTCCAGTGAAGGCACGATGATGAAGGAAGAAGTATCCGCCGAAGACATCGCCGAGGTAGTAGCGAAATGGACGGGAATTCCCCTGTCCAAAATGCTTCAGTCGGAACGCGAGAAATTGTTGGGCCTTGAAAAAGAGTTGCACAAACGCGTAGCCGGACAGGAAGAGGCCATTGAGGCCGTAGCGGATGCCGTTCGCCGGAGTCGGGCGGGCATGCAGGACCCGAAACGTCCGATTGGTAGTTTCCTGTTCCTCGGTCCTACCGGTGTGGGTAAAACGGAGTTAGCGAAAACGCTGGCCGATTACCTCTTTAACGACGAAAATGCTCTCGTACGGATTGATATGAGTGAATACCAGGAACGCCATACGGTAAGCCGTCTGGTGGGAGCTCCTCCAGGATACGTAGGTTACGACGAAGGCGGTCAGTTAACCGAAGCCGTTCGTCGGAAACCTTACTCAGTGGTGTTACTCGACGAGATCGAAAAAGCTCACCCGGATGTCTGGAATATTATGCTTCAGGTGCTGGATGATGGTCGATTAACCGATAATAAAGGCCGGATTGCCAACTTCAAGAATACCATCATCATCATGACTTCTAACATTGGTAGTCAGATTATTATGGATAAATTCAATGAAGATGAAGGCTGGAATCACTCGCTGGTAGTAGAAGAAGCGAAGAGTTCGGTGATGGAGTTACTCAAAGCCAGCGTTCGCCCTGAGTTCCTGAATCGTATTGATGAAATCGTGCTGTTTGAGCCTCTGAATGCCAAGAATATTCGCAAGATCGTGGCCATTCAGTTCCGCCAGATTCAGCGACGGTTACTCGAACAAGGCATTACCCTGGAAGCAACGGATGAAGCCCTGGAGAAAATTGCCGAGGAAGGTTACGAACCCAACTTCGGAGCTCGTCCGCTCAAGCGGGTTCTTCAGAAACGTATTCTCAACGCCCTATCGAAGGATATTCTCGGAGGAAGGGTTGGTAAAGACTCCGTAATTCTGATGAATCTCGACGACGCAGGTGAAATCAGTTTTGAAAACGTAGACGGTACGCTGGAGGTATAAGCCAAGTACCCGTTTCTTAGAAATACAAAACCGGCAGATTATGCTCTGCCGGTTTTTGTTTATTCTTAAGAGGCTGTTTAAGGTTATAATCTCGGCTTCTACGAATAACTTCCTTCATCCTGTATAACAGAGCGATCATCCTTAAACATTAATGTTCGGTCAGCGTTTACAACGCGAACGAACGGAGCTTGGCTCCAGGTGGTAAGTTTATGCAAGGCAGTTGGGAACCCGCCGCTGCCAGCTTTTTCGCTGGCAGCCCTGTAGTGAAATGGAAAGTTTAACGCTCACTCCGCTAGAGTCGAGCGACTGTGGACGTGATTAAAGCTACTACAGGGCCCATACATTCGCAAACCTATGCTAAGGTCCTTCGCTTCGCTCTGGATGACCGGCTGGAAGGAGCTCGGGGAATAAACGTGAATGTAACCGTCAACGGTCCTCCCTAACGAAAAGAGCATAACCTACGATCTCCCGATTCATCATAAAATGTCATTTTTATACAGGCCCAAAAATCTGCTTTATAATCAACACTGTCTATTCTTGACCGTTCGCGTACATTCTATGTTAATATCCAGTGAATTCTTGCCCTCTCAGGCTTACTTCTGCTGATTAAACTATGAAAAGCGAATATTTCTTTTATTTTTGTAACAACTGAATGAGATTTTCACTTTATTCTTACAGCTAGAGGTAGTATCCGATCTGGTATCTTGTTTTTATATGAGTTAATTGTTGAAACCTCAATCTGTTAACTATTAACACCTTATACTTTGCATTTCTACGAATTTAACCTCCATGACGACACCCTTGACGCCGTGGATTCCATGAATTTTTCGCAGGCCACTCCTATTCAGGAAATGGCTATTCCTAAAATACTCTCCGGTTCTGATCTTTTAGCCTGTGCTCAGACGGGTACGGGAAAGACAGCCGCTTACCTCATTCCCGTCATTGATCGTGTTCCTGGTTATCCGAAAGGTCAAACTAGTACCCTTATTCTAGTGCCTACCCGCGAACTGGCTCAGCAGATTGATGAGCAGGTTCAGGGTTTGGGTTATTACGTGGATGCCACTAGTATTGCCATTTATGGAGGCAACAAAGGCCCCGAATGGGAACAACAGAAGAAAGCATTAACGCAGGGTGCCGATATCATCATTGCGACGCCGGGCCGATTAATCGCTCACCTGCAACTAGGCTACGTTAAGTTCGACCAGTTGAAAACGTTGATTCTCGACGAAGCCGACCGAATGCTGGATATGGGTTTTATCGGGGATATTATGAACATTCTGAAGTACATTCCCAGCGAACGGCAAACGCTTCTGTTTTCGGCTACTATGCCAGCCAAGATTCGGGAGTTGTCTAAGCGTATTTTGAATAAGCCTGATGAAATCAATCTGGCCGTTTCGAAACCCGCTGAAGGGATTGACCAACAGTTTTACCTTTCTTCTGACGAGCAAAAAGTTCCTTTGCTGATTCACCTGATGAAGTCAATGGAATCGCCGAGCATGGTGCTGTTTACTTCCCGCAAATCGGAAGTTAATACCATTGTCCGGGCTTTGAAAAAGATGAAATGGGACGCTCGCGGCATTTCTTCAGACTCCGAACAAAATGATCGGGAAACCATGCTTCGGGATTTTAAAAACCGGCAGTTTCCTATCCTGGTAGCAACGGACGTTCTGTCTCGGGGTATTGACATTGACAACCTGAGCCACGTCGTTAACTTCGACGTCCCCCGCGATCCCGAAGATTACGTGCACCGAATTGGTCGCACCGCCCGTGCCGCTAACAAAGGAACAGCCATCACATTCATTAACAAGCAGGATCAGCCCCGCGTGTTACGGATTGAAAAGCTGCTGGAAAAAAAGCTGGAAAAAAGAGCCATTACGGAAGAAATTGGCCTGGGCCCTGCCCCTGAATTTCAGTCCAAACCTGAACGTAATTTCAAGGGTCAGCCTGCTAAATCTTCCAACGGCAAATCCAAGAAGCCTTTTCATAAAAAGAAGGATCCCCTGACCTCAAAGCCGAATCCCAATCAGGCTTCCTAAGCAGAAGAGAGAGCCGTACGTGAGCCTGGAATCTATTTTTTAGTAAAAAACAATTCATACTCATGCACGGTTCTGATATTCATGCACTTCATTCAACGTTTGGGCAACGTTTTTAAGGCCACTTTCTATTTTTCTAACTTTTTTGTGCTTTTCGTTTGCGGATGGCTGTCCGCTCCTATGGCACTCGCTCAGGAGCACCCTTCCTGGGTTCGGCGGACGATCAACCGCATGATCACCGACAGTACGGCTCCTGGAAAGCCGAGTTTCCGGGTTTATCCCACCATGGGTTACTCGCCTGAAACCAGTGTTGAACTTGGGCTGTCGTCCATGTTGTTATTTCAGGCAAAAAACGATACGCTGAACCGACTGAGTGAAGTAACTGCCTTTACCTTTTTTACCCTGGAATCGCAGTATGGTATCTGGTTCGATAACTTCATTTATGGAGATAAGGATAAATGGGCTTTACTAGGCCGAACGCGTTTTCAACGTTTTCCCCTGCTCTATTATGGCTCAGGACCTGCCACCAGCGGTGATAACCCCGCCGTTGTTGATGCCATGTATATTCAGGCCCGGCAGCGATTACTACGCAAACTGGTAAAGAACTTCTTCGTTGGTCCGCAGGTTGATTTTCAGAATTTATACAATACCCGCTTTAAACAACCCACGGAGGGACAACCTTTTGAGTTACCACTCGGTCACGAAGGCTCTACCAGCTTAGGTCTGGGCGTTAGTGTAGTTTATGATAATCGGCATAATGTGCTGAATGTCAGAAAAGGTCTTTTCAGCGAACTTTCGTTCTTATCCTACCGGAAAAGCTGGGCGAGTCGTTATAACTTCGATGGGATTACGTTTGACAACCGCGTTTTTCGCCCCATCAACCGCCGGGATGTATTAGCCTGGCAGGTCTACGGAAGCTTCATGTGGGGAAATGTACCCTTCAATATGAAATCATTGCTAGGAGGCGACATGATTATGCGGGGCTTTTATCAGGGTCGCTACCGGGACAATAACCTGGTCTCCACCCAGCTTGAATACCGGATGTTACCCTTCGGATTCAGTAAGCGGATTGGCGGAACCGTTTTTGCCGCGGCGGGAGCCGTGGCTCCCAAGTTAGGTCAACTGAATGTGCGTCAGTTTGTCTATGCCGCCGGGGTTGGACTTCGTTACCTGATGTTTCCTAAAAAGGACATTTTCCTACGGGCCGACATGGGATTAACCTCCGAAGGACCAGGATTTTACATCATCACCGGTGAAGCATTTTAGCAAAATCTTCTTTCTAAAAACCTAGAGACGCGACTTTGGACTAGCCCCAAGAAGTTGGACGGTTGTTTTAAAAGCCAGCGTTGATGCGGAAGTCTACGGGACTCATACCCTGTAGGTTCAAACGGATTCGCTGGTGATTGTAATAGTGAATGTACTGCCTGATGTCTTTTTCTAAAGCCTGGATACATTCATAACTGTTAAGGTAAAATAACTCACTTTTAAGCGTACCAAAAAAATTTTCCATCACCGCATTATCCAGACAATTCCCCTTTCTGGACATACTTTGGATCAGACCCTGCTTTTTCAGTCTTCTCTGATAGGGTTTCATCTGATATTGCCAGCCCTGGTCCGAGTGTAACAAGAGCCTCGTAGGAGCAGGCAATTTAGCTAAGGCCTCTTCCAGCATCCGACTTACCTGTTTAAAATTGGCTCGCTCCGAGAGATCATAACTGACAATCTCACCATTGTAAAGATCTAGTATGGGGGATAAATACAGTTTTTGAGCACCCACTTTGAACTCGGTGACATCGGTCACCCACTTGGCAAAAGGCTTTTCTGCTGTAAACTCCCGATTCAGTAGGTTGGGAGTGGTGGGAGCCTTTTCTCCCCGATAGGACCGGTATTTTTTGAGGCGAATCCGGCTTCTGAGCTGCAACTCTCCCAAGAGTTTGAACACCGTTTTATGATTGAGCGTATAGCCTTCTGCCCGTAGAACAGAGGTCAGGCGTCGGTAGCCATAGCGTCCCTGATGTTGCTGATAAAGCTGGCTCAGCCGCTGTTTATGGGGAGCATACTTGCCTAACCTATCCCTGCTTTTGAGTTGATAGTAGTACGTACTGCGGGCGAGCTGAGCGGCCCTTAGTAGCAGCGATAGATCATAATCAGGCCTTAATTCATGCACAATCAGGGCTTTTTGCCTTTTTTCTGGGCCTGAATCAAGGCTCGTAACTTTTTTAGGTAAGCCACCTCCGCCTGCAGTCGTTTATTCTCCTCAACGACTCGCTCGTATTCACTGGCGGGCACTCGACTCGATTGGGATGAAGCCATAGGGGGGAAATCGTTAAGCTCATCGCTCTGCTGGGGGTAATTTGCCAGGGCCCTGTTAATCCAACCCCGAAGCACACTAGTCGAGCGAAGAGAAAAAGTCAAACAAACTTCCCGCAAAGATAAGTCTTGAGTCAGAAAAGCGGCAACGGCGGCAGTTTTGATCGATTCGGAATAGCGATGTTGATGCGAAACGCATGCCAGAGCCGATGGCCCAAAGGCTTCATACCCATCGATCCATCGTCGTAGCATGGACTCGTGAATACCGTAAGCTCGGGCTAGGGCGTGAATCGATGCTTTACTCGACTTGGCCGCTTCCACCGCTGCTTTCTTAAAGGCATAACTATACTTCTTTTTCTTTTGCATTGCTCCTTTCAGTTAATGTCTAACTTTTCGGGGGCAATCCACTTTATCGCGTCTGGGTAAGAGGCGGTTTTTTACCTTTACGCCGTGGTTGGTGTCTCATCAACCACGGCAAAGGGAAGCCTGACGCAATAAAGTCGCGTCCCTACAAAGGAAAACGCAGGTATTACTTATTTAGATGGTTCTTTAATTGCTACGCCATCGGGCAGAGGTTTGCCAAAATCAGGCGTTCCATCAGCTTTCCATTTGATCTTCTGAGCCCTGGGGGCCCGTTTCCCTCCGCACCCTTCATCGGGACCGGAATTAGCGTGGTATAACAACCAATCTTCTTTCCCATTTGGCGACTTGAAGAAAGAGTTATGGCCCGTTCCATACACCTTATTTGATTGAGATTGTTCGAAAACGGGCTTATCATTCTTCTTCCAGCTTTTAGGGTCCAATAGGTTTGCTCCATTTTTCGCGGTTAACAAACCCAAAGCATAGGTATTCGTCCAGCAGCCACTGGCCGAGTAAACAATAAATACCTTATTCCCATGCTTCAGAAACTGCGGTCCTTCGTTGACATACACGGGCCGACCGGGCTTGCCCGCCGTGGTATTATCCCAATAACGTTCCCAGGGTAGCTCAGGCGTAGAAATCAATACCCGTTTGCTTTCCACCGTCCAGGGATTTTTGAGAGCAGCGATGTAAATATTTTGCGTCTCATCGGTTTTACTCGCATGATCCCAGCCCGACCAGATCATGTATAATTTCCCCTGATACTCAAATACGGACCCATCAATGGCCCATTGGTCGCTTTCATCACTCATCTTACCTTTCATGGTCCACTCCCCTTCCATGGGGTTAGGTGAGCTGTTTTCCAGTACATAAATGCGGCGGTTATCGCCACTTTTTCCATCATTACCCGTGAAATAGACATACCATTTGCCCTCCAAAAAATGAATCTCCGGTGCCCAGATATCTTTAGAATAAGGGCCGGAAACAGGGGGCTTCCAAATGGTCTTCGGAGCGGCTGATTTCAGGTCAGTGATGGATTTAGTAGTGCGTAACTGTAAGGAATTTCCGGTGGTGTGCATGTAGTAATAATTGCCTTCATGGTACACACTCCAGGGATCAGCTCCCGAAGGTAATAGCGGGTTGGTGAACGTCTGAGCCTGAGTTCCCAAAGCCATCAGACATAGCAATACTAGTTTTTTCATAGGTTTTAGAGAGTGTTTGAAAATAAGATTTAAATAAAAGTAACAAAGCCTTTCTCCACTTCGGGGGACTATTCAAGAAAGAGTTTATGGTGTAATCTGTGGTTGAGAGTGAAAGGGAGCCTTATGAATGTTGCATCCCCGGATTTCATCCGAGTCCATCCAGACCGGGGCTATCTGTGTTTAACTCCTTTGGATTTATTTATCGTAATTTTATTGTAACAACAACCCCAGCGGGGTTTAATATGAGTAGCCCCGGATGAAATCCGGGGACTCCTTAATCCTCAGCATCTGTCATTCTGAGCGAAGCGAAGAATCTTATAACCTTTATCAAGCTTGTTGGGCCATTCGGTAACTTAACTAAGCCCGTCTCATTTCTATACAAGGTCTCTCCCTGCGTTCGAGATGGCAGAGCAAGGGTTCCTATTTACCCGCAGTCGCTCGGCTCTAGCCGAGTGACTACCTAGCTCTAGGCCTCTGGCCGGTAGACTGCGAACTTCTAGCGGATCAGCCAACAATTTTTCCCAACCAAAACAGGCTTGCTACCATCGGCCAGAGGCCTACCAGACTATAACGTTAGGTTCGTACCTGCGTTGTCCCAAAGCTGTCTTGTCCGATAGCCGTTTCCAGACGATTGGCTCCATCGTAGCTAAGCTGCATAGTGCCGTTAATATCTTTCACTTGGTTCGAGATGACCGGGAATTGGCAGAAGTTAAGTAGCTGGTTCCCTTTTCATGATCAGGCATTCCCCAGCCAGATGCGATTAATCGCGTCTCTACGAAATGAAGGATGCCAGCTGTTTAGACTGGCATCCTTCATTCAAACGATTTCCAAGTTACTTCATTTTTTCTTCCAGTAACTTCATAAAATATCCCCCCACTACACTACGGGCCTGAAAACCAACCATTTTACCATCGGTTGTTTCATGCCAGTCGCTGATGGGGACACGTGACGACGTTTCGTGAGCGTATTTCAGTAATGGCTCGATTAATGCGTTAAAATCTTTCTGATTATCCGCTAACGTAGCGGTCCACACGATCCAGTCAGATTTGGTATAGGTCTTACGGCTATCGAGTGGTAAACCGTAAGAATTCTGCTTCGTCAGGTAATACTTAATCTCTTTGTCATACACCGATTTAGGGAATAGTTTCAAGCCTAATACCTTATCCCAAACCAGATTATATTTCTGACTCCAGGTCCCTTTTTTGTCGAAAGTCAGGGCGTAATGATCGCCATCATCCGCGATTTGCATCCATTTCTGTACCATTTCCTGGGTACTCTTGTGGAACTTCTCGGCAGTTTCTTTCTCTCCCAGTTGCTCAGCTAACATGGCATAACAACCCAAACCGACAATCGCCTTTACGGAAAGGTTCGCATTCCGAGCCAGGTGACCCGCAAAATCGTCCGTACATAACTGATTAGCGGGATCAAAACCGTCTTTTAATAAGTACTCAGCCCAGGTGGTCAGTGTTTTCCAGTGTTTTCGGGCGTATGCTGCGTTTCCTTCGGCTTTTGCAATCGCACCCGTTAAAATCAGCATGTTACCAGATTCCTCTACGGGCATATCTTCGCCGTAGACCTGATCGTTTGCTAAAGGATACGTTCCTAAATCGTGAGCGGCGAAAGGTTTTTTCCACTTTCCGCTTTCGCTATATTCAAAAATTCCATTCATCATTCCTTTTAGTAACTCAGGCTTATACAGCAGGAATAAAGGAGCGGAAGGATACGTTACATCAACCGTGTTGATACAACCATTACTGAAATTTTCCTTCGAGAGGTACAGCGTTTCTCCCTTAGGACTTTTCACCAGTTTGTGAGCCGCTGCCGACTGACGATAGCCCAATACACAAAGTTTCGCATAGTCTTCACCACCCGCTTTTTTAGCATCGGCAAACATCTGCTTGTCAAAAGTTTCGCATTTCTCGATCACCGATTGGTATTCCAAAATGGCTTTGGATAACTCTTTTTCAATCGTCGATCCACTTTCTTTCCACCAGGGTTTAAGGTTCTGGCCGAAGTACTGAATTGACTCTACGTCATCATAAGCCACCATCAGGTATTGCTCCTTCGGCATGGAATTTACCGAACCCAGATTTACCGTCGTATTCAGGAATAATGATTTTCCTTCGCTAATAGACGATTTTTGACCTTTCAGGGAAGGCATCGCACTAACCGTTTGCACCACCTGATTATTTTTCGGAGCCGCTACGTAGAAGTAACCCCAGTCAATGCGGAGGTCATCGCCGCGTTTTTTCAGAATTGGTTGTTCTTTCGTTCCGGTTTTCAGAGCGGTATATTCATTCGTGGAAGCCGCCGTAGCCGTTACCGCTTGTGTGGGTACGTTCGTAGCCAGATTAGTCGATGCTCCGAAGTAGAAATTCACCTGATGCGAAGCTCCGTCGTTCGCTTTTACGCGATAGGTCACGTAAGTAACTGGACGAGCATACAGATCTAAATCGTTGAGCAGCAAGGGTGAAGTGAAGGTTACGTCCAGATCTACTTTACCACAAGCGAAGGTATACTTAGTTTGCGTAGCCGAGAACTCAACGTTTTTCTGCTGAGCCGTTTGCATGATTACCTTCTCTTTCGAGACCTTTTCTTTCACTAAACCTGCATCCAAAAATGCTCCACCAGCGGTATTAGCAATGTGAATCGCCAGTACGTTTTTACCAGCTTTCAGTTTTGACTTGAGCGGGATGTAATTGAACTTATGAATCCAGCCCTTATGCGAATACACTTTCTCGCCGTTTAGATACACTTCGATGTTATCATCATGCTGGAGTTTCAGGAAAACCTGCTCTGACGGAACCTGCTTTAGATCAAAGGTCCGACGCGTCCAAAGATCTTGGCTATCCCAGTGCGTAGCCGCGTGATTTTTATCGTCGCTGAACGGAGCTTTGCCAGTCTTCCAGTCGCTATCCGAAAAATTCACGGTATTCCAGCCTGATTTGGGTTCGCTTTCACTATATTTCACGGCATAGCCTTCCTCATCAGCCGTGGGAATAATGGCGTCGTAGCCCTTGGCTTCCTGACCCAGAAAACGATAATTCACGCCGTCAACCGTCAACACGCCGAACAAAGGCTGATCGGCACCCGTCCAGTGCTTCGTAGGTGAAGACGTTAACTGATCCGTTGTTGACCAAACACTAAAATAAGGATCGTGCGTGATGAGGGGATACGCGGGTGCCCGGCCTACCTGAGCCTGTACCCAGCCATGCGTAGCCAAAGCGGCCAGCAGGAGAAAACGTTTTTTCATAAAAGTTTAGAGGTTTGAAATGGTTTGAGAAAGTTTGAAGGTTGATCTAATTTGATGAGGTTTGAGATAGGTTGAAAGGTTTGAAATTGTCTAATGGGATTTGAGCGTCGGAGGGGATGTTAACTAGCGGTTCGTTAGTCAAACCCCATCAAACACTCAAACCAGTTTTCAAATTCCATCAAACCTTACTTAACTGTCTGTTTCTGAACGCCTTCGAAGGTGATCTTCACGGGCTGAATCATGCCTTTTTCGTCGAAATACATCCGTTCGATGCAGGTTTCGCGGTGGTTCGCATCGGTTTCGCTGAGGGGGCGACGGTGATAAATAATATACCACTCATCCGTTCCGGGCCGCTGAATAACCGAGTGGTGGCCCGCTCCCGTCGCTACTTTAGGGTCCTGCTGAAGCACCTTCCCAACGCGTTCGAAGGGTCCGAACGGAGAATCGGCCACGGCATAAGCCACGGAGTAGTTTGGTCCCGTCCAGCCACCTTCCGACCACATGAAGTAATACTTCCCGTTACGAATGAACATAAGGGGACCTTCTACGTAATTAGCAGGCGTAATTTCTTTGAACGTTTTGCCGTCTTCAAAAGGAATAAATCCCTTAAAATCCTGCGTCAGGTGAGCAATGTTACAGTGTTTCCAGCCACCGTAAATCAGGTAATATTCACCGTCTTTATCCTTAAAAACGAATTGATCGATGGGTTGTGCTCCGTTGTGAAATTTATCCACGAGTGGCTTACCCAGATAATCCTTGAATGGCCCTTCAGGCTTGTTGGCTACGGCTACCCCAATTCCCCCCTTTTCCTGATCATTCTGAATGTCGTTTGCTCCAAAAAACAGGTAATACTTGCCTTTTTTCTCGATAATGGATGGGGCCCATAGGGCTCGCTTCGCCCACTTTACCGAGCTGGTATCAATGATATTCGGGTGCTTTTTCCAGTTCACTAAATCGGGTGAAGAAAACGCATCCATGAACACCTGCTTGTTGTAAGGAGCCGAATAGGTAGGATAAATCCAGTAATTTTTACCAAAAATGATGCCTTCGGGATCGGCATACCAGCCAGGAAAAACGGGGTTACCAGAGCTGGTTTTCTGAGCTTCGGCTCCAAAGGCCGCCCCAGCCAGTGCCAGGAGGAGGAGACTTTTACGTTTGAGGGATTGAGGTAACTTCCGCATGAACGAGACTAACTAGTGTTTAAGAGGAATGTAAAACGGCTTTTATTTCTTCAGCACTGCGATGAATCAGGGTTAAGAAAAGGTAAAAGCTAGGGCTATTTGCTTTTACAAGATACTAACTCCTTCACATTCTGGCGATTTCTGAGAGGATACTAATAAAAGCACGATTGGTCTTGTTTTAACTCATTCGGAAGTAAAATGTAGAGTTTGAAAAGTGCATAAAGGGTCCTGGCAGATTGGCACTTCCCGAAAGTTCAAAGCTTTCGGGAAGTGGAAAACAGTTAATAAGTTACCTTCTGAATAGCCGAGAAAATCGGGTCTTCTACCCCACTTACTTTTAACTTCACCCGGGCAAAAACGAAATTCTGAGCAGGCGTAATGGTTGGTACGGTTACCTGCATCTGAATGCCGTTCATAGTTTTTAAATCCACTCCTTTGATTACCTGGGAAGCAATGTTGGTGCGAACATCAACAAAGGAGGTTTTGCTAATGTAAAGAGCCACTTCTTCGATGTTTTTGGCCGAGGCATCAGTAATGATTTTTTCGATGGAAAATTGCGTTGAAACCTTCTTTTCCCCACCCGTAAATGTTGCGTTGCGAATCATGTAATAAGGCAGTACTTCAATGTCCATCGTGCGATTACCCCGAAGCTGAACCGGAATGGTATCCGATTTCGTCTCCGCGTTCGGAATGGACTTGAACGGTCCCTGATACGAAGGAATGATGAGTTTGTAATTCCCATCAAATAATTGCGTGGCATAGGATCCGTCCTGATCGACGTTGACGTTAATGGAGCCTTTTTTACCCCAACCCGGCTCCCACAACTCGAAAGTTACGTTGTTGTATTCTACGCCAATGGGTTCACCTTTGTATACGATCCGACCCTTCAATTCCGACGCTGGCGGATCGTAGTTATCTAATTTGCAGGAGGTTACTAAACTTCCTATCAACAACAAAAAGAGATATTTTTTCATCCGTTCGAATGCGTTTACTGATTCGGATTCTTGACAATTTTGGGATTATTACTGCGGATTTCTTCGCTAATAAGCGAGTAATAGTTACCTAGCCGGAAGCGGTGCGGATTGGTTACATTGGAAGGAATAATCTTTCTGAAAATCCACTTGCCGTTTTGCTCGGTTCCGGGAGCGTATACCTTGTAAGGCCAGAGACCAAAAATGCGGGTGCTGGTTTCGGTTGCGACGCCGGGTTGTGTAGTCAGGTCGGTTGCGTTACCGTTCCAGACCACATGAGCCAGCCGCCAGCGTTTCATGTCCCAGAGAATGTGGTTTTCAAAAGCCAACTCTACCTTTCGTTCGTGAACGATGCGATCGAAGGTAATATCCGCCGCTACGAGGTCTTTCGTAAATCCAGCCCGTTTGCGAACCTGATTCAGATAACCCGCCGCTTTGGCATTCTGTCCGAGTTCAAAAGCAGCTTCGGCAGCGTTGAGTATTACTTCAGCATACCGATACCGAATCCACCACACCTCACTCCGGGTACCTAGCTGCCCCGAGCCCACCGTAGGGTCCTGGTATTTTCGTACGTAAAAACCCGTCTGAGCACTGAACTCCAGCCCGTCAATTGGGCCGTCGAAACCAACGACTTGTTCTTCAATCGTTTTGCCGGGTAATACTTTCCGAGCCCCAAAATTGTCTCCTGAGATAACCGTATTATTCGTTAACAGATACCCCGCCCAGATGTCAACGGTTTTTCCTTTAAACTGACTTCCCGGCAGAATCACCGTTCCGGCCAGCCGAGCGTCACGGCCCGCGAATAATTCGAGTGGATTGGAAAAGTAACGATTCGCTCCGCTGGCATCGGTATACCCATAGGTAGCAAACGTATTATCCAGCTTTTCAAAGGATTGCACCAGATTTAGTGAAGGATTCAGGCGTCCACCCTGCTGCTCCTCCGCTACCGAACGAGGCTGATTGATGATCGTCCAGTCGGTAGTCTTTCCGCTTTTGAGTTTAAAATCCTTCACGAAAATCGCTTCGGCATTATTCGATTTATCGGTGAATAAGCTGGCGAAATTATCCGATAAATCCGTCGGTTTTTTCAGGTATAACGCATACTGTCCTAACGCGATCAACTCTTCCGAAGCCTTCAACGACTGCTGAAAATAAGCCGTGGCTTTACTCGCTTCAATTCCTACTTCTCCGCCGGGTAAAGCAACCTGTGGCGTGTTCACGCCGTATTTGGCAATCGAACCCGCATACAAAGCCGCCCGTGCTTCCGTAGCCAACGCCAGTCCTTTCGTAGCCCTGGATTTAATATTGGGATCGCTCGGCAAGTCGTTTTTAATGGCTTCCATTTCCGAAATCACAAAATCGTAAATCTCTGATTCTTTGGATCGGGCGTATTGCAGGTAGGTTGGATCGCCGCTGAAATCGTATTGCAAAGGCTCCAGAATTAACGGTACGCCACCCATTCGCTTTACCTCCTCGAAGTAAAATGACGCCCGCAGGTAACGGGCCTCGGCCAGAAAACGCTTTTTGCTGGCTTCGTCCAGTTGGGTGGCTGCCGTGCATTTCTGGATAAAGAGGTTCATTTCTCGCAGGTAGCCGTAATCCCAGTAATTCCACCAGTCGTAGTTATACTCTTGGTTTTTATGACGGTAATACTCCCCCGCACTCGAAGCAAAGGCCTCGTCGAAGTTGGCATATTC
This sequence comes from Siphonobacter sp. SORGH_AS_0500, assembly GCF_031453245.1. Taxonomy (NCBI): domain Bacteria; kingdom Pseudomonadati; phylum Bacteroidota; class Cytophagia; order Cytophagales; family Cytophagaceae; genus Siphonobacter; species Siphonobacter sp. SORGH_AS_0500. The sequence goes on from NZ_JAVIYT010000001.1 coordinate 2,874,113, forward strand.
CACCCATTTTTCGGTGCTCTGCACTTCTGGGTAACGGTCGTACAAATCCACCAGAACGGTTAATACCAGATTTGGACTTTGCCAGACTTTATCGTTGGTCAGAATGTTTGTAGGGTCTTTATCCAGAAACTTCTGATCGTTGCAGGACCAGCCTACCCACATCAGCACCAGGAAACTTACGTAATGTATCTTTTTCATAGTCAGCAGATTAAAGTGAGAGATTCACTCCGACGTTGACGAATTTATTTTGAGGATAAGCCAGACCGTTTTCTTCGGTAATTTCAGGATCAATACCGATTTTTCTCAGGTTATCGATCGAGAACAGGTTATAGGTGTTCAGGTAAACCCGAGCCCGTTTCACCTTCACTTTTTCGAGGATTCGCTGAGGTACCGAGTACCCCAGTTCCATCGTACGCATTCGCAGATAGGTTACGTTGGTGAGCCAGAAATCAGAAGCCCGGTTATTACTATGACCGCCGTCGTTGAAGCGTAAAGCGGGGTATTTTCCGGCCACCCAGGCACTGTTCAGATCAAAGGGATTCTCGCGGTGCCAGCGATCTTCATAGAAATCTTTCAGTAAAGCTCCACCATTCTGGAAAGCCGTGCGTAACTCGTAATTACGAACCACGGAATAACCCGATCCACCCGAGAAGTCAGCCGTGAAATCGAATCCTTTCCAGGCCAGTTGCAGGTTCAGACCGAAGTTAATCGTAGGGTTAGCTCCTACGCCATTCCCAATCGGACGCATATCGGAATCGTTAATCACGCCGTCCCCGTTGGTATCCTCATAAATCAAATCTCCGGGTAACAGGGTCTTATTTCCCTGACCATCAATATTTACCCCGTATTCGGCAATCTGGCTCAGCGACTCAAACCGACCGATCACGTGATGGCCCCAGTAAAGATCATTGAAGCGGTTCTCACTAGAGTTGCGGTAATAATCCCAGGAGTTATTCCAGCGGGGTTTATAAGAGGACAGAAATTTGCGGCGAGAGTACGACAGGTTACCGCCAATCGTAAAGTTTACTTCATTGAATTTGGTACTATAAAACAGCGAACCTTCGCCGCCAATCTGGGCATCGCTGTTTACGTTTTCGTCCGGCAAGCCATAACCCAATTCCGAAGGAACAAGTACGTCATATTTCCGACCGCGTAACCCCGAACGTTTCCGGTTAAAGTAGTCGAGCGAGCCGCTGAATTTTCCGTTCAGAAGCGTGTAGTCCAGACCCAAATCCAGGATTTTTGACGTAAACCAGGAGATATTAGTAATGGGAACACCCCGATCACGTGAGCCTTTAATGACCTGACCATCGATAATTACCGTTGAAGAACCATAGTTATAGCCCGATACATAATCAAAATCACCGATCCCTACATCGTCATCCCCAAGAGCCCCGTACGAACCCCGAAGCTTCAGGTTCGTTAATACCCGGTCGCCACCCGTTAAATCCTTGAAGAATGGCTCTTCCGTGATTCGCCATCCACCCGAGACAGAGGGGAAGAAACCCCAGCGTTTGGAAGGAGCAAACTTGTAGGACGCATCCCGCCGTCCGGCCACTTCGAGGAAAATCTTGTTCTGATAATTGTAGTTAATCCGACCAATGTAACCCGCCCGGGCCGTTTGAATATCGCTATCGTTATAGGTATCCATGTCGGCAAATTGCAGCAGGGGTAACTCATTGGTTTGAGGTACTGAGTGTACCCATACGTCGAGTTCGCGACGGGCAATCCGTTCCGCTACGAAGGTGGCTGCGAAATTATGTTTGCCGAAGCTGTTCTGATAGTTAATCTGTCCCTGCGTTACGTTTTCGAGGATTTTTCGGGTGCCCCGCTCCCGCCAGGGGTTTGTACTTCCACCCGTTCGAACGTACTTGTCGGTGTCTTTGTAATAAGTGTAGGCATCGTACGTGTACTCATGGCCGTTCATCAGGCGATCCGCGAAGTAATACGAATACGTGGCTTTTGCCGTCAAGCCTTTGATGGGTGACCGATACTCGCCGACGAAGTTGGTTTGTAGTACCCGCCAGTCTTCCCGCCAATACCCTGATTTATTTTTATTTAATAAGCCCCAGTTGGTATCATTATGCCCGATGTCATTCAGATATTCCGGGTTATCATTGGCAAAAGGACGCTCGGTGGGACGGTTGCGGAACAAGGCAAAACGAGGAGCCCAATAATCATCAGCCCCCGGAACGCCGGGGTTATCCCGCGTTTCAATCCGACCATTGATCTGTACGCCCACTTTCAGCGAATTGGTAATCTGGGCATCAACGTTACTCTGAATATTGGTTCGTTTAAAAGTAAATTCCCGGCCTAATACTGAATTCTGGAAGAGGTGCGTCGCCGAGATGTAGTAATTGATTTTATCCGAACCGCCCGTTGCGTTGATGTTGAAGTTATACTGCGGAGCGTTTCTTTTGACAATGTACTTAAACCAGTCGAAGCTTTTATACCCCGTTTCCGTGCCTTGTTGCCACTTGTTTAGTTCCTCCTGCGTGATGTCGGTACGTCCATACTGGTTCATTTCTGCATCGGCCTTTCCCAGCATCCACTGATAGGCATTCGTCGTTTTCGGAAAACGCGTCCAGTTTTGAAAACCCGTGTAGGCATCAACATTTATCGTATTAGAGCTGCCCATTTTTCCGCGTTTCGTCGTGACCACAATCACACCATTTGCCGCCCGAACTCCATAAATGGCCGCCGACGCATCCTTCAATACGGTAATACTTTCAATGTCGTTGGGTGAAATGTTATTGAACTGCCCCGCATCTTTCTGGATTCCGTCGATTACGTACAAAGGGTTACCCATGTTCCGAATCTGGATATTGGCACTAGAGCCGGGCCGACCGTCATTCATCCGAAAGGTTACTCCCGGAATCTTCCCCGCCAGGCCGCTACTGACCGTCGAACCCCCGTGTACTTTTTCGAGATCTTTGCTGGTAATGGTTGAAATGGCCCCGGTAATGGACTCTTTCTTCTGCTCACCGTATCCCACCACTACCACTTCATTCAGAGCCTGATCGCTGTTTTTCAGGGTAATGTTCAGAATCGTTTGTGATCCTACTGCTAGCTCCTGCGATTGATACCCCACCGAAGAAAAAATCAGGATTGCATTTCCATCAGGAACGTCCAGCCGAAATGCTCCGGTTGCATCGGTAGTGGCTCCTTTGGAAGTTCCTTTTACAATCACGTTTACGCCGGGTAAGCCTTCACCCGTAGCTTCATCCCGCACGGTTCCCCGCACCGGAATATCCGCCGCTGGGCTGGTTTGCCGCAGGGATAACAGGGGCGAAACCCCATTGATTGGCGGCAGTACAAAGGACGTATTGGGAGAAGCCGACTGTACATTTTTTTCTTCCTGAATGATAATGTAGGACTTCTCCTTCATTTTCTGAAAGCTCAGCCCTACCGGAGTCAGAATGGCTTTTAATGCTTGTTCAGCCGACGCATGGCCCTTGAGGCGTTCAATGGGAATGGATACGTGATCCACCGTGCGGTTTTCAAACAGAATATCAACTTTATAATTCGTTTTGATGTCCTGTAAGGCTTTCCTTAACGACCGATACGCCGGTAATTTACTTTTCGTTTCCTGCCGCAGGGTTTCGGCTCGGGCAAAGGTCTGGGAGCTCCCTAATCCCGGAGCCATCGCCAAACCCGCCCAGAGACACAGGGGTAGTGATTTTTTCATAGATAATATATGCAAGAGGTAGTGTTAGTTTTTCTCGGTTAGGGTAATCGTTTTACCCGTACGTTCAATTTTGAGGCGTAGCATTACTTCCAGCACGTGCAGTAATTCATTGCCGTTTTTAGCAACAAAATCTCCGGTTACCAGCCGTTTTGCCAGATTCTGATCGGGAATTTTTACTTCGAAGCCGTAATTTTCCTTCATTAACTCCGCGATTTCTGACAGCGAAGTATCCGTAAACACGTACCGATGGTGAGTCCAGGCCGCCAGCGTTTCGGGTTTACTCTGTTTTTTTAGTTCGTAAGCCCCCACGGCAGTTAAGGTTACCTGATCGCCAGGTTTCATCGTTAACTTTCTCCCCTGCTCCTGAAAGTTGAGCTGTACTTTTCCCTTCATTAATACCACTCGGGTGCCCCGGTTGCGGTTAAACACTACGAACTCAGTTCCTACCACTTCCACATCCAGATTCCGGTTGGTCTTTACTACAAACTGGCGGTTGTCTTTGGTGTGTACTACCGAAAAGCGAGCTTCTCCGCTCAGGATTACGTTTCGGGGGCCGTTTCCAAAATCAAATCGTGGGTACTTGAGGGTAGAATTGGCATTGAGTATTACCTGGCTTCCATCGGGTAATACCACCGGTTTTATTTCACTGTAAGCCGTCTGGTAGCTTTTATATTGAAGCTCGTCCCGAAAAAACCAGCCGGAGCAAACCACCAGCACAGCAGCGGCGGCCAGCCAGGGTTTCCAGGACCAGAAATGATTAGGATTCTTTTCAACGACAACCGGACGAACGCCCTGCTCCATGAACTCCTGATATTTCTTAAAAGCATCTTCGGTATCAGCCTGATACTGAAGATTTCCGCTTTCCCATTCATGAAGGGTCTCGTAAAATAGATTTCGATTCTCGGGCTGCTGAAGCCATTCTTCTACCTGACGAACTTGCAGGGGCGTAGCTCGCCCGGCATGGTAGTCCATCAATTGAACGCGGGTAATCGGTTGCATAAGTTGAAACGAATGATAGAGATGGGACAAAAACCTTAAAGGGTAAGCAGGGCAAGAAGAACACACCCAATCCATTCGTCTTTGAGAACGAAACGGAGGGTAGCTAAGGCCTTGCTTATGTGCGATTCGACGGTTTTAATGCTAATCTGAAGTTCTTCCGCGATTTCCTGATATTTGCGATTTTCAAAGCGGCTTAACAGAAAAACCCGCTTACACTGCGAGGGAAGTTGCTCAATCGTTTGCTCAACTTTGCGTTGAAGCTCGTCAAACTGCACCATTTCAGCGGGCGATGGCTCGTACGCTACTACGGCTAATTCATGGGAGTCGGTGCTTTGACGAGCTTTCTGGAGTTCCCAGCGAAGGTAATTGTAGGAGCGGTTTCGAACAGCCTGATACAAATACGCTACACATGAAGTCGTTACTGTTTCATAGACCCGGTCGCTCCAGAATTTGCAGAATACTTCTGAAACAATATCCTCAGCAACTTCCTTCGAGTATACCAGCCGAACCGAATGACTGCACAAGGCCGCATAATATTGCTTAAACAGTGCCTCACAACCCTTTTTGGGATTTTCCTTAAATAATAACTGCAACGATTCTTCCGTATCTTTTCCCATCTGATTACGTGGATTGAAGTCCACCAATCGGGCGGCAGGGATGGTACGGATTCCCGGAGTAGATACAGGTAATGACATAGATTAGTCGGGCCAGAGGATAAATGGGATAACTGAGCATATTGACAAGTGGAGCGAGCGATACCCCGAGTCTGTTTTATAATTTTTTATATATTTTTTTCAACCTTTATAAGAATAAGTTTTTCAATGCAGAAATCAAAGTCTATTAATCCTGTGAATTATTCCATTAATCGCTTCAGTCACTCAAGGGGAAAGCTCGCGTACTTGTCCTTGGTCCTGCTTGCATTTATTCGAATACCTTTGCAAGGCATTCGCTACTTGTGATGGTAACCCAACCCACGTTTAGTACTTAGTACCCGCGATTTCATCTACCTTCATCTTTATTTCTTAACACCAGTTATTCATAATCCTCAAACCTCTTATGATCCATAGTTTTCTTACCCTCCTTACCTTCTCTCTGTTACTGGGCACTGCTCAGGCCCAAACCACCACGGGCGAACCCGTAAAGGTTATCCCGGGACGCTGGTCGGCTCAAAAAGCCAATGAATGGTATGCCCGACAGCCCTGGCCTGTGGGAGCCAATTTCACACCCAGCACGGCTATCAACCAGTTGGAATTCTGGCAGGAAGACACCTGGGACCCGAAAACGATTGATAAAGAACTGGGCTGGGCTCATGACATCGGGATGAACATCATGCGGGTGTTTTTGCATAATCTCTTGTGGGAGAAAGATCCCGAGGGGCTAAAAAAACGCATGAACGAATTCCTCACCATCGCGGATAAACACCAGATCAAAATTCTGTTTGTGCTTTTTGATTCCTGCTGGAATGACGACCCGAAATTGGGTAAACAACCCGAACCTAAACCCGGCGTACATAACTCAGGCTGGCTGCGGGCACCGGGTACTAAACGAATGTTCGATTCCCGGACCTGGGGTAGTCTGGAAGCCTATACGAAAGGCGTAATTACCGCCTTCGGAAAAGATCAACGCGTCTGGGGCTGGGACTTATTCAACGAACCCACTAACAATGGTTATAACGATGCGGTCATGCCTCTGCTCATCAAGTCATTTGAATGGGCACGGGCGGCGAAACCTACGCAACCTATCACTTCGGGCTGGTGGACGGAGCATCCGTTATCGAACGAATTCATGTTTGCCAATTCGGATATTATTTCCTTCCACAATTACAAACCTGCGGATAATCTGGAGAAGCAGATTCTGGAACTTCAGAAGTTAGGTCGCCCCATGATTTGCACCGAATACATGGCTCGTAAGCATAACAGCTTGTTCGAAACCTGTTTACCCATTTTCAAAAAGTATAAGGTCGGAGCTATCAACTGGGGTTTAGTTCAGGGAAAAACCAATACCTATTATGCCTGGGATGAACCCATTCCGAGTGGTGAAGAGCCCAAGCTCTGGTTTCACGAAGTATTCCGAAAAGACGGCAGCCCCTACAAAGTCGAAGAAGTGAACGTGATCCGGGAGCTAACTAAGAAATAATTTAGTTTTAAGAGCCTACATTCTGAATAAACGAAATCCTCCAACGGTTTTCTGCAAAGAAGCTAGAAAACCGTTGGAGGATTTCGTTTACACCCCATTAGTCCACGTTTCCAACGCGGATTCATGAGAAAAGCGTTTGTAACGCTAAGTGTCGCAGAAGAACAGTATTATCTATAGATCGATCTTCCACTCTGCCATCCAGAGCGAAGGACCTTATGATCTTTGGGGCATTACTTGATCTCGGGAAATTTTTTGTTCTCGAATGTTACGTCGTCCCTGGATTCCATCCGGGGACACTGCGAAACCACGGTGGGCAATAACATCTATCGCTTGAGGGGCACAAGATTACCTTTTAATCATTTACTTGGCTTTGTGGAAACGCTAACAAAATCCAAGCCGTCCCATTCTACAGAAGTTCTCTCACTGCGTTCGAGATGACAGAGGGAGGGGTGCTATTTCAGCCACGGGTGCGAGACTCCCTATTGTTTCTGTTCGTCCGCTTTTCCAACGCGGATTTGTGAAAAAAGCATTTGTAACGCTCAGCGTCGCAGACGCTTTCCTCAACCATTCGTGACAAAGTCTTGGACGAACGTGGTATGCAGGAACCTGAGTAACCATAACATCGGTGAAGGTTTTAGCAACTACCATTTGCGTTAGGTTCCAAGCCCTGGACGGACGCTGTTGAAGATTATTCATCAATCACTGATAAATCAATAATTAAATAAACTTTTCTTTTTCTACCGGTACTTGTTAGCTTCGCCGCCAAACAACAGTAGCGAGGTGCTCTCATAAAGTGCCCAATTCAGGTAAACGATCCACCTGGGTGCCGCTATAATTTTATAAATCCTCGTCCTTTGGATGGGGATTTTTTACATATACCTAGCCCCTACCAGACCATGAATGTTCATTTACAAACCCCGCGATTAACGTTGAGAGACCTGGAACAGAAAGATGCCCTAGCCCTTTTTGAACTAGATTCGAATCCAGAAGTAATGAAATTCTTGAGAAAGCCGTCCCAGTCAATTGAAGAAAGTCAAGCAATGATTGAATACATTCGAGCTCAGTATATTCAAAATGGCATTGGTCGCTGGATGGTAGAACACCGCGAAATGGGAGCTTTTATGGGCTGGTGTGGACTCAAATTTATGAATGATTGCGTCCTTAACGGAAAAACAAACTTCCATGATCTCGGCTATCGGCTTCTTCCGGCTTACTGGCAACAGGGCTACGCCTTTGAAGCAGCCGAAGCCTGTTGCACCTACGCCTTCGAGGTAATGAAACTCCCCTTACTCGTTGGGTTCGCAGATGTCGAAAATACAGGCTCCTGCCGGATCATGGAAAAGCTGGGGTTCCAGATCATCGAAGATTTTTACTACGAGAATCAGAGCCACCACTGGTACGAAAAAACGTTATAAATCTTTCAGCATCCAGATTGTACAACTGTAATGCCCGGAGTTACCCAGAGCCTGCGGAATGTAGTAAAAGCCCATGTGCTCATACATACCTACCGCCGAAGACATTTCCGGAAAAGTTTCCAGGTATAACTGTCGGTAACCGAGGGTAATGGCGGTTTCAAAACACCGTTGCATCAGGTACTTGCCAATGCCTTTTCCCCGAGCTTCGGGGCTTAAAAAGAAACGCACTAATTCCGCACAGCCATCAGGTAACCCCGGCGTTGGCGAAACGCCACAACCACCCAGAATCAGGCCATCTACTTCTGCCACCCAATACACGGAACCCGATTTCCGAAAAAGCATGTACAAATCATCCGTCGTAGGATCAGTGTGAGCTGTACCTTCCAGCGGCACCCCAAATTCTTCGATGCCTGAACGAATAATTTCAGCCAGACGCTTATTATCTGACGGTTGAATGAGACGAAAAACCATAGTAGCTTTTAATGGGAAATAGAAAGGTGATTGCATTGACCGTCAGCTCGACATTGGATCAATCAACATCGGGCTGATGATCATTTCTTATTTTTTCGGGATTAACTTCAAACAAACGGGCATAGATAATGAAATTTCCTTACCTGTGGGCGTTAATTTTCCCGTCTGAGCATTGCGATTGAAAATGACAATATTATCTGTGTCACGGTTGGCTACCAACACCAGCCGACCCGAGGGATCAATGGCAAAGTTACGGGGATGTTTCCCTCCCGAGGGGGTTATTTCGACTAAAGTCAGTTTTCCCGTGCTGGAATCAATAGAATAGCAGACAATGCTGTCATGGCCCCGATTGGATCCGTACAAAAATTTACCATCGGGCGAAATATGAATATCGGCACAAATATTCGTTCCCTTGAAATCTGCCGGAACGGTTGAAATCGTCTGGATATCCGATAATGAACCATCTTTATTGTAATTATAAGCCGTGACGGTCATGTCCAGCTCATTAATCACATAAGCGAATTTCTGACTGGGGTGAAAAGTAAAGTGGCGAGGCCCCGCTCCGGGCGAGGTACGGGTAGGCTTGGCTTCCTTAAGGGTGCCATTTTTTGAGTCGAGCTGGTAATGCGTAATTTCGTCGATTCCCAAATCAGGTACGTAGACATCCAGGTTATTATCGGCAATATTGATGGAATGCACGTGAGCTTTCTCCTGGCGTTGCTTATTCGGCCCCGAGCCTTCGTGTTGAATCGTTTTCAAGGGAGCACCAACCCCGCCCGTAGGTAATACCGGAAGGATGCTTAAACTGCCACCGCCGTAGTTACCCACCATCACCCACTTTCCGGTCTTATCAACGGCAATATGGCAGGGACCCGCTCCACCCGACGATTCCGTACTGAGTTTTTCCAGTTTCCCGGAAGCATTGTCGAACGAAAAGGCGTATACGGCTCCCCCGTTGTCCATTTCTCCAACAGAATATACCTTTTTCTGATCGGGAGAAATAGCCAGAAAAGAGGGATTTTTCAACCCTTTGGCCACACTTTCGCGACTAAATTCTCCGGTTTTGGTATTGAAATGATACACATAAATTCCTTCACTTTCTTTCTGAGTGTAGGTTCCTACCAGCAGATGGTAATCATCCGTTTTCTGAGCGTTTGACATATGAACTAGGCTTAAAAGGGCGGCACTTAAGGTAAGTTTTGCAAACATATAGGGATACGATTTAGAGGGCCAAGGTTACTAAAACCCGTTTGTCAATGGAAACTCAAAACTACATAATTCTTAATTCCCAAGTAATTTACGTTTTTGGTCCGCTAAATTCCTAAGCTTACGACCCGGCGGAAAGCGGCGGGTATACGTGAACCGATAGTTACCGGTTCGAACCAAATATTCAGTATCAGAAGCTCCATTGACGCTTACGTCCGACTGCACCAGCGACAGCTTAAGCATCCATTTTTCAGAGTTATAGCCAATGGAAGCCCGATAATTAAAGTTAGGCCGTACATGAACATTGACCTTCCCGAATGCATTTCCCGTATTCTCTGAACTCATGGATAAATTCAGATTTGCAGTCAAAGAGCCCGTCACAAAGAAATGGCGATTCATAACCCAGGTATAGGCATACCCCCCCCCTGGTCCCAGCTTAAAGAATCGTATCTTACTTACCTTAAAATCATGGATATAAGCCGTTGGAGCCAGGGTACTGTCGCCGCCCATGGCTCCATAAAAAATTTCGGCTCCGTAAAGCCAGGTACCAGCGGATTTTTTCTGCCATTCATTCTGAACCAATGCTGCCCGGTAGGAAAAGCGGTTACCGTTCGTCAGGCGATAATACGATACTCCACCCATGCGAAGGTATACGTCGGGGCGTTGGTAATAGGGTTCCGGGATGTTATCCGCCAGGCTTTGGGAGGTAAGGTAATATCCCTTGTAAAACTGGCCGTAAATATCAGCTACCCAGTTTCTATTGTAGAGGTGCGACTGCAAATCTAGGTATTTTGATTTCCCCTGGCCACGCTCAGGATTTAGAAAAGGAAAACCTAAGGCCAGATTGAGCGTAACGGATTCGTACGTAGCTCCTATCCCCAGATTAAGGCTTGAATTAGGATGAAAAGCTATTTTACTAGAGGGCGTTTTAATTAATAAGCGACTGTATTTTTGAGAAAGGTAAACCCGGGCCGCCAGTTGTCGTTCGAAGGATTTAATATAGGTAGTATCAATGGTGTGAACAGATTCCTTGGTTTGCAAGACTAATTCATCCAGTTCCTGAGTCCATCCAACGGTGGCCCAGCATAAGCAAAATAAAAAAAAACAGAAAAAACGAAACATGACGGGCCTTACATTTAATCGATAACCTCTAAAAAAATAAGGCCAGTAGAGGCCTCTATATTTCATCTCGCACCAGTGGTAGATTTTATTCGATTTGCTATGCCCCGGATTTCATTAGGGGCTATCCAGCCGGGGTCCATCCAGACCGGGGCTATCTGTGTTTAACCCCTCCGGGGTTATTTTCTGTAAACCTATTTTAACAACAACCCCAGCGGGGTTCAATATAGGTAGACCCGGTCTGGATGGACCCCGGGCTGGATGGACCCCGGGCTGGATAGCCCCGGATGAAATCCGGGGAAGTAACGAGTTACCAACAGAAACCTGTCCGAGGTCAAGTAAGCTCCTTCGCTTTCGATCACCGATGGCTGCATAAACGCTTCCTCCAACCGTCTCTGAAGTGGGGAGAGGCTTACTTCCTTATTATGTAACTCTTACCTTTTAGATAAGCTCTTAGGTTCTTGAATTTTCATTCACTCAAGCCATTACACCGTTCTGGAAAAGAGCCGTTCGGCATTGCTCTGCTCTTTAAGTTTTTTGTCATAGGCCATGCAAATATTCCGAATAAAAGCTCGGCCCCTTTCAGTAATCACGACACGTTCTTTACTATACGTCACCAGCCCGTCATTCCTGAGCTCTTCAAGCATTTCCAGCGATGCAGGCATACCCTGGGATTCAAAGCGGCACATCAGGTTAAGGATCTGCTGCCGGATTGTTAAGTCCTCGTCGGTCAGAGCATGCCCTTTGATAAGCGGCAAAATGCCTTCACTGACTTTGGCAATATACGCCTCAATGTCCTTTTCATTCTGGGCAAAAGCCGTCCAGCAATCCGAAATGGAAGAAGCTCCCAGCCCAATCATCACTTCTGAACGAGTCGTGGTATACCCCATGAAATTTCGGTGTAGCGTTCCCGCTTGCATCGCCTGACAGAGCGGATCATGCGGTAAGGCAAAATGATCCATGCCAATTTCGGTATAACCGGCTGCGAGTAATAACTCCCGGCCCCGTTCATAAAAAGCCCTCTTGACGGCTCCTTTCGGAATATCTTCATCCTGAAACCCTCGTTGTCCGGTTCCTTTGATCCAGGGCACGTGGGCGTAGGAATAATAAGAGATACGATCAGGTCGCAGAGCGATGGTTTTTCGGATGGTTTCCTCTACTCCTTCCATCGTCTGAAAGGGCAAGCCATAGACCAGATCATGGCTCACCGATGTATACCCTATGTTGCGAGCCTGCGTGGTAACTCGCTCCACATTCGCAAAAGGCTGAATTCGATGGATTGCTTTTTGTACCCGCAGGTCATAATCCTGAACGCCAAAGCTGACCCGGCGAAAGCCCAGTTGATGCAAAACCGTTAAATGCTCCGCCGTTGTATTATTGGGGTGCCCCTCAAAGCCAAAGTCAATGTGTTCTGCCAGCTCCCCTCCAATCAATAATTGCTCCAGAAACCAACGTAGGTTTTCGGCTGAAAAAAAGGTGGGGGTGCCGCCCCCCAAATGAATTTCAGCAATGCTGGGACGTTTTGGCAGCTCATCCAGATATAATTGCCATTCCTTCAATACAGCTTCCAGGTAACTTTTTTCGACGCCGTGGTTTTTAGTAATGCGTTTGTGACATCCACAGAACGTACACAGACTTTCACAATAGGGCAAGTGAATATACAGGCTTACCTGACCACCAGTGTTTTGAAACTGCTGCCGCAATCGCTGCTTCCAGATTTCGGCAGAAAAGGTATCCACGTCCCAAAAGGGAACCGTTGGGTAACTCGTGTATCGTGGCCCGGCCACGTCATATTTCTGGATTAACTCGGACTCGTTCATTGTTCTTTGGGCTTCTCGCATTACTAACCGTTACGACACAAAGCTCCCTCGCCTTCGCAGGCATTCCAATGACTTTTATCATCCAAACTCCCTGCATTTATTACCCGTCGTGCCCTTCTACCCCTTGTCGGGCTGTATATTTGTAGTGGATTCACGCATCCATCATTCTTCATTACTACATTATGCCTTTTCCATACGAATATCTCAAATCATTGCACATCATCTTTGTGGTGAGCTGGTTTGCAGGTCTGTTTTATTTACCCCGACTCCTAGTTTATCATACCGAAGCCCATGCCAAGCCCGAGCCTGCTCGCGGCATTCTTTCTGCAGAATACAAACGCAATGAGAAGTTACTCTTCAATGCCATCATGGTTCCGGCCATGTGGTTAACAATCCTTTCGGCAAGCTGGATGCTTTATTTATTCCCCTTCTGGCTTCAGCAACCGTGGATGCACCTGAAGTTAACCTTCGTTGCCGGGGTCATTGCCTATCATTTTTACTGTCGGAAATTAATTCTCGAATTGCGGAAAGACCACTTTCGGCATACCTCCATTCAATTGCGGCTCTGGAACGAAGTAGCCACCGTGTTACTCTTCGCCATTGTTTTTCTAGTCGTTTTGAAAAATGCTCTCGACTGGATTTACGGAGTTATCGGATTAATCATTTTTGCGGTGTTAATCATGACTGCGGTACGTCTGGTGAAGCGTCGTCGTGAACAAAAGCAGCAAAAGCCTTAAAAAGTACTTGGCAGTTTAGGCCTTAGCTTTTATTTTTGTGCCATATCTAAAAAGAATTTCATCATGTCATCAAATAGCGAATCAACCTCTTCTGCAAAGGCTCCTCAATTAGGTGGTTTCTTATTAATAGCTGCGATTCTCTGGATCTTCGGAGATACGCTTACTGCAATTTTGGGCACCCTGCTGGTTGGAGCTGCTTTTGCTGCTTACAACTCCCCTCGTCACTACTAAGATTCAGCCCTTTGGGGGATTCGAATTTTATGATCATAACAGAAAAGTCTGGCTTCGGTCAGACTTTTTTTGTGCCTTTTTCATGAATGCGTAAATTATTTTTCAAGTATTCTTTGCCAAATATTATTTTACAAAATCAAATACCTACTAAAAAATCATTTGGCTCGGGTGTAAATACCTAGATCAGCTAATGCATAAACCCGACCGTAACAAAACATTATCAAAGAATAGTACAATTAATCAGGTCAAAATTATTTATTTTTTTTTCTACCCTCTTTTAAAACGTATTTTTCTACAAATCGAACAATATTTTGTTTGGCATCCTATTTAGAAAACCTGTTTTTGCTTAAAACTGCATTTTTCTATTCGAAATGCCTCTTTTTGTCACTTGCCTCACACGCATTACGCCATTGTAAGTATTTGATTATCTGCTATAAATACAAGATTTTTGTCAAAAATAAAGACACTTCTATTATCACTCGTGTCTTTTTGCACTCGAAGCAATCATCTTGTATAAAGCCATGAATTTGTTTTTTAATAACATACTTACGATGTCCCTACCCCGCACGCCGGGTATGACTCAACCTGGTGCGGAATTTATGTTACCCTTCATCGGAATTGCTATTCTTTGCCTGGGCGTTGGATTTTATTTTGCGAATCGTCGCCAGCAATGGTTACAACAGTCGGCCACGGCTGAAGGAGTCGTTGTTGAAGTATTTAAAAAATACAACCGGGATGATAAAATGGGAAATTACCCTCTGCACTTCCCTCAGGTTAAATTCAACGTAGGTAATCATCAGTTTTTAGCTCTAGGCGAAGAAGGTTTTAATAATCCTCTACAGGTAGGTTCAAGAATACCCGTTCGCTACAACGTAGGAAATCCCGAAGATGCTACCCTTGGTACCGAACACGTACCAGGCGTCCAACCCAAAGTATTTTATATTGTAAGTGGATTGTTTTTTGCCATCGGTGTTCTGTTTGCCTTATAAATAAGCAGTCGTTTCCCTCTACTTCGGCCCCGTGTTCAAAATAACACGGGGCTTTTTTGTGCTTATCCCGCAAGATTTACCTCACCTTTAATAAATTTCTTCCAGTTTTACTTATCTTCCAGCATCTGCTATTAAGTCAATTAAAGATGTAAAGATCCATTCGGGAAATGCATAGCCCTACCGTCTGGCGGGAATGGTTCTTTTGGCCCAGATCTGTCCTTTATGGATAGACCGATAGGTATAATACCTTAATAGTCGTATTGTAAATAACCAAGTGTTCTTGTGAATTTTTTAAGATTAGCCAAATTTCATTTAGAAATTCTCAAAGAATACGGCATTTCTTTTGGCAAGTTTGCATATTTGCAGTCAAGAGGTTTTTAGTATGAAAATTCTGTGAACTGCGGTTCGCCTCCAAACGTAATAGACTTATTTTGTTTAACCTCATTACTGCATGACTCCTGAATACGTCCGTAAAATTAAACGCCTGCTGGTAGCTAACCGCGGTGAAATTGCCATTCGCATCATGCGGGCCGCTACGGAATTAGGCATACAGACCGTTGCTGTTTATACCTATGAAGACCGTTATTCCCTTCACCGATATAAGGCTGACGAAGCTTACCAGATTGGCCGTGACGAAGATCCGCTGAAACCTTACCTTGATGTAGAAGGGCTGATTGCTCTGGCTAAGCGTAAGAAGATCGACGCCATCCATCCTGGGTATGGCTTCCTGAGTGAGAATACCTATCTGGCGACTCGTTGCCGGGAAGAAAATATCATTTTCGTAGGTCCATCGCCGGAAGCTATGCAGGCTCTGGGCGATAAGGTAATTGCGAAGGAAACTGCCATTAAGGCCGGTTTGCCCGTTATTCAGGATGCGAAAATCAAAGGCGAACCCGCAGAGAAAGTACTGGCCGAAGCCGAACGCATTGGCTATCCTCTGATGCTGAAAGCCGCCGCGGGTGGTGGCGGTCGAGGCATGCGGGTGGTACGGGATGCAGAATCGCTGGAGCGTTCTTATAACGAAGCTCGTAACGAAGCTAAAAATGCTTTTGGCGATGATACCATCTTCATTGAGAAGTTCATTGAAAACCCCAAACACATTGAGGTTCAGTTACTCGGCGATCAGCACGGAAATCTGGTTCACCTCTTTGAGCGGGATTGTTCGGTTCAGCGTCGTTTCCAGAAAGTAGTAGAGATTGCTCCCTCGGTAAACCTGAAACAGGAAACCCGGGAGAAGCTCTACGAATATGCCGTTGCGATTGGTAAAGCAGTGAATTACTCCTGTGCGGGTACGGTTGAGTTCCTCGTCGATAAAGAAGAAAACATTTACTTTATTGAGGTAAACCCCCGGATTCAGGTAGAGCACACCATTACCGAAGAAATTACAGGTATTGATCTGGTTCGCAGCCAGTTACTGGTAGCGATGAATTATAAACTGTCCGACAATGGTATTTACCTGCACGGACAGGAAGATATCGAAATGGATGGCTTTGCCATTCAGTGTCGGATTACGACGGAAGATCCTGCCAACGGATTCAAACCTGATTTTGGTACGATCATCGCCTATCGTAACGCCGCTGGTTTCGGTATTCGTCTGGACGAAGGTTCGACGTACCCCGGCATGAAGATTTCTCCTTACTTCGATTCAATGCTGGTGAAGGTTTCTTCCTCTGGACGAACGTTCAAGGGAGCCATTCAACGTCTGGAACGAGCTTTGGTTGAATTCCGGATTCGTGGGGTAAAAACCAACATTCCTTTCCTTCAGAATGTACTTGCCCACCCTACGTTCCAGTCGGGTGCGTGTACGGTGCAGTTCATCGACAACTCTCCTGAGCTTTTCAATTTCCGCAAATCACAGGATCGCTCGACGAAGCTGCTACGTTACCTGGGCGAAGTAATCGTGAACGGGAACCCCGATGTAAAGATTAAAAACGAGAAGACATTCCGCACTCCCATTGTGCCTCCCGTTGATCCTTTCAGCGAGTTTCCTCTGGGTAATAAGGATCGCCTGAATCGTATGGGTCCTGCAAAATTCGCCGAATGGGTAAAGGAACATAATACGATTTTATACACCGATACGACTTTCCGGGACAGTCATCAATCACTGCTGGCTACGCGGGTTCGTACCGACGATATGCTGGAAGTGGCTTCCGGTTTTGCGAAATCATTCCCGCAATTATTCTCCATGGAAGTTTGGGGTGGAGCCACGTTTGATGTCTCCATGCGTTTCCTTCATGAAAACCCCTGGACTCGTCTGCGTCAATTCCGCGAAGCCATGCCGAATATGTTACTCCAGATGCTATTCCGGGGTAGTAACGCGGTGGGCTACTCAGCGTACCCAGACAATTTAATTGAGACTTTCGTTGAAAAATCCTGGGAATCAGGAGTGGATGTCTTCCGCATTTTTGATTCGCTCAACTGGATTGATGCGATGAAAGTATCCATCAAAGCCGTTCAGGAACGTACGGGCGGTATTGCCGAGGCAGCGATCTGTTACACCGGTGATTTCCTCCAATATAAGAATAATCCCAATTACAAATATTCACTTCAGTATTACCTGGATCTGGCTCGTCAGCTTGAAGATTTAGGGGCTCACATGCTGTGTATCAAAGACATGGCAGGCTTACTGAAGCCTCAGCAGGCTTCGATTCTGGTAAGTGAACTGAAGAAAGTACTTAGCATTCCCGTACACTTACACACGCATGATACTTCGTCCATTCAGCCTGCTACGTACCTAAAAGCGATTGAAGCAGGAGTAGACGTGGTTGATTGTTCCATTGCGGCGATGTCTGGTCTGACTTCTCAGCCCAACTTCAACTCGGTAGTGGCGATGATGGAAGGACACGAGCGGGAACATCCGATTGACCTTCCTTTACTGAATCAATATTCGACGTATTGGGAAGATGTACGGGAGTACTATTATCCCTTTGAAAGTGGTATGCGTTCGGGCTCGGCTGAGGTATACGAAAACGAAGTACCCGGCGGTCAGTTCTCAAACCTTCGTCAACAAGCCATTTCACTGGGCGTTGGTGACAAATTTGAAATACTGAAGAAAAACTACATCACGGCGAACCAGTTGTTTGGGGATATTGTGAAGGTGACCCCGTCGTCTAAAGTAGTGGGCGACATGGCTATTTTCATGACCTCCAATAATCTGACGTCGGAAGACGTATTCACTCGTGGCGATTCTTTAAGTTTCCCTGAATCTGTTAAAGGATTCCTGAAAGGCGAACTGGGTCAACCCGTGGGCGGTTTCCCCGAAGAGCTTCAGAAAATCGTTTTACGGGATGAAGAACCCATCAAAGGCCGTCCGAACGATAGCTTACCTCCACTCGACCTGGAAGAAGATTTCGCAGCATTCAAGAAGAAATTCCCGAACGCCGAATTCTACATGGGTAACGACGGAGCTTTCCTGGATTACCTGAGTTACAAAATGTATCCGAAAGTTTACGAAGATTTCTACGTTGCTTCTGATCGTTACGGTGATGTGAGTAAGCTTCCCACTCCAGCGTTTTTCTATGGTCTGAAACTGGACGAGGAAATTCTGGTAACGATTCAGGAAGGAAAGACGATCATGATCAAACTGTCTTACGTATCGGAGCCTGACGAAACAGGCCACCGTACGGTAACGTTTGATCTGAACGGTCAGGCCCGCCGGATTTCGATCAAGGATAATGCGTTCAAGGCTACGAAATCCCAAAATGAAAAAGTAACCAAAGCCGGACAGGTAGGTGCTCCGCTTCAAGGTCGCTTGAGCCGTATTCAGGTGAAAGAAGGTGAAGAGGTGAAGAAAAATCAACCGCTCTTCGTTATTGAAGCCATGAAAATGGAAAGTATCGTAGCCGCTCCGATTGCCGGTAAAATCACGTCCATTGCTCTAAGTGAAGGCACGGTGGTTGAACAGGACGATTGGGTAGTTACCATCGAATAATAATCTCCAAATCAATGAAGAGAAGGCCCACATTTGGGGATCACACATTCGATCCCTAAATTGGGCCTTCTCCCTTTTTTAGGGAAAATCTCAGATTAAACATTTTAACTTAACTCTCTATTCCATGCGTACGTCACCTATTTTTATTCTTGCTTTATTTTGTCTCAGCTTCGTTGCGTCGGCTGAACGCCCATTGAAAGAAAAATGGAAGTCACTTTTTAATGGGAAAGATCTTGCGGGCTGGAAGGTATACGGTACCGAAAAGTGGTACGTGAAAAACGGCGAACTCATCTGCGAAAGTGGCCCGGACAAACAATACGGCTACCTGGCTACGGAAGAGCAGTTCAAGGATTTTGAAGTAGAAGCCCAGTTTCTACAGGAAGCGGATGGCAACAGTGGCATTTTCTTTCACTCGTCCATCGAAGGAACGAAAGTATCCGGCTGGCAGGTAGAAGTGGCCCCCCCGAATCATTCGACGGGTGGTATTTATGAATCTTACGGTCGCGGCTGGCTCATTAAACCCGACCCTGCTAAGGATAAAGCTCTGAAAATGGGCGAATGGAATACGATGAAAATTAAAGTGCAGGGGAACACAGTAACCTCCTGGCTCAATGGTCAGGAAATGGTAACGATGACTGACGATGCGTTTGGTTCGCGTGCGGGCAGCATCGCCTTGCAAATTCACGATGGCGGAGGTATTAAAGTTCGTTGGAAAAACATCAAGGTTCGGACTTTATAAGCCCTAGATAATTAGTAATAAAAACGCTACCTGTAAACCGGGTAGCGTTTTTTGTAAATGCGAAGCGTCACAGACGCCATTCTCACGAATCCGACTTATAAACGCGGACTAACCAATCTAATCCCAAAACCCCAGCGGGGTTAAATATGAATAGCCCCGGATTTCATCCGGGGAATTCAGGCAATAAGTCAGCTGCCACAGGTATGCAACCAACCCTATGTTCATCCGCAAATCCGGGGAATTCAGACATACAGGAACAACAAATGTCACCCTGTCGCCAGAAATAAACCATTAGTCCTTTCTTCTGTGCAACGACTGCCTTCTGTTTTGTATCTTTCCGATAAACACTTCAATACCCCCTTGACATGAAGAAACTTGTATGCTCGGCGATCTTGGCCGTAGCGGGGCTTTCTCAGCTACAGGCTCAGGACGTTTACTTTACCTCCTATCCTACGATCAGTCCCGATGCTAAAACGCTAGTTTTTACGTACGAAAACGACCTCTGGAAGACCGATCTGGCTACCGGAGTCAGCACCCGCTTAACCGCCATGCAGGGTAGCGAGACACGGGCTCGTTTTTCTCCCGACGGCAAATGGCTGGCTTTCTCTGGAACGCAGTATGGGAACAATGACATTTACCTCATGCCCGCCGAAGGGGGTGAAATCCGCCAATTAACTTTTCACGATGGCAACGATGTCATGGACAGTTGGGGCTGGGATTCAAAAACCATTTACTTTGAATCAACGGCCTTCAATGGTGGGACGGCTTATACCATTTCCACCAGCGGCGGCACGCCCAAACGCATTTTCGGGCATTACTTCAACCGCATTCACAGCGTTTCCGAGCACCCTTCTTCGGGAGAATTATTCTTTAATGATACCTGGGAAAGCGATAACCAGGCTTATCGCAAAGGATATAAAGGGGAATTTAATCCTGACATTCAGTCGTATAACCGTAAAACAAAAGCCTACAAACGCTATACGGATTACAACGGGAAGGATATGTGGGCGACCATTGACAAAGCTGGCAACGTATATTTCGTATCGGATGAAGCTAATGGGGAGTATAACCTGTATACCTTCGTGAATGGCAAAAAAACGGCTCTGACCTCTTTCAAAGAATCAGTGAAGCGTCCACAGGTAAGTGCAAACGGGCAGAAAATTATTTTCGAGAAAGATTACCAGCTCTGGTCCTACGATATTGCCAGTAAGAAATCTGAAAAAGTAAAACTGAATATTTCCCGAAACTTTACATTACCCAAAGCTCAGGATTTTATCGTGCAGGGAAATATTAACTTTTTCGACGTTTCTCCCGATGGTAAAAAAATGGCTTTTTCCTCTCGCGGAAAGTTATTCGTTTCGGATCTGGAAGGAAAGTACGTCAAGCAACTCAATACCCGGGTTGACGGTCGTGTACTGGAAGTAAAATGGCTTTCGGATAACCGCACGCTGGTTTTCAACCAGACCGTGAATGGTTACCAAAATTACTTTAGCATTCCCGCCGATGGTAATGGAGATGAAAAAGCTCTCACTAACGACCTTCGCAGCAACCGTAATCTTTCCATTAACAAAGACCGGACGAAAGCTGTTTACCTGAGCGGTCGCGACGAAGTCCGCTTGCTGGATTTAAAAACATTTACGTCTAAAACGCTGGTTTCGAAAGAAGAAATCTGGGCATTCCAGGATTCTTCGCCCATGTTTTCACCCAACGATGAATACATTGTTTTCACTTCACACCGAAACTTCGAGCAGGACATTTTCATCTACAAATTTGCGGATAACAAGACGTATAATCTGACCAATACGGGCGTTACGGAAGCGTCGCCTTACTGGTCGCCCGACGGAAAATACATCTATTTTGCCAGTAATCGCCTCAAGCCCTCCTATCCTTTTGGCATGCAAGACGCTCACATTTATCGAATGGCTCTGAGCAAAATTGAGGCTCCTTACCGTTCTGACAAGTTTGACGAGCTTTTCAAAAAGGACGATAAAAAGGAAACGAAGACGGATTCTTCTAAAACGACGGACAAGAAAACGAAAGAAGAAACCAAGCCCAAAGAAGAGCCTAAGAAAAAAGAAGAAGCCAAAAAGACGGAGCCGATTGTTATTGATTTTGAAGGATTGATGGATCGTCTGGAGCAAATCAGCCCGAATTTCGGAACAGCTTACGACCCTATTGTCATTCAGAAAGACTCGAAAACCTTCGTTCTCTACAGTTCCAATCACGATCAGGGCCGATCAAGCTGGTGGAAAACAACCCTCGAGCCTTTCGTTCCTACTAAAACTGAGAAGATCGAAGGTACCATGCGGGCTTCCGATTTCCTGGAAGCATCCGGCAAGTATTACCTGATTGTAAGCGGCAATATTCACAAACTTAATCTGGACGCCAATAAGGTTGATAAGATTGACATTCAGTATACCTTCCGCAAAAACTTCGCCGATGAATTCAAACAGATGTTTGAAGAAACCTGGGCGAACGTAGAGGAAAACTTCTACAACGAAACCTTCCACGGGGTAGACTGGAAAAGCCTTCGCACGAAATACGAAGCCTTCGTTCCCAGAGCCAATAACCGTACTGACTTTCGGATGTTGATGAACGACATGCTTGGTGAGCTGAATTCTTCCCACACGGGCT
The DNA here is from genome assembly GCF_031453245.1 of Siphonobacter sp. SORGH_AS_0500. NCBI lineage: Bacteria > Pseudomonadati > Bacteroidota > Cytophagia > Cytophagales > Cytophagaceae > Siphonobacter > Siphonobacter sp. SORGH_AS_0500. The sequence continues at coordinate 2,896,228 of NZ_JAVIYT010000001.1, forward strand.
TCAGTAGTTTTGGTCCAGAAGAAACGAACTTCTACTCGACCCGCACGCTAACATCGGGTTTGATTTTCGAAGATGAAAATCCGTATCAGGTTAAAGCCATTGTCAAAGATTCACCCCTGGATAAACAGGACAAGGATGTTAAACCCGGGGATATTCTGGTAAAAGTGAATGGTGAAAAAGTAGACGCGAAACAAAACCGTGATTTTTACTTCCAGCAGCCATCCATGGATCAGGAAATGACCTTGACTCTGGAGCGAAACGGGAAGGCCATTGAGGTAAAAGTTCACCCCGAAAGTTCTGGTGCCTTAGTAGGACAGCTTTACGATGAATGGATTGACCAGAATCAGAAGTACGTCGATGCCAAATCCAAAAATCGAATCGCTTACGTTCACATGAAGAATATGGGCATGGATGAATACGAGAAATTCGTCATTGACATGGCCCGAGACTGGAATCAGAAAGATGCTCTGATTATGGATTTACGTTATAATACGGGTGGTAATGTGCATGATCTGGTTCTGAATTTCCTCAGTCAGCGTCCTTATTTACAGTGGCAATACCGGGGCGGTGCCCGCTCGCCTCAACCCAACTTTAGCCCGTCGGGTAAACCCATCGTGGTGCTGATTAATGAGCAATCGCTGAGTGATGCTGAAATGACCTCCGCAGGCTTCAAGGCTCTGAAACTGGGCAAACTGATCGGAACGGAAACCTATCGCTGGATTATCTTTACCTCGGGTAAAGGTCTTGTGGATGGTTCATTCTACCGCTTACCTTCCTGGGGTTGTTATACGCTCGATGGTAAAAACCTGGAGCGTGAAGGTGTTCAGCCCGATATTACCGTGCGGCAAACCTTCACCGACCGTCTGGACGGCAAAGAACCCCAACTCGACAAAGCCATCGAGGAAATTCTGAAAGAGTTGAAATAGCGTCTTGCGTTTAGAGTTATGGAACCTTCTTTACCTAAGAATTATTACTTCTAGCGGGTTATTTAATGGATTGATATAACTCTAAACTCAAAACCCTCAACCGCGGCGGTGGCCGCTCAAAACAGTTGTTATGCAATCATTACAAGGAAAAAAGGCTCTGGTTACCGGAGCCGGCAAAGGAATCGGAAAAGCCATTGCATTGGCTTTAGCGGCCGAAGGCGTTGACGTAGCTCTGCTGGGACGCAATACGGCTAACCTGGAAGCTGTAGCGGCACAGGTAAAAGCTCAGGGCGTTCAGGCCGCCGTAGTTTCAGCTGATATCAGCGATCGCACTTCGGTAGAAATGGCGATCCATCAAATTCAAGACAGCTTCGGTGCGATTGATATTCTGATTAATAACGCTGGTATTGCTGCGTTCGGTAAATTTCTTGAACTGGAACCCGAAACCTGGGAAAACATTATTCAGGTAAACCTGATGGGCGTTTATTACGCAACGCGAGCCGTATTACCCGGCATGATTGAGCGTAAGTCCGGTGACATTATTAACATTTCTTCTACCGCAGGTCAACGGGGAGCAGCAGCAACGAGTGCCTACAGTGCTTCAAAATTTGCCGTTCTGGGCCTGACGGAATCGTTAATGCAGGAAGTTCGCAAGCATAACATCCGTGTGACGGCTTTAACGCCAAGCACGATTGCTACTGACATGGCTATCGAATTGAATTTGACGGATGGTAATCCTGAAAAGGTAATGCAGGCCGAAGATCTGGCAGAGCTGGTCATTGCTCACCTGAAACTCAATCGACGGACGTTCGTGAAAGAAGCCGGTCTGTGGTCGACTAATCCTTAACGATGTTTCTCTAAAAATCCCTTCGTTTTACAAAAAACGAAGGGATTTTTGTTTGTTAACCTCCCAGATAATTACTACTGTAGAGACGCGACTTCATCGCGTCTGGGTAAGAGGCGGTTTTATTACCTCTACATTATTTTTCATCGCCCGACTAGACGCTCCCACCCTGGCTAGTCACCTCCCGCCTTGGCTGGTGTCCTCACCAGCCATGAATAAAACTATAGTGGTTAGTGAGGACACTAGCCAGGGCGGATGACCATTTTGTTACCTCTACATTATTTTCATCGACCGGCCACACGCAATGAAGTCGCGTCTCTACGTGATAATCATGCCGATCCATAATCGCTCTTATTTAAACTCAAATTCCTTCGGGAACTTCCAAGGCCCCTGATGGTATTCCCACAAGATTAACCCCTGAGCAGTAATCGCAAAAGGCTCAAAGGTCTCCTCTAATTGAGCAGCCAGTTGCTTCGCTTCTTTCGGGCTTACTTTATTCTGCACGGTAATATGCGGCCATAACCCTTGCTGATCCTGTGGAATCAGAAATTCCTTCCAACTTTTCTGAAGCTGTTTATGTAAAGTTTTGAGCGTATTACTTTCCACTCGAAAGGCAACTCCTTTTCCAATCATTTTTACTTCACTCACCTGCATTTCGAAGGCTTCTCTTTGGGTGACCTCAAGTAAAGTATTCTCTATCCCAGGGTCAGCATTCGGTAACTGATGAAATAAGGATAAATGAGCATTCAGATAGTTCTTTTCTACTGGAAAATATCTTTTTCGTAGGTCATCAAAATACGTCTGTGACGTTGGGTCTAGCTTGACCGTCAGGATCAACGGAATGGATTCATTCATCATTTAATAATTACTGGAATGATTTATTAGTACTTAGTTTTTAAACAAATAATAAGACCAATGAAAAAAGGAGATAAAGTAAGCTGGAAGTGGGGAAATGGGAAGGCTCACGGAACGATTGATTCCGTACATAAAGAAACGTATGAAAAGACCATCAAAGGCGAGAAAATAACCCGACACGGCACAGATGACAATCCGGCTCTGGTTATTAAACAGGAAGATGGCGATCTGGTGCTGAAACTGGCCTCAGAAGTCAGCAAAGGGGAATAACCTCTTTTCTCTTATAAACTGGAATGGATTTTTAACGTATAGATTTCATTAACTTCTTGTTCACATATCCCTTTACCCTTATGAAAACATTACAAAACTCTCGCCTGTCTATCTACGTTATTCTCGCAACCTTAATGGTAAGTTTAACCAGTTGCGAAGCCATTAAAGGTATTTTTAAAGCCGGTGTTTGGAGCGGTATTATCCTGGTCGTTTTAGGCGTTGCTCTGGTGATCTGGGTCGTTTCAAAACTCTTCGGTGGTGGCCGTTAATTTCCTTTTCTGACATAAATAATAAAAGCCCTGAATCTCAACTATTCAGGGCTTTTATTATTTACTGGCTATAATTTTAGCTTGTACATCCGAAAAGGATACTCTACTTTATTCTTTCCTTGATTAAACTTTGCTAATCGCTGATACTGAGCTGCGGTAACGTATAAATAGCCATCCGGGCCAATGGCGTAGCTATCGGGCCATAACAACCGATCGTCCTGAACAAGCGTTTCGAATTGCTTGCGTTTGGCATTATACCGATGCAGCGTTTTCTTTTCCGAATCACCCATGTAAACATTTCCCGCTTTGTCCGCAAACATACCATGGGAAATTCCTGCCACACCTACGGTCTCTACTTTAGCTTTCAACTGCTCCGCCGATAACGAAGCATCCGCCAGAGCCGCCGTTGGAATTCGGAATAATTTGGTTTGCGTGATGGGTCGGTAATAGAAGTATTCGCCCGCCAGAGCAATGCCATTCACGTTACTACTGAAAGGCTTTCCTGACTGATCTTTTACTTCAATGCCATCAATGTGCAAATGATAAGTAGGGTCGGCCGTGGTTGAAGCGTCTTTTTCCAGTACCGTTCGGCTTTTGCCCGTTTTTAAATCCAGCACCACAAGGGCTGCCCGACTAGGATCAGATAAATACGCCAGATTTCGTTTAGTATCGACATTCAAATCATTAAGTCCGGTTTTGCTACGGGGCAAATCTTCAAATCGATAAATGCGTTCAATCTGGTTCGTAGCCAGGTTAATTTTCAATAGCTTGATTCCCTCCGCAATCGACTTTCCAAAATCAGGATTGGCTGGATCTAAAGCCCATAAAGTGTTGGTATCATCAATGAAAACTGCCTGTAAGCTGACGAAACGATCCTGTACATGCGTAGTATCCCAGGTATTCCACTCCTGATTGGGATAGGGTACTTCCGAGCCGTCAGCCTTAATTTCAATCAAGGCATTTTTATAATCATTGGACCATTTGGGGAACGTTACAAAGGTTCGGCCCTCCTTTGAGATAGCCAAGCCCACAGGTTGATATTTCCCAAATTGATGAGCTTCTTCGAGCTTATTTTTAGTGGATTGAGCCAGGGCTGTACTGCTCAATAAGACCCCCGCTCCCCACCAAAGCAATTGCTTTTTCATAAGAATGATGAACTTTTAGTCGATAAATTTCAGCGGCAAACTAATTTAGATAATGATGTATCGTTGATGAGGACTGCTGGAAACGTTCTTCTATACCGTTTACTAACCAAAACATGAGTATCAACCGCCGGGGCTAACCCGTGGAATTGATTTTATGTTTGAAAGAAAACTTCAAAACCTCTCTAACCCATCTAACACATAAACTAGATTAAAATATCATGGCAGAAAAACGTGAAGTGTGGTTACGCGGTCCCCTACCCGATATGCCCGTTTTATTACAGCCTGTAGCTCATGCCTTGCTTCAGGCTCGGGAAGAACTAGCTGAACTCACCCAGGATTTTCCTTCGGTTCGTCTCTGGGAGCGTCCTTCTGAACTAGCTTCACCCGGTTTTCACCTGCAACACCTGACGGGCGTTCTTGATCGCCTGTACACCTATGCTCGCGGCGAAGCCCTTACGGAAACGCAACTGGAATACCTCAGGGCTGAAGGCCTGGCAACCGATGTACGTACGGAAGAGCTGGTGCAGCGTTTTAATACTCAGGTAGAAAAAGCGTTGGAGCAACTTCGCCAGACCCATCCCGATCAACTGACCCAGGTACGTGGCGTGGGCCGGGCTCAGTTACCTTCTACCGTACTTGGCCTTTATGTTCATTCGGCAGAGCATACCATGCGACATGTAGGCCAGTTACTCGTGACAATTCGTGTGTTATCTTAAACCTCTTTACCCATGAAAGCAATCATAGTTACCCAAGCTGGTGGCCCGGAAGTATTGCAACTAGCCGAACGCCCTTCGCCACAACCCGTCGAAAATCAGGTAATTATTAAAGTAGAAGCAGCGGGCCTGAACCGGGCCGACGTTATGATGCGGCAGGGCAAGTACGGCAAGCCAGAAGATACTCCAGAAATTCTGGGTCTGGAAGTAGCCGGAACGATCTGTGCCTGCGGGCCGAAAGTAACCCACTGGAAGAAAGGAGATCGGGTGTGTGCCCTGATTCGTGGCGGGGGTTACGCTGAGTATGCCGTAGCCGATTTCCGTCATTGCTTACCCATTCCTGAAAACGTCTCGATGATAGAAGCGGCGGGTTTACCCGAAACTGTCTTAACCGTCTGGAGTAATGTTTTCCAGCGAATGCGGGTACAAACGGGAGAAACCCTGCTCATTCAGGGAGGTACCAGCGGCATTGGCTTAACGGCTATTCAATTGGCTCGGGCCTTTGGCGTTCGGGTGTTTGCCACAGCAGGGTCCGACGAAAAATGTGCCTTTGCCCAAAGCTGGGGAGCCGAGCGTTGCATCAACTATAAAACCCAGGATTTTGAAAAGGAGCTAGCTCCCATCGGTGTTGACGCAATTCTGGATTACATTGGTGGCGATTACACGGCTAAACACCTGCGAATTCTTAAACCGGAAGGTCGCCTCTGCTGGCTGGCGGGAATGGAAGGCGTCAAATCGACGATTAACATCATGGATATTATGACGAAACGACTGAGCCTAACCGGCAGCACACTTTCGCCCCGTACCGACGATTTCAAGGCCCAGTTAACTGCCGATGTGGAAATGCGGGTCTGGCCGCTGGTGGCTCAGGGGAAGTTGAAAACGCACGTTTCCAAAACTTTTCCACTGGAACAGGCTGCTGAAGCTCATACGTATATGGAAGAGGGTGGACACATTGGAAAGATCATTCTTACGATCTAAATCGTCAATACCTTTTCAAAAATCCCGTCAGAATCATTACTGACGGGATTTTTGTCTATTATATTTGATCGAATAAATCAATAACCTCTACACATTCATGAATCGTCGGACTTTCGTCTCGTCTACACTAATGGCGGGTACTGCTGCCGTGGCAGAACCTTTTTCTACTTCCGCTGACACCACAAGTTATTTCGAATTACGGGTTTACGAACTGAAAGGGAATGCTCAGGAAAATTATCTAAAGTCGGCCCTGGTGCCAGCCCTTAACCGCCAGGGAATTAAAAATGTGGGCGTGTTTCGGGAATTAGGAAAAGGCGAACCCCCACTTTTATACGTGCTAATTCCCTACCCTTCAATCAACGCTTTTGCTGAAGTAAATAGTCGCTTATCTCAGGATTCGGAGTACCAGAAAGCCAGCGAAAGCTACCGGAATTTGTTACCTGACCGAGCCTCTTACGCTCGTTATAAATCTTCTTTCATGCAGGCTTTTTCGGGATTTCCCCAACTGGCTGTGCCTAAAAACGAAAGTCGGATTTTTGAATTAAGAACCTACGAGGGCTTTAGCGAAGACGCCGTTCGCCGCAAAATTGCGATGTTCAACGACGCTGAGATTCAGGTCTTTAATAAGGTAGGATTAACGCCCGTATTTTTTGGTGAAGTGAAAATTGGCGATTCCCTGCCTTGCCTGACGTACTTGCTAACCTTTCCATCCATGGAAGTAAGAGACGCTAACTGGAAGAAATTTGGTAACGATGCCGACTGGAAACGAATCTCCGGTCTTCCCGAATACGCCAATACGGTGTCTAGAATTCAACGCGTATTTTTGGAGCCCGTCACTTTTTCTCAAATTTAAGCGAGGATTTAAAATATATAATCGTCGGACTCTCACGCGAATCGTAGCTTTTGAAACTTTGAGGGTTCCCTCCCTTCGCTGTGGTGACAGGCTTGAGGGATAACGGCAGGTAGGAACCTGCCTTATTTTAGGAACGAAATGGAGTCTCGCACCAGTGATTGCAAATAGTAATTTCTCCTAAGTGTCATCTTGAACGAAGTGAGAGACCTTCTGTAGCATGAGGCGGTTCTGAGTTTATTAACGTTCCCTTAAAACCAAGTAGGTTCGTAAATTCGCATAAGTTCCTTCGCTCTGGATGAAAGAGAAAGGGAAATGCGTTATGGCTGCCAGCAAAAAAGCTGGCCGGGTCACGCTGGCAGAGGAAAAGTAAAAGGGCACCTGATGATTAGGTGCCCTTTTGCTTTGATGTGGATACAATTAACCCATTGTCCCCTTACTTCAATAACTCAATTAATGCTTCGGCGGTAACTTTCTGTTGCTCACCGGTAGTCATATTTTTTAGGGTTAACTCCCCCGTTTCCATTTCGGTTGAACCGATTAATACCACAAAAGGAATTTTCTTACGGTCGGCGTAATCAAGCTGTTTTTTAAGCTTGGCAGAATCAGGGTATAATTCGGCATTGATACCTGCCTGACGAGCTTTTTGTAATAAAGGCAATGAATACATCTCTGCCTGAGCGTCGAAATTAGTGAAAAGAACCTTCGTCGTTACACGCTGATTCTCGGGGAAGAGTTTCAGTTCTTCCATCACATCATAAATCCGGTCTACTCCCAGCGAAATACCAACGCCCGACAGATTAGGCACGCCAAAAGCAGCCGTCAGGTTATCGTAACGCCCTCCGCCTGAGATACTCCCTATCTGAACGCCATTGGCTTTCACTTCGAAAATAGCTCCGGTGTAATAACTCAGCCCCCGAGCCAGGGTAATATCGAGTTGAATCTGGTTTTCCGGGAGCCCCATCGTGCGAACCATCTGCCATAGCGTTTCCAGTTCCTGCACGCCTTTCATTCCTACCTCAGAGCTTTGCAACCAGCTTTTCAAACTGGCAAAAGTTTCTTCATTAGAAGTCAGGCTGCTGAATAGAGGTTGCAGTTTATCGATCGAATCGTTTGAAATTCCTCTTTCCCGCAACTCTTCCTCTACCTTTTCTTTACCTACCTTATCCAGTTTATCAATTGCTACGAACAAAGTCGTTTCCATGCCGGCTACGCCAATTACTTCCGCAATTCCACTCAGAATTTTACGGTTGTTAATCTTGATCGTGAAGTTTTCGATGGAAAGTCCCTGGAAAATTTCGTGCAACATCGCTACGATTTCGGCTTCGCAGAGCAAGGAATCCGTACCTACAATGTCAGCATCACACTGATAAAACTCCCGGTAACGTCCTTTTTGCGGACGGTCGGCCCGCCAGACGGGCTGTAACTGGTAACGTTTAAAAGGAAAGGTTAACTCACCCCGATTCATCACCACGTAACGGGCAAAGGGCACCGTCAGGTCATAACGCAGGCCTTTCTCGGCAATTTTTGGAGTTAACTTCTTATAGCCTTCTTCCAGATCGGAAGGCTGAATTTTTTCAGAAAAATTACCCGAATTCAGTACTTTAAATAACAGTTGGTCGCCTTCTTCGCCGTATTTACCCATCAGCACCGAGAGATTTTCCAGCGTGGGTGTTTCCAGCGGCTGAAAACCATATTTCTGAAACGTACGACGGATGGTATCAAAGATAAAATTCCGCTTCACCATCTGCTCTGGACCAAAATCGCGGGTCCCTCGGGGAAGGCTGGGTTTTTGTATACTCATGATGGTATGGATGCCGGAAGCAGGGGAAATCTCCCGAATAAAAGCTAAATGAATGATTTGATGCTGCAAAAATAGTAGGGAAAGCCCTTTACTTCCGTATTAATCTAAATTTCCTTGATATTTCGGAGGAATGAGATTTGACATTTGCCGAAAAACCAGTATTTTTGCGGCTCATTTTAGGTTCTGAGTATGAGAATCAGGTATTCCTGGATTACTCGAACCGGTAACCAGTAATACCAAACTTCCAAAATCATGGGTGTATCACAACTGAAACGCAAGGATCGCAGAAATAAGGCTATCGCGAATAACAAAGTAACGACGATCAAACGCCTTACACTGAAACCTACTATCAAGAAAGTAGACGTAGAAGCAATCAAAGCTTCTTTCGAAAAGAAATAAGTAGTTAACACAATGGTTAACTTAATTTTCTGGAACCCTGCTACGATTGTTTAGCAGGGTTTTCTTTTGTAGCTTCTTTAGGTTTCTCCTTATCCGGGTTTTGTTGCTTGGTCCGTTGCGTTTTCTTCTTGACGATCATCGCCTTGGGTTTGGCAAATAATCGCCGATTTTTTCGAATAAAACGACGCATCTCCCGTCGGGTGTCCATCCGGGTACGAATTCGCAACGCGTTTCCATACATGATAAACCCGGTAATCATTAATACCAGGGCATAAATTCCCAACAGAAACCAGCGGTTAAAGACCTCCCCCGCCGCCTGAAGCCAAACCGCCCGTACCAGCACTATGATCCCATAGCTGGATAAAATCATACTAAAAACAGACAGCAAAATCCACTTGGTCCGCAAACTCATGTGCTTGACGAGTTGCCTTCCGGGTGCCTTTTTATTTTCAATAACTTTCATAACCTTAAGGACATATTTAAGAGTACCAGGGGGATCGTATGATCCATCAAAACAGAACCCTAACTTTTTTAATTCCTACTAAGCTTATCGCTGCTTAAACGTTTTCTGTTTCTGAACAGGACTATCGTATATAACCGAATTTTTATATTTTTATACCAAAAATGTACCAAAAAATCCTTTTTTTTTGAAAAATTAGCTATATACGAATCTGTTGGCGTAATTTCCAGCCACAATCTTACTTTCAAATTTTGTATTGACCAATGCAGATCGCTCAAAAGCTAACACTCTCGCTGTGTTTATCATTAACTGCCCTGGGTTATGTTTCAGCTCAGGACCAACGAGCTGTCAAGAAAAACTACCTCGTTAAACCTGAAGAAACTGAGTTCTGGGACCCCGAAATTCCAACGGTAACTCCCGGAAAAGCTTACGGTATTCCCCCATCCGACGCCATTGTTCTTTTTGATGGTAAAAATCTGGATAACTGGGTTTCTGTAAAAGATGGCAGCCCCGCCAAGTGGGAAGTAAAAGACGGTGCTTTTACGGTTGTGAAAGGTGCCGGTAATATCTCCACCAAGCAGGATTTCCAGGATTACCAACTCCACATCGAATGGCGTTCGCCTAACGAACCCGAAACACTAAAAAGTCAGGGTAAAGGAAACAGCGGTATTTTCATGCAGGGTATGTATGAAGTTCAGGTGCTGAATAGCTACCAGAACCGCTCCTATCGTAACGGTCAGGCCGGGTCGATTTACAAACAAACGGCTCCGATGATTAACCCTATTCGTCCGATGGGTGAATGGAATACTTACGATATTATTTATACGGCCCCCCGCTTTAACCAGAATGGTGGCGTGGAGACCCCTCCTTATGTAACGGTGATTTTCAACGGTATTGTTGTACAGAACCACACGAAAATTCAGGGTTCAACGGAATACATTGGAGCTCCTAAAAATGTCCCTCACGGCAAAGGCCCCATCAGTTTACAGGATCATGGGAATGCCGTAAGCTTCCGTAACATCTGGATTCGGGAGTTATAAGCCTTCCATTCGTTATAGACCTAAGGGTAGAGCGGGGCTCTACCCTTTTTTATTTGCCAGCCAGTCAAACATCCGCAGATAACGCAGATGTCTTATCTTTGCCGACTATCACTCTTAGCATTTCATTAAGTGAAGCGATTAATCTCCTTAGTTCTTCGTACAGTACCCCGACCCGTTTTACAACGGGTTAGTTATATTCCCCTGAAAATCACTGCTTTTTTCTTACGTGGAAATGACAAGGAATGTCCCATTTGTGGCAAAACCTTTCGTCGTTTCTTACCCTACGGACGTTTACAGTCGAGAGCCAACGCTCTGTGCCCTAATTGTCTGGCTCTGGAGCGGCACCGACTCATGTATCTGTTTCTAAAAGAAAGAACCGATTTTTTCCAGGGAAAAAAGAAAGTACTTCACGTAGCTCCGGAGCATTGCTTCATGGAACGTTTCGAGAAAATACACGGAGATGGCTATATCACGGCGGATATTGAAAGTCCACTGGCGAAGGTAAAAATGGATATTCACCAGATACCTTTCCCTGATAACACCTTCGATGTGGCCTTCTGTAACCACGTTCTCGAACACGTTGACGATTACCATCAGGCCACTCGGGAATTGCACCGGGTACTGAAACCCGGCGGCTGGGCCATTATTCAATCGCCGCAGGACTGGTCTAAGCCTTATACCTTCGAAGATCCGACGATTACCGATCCTAAAGAACGCGAGCGTATTTTCTGGCAAAATGACCACCTCCGGCTCTTCGGACAAGACTATGGTCAGGAGTTAGCCAAAGGTGGTTTTAACGTTCGCGAGGATCGCTTTGTGCTGGAAATGCCCCGCGAAAAAGTGGAACGTTATGCCTTGCCCAGCAAGGAGATTATTTACTACTGCCAAAAATAGTGTCTAAGCCATCAGGTGGTTTTGGCAGACTGTTGATGATCGAACCGTGATTAGCAAGTAATATCTCACTGCTTCTTCATCCTGTCATTTTTTACCAGAACGCGAAATCAATTAAACGCATGAAATATCACCCCATTCCGAACAAGCTATTTATCCGTAATCGCCATCGTTTAAGTAACCTGCTCAAACCCAAGTCTATCGCTATTTTTCACTCCAACGACATTCTGCCGACCAATGCCGATGGAACGCTACGTCTGCGTCAAAATAGCGACCTCTTTTATCTCTCAGGTATTGATCAGGAAGAAAGCATTGTGGTATTATTCCCCGATGCTCCCGATGAAAAACACCGTGAAATTCTCTTCCTGAGAGAAACCAACGAGCACATTGCCGTTTGGGAAGGATATAAATATACGAAAGAACACGCTCGGGAAGTATCCGGTATTCAGACCGTTTACTGGACTCGTCAATTTGATACGATTATTCGTACCCTGATTTTTGAAGCCGAGCATATCTACCTGAATGCCAATGAACATACTCGGGCAGACATCGTAGTGGAAACTCGTGAGGCTCGATTTGTACAAAAATATCAGTCACTGTATCCTCTTCATAAATTCGAGCGTCTGGCTCCGTTGATGCATAACCTTCGGGCCATCAAGCAGGAAGAAGAACTTCCGCTGCTTCAGGAAGCCATGCGAATTACCGAAGATGGCTTCCGTCGTTTGCTTTCCTTTGTGAAGCCTGGTGTGTGGGAATTTGAAATTGAAGCCGAATTATTACACGAATTCGTTCGTCAGCGGTCCAAAGGCTTTGCTTACGAGCCTATTATTGCTTCAGGAGCGAATGCCTGTGTACTTCACTACCTGGCTAACGATCAGCAATGCAAAGCGGGTGACGTTATCCTACTAGACGTGGCTGCCGAGTACGCCAATTACAATGCCGATTTAACGCGTTCCATTCCGGTTTCGGGTCGTTATACACCCCGCCAGCGTCAGGTGTACGATGCTGTTCATCGCGTTATGAAAGAAGCTACAGCGATGCTTGTGCCCGGAAACCTCTGGGATGAATATCACTACGAAGTAGGTAAAATCATGGAAAGCGAGCTGAAAGGTCTGGGACTGATCAGTCAGCATGACATTGACAATCAGGACCCTGATTGGCCGGCTTACAAAAAATACTTCATGCACGGAACCTCTCACTTCCTCGGCCTTGACGTACACGATGTAGGCAGTAAATACCGTCGCTTCGAACCCGGAATGGTCTTTACCTGCGAACCAGGTATTTACATTCCCGAAGAAGGACTAGGCATCCGTCTGGAAAACAACATTCTGATTACGGAAGGCGGCAACATCGACATGATGGCCTCCATCCCAGTAGATGCCGACGAAATTGAAACGCTGATGAATGCTTAAGTTTTCAGCTTACAGTTTCCAATTTTAATTCTAAAAAAGACTCTGGCTCGTTCATGGGCCAGAGTCTTTTTTTTGAAATCGGTTTGTTTGGGACGGTGTTGCGGAGGTGCGTATATAATGTTAGTGTTAGCATTATATACGCGTTTCTCAAGAATCGCAATGAAATTTTGGACTAACTTATGAAATAATTTGATAGATAATTGCTGTTAACAATAATAAAAGTAAATCTATCCAGAATAGATAAACTAATGCATTTACTCTATTTACTAAAATCAATTCATCTTTTAAATTAGAACGTGGTGTAATAGCGAATGGCATTGCAGCTTTGATCCAAAAGAAAGGATTAGTAAAAGGGACAAAAAATATTTTCGAGAAGTTATCTCCATAATAATATCTTCCTAATCGTAAATGATAGTACCCTTTTACATTCATAATAATTGGTAATGCAAGTATGATAACTAATATAATGTTGTCCATCATAGATTAAAAGAGCTTCGTTTGGGCACTTGCTCTTTCGGATTGTAAATCCGAAAGCCTTCTGTCCAGGATTTGTAATCCTCGCTAACGCTTTTCTCGAGAATTTGCGTTGCAAATGAGAATAACACTTAGAGTATTGAAATCAATCTATACTTTTCATTATTCAGATTCAATAATTAATTTAATATTAGCAATAAATATATTTCAACTTATGAAAGCATTACCTATCCTCCTATTAGCTATTTGTATTTGCTGTACTTTAAGTGAAAAAAAAGAAGTGACAATAGAGGAATTCAGCATCATAGATGTACCACAGATTGAACAAGATTATGTTTTTTCAACATTTGATAAAGTTGATACTAACCTGAGTGGAGATCCCTTCGCAAAATCAAAAATAAAAGTTGACTTACAAGCTATAGATGAAAAATCATTTTACCTTACTATTAACAATAACTCAACTGATACTCTTACGCTATCCCCCAAAAATGCTATTTATATCTTAAAAGACACTGTATCCAATGATGAAAAGATCAGTGAAATATTTGTTCGCAAGTATAACTCTTCACATTTTAGACCTTTATTTTATGAAATAAATTTCCCTAGCAGTCCAATTTTATTACCTAAATCGGTTGTAAAATTTAAAATTAATTGCGGTAATTTTATTTATAAAAATCGTGTATTAGGTATTTTTTTTCAAAAAAACAATTACCCATACTGGGGTGGCCAGTTAAAAATTGAGAATTGGACATTATTTAAATAAAAGCCAAGTAAACTCAGTGTGACTTAAATATTTTCTAGAAAATCTCAGCGTCACGAACGCTTTTCTAAGAAATTAATCTTTTTTAGAAAGGATAATTAACTTAGTTCAACAAATTATAACCCCGCTCTTTCGGATTTACAATCCGAAAGAGCGGGGTTATAATCCCAACCTTTCACTGCCCAAGCTTCGCCTTTAAATCTGCAATTTCATCCAGCAGAAAATTCATTTTATCGTGTAAACGCTGAATTTCGATTTCTGCTTTCAGATTCGTGGCATAATCGTTCCTGGCCCGTTGCCGATCTTTAGCTTCCTGTCGGTTCTGACTCATCATGATAATCGGAGCCTGAATGGCTGCTACGCAGGAAAGGATGAGATTTAACAGGATAAATGGATAAGGATCAAAGGGTTTCTGTAGAATAAAGTAGAGACTGTTAATCGCAATCCAGATGATGAGAAAGGCCATGAAGCTGAGAATAAACTTCCAGCTTCCCCCAAATTCCGCTACCCCATCGGCCATGCGATTACCGAAACTGGGCTGCTCGTCTGCCTCCGTTTCCGAAATTTTCTGCGTGATTAAAGTCTCATCTACAATCGTTTCCCTTACCCACGAATGTACCTGCTGCAAGGTCTGATCCGAGCTTTCGAGTTCCGTTTCCACTTTTTTCAAGTGAGCGAGCTTTCTGAACTTATGTGAATCATTCATCATTTTTAACGTTATTAAATCGTTATAATAATTTATTTTATAAATTGACCATCATTACCATTAACTTTTCCAGTTCACGAGTGGAACTGCCGAAGTTTAAATCATACTGCTGAATATTGAAGGCAAATGCGTAAAGCTGCCCGTTTTTTCCATTGAAGTAGCCCGCAAAAGCCCGGGTCCCTCCGATACTTCCACTCTTAGCTCTGACATTACCGGCTGCTTTGGTACCCCTACCCATGTTCTTAACCGTTCCATTTTTCCCCAACACAGCAATGGTCGAATAGAAAGCCGGGAAGTAAGATTCCCGGGCGGCTACGGCCAGGATATCTGTCATCGTGTCGAGTGTAAGCACACTTTGGGGCGACAGTCCGCTTCCATCTTTAATCCGAAACCCAGCCAGACTTACGCGTTTCGATGTCCAGATTTTTTCCAGAGCTTTTACTCCGTCCTGCGTCGTATTTCCGTAATTCAACGCCACTCCAATGGTTTTCAGAAAAGCTTCGGCGTAGAGGTTAATACTTTGGAAATTACATTCGGTTGCCAGGTCTTTTAAGGTGGGTGATTGAACTTTTGCCAGCGTATCCCGAAAAGCTAAGGCCTGATTTCTTCTCAAAAAATCGAAAGACGTTTGCGAGGTATCGCCCACCGTAATGCCATTTTCCAGTAATACTTGCTGCAAAGCGGTGGCCGTGAACAAACTGGGATTAGCCAGACTTCCCTGTACCCCGAATTCCGCCGGACCCTGGGGTACGTATCCTTCCAGGAAATACTGAGACCCCAGCGGCGTTGAATAGATAGTGACCTGATCGCCCGACCGGGGACCATCGGTTTTCACGCGGTTAATCAAGGTATAACCGGGCAAGGCAGGTTCCGTACGAATCAAGCCTGCTGGATCATCAAGCTCAGTACCGGGTTTAAAAACAGCTCGGAATTTATTCTCGTTCATGTTGAGTCCACTAACTCCAGCTCCGTAATAGTTACCCAAATCCTCCCAGGGCCAGCCGCCGGGGATACTATTTTCGTCAAAAACACTACCGTCTCCGATAACGCGACCCGTCATATGACGTATTTTTTTATCTCGCAAAGCCGTCGCCCAGCTTTTTAATAAGGTGGGTAAGGTCGGTGTTGATTTAAAACGGCCACCGCCCAGCGAAGGATCGCCCGAACCCCGAATCCACAGGTTACCAAACAGGGTATCATTTCGAATAACTCCGTCTGTCTCAAGCGTCGTGGTATACGTAAAGCTCTGATTCAATACGGCCAGAGCTGTTGCGGTGGTAATCAGCTTCATAGTTGAGGCCGGAGGCACCGATTTCCGATGGTGGAAAGCCAATACCGTTTGCCCGGTTTTCACGGACTTGATGCAGGCCGAAACGCTTCCATGCTGCATAAAAAAGCTGTTTTGCAAAGAGTCCAATCGGCGAATCAGAGCCTCCTGGGCCAACGTGTCAATGTTTTGAGCAAACGAGGAAGAAGCAAAAAAGACGGAAATAATCAGGAAATAGATGCGGTTCATTCGGGTTTGGATATACTGAGGATGCTCAAGTTCGGGTTTCTTTTGGTAGATTTGCCTGATTTGCTAGTCACTAACCATAAGCCACTGGTGTAGCCCGACGCGAATTTACACCGCTTTTCCGCCTGAATACGGGGCTGTGCCCTTCTGAATCGAATATTCTATTCTTCAGGCAGCAAAGTGGAAATCTCTTCTCGACAAACGACCCTTCGATTTTAGGTGTACCTAATAGAACCGGCCTTTCGACTAGAGTGCTTGGGCTATAGTGGCTTTGAAGATATACAATGAAACTAACTTTTTGGGGTGCTGCCCGGCAGGTCACGGGTAGTATGTATTTGCTGGAACTGGCGAATAATTACCGGATTCTAGTGGATTGCGGCACCAACATGAGTCGCAGCGTGGAGGAAGAAGAAGAGCCAAAAGCATTATTTCCGTTTGATGTTACGACGATTAACCTGGTTTTGCTAACGCATGCCCACATTGACCATTCCGGTAACATTCCCAACCTCTACCGCGATGGCTACGAAGGACAAGTGCTCTGCACCTCCCCTAGTTATGATCTGACCCGGCTGTTATTACTGGATGCCGCCCATCTGAACCAGAAACGATTAACCCGGGCTACCGGCGATTCCAACAAGAAAAGGAAACGCATGGCCCGGATTGAGAAGAAAGGCGACATCTATCTGGATAAGCACGTCGATGACTCGCTGGAAAACTTTGTTCCGATTGCCTTCAATCAGAAATTTCAGGTTCAGGAAGGTCTCTGGATTACCTTTATTCCGGCAGGTCACTTATTAGGGGCTGCTCATATCGTGCTGGAAATTACTGAAAACGGAGAAACGAAAACCCTCTGCTTTTCGGGCGATTTGGGTCGTAAAAACTATCCGCTTCACAGCGAGCCTTTTCCCGTACCACAGGTAGATTACCTGATTTGCGAAAGTACGTATGGAGCCCGTCTGCACGAAGACACCCGCTCGCCAGAGGAAGCTTTGGCGGATGTTATTCGCAGAACCTGCATTAACATTCCCGGTCGGTTGATTATTCCAGCCTTCTCGGTGGGCCGAACGCAGGCGTTGCTGTTTACACTCAACCGCTTATACTCAGAGCAAGGTTTCAAACCCATTCGGGTGTTCAGTGATAGTCCGCTGGCTCATTCCACAACGAAAGTCTACGAACGCAATATTAAATACCTGAATCAGGAAGCAAAGGATTTCAAGGAAAAGCATGGTCGGTTATTTGATTTCAAGAACCTTACTTTCGTTGAAAGCGAAAAAGCCAGCCGGGCCATCTCCAACCATAACGAACCCTGCATCATCATTTCGGCTTCAGGGATGGTTTCTGGCGGTCGGGTCGAACAGCACGTGGCAGCTAACATTGGAAACCCGTACTGTACCATTCTTTTAGTAGGTTATGCCGCTGAAGATACCCTGGGCTGGCGACTACTGAATGGTCAGAATACTTTGCGTGTCAAAGACGTAGAACATACGGTACAGGCAAAGATTGAAAAAATCGATGTCTTTAGTGGTCACGGCGATCAGAAGGATCTGGTGAATTTTGTTAAATACCAGTCTCCGACGCGATTAAAGCGTATCTTCCTGATTCACGGGGAAGAAAAATCCATGCAGACCTTCGCTAATTTACTGAACGACGAAGGGTATGCAAACGTGGAAATTCCGCTTAAAGGGCAGAGTTACGATTTATAATAACTTCGTAATGAGCCACCCATTCAACCGCAAATCCGTTAAAACTAGGTAGCTAAACGTCAAAAGAACTGCGATCACCCGCTTTTCTTATTACTTTTGCACCGCCCTAACCATTTTTGGTACGTAGCCCCTGGCTAACGAATAGGAACCCAGAAACTTGTTTATGCGAACTTTACTCGACTTTGAACGGCCCATAGCCGAACTGGAATCCCGGATTGAGGAAATGAAACGGCTGGCCGCCGAAAAAAATCTAGACGTTTCTTCGGCCACCACGGTATTAGAAAACCAACTAGTAGATCTTAAAAAAGAGACGTTCCGTAACCTGACTCGCTGGCAGCGGGTCCAAGTTTCACGTCACCCCGATCGCCCTTATACACAGGATTATATCCACCGCATCTGCACGGACTTCATTGAAATTCACGGAGATCGCCAGGTAGCTGACGATAAAGCCATCGTCGGTGGTTTTGCCACTCTGGATGGGCAGCCCGTCATGATCATTGGTCAGCAAAAAGGCCGTAATACCAAAGAACGTCAGTTCCGTAACTTCGGAATGCCCAACCCTGAGGGTTACCGCAAAGCCCTTCGCCTGATGAAAATGGCGGAGAAATTCAATGTTCCTATTGTTACGTTGATTGATACGCCCGGTGCATTTCCCGGCTTGGAAGCGGAAGAACGCGGTCAGGGAGAAGCCATTGCTCGTAACTTACGGGAAATGTTCATGCTGAAAGTTCCCGTGATCTGTGTCATCATCGGTGAAGGTGCGTCTGGTGGTGCTTTAGGGATTGCCATTGGCGATCAGGTATTAATGCTGGAAAACACCTGGTATTCTGTTATTTCACCCGAATCCTGCTCTTCTATTCTCTGGAGAAGCTGGGATTACAAAGAACAGGCAGCCGAAGCTCTTAAGTTAACGGCAACGGACATGAGTAATAATGGTCTGATTGATGGAATCATTCCTGAACCACTGGGAGGAGCTCACCTCGACCACGACCGAATGGCTGAAATTCTCAAGAATGAATTACTTACCCGTATTCATAACTTGTTAGCCCTGTCTCCCGAAGAACGCATTGATCAACGAATCGAGAAGTTCTCGAAAATGGGCGTTTTTTCAGAATAATACGAATGGTTTCGGGTTGCGGCTCGAAACCATTTTTCCTTCATAACCTATCTTATGATCAAGAATATTATCTTCGATATGGGGAATGTCATTATTGATATTGACGTTCCGCTGACTTACCGGGCTTTTGCTCAAATGGCTAATCTTTCGGAAGAAGAAGCTACCCGACTTTTTCACGAAAAAGCTTTCTTTCATCAATTTGAAATTGGAAAAGTAAACGAAGCCGATTTTCGTAATTCGCTCCGCAATGAATTTAACGGAAGCTGGACGGACGAAGAAATCGATAAGGCCTGGTGTGCTTTATTACTCGAAATGCCCGTAGAACGTCTGGCACGTATTCAGGAATTGGCTAAAAAATACCGCGTTTTCCTACTGAGTAACACTAATTCCATCCATGTAACGGAGATTCTGAAGCGTGCCGATTCGCTTGGGTACGATTTTATGAGTCTTTTTGAGAAACCTTTTTTGTCCTACGAAATGGGTTTCATGAAACCAGATCCCGAATTTTACCGACAGGCTCTGCGGGAAGGTGGCGGATTATTACCGGAAGAAACCCTCTTCATTGATGACAACGCCGATAATATTGAAGCGGCTGCCACCGTTGGCATACAAACGATCTGGTTGAATCCCATTGGCAGTGTTCTGGATAAATTGCTGGATTACTAGCCATTTATTCATTCAGCCCACACTTAAGAAAACGTATATCTATGAGCCGCACCCGGCGTCGACTATTCATTCAGATACTCTTATTCGTAGTAACCCTCGTTACCACCACTATCGCCGGAGCCGAGTGGATGCATGGTACTTCCTTGTTTTATGCGAATCCGCCACTTACGTTTACGCAGGTTTTAGAGGGATTATACTTTTCCGTTCCTTTTCTGCTGGTGTTAACGTTTCATGAGTTTGGTCACTATTTCACGGCTCGCTACAATAAGGTAAAAGTTACCCTACCTTTTTATATTCCACTCTGGTTTGGCCCTTTTACCACCATGGGCACCATGGGGGCCTTTATTCAGCTTAGAAGCCGGGTCAAGACCAACAAGCAATACTTTGATATTGGTATTGCGGGGCCACTGGCGGGTTTTTTCGTTGCTCTGGGCCTGCTTTGGTACGGGTTTACGCACTTACCACCCGCAGATTATATCTTCACCATTCACCCCGAGTGGAAAGCCCTGGGTGATCAATATCCGCAACACGTCTATACCGAAGAAGCTCTGGCCGGACGCGGAGCTGTCAAACTGGGCGATAACTTATTATTCTGGTTTTTCGAGAAATTCGTTGCCACCGGACCCGTTCCTTCTCCGTACGACATGGCGAATTATCCCTTTCTGTTTGCGGGGTATTTGTCACTCTTTTTCACGGCTCTCAACCTTTTCCCAATCGGTCAGTTAGACGGCGGGCACATTCTGTATGGATTAGTAGGTCGTCGCTGGCATCGTATTATTTCGCCCATCATCTTTGTGGCTTTTCTGTTTTACGCGGGCCTCGGTTGGTTTAAATATCAGGACTTTAACCAGAGTAATACCGACGAGTTTCTCATTCAGGCGGGTTATCTGGCAGCCTATATTGGCCTGAATTTCATGGCCATGAGCCGCCTGCATCCCGATCGCTGGACGGTGGCTGCTCTGGCTTTGGGCATGGTACTGATGCAATTGGTGATTAGTTATTTTTTCCCAGCCGTTGAAGGTTACCGTGGATTTTTGCTTTTTGCGGTCATGCTGGGACGTTTTCTGGGGGTTTACCATCCGCCAGCGGAAATCGAAGTACCCATTGGCTGGAAACGTCAGTTACTCGGCTGGTTTTCTTTACTGGTTTTTGTACTTTGCTTTAGTCCGAAACCATTCATCATGTTTGAGTAAGTCCTGAAGCCCTGTTTTTCAAAACTGTAAACCGTACACTCTAAACTGAACACAAAAAATGTTTCGCTGGATTGCCGCTTCTCTATTTCGCTTAGCAGGCTGGAAGCTCGCAGGTCCCTATCCAACGAGTTTATCCAAATACGTGTTGATGGTAGCTCCCCACGCCACATCTAAAGACTTTTTCGTAGGCGTTGGAGCTCGGGCCGCTATAGGTCACTGGATTTATTACCTGGGTAAGAAAGAGTTATTTAAACCTGCTCCGGTAGCCTGGTTTATGAAGGCCATGGGTGGTTATCCGGTTGATCGCGGCAAAACCAAAAACTTTGTAGATAGTGTGGTAGACCTGTTTAACAATCACCAGGAATTTCGCATTTGCGTTACTCCCGAAGGTACCCGTGGCGACGTTACGGAGCTGAAGACGGGTTTTTATTATATGGCCTTAAAAGCTCAGGTTCCGATTATATTTTGTGCTTTTGATTACGCCAGAAAGCTGGTTTACTTCGGAGAACCTTTTCGCCCTACCGGCAACTGGAATCAGGATAAAGTCGAAATCGCCCGCTTCTTTAATACGGTGCAGGGAACGCGTAAATCCTGGATTCAGCATTACTTATCGGAAGCTTAGTCTACTCACTTCCCGAATGTTTAAACCCTTCGGGAAGTTCTATTCTAACGGTACCATTACTTTTTCAAAGCCTTCACCATTAGCCCTCCGGTACGTTCGGAGGCTCCGGGTTGACCTATCAATTCCTGAAGTCGTTTGTATTCCTGCAGCATCGTTTGGCGGGATGCTCCTTCCAACGTCAGCTTTAATTCCTTCGCAATTCGTTCGGTATTAAATTCCTCCTGAATTAGCTCCTTTACTACTTCTTTATCCGCAATCAAATTCACCAAAGAGATAAATGGGACTTTGACTAATTGTTTGGCGATCAGGTAGGTTAAACTTCCTGCTTCATAACAAACCACTTCGGGAACATTGAATAAGGCCGTTTCCAGCGTAGCTGTCCCTGAGGTAACCAGAGCCGAATGAGCAACGGATAGTAGATCATATGAAGCATCCGTCACAAACGATAGATCGGCTACATCCGTTGCGTATAACGCATCGGAAAGATTCGAAACTTTTCCGATTACGAACTGATACTGAGGAAACTGATTCCGCACGGACAACATCTTCGGTAACATCCGCTTCACTTCCTGCACCCGACTACCCGGCAGTATGGCCACGATCGGACGTTCGTCCAGTCCGTGTTTAGCTTTGAAAGCAGGATTGGGCTGAAACGAAGCAATGGCATCCAGCAAAGGATTGCCCACATAATCTACTTCATAATCAAACTTGCGGAAGAAATCGACTTCAAAGGGAAAGATGCAGAACATCCGATCCACTACCCGCTTGATTTTTAACGCTCGTTTCTGATTCCAGGCCCAGACTTTGGGCGAGATATAATAGAACGTGCGAATCTGGTGTTGTTTGGCGAAAGTCGCCATGCGAAGATTAAAGCCAGCGTAATCAATTAGAATCAGAACATCGGGACGAAACGCAAGTATATGCTGTTTGCACTCCTTCATCTGCCGTCGGATGGTTCCGTAATTTTTGGCAACCTCCCAGAAACCCATGAACGCGGAGTCGCGGTAATGATGCAGTAGATGAGCTCCGGCTTCCTCCATTAACTCCCCACCCCAACATTGAATCTCAGCCGAAGCGTCGTGCTGCAAAATGCCCTTGATGAGATTGGAACCATGTAAATCACCCGAACGCTCGCCGGCAATGAGAAAGTACTTCATGGGCTTAGTTTACTGTTTACTGTTTTCAGTTTGCAGTTTTCAGTTAAAATGGCATAAGCAAGTAAAAGCCCGTTACTCGAAATTGAAAACTGAAAACAGCAAACTGAAAACTAGTTTATTCTCCGTAATACTCCACAAAATTCTTGGGAGTTTCTATTAGTTTTAGGCTGTGAAGCTGGCTGCGGCCTGCGGTGGATTCGGTTACTTTATCCGCCAGAATTTTCCAGATTTCCATGACGAATACCTCACAGGTCGGAATTTTATCTTTCAGAAAATCAACCTCATGATTCAGGTTGCGATGGTCTACCTTCTCAACGATGTGTTCTTTAACCAATTTGCCTAACTGCTTCATATCCATCACAAAGCCCGTATCGGGGTGCGGAAGGCCTTTCACCGTAACGATCAGTTCGAAATTATGACCGTGGAAGTAAGGATTGGCACAATTGCCGAAAACCTCGTAGTTCTGTTCATCGCTCCAACTCGGATTATAAACCCGGTGGGCTGCATTAAAATGCTCTACTCTTGATACATATACCATCGTTCAGTGCTTGCTAAGTTCCACATTTTCCGATTCTGATCCGGTGGGAACGACCTAGCACCGATCAAAACAGACCGCAAAGGTACGGTTTTCTATTACTATTTATTCTTTTCGATTCAAACTAAAACCACATTTTTCCTTTTCCTGAATTTGAGCAGAAATTAGCTTTCAATTTTTAGTCGATTTATTAATTACGTACTATTTCACCTACGCTAAAGTCTACACTTATTAAGAATATTATTAAATAAATACAATTTTTTCACAAAATCTTGACTAGGTTTTACCTAGCGATGCCCCTACCTTTGTTCTCTATTTAAAGAATTTCTATTCGAACGAAACTCTCCATACACTGCGAGGATCTATGATTATCGTTACCGGAGCCGCTGGCTTTATAGGAAGTAATCTTATTCAACGGTTAAACGAGGATAAATTCAATTTTATCATTGCCGTTGATGATTTTTCGAATGTTGAAAAACAGAAAAATCTAGAAGATAAAAACATTCAGGAATACGTTGATCGGGAGCATTTCTTTGAGTGGCTCGATCAGAATTATCATGAAGTAGAATTCATTTTTCACATTGGAGCCCGCACCGATACCACGGAGTTTAATTACGAGATCTTAGATCATTTAAACGTTAATTATTCCAAACAAATCTGGCGGAAATGCGTAGCCTATCAGATTCCCCTGGTCTACGCTTCGTCAGCTGCAACCTATGGTTTAGGTGAGTTAGGGTATGAAGATAATGAAAGTCTCATTCCAGAACTGAAACCATTGAACCCCTACGGAGAATCAAAAAATCAGTTTGATATCTGGGCCCTACAACAGGAAGAGAAGCCTTTCTTCTGGGCGGGCCTGAAATTCTTCAACGTATACGGTCCTAATGAATACCACAAAGGCCGCATGGCTTCGGTGATTATGCACGCTCATCGTCAGATTAAATCGACGGGTGGTATGAAGTTGTTCCGTTCGCATAATCCCGATTTTAAAGACGGCGAACAGATGCGTGATTTCGTATACGTCCGCGATGTGGTTGAAGTTTGTATGTTCCTGATGTACAGTCGCAAAGACTCCGGGATTTATAACCTCGGT
This sequence comes from Siphonobacter sp. SORGH_AS_0500, assembly GCF_031453245.1. Classification (NCBI taxonomy): domain Bacteria; kingdom Pseudomonadati; phylum Bacteroidota; class Cytophagia; order Cytophagales; family Cytophagaceae; genus Siphonobacter; species Siphonobacter sp. SORGH_AS_0500. The sequence goes on from NZ_JAVIYT010000001.1 coordinate 2,920,626, forward strand.
AGTGGCAAAGCCCGTACTTTCCTGGATCTGGTTACGAGTACATTCAAAGCCATGAACTTGGAACCTAACATTGACTTCATCGATACGCCGCTTGACATTCGCGATAAATACCAATATTTCACGGAAGCATCCATGAGCAAACTTCGTTCGATTGGTTACGACAAACCTTTCCACACGCTGGAAGAAGGCGTAACCGAATACGTAACGAAGTACCTGAACGACGCCAAGTACGTTTAATAACGTAACGTTTTCGTGTCTGAAAATACCGACGCCTGAAGAATTCTTCAGGCGTTATTTTTTTAAAACTTTCTCTCTCAAATTCAAATAAACTTTTCGCCTAGAATCGAACTCATTCGAGTAGTTAACAATTTGATTCTATAGGTTCTCAATAATTTCTGAAAGCCATAGCTATTTTTGTCAGCATGAACTATAATCTGATTCCTTCTCCGTGTTTTGTGCTCGAAGAAGCCAAATTGAAGCGTAATCTTTCTCTGCTTAAGTACGTACAGCAACAAGCTGGTGTGGAGATTATTTGTGCCCTGAAGGGTTACTCCATGTTCAGCACCTTTCCCCTTCTGCGGCAATACCTGGCAGGAGCTACTGCCAGTAGTATCAATGAAGCCCGGCTCATTAATGAAGAATGGGGTACAAAAGCTCATAGTTACGTCCCAGTCATTCGCGAAGACGAAATTGCAGAGTTAATTGAACGGTCTTCTCACCTGACTTTCAATTCCTGGCGACAGTTTGAGAAGTTTGGAAAGCAGGCTGCTGCTGCCGGCGTTTCGGTAGGGATTCGCATTAACCCTCAGTATTCTGAAGTTACCACTGATTTATATAACCCCTGCGTTCCTGGGTCTCGTTTAGGCGTTACCCGGGCCATGTTGCCTGAACAATTACCCGCTGAAATTGAAGGTCTGCACTTTCATACCCTTTGTGAGAACGATTCTCACACATTGGAGCGGACACTCGTACATGTAGAAGAACGCTTTGCGGATTTGTTACAGCAGGTGAAATGGCTCAACATGGGTGGTGGTCACCTCATTACCCGTGCCGATTATGATCCCAAACATTTAATTCAGGTGTTAAAGAATTTTAAAGCGAAATTCCCACACCTGAAAATCATCATGGAGCCGGGCTCAGCCGTCGGCTGGCAAACGGGAGTACTGGTTTCTACCGTTCTGGATGTAGTAGACGCTCAGGGTATTGATGTTGCCATGCTGGACGTTTCATTCTCCGCTCATATGCCTGATACGCTGGAGATGCCTTACAAACCCCGCATTTTAGGAGCTCATCAGGACCCTGTGGCTGGTAAACCTACGTATCGCATGGGAGGAACTACCTGTCTAGCTGGCGATTACATGGGCGATTATAGTTTCGATGAAGAGCTGAAAGAAGGCGACAAGATTGTATTGGATGATATGATTCACTACACGATGGTAAAGACGACGACCTTTAATGGAGTTAACCTGCCCAGCATTGGTATCTGGAAAGAAGATGATACCTTCCAGCTCGTTCGTAGTTATGGATATGAAAGTTATAAAGATCGTCTTTCTTAGAAATTTCGATTGACGGAAATATTATCGATGCCAGCAAAAAAGCTGGCATCTTTCATTTTCAGCATTGCTTATTCTTTCATTACTAGAATCCAATAACTCGTGATGCCAACGGAAAGGCTGGCATCAACTACCCTAGCCATCACTTGTTTGTTGTTACTACAATTCCACTAACTCATGAAGCCAGCGAAAAAGCTGGCATCGGCATATCCCTTACTAGTTAGGTATGTCAATGCCAGCTTTTATCAATGATAGTTACCCTACTTTCTCTACAACCAGATTATGGTTCGTATAAATACAGATATCCGCAGCGATGTGAAGGCTCTCGCGAACCATTTCTTCGGCTGTCAGATTTGTCGCATGCTTCTTCAGAGCAATTGCGGCAGCCTGAGCGAAGTTTGAACCGGAACCAATAGCCGCAATGCCATTTTCGGGTTCCAAGACATCTCCCGTTCCTGAAATAATTAATATTTCTTCCGCATTAGCCACGATCAGCATGGCTTCCAATTTCCGCAAGTAGCGATCAGTACGCCAGTCTTTGGCTAATTCAATGGCCGCCCGTTTCATATTCTGACCATAGGCATTGAGTTTTTCCTCAAAACGTTCGATCAGAGTAAACGCATCGGCAGTGCTTCCTGCAAAACCAGCTATGATTTTACCCCCAGCCAGCTTACGAATTTTTTTCACATTGGATTTCGCAACGGTATTACCCATCGTTGCCTGTCCATCGGCACCAACGACTACTTCGCCGTTATGCACAATTCCTAATACGGTAGTCGAATGAATTTCCACGGGTTTCATAGTATCATTTTCATGGTTATAAAAACGGCCCCGAATAACATTCCGGAGCCGCTTTTTAGTTGTTGGTTGACTGTTAATCGGTTGTTAGTTCAACTACACCTAACAATCAATCCTTTTATTTTAAGGATGAGTTAGTTTTAATTGTAATTGATTTCTAACAACCATCAACTAAAAACTAACAACAAACTATTTATACCAGCATACGCATGGGATCCTCGATGAGTTGCTTGAACGTTTGCAGGAAGGCTGCACCCGTGGCACCATCTACGGCCCGGTGATCACACGCTAAAGTTACTTTCATGATGTTGGTAACAAAGAATTCACCAGCGTCGTTAACACCTACGGTCTTCTTGATTCCGCCAACGGCCAGAATACAGGAATCAGGGGAGTTAATGATCGGATTGAATTCTTCTACGCCGAACATACCCAGGTTAGAGATACTGAAGGTAGAACCTTCCATCTCCTTAGGCTGAAGTTTCTTGCTTTTCGCTTTACCTGCATAATCTTTCACTTCCGTAGAAATCGTAGAAAGTGTTTTCTGATCAGCATTACGAACCACAGGAACGACCAGACCATCTTCAACCGCTACTGCTACACCAATGTTGATGTATTTATAACGACGAATCTTATCACCTAACCACGAAGCATTAACGGCAGGATGTTGTTTCAGAGCCAAAGCCGCAGCTTTAATCGCAAAGTCGTTGAAAGAGATTTTTGCGGGAGAAACTTCATTCACCTGACCCCGGAATTTCATCGCGTTATCCATCGTAATTTCCATCGTCAGATAGAAATGTGGAGCGGTGTACAGAGACTCCGATAAACGACGAGCGATGGTTTTACGCATCGACGTTACGGGCAGATCTTCGTACTCACCGACTGGTTCAGGAACCGCCGCTGGTTTCGGAGCTGGAGCCGCCGCAGCCGGTTTTGCAGCTGGAGTAGCGGCAGCCGCTGGAGATGGAGCTTCTTTCGCTGCTGGCGTAAAGGTATCCAGATCTTTCTTAACAATACGTCCGTTTTCACCGGAACCTGTTACGTCAGACAGGTTAATACCTTTATCTTTCGCAATAGACTTAGCTAAGGGAGAAGCCTTGATACGGCCTTCTGCATCACTAGACTGGCTAGCTTCAGCGGAAGATCCATTTACAGATGCGGCAGGAGCTTCTTCTTTTGCTTCCGCAGGAGCCGACGAAGTGCCATTTTCAGCATCCAGAATAGCCTGGAAGTTGGCCCCCTCTTCACCTACGATCGCAATGATTTGGTTTACCTGAGCAGCTTTACCTGCTTCTACCCCGATGTACAGCAGAACGCCGTCGTCGTAGTTCTCCAGTTCCATCGTGGCTTTGTCGGTTTCGACTTCAGCCAAAATGTCACCACTTTTCACTTTATCACCTACGTTCACTACCCAGTTGGCAATGACACCTTCAGTCATGGTATCACTCAACAGAGGCATGCGAACAGCCGTAGCTTTAATACTGGATAAGTCAACCGCAGCTTTGGGGGCTTCTGCTTTTTTAGGCTCTTCAGTAGTTTTGGGTTGTTCAGCAGGAGCGGGTTCTGCTTTAGTTTCAGCGGCTGCACCATTAGATGATCCACCTTCACCATCCAGAAGAGATTGATAATCTTCACCTGGTTTACCTACCACAGCCAGTACACCATTTACTTCAATAGCCTGGCCTTTATCGGCGGCTACGTACAGGAGGGTACCATCTGCGTAGTTTTCCAGTTCCATCGTGGCTTTGTCGGTTTCAACTTCAGCCAGGATATCCCCGGATTTAACGGTATCGCCCACTTTTTTGAGCCACTCAGCGATGACCCCTTCAGTCATCGTGTCGCTCAGGAGGGGCATACGAATTACTTCTGCCATGTGTAAACTAACGGAAAGGGTTTAGAACAGAATTGCGAGTCAAAAATACGTCTGATTCTCAGATTTCGGCATTGGAACCTATTAAGTTTTCCAATGCTACTGATTATCAGTTCGTTTAAACCTATTTATATACAACCATTTAAGATTACCTTTTGATTCAGCTTTTGCGTCTGATTCGGAAAGAATCCTGAATAATCCCTCAAAATAAAGCAAAAAGAGAGAAACCAGCAGGGGTTTTCTCTCTTTTCTCATTTCATTATTACAATTATACAATTACAATTCCTGATAATCAAAGCCTAACGATTTTCTTCGTCCCATCAGAATATTAGGCTCGAACGGCCACAGGCTGAAGTTCTTCTACGGATTCCAGTGTAAACTCCTCTTTCCCGTATTTTCTCAAAACCCGGTAGTGGGATTGCAGAGCCGTCCAGAAGGTTTTGTTCTCAATGTAATGAATGCCGTGATCAGCCGCAGTGGCCTTCACGATTTTAGAAATCTCGGGGTAATGAATGTGGCAGATCTTGGGGAACAAGTGGTGTTCAATCTGGAAATTCAGACCTCCGCATAGGAACGTAGCCACGGGGCTGTTACAGGAGAAATTTGCCGTGGTCTGCATTTGATGGACTGCCCAGGATTCTTCGATGTTGCCGTCTTCATTAGGCTCAGGGAATTCAGCATGTTCCACAATGTGGGCCAACTGAAACACTAAACCCAGCACCAGTCCTTCAAAGTAATGCATCACCAGGAAGCCAATCAGAAACTGCCACCAGGTAATGGAAAGCACACACAAAGGCAGCACGATGAAGAGTGCGTAATAAACCGCTTTATAGAAAAAGAGGTTGAAATACTCTTTACGGGGGTGTTTGCCGCTGGCCGTTTTTCCAATATCCTTCTGAAAGAACTTTACGTAGTCCTTCCGTAATACCCAGCTCAACGAAGCCAGTCCGTATAGCAAAAAGGCATAGTAATGCTGGAAACGGTAAATCTTTTTATTCGGTTCTTCGTGGTGAATACGCACCAAACCAGGAGCAATTTCCAGATCTTCATCGTGACCAGGAATGTTCGTATACGTATGATGCACCACATTGTGGGAAAGGCTCCAGACGTAAGGATTTCCACCAATCAAGTGAAAACACAAACTTAAAGCCTTATTTGTTTTTGAATCTGCGGCGAAAGAGCCGTGTACGGCATCATGGCAAATATTAAAACCAATGAAGGCACAGGTCATGCCTAAAGCAATGGCAAGCACTAACATCACCCAAACGTTGAACTGATTGGAAATGATCAGTCCGTAGAGACCCCAAAAAACGACCATATAAAAGATGGTCTTGTTCCACATCGCACGGTTTCCAGTTTTAGGAATGTTGTTTTCAGTGAAGTACGCATCAACTCGGTGGCGGGCATCGGCGAAGAAAGTAGATCGCCGCTTGTCAACAAATCGGAGTTTCGACATTCAGAGTAAAAAAAGGGTTAGATGAAAGTGTAAGAAATGTAGGTTAGGCTTTATTTGGTAAAGGCAATCCCTCAAACTTACGAGAATAAAAACGAAGTAGCTTGTATAATGTATATAAAAACACGAGTCTTTTTCAAAACCCGTGTTTTTATACTTGTACAGTACGAAACGATACGGATGATATAAAAGGGGTCATTCAGTTGCTTACACATGCAAACCGTATCACACCTGAACTACTTGCTAGCTCTCTAGTTTCAGAACGGCCATAAACGCTTCCTGCGGGATTTCTACGTTACCCACCTGACGCATCCGCTTTTTACCTTTCTTCTGTTTCTCTAACAGTTTTCGCTTCCGGCTGATGTCACCACCGTAACACTTCGCCAATACGTCTTTCCGAAGAGCTTTTACCGTTTCGCGAGCAATGATTTTTTGTCCGATAGCAGCCTGAATAGCAATTTCGAATTGCTGACGAGGTAATAACTCGCGGAGTTTCTCACACAGACGTTTGCCCCACTCATAGGCTTTATCCCGGTGAACAATGGCCGACAGGGCATCTACTTTCTCCCCGTTCAGCATAATATCCAGCTTCACCATGTCGCCTTCTTTAAATCCGAGGTATTGATAATCGAGCGAAGCGTACCCGCGGGAAATCGTTTTCAGACGATCAAAAAAGTCGAAAACTACCTCAGAAAGTGGCATTTCAAATTGCAGCTCAATTCGGTCTGAAGTCAGATATACCTGATTTTTCAGCACGCCGCGTTTATCCATACAAAGCTTCATGATGGCTCCGACGTATTCACTTTTGGTGATAATCTGAGCCGCAATGAAGGGTTCTTCAATGTTATCAATGTGGTTAGGCTCGGGCATTTCCGAAGGAGCCGATACTTTCAGGTGTTCCCCTTTCGTCGTCTCCACGTTGAACTGTACCGAAGGAACTGTGGTGATCACCGTCATATCGAACTCACGCTCCAGCCGCTCCTGCACGATTTCCATGTGCAGCATGCCCAGGAAACCGCAACGGAAACCAAAGCCCAGGGCCGCCGATGTTTCGGGTTCCCAGATTAGGGCTGCATCGTTCAGTTGCAGCTTTTCCATGGCTTCGCGAAGTTCTTCGAATTCACTGGTATCCACGGGATAAATCCCGGCGAATACCATCGGCTTCACATCCTCGAATCCTTTGATCGCTTCCGTAGCCTTATTATCCATCCGGGTGATCGTATCCCCTACTTTTACTTCTTTTGCCGTTTTGATACCCGAAATCAGATACCCTACGTCACCCGTTTTAATTACGTCACGGGGTTCCTTTTCCAGACGTAATACGCCAATTTCATCAGCAAAATATTCACGGCCCGTCGCCATGAATTTAATCTTATCGCCTTTACGAATTTCGCCGTTATATACCCGGAAGATTACTTCGATACCCCGGTAAGAGTTAAATACCGAATCAAAAATCAAACCCTGGAATCCTCCTTGGGGATCACCTTTGGGGGCTGGAATACGGTGAATAATCGCCGCCAGAATTTCCGCAATGCCAATGCCTTCTTTCGCCGATGCATGAATAATATCGGAACGGTCGCAGCCAATCAGATCCACAATCTGGTCGGATACTTCCTCGGGCATGGCACCCGGTAAATCAATTTTATTTAATACAGGAATAATTTCCAGATCATGTCCCAAAGCCAGATACAAGTTACTGATCGTCTGAGCTTCAATACCCTGCGAAGCATCCACTACCAATAAGGCTCCTTCGCAGGCAGCGATGGAACGGCTTACTTCATAACTAAAATCGACGTGACCCGGCGTGTCAATCAGGTTCAGCACGTACTTCTGACCCTCAAACGTATAATCCATCTGAATGGCATGCGACTTGATGGTAATGCCCCGTTCACGTTCGAGATCCATATCATCCAGCAACTGATTTTGCATTTGTCGCTGGGATACGGTCTGGGTTTGCTCAATTAGTCGGTCTGCCAATGTACTCTTGCCGTGGTCAATGTGGGCAATGATGCAGAAATTGCGAATGTTATTCACGTGTTATGTTTAGTTGAACAGCCAAGGCTGCTGGCTTTTAGCTTATAGGCTATCTGAATACCTGGAATGAATCGAAACGCCGGGACGCGTGTACTCGACTTTCCTTCCAATCTACAAAAATACACTCAATCTATTGAAAAGTCGCAATACTCCTGCGAAAAGGCCTTAAATGAATACGGGAAATCGCATTCGTGTGAAAAAATCAACTCTTCGTCCGATATTGCAATGGAAGAAGTAAACCCTCTCCCATGAAGAAATTACTGATTTTAGTGCTTTTACTGGCGGGTCTTCATCCCGCCAAATCTCAAACGCTCCAGGACTTCCGCCGGGACAGCCTTCGCCGGGCTTATGACCGTGAAACCATTTTTGTTTTTGCCAATGGCACCCGCTTTGCCAAAGGAGGTCAAGCCTATTCGTCCGGTTTAGGTCAACGCAACTTGCAAAAGGAGTTTGAGTTCTCCCCTTACGGTATGGCTGAATACCGGGGGTACCGTAAGCTTAAAAATATCTCGTCGATCCTAACCGTTGCGTCCCTCGGCACTACCATTGTGGGTCTGACCCAGGTGAGTGGTAATCGAGGCCGCTCTTACTGGGCCTGGTGGGGAGCCGGTATTGCCATTGGACTCGGAAACGGCGTTGTTAGCGGCATGGCGAATAACCGCCTGCAACAAGCCGTCTGGATTCGTAATCGCGATGCTCTCACGTCCCCTGCGAACTAAAGCCTTTCTTGCATTCACATAACCATTTGATATGAAACACGTTTTCAAAACCATGGTCACGGTAGCAACCAGCATCCTACTGGCTACTACTGCGACGGATTCTTTCGCCCAAATTCCCGGGAATTTGCGGGAAGATTCTCTCTACATCCGCAAGAACTATAGTAAGCTCGAGCGTCTGATTCCGATGCGGGACGGGGTGAAACTATTTACTTCGATTTATGTACCTAAAGACGAGTCAAAGAAATATCCCATTATGCTGGATCGTACGCCGTACAGCGTTGCTCCTTACGGGGAAGATAAATATAAAATGAGTCTGGGCCCTTCGATGCTCTTTGCCAAGGAAGGCTATATTATTGTCTACCAGGATGTCAGGGGTAAATACATGTCTGAGGGCGAATTTGTGGCGGTAAAGCCCTTCATCCCTAACAAGACGAAAAAAACCGATGTTGACGAAAGCTCAGATACCTATGATACCATCGAATGGTTACTGAAAAATCTCCCCACTAATAATGGCAAAGTAGGTACCTGGGGCATCTCGGCTCCGGGTTTTTACACGACTATGACGGCCATTGAAGCCCACCCGGCTCTGAAAGCGGCCTCGCCCCAGGCTCCGGTAACGGACTGGTTCATGGGTGATGACCGCCACCATAATGGAGCTTTCTTTTTGATGGGAACTTTCTCGTTTCTGTCTTCCTACGGTGCTCCCCGCCCCGAGCCTACCACACAGACGGCTCCCCAATTCAGCAACTTCGGAACGCCTGATTCCTACGAGTTTTACAAGAATATTGGACCGATCAAGAATATTAACGAGAAGATTTTAAAGGGCGAAAACGTCATCTGGAATCAGATGATGGAGAACGAGAGTTATAACGAATTCTGGAAGTCCCGCACGCCCGTGCCGCACCTGAAAAACATTACTCCGGCAATTTTAACCGTGGGTGGCTGGTTTGATCAGGAAGATTTATACGGTCCGCTGAAGACCTTTGCCGGAATCGAAAAAAACAGCCCGAAAACTTCCAATTTTCTGGTGATGGGTCCCTGGATTCACGGCGGCTGGTCACGGGTGAAGGGCGATGTGCTGGGTAACATCCGCTTCGATTCAGATACCGGGCCTTTTTACCGGGAAAACATCGAGCTGGCCTTTTTCAATCATCACCTGAAAGGCGAAAAAGACCCACAATTACCGAAAGCCTATATTTTCGAAACGGGTTCGAACGTCTGGAAAAAGTACGACGCCTGGCCGCCGAAGCAGTCACAGGAAAAAAACTTGTACTTCCACGCAAACGGTAAGTTATCCTTCGAGGCTCCGAAAGCGACTCCCACCAGCTTTATGGAATACCTGAGCGACCCCAACAAGCCCGTGCCTTTTACCAGCGAAATTCGTAACGTCCGTGGAGCTGACTTTATGTACGAAGATCAGCGTTTTGCAGCTACCCGCCCCGACGTGCTGGTGTACGAATCAGACGTGCTCACGGAAGACGTAGTCATTTCGGGTAACGTTATGGCCGATTTATTTGTCTCTACCACCGGAACTGACGCAGATTTTGTGGTAAAACTCATTGATGTGTACCCCGGCGACGCTCCTAACAACAGCCCGATTCCGGGGACAAAAATGGGTGGCTTCCAGTTAATGGTACGCGGCGAAGTGATGCGTTCCAAATTCCGTAAAAGCTTCTCCAAACCCGAGGCTATGGTACCTAACAAGGTAGAAGAAGTAAAATTCGACATGCAGGACGCGGCTCATTGCTTCAAGAAGGGCCATAAAATCATGGTGCAGGTCCAAAGCTCCTGGTTCCCGCTGGTAGACCGCAACCCTCAGAAATTTGTAAACATCTATAAAGCCAGCGAATCCGATTTCCAGAAGGCTATGCACAAGGTATATTCTACGCCCAGCCAGCCTTCGCATGTGAAGGTGCGGGTGGTGAAGTAGGTTGTTAAGTTAGGTTATATAGAAAAAGGGCGAAGAGTTTCTTCGCCCTTTTTCATATATGAAAAATTTCAATAATCTGTTCATTCTGAAATAAGTAGTACTGACTTTTGCCTATTAGTTTTTTTAATTATCAATTACATTTTATGTAAATTATTTTAATCTCTATTACCCATCATCATTGGTGATACTTCGCTAAATATCAACAATGGTGAGTAATAGGTGAAATCGCATTGATAACCTTTTTGAGAAATGGATATAGTAGATAACTAATTCTGTATAAACTAGTGTTCTCCTAAACATCCTACCCATGAGTTATTTACTACTGATATTAACTTTTTTAGTTATCTTTATTCTCAATTATGATAGCAATAAAGAATTAGGATTTTATAGTAATATTCGGATTTCTTTAATTTTTACCTTACTATCATTATCTACTCTAGTATTTATTTACAATGAAACAGCCTCCTACTTCAATTTTATTTCATCTAATACTGCTTCTATCTATTGGGGATTTGTACTAATTATAAGTAGTACAGCATTTATTCTTAAACTAAAACATAATAATTTTATAGTAAGTCTATACAAAGATTTATTTATTATTAAAACATATCCTTATAAAATTAGCACCACTTTGATTTGCTTATGCATACTTTTACCCTTGCTTTTTTTATCAGTTTATGTATCTCCCAATAATTTTGACAGCCATGCCTACCATCTGAACAGGATTATTTACTGGATTACCAATGGCAATCTAAACCATTATCCTACTCAGCATCTCCAGCAGTTGTATCTCAATGTATTTGCAGAATATCTTGTTCTTGATAGTATTCTACTCGCTCATACTGATCATGTTGCAGGATTAGTACAATATACAGCATTTATAGGCTCTTTATGTACAATAGGTCTATTAGCAAAGCTTTTGGGAATAACTATCAGAGGGCAATACTTGGCTACAATTTTATTGTTAACAATACCTATATTTATTTTCGAAAGCACTAGTACTCAGGTTGATCTAGTAGCCTGCTTTTTCTTTCTAGTATTCGTTTATGCTGGTTTTAGCTTAGTTAAAAATCATAACAGTAAAATAATATTTATATTTATCACTTCCTTAGCTTTTGGAGGATTTACAAAATATACTGTATTTATTTTTACACTTCCTTTCGCTTTCTATTTTGGCATTAAAATTCTTAAAAAGTATAAATTTTCATATGCTATACGTATTTTACTCCTATTCATTATTGTTCAATCTATAGTATTTTATCCTTTTATACAACGAAACTATGAAGTTTTCGGAAGAGCAATAGGTCCCATACCGGGGGATGATCTTTTTGTGGAGAATATTCCTGTTGGCAAACATTCTTTAAAATATACTATTTCAGGTATAGTAAAGAACATAAGCTTGCATATCGGTGTGCCAAATAATGAAATTAACACTTTGAATGAGAAAGTTATTGTACATTTTCATCATTGGCTTGGAGTTAACGTAGACGAAATATCTCAAAGACTAGATCCCTTCTTAATACGCTTTACCATTCATGAAGATATGATTCCTAATAACATTCACTTGTTATTGATCATTGTCGGCAGTATTATCTTTCTCTTCGTAAAAAAGCCCAATTCATTAGTCTCACTTTTGATTTGTACCTTTGCTGGTTTTATTCTTTTTTGTACTTTGTTAAAATACCAAGCTTGGAGTACTCGAACACATATGCCTTTTTTTTCATTGGGTGTTATAATTGTTTCTTATGTATACACTCAATACAAAAACCTTAGATTATCTTATTTAACAATACCCCTACTATTAATTTCTCTTTTCCTCGTATTTGCTAATCCGAGTAAGCCAATCATCCCTTTCGGATATTACATTAAAAAGTACACAAGTTATGTCCCGGCATACGTATGTATACCAGACAAGCCCGATAATATTACATTAAAAAAAGATCTTTGTCATTATTACAATTTTAACTCTTCTACTGACTGCTATCCTTTAAAAAAGGGGCAATCTTTTTCGAACCGAAAACAAATATTTGATATATTAGATCGTTCAGGGTACTATAATGAATTGAAAAACGCAACTATTTTTAATAAAAGTGAACAAGAATTGGCTTTTATTAATCATATTCATCATTATAATAGCATTAAAACCTTATTGCCTCACATTACTGCTGGTTCTAATATTGGAATCATATTTAGGGGGCAGGAAGGTTTCTATCATTATTGGAACATAATTAGAGATAACAAAAAAATCCCTAGTAATATTCAATACGTTAGGTATAGAAAAGAGTTTAATAAATTAAAAAATGCTAATACCCCTTTTACGTATCAATACATATTAGGTGATGATCCATTGTTAATCCGTGAATTGTTTTTAACTAATCAAATAGATACAATTTATCGTTCTTCAGAACATTGCCTAGCTAAACTGAAAGCTTTTTCTAATAAAAAATTCCTTTACTAATTTATTTCTTTGTACAAGTATGGAGTTTATTCCTACAACATATGCATGATTTGCTATACAGGAAGTTAAAATAAACCTTACTTTATGAAAATCACTATCACTTTTTTTACAATTTTAAGCTTTTCCTTTTGCACAGCGGCCCAAGAGCTTCGTACAGAGAAAGCTTTAGAACTTTATAATACACTTGCAGCTCGTCAATTTGATTTGATTGCCCAAGGAGACACTTCAGAAATTGGAGATGCGAAGTGGGGCACTCATAAGCTTAAAGATATGTACCCCACTGCTAAATATGGCTATTATACAGCCATTAGTAAGGGAATTATTCATGAATTAAGAAAAGACTTAGCCAAACATCCCAAAGATCTTTCAGAAATCCTTACATTTTTAGAAGAAGCGTATAGAAAGAATTTTCCCAAATTACCTGATTCATTTTATACGGATGTTAAGAAACAAGTCAAGCAACTTAAGTAAGCTACTTTATGGTTAGAGTTAGCGGAGCATCACCAACCATAAGGCCGAAAAATACTAAAGAATGAGACATTAGCCTCATTCTTTAGTTATATAACCGAAAACAACCGGTTCCAGCGAATTTTATTCCAGACCTGTGCCGCTACCGGGTCGATGGACATCCAGACGAACACGGCTTTCCCTACGATGTGATCGCCGGGAACGAAGCCCCAGTATCGTGAATCGTCGGAGTTATGTCGGCTATCTCCCATCATGAAATAATAATCCTGTTTGAAGGTATACGATTGAATCTTTTTACCGTTAATTTCAACTTGATCAGGGTTTACTTTCACGTTTTCTAAATGCTCGTAACGTTCAATGACCGGTCCGTAAAGGGCAATGGTTTTTGCATTTATGGGAATGGTCATTCCTTGTTTGGGAACGACTAAAGGACCAAAGTTATCCCGGTTCCAGTGATAAACGGAGGTACCGTAAATGCCCGATTCTTTCTCCCCCGCCAAAGCCGTTAAGGGTTCTACTCCTTTTACCCAATCCAGTTGGCGTAACTGCTGGGCTGTAGCTTCTGTAGTCTGAATCTGATACCCTACAAGTTCATTTTTTTGTGTTTTTTGATTATATACCTCTATAGGGTTCCAGTTAATAAATGGGCCCTCGGCTGACTGGTAATCATTCACCAGATTATACTTTCTAAAGAAACGCTCGTCTAGCACTTCACTGGTTTTGAGCAGGTAACTTGTCTGAGCCTTCTCAGGCATGGCTTGTTTCTTTCCATTGACATACACTTGCTGTTGACGCACCTCAATCACATCTCCACCCATACCGATGCATCGCTTAATTAAATGTTTTCGCAAATCGGCCGGATGGTCCTTCTCGCCGTTCACTTTGGGAGGAAAATTAAATACGACGACATCATTATTTTTCACCTCCGTGAATCCGGGCAGCCGATACGTAGGTAACTGAATGACATCGGTATAAGAAGGCAAATCAGTACCCCAGATTTTCTGGTGCGTCAATGGTAATTGCAGGGGCGTTTGTGGCGTGCGGGAGCCGTAATGAAGCTTACTCACCAACAGAAAATCGCCTACCATCAGATTTGCTTCCATCGAAGGCGTAGGAATGGCAAAGGCTTCCATAGTGAAAAAACGAATCAGTGTAGCAGCTATGACCGCAAACACCAGTGAATTTAACCACTCTCTCCTCGCCGAAGCTGGTTTCTTTGACTTGAATTTGAACATAGGACCGATAGTTATAAAGACTTGGTCTCAAAGTAGAAAGCTTTTGAAGCTGACTCTAAATCTTTTACACCAACGGTCCATGATCTGAGTAGAAAGACACTCAAATCCAATGCTTTTTTGTTACTTCACGACTTATAAAACCTATGATACTCTAATGAAACTCGCCTTTTGTGCTTTCGCTCTCCTTTTCATTACCGCGTGTCAACCCAAAAATGAATTAAAAGGAAGCTGGGAACTGGTGGCTGCCCAGAAAATTGAAGCGGGAAAGACTACTTCGGATGACCTTTCCGGTCGGAAAATGATCAAGATCCTCAATGACACTCACTTCTCCTTTCTGAATCATGATTTGAAGGCCGGGAAAGATTCGTCTACTGCCTTTTTTGCCGGAGGCGGTGGTACCTACACTTGGCAAGGGGACCAATACACCGAACACGTAGAGTATTGCAGCTATCGGCCTTATGAAGGCAAAAGCTTTCAGTTTACGGTTGAATTTCGTCAGGATACCCTCATTCAAACGGGCAAGGAGGAAATCAAAGAACTGGGTATTAATCATACCATCGTTGAAAAGTACATTCGGGTCAAGTAAATTACCTCTCTTCAAGGGTTACCCTCCTGAGCATCGGCCATCTAACTTCATGGAAAGTTTGATTATTTAGAATATTTCTAAATAATTTTCTTCAAAAGCTGATATTCTTCATTTTTTGTACGAATTTGACGCGTCAAATTTGACCTTTCTTTCGACAAAAGATTACCATGAATCATTACAGCTATGTATCGCCCGCTGAGGCGGTTCGTCATATTGAAAGTCACGAACGTGTATTTATACAGGCCGCCGCCGCTACGCCCATGCCGTTGATTGAGGCCCTGGCCCAGCGAGCATCCGAACTGGAGGACGTACACACCATTCACATGCACCTGGAGGGAAAAACTTTTCCTCTGGTTGAGCCCGAAGCTCGCCACGCTTTTTTCCCCAATGCCATTTTTATTGGTTCAAGTCTGAGGAAAGCCGTTGCGGAAGGATACGCCCAATACCTGCCCATTTTTCTAAGTGAGGTACCCAATTTATTCCGAAATCGAATCTGGCCGCTGGATACCGCTATCGTTCAGGTTTCACCGCCGGATCAGCACGGGTATTGTTCGCTTGGGACTTCAGTGGATGTGAGTAGAGCTGCCGTTGAATCCGCGAAGAAAGTAATCGCTCTGGTTAACCCGCAGGTTCCCCGCTCACACGGAGACGGAATTGTTCACGTTCAGCAATTTACGGCGATGAGTTATGTGGATCGTCCGCTGTATGAGCATGAATTGAGCCGACCCACGGACGTCGAATCGGCCATTGGTCGGAATGTAGCGGGATTGGTAGAAGACGGAGCCTGCATTCAGATGGGAATTGGCGGTATTCCTAATGCCGTATTACTCTATCTGGAAAATCACCGCGATCTGGGTGTTCATACCGAAATGTTCTCCGATGGGTTATTACCTCTGGTTCATAAAGGAATCATTACGGGTAAACATAAGAAAATACACCCCGGAAAAATTGTGTCAAGCTTTGCCGTTGGTAGTCGTAAGCTTTACGATTTTATTGATGATAATCCGGGGGTGTCTATGCTGGATATTGGTTATGTTAACGACACGGCCATTATTCGTCAGAATCCTAAAGTAACGGCCATTAACAGTGCTATTGAAGTAGATCTTACCGGACAAATTTGTGCTGATTCCATCGGGACACGGATGTATTCGGGCGTAGGCGGTCAGATGGATTTCATTCGGGGAGCCACCTTGTCTCAGAATGGGAAAGCCATTATTGCCATTCCTTCGGTTACTAATCGGGGTGAATCTAAAATTGTACCTCTTCTCAAACAGGGAGCAGGCGTGGTAACGACACGTGCCCACACGCGTTACATCGTGACCGAATACGGCGTTGCTGATTTATACGGTAAAAACCTGGCTCAGCGAGCTAAAGCTCTGATTCACATTGCTCACCCTGACCATCAGGAAGCTCTGGAAGAAGCCGCTTTTGATCGATTACAGCAAATGCGTTATTAACTGCTATCCAATCCCGTTCATAAGTCCGGCAATTGCTTGCCGGACTTTTATATTTCATTTAATTCACTATTGATTACTTCTGGTTTTACCCTCCAACTGGCCCAAGTATTAAATAAAGATTCAGAAACATCAATACATATCTATTTTGGGTAGGAACGAGATGACATCTCGCACAGACCGCTGGAAACTTTAGTTCTGACTGCCTCGCTGTATGCATTACTTAGGAAGACAAAGAACCCATATATTAAGCTGATTCTTTTCGTAGGTGCTTATTTCCTTTGGTAATAAATTCTTAAAATCGGTACATTTGTAAGTCATTTAATTGCACCTTCCTAACATGTCCCGTCTCTATCAAGTAATTGGTTTATTAGTGATTTCGGTAAGCTCTTTTGCTCAGTCAAACCGTATCATTTGGACACCCTCTACTGAACTGTCCTTTCGAAATTTTTCAGAAGTTACTACTCGAAATTATCTGGATATACAGTTAAATTTTAATTATGAAATTAACCCCATAACCTTTCAGCGTTTCAGACCCATTGTTACTTCTGAAGTAGTTTTTGATCCGAGGCATTCGACTCTGGAATCTGAAGATCCGAGAAATCTAAAATACGCTCAGATTATTTTTGATATGCAGGGCTATGCTTCAAGAGTTTTGAAATATAAGGTTATGCAGCTTGGAGATATTAAGGATTCTCCTCAGCACGCCCAACGAATTCTGGATGATTTATACGCTCAGGTTAGACAGAACACCAATCAAATGCAAAATGCATTTGAACAGGAATTAACCGCCGATCCGTCCGCCGCTACACTTCAACGTTGGGCTAATAAAGTTGCAGAGTTAATCAAACAAACACCTGAAGTTGAGGTAGTTGAAACCTTTACTCAATGGAGTATTGGCCTGTATACGGGCATTGGCAGAAACCTTTTCCTAGGAAAGACAAAATCGTATTTTACGGATGCTACTAGCTTCAATTTGGGTTTCTCCTTCGATCATGCTAAATCCAGAATCAGCTTTGACATGAATTTAGGAGGCAATAAAACCAGAGATTACTTTTACAGAAAAGGAGACTGGTTACCTGCTACTAAAACGAACCTGGCCGCCATAGAATTAACTTACGGGCGAAAAATTCAACGCAATCATTGGGTATATATTCCTTTTGTTGGAGCTGCTGTTAATGAGTTTACTCCCCGCAAAAATAAAGATGATGATCGGATTTTAATCGGATATGGTCCAACTGCCGGAATCGAAATTTGTCGTATTTTTAAAACAAAAAGTGATTATCAGGAACGAGCTTTCTTTTTCTATAAAGCCCGACTATCTGTCAATCCAACCAATTTTGTATCAGGGTTATCTGGTAGCCATATTAACTTGCGGATTGCCGTCGGCTTTGATGCTTCAAAAACAAGAAGAGGAATGGCAATTGTTAAGAAAAATGATACGATCTAATGTTCTTAGCAGTAACTTTTTTTTCTTCTACAATTAATTGATTCTGTAAATCTAGGTAAGAATTCTATAACTTCCCGAAAGTTTAAACCGGGGCACGTTGTTTTCGGGAAGTTATATTTACCATAAAATCCCTCTATTCTTCAATACGTTCCAAAGGCTTGGATTCCTGTAACTGCTTGGCAAAAGCTCCAGCAACCGTTATAGCCAGCGTAGCAGCACAAAGGGCTACTTCCTTCCGCTCATTCTTCTGTTTCGCGGCGATTCCAGCAAGGGCGGCGATGAACGGAATTAAATAATAAGGATCATTCAGTTTGCGGGCGACACCTATGCCCAGCGTAGCCGTCAGCGATAAAGCCCCGCAGGTTAATTGCCCTTTTAAGGATTCAGGTATTTTAATGCCCGATTGTAACAACAAATTTCCTCCACTAATCACCGAAGCTGCCGTTAACCAACCAGCATATAGACTGATCGATTTTTGAAAAGTGCGTTCCGGCTGCGGAACGTTGGTTTTACCAATTTCCAGTGCTTTATGCAGCATCAACGCATTGGGTAATAAGGCAATCGTAGTTAAAGCCGCAGCACGACGACTTAGCAAATCATCTTTAGCAAAGAAGTACGTAAAGACATTATTTAAAGCGTAACTACTTACTAACCAAGGCACCGCTTTCTGGTAACGGGTATTATCGAGCTGATCGGGTAAGGCCTGGTGAACGGCGAGAGCCGTAGTTCCGGTATAAATCGTGGGCCACATAATCCCGAAGGTTTCATTGGCCGGAGTTAACAGATTTTCGTCTACCTCTTTCCGCTGCTTGCTAAAAGAGCTTTTACGTTGGGTTCGGGAACGGGTAAAAAAATAAGTACCGACAATGCTACCTACAACAGCAATGGCGGTACCTACTCGTTGAATGGAAATGGTATTCATAAAAAATAAAGGTTTTGTTCTGTATTAACTCTTTCCGTTATTTTTTAAAAACCAGTGCCAAATAATTCGTTTCCTTGTGACGTATCGCGACACTGCCGCTGATGAAAATACGAATAAACAACGACTCAGAACTATCAACTGAGCCTCATTAATACCCGTGTAAATCGATGTGGTTGCTCTCCAGAATTTCTACCCGCTTTTTCATCTTTTTCTGAATAATCTTGAAATGATGTTCATCTTCAGGTGTAATCAGCGAAATGGCTTCGCCGGAAGCATCAGCCCGACCCGTCCGGCCAATCCGGTGGACATAATCTTTCGGGGAACGAGGTAGTTCGAAATTAATGACGTAGGGTAAAAACTGAATATCAATTCCACGAGAAATCAGGTCGGTGGCGACTAATACCTGAATTTCACCGGATTTAAAGCGGTTCAACGCCATCATCCTCGCTCCCTGACTTTTCTGACCATGCATGGCATACGCCTGAATGCCGTTCTTGTTCAGCTTGACAACCAGATTATCAGCCGTTCGGGTGGATGAAACGAAGACCAGCACTTGCTTCATGTTTTCAGACTTAATCAGGTAGCGTAAAAACGGGCCCTTCCGCTCGGCTGTTACCGCAAAAGCGATCTGGTGAATCTGATCGAGGTCAAGTTCGGGTTCTTCTATTTCAATCTTAACGGGTTGGGTTAATATCTTTTTTTGAACCACGTCTACTGAATCCGCTAGTGTCGCCGAAAACAGGAGGTTCTGACGCTTTCGGGGTAATAAGGCGAAGATTTTATTCATCTCTTCTTCAAAACCCAGATTCAGCATTTTATCGGCCTCATCCAAGATCAACGTATTAACCTGAGCCAGCGAAAGAGCATGATTATCCAGCAGGTCAAGCAAACGTCCGGGCGTGGCCACTAATACGTCCGTTCCGGGCAGATGCTGCATTTGAGGATTGATGGAAACTCCACCGTATACCGCTAGCGTTCGCACTTTTCGGGGTAATTTTTTACTAAATCCCTGAAAGACTTCGGCAATCTGAACGGCTAATTCCCGCGTGGGCACCAGAATCAGAACTTTGATAAAGCGATTGCGGGCGGGCGAGGTTTTCTGAAGTAACTCCAGAACAGGCAAGGCAAAACTGGCGGTTTTCCCCGAACCGGTTTTAGCAATTCCCAACACATCTTTTCCATTCAGAATAACCGGAATGGCCTCTTGTTGAATAGGATAAGGTGTGGTGTATGACTGCTCGGCAATGGCTTGAAGTAAAGCCTCGGATAGACCCAGAGAGTGGAATGACATAAGAATTGATAACAATACCCTGCAAAGATACTAAGGCAAAAGTTTATTTTATTTTTACTTGAGTATTAGCACCCATTACGGTCAAAATTGGAATACTTCTTTACCCAGTTGAGGAAACCAATTTACCAATCCATGAACTTTCCTGCCCTTTTTATCGCCAGTCTGGCGGGTACTTCTGCCATGACTTTATTCATGTATATCCTAAGTTTTATAACGGGTTATAGAACAAAAGTTATCAATGTATTAGGCACCTTACTTACCTTCCAGGCCGGACCCAACGGTGAATTATCGACAAGCCCCCTGGCGGTGATTGTTGGCACGCTGGTTCATTACGCTATAGGCTTTGCTTTTGCATTGGTCTATGGCTGGATTTGGTGGAAAGAACTTCTACAGCCCGACTGGTGGTCTGTTCTTATTCTGGGTACGGCCAGCGGAATTCTGGCTGTTGGCTTCTGGGGCACTGTGCTTAAAATTCATCCCCGACCACCCCGGGTAAAGCTTTCGGCCTATCTCGTGGCCATCTTTTTCGCCCATTATGTCTTTGTGTGGGGAGTTGTTTTTGGTTTTAAATTTTTGTAAACAACGAGGAATAGTCACCCCTTTTTCACTGGAACTACTATTTTTGCGGCCGAAGAACTCAAAAGAAGCTAAAATCCAGCCTTAGGGCTCAGGTCTGAAAAGGGGTAACTTCTGTTGTTGGTTACGTTTAGAACCCTCAAAACACTCGTTCGTTCATACACAACTGAAAATGGGCAAGAAAGTCTTAATTATTGGTGCAGGTGGCGTTGGTAACGTAGTTGCCAAAAAAGTAGCCATGAACCCGGATTCCTTCAGTGAAATTCTGCTGGCTTCTCGTACAAAGTCTAAATGCGATAAAATTGCAGCGGAAGCAGCCGAACACGGTCTGCCTACGCCTATCCAAACCGCAGCCGTTGATGCGGATAATGTTCCTGCACTGGTTGCATTAATCAATGAATTTAAGCCTTACATGGTCATCAACGTGGCTCTTCCTTACCAGGATTTGACCATCATGGATGCCTGTCTGGAAACGGGAACGCATTACCTCGATACGGCCAACTACGAGCCTAGAGATGTAGCCAAGTTTGAATACTCCTGGCAGTGGGCTTATCAGGAACGCTTCAAAGAAGCGGGTTTGATGGCTCTGTTGGGTTGCGGATTTGACCCCGGTGTTACGCAGGTGTTTACTTCCTACGCAAACAAACATCAGTTCTCCGAAATGCAGTACCTGGATATCGTGGACTGTAATGCGGGTGATCACGGAAAAGCGTTTGCCACGAACTTTAACCCAGAAATTAACATCCGGGAAATTACGCAACCGGGTCGTTACTGGGAAAATGGGGAATGGGTAGAAATCCCCGCGATGAGCATTCACAAGCCCATTGCGTATCCTAACGTAGGTGAAAAAGAAAGTTACGTACTTTACCACGAGGAACTCGAATCGCTGGTGAATAACTTTCCAACCCTGAAACGGGCTCGTTTCTGGATGACTTTTGGTCAGCAGTACATTACTCACCTTCAGGTTCTTGAAAATGTCGGAATGACCAGCATTCAGCCCATCAAATTCCAGGGCCAGGACATCGTTCCACTGGAATTCCTGAAAGCCGTATTACCCGAACCCGGAACGCTGGGCGAAAATTATACGGGCGAAACCTCTATTGGTTGCCAGATTCGTGGTATCGGTAAAGACGGTGAAGAGAAGACCTATTTCGTCTGGAATAACTGTAAACACCAGGATGCCTATAAAGACACACAAGCTCAGGGTGTAAGTTATACAACGGGTGTTCCCGCAATGATCGGTGCCAAGCTGATGTGCGACGGCGTTTGGATGCAACCCGGCGTTTGGAACTGCGAAGAACTTGATCCAGATCCATTCATGGAGTTACTGAACCAGCACGGTTTACCCTGGCACGAAGCGGTTAACCAACCGCTGTCAGTAGAAGCCTAATAAGCAAAGGAGGCCGATTCTAAGTTAGAATCGGCCTCCTTTTTTACTGAACTTCCCGAAAGTTAAAAACTTTCATGAAGTTGAATTAACCAACTACTTCCGCGTTAAAACCGGCTTTCTCAACGGTTTTAATAATCTCATCCGAATCCAGTTCCTCTCCTTCGACACTGAGAATTTTATCAGGATTGTTAGTATCCACTTTCCAGTGATCAATCGAATCTTCCTGATTCAGAAAAGGAGAAACTTTAGCGACACAGTTACTACAGTTGATATTGGTTTTAAATTGAAGCGTTTCCATGAGTTAGTTTACGGTTGTTTGTTTTCAGTTGTTTTTTCCTAGGTTAATTGATGAAGGCACCAAACCATTATGGTGATGAGTCAAAGCAAAAATTCACTCATTCTATCCTTCACTCATTCAAAATTAAACCCTACGATATTTCAGTAATAAGCTATTCGTCACCACCGATACTGAGCTTAGAGCCATAGCGGCTCCGGCAATCATGGGGTTTAATAAAAATCCATTCACGGGGAATAACACACCCGCCGCAATGGGAATTCCAATCAGGTTATAAATAAAGGCCCAGAATAAATTCTGACGAATAGCCTTGACGGTTAATCGCGAGAGTCGTAAAGCTTTGGGTAACTGCTGCAAATCACTTGAAATGAGCGTCATTTTTGCGACATCCATCGCCACGTCCGAGCCTTGCCCCATGGCGACACTAACATCTGCCTGAGCCAGTGCCTGCGAGTCATTGATGCCATCGCCTACCATGGCCACTACTTTTCCCTGAGCCTGTAATGCTTGCACCACATCGGCTTTCTCGCCCGGTAAGACCTCCGCCCGAAACTGATCCAGGTTTACTTCACGGGCTACGGCTGCCGCTGCTTGAGCATTGTCGCCCGTCAGCATCATGACTTCGATGCCATTTTTATGCAGTTGCGTAATGGCTTCGCGAGACGTTTTTTTCACGGGATCGGTAACAGCCAATAATCCAATGACCTCCCGTTGATTAGCAAAGACAATTACCGTTTTGGCTTCTGACTGCCACTGGGACACGGGCCAGCCGTCCAGCGAAAAGCCCTGTTCCTGCATCCATTTGGGATTACCCACTTGAAAAAGCTCACCATCGGCAATCCCCTGAATACCTTTTCCGGGAACGTTCTCCAGATTACTGAATGAAGCCGATTTGATCTTTTCAGCTTTGAGATAGGTCACTACCGCCTGAGCCAGGGGGTGCGTTGATTGACTTTCCAGTCCCATCAATGCGGCTTTATAGCGTTCATCTTTCCAGAGCGTCTGGGTAACCGTTGGTTTTCCTTCAGTAATGGTTCCGGTTTTATCTAAAATCACCGTTGTAACCCGATGAGCTCGCTCCAGACTTTCGGCATCTTTAATCAGAATGCCTAACTCGGCTCCTTTCCCTACTCCCACCATAATCGCCGTCGGCGTAGCCAGCCCGAGGGCACAAGGACAGGCAATTACCAATACCGTAATGGCATTAAGTAAGGCATAGGTTAAAGCGTTTTCGCCCCCCAAAATCAGCCATACGATGAAAGTAATGATCGAAATACCGACCACAACGGGCACAAAGATTCCGGCGATTGTATCCACCATCCGCTGTACAGGGGCTTTGCTTCCCTGAGCTTCCTGCACCATTTGAATAATCTGAGCCAATAAGGTTTCTGAGCCTACTTTCTGAGCAATGAAGTGAAAACTTCCCTGCTGGTTGACGGTTCCCGCGAATACCTTTTTACCCTTTGATTTTTCTACAGGAACGGGTTCCCCAGAAATCATGCTTTCATCGACATACGATTGTCCTGACTTTACCTGACCATCCACTGGAATCTTATCGCCCGGCCTTACTACGAGCCGATCTCCTACGCCTACTTCGGATAAGGCAACTTCTACTTCTTCCCCATTTTCAACCCGAATAACCGTTTGAGGCTGTAAACCCATCAGTTTTTTAATGGCGGATGACGTATTGGATTTTGCCCGCTCTTCCAGCCATTTACCTACCAGAATGAAGGTCACCACAACAGCCGCCGCCTCAAAGTAAACGTGCGGATGTAAGCCCTGGCGATGCCAGAATTCAGGATATACGGTATTAAAAACGCTGAATGCATACGCAATACCCGTACTCATGGCCACGAGTGTATCCATCGACGTTTGCCCATAACGGGCCTGCTTTACTGCATTGACAAAAAACTTGCGGCCAAACCAGAAGAGCACGGGTGTACTTAAGGCCCACATGAGGTAATTGGCAGGCGGCCAGTCCATGAAGAACATGCCGAGTATAAAAACCGGAAAGGTGAAGACCGCCGACCAGATCAGGCTTTTCTGAAGATTTTTCAGACGGTTTTCTTTGTACTGGGCCTGTTTTTCCTGAGCATTTTCAGCATCCAGAATTAAGCCATATCCTATATTCTGGACGGCTTTCTGTAAGGTTTCTAATGAGGTTTCTTGAGGATTGAGCGTAATCCGAGCCGACTCATCCGCAAAATTAACCGCTACTTCAGAAACGCCGGGTTGTTTGGAAAGCACTGTCTCAACACTGCGAGCACAAGCCGCACAGCTCATACCTGTTACGGGTATACGTACTTTATTCACTGCTGCTTCTGTTGTTTCCATGTCCGTTTTCATTACTCTACAAATTTCGCCTTTTCTGGACTGGTTTCCTTTACAACTTTTCAGAAGATCGTTGCAGGATTTTGGGTGGAGGATTCTGGGTTGGGAAGAAAAAAGTAGAGAAGGTGTTTATAAAATGAGTGACTTAACCCCCAGAGGAGTTGAATAGGAACAGCCCCTTCTCCGTGGTTGGTGTAAACTTCCCCTGTGGTTGGTGAGGACACCAACCACTTCCTTCAGAAATTGAGACATGGCCAGAGAATTACAATTCGGGGAACGCCTTCCCTAATCGTCGTCCCCAAATTGTTCCCCCGGGTTGCACCCGGGGCTATTCATAATTAAACCCCTCTGGGGTTATGATTCCCATTTCAAAACGCCTTCTCTACCCTTATAGATTTGCACTTTACACCATGGTTGGTGTCCTCACCAACCATTATTCTTTGGCAGACTGGCTGGTGAGGATACCAGTCATGGGGAGGGTCCATCCATAGGGAACCCCGGATTAGCATCCGGGACTATCCAGGTTCAACCCCTCCGGGGTTATTATTCTCATTTCCAAACGTCTTCTCTACCCTTATAAATTTGCACTTTCCGCCATGGTTGGTGTCCTCACCAACCATTATTCTTTGGCAGACCGGCTGGTGAGGACACCAGCCATAGGCAGGGTCCATCCATAGGGAACCCCGGATTAGCATCCGGGGCTATTCAGGTTCAACGCCCTCCGGGGTTATAATTCTCATTTCAAAACCTCTTCCCTACCTTTATAGGTTTTCACTTTCCAACTGAAAACTGAAAACTGAAAACTGAAAACTGAAAACTGAAAACTGAAAACTGAAAACTGAAAACTCAAAACTCAAAACTCAAAACTCAAAACTGAAAACTCAAAACTCAAAACTCAAAACTGAAAACTCAAAACTGAAAACTGAAAACTCAAAACTGAAAACCGTAGCGACGGTCGCTCAAAACTCAAAACCGTAGCGACGGTCGCTCAAAACTCAAAACCGCAGCGGCGGCCGCTCAAAACTCATTTACCGTTTTCTAGGATAATCTTCCATTTCTACGGTTGGTAACACCGGGTTCAATAGCTGTTTGGAAATCGTGACCCGGAAGAATTTCACTCCACTCACTTCGTAATCCTGCCAGAATTTGTCCCTGATCTGTAAGTTTCTGTAGATGGTCGAGTAACTCAGTTGAGCGTCCCATCCATGAATCTGTAAAGTGGTTAATAAGAATTCTACCGTTTTAGTTAAATTAGAGAAATACACCACTGAAGGAGGGCGTCGCCGCTGTTCAGCCAAAGCTGGGTAAGGCTGAATATTTAGTTCATAAATTGGTTGCTGCTGCATTGCTGGGTTAATTTCATGAAAAACTATGGCCTTATTTTTCATAAACACAACAATAGCCCAATAAGTGCCGTTTTAACAACATATCTCGCATAAAAAGAGCCTGGATTTGCAAATCCAGGCTCTTTTTATTTCTGTAAAGTATCTTTTCTAGTATAGCCATAAATGGGCCAATCTGCCGCAGAACCCTGATCTATGATTAAATTCTGCTCACACACCTGAATCTGGCCCGTTAGATAGTCCGTTCCTCTGTATTGATACTTACCGGATGAATCCATTAAAAACAGCGACTGATTTGAGCTTTTAATGCCGTAAACTCCTTTGTAAATGACCTGATTGTTTTTAGACACAGTTACCTGCTTGTTGTCCTGAAAGGCTAACACTACCGATGGGACATCTTCAGAATAGGTCCAGCCCCTACTATATTTTAGTTGCCAAATGCCTACCAGTAGTTTTTCTGCAGTACTGACGTCCGTTGCCCCGGCGTTCATACAAGCATCAACCTTGACTTCGGCCTCCTTTTTACAGGACATTACCAGAGATAATCCAACCAGAATTAAAAGTATATTTTTCATAGGATATAAGTTTTCAATCAGACCCCAGATTTTACTTTAAGGTTGGAAACTCTGTTATTTTTAAACATTTTTTGAGCTACACAACCCGCTGATGACCAAAATCTTACCTCCCACTTCAAAAAAAACTGTCTAGCCTATACCTTCAAATCTACTTTTTTGCTATTATCTTTGCATCCCGTACACAAACATCACGTCGTTTCATGTCCACGGTCAAACCGACGAAATATATCTTTGTTACGGGCGGGGTTGCATCTTCTCTCGGCAAAGGCATTGTCGCCTCCTCGTTAGCTAAACTTCTGCAAGCCAGGGGCCTTTCAGTTACCATTCAAAAAATTGATCCCTACATCAACGTAGATCCCGGAACGCTCAATCCTTATGAGCACGGCGAATGCTATGTTACCGATGACGGGGCCGAAACCGACTTAGATTTAGGTCACTACGAGCGTTTCCTGAACGTTCCTACGTCTCAGGACAACAACGTTACCACGGGTCGTATTTACTACAACGTCATCATGGCCGAACGCGAGGGTAAATACCTTGGCAAGACGGTTCAGGTGGTTCCTCACATTACGGACGAGATCAAACGCTGCATTACGGCTTTAGGTAATACCGGCCAGTTTGATATTGTCATTACGGAAATTGGAGGTTGCGTAGGTGATATCGAATCCTTACCGATCATTGAAGCGGCCCGTCAGCTCAAGTACGAATTGGGAGAACACAACACGCTCTTTATTCATCTGACGCTGGTACCCTACCTGAGTTCAGCGGGTGAGTTAAAAACCAAGCCCACGCAGCACTCGGTACGCACGCTTTCAGAATCCGGTATTCAAGCTGACATTCTGGTTTGCCGCACGGAGCATCCGATCCCAACTGACATGCGTCGGAAGATCGCTTTGTTCTGCAACGTACAGCCTAATGACGTAATCGAGTCCATCGATGCCGATACGATCTATGACGTTCCCTTGTTGATGAAAAAAGAGAAACTCGATCAGCGGGCTCTCTACAAACTCAACCTGTATAACGATCAGGAACCCGATCTGGACTCGTGGAAGGACTTCCTGGGTAAATTCAAAAACCCAACGGAAGAAATTACCGTGGCTCTGGTCGGTAAATACGTTGAATTGAAAGATGCGTATAAATCCATCGCGGAAGCGTTCAACCACGCAGGTGCCGAAAACGAATGCCGCGTGAAAGTAGAATGGATTTCATCCGAAACGCTGGAACAACAGGATACTATCGACTTATTACTGAGTATGGATGGCATTCTGGTCGCTCCGGGATTCGGAGAACGCGGTCTGGAAGGTAAAATCCGGGCGGTACAACTGGCTCGCGAAAACAAGATTCCTTTCTTTGGTATTTGCTTAGGGATGCAAATGGCCGTTATCGAGTACGCTCGTAACGTGGCTGGTATCGCTAATGCTTCTTCGTCCGAACTGGAGCCTGAAACGCCAAACCCCGTTATTGATCTGATGGCCGAGCAAAAAGGCATTAAGGCCAAAGGCGGTACGATGCGTCTGGGAGCCTGGCCCTGCGATGTGAAAAAGGATTCTTTAGCTCATGCGATCTACGGAAAGACGAAAATTTCCGAGCGTCACCGTCACCGTTATGAATTCAATAACGCGTACCTGAAACAACTGAATGCGGCGGGACTGGTTACATCCGGTATTAACCCCGAGAGCAAACTGGTTGAGATTATCGAGCTGAAATCAGAAGTACACCCCTTCTTTATTGGGGTTCAGTTCCACCCTGAGTATAAAAGTACGGTGTTAAACCCGGCTCCGCTTTTCGTGAAATTCGTGAAAGCCGCATTGACTTACTCGCTGGCAAAGCGGGAGTCTGTTAGCGTACCTGCTAACTAAGATCATGTTCTTAATGCACTAGTTAATAAGTAGTTACCCAGTTGTCTCTAAAGTGTTCTTTAGTTTCGACTGGGTAATTTCTACGTTTATAAGCTTGACTTCTGTTCGTGCCGACTTTACCGTTCAAACTAAATTTCCATTCATTTCTGGAAAAATTGAATCCATAGGTCGGGCTTTCGTGATTGTTTACGAACTTTGCGTGCTTATTTTTAAATTGTCTCATTTCATTACCAGCCGGAGACGAATAATCTCCCCACTTAAAACATCCTTATGGATCGTAATACCATCATTGGGTTGCTTTTGATTGTTGGCATGTTACTTGGGTATCAGCTTTTGGTGCCTGAAGAAAAGCCGCAACCCCAGAAACCCCAGCAAGCCGGAGTCCCTCAGAAAAACGTCGCCCCTACCGCCACGCTTGATACCGCCGCCTTAGGAACATTCGCATCAGCCGCCAAAGGCACTGCTTCAGATGTCATCCTTGAGAACAAAGACGTTCGCGTCAAATTCAGCACGAAGGGTGGTCAGATTAAAGAAGTATTACTGAAAAACTACAAGACCTTCGATCAGAAACCTCTATACCTGTTCGACGAAAAAGGTTCTAAACTCGGTCTTGAGTTACCCAATGGCCCCGGTAAAGTAGACGTGAGCCAATTATTTTTCGCCACGAACAGCCAAAGCCAGGTAGTAGCGGAAGCAGGTTCGGGTTCAGTAGTATTTACCCTCGCTCTGGCGGGTGGTCAAACCATCGAACAACGCTATACCTTAGGTGGTAGCGGATTCTCCATCGCCTATGACGTGGCCGCTAAAAATTTTGGTGGCAACGCTCGTCTGTTCTGGTCACACAAAGTAGATCGGACAGAAAAGGATGTGAATAAACTCCGTAACGAGAGTACCATTAACTACTTCACTGCTGACGAATCTTTCGATCATTTAAGCCCCAATAGTTCAGGAACGGAAGAAAAAACGCTCGAAGAGCCCGCTAAATGGCTTTCCTTCAAGCAAATGTACTTCGTTTCGGGTCTGATAGGTGAAGGCACCAATCTTTCAGGAGTTAAGCTGAAATCAACGGCCTTCCCTGATAACAATCAGGAAAACCTGAAAACGCTGGAAGCAGAAGTGCAAATCCCGGCGGCTGATCTGGCAGCGGGTAAGGGTAAATTCAAGTTATACTTTGGCCCTAACGATTACCAACTGACTTCGCAGGTAGCTCCCGAATTCAACGAAAACGTATACCTGGGTTATGCTTTCCTGAAACCCGTCAACCGTTTTGTGTTCGTTCCCCTATTCAACCTTCTGGGTGGATTTATTTCGAACTACGGTATTCTGATTCTGGTTCTGGTATTAATCATCAAGTTAATCCTGACTCCTTTAACGTACAAGAGTTATATCTCGATGGCGAAAATGCGGGTGCTGCAACCTGAGTTAAACGAACTGAAAGAAAAGATCGGTGACGATGCTCAGAAAATGCAGCAGGAACAAATGAAACTGTATCAGCAGGTAGGTGTCAACCCCCTTTCCGGTTGTATCCCACAGTTACTCACGCTGCCCATTCTGATGTCGGTGTTCTTCCTTTTCCCAAACCTGATTGAGTTACGTCAGCAGCCTTTCCTGTGGTCAAATGACCTTTCGGCGTATGACGATTTGATTCATTTCGGTTTCTCATTGCCCGTTCTTGGTAATCACATCAGCTTGTTTACCCTGATGATGACGGGTTCCAGCATTCTGTTTGCGTATTATAACAACCAGACGACTCCCGCTGCGGCTGGTCCGGTGGATTACCGTACGCTGGGTTACATCATGCCACTGGTGTTCTTCTTCATTATGAATTCCTTCCCTGCGGGTCTGGCCTGGTATTATCTGGTATCCAACCTGATTACCGTTGGACAACAGCAGATCATTAAGCGATTTGTGGACGAAGACAAAATCAAAGCTATTCTGAATGAAAACCGTCGTAAAATCGCTACAGGCGAGAAAAAACGTTCGAAATTCTCAGAAATGCTTGATAAGCAACTGAAAGCCGCAGAAGAGGCGAAAAAGCAGGCAGAAGCTCAGGCTAAGAAGAAAAAATAATTTCAGCTCATGAAGCTACGAAAAGCCCCTCACTGCACTGGTCGGGGGCTTTTTGTACTTTAATGGCATCTTCTTTTTCACGAAACCTTTTTAGAAATAGCGTCCCTCACTGATCCTGTTCCTATTTTTGCTTAAAGACTTTTTCATGTGTAGAACCATCATCCTTTTTCTGGGAATTTTCTTTACCCTCACCTCCATTGCTCAAACGATTCCTGAGGAGTATCAACAGGCATATCAGAAAGGCGAGCGGGCCATTCGCGAAAAAAAATACGAGCAGGCCCGTGAATACTTTGCTCCGCTGACTTCCTCCCGTTACCAGAACGAACTCGTTCCGTACAGTCATTACTTTATGGCTCTGGCCTCGCTCAAGAGTAATAAACTTGCGGAAAGTCGCTCCTATCTGCGTCAGCTTGAAACTCGTTATCCCAAATGGAATAAAATTGACGAGGCCCGTTACCTCTACGCCAATATCCTCTTCGAAGAAAAACAATACATCCCGGCAGTAGACGCTCTCAAACGGCTCCCCGACTCCAGAATCTCGGAAGATGCCCGCACGATGGAGAATTATTACCTGTCTCAATGCACGGATATTTCCACGTTAAAACAGTTGAATGCCAAGTACTCGACGGATCCTGTTATCGCTGAAAACCTGGTTTATCTCATTCGTAAACGCTCGTCCAGCAAGGCCGATCTGGATTTGGCAGATAAACTCATCAATCGTTTTTCTATCAAGCCCAAAGCCATTGAAAAAGCGATAACGGAGAAAAAGCCTACGGTTAACGTTCCCGCAAAAGGTAAAAAACAGTCGTATAATGTAGCCGTATTATTCCCATTCCGGCTCAATGAGTTAGGTACTTCCAACAACTCAAATCAGTTTATTATAGACTTATACGATGGCATTCAGATGGCGGTAAAGAAGCTTCAGAAAGAATCGGTTACCATCAATATTCAGGCGTATGAAGTAGATAATTCAGAAGCCAGCATGAAGCGGCTCATTGGAAACGAACCATTTCAGCAAACGGATTTATTAATCGGGCCGCTGTATCCGATTAGTTACGAAATTGCTTCTGCCTGGGCGGCGGAACGGAATATTCCCATTGTTAACCCGATTTCGACCAATAGCTCCCTGCTCAAGAATCTGACGTATTTAACCCAGCCTTCCACCGAATCACAGGCGAAAGCATTGCTACAATTTGCCAACCGTTTTACGCCTAAAACCACGTACATCACCTATGGTAGCAGTCGTCAGGATTCGTTGCTGGCGGTTACGTATGCATCCCTGGCAAAAGAAAATGGATTTAAAATTCTGGGACTGAAACGCGGATTGAGCGAAACGATTACTACGGATTTAAAAGCACAAAAGCCCGGACATATCCTGGCACTTTACCAGAATTCCGGCCCAAGCGTGATGTCCTGGTATAATAAAAGTACGCTTCCGTCGCCTCTGCTGGTTTCTTATCAATCCTTCAACATGGCAACGGCATCCGCTTACACTTTTAAAGGTCCTCAGGTTTATTTTTTTGACTCCATGTACGCCAACGATGCCGAACCGGTTACGCTGGAATTTCGTCAGCAATACCTGAATACGTATAACCTTTTCCCCTCTACTTATGCTTATTTGGGCTATGACACTATGCTGTTTTTTGGTCGGATGCTGGGGAAATTTGGTTCGGATTTTACAAAAGGAGCCCACAGTCAGGCCTATACAAACGGGTACACGCTGGGCGGTTTCGATTATCGTCAATCCAACGACAATCAGAACTTTACGATTCTTAAATTCAGTAACTATCAATTCATTCCCGTCAAATAATAAGCGAAGTACCAGACAGGCAAATGCCTCGGTTACTCTGCTTAGCTCTATACTATGACTAATTCAGAACAACTTTTTCAGCAAGCAAAAGAAGTCATTCCGGGCGGTGTGAACTCTCCGGTTCGGGCGTTCCGGGCGGTGGGTGGTAACCCGATCTTTATTAAATCGGCGAAAGGAGCCTATCTGGTCGATGAAGACGATAACACCTACGTTGATCTGATTAATTCCTGGGGTCCGATGATTCTGGGGCATGCCAACGAAATGATTCAAAAGGCTGTTTCGGATGCCGTTCAGCATTCCTTCTCTTTCGGAGCTCCTACGCGTCGTGAGGTAGAAATGGCCGAGTTAATCATCTCGATGGTTCCCTCGATTGAGAAAGTTCGCATGGTTAACTCTGGAACGGAGGCTACCATGTCGGCCATTCGTGTGGCTCGTGGCTTCACAGGTCGCGAAAAAATGATCAAGTTTGAAGGATGTTACCACGGGCATGGCGATAGCTTTCTGATTGCTGCCGGTAGCGGTGCCGTAACCATGGGTGTTCCTGACAGCCCCGGTGTGACTAAGGGGGTGGCAAATGATACCTTAACCGCACCGTTTAACAACCTGACTGCAGTTAAAGCTCTGGTTGATGCCAACAAAAACCAAATCGCAGCAATCATCCTGGAACCCGTCGTAGGTAACATGGGGCTGGTTTTGCCGGAACCTGGTTTTCTGGAAGGTCTTCGCGAACTCTGCGATCAGGAAGGAATTTTATTAATCTTCGATGAAGTAATGACCGGATTCCGGCTTTCAGCTTCCGGTTTCCAGGGCATTACTTCCGTTCGTCCTGATCTGACTACTTTAGGGAAAATCATTGGCGGTGGTATGCCCGTAGGAGCTTACGGCGGACGAAAAGAAATCATGGATTTCGTTTCTCCGGCGGGCCCGGTTTATCAGGCAGGAACGCTTTCGGGTAACCCCATCGCGATGGCGGCGGGTAAAGCCATGTTGACGTACCTGAATGAAAATCCCGGCGTTTATGCCGAGCTGGATCGTATTGGAGCCAAGCTGGAAAATGGATTACGAGCCGGAAACAAGAAAGCTGGGAAAAACTATACGATCAACCGGATTGGTTCGATGTACACGCTTTTCTTTAACGAAGAAAAAGTAACCGATTTCAATTCAGCGAAGGCTTCTGATTTGACGCTTTTCGGAGCCTACTTCCAGGCGATGCTCAAACGTGGTATCTACCTAGCTCCTTCGCAGTTTGAAAGCCTCTTCCTCTCGCATGCCTTGACGGATGAAATCGTAGACCAGATCATCGCGGCTCACGAAGTATCCCTGATCGAAGTATTAGGCGGAGCGTAATTCGTTCAAAATTTCATATACAAAGAAGGGCAAAGCTTTATAGTTTTGTCCTTCTTTCGTTTTCTATGCGTCGTTTTTCAATCATTATTCCCGTTTATAATCGCCCGGACGAACTGGCAGAGTTACTTGAAACTTTAGCCCGGCAAACCTACCCCTATTTTGAGGTGGTCGTGGTTGAGGATGGGTCCCAGATTCGGGCGGAAGCAGTAGCCAAGCTGTTTGCCGCTCAAATGGCGATTCATTATTACGAAAAACCAAACAGCGGACAGGGCTTTGCCCGTAACTACGGCATGCAACGAGCCACGGGCGACTGGTTTATTATTCTGGATTCGGACGCTCTGGTAGAGCCGAATTACCTGGAAATTGTCAATCGGGAAATTGATCGGCAAAAGCTGGATTTATTTGGTGGACCTGACCGCGACCATCCCAGTTTCAGCCCCATTCAGAAAGCCATTAGTTACTCCATGACTTCCCTGTTCACGACCGGAGGCATTCGTGGCAAAGCGAAAAACGCCGGAGGAACTTTTCATCCCCGGAGCTTTAATATGGGACTGAGCCGAAACGTATGGGAGGAGACGGGCGGCTTTCGCATTACCCGCATGGGGGAAGACATCATTTTTAGTATCAAAGCCCTTTCTTTGGGCTTTAAAAGTGCCCTGATACCCGAAGCTTTCATTTACCATAAACGCCGCAGTAACTTCCCGGCCTTCTTCCGCCAGTTGAAGTTCTTTGGTCGGGCCCGGATTAACATAACCCGCTTTTTCCCGGATACGTTAAAGCTGGTTCATTTTTTCCCGGCGGCCTTTACCGTCTGGATTTTCAGTTTCCCGCTGCAACTGCTTATTTTCAAACCCTTGTTTCAATTTTCAGTGCTGGTATTACTGATGTACTGCCTGATGATTTTCTTTGATTCCTGGCGACAGAATAAAAGCATTACAGTGGCAAGTCTCAGTATTCAGGCCGTTTTTGTGCAAATGATTGGCTATGGAACAGGATTTATAAGTGAAGGATGGAAGTACCTGCGTGAACCCAAAGGCACCATTCATACGGGAGAACAAGTAGATTATCCTTCCGCCTGATTCAAAAATATCCCTCACCTTTCAGCGAGGGATATTCAACGTTTTTACTTGAGCATTACCAACTTATCTCTATGGAAATCAAGAAGATAGCCCTTCACCATAACGAAGCTGATCAACAATTTGAGTTACCCCTTGAAAACGACATGGCTATTGTAGCCTACCGCTGGCTGGATGATCAGACGCTGGCACTGGATCACACCGAAGTACCGGAGCATTACGAGGGGCAAGGGGTAGGCTCAGCCATCGTTGAAAAGGTTTTTCAATACCTTGAAGAAAACCAGTTGAAAATGGTGCCGTACTGCCCTTTTATTCGGATCTATCTGCAGAGACACCCCGACTGGGAAAGACTTCGGGCTTAGTCAAGCAGCCGAGTGGCCTTGATAAATCCCCGCTGCCAGTAATCCGCGTACAGGTTATCTTCAATGACTCCGCGGCTACTGGAAGCATGGATAAACATAACCTCCTGATCTCCGTTCACGTGCGTAACTATGCCCGTGTGATTGATTTTGGAGATGGATTTTCCTTTAAAATCGGTATTGAAAAAAACGAGGTCGCCGGGGCGTAAGTCATTCACGTGAATGGTCTGCCCTACCACAGCCTGTTCGGAGGCGGTGCGGGGTAATTTCAAGCCAATCTGTTTGAAACTTACCTGAACTAGCCCCGAGCAGTCTAGCCCCACACTGGTGCCTCCACCCGTACGGTAATTCGTTCCGCCGTAACTTTTCGCCGTGTTGATTAAGTCATTAACGACATAATTGTTGTAACGAACCGCCTTGGGGTTATACTCCGCTTTTTTAGTCATCGGAATATAAGGCCGGGAGGCCATATTACTGGAAGCGGTTCCTCCCGCCGAGCGGGCTACGTGACCAGCGTTACCGGCAGCAGGCCGATGTACCGCACGACCAGCGGTTTGCCGGGTGGCCGGAGCTGATCGCGTAGTGGTACGAAATAATTCACAGGAACTAAGTAAAATACTCAGCATACAAAGGAGCGGAAATATCCGAAAACTCATAGGCCGAAGTTTAAGTAAATGATGAAAGCGAATCACAGAACAGGTCTGATTTTCAACTTATTAAAAGTGGTTGGCTCGTAAAAAACTTTGCATAGAAAAGTCTCTTATCGGCTTGAAGGTAATGTTTCAGCTTTGAAAACGACAATTTTTCAAGCATATTTTTCAGATCCCTGAATCCGATAAAAGACTTGTATAAGCTTAGAATTTCATGCTCAGGGCAATCCGTTTGCGGGCTAAATCGACCTCTACTACCTTCACCTGAACCTGTTGTTGTAACTTAACGACTTCATTCGGATCACGCACGAAACGATTGGCTAATTGAGAAACGTGAACAAGGCCGTCTTGTTTTACGCCAACGTCTACAAACGCACCAAAAGCGGTAATATTCGTCACAATTCCGGGCAGAATCATGCCTTCTTTCAAGTCTTCAGGTTTGCGAACGGAAGCATCAAATTCAAATGCAGCCAGGGGCTGACGAGGGTCCCGACCGGGTTTTTCCAACTCAGAGATAATATCCTGTAGGGTGGGTAATCCTGCTTTTTCAGTAACGTATTTGGCTAACGAAACCTTTTTTCGCTGTTCGGGCTGTTCAATGAGTTGTTTAACGGTAATACCCAGATCTTTTGCCATGTGCTCAACGATGCCATAACTTTCGGGGTGAACTGCCGAGTTATCCAAAGGGTTGCCCGCTTCAGGAATACGAAGGAATCCCGCACACTGCTCAAAAGCCTTACTGCCCAGCCGTGGCACCTTCATAAGTTCTTTTCGGGACTTGAATGCCCCGTTCTCCTTGCGATAGGTAACAATGTTCTGAGCCAGCGAAGAACCCAGCCCTGACACATAACTCAGCAAGTGTTTGCTGGCCGTATTCAGGTTAACCCCGACGGCGTTCACACAGCTCTCGACAACGGTATCCAGACTCTTCTTCAAATCGCTTTGATCCACATCGTGCTGATACTGACCTACACCAATGGATTTGGGATCGATCTTTACTAGCTCAGCCAAGGGGTCCATCAATCGCCGACCAATGGACACGGCTCCGCGAACGGTAATGTCTTTATCGGGAAATTCTTCTCGGGCTACCTCCGAAGCTGAGTAAATGGAAGCCCCCTGCTCCGAAGCCATAAAAATGGGTAAATCCAGATTTAAGCTTTTGAGGAAATCTTCCGTTTCGCGTCCTGCCGTTCCGTTACCAACAGCTAAAGCTTCCATTCTATGGGTAGCAATGAGTTGACGAATTTTACCTTCAGCTTCTTGTTTTTTATCAAAAGGATAAATCACAGTATCGGCAACCAGGTTACCCTGAGCATCCAGACAAATGGTTTTGCAACCCGTTCGGTAACCGGGGTCAATGGCTAATACCCGTTTTTGTCCCAAAGGTGAAGATAGTAGCAATTGTCGGAGGTTACCCGTGAAAATCGTAATCGCTTCAGCATCGGCCTTTTCTTTGGAAAGCTTGGCAAATTCGTTCTCGATACTGGGCTTAATCAGACGTTTGTAACTATCAGTAATGGCATCTTCGACAAAAGGTTTTGCGGGAGATTGCCCCCGAACGAACAATCGGTCTAGCTGATTAAGAGCATTTTCCTCATCCGGTGTGATACTCACCGATAAAATCCCTTCTTCTTCTCCCCGACGCATGGCCAGCAATCGGTGCGAGGGAATTTTGCGTAATTCTTCCGAGAAATCGAAGTAATCCCGATACTTGGCTCCTTCGGTTTCCTTGTTCTTTTTTACCTTTGAATAAACGATGGCCTCCCGCTCAAAAACCCGTCGAACGGCTGTACGGGCGTCGGCATTTTCAGAAATCCATTCGGCCATAATATCACTGGCTCCCTGATAAGCCTCTTCCAGCGTCAGAACTTTATCAGTAATAAATTTCTGGGCATTTGCTTCAATGTCTCGTTCACGTTGTTCGAAGATCAGTTTTGCCAAAGGTTCCAGGCCTTTTTCAATCGCAATGCTGGCTTTGGTTTTACGCTTGGGTTTATACGGCAGGTATAAATCTTCGAGTTGAGTTAACGTTGTGGCCTGCTCCAGTTGCTTTCGCAAATCAGCCGTAAGTTTGCCCTGCTCGCTAATGGATTGGATTATACTCTCCCGACGTTTCTCAACCTCCTTAAACTTCTCGTACTGGTCTTTGATATGCTGAATCTGGACTTCATCCAGACTGCCCGTAGCTTCTTTCCGATAGCGGGCAATGAAAGGCACGGTTCCGCCTTCATCTAATAATTGAATGGTTTGCTCAACCGAACGAGCCGAAAGGGATAACTGACTTGAGATAAACGCTACTGCGGTATTCATAATGAAGTATTTAGGATTGAAGGAAAGTTAGTTCGTTACTGAATAACCACAGAGTTTCACAATGTTTTACTCAGCGTTACTCAGTGCCAAACTCTGCATAACGCTGTGGTTCGTGATAACAGAAAACGAACCATTAACTAACCTGAACCAATTCGCCGGATTCCAGATAGACGATCCAGCCTTCGATGTGTTTATAACCCATTTCGCGGTAACGACGGGCGTATTTTTTGATTTGATCTTTATGACTATCCCTGGCCTGACCCGTCTTATAGTCAAGAATAGCGACGGTCTGATCGGGACGAATGACTACCCGGTCGGGGCGAATGACTTCTCCATTGGGCATGAGAATTTCCCGTTCTGATAAAAACTCTGCGGGCATTTCAAAGTAAGGTTTCATTTCTTCCTTGCTCAAAATCCGATTAATGGCTTCCGTCATTCGCAACACCTGCGTCTCATCTAGTAAGCCCCTTTTCTGCATCCGATCAATTACGATGGGTACATCTTCAGGGGAGTTGATTTCCCGCATGACGATGTGAGCTTTGTTCCCCCAATCCTTCTGCATGGCAAAAGAATCCAGCTCACTTAACCGATCTTTCTGCCGCCGCAGACGCATACTACCCCGGCGATCTTGGGTGATAACTCCCGTAATTACCACTTTATCTTCCTGTTCTTTTTTCTCTGACTTAACTCGCTTTTCCCCCTGTTTGAGTATGTGCGTGCCTTCGCAGGCATTTACATAATCCGAAAAGAATACCCCCACGGTATCTTTTAGTCCCGTTACCTCCCCTTTTTTCGAAAGCTTGGTTTCCATCGAGATATACACCCTTTCGACGGGGCGAGTCAGGGCTACGTATAGTAAATTCAGATTGTCCAGAAAGGTCTGTTCTGTTTCTTTTTCGTAGGCTTCTTTCAAGTGGGTAGCTGCCAGGCGTTGGGAAACCGAAAACGGAGCCACTTTCAAACTACGGGATGGTTTATCATCCGCTGACACCAATGTTAACTCCTCAGCCTCCATGCTTTCCAGATCGCCCCAGATTTCATCCCAGAGGTTGTTTTTGAAGCTCCAGTTGGCGTAAGGCAGTAATACAACTGGGAATTCAAGCCCTTTGGATTTATGGATCGTTTGAATCCGTACGGCATTAGCCCCTTCCGGTGAGCTTACGCAAAGCTTGAACTTCTGCTGCTCCCAGTCGAGTAAGAAATCACTTAAATGGCCGCTTTTTCGCGTTGAAAAATCCTGTACATAATCCAGAAAACGGAATAAATAAGCCGCTTGATCAGGTTTATCAAAGAGTTTGAACCGAGCAATTAACTCCTCACAACTTTCAAACAGACTGGCTTTCTGCATGAGAAAAGCATTGAGTTGGGTGCTGGCTACTTCCTTCGGTAAATCAGCTATTTTTTCCAGCTCTTTTTCCCGTACCCAGGTCCAGAATGCACCCATATCCGGTGCTTCCACCATTTGGCGAATGCGGGTGTTTACCTGTTCTTCAGGAACCTGCCCCTGAATTTCCTTGAGGAATAAATAGGCCGCTTCATATTTGGCCAGCGGCTGATCGGGCGTATTCAGTACTCGTAAAAAAGCAATAACCAGGTTAACCACTGGTGAGGCACTGACCAATAACGAATCCGCCGAGATTACCCGAATCCCTTGGGAAGTCAGGGTATCGGCTAGTTCACGAGCGTGTTTGTTCTTTCGACAAAGGATCGCAATGTCTTTATACTCGTACCCGTCGGCAAGGCATTCCGAGATTTGGTTCAGAATAAACTCGGGCGTGGCTGGCCTCTCACTATCCAGAAAATCAATTTGCACATGGCCGCCACATTTAGGGTTATCGGGTGCTTTTTGAACGTAAGCACTGTAAATCCGAGGAGTTACCTCCCAATCTGCTGGCACCTGGTTAGCCAGGATATGTTTTAGAATATCGTTGTTAAAATCTATAATTTCCCGACAACTCCGACGGTTAAAGTCCAGCACCTGAGGCACTAGCTTACCTTTAATCGTTAAAAGTCGGTCGCCCACGTTCCAGTTAATCTCATTGCCAGCGGGTAACATGGGCGTAAGGTCTTTCCCTTCGTGCAAATACACCAGTTGCTCCATTTCTCCACCCCGAAAACGGTAGATACTTTGCTTGGCATCGCCTACCACAAGATTGTAGTAATCGGCGGATAAACTATTGTCAATCAGCGGCATAAAGTTGAGCCACTGAAGCTGGGAAGTATCCTGAAACTCATCAATCAGGATATGATGAAACTTCTCGCCGAGGCGTTCGTAGAGAAACGGGATCGGTTCTTCCAGGACAATGTTCAGAATGGACTGATTGAACCGCGAAATGTGAATTTGTCCGGAATGATCTTCAATGGCCTTTACTTCGTCGGATAACTGCTTGAGCAAGGCCAGTTTATGCAAATGTTTATCAATTTCCAGACAGAGGGTGTACTTCTGAATTTGGGATTCGTGCAGTTGTATTAGCTCTCGCCCCACCACTTCCAGCTCCGATTCAATGGTTTCAAAACTGGACAAGATGGGTAAAGCGACTTTGGCCTTCAGCCAGTTTTGCTCCCGACGAACGACGGAATAAAGACGGCTGGAAATTCCTTCGGCAAACGTTTTATGGCCATCCCGAATTTTCTGGAGAAAACCCGCCGCCCCGTTGGCTCCATAACTAAAATCGGCAATGGATAAAGTTGCCTTTTCTTCAATTAACTCTACCGCTACTTTCCCCAAACGCCGATACTCGGTATCCTGGCAAGCACAATAGTCCCGTATTTTCTTTCGAATTTCCCAGAAATCGGCTATGCTTAAATCTTCCAGTTTCTTTAAGGCATCGCGGTGCTTATCGTCCAGTATTTTTTTTCCAACGGATAATAACTCCGTTTGAAGCGACTTCCAGCTCTTTCCCTGATCGGCTAGTTCTGCCACTAATTCTTCCAGCACCAGCGTTAACTGATTAAACTCCGATTGGCCTACTTTGGAAAGTAACTGCTCCACACCAGCCGCCACCAGTACGTCCGATTCGAGGCTTACTTCGAAGTTATAAGGAATGCCTAATTCTTCCGTAAAAGCGGATACTACGCGTTGCGTAAAACTGTCGATGGTGGATACCGACAAGCGTCCATACTGATGTAGTAACACCTGAAAAGTCTGGGCGGCCCGTCGTTGTAATTCTGCTTCGCTAATCCCCGCACCCGTGACAGGATCCGTGATTTCGACCAATAGTAACTCCCGCAAAGCCTTTACTTTTTTCTGACGGGCGGGGTCAAGATCCTGATACTTTTTTAAATCCAGCAAGGTATCCAGAATCCGCTTCTTCATTTCGTGAGCGGCATCGTTGGTAAAGGTTACCGCCAGAATATGCTGAAAGTAATACGGACTGAATTTCCATTTTCCCTCTTCTTCAAGATCAGGATGATCGGCTAGGGCAAGCTTTAAAAATTCTTTCGTTAGCGTGAAGGTCTTTCCAGAACCAGCAGAGGCAGCATAGATGGTAAACATTAATGAAGAAAAAAGCAGGCTGAGCCTGCTTAGCTTGTATGAAGTATGAATTTACAATGCTTTCCTACAATTCCTGTTACTTTCTCTTGAAAATCTTAGAGACTGTCTAAAAATGATATTTCAAATAAATGGGTATAGGAAGCTGTGATGTACACAGTTTAACCAGAAGTTTTAGTTTTGAAATGGTAGAGACGCGACTTTATCGCGTCTGGCTGGGGGATGGAAAGAACCCCGCCACGGCTGGTGTCTTACCAGTCATTTATACGCAAACTGTGTTTGGTGAGACACCAAACATGGCGTCAAGGTAACAAAACCGCCTCTTACCCAGACGCGATAAAGTGGATTGCCCCCGAAAAGTTAGACATTAACTGAAAGGAGCAATGCAAAAGAAAAAGAAGTATAGTTATGCCTTTAAGAAAGCAGCGGTGGAAGCGGCCAAGTCGAGTAAAGCATCGATTCACGCCCTAGCCCGAGCTTACGGTATTCACGAGTCCATGCTACGACGATGGATCGATGGGTATGAAGCCTTTGGGCCATCGGCTCTGGCATGCGTTTCGCATCAACATCGCTATTCCGAATCGATCAAAACTGCCGCCGTTGCCGCTTTTCTGACTCAAGACTTATCTTTGCGGGAAGTTTGTTTGACTTTTTCTCTTCGCTCGACTAGTGTGCTTCGGGGTTGGATTAACAGGGCCCTGGCAAATTACCCCCAGCAGAGCGATGAGCTTAACGATTTCCCCCCTATGGCTTCATCCCAATCGAGTCGAGTGCCCGCCAGTGAATACGAGCGAGTCGTTGAGGAGAATAAACGACTGCAGGCGGAGGTGGCTTACCTAAAAAAGTTACGAGCCTTGATTCAGGCCCAGAAAAAAGGCAAAAAGCCCTGATTGTGCATGAATTAAGGCCTGATTATGATCTATCGCTGCTACTAAGGGCCGCTCAGCTCGCCCGCAGTACGTACTACTATCAACTCAAAAGCAGGGATAGGTTAGGCAAGTATGCTCCCCATAAACAGCGGCTGAGCCAGCTTTATCAGCAACATCAGGGACGCTATGGCTACCGACGCCTGACCTCTGTTCTACGGGCAGAAGGCTATACGCTCAATCATAAAACGGTGTTCAAACTCTTGGGA
The DNA here is from genome assembly GCF_031453245.1 of Siphonobacter sp. SORGH_AS_0500. NCBI lineage: Bacteria > Pseudomonadati > Bacteroidota > Cytophagia > Cytophagales > Cytophagaceae > Siphonobacter > Siphonobacter sp. SORGH_AS_0500. The sequence continues at coordinate 2,963,463 of NZ_JAVIYT010000001.1, forward strand.
GAGTTGCAGCTCAGAAGCCGGATTCGCCTCAAAAAATACCGGTCCTATCGGGGAGAAAAGGCTCCCACCACTCCCAACCTACTGAATCGGGAGTTTACAGCAGAAAAGCCTTTTGCCAAGTGGGTGACCGATGTCACCGAGTTCAAAGTGGGTGCTCAAAAACTGTATTTATCCCCCATACTAGATCTTTACAATGGTGAGATTGTCAGTTATGATCTCTCGGAGCGAGCCAATTTTAAACAGGTAAGTCGGATGCTGGAAGAGGCCTTAGCTAAATTGCCTGCTCCTACGAGGCTCTTGTTACACTCGGACCAGGGCTGGCAATATCAGATGAAACCCTATCAGAGAAGACTGAAAAAGCAGGGTCTGATCCAAAGTATGTCCAGAAAGGGGAATTGTCTGGATAATGCGGTGATGGAAAATTTTTTTGGTACGCTTAAAAGTGAGTTATTTTACCTTAACAGTTATGAATGTATCCAGGCTTTAGAAAAAGACATCAGGCAGTACATTCACTATTACAATCACCAGCGAATCCGTTTGAACCTACAGGGTATGAGTCCCGTAGACTTCCGCATCAACGCTGGCTTTTAAAACAACCGTCCAACTTCTTGGGGCTAGTCCAAAGTCGCGTCTCTACTTGGGCCGTGGTTTTATCCAACTGGTTCCTACAATAAGGCAGGTTCCTACCTGTCTAACCTAATATTAGAAATTAAAACGGGTTCCGATACCGGCCTGCACGTGCATGAATGCCGGAACAGGAATCACTTCCAGGTACAAACCGGCATCGACGAAGATAGACAAGGGCGACTGAGGCAGGAAGTATTCTACACCAGCCAGACCACTCGCTCCAATACCCGTCCGGTTTTCGTAAGCATTATAAGGAGCTAGACGCTCGGGATAACTTCGGCGGCTGGTGATTTGTCCACCAAAGCCGTAATAAGCCTGGAAATTTTTCCCTTCGTTATCCGTGTGAAAGATATAATTGGCACTTAAGGCCCAGCCTGTATTCTTGAATCTGCCGTGTGGGCCATACTTACGGTTACTGCCCCAAAGCATTCCGTATGTACCAAAGCTTAGGTCCAGGCCACGGTTGTTTCGGGTATAAATACGGGCATTCAGGCCCAGGGGTTCTCCTACTTTAAAGCCAACCGCATACTTGCGTTGAGGAGAGGTGTTGATTTCCTGGGCTTTACTTTCAAGGGAAGAAGTAACCAAGCCTAGGGTTACCAATGCAGAGATAATGAATACTTTCATGGACCAATTAGATAGGTGATTCGGCTGGAGGAAACCTTGCATACAGTGAAGGAGACCCGAGACAGATCTCCTTCACAACACACAAGCAAAACTAACATTAACTATGGACAAGCTCCCGAGCAAATTGTTGTAATGATTGCATCAATACATCATCTTCCTCCTGAGTGCCGACCGAGATTCGGAGGCAATTGTCGCAGTGTTTGACTTTAGAACGATCTCTAACGATAATTTTGTGTTCAAGTAGGTAAGAAAAAACAGCCGCCGAATCCTGAAACTTGACTAACAGTTGGTTAGAGTCCGTCGCAAATACGTGTTCAACATTCGGCAGGGCTTCCAGACGCTCGCGTAACCGCGTACGGTTCACGGCGATTACTTCCACCATTTCGTTTTTCTTCTCGACATGATCCAGGGCTTCGAGTAACAACCGCTGGGTCATGCTACTGATATTATAAGGCGATTTGATTTTGTTCAGCAGAGCAATGATCGCTTCGCTGGCAAAACACATCCCCACGCGTAAACCAGCCAGTCCCCAAGCTTTGGAGAACGTCTGTAACACCACCAGATTAGGATATTGATTGAGTAAAGGAACCATGGTCGCATCGGCAGCGAAGTCAATATAGGCTTCATCCACCACCACGATACACGACGTTCCTTCAATAATTCGCAAAATATCCTCCCGACGCAGCAGGTTGCCCGAGGGATTATTAGGCGAACATAACCAGATAATCTTGGTATGCTCTTCTACCGCTGCCAGAACGGCATCCACATCAATCTGGAAGTCGGTAGTTAAAGGCACTTTTTTTACCGCCACATTCTGGATATTGGCCGAAACCTCATACATCCCATACGTAGGTGGCAAAATCAGGATATGATCTTCCTTTGGCTCAGCAAAAGCCCGAACCAAAAGGTCAATGGGCTCATCAGAGCCATTTCCTAATAAAATCTGACTCGTACGAACGCCTTTGATCGGAGCCAGTTTCTCCTTTACCGCCCATTGGTACGGATCAGGATAACGGTTAAAATTTTCATTAGTCGAAGAACCCAGCGGGTTTTCGTTGGCATCCAGAAACACGCCTTCTTTGCCACTATACTCGTCCCGAGCGGAAGAGTAAGGCGTCAAAGCCAGCAAGTGCGGACGTATTAGTTTTTCTAGAATAAACATGTTCTGTTTTCAGTTTATAGTTTTCAGTTTACAGTGCTACCTGCCAGGTTTACTGAAATCATTTTTTAATGACTAAAAACTGAAAACAGAAAACCGTCAACTGAAAACTAGCCCAACTCTTTCAGTCGAATTTCTACGGCTTTTTTGTGGGCGTCGAGGGACTCGGCGGCGGCCATTTCCATGATGGTAGAACCGATATTTTTCAGTCCTTCCTGCGAAATGGATTGTACCGTAATTTTCTTCACGAAACTATCCAGCGAAACACCGGAATACGCCCGGGCGTAACCGTTCGTGGGTAAGGTGTGATTCGTTCCCGAAGCGTAATCGCCCGCAGATTCCGGCGTGTAATGACCCAGAAAAATTGAACCTGCGTTGGTAATCTCCTCGGATAAAGCCTCGGCATTTTCTACGGACAGAATCAAGTGTTCAGCCGCGTAAGCGTTTAATAAATCAAGGGCTTCACGTTCGTCTTTTACCAGAATGGCTTTAGAGTTTTCGAGAGCCGGCGTGGCAAAATCCTCGCGGGGTAACTCCCGAACCTGCTTCGTTACTTCCTTCATACTACGGGTTAATACTTCTTCCGAAGTAGAAACCAGTAATACCTGACTGTCTTTACCGTGTTCTGCCTGTGATAACAAATCAGCCGCAACGAAAGCGGGATTTGCGGATTCATCGGCAAATATGGCGACCTCGCTCGGGCCGGCGGGCATATCAATCGCGATGCCTTCTTTAGCCACCAGCATTTTCGCTGCCGTTACAAACTGATTGCCCGGTCCGAAAATCTTATATACCTGAGGGATACTTTCTGTGCCGTAAGCCATGGCTGCAATGGCCTGGGCTCCTCCGATGTTATATACCCTGGTGACCCCCACCAGCTTGGCCGCGTAAAGAATGGCGGGGTGCTGACTGGGTGAGCATAAGATAATCTCCTTACAACCCGCCAACTGAGCCGGAATGCCCAACATCAGCACTGTGCTAAATAAGGGAGCCGTGCCGCCGGGAATGTAAATCCCAACTTTCTCGATGCCGATTGATTTACGCCAGCAGGTCACGCCGGGCATGGTTTCAATCTTTTCGGGTAACTGCCGTTGGGCTGAGTGGAAGGTAACGATATTGGAAGCCGCCTGCTGGATGGCTTCTTTCAGTTCGGCAGAAAGCAGATGCTCGGCCGCTTCTATTACGTCCAGAGGAACATCCAGACGATCCAGTTGAACCTGATCAAATTTTAATGCGTATTCCCGCAGGGCTGCATCGCCATGATCCCGGACGTGCTGCAAAATGGGTTGAACCAACTGCTCAATCTGAGCCATTTGCTGCACCGGACGAGCTAAAACGGAGCCCCAGGTTTCCGGTTCGGGATAACGAATAAGTTGCATGAGTGTATGCGTTCGAAACTAGTAAATCATCTTTTCAATCGGCACGACCAGAATTCCTTCGGCTCCGGCCAGACGCAGGGCATCAATTTTATCCCAGAAATCTTCTTCGCTTAATACCGAATGAACGGCAGACCAGCCTTCCGTTCCCAACGGAACAATGGTTGGGGCTTTCATGCCGGGAAGCAGAGCCGTAATGGCATCCAGCTTCTCATTAGGGGCATTCAGTACTACATATTTGTTATTCTTGGCTGTCTGAACGGCCTGAATACGGAACAGCAATTTCGAAAGAATCGCCTTCTTCTCTTCGCTGAGCGAAGTATTGGCAATCATTACCGCTTCCGAACGGAAGATTACTTCCACTTCCGAAAGGCCATTAGCCAGTAACGTGCTACCGGAAGAAACGATATCACAAACCGCGTGGGTCAAGCCTATACTGGGTGCGATTTCTACCGAACCACTGATTTCGTGAATTTCGGCTTCGATTTCGTTCTCTTTCAGGAAGTTGCCCAGAATGACGGGGTAACTGGTGGCGATGCTTTTTCCATGCAAGTCTTTTACCCCTTCATAACTATCGCCGCGAGGGATAGCAATGGATAAACGGCATTTCGAGAAACCTAACTTCTTGGCGATGTCTACCTTACGTCCAGTTTCTACCTGTACGTTTTCGCCCACAATCCCGATATCGGCCACGCCGTCTTCTACGTAACCGGGAATGTCATCATCCCGAAGGAAGAGAAATTCAGCGGGGAAATTGCTGGCAGTGGTCTTGAGTTTTCCGGCTTTGGAATCGAACTTGATTCCACATTCTTTAAATAAGGAAAGAGAGTCTTCGCTGAGGCGACCGGACTTTTGAACGGCTATACGGAGGAAATCCTGGCTCATGAGTAAATACTAAAGCTCCGGGCATCAGCTCGGAATACGTACGATTTAGGTCCCAAAATTAGCTATTCGTACGGAATAAGACTCATCGAACGAAGATTGTTTGGCAGGATTTGTTCGATTAGGGAAGCTACTGCTGCATTGAGAGCCAGAATCGGGCGGCCTTTGGGTATATAACTCTTTTCTTCTTACTTCGCAAAAGTGAAAATGTCTTTCCTTTCTTAACGCCCAGGCTTTACTAAAACCATGATTACGTTTCTGCGAACCAATTCTGAAAACTCCGATTTCCGACTGTTAATTAAAGAACTCGACGCCTATCTTGCCATTACCGATGGAGAGGAACATGCGTTTTACGATCAATACAATAAAGTTGATTCTATCAAAGAGGTTATCGTCGCTTATGATGAAAAAGAACCGGTAGGTTGTGGAGCTATTAAGGCCTTTGACGAGCAATCTGCTGAAGTAAAACGAATGTTTGTGAAGCCCGAACGCCGCGGCGAACGGATTGCTCCTCAGATTTTAACGGAACTGGAAACCTGGGCGAAAGCATTGGGGTATGAATACTGCGTACTGGAAACGGGAAAACGCCAGCAACCAGCCATTGCTCTTTATACCCGCAGTGGCTACCAACCTATTCCTAACTACGGTCAGTATATAGGCATGGATAATAGCATTTGCATGAAAAAAAATTTATAGAAATGCGATGAGATAGCGTCTAGTCAGGCGATAGGAATAATCCCCGCCATGGCTAGTGTCTCACTAGCCATTTGTACACAAACTGTAGTTGGTGAGACACCAACCACAGCTAAAAAGCTGCCTCTTAACCAGATGCGACTTCATCGCGTCTCTACATTATAGAAAAACCACCTCTACCCTCAGTCGCTCGGCAGAGCCGAGTGACGAAATAATGATAGGCCTCTGGCCGATTGGTATTAAAATACATTTGGATCAGATCTCCCGCCATGGCTGGTGTCTCACCAGCCATTTGTATGCAAACTGTAATTGGTGAGACACCAACCACGGCGTAAGAGCCGAGCGACTGCGAGTAGGCAACCAAACGCGATAAAAGTCACGTCACTACGTCTATAAAAGCAAAAATCCCTGGTCATTAAATTGACCAGGGATTTTCTATTACTCATTCATCTTATCTATTAATACGAATGAACCACAATCCGCTTGCTGGCGTGGAATCCGTCGGCGTCTACTACCATGATTAATAGACCTGAATTTTCATTGACGAGAATCGTTTGAGTATCCTCCAATGAAGCCATCTTGTGTTCATATACCTGCTTTCCAGCCATAGTGAAAAGGCGGATCGTCACATTTTTCAAGCCTTTTAACGTCTCAACGGTTACCCGACCATTGACCGCAGGAATGGGGTAAACGCTAAGTTCCTGACTGTTGGGGTCCAATACGAAGCGGAAACTTGCCGTTTCTTTGGCAAAACAGGTTAAATTATTACCTGATGCCAATCGGTAGACCAGAGCGGCCTGAACTGTATATGTACCCGAAGCGGAGGCTTTAATTACTGATTCTTCCGTAGCCAAAGCCTGATTATCGCGTTTCCAGTTGAAGACCGTTCCTGTGCCTCCAGCCTGTAATTTATACGTACCCACCTGCGTAATCGTTGGCGTCGTGGGAAGGGGATCTGCTTTCACGGTAATGGCATTAGACGTGGTTGAAGTACAACCCAGCTCATCCATTACCCGAGCCGTATAAGTACCCGATTGTGAAACCACAATACTATTTTGAGTAGCAGTATTGCTAGTCCAACTATGTTTCAGAGCTGAGTTGTCGGAGGCTAGTGTAACCGTTCCGCCTTCACAGAATTCCAGGTTACCTAACGCCCGAATCACCGGAGCCTGAGGTAAGGCTCGAACGGTAGTGTTAACTGCATCAGAAGCTACTGACAGACAGTTATAGATGTTCATCGCCTGCACACTGTAGGTACCTGCTTTGGTGACTACGATGGAAGAGGTTTTCTCACCTGAACTCCACACAAAAGAAGTCTCCGCAGAATTCGCCTGAAGCGTTACGTTTTTGTCCGCACAGAATACCGGGGAACCCTGCACCTGAATCACAGGCTTATCTGGACGAGGATTCACCACTACCGCTATCGCGTCCGATTCAGCCGAACCGCAACCGAACGCATCCATTACTTTCACTTTATAATTCCCAGCCGTTGAAACATTAATGGTTTGCTGGTTGGCTCCATTACTCCACACATACGAATAACCCGATCCAGAAGAGCTCGTCAGGTTAACCGATCCACCCGTACACAAGGAAGTAGAACCACTGGCCACTACCTGAGGTTTTGCCGGTAATGGGTGAACAGTTACGGTTACTGTATTTGACTGGTCGGAACGACAGCCATTAGTACTCACGGCAAACAACGAGAACACGCCGGATTGATTCACAACGATATCCTTCGTAGTTTGATTTCCTGACCAATTATAAGTATCCGCCTGCGTGGACGAAAGCGTTACACTTTCCCCTTCACAAAACGAAGGATTTCTTGAAGCCGTTACTACTGGAGTCGCAGGTTTCGGGAAGGGTTTTACCTGAACCACTGCCGAAGGCAGAGAGGTACACCCGAATTCATCCGTCACTTTCACCGTAAATGATCCTTCCTGACTAACCTTAATGGACTGATCAGCAGAGCCATTATTCCAGGTGTATTTTTGAGAAGAAGTAGAAGTAAGCGTTACTGGATTTTCAGGACAGAAGTTAGTTACCGGGCCACTTGCCGCAATGGTGGGCGTAGCGGGCAACGACCGTACGATAACTTTCAACGCATCTGAGACGGGCGAAGTACAGCCATACTGGTCTTTCACAAGTACTGTATAATCTCCAGCTTTGGTAGTACTGATGCTGGGACTAGTTTCACCCGTATTCCAGCTATACGTGGCAGCCTGAACCGTAGAATTTAAGTTCACAGCCACCCCATCACATACGGTTGAAGGCCCCTGAGCCACTACCGAAGGCTTCGCAGGAAGAGCATGAACCGTAACCCGAATAGTGTTGGAAAGATCTGACTTACATCCGTTGGCATTCGTCGAATACACGTTGAACTCGCCGGATTTGCTAACGGTCAGTTCCTGCGTATTGCTATTATCCGACCAAAAATAATTATCTGCCTTGCTGGAAGAAAGCTTGATTGTCTCTCCTTCGCAAATGTCCAGTTTACCAGAAGCGGTGATAACGGGTGTGTTTGGCTTACTGGTGTACGTAACCTCAATGGCCGCCGAAACGGGCGATACACATCCGTTCGCATTGGTTACCTGAGCCGTATAACGACCGGGCTGAGTTACCACCAGAGTTTGTGCTGTTGAGTTATTACTCCATTTGTAAGAACTTCCGGCAGACGAACTAAGAGTTACCTGTGTTCCGGGACAAAGGTTAGTTACAGAACCAGAGGCCGTTAGCGTTGGTGCCGCCGGTAAGGGCGAAGTGGTTAACTTGTACTCTTTGGAAACCGACGACTCACAGCCGAAGGCATCTTTTACCTTGACGGTATAACTTCCTGCCGCATTTACCGTAATGCTTTGGGTAGTAGCTCCCGTGCTCCATTGATAACTACTATTCGCTGGAACACTTAAAACTACCGAGCTTCCTTCACAAACTACGCTAGTAGAAGCCGTAATTTCAGGGGCCGCAAGAGCCGACGATAATTTCACTTCTACCGGAGCAGAGTTACCCGATTCGCATCCACCCGCATCCTTAATTTTTACCGTATAACTTCCGGCTTCTTTCACCGTGATACTCTTTCCCGTTTGTCCATTACTCCAAACGAAATTAGTACCAGCTCCGTTAGCCGTCAGGGTGGTGCTACCGCCGGGGCAGAACGCAAGACTAGTGGCTGAAATGCTGGGCGTACCGATTCCGCTAGGAACCGTAAAGGGAGGAGCAAAGGACGAATTACCTACTCCATCTTTGCTACGAGCATAATAGGTTACGCCTGCTTGTCCGGTAATACTTTGTCCCGATTGAGTAGAACCGTTACTGGAATTTATCCAAAGTCCCTGACCCGTCGCACTTTGCAGCGTTAAGCTAAACTGACTGGAACCCGCACAGGCAAAAGCCGTTTGCAACATGTTGGCTGCCGTTTGCGGCTGGGATGCTCCTAAAAAGTTAGTACTGTTGATGGCATCAAACCAAGCCTGACCGTGCTTTTTATGATACTCCGAACCATAAAAGTGAGCGGGATCGGCTGGATTCCTGGGATTTTGAATATTATCCGTTTCAGGACCTTTGAAACAGTTAGAGACACGCTCAGCGACCAAATTCTGCCCCTGAATCACATTACTACTGGTAAATGTTGCATTGTTTGCTCCTACATATAAGGACACTCTCGCAATCATCCAGGACAGGTTTTTCCCACCAAAATCAGCCCTTGATTTTTCAATGACCGTCTTTAACTGATTATAATACGTTTCAGGATTGGTGTTATTTAATCCGTCCCATTCGCCCTGATGCCACAGTACCCCCCGAACCCCGGTAAGGTTTCCATAATATTGCAAAGAAATCCTGAGATTGGCATAAGGCATTCCCATGGGGAGGTTAAAATCAGCAAAGGGATTCTTGGTAGCCAATCCCTTCGAGCTTTCTTCCCAGTTATAAGCTCCCGTTGCAGAGAAAGCCGAGTTAATAAACAAAATGGGCACGTTATATTGTTGAGCCAGTAGGTCGCCTAAATGTCCCCAATGCCAGGCTGTATAGCCATAAGGAGCGTATTTGATACTAGCCGTCATTTTATTGAATTCCGGAAAAGAATTTCCGGGTTCCTGACTGCTATTCTCATTTTCTGTAAAATTGGTAATGACGTTTATCCGGTCGTCCTGAGGTTCAGGAATGTCCGTTTGGTCTTTGCGGCCCTGAGCGTTAGACTGCCCGGCGATAACAAAAACCTCCCCTACTCCTACTCGCTCCACTTTACCGCTGGATAATACATTTCCCCCCGCCGAAGAGCGAACCTCCACGTCATACCAGCCCCCGGAAACCTGGACGGTTCCCTGAAAAACCCCACTGCCCGCTGCTATGGGAGTCCAATTAGTGCTGGTTCCCTGACCATTGCGAGCTACGAAGCGAGCTTCAATTTTATCTGCATTATTCGCATAGTTACCCGAGACAGTTACGCTGGCATTGTTGCTCGCATTTCGCTGAAAAACGATCCGTTTTACTGGAAAGGTAATGTTTACCTGAGCAAATGCAGAAGAAGAAAATAATAAGTACAGACAACCAATGAAGAAGGTATAGTTTAATTTCATATACTCAATTTTTAATAAATTCTGATGGTGAATTGGAAGAAAAACCCTACAAAACTAAAGGCAAAAATTCTGATAACGTATTGTCAAATAGAATATTAACATTTTTTACGTTTGACTTACGCTCTCATTTAGTGCCCTGAAACCGGGGATGAACCTCACCCATTTTCGTTACTACATTCTTGCACCACAATAAAACAGCCCTTTATTCCGCTGTTTTGTTTATTACTTTTTCCTGAACAAATCCTCCCGCCGATACTCCTATTGCATAGGCCCACAAGTCTGACCATAAGAAACCCTGACCCAGAATCAGTCGGCCCGGTAACGTTCTTCTGATAGCATTTATCCACTCGGCCTGATACAGTTGACTCGCTTCGACGGCGAAACAAATTAGTAGACTAACTAACATGAGTCGAACAAGTTTTGCAGTAGGGAAACAGAAGATCATCATCCAGAAAATCATTAATGCCCATAAAGCATCTCCTACCCCCAAAGGTATAAAAGATAGTTTTCTGGAAATAAGGCCTATAGCAATGGTAACAAGAATAAGGAAGCCGTAGCGAAGTCTGGCTTTGGAAATCATCTAAACTGCTGTTTCTTAATTCCGTCCAGTAAGTATTCCAATCCGTTGAGTTTGATCTCGTACATGGTTTGGAGCAGCACACCCAGCTTGCCCTGCGGAAAACCTTCCCGGGCAAACCATTCTAAGTAAGAAACGGGTAAGTCTGAAATCAGGGAATCTTTATGCTTCCCAAATGGCATTTTGTAAGTGGTTAACTCAAGTAATAGAGCAGTATTTCCGCTGGATTCTTCTGAATTCATTTGGCAAAGATAACGAATCAATAATGTATAGCATTCACTAGAAGTAGGTTATCATTTTTTAGATTTGAATCGCCAGAATATTGAGCTATTAACTCGTCATAGCTATTACTTTTAAGTCCTTATTCTCTTTTTACCGTACTTATTTATGATGAGTGAAGCCTTGCCACATCGGTATTTTCTGGTTAATAAACCCTTTAACATGCTATCGCAGTTCACTGGGGCCGAGGCTATGCATATGTTAGGAAACTTGAATTTCAACTTTCCTGAAGGAACGCACTGCATTGGCCGATTAGATAATAAATCGGAAGGTTTGCTATTACTTACTACCAATAAAAAAGTTACTAAACTTCTTTTTCAGGGCGATATTCCGCACGAACGCAGGTATCTGGTTCAGGTTTATAAACAAGTAAGCCCCGAATCATTAGAAGCTTTACGAACGGGCGTCCTTATTCCACTCACCGGAGATTTATACTACAAAACCACCCCCTGCCAGGTCGATATCGTAGAAAAACCCGCGAACCTCTTTCAAAGTGGCTGGGAATATCCTGATGACCGTCCCCATACCTGGTTACTTATTTCACTAACGGAAGGAAAATTTCGGCAAATTCGGAAGATGATGAAAGCAATCCATCACCATTGCCAACGGCTCATTCGGGTATCCATTGAAGAGATTACTTTGGGAGATTTACAACCTGGCGATGTTCGTGAAATGGAGGAGAATGAATTTTTTAGGAAGCTTCGCATTACCAACTGGCAATAAAAAAGAGAGTGGCTTTCACCACTCTCTTTACTATCTATTCAGGAAAATCTATTCTTCCGTAATCGTTTCTGGTTTTTTAGCCGTGATCGTCAGCGTTTCGCTGGTTCCATCATGATCGGCTAGCAGAATATCGCCTTCGGCCAGATCTCCTTTAAGGATTTCTTCCGCTACGGGATCTTCCAGGTAACGCTGGATGGCCCGGTTCAGCGGACGAGCTCCGTACTGAGGATCGTATCCTTTCTTCGCCAGGAAGTCTTTTGCGGCTTCGGTTAACTCAACGCGGTAACCCAGCGTAGTGATCCGAGCGAAAAGTTTTCCAAGCATCAGCTCAATGATCCGATGCAGGTGTTCGCGTTCGAGTGAGTTGAAGATGATTACATCATCCAGACGGTTCAGGAATTCAGGGGAGAACGCCTTACGCAGAGCATTCTGAATAGTGCTTTTCACCGCTTCGTCCTGACCATCCACCCGAGTTTTCGTAGCGAAACCAATACCCGTTCCGAAATCTTTCAGGTCACGAGCTCCGATGTTCGAAGTCATGATAATGATCGTATTCCGGAAATCAACCCGACGACCTAAACCATCCGTCAAGATACCGTCATCCAGCACCTGTAACAGAATGTTAAATACATCCGGGTGAGCTTTTTCAATCTCGTCAAGCAAGACAACTGAGTAAGGCTTACGACGGATTTTTTCCGTTAACTGACCGCCTTCTTCGTAACCCACGTATCCTGGAGGAGCCCCCACGAGACGGCTTACGCTGAATTTCTCCATATATTCAGACATATCGATCCGAACCAACGAATCTTCTTTGTCGAACAAGTGGGAGGCCAGCACTTTAGCTAATTCCGTTTTACCAACTCCCGTAGGGCCCAGGAAGATGAAAGAACCAATCGGTTTTTTCGGATCTTTCAGACCTACACGCGTCCGCTGGATTGCTTTAGCCAGTTTCTCAATGGCAGATTCCTGACCAATTACTTTGCCTTTCAGATCTTCAGAAAGCGTAAGTAACTTCTTGCCTTCATCGCTGGACACGCTACGTACGGGAATACCCGTCATCATCGCTACCACCTCTGCAACGTTATCTTCCGTTACGGTATAACGACGAGTTTTCGTATCCTCTTCCCAGCGTTGTTTCGCTTTGTCAAGCTGTTCAAGTAATTTCTTTTCCCGATCCCGCAGTTGTGCCGCTTCTTCGTATTTCTGCGATTTAACGACCTGATTTTTCTGCTTTTTCACTTCTTCAACTGCTTCTTCCAGTTGAATAATGTCTTCGGGAACTGAAATATTATTGATGTGTACACGAGCACCTACTTCATCCAACACATCGATAGCTTTGTCGGGCAGGAAGCGATCAGAAATGTAACGTTCTGACAATTTCACCGCTGCTTCCAGAGCTTCGGGTGTATAGTTAACGTGGTGGTGTTCTTCGTATTTATCTTTGATGTTATTGAGAATCTCAATGGTTTCTTCAATGCTAGTAGCATCTACCATAACCATCTGGAAACGACGGGCTAAGGCACCATCTTTCTCAATATACTGCCGGTATTCATCCAGTGTGGTAGCACCAATGCATTGGATGTCCCCACGAGCTAAAGCAGGCTTGAACATGTTAGAGGCATCCAGTGAGCCAGAAGCTCCACCAGCTCCAACGATGGTATGAATTTCGTCGATGAAAAGAATCACTTCGGGTGATTTTTCCAACTCATTCATTACCGCCTTCATCCGCTCTTCAAACTGACCCCGGTATTTAGTACCGGCTACCAGCGATGCCAGATCGAGCGTAACGACGCGTTTGCCAAAGAGCACGCGGCTTACTTTCTTCTGAACAATGCGGAGAGCAAGGCCTTCAGCGATGGCTGTTTTACCAACGCCAGGTTCCCCGATCAGAATAGGGTTGTTTTTCTTACGGCGAGACAAAATCTGAGCTACCCGCTCAATTTCTTTCTCACGGCCCACAATAGGGTCCAACTTGCTCAGTTCAGCTAACTTGGTGAGGTCACGGCCAAAGTTATCCAACACCGGCGTGCGGGATTTCTCTGCTCCTGGCTTACCAGATTCACTACGAGGGCTGGAACCAAACATGCGGCTGTCTTCATCGTTGTCGTCCGTATCCGGGCCGGCATTGATGTTAGGGTTTGATTGATATTCCAGCATTTCCTTAACGATTTCGTAGTTCACATTGAACTTATGAAGAATCTGAGTCGCAATGTTATCCTCGTCCCGAAGGATGGCTAACAATACGTGTTCAGTGCCAATCAACTGGGTTTTGAAGACCTTCGCCTCCAAATGAGTCATTTTAAGTACCTTCTCCGATTGACGAGTCAAAGGAATATTGGCCATGTTCCGAACGCTGTGCGTTGCTGTTCCCTTCGTAGCTTGCTCGATCGTCATTCGCAACTCATCGAGGTTGATACTTAATTTCTTTAACAGGGCAACAGCCACGCCTTCGCCTTCACGGATCATACCCAAAAGCAAATGCTCTGTCCCGATGTAGTCATGCCCTAATCGCAGAGCTTCTTCTCGGCTCAAAGAGATGACTTCTTTCACGCGGTTTGAAAATTTCGCTTCCATACTTAAGGTTTAGCGTGCTTTATTTAACCGGCTAACGCCGGACGAACAGCTATTGTTCATTTATAATCCAGAATCTATAAAATCTGCTGGTTTTATACTGTCAACGTATTTTCTGTTGATGTATTTTTAATAGAAGCCTTCAAAATTGATCGAGCCTTATTTCCCTGACAGAATAATAAATCGAGAATACTTAGATTAGGAAAAAATTGTTCCCCGAAATTTTGCCGATAAGGTATGGGCTGATAAAAACCCCGTTCCTCCGGCCCCTTCTTGGGTGAAATCAGGCCCCTGGCGTCCATAATTGGCCATTCATAGTCCAGATTATAGGTTTCAGTGTCCTTACATTTATCCGGCACTCGCAAAAACTCTTGACAAACTGTCAGCATCTGCCTATTCAGGTCGTACAAAAAGTCAGGCTTTTGTTCGTAAACCTTCCTAAATTTCTCTTCAAAGTACTCAAAAAAGGGAGTTTTTCGATAAGCTGCTTCAATTGCCCCCCAATGTCGCTTAATCCAGGGTTGATGGTAATCAATCTTTACATCCTGAATCAGCGTTTTATGCTTACTGCGTCCATCCAGTACTGGCACTACCAGCGTATCAACCCCTTGAGCCGTTAATATCTGACACCGATTTCTGAAGGTCTGCTTTTGAAAATGCTCGTGTTTTTCAAGGAGAATGGTCTCAAAATTTTCGTAGCACGTCCAGAATTCCAAACCCGGGAGATACTGAATTTCTACAACTATGGTATTATTTTCCGACATTTGCAACTAAATCACTTTTTTAAAGGAAGTCAAAAAAACTCATGTGTCAAATTATTTTTTAACTTTTGTAGTTATATAGACAAGCCTAATGAGTTTTTGAATTTATTATGATTACATAAATGGTATTATTCCGAGTTATATCCCGCATACCCTTTAAGATACTCTATCTTTTTTCGGATGTCCTTTTCTTCTTTATCTATTACATCTTCGGCTATCGGAAACAGGTAGTTTTATCCAATCTTGCGGCTGCATTTCCCAACAAATCAGAACAGGAGCGTGAAAAAATCGCCAGGGAGTTTTTTCAGAATTTCTGCGACTTCATAGTAGAAACCGTTAAAACGCTGACGATTACCCAGGAGGAAATCCAGCGTCGAATGAAATTAGAAAATTCCGAGATTCTCCATCGGTTAGTGAATGAAGAAAAAAAGACGGTGTTCACCATGCTGGGCCACCAGATGAATTGGGAATGGGTATCCTTGAGCATCGCCAGTGATGGTATACCAGCGGATGTCATTTATAAGCCTCTGTCGAATGATTTCTTCGAAAAGTTTATGCTCGCCATCCGATCTCGTTTCGGCATTAAGCCCGTTTCTATGTATAATATTCTACGAGATATGGTTAGTCGTAGGAAAGAACCCAGGGTCATTGGAACACTGGCTGATCAGGCTCCCCATCATCCGGATTCGGCCTATTGGTCCACTTTCTTCCATCAGGAAACTGATTTTTTTAACGGAACCGAAAAACTAGCCCGAAAATTTAATACCCCTATCGTCTTTGGAAAAGTTACGAAGATTCGCCGGGGTTATTATTCCTTTCATCTGGAATTAGTGGCAGAACCTTCCTATCAAGATATTTCTTCAGGTGCCTTAACCGAAGTGTACATTCGCTGGCTGGAAAACACCCTGATCGAACAACCCGCTCTCTGGCTCTGGTCACATAAACGATGGAAACATAAGCGGACCACTCACCCTTCGGAAGACGAAATGGTTCTTGCCTAAGCATTAAAAAAGCCTGATCTAGCTAGATCAGGCTTTTTTAATGCTTAGGCATTCATTACTCCTCCCATTCACCTAAACCTTCCCGGATGATTTCAATGTCGTCAGAAGTAGCATCCAGGATGGTAGAAGGAATAAGTCCTCCCGGTCCTCCATCGATAATGAGGTCAACCTTATGCTGAAACTGGTGGAAAATTTCTTCGGGGTCAGTAGGATACTCCATGAAATCATCCTCCAGTTTAATCGAAGTAGTAATGATCGGGTTACCCAACTGACTAACAATCTCCCGGGTAATGGCATGATCCGGTACCCGAATGCCAATGGTTTTCTTGCGGGGATTCAGGGATCTTGGAAGTTTGTTACTGGCCGGCAGGACAAAGGTATAAGGCCCTGGAAGTATCTTCTTCATTGTTTTAAAAGCAAGATCCGATACTTTGGCATAGTCCGTAATATGGCTCAGGTCATTACAGATAATCGAAAAATCGCTTTTTTCGGGCTTAATACCCTTCACCTGAGCGATCCGCTCAACGGTTCGGGCATTGTGGATATCCCCACCCATTCCATAGACCGTATCGGTGGGATAAATTACAATTCCGCCCTGTCTCAATACCTCTAACACCCGAGCAATCTTTCGGGGTTCGGGGTTTACGGGATGTATACTTATTAATTCAGCTGGCATGGCTTTACAATTCTATTATCGTCGGATTTTCTGATATCCGCGATAGATTTGATAAAAAGGAACTCTTAGTTGGCAGGCCCAGAGGATGGCCCGATAAGACGCACTAAGTGGTTTCAGAGATTCGTGCAAGGTCGCATATTTCCTAACAAGCGAGTAATGTTCGAGATAAAAACATTGCTTTATTCCCTGTTTTAATCGCCATAATAACGCTGTTTCTTCCTCGGGGGTTCTAATCATAGCAGCCGCTTTCTTGCACACCATAAAGGTAGACTCCAATTGCTTGGCCCTTCGGGTCTGCTGATTACGCGATTGCGATCCTGCTACCTGACGATAATTCACCCAATACTCATCTTTGAAAGCATATTTCCAATGACGAGATGCCCTAACCAAAAAATCAAAATCCTCATATAATAACGATTCGTCATAGCCGTTTAGAGCATCATACACGACTTTTCTCGTCATAGCCGTAACCGTTAAAATGGGTGTGCCAGCTAAAACGGCAGCAAAAACATCGCCCTGAGGAACGGACTGGATCAACTGCCCCCCTTCATCTCTTTTATACCAGGTTCCTATTTTATTACCGGCTTCATTAACCAGGATGGCCTCGCCAAAAATGGCTCCGTATTCCTCAGAAAGCGTTTCAAAATAGCTTACCTGTTGCCTAATCGTTTCTGGTAATAAATAATCATCTGCTGCCAAATCAACAATATATTTTCCTTTGGCGAGCTGTAGCCCTTTATTAAAACTCTTACAAATACCTAGGTTTTGCCTATTCGTAATTAATTGATCCTGAGTTCGTAATAGGTTCTGAATAATAGGAACGCTGGTATCGGTGCTGCAATCATCAACAATAATACATTCAATAGCAGGGTAAGACTGATTAAAAACGGACGTTAAACACTCCGCAACAAAACGTCCGTGGTTATAACAAAGGCAAATGATAGATACTAAAGGGTAATGAATCATCGTCTCTTATAAATCCTTTATTTCTTCCTCTTTCTTCTGCGTTGCATCATCCAGACTCTGGTTAATTTCAAAACCGAGAATCAGGCCCAAGGCAACTAGATATAGCCAGATCATCAGGGCTATCAAAGTACCCACAGCACCGTATAGCCGGTTATAGCTGGCAAAGTTGGAAATATAATAAGAAAAACCCTGTGTAATAAGAATGATCAGTACTGAAGCAATAATAGAACCCGTATTAAAGAACCGCCAGCGACGATGCAAAGCTGGAGCAATGTAATAAATAACGGAGACCGCAACGAATAGTAGAATGAAAACGGTCAGGTAACTCAGCCCTTCGGCATACATGTAGGTAGAATCTACATTGATGATTCGCTTCTCTACCAGCTCATCTACCACCAGTCGGCCAATAATCAGTACGCCAATCGCAACCAGTAATACTAGTACCAAAAGAAACGTGAGTAAGATAGAAACGAGACGCGTTTTGATAAAGCCCCGCTCATCGTGCGTGCGTTGGGTGATGTTGAATGAACGCATGAGAGCAATCATTCCATTCGTTGCCGAGAATAAGGCGAAAATAAAACCGAATGACAATACCCCACTTCTTCTCCGGCTTACGATATCCCGAATGGTAGGCTCTACTTCCCGGTAGATTCCCCGAGGCATGGCATCCGAAAGAATAGTCATAATCTGGTCATCCAGATTAGCAATGGGAATGTAGGGAATCAGGGTAAAAAGGAAAATGATAGCCGGAAAAATAGCCAGAGTAAAGCTATAGGCTACGGCAGTGGCCCGCTGATCAATGTCAAATTGCAGTACGTTTGCCAGTAAGACCTGTAATAAGTGATACAGTGAAAAGTTTCTTTTACGAACTCTTACACCTCGAAGCCAGGTTTTTATTCGCCTCTGAAAAGTTCGGGATCTTGAGTAAGTTTTAGCCATCAGTTACCTTTATGCATCAAAACTTAAAGCCCTCATTCTGATAAAGAAGGCTGTAGTCTTACCAATAATTCAGCTGGTGCCAGTACGGGACGATTGGTTTGCATGTTTACAAAAACAAGAGTAACTTCTCCAGTATTCAAAAGCACTCCTTCCTGATTCATTAATTCGAAATAAAAAACGATACGAGCGGCTGGACGCTGCTTGATACTCGTTCGAATGGTAATTACCTCGTCGTAACGGGCGGGTTTCAGATACCGGGTTTTCATTTCATAAACCGGCATCATAATCCCTGATTCCTCCAGCTTTTTATATGGAAAACCCAGGCTTCTGAGGGCTTCTACCCTACCAATTTCGTACAAACGGGCGTAATTACCATAATACATGTATCCCATCTGGTCGGTATCGGCATAACAAACCCGGTAGGTATGTTCGTGTTGAAAAAAACGCATACTTCATTAGCAAAAAGAGCACCATTCCTTTTACCGGATCTGATGCTCTATCGTCTTTTATTTTTTAATTCCTAACTGATTTAATGCTTCCTGATAATCTTTAGCATTCTTTAAATGCTCCTGATACGTTACCGCAAAAATGTGATAGCCATTCAGTTTCGGACTTGCACAAAAGTACATGTAATCGTGCTTTTCGCGGTTCAGAACGGCATCAATGGACGATGACTCTGGAATGTTAATAGGTCCCGGAGGCAGGCCCTTGTTAATGTATGTGTTATAGGGCGACTGGTACAGTAACTGATTGTGCAGCAATCGTTTAATACCAAAATCACCAATCGCAAAAATCACGGTTGGGTCAGCTCTGAGGGGTTCATTCGCCGCCAGGTGATTCAGGTAAACTCCCGCTACCCGTGGTTTTTCATCCTTCTTTTTCGTTTCAGCCTCTACAATACTAGCCAGCGTTATGACTTCATCCTGGGTTAGATTTAGAGCCTTTGCTTTTGCCTTCCGTTCGGCTGTCCAGAATTTATCGTATTCTGATTTCATACGTCCCAGTAATTTCTGAGGCGTGGTATTCCAGTATACATCGTAGGTATTAGGTAAAAACATCCCTACGATTGTTTCGGGGGTAAAGCCGTAGAATTTGGCAACCTCTGGATCGTTTAACATTCGTTTAAACTCAGTTGAATCAAATTCAAACTTTCCGGCTACTTTTTCTACCAGCTCCTGCTTCAACCGTACGTTATTGAAAGTCAGTTTAACCGCAGTCTGATTACCCGAACGGAGGGCTTTTATTACCTCATAGTTTCCGGCGTTAGGTTTGATTTTATAACGGCCGGGCTTCACGTGCTCAGGATACTTCAGAAGCTTGGAAAGAAATCTGAAGTACATCACATCATGCACCATTTTATTCGCTTCCAGCGAATCTACAACGGTTTCAAAATTGGCTGATTTGGTGGGAATTAACAGGTAAAAATCCCGCTTCCCTTTCACATTTAAATTAGACGTATAAAAAATCTGCCAGAAGTAAAACGTAACAATAGGAATCAGAATAGAAACCAGAATAATAGCGTATTTTATATATTTATTCTGAATCATGGGGTTTGTTCAATAACGTGTTGTGGTTGATGATAACGAAAAAACAGATTTATTCGTTTGGAAACTTAACGTGAAAACGTTCGCCCAGCGTTTTTAAATCAGCAATTACCGGAGCTAATACCGGAATTCCTTCTTCTTTCCGCTTAGCTTCCATCCATCGTTCTGGATCTCCCGGAATTAATACCTGCTCTCCCTTGAGTCCTTCGGCACTGCGGAAGCGGCGGATCCATTGATCCATGTGTTTTTTAAATTCATCGGCGGGCCGAAAAGCATCTACCCGCATGGCTCCCAGAAAATGCCCGGTGCCAATGCCTACGCCTTCGTCGGCAGACATAAACCCTGCCGTTGCAAAGGGCGGAACCCAGGGGCCATAATTTGCTCCCGACAATACTCCCGAAAACAAATCGACCATTGCTCCTAGTCCATATCCTTTATGACTGCCATGCTCGCGATCTCCCCCCAAAGGGAGCAGAGCTCCGCCTTTTCGAACGGCGTTGGCATCGGTAGTGGGGTTACCCTCCGCATCCTGAACCCACCCCGTGGGTGTTTCCAGATTTTTGCGTTGCAGAATTTCGAGTTTGCCATAAGCTGCCGTTGTGGTAGCCATGTCGAGTACAAAGGGTGGCTCTTCCTGAGCGGGCATAGCTACGCAAATCGGGTTTGTTCCCAATAATCTTTCTTTGGAAAAAGTCGGCGTAACCAAAGGCCCCGCGTGTGTCATGGACCAGCCAATCATGTCATTTTTCAGGGCAAGCGAAGCGTGATATGCGGCAATTCCAAAGTGGTTGGAGTTTCGAACCGCTACCCAGCCCGTACCAACTTTGTCGGCCTTTTCCATCGCTATTCCCATGGCTTTGGGGGCTACCACCAATCCTAACCCGGCATCTCCGTCGATTACCGCCGTGGAGGGCGTTTCGTGGACCATACGGATCGTAGGTTTGGGATTCAGGCGGCCCAGATCCATTAATCGGACATAACCGGACAAACGGGCAACGCCATGGGAATCAATTCCGCGTAAATCGGCTGATACCAATACGTCGGCAGCCAGCGTAGCGTCGTTCTCAGGACAACCCATGGCAAGGAAGATATCCCGAACAAACGTATAAAGATCCTGATGTACAATCATTAGTAAGTAACTCTTTCGAATAGTAGATTCACCGAAAACTCAATCTTCTATTTCAACGTTCTTTCCGAACTGCAAAACTAACAGAAGGTGGGAGAAGTAGACTTTTTTTGAATAGAATCCGTACTTACGGCCCTATTTTAGCCGCTGTACCAGTGCTTTTACCAGCGTAGCTGAGTTGCGAGCCGCAATTGGTCCGAATTTATGCATATCTACCGAAGCGGAATGATTGGCATTATCTGACAAACTTCGAATGATTAAAAAAGGCACTTTTTGCTGGTAACAAATCTGGCTAACGGCTGCCCCTTCCATTTCAATGGCATCGGCTTTCATGGTTCTACGAATGTTCAGACTGGCGGAATCAGAAGCCATAAACACATCTCCGGTTACGACAATCCCTGTGTGGATGAGCGGCTTGTAATCGCCAATCGACTCCAGTTTTACCTTCGGAACCACGAGGCCCGTCACGAGTAATAAAGCAGAATCTGACTGAAAATAAACTGGATTTTCTTTGAAGTTATAGGGGTTCCGCGTTGGTCGCTGTTGCATTCCTTCATTCAGATAACGTCCATAATCGTGGTGAGCCACCTGAGTCGCAATGACAATATCTCCGGGATGATAATCGGGATTCAACCCTCCCGCAATTCCGGTGAACAATACCTGTTGAGGTCTAAAATGTTCCAACAATAAAGTAGTAGTCAGAGCGGCATTAACCTTACCAATTCCTCCCTGCACCAACACCACTTTCTTGCCTTCCAATTGTCCTGTATAGAAAGTTAGTCCTTCAATTTTTTTCTCTTTACGACCTTTGATCTCTTTTTTCAAAACCTCCACCTCATCTGCGAATGCTCCCATAATGGCGGTGTAATTGCTGGTTTTCCTGGGAAAGCCACTCGTTTGATCGGGCGTGGTGGAATAGGTCAATTGTGCTCTCAGTCCTGAGGTCAGGCCTAAAAGAATCCATAGAATTCCAAAAATCTTTTTCATTTTTATTACTTATTCATTCAGTAAAGCGGCCAGACACAAGCCAATAATCAGCCAGAAGGCCAAAGGTAACTGCCGAAACTTACCAGAAGCTAGTTTCAGGGCTCCATAACTTAGAAAGCCCCAAATGATTCCCTGAGTAATGCTATAGCTGAAAGGGATTAAGACCATAGCCAGAAAAGCAGGGACGGCTTCTTCCCATTCGTCCCAAGGAATGCGTATTACCGTTTTCATCATAAATACGCCTACCACGACCAGAGCTGGTGCCGTTGCAAAGGAGGGTACCATGCTTAAGAGAGGTGAGAGAAAAAGGCAGGGTAAAAAGCAAGAGGCAGCCGTAACGGCGGTAAGCCCTGTTCGTCCCCCCGCTTCAATGCCTACAGCCGATTCAATGTAAGCCGTTCCCGGACTACTCCCAACTAATCCCGCCAGGGTCGTCGCCACGGCATCGGTTAACAGCGATTCTTTGATGGCTAAAGGCTCCCCTTCTTCGTCGAGTCGGCCCGTGGCTTCGGCTAATCCGATGAATGTACTGAGGCTATCAAAAAGATCCGTAAAAACGAAGGCAAAAATGACCGGAGCCATCGCCCACGTTAAAGAGCCCCAAATATCCAGTTGAAAGATCAGACTAAAATCCGGGGCAGCAAAAACACCTTTCCAGTTAATCAGTCGCTCACTTTCGTATAATCTGCCAGGAATTAATGCAATGAATGTCGTAAGAACGATCCCCCATAAAATGCCGCCGTTTACTTTTTTCTGAATGAAGACCAGGGTACTTAACAGACCAATAATGAAAATGATTACCGCCGGGTTTAACGTACCTATACTGATAATGGTAGCCGGGTTTGCTACGACAAATTTGGCATTGATTAGCCCAATAAGGGTAATGAAGAGCCCGATACCTGCGGCAATGCCATAACGCAAAGATTTAGGAATGGCTTTAATTAACACCACCCGAACGTTAAAAATAGAGATGATTAAAAAGAAAATCCCCGCCCAGAAAACGGCTCCCAGGGCCGTTGTATAAGGTACATTCATTCCCTGCACGACGGTATATGTGAAGAAGGCATTAAGCCCCATGCCCGGTGCAACCACGTAAGGACTTTTGGCATACAGTCCCATCATCAGACTACAGAAAAAACATACCAGAACGGTAGCGGTTAACACGCCGGAAAAGGGCATTCCGGAAAGAGATAATACCGAAGGATTCACTACAATGATATAGGCGGTAGCCAGAAAGCTCGTGATACCGGCTAGTATTTCGGTATAAAAAGAATTAGGGACATGGCCCTTTTGAATAGGCTTCATGTCCCTAATTTGCGTAGAAAAAGTTCGATTATGAACCTACTACTAAAGATATTTCCGCAAACGGCTTAATGATTCGGGCGTTACACCCAAATAAGAAGCCAAATGATACTGAGGAACCCGCTGAATTAACGAGGGGTGATCCTGCAATAAACGTAAATAACGATCAGCAGCATTGTCAGCAATTTGAGAATCAATACGGCCTTCCATGTCCTGAACGGTACGTTCCAGCATCATCATTGAAAAACGCTGATAGGCTTGCGATTCTTCAAAAAGGGTTGCCCGATCTTCGCTCGTCATCACCAGTAAAGTAGAATCTTCCAGAGCCTGAACCGAATAAGGGCTGAGACGGTGAGTAGAATAACCGGTTACACTCGTCACAAAAGAATTTTCGTCTCGAAGGAATAGAGTTACTTCTTTTCCTTTGTCGGTGCGGTACACTCGCATTACTCCTTCAATCACAAAGGCAACCTCATCAATGTGGTCCCCCTGATGAATGAAAAAATCACCTTTTTTGAAGGGTCGAGTTTGGTACGCAGAGTTGATGGCATCTACATCTTCTTGAGACAGCTCCACATATCTGCGGATGTAGGACAAGAGTGGCTGTGTAACGTTTTCTGAAAGCATACGTTTTTCAAGGAAATTATGAAATGGCGGTTTTACTGTCAGCTAAAATAGCACATTTTTATGGTACTTACCATAACGCAAGCCAACAATTCGATATTTTTTTAAGTTACCTGCGTTTTTTAAGTCAAAATACTCATAAATATAAATACATAAAATTAGTATCTTAAATTCCATCAATTAACTAATCCATAGCCTTCTATGAGCGTTAAATCATAATTTACCGGATAAATACTACTATCCTACCCAATAAATTCTATTCAAATAAAAAAATCTATTCATTAGATTTCGAATTAACATTTATATACGTGGTTAAGAATTTATATACGTAAATACTCAATAACATAGATTTTACTGGATGATTTTATAGAAAGAAAGTGCTTCAAACGATTTGCCTTTTAAACGCTCAATTGTCATATTCTTATATACTTTCACACTACTTATTGTCCCTCAGAAACAATTAAAGTCTTTTGTTACTACTAGTGGATATGTTAACTAATGAGTCTTATACTATCGTTTTTAATTTACTTTCTTAAATAACCTAGCGTATAAACGTCGACACTGCTCTTGATCGGTTAGGACCTTCCATCATCTTATCTCTAAAAAAGACGAGACCCGATATTAATGATCGGGTCTCGTCTTCAAATTAGGAAATTTCGATGATTTTGGAGAGGTCATCCCAAAACCGAGGATAAGATTTGGCGACCACTGACGCATCATCTATAATCAGGTCTGTTCGCATGGCGATGGGAGCAAAAGCCATAGCCATCCGGTGGTCTTCATACGTATGAATAATCGTTTCGGGCTTATTCCAATCGGTACTTTCCCCTACCTGAATCTGATATTTTTCATTTGGCGTTACTTCCACCAGATCGGCTCCGAATTTTTGAAGCTCCAGCTGAATTGCTAACACCCGATCCGTTTCTTTTACTTTCAGACTTTCAATGCCGGTAAAAATCGCAGGCACTCCTTTCATGGCCGCTACCACCGAAACCGTTTGAGCCAGATCAGGACAATGCGTAAAATCCCACTCCAGATGATCACTTGCTGGAATTTGTGTCAGTTTAAACCCACGACCAGTGAAGGTGCTTTCTACCCCCAGTTGACGCATAATGTCAACAATGGCCGAGTCTCCCTGAAGTGAATTTTCTTTTAATCCCAATAGCTCTACTTCTGAGCCTTCGGGTCCTAACGCTACCAGACTATACCAGTAACTTGCTCCCGACCAATCGGATTCAATGGCATAATCGCAGGTTGCGTAAGGTTTTGCTTCTACACGAATGCTGCGGTTTTCCCAGTCTGCCGTTACCTCTGCTCCAAACTGACGCATTTGCTGGATGGTCATTTCAATGTAAGGTATCGAACCCAGGTTACCCGTCAAATGAATGGTTAACCCTTCAGGTAAGGTGGGAGCAATCATCAGTATCGCTGAGATAAACTGGCTGCTCACGTCGCCCCGCATGGTTAAATCCTTCTTGCCGGAAAATTTGAATCCGTTCAGCTCCAGCGGTGGGTAGCCTTCATTTTTCTGATACGTAATATCAGCTCCCAATTCCCGCAGGGCATCTACCAGAATTCCAATCGGGCGTTCCTGCATCCGGGCAGTCCCCGTCATGATCTTTTTCTTGCCTAGCACGGCGTAATAAGCCGTTAGGAAACGCATGGTCGTTCCCGCATCGAGTACGTCGGCTACTGGTCCATCCAGGATCAGTAAGCGTTGCATGGTTTGTGTATCACGAGCTTCGGAAAGGTTCGTGAGCAAGCCCTTACCACCCGCTAACGCGTTCAGGATTTGAGCACGATTCGATTCGGATTTGGAAGCAGGTAATAAAATGTCAACCTGAAAAGGTTTGGTAACTTTATGGAGGAGGAGCTTTTTCAAGACAGTACAGAAGAATAATATGCACGCAATAACAACCAGCCGCAAAATTATTCTTTTTCCGGGGTTTTACTTTATAACCGTTTTGAGTTTTGGCCGAAATTTAAATTTATTGACGTACCAAGAGCCCCCATTAATCCTGGTCTACATCGTTTTTAGAATTCTTAAGCGATTGCGATTACCGATTTTCAAGGCCTTATGAGTGGATTTAAAACACAAAGCTCCCAAACCGAACAAACCGCCCGAAACGATGGCAGTAGAGGTTTTCAACTGCAAAGGAGCTCCCTTGAACTCCTGATTCCAGACAGGACTGAAGAAATCCATGACAAAATAAAGAGCTCCGGCGATGGGTAATAGATAACCCGCCTGAACCGCCAGCCCGCTTCCATTCATGAAATAAACTTTACGAATCTGATCGAGCCGGTACTCTACGAATTCATTCTGATTGGTAATTTCACTAAAATCAGCGAAGACGACGGTAGAGTCGGTAACGGCAAAAATATTATCACGGATTTTTCCACTCTGCCCTTTGGCTTTGAAGACAATCTCGTCGCCCGCGAAAAAACGCTTTCTCCCTCCGGGATAATCAACGGCAATGTATTTCACCGATTGATGGGCCGTTAAAGCCCGACCCATACTTGGGTTCGCTTTCCGTAATAATTCTTCCGTAGAAGGACTCTGAGCCCATAAAGCCGTAGCAGAAAAGGTGGTCAGAAGGAGTATAATCCATTTCATAGCTTTCAGTAACAAAAGTAACATGCAACCCAAAAAACGTCTGGTTTCGAGGAAAAGTATGCTTTCAGCCAGAGGGTTTGGGCTTTTCCTGAACAAAATCATTCCTACGATTGACACCAAATTTGTCGTAAAGATTAATGCAAAGTAACGCCACCCGAGACAATAAACTTCATTACTTCCGTAGCACTTACATTCACAGGCTTTACATTTTCTTTCGGAACAATAAACAAATGGCCGGAAAACGCATACGACTGGGGAAAATATACCGCGACCGAACCGGGCAATTCCCAATCTGTTAAATCTGTCTGGGTTAGAAAACCAATCCGGTATAACTCCGAATGGGCATCCATCTTTACCAACACGGGCTGATTGAATTTCTTCTTATCGCCTACAAAGGCTGAGGTTAGATCTTTCAGGGAAGAATAAATAATTCGAACCAAGGGTAGACGATCAATGATTTCCTCAAAAACATTGAAAATAGGTATAAGGATAAAGGTAGATCCCAGAAAACCAACGAGAAAGACAATAGCCAGAACGATTACCATTCCTACTCCCCAAAGCCGAATCTGCTCTTTACCCGTACCAATGCCCACTGGAATTAATCCATCCAGATACAAAAAAGCCTGATACAGGATGTAGCCCGTAAAAAACAGGGGAGCAATGAGTAAAAGTCCTCGAATGAAGTAGTTAATAAATCGATTCAGTATTCGCTTTTTCATGGGGGTAATGGAATGAAGGGGAATCTATTCTACAATCGGGATTCCTGAAGCAAAGTTCATTTCCTATGCTTATTTAGCATACTTACGCAAAAAGGTCGTAAGCGTTCCCACTTACGACCCCTATACTGTTTATTTCGTTGCCTGTGTTAGCTTAAATATCTAAAATCCTGACCGCTTTCGAGCTTTAACAGGGTTTCATACATCAGAGTAATCACGGCCTGAACGTCCTGCTTACTCACGGTTTCAACCGTAGTGTGCATGTACTTCAGCGGAAGGGAGATTAACGCAGAAGCAGTTCCTTCGGCCGCATAAGCAAACGAGTCCGTATCCGTGCCCGTCGAGCGGCTTACCGCCTGACGCTGGAAGGCAATCTCTTTTTCTTCGGCTACACCAATGAGAAAATCCAGCAGGTTATTTTGCACCGCTGGCCCATAGCATAACACCGGACCGCCACCGCAGCGTAAATCGCCCTGCTCTTTTTTATCGTATCGCGGCGAAGTAGTATCGTGCGTTACATCCGTACAGATAGCCACATCAGCTTTCAGACGGCGGGCAATCATTTCAGCTCCACGTAAGCCAATTTCTTCCTGAACGGCATTGACTACGTACAAGGTATAAGGCAATGTCACCTGATTTTCTTTTAGCAAACGAGCTACTTCTGCAATCATGAAACCGCCCACGCGGTTATCCAGAGCACGACCAACAAAATAGCGATCATTTAACTCGGTTAACTCGTCTTCAAAGGTGATGACGCAACCCACATGAACGCCTTTTTCTTCCAGTTCCTTTTTCGTAGCCCCACAATCAATCGTCAGGTCGGTTACTTTCGGAGCCGTGTCTTTTGCCAGGTCACGTACGTGAATAGCAGGCCAGCCAAAAATGCCTTTAACGATTCCTTTTTTCGTGTGAATATTCACCCGCTTGGAAGGAGCAATGACCGCATCAGAACCGCCGTTGCGGCGAACGTAGATGTAACCATCGTCTGAGATGTAATTCACAAACCAGGAAATCTCATCGGAGTGAGCTTCGATTACTACTTTGTAAGGCTGGCCCGGGTTGATTACCCCCACCACCGTACCGTAGGTATCAACGATGTATTCGTCAATGTAAGGTTTGATGTAATCCAGCCAAATGCGTTGTCCGGAGGCTTCGAAACCCGTTGGTGAAGGGTTGTTAAGGTATTGATAGAGAAAGGTTTTACTACTTTCAGTCATAATGATAATTGAAAAATGAAACGTTCATCCTAACTGTTTTTCAACAGTCTGCTATTCATTAACTCCGCTGCCCTTTACTTAATTCATCCTGCCATTCTTTTAATTCCACCCAGCGGCCTTCGGCAGCCAGTTGAGCCTGCTCCGGCCAGGTAGAAGGGTCCCGGTTTTCAAAACGGGGACCTTCGGCTTTTAATAACCCTCTGATGTGGTCAACGGAGGTAGTGGCCAGACTTTTGAAGCTAATAATTCCGTTGACATTCAGGATTTGTTCAATTTTAGGACCAATCCCCTCAATAACCTTCAGATCATCGGGTTCATCCAGAATAACCGGAGCTGCAATGGCGGAAGTAAGTCCTGGAATGCCTTCAAAAGTAGCAATATCCAGAGGTATCTCGATGGTCGGTTCTTTGATTACTTCGGGTTCCGAAGGAATGACAGAGTCGGGTTGCGGCACCGCAAAAGGCTCTGGCATGAAACGGCTTGGTTGTCTTGTCCTGTCTGAATGGTTTCGGTTTGCCCTGACGACACATTTCCAGCTCCACCTGTTTGGTAGCGATTTCCATTTGAATCGTATCAATCTGATGATTCATGGAACGGCGGCCTAAGATCCAGCCAATACCCGCCACCAAAGTCATGATGGCAACGGCTTCCAGCACAGCAATGGGTATGTTTTGACTTAACGATTGTATTAATACCATGATTTTCTAAGCTTGAATAGCATTCTTCAATGCAAGTCTTACGTCCTTATTACCCCTTCTGGGTTATCTCCTGCTGTAACGCTTTTAGCTGTTCCCATTTTCCTTCCTGAGCCAGTTTCGCCTGTTTAGCCCAGCTACTGGATTCCTGAACCTGGAAACGGGAACCGCCAGAAGCCCGCAAAATGGACATCACGTGGGAAGGTTCCGCCGCTGCTAGCTGAGCAAAAGTTTTGATACCCGCCTCATGCAATAGCTTCTCTACTTTGGGACCAATGCCTTCAATCTTTTTCAGGTCGTCTTCCTCATTCGGAATTACAGTAGTCGCCATCGGCTGAGCTGCCTCTTCAGCGGGCGGAGCTACGATGGGCTCGGCAAAAGGGGTAGCCGGATGAATGGCTTTCGGCTGCGGCGGCACGTACAAACCCTGCTCGCACTGATTCAGATGAAACTCCAGATTACTTAAACTTGCCTTTAGCTTATTGAGGGTCGTCTTCCCGTTCAGATAGCCAATGATATACCCCAGAATGCCGGCTCCTCCCAGAAAAATCAGGTGTTGTAACCAGGCACTTTCCAGATGCATGGGATTAAAATGTTCGTACATATCAATACTTATTTCCGAGAAATTCTGTTACATCTTCTGTTCGTCGATCGCCATCGTTACCCGACGATTAGCCTTTCGGCCTGCGGGTAACGTATTGTCTGCCAGCGGCTGCGTCTCTCCTTTTCCAATCGTAATAATCTGATCAGGTTTTATTCCCTTTCTGACAAACTGTCGCTTCACTGCCTCTGCCCGACTTTTAGATAGTCTCAAATTCGAGTCATCTGGCCCTTCACTGTCCGTATGCCCGGTTAATATCAGGCGTTTATTAGGGTTCTGTTTCAGGTATTTCTTTACTTCATTAAAAAACGTCTCGTTATCTTTCGTTCGAATGAATTGATTACTACTCAGCGGGAAATATAACTCCATGGGCCGGAAAATGCTTTCATACGTAGCCGCAGCGGCTAGTTCCTCTTCCGTTTGTCCTTTGGGGACTTCGAAGGAAGTAGCAGTGGAGGTCGGCGGAGTCGTTTCCGTTAGCTTTTCTTCCGTTAGCGTTTCTGCCACTTCAGCTGTTCCCGAAAAGACAAAGCCTGCTCCATAGGATGAGTCCGCCGGACTGAAGGCTAAGGCCCGTTGTTCGGCTTCGGTCAATACCTGTTTATCAGGAACTCCTAACTTCAAAAAGTATTGCTTAATCGCATCAGCCCGGGCTAATCCCAAGGATTGGAAGGCCGTGTTATTTTCCTCGTCACTGGCATAATACCCAACCAATTTCACTGTTTTCCTGGGATTAGCTTTCAGATAAACCGCCAGCGATTGTAACTGAGGCTGGACCGCCTCCGTAGAAACCCCACCTCTTGAACGAGCAAAACCCAGATTGTGTATGGAAGTTACATGAAAAGAATTAGCGTCTTGGATATCAAGGGCCGGTATATCAAATTCAGTAGAAGAAACCTCTTCGCTTACCACTACTGGTTCTGGATTTCCATCACACAATTGTTTAATCTGGCAAACGTGCCAATAAGCCCCTCCTGCAATCCAGCTGATTAGCACTAACCAAGTCAGCGTTTTGACGGTTGACATAACAAATCGTTAGATAAAATGAAAAGTTCTGAGCGAACGAATGGAAGATTAGTTCGAAAACACTTAAGAATTCGTCGACATTTACAAATGTACTTCTGTTTGTTCACTAACGAAGCCATTTGTTAAATATGCCTATAATAATAACTCAGGCTTACCCGAAAAGGTTATAAAAAAAGAGCCTCACCTGTAGGTAAGGCTCTTTTCTACATTTGAACGTTTGATTTCGTTTCGTAAGGTTTGAAAATGTTTTAATCACTAAAACCTCTTTAAACTTTTCTTAAACGAAATCAAACACTCAAACGCTAGTATTATCGATTCATTGAGAGTAAGAACTCTTCGTTTGAACGGGTTCCCCGCATTTTTTCCAGCAGGAATTCCATTGATTCTACGGAATTCATATCGGACATATATTTGCGTAAGATCCATACTCGTTTGAGCGTTTCGGGATCCATAAGCAGATCCTCGCGACGAGTACCGGAAGCAGGAACATCGATAGCTGGGAAAATCCGACGATTCGAGAGTTTCCGATCCAACTGAAGTTCCATGTTACCCGTACCTTTGAATTCCTCAAAGATCACCTCATCCATCCGGCTTCCCGTTTCGATTAGAGCAGTAGCGATAATAGTTAATGAACCTCCGTTCTCCACATTACGAGCTGCACCGAAGAAGCGTTTGGGTTTATGAAGAGCGTTGGCATCTACCCCACCCGACAGGATTTTACCCGAAGATGGAACGACCGTATTATACGCACGAGCCAGACGAGTAATAGAATCCAGCAGAATAACGACATCGTGACCGCATTCTACCATACGTTTGGCTTTTTCCAGTACCATGCTCGATACTTTCACGTGGCGATCGGCCTGCTCATCGAAAGTAGAGGAAATAACCTCCGCCTTTACACTTCGCTGCATATCCGTTACCTCTTCCGGGCGTTCGTCAATCAGCAGGATCAACAAGAACACTTCGGGGTGGTTACGGGCAATGGCATTGGCAATTTCTTTCAGTAATACCGTTTTACCCGTTTTAGGCTGAGCTACGATCATCCCCCGCTGACCTTTCCCAATGGGAGCAAACAGATCAAGGATACGGGTAGAGTTTTCGCGACCCGAGGTAAACAGATTTAATTTTTCCGTTGGGAATAAGGGAGTTAAGTATTCAAAAGGAATACGGTCCCGAATCTCTTCGGTGGTTTTTCCGTTAACGGATTCCACTCGTAACAGGGCAAAATACTTCTCCCCTTCTTTGGGAGGACGAATCGCTCCCCGAACGGTGTCTCCCGTTTTCAGACCAAATAATTTAATCTGAGAAGGAGATACATAAATATCATCGGGAGAAGCCAGGTAGTTATAATCAGCGGAACGCAAAAAGCCGTATCCTCCGTCTGACATAATTTCCAGAACTCCTTCGTTTTCAATTAATCCGTCGAACTCCCGAATGTGTTGGTTATAGTTACGCTTCACCTGCTGCTGCATTTGCTGCGAGCGAGGATTGGGCTGTAAAGGCTGTCCATTTTCATCGGTACGTCCTTCCCGGTCACGAGGTTCACGGTTTTCCCGATTGTTCGGACGTGCACCCGTTTCAGGATTAGGAGCCTGAACGGCGGCCGTCTGAGGCTCAGGCATTACTTCCATAGTGGCCTGATACGCCTCGTCTAAAGAAAAATCATTCGCTAATTCAGCCGGAATTTCCATTTCATCAATGGGCTCAAAAGCCGAATCTTGCTGATTTTTCTGTTCTTCCGCAGCTTCCAGAGTGGAAGTAGAAGCTTCTGGGATTTTCTCGTCTGAGTTACCGCGACGAATGCGGGTACGTTTGTGTCGATTATCCTGATTTTCAGTTGAAACGGGTTCAACCGGAGCCGCAGGAGTTTCAACTACGGGTGATTCAGCAACGACGGGCTGGGCTACCGGAGCGGGAGTTACCTCCTGTTCTTCGGCCACTTTCCGCGTAC
The DNA here is from genome assembly GCF_031453245.1 of Siphonobacter sp. SORGH_AS_0500. Taxonomy (NCBI): domain Bacteria; kingdom Pseudomonadati; phylum Bacteroidota; class Cytophagia; order Cytophagales; family Cytophagaceae; genus Siphonobacter; species Siphonobacter sp. SORGH_AS_0500. The sequence goes on from NZ_JAVIYT010000001.1 coordinate 2,996,297, forward strand.
GCCGAGCCCGGGGTTTATCGGAGGCTGCTGGCATATGAGTGGTACTGGCAGGCTTTTTCTGTTCGACCTGTCTTTCTAGAATTTTAGCAATGAGATCAGATTTGGACAATTGGGTGGGATTAGATATACTCAACTCCCTTGCGATTGCCCTCAATTCTGACAGCAGCCGCAAACTCAGCTCTTCTGATGTATACATGAAAATAACGTATCAATCGCGGCCGTGCCGGAATAGAAAATTAATATGGTGGGGTGAAATAGAAAAAATGCTTGAGTTGTTTTTGATTCATTCACAGAAGGGTAAAAGCTACTACAACGATTGGGGAAGGAGAGCGTACCAGCGTCTGGAGATGCGTCGCATTGGTGAATGAGTTGCAAAGGTAAAACGGACGAAAGCATTTTGTCAATATCTCAACCTAAACTTTTTTGTTACAGCGAGTTATCGCCAGAGTTATTGATAAAATCGTTTTTTAAATAAACGGTACTGATAGGATTGGCAAAGCGAACTTTATGGGTTAAAACGATTTGCATAATCTTGAAATTAATTTCTTCCTTGATTCGGTTAAACGTGCGAATGTCCCGGGTTTCTACAAAATAGATAATCAGTACGTCGAAGGACTGATCGCCGAAGGCATCAAAACGTATGACACCAGGTTTGTTTTTTGTAAATTCATGAACGTCAATTGCGTCCTGAATATCAGAAATCACCGCTCTTAACCGTTCGGAAGAGGTACTTAAATCCAGCCGGATCGTATACTTGGCCCGTCGGAATTCACGCTGAGTAAGGTTTTCTAATACCTGTGAGACAATCAGACGATTGGGTACGGTTACCAGACTGCCATCTACCGTACGTATACGCGTACTGCGGAAACCTATTTTTTCTACATCGCCTGTCATCGTCCCGATCTGTACGGCGTCTCCTACTACGAATGAGCCGTCCATAAAAATGGTAAACGACGCAAGCAGGTTTTCCAGCGTTTCGCGGGCCGCCAAAGCAATAGCGATACCGCCAATTCCCAATCCGGTGATTAACGTGGCAACGTCAATATTAAATACCTTGCCCGTTATAATCAGCCCCGCCACAATGACGATCAATGCAATGATGATGTCTGTTAGAAAAGGCACCAGCTGATCATCCATTTTCGTGTCCGTTCGTTCTGCCCGACGGGTAAAAACAATCGCCAGAAACTTCACAAAACGAATCAGAACCCACGTTAGGGCCAGAATGAGTAAACTTTTGTATCCTCTGAGAAAAATAAGGCGAAGGCCAAATTCCGTTGGATGAGCCAGCTCCCACTGGGTAGGGATATGGATGAGATCAAAGGCAAAAAAAGCAATGACCAGCAAAAAGACATATTCCAGAGGTCGCCCCAATAAAGTAACAAACTCCTGAACCGTTACTTCATTTTCCCGGGATACCCTTCGAACGATTCCGAAGGTGATCTGACTCAGCTTTTTGCCCATAAAACGGCGAAAGAGCGTTCCAGTAGCAAGGATAACAAAGAATCCTAAAAAATTGAGCCAGTCGTTTCCTGGAAGATACTTGTTTAAAAATTCCTGAAACTGTTCCAATCGTAATCTATGGGATTGCAAACCTTAGCGGAGAATCTGAAGAGAAAGCTTAATGCTTATTCCAGTATCGGTAGGCTTCGGGGGTATCTATACTGATTAACTCTGAGGGCTTGGGCGGACTCAGGAAAGTAACGTCTGATGTCCCTAGAAATTTCTGCAAGCTTAATGCTTTTTTTTCAAATAAAGTATGAATCGATGAAAAACTAGACGGCTCATAAATGGCCAATAATGGTTCTATCTGATTATCAGAAGTTCTATAAACCGTTGCCGCACATGCAGGGTTCCGATGAGTCGACAAAAAACGTAAGGTTTCTTCGGTTACGACAGGCATATCTACCGCCATTACTAACCAGGCCACTTCAGAATTGGTTCCTATGGCGGACATTAACCCGCCCATTGGCCCCTGCTCCGCGTATTGATCGGTGATTACTAACTCGCCCGAAACGGATGGTTGAGAAGGATTCATGGAAAGATATACCCGCTCACAAACCTTTTGTAACAGCTTCTGTACATACTGCCACTGAGGCATGTCGTGGTAACTCAACCAGGCCTTGTCCTGCCCCATGCGGGAACTTTGCCCCCCAGCCAGCACCAATCCCCAAAGCGGCGGTAATTGCTTCATTTCACTTTGACTTGGGTTAATTTGAGAAGGTTTGATCGTTTTTTAATAACCCCAGCTTTTAATAACCCCAGCGGGGTTTAATATGGGTAGCCCCGGATGTAATCCGGGGAAGAGTAACATATAGGATATTGCAAGAAACCCCGGATTACATCCGGGGCTATTCGTATTGAACCCCTTTAGGGCTATGGTTTTTCAGAAAATCAAACGATTTCAAACCATTCAAACCTCCTCAAACAATCTATTTCGACTGAAAATCAGATTTTCCGCCTGTTTTGGTGAGTAATCGGGTTTCCTGAATAACGATATCGTGAGATAAAGCTTTGCACATGTCATAAATCGTCAGAGCGGCGATAGAGGCTCCCGTCAGGGCTTCCATTTCTACCCCGGTTTTGGCTTCCAGAGCACAGGTACAATCAATTTGCACCTGATTACCCATGACTTCAATTTTGAACTTACAGGAATCCAGTCCCAGCGGATGACAGAAGGGGATTAGTTCCGAAGTCTTCTTCGCCCCCATCGTTCCGGCAATGATGGCGGTATGAAACACAGGGCCTTTCTTGGTTTTAATTTCACCATCCTGCAAAGCTTCCAGCACGGCTGGGGGTAATAAAACCAGACTCCGGGCCGTAGCCGTCCGGCGGGTAATCAGCTTATCCCCCACATCCACCATCGTAGGGTTCGCATTTTCGTCTATATGAGAAAGAGGCATAATAGTTTTCAGTTTTTAGTTGTTAGTTTTCAGTTATGATGGATGTCTTTATTAACACTCACTAGTATTCGAACGCTAACTGACAACTATAAACTGAAAACTAACAACTAGACTTATTTTTTCACCCCAATCATAATACCCGTGGCCCAGTCTTGTTGGGTAATCCAGAGTTGGGGTTCTGAAAGGAGGCGTTCTTTTAATAAATGTGCCTTGATATCGTGTCCTTCGGGCCAGTTGGGTTGCGGTAATAAGTCATCGATGATGTATAAACCACCCGGTTTCAATAGAGCCAGTGTTTCGTCCAGTAACAGGTATTTCCCGTGCCAGGTATCCGCAAAGATATAGTCGAATGACTCCTCCGCATTCGCTTCCAGCCATCCTCCCGCATCGGCTCGTACCAGTGTAAGTCGCTCATCACTGTGAAGGTGACGTTCCGCAATCTCCAGAAATTTAGGATCATTATCAACCGAAATCAATGTCGATGCCGCATCCATTCCGGCGAGAATCCAACTGGTAGATAATCCCGTACCCGTGCCTAATTCCAGAAATTTCCCACCGGGTTTGGTGGCAGCCAGCGTCCGAAGCAAAGAACCCGTCAGTGGCTCGGAGGCCATCGTAAAGCCAGAGTCCTGGGTATCTTTCAAGATTGCTTCATAACCAAAAGGTTCACTCGTACTCATTGCATTGCGGCTTAAGAAGGTAAGAAATAAAAATGGCAACGCCGAAGCGTTGCCAAATCTAAGCGATTCCTGGTAGAATGCAATACGCTTACTTTGCTCCCGGAGGGCAGTTCTTCAGCAAGAAGTCCGTATAGGTTTTTGACAAGTGCTGAGACGTTCCTTCACCTTCGGAGATGCTGTGACTGCGATTCGGATAAATCATCAGACTAAACAGCTTACCTGCCTTGATCAAATGGTTAATCAGCACTTCCGCGTTTTGGTAATGCACGTTATCGTCACCCGTTCCGTGGATGTACAACAGGTTTCCTTTCAGGTTTTTAACGTGACTGATCGGTGATCCCTTGGCATAGTCAGCCTGAGCTTCCGAAGGAATACCCATGTACCGCTCTTCGTAGATGTTATCATACAAGTGCAGATCCGAAATAGCCGCAATAGCAATGCCCGTCTGGTACAAATCAGGATACTGCATGAGAGCATTTAACGTAGACATGCCACCGCCGCTCCAGCCCCAGATGGCTACGCGATTTTTATCGATAAATGGCCATTTTACAATTTCCTGCGTAGCCAGTCCCTGGTCTTTGGTGTTCACGATTCCGTTGTTACGGTAAATCGCTTTCCGCCAAGCCCGACCTTTCGGAGCAGGAGTTCCGCGGTTATCCAGCGAAATATAGATGTAGCCCTGATCGGCCATATTTCCCTGGAACAGACGATTGTAACCCGAGCCAAAACGATCGACTACCGTCGCCGAAGCAGGTTCGCCATACACGTAAAAGACAACGGGATATTTCTTCGTAGAATCGAAGTTGGCAGGTTTCACCATCCAGCCATCCATAACGGTTCCTTCGGATGTTTTTACCTGGAAAAATTCTACTTTCATTCGACCCGCTTTCAACTCAGGCTCAGTTTTCCCATCGGCTGGCTTATGCGTAGGCAGGGAGATAAAACCCCCAGTAGGCTGAATATTTGCTGAAGAAAACGAATGACTAGCCCATAAACCGTTCGGAGAGATCTCGTAATCGTTCGTCCCTGCGTATTTTGCTGGCGTTAAGCGTTCCGCATTTCCTTTTCCATTCAGTTTCAGACGGTATAAATATTGCTGAGTTGCATTCGTAGGGGAAGCTGCAAAGTACACATACCCATTTTTTTCATCGACTGCATAGACGTTAATAATGTCATAAGGTTCTTTTGAAAGCAACGTTTCTTTACCCTCTTTCGTCACTTTATATAACTGACGCCAGCCGCCTTTTTCGCTTAGGTATAAAAACTCTTTGTTACCCGCGAGCCAGTGCCAGTTCGTCACTTCACTTTCTGACCAGTTACTCCGAACATCTACCCAGGCATCGTCGGTTTCTTTATTAATCACTTTCGCCGCTCCAGTGGTTCCGTCCGCTACGTATAAGGTACTCTCCTGCTGACGACGATTGAGTTGCTGGATTAATAACTCCGAACTTCCAGGAATCCACTCCATGCGGGGTAACAGGTTGTTATCCGGCTCGCCGGGAATCTGGATGGGTGTAATCTTACCCGTTGCCACTTCAACCGTTTTGACAAACGTCGGAGAAGGCTTCTCTCCTGCTTTAGGATATTCTACGGGAACGTTAAAAGAATACGTGGAGTCCGTATTATTCATCATCAGGAAATTACGAATCTTACGGGCATCTACCGTCCAGAAGGCAATTCGCTTGCTATCGGGCGACCAGCGAAATCCGTCGCGACAATCCAGTTCTTCTTCATAAACCCAGTCAAACGTCCCGTTGATTAACCGATCTGTTCCGTCAGTCGTCAAAGGCTTAATCGCTCCTGACTTTAAATCCTCTACATAAAGGTTATGCTTGGAAACATAGGCCACCTGAGAACCATCGGGCGAAATTTTCGCAAACATCAGAGAGCTTTCGGGCAGCGACTGTCCCAGCTTCTTAAGGGAGTTACCCGCCATGTCCAGCAGGTAATAATCACCACGGGTAGCATAACGCCACACCCGCTTGCCATTGGTGTAGATCAATAATTTTTTAAGCGTAGGCAAGTAATCAAAGGCCTGCACTCGCAGAGGCTCACTCGCTCCAGCGGGAGTTAATTGCTGTTTTGTTACCAGCGTAGTTTTCGCTCCGGTTTTAACGTCCGTCTGAACTAACTCGCCTCCCTGAAAATTCAGGTAAGCATTTCCATCGGGCGACCAGTGAAACTTACGGGCATCCAGAATAGTCAAAGCTTGGGGGCCATACGGTTCAGCAGAGGGCTGAGCACTGGCACAGACCGTACTTATAAAAACAAGTAATGCAATGAGGGAAAATGGTTTTCTCATAAAAACTGGTTAGTCTTAAGCTTATTGAGATGGGAGTTTGGGGCTTTTTACAGAAAGTACCTTCAAATGTAAACCTTTCCGAGGCTACCTAACTTACAAATAGAGCCAAGAAATTCAATATTTAAAAGCATTCGGGCCGGAAGCATTGCTTGAATAAGTCTACTCTGCCATCTTTGATATTCCTTTTTTTACGCCTTTGCTTATGATTTCTGTTGAAGAAGCCTCCCAGATCATCACTGCCCATCAAATCGATTGGGGTACTGAAACGATTCCTCTACCGCTAGCCAACCGCCGAATTCTGGCCGAAGCGATAACGGCTGACCGTGATTTCCCTCCTTTCCATCGGGTAACAATGGATGGTATCGCCGTTTCGATTGATACGCCCATTACCGAAGGATTATTCCGAATTGAAGGAACGCAATACGCCGGAGAGTCGCCTAAAACGATCACTTCACGGGGTTCAGCCCTCGAGGTCATGACGGGAGCGGTTCTTCCATCGAATACAAATACGGTCATTCGTTACGAAGACTTAACATTTTCAGAGTACGGAGATAAACGATTTGCGGCTCTGAATACAAACGTCAATCCGCAGCAAAACGTACATCACCAGGGAAGCGACCGTCGGGCGGGTGAAGTGTTATTACAGGCTGGCATTCGCTTGGGTTCTTCTGAGATTGGCATTCTGGCTTCCGTGGGTAAGTCGCAGGTATTGGTTCAGAAAAAACCACGCGTAGCTATTATTTCAACGGGCGACGAGTTGGTTGATATTCAGGTAACTCCTCTCCCCCATCAAATTCGTAAATCCAGTGGGTATCAACTGGCGGCGGCTTTGCAGGAAATGGGTTTTGCCAGCGAGTTATTTCACCTCCCCGATCATCCTGAATCACTGGAAAAGAAGTTAACGGAATTAATACAGAACTTTGAAATTCTAATTCTGACGGGTGGCGTTTCAGCCGGTAAAAAGGATTTTGTACCCGCTACGCTGGAGAAATTAGGGATTCAGAAACAATTTCATAAAGTAGCTCAGCGGCCCGGTAAACCCGTCTGGTTTGGAGTTAGAGCAGGACAAAACGCCGTTTTCGCTTTGCCCGGCAATCCCGTTTCTACCTTTGCCTGTTTTCTGAAATACGTTCGACCGTATTTGTTGCAGGGCACGCTCGCACCAATGAAAGCCGTTCTTTCAGAAAAGATCGTTTTCAAACCCGAGCTGACGTATTTTCTAACCGTTGCCGCTTCTTTTAACGAAGAAGGCCGATTGATGGCGACCCCACTCAAAGGGTCAGGGTCAGGTGATTTCGCAAATTTATTGGCGTGTACCGGGTTTCTGGAATTACCCGCAGATCGTTCAGAATTTGAAGCTGGCGAAGTCTTTTCATACCTCTCTTTTCGTTAACTGATTTTTTAAACGTAGCTGAGTTATGCTTTCGTTACCGGCCCTGCAACAGGAAGTTTATCAGGAATTTCTACGCATTTTTCAATACTGGGAAACGCATACCGTCGATCCACGCGGAGGCTTTTATGGTCGGATAGACGCAGACAATCAACCTGATTTACAAGCAGACAAGGCGATTGTTCTGAATGCCCGCATTCTCTGGGCATTCTCGCTAGCGTATCGGGTTACCCGAAAACCGGACTATCGAACGCTGGCTGATCGGGCGTATCAGTTTATAAAAACCTACTTCTGGGATAAAAAGAATGGCGGTGTGTATTGGTCGGTGAAAGCGGACGGTAGCCCTTCTGTTACCAAGAAACAGTTATACGGTCAGGGCTTTGCTTTGTACGGACTAAGCGAATATTACCGGGCTACGAAAATACCTCAAGTCCTGGATGATGCGAAACAGTTGTTCCGAACGCTGGTTGAAAAGGCCTACGATCCGAAACAAGGCGGTTTTATTGAAGCTTTTAATGAAGATTGGTCGCAAACGGAGGATTATATTTTGAGTAAGGGTGAAGAGCGAAAATCGATGAATACGCACCTGCATTTGATTGAACCCTTCACAAATTTATACCGCGTATGGCCCGATCCTGAATTGAAAAAACACGTTCGCTCCATGCTGGAAAATGACTTTATGGGTCATATCATTAATCCTGAAAGTTATCACATGCGGCTGTTTTTCACGGAAGACTGGCAGGTAAAATCCACCGAAATTTCCTTCGGACACGACGTTGAAGCGTCCTGGTTACTCTACGAAACAGCCGAAGTATTAAATGAAAAGGGGTTACTAGCAAAAGTAAAAGAGCTAAGTCTGAAAATGGTTACCGCTACCCTGGAAGGCTTAAACCCAGACGGAGCCTTGACTTACGAATTCGATCCGACCTCGGGACATAAAAACGAAGATCGAAGCTGGTGGGTATTAAGTGAACAAATGGTGGGTTACTTCAACGCCTATCAACTTTCGGGTAAGCAACATTTTCTGGAAAAATCGCAGCAAAGTTGGGCTTTCATCAAAGAGCATTTGATTGACTATAACGATGGCGAATGGTTCGAGAAAACGGATGCCCATCATCAGCCCTCCCGAAAGGCTGATAAGGTTAATGCCTGGAAATGCCCTTACCACAACAGCCGGGCGTGTTACGAAATTTGGCATCGCATGCAGGTTAAGAAATAACTCTACTTCTCCAATTCCTAACAGAGCTGCCAGCAAAAAGCTGGTCGGACCACGTTGGTCGGGCTATAACACCCTCTTCTTCCCTCCTGTCATCCAGAGCAAAGCGAAGGACCTTACTATAGGATTGAGTAACACTTTCTGGCTGCAAGTCACATTCCCGCCGTCGCTCGGCTCTAGCCGAGTGACTGCCGGGTGGATATGAAACGTGAGACGAATGATGCCAGCGAAAAAGCTGGCATCGGCTGGGCTGAGGTAGTTGGGGTTGCCTCTCCTCCTGTCATCCAGAGCGAAGCGAAGGACCCTACTTAGGATTTAGCAACACTTTCTGGCTGGAAGTTAATTCCCGCAGTCGCTTGGCTCTAGCCGAGTGACTACCTAGCTCTAGGCCTCTGGCCGGTAGAGTGCAAACCCCTAGCTAGTTACAAAACAGCTTTCCCAAACAAGACCAAGCTTGCGAACATCGGACAGAAGCCTACCAAACTACAGCGTCGCTCGGCTCTAGCCGAGCGGCGGGGTAACTAACTATTTTCACCAATCATAAGATATTCAAATTCAATAATTTACCTTATAAATACTTAATAAATAATTGCTACGTTACAACTTTTAATCAGTAACCAGGGTCTTAAATTCAGAAAGCTTTCTCAGACCGTTTGCGTCTGCCACTGGTTCAGTGTGAAACAGAACTCATTTGATTTAACAAACAAACCATGAAACAACTGTCAAAATGGATTTGCCTGATTCTCCTTTCCACCGGAGTTATCAGTTGTAACAAAAATTTTTCAGAACCCTTTTTTCTCACCGCCACCGACTTTAGTATGGGAGGAAGTCCAAATTGGTCGGCTGGTTTTTCGGACTATTCAACCGCCACCGATACGGCCATTTTCAGTTTTAGAAAAGGTTTATCAAAACTTCCTGCTCCACTAGATACTACCAAACAGGGATTTCGTCTCCAATCAATTAATCGAAGCGATGACGTATTCATGTATCTGACCCAAAAAGTTTCTGGCTTAGCTCCCAACACCAAGTTTAACGTTGAGTTTGTGGTGGAACTAGCCTCAAACGCACCGGATAAAAGCGTTGGAATTGGAGGGTCGCCCGCCCATTCCGTCTATCTGAAAGCCGGAGCTTCAGGCGTGGCTCCGGCGGTAACGCTAGTGGGAGATTTTTATACGTTTAATCTGGACAAGGGCAATCAGGCCCAGGGCGGTAAGGATTTGATGGTATTAGGAGATATCTCAAACGGCACGCAGGACAGTACGTACAAGTTTATTACTCGCAGTAACGAAAATCAAAAGTTACAGGTTACCTCCAACGCCGACGGAAATATTTATGTGGTCGTTGGGACCGATTCTGGCTATGAAGGACTGACGAATTTGTATTACAAACGCATTCAAACTCGCTTCACGCCAGCTACCAACTAAACTTCCGCTTAATCCCATAAATTCTAAGCCCTGAATACTCAGGGCTTTTTTACTGGAATTTCAGATCGACGATAATGGCTTTATGGTCTGAGTCTTCAATATCGGCGGTGTGAAAACCTACCGTTTTGAAGCCTTTATTCGTCAACACATGGTCAATCGGAATCATCAGTGGGCCATAGCCATTTCGATACGTGGGGAAAAGTCCAATACCTTTTCTGGAAGCGTGTAGTCCTGATTCATTCACCAGCGATTGATACACCGGCGAAAAAACGCTGACGTTAAAATCTCCCGCCAGAATAGCCGGAACTTTCTCCTGAGCAGCCAGGGCAAAGGCTTTGGAAATTCGCTCATTTCGAAGTTTAAACCAGAGCGAGCTCAGGGGCGTTTTCGGGTGTACCGAAATCAGAGCCACTTTTTTGCCCTTTACATTGGCGTAAACATGCATCATGCGATTGGCAGTAACAGCTGCGTGGTCTACTTCAATGGGAAAGCGACTGCCGATCACATTATAACAATGTGACTTCGTGTAAACCATGTATTGGTAGGGATATTCGGCTCCGAGGCTCTTCCTGAAATGCTGAAAAATGGGAGGCGTAGCTTCAGCGATTAACACAATATCCGCCTTCTCTTTAGCAATACCCCTGACGATGGCTTCATAATTAGTATTCGTAAACAGCACATTAGTGTGCATGATGCGTAAATCAGCAGTTCCGCTTGTGTCCGTTCTCTGTAACCAGGGAAACACCTGCCAGGCATTCAGAATGACGCTAAACAAGGCAATTACGTACAGCCGATTTCGGAAGAGTATCCAGTAAATCAGTAGAAATACCGACACGCCTAGGCACTGTACGGCAAAGTGGCTAAATAACTCAAAGAAGAAAAAATACGTCCCGAATCGCCCGAGTATGCAAACCAGAAGTAAAGCATAGGTCATGAAAGCAACGGTCGACTGCCAGAAATTAAAGTTACGCTCAGCTTTATCGTTTTTTACAGGAGCTGAAATTTCTTCAGTTTTCACAGGGAAGGAAAGGATTATATTTCGTTCGGTACTAATTGAAACGGCAGATAAATTTACGGGATGATTTTCAAGCAAACCTAGTGGGAGCGATGAATACCAGAGACTTTGTCATAGGGTTTACATTTGAAGCATTTCTATAAACGGATTTGTTCCAAAGAAAAACAGAATAATCTAATGAATCACAAAATAAATAGCCCATTTTTCATAAAATTACACAATTTTGTTAATCGGCAGAGCTTTTTGATTTTCTTTGATTAGTGATCATTGGGTACCTCTCTTTTTTTAGGACCGTATCTGCCTTCTTCATTATTGAACCGTTTATCATTTCATCGTCTCTTGAAACTTCTCCTTCACTCCCATATTCTTCAGTTGCGGCACACGTTTACCATCACGCACGAATCTCGTAATGAACAACCTACGCTCATCGTTGAGCTTCAGGACGGCGAATTTTCTGGGTATGGCGAAGCCACCGAAACCACTTATTACGGTGTGTATATGCACACCATGATTGCCCAGCTCGAAGCTGTTCGCTCATCCATTGAACAGTATCCGGGCGGTACTCCCGAGGAATTTTACGAATTCATTGAGCCGCACTTACGCGATGAACATCCCTTTGCCTTGTGTGCTCTGGACGTAGCTTATAATGATTTATACGCCAAAAAAGCGGGTAAAAAATTGTACGAAGTCTGGGGACTGGAGCCTTCCAAGAATCCAATTACGGATTATACCATTGGTATGGACACCCTTGAGAAAATGGTTGATAAAATGAAGGAAATGCCTTTTCCTTTGTACAAGATTAAATTAGGCACAAAACAAGACATTCAAATCATCCAGGAATTACGAAAACATACCGATGCCGTTTTCCGGGTTGATGCCAACACAGCCTGGGATGTAGAAGAAACCATCCAGAATTCCATAGCTCTAAAAGAACTTGGAGTTGAATTCATCGAACAGCCCATGAAGGCCACCAATTGGGAAGGCATGAAGAAAGTCTACGCAGAGTCGGCATTACCTCTCATCGCGGACGAAAGCTGCATCGTAGAAGCCGACGTGGCCCGTTGTTATGGCTTTTTTCACGGAATTAACATCAAGCTGATGAAATGCGGCGGCCTTACCCCCGCTCGTCGGATGATTGCCCACGCCCGTAAGCTGGGTCTGAAAGTTATGGTGGGCTGCATGACCGAATCCAACATTGGCTGTTCAGCCATCGCTCAGTTATTACCGCTGCTCGATTACGTGGATATGGACGGTATTTTACTGGTAGAAGACCACATTTCCAGCGGTGTTACCATCGACTACGGGAAAGTAATTTACGCCGAAGAAAACGGAACCGGAGCCAAGTTATTAAGCTAAATGTCAACGTTTTACACTTCATCTATTCCAGATCGAACCCTGGTTATTGATCAGAAAGAATACCTCTGGTGCAGCGGGACCTCGTACCTGGGCATGAGTAAAAATCCAGTATTCATTCAACGGGTAATGGAGGGCATGCAGCAGGTGGGTATTAATTGGGGTAGTTCGCGAAGTAATACCCTCCGATTATCGATATACGAAGATGCGGAAGCTGCTCTGGCTCAATGGTTTGGCGTGGCGGATACCTTAACCGTTTCATCGGGTATGCTGGCGGGACAATTGGCACTCAAATGGCTGGTTTTTCAAAACCCTCAGGTTCCCATTTTCTATGCCCCTAACGTTCACCCTGCCCTGAGACTGGAAGGGTTTACGCCCGCTGTCGAAGATTACGAAAACTGGTTTGCCGAGCTTCCCAGACGATTGGCGGCAACGGCTTCGGAAGAAATCGTGGTCGTTACCGATTCCGTGGGTTCTCCCCATACTGCTGCCGTTCCTTTTGACTGGCTGCATCGGTTACCCCCCTCAAAGAAAATCACCGTAGTTATTGACGACTCGCACGGACTGGGCGTTTTAGGAGCCAACGGAAAAGGCATTCATGAGTTAATCAACGCTCCGGCGAGCCTTGAGTTACTTATCACGGCTTCGCTCAATAAAGCCATGAGTGTGCCGGCGGGACTCATTATGGGTTCTCAGGCCATCCTGAATTCCATGCGTCAGTTTTCCATGTTTAGCGGAGCCAGTCCGGCGAATCCGGCGTACTTGTGGGCCTTAACCCAGTCGTTACCCGATTATCAGTCAGCCCATCAAAAGCTCCTATTGCGGGTTGAACAATTCGTGGAAGCATTAGGGGAAGCCATTCATCTGTTTCACTGGATCGAAAAGTATCCAGCCTTTACGACAGATCGTCCGGGATTACACGAGTATTTACGGGACCAGGGAATATTAACAGCTTGTTTCCCCTACCCCGGCCCCAACGATCCGGCTATTACCCGACTGGTTATTACCCCTTTACACACGTTCGAAGACCTCAGGCACATCGCTCAGGCTTGTCAGCAGTTTGCCCAGAACTCATAGATGGCATTATCTTTAAATTTACGTCCGTTTCTAGTCTAACCGATACGAATGAAATCACTATTAACCCTGAGTTTCTGCCTGCTGGTTGGATCGGCAATGGCTCAGCATGTATCCATGAAAGAAATCATTACTCAGGTTCAGAAAACCTACGCTCCCGATAAACGCACCGTTATCTTTGAGGCTGAAGTATCAGAGGACGGTAAATTGACGGGCAAAACCAGCAGTGCTGTAGCTCACGAAGCGTTGGTAGAGAAACTAAAAGCCGTTCAACCGAGTCTGGTGGACGAAATGCAGATATTACCCAACGCCGCTGTGGGCGAGAAAACGCAGGCCATTGTCAATGTGTCGGTCTGCAATATCCGCTCCGCCCCCAAGCATTCGGCGGAGTTAGCCACGCAGGCATTACTCGGCACACCACTGAACGTATACGAAAAAGAAGGAAGCTGGCTACGGGTGCAAACGCCCGATGCATACATTTCCTGGGTAGATCAGGGGGCCATTTTTCTGGCTACGCCTGCGGAAGTTGAAAACTGGCAGAAAGCCCGCAAACTTATTTATCTAACGCCTTACGGTTTCAGCTACGCTGAGGCCAACGCCGAAGGATCAACCATCTCCGACATCGTTGCGGGCGATTTAGTGGCTTACAAAGGCGAAAAAGGAGCCTTTTATGAGGTGGCTTACCCTGATGGTCGAAAAGCCTTTATTCGCAAAGCCGATGCCCGTTTCTATGAGGAATGGTTGTCTTCCGTTCAGATATCCGAATCCTCGCTGGTGAGTACCTCTAAAAAACTCATGGGTTTGCCTTACCTATGGGGTGGCACGTCCTTCAAAGGCGTGGATTGCAGTGGCTTTACCAAAACCGTTTATTTCCTCAACGGTGTCCAGTTGCCCCGTGATGCTTCACAACAGGTAAATTCAGGAGAATTGGTGGATACGACCAAGGACTGGTCGAAGCTTCGGCCCGGAGATTTATTATTTTTTGGGAAGGTCAATGAGGACGGTACGGAGAAAGTCGTTCACGTAGCCATGTGGATCGGAAACAATCAGTTTATTCATTCCTCGAATTTCGTCATGGTGAATAGCGTCGATCCTTCGGCTGACCATTATGATGAGTTCAATGTAGGACGTTACCTCCGAACCAAGCGAATCATTAATCATTATATCAACGCCCTGAAATTCAGCAAGAAGTAAAATATTTTTAAAAACCTTTGAGCATAAACTTGACAAAGGGGGCTTCTATTGCTACTTTTGCACTCCCAATCACGCCGCTGGCAGAAAGGGAAATAGGTTGCGTAGCTCAATTGGATAGAGCATCTGACTACGGATCAGAAGGTTTGGGGTTCGAATCCCTACGCGACCACCACCTGAATTTTAGGCATTACAAAAGACATAAGTACCGGTTGCGTAGCTCAATTGGATAGAGCATCTGACTACGGATCAGAAGGTTTGGGGTTCGAATCCCTACGCGACCACTACCAGAAAGTTTCTTAGAAATTTGAAGGTTCTGATTACGGTCCGTTCGTCTAGGGGTTAGGACGTATCCCTTTCACGGATAAAACACGGGTTCGATTCCCGTACGGACTACTGGCAAGCCTGATACTGAAAAGTGTCAGGCTTTTTTATTTATTGTGATATAAACAAAAAAATCCCCAGTGTTTAAACCAGGGATTTTTTTGTTTAGCCGCGACGACGATTTCCCTCCCAACGATCCCGATCTTTACGAGAATCGTGGCGATCCTCTTTTCGATCATCCCAGCGGTTTTTTGAATCTCTGCCATCACGAATGGCGACCTGATCGTGGCGACCTTTGTAAAAGGCGTATTGCTTGCGGTATTTGGCGTGGTTTAAATAAGGTCTTGCTTCATTAATAACCACTTTATGTCCGCTGTATAAATCATAGGCACGATAACGAGCCGGAAGTGTATGTGCGGTTACCCAACGATTGCCGTCCTGATACGTCCATTGCTTTTGAGGAATGTTATAATAAACGTCAATATCAGGCAAGTAATAGCTCTGAGCGTACGAATACCCCGTTGGTCCCCAGGCGGGCTGACTTCCCAGATTTACATTGACATTTACCTGAGCAGCACTATCCTGTACAAGAAAGGCTCCTGCTATCAGTCCGAATACTAAAATGAGTTTTTTCATGGCTTTTCAAGTTTTCGACTTCCTACCTGTAAAGGTGCTTTGCCGTTTGGTTCGTAACAAAGGTGAGGGGTGAGTGAATGCCATGAAAAAAGAACTTACCCAAAACCAGCTTTTAGACGCTGAATAGGGCATTTTAGCTACTGAAGTGCCCTAATGAATCATTCCAATAACAGGCACTTCCTTACCTTTACTGCGTAAAAGCGTCTCTTAAATTCATTTCTATGAAACTGGAAAGAATCAAAATCAATCAAACCGAATTTGCTGAAATTATTTCAGATGATCTGATTATTACTACTCTGGAAGAGGCCACCGATCTACTGGGAAACATCTATTACCAGGGCTTCGATAAAGTTATTATTCATGCCCAAAATATAACTCCTGCATTTTTTGACTTGAAGACGAAACTGGCCGGAGAAATACTTCAGAAATTTTCAACCTATCGTGTTCAACTAATTATTATCGGCGATTTCAGTGCGTATGAAAGTAAAAGTTTAAAAGACTTTATGTTCGAAAGTAATAAAGGCAAACACGTTAATTTTTTAGAATCGAAAGAAAAACTAGCCGAAGCTTTTTGACGCAAGCATAAACGATAAAGCCGCTATTGATTTCGTCAATAGCGGCTTTATCAGCTTTTCTATCAATATTACTTAATTCCTCCAGATCGAATGCGATTGGCTGCTGCTTTCAAATAGTTTGCAGGGATTCTTCCACCCGAATTAAGCGGCAAATAAACCGCTACGCGTCCTTGGTTTGAGGCATCCGTAACTCCTACTCCTACAGTACTCGTAATGGAAAAAACATTGAAAGTCAATCCTTGATCTTGTATATTACCAAGATAACTATATCGTTCATCATAATAGGTTTGGGCTTGTAGTAATGTAACACTTGGCATGTAGAACAAATATGATTCGCTATAGGCAGCATTATTAAAGTAATACCTAACCCCGTTGATTGAATTATTTTCCCCTTGATAATCTAAGGTACTGTCTGTCTCTGCTACTAACGTACGTTTTTCATAACTCTTCACCACCGTTTTACTTCCGCCTAAACTAAAAGAAGGCTCAGTTCCAAAACTATAATAAGGTACTACCGTCACTTTACTTTCAATGATTCCACCACCGTTTTTAGCCGTTGCGGTAACGGTGGTTTCTCCGATTCGACTAGCAGTAAATTCACCCGAAGCACTAACTTGGCCAATGGTTGTATTACTGGAAGCCCAGGTATAATCGTTTGCGTTCAGCGTATTACTGCCCTGGGTTAATACAAACTGATGTTGCTCATCATAATTCAGCTCCAATGTAGCTGCGTCGATATTAACCGGAGCACTTTCTTTTTTCGAGCAAGCCATTGACACCCACACCAGGGCTATAACCAGAAGTAATTGTTTCATATCAGATGATTTAAAAGTAGAGAGTACGTATATAAACCTTTGGAAAACAGTAATGTTTAAGCCGATTTTATTGAGCACCACGTTGATTGGTTAATAGCAGGATTTGAGGAAACGTTTGCTTTCCCTGCAACGTGAGCGTAGTAAAATCCAGCATATTAGATACGTGCGAACCCAGCATAATATCCAGATCGCCATCCTGATCGTAATCGGCAACTTCCATCACTAACCATTTTCCACTAGCGGCTTCGGGCGTTGTATAGGCTTTTACCTGCATATTTCCTTCGTTTTCGAGGTAGATGAACCCTTTTTCAGGGCTATTGAGCAAATCTGGAAAAAAAGAAATAGCGGCTATATCCAGATCTCCGTCACCATCAAAATCGGCTGCAATGGCCTGATTGGCTCCGTACAGAGGATAAAATAAGGCTTCCTTAAAATTATTTTTTCCGTCATTCAAATACACCCGAACGCCGTGGTAAGCTTTCAGGATATTGGTGTAATCCCAGTTATCACCATTGGTTATTAATAGGTCATCAAACCCATCCTGATTATAATCAACAACCTGCATCGAACTGGTGCCATAAACGGGTGGAAAGCGTAGCTTTTCCCGCTCCAGAAAGTGTCCATTCCCCTGATTTTCATACAAAAAAATTCCTTCCTGAGCCTGTTCCATTAATACCATGATATCTGGTCTACCGTCCTCATTGAAATCTTTTACTACCGCAGTTCGGGCTCCGGGTAAGGCTCGAAGTACGTGCTCCTGGGAGTGGGATTCTCGGTAACTTTCAATCCATAACAATTTTCCCAGATTATGGCCAAAGCCACAGACCACTACGTCTTTTTTACCGTCCTGATTTAAATCACATTCTACAAAATCAACGGGTCTTGGCAGTGAATGCAATTGTACTTCGATCTTATCATCAGCATTAATTTTCAATAAGTTACCTATAGAAAGATCCGAAGGATTGAGTGTTCCAGTGGTTAATACCTGCACGTCTTCCTCCTTACTTACCCGCATGGCCGACGCCGGACTGTCCAGGCTTATTACTCGCTCTACCTCAAAATTGGATTTCAGAATCGTTACTTGCTTCTGTCGATCCGCTACATAGAAACGCGAGGAAAGCGTATCGTAACGCAAGAGTGTGGTTTGAGGTAAGTGTTCGTTTTGCCAAGAAATTTCCTTTACCTCAAAAAGCGGAAGGTTCTTTTGAGCCGTTGGTACTTTCAGGGGTTGAAGCGTACGTTCGGGAGCGGCATTCACATAATAGTTAACGATGGCTCGCCATTCCGCTTTGGTTAAAAGGGCCTTTTCGGGATAAATCCCGGCTTCCTGCAATCGCTGCTTTTCTTCGGCAAATAATCCGTGATAAGGGTTGATATGAGATTTGATTCCCAGGCGTAACCCCATGTACGGAAGTACACCCTTCGCCCAAGTCTGTTTGTCGAGTAACTCTGGTTCGGGGAAAAGGTGGCAACTCTGGCAGTATTTTTTCGCTAGATACCGACCGCTCGTATCTGTCACAGCTCTTTCAGGCGAGTCTTCCGTCGTAAGAACTAAATGATTGCTCGTGAAAATAAAGGCGAAAGCGGCCACACTGGCGGACAGATGAAAAAGGGAAGGCATACATTTCAATAATTCATTAGCTCTAATAAGGTAGGTTAAATGTAGGCTAATGGTTATTGGCTCATCCCTAGAAGGGACGTTCTCCTCAATTTCGGCCACTAAAGCTGCTCTAATTTCGACTTACTGATAAACGTCATGGCTTCAGTTCAAATCTGAAGTATCCTGACGAGGTTCAGGCAGAATTAGAGAATCTGACTCATTATACGTAGGACTAGTAGGTTCGCCCGTGGCTCCAGTGGTAGGAGCAGCCGTTTCGGGATTTCTAATCTCGGGGAATCCCTGATTTTTTACTTCTTGTTTTTCTTGAGGAGAAAAGTCGCAGGCGTTTAATAGAAAGAATAATCCAGCAAAAGCAAGCGTTCTGATTTTCATGTCTGATGAATGTATTAAAATTTGGGGTGTACCTAGCAGGATTTAACCGAAAAAAAACATTCCATAATTTACTAATTGTTTATGCTTTTTTGCATGACTTTTCAATCACTGCCAGCACTACCTCAGTGCTTTGAAACCAATCATCTTGAAACAAGTAATAGGTACCGGCGGAAAGCTGGTAGTGGCATAGCCTCCCTTTTGCCTTGGATTTATCTTCACGGCACAAGTAGTTGCCACCAGCGAAAAAGCTTGAAGCGGTATGGCCTCCTTATTACCTCAACATAAACTACATGTATTTTTGGATACCGCTGCCAATATGGCCGCTGCCAGCTTTTTCGCTGGCAGCACTAACCTAGGCCATGAACCTATCACTATGACGCGAGCAATTGCTACCAGCAAAAAAGCTGGACGCGGTATGACCTACTTATTAGCTCAACATAAACTACATGTATTTTTGGCCACCGCTGCCAACATGGCCGCTGCCAGCTTTTTCGCTCGCAGCACTAACCTAGGCCTTGGAATCTATCTTCATTACGCAAGTAATTGCTACCAGCAAAAGCTGGTCGGGCCACGTTGGTAGCGGAATGGCATCCTTAATTACTTCAACACAAACTAGGATGTATTTTCCACGCTATGCCCTTGTAATCATAAGCGGCTTAGCTATCGCACTTTTCAATGGATCGCTCAACTGAGCCAGTCTGATTAATTGGGTAATACTGATTAATACATTACATCATTCAACAAAGCTATTATTCATTACCCTCCTACTGCCAAACCATGTTAGATACAGCCATATTATAGAACCATATTCATATAAAACTGGATAATAACTAGTCATTTTTATGTATACGTATATAGTTCCCCGGTTGAGGCAGGTGCTTATCCACTTATACTATCTGAAAAAAGATGGCTGCGGTACGTTACTTTTTTCTACCTCTACGTCATGCAGGGTATTGCGGGTTTTGCTTTGTATGCATTAGCCAATTACCTGACTGCTTTGGGCTTGAACCCGGCTATCGCATCGGGGTTAATGATCTGGGCAAAGGTGGATCCAGCTTTGAATTAGTATATAGAATAGGGTTGGTAGTTTATGCCCGCTACTCAGGCTTCAAAAAGTCTGCACGTGTAGATCAGTAGCCATTGCATACATTGAATAGCAATAGTGCTTACACTCCCTTATTTCAACATTTCTGACCAAGAAGAACAGACTATAGTTATTGTACAAATATTCAATTAATCCTATCATATATATATTTACTACTAAAAATATGTCCTATTTCTGCTACTTACCTTACTCTTCACTAGTTAATGTGAAGTAATTATTCCACATATCGAGAACGCTTCGTCTCATTAGGTAGTTGTATTACGAATGGCCCGATATTTTAAAAAATTTTATTAGTACAAGTAGAACTAAGTATTAACGAATACTTGCAAAACTTGTTACCCTCAAACATTGGCGGATGTTTGGGGGTTTCTTTTTTTTATTTTCCTAACTGATTATACCTGCTCATTCCAAGTACTACGTTATACCCATGATTCCATACGGTTACCAAAATCTGGTGGTCTGATATTTTATGATAATCAAACTGGGTCAATCGTTAGTTTTTTTCTTTATATTTATCTCAATAACAACACTATTCAGCCTACTACCCACCCTTGAGATAAAGAGAAACGTATATATTCAATCAATCAAGGTTTCCGCCAAAATCTTAAGATGAAACGAATCTACTCTTTCCCTTCCCTGATCTGCCTCGCATTACTGACGCTAATTTATGCGTGTGCCAATCCTTTTAAGGATATCGATTTTCAGTTTAAAGATCCGCGTACTGAAGCTACCGTTTTACTCCAGTACGCCAACGCCAATGCCTCCTCAGCGGAGAAAATTCCCAGCAATTTGAAAATTGCTATCGTTGGAGATGATGCCGAACGCATCAGAAACCTGACGGGTGGCAAAGTGATCAGGCCCAGCTCGGAAGGGTTGTTAGGGTTGTCTATTGACCCCAATCACCTGCCAACTACCCAGGATCCGGTAAAACTTTCTGTACTGGCCGAGGCTGAAGGCTACTTAAGTAAGCTGACCCGGATTAACATGTCCGATAATACCAACATTCGCCAAACGGTTCAACTTATTGATATCAATCAGCCTCCTTTCGGTGTATCAGCCACGCAGCAAACGTATACGGGTCGTTCTATTACCCTGCAAACGCCTGATTTAACAGGAACCGGAACGAAAGCACGATGGGCATTACCGGATAATCTGGAGTTAAAGACCTTGGCAGGTAACGACCTGACGGGTGAAGTTAATGCGGCTCTTTATTATATTAATCCTACCCAGGCCAACACGTATTTGCCTGGTCATACGCAAACCATTTATAATGCTGTTGACGAAAGTGATCGCAAACTCTCGGCTTTCCTTTTTCAAAGCTTGGCTTATTTTCAATTAGATGCTTTCACCACGGGCGGCCAGGTTATTCAGGGATCAACGGGTAATGCCGAAGTGACCGTTGAATTAATAGGGAATCAGCGTTTGCTAAACGGTCAGTTGGTGAAAGAAGGAGATGTAGTTCCTTTCTGGCGTTATGACCTGAATCGCAACATCTGGGTTCGTCAAAATACGCTTCGCATTCAGAAAGATGCTTCCACTAATAAGCTCTTCATCAAAACTCAGGTTTCTAATTTTAGCTATTACGCACTGGCCGAAACACAGCCTGTTTGTGAAGTAGGGCCGACTTTCCAGTTTCAGACCAACCTGAAAAACGTTGATATTCTTTACTATGCGAAACTGATAGATGTAGCAACCAACCAACCCGTCCTGGAAACCTATCTGGACCTGAACAATGGTTCGAAGCGTTCGTTCTCTGGATTGGTTCAGAAAACCGTTCGTCTTCAGGTTTTCCGAGCGAATAACTACTACGGCGGCGACATGACGACACCGATCTACACCTCGGCTCCTGTGGATCTGTGTGATGGCCGGACAATTGTTGCTCCGATAAGTTTCGAAACGCCTCCAACCACTTTAAGTGTCGAATTGGTGGTGAAGTGTCCTGCTGGTAAACAAGTAGATGAATCCAAACTTCCTGCTAATCTCTACGTTCAATATCAGGTGGTAGGCACCGATACCTGGCGTGACCTGATTACTTTAACACGTACCGTTCGACAAGTAGCCTCCAACAAACTGGAAATAGGCAAACGCTACCGGTTCCGGGCTACTCCTAACCCTGCCATCGGCTGGCCATTAACTCAGCGAGATACCTTATTAAAGGTGACATTTTACCGCTTGAATATTGAATCTGATAATTTCTGTAAGTAACCTTTCCCAAGCAAAAAGCCTCGACTCAATGATTTGAGTCGAGGCTTTTTGCTTGAATCAAGAATTTATTTTTGAATGGTTTGTCCGTCCCGAACTTCCTCTGAGGCTTTTTTAACCAAGACGTCTCCCGCCTTTACGTCTCCAAAAACTTCTATCAGACTATCCAGCGTATTACCCGTATCTACCGTTACCCACTGAGCTTTATCGCCATTTAAACGAATAACAAATACTTTTTCGGATGAAGTAACGACCGAACTTTTAGGTACGAATAAGGTCGCCTGCGAACGCTCGACGGGTAATTTCACCTGAGCATACATGCCCGCTTTGAGTTCTCCTTTGGCATTGGGAATGTCAAATTCAGCCATCATTGAACGTTTGTCCTGTTGCAGGCTTTCGGCACTCCGGGCCAGTGAGCCTTTGAAAATCCGCTCAGGAATGGCGTTTACCATAAACTCTACTGGACTTTTCTTAGATAACTGATTCGCGTATGCTTCGGGAATGGCTACGGTTAGCCGTAGCGTTCGGGTATCCTCCAGCACGAGCAAAGGTTTTCCGGCATCGCCCGCTCCCACCAACGCTCCCGGACTGATATTCCGTTCGATAATCACGCCATCGAACGGAGCGGTAATCGTTAGGTATTGCTTTAAATCCTGTTTGCTGCGAAGATTGGCTTTGGCAGCTTGAACGCTTTCCTGAGCCACCATCACCAGAGCACTATCGGCATCCATCTTCGACTGAGCCTGATCGATTTCATTGAGCGAAACGGCTCCTTCCACTCGATTGGTTTCAACCAGACGCCGATAGGTAAGGCGGCTGGCCCGGTATTTCGATTGCTGCTGGATGAGATTTGCCTGTTGAGCCTGCACCTGAGCCTGAGCCTGGTTGACTTCCGAGAGTACTTCGGGGGCGTCAAGCTGAACCAACACCTGTCCTTTTCGAACCCAGGTACCCCGATCTACCTTGACCTGGCTGGCAAAGCCTTTCACTTTCGCGTAAAGATTCACCCGATTCCAGGGTAATAGTTCACCCGGCAGGGTTACGTTCTTACTCGGCTGCATTTCCCGAACTTCGGTCATTTCCAGTTTTACGGGTGCCGCCGCTTTCATTTCCGTTTTTTTATTCTCGCTACCTGCGGGTGTGCAGGCATATAAGCTGGCTATGGCGGGAAGAATTAGCCAATAATTCATGCGTTTCATGCGATTTCCTCCTGAGCTTGAAGTTTATAATATTTGCTTTCGGGATCTTCAGGATCCAGTGATACCGACTGTAAAGAAGCTTTTGCCTGCACCTGCGTGAACACGCAAGGGAGAATTAAGAGAGCGGCCAGCGTCGAGGCAACCAGGCCCCCTATCACGGCCTGACCAAGTGGGGCAATCTGATCGCCGCCTTCACCCAGACCCGAGGCCATGGGTAACATACCCGCCACCATGGCAATACTGGTCATCAGGATGGGACGAATCCGGCTACCCGCTGCCAGAATAACGGCCCGGCGGGCATTACCCAGAGATATCCGCAAATTCTCCGCATTGGTTACCATCAGAATGGCGTTGGCTACGGATACGCCGACGGACATAATCAATCCCATGTACGATTGCAAATTGAGCGTGGCCCCGCAGACCAGCAACATGACTAACGCACCTGCTACTACCGCCGGTACTGCTGATAGAATGACCAGGGATAACTTCAGCGACTGATAATTAGCACTGAGTAATAAGAAGATAATCACAATGGCCACCATCAAACCCGTTTGCAACCCCGACAATGTGTCGGTTAATAACTGAGTTTGGCCTTTCATTTCCACGATGACCCCACGAGGCGGCTCGCCTGCGTCTTTAATGGCTTGTTGTACCGCTTTCTGAGCCGTCCCTAAATCAATGTTCTGGAGGTTGGCGTTAATGGTTACCAGTCGGTTAGGCCCCGCCCGGTCGTATTCACCCGGAGCCGTTTCTTCGGTAAAGTGAGCCACATCTGATAAGACCGGATGCATTTCTCCTGACCGCAGCGGAATATTTCCAATCTCATTCGCCGAAGTCATCAAATACTCTGGAATCTGCACCTGCACCTGGTAAGCCAGTCCTTTCGAATCATCGAGCCAGAGGTTTTTATCGGTAAAACGGCTTGATGAAGTGGCCGCCACCATCGAACGGGCTACCTGCGAAGAGGTTACGCCCAATTGTCCGGCCCGCTCGCGATCCATCGTTACTTTCAACACCGGATATTCCAGCGGCTGGGCAATTTGCACATCCCGCAGGAAATCAATTTTCTGCATGTTGGCCTTGATCAGATTTGCGAAACGTCCGGCCTCTTTCAGGTCTTTCGCTGCCACGCTTACCTCAATTGGTGTAGCCGACCCCTGGCTCATCATTTTATCCGTCAGCTCAATGGGTTCGAAAGAGATTCGGGCGTTGGGTAACTCTTTGGCAATTCTCCGACGCAGTTCTTCCTTCAGGTTATCCATTTTCACGTGATAATCTTCTTTCAGAGAAACCTGCATTACAGCTTCGTGCGGGCCACTATTAAAGACGAAAATATTAGAAGTACCGTAACTCGAAGGC
Organism: Siphonobacter sp. SORGH_AS_0500; assembly: GCF_031453245.1. Classification (NCBI taxonomy): domain Bacteria; kingdom Pseudomonadati; phylum Bacteroidota; class Cytophagia; order Cytophagales; family Cytophagaceae; genus Siphonobacter; species Siphonobacter sp. SORGH_AS_0500. The sequence goes on from NZ_JAVIYT010000001.1 coordinate 3,021,050, forward strand.
ACCGTTCCTACATAAGCCGAGGAAATTTCGAGGTTCTCGGGACCGACGGCTTCCTTAATAAGGTCCAGCACTTTCAGCGTTGCCGTTTCGGTTCGTTCCACCCGTGTTCCATCGGGCACCCGCAATCGCATCTGGAACTGATGGCTATTCCCATGCGGCAGGATGTCCGTTCCTAACCATTGAAAGCACAGCACAATCAACGCAATACTTCCAATCAAGTAAATGGGAACTACCCACTTGCGGCGTTGCACCAGCTTTTCCAGAAAACGGCTATAGCGATGCTTGAAGCGATCAAAGCCGCTTTCAGGAACGGGTGGATGCAGGTCTTCTTCTATAACCGAGTGCATTTCCCGACTGTCCAGGGCCATCGTTGGAGCTTCGTGTTCAGGATGGGATTTCAATAACCAATTAGAAAGCACCGGAACCAGCGTTTGTGACAATAAAAAGGAAAGCGATCATTGCGAAACCCACGGAAAGCGACAGGGGCAAGAACATGGACTTCGGTACGCCCGTCATCACAAAGGCGGGGGCAAATACGGCCAAAATGGCTAACAGAATCAGGAATTCCGGGAAAACGATTTCCTTACACGCGTCCCAAATCGCTTCGGCTTTGGGTTTCCCCATTTCCAGATGCTGGTGGATATTCTCAATGGTAACGGTGGCCTGATCGACCAGAATCCCCACGGCCAAAGCTAATCCGGAAAGCGTCATGGTGTTAATGGACTGCCCGAACAGATTCAGCATCATCACCGCAATCATGACTGAGATGGGAATGGTTAATACTACAATGATTACACTCCGCCAATCTCGCAGGAAGAGTAATACCATCAAACCCGTTAGCAAAGCCCCCAGCACCCCTTCGGTAACCAGACTTTTCAAAGCATTGGTTACGTAAACGGACTGATCGAATTCATAGGAAATCTTTACGTCTTCGGGTACGGATTTCTGAATTTCGGGTAAAGCATTTTTCAGGTTGGTAACGACTTGAAGCGTCGAAGCATCCGATTTTTTAACGACCGGAATGTATACCGCCCGACGACCATTGACGAGGGCATAACTCACCGTTACGTCTGCTCCGTCTTCTACTGTACCGATGTCCCGCACAAAAACCGTAGGGCCAGAGCCTGTACGAATGGGAATATTCAGAAAGTCTTCGGGCTTCTTCACCAGCGAGTTTACGGGCGTCATTACGGCCTTGTCGCCTACCCGGATGTTCCCTGCGGGCGAAGGCTGGTTATTACTCACAATGGATTTAATAACCTCTTCAGGCGTTAACTGATAGCTTTGGATTTTCTTAGGATCCACACGAACGACGATGGTACGCTGGTTACCCCCAAACGGCGGCGGACTTGATACGCCTTCAATCCGCGAGAACATCGGACGCACCCGTGAAGAAGCATAATCCTGAATTTCATTCAGCGAACGGGTTTCGCTTTCAAACACCAGCTGCCCCACCGGAACAGAACTGGCATCAAAACGAACGACCTGTGGCGGCACGGTGCCTTCGGGCATGTAGGCTTTCGCCCTCGACACGTTATTAGCAACCTCTGCCGCTGCCTGTGCCATGTCCGTGCCGGGATAAAACTGAAGCTTAATGAGGGATAAACCCTGAATGGTTTTCACGTCTACATCCTTAATACCGGACACGTAGAGAAAGTGATCCTGGTAACGGGTGGCAATAAAGCCGTCCATCTGGTCGGGGGCCATCCCCCCGTAGGGTTGCACCACATAAATGGTCGGCAAGTCCAGGTCAGGAAAAATGTCGACAGGAATGGTACGAAGCGAGAGTACTGAAAAAAACAGTAGCCCCACCACCGCCACCACAATTGCCACAGGCTTTCGTAAAGCAGATCTGATGAGTTGATGCATAGCTTGTTTCGCGTTTTGAGTTTGGGGTTTTGAGTTTCGAGCGGTTGCCATTAAGGTTTTGAGTTATTACTTGGCTGACTTCCAACTCAAAACCCCAAACTCAAAACATCCAAACTCATTTTACTTGATTTAGGAAGAGAGAGAGGTCTCCTTCGGCGGCGGCGATGCGTAGCAGGGAACGCCAGGCGTTGCTGTTGGCTACGTACGCGTCGACTTCGGCCCGATTAAGGGTCAGGAAGCTCTGGAGAACCGTGGGTAAATCCGCAAGCCCGTTTTTGTAGCGAGCCTGTGCCTGATGATACGCCTGACGAGCAGCCTGCAACTGTACCGGAGCCTGACGGGCCTGTTCCATCGCGACGTTAAACTGCGTTTCTGATTCTCGCGTCAGTCGTTGTAGGCGGTTATTCTGTTCTTGGTATAAATGCTGAAACCGTTCCGTTTGGGCTACATCACTCCGGTATTCCCGCTTGATTCGCAAGGCATTGGTTAGATTCCAGCGGGCCGAAACGCCAAAGAGGTAGTTACCAACCTGATATTTTATCCCATTCGACACATCCGTTCGGTATACATCGCCGTTGTTCTGAACCCCCGAACCTCTGGCCCAACCTGCTCCCACCAGCGAAATAGTAGGCCATAACGAACGATGCGTCGCAATGCTGCGAGCCGTGGCCCAGTCCACCTGGCTTCTCTGAAAACGTAAGGCAGGATGATTTAAGAATAGGCTGTCACTAGCGGAAGGTGAAGCGGGTAAGCTGGTATAAAAACGAAGGCTATCGATCTGAAGATGATCTTCAACCAGACCCGTTAATTCAGAAAGCTGGAGGCGTTGAACCTGTTCCCGCTGTTGACTTTCAAGTAATAAAATCCGGGCTCGGGAAGCCTCGGCTGTGGCCAGGGAGCTATCTACCCCCGGACGCATGCCGGAACGGACCCCAGCGTCCACAATTTGCTTGAACGTGAGAGCCCGATCAAGGTTGCGTCGCTGAATGTCAACGAGTTTCTGATTAATCAACAAAGCCAGATACGCATCCGATACGCGAATCTGATGCTGGAAGATTTCGTTCTGATAATCCTCCTGAGCACGGGTCACTTCGGCATCGGCGGCCCGAATGCTGGCCTTCACGCGACCAAAGTTGATGAGCCGCCATTCGGCTACTGCCGTTGTAAAACTGCCGAAGACCCCTTCATAATTATTTTCAGGCCGAACGCCACCGGAAATAGCGACGTTGGTTCCTTCGGTATTAAAAACCGAACCGGTAATGCTGTTATTCGTGGCGTAATTATACTGATGCTGAACCGTCAGAATAGGTAACCGTTCGGTTAGAGCCGCCGATTTTCGCTGCTGAGCACTCTCCATCTCTGATTGCTTGGATTTCAGAAACGGAAACTGCTTTACACTGCGGTCTAATACCTGCGAGAGCGTTTGCACCTGAGCCGAAACGGGCAGGGTGCCCATCAATACATAAAGAATGAACCGAGGCTTTCGTTTGAAAAGAAAACTTCGGGCACGGAATAATTGGAGAGGAAGACCATTCATACGCAAACATCGACGTTTTAACTGCTCGGTCGACGTGTACAAAGCAAATGGCCAATTCTGGAAACATTTTGGAATGCATTACCTGAGGTATTCCAAATTTTTAAATTGTTATTTATGGATTAACATTACTTAAATGCCGTATGTACTTTCCGAAAGTGCTTCTTATTCTCCAGGTAAGCTCCTTCGCTTCGCTCAGGATGACAGCTTGACCTCATAAAAAGAAAACCTCCCGGCAGTTACTGCCGGGAGGTTTTCTTTTAGGATACTATTTATAAAAATCTAGCTAACTTTTTCCACGCCCATAATCACCGCCAGTTTGTCAACAACGGTATCAATTTCTTCTTTCGTTGTGTACTTGGAGAAAGAGAACCGGGCGGACGGACGCGAAGGATCGGCTTTCAACGCTCTTAATACATGGGAACCTACGTCTGACCCACTGCTACAGGCAGAACCGCCCGACGCAGAAATACCTTCAATGTCGAGATTGAATAACAACATCTCACTATCGGCAGTCGGTGGGAAGCTTACATTCAGCACCGTATATAAACTTTGCTCTGACGTTTCAGGGTCACCATTAAAGCCAATTTCGGGAATCGCCTCTTTCAAACGGTCCATCATATGAGTTTTTAGTCCCTGAATGTGCTGTTGGTGCTCGGCCATTTCAGCGTAAGCAATTTCCAGAGCTTTCGCCAGACCTACAATCCCATACACGTTTTCGGTACCGCCCCGCATGTTGCGTTCCTGAGCCCCACCGTGAATGAAGGGAGGAATTTTAGTTCCTGCCTGCATATAAAGGAATCCTACCCCTTTAGGACCGTGGAATTTATGAGCCGCTCCAACAATGAAATTAGTTTTCAACTGCTGAAGATCATGCTTGTAATGGCCCATCGTCTGTACGGTATCAGAATGGAACAGAGCCTTATACTCCGTTGCCAGTTGCCCTACCCGATCCAGATCCAGTAAGTTACCAATTTCGTTATTCCCATGCATTAAGGAAATCAGACTCGGCTCGTTTGTTTTTAGTAATTCTTCCAGATGAGCGTAGTCCACATATCCCTTCGAATCCAGTTCCACAAGAGATACTTTCGCCAGCCCTTCCTTTTCCAGATGTTCGGCTGTGTGCAGAACGGCGTGGTGTTCGAGGGGCGAGGTAATGATATGTCTGATGCCTTTGGAAAGTACCGTATTCCGAATCGCAGTATTATCGGCTTCGGTACCGCCAGAGGTAAAGAAAATCTCAGAAGGAGACGTATTCAGTAATTCCGCTACTTTCTTACGGGCTTTCTCAATGGCCGAACGAACTACCCGTCCATGACCGTGAATAGACGAGGGATTTCCAAACTGTTCCCGCATCAGGGGTAACATTTCTTCCAGAACCACCGGATCCAGCGGAGTGGTGGCTGCGTTATCAAGATAAATTCTTTTCATAGATGGGGATGCCTGCTAAAGCATGATGTAACCTGCCGGATTAGGTTGGTTAACAGAACCACAAATATAATATGAGCAACTAGTAATGCCTTGATTTTATTACAAGTCTATGGTAAGCATCTCCTGTGGTATAAACTACCAGTAACCCTAAGAATTAATTCGTATATAAATATACGTCAGCGAATTATGGTATAAAATTTGGCATATGGATCAATTACCAAATAGTTTGTAAGTAATCTATTCCTGAATGGCTGCCAGGCTTATAGATTGTTTTACCGCATGGCTTTAATCCTTTTATAAAGTTTTCTTCTTCCTAACTTAGTATTTCCCAGTTAATTCATTAAAAATTGAAATTTAGGGTTCGAGAGGATACATCCATTATAAAAAAAATACAACAGTATATCTTATGCAAACTTAACGATTATTTAACATTCACTAAATTGTTCTTTTTCAATACCAAAGTGGCTAATTGTTACAGATCAGAACATTATTAAAAATATTTAAAGTGTACATATCAAATTAAGACTTGAAAAAAGACAAATTCCTATGTTTATTTGTGTCAAATTTTTCTTTCCACTCACTACTAAAAGTTCAATTTAAACTAAATTCCAAATTTCATGATGAGGAAGTTTTTACCTTTATCTGGAGTCTTAGGAGTTGCTCTGATGCTGATGTTCATCATCACTGGCAATCAATCCTATGCTCAGGTTACTACTTCGGCTATTAATGGCCGCGTAACGGACACCAAAGGCGAAAATTTACCTGGTGCCACCGTGATCGTTATTCACGAACCATCAGGAACCCGCTATGGTACCACCACTAACTCCGAAGGCCTTTACAACTTGCCCACTATCCGGGTAGGTGGTCCTTACAAAGTGACGGTATCATTTATCGGTTATGCTGAACAAACGGCTACCAATATTTTCGCTAACCTGGGTGCTGCGGCAACCGTCAACATTCAGTTGTCTGACGGAGGTACGCAATTAACTGAAGTAACTATCCAGGGAACCCGCGATGGCTTCACGGGTCAGCGTACGGGTGCAGCTACCTCTTTTAATGCTCGTCAAATCCTTACACTTCCTACCGTAAGCCGTGACATCTCGGACATTACCCGTCTGACTCCTCAGTCTAACGGTAACAGCTTCGGTGGCCGCGATAGTCGTTATAACAACTATCAGATTGATGGAGCCAACTTCAACAACGGTTTCGGTCTGAATGGAAACCCTCTGCCCGGTGGTGGTGGGGTCTCCATCGATGCTATCGACGAAGTTCAGGTGAACATTGCTCCTTATGACGTTCGTCAGAGCGGGTTCTCAGGGGCGGGGATCAATGCCGTAACGCGTTCAGGTACCAACACGTTCTCGGGTTCTGCTTACACATTCTGGAGAACCCAAAATCAGGTAGGCTCAAAATCAGGTAATGTTACCATTGAAAAACCTGTTTCTTCGGCTCGTACGATTGGTTTCCGCTTAGGCGGTCCTTTGGTAAAAAACAAGCTGTTCTTCTTCGTTAACGCCGAGCACATTGAAAACAAAGGTGCTGCTTCCGGTGCAGTTAACTTATGGAAAGCTTCTGAAAACGGAGCCTCCAACCCCGATCAGAATATTACCCGTGTGCGTCGTTCGGATTTGGAAGCTGTTCGTAACCACCTGATTAACCAATGGGGTTATGATCCAGGAGCCTACGAAAATTATGCAAACGATAACAGCGAAAAAACGACCTCTTTTTTGGCTCGTTTAGACTGGAACATTAGCGATAAACACAAACTGGCCATTCGTTACAACCAGGTTGAAAGCAGCACTCCTTCGCTTGTCAACGGTAACTCAGGCCCCTACCCTCGTTCCACTACAGCTAACCGGGTAAGTCAGTTATCGATGGCTTTCGCGAACACGATGTACACCCAGAAAAACATCGTTCGCTCCTTAACGGCTGAATTAAACAGCTCCATCACGAACAAGCTATCCAACCAGTTCCTGGCTACCTACAGCCGTATCCAGTCGGTACGTACGTCTCCAAGTTCTGAATTTCCAATGATTGACATTGGCGACGGAACGGGTTATCCTAACAACTATGTGAACTACATTACGGCTGGTTACGAACTGTTCACCTATGGCAATGACGTTCTGAACGATAACATCAACATCACGAACAACTTGACCTATGTAACGGGCAAGCACAACTTTACGGGTGGGGTTAGCTTCGAGTACCAAAGCTTCGGTAACCAATACCTGCGTTCTGGTACCTCTTATTACCGCTATGCTTCCGTTGCTGATTTCCTGACTACGGGAACTGCTAATGAAAAAGCTCCTATTCAATTTGCCCTGACGTATCCTTACGCGGGTCAGGATACTTATGCTCCGGCGAAATACGGCTTACCTTCCGCTTACATTCAGGACAAAATTCAGGTGAACAAAAAGCTGACTTTAACCGCCGGTCTGCGTGCGGAGTTACCCATGTTCCTGAATAAACTGACGCCAAACACCGTAGTGGACCAACTGGAATTACTAGGAACGGACGGACAGCCCCGCACCTACAGCACGGGTTCATGGCCTAAAGCCCGCGTTATGCTGTCTCCTCGTATCGGTTTCCGTTATGACGTGAAAGAAGACGGTGGCTTCGTTGTTCGTGGTGGAACGGGTATCTTTACCGGACGTGTGCCCTTCGTTTGGTTAACCAACATGCCCTCTAACTCGGGTGTGATCCAGAACACAATCGAACCTGGTAGCTACGCAGCTTCTTCAGGATGGATTAACAACATCCGTTTCCAACCTGACAAATATTACTGGCTGAATAATCCTCCGGCGGGTGGTGAAAATGTTTTCATCAAGAACCCCAATGCGGGTGTCCCCAGCAGCTTAGCTCTGGTAGACCGGAACTTCAAAATGCCACAAGTATGGAGAAGCAGTCTGGGTGCTGATTACGTAATTCCAGGAACTCCCTTCGTAATCACGGCTGACCTGATGTATACGAAAGACCTTCAGGGCGTGTACCAATTTGGAGCCAACCGCAAGGCGGCTACGCAGAAGATGGCTTACTCAGGCGACACGCGTGATTTCTATCCTAATGCAGCTTCTTACACGTATAACAATCGCCTAGGTGGTAACGCAGGCAGTGTATTAACGAACACTACGAAAGGTCACTCGTTTAATGCAACGATTGGGGTCACTCTTCGCCAGACGAAAGGCTTCTACGGATCTTTATTCTATTCACACACATCGGCTAAAACGATTTCGGACAACCCAGGATCTAACGCAAGCTCGGCCTGGGGAAGCAGCCCGAACATCAATAATCCGAACGACTTGACGCTCTACACGTCTAGCAACGCTCTGCCAAGCCGTATCGTGGGTAACCTTTCTTACCGTTTCGAATACCTGAAACACCTGGCTACTACAATCACCTTATATTACAATGGTGCCAATCGGGGCCGTTACTCATTCCAGTACAACGGTGACCTGAACGGTGATGGGATCTCAGCTGATCTGTTATACGTCCCTAACAGTGCTTCAGAGTTAAACTTTGCTACGTTCACTTCAAACGGTGTAACTTTCACCGCAGAGCAACAACGCGAAGCTTTCGATACGTACGTGAACAATGTGCAGGTATTACGTGATAGCAAAGGCGGCTATGTAAGTCGTAACGCAGGTTTACTGCCCTGGGTTAATAACTTCGATTTCCGTTTGTTACAGGATATCTTCACGAACATTGGCAAGCAGCGTCACAGCCTCCAGTTTAGCCTGGACATCATGAACGTGGGTAACCTCCTAAACAGCAACTGGGGCATCCAGCAGGAGTTAATTACCGGTTCTAACAACGTGTTAAGAAGATCAGCTGTAACTACTGCTGGTGTTCCTACATTCCAGATGAACACGGTGTCCGTAAACGGTCAGACCATGTTGCCTACCACTCCGTTCAGAAATGTTACGACGACGGCAACTACCTGGAGCATGCAATTTGGTTTACGTTACCTGTTTTAGTAGATTAGCATCATAATTTGACATTTGACCACCTCTAGAAAGACCTGACAGTTATGAATTTTTTGTTCTGTCAGGTCTTTCTATGTTTAGCAGTGAACCCACTTCAGTACCCATACATACTTCAAAACAAAACTCCTTAAAATTTAACCAAAAAAATTGTGAAAGCACTTTTAGCGAAATCAAGGCATACGCTTTCGTTTCTGGGTCTTTTTTTAGCCGTGTTCTGCGGTTTAAATTCGGCTCATGCTCAGGTAACTTCCTCTACAGTGACGGGACTTGTGGTGGATAATAAAGGTGAAGCTCTGCCCGGAGCCACCGTTATTGCCATCCACGAACCTTCCGGTAGCCGTTATGGAACTACCACCAATGCTTCCGGTCGTTATACCCTGATTGGCGTACGGGTAGGCGGTCCTTTTAAAATTACTGCTACGTTCGTAGGCTTTCAGGACCAGGTGAAAGATGGTATCTACACCAACTTGGGTACTTCAGCGGACGTAAACTTTCAATTATCAGACGCTTCTTCCCAATTGTCTGAAGTCGTGATTACGAGTAACCAGAACGGCGTGTTCAGTTCGAACCGGACCGGTGCCGCTGCTTCGTATGGTCGCGAAACGATCAATACGATTCCTACCCTGGGCCGTACCATCAACGACATTACCAAATACAACGCTTACGGAAACGGCCAGTCTTTCGGTGGACAGGATGCCCGTTTCAACAACATTACCATTGACGGTTCCGTATTCAACAACGGTTTCGGTTTAGGCTCTTCAGCTTCGGCGGGTGGACGTACGGGAACTACGGCCGTATCACTCGACGCTTTGGATGAGGTTCAGTTAAACGTAGCTCCTTTCGACGTTCGCCAAACGGGATTCTCAGGAGCGAGTATCAATGCCGTGACTCGTTCCGGTACCAACGAATTTTCAGGTTCGGTTTATTACCTTTTCCGTAATTCTGATTTAGCAGGTAAAAAAGCCAATGGTAAAGAATTACCTCCGGTAACGATCAATAACAATACCGCTGGTTTCCGCATTGGTGGCCCTATCATTAAAAACAAGTTGTTCTTCTTTGCTAACGTTGAACGTTACAAGAGCAGCACGCCCGCTCTGGATTGGGTAGCCAACCGCCCTGGAGCCACAGGTAACGTTTCCAGAACAACTGCGGCTGATTTGGAAGATTTGAAGCAGTTCATGAGCACCAATTTCAATTTTGACTTAGGTGCCATTGATAACTTTAATAACCAGGTTAGTAGTACAAAAGGCTTACTTCGTCTGGATTACAACATTAACGATAACCATAAGCTTTCGGTACGTTACTCTCACCACGACTCTCAATCTGAGCAGGCCATCAGCAACAGTAACAGTAGTTCAACTGCCGGTTTTGGTAACCGTACGGGTTATGCTACGGGTAGCTACAACGGAGGTCTGGCTCTCTCGGCTCAGAATACAGGTTATAAAATTGCTGATAACACGCGTTCCTTAGCTGCTGAATTAAACTCTACTTTCAACGGCCAGTTTGCGAACCGTTTAATTGTTACGTATAACAAGCAGATTGAGGACCGAACTTACAGAACTGGTCTTTTCCCTACTGTTGACATCCTGAAAGATGGTTCTACTTATACTTCCGTTGGATTTGATCCTTTTACTCCTAACAACAAACTGAACTATTCGACATTTAACGTCACGAATAACTTCAGTTATTTTGCGGGTAAGCATACGCTGACTTTCGGTCTGTCATACGAGCACTTTACTTCTAATAACGTTTTCTTCCCAGCTTCGAACGGCGTATACGTCTATAACTCTATAGATGACTTCAAGACAGCAGCTTTGGCTTACTTAGCGAATCCTAATGCCACTACTTCACCCGTATCTGTAAGACGTTTCAATTACCGATATTCATTATTACCAGGTGGAGCCGAGCCTTTACAAACGCTGAAAAGAGCCACATATAGTGCTTATGTGCAGGATGAATTCCAAATCAATCCTAACTTCAAGCTGACGGCTGGCGTTCGTGCAGATATTTTTGCTTACGATAAGAAAACAGCCGAGTCCTTCTATAACCCCGTTCTTACGGAGGATTTAGCAGGTAAATTCCACGACGAGAACAATAACCCTTATACGGTTAATACTGGCGTATTCCCTAAACCACGTCTGTTGATTTCTCCCCGTATCGGTTTTAACTGGGACGTAAAGGGCGACAAAATGACGCAGATTCGCGGTGGTAGCGGTTTCTTCGTATCTCGTATTCCTGAAGTATTGGTATCTAACCAGTTAGGTAACAATGGTATCAACACGGCCTTGATTACGGAGGAAAATACTACTAATATTCCTTTCACGCTAAACCCAAGCCGGTTCATTCCTAGCGAAACGGATATTAGAAAGTTAAAACCTTATACCGTGAATGCCACCGATCCTAACCTGAAGTACCCCTTGGTATGGAAAACCAACTTAGCAGTCGATCAGCGTTTACCGGGTGGATTCATCGGTACTTTGGAGGTGATTTATAACCGAACACTTCAGGGCTTACGTTACATTGATGCTAACTTGAAAACGGCTGACCGTAAGTTTACGGGTCCTGATTCTCGCGACCGTTATCCTTCGTCACGTTTCGCTAATTCGGCGGTTACGAGCACATTCGTTATCAAAAACACGAACAAAGGTCAGGCCTATACCTTGACTGCTAAATTAGAAAAACCTGTCTCGAAAGGTTTAGGAGGAATGTTAGCGTATACCTTCGGTCAGGCTCGGGATTTACAATCCGTAGGAAGTACGGTTCAAGCCAACATTCCAACGGTATATGGTCAGAATTATCTGGGCGTTTCCTATGCTGACAATGACCTGCGTCACCGCATCATTGGTTACGTAAATTACCGTCTTAACTATGGTGGTCAATTTGGTGGATCTACTACCTTCACCTTAGGTATGACCTCTGCCAGCGGAGGCAAAATTTCCTACACCTATAACGGTGACCTCAACGGAGATGGCCAAAATGGTAACGACTTAATTTACGTACCTAACTCTGCTTCAGACATCACGTTTGTTCCCCTGACGGTTGGATCAGGCTCTAGTGCCCGCGTATATACCGTAGCAGAGCAGCAAGCGGCTTATGAAGCGTATATCAATGGCAACAGCTACCTGAAGACTCGTCGTGGTTCTTATGCTGAGCGTAACGGTGGACAATTCCCCTGGTTGACTCGTTTTGACTTTACCGTTATTCAGGAGTTCTACGTTAAAGTAGGCGATAAGGGTAAGAAAAATACGATTCAGTTACGGGCTGATATCCTGAACGTTGGTAACCTTTTAAATAACAAATGGGGTGTGGGTTACGTATCTACTTCAGCTAACCCGCTGTCTTACGTTTCTACCAGCTCTGAAGGTGTTCCTTCGTATCGTTTAGGCACTCAGAACATCGATGGACAAACCGTTCTGTTGAAGGATTCTTTCGTAAAATCAATTACGCTTGACAACGTTTGGCAGGCACAGATTGGCTTACGTTATATTTTCAACTAAGAAGAAACTTACGTATACGAAAATCCCCCGGCTGGCTTCAGTCGGGGGATTTTTGTTTAATAGTCTGAGTAGGTTTGATTTAGTTTGAGAAGGTTTGAAAGTTTGAGGTCTGCATTGATCGAAGAACTCACGGTTTAGATAAACGCGTTCATACTTCAAACAACTCAACCCTCATCTAATTATATCAAACTTCACCAAACCACTCTAACTCAGGTAAACCTGATAAGTCGTCTGGTATACTTCTTCGGGCTTAAGAATAAATAACCCTTCGCCGTTGTTAAAAGCGTCGACGTTGGCCGTTAAAGGCTCCATCGCTACCCGTTCCCGATCCGGGAAGGTATAGACTACCTGATAATTCACGTTCCCCTCCCCTCTTTGGTATTCCAGATTAAGGGTTACGCCCTGTTTTGCTGAAACCAACTGCGTAAGATAACCACCTTCATTCAACTCATAAATCGCATCTAAAGAGCGTCCTTTCAGCTTATAGCCTTCACTGGCCTCGAAAGGCTCCACTCCAGCGGGCATCATGAGTTCATCATCCAGCAGGATTTGGTTTTTGGCGGGGAAGTAGATCGTCCAGTCATCCACTGTACCGCCCGGTAACTGAAAGTACGGGTGCCAGCCTAAAGCAACAGGCATGGGTTCGGTTCCAGTGTTTAGGGCTTGGGGACTAATATCCAGCTTTCCTGAACTCAGTAAATCATACCGGATTTCAAATTGAAACGGAAAGGGATAGCCAGGATAAGAGCCATCGTGCTGATATCTCAAACGAATACCTGCCGAAGCAATAGTAGACCACTCCTCCACTACTTCAAAAGTTTCGTGGTGCACAATGCCGTGAATCGCCGCCTGCTTTTCAGGTTCGTTAATGGGTAACTGATACGTGTTCCCCTGATAGGCATACACGCCATCCTTAATCCGGCTGGGCCAGGGAAAAAGGAATGTACTGCCATACTTAGGATTGTCTCCGAAAACAGCCGGGTCTTCAGGAGTATCAATGACCGCGAAAGACTGATTTTCTTTGCTAAGTTTTAGCTGACGGATGATCCCACCCAGGCCAGGCAAAATATGTACTTCATCACCCGTAACTGGATTTTGAAGGATGTACGACTCATACGAGCCGTACGTTGACTTGATAATTTTCATGAATCAAACGGGTCGGTTAGCCACCCTGCTCATACATAGAGAAAAGTAAGAAAACTTGCGACTTGGCTTACAAACTTAATAATTCTTTGAAGCGAATAGCCTGACGACGGGATATTTCAATTTTCTCGGGTTTATCGTTGGGGCTGCGTAACGTTGCCAGTAAGCCTCCCGAAAACCAGGGCTCAATTTTATCAATGTAATTGAGGTTAATGATATGTTTGCGGTTCGCCCGGAAATAAATTTTACTATCAAGACGGTCTTCCAAAGCATTCAGTGACTTCAGGACCAGCGGTTTCTGATCGTCAAAGTGCAGACGCACGTAGTTACCCATGCTTTCAAACAAACGCACTTTACCCAACTTCACAAACCAGCATTTTTCTCCGTCTTTAATAAAGATCTGGTCGTTTTCAGATAAGGCTTTGGTCGTTCCATCAACCTTACCCTGATGTTCCAGTTCCTGGTGATGGATCTCCTCTTCGGCCCGTTGAACGGCTTCGGTTAAACGCGAAAGCTCGACGGGTTTTAGCAGATAATCCAGAGCGTTTTGTTCAAAAGCTTTGATGGCGTATTCATCGTAAGCCGTCGTGAAGATTACTTCCGGCACATCGCCTTCGAGGCTTTGCAGCAACTCAAACCCGTTTTTACCCGGCATTTGAATATCCAGAAATAACAGATCAGGTTTTAATTCATCGATCAGTTGAATGGCTTCGTCGGCATTGGCCGCTTCACCTACAATATGAACCTTCGGAAAGTTTTCCAGTAATCGTTTTAATTCATTACGAGCCAGACGTTCATCATCAACAATTAAGGCTTTCATCCTTTTATGAGTTTCGGGTTTAGTGTTAGATAGGTTATAAAGACGCTATTAACCGCGTCTGATGCTTTACTTGAAAGGGTTGGTTGTATTATTTTCGCCCTTAATGCATTCAATCGCGTCTTTACTCGACGTTTACTACGACCGGAGCTTCCTTCGGTTTTGGGTTTTCCATCGGGATTAATACTTCGGCACAAACGACATCTTTCGCAGATTGGTAAATCTTGAATTCGGCATCTTCTCCGAATAATAATTTCAGTCGGCGTTCGGTGTTTTTTAGTCCGAAACCACCCGAGTCGGTATCCTGTAAAATACCCGTATTTGAAATGCGGATTTCCAGTCGGTTCTGATTCAGTTTCGATTCAATGCTGACAAAACCACCTTTGATGGGTTTGGATACCCCGTGCTTGATGGCATTTTCCACTAAGGTTTGCAACATCATGGGTGGTACCAAACAATTCGTTGTTTCAGGATACACATTCCGCCGCACTTCCAGCCGTTCCTCGTAGCGAATTTTCTCCAGAGCCAGGTAATCATCTACCGTTCGCATTTCTTCGCCCAAGGTTACCGTTTGCCGACGATCCGCTAACAGGCTACTTCTGAGGATATTAGACATTTGAGTAATGCCCTTCTGAGCCCGATCCGGGTCTTCCAGAATTAAAGCCCGAATGCTGTTCAAAGCATTAAACATGAAGTGCGGGTTTAGCTGAGCCCGTAATACTTTCGCTTCGGTTTCCTTCGCTAAAGACTCCAGCTTTACCTTTTCAACGGCGATTTCCCGCGTCGTTTCCAGATACTGGAACATGTGATACAGGATTAACCAGATCAGCATTGGTTTTCCCCAGAAGAAAAGGAAACTGAACAAATGTCCGCCGGGGTATTCCATTTCGGTCGTAAAGACATCAAAAGGAATATTCAGAGCGGTCATTACGCAAGCCAGAACACAGGCCGTTAATAACACCTGCGGAACTACTTTTCGGTAATCTGACACATCCCGATTAAATTTTTTAACATACCGGCGGTACTGATGGGTCAGGAAAATACTCAGAACGATGTTAATAAAATAGTTAAGGACAAGAACCCAATTTTCGGTTTCCTTAAACTCCAGCGAATAGGTTAGCAAATCATTCGACAACCAGAGCGGCCACGCTACCAATTGGCAAATCCAATATACCTTTTCTTTATTATTCATAAGTACGAACAACTAGTCGTAAGCTCGAAGATTCATTCAGGGGCTGTGACGTTTAGGAAAGATAGTCCGATCCTACGTGAGGCTTCTGCTTTTTGGGACTAACGGGGAAATACGTAGATGAAACCGGAAATTTAAAGGCCGAAGTTCAAGTGTGCGTGATGAACGGAACACAGAGGAGACCAAAGGTAAATCCGTTCGAAAGCTGCCTGAGAATTCTCACCACTCGCCACCGAAAAGCCGAATTTTCCTAAGGCCGTCCCTTGCCATGAAGATTCCTATTTTGATTTCAAACGTAAAGACGTTCCTGTATGGCGTCTCCCACTTCGGATGCTAAACCATCTCAAAAAGGCGAATTTAGCCACTAAATAAAAAAGACGCCAAATCTGGCGTCTTTATAGAGAAATACTCGGATGCTATTCAAAAACTTTCAGAAACGTAACAATGAACGGAGCGGAAAGTAACAAGCCATCGAAGCGATCCAGAAAACCACCGTGACCGGGTATTACTGATCCTGAATCCTTGATCTGAATGCTGCGTTTGAAAAGCGATTCAACCAGATCGCCATACGTTCCGGCCACTACAATAACGGCGGCTATCCAGTACCATTGCCAGGGATTCAAATCCGCGTAGGTCTGTGAAAGAATATAGGCGACAACCATTGCGGTAACGGCTCCACCGAAACTCCCTTCCCAGGATTTTTTAGGAGACACCCGTTCAAAAAGCTTCGTCCGGCCAAACTTAGTTCCGGCGAAATACGCTCCTGAATCACTCGCCCATAACAGGAATAGACAACCCAAAACCCGCTCGTAACTGTACGTTCCTCCTAGCAGGGCAATAACCGTAATCAAGGCGAAAGGGATGGCTACGTAGATGATTCCCAGGAATGTATAGGCAATATTAGTAAAAGGCTTGATTTCGTTTTTCTTGTACAGCTTAATAAAGAAAATAAGCGTAAAAAGCGGCGAAAGCAGGAAGTATAACTCAAAATGCAGGTAATGCTTTTCAATCAGGAACGTCAGAATATTCATGAATACGCCCACACCTGTGCCGTAATACTTCAGCGGTGCGATGTCGTCCAGACCGACCAGCCGATAGAACTCCAGTTGACTTAACCCACCGATGAGCACGAATAAAACCAGGTAAGACCACTCGCTCCAGTAAATGCCAAAAATCATCAGGGCAGCCCCGATGATGGCGGTAATAACCCGTTGACCAAGGTTTGAATAACTACTCAGTCGTGTCTGTATTTTTTTCCTCATGCTTAATGATAAATTCGGCAAAAGCCGCATCCTGTACCGGAACGTGAAGCTCGCAATGTCCCCATAAGTAGGAACTATCCTGCTTGCTTAAAACTACCCCATCGATTTGATATTCATCCAATAACCAACCCTTGACGAGCTCTACTCGCCAGGGCATAAAGGACTCATATATTTTAACCCAGCCTTCCAAATGATAAAAGATTTACAGGTAAAACGGACGAGTAATCAGCTTTGTTTATGGGATTCCATTTCCTTAATTCTGACAAAAGTAGCGCAGGGCGAATGCCTTTGGTGGTTTCCGGGTGAAATACTTTCTCAGGCTTCCGGGATTTGGGGTTTCAATCGGGTATAAATGATTCGCATTAACGACAGAGCAATCACTCCCGAAACCAGTGCCGAAGTCAGCGGAATGGATTCGTTGTTTTCTACGTCAATATCTACCAGCTTTTGCCCCCGCAGGTAGATCATCAATACCACAAAACCATTATTAACAAAATGGGCAAACACAGGAATCCAGAGGTTTCGCGACCAGAGGTACAGGTAACCAAACATGGCTCCGAGAATCATACGGGGAAAAAATCCCATGAACTGCATATGATAGGCACTAAAAATAGCCGCTGCCAGCCAAACGGCCAGGTGTGGACTTCCCCACCAGCGTTGGAAGAGTTTCTGTAACGTAGCCCGAAATAGTAATTCTTCTCCTAAAGCGGGCAATACCGCAATGACAAAAAGCCCCACTATAAAGTGTAGAAAATCAGGAAACTGGGTTAAAAACTTCGTTAATGTTTCGAGCTGTTTTTCGCTATTGACCATCCATTCGGGTAAGGGAAGTTTCTGGTTCCATTCGAAAATCAGGCTATTGAAAGGAATGTAACTAATGACCAGCACCAAAACTGCCGCCCAAATCAAAGGGTCCGGCGAACCTTTTTCTATAAAAACGATGTTGCGTTTCTCAATCAGATACCAATAAATAAGAGCCGTTAAAGTGAAACTGAATAATGAATTGATGCCCTGCATAAGCATCATGGCGGCCCAGCTGTGCGGGTAAGCGGTAGGATTGGTAAATAAGGACGTGCCCGCCGCGGATAAGTCTGCTCCCGTTAGCCATTTGACCAGCGGGTAAATTAGGGCGATTTGTGAAACGGCACTTAATACCACCATCAAGCCAAAAAGTATCAATAAACTGGCCACAGGTGAAAATCGTCTGGCTGGACGATCAGGGGATTCAAGCATTTCCATGTAATTTTGTAAAATCAAGACGCATCCAATAAGACGGAGCGGATACGAAATAAGGTCTTTTCTTTTACTCTTATTTCATAAACCGTAGCTCCGGTTATTTCCTCCACTCGAATGGTAAAGATCAAAGATATTGAATTAGGCGAATTTCCGATACTATTGGCTCCGATGGAAGACGTGAGTGACCCTCCATTTCGGGCCGTATGTAAGTCCGGTGGTGCCGATCTAATGTATACGGAATTCGTTTCCAGCGAAGGACTGATTCGCGACGCAGCCAAGAGCCGTCAGAAGCTCGATATTTTCGAATACGAACGCCCCATCGGGATTCAGTTGTTCGGTTCGGACGTAGATACGATGGCCGAATGTGCGAAAATTACTACCGAAGTTTCTCCCGACCTCATCGACATTAACTACGGTTGCCCCGTAAAACAGGTCGCCTGTCGCGGAGCCGGAGCCGCTTTATTACAGGATATTCCCAAAATGGTTCGCATGACGGAGGCGGTGGTGAAGGCCACGCATTTACCCGTAACGGTAAAAACCCGTCTGGGCTGGGATGACTCCACCAAGAACATTGAAGAGGTAGCGGAACGCCTACAAGACATTGGCATTCAGGCTCTTACCATTCACGGTCGTACCCGCGTGCAAATGTACAAAGGTGATGCCGACTGGACACTGATTGGCAAGATTAAGGATAACTCCCGTATTAAAATTCCGATCTTCGGGAATGGTGATATTTCCAGTCCTGAAAAAGCATTGGAGTATAAAAACCGTTACGGCGTAGACGGAATTATGGTGGGCCGGGCCAGTATTGGTTACCCCTGGATTTTTAACGAAATCAAGCATTACCTGAAAACGGGTGAAATGCTTGCTCCACCAACCATTGCCGACCGGGTAGCAGTATGTCGTCAGCACGTAGAGTTTTCGGTTCGCTGGAAAGGCGAGCGGCTGGGCATTCTGGAAATGCGGAGACATTACGCCAGTTATTTCAAAGGCATCGAGGGAGCAAAATCATTCCGCAGCCGTCTGGTATTAGTAGAGACTTTCGCTGAAGTAGATGAGATTTTACACGAAATCTCCGCTGCTCACGCGGTTGAAGTTAGTTACTAGTTTACCATTAGCTGTTTTGCTGCTCTTTTGGATTGGTTATCCGTAAAGACTAGCTAATAACAAGATTAGTGTGGATCACCTAATTAATGCTGCCAGCGAAAAAGCTGGCCGGGCCACGCTGGCAGCGGCAGCATCCGATCTACTTTTAAATTTTAGGTGGCAGTCGTTCGGCAAAGCCGAATGACTGCCACCTAAAATTTACCACTGGATTATGAATCCAGAACAAGAGTACAATTCCGTCATTAACCTAACTGAAAAATTTATGCAAAAATCTACTCCTCCTATTGCCTGGGTTATCTTAATGGGACTCGCTCTGACCTGGGGCAGCTCGTTTATTTTGATGAAACAGGCCCTTCACACATTTTCAGGTATTCAAATTGCTTCGTTTCGCTTACTGGCAGCCGGAGCTTTTTTTGTGCCTATTCTGCTTACTCAGGTCAATAACCTGCCTACGGCGAAGCAATGGTTCTGGGGTTTCGTGTGCGGAATGGTCGGTAGCTTTATCCCGGCGTATCTGTTCTCGTTTGCGGTTATGCACATGAATAGCTCACTCGTCGGAATTTTGAACGCCTTTACCCCCCTTTTCGTACTGATCATTGGCTTCCTGTTTTTCAAACAGAAAATGACTTCCCGGCAAGTCATTGGCTTAGCATTAGGATTAATAGGCTGTATTTTAATAACCCTAAGCGGAAATAAGGGAGCCATTACGTTCAATTATTATTCGCTACTGGTGATACTGGCGACGGTTCTTTATGGGATTAATCCGCACTTATTAAAGACGTATTTATCTGATTTAAAACCCTTTATATTAACCGGCATTACCTTCGTTACCGTTGCTCCGCTGGCGGCAGCCTTTTTATTTCAGACTGATTTTGTTCATCGTTTCGAGGAAGCCCATGCGGGCTGGTCTTTTGCGGCGGCAGTCACGTTAGGACTCGTTGGCTCGGGTATAGCGATGATTTTTTACAATCAGTTACTTCAGCTTACCGGGCCCGTTTTTGTGAGTTCAGTCACGTACTTAATGCCCATCATTGCCGTAGCCTGGGGTGTAATCGACCATGAACAGATTCAGGCTCAGCATTTTGTGGGCATGGCTATCATCTTGTTTGGGGTTTATCTGGTGAATTCCACCCCGAAAATTAAAAGCGTTTAACCCTCATTAGGAACCCGCCAATACCTAACTTAACTATCCTCACATTTTTTAGCACGTCGTAAAGAAAATTGAATAGAGCTTTGCCTTTCTGGCAGCCTACGCCTTAACTTAGCGACCCAAAAACTGCCTTTATGGAAACGCCGAAGTACAAGCGAATTTTACTCAAACTAAGTGGAGAAGCCCTCAGCGGCGAAAAGAAGTCGGACAAAATCATTGATTCATCCATTCTTGAACAATACGCCCAGGAAGTAAAACGTATCGCTGATCTCGGTGTTCAAGTAGCTATTGTCGTAGGAGGAGGAAACATCTTCCGCGGAAAAGAACTCGAAGCCACTGGTCTGGATCGTGTGCAGGGTGATTACATGGGTATGCTGGCCACCGTCATCAACGGAATGGCCGTGCAGGCTGCTCTGGAGAAAGTAGGTTTGTTCACGCGTCTGATGTCAGCCGTGAAAATGGAGCAAATCTGCGAGCCTCTGATTCGCCGCCGGGCCATGCGTCACCTTGAAAAAGGTCGTATCGTCATCTTCGGTGCGGGAACGGGTAACCCCTATTTCACTACGGATTCAGCGGCCAGCCTCCGGGCCATCGAAATTAAAGCCGATGTCGTTCTGAAAGGAACTCGTGTGGATGGCGTGTATACGGCTGATCCCGAGAAAGACACTACGGCAACGCGTTACAACAGTGTAAGTTTCGACGAAGTAATCGCGAAAGATCTGAAAGTAATGGACTTAGCAGCGTTTGCTTTATGCCGCGAAAACAAACTTCCAATCGTCGTTTTTGATATGAATAAGCCTGGCAACCTGCATAACCTCATCATGGGTCAGGAAGTAGGAACGCTTATTTCATAATTGATTTCAGATTTTCTGGAGGATCAATTTCTCCTGAAACGGTATTACACGTAACATCATACTATCTCCGCAATGGACGAAATAGAGTTTTATCTCGAAGCTGCGACAGAAACAATGGAAGGGGCTATGAAGCACCTGAACATTGAATTAAGTAAAATACGGGCAGGAAAGGCGTCACCAGCGATGCTCGAAGGCGTTATGGTAGAATACTACGGTGTTCCCAGCCCGCTGCAAAACGTGGCTTCCATTACTACCCCCGATGCCCGGACGATCACAGTTAAGCCCTTCGAAAAGAAGATGGTGAACGACATTGATCGGGCTATCCGCAACTCGAACCTTGGTTTTTCTCCCGCCAATGACGGAGAAGTTCTTCGCATCAGTATTCCTCCCGTAACGGAAGAACGTCGTCGTGATCTGGTTAAACGCGTAAAAGCGGAAATCGAAACGGCGAAGGTTAATATTCGTAACGCCCGTCAGGATGCCAATAACAGCATCAAAAAACTGACGAAAGATGGTGTTGCTGAAGATGCCGTGAAGGAAGGCGAAGATCGCGTGCAGAAATTAACGGATAAATACGTAGCCAAAATTGATCAGGTATTTCTGGCCAAAGAGGTGGATATTATGTCTGTCTAGATAGGAATGATTCCCTTAAAAACCGGTTTCTGCACAGAGACCGGTTTTTTTATTTTCACACCCTAGAGCAGTAACGAGATGGAATTTCGCACCAGTCATTATCCCTTAACTGACCTCTCGAACGAAGAGAGAGTGCTGCTGTAGAACGGGTCTAGCTTAGTTAAGTTAACGCCTGACCTAACGAGCTCGAAAAAGATCATAAGATTCTTCGCTTCGCTCTGAATGACAGACGCTGATTCATGATAAATATCCTTCAGGTATGAAATGGTCTCAATTACCAACCGTGTCCTCGGGTTGTCCCCGGATTTCATCCGGGGAAGCAACCCAATAAGCTCCTCCGCTTCGCTCTCTACGACAGATTTTAGCATAATTTCTTCCCCCAACGGTTCTCCCGAAGTGGAGAGCTTACTTATTTTTAGACAGTCTCCAAAAAAGTGCAAAAAAATTAGGTCAATTAAAAACTAAGTCCCACTTTTAGACCGTAAAACGTTTTTAGTCGAAATGACTGCACTCCTCCTTAAAGATGAGCAGATTAAAGCTTCCATTATGGAAGCCGCTCAGAAAATCTTTCAACAATATGGTTTGAACAAAACCACGATGGAAGACATTGCCAAGGCAATGGGCAAGGGAAAGAGTACACTGTATTATTACTTTGCCAGCAAGGAAGAAATCTTTGAAGCTGTATTATTCAAAGAAATGAGTGATGTCTTTACCCTGATGGAAAAAGCCTGCGAACAGGCCACTACTACCCGGGAAAAATTCAAAGCCGTTACGCAGACCAAGATTATTGCCCTTCACAAAAAGATGAATCTTTACCGGACGCTGTCCGCGGAAGTGCAGTGCAATCGCTCGGTTATTGATTCCTGCCGGAATTTATTCAGTAGCCGGGAAATCAATTTATTTGAAGGAATCATTACTTTCGGTATTGAAAGAAAGGAGATCCACGAACGTCACCGGGCGGATTTAAGCTTATTATCCCACGTGATTTTAAGTGCCTTACGCGGGATCGAAATTGATATTCTGATGTTTGATGAGAATCCTGATTTAGATACTAAACTGGATTTAATGATCGACATCCTCGGAAAAGGGCTTGAATAGCGTTCCTTTTTTTTACCTCATTTTCGACCAAAATACAAAATCAGTCGAAAAATCTAAACCTATGTTAATGCAACCCCGATCTATACTTATGCACCTTATGAATTAGTTTTATTATCCGTAGTACCTTAATGATGCCCGAACGGGCTATGCCATGAAAACTATTATTGACCCCCTCCAGGGACAGATCATCTCTGTTCTGCGTACGCTGTTTCGCAAAAGTTTCTACGTGTACGCCCCCCGCACCATCCGTCTCCAACATTCTTTTCAGCAGGATTTTGGACTGACTGATGCCGAATTACGAGAGTTAACGAACGAAGTAGAACACGTTTTGGGCGTTGAGCTGGCGAATCCTTCTCTCCGTCACATCATTACCGTTGGTGACCTGGTAAATGAATTCCGCCAGAATCAGTCTGTTTCTAGTTTCACGTCCTCACCCTCCTCTTATTCAGCTTTAATGAGTT
This sequence comes from Siphonobacter sp. SORGH_AS_0500, assembly GCF_031453245.1. Lineage (NCBI taxonomy): Bacteria > Pseudomonadati > Bacteroidota > Cytophagia > Cytophagales > Cytophagaceae > Siphonobacter > Siphonobacter sp. SORGH_AS_0500. The sequence continues at coordinate 3,044,314 of NZ_JAVIYT010000001.1, forward strand.
AATACTGAGGATTTTCGGACCTAGCGTCCCTTGCCATGAAAACCTTTACTTTATCAAAATCTCTGGTTGTACTGGGGATTTTCAGCTTCCTATTGCTTTCACTGGGAACCAATAAACTCATGCTCTATTCGCTCGATGAGGCCAAAAACGCCGAATGTGCCCGCGAAATGTTTGAGCATCATAACTGGATTGTCCCGACCTTTAATGACGAACTTCGCACGGATAAGCCGCCTCTGCATTACTGGGTGATGATGAGCAGCTACCACCTCTTCGGCGTAAGCGAATTCTCTGCCCGGTTGGGGTCTATTCTTGCCGGGGTCGGTACCATTCTATTAACCTTTTTCTTCGCCTGGCGAAACCGAAATCCGCGAACGGCCTGGATTACTGCTCTGGTCCTACTGGCCTCCCTGCACATTGGCGTTCAATTTCGAATGGCCGTTCCCGATCCTTACCTGATTTTTTTCCTGACCTTAGCCTGGGTTTCTTTTTTTGAATGGTATCGAAAGCTTGATCAGTCTTTTCAATCTTCCCGCTGGATCTGGCTTATGTATCTGGCCTTGGGTTTGGGCGTGTTAACCAAAGGTCCAATTGCGTTGGTACTCGTAGGACTTTCCGGAGGCCTGTTTCTCTTCATGCGAAAAGAACTCGGCTACCTCCTGCAAATGAAGCTTTTACCGGGCATTATACTCATTTTAGTCCTTACTTTACCTTGGTATTTAAGCGTGCATCAGGCAACCGGCGGAGCCTGGACAGAAGGCTTTTTTCTGAAACATAACCTCAGCCGTTTTCAGGCACCCATGGAAGGGCACGGCGGATTTTTTCTGGTTACACCCCTGTATGTATTGATTGGATTGTTACCTTTTTCCGTCTTTCTTCCACAGGCCATTTACTCGGCCTGGAAGCAGCGAAGACAGCAGGAGGTGCTGGCATTTGCCCTGAGTGTGGCTATGGTAGTGGTTGGGTTTTTCAGCTTTTCCGGTACCAAACTTTTCAATTACACGGTGCCGAGTTATCCCTTTGTTGCCTTCCTGATCGGGGCTTTTCTGGATACAGTTCTGGAGCAGGAATCACTCTGGAAATCACTTCGCCCTTCGCTGATCGTATACATCGTACTCGCGGCTTTATTACCCATTGCTTTTTATCTGGGACTTCGACTCGATCCGGTGGTATCGCATCTGGCGGGCTGGGCATTCATTTTTCTGACGTTCCCCCTGGGAGCCGCCGCCGCCTGGTATCGCTTCCGGCATCATCAGTTGAATCGAACAATCATGGCTCTAACGGGTTCATTCATTGTTACAGCCATTCTGTTTTTCCAGCTGGCTTATCCTATTATTGATCGGGAAAATCCGGTGAGTCAGACCATTCAGCTCATCGGGCCCGAGCAAAAAGTCATTGCTTATAAACAATTCAATCCGGCGTATGTGTTTTATCTCAATCGCCCGGTTGAAGTGATGCAAACGCCCGAGGCTTTGCAAAATGCGTTGCAAGTACATCCGTCCGTCATGGTTATTTCCCGAACTGAATTTCTATCCGAACTGGATGAGTTCGAACAGTTACAGGAAGTCATCCGAAAGCGTGACCTTTTCGAAACCCCCACCACGATTTTATTAAAGAAATCTCCGGAATACTAGTTCATAAATCGTTTAATCCTACTGTTTGAAGGGGTACTCATGCCCTTCACCATTGGACTGAACCGATGAACGTACCCGGACCTTATTCATTCGTCCGCAGAAAAGGCTGAAAACGTCGTAAAGAATTGTAACTTACCGTTTCTTTAGCCTTCCATGCTGAGACGAAGCTAATCCGAATCGATTGGTCTCAAATCCCAGAAAACCATGAAACATTTTCTGATTACGGGAGGAGCAGGATTTATAGGTAGTCACCTTGCCGAGCGACTACTGTCTACGCCAGATACCGCCGTTACTATTATTGATAACTTCGACGATTTCTATAGCTCTTCTCAAAAGCAGGCTAACCTCCAGGCTATTAGCCAGCACCCTCATTTTCAATTAATTGAGGCTCCTGTTACGCATCAAAATTACCTTACTAAAATCCTTCAGAGTCAGCGGTTTGAAGCCATCATTCACCTAGCAGCCAAAGCGGGCGTTCGGAATAGCATTCACTCGACAAAAGAGTATTACGATACCAACGTCATGGGTACCCTTTCCATGCTGGAGATTGCTCGAACCTTGTCGGTTAAGAAATTCATATACGCCTCCTCTTCAAGCATTTATGGGGAGAATCCAAATGTACCCTGGAAAGAAACGGATACGGATTTACAACCCATTAGTCCTTATGCTTCTTCTAAAATTTCAGGAGAAATGCTGGGACGCACCTACGCTCACTTACACGGAATTCAGTTTTTAGCCCTACGGTTTTTCACCGTATATGGCTCCCGTCAGCGGCCCGACCTGGCCATTCATAAATTTACCGATCTGATTCTCAACGCTCAGCCCATTGTACTCTACGGCGACGGCAGCTCCCAGCGGGATTACACCCACATCAGCGACATTATTACTGGTATTGAACGGGCTCTTCAGTACGAAGGATCTGGTTTTGAATCTTTTAATTTAGCTTCTGGAAAGCCCGTTACGCTACGAAAACTCGTTTCTTCACTGGAGATAGCCCTTGGTCGGGAAGCGATTTACGAACATAAAGAAGAACAACCCGGCGACGTTTCCCAAACCTACGCAGACTTAACCAAATCACGGCAACTCCTGGGTTATGAACCGACGGTAAGCCTCGAAGATGGTCTCCGGGAATTCGTTCAATGGAAAACGGCTTTGCCCCATTTAACAATATAAGCGTCTTGGAGTTGTGGGTTTTGAGTTTAGGGTTACGCTTCCACAGGGAAGTCCCTTTGTCCTGGTAATCCTTCATTAACTCAAAACTAACCAACTCGAAACTCTATACTCTACATGTCTAGTCCTTTACTTTCGCTGGTAATCACCTTATTAAACGAAGAAGATAATGTTCAGCCCCTGCTGAGCCGCGTTCGCGAAGCCATGACGGGTCTTTCCTATGAGCTAATTCTGGTGGACGATGGATCAACCGATGCTACCGTTGCCCGGATCAAGCAATACGCGGATGAACAGGTGAAGCTGGTTGTGCTTAATAAAAATTACGGACAGACCACCGCCATGGCGGCGGGTATCGCTCAGGCTCTGGGACCCTATGTGGTTACCCTCGACGGTGATTTACAGAATGATCCCGCTGACATTCCCCTCATGCTGGAAAAACTGCAAAAAGAAAATCTGGACGTAGTTGCCGGACTGCGGGCCAATCGGCAGGACGGGATGGTCTTACGTAAAATTCCCAGTAAAATCGCCAATGCTCTCATTCGTCGCATGACGGGTGTCTACCTGCATGATTACGGTTGCACGTTAAAGATTTACAAACGCCAGATTGCCCAGAACCTGGGCTTATACGGTGAGTTACATCGCTTCATTCCCGTGCTGGCCGCCATGCAGGGAGCCCGGATGCAGGAAATGCCCGTTCGGCACCACGCCCGGCAATTTGGGAAATCTAAATACGGCTTAGGTCGCACCTTTAAGGTCATGTCGGATTTATTACTGATGGTCTTCTTCCAGAAATACTTCCGCAAACCCATGCACCTGTTTGGTCCGGTTGGAATCCTGACTTTCTTCGCGGGAGCTTTAATCAGCCTTTATTTAGCTGGAGTAAAAATTAGTGGCGAAAACATTGGCAATCGTCCTTTGCTAACCGTTGCCGTGGTTATGATATTAGGTGGTTTACAGATTATTACCTTTGGATTTATGGCTGAAATGATGATGCGAACCTATTACGAAACGGGTAATAAATCGACTTACCTCGTCCGCGAAATCTATTCCCGTTCTTCTGAAGTTGTTTCCCTTTGAAAAAAACTACACTTACTACCATCCTGAAGCTCGTCCTCACAACGGCGGCTTTAGGATGGCTCGCGTACCAGATCGACTGGGACAAGACCCTACCGTTGCTCCAGCGGGCTCACTGGGGCTGGATTCTGCTGGCTTTTCTGATTTATAATGCCTCCCAGCTTACTAGTACGCTTCGCATGGGAGAACATCTGAAAGTAGTACCCATCCAAGAACCTTTTTCCTTTCTGATTCAGCTTTATTACCGTTGCATGTTCTTTAATCTGTTTTTGCCGGGAGGGATTGGCGGTGATGGGTATAAAGTCTGGTTACTCCGCAAACGCCATCAGTCCGATTACCGATTATTACTCTCGGCTTTATTACTGGATCGGGGAAGTGGATTGGTCGCTATTACCTTTCTTGCCCTTACCCTAGCCGGATTCAGTCCCTGGGTAGCCGCAGTCTTACCCTTTCCATCGCTTTTTCTAGCGGGATTTGCGTTAGTCGTCTTTATGGGAGGCTGGATGATTTACTGGCTATTTTTCAAAAAGTTTACCGGGGTCTACTTACGGACTTTCCTGTTATCCATTTTACTTCAGTCTTTACAGATGATCGTCCTGTTATGCTTGCTTGAATCCATGGGTGTGCAGAACGCCCGGATCGAATATGGACTGATCTTTCTAGGCTCTTCGCTAGCTTCGGTGTTGCCCTTAACCGTCGGAGGCATCGGCGTTCGGGAGTTTGTTTTTCTGGAAGCAGCGAATTATTTACCCATCGAATCTGATCAGGCGGTATTAGCCAGTTTGCTCTTTTTTCTGATTAACGCCTTGAGTTCTTTAGCCGGAGCTTTGGTATCCCTGCCCAATCAACCCGCTAACGCGACGCTTGACTAATGAGGTTCTAGCCCTATTTTTGAAGTTTCCTCTCTGATTGATCCTCTATGAATACCGACCGCCTGCTTTCGGGACCCATTTACGGCATTATGTGGCTGGCCATCGCGGCCGTTTATATCATCGGACTTTTCGTCCCGATCTATGATGCCGACCCCGCTCACCACGCCCTGATTGCCCTGCATATGCTCGAAACTGACGACTTTATCAGTCTAATCGACCGGGGGAAAGATTACCTGGACAAGCCGCATTTATTATTCTGGTTATCAGCTGCTTCGTTTAAATTGTTTGGCGTCAGTACCTTTGCTTATAAATTCCCTTCTTTACTCGCTTCCATTCTCGGATTTTATTCCACTTACCGCTTAGGAAAGCTGCTTTACAGCGAGAACGTCGGAAAACTGGCCGCTTTGATTTACGCGACTTACTTTGCTCAGTTTCTGGCTAATCAGGATGTACGGATGGATGCCATGCTAACGGCCTACATCGTCTTTTCGATCTGGACACTGATGGCTTTTGTACGAACCCAAAGCCTGGGATTTGCCATGGCAGCGGCCTTTGGCATGGCTCTGGGCTTTTCCACCAAAGGCGGCATTGGCGTAGCGATGCCACTAATGGCCGTAGGAATGCAGTTACTCTTTGAAAAAAACTGGAAAGCCCTTTTGCAATGGAAATGGTTACTAATGGGGGTTTTCTTTCTGATCTTCATCAGCCCGGTATTATACGCTTTTTACCAGCAATTTGACCTGCATCCTGAGAAAGTAATCCGGGGAATGACAGGTATTTCAGGAATTAAATTCATACTGCTGGGGCAGAGCATTGAGCGTTTTCAGGGCGAAGCTTGGGGCGGCACGGGCAGTAACGATCCTTACTTTTTTCTGCACACCTTATTATGGGCCGGACTGCCCTGGGCTTTTCTAAATTATTGGAGCCTGATTCGCAGTCTAATTGCTTATAAAAATCTCAAAGAAGTTCTGACACCGGGTATCATCATTCTGATGATGATCATCCTATCGATGGCTCAATACAAACTTCCGCATTACCTTAACCTGCTGTTTCCTTACCTAGCTCTTCAGCTCAGCGGACAGTTGTTCGACCTGCCCAGCAAACACATTCGCTGGGTGTTTTACTTTCAGTGTCTGGTCGTAGTGCTCATGCTCGGCATGGTCACTTACATCAACACCTATTACTTTCCCATTCCGGGCGTGATAAACCAGGTGGTAGCAGCTACGGTCGCCGGAGTGATTTTGTTTTTGAGTCTCCGGCAATCGCCTCTGTTTTTACGGCTCATCAGCGTTTGCGTCGCGGGAGCAACCATTACCTTTATGGCTCTGAATGCGAATGGTTACCCGCAGTTATTCAATTACGATGCGGGCTATCAGTTTGCCCAGTCTACTCGTAAAGAACCCGCCATTCTGGATTCGTTTGAGTTCTATAACATCTATAGTTATACCTTCGATTTTTATACGCAGAAGATTCACCCACCCCTTCCACCAGGCCAGTTACCAACCAGCCGATGGGTCATGACCGATGCTGAAGGCTTAGCTCAGCTTCGGAAAGCAGGGGTAAAAATCGCCCAGATTCGGACGAACCAACATTACCATCTATCGAAGTTTTCGGGAAAATTTCTCGACCCTAAAACAAGGTTCCAGGTTTGTGAACGCCGATATTTGATTGAACGATACTAAAAAGGTTGGAGAACGATTAATGTTTGATTAGGTTTGAGGAAAGCCTTTTTGCTTAAAAACACTAAGCCGAATCTCCAGGTTAACCTATATAATTCCTATCACTGAAAACGATTACGCATGAAAATAGCAGCCATTGATATTGGCTCGAACGCCGCTCGACTACAGATTTCAAAAGTCCTTGATAATGAAGGCGTTTTAACCTTTAAGAAAGTAGAATACGTGCGTTTCCCCCTGCGTTTGGGAATGGATGTGTTTAATACCGGCTCGATCAGTGCCGAAGGCGAAGTACGCCTCTATAAAATGCTGCATTCGTTCAAGTTGCTGATGGAACTGCACGAGTGCAAAGATTACATGATCTGTGCCACCTCAGCCATGCGGGAAGCCAGTAACTCGCTGGATATTGTTACGCGGATTGAAGGTCAGTTAGACATGAAAATCCAGATTATTGACGGTACAAAAGAGGCCGAGCTAATTAATAATGTAGTGGTACAGTCGCTGGCTTCGGATAAAAACTACCTCCACGTCGATGTGGGGGGTGGTTCCAGCGAGCTTAATTTATACGTTAATCGGGCGAAAGTGACCAGCCGTTCGTTCAAAATTGGGTCGGTTCGTTTGCTGGAAGGCAAAGAACAGAAATCGGATTGGGATAAAATGAAACGCTGGATTCTGGATAATATCGATCCCAACCAAAGCGAATTGATCGCCATCGGAACGGGTGGAAACATCAATAAGCTCTTTAATCTTTCTGAAACCCGGCTTTCTCCGGTAAGCATGGACATTAAAGAATTGGAGCGGATTAAAACGCACATTGCGTCGTATACGCTGGAAGACCGGATCAATAAACTGCAACTCAACCCCGACCGGGCGGACGTTATTGTCCCCGCTTCAGAGATTTACCTGTCAGCCATGCGTTGGTCAGGTGCCAAAGAAATTATGGTGCCGGATCTGGGTTTAAAGGACGGCATTATTCAGTACGTTTATGATCGTTACCTCCATCGCAAACGCAAAAAAGAAACGGATCTTTAACTGACTTCTATACGCTTCGGTAACCCCAATTGCCTGGCATAAGTTGCCGGAGCGTATGTATGGACCCGTTCGAGTAAAGCATTCGCCTCTTCCATGAACTCAAACTGAATATCTTCGTGCAGTTTGGGAATTTTCTTCAAAACGGCTTCGGTCCTTTTAGCGATGTATTCAGCAATGCCATCCGTTTTGGATGTGTATTTCTGAACGTAAGGTAGCTGTTTTTCAAAGCATTGATTCAAAAGATACAACACCAGTTCTATTTCGCCGTATTTATCCTTCGTAATCTTCACGTGATAGGTAATCATGGAATGTATTTTCCGCATATCCATCATTAACCAACCCGATGAATCGGGTTCTAATTTGTAGAGACGATCAATCGTATTCTGAATGGCATCGCGACGTTCCTGCACGGTTTCTCCCCCTTCAATCAACTGAAACTGTAGCTGTTCCTGCAAGTCTTTGTGTTTGTTAATCAAACGCACCAACAGCTTGTCTTTTTCCTCCCGCGTCATACTTAACACCGCCGCTTTCAATTCTTTACTAATCGCCATTTTATCCGTTTACTGTTTTTAGTTTGCAGTTTTCAGTTCGAGAACCAAACCCATTGTTCTTCTAAGGGAAAAGCTGGCCGGGCCACGCTGGCAGCAGCCAACCGATACCTGCTTTTCATTTTTTAACCACACAAAGGGCTACTCCGATAGCGGAGACTTCAAACTTTCCTTTCTGTTTCTCTCCACAAGAAAATCATCGCCATGCCGCTGCCAGCTTTTTTCGCTGGCAGCACCTACTCCATGCCCCTTAGTTTGGCTGCCAGCAGAAAAGCTGGCAGCGGAGACTCTACTCTAAACTTTCCTTTATACAATCTCCCTAAACACAAAAATACTATTAAAAAAATGCGGAATAACGATTCTCTTTTTCAGAGCCGTTATTCCGCAAACTAAAGAGTCAGGCAGCTTATGCCAGCGTAGCGTCAAGTGAGATAGAAGCGTTCAATAACTTAGAAATCGGGCAGTTAGCTTTGGCTCCAGCCGCAATTTCCTGAAACTGTTCTTCACTGATATTCGGAATTTTAGCCGTCAATACGATATTACTTTCCGTTACTTCTCCTTTAGAGGGGTCCAGCACAACGGTAGCCTTCGCGTTGATCTCGTCAGCGGTGAAACCGGCTGCGTTCAGGTCGAAGCTGAGTTTCATGGCAAAACAACCCGCGTGAGCGGCTGCAATGAGTTCTTCAGGATTCGTTCCCACTCCGTCTTCAAAACGCGTATTAAATGAATATTGGGTTTCGTTTAATACCGTACTTGCGGTAGATACTACTCCTGAACCTTCTTTGCCGGTGCCTTTCCAGACGGCTGTTGCGTTACGTTTGATCATGGTTGTGATAGATAATGAAGATAGATTAGAAATCTTCGAAAGATACATTCAAAATAAGTATACCTCCTTTATAGCTCCCCGGTAATTTCTGCAACTCCTTAGTCTTTGTCCCTAAAATAGGGGATTTCCAACGATCTGCCGAAGTCTGACCTTTGTACCTGTTCATTCAAAAAACCTTCAACATAAGATGAAAGCTATGATTACCATTGTAGGTCTGGTACTGGTTGTACTGGCTACAGGTTGCAAAAAAGGAGAAGACGCTAAACCTAGCAAACCAGCCGAAAGGCCCATGGAAACGTTCCTGAAACGAACGGATCTCACGACTACAAATTTCACTACAGGCCGCTGGGAAGTAGGGTATGTGTTTACGGGGAATGTGCCGGGGAAAATTACTGAAATCGGATGTAAATTGCCTCAAACGGGTACCTATGTCGTAACGGTGTGGGATGTGGCTACAAAAACATCCTTACGTCAGAAGAGCATTGAAATTTCTACTCCGGAAAAGATGGTAATGGCCTCCATTGATCCGCTTGAAATTACGGATGCCACTAAAAAATACCTTATCAGCGTCAATACGCTAAGCGGAAACGTAAACAAACCTTACTATATCATTAAAAAAACCGGAGGAGAAAGTTTTATGCCTTTCACTATGGGTAACGTAACCATCCTGCAAAAGCAATCCAAATCCATTACATCGACGACAACAGAATCGGTATTTCCTACGGATAATATAGCTACGGATCTATTTACTGGAGTTGCTGATTTTACCTTTATTCCCGACTAATTCTCCTTCATTAAAAAAGCTCCCGGCTAGATTGGTCCGGGAGCTTTTTTATTATTTCGTCCGCTCAATTGTGAATTGAACCAGATTTTTCAGGGATTCACTAAAAGGATTAACCGGAAATTCCTTTAAAATTTCAAGAGCTTCATCTACATAGCGTTTCATTACCTGCGTGGCGTATTCGATGCCCCCCGATTTCTTCACAAAATCAATCACTTCGGCCACTTTCTTCGGATTCTCAGAATCGTTCTTGATCATGTTTATAATCCGGCGTTTGGTAAACCAGTCGGCCTGATTCAAGGCAAAAATGAGCGGTAAGGTCATTTTCTTTTCCTTGATATCAATTCCCACGGGTTTCCCGATTTCAGCATCGCCATAATCGAATAAATCATCCTTGATCTGAAACGCAATGCCTACTTTTTCTCCGAAGAGACGCATCCGGTTCACAATGTCCATCGTCATTCCCACTGAACGGGCTCCGACGGCACAACAGGAAGCAATTAAAGTAGCCGTTTTCTGACGAATGATTTCAAAGTAAATATCTTCTGAAATGTCCAGGCGACGGGCTTTCTCTATCTGCATTAACTCCCCTTCAGCCATTTCCTTCACCGTCTGATTAATGAGTTTTAGAAAATCGAAGTCCTCGTGATCGACCGCCAGCATCAAACTTCTGGACAGCAGGTAATCCCCGACCAGAACGGCGATTTTATTTTTCCAGAGAGCTTTCACGGAAAAGAAACCCCGACGGTAATTCGAATCGTCGACTACGTCATCGTGTACGAGCGTGGCCGTGTGAACCAGCTCAATTAAAGCGGCTCCGCGATAGCTTGAATCGTTAATAGTTCCGCAAACGCCGGCCGCCAGAAAAACGAACATGGGCCTGATCTGCTTCCCCTTCCGCCGAACGATATAATTCATGATTTGATCCAGCAACATGACGTCGCTTTTCATGAAATCACGAAATTTTCCCTCGAATGCCTTCATTTCGGCATCGATGGGGGCTTGTATTTGTTGAATGGAAAGACTCATGTGTGGTGATCAGTATTCAGAGAAGACCGTTCTTCACTCGCTAAGACCTCGAAATTTTCTCTATGAATACGGTAATCCTCGGCAAGTTTACGAAGGATTGGCTTCGCGTGGATAACTTTGTCCGCAAAAGTTGTATAGTTAACCCGGAATTTTTTCAGAAAATTCCAGAAACAGACTTCAGTACCTATGAAATTGTTCTTTCGGCAAGCGGGCGAGACTGGCCCCGCCATCGTGATATTGCATGGAGTTTTTGGCTCGGCTGATAACTGGCTGACCGTGGGCAAACAAATAGCCGACCTGGGTTTCCGGGTTTTTATGCTGGATCAGCGAAATCATGGCCGCTCGCCCTGGAGTGATGACTTCGGTTACCAAGAAATGGCCGAAGATCTACAGGAGTTTCTCAACGACCAGCAGATTACCAATCCTATCCTGATTGGGCATTCGATGGGTGGCAAAACCGTTATGCAGTACGCCATGAACTACCCCGATACCTGGCAGAAAATGGTGGTGGTGGATATTGCTCCCCGCTTCTACCCCGTTCATCACACCAGCATTCTCAAAGGCATGAATCTGATGCCGCTGGCGGCCATGAAAAGTCGGCAGGAAGCGGAGATGTTCTTTACGCAATACGAAGATCACCCCGGCACCCGGAATTTTATTCTGAAAAACCTCGCTCGTGGAGAAAATGGCGGCTTTAGCTGGCGGCTGAATCTGCCCGTATTAACCCGGGAAATTGAAACCGTGGGCGGTGAATTGAGCGGCATTCGGACGATTACCAAACCCGTTCTGTTCCTGAAAGGGGCTCTATCGTCTTACATTACCGACGAAGATGAGAAGGAAATTCGCCGCATTTTCACGGACGTTCGCATTGAAACCATAGCCGGAGCGGGCCACTGGGTACAGGCCGAGCAACCGCAGGCGTTTATTGAAGCAGTGATGAAATTTATCCGGGGTTAATGATGGCAGAAGAAACGCAACCAACTTTGTTTTTATTACCCACCGTACTAGCTCCCGAAACGGCAGAGACGGTATTGAGTCCACAGATTCGGGAAGTAATTAGCCGCACGGATATTTTCTTCGTTGAAAACCTGCGAACAGCCCGTCGATTTATCTCTGAACTGAAAACCGGACGAAAAATAGACGAGCTTACTTTTTTTGAGTTACACAAGGACACACCGCGAGCACAAACGCAGCAACAGGTAAAAGACTTACTCAAGTTGGGGAAAGATGCGGGCATTCTCTCGGAAGCGGGTTGCCCCGGCATTGCCGATCCGGGAGCGGTAGCTGTTGGACTAGCTCACGAGAATGGCCTTCGGGTTACTTCACTGGTAGGGCCGTCGTCCATTTTATTAACGCTGATGGGTTCGGGTTTCAATGGGCAGTCGTTCACCTTTCACGGTTATTTACCGATTGATAAAGGCGAACGTTCGAAACGAATCAGGGAGCTGGAAAAGAAAGCCCAAAGCGGCCAGACCCAGCTTTTTATGGAAACGCCTTATCGAAATGGAGCCTTATTTGACGATCTGTTACGGACTTGCCAGCCCCATACGCTGTTATGCCTCGGCAGTAACCTCACGGCGGAAGATGAGTTACTCCGAACGCTAACCATTAAACAGTGGCAACAGCAAAAGCCCGATTTACATAAAAAACCAACGATGTTTGCCCTGGGCACTTACTAATCCCTTTACCCAATCATCTACTGAATCTATGCTGAATTTACAGGTTTTTACATTCAACGCCCTTCAGGAAAATACCTACGTGCTTTGGGATGATACGAAAGAGGCCGTGATTATTGATCCTGGTTGTTATACCAAAGAAGAACAGGAGGAGTTAAAGGATTTTATTGAAGATCAGGGTTTGATTGTGGTGAAGCTCCTGAACACGCACGCTCACGTGGATCACGTGCTGGGTAATGCTTTCGTGAAGCGGACCTATCATGTTCCCTATTTCCTGCATCCGCTTGACTTGCCGATTTTAAAATCCGTAGTTGTTCGGGCACCCTCCTACCGATTCTTTAATTACGAAGAGGCCGAACCCGATGCCTGGCTGGAAGAAGGTACGAATGTAACCTTTGGGAACACTATCCTTGAAGTATTGCACGTGCCGGGCCATGCTCCGGGTCATGTGGCTTTTGTGAACCGGGAATACAATCTCTGCATCGGCGGGGATGTTCTGTTTCAGGGAAGCATTGGCCGCTGGGATTTTCCCGGCTGTAACTTTGATGACCTGATCAGCAGCATTAAAAACAAGCTTTTTAAATTGAACGACGAAGTACAGGTCTTTCCCGGACATGGTCCTTCGACCACCATTGGTCGCGAGAAACAATACAATCCTTATGTGGGGGCTAATGGGCAATACGCCTGATTAACAAACTTTATTTTTCTGAAATGTATGCTCAAGCACCTTCCTAATGCCATGACCTGCGGTAACCTGCTGTGCGGTTGCGTCGGCATTGTTGCGGCTTTTAATAATGACCTTTTGCTGTGTTCGTACCTGATCGTCATCGCCGGAATTCTGGATTTCTTCGATGGCTTTGTAGCCCGGTTAGTCAAAGCTCAATCGGCCATTGGTAAAGAACTTGATTCGCTGGCCGACATGGTCACTTTTGGCGTTTTACCATCCATTATCATTTATCATCTGATTCTGGAAAGTGTTCCTGATTTAGTCAGTACTTGGAAGTGTTACTTCGCCTTTGTCATTGCTGTATTCTCGGCCCTGCGACTAGCCAAGTTTAATATCGACGAACGACAAACCTCTGGATTCATCGGCCTGCCTACGCCCGCCAATGCCTTCCTGATTGCTTCCATTCCGGTTATTCTGCGTCAGCACGAAGAGTGGGGTCCTATCATTCTCAATGCCAATTACCTAATTGCATTTAGCTTCATCATGTCCTTTTTGCTGGTGATGGAAGTGCCCCTTTTTGCTTTGAAGTTTAAAGGGTTTGGCTGGAAGGGCAATGAAATTAAATTCATTTTCCTCCTCGTCTCGGCCTTACTGGTTATCCTGCTAAACTTCACATCTGTTCCTTTAATCATTGCCTTATACATTTTGCTTTCGCTTTTTAATAATACCCGAAAGACTAGCTATTAAATTCAGCAATAAAAAGAAAAGAAGCCCCTTAGCTAAGGGGCTTCTTTTCTTTTTATTATTCAGGTAATTGAAACAATAATTGACTAACACCAACGTTTACTAGGCACTATTTAAATCAGTACACTTAACATATAAGGATCTATTAAGAAATCTCAATTATAACAAACGTAGGGCCAATTATACCCAGTTCATATTCGATAGTATTTAGGAAAAATCACTCATTAATAGAATCTAACCTGCCTTGGTTAATACTTAATACTGCCTAGTACTCAACATGACCAGCGTGCATCCCTCAATCGCTTCAACTCCCTGATCCTCTGCCATTTGCTCGAACTCAGGATTCTCTGTACCGGGATTAAAGATGATTCTACGAGGTTTTAAACTAAGCAAATAATCGTACAATTCGGGCTGCCGCGTCGGGTTGATATATAGAGTAATAGTATCAATGCCTTCGAGCTCGGGTTGTCCATGTAAGATCTGATTACCAGATACTTGTCCGTTTTCTTTTCCAATTAATACGATTTCATGTCCGTGCCCTAACAGGCTATTAGCTGCCAGATATGAGTATCGGCCGGGATAGGTAGAGGCTCCAACAATTAAAGTTTTCATATTTTTTTTATTTAATAGGATAAATCATGTGAATCGTGAAAATTTCTTACGATATTCGGCACTGGTTTTGTCGTGATGAATAAAAAAAGTTTACCATCTGCTCTGAACAACTATATCTTCTTTCATCTCCGCCCGCCCAAAACCAATCTACATTTAAAGTAAGTTAACCCGTCAACCTGACTTGAACGGATGTTAATTAATTAACCATGAGCGAGAAGAAATCTAGTAGTTTTTGGAATGAGAAATGGATTAAGATTCCTTTTGAAGGCATCGAAAATCCCCCCCATTACGAAGTATCAAACTATGGAAGGCTTCGTAGTTTCCAGAACGATCCTGAGGGGGAAATTATTAAGGGATCTATCATTCAGGGATATCGTTCTCTGAATATCCGTATCCGAGGAGGTAAAGTCATTAACCGCTACCTGCATCGGCTGGTTGCTGATTTTTTTGTGGAGCGTTCCGACGCCGACCGTAAATTTATCATTCACCGTGACCACGATAAGCTGAACAACCACTGGGAAAACCTGAAGTGGGTTACTCGTGATGAAATGACCGAGCACCACCGAACCAACCCCCAGGAAAAACCACGCCCAAAACGCACGAAAAACTACAAACTAACTGAGAGTAAAGTTCTGATGATTAAAAAGATGCTGAAGAGCGATAAGAATCGTCTGAAGATGATTGCCAAGCAATTCGGCATTACTCATACTCAACTAAACCGCATACGTTCCGGTGAGAACTGGGGACACGTGAAAGTTGAGGACGATACTGAAGGTGTGAAATAGACCTTTGATTCCTTCATAAGAAAAGCCCGATAGCTATCTAATCTGTCGGGCTTTTCTTGTGGGCGTTGATTTAAGATCTGGGCTGGAAAACAAACCCTTCGCCGTCTTCATCAAAATCAATGGTCAGACCAATCACGTACATCAAATGCCGGCGATCTACGTAAATCGTAATTCCTTCCAGAGTATACTCATCATCGTCAGGCGACTTGGTATCGAACCCTAACAGAAACGAAGCCCCACAAGCCGCCCCTTTCAGCCCTACCCGCAAGCCATAAAACTCAGGCAGGCTCTTGCTCTCGATGATCGCACGGATCTGCTCCTGGGCCTCCGAAGTTAGAGTGATGGGTATTATCTTCTGCGTAATCATTTTTTCAGTTTTCCGTCTACTGTTTTCAGTTTAGAGTTAGGTGCTCTTGACTTCAAACAATATCCTCTATATTTACCGATTTATATTTTCCTGCAAACTGCAAACTGCAAACTGCAAACTGCAAACTGCAAACTGCAAACTGCAAACTGCAAACTGCAAACCGCAAACTGCAAACCGCAAACCGCAAACTAAACTCCTATGCAAGACCTTATCAGTGATCTTATTAAAGTAGCCTTACCCGCCGGATTCGTTTTATATGCTTTTTACCTGACCATAAAAGCTTTCCTGAACAAACAGCTTATTGAACAGCAGCAGAACGCCCAGGGAGAAGCTCTGAAGCAGGTATTACCCTTACGTTTGCAGGCTTACGAACGCCTCACACTCCTACTTGAACGCATTAGTCCCAATAGTCTGCTTATTCGTAACGCTGGACAAGCCATTACCGCCGTTGAACTACAACAGCTATTACTCGCTGAAATCCGGCAGGAATTTCAGCATAACGTAGCCCAGCAGATTTACATCAGCCATGAAAATTGGGAACGCCTGCGTTTAACCGTACAGGAGGTTACTTCCTTAATCAATCGTTCGGCCTCAGAAGTTCCCGCCGAAGCCCCAGCTCTCGACCTCGCCCGCAAGATTAGCGAGTTATCCGTAGGCCGCCCCATGGAAGTATGGCAGGAAACCCTAAACGCAATCAAACAGGAAGCCCAGAAAATCTGGCAATGAGTTGATGGGTTTAGCGTTTTGGGTTTAGAGTTAAAATGTTCAGCAAATAGCTTTATCATTTATTTTATGAGATCAATAACTCAAAACACTAAACCCAAAACGCTAAAGATTAACTTAAAATACGGCTTCCGCGATTCGCTTTACGGAATCGGATTTACCCATGGTGTAGAAGTGCAATACCGGCACACCGAAGTCTAGCAACTCCTTGCACTGCTTGATACCGAACTCCACACCTACTTCCCGTACCTGCTGATCATTCTTACAGTCTTCCACGGCCTTCACCAATTCCTCGGGAAAATCGAGGTGGAAAATGCGGGGTAACACCGTCAGTTGTTTCTTCGTGGAAATGGGTTTCAGTCCCGGAATGATGGGGACGTTAATGCCTTCAGCCCGGCAGCGTTTTACGAAATCAAAGTATTTCTGATTATCGAAAAACATTTGAGTCACGATATAGTCGGCTCCCAACTCTACCTTCTTTTTGAGGTAACGCAAATCATTGGCGTGATTGGGAGCTTCAAAGTGCTTCTCTGGGTAACCCGCCACCCCAATGCAGAAATTCGTAGGCTGAGCCTCCGTTTCTTCATGCAGCAGCCGACCACTATTCATATCTACAACCTGCGAAATCAGATCCGTAGCGTACGCGTGTCCGCCTTCTTTGGGTTTGAACACACCCGCAGATTTCTCAGGGTCGCCTCTCAGAACCAGCGTATTATCAATGCCGAGGTAATGTAAATCGTAAAGAAAATCTTCGGTCTCGTCCTTCGTAAAGCCACCGCATATCACGTGCGGCACGGGATCGACCTTGAAACGTTCCATTAACTTCGCACAAATCCCAACCGTTCCGGGGCGACGACGCACGGGAACCTTCTGAATCAGGCCACTCGGATGCTTTTTTTCAATGAGTTCTTCGCGGTGATAAGTAACGTCTACGAAGGGAGGTTTAAACTCCATCAGAGGCTCAATGGAATCGAATAATTCAGTGACACTCTGTCCTTTAATTGGAGGGATGATTTCGATAGAAAAAAGCGACTTTCCGTTCGCCTGCTCTATGTGTTCGGTAACTTTCATGGGGAAACTAGGATAAGTCTGGCAAAGTACGGAAAAACTTCAGGCTTTGTGCTGATTGGGCTTCATAGTTTTACTTTTCTAAGCGTCAATTTCCGCGAACAGTTCAGTTTTTTCTGGAATTTTAATTATTTTTGCACTGATTTTGAACCGAATATCAAGGTTCTGCTGTTGCCTTATCAACCCTATTATTCGACGATTCTACCATCATGTGGATTAATTTTTTCTTCTAAGTACGTTCATGATTCATTCCTGAATCATTTTCTTCTATTATTCACAAGTAGTGGTGACGGGACCAGGCGGCCGTTCTGCGGTAAACACCTGATTTTGCAACCTGATTACCCTGTCTTGCTACCTTAAAAGACCTTATATAGTTTTGTTTAGCACCGAAAAAGATATAGAAACGGCGGTTTTGATCGCCATGATTACGCCTAAGCAATCCGAAGAACAGACCACGGAATATCTGGCCGAGCTGGAGTTTCTGGCTGAAACGGCGGGCGTAAAAACTGTTAAAACCTTCGTACAACGCCTCGAACGCCCCGATCTGAATACGTTTCTGGGCAAAGGACGTTTCGAAGACGTCGTGGCTTATGTCATCGACAACGCAGTGGATCTCATCATCTGTGATGACGACCTGAGTGGCCGACAAATCCGCAACATGGAAACGGCGTTTCAGGCTCGCAATAAGGAGGTGAAGATCATCGACCGAAGCCTGCTTATTCTCAACATATTCGCGATGCGTGCCCAGAGCGTTCAGTCTCGTACGCAGGTGGAGCTGGCCCAGCAACAATACGTATTACCCCGCCTGACCCGGATGTGGACGCACTTATCGCGGCAACGCGGCGGTGTGGGGATGCGTGGACCCGGGGAGAAAGAGCTGGAAACGGATAAACGGATTGCCAACGACCGCATTTCCTTTTTAAAGGACAAACTGGCTAAGATTGACCGTCAGGCTGTAAACCAGCGGAAAAACCGTGAACAGATGGTTCGGGTGGCTCTGGTGGGCTACACCAACGTTGGGAAATCTACCTTGATGCGGCGTTTGGCCAAAGCGGAGGTATTCGCCGAAAATAAACTCTTTGCCACGGTAGATTCGACCGTGCGAAAAGTAACCATCGAAAACATTCCTTTCCTGCTGACGGACACGGTTGGGTTCATTCGTAAGCTGCCTACCATGCTGATTGAATCCTTCAAATCAACACTGGATGAGGTAAGGGAAGCGGACATTCTGCTGCACGTAGTGGATGTTTCGCACTCTAGTTACGAAGAGCACATTGAAGTGGTCAATCAGATTCTGTCGGAAATTGGAGCGGCGGACAAGCCCGTCATCCTGGTCTTTAACAAGATTGATCTTTATAAGCCCAGCCCGGAACTGGAATTTGAGGCTCAGGAAGGGAATTTCTCGCCCATCGAGTTTCTGAAAAACAGCTACCTCGACACCGAGAAGCCCAAAGCGATTTTCATTTCGGCGGAGAAAAAAGAAAACATCGACGAACTGCGTCAGTCGCTGTTAAATCTGGTCAAAGACAAGCACTTCCAGATTTTCCCGAACTGGCTCGACCTGCCGAATGCATATTAAATGAAAACAGAGTTGGTTTTTGTGAAGATTCCTTAGAATTTTGCAAAAACCAACGCTTCTGGCACTGTAGTTCAACGGATAGAATAGGCGTTTCCTAAACGCTAGATGCGGGTTCGATTCCCGCCGGAGCCACGTAAATGGCCCTTAATCAGTTAATCTGCTGATTAAGGGCCGTTTTTATTATGCATTGGTCAGTCAGTGGCTTGGATCAAAGGAATTTTATAAAAATCATTGATCAGAAAGATTAGCGTATAGCATTACCGGAAAGATATTTAGAGGATCAGAAACGATTAATAGAGTTATATACAGGTTTAGTTGAAAAAACAGTCATAGTATTGATAACCTTTCAGAGGTAATTGATATAGTAGAGTACCAGGGCCGCCCCCTTAACCCAACACCGTCCCGAGTATGAGAAAATTATTTTACCTGACCGTTTTCGCCGCCGCGATTACTCTATCAAGCTGTGGAGTAAATCTGTCCCTATAAAAGAAAATTATCAAGATAAACCTTTTGAAGTCACTATAGAGAAGACCAAAGACCAGGTCTGGGATAATGTGATTGATTTCTTTGCACAGAATGGCATTTCTATTAAAACTCTGGATCGTCAAAGTGGCTTGATTGTATCTGATAAGACAAATTTCAAAAACACTCACACGACTGAGAACTCCTCAGGACAACTTCAAAATCCTAAAGCTTATGTTGTAGTAGAAAAAAGGGAGTACATGGGTATGCCTTACATTCCTAATACGATCAGAGGTGATTAGAATGTACGAATCAAAGATGCCGGAGACGGTAAAGCAACCATTAACGTGAATCTCGTCAATATTGAGGCATTCGTTGTTACTACCGGTGCTTATGGCTCAACGGGCCGTCTTGATTTGGAAGCCAAATCGACTGGCGTTTTTGAAAAGTACATTGCAGACACAATCAGTAAATAATCTACTAACAGGGTGGCGGCCCTGTTTCAATGCCTTCAAGCCTGAGAGGCCTCGGCCAGGTATAGGGCCCGAATAAAATTCAGAAACCTTTTATTCTGTTCTACCTGCTGTTCATAGGTCATAGCTCGGTCTCGAATAGACATACCCCTGGCCCCAATAGAATTAAAGTCGTTAGCCCACTGCTCAGGTGATTGCATTCTTAATAATTCTTCAAAGAGTTTCTGATTAGAGACGGACATAGTGAAAAGGGTGGTTATAGTGGTATAATTGGCTCGTTTTGACCCGAATTGTGGTGTAAACATAGACCTTGCCTTGATGCATGTCAATATTTTTAACAGTTTTTTGATTACTATTTTTATTTAAAGTATATCTATTTCGTACATTTAGTGTCCATTTTGTAGAACTTGGACACATTTTGTAGATCAACAATTGTTAATCTGACTCAAAAACCTAAGCGGTCTGTCTCCATTTTGGAGAGGTGATCTTCATTTTGCAGACTATACTGGATTTAGGAAATTTATTTGTATTATGGAGCAAGCTTCAAGGAATTTTTATTTCAAGCTTAAGGAAAACTATGGACTAAAGGGTATAGTGGCACTTATATTATTTGGTATCATATCAATAATATCTACTATAAACTTAACTCAACATTATTTTAGAGATAAGAAAAATGAAAATAAAATTTTTTGAAAAGGAATTACAGATCCTTAACGATTCATTATATAAATATGAAAAAGAATATATATATCAAGACGATTATCAAAAAAAAATAAGAACAAAATTGAAAATAAACTTAGTAAACATTAATAAGGATAGATTAAAATCATCACTACAAATCTACCAAAATAATAATATTAATAAAGGCCCTTCTATTATATATTATACTTTAGCCTTTATGGCGTTAATAATAGTAGCATATACCATAGGCACTTCCTTTAGCAATCTGTATCCTACAAGTTCTAATAGCACTATGCTATCTCAAAATTCGCCCTCTGAAAGACCTATAAGCATAACAGTCAGGCAGCCTATCGTACCACAAAATGAAATAAATAGAGCTTATAGATCTTTAGAATCAAAGTTAGAAAAAGAGATAAATAGATTAAATACTCAGGCCACTATAAACATACTGTGTTCTTTTTTTCTCGCTTTTTCTCTTATAGCTTATTTAGGATATTCAGCTATACAAAATGATTTTTCAGTAAAAATAAAATGGGACAACTATTTAATATATTATTTACCTAAGCTTACCATATGCATTACATTTTCAACTCTATTTGTATATTTCACTAAACTTTATAAAGCTAACATAATTGATGTTAAATATTATCAAAACGAGTTGACTAATATTACTTTAAAAAAGATAGCATTTAAAATATCGGTTGAAAACTTATCAAACACGCAATCTATAATTGATGACCTTTTAAAAACTGATAGAAATAATATTCTTCCAATTGATTCCACTACTGTCGAATTAGAGAGAATGAAAATTGAGAACGACGCCACAAAAAGTCAGCTCCAAACCTTGAATGAATGGTTTGGAAATCTTCTTTCGAAAAAAGACTAAAAACTCATTAACCATGGCAGGAAAAGATTTATTAGGATTTGGCAAAGTTTTTCCGGTAGATAAACTTCTGAATATTTTAAGCAAAGTAACTGGGAAGCTTTATAGGCCTATAGAAGGTAATATTGAAACACAGATTGAAGCTAAACGTATCAAAGAAATCGCCGTGGCCTCAACAACAGCTTATAAGCAAATCATCAATGAAACAACGGATTTACAAAGCTTTGAAGTGATAGATGGAAAACCAACTATAAAATTTGTACGTGTATTACAAGAAAAAGCCATAGATCAGCTTCCTACTGGCAGCTTATTAGAGCGAGCTAATTCCAGGGAAGAATATCAAAAGATAAAAAGTCAGATGAATTTAGAGAATGTAGTAGGTATTGCTGCATCTACATTATTAAACGAAGAACCTATATCAGATGAACCTGTCGATGAAGATTGGTTAACTAGATTTTTTAAATATGCAGAGAGTATATCATCCGAGGAAATGCAAACTTTATGGGGTCGAATACTAGCCGGAGAAATAAGAGAACCTAAATCATTTTCATTAAGAACTCTTGATATTATTAGAAACTTATCTCAAGATGATGCAAATATCTTCTTAGAACTTTCAGCATTTTTCATTACCCATAAGCATAGATCATTTATACTAAACGAATATAATTTACACTTAGATAATTATGGTTTTTCATTCGACAAGATCAGTAAATTAATTGAAGCAGGTATTTTGATAGATGGTGCTTATCTAAGATCATCTATCCCTAAGTGCAGCGTTGAAACCGAGTTTGTATTTGATTGTAGAAACAAAAAACTGTCAGTTACAGTAAATCCTAATGGGGAGGAAATCGAATTTAGAATTTATGGATTAAGTTCAGCAGGCAAAGAATTATTCAGTTTAAATAATGTACCAATTAACGAGAAGTATTTAAATGACTTTTTGAATTATTTAAAACCTCAAGTAAAAAAAGCTATAATTTTTTAAAGTCAATATTTTAATGCGTGTTACTCGTATAGTTAGGCCGACAAAATCCTTAAATAACGATAGTATCCCGGTTAACATTCGAATTGCGTACGCCGGTACGCAATTCGAATTGTTTTCGGGGGAGTATGCCACCGCCAAAAACTGGGATAACAAGCGTCGAGTCTTTAAGCAGGGCGGTATGGCTGTGTACATGAACCGGCAACTCGATAACCTGGAGAATCTGATTAAAGAAGTGTGGTATGAAACCATCCAGGAGCACCCTACCCCCGATCCTAAAGAACTGAAGCTGGCTATCGACAAAAGAAGGTTTCCTGATAAGCATAGTACCAAGTACCTTCCCCCTCTGGAGTTCATCTTCAAGTTTGCCGATGATCATAAATCTCAGTTGTCTGAAAGCTTCATCCGAAAAGCCAAAAGCACATCTGACCACCTGAAAGCTTACAAGCCGAATGTCAAGTGGCAGGATCTTCGGATTGATTTCTGGAACGGGCTTACCTCCTACCTCTACTCTAAAGGCATGAGCCCTGGTGGTATTGAAGCGTACTATAAGTTTATTAAATCCATGTGTCGGTAAGCCCTCCGGCTGGAGTATCCGATAAGTAGGGATTTTGAACTTATCAAGATTTCTTCCGTCGCTACCCAAAAGATTACGCTAACTCAGCTAGAAGTGAACCGACTGCTGCACATGCCTCAGCAGGAGAACTTCATGGAAAACGTAAGAGGCAAGTTCTTATTCTTAATTTTCAACGGAATGCGATTTTCTGACCTACAGCGAATGGGCGATGGGAATATAGTACAGATGGGTGAATTTAGACTTCTGCGTTACACACAGGTAAAAACAAAAGAGGTTGTTACTATTGCTCTCTCTGATTACGCTGAAGAAATTATCGACCGCTGGCCAGACTTATTTAACCCGATGTCTGAACAGGCCTTTAATTCAAAAATAAAAGATGTCTGTAAAGAGGCCGGTATTAAAGAGCTCGTAAACGTTACTACGTATAAGGGAGGTCAACGAGTTCAGGAGCAAAAACCCAAATGGCAAACGGTTAGCAGCCACGTAGGTCGGCACACCCACGGAGTACTGAGTATTGAGCGTGGTTTGCATACCCGGCTTTTACAAGATAACTTTGGCCACGGAAGCCTATCCTCTACGCAGGTGTATACAAAAGTAAACGACCTGGAACGCTATAAAGCAACCTTAGAGGCATGGAAAAGGCCAGAAAATGAGGTCACGAAATAGGTCACCATTTTTAGTTTTAGGGTGCCCTTTTCTGGTATTCTGACTAGTACAATCAAAAGTATAAAATTCTGATCTTGTGTGTTTTACAATGACAGGATTTTCATACTCAACCATAACGGGGTTCCCGCCGGAGACACTTTCCACGAATAAAGCCCTGAATTTCAGGGCTTTATTCGTAAAAGATCGCAAAATAAGTTGCATTGCTTTGTGCTATAGGGTAACTGCTAAAAAACATAATATAAGCAGTTATCAATCAGAAATAAACCGATTAAAACCGCTTATTATAGCCATCAATATAGACAATTACTACCAAATAATAAGTATAAATATTCAACAAAACACTATCAACTAATCCAAATAATAAGAATCATTCATATCACTATTAGGCTGGAATTTACCGTAGTCAATGTTCGCTAGTCCTTCTTCCGTCAATTCATTTCCCAGTTTTTCGCTGAGGGTATTGATGATGTTACATTCTTCTTCCGTTAAGTAGAAAGAATGTTCTCGGAAATAATTCATCAGTTTATTGTAGCTATGCCTTCTGTTTCCGTGAATTGTCTCCATTTCTCTCAGTTTCTTAATGGCTTCTTCTATATCCTTGTGGTGAATTTTAGGCATTAGATTCGGAATCAAGTCAATCATGCCATCTTCTGAAACAATCACAATAACCGTGGGAATTTCTTTAGCCACGTAGTCATAATAGCGGATGGCGGAATTGAATCGGGCCCCTCTGGACGAGTCACCATTTTTGGTAGCCATACCATCCAGAATTACCCCAATGGCGTAACAGACGGAATCTTTGTCTAATAAAACGGAGCCGTCAATGGAGGTAATTTGTTTCATTAAAGACGCTTCCAGTTTCCTGGGCTTGATACAGAAACATTGATTACTGAGTCTTTTCGCTTCGCTTTCGGCCTGGTCTGAAATTACCAGCATAGTGCCGTGCTTCTGTTCGGATGCCACGGTACATATCTCCCAAAGCGAATTCAGATCGCCTTCGGAAATGTCTTTAAAAATACGACTGATGCGAACATGGAAATCTTCCCGGTCTATTCTCTCTTTAGGGAGGGCAGGAATCTGGTAATCGACAATCATCATGACCTTATCGTCGTGAAGCACTTCCCAGACGTAATGGCTTTTAAAGTTGATTACAAACAGCGATTCCTGATTGGCGTTATAGGTTCCCGTTATCTTTCCTAATCCGTATATTCGGTAGGAGTCAGAGACAATTAGTGTCTCGTCATTACATACTTCCAGAAACTTCCTTACTTTCCTGTAATCGTATATACTGATGGGCTCTTCCAGTTCAAGGACCAGACTAACATTCATGTGATGCTGCTTGGCAATAACCATCTTCCCGATGCTTTCACTTCCTTCGTATTTAAGCGAGGAAATGGAATTACAGACCTCATAAAGATCTACCAGAGCTTCGTGCATTTCGACGGACATGGCTACCGAATGCATGAAATCTTTTGCCGCGTTGATCATTAATTCTTTTTCGGCTCTGATGATTGAATGAGGCGTATTTACTTTAGAACTGTTAATGGTATGAATACACTCTTTCAAAAAAAGCGTGATCACGCTATGGATAAAGGATTTAGATTTTACTACGTAGTCGAGATACGTGTCCTTTTTTAAGGAATAAAACTTATCTAATGTGTTTTTATTCAGCTCCAGCACCACAAATAACTGGTAGCCTTTCAGCAAAGAAGCCCCCGAGATGAATCTTTCAATATTACTGTCGTATAGCTCTCTATTTAATATTTTATGGACCGCCTCGCCCAACGATTTACTTTTTATATAGTCTTTATGGGTTTTCGCGTAGGACTTATTTGAATAATTAAGTCTGCTTTCAATATCTACTTTTTCTAAGGCGGAAGCTAATAATTTTACCTCGTCAAAAGCTTCAGGATTTACTTTTTCTCCTGAGGTAATGATGGATACGGCCTTTCCCTCTTCCTCAGGAATACAAATGATCGATACCAAGGGCTCGAATTGTACATCCAGCAGTGCAAATAACCTTTTTGCATACAATTCAAATAAAACCTGGAAAGTTTGTTCAGGGGCAGGTATCATAAACGAGGGTTCTGTTTCAATGAAATGCTAGGACTCTATTCAACTTTAATACGGCTAACACAGACCGTCTCAACGCTAATTAACTTTAGGGATTTTTCTTCAGTATGTAAAGGCACTTTTATTACTTCTAAATCATCCGAAAGCTTTACCCCATTACTAATCCTGTTTCGACTCCAGATTGTCTGAGTTACTTTTCGGATGATACGACGTTAGAATGAATCGAAAAAGGATGACGCTTTTATTCGCTACTACTGGCTTCTTCTTCGAATGAATTCTTCAATCAACGATTCCGTCAGAGGTTGTCCCTGACTCTGAATTTCTTCCAGTTCCTGGGCTGTTAACTGTTCCTGGGCCCGTTGCATCAGGGCTTCCTGATCGGTCTGCGTTGGTTTCTGATCTTCCATGCTTATGAGTATTTTAAGGTATTACTTGATTCTGGATATTCCTAAAAAAGCTCTTCCAGGCTAACGACGTAACGTCATTTTTCGTAACATTACTATTAGTCATGGACTCTGGTATTCAATTTTAAGTTATTTCAGAACCGAAACGGTATTAACCAATTCTATTCCTATGCTTCGATCTTTTGTTACCCTGGGGCTTTGTCTGAGTCTGAGTTGTGGGTACGTCGCCTGCCAGTCTACCGACGGAGCCCTCACGGAGAAGCCTCTTCCGGTTCATATTCAGTTAATTTCTGATCAACTCCTCTACCCCACTGCCTTTGCCGTGCCGGGTGATGGATCTGGACGTTTATTCGTGACCGAACAAGTCGGTCGCATTCGGGTCATCGAAAAAAATAAACTCAACCCCACGCCTTTTCTCGACATTAGTTCGATGGTCATCAAACGTGATGGTTACGATGAACGCGGTTTACTGGGACTGGCCTTCCATCCCCAGTTTTCAAAAAATGGGAAGTTCTACGTCTATTACAGTGCCAAAACCAGCGGTCGGGGTAATCATAAGAGCGTCATTGAGGAATTCACCAGCAATCAGAAAACCGCTGACCCTAAAAGTGGAAAAGTGGTGCTGGAATTTGACGAACCCGAGTCCAACCATAATGGCGGTGATCTCAAATTCGGTCCTGATGGAATGCTATACATTGCCGTAGGCGACGGCGGAGGAGCCGGAGACAAGCATGGCGAACATGGTAACGGTCAGAATATGAATACCCTATTAGGAAAAATTCTGCGAATTGACGTCAACCAATCGCCTTACGGCATTCCGCAGGATAATCCTTTCAAAAATAAACCGGATGTTCGACCAGAGATTTTCGCGTATGGCCTACGTAACCCCTGGCGAATCAGTTTCGATCAGGGCACGGGCAAACTCTTTGCGGGGGACGTCGGACAGAATCAGTACGAAGAAGTGGATATTATTACCAAGGGCGGCAATTATGGCTGGCGGGTGCGGGAAGGCTATCACGCCTACAACGAAAAAGATCCAGACCCTAAAAACTACATCGACCCTATTACCGAGTACTCCCACAGCGAGGGCATTAGCATTACGGGCGGTTTTGTGTATCGGGGCAATAAAATTGCAGCCTTGAAGGGCAAATACATCTTTGCCGACTGGTCAGGCCCCACCTGGTACTTATCTGAATCTCAAGGGAAAACCTGGCCCCGCGGATCATTGCAATTACGGAATCGCCCGGCCAACTGGCAGGTCTATAGTTTTGGAGAAGATGAAGAAAAGGAACTGTACATTCTCGGGGTAAACACGGAAAATAACAAAGGTTTTCTCTACAAATTAACACCCTAGCCTAGAAATATTACCCTAGAGCTTGACAAGCAACCTATTCAGGCTCTATCTTTGTGCGACCAAAAGCCTCCTTAGCTCAGTTGGTAGAGCGACGCATTCGTAATGCGTAGGTCGCAAGTTCAAGTCTTGTAGGAGGCTCAACATATTGATTTATATCCTTCTTACCGCTGATTTTTCAGCGGTTTTTTTTATTTCAGGCAATTTGTTCAAGATGTGTACCTTATTTAGTTACCGTTTAATCAGCGAGTTGTTTGAAGGCACAGCCAGGGGTACCTTTTTTGAATAGGGGTACTATTATATCGGCAAACGATACTCCCAAGGGTACAATTTCAAACCGAGGGTACACCTATATTTTCTTACCATTTGATAGATTCTTATTAAGTGCGAGTATTGCCTTTTATCAGGGCTAAGATTTACGAACGCTTAATTAAATCGATTATGCCTAAAAAAGAATGCTTCTCAGCGTCAATTTCAAGCTTCGATTAAATTCGAACACTGACAAAACCCGCCCCGTAAAAATCTATGCACGTATACGGGTAGATGGTCAAGTTGCCTCAGATTTCACCACTGGCGTAGATGTCATCCCGGATCGATGGGATTCTAAATCTCAAAAAATAAAAGGCTCATCCAGGGAAATTCAACAGGATAATTCAACCTTAGAAAACGTCAGAACAGATATTAAAGAAATCTTTAATTCACTGCGTTTATTAAACCAACCTTGCAATGCTAATATCGTAAGATTGAAGTATTTAAAGGGCAATGAAGCCGTACCTACTCTTTTAACCACTTACCAACGTTTCCTGGATAAATTAGAAGAAAATCAAGGCTCCATAGATGGCCTTGAACAGAAGACAATTGATAAGTGGTATAGTTACAAAAAGCATGTCCAAGACTTTATTGAAAACTCTCTAAAAAGGAAGGATATAGCTTTAAGCGAATTTACTCAGCACTTAGCTGAAAAGTATTATAGATATTTAATGAGTACTAAAAAGCACGGCACTAACCACGCAGTTAAAAACCTTCAAAATTTAAGCCGAGTGTACAATTTTGCAAAGAGTAAGTCTTGGACCACTGCAAATCCAGTGGATTATATGGAATTAAAACAAGACCCTCCAAAGCCAATATTTTACTTAGATGAAACTCAATTAATGATATTAGGTAAAAAGGAATTTACCGGAACATTAGCTGAAGTAGTCGACTGTTTCCTCTTTCAGTGCTATACCGGTATGGCTTATGCGGAGTTGAGTCAATTCGACCAGGCAAAGCATCTAACCGACTTTAGGGGCGAACCCATCATCCGGATCTTTCGATTCAAGCAACGTAAAAAGAACCCTGAAGCATGCTTGATTCCCCTACTTCCTGAAGCAGAAGCACTTCTAAAAAAGCATAACGGAGTACTTCCGGTACCAGACGTTCACACAATGAACCGACATCTGCACGTTTTGGAACCTATACTGAAGGCGAATTTTCCGATTACCAGCCACATTGGAAGAAAAACCGCTGGGATGTATTTGCTCAACAACAATGTACCCATAGAGACCGTGAGCAGAATTTTAGGCCACAGCTCCATTTCAACTACTCAGAAGCATTATGCTAAGGTTTTAGAAACTAGAATAATGAGAGATACTGCTCATTTAAGAAGCAAATAAGCAAATTAGATAAAGTTACTTAGATAGTAACTTTATCTAATAAATCTGTCTTTATCTGAAATTTGTTTTTTAAATACTTTTATTTTGTCTTTAGGTATATATTCTATATTTACAATGTTTGTGTCACTTATAATATAATAGTTTTCTAAATTTCCAATAAAAATATACTTTTTATTATTATAATTTTGATCTTCTGTAATTATCTCAAAATCATATAAGTTATGTTTATAGTTTTTGATGGTATATGATTTACCAAATGTTGAAAACAGTATGGAAACTACAACTATCATAAATAATGTTTCAAAAATTGTATTGTACTGAATTGTAATTAGAAAATCACTCAGCGTAAGTTTCTGATAATCATCATTCAATCTATTATTTAATTCTTTTTCATAAGCGTCTAAAAATGTAAAGAATGATAAATATATAGTAAGAGGAAATAAACCAAATAAAAGTATTTGGCTAGTAAACACGTAAAATACTTCGAATGAATTTCCTCCAGATTTAATAACTTTTTCTACTTTGGGATATATTACTACCATATAAATAGCTATACATAATAAAACCACACATATAGTCATAAATACTTTGTTCCAAGTAAAATATTCTAACTTTAAGTCAGCATATTTATAAAGAAGACTATTTATAAATATGCTGAAAACCAAGCTCCCAGCTACAGATGTTAGCAAATTAAAAAATGCAACTGTATCCTGAAAAAACGAATTAGGAAGACTAAATATTAAATCTGAAGCTGATATAAATGAAACAATATTTATACCTAATACTCCATAAGTTAAGAAAGTATTTATAATCCCAGTCACTAATAAGAAAGAACCTATTATAGGTAGCTTATCTAAGAAATCAACAATGCCTTTATTATTTCCTTCCTTCATGGTAGCATTAATATCATCGCTAATTTAGTAGATATTGAATACCTTAAAGAGTTCTTTATCAATAATTCCAAGTTAAACACTCCACTTTCGTCTTCTTTTCTTTGCGACGGCCATCGACGGCAAGGGTCTTTTCGGTATCGTGATGAGACCAGGCAAACTTGTCTCGATACTCTATCAAAATATCTTCCGGATAACTCGAAAGTAAAAACTTGCCCTGCATGGTGGAGCAAAAGTCGAGCAGCCTAGTGAAGTCTTCCATTGAGTACCCTTTGTAGTGACCCTTGTCTGAAGAAACGTAAGGCGGATCCAAGTAGAAGAAAGCGTCCGGGCCATCGTAGGCTTTCATGACCTTCAGTACGTCGTAACTTTCGATCGTAACCGTCCGTAACCGATCCTGGTAAGCCTGGGTAAAGCCTAACTTTTTATTCGCAATTTTTTTAGCCACCCCTCCTTTGCGATCGTAGCCAAATCCACCTCCAATTACGCAGCTGAAGCTCATGTTCGTTTGAACCCAAATCGACCAGGCCATGGCCAGCTGGTCATTAATCTCGATCGCACCTGAGTCGTATTCCTGATCAGCTGCCTTATGCTGAGCACGACTATGAAAAGTTTCATCTACTTTATCCTTTAAATCGTCAAAATCATATTTAAGTACCCTGTAAAAAGTGATCAGACGATTATTGATATCGTTGACTACTTCGGCCTTCGATGGAGGCTTGGCAAAAAAGACAGCACCCCCGCCAAAAAAGGGTTCGATGTACGTGTGATGATCCGGGATCCTGGGAAGTATCTCAGAGAGCATGCTTTGCTTACCTCCATAATATGAGATAGGGGTTTTTAAGGTTATTGTCTTTGTCATGGCTATATTGAAGAAGTGTAATTGAACACAAAAATCAATCAATACACCCATGCTGAAAGGACAACATTTTGACGCTAAACCGTCAATATTTTGTCATATCTTTGGAGTGCTTATACAAAGAGCTCAGCGGATTCAGCTGGTTAAAACGATAATTCATCATGGAAGAACTATTTCACACAGGCAAAGAGCTTGGGAGGAAGGCTCATGCTCGGATCATGGAGCAAGGGAAGCGTTGGCACTCGAGGCACATTCCGCAATGGATAAGAGACTATATGTTAGTTCCTTATTATGTAACTAATGTGGACGGCGTTGATCAATTGTTTATCATTCAATATCCCTTAACCCCTACTGAGAAGGTGCACTTCGTCCCCTTCATCAAGCAGGGTATTCATGGATAAGTATTACCGGCGTGGAGCACCACGCTTTTTACTATCAAGTAATGAGGCTGCACGACCCGGTGCAGCCTTTATTGTTTTTACAGGTAAGCCTGGCTTAGTGGCCAGCCTTCAATTGTACACGTCCCGGTCTGAAGCTAGGGACTATGTGGATGCACTACCAAGTGACTCCATCCACGTACTATCCTACATAAGAGATGAGTTAGGCTATGGCCATCATCTATCCAGTACAGGCACTAGCCCTGCACTATCACCTTCAGCCTACGTGCTCCAGCTGGTGCATGTCATTAATCCCAGCCAAGACTTGCATCGAGATAAGCTCATAAGAATCATCGATAAGATGTCGAATTGGTACTATCGAACTCAGGTTGAAGGATTGAGAAGTAATGATGAAGAAGATTAATAACTCAAAAGGTCAATAATCGATTATTGAACAATCGATTATTGACCTTGAAGCGATCGACCGCCGACCCCGGCACCCCCTATCAGCTATAGTTTTTTTAATGCCGCTCAACTTCCGGCGAATGCTAAAGGGCGAACAATCGGATGAGCGTCTCTGTTTACTTTTGATGAACCTGAAAATTTCAATTTTTTGATTTTGAGCGAGATACGAAAAACTGCTGTTTACTTTTTTTGGAGCCTTTTTTGAGCGTTTTCAAGCTCTTGCTGAAGGTTTCCGTGTTCTTCGTCTAGTTTGAGGATCTCTTTTACGAGTTTTGCTCGTTCTGCACTAGTGGTGTCTGCGAGTCGGTTACTTCGGGATCCTGCTTCTCTGTTGACTCTTGAGAGATCAGAGATAATTTCGTCAATTCCTCTTGGCTGGGAGCCGTTACTAGAGGCGTTTGTACTGGCTGATTCTTTGCCGGTGCTTTGGGTGATTCCGGTGCTTTTGGCTTTGCCGGTGCTTTCGCTTTGGGTGCTGCCGGTGCCTTGGGAGTTTGAGGTTTGGCGGGTGCCTTCACCTCGTTTTTTTTTTCTTCAGTTGACCCAGCAGTTTGCGTTTGTTGTGATTGAGTTGAATCATCAGCAATTACAGCAACTTCGCTGATTTGTGCAAGCAGTTCGTCAATTTTTGCTTGATTACCTTCAGACGGATTTTTAGAAAAAGCCAACTGAGCCAGGTGCAGCTGTGCATTGAGTTTTACGAGTGATGCCATTGGAAAGTTTAGTTAAAAAAATAACCCGAATTAAACGGGCTATTTCTTCGCTGCTGAATTAATCGTTAGTTCCTAACCTGGTAGATTGTTTGTTAGGATTGTTTGTTTTTTTTAGCGGCTGCTCCCGCCTTTACTTCCGTTTCACCTGCAGGTTCTTCAGGCTCGACTTCTTTCAATGCTGGTGCTGGTTCAGTAGCAGCCAGGGACGTTGTGGATGATTCACTTTTTTCTTTAAAGACTTTAGAGCCTGCTTCGATGCACTTAGCAGCTACTGCGTCTTCTGTGATTTGAGTAGCGTTGACCGTGCGGCCTTTCACGCACCAATGTTCTGCTTGTGCTGCTTCTAATTGATCTGAGGGAATTTCGTATTTACTAAGCATGAGCTTTTTTGAAGTTATGAGTATGGAAGTAATTTAAAGCCGGGCGGCTGGCGGTCCGCCCGGGATCCTGCTATGCAGCAGGCAGTGCTTCAACGGGGAACACCACATCAGCTCCTAGTGGAACTACGGGGTGCATGTAACCGTCATTTTTGCAGGTGAAGCTGGTAAACTTCTCATCGGAACCTTTAGCTCCTGAGTCAGCACTGATTTCCAGCTCCAGAGGCACTTCGGTGTTACCGATCACGTAGTTGATATTGTCCATACCACGAGCGATGATCACGCACGGCACGTTTAAAAGGCTGGTAACTAAAGCAATTGCCTGCTTGTCCATCCGGTTAATTTTAAACGTAATGTTTTGTTCAAATGACTGGCTACCTACTTTACCCTTCGATGCAAAACTAAATTTGGTACTGTCATAGGCACATTGCAACTCGATAAACTTCATCGGTGTGGGTAATAAGATCAGGGGGATGGTTCCCGTGATCTCACCCAATTTACCATCTTCGTAGGTAGGGAACTCCTGATCCTGGAACCAGTCGACTGGAGCAATGTATAAACGCTTATTACCACCAGGCTTTGCACCACCCACTTTCCGGCGTAACCCTGTAAGGGCGGTTAAGCCTAGTACGGCATCGCCGGGCGTGAAAAGATCCTGTACAAATTCTTTAATAAACAGGTAAATGCCAATCGCTACAAAGCTGGCCAGCAAACGTAAATCTTTAATTTTCTTCATGGCTTAAATTGAGATTGAAAAGAAGAATTCCGGATTGGCTACCGGAATTCTCTATTTGGTAGGTAGGGGGAAAATAGTGGCGGCTAAACCCTAGTATTTACCGTTGTGGAAAATGAATGGTCCGTAACCATAATCAAATAACCCACGGAAGAATACGTTTACTTTCAAGCCTTTCATATCATCCTTAACGGTGATCTTATTGACCCCAATGTTGGCATCCATCCCGAAAATCAGGTTCGTTTTAGGAGTGATTAGCGTCGTTTCTTTATTGGCCAGACCAGGATCCGTTACGAACTTGATTCCTGAGTATTCATCAGGACTCGTGGCTTCTTCACCTGGCTTAACGTGATCGGGATACTTCGCCCGGCGGCCACGATCGTATTTCTGCTTGGTTGCTCGAGAAAGACGGAATTCTAAGTCATAATCCAGAAGATCTTCCTTGTATTTCACAATGGCATCACACAAATCTTGAACGTGTTTGTAAGTGTTGCTATCATCCAAAGCGGATGTCGGCGTAACCACGTGCGTTTCAGGGATGTCTTCATCGGTAGTAACGCCTGCAGCTAGTTTCTTGAGAAGACCATCGATGGCATTGATGGCTCCTGTACCTGCTGCGTTACGGCTACCTTTAAACGAGCCATTCTGACGCATGAAACTTCCCTGAGCTTTAAGCACTTCCTGTAAGAACATGAGGGCCAGTGGATTATCCAAGGCTTCGTTCAAATCCGTCACACCCGTAAACTTGCGAACGTGCGAAAGAGCAATGCTCATTACCTGAGAACGGGGAATGAAGAAATCGTAATCGACGTCCTGCAGCTTAGCTTTGCGAAGGTTTAACGCCGAAGCTTTTTGAGGTTTGAAATCATCATCAGCAACTCGGGCCACGTCGAAAGCAGTCAGCGAATACAGGTACGCTTCGTCTTGGAGATAGGTTACAGTGAAATCATTTTGAAGAGATTCGAAACCCAGCTGAACAATATCGGTAATCAAAGCAGGGTTCTCTTCAACCAATCGCATCACGTCCTGAGGAAGTGAGCTAACATCGGGGGTAGAATAAGTTTGTGGCATACGTTTTTGATTTGCCCTGGCTCCCATGTCCGGTCAATTGACACGGACGGGGAGCACGCGGGGCCGATTTTTATCTGTTGTTTATCAGGCTTTTACTTTAATTTTCTTACTTTCTTTTCGCTTGATTAGCTAAGACCATTTCGTAAGCAACGCGGTCTGGATGATTGGCAGCAAGTTTTGAAAGGTGTTCTGGCATACCAGCCTGGTTACCGGCTTCTTCCTTGCTTTTCGAGTTCTTAATAGTTGATTCTTGTTGATCGTACCAGCCCTGAAGTTTGGTATTGGTCGCCTGCAGATCATTCTTTTCTTTTTCAAGAGCAGTGTATTTGCCCTGCAGTTCAGTAAGGCTGGCTTCGGCTGTATTGGCCCGGGTAAGTTGAGCTTCATAATCTGCTTTTACTTTCGCGTTACCATCTTGCAGTGCCTCGATACGGTCGGAAGCTTCTTTCGCTTCCGAGGTAAAGTCGTTGTACTCTTCAGTATTAAGTCGTTCCGAGATGGCCTTGGCTGACTTTGAAAAGTTCTCACTCATGAACTGAGCGACGGTTTTGGTTGGTTGTGCCATATTAAGTTTTGGGGTATTAAGCTGATTTACCTAGTTGTCTAGCCCGGGCAATGGCCTGCTGAAGCGATCCAATGCGATCAATCAAACCCAGTTCCAATGCCTTTTTATTTTTGAATACGGCCCCGGTAAACACTTCATCTGAAGTAATTTTACCGGCCCGGCCCCTGCGAACGAAGCCGATGAATTCTTGACGGGCTTCATTCATTTCTGCTTTCATCTCAGCTTTCAATTCATCCGTTAAAGGCTCAATACCGTTGATTAAGCTTTTTTGCTCACTACCATCCGCCCGGATGATTTGCACACTCAATCCCTGCTTTTCAATAGCTTTTGATTGATCCATGTACACTGCTAATACTCCGATCGAACCCACGCGGGTTTCGGTTTGATCTTCGGCCCAAATTTCCTGAGCACCACTAACGGAGAAGTAACCTGCTGAGCAGCAGAAAGGAGTTTGAGCAATAAGAGGTTTGCTACTTTGAAAGTCGTTGAAAGCTTCGGTGAGCATCCGTGTAGAATCAACGGTACCACCAGGTGTGTTGGGGCGAACAACGGCTGCTCGAATGGATGGTTCTTTTTTAGCTAAGGCTACGATCCGAGCTAGTTGCTCGTTACCCATATTACAGTAGCCATTGCGGCTCATGCTTCCTTCGATGGGAAAAACGGCTACATCACCACCGCCTGCCTTCTGGAACTGTTTAAGATAATAACGATCTTCGCTGAACTCACCGAATTCATCTCGCGTGCCAGTAAGTGAAGGTAAGGCTGTATTAGAATTTGAGGCTTGGATTAGGTAGGAAGGGAACGGGTCTTTCCCCGCCTGAAGACGGGGAAAGATGATCCCGCTCATGTGTGAGGCGAAATCTGCGTTAATATACCATAGTCCTGAAAAAGATAGTCCGGTCATGCTGCCGTCGCTGATAGGAGTTTCGTAATAAGTGGATACGAACTTCCGGCATGATTGACCTGAACTAAAGGACGATATTACTTCCCAAATCCTGAGCTAAAGCCTGCTGAAAAGCCTGATCTCAATTCAATACGAGGGATTTCAGGCAAGTAATAGTACGGATGATCATGTAGACCAGCCAGGGTAATTAAAGTTGTATTTTGATCGGTAAGGCTTCTGGATATAGATAAAGCCAGGCCATTGTCCGGCGAGCCAGCAGTTCCTATTAAGCCCGATCGTTCTTTCCACACGGCAAGCCATCGCTTTCCCTGGTGTTCAGCTATCCAACTGGCCATCTCCCGGGTATTTTTGGGAACCTTGGCAGATATAGCCGTACTATATCGTATTCCATCCCCTGTTTCAGCCTGCTCTTCAGCAAGTGTGCATTCCTTCGAAGGAAAGCGGATGACGTGAAAGATAGTATCAGGCTTATAGAGGATTGCGTTTGGTTCTAAGGTGTGATTGCTGATCGCTCCTTTCGGCATCCGGATGCGAACGACGTCATTGACATCTACCAGAACGAGCCTGGCTAAATGGCCGGGGGCTGGCCTACCAAGCCAGCCCCCGACGCTTTGATTTGTTAATCCCATACTGATTTCCAGCGGACGGGTTTTTATAGGGTTTTCAAATTTTTATTTTTCTTATTTCACTGATTTACAGCAGCATTACAAAAAAAAGGGAACTGACGAAACGCCGTATTCGCTGACGAAACGCCGTATTTGCTGACAACTCACCGAAATCGCTGACGAAACACCGTGAAATTTTTTTGTTTTTTTTCTTACACTGCAGCCTCTAATTGCGGCTTAAAGAAGACCAATTCTCCCTTAAACTTCTGCTGATTGGAGGCTAATTTGGTCTCCCAGTCCTTGACAATTTTAGCAGTGGAGTTGATGGAGATTTCTTCTTCCGTAATACCGTACAGATCAAAGAACCGGCGAACGTGTGGCTCATACGTTCGGGTATAATAACAGCCAGACAAGCAAAAGTTAATCACGGCCTGCTCGAACTGCTCTTTTAAAAGCAAACCCAGCACTTTGGCCCGGGCTGGCGTAATGTGGAGCAGCTTAGCTTCCTGATAAATTGAAACTGTGATATGGCATTCTTTTGGCTTGCTAACCGGAATAGTTGTATAGTTCTTCTCCAGAAAGGATTCCAGGAGTCGTCCTAAATGTTCATCACGACGCAAATGGATGACACCATCTTGCAGTAAATGAGTCTGCAGCAAATACTTTTCTACATAAGTAGGAACGGGGATGTGAAACTTGTAACGACGCATAGCGGACAGCGAAATAGTTATTTTTTGATTGGGGGCGGTTTTGCGGGTAATTCAATCCGGTTCTACTTAGGGAGAATTAGGGCTTTCGATCAAATTTCCATTTGTTAAAAACCCGGTCGTAGGACTGGCGGCGAAGAAGTAATAATTGAGCCAGGTAGTTCCCGCTCCATCGGTTGGTTCGAATGGATCGCAGGAAGTAAAAAAAGAACGGTAATGGACAGAGTGTCCAAAAGATAAGCTCGAAAAAAAGTCGTTTAACGAGTAATTTGAAGTGCATAGGGGAATAAGTGTTTAAATATAATTGATAAAAGTTTATTTTCCAGATAGTGATGAAATCCCACCAATGATGGCATCCAGCCGGCCAGCCTGGTTCGTATTGTAGACAGCTCCTTCTACGCCACGAGTGGCGGCAACGTTAGCCCCGGTGTTTCCAGAAATTTGCTCTAAAAGCCTGGTATTGGCCTCGGTACCCGTAGCAATCTGATTGAGGTATTTGAGCTGCAATTCACCCTGTTCTTTTGCCTGAGCGGCCATCGCTTGGGCTTCTGCTGAATTAGCCAGACTCCCACCATCACCACCGGCTCCAATATCAGCCATCATAGAATCAGCTTCAGCTTGGGCTTGTTTAGCTTCTTCTTGAGCTTGAGCCTGCATGCGTTCAGCTTCCTTGCGTTTTTTCGAGCCAAACAACGCATAGGTTTTCTCCCAGAACGGAGCTATCGGTACGTAGTTGGAGTAGGATCCACCATCACTATTAAGCTTCGCTCCATCCCGATACGACGCTTTCTGATTAGAATAATTAATGGGTTGAAGCTTTCGGTTTTGACTTTGCCAGGTTAGCTGATCCAGCAGGGGCTGGTGGTATTTGGTAGCATCCCGGGAAAGAATGTACATATATTCACCGCCTTCAGCTTCACCCACTTCGCGGCCAGTGACCCGGTCAACCATGGCAATACCAGCTTCACCCGGGCGTGATCCATGACGACTTCCCTCCAACACTCCAGCATTTCGAACTTTACCACCACCGGCGAAGGTTGGCGTAGGTTGAGCTTTGATCATCCCGATCTGGATGGCAGTGGCCGCGATCGTCGCGGCCATGAACACCAGGTTCAACGGGAAAATACCCGATGCCAGGGCTTTGATGGCAGCTACGGCCCCGTTGATGGCCGCCGTGGCAATATCGGCCTTCTGCTGAGCCTTCCAGGCCTTAAGTTTTGCGGCACGCTGCTCTTCGGCTGCCTTGTCTTCAATAGACTTCTTGCTAGCCTCAAATTTCTGTTTCGCATCAATTGTCTGAGTATCGTACTTTTTATTGATAGCGGTCTTTTTATCGGCTAACTCCTGCTCTATTTTCTTTGATTCGTCCGCTCCTAATTTGGTCTGAAACAGATTCTCCTTGACCGTAAGAATCTTATCATCCCGCTCTTTTTGCAAGCGTTCGGCTTCTTCTTTATTACCCTGATCCCGGGCGGCTTTGATGCGAGCCTGATATTCGAGTTCCAGACGTTCCTTCTCCCTGGTGAACTGGGTATTTAAGTCGGTT
The DNA here is from genome assembly GCF_031453245.1 of Siphonobacter sp. SORGH_AS_0500. NCBI lineage: Bacteria > Pseudomonadati > Bacteroidota > Cytophagia > Cytophagales > Cytophagaceae > Siphonobacter > Siphonobacter sp. SORGH_AS_0500. The sequence goes on from NZ_JAVIYT010000001.1 coordinate 3,083,190, forward strand.
AATTCGGCTTTGGATAGTTTCTGAGCTAATAGTTCCTGCTCCAGACGCTCCATTTCAGCAGCCTTCTCCGTTTCGATCTGTTGAAGCCGGGCCTTCTGCTCGACATCCATATCCTCCAGACGTTGCTTCTTGACCCGCTCGGATTCGGCAATTTCCCGATCCGCCCGCTTTTGAGCCAGGTTATTGAGGAAACTAGTGGCTGCAGTGGCAATGGCCCCTACCTGATCAGCATACTCCATGGTGGCCTTGGCCCGGGCCGAAAGGGATGCCGAATCCTTCTGAAAGAGCGAGGAGATTCGCCCAATGGCAGCGGTGTAGTTACCCTGATCCAGGTCGTTGATAGCCTCGGTAAAGGCAGCAAATCGAGACCGGCGTTGTTCCAGTTTTTCAGCTTCCAAGGCTGCAACTTCACTGTTGCTTTGGTCCTGATTTGCTTTCCGTAAAGCATCGTATTTGGACTGGATTGCTGTGAGCGTTTGCTCGAGTACTTCCTTATCCGAAATCGACTTACGGGCTTTCTCTTCTTCAGCAGCCTGCTCGTCATCCAAGCTTTTCTTCGTGTATTGGAAATCCAGATCCAGACGCTGTTTTTTGATGGCCAGAAGCTTATTGGCATTATTCCCGGCTAAGGCCTCCATCCCGTTTAACTGAGCCACCTGAGCATCGTATTCGAGTTTACGGATATTAGCATCCTGATCCCGCTTCCGAGTAGCGTATTCGGTTTGAATCTGCTCGATTTCACGCTTGGTATTTGCCTCGAGTATTTTAAGAGCAGCGGCCTTCTGAGTTTCGTCGGTAATGGTTTTTTCAATCCGAATTTTCTCGTAGCTGGCTTCGAGTTCGGCTTTCTTTTCCTTACGCTTCAACTCGTCGGTTTCCATCTCGATGGTGAGACGGGTGTACTCATTGAGGGCTTTCTGGCGGTTAATGGCCGTTTTTGCTTCATCTTCGCCCTGAGCCTTGCGGATGCCATCGATTTCATTCTTGAGCCAGTCCTGGATCTTTTTTTCCATCTGAGCTAGTTGCTCCTTGTCAGCAATAGACTTCCGGGCAATAGCCAGTTCTCCATCCGCGAAGGATTGAGCCTTCTTGATTTTCTTAACGAAATCATCCTCTAGCCAGCGTTCGTTAAGTTGATCCTGACGCTTCTGAGCATCAGTTTTAATCTTCTCAATATTTTGATTATGGAGCGTTTCTTCAGCTTCTAACTCCTTAGAGAGTTGAGCCTTGGAGGCCTTGGAATTCTTGATTCGCTCCAGCTCCCTTTTATGCCGGATCTCTTCGGCTTGCTTTTCACGCTCCAGATCATTTTCGATCGCTTTTACCTTCAGATCATCTGTACGCTTGATAGAATCCTGAGTAGCCTTCAGTGCCTGTTTAGCCCGTTTTTCAGCAGCTTTTTTCTCAGATTCAGAAATGACATTCTGCGTTTTATCAGAAAGCTGGCCAGCGGCTAGTTCGGCTTCCTTGGTCACCTTTTTTGGAGCATCAACGAACGCTCCAGTCCAGGCTTTTTTCACGGAATCAAACCCATCGGTGAAGCCCTTTACGATGTTTGTACCCCGCTGTTTCACCTGCTCCCAGGCAGCTGTAGCTCCAGCAAAGTCCCCGCTGAAGAATTTCTTCAGGGCTTCACCACCGGACACAAGCAGTTGAAATGCATTGGTCAGCGTACCCACCGTAACTACGATAGCCACCAACGCGGTTTGAAGGATAGCCACGACCCCGCTTAGCACTTTCATCGTATTCCCCGCCGAAGCCGTCTGATTTTGTAGGCCCGGGAAAAGCGTATAAACGAGCTGCATCAGCGATCCCAGCAGATCACCCAGCTTGCCAAACCACACGCCCATCTGACTAAGAATGGAATTGAAGGGACCGGCCTTTTCGGTCATTTCAATGAAAAAATTGATTCCTTTTAAAATCAGATTCAGGAAGAAATCAAATACCGGCTTGAGGCCTTCTCCGATCGTAACTCTGAGAGCCTGCATACCATCTGACATGTTGGAAACTTTACCAGACAACGTCCCCATCATGGCCGCGTTGGAGTTAGCCACTCCGTTCATTTGGCCCATTGATACCATTGCGGCCTTTACGGCTTCTTCCTGGGATTTGAAGGATTTAACGACCTTGCCATTAATGACCACGTCGAATCCATCGCCCATCTTTTTCACCTCTGTAGTGGCTCCCTTGAAGGAAAAACTCAGATCATCACCGGCTTTTTTGCCCCGGATCCCGAATTCCTTCAACCGTTCCATTTCGCCGGTTTGAGCATCGAGTAAAGCTTCTACGTACTGATCAAAGGTTTTGCCTTGGCTGGCCGCTAAATCAGCCATGGCCATCATTTCCTTTTTCGTAGGATAAATCCCCCGATTGACCATTTTTACGTAACCGTCGGTAAGTTCTTCAACCCCGTAAATGGTCTTGGCTGCCATGTCCTGTAGGGCAAGCATACTTTCCTTGGCAGCAGCTGATGCCTGCTGAGCAGCCACCTTCGCTTCAGCAGCCGTTTTCGTTGGTTTGGTAAAGGCATTGGTAAGAACAGCCTCGTATTTTTCGAACTTAGCCGTATCCTCGAAAATGACTTTCCCGATCGAGATAATCGTGTCGAGTAACCAAAGAATCCCGGATGCAGCCAGAATACCTTTAAAACCAGTGGTAAAGGTTTTAATGTATCCGATTACTCCAGATTCACCATTCTTAAATTCCTTGGATATCTTCTTAACATCATCTTCTACTTTTCCTAAATCAGCCTGCGTTTGAGCCAGTTTTTTAGTCGCTGCAATGAACTGTTCGGTACCAGGCTTCAAGTCCTTCAATTCAGCATTGAGGAGTTCTACTTTTTTTTTCAACTCACCGTAAGAAAGTTCCGAATTCTTAGCTGCTTTGATCTGATCGTTGATCTCCTTCGTCACGTCGTCGACGGACTTTTTGACGTTATCGTAATAGGTCTTTGTTTGTTGGAGCTTTTTGCTGGTGTCGATGAACTCCTGAGATTCGGGGGCTAATCCACCTAATTTCTTCTGCAGTAATTCAACCTTCTGACCAATCTGTTCGAAGGTGAGTTTCGAATCTTCCGTCTCCAGTAGCTTTTTCTCAAAATCAGCAGCCGCCTTGGCACTCTTCGTCAAGGCCTCGGTAGTACCACTTACATTCTTAGAAACTTCGTCGTAAACCGCTTTGGTCTGCTGGAGCTTTTTAGTCGTATCGATAAACTCCTGACTTTCAATAGGAAGATCAGCCAGTTTCTTTTTTAGTAAATCGACCTTCTGACCTAGTTCAGCGTAGGTAAGGCTCTGATCCTTACTTTCCAGTAATTTTTTCTGGAAGGCTTCAACTTTTTTGGCACTTTCTTCCAGGGATTTAGAGGTTCCATCCACCTCCTTTTTTACTTCCTCAAACCGAGCCTTTACTTTTGCCAGTTCTGCTGTTTTGGCGATGAATTCAGCGGATCCAGGAGCAAGCGTTTTAAGCTCTTTAGTCAGAACGCGAACCTGCTTTTCCATCTGGCCATACGTGGCCGTCGTTAGATCAAATTCCTTCTTTACAGCACGAATGGCCGTTTCGGTTTGATTTAACTCCTGTCTGATTTGTTTCCATCGTTCAGAAGATTTACCCAAGGCATCGTCTTTTTCGATTTCCTTGAGTTCTTTTCGGAGGGACTTGGCTTTATCCTCCATTTTCTCCAGTTCCGCCATCCCCTTTTTAGCCTCGATACCAAGTTCGACGGTGGCTTTTTCGTTTAATTCCATCTTCTAGTTTTCGAGAATTGAGGTGATTTCAGAAATAGCAAAGCGAGCACCGGCTTGAGCGACTTCGCTGTTGAGAGCACTCATCGTGCCTTTCAGGACATCATTGTAGATGCCTCGATACCCGCGTTTGCGGTCGGGTTTTCTCAGGTATGATTTGCGAATCCCCCAAGCAATTCGCTCGATGGCAATTGTATCGGAAGCTGGCTCTTTGCCATCATAGCCAGGCACGTAAGAGAAGTACTGAAGACCTACCTTTTCAACGAAGTACTCCATGGCAGCCAGGGGCGGCATCCGGGCGTAGTGCATGGATCGTAAATCTTTGATTCTAAAGTAACTGGCTGTCTCAATCATCTGCGAGATGTAGCCAGGTGCTGTTTGCATGGCTCTGACCCGGAAGCTATCGAGCATTTCACCCGATAGCACTAAACCGTTCGAGCGAATTCGCCGCTGGAATTCTTCTACGGCCTCCCTGACGTATCGTTCCAGCAGGTAGACGAATTTTTGATTGGAAATGGAAAGCCCCATAATTTGCTTTTTCCGAGCAAACTATGGGGCTTTCAAGGCACTAGAAAGGACGATTATTCCTCAATCTTTTTCGGAATATTTCCGTCAAAAAAATCTTTGATTTTCCCTCCAGCTTCTATCGAATGAAAGCCAAAAGAGTAGTGGTGAGGACCGTGAAAATGAACGAGCAAAAAGTTTTCTGCCTTTGAATCATCATCAAAAAACATTTCCTGTTGACTATGATTTTCTACTTCAACCCTTTCTTCAAGGTATGCTCGAACGGCTGAACATTCAAGGGGATTAGGTTTCTCTTTTTGGATCAATTCCCATAATTTGGGATCGTGTGCTAAACTACCTTTAATAAAAAAAGCCTTAGGAAATAGACTCATAGAATTAATATTTAGATGTGAGATATTAATTCAATAATAAACCATTGATTTGAAAATTCAATAGTGTTTTTTCTTTAACGTTATCATACATCCTGTACCAATAGTACCTGAACGGGACTGGCTAAAGGCAACGATCCCGAAGCACGTATTACTCTATAATTCATCCCTTGCACATGTACGGGCTGGCGGAAATTGAGCCTGGCAATGTCAGTTTCAGTCATGATCATGGTAGCATCGAAATAGCACATCTGACGTCTTAGGGCTTCCGTTTTCTGCCAGCAGGTTTCAAATACCCCTCCTGATCCATTCCAGTATAGACTCTTTCCGTCCAGGGTGGGTAAGGCCCGGGGCAAACCATCTTTCAATCCGTTCCAAAACAGGAGTCGTGGAATCCAGCTGGAGGCCAGTTGGCTGAACTGTTCGGTGCATCCGACCTGCTTCACTGCAGCTAGGCCGGTGCTCTGATCAATCAGCAGGGTACTGAAAGCCGTAGTGAGTTTGGCAATCCCCAAATCAGGTGCAAATTCAGGCGTTAGGTAATCAGCCAATTCTACAGGTTTATCCTTCTGCAACTGATCACCGCTATCGATCGTCATGGAAAGTTGTAATCGCCGGTTGCGTTCAATGATCTTTCTTCCCCCTTTTTCAAGTTTTTTACTCCAGTCCTGAACCGGCGGCGTTGAAAGGATATCGTCCGTTGCATCGATTCGAAGCACCCGGGCCACCGTATCAAATTCAAAAGCCAAATTCAAATACTTGCGAAGCTCGATGAGCAGCTGAATCAGGGTAAGTTCAGGCAGATGCTTGCTGAGCGTTATTTCACTCGCTTGATCCAACGATCGGGTGTTGTAAAGGATAAGTTGCCTCCATCGGGCGTCTGTGAAGAAGGTTCCGGTGAGACGAGTACCGGTATGATCTGCGATTCTCTGTAGCACAAACGAGACAAATGGCATCGGGACGAGTGGCCCAAAATAATCACCCTCTTGGTAGCCGTTGACTCTTCCCTGGTAGGAAATGATTGAACCGTTGGTTCCATAGTATTCTGAATTTTGGATGGTAGGAAAACAATACGCAGGCTGGCCATCCACCTCGATGACCGGCGTTAACACCTCAGGAAGTGGAGTGAAACCCAGGTTGATATCTCGAAGCTTGGTGAACTGATCATCCCCGAAAAACTCACCCAGCGGCTGAATGGCCGTCATCTGGATCGCAGTAGGCGAAACCTCTGTGATCAGGGCCAGCCCTTCGTAAATTAACTGGCCTTTATAGAACTTCTGCAGCAGGAATCGAGGCAAGTCAGATCCTAAACGTACCAGATCCGGAAATCCCAGGATCCGGCGATTCTTCTGGCTTAGGGGAATCGCCGGAATCTGCACCTGGTCCGTGTAGATATCTTCGTAAGTGAAAAAAGGATTAAGCTTTTCAAAGGAGGTAGTCCCTCCAGAAGCCAGATCGATCGTCTGGCCATTGATGCGAACTTCTAGCATTAGCTGATGTCGATATAAACCAGGGCTTGTGAAGGAATAGTAAGACCCGCGAAAGGATCCACCCGAACAATCGAAGCCGTCGATGCTGACTGGAATTCAGTTGGAGTAATGGTTCGACTGAACACTGGATTAGCACCACCGTTCACAAAAACCCGGATCGTAAGTGGTGAATTCCAGCCCGAAACGTCGAATCGATACGGCGTTCCGATCGGGAATAGCATATCCAGCGGCGAATTCAAATACACGTAACTACCAGGCTTACCGGCCCAATCGGCCATGTACCAACGATTTCCGTGACCAGGCTGATTAAGATTACCAGTCATGAATCCTTCGCCACCGGCTATTCCTGAATCATTACCTTTAGGTCGTACCAGACGAAGGTTCCAGAAGCCCGCTGAAGGCGGAACCGTAAGCATGTAATATTGCGGCCCACCCATAACGCAGGATCCTAACTGATCCGCTGTAGCCTGGGTATCCAGTGCTGTAAACCGGGCTTCTGCTAAAGCATCGGATTCCCCCTCGTTTTCACCGCCATATGTGCCTGCAGGGATGATTATTTGAGCCGGACCACCTACTTGCCCAACCGAACAGTTTTTACGGACGTAGGAGCCGGTTCTGTTAATCGCTTTGCTTGGATAGGGAGACGTTCCGGGAACGATGCCAGGCATTTCCACGGCTGCGATGTAGTCCGGATCACCAGGCACGTTTGCTTTGACAATTGTGGGAACCACGAGCGTATCATCATCCCGGTATCTTTTCTCCAGCTTTACAGGTCGAACCTTTCCAGTCCGAAGTCCGGTAGGGCCCAGGATTTGCTGACTTCCTACACCCCGCCAATAGGTCTCTCTTTCAGGGGCTTCTGGAGCCACCGGAAGCGACGAATAATTGTTCTGATCCGAGGTATAGCGAAAGGTAAAACTTCGAGCAAATAGCCCCGGGCTTTCCTCGATATCCAGGATGGCATTCGTTACCAATTCAAGTGGCTGGTGTCCTTTCTGAGTAACCAGGTACCATTCTTCAGCCAGCAGTAATTCATCTAGGTATCGAAGTTTATCCACGCCTTCGAAGTAGCCGGTTGAAATGATTAGCTGACGTTCGCCGGTCTTTTCGATCACGTACATTTCGGAGTAGTCGATGGGAGCACTTTGCGGACGTTCGCGGCTGGCCAGTGACCTGGTTACCTTCAACTGCTCACTAGATTTACCCACCAGGCGAATCGTGTCGAAGACGTGGAATGAATTCGAAAATAGTAAACACTTGACCTGTGACCGGTATTGATGATCGAGTCGGAAGGTGCGTACTTCAGAAATTCGCCGGTCGTGATTCGTCGATAACCAGACCTGATAATCATCCACTTCATCTACCGGAATATCTAAAGCAACTGGCCCTACGGCTGCACCCACGATTTGGCAGTATTGCACACCCACCAGCGTATCGATTGTCCGGGTTTGAGTATGGCCATCGCTGAAGTTGATCTGAACTTTGAGTTTAACCTGGTCTGGCATGGGTGAGCAGTTCATCAGGAAAAACAGGTAGTTTTCGCTGGTATCACAAACCACTCCCCTATCGGATTGCCAGGTGAGAAACTTGCGGTTTTTCTGCTGATAATCAGAAAAGAAACGCGTTCCCCACGTTTGAAAATCTTCTTCGAGCAGGCCTGCTTTTATCGCCCACTCAGGGGTTTTGGTTACCGTAGAAACTTCATTATCTTCATTTTCAACGTATTCCTTGAGAATGTAGGGAGTCGTCAGCGAGCTAATGACGAAAAGTCCTTTCTGAGCAAACGAGGGTTTCTTTCGTGCCAGCATTGAATCGATCTCGGTATGGAAAGGGAAGTAGGCTCCTTCGTAAGAAGGTTGCCCGTTCATCAGAATCGCTGGCCGTTCTCGACCAGGCAAAGTCAGGAAAGTGTCGTAGATGCTGGATCCTGGAAAGTCCGGTGTCCGGATTTCGAGGTAATACTTCAAACCAGCTCGATTAGGGAAGTCTTCCGGACTAGCTGGAGGGATATTATGCTCAATTCGGTTTCTCGTTAGCTGTAAGGCACGAAAGGTTATATCAGCGTCTAAGAAGTCAATCATGATTAAGAAAGGCCGTCAGCAGGCATTACAAGTGAAAATTTAAACTCCCATCCCAAAGCATCGTCCGCCCAAAGGGCTTGAACTGCCTCGATTTCTACTTCTGAATACTTGAAATCGTAGAGATCTTCTTTCTCATGCGAGTCTTCGCTGAACTGATTCAGCACTTTCTGAACCAGTACCATGGCTGCTTTCCAGACCTGCTTTCGAGTTGTAAAGCCTTTTACGTTCACCATCACTACGCCGGATCCTTTATAGCGAGCAAAGGCTCCTTCATCCCGGTCCAGCAGACGAACAGCTGGTAAATCCACATGAAGGAGTGGGTAAGCAAAAGCAGGATCGTTTTGAGCAGCACTGATAATTTCCTCAATATCGCAGTTATAGACTGACCCGAATTCGGGCTTAAACCGATCCAGGTATGCTTCAAATTGGGTCAGTAAGTCTTGAGTTTCATTCATGGATGTACAAAAAAAAGGTATGGTTACCTCACCTTTTAGGCTTAGTTTTCTTCTTCGTCGTCATCTGCTTTTGAAGGTGCAGCCGCCGGTTTCTTGTTTTCTTTTTCAGTCATGTGCTCGAGGGTTTCAAACACCAGGTTGACTGGAGCTTTTTCTACTTCACGCACATTACCGATTAATTTCACTTCAGCTACTTCGAAGGATAATTTTCGCAAAGAGAGCAGTTGTTCAACCCATTCGAATTGCGTTTCTTCAGGATCCTCTGTATCCGATGTTTCGTCTTTTTCAAATACCTGATAGGTTTCATACAGGCCTCGAAACTGACTAACAAAATACTGCAGCACTCCAGCTGCAATACCGGCTTCCAGATTCAGAAAAAGCTTCGCCCGGTGCTCGACCACATTTTCGTTAAAAGGCTCTCTTAAATCGCCAGTAAAGTCCAATGATAAGGGACTTTGACCGGGTACGCCCGGACGGCAAAGCGTAGCCACCAAGCGGGTGAGATAGGTCGCTTTTTCTTCAGTATCGTAATAGAAACGGTATAGGTAAGCAACCGCCGTCTGAAACTCCAGAAAGGAAACGGAGGACAATCCATCCGCTGGCAGGTAATACACCACCCCCTCGTGAATGAAGCTGTCAAAGGGCTTTGACTCCAAAGGGGTTTCATACACCCAATCCAGCAAGCGGCACAACTCGTTAATCTGCCAGGCTACGAGTTTTTTGTAGGTCTTGGCTGGAACGGGATTCAAAAGGCTTAGGATTTGAAGTCTTCCTTGAGCCGTTCTGCCTTTCGAATAAATCAGCAGCAGTATGGGTAAAACGCAGTCAGTGGGAACTTCCGTCCACTCCGAAGGGAGCTCATAAGGGGTACGATCGATATGAAAATGCTTCATAAAAGAGAAGATCTAGGGAATAAAAAAAGGGCGTTTACAGCCTGCAAACGCCCTTTCTAGTTTTAGTTATTGGGAGATCCACGAAGCCAGACACGTATTGGAATATTTACCTATTCGGCGATGTATGGGTACTAAATCATTATCTCGATAGTAGGTGTATACGGGTGGATCCACTGAAAAATCACGAGGGCCATCTGGAGTTAATACCGTCAATATGTAATTATCATAGTGATGAATAACCGTATACTCGATACGCTGAGTGGATACTCCATTTATTTCCTCATTGATAACATTTACCAACGGTTCGTCATAGGCAGGTTCGAATCGATGGCCGATCACTTCACCTTGAATTATTATCGTTCTACCACCCGAAAAGTCAGCTATAGCATAGGCAGCAAACCAAATGATCAGGATGACTACGAAGGCTATCACATAGATTAGCCATTCTTCGTTAAATAGATCAACGCGTTTCTTTAGCCAGGATAGTACTTGATTCATCTTTAGATAGCTTTTTAAGGTAAGGAGTAACATGATTTGCCACTTTTCGAACATCCCGCCAACGGCGTCTCATCGGAAAATAAACTCCCTGTTTCGGGTTATTGCCTTGAGAATTAAAGGCTACTGTAGTGATGTAATCGTCGTCTTCAATATCCCGCCGGATGGGTTCAGCCAGGCCTTCGATGTGACTTTGGAATATCCAGACGACGTCCATTTTCTTAGGCATCTGAAGAAACCGGCCTGGTTGGGTTTTAGAGTAAATCACCTTTTTAGGATCAGCAAACCAGGACCTGACTGCAGCTGGAGTTTGGATGGGTAGCTTTAGACCCGCCCGGGTGGCGGTGAAGTACAGGCCTGCAGCACAATAAGGGGCGTTCTTAGGAGAACCAGCCACCTTATTGTACAGATAGATTCGGGGGTGATCATTGCGATTCGTTTTTTCACGAACCCAATTTTCTGCCTTCGCTGAATCCAGCCAGGCCTCCCTTAAACGATCCTCCTTTTGCTCGAGGGTTTCAAGCGAACCTTTTAACTTAGTATTACTCAGGGTTTGGGCGAAAACGCCAAGGAAAGCAAGAGTGAGCAAACCAATAAGACTGTAACGAGAATACGCTGCCATGAGGTTATATTTTGATCAAATTCGGTGGAGAAATCCTTTTTCGACTTACAGAAGGGAAGCAGATACAAAAGCACCCGGGGGAACAGGATTGCTAGGATCGCCACGACGGCCAGCAGGTTATAACCTAAAGCGAGCTTCTCGAAGAACAACTTTTGAATCGAGTCCAGGCCGTAGGGATTTGACTGGATTTCCTGCGTTTTATTCTGAAGAATGATTTCAGCACGAATCGCAAAAAAGCGGCTGTAACAGTACCAGATAAAGAACAGCAGGCCGCTAACCTGGAGCGAGGGAATCACCCAGCGTTTGGATTCGACTACCTTTTGGATGGGTTCTGGATCATCGAAGAAGAGTCCCAGTTTCCGGCCTAAAATATCAGCCCGGTCTTGTACTTCGGAGGCCTTACGCAGCATAAGCACCTTGGTCTCGTCATCTTTTGCCCGGGCGGCTTCGGCTCGATACCCTTCAGCTTCTTCGGTGAGATTGTAGTGTTCATCGAGTTTACGAGTGTGTTCAGCGTCTGCTGCTGCTTTTTTTTGCTCTTCGAGTTTGCGAGACTTTTCAGCCAAGGCATCAGCTTCAGCTTGGAGATCAGCTTCAGCCTGTGAAAAGTCAGGGGCGGGTTCGCTTGAGACATCTGGCTCTACAACATTTAAAGCCAGCGTTTTAGGAGTAGTTTGCTTAAGTACGGGGGTTTTCATGGCAGTTACAGAAAAAATGATTTTTGGTTTGCATTGGTTAGAAATAAGGGGTCTGGTTTGGGATTGGAAATCTTACGCTGGTAATAGGAAGGAAAGACCGTTTCACTAGCCGTTCGATCGATGTAAGCCTTTAGTGCAGCCTGAGCTTCGACCATCTGTTTTCGAAGTTTCTCCTGCTGCTCTTCAATGATTCGCTCCTGCGTGCCGGTGGGTTGCTGGCCGAAAGAATCCTCGTAAGTGGTTGTTTTGAGACCATCCGGATAGAGTCGAAGCTTTGAATCAACCAAGGCATCCAACGCTGCCATGGGTGCAATAAACTTTCGACAATAGTCTAACAGCTTAGATTCAGTGGTAAGAAGCTGCAATGGATCAGCCAGGTTGGCAGCACGAATCTGCTCGAGTACTTCCGAGGTCAGAATAGGTTCCAGCTTCTCTTGAGCTTTCAGGAGGTAGGGAGTTAATTCCAGAAAAGTCCGATATCGATTCTTCACGATTGGAACAACCATGGTTAATCGTACAGCTGAAGTGAAGAAAGTGCTCTTACATTGTTTAGACGCTTCTGAGTTTTCCCACTGTGGGATATCCGATCCGGATCCACCAAACAAATACTGCAGCAAATACTCCATTTCATCATCTGCCATGTCAGCAGCTGAGCGAAGTAACTCGATGTATTTCCACTTCGGAATTTCAGTGGTATTGGCCGTATTGATGATTTTAAGGCCTAAATCACCAGGCGTTATATCCAGGTGTGGCAAACTCATGTAGTAGCCGTACCAAGCCACTACTCGCTGAGCTATCACACAAAGCTCCGTATCATCACCGGCGGTGAGCAGATACTCGTACATTTCCTGACCAATGACGGGGATCAGGTATTTACGTTCAGCTTTATCCAGCCAAGCCATCATCTTATCAATGTTGGTTTGCTTATTGAATCCGCTGACGTACTTTTTCAGGATTTCGGTGGACGTGATGAGTGCCATTATTCGACGGGGGCTGAAACTTTTTTAGTACCACCATGCTGCTGATCGAGCGTGGTCATTTGAGTATCGATAATCTGGAAGTCTAGGTTACGAGCTTTGAATTTTTCTGGGAAGTTGATTCTCGCAGCGGTTTTCAAGGGGCGAAGCAAAGGGCCGCGATCTGGAGCGTTTTTGATGATTTCATAATCGTAAGCCAGGCGAATCTGGCTCCCGGATCCACCGGAACTTGAACCCATCTCGATCCCAGCCATGACGGGTAAGAGACCCTGAGAAGCAGCTGCTGAGCGGTCGGCATATTGAGCGATTTTCTCATAAGCTTCATCGTTCTTGATGTTATCGAGTGGCTCGATGATTACCCCGGGAATAGGCTTGCCCGTTTGATGATCCATGAAGTAGCGAGTAACCAGGGCTTTGTTTACGTTCTCAACCCCGGAAAGCCATTTATCAAATTCGGCCTGTAGAGCCTTGAACGCTTGCTCCTGCTCGTCTTCGCCTTCGATGTGAGCGAAATAGTCCTGAGGCACTTTGATGATGTACTTGATATTGTAGCCGTTTTTGATGCCATTGATGTGGTATTCAGGAATCAGGTTAGCCAGCTCCATCACCTTATCCCCACCCCACCAACCGGCGAATGAATAGAAGGGCTGGCCCGGGATCGGCTCCCGGATGTACTGCATAGTGAAGGGTAATGCTTCAGGATTGGCTGGATCAAATTCAGCCACATTGGCCTTACTAGCCCCCCGGGCCTGATAGGTTCCGAAGGAATCACAAAGGGCAAAACCGCTGGGAAGATTATTTTTACCCCGGGCAATCCGGCATTCAAATAGATCCCGAACCTGAAGTTTGGCTTTGGTTCGTAAGCCGCCGGTGGAGTTGGTAATTTTTAAGTGCTGCTCAACGAACGTACCCCACGAAAACACCCACTGCCAAGCCACTGCTTTCATGTACGTTGACATTTCCCCTTCCAGCCAGTCTTCGAGTTCCGGATCATAGAAGGGAATCGACTCCAGCTTTCCCTCAATAACCTGCTTTTCAAATACACCGATTCCTGCACCGGCCAGAAACTTCACCTTCGTGGCCATGAACTGAAGGGCTTTATCGTTAGCCGCCATCAGCCGGTGCATTTCGTTAGGCCTGGCATCATTAGCACCCCAAGGGTAATAATCCGGGTAGAGAGCAGCTGATGCCTGGTAAAAGGAGCTTTTAGGGGAATTGGCCTGATCGCTACGGCCTACCAGCGTAAGGATGGCCGCGTTTTTGCTATTACCGACGTAGCCGGTGGTGGATGAAAGTGATTGTACCATTAGTCGGTTGGGTGAATAATACGCAACCAGGTCTCCGTTCCGTGTGGACGGTAGTGCGTGAGTAGACTGTACTTAAGTGCTTTGGGTTTTTTGGAATCCTTATTTTCCTTAATCAGGATGACGCGGTTTTCCTTGACGCTGTAGAACTGCTTTTTAGGCTTCTGACCAGGCTTTACTTCTCTTTCCTTCTGGACGATATCGGCCAATTCTGAAGTCCACTTGGTTACGCCAATTTTCTTACCTTCCTGATTATTGGTTTTGATGTACTTGAAATCATGCTTCTTTAGCTGGCCTTCATCGTCCAGATCATTATTAAACGCGTTCATCACACTTCGCCGCTGTATAATAGGTTCGTCCTTTCCCATGCTTCGAAATTGGACTACTTTCGAGGCTTGAGAAAGGACGAATTATAACGCTGAATTAGGCAGCTAAACGGACATTGAGCACTGGTAAATCATGAATCTCTCCTTAAGCAAGAGAAACAAGACCATATTGATACATCATGTATGCGATACCCTTATCCCCGCTTAAATTGGCATGGTGGTCGATGTTTACTGGGATTTGAGGAACGGAGTTCATGTTAAACTGAATTTGCTCTTGTCCAGCATTTCTTAGCGAATAAACGCGGTGAAAATTCATGTGAACCGGACATAGGTAGATGCCTTCAGCTTCTCTTCCAGCGAAGAGATTGATATAGCTCTTGTTTTGGTTAAGTCTGCCTAGTTGCCGCGTTGTGCTATCGAAATTCAGTCTCATCCGTTCTGCACCGGGTACGGTCGTAATGACAATTTTTGCATCGGGTACATCGGCCTTAATGCCGGGGATCATCGTCTGATTGATCTGATTCCCATTACCTCCGTTCATTCCGAGGAAAATGTAAATGAGGTCTACATTCCCGATATTGTTAACCGATCGGTATTGCCCGAAATCAAACTTCGCGTTCGCCACGGTGTCATCCGCCGAAAACATGAAAGGCGAAGTCATGTTAGCTTTCGTAGGATCGCCGTTCACGGGTTCACGTCCGGCTGAAACAGGCACATAGGTTAAAAACCGAGGTTCCGCCCAGCTTCCCCGGCCTTCACCCACGTAGGTCTTGTTTCCCCGGGTGTACTGGTTTCTTGTTCCCTTGAAATTCAGCGTGAAGCCATCCGCTTGAGCGAACTGATCCATAAAGTAATAGACCCCACCATTAGCTTCAGCACTATTATTGATGTAAGAGTCCCCGATCATAATTACATCAACTGGTCGAGCGGCGGGTTTTACTTTATGAATTACCTGGAACGTTTTTGAAAACAGGGTTGCAGGCGTAGTATTGATAGCATCGACGCGGGAATAGTCATCAATCTTAACGGTAAGGTTATGATCGACCGTATAACCTGTTAATTTCCCCATTCCCTGCATGAGCATATAGGGGGCTTGAGAGTCTGAAAGCGTGCTAGGGTTCGGATAATAGACAGGGGCAATGAGGGTATTATCAGAAATTTTACGCGATTCGAGGCTTAGGCGAACCGGGCGTTTTTCGAAAATGTGGTGATTGTAGACTATCGTATCGTCGTAAAACCAATACTGCATACCGCCCGGAAACATGTAGATTTTCGGAGGTAAAATAATGTCGTACTGCTGAGCCTGCTGAACAACAGGATAGAAAATGGAGGCCGCTAAGCCAGCAGACGAATAAGGTATACTAGAGGCATTAGTGCCGGAAACAAAGGCATCCCAGTTGACCAGAATGAACATGGTTGTTCCTGCTGTTGAAGGATGCGTACTGGTTAGCGTAATCCATTCTACTGTACGTGTGGGAACGTAATTGAGCTGTGAAAACTGATAATAGGAGGTAAAAACTCCTTCCGTATGATCGAAAACGATGATCTGCCAGTATCCCGGCGTTGACCCCAATAAGGCGTTCTTACGTATTACACCAACTGTAAGATTTTTAGTTGGGTCAACAGTAGAACCCACGATTTTCGCATCTAAAATTCCCGCTCTCACTGCTGTACTAGGGGTTGCCGTGGGATGGAAAGGGTAATTCTTCAGTTTAACCTCGTTGGCAATTTTGGGTATAGTGACATCCAAATCACCGATTGCGGCCTTCCCAGATCGCATAACTAAGGGCGAAATCCCCGTCTGAGCGAAGTTAAGACTGTTACGATCCGTGCCGTCTGGAACTTGATCCCAGTCGATGGTGATGTACATTGACGTACCAGCGGCAAACCCAGCCCCCGTAAGTTCTATCGTTTCGACACTTGCCGTGGGTAAGTAATTCGTACGGTTGAACGAATAAATCGTAGCCCCAAACCCGTTGGTTACGTCGTATGCAGAAACTTGCCAAACACCTGTGGTGCCGGAAATGGTAACGTTTCTACGAAGGATCGTTAGACTTAATTTCTTGGTCTGATCGATCGTTCCTACGATTTGGATGTTCTTGATCGCGGCTTGAAAAAGGGCCGGTACCGTGGCCGTGGCATCGAATGGATAGTTTTTCGTGGGTATATCGCTTCCCAGTTTGACCCTGGCAAGCGATGCGTCCGCAATGTCAGCCGCCTGTTTGGTCGTGTGAACCAGATAGGAAAGCCCTCCATTTGCGTAGGTAACCCCTTGGCCGTTGTAGTTATCAGGTACAGCCGACCAATCCACAATCATCGTCGTCGTTGTACCTAAGGTATTGCTTCCTGTTGCTCCTGAGATACCCTGTAACGTGATTGTTTCTACTGTTTTGGAAGGTACGTAATTGACTGCTGAAAAGCGGTACACTGCGTTCCCAAACGCTCCATTTACCCACTCATGTAGCGTAATTTCCCAAGTTCCCGCGACACCGTTTAGTGTGATATTTCTTCGAACCACACTGAGCGTTAATTGCTTGGACGTATCAGGAAATCCAACGACCGTTACTTTTTTGATCGCAGATCGATAGACTGAGCTAGGGGATACATCCGTACCCCAAGGGTAGTTTTTATAGGCGATTTCGTCTGAAATCTTGGCGGCTGGAATTGAATTGTTAGCGAAGAAACTTCCATTTAGAGCCTGAAAAGCTAACAGACCAATGCCGGACTGGTTGAAGTTTAGACTTTGCAGGTTGGTATTGTCGGGTACTGCACTCCAGTCTACAATGATCTGGAATCCCTTATTTCCTACGGCGTACTCAATAGCCTCTATTGTATTTGAAGGCACATAATTCATGGAAGTCCACTGTAAAAAAGCGGCTCCTAAGGCATTGGTAGAAGGATTCCATTCAAACACAAAAAATTGCCAGTACCCCGACGTTCCTGAAATCGTAACGTTTCTTCGTAACGTCGTTAATACATACTGTTTGTTTGGATCAGCCCCAAATAACCGGATGTTCTTAATTGATGCTTTTAAGATCGAATTCGGATTACTGGTAGGATGAAAGGGTAAGTTTTTGGTCAGTACACTAATACTAAACTTATCATAATCGACCGTATTGGAACTGGGAACAGACGCTTTTTTTCGATGCTTTATACCCGTTTTTGTCTTGATGACCTGATCACCGAAAAAGTAGTCTTCTTGTACACCTGTAGGAATACTGGATTTACCTTCAGCTGCCATGTCAACATACTCGCCAATGGCCTGTAATAGAGTAGACAACTCAGGAGTATTCGTACTAGGGTTCCAAGACCCTACGGGGGTTTCTGCTAAGTTTTTAGTATCCCAGTTGTTGACCTGTTCATCTGTGACTAAGTTTTTACCCGTCTTTTTTTTAATAGTTTGTTCAGTTTTTGTCATGGCTTTGGGGGAAATCTTTTATCTCAAATCTGAGATAATTCAATAGGTGAGGAAAGGACTAAATCAATCGTCGTCTTCGTCGTCGTCAATCCGGCGATGCATGTTCTTGATCTCCGTTTTGAGAAGGATTTCAACCTTCAAAAGCCGGTCGTGTAATTCGTCGGTTTTCTCAATGTAGCGGTCCAGACGCTTGAGATACATGTTTAAAAAATACCCTAACATGATCACGTAGGGTACTTGATTGGCTACTCCATTGAGTAATTCTTGCATATCGGCGGATTTTATTTAGTGTATTTTTTACGCATTATTAATTTCCGTTGTTCTCTAAGTCTACGTTTCTTAGCCATGAGAGCGAAAAGGAGCGGAAACAGACGTTGTAGAAAATGCTTCATCAGGACCATTCACTTAGACCAGAAATGAGTGGGATCCCGGAGCCACCACCTAGGCTACCAGTACGCCGGTAACGATGGCCATGCTTCTGGGTGAAGTAGTAATCGACGGTATCGCCAAAGTGTGGAGCCAGCTCCTGAGGACCAGACCTGCCTTCCGCTCCCTTGTCTTTCGAGAAGTCAGCATTAATAGGAGTACGCTGCATCGAAGTCACTACTACCCTACCCTTCTTCGGATGGAATCGGGCTTTAGGCATGCTCGGTTTGATTTCAGACAGGACCTGATCCATAAAAAAGTGGCGATCTTTATGAGCCCAGTTGAAGCTGGTTGCCTTAAGAATGATCTTCCAACCAGCTTTTTTAAAGACGGAAGCGAATTCTTCAAATTGGGTCGTGGTGCTGTGAGCAGCCTTGTTTTTTGCGTTCCGATCCCCGTACAGATGCAGCACCTTGTATTTATGATCCTTCAGAGTATCGAGCACTTTAAAAGCCAGCTTCTGCACCAGGTTGATTTTCTCTTTTACGTCGGGTTTCACAAACACAGCATCGATGCAGTTTTCCTGCAGGGCCGGTGATTCCTGCCAGATGGTGCAACTGGTAAAGCCCGCGTTCGCATCTAGACTAATAGCCACCAGTTGATCCCGTCGGTAATCAGCTTCGGATATGATATAAATTCCGGCTTCATCATCGAAATCATACTTCTGAGCAGCCAGGTTCATGTGCTTATCGGTGTGGAGCGATGGATAATATCCATTTGGCACTTCGGTCAAACGCTTATTCATATACTCCACCTCGAATTCTAAAGCCGGGGTGGTTCGCTGAGCGTTCTCCAGATACCCTTCAGGAAGGAATGGATTTTCGAACGCGGTGGTCTCCTGGAAGTAATACTTATCTGGGAACTGTTTAGCGAGTTCTTCAAAGCGATACACCCACTGGCCTTCAGCATGCCAGGGATTGGAGGAAAAATATTGAAAAGAGTTATTCAGATGGCTTTCGTAAACCAAGGGGGTACGGCCTACCGATGGTACCAAGATCTTATTAACCCACTCCTCTTTAAACCAGGCTGCTTCATCGATAAATGCCTGGTTGTTGTTACTTCCCCGGTTGGTATTAGGCCGATCGTAGGACTGCAGCTGGAGTGCGTAGCCAGTGATAAAACTGATCAGGTTATCGTACTTCTTCGGAGCAAAGTGAGGTTTAGGCCAGTTATCTGGAGGCCTTCGAAACATAACAAAGTTACCCTTGCCGGTTTTGGGATCGAAAGGTCGGAAGCCATACTCACTCCAGACCAGATCGGACTGCTCCAAGAGAATCTCTAGACAAGTGGCAAAGGAAACCGCTGCAAAAACTGATTTGGCCCGGGGTAATTGCCGAGCCGATTCAGCAATCGATCGAAGAAGTGTATTGGTTTTACCCGAAGCACGTCCCGCAATCAGAGCCTTATTCTTCTGACGTGCTCTCAGGAAGGCCAATTGTGCCCTGCTGACTCTGATTTTCTTGCTGTTTGGGGGTAACGTCTTCATAAGCGATATCTTCGACGGCTTCGTAATGGAAATTCGTGGTTACTTCGTAGGCTTCTGGATCATCGACCTGATCAGGGTCCTCGGTGTATAAGCCCTGGAGTTTGTTGATCTGATTCATGATCCGCTCATAAGCGTTCATGTTGGGTTCAAACTCGATGACGGCCCTACCCCCTTCTCCGTCGTCATCATGATCTAATGTGACGCTGGCCGGTGGATTCAAACACAGGTTAGCGGCCCGTTGAAGCTTTTCAATCTGGAAGGCCCGGGATGCTTTCTTGTGAACTTCGACCATATCCCCGTACAGATCAGAGGCCTCATTGACCGTGCGATTTGCCATTTGCTTGCTCACTCCGTAGCGTCTCATGACGTACTTGACGATGTCAGATCGAGTGTAATCATCGTCGGAAAGTTTGTCCTGGATATCCTCATAGCGAGCCAGGTAATCTTCTTCTTCCTCTGAAAGCTGGTAGTCTCCAGTGTAGTATTGGCGGTACTTCTGGAGCTTATCTTTATTGCCTATTCGTTTCATAGTGGCTTAGGGACTAAAGGTTCGATGAATGGCGTAGATGGTAACCCCGCCGATAATGAGCCGGTATCCCCAATTTTCAACTCGTGACCAGAAGAGCTTCTTTCTGGTTTTTTTCTGATCATCGCTGAGCACTTGGATCTGGCCCGCTTGCCTGGCAGCGGTTTCCTTCAGCTGGACGTTTTCAACCTGCAAACCGAGCTTTTCATTGGTGAGCAGTGTCCGCTGATTGTTGAGATTTTCGATACGCTTTTTAGCGATCTCGAAACGCATCAGGCTATCCAGGATCGACTTTGCGTTGGAAATCATTACGCGGACGTCCAAAACGGAATCACTTGCGGCCCGATTTGATATAGGCGTTGATGCCACGCACGGCTTGGAGATCAGACAGGTGCTTAATACTATCAGACCTAATACGAGCTTGTAGAGTGAGATTTTCATCCTTTTGTTGAGTGATCTGGAGTTCCTTCGCTGCCAGGCTACCAGCAAACTGAATTTTATCGAATTGAGCCTGAAGGGTTCGGGCTGAATCCCGGGCTGACTGCAGTGCTTTTTCATGACGGCGTTCGAGTGTGCTGCTCGTAATGTTGTGGGTGATGAGTGATCCACCGGCAATTCCAAGCACGAAGGCAATGATGCAGCCCCAAAACAGAAGTCTTCTATAGCTGAGCATCAGAGGGAAAATTCAAGTTCACCGGGAATGCCTTCGTAGAAGTAGCGATTTTTTGCACCGTCATCGGTTTCATCAACAAGCACTACAAATAGCTTCCTACGAGTGCCTTTTGCTTTAGCCAGGGCTTCAGCATAGGTGCTTACCGTTTCGGTTAGGTAAGGCATGTAAGTAGCAAGTTCCTCAAGCATGGCCGCTTTAATAGCGGAAATAGCTCCAGCTGAATCCGCTGAAGCGATGGCAAGGCTAATACGCTGCGTTAAGGCATCGACCTTTAAGCCATTGCCGTCATTACCGACGGATAGAGGCTTATGATCCTGAAGGAAAATTCGACGGGCGATCGTTTTGCAGACTTCCCTGGCATCTTGAGGAGTGATGTACTGCTGATCATTGTCTGGAAAAAGTAACTCGATATGGGTATCGATTTCTTCCAGCGTTGTTAGGTTTTGCGGATTATCGGCCATGGGTGTTTTTTAGGCCAATATTCCTACCTTATTAATTGGGTAGAAAGGACGGGAAATTGTAACTTTAGGGTATGGTAATCAACATTCAAAATGGTCAAAGGATCTACGTCGATTTATCCGATTTACACTTTCCTTCGTTTGAAGAAGAGAAAGAATTGAATAATGGACTGGTAGTCGATCTAATTGAAATCGATGGAGTGTACTATGAGGAAACACCGGAAAGAAGGCGGCTATTGATTGAGAAGAAAAAGGAAGCTTTTCTTAAACAAAATGAAGGTAGGAAGAGTCCATTCACATTAGAATTTAAAATGCAATTTCAGTTTCCTTACCAACCATTCATCACTAAGATGGACGGCCAGCCATAGTGAATTGCCAGATTGTCATCGGGCCGAAGGAAAAGTCGATCGTCACTTCTTTCACTAAGCCGGTATTCAAAAGCTCCAAGGCCTCCAGATATTTTTTACGATCGTCCGGGTTCGACATAATCATCCGGTGTTCTTTAGTTACCAAGGCACGGTCGTCTTCGAAGAAGGGTTCTACTAAGAACCACATGGCCTTCAGGATATCTCGCAATACTTTCACAGCTAAAAATAACAAAAAGACCTGGCTACAGCGTGGCCAGGTCTTCTAGTATCAAACAAAAATATAAAACGCTATTCCTTCCGGCTTAAATAGCCAATCTGTACCAAGTCCCTGACAATTTCAGCGTGATCACGACTGGTGATGAGAAAGCCGTAAAATTCATTAATCCGGATGATGAACTTATCCAGGAACGCCTCCAGCTCCTGATCAGCCGCAAACCGGCTACCATCCCGAAGGTCTTTTAGTATTTCGGTTGGGGAATTACCCTTGAGTAATTCCCCGTCTTGAGTTTCGTAGATCATTTAGGCCGCTAATTGATTTATGCGGGTTTGAAGGTAGTTAATAATTTCGGGCTGTTGAAATTTGCTTAAGCTTTCAAAGCTTGCTTCTTCCTGAGTTACTTGCTTCTTTTTGGAGTACTCTACTAGGTTATGTAAAAACAGGATCCAGTTCGATATCTTTTCAAATTCTACCGTTCCGCTGTGTTGTCTAAATTCGATGGTTTGGTGGCGAAGGTAAGCCTGAAGGTTCATTTTGTAGAAGCGGCTACTTTGCAGGCCTACTAAGTCTCTGATCGTGTGGGTTACCCTAACTAATCTGGCTAAGTTCGTTATTGACTTACAGTAGGTGTTATTATCGGCCCGGCGGCTGGTTGGCATGAAGCTGTCAATAATACCTTCATAATGAGCGTAATTAACTACCATGTTTTTCATTTGGTCTAACCCGAAGCCTTCCGCGTCGAAGTGAATGTGAAGGCCGCAAGTCTTATTAATTTTTGCTCTAAGCTGGCTTAACACCCTGCAAACCGTCTTTACTTGTTCAAGGCCTTGAAGACCTTCTAAAATCGGGCTTACTAATTCGAAAGTATCCGTTCCCTGTACGCTTCCGTCTGATACCGTTTTCCAGTGGTTTCGGGTGGTGTGGTTATATCCTTCGGTCCGGCACTCAATTCCGGCGTTTCTCAAAGCGGCCGCCAGTTGTACCGGGTTTACGCCGTGTGCTTCAATTTCAATTCCAAACTTCCGGTTGAAGGTGGTAAAGGTGAAAGCCTTTTTGCTGGTTACTCGTTCGGGCCAGTACTTAGCAAAAACGTTTTGTACAAATCCGTAATTACCTCCTGTTAAAGCTGCTACTTCTGAGCGGGTTAATCCGAGGGCCAGCAGCTGGCGAATTTTTTCGGTTTTCGTTAAGGTTGCGTCGCCTAAAATTACTTGCGTATTCATCTGATTTACTGCGTGTTATATTGTTTGTTTGATGATGTAAAGCACGCACTTTGTGCCGCAACATGCAAGTCGTTGCGACACTTTATTTTCAGATAAATGTCTGGTTTTCTGGCGTTTACATTAAGCCACTAAACTCCAGGCTTTGTTATAAGCTTCAATTCGGCAAACCACCGGATTCTTAAAGGAAGTGGATTCCTTCTCATTGATTTTATAGGTATAGGTGTACTTTTTACCTTCCCGGATTTCGTAGAAAAGGATGGTATTACCGGACTTGTGCCTCATTTCCTGCAGGAGCAAAATTTGACGATCGGGGTTTTCAGGATTCATCTGCATCGACCTTGATTAACAGGACAAACGACGAACAATGTGTTTGAACATGCAAGACAATTTATTTCTTTTTTACAAACCTAGGATACTTAGAAATTGAGCAACTTTATAAGGATTTGCATCTTTAAACTGCTTCTCTCCACCAGCGTAAACTTGAAAACATCCTTCGTCTTGGGTTATCCAGAAAAGTACTTCAGCTCCCTGCCACTGAAACACTAGTTCGTTATCAATGATACGGAAGCCCTGTAAGTGGTTAAGTGACCTGAGAATTATCAGGAGTTCGTCCATGGGTGGTTATAGAAAGGATCTATCTACCTAAACCGCTGGGTAGTCTTAAAGTTATTTGCATTTGACCTGAATAAGATCTTTCCAGCGGGTTGTATAACAAGGGCTAAGCTTTTCCTGAATCATTTTCCAATCACGCTTGTAACCTTGAGCGGCTACTTTTACTTTATCCCGGCCATACCAACTATTCACGGTATCGAGTGCCTTCATGGCAGCCTGCTCTTTCTCCCACTCAATATCTCGAAACAACTGAACCTGTCTGAATTCCTCGGGTTGCAATCCGGATACGATACAACCCACCTTCTTATACTTGAAGCCGTCCTTCCAGATCAGTTCCAACCCTTTGAGAGCTTGATGAATCAGGTCCGGCGTATAATTGCTAGCTTTATCTAGGTGAATGGTCTTTGTGGCTGAATACTGAGCATCAACTAAGGAATAGTAGTTCGTCGTTATAAAGACAGTCAGTAGGTTAGCGATTGATCCTTCCTTTCGAAGCTTCCGGGCACAGGTGGCGGCGTAGTTAGCTAGGGCTTCGGTGACTGTTTCCCGATTATCTGTGTATTCGCCAAACGACTTCGCACAACAGATTGCTTTCTTTCGATCAGGCACTAACTCCAATTCAATACAAGAAAAACCCTGTATCTCCTTCAAAAGCCTGACGCCCTGAACGGTCATGATCTTTCGTACCCATTCTTCTTTCTGTTGCGAAAGGTGAAGGGCGTCCTCACAACCTAGAGCTTTCAGCTTATTAACATACTTCCTACCGATACCCCAAAGGTCCCCAATATCGAAGCCGTCCAGAGCTTTCTTAATCTCGCTTTCATGCTGAAGTACCACAATGCCCCCATACATAGGGCTCTTTTTGGCTCTACGATTCGCCACCTTTGCGAGCGTTTTGGTAGGGGCCACTCCAATGCTGACCGGAATGCCGGTCCAGCGTCTGATTCGTTGTTGGATCATCCAGGCATATTCATAGATATCACTGGTTATTTTTTCATACCCGCTAAGGTCGACAAAGCACTCGTCGATGCTGTATACCTCATAGCGTTCGACCATACTAGCTATGGCCGCAACCACTCGCTCGCTCATATCACCATACAAGGTATAATTACTAGAAAAGGCTACTAGGCCCTGACTTTTTATCAAAGTCGCAATCTGGAAGGCAGGCGTTCCCATATCAATACCCAAAGCCTTCGCTTCATTAGACCTGGCAATCACGCAGCCGTCGTTGTTGCTGAGAACCACGATAGGTTTATCTTCAAGAGAGGGGTTAAAAACTCGTTCGCAACTAGCGTAGAAGTTGTTGCAGTCAATGATCCCAAACATATCATGCTCCCTTTCTTTGATGTGCTAGTCGATTACCTAAATCACGCACTGAAAAGGTTACAACCCCAAACAATAACCACTCGTCTTCAGGTCTCGGATGAATAGGTTCATAATACTGAGAAGCCGAAACCAAAGCTACTGCTTTACCCTGCTTTTTGTAGAATTTGCAGGTCCAGTCACCGTTAATGTAAGCAATTACGATATCGCCATCTTGAGGACTCTTTGCCTTATCTATAACTAACAAATCCCCGTCGTAAATTCCTGCTCCTTCCATGCTTCTGCCTTCAGCCCAAGCGAAAACCGTAGAAGCGGGATGATCGATTAATAACTTACTTAGCGATAAGACTTCTTCCCGATGATCATCAGCAGGGGAAGGAAAACCAGCAGGTATTCTGAGCGGACTTAAGGGGTAAAACTCCTTAGTCTGCGTATTTAGGCAAAAAAAATCATATGTCCCCGCTACCATGTTTGCATAAATTTCATGTTCACTTTTGTAAATTCACACCCATTTCTAGTAAAAAGTTGACAAAAGAGAATGAAATAACCAAATATTGATTATTAATTTTATTCATTTATTTTATAACACATTGAATGTCAATCGTTGATATCTGATAAAACTCAATTGATCTTTTTGCTAAAGTGCTCATTTTAAACTATTTACATTTGTAACTGTACTTACAAAAAAAATCCCCTAGCACTATTGCCAAGGGATTACCGCTTTCGATCTATATAAAACCGCCCAACCTGTAAACAGGATCTTTCTAGGGCAAAAGTATCAAGCCTATCATGCCTCTAAGTTACTTATTAATCTCTGAATCAAGCTTTGCTTCTTCTTGCAATTTTGCTGGTTTAATAGCTGCAGCATATAATTGCAGTCTTTCCATATCTTCTCTCAATCGCTCTTCAGACTGGTTTTCTATATTATCAGCATTATAGCGTCTGGATCGTTTGTCTTTGACGATGTCCATTACCCTGGCATAATAAGTGATTTCTCGATCAAGTAAAGTCCAAGGAAAATCCCACTGCCATTTTACCCTACTATAAGGGATACAGTGCTCGGTATCCAGAAACCATAAGCATAACACGACATTGGCAATTAAGGTATATAAGTACAAAAACAACCGGGTACAAATAAAAAGGCTTGCGAAAATAGGGGTAAATAGATATTTCATATTCAAGTAGTTTCAATCGATATTGCAATGACAAGGGTAATCAGGTTCGAAGTCAAATAGTGATGGCTCAAGAGGCTGGTTTGAATACTCGACGAGTCTACTATATGATTCTCTTTGTCTGAACGTCCCTCCTACCTGGCTTTCTTGATTAAGCCACCAAGTCGCTGAATCCGGATTTTCACGTATCAACCTGGTTAACTTCTTTTTACCTTTCATGAAGCATAAATCGCAATTTCCCTGGTAGGACTCCAGCTGCAGATCAAAATCCTGTGATCTCCAAAACGCTGATACATCTGCTTTGACAATTTCATCTTCGTAAAGGGGCAATACGTTAAACCAAGGTTCATGCTGAGTATTTTGAATCATCTTTCCCCATCGTAGCGGTTCGTCGTACCTAATCCCCATGGCGTTATCCCAATTTTTAACTCCTAAGGATTGGATATACCTTTTAATAGGTTTGACTTTCAACTCACCAGTACAATATCGCTTTACTCGATTAGGCAGGTAAACCTTCGTAGAAAGTAGCGTAGTGAAAGGTTCGCCATTCCTGGAAGCATTTTCATACGATGTGATCCGGAACTTTGTCGCTGGATCATACTCCAGCCAGACAACTCCTAAATTCCACCGGATGTCACACTCATGGACAAAATCAAGGGTTTCATGCCGCTCCTTTCCAGTGTTGGCAAAAACAATTACCCGATTTTCATACTTCCCGCTATCAATCATTCGCTTCGTCATCATAGCTGAACTACGACCTCCAGAAAATGAAATCACTGTTAACCTGCTCGATGTCATATAAAATCAGTAAGCTTGAAGCTCCATAAAAAGAATTCTTCAGTACGACTATACCTCTTGTCTTCTACGCCACAAAGCTTAGGGTTCAACGGACTGTACAATACATGATTGCTATCACCTTCAGGAGTTTTATGCTCGATGATGTCTTCAACTATATACAGGTTTTGATTATTCCTGTGCCTCCATATACTCTTCTTTTGGATTTCCATGATTAACATTTTCAGTGTTTGATTTTTTAGGGAACATCACCCTAAAAAGAGCGATAGTCGAAATGACTGCGTTGATAATGAGTTTGAAGAACATTTCAACTATCACAAAAAGTGAATAGAAAACAGCGATCGGGATCCATACGATGATCACTAATAAAATCCTGAAAAAACGATTCATTTTCTTTAAGGGGGGAATTGATGGAGAATGGAATAATCGTACATTTGCACTGTCAAGAATTCGAACTAAACGTTTGGGTTTAAGCCTTCGGAGGGGTCCGAAGGCTTTTTTTATTTTAATCCTATAACTACTATAGGATTCTTGCATGCTTCCCAATTCCACCTTTCACTGTATGCTAAAGAAGCCATGAGCTTTAGATGCAGTTCCTGATCCAAATCCATGAGATTCCCTACCAACTGTATCTGTTTCATATCTAGTATTTTAAGCCGGTAAGGCTTAGGTGGGAACTTGTCAGTAGCTACAACTACAATTTGATGTGTATCAGAATAGTCAAATACCAGGCTATTGTAAAAAGCTACATTCTTACGCTTCCGCTTGGTTTGAACGATTGCCACTACCATACCTGAAATGGATTGATATTGAGGAGTTTTTCGATTATTAAAGCTATCAGGACAATAGCTAAGGCAATAAGGAGCAGGAAACCTCCTGCGATGAGTAGGTTAATCATGGTTGTCAGAATCGAGTTTGGGTTTTGAAATGACTCCAGTGGGTAGCTGGAGAAGTTACTGCAGGTGATTTGTCTGATGAATAATAGCGATGTAAACCTTCATGGCCATGGCTATTATCTCATGCTTTGAGAATTCATCGCTAGTGGGATCATTGTGGTTTTGAACGTATTTCTCGCACAATGTCAGGATCATGGGTAAGATCGCATTGACGAAAATTTGAAGCCCGGGGGTCATTCGATAGTTCGCTTATCCAGTTCTTCCTGAACCTTAAATGCTATTTCGAAGGCCTTACTTACAATTTTTTCATTACCATAAGTTGGGTAATTGGCAAGACGGCTATCCGATATCCCATACTTTTCAGGATTTCCCATGATTGATGGAAGTACCGCGTTCACAGTAGAAAGTACTTCCTGACGATTGTTACTATAGGTTTTCATATAGTGATAGGTTTAAATTGATTGTCGACTAGGGCTTTATCAATTTTAGCCAGGAGGGTGTTGACTGGCCGGTAGTAAGATCGATCTTGCCATATCGTCATGGCCACGCTGAGCCGAAGCCTGAACTTGTACTCCTTCTGATCCTTCCGATCTTTCCAGGTAGGAATTCGTTTTTCAAGTTCATCGCAATACTCAGATAGGATCAACTCTTCAGGGCGAAAGGTTAGCCTGTTCTCGACGGCCTCATGACTGTTAAAGCAAATCTGATAGAGGCTGGCAAACTCACTCAGAGTTAGTTTGAAATCAAGCTTTGGGGTCATTGGGTTTCCAGAGTAAGGTTAAACCGAATTGTTGATTGACAGTCTCGATTGCGTTAACATAGGCTTCATACTTCTCCTGTTCGAAATCAAGAGCCTGGGTACTGAGTCTTAAGAATCGATCGACAAATTGAGAACCCATATCTAGCTGTTCCATAGCATTATGAGCGGATTTGCCCTCAATCTCACTCCACATATTCGCATCTGTATACTGCTCTAATTCAGTCTCTAAAAGGTTAGTGGCTGCTTTAACCTCTTTGCTATAGAGTGAAGTATGCTTGAGCTCATCAATCCGATTAAGAACGCAGGTAGATAAAAAGGTCAGTTCTACAGCTACTGTCAATTCACTTTTAGAAAGTGATCTGTATCGGTTTACCAAGACCTTTTTTGTTTTCTTTTTCGCTTTAGACTCCTTCTTAAAAAATTCAGTTACTTGTTCCTTTATAGCCACCTGGCTAGGTAATTCTACTTCGCCAAATCCGAGGTTTGATATATTAATCATCTGGTCTATTCTTCTAAGAATTAATTATTTTCGATTGCAATCCAACCTTTACCTTTTACGAATTGGGCAATTCTTTTGCCCCGGGTGCCGTTAAAGTTTTCGAAGATGGCCCCTTCTAACACTCGCCCCTTCCATCCCTCACAGGCCTCGTATTCAATTCGATATTTCCAGTACTGAAGCCAGTAGGGTAAGTTTTTGTGCTGCCATTTACCTCGGTACCGGACGTCCCCGGAATAAAAGGGACGCTTGTTTCCGTCAACAAAATGGACGATTGCGACAACGCTGGCTTCAGCTTTAAGTGCAGTGGCATCAAATGCCGATTTTTGATTAGTACTCATTGGGTTTGGGTTTTACTTTTTTGTCAAGATTCGTTTGGTGAAGCCCTCTGATTGCGTCGGTGCCTGGCTAACCGCTGACACTCCAGCGAGAAACTTCTCATAAATGTTTTGTCCGTACTTTTTCATCTGACCCTCGAGGTAACGGAAAGCCTCAAGGTAGGTCTTTGCTTGCAGGCGTTTGGGTGCACGGCCCTGCGAGTGTTGCTGGAGGTGTCGAATGGCCAGGTTTAAACGTTGGTTTACATAGGCCGTCCGATAAGCCGTCCGGTTGGCAGCTAACCAGGTATCAGTATTTTTAAAGCCGCGTTGGTTTTCTTGGCAGAAGTATCCAGATCCTGGACGGAATTTCGAGTAAGGATCCGGCGGGTATCGATCGGCGTGGCGTTGGTAGTAAGCACTGGCCAGCTCAAGTCGTTTGAAAAGCTCGGTTTGATACTCATCCCACTCTTTCTCGGAGAAATCGACTTTGAAATTCAGATACACCCCTTGTGCAATTTCCTGAAGGGCTTGATTCTCTTCGATGCTGGTAAAATTGCGTCCTGAGTAAAGCAGCTGCTTTGCATATATCCAGAAGCTGGTCACGTAACCTTCAAAGATCGCTTGACGCTGAGCAGGGGTTCGCTGGCCTTTCGTGGGTTTGGAGTTATCCACATCGCTGGCCGCCGCCCCCCCGGCCCCCATTGTCACTGTGACAAGTTGGTATTGAGAGCCCGTTTCGGGCTTTAGGGGAGGCTGTTGCCGTTCGGTGTTGCCCTGATTTTTGTTGCCTTGTTGGATGTTACCCTGATTTGTTGCCTTGTTATCCCCTAATCCACATCCTTTTATTGTTTCTGTTTCTATGTTACTTTGATTTATACTGGCATTACTAAGCGGCAAGTTTTGGCAAATCAGGGGGGCAATCCCGCTGGAAGGCATTTGAAAAACAGGCGTTTCCACAACTTTTTCAACATCCGCCCGGCCATATAAAATTTCAGGGGAAAGGAAGATTTCGAAGTCAGCTTTAGTGCCACGGAATTTACGTTTAGCAATCAATCCAGCCTCTTGGAGTTTGACCAAATGAGCATACGCAGTTCGCTCAGAACAGCCCCATAAATCCGCCAATTCTACTCGGTTGGTTAAAAATCCAGGCTCACCTTTTTCAAAGCCCCTATCTCCTAACTTGCGGTGAGTCCGGTGTAAATGACCTATATACAAAGAGATTAAATCACGCCCGGTTTTACGAACACTCCCGGATACAGCTTTGTGCTGGACCTTTCGCACGCGGCTTCTTCCATCAACAAAATTCTGGATTACTTCTACACTCGGTTGCTGAGCGTTAATCGTATCGGCGGTAGTTTTCCATCGGCTTCTGGCGGCCAGCGGATCAGGAAACGCGTACATAACTTACTGAAATAGACTTGATTGAATAGATGTGTCAGTTTTGTGGGAAGAATCAGGCATCAATAACTTATCGATAGCTTTTTCGAGGGCAATGGCTATATTCTTAGCGTGACTGGATCGGGTATTAAAGTACTGGATTTGGCTATCTCGCATTGTAGTGGCAAGCGTTACTAAGTTTTCTTTCGGATGTGAATGCTTTACCTGACTAAGGAGATCATCAAGCCTGGCTTCAGAAGCTTTCGCGTAACTTAACAGGGGGGCTGTTCGCCGACTGAAATACATCTTTTGAGCCTCCCTGGTCTTTTTCAATTGGGTCTTAAAGGCCTCGAAAGTAGCCGATGAACAATCAAACAGTGATCCATCATTCAGGCCATTTTCAACAGCTTCCAACTTAAAGGTTACGTCTTGTAAATCAAACCCGTCTCCGTTCGTGAGGTAATATCGATCCTGATCAAGTCGAAGGTAGAAACCTTCTGGAACAGGTAACTCAACTCCTCTCGTGCTTATGAGCTTGATAACCTGGCGAACTTCAATCCATTCTGGATAATTCATGGCTTAAAAATTAAAGGCCCCCCAAACCCCCAAGCCCGAACGCTTGGGGGTATACGTGAAACGTAAGGATTAGCTTTCAGGCTTTGGGCCATCTGGCTGGTTGGAAGTGGGATTTGGTCCCACGGCTATTGTGCCTACTTCGGTGGTGCGATGGAGCGGGGTTCGAACCCGCGAACACTGATCCCGCCAAAAATCAGAGGCCTTACCTACTCGGCCATCCATCCATGTATTTTACAAGTTTTTAAAAGATGGCCCTCCAGAAACCGGAGGGCCATACCGGAAATGAATTAACCCACACCTTTAACCTTAAAGCGTATGAAATCGCCTTAACATTATCGGGATAAGGAGTCCAATCCTTATCGTTACGATGACGGGATTCGAACCCTGTGACCTTCTCTTGGCTAGAGAGATGCTCTACCAACTGAGCTACACCGTACCCCTAACAAGCTTCATGTGCTGCTTTTACACTCGTCAGGTAATATCTGATTCCATCAAAATCCAAAGAAACGCACAACTATAGTCGTGGAAAGGACAAGTATTCCCCCCTTGTAAATAGGCCTGGAATCGACTTTTCGAGACTTGATCAATTCCACCCAGCACACTGATCACCCGTTTAGGTATACCATCTAAGCGTGACTCTTCTGCGAGTCTAATAAGCCTCCAGCGACGCATCCCATCCTCACCAGTGAATTGAACCCACTCAACTTTCATTCTTCAAATACGTTGGGGTCAGTTTTCATCATGTAGGCCATCACAGCAGAAGCAAAGAGTGCTTGTGCGAGAGCCGAAGCGATGTGGAGCATTACCATAGCGGTGGTTTTAAGTGGTTAATTCAGAGCAATGAAAACTTTAATGATCCGGCATAGGGCCGTTAGCGACAAAAGCACTATGATGATTTCAAACATTTAAGCGGCTTGCGTTTCTAACGAAAATGACGGTATTACGTTATTATCAAAGTCGTCATGGGTAAAACCCATGTACTTGATCATACAGCTTCGAATCCAAGACGGTGTCTTACGAAGGTTATAATCTTCGTTAGGCAATATTGAGCGGGTAAAATTTTTAAGAAAATCATGACGGGCCAGATCAGCATTTAGCTCATTCCATGATTCCTTATTTGTTTCCTTCAAATGTTCGTAGTGATCTTTGAGGGTTGTTTTTACACCGTTCATACCTAAAATTCCTGTTTTCAAGTGTCTTTAACTTGACTTGTTCCGTATATTGTAACAAGATTTGTAACGATTTATGTTTCAAATGTAAGATCATTTCTTATACAAACAACAAGTATCACCTTATTTTTTTTAATATGGATAACCAAAAAATATCTATAGGCCTGGCACTCAAAGCTTTGTCTAAAGAAAAGAAAGTATCCGTAGCTACCTTAGCCAGTGGACTTAATCTTACACGTCAAGGGATTTACGATACTTTTGGGAAGAGATTATCTATGACAACTGAGGAATTGGACAAATGGGCTGAAATTTTGGGAGTCCCTGTTCAAGTCATACTTGATAGAGCTAACGGAAAAGTCAGTTCAGATAAGACCAAATCTGATGATAGTGTAAATTTTGGCACTGAGGTCGTGGAAAGATTTGAAGAACACTTTAAAAAAATGGAAGAGTTCTACCATGAGCAGCTAAGAGCAAAGGACTTACAGATCGAGAAGCTTCTCGGTTTACTGGGAAAGCCTAAGGGGTGTCCTAGTGTAGCCACTTTGTATCAATTGCGGGTTTTATCTAAAAAAGGCCTTGTAAAAAGTCCCTTTTTTTTGGATCGCGGGTACAAATTCGGGTACACCCCTGCTTATCTTTGCGATAAGACGGCTATAAACCAATAAGTTATGCCCAAAGATTCAGTTCTTGTAGGAGGCTCAACAAAACCTGTAAAGGGCTAGAAATCAAATGATTTCTAGCCCTTTACTTTTTTTATGTACTTTTTTTGATACCAATTTAATAACACTAAAATTATTATGTTTAATTGCCATAGTCGAATTAACTACACCAAATGTTAAACCTATTGTAAACTATGGAAGAGTTCATACATGAAGTTATTGAAGCCATATGTGGGCATTTATCTGATAGAAATGCTGTATTATTTTTAGGAGCCGGAATTAATTATGGAACGCTTAATGACGAAGGAGAATCTTTCCCCTTAGGAGCAACTCTGGGTAATTGGATTTGTAGAGATTTAATCCAAGAAGAAGGGCTGACATTACCACTCGTAGATGCTGTGGAAATAGCTGATCACAGAGAAGGCAGAAAAACGGTTAACGATTATATTTATAGTAAGTTCAAAACTTTTAAACCTAATACAGCACATTTAGCTTTAGTACAGCTCCCTTGGGATATTATCTATACTACTAACTACGATCTTTTAGTTGAAGAAGCTTCAGTCAATACTTCTATAAACGTAGCAGGAACAATTAGGTCTATATATGATAAATCTGCTGATTTAAGTGCATTTAGTGAAAGAGATATTCTTTATTATAAAATTCATGGAACTATGGATTTTGCCAATAAAGAAGAAGGCAGATTAATTCTTACAAGAGAAGATTATAGACATTACGAAATACATAGGAAACCTCTTTTTAAAAGATTAGAAAGAGATTTATTGAACAGAACATTTGTATTTATTGGTTATTCATTAGAAGACAGTAATTTTAGAGAGATACTAGATGATTGTCGAAATCAGTTAGGAACAAAGACCTTTCCTCTAAGTTATGCTATAAAAAAAGGCTTTAAAAGAAGTGAAGAAATATTTTGGAAAGACAAGTACAATATACAATTAATAGATATAGATGGAGCTACTTTCTTAGATAGCTTAAAAACAAGTTGGCTATCGGAAAACAGAATAGTTTCAAGTTTCGAAGAAATACAAGCTAGAAATTACACTACTATTGACAGCTCAACTAGGTTTCCTAAAATTGGAGACTCTTACTACCAACTCAATATAGATAATATAACTGGCAAAAGTGACCCATTGGCTTTCTTCAAAGGAGCCGAACCTAATTGGGCTGATATTAAAGAAAAAATAGCTCCTCATAGGGACAAACATGACCCTCTATCAGAAAGCTTATTTCAAGATGTATTAAATATAAATAACCCATCTAGCCTATATTTAGTTACAGGAAGTGCAGGCACAGGTAAAACAACCTTAATTAAATCTATTGTTTTTGAATTAAATAATTATTTAGAAGTACCTATATATTTTCACATTCCAAATACGCCTATAGATATTAATATATTAGAAAGCACCTTAGATTATGAAAATCCTAAAAGAATTATACTAGTAATTAAAAATGCAGGTTTATATGTAAAAAGAATAGAGATTGCTCACAATGAGATAAGAAGAAAGAAACTTCCAATTACTTTATTATTAGAAGAAAGAAGAAACCAATGGAATGTCGGCTTGATAAATAACAATATTAAGGATTTGTCACCCGCTGAGTTTGAATTAGGTAGGCTATCGCCAAATGAAATAAGTTTGATCTTAGAGGCACTTAGAAAATATCATTCTTTAGGTAAACTTACAGGTTTAGACAAAGAGTATCAGGAAAAACATTTTGCTAAAGTTGCTCACAAGGATTTATTAGTAGCTTTGAGAGAAATAACGACTGGCACTTCATTTGATGAAATAATTAAGAATGAGTATGATAATATTCCTTCTTCTTTAGGGAAATCAGCTTACGTGTATGTATCTGCTTTAGGGCAAATGGGCTTGTCTTTACGCTATACCAATCTGGCTCGCATCCTAGGGATTGATCTAGCACAATTAAAATCACAAGTATTTCAGCCTACAGATAGTGTTTTAATATCTGGTGAAGATGTAGGTAGTTCGCGTCATGATATAGGTTACAAACTTACAACTAGACATCCAGTTATAGCTTCAGTAATTTTTAGCTATGCTGCTTCAAATGATGATGAAAAACATAGTATAATTAATAATATTATTGAACAGCTTGATCCCGGTTTTCAAGATGACAATAGGATATTAGAACAAATTATTAAAAGGAAAGAGTTAGTAAATACACTATTAGACTCTGACAAAAAGCGGGCTATCTATGATAAACTTGAAATTATTTTACCTAATAATCCTTATGTTCTACAACATAGGTCAATACTAGAGAAAGACTTAGGATATGCAGAAGCTGCAATAGCTTATGCCACACGAAGTATAGAAATAGGCGGAAACAAACCTTTGTTTAAAAATACTTTAGGCTTAGCCTTAGAATTTTCAGCAAGAAACACTAGAGATGAATTAGCCAAAAGTAAATTAATACACGAAGCTGAGAAAATATTTAATGATGGGCTTAAAAAAGACCCTTCTGATCCATATTCATACATAGGCAAATATTATATACTAAAAAACAAAATAGAAAATTCTTCATCAGAGAGAGAAAAAAAGGCTTTTCAGATCAATGCTCTTTCACTACTTGAGGAAGCATTAGAAGCGACTAATGATTCAACGATAATTGCGGCCTCTCTTGGAGAATTTCATATTAACTTTGGAGATACTGATGAAGCAGTTCTTACGTTAACTAACGCATTAACCGAAAAGCCTTTTGATAACAGGATCAGAAACTTATTAATCAAATCTATTCTAGAACAAAAACCACAATTAGAAGAAAATATACATAAAGCTATATCTATTGCTCAAGAGGGCATTAGACAAGATACTACTTCTTGGAGATTGCAAAGAGATATGGCCAGACTTCAGATTATTACAAAAGGAGATTTCGATAGTATAAATGGCTACTATGAAGCTGCAATAAGGCATAATAAAGGTGATTTATCGTTATCTGTAGAATATGCTTCATTTCTCTTCAAAAGAAATGAATATAAGAAGGCAAATAAAATATTCAAAGAGTTAATTGAATCAAATAAACCTGCAGAACAGAAAAAGAGAATTAAAGATAAATGGTTAGAAGGCGATGAAAGTAAAATTTTCAATGGAAAAGTAATTAATCTATCAAGCTATACCGGCACTATAATTGCAATTCCAGAAAACTTTGAAGTATTTTTTTGGAGAACAAATCAGATGACTCTGAATTTAAAACTAAATCAAGACATTAAGTTTACAGTTGCATTTAACTCTTATGGCCCACTAGTTGATAGGTTTATTTGAATAAAAATCTTCCCGGTTAAATATATTTAACCGGGAAGATTTTTTGATATTAATATACTAACCTTATTCTTTCATTATTCTGATATATTTACCAAAGAACTGTTTCGTCTGGCTTCAAAGATTCTTTAGCATTTAATTTTTTTTGAATACCTTCCAACTTTACTTGAATTTGGGAATCATATCCAGCAAAAGGATTTGGTTTAGCCGCTGAAACAGAAGAAGTCGTCATCACTAATCCAGAACTTTCTATTTTCGCCATTGCCGCCGCTGACGGTTGTACTACGGCTGGTGTTGGCATTGCACCGTTCCCTGGCTTTATCTTTCTTTCAATGAGATCTAATAGATCTTCATAGTGGTCATGCCCTGTAACGTCGATAATCTTTTCACCAGGATTTCCGTTCGCCTCAATTAATAAGGGTTGACCTTCTTTATTACGAATGAAGTCAATCCCTGCAAATTCAAGCCCGCATGCTTTCGCTGCTTCTACACAAAAGGCTTTTTCTTGTAGCGTTAACTCGGCTAATACGTTTCTACCTGATCCACCTTGAGAAAGGTTTGCTCTGAAATCTTTTTTGCCCGTTCGCTCCATTGCCGAAACTACCTTATTTCCTACAACAATGGCTCGTATGTCCTTCCCTCCGGCTTCAATGAACTCTTGAATAATGACCGATTGACCATAGCTGTAGAAGGCTTGTAGAGCGGTATTCGCCGCTTGAGGACTTTCTAATATGAAGACCTGTTTTCCTTGAGAACCTCGAGGGAATTTACCGACGGCAGGAAGCCCTCCTACTTGGTCAATCCCAAAGTCTACTTTTAGAATATATTCGAGAAGATAGTTTTGAGTTAGGAATACCTGAGTCGTGTAAGTTTTGAACTTGTTATCCATCAAAAATAACTTTTGAGCCTATATTTCTAACTCTTGCTGTCTTTATGTACGTATATTGCCGAATATTCAAACTATGGAATAGCCATAACCCCCTATCTACCAAACTTATTTATGAAACAGCATTACCTTAGTGGGCTATTGTTAGGTTGCCTATTAGTGGGTGGGTCTGCTCAGGCTCAGCTAGTTATAGATGGCACTAATTTCACTAATATGGGTACAGTCACCAACCGCGATGCCTATACCCTCATTACCAATGCCTCTGGTTCCGCTTACTCGGCTTCGGGTGGAGCCGTTTTCCAGCATTACGAAACCTCTGCTGATGCTTTCAGAGTGAATAGTGCCTACAATGCCAACGGAACTGGCGGAAGTACCGATGCCTTTAGTGGTCCCAACGGAACCGCTGGTACGCAGGGCGTGTCAGGGTCTGTAGCTCCTAACTTTTCTACCCTGCTGCTTCAAAATGGCAGTACCAGTCTGTTTGCCTTTACCAATACTGCTGGGGCCAACGTTTACACTGCCGTTACCTTTCAAAACGCCTTAACGACTACCCTCCGCAATTTGCATCAGGCGGGAGCCCTTCGCTTCCAAGCCGGGGCTACCTACTCAGGCGGCACTACCGATGCTCAGCACGTGGACGGCTATGTTTCCAAAATCGGCAACACGGCTTTTACTTTTCCTATAGGTTCTGCTACCGACCTGCGGACGCTGGCTCTGGCCGCTTCCACGGATGCCAGTAATCACATCAGTGCGGCTTGGTTTGCCGGTAGTCCCGCTACGGTGACGGATCCTTCCGATAATGCTACCCACTCGGTGACTTCTTTAACTGGTCCTATCACGGGTGTTTCTACTGTGGGCTTCTGGGATTATATCCGCGTAGCTGGATCAGGAGCTGTCAATGTAACCGTCTCCATCCCCGATGTTACCAGTTTTGGTACGGCTGCCTCACTACGACTGGTGGGCTGGAATGGCTCATCCTGGATTAACTTAAGCGGTTCCACCGGAGCAAGCGGCAATACTGAAAACAGTACGCTCTCAGGCACGATTCCTGCAGGCACTACCATTACGGCTCTGGCCATTGGCAAAGCCGCTGCTGCTCTGCCCGATTTAACGGTAAGTGCAGAGATTGATAACAGCGAGTTCAAGCAAGCGGGCCAGGCTAACGGCCACGGCTACCTCGTCACCCTCTACGAAATCAAAGGCGTAGCCACTTCTGACGTGATCACTTTTATCATCCAGCGGCCCGCCAACTGGAGCTTTGACTACCCCGCCAACGCCACCACCATCAATGTCAACGGCGGTACCACGGTCGATAATGCCAACTGGACCCTCTCTGCCTCAGGTCGCTTTCTCACCGTCACTTCCAAACCGGGCGTGAGCATTCCGGCCAATGGCTCCGTCAGAATCGGTATCAATTTCTTCGTACCTACCGCTCTGGCTGAAAACACCACCCAGAACGTAACCATCAACATTAACGCCGGTACTGGCGGCGGGGAAACGCCCTCCTCCAATAACCTCGCAGTCACCGCCCTGACTTTCAACTAACTATCATTCGTGAAAAAAAACTATTTTCTTACCCTGGCCCTGCTTGGCTCAGCTTTGGGGCTGCGGGCTCAGGATATGAGCGTCGAGCTCGCGGCTAACTCCCCTGCCGTGGTGCAGGGTGGAACCGATTTCATCACCCTCCGACTCTGTAACAACAGCTCCAGCATTCCCCTGGCCGCCAACCGCATTCGCCCCCGCGTCAGCTTTCCCTCGGAGATCACCACGCCCACTACTGTCACTAACGCCGATGGATCGCCCCTGACGGGTTTCAGTGAAGAAACCCGCCTCTCGACCAACGTCGTTCGTCTGATCAATACCTCACCCATCGCCGGAGGCACCTGCGTCAACCTCCGCCTTTACTATGAGGGAACTCAGGCCGGCAGCCAATCAGCTACCGCCAATACTGCCTGGCAGGGAGCTCCCCCCATCGAAAACGATGCGACCAACGATAACGCGACCCTCACCCTCAACGTCACGGCCAGTACCCCCGTCTCGCTGGCAGCCTTTACCCTGCGAGCTCAGGGGCATAACGCCGAGTTGAGCTGGAGCACGGCTCAGGAGCGAAACAATGCCTTCTTTGAGGTACAGCACTCCACCAATGGTCGTAGCTTTGAGACCGTGGGACAGGTCGCTGGCAAGGGTACCACTGCCCAGCGGCAGCAGTACCACTTTACGCATGCCGAACTCAACCCCGCTCTGACGCATTACTACCGCCTCAAGCAGGTAGACTTCAACGGTCAATCAGAACTGAGTGTGGTGCGTTCGCTGCAACTCGAAGGCTATCAGGGCATTAGTTTGTGGGCGGCTACCCAGAGTGATCGGACCGTCAAAGCGGTGGTAAATTATGGCGATGAGGAGCTGGCCAAAGCCGCCCGGGTGAGTCTGCTGGACTTATCGGGTCGCACGCTGAGTACCCAACAGCTTGAGCTGGTGAAAGGGCTCAATGCCGTCGAATTCCAGACGTCTTCGCTGGGTTCAGGTCTGTACCTCATCCGACTGGAAAACCCCAGCAAAAACCAGGCCGTCAAAGTAGCTCTGCCTTAAGTTAAGGCTTTACGTATAGACTTAAAGAATTGTATTTTAATCGTCCATAGGCTGACCGTTCCCTCAAAAACAACCTAAACATTTGTTAATAATATCAATTTATAATTAACATTGCTTAGCTATTTTACGCAACCAAACTTCACCTGGAGCCGTAAATAGCGTGGTAGTAATCCCATGGTTGGAGACGTTGGCGGACGTCGTAGCGTTCGGGTAAAACCGAGTGGTTTATAGCACCAACCCATCAAAAAAATCCATACTGGTAGTATGGATTTTTTTCTTTCAAAAGTTTCTTGTTCTTACCCACAGAAAACTAGTTTTCTATCAATGCCGAAGCGTTAATAAACGTTTCGGCCAGATTAGTAAGCTTTACATCCGTTGCTTCTTCTTCCTGTAAAGTGGCATGCAACAGCCGGGCCGCTTCTTCGTAACCCAGAATTTTTGCCCATGCGGTTAAGGTACCATACGAAGCAATTTCGTAGTGCTCTACTTTCTGACAAGCAGCAATAATACCCGCGTCTCGCGTCAGCGTACCCGATTGTGTTTCAGCAACAATATCCTGACCTTCTTCTACCAATCCAGCCATGGCTTCACACTTGACGCCTTCGGCTTCTACGCCGATAGAAGTAAAAATTTGCTCCAGGCGGGCAATCTGTCCTTCCGTTTCTGCCAGGTGTTTGCGTATGCCGTTTTTCAATTCATCCGAGGTAGCCGCCGCTTCCATTTCGGGTAGGGCTTCGGTCAGTTTATTTTCTGCCCAGTAAATGTCTTTTAATTGAGCGATGAATAATTCGGAAAGGCCCTCAGCCTTATCCGTTTTAAATAAATCTGCAATACTTGCCATGATTGTACATAGGTTGGTTTGTATCAATCATTCCGAAAAGGATATTCCACTGCTAAAAAGGGGTGATCCAACCACGACAGAGGCGAAGAGTTACCCCAAAGAGGGCAAAAAAAAACGGCTCCCTTTTGAAAAGGAGCCGTCGTTTGCAAATGAAGTGTTACTCATTCATTAA
Source organism: Siphonobacter sp. SORGH_AS_0500 (assembly GCF_031453245.1). Taxonomy (NCBI): domain Bacteria; kingdom Pseudomonadati; phylum Bacteroidota; class Cytophagia; order Cytophagales; family Cytophagaceae; genus Siphonobacter; species Siphonobacter sp. SORGH_AS_0500. The sequence continues at coordinate 3,123,898 of NZ_JAVIYT010000001.1, forward strand.
TCGGGAAGCCGTCAACTCTTCAGGCTTTTGGGGTTGAGGTTCTTTTTTCTGGAAACGAGCCAGAATACGATCCACAACCAGGTACACTGAAGGTACCACAAACAAGGTTAAGACTAACGAACTCGTCAAGCCACCAATGATTACCCAGGCCATTCCATTTTTGGTTTCGGCCCCTGCCCCACTAGCCAGAGCGATAGGTAACATCCCGAAGATCATCGCCAGCGTAGTCATCAGGATCGGACGAAGACGTTCTTTACCTGCTTCTACCAGAGCGGCTACTACTTCTTTGCCTTCAGCCTTGAGGTGGTTGGCAAAGTCTACAATCAGAATGGCGTTTTTCGCTACCAGACCCATCAGCATGATCATACCTACAATGGAGAATACCGTTAAGCTTTCCATCGTCAGAGCCAGAGCTAATAAAGCTCCAATCAGGGCCACGGGGATGGAGAAAAGTACTACGAATGGATATACCACACTTTCGTACAGGGCCACCATGATAAAGTAAACCAGCAGGATAGCCATGATTAAGGCCAGACCCAGGCTACCAAAGGCATCCGACTGTTGCTGTAACTGACCTAAGTACTGCACAGAAACACCTTCGCCTAAATTCACAGACTTCATCTTTTCCTTGATGTCGTCCCCTACTGTTCCTACCGGACGGCCCACTACCTGAGCGTTAACAGTAATCGAAGATAATCGATCATTACGCTCCAGCACGCTTTCTCCCACGCGTTCGTCTACCTGAGCAAACTGCGATAACTCAAAAGAACGTCCCTGGTTGTTCACAAATAAGAGGTGTCCTACGTCATTGGCACTGGATCGGTTAAATTGATCCAGGTTCACCAGAATGTCATATTCATTACCATTCTGCTTGAATTTAGCCCGGTCGTCGCCACGGAAAGCCGTTTGCAGGGCTACCCCAACGTCAGCGGCACTAATGCCCAACTGAGCCATTTTCTCACGATCCAGCTTGATGGAAACCTCGGGCTTCGGATCTTTTACCGAGTATTTTACGTCCTGTGTACCGGGGGTCGATTTTGTTATCTTCAGCACTTCCGCCGCTGCTTTGCGGATGGAGTTCATGTCGGTACCTTTTACGGCAATTTGAATGGGTGCTTCGGATGCCCCTACAATACCTACCGGGCTTGCCGTTACTTTCACTCCAGGAATTTTACTGATTTCTTTCTTAACCTCCATCCCGAACTCATCGGTTGAATAGGTTCGTTCTTTCTTATCCACCAGTTTCACGTTAATATCCGCAATGTTACTGTTGGAAGTCGAAGCGATAGCTGTACTGGTATACCCTACGTTTGAGAACACGTTTGTTACGCCGGGGTGCTTGAGCAGAATTTGTTCTGCTTTCTGAACGGCTTCGTTGGTTTGGTATACCGAAGCCGTTGGAGCTAACTCCAATTGAATGGCAATCTCGCCCTGATCAGAGGCAGGCATGAAAGCACCTCCAATGAATCCGGCGGGAACCAGAGCAATGGAGCCTACAAAAAGTAGAATCACCACCAGGAACACCCAGCGTTTATGGCTCAGAGCCGTCTTCAGTACGCTACCGTAATAAGCAATGAGGCGATCAATGAACCGTTCGAACCCTATGTTGATTTTTCCCCAAAGTGATTTTGGATTCAAATGCTCCAGCTTACCGAAACGAGATACCAGCAAAGGCGTGATGGTAAAGGAAACCATCAAACTCATCAAGGTAGAGAATACTACCACGAGGGCAAATTCCCGGAGGATATTTCCAATCAAACCGCCCGTCATGGCTAGTGGCACGAATACTACAACGTCAACCAGGGTAATAGCCAGAGCGGTAAACCCAATTTCACTCCGTCCGTCGATAGCGGCCTGACGACGATCCTTACCCATTTCCATGTGGCGGGTAATATTCTCCAGAATTACAATGGAGTCATCGACGAGGATCCCTACCACCAGCGAAAGGGCCATCAGCGTCATCAGGTTCAACGAGAAGCCTGATAGATACATCAGCATAAACGTCGGCAGAATCGACGAAGGTACCGCGACAAGAACGAATAAAGAAGACCGGAAACTGTGCAGGAATAAGAGCATTACAACCGACACAATCACCACCGCCAGAAATAAATCGTCTACTACGGCAGTGGCTGAAGCCAAGGTATAAATAGACTGATCCGCCGCGATATTGAATCTCAGTCCAATGGACGAGTACTGTTTTTCAAGCGTAGCGATCCGTTCTTTTACCAGCTTACTTACGTCAACGGCATTGGCATCACTTTGCTTCAATACCTGAAGACCCACCGAAGGAATACCGTTGATGTGGTTGATGGCGGTAACCTTAGCCGTACCATCCACTACTTCCCCCAAATCTTTCAGTAACACATCACCACCACCGGGTTTACGAGCTACGATCAGCTCCCGCATTTTGGCAACGGATTGCACCGTCGCATCAAAGTGAATGGAATACTGGGACTGTTGCGTTTCAATTTGACCCGCCGGGTAACTGGCATTGGCATTATATACGGCCTGAGAAACCTGACCGATGGAAATACCATAGGCCCGTAATTTAGCAGGGTCAATGTTCACCTGAATTTCCCGCTCGGTTCCACCGACTAAGTTTACCTGACCTACCCCAGCTACATTTGATAACTGTGGTTTCAGTTTTTCATCGATCAAATCGTAGAGTTGCGTTGGGGCCAGTTTGGCCGTTACGCCCATCCGCAGAACGGGTAACTCATCCGTTGAGAATTTATTGAGAATCGGATCGTCTACGTCGTCGGGTAACTGCGAAAGAATCTGATCGATTTTCCGCTGAGCATCCTGCTGGGCCTGATTCACATCAACGCCGTTTTTCAACTGAATGATAACGGAAGAAACACCTTCCTGAGAAGTAGATTTCAAACGATCCAGACCTTCCAGAGACGAAAGGGCATCTTCTATTTTTTTGGTAACGTTGGTCTCCACCTCATCGGCGGCAGCCCCCCGATAAACCGTAGAAACACTGATTACGTTCGCCTCAAATTTGGGCAGCAGGTTATACGAAAGCTGCTGATAACTAATGACTCCAAACAGAATGAGTACCGTAAAAATGGTAGTCACCAGCAAGGGTCTTTTTATGGCTACTTCGGTTATCGACATATTTTTATTTAGTTTTTCGTTGATGGTTGTAAGTTGTTAGAAAGGGGTAATAACACCTCCAACAAACTGTCAATCAAACAACTAGTAACAAACAACTATCAACTACTTCGTAATTTGCACGGCAGAGCCTTCGCTTAGGTTGATCTGACCTGTGGTTACTACTTTTTCTCCGGCGTTGAGGCCCGATAATACTTCAATGTTATCGCCTAATTCACGACCTACCTGAATCTTCCGCTGCTTCACTACCTGACCTTCTACTACATACACGTAAGGATTTTTCACACTCTCTACCAAAGCCGAACGTGGAATTTGCAAGGCTCTCTGATTTGATTTTTGTGAGAAATCAACGTTCACGAACGTTCCTGCCTTGAGTGTATTACCGTTTTGAATCGTGATCTCTACGGGATAATTGTGCTGCTCATCTCCCTGAGGAGCGATATAACTGATGGAGCCGTTGAACACGCGATCAGGAAATACGCTGGTGGTTAACTTAACGCTGTGTCCTTCTTTCAGTGAATACACATCACTTTCGTTCACTAACACCTGTACTTTCAAACGGCTGATATCCAGAACAGTACCCAGAGAAGTTCCCACGTTTACGTATTCGCCGGGTTCGATGTTTTTCTTTACGACACGACCGCTAATGGGAGCTTTGATCGTAGCATCCGAAATCTGTTTTTTGATTTGCTGAGCCTGATTAACAGCGTTATCGTAGTTATACTTGGTGTCGTTTACCTGTAATTCGGTTGTAGCGTTGCCCGCGTAAAGCGTGTTGTAACGGCTTACATCCTTTTTCAGCTTTTCGATGTTCAGTTGAGTTGCTTCCAGGGATAACTCTTTCAGCTGGTTATCTACCTGTACCATCGTAGCCCCCTGGCGAACCGACGAGCCTAACTCGAAATTAACCTTCATTACCTTACCTGCCGCCGTAGCCATGATTTCGGCTTCCCGGAACGGAATGAGGTTACCCGTTTTGATGAGCTGCTGGGAAACTTCGCCTTCCTGCACCGTTGCAACGGTTACCGGAATCTGGACGTTTGTGTTGGTCGGAATTTGATTTTTCTCGTCAAGTTTTTTCTTGTTCGACGCAAGCTGGAAGCCAATTAACCCAATAATGGCAACGATTGCGATGATGACGATTATGGTTGTACGTTTCATGGTTATAGGGAAAGACGTCTAAAGTTGATTATAGAAATTCAGAAGTGTACCCTGCGACTGCTCCAGATTGAGCTGAGCCTGGTAATAGTTAATGAGTGAGTTGATATAATTCGATTGAGCCTCACGGTAAGACTTATCCGCATTCAGTAAGTCCGTCAGGTTTTTAACCCCCTGCTTGTATTGAAGCGTCGTGATCTCATACACCTGCTGAGCCAGTTTCACCGTCCGGTCGTCATTTTCCGTATTGGTTCTGGCCCGTATCAGTTGAGACTCAGCGTTGTTATACTGCAACTTGTATGCCTCCGTATTCAAACGCTGCTGTTCTTCCTGCGTCATTACCGTCAACCGATTCTGCTGATACTGAGCGTCTCTTTTAAATCCATCAAAAATGGGCAGATTCAAACGCAGGCCAACCGTACCAAAACCCAGGAAGTTCTGAAAAGCTCCCCCGAACTGATTCGAAAAAGAAAGCGTACCGTAACTCGCATTGGCCGTTAATGTGGGAAGATACCCAGCTTTTGTACGGGCCATCTGAATACGTTGCAGGTCCAGATTCCGTTCGCCCTGTTGGAAACTAACCAGGTTTCGGGGATCAAATTCCTGCTTTTGTGCTTTAGGTAGTTGTTTCAGAATACTCGAGTCCGTTAACATTAAGGGCTGATCCTGAGACAATCCCATTTGGTACTTCAATTGATTGATGGCTAATTCCAGCGAATTCTCGGCTAATACCAACTGTGAGCGAGTGTTGTTGTAACTCACTTCCGTATTAGTATAATCCACGGGCTGAATCACGCCGTTGTCCCGTTGCAATTTCAGAACCCCTAGTACCTGTTCGGTACGGGTCATGTTATCTTTCAACAGAGCAATCTGTTGCTGGGAGACAAAAACCTGGTAATAGTTTTTGGTGATGTTATAAATCACATCTTCCTGCGTCTGGCGAGTATTTAGCTCGGCTAATTTCTGGTTGGGCTCATTTGCCTTGATACCCAGAATAAGCGTTTTGTCGTAAATCGTCTGCGTAGCCTGAGCCGATACTGTATTTTGGTACTTCTGACCAAAAGCAACGGTCAGCGGTTCGGGGTTACCGAAGGTTCCGGCGGGAATGACGCTTCGCTGCAACTTGATGTTATCCGTAAACGTACCCGTACCCGTTACCTGTGGTAAATATTGAGAGATTGCTTCACGGGCCTGCTGGTTGGCCGTTTCAACTTTATACTGGGCGAGTCTTACGCCTCCAAAGTTTTTCAGACCATATTCCAAGCATTGTTTTAAGGTCCATCCCTGCTGCGTATTTTGAGCTTCGCTGAGTGAGGGTAGCACCGCCATCAACATTGCAATCAAAAAAGTGTTCGTTTTCATGGGAAACTGTTGATATATCAATAATAAATCAAATAGGAAGATTACTTTTCTGCATTTTGGGCAATGGCTTCTATTTTGCTTCGGATTCTTCGCAAGACGGCGATTTCATCCTCTTCAAAATACTTTTCAATTTCAGTATTCATGCCTTCCAGAGCCTCAGTAGCCTTCTCCACAAAGAGCTTACCTGCTGGTGTCAGAACTACTACATTCTTTCGCTTATCCTGACCATCAGTCGTACTTCTCAAGTAACCATCTCGCTGTAAGGTCTGGATAGACCGCTGAATACCAGCTTTATTCTTTTGAAGAATATTTGCAATATCCTGTTGAGAAGGTGGATTTTTCAAATAATTGATCGTCATCAAAATTCGAATCTGCTCAATTTGAAGAGCATATCCCAGCTTGTTCAGCCAACGATTGGTATCCCGTACAATTAAATGAGAAAGCCCCAAGATGTTTACGATAAAAAGCTTCTTAATTCGTTCAACGGAAGCCTCATCTTTTAATTCATAATTTTCTTTCATGGGATTCATGCTGCAAAACTAACATTCGTTTACATATCAACCAATACCGTTCAAAAAATGTTTCCACCGATCATCATTAATTTAGGGCATAAAAAATCCCGTCTGCGATTACACACAGACGGGATTTTTTATGTACTCAGCTATAAATAGGGCTGTTTATGCAAGAGCTGTAGTACGAATGTTTCGTAACCAGCTTAAATTTTCAGACATGTATTCCCGACGCTTGGTCAGGGTTTTGTATAACTCAGGGAAAGCGGTCAGACAACGGTGCTCCATTACTGATTCAAAAGCGTTCAGAATAGAGACGGTACCGCTCTCACAACCATCCAGTTCTTCATCCCAATCCATGGCAGGAGAAGCAGCTACTACTTCCGTTTCCTCTTCTTCCTGTATTCCATATTGACGTGTATACCGATGGAGTTCATCTGCTAGGCATTCGTTTTCAACATTCATCCGTGATAAACGTTGTCTGAGTCGAGGCATTTTAGCTTCATGACTCAGGTGTGCATACTTGGATTGACATTCCCGGGCCGCCCGAACGAGCTGGCTTAGAGATTGTACCAATACGCGGAGTTCGTTAGGTGCAGTAGTTCCCATGATATATAGTATGTTAGTCTGACGGATTACGGATTACCTATTTAGTATCAAAACCATGCCGTACGATTAAATTACTATCAATCAATGAATTAAGGCAATAAAATCCCCATTATCTGGATTCAGTCTCAACCGTTTCCGCATTTTTCCCCACTGCATTGTCCCGCTCCTGTAATAAGGCCTGCATCAGCTCATCCATGGGAACTGTTGCAAAGCCCGTCGAATAATCAGACATGGCATAGGGAATTAACAGCTTGTCAGCGTGAATAACTGCTCCACAGGTATAAACCACGTTAGGTACATACCCCTCCCGCTCTTCCCCCTGCGGGGTTAGAATGGGGTAAGGCAAGCGGGCTAATACTACCTCTGGATTATTAAGGTCCAGCAGGAACACACCAATGCAATACTTCCGCATTGCTCCCACCCCGTGACTTAATACCAGCCAGCCTTCCGGCGTTTCGATGGGAGAACCACAGTTTCCTAACTGCACAAACTCCCAGGGATACTTGGGAGCTAATAATAGCTTGCTGGTTTCCCAGAAAAACAGGTTATCCGATTCCATCAGGAAGATGTTCTCACCATCCTGCCGACCCAGCATGACGTATTTCCCATTTACTTTTCGTGGAAACAAAGCCATGCCCTTGTTCTTGACGACATCCCCAGCCATGGTTTTTACCCGGAAATCAATGAAATCCCTGGTTTCGAGTAACTGCGGAAAAATAACACGTCCGTTATAAGCCGTGTAAGTGGCGTAATAGGTGGTTTTTCCATCTTCCTCCGTGAATTCTACGAAACGGGCATCTTCCATGCCATTCATTTCATTGGGAGAATAAGGGAACAGGATGCGTTCGCTCAACGCCCGATCATCGCTGTAGTTAATGATGTAATTCGCCTTCATTAAAGCCAGAATTCCATCGCCTGCCACCCGATGCGTCTGGTAGGCCGGGGCTTCCTTCACGACCGGATAAACATCTGAATAACAAACTTCTTCGGGCAACTTACTGACAATGCTATTCGCAAATCCATCATCCAGGCCCAACTCATGGAGTTTTCGCTGAAAAACGTCTCTTGAAAGATACGCTTCTTCGTAAGAGTCAGGCGGCGTTACATACCGGGAATACCCATCAAGCCAAATGCCTGCATTCTGATCGACAAAGCCGGAGCGGAAAACAATGGACGAAATGTGCCCCTCACCCGTAGCCCGCAGACTAATAATGAATCGACGGCAACCTTCGGGTAGATTGGATTGGTCGGGATGCCAGACGATGGAAGGATTAAAGAGAGCCGCAGCTTCCAGGGCGTACTCGTTAGTAAAGTAAGCCCCAATCAATAACTGGTGTAAGGGGCTCAATTCTTCCTCCAGATCAAAATAGGAAAGAATTTCTTTGGCCCGCCGGTCCAGATACGTTTCAACGGCCTGGTGGCGGTGGCGAAACTCCTGAAATACCTGAGAGAGCTCTGCTTCGACTTCCTCTGCTGTCAGAGCTAGCAAACGGTTCACAATTAACACCATTCGCTCGTTGCCCAAATGAAAAGGCCGAAACAAAACCCGGCGGGGGTCTGGGTTAATAATTAGTGGGTAACGTTCTACATTCAACAGAGATTTGGTCATCTTTCAGTGCGATAGAAGTGAATTGTTCTCAACCCTAATTACCATTAGATAATGATAATCAAAATTGAGAACAACAATAAATAGTATACTAAACCTACGTTTACTTTAGTTATTCAGAGACTTGGATTCAGCCTGCTTCCGGGCTTTTTTCTGCATGATAGCAGATTGTTGCTGCGACTGGGCGGCCCGGATTTCAGCTCTGGCCATTAAAAAGGCCAGGCACGATTCAGCTCCCTGATTACAGTTCACCGAATGCGGCTGTAATCCATCATAGCAACCACCAGACGTCTCGTCATATAACGGTAAACCGGTATCATTCTTGCCTAAATACCATTCAAAAGCAGTATTAGCCGCATCGTGCCAAACATCCAGTCCCGTATAAGCGTGAGCTGCCAAGTACGCTCCAATGGACGCTGCTGCCTCCAGAGGCTGCTGATCAAACAGAGCAGGTTCACTACCCATAGGATAGAAACCTTCGGAGCCAATGGGTCTGAAGTGGCCTGCCGGAGCAGTTTGCACATCGCGTAACCATTCCAGCGTATGCAGACCAACCAACTGATGTTCAGGAACATCCGAACATAACAGAGCCTGTGATAAACGAGCGTTATCATAACTCAGGATAGGTTCGAACCAATACCAGTGTGGACGAGCGGCCTGACGCAGAAGACCACACAAACGATCGCCTAACTGTTTTCTTAATTCTCGTTTATGACGTTCACCGGGATAACGATGCAGGTATTCGCTCAGACCCAGCATGGTGAAAGCCCAGCTTCGGGGTGAGGTCATTTCCAGAACTTTATCGATAGAACGGTCGAACAAATCACGAGCCCAGTTCCGAAGATCAGGACGTCGAATTCGGGCAATCATCCCACCTAAAGCCCAGATAGCCCGGCCATGACTGTCATCCGAACCGTAGCTTTCCAGCCACTCCCTTCCGTAAGACATAAAGTTACGGAAACGTCCCTTTTCGGGATCAAAAGCATGATTTAAAAACGATGAAAATACATCGATCATCCAGGGAATACGGGCATCAACGATTTCTCCGTCGGCATCCAGATACGAAGCCAGCAATAAGGCCCGGGCGTTGTCGTCCGTACAATACCCTTCTTCGCGGTGAGGCAAGGTATAACGGGCGTGCTGAATGATTCCGGTAGAATCGGTTAATCGGTATAAATGATCCAGTTTAAGACTCGGCATTACCGTATAATTCAGGTTGATCCGAGACGAAACACTGTATCCAAATAATTGTCGGTAATTGCCTACCACTTCCCGCCATACCATCGGACGGCTGAATTCATAAGCCCGCTCCCGCATTTCCTGACGATATTGTGGATCATCAAACATATGAATCAGAGCTTCAGCGATGGCTTCAGACGAACCAAAGGGTACCAATATGCCACGGTTATTAGCCAATAATTCTTCGGCATGCCAGTAAGGCGTGGACACCACGGCTTTACCACAGCCTACCGAATATGCCAACGTTCCCGAGGTAATCTGGGCAGCATTCAGGTAAGGGGTTAAGTATACATCCGCCATTTCCAGATACTGAAGTAAATCTTCAAGCTCGGCGAAGCGGTTATGAAACTGAACGTGTTCGGCTACTCCTAAATCTTCAGCCAGTTTAATAAGGCTGTTTCTATATTCTTCACCACGCTCCCGAATCAAGTTGGGGTGCGTAGCTCCCAGCACTACGTACGTTAACTCCGGGTGTTTAGCTACTACGGCAGGTAAAGCGGCAATAGCCGTTTCGATACCTTTATTAGGAGAGATTAACCCGAAGGTTAATACTACCTTTTTATTTTCCAGCCCGAATTTGTTTTTAAAATCATCGGGATTAGAGAAGGGAACGTCGGGGATGCCATGAGGTATAACCGCAATTTTTTCAGGGCTGATTTCATAAATCGTTTCCAGAAACTGACGTCCTTTTTCGGACATTACCACCAGAAACGAAGAGCGTTCGGCAATTTGACGCAACACGCGGTCCTGTGAGGGCGAAGGGTCCTGAAGAACGGTATGCAAGGTGGTAATGACGGGCATTTTTACCCGATTGAGCAAATCAATGATGTACTCACCCGATTCCCCACCGTAAATACCGTACTCATGCTGTAAGCAAAGGGCTTCTACACCCGACTCATTTAAATATTTAGCTGTTTCCAAATAAGCTGACCTACTGTTCTGGTCGAAGGTATACTTTACTTCAGCGGGATAATCATAGGTTCCGGGATGATCCTCAACGGCCACTACAAACGTGTCCAGATCTTCGTAACGTTTTTGAAAATACGTTCTCAGATCATGCGTAAAGGTGGCGATTCCACACTGACGAGGGAAGTAATCTCCCAGAAAAGCAATTCGACGAACAGGTAGAGTATCAATCAAATCAGAAAAGAGCTTGTTACTATTCATAGTAAAGACGATTTATGACTCATGTTGGGTTGCTAGCACGTATAGGCTTTTATCTTAATAAAAGACAATATTTTCTTAGGCAGACAGGTTGCTTGATGAACTAAAAAATCGATACCAATTCATTAATAAGGCCACTATTCAGCGTTTTTTTCAAATTGTGGTAACATTTCCCCGTATGATTAGGGTACAATTCCAGATTTTCATAGAGCGATTGGGTACTGTTTTTTAGCTCTTGGCGGTTCCAACCAAAAATAAAACGCATATGGAAACGCAAACACCCGCTCAAACGCAAAGTCATCAACCGGGTCTGGAAACGGAAATGAACCCTAAGCCGATTTTCATCCGGGCTTCCTATCGAGGGTCAGAAAAATTAAAAGGAAAAGTAGCCCTGATTACGGGTGGTGATAGTGGCATTGGTCGCTCCGTGGCGGTTCATTATGCCCGCGAGGGAGCTGACGTAGCTATTGTTTACCTGGAAGAGAACGAAGACGCTTACGATACTCGCGAACTCGTGGAAGCGGAAGGTGGCCGTTGTTTATTGATTCAGGGGAATGTCCAGCAACCGGAGTTTTGCAAAGCAGCCGTCCAGACGACCGTTCAGACGTTAGGGCAACTGGATATTCTGATCAATAACGCCGCCGAACAACACCCTCATACATCTTTCCAGGAGTTGAGCCCCGAAGAAATGGAAAGTACTTTTCGGACGAACATTTTCTCTTTCTTCCACTTTAGCTGGGCCGCTTTGCCCTACTTGAAGACCGGTAGCAGCATTATTAATACCACTTCGGTAACGGCTTTTCGGGGCAGCGGAGGCTTAGTGGATTACTCTTCTACCAAAGGAGCCATTACTTCCTTTACTCGTTCGCTCTCGCAGCAACTGGCAGAGAAGAGCATTCGAGTTAATGCCGTTGCTCCCGGTCCGATCTGGACGCCTTTGATTCCGGCCACGTTTACGGCTGATAAAGTTGAAAAATTTGGAAAAGATACCGCTCTGGGCCGAGCCGGGCAACCCTGTGAAGTGGGTCCGTGTTACGTTTTTCTGGCTTCCGAAGATGCCAGTTATATGACGGGGCAAACGCTACATCCAAACGGGGGTGACGTGGTAAATGCCTAATAAAAAAAGGACGATGCCTCTCTTCACTTCTAGGCATCGTCCTTTTGCTTTATCCGCAGGGAGGAAGTTTAACGGTATTAAACCAGAATTTCCCCAAATGTTCAACCATACTCAGTGTCTCAGTGTATGAGCTCGGCTTAACCAGATAAGAATTAGTGCCCATGTCGTACGTGTCCTGAATGTCTTTGGGAGCATGCGATGTGGTTAATACCACCACCGGAATTTTCTTTAAATCAGGATCATTCTTCAGCTCTTTCAATACCTCTTTGCCATTTTTGCGGGGCATATTCAAGTCTAGTAGAATGAAGCCCGGGCGAGGACTGTCTTCAGGATTTTCGTAACGACCCTTTCGTTTCAGGTAATCGCAACACTCCTGTCCGTCTGACACAAAACGAATGTCGTTGACCTGATAATACTGTTCGAGAGCCTCCCGGAATAAATCCCGATCATCGGAATCGTCTTCTGCCATCAACAGGACGAAATCCAGCACCTTTTTCATCTGATAAGTTTCTAGAATAGAGCAAACACCTGAGCTAAAATAAGTGCATAACTAACCTAAAGGTGTGAATAAATGTTTAAAATAGATTTTATTTCTACTTTTTTGATGGGTAAAAAGAAAGCCTCATCAACTGCATTGATGAGGCTACCTGACGTTTGTCTGCAAACGTAGTTTCTAATTGGTATTGGTCAGCGTGTTGTCTCCGTAATATTCCTGCGAGGGATGAGGCTTTGAGACCCCCTGATCGCGGGTATCCATCTGCTCAATTTCGTCGATTTCATCATCGCCAATCACAATGTTGGAATCATCGGGGAAGTCTTCCTCAATAACGGCTTCATCGTCTGTTAGCTCTGGGTCTTCTTCGTCGTCATAAACGGTTAGATCTTCTTCATCGTCCAGATCTTCATCTAACTCCTCGTCTACCTCATCTTCTTCTGGAGATAAGGAGGCTCTTACTAATTCGTCTTCTTGTGTTAATTCATTAGCCTGGTACATATCATTTATAAAGTTTAGTGATTAATCGATCTGTGTTAACTCGTCAACGGGTATCTCCCCCTGATCCGTTAATAATACCAAGGTGTTCTTTCCCTGTTGCAGGTTCTGACCCAGTCCCAGTACAAAGTAAGGGGCCGTACTGTAACGTTTGCCGGAGTTAAGAACCAATAAAGATTGCTCGGGATAAAACACATAGGAAACGCCATTTTGCGTGCCCTGCCAGCCCCCCATTGGTGTTTTTTCAGGCTCGGCGGTGGTTGCCTCCTGAGTACCTAACCCAGTAGAAGACTGCTCCTGTCGGGAAATCGTCTCACCTGTGTGTAATGTCTCATAAGCCATCTCCTGTGAAACGGCTCTCGGAGCGAGCTCGTTAATCAATCCCAGCAAACGGGTTTTAAGACTATGATTATTCCAGTCAGTGATCATGAGCATTCCATTTTGCCATTGTCCCTGACCACCCAGCTCGGGCGAATTGAATTGTACTTGCCGACCTTTTGAACGTAACAAACCGTGCCAGATTTGATCTACGGCACTAGCACTGAAATCAAAACGTTGAGCGGCCTGTTCTAGAAAAACTGCTGTTCCCTCTCCCATTGTAATAGTTGTTTTTTTCAATTGAAAGAAAAAGCCGTTCCAACTATTCCTTTCTGTACCCTCTAATTCAACTGATTAGATAAAGCCTCTTTTATAAACTAATGATAAGAATCTGTTTTCCAATTCATTACCAATAAACGTTATTAACTGCTTAACAATCTGCTTTGTAACTTTTTCTTACGCATTCTTCGAGGAATCCATTCTTTAGGCGGCACTGGGTAGGAACTTCCCAACCAAACCGAGTATCTGTTTTGATCGGCTCGTTTGAGTAACCAGGGTTCATGTAAAAATCGGGGAGGTAATGCCACCAGCTCAGGTAACCAAATTCGCATAAAGTGAATGCTGGAAGGCATGGTATGTGATTCTTTGACGGGGTTCAAAAACGTTCTGGAACCGAGCGGCTGCGAAGCGTAATAATAAAAGAGTCGAGGTTCAAAGTCGAGTGAATGCTGAGCCAGCCAGCATAAACCCTTGGCTTCAAACTCAGGTAACCTTTGTTTTAAAACCGAGAGTAATAGGAATCGTAAACGAGGGATGAGGTAACCCGTTTCCAGCAGACATCGCATGGCGGCATCTACCAGCGGGAAACCCAACGTCCCCGTTTTCCAGCGATCGAATAACCTTTGCTGATTTTCATCGGCAACAGCCCCTGAGTCTTCACTATCGCAGGCATACCCTTGATGAGTAGTGAACAGGATGTAATCTCGCTTGTATAAGTGCGTAAGGAATTCTTTTAAAGCCTTGGGGTAAAACCCTTCCTTCATGGCCTGTTGGCTCGCCTGAAACACTTGTCGAACCGAAATATTTCCCCAGGAAATATACGGAGACAAACGGCTCGCATTATAGCGACTTAAATAAGGGTTGTTATCGGCTTCAAGGTACTGCACAGCCCTGATTTTCAGAAAGCTGTTTAACCAGTCTTCTGCCTGTTCGGGCCCTCCTCGCTGAAAATGAAAATCTGGAATGTGATAATGGTCGGGTGTATCAATAACGGCTAGTTCCTCAATAAACCCAATACTAACCGAAGCAGGCTTTAGTTTGGATAGATCAGGGGCAGTCACTGGCTTTTTCATTTCTTTTTGCCAGAATTTTTTCCAGTCAGCCGCTGGTGGTAACCCTTCCAGCGGTTCAGAAGCGTGCCACTGAATTTCGTTTTCATCACAGAAAGCCTCAATTGCTGCATTTCGATGCTCAAGAACGTTAAGCCCCCTTTCCCGATAAGAAAACACACAACCTACGCCGTAGCGACGATGAATCTTCTTTAGAACGGCCAGAAAATCGTTTCGGAAGACGTGTAGCACAATACCCGAGTTTTTCAGTATGCTGTTCAGGTTTTGTAACGATTCCATAATGAATCGTCCATGCCGGGGGTTAAAGTGACCTTCACTTAACAAAGCGGGTTCGTAGCAGTACAACAGCAACAATGGTTGCCCCGCTTCAATGGCAGCCTGCAATGGGGCATGATCTGCTAGTCGAAGATCTCGTTGAAACCATAGAATATTCATAGCTGAAGATTAAGTCTTAAATGGGCGAAAGAATTGTACCAGTTTTGAGCGGCCGCCGCTGCGGTTTTGAGTTTTGAGTTTTCTAACCCTTGCAGGGTTAGAGCCGGTGGCTATGTTCATCCTCAACTAGTTTGCCAACGCTAGAAAGCGGTTTTTAGCTTTGAAGCAGATCATATAAAACCAGAGGGGTTCAACAAGAATAGCCGCAGACTGGACAGATCTTCTGCCCTGGCTGGTGTCTTCACCAGCCATTCATAGCCTTGTGGTTGGTGGGGACACCAACCAGAGCATGAGACGCTCGTACGCTAAATCCTTCGATGGGCTTTGTTCTAAAATTAGTGGTATTACTATACTTAATTGGATCAATTTTAATAAAAATAAGCCTTTAAATCTTTTAAAACATGCGGTAGCTTTTAATCCGCACAACAGGTTAAACTTATTCAAGAGTTGCTAGGGCATAACCACATAAAAACCACTCCACGACATACCCACGTAAGTAACAGAACGCTTGAGAAATAAAGAGCCTTTTGATGAACTAAAAATAAGTTGGATTAATGTTAAAAAAATCTTATCCTTAGGTGTACAAACTTGAACAATACAAAAGTACGACAAGAATAGAACAACAAAATATCGTTTTAACACCAAACAATATAAAAAGTACGACAAAACTTTCGTTTATTTGAGAGTTACCGGCAACATTATGACGACAGTGCTAACTTTAAACTAACAGACAGATAAGACAAACTATGTGGCATGTTTTACCAACAGAAAAATGGATTGACGGAGTCGTAAAATTCATCAACGACAATCAACTAAAGCCAGAGAACTCAAAGTTTATGATGGCTTTCTTTTCTTCAATGGATACAGAGTTTGTTGAATATTTCCAAAGAAGCAAAAATCAGATTTCCTCATTTAGCGGATACAACTTTCACATTTTCACTCCACTCATTTACGAGGACAAAGTAATTCCTGACGAGCATTGGCGTTATATGCGGAGTGAGTTCAATTCTTTAGGTATTCCAATCAAAACCGAGCCGACATTTGTTTTCTTCAACCTTGACAAATATCGCCACGACAGATACGAGCCAACTTTCTTTGCTGGTTTTGAGTGTAACACTTTCAACGATTTCCCAAGAAAACTCAAAAACGCAATTGACAAGTCCATTGAAGTCAGCGACACAAGACATTTAGCCGATAAACTTTCTGAGATTTTTCTCAGCAGAAACATCATTCCGTTTGATAGCGTAAATCATCAACTGAAAGAAACGATAGCACAGCAATTACCTCAAGCAAAAATTTTCATTAGTCATTCAAGCGTTGACAAATCTTTCGTGAAAAAATTAGAGGCAGAACTTTCCAAAGACAAGTCGCTAAAGTTTTAGATAGACGAAAACGAAATCTTGGCGGGTGATGACATTCAAAAATCAATTTCAAAGTCGTTAAGTAAAAGTGATTACCTATTGCTTATCATTTCGGACAACTCAACTAAATCAAGTTGGGTAAACTTTGAGGTTTCCCAATTTATGGGTTTTGCTGACGGCAAAAACATTATTCCGATTGTAGTTTCTAAAGGACAAAAATTCTCTGAACCTATTGACAATCTTATCAGGCGACTAAAATATCTCGACTTCTCTGACAACAATAATTGGGACAAAAACATTTTAGCAATCAAGCGAGCATTGACAGGTGCAGGCATTGGCATTCAAATTGAAAACAAAACTGTAAACTTCAACAACAGCAAAGTTGAGAACGCCATTGTTGGCGACAATAATAAAATCACAATTAAGCAGACAAAGAAAACAGTTAAAGAAAAATATCCACCTGACTGTATCGGCTATGAGACAATTAAGGCGAACTACATCGGACACTTAATAAACCGTTACAATGAGTACAAAGAATATGAAGTTGGTAAAGGACAAGTGAAGTATGCTGTTTTTGCAGGACACTTAAAAAAACAGTTTAAAATAGCACCGACACGAACTTTGTATAATCTACACATTGACAAGTTTGACGAACTAGTTGACTACATTCAGTCAAGAATTGACGGAACAAAACTTGCAAAAGTCAAAGGACGAGGACACAAAAACTATTCAACTTATGAGGAGTTTGCAGCAGGACAGAAATAGAAAGGCAGCTGGTAACAAGGGTTTGCCAAAAGCGGGGCTGAAGTTCTTCTATTGAGCATTTATGCAAGGTTCAACAGTAGTATTTCTATTGAACTTTTATGCTACCCCCCCCGCCTTCGGCAAGCCCCGAAACGTTGATGGCAATACGAACGGACGTGCGAAGTCACAATCAAAAACTAACTTTATAACAAAATTTCATATGAACCCTTTACAACTATTGAGAGAAGCCACAAAAGAATTTCCCTTATTGAAATATGCATGGGGTGTTATTGGTATTGTTGCAGTGATAGCAATAATTGGAGGACTTCATCTCAGTTCTATTAATGTACCAATCATTAGTATTTTAACAGTACTCGGGGTAATGGTATTGATTTTTGTATTTTCAATAATTGCAACGAAAAATTCTGACCCACTAATTAGAATTCCATTTTTAGTTTTGGTTTATACAATAGTCTTAAGTGTTTGTGCATCGGTAATCATATTAGGTGTTTTTGTTTTTACTGGACATCCTTCTAACCTAAATAATTTTTTTAATTTGACTAACCAAACCAACAGTAATAATTCATCAATTCCTAACTATCAAACATCTAAAGTTAATAGTCATGACACTCAACAGACTGAGATAAATCCGTTTTTAAATTATCCAAGCATTTTTCCAAAGGATAAACCCAATTTAACCATTTACGATTCAAAAAATTATCTTACTAGGTTTAATAAATCAAAAACCAATGAATTAGAATTAAGTGATTTGGGAAAAGAAGCTTTTGAACAAGGTGATTATGAATGGAGCAAAAATTTTTTTAAACAATGTAAATTAGTTCAAAGTAGTAAGGTCTGGATGTCTAACTACCCTTATTTCGCTGGAGATTACTTTTTGACAAATCAAAAAGACTCAGCAATTATTATTTTAAATGAAATGTACAACCAAGTTGGGATTCCTTTTACTTACTTAAGTCATGCACCTCCAATTAGTATGCTTTTGAATGCTTTAAACGATACAAAGCAAAAAGTGCAACCACAATATCAGTCAATTATTGATAAATATGTTGATATGGTTACTAACAAGCAATAATTTGCAAGTACTGCCACCAACAAAAGTATTTGCAAAAGCAGGACTGGATAATGTAACATCAGCTATGTGCAGGCATCGGCAGCGGTTCGGGCTCGACGTTTATTGTTCAGCTATAGTTCTTAACTTCAACAACATATTTTAAAATGGGCATTTGTACCGGGCTGGACAATCAATGAATACCCTGCCTTCGCAAATACTCGAACGTTGGCGGTCATTTTAAGAGAACCCGATGAACAAGATAGAAGGTATACAAGACAAAAGTGATTATGAAGATTATTTGGACTTCATAAACTATCGTATTGACGGGTATTGGTTAGACGAAAAACTTGAAGAGATATATCCAGAGAATATGTATAAAGGACTTATTCCGACACTTGTTTATTGGATGGAACGAGAGGACGAAAAAGCAATTGTTTGGAAAAGGATATTACCTGACGAAAATGAGACGACAATTTGTCCAATTCTTATGTGTCCAGACGATAATGATTTTTCTTGCACTTTAATAGTTGCTGAAATCAGAAATTGTGGAGACTTAATACAATGGAAACAAATTGGTATTGACAAAACAAAAGAATATGAAGCCGAAAAAGTTGGCTCAACAGTAGAATGGTTTGACAAAGTAAAAGAACTCCATTTTTCAAAGCAGGACTATTTGACAATGCTTGAAATATTTAGACAGCGACTAACAATTGACAAATTGCGAATTGAAGACCAAATGAAAGAGTGAAAAGACAAAAAAACAAACCGCTAACAGGGGGTTTTATGCTATGCTGGCAGACGTAGTAACAATGAGCTGCATATCGCTATCAGCTAATATCCGGCTGATGAATTACTATTTAGCTTTTTTTTGTTAACTTCAACTTCAGTTTTTCAATCAGCAGCGGCACCGGGCAGACGGAATACTAATGCCACACCTGCAGCAAGTCCTCTCCGTTATGTTCTATTATATATAATTGACGACACAGTGCAAACAGAAAGACCATTATCTGACAAGGAAATCAAAATTCTAAGACAAGACCTAAAACGCCTTGACAAGCAAAAGTTATTTCAAATTAAATTTCTTGTTGGCTGGACACTGTTAGCAATTATTGTTGGGACTTTCGTTTACTTCAGACTTGATACAACAACTGAATTATATTTATTAATTGGGACAGTAGTGATTTACATATTGATTGGTGTATGGACTTTTTTAGAGGCTTACTTAAAACAGAAGAAATTGCGAAAGAATATTAATTTCGTGTTTGCGACAAACAAGGTAAAGTCAATAAAAGTAATTGGGACTGACTATATTGAATTATCAGAAGTTGAAGACGAAGGAGTAAATTACTTGTTTCAAATTAGTGACAACAAAATACTTTCTTTTGGTGGACAGGATTTTTATCCAACAAAAAACTTTCCTTCTGACAATTTTGAAATAGCAATTTGTAATGGTCAAAAAGGCGAAGTTGTTTTATTAGAAACATACAATTACGGTAAGAAGATACGACCTAACAGAAAAATAACAGCATAACAGAAACGGGACTTAATAGGAAGTATAAATTATCCCGACCCAGACAAATTTGTTATCATTGACGGACAACTTGAAAGCATTGAAGCAATTATAAATGGGAAATAGAATAACAGCACATAACACTGGTTTTGCGTCAGGCGGACTGACATGTAAACTTGAAGTTTTGTGCTTCTAATGAACTTTAGTAATAAATTGAAACTTTGTGCTCTGAAACCCGCCCGAACGCAAAGTCCGAAAACGTTTCTGCCCTGGCTGGTGTATTCACCAGCCATTCATAGCCTAGTAGTTGGTGAGGACACCAACCAGGGCGGATTATTACCAATTCCCCAAACCCATAGCAATTAAGCATTTCCAGTAGAGAAGCGACTTCATCGCGTCTAGCCGGGAGGTGTGAATCATTGGGATAGTAACAAAGGCCGCCTGTACCCAGACGCGATAAAGTCGCGTCTCTACATAAAAACCCGTAGGGTATTTTAATTAGCGGCGGCGTTCGTTCTTTCATCGGGCCATGCAACGAAAAAGGTCCCATTTGCATCTACCTTTTAATTCAAAACGCGGGGATGGTGGACAGAAAACCCGAACGGTTCAGCAGCTTTCTTATATAGAATTTGACCATCTGAGCGTTTTGCTTTTGTTTTGTGATTAAAATTTAGAATTCCATCGGCAGATGCTTCGACAACTCCCCCTCCTATTGTCCCTGATTTTCATTAGCTTAGTATCAACTAATGGCTCAGCTCAGGTGTTACATTTAAAACCCCATTTTGGTCTGAAAGCCGGTTTGAGTTCTGGTAATACCATTCGTACGCCTCAAAGTGACGTAGTTTCTCGTTTTAATTCGGGCTTGCACCTGGGTGGATTCTATCGCCAACGCTTCAACAAATTCGTGATTCAGCCCGAAGTAGTACTTACCCAGCGAGGTGGTTCCTTCAAGACAGGTACGTCCATCACGCGTAATACTTTTTATTATGCCTCGGCAGCCGCCGTTTTGGGGTATATCATCACGGAAGGATTAACCATCGAAGCAGGCCCAGAATACGCCTATGCTCTGAACGGACCCAATAGCACGCCTCGCGGTCCTGACAATCGTACAGATTACGGATTCACGGCGGGTTTACGCTACGATTTCATGGATGCTGCTGACAAAGTAAGCCTGGGGCTTCGGTATAGTCGCGGATTTAATAACCTCATCACCAGTGAACCCGGCATTACCTTTACCAACCAAACGGTTCAGGTTTCACTGATTTACAACTTCTATAAAGAATAGTAGACCATTGAGGTTGGACTGTTTACAGAACGGGCTAAAGTCGGTTTAGTAAAAAGTCATAAAAAACGCCCGAAGCTATGCATCCTTCGGGCGTTTTTTTGCATCATGCCTCTGTATTGGTTTAAACAGAGCGTTAGGGCCTGGCACAGCTTTCGTACAGCAAGCTTCGTAGATTGCCTGATCTTTATGGGAATTCATTTCCTAAAATCTCATAACAGCCATGAATACTCGTCGAAAATCAATACATTTGTTTATAGATATGTCTGCCAAAGGTAATCACCTATACCGAATGACTAACCGATTATTTATAGTACTCTCAGCGTTCTTACTCGTGTTCTTATCCAACGAGTCAGGCTTTGCTCAGGGTCAAGTGAAAACCATTCAGTTCTCTGGAGTTGTTGTGGGTGGAAAGCAATCCGAAATTTTGCCCGGAGCTACCATCTGGATTCCTAAGTCTGGCGGGAGTACCGCCACCACTAACAACGGTTATTTTAGCTTACCCGTTTTTCCCGGTGATAGTATCATTTTCAGTTATACCGGTTACCGCCGCCAATACCTGATCATTCCTAAGAACTATCATGAAGCTTCTTACTCAGCCAAAATCGTGCTGCGGGAAGATGCTATTACCCTGCGGGAAGTAAAGATTTATCCGTTTCGGAACTATGAAGAGTTTAAAAAGGAGTTTCTCGCGATGAATCTTCCCGATGCTCGCGAACGTGAAGCCTTAGCTCGTAATACTGACCCTGATTACCTTCGTCGCATGGCGGTAATGCAGGGAGACGGTCCTAGTGCTTCTTTCCAGGAATCTCAGCGACAGATTACCAGTTATAATGCCAATAAAGGTTTTGCCAACACCATTCCTTTCTTTAATCCATTTGCCTGGGCAAGTATGATTAAGGACATCAAGAATGGGGCCTTGAAAGATAATTCCTGGAAATCGCTTTACAACGATGCTCCGCTTTTGAACACGAATCGTGATTCTTACATACGGCAGCAACGAGGTAACTAGTCTCCTGAAATCTACAAAACAGAACGTCCGCCCTAAAAAGCGGACGTTTTTGTTATCTAGCTCAACCTCAGCCTGTCATAATTACATTCTTTCAAAAAATACGTAGATTATATTCCCCATTCCAATGTCATTATGGCTTCTCTAGGGTTCTGGTAGGGTATTTTAACTTTACCCACTAAAATTCATTAAAGCCATGAAATCTCAAATCTCAATACCGAAAGAAATTCTTGCTAATATTGACTTTGCGAATACACTCAACGGAGGGCGGGCTGAATCATTAGTCTGGGTTAACCGTGGAGAGAGTGGTTATGAAGTATTCGTAAAGATGCCGGGAGTTGATCCCGATGACTTACAGGTTGACGTTGAAGACGGACACCTTTGGTTATATACGTTGCATCCTGTTTTGAAAATAGAAAAAGATGAAGAGGTAGAAAGCTTTTTACCCTTTACCTTAGGAGACTTGATTATTCCCAGTGACGTTGACGTGGAACATATCTCTGCTCGATACCGCAATGGTCGTTGGCGGGTGTTTCTTCCCTTTCACGAAGGCAATGATGAGGGTTACCAACGTCACATTGATTTAGACTGGGAATAATTTTTGTTGATCTATTCTTTCGGCAGGAGATTTTCTAACATATTAGCGAAGGGGCTGGCACAGGTGTCAGCCCCTTTTTTCATGATCCATTCGAGGCTCGTTTCTTGTGTAGTCGCTCGGCTCTAGCCAACAGGGTGCAAACGCTTTCCTACACAAAATACCCTGGTTATCATCGGCCAGAGGCTTACCAAATTATAGCGTCACTAGGCTAGAACCGAGCGACTGCGGGTATTCAATTTCACTAAAGGGCTGCCAGCAAAAAAGCTGGTAGCAATAATGTAATGTACTTTTCTCTATTAATCCGCGTTTCCAACGCTTAGCGTCTCGAACGAACCGTAGACTCCCAGACGTGATTAATCGCGTCTCTATTTATTTAGAACACAAAAAAGGACTGGTAATTTACCAGCCCTCTTGATGACTTACAGTCCTTTCGTCTCTTCGTCAGTTTCGCTCTTATCAGACTGAACGGTTTCGGATTGATCGATTGGCTCCTGAACCGTTTTTTCCTGTTCCTGGGATTCTCCCTCGTTGTGAGCCATTTCGTAACTTTCTTTCAGGTTTTCTGCATCGGCTACCGGGTCCTGCGTAATGCGGTCGGTGTCTTCGTCGCGTAACGGGTAACTTACACCCGGATCTCCCTGGCCCGGATCAGTGCTGTAACCCTTCTCGGGGTCGCGTTTTTCCAGGTGCTCGTAATGATGCTTATGCTGATTATCTTCCTGCCACTCCAGATCATGCTGAGGGACATGATAAGGATCCTGTTCTTTTTCTTTATCCGGATTCATGATACACAGATTTATGTTGATTCTGGTTATGAAAAAGAAAAGACTATTCCAGTGAATAAAAATCCCATTTCATAAGTCAGCTCTCATCATGTATTTTTGCAGAAAATCAGATTTGGGTAACTCCTCTAAAACCCGGATTCATCAAATCTGACAAAATCACTAACGATTCACTACTTAGTATGGGAAGAGCTTTTGAATTTCGAAAAGCCCGTAAGTTCAAACGATGGGGCCAAATGGCCAAAACCTTTACCCGAATTGGAAAGGATATTACGCTGGCAGTAAAAAGTGGTGGCTCAGATCCAACCGCTAACTCGCGTTTGCGGGCGATGATTCAGAATGCGAAAGCGGCGAACATGCCTAAAGAGAACGTAGATCGTGCCATCAAGCGGGCTACAGCTAAGGATCAGGAAGATTACAAAGAAGTAGTATACGAAGGATACGGCCCTCACGGCGTAGCAGTTCTGGTGGAATGCACCACTGATAACACCAACCGTACCGTGGCAAACGTACGCAGTTACTTCAACAAGCTGGGTGGTAGCATGGGTACTTCCGGCATGCTTGATTTTATCTTCGACCGTAAATCGGTATTTAAAATTGCCAATAAACCCGGTTTGGATATTGAAGAACTGGAGTTAGAGTTAATCGATTTTGGTGCCGAAGAGTTATTCCTTGATCAAGAGACCGATCAGGTTATTATCTACGGAGAATTCACTGCTTTCGGCGGCTTACAGAAATACCTGGAAGAAAACGGTTACGAAATTCAGGGAGCAGAATTCGAAAGAATCCCGAACGACTCGAAAGAACTTTCGGAAGAAGAAGCCCTGGAAGTTGAAAAACTCATTGAGCGACTTGAAGAAGACGATGACGTTCAGAACGTGTATCACAACATGAAGTAATTCCGCTTCGTTACTAAATCATAAAGGCCTGAAAGATTTACTTTCAGGCCTTCTGTTATTCATAACTTACCAAATCTGGCAACCATTATTTAGCCGCTTGCTGCGAAGCATCGTCAGGTTCAAAATCAAGCACTACCGAGTTCATGCAATAACGTTTGTGAGTGGGAGCCGGACCATCATCAAACAAGTGTCCCAGGTGCCCATCGCAACGTCCACATAACACTTCAATGCGGTGCATGCCGTGCGAATGATCTTCTTTGTATAAAACGCTGTGAGGTCGTATCGTTTCAAAGAAACTGGGCCAGCCACAGCTACTGGCAAATTTGGCGTCTGACTTGAATAAAGCGTTGCCACAAGCCCGACAGTAATAAGTACCTACACCCGTGAAGTTCCAGTACTTTCCACGGAAAGCCCATTCCGTGGCAGCCTCACGAGCCACTACATACACTTCAGGTTCCAGAACTTTCTTCCACTCCGCATTCGATACATGAAGTTTCGTAGTATCCGTCCGGGAATAATAAGGGTTTTTCGTTTTCACTTCCATATTTTTAGGCTTATCCTTTGATTGTGACTGGCAGCTTCCCATCATCACTGTGGAGATAACCAGTAGTAAACTTAGCAATGATGCTTTCATAGATGGATTTAGAAAAATGTTATGCCTTTCCAGATAAAACATGAAATCAACCCCTAACGTTCGTTAGTAAACAAAGTTTTTCTACTTACAAAAACGCCTGCTGCTTTATAAAAATGGTACATGTTTTTCTAAGTCTTCAAGCGTTAACCGACTTTCGATTTCTATCGCTCCAGAGCATTTCAATTGGCACTTATGTCCTCTCGCAAACATAAATTTGAACGTAAAAATTTAGGTACTTCCCCCGGTACACTCGAATACATTGGTCCTCCCCTGGACGATCATATTCAAATCATCCGAACGGTATTCAATAAGGCTGAACAGCAAATCGTATCGGTTAAAAACATGGCTGATGTCGGTCCCTCACCTAATCCCGATTTTATTACCTGGCTCAGCATTGATGGTATTCACAAGCCCGATCTCATTGAACAAGTCGGACGGATTTATGACCTGCACCCGCTGATGTTGGAGGATATTCTGAATACCCTGCAAAAACCCAAATTCGACTTTTATGGAGATAATACCCTATTTCTGGTGATGAAATGGATTGAATACAATCCTGTCACTCGTGAAGTAGAACCCGAACATGTTTCCTTCGTACTTGGTCCGAATTGGGTCATTTCCTTTCAGGAAGAACGAACCCGCGATATTTTCGAAACCATTCGCCAACGAATCAAAGCCGGAGCTGGGAAAACCCGTCAAAACGGGCCCGACTACCTGCTGTATGCCTTGGCCGATGTGATAGTCGATCAGTATTTTCGGGTGCTGGACTGCGTAGAAGAGAATCTGGCGAACCTCGAAGAAGCTCTTTTTCAAAAAGCTCAGCAAAAGCACATTCAGGAAGTGTACACGGTTAAACGCGAATTAGGCGTGATGCGGAAAGTGGTGGCTCCATTGCGGGAAATTGTGCTCGCCCTGACCCGGGAAGTCCCTTCAACGGATAAGTCACTTATTTCCAGCAATACCGAGTTATACCTCCGCGATTTATACGACCACATTAATCAGGTGAATGAAACCATTGAAATCTACCGAGATCAGATGACGGGCCTCATGGAATTGTATAACTCTACCATCAGTAACCGGTTGAACAACATCATGAAAGTGCTTACCATCATTTCCGTGATTTTCATGCCTTTAACGTTTATTGCGGGTATCTACGGAATGAATTTCGAGTTCATGCCTGAGTTACACTGGAAATACGGCTACCCTTTCGCCTTAGGACTAATGGCTGTCATGGTCATAGCCATGCTAGCCTGGTTCCGGGTCAAAAAGTGGATTTGAGTAGTTTTCGGTTTAGATTTTAACCACAGAGTTTCCCAAAAGAAAACTCGGAGTTACTCTGTGCTAAACTCAGTGCAACTCTGTGGTTGAGACTTTGGGGCAAACCTGAAAACTGTCAACCGAAAACTGAAAACTCTATTACCTTTGCCCTTTCTTCGTACGTCTTTTGATTGCCATGAATACTTCCGCTCGTTATATACTTACTGACAGCCGTCAGTTAACCAGTCCTTCTGAATCTGTTTTTTTTGCGATACGCGGGCCGCATCACGATGGGCATAAGTTCATCGCCGAATTATATACCAAAGGCGTTCGGGAATTTGTAGTTGAATCGCCTGATTTTCAGACTGATTTATTTCCTCAAGCTACCTTTTATCGGGTAGCTAATTCGATCCATGCCTTACAGGAATTAGTAGCCGAGCACCGAAAACAATTCGATATTCCGGTTATTGGCATTACGGGTTCTAACGGGAAAACCATTGTTAAGGAATGGCTGGCTCAGCTTCTGAGCCCCGAGTTTACTATTTGTCGTAGTCCCAAGAGTTATAATTCCCAGTTAGGAGTTCCCCTCTCGGTTTGGCCGCTTGATTCACATGATACACTGGGCATTTTTGAAGCGGGCATTTCCCAGCCCGGCGAAATGGCCCGACTGGAGGCCGTTATTCAACCCACGATCGGGATTTTTACCAACATTGGTACGGCTCACGATGAAGCTTTTACGGATCGTAAACAGAAGATCCGGGAAAAGCTGGAGTTGTTCCGTCACGTAAAAACGTTTGTCTATTGCCGGGATTTCGAGGAAATCACTGCCGAATTAGCCGACTTTCTTCCCGCTGATTGCCAAATCATTGGCTGGTCAACCAAGGATTCCTGGCATTCCTTTACTACCCAGAGTAACATTAGTTCGGCGTGGTGGGAGAACCTGAACCACTGCATTGCCATTCTACGGTTATTCGGCGTTTCAGATGAAGAAATTCAGCGTCGAATTTACGCCCTTCGTCCGGTTTCCATGCGTCTGGAACTCAAGGAGGGTATTAACGACTGTTACCTGATTGACGACAGCTACAACAATGATTGGGCGGGACTAAAAATGGCTCTGGACTTCCTGTCAAACCAGCACGAACGTCCGCATAAGTTTGTCATTCTGTCGGACGTATTGCAATCTGGCATGCCCGAAGCGGAATTGTACGAACAAATTGCCCGATTACTGAAAGATAAAGGCGTTAATCAGCTCATTGCCATCGGACCCGCTTTGCAACGCAACCAGATGGTTTTTGCTTTACCGGCCAAGTTTTTTGAAAGCACAGAAGACTTTCTGAGCAGATTCCGCACCACTGATTTTACCGAAAGTGTGGTGCTGGTCAAAGGAGCCAGAACCTATCATTTTGAGGATATCATCCGTAAACTTTCCCTGAAAACGCACGGTACCGTTCTGGAGGTAAACCTGGATTCCTTATCCCATAATTTGAATTATTTCCGGGAAAAAATTGGTCGCCAAACCAAGCTAATGGTGATGGTGAAGGCTTTTGCCTACGGAAGTGGCATTGAAGAAGTAGCTAATTTGCTGCAATTTCACCGGGTCAATTACCTGGCTGTTGCCTATCCCGACGAGGGGGTTCGCTTACGGCAGGCTGGTATTCAGTTACCCATCCTGGTGCTAAATACTTCGCCCGATAACTTTCAGCAGGTTCTAGACTACAACCTCGAACCAGAGATTTTCAGTCCCCGCATCTGGAATGAGTTTATAGAATATTTAAGTACCCGAAAAAACCGCACGGAACCTGTTTCTATTCACCTGAAAGTCGAAACGGGCATGCATCGACTGGGATTTGAAGAAGCTCATCTGGATTGGTTAGGTTCTGAATTACAGCAACATCCAGAGATCAAAGTAGCCAGTATTTTCAGCCACTTAGCGGCTGCCGACGAAGCCCAGTTTGACGATTTCACCCGAACGCAAATCGCACGGTATACGTACATGGCGGATCGGATTTCCTCTTTCATTGCCTATCAACCCATCCGGCACCTGGCTAATTCACCCGGTCTGGCCCGTTTTCCTGAAGCTCGCTTTGATATGGTTCGGTTAGGGAAAGGGCTCTACGGAACCGCTGTGAAAGAAGACGATCAGCTTAATCTGAAAACCGTCGGAACCCTGAAAACCATCATTTCTCAGATCAAAAATGTCCCCCAAACCGAAACGGTCGGGTATGGTCGTAAAGGCGTTTTATCGCGTGATTCCCGAATTGCGACGATTGCCATTGGGTATGCGGATGGGTATGACCGTAAATTTAGCCGGGGAACGGGTAAAGTACTGATTCAGGGACAACTGTGCCCCATCGTCGGAAACATTTGTATGGATATGTGTATGGTGGATGTGACGGATATTCAGTGTTCGGAAGGCGATGAAGTGATTATCTTCGGCGACTTCCCTACCATCCGCGATTTGGCTTCCTGGATCGGGACCATTCCCTATGAAATCCTGACCAGCGTGGGCGAACGAGTAAGCCGCGTGTTTTATCGGGAAGGTAATTAAACGGCTTGCACAGCTCCTGCTAACGACCACTTATTCGGAAAATCATAACCTACAACCCATTCTAAGCGTTACCTTTAGGACTGATTAAACAGACAGTACAACCTATGAAAATGAATCTGAGTATTGTACCAACCCTTCGATTATTATCTATTACCCTACTAGCAGGATTAGCCCTCGTAAGTTGCAAAAAAAGCACGGACGAGTTAATTGATGAAGAAGCCGGCGACAACATCATGGTGATTGCCAAAGCTGATCCTGAATTATCAACCTTCGTTTCGGCCCTTACTAAAGCCCAGTTGGTTACTACACTGGAACACGGAAAATACACCGTGCTAGCCCCCACTAATGCGGCTTTTTCCAGCAGTGGCATTGATATTAACGCCCTTTCTTCGGACTCACTCAGAGCTATTCTTCTGCCTCATATTGTGGTATCAGAATATAAAATTGAAAACCTGGATTCTTCTTCCCATGTTACGGCTATTAACCGACCCGTTTATTTTTCGAGCGTAGATGCCGTTCTTTACGTCA
Source organism: Siphonobacter sp. SORGH_AS_0500 (assembly GCF_031453245.1). NCBI lineage: Bacteria > Pseudomonadati > Bacteroidota > Cytophagia > Cytophagales > Cytophagaceae > Siphonobacter > Siphonobacter sp. SORGH_AS_0500. The sequence goes on from NZ_JAVIYT010000001.1 coordinate 3,153,096, forward strand.
ACGGAGGTTCTAAAATCGTCAGTGGTGATCTTGAGGCTTCCAATGGTATTTTGCATAAAGTAGATCATCTTATCTCTACCTCTCAGCATAATATCGTTCAGTATATCCGATATACGCCCGAATTTTCTACGCTCTATAGCTTACTGAAAAGGCCCGCGTTAAGAACCCTGACAGACTCCATTGCCAAAGGGACTTATACATTACTGGCTCCCACCAACGAGGCATTCCGCAATTTTAAAGATACGTTAAGCAGCGATTACCCAAGAAATATCGTTGCCCGTCATGTCATTGGTAACCGCGTTTTTACCAGTAACTTTAAGAGTAATACGGTAAACACTTTGTGGAGAAATCACCCAATTAACGTAAGCCGGGACGCTTCGGGTATTATTACGCTGTATGCCGGAGCAGATTCAACGGCTACTAAAGCTAAGATCCTTACTACAGGATCTAATGTTTCTACTACCAATGGAGTCGTTCATCGGATTGATGCCGTAATTAAATAACATTTGAATTTTTCAATAACAGAGAGGGCCCGGTTCTAATAACCGGGCCCTCTCTGTTATTGAAAATACTTGCCGTTTATAGGCGAACTGACTTGATCTAGGAAGTCTTTATTAACCCCGATACCTCCGCATTCTCCAGAAGGTCTCTCCCTGCGTTCGAGATGACAGAGGATTGGACGTTTACAGGCAAGCTTAGTGAAAAAGCGATTGTAATATGGAGTGTCACAGACGCTTTTCTCAGGCATCCGCGATACTGTCGCGGACGAACTTGCTTGAATAAATCTTAGGTAGTCATTAGGGTTTGCGGCTTTTTACCGATTCATTATTTTTCTTCTGATCTTCCAGCAAATTCGAAGCCTGTTCTACTTCGCTTCTCAGCCTGACACTGTCTGCCTGTAATTGAGCTAATTCCTTCTCGTTCTCTTCCAGACGTTTGAACAACTTGATTTTTTCGGCTCGATTATCCTTTAAATTCCGCAGATTTCGTTCTGACTTACGAACCACATCTTTCTGTTTATCCGTCGCTTCTTTCAGCGTCTTATCTGCATCACTTACCTGTGATTCGTAATCCACTTCTTTGTGAAAATCCTGAAGAATGGCCTCTACTTCACGACCGTAATTGTTAGTGCTGGAAGCATATTCGTAACTCCCCATATCTACCGAAAGAAAAAGCGTTGTGCCTTTCGATCTGGAATCGATCTGACTCACGATCAGTACGTTTTTATCGGAAAAAGGCACCTTTGCATATTCCACTTTGTAAACGCCACCCCGTTCCGATAATACCCGTCCGTATTGAGCCAGCTTTTTTTTCCAGGCCTGTTCTACAATTCGGCTATCAACGCTGGTAGTCATTAAATAACCTACTCGCTTCACTTTAGCTACGTCCTGTTGAACGGGTTTAATATCTGCCTGAGCGAACACTCCTGCACTACTCATTAACAAAAGGACAAGAGTCAAAAATTTCGTTTTCATAAAAGGATTAATTTGAAGGTAAATTTGATGTGTTGATACCTCTAACGGAATAAGTAATTTAAGGGCTAATTAATAACGAAAAATTAAATTTATAAGTACAAAGACTCACTATAACTTTTCTGGATTTACTTTTTCGGTAACCAGGATTAATTTCTTCTGATTTTCATCCGAAGTAGCAAATACATACACCTCTCCTCCATCGTTTAAACTCAGTTTTTTCCTTAAATCTGCCACTCCCATTGGAAAGTTACGCACCGTAATATGAGCTTTTCCTGAGGGTATTAATCGATGAATTTCCTTTTTATCAGCCTTAGTTACCGCATTGATTTTAAAAATCCGTCCGGGAAATTCAGGCTTGTAACTATCCGATGTATATAAATGACTACTTACCGCCAGTTTGTATAAGGAATCTCCGGCAATACTTTTGAAAGCTCCGGCTTTTAAAAGGGCTGCATTAGGCTCATATAAATAGGTTAAGGGTTGCGAAAATGGGGGGCTTGCCGACTGCTCTTCCGCTCTGGTAAAAGTAAACTTCTGTTCCTGATTGTTCTTTAAAAGATTTACTGCGACTATTTCCGTTTCGGTCCGTTGATTACTAACCTGAAAAAGTAACTCCTTCACCTCATCTTCCACTGCAATCACATATACTTTCTGCACGCATTGTAACTGTTTCACCGCCAGGTCAATATCCAGCATGGGCGAAAGTTTTATCAATACATTATTGGCCTTTTCAAGTAATAGATCTCTAATTTCCAGCACATTAGGCTCACAGTCTGACAAGTAAACCATTTTCTGATTGCTTTGATTCCGGCGAGCGGGGTCCAAGTAAAGCCAGTCCAGTTTTTCAGTACTTTCCTTTAACCATTCCACGCCATTGCCCGGTACCCAGTTTACTTCTGCGGTAAGCCCAACCTGAGGAAGATTCCATTTCGTCAATTCAAATAAATCAGCTTGTTGCTCGCAATACGTCGCCTTTCGAAAATTAGCGGAAGCCGCCCAGAAATCTACGCCCATTCCGCCCGTCAGGTCGGCATAAGTATCGCCACGCATCAGGGAAGATTTCCAGCGTGCGGTCCGCTCGGAAGAGCACTGTTCCAGCGGAATGATTCCGGGAAAAAGTACGTCAGAAGCCGCCAGCCAGGAAGGCAGTTTTCCTTTTGCTTTCTGTCTACACTGAATTTGCAGAGCAATCTCTTTAATGGGTAACCCCGGAAAACGGTGTGCGGAGAGCAGCAACCGTTGCCAGTCTTCATCCTGATGTTGAGCAATAAACGAACGGACTTCGGGCTGGGTCAGGATTGAAATCAAGGACATATTTGACAGGTAAGCGTACGGAAAAGTTTCTTCCAATACTAGAATAAATTAACAAAATAACCTTATTTTTCGACCAAATGCTCCATCGGGCAAGCAGTCAAACCTCTACACATGCAAAGTAAAACGTCTCCCCTGATTACTTCAAAAAAACGTCTTTGGGAAGTAATATTCGCATCTTCCGCCGGAACCGTAATTGAATGGTATGATTTCTACATTTTTGGCAGCCTGGCAGCCATTATTTCTACCAAGTTTTTCCCCCCAGAAAACCCTGCCGCAGCGTTCTTAAGTACCCTCGCCACCCACGGAGCCGGATTTGTGGCTCGTCCTTTCGGGGCCATTGTCTTTGGCAGGTTAGGTGATATGATCGGGCGAAAATATACTTTTCTGGTTACACTTATGCTGATGGGCGGCAGTACATTCGCCATCGCATTTATCCCACAGTACGCTTCTATTGGCATTTTGGCCCCAATTATTCTTTTAGTACTGCGGGTTTTGCAGGGGTTGGCTCTTGGGGGCGAATATGGTGGTGCGGCTACTTATGTGGCTGAACATTCTCCTGATAATCAGAGAGGTAAGTTTACCAGTTATATCCAAACGACGGCTTCCATTGGCTTTTTCATCTCCATTATCGTTATTCTCGGCTGTCAGTTTACGTTAGGAAAATCAGTATTTAACGAATGGGGCTGGCGATTACCCTTTGCTTTGTCTGGTTTTCTGGTTGTCCTCTCCTATTTCATTCGCAGAAATATGGATGAATCCCCCGCGTTCACCAAGCTTAAGAAAGAAGGTAACATTACCAAAACTCCTTTACGGGATGCTTTTAAGAGTAAAGCCAATGTTCGGCTTATGTTAATTGCAATGTTTGGAGCCATTATTGGTCAGGGAGCCATCTGGCACACCAGCCAGTTTTACGCCCAGATTTTCATCACTAAAATTCTGAATGTTGAATATAGTTCGGCCCAAACAGTAATGGCTGTTGCCGTTACCTGTGCCACGCCATTCTTCGTTATTTTCGGAACCTTATCCGATCGAATTGGCCGTAAAAAGGTAATGATGGCGGGTTTATTGGGAGCTAGTTTGTTTTTATATCCACTCTACAAAGGATTAGATCACGCAGTCAATAGCGGCACTATCCTGGAAACTAAAATCACTCCCGAAGCTCAGGTTTCTACTTACACGGATGGCAAAAAATTAACGCAAACGTATGTTAAGCTTCCTAACGGGAAAACAGAAATAAAAACTGAAATCATACTTCCTACAACTACTCTTTTTATCGTTGGATTATTAGTCTTTATTCAGGTCTTATTTGCAACGATGGCCTATGGCCCCATTGCTGCTTTTTTAGTGGAATTATTTCCTACAAAAATTCGATATACGTCACTTTCCATCCCTTACAATGTTGCTAATGGAATATTTGGTGGTTGCTCACCATTCGTAGCTACGTGGTTGGGGAGTTTAACAGGCTCAAAATTTGCCGGTCTTTATTACCCTATTTTATTAACGTCCATTTCTTTCATTGTAGGGATGATTTTCATTAAGGAAACCGCCGGCAGTAAGCTGGAAGACGAATAAAAAAAGGCTGCCTGTGCAGCCTTTTTTTATTCATATCCTTTATACAGTCATCACTAAATCAAATCGTGTTCCATTTTCATTATTAACCTTCAGAATTGCCCCAATTTGTTCACTTAGTATAACGATCAAACGTTTTCCAAAAGAGCCCGTTGGCTGTTGCCATTTATTCATATCTATTCCGGGACCATTATCTTTAATTTCCAAATGAAAAGGTTTATTTTCATTTAGGATGATACTCAATTGGGGGTTATCAATATGTGCGAACGCATGTTTAAATGAATTAGTAATAATCTCGTTGAGTATTAATCCTAAAGGAACGGCTACTTCTACGTCAAGCTCTATTTCAGCAATATCCACTCGTAAATCGAAATCTTCAATTTTATAGCCGTAAGCGTATAACAATCCTTGGGCCAGATCACTAATATATTCTTTCATATTCACCTTCGTTATATTCTCACTTTCGTAAAGTTTCTGGTGAATCAGAGACATGGCTTCTACCCGTTGCTGGCCTTCTTTTACAGCTTTTACGGCTCCCTCGTCTTCCAGTCGGGTGGATTGCAATCGTAATAAACTGGAAATAATGGCCAGGTTATTTTTAACCCGGTGATGCAGTTCTTTCATCAGATTTTTCAACTGATCAGACTGTTCACTTATCTGTTTATTGCGACTCCATATTAGAGCATTTGTCGACTCCAACTCCTTATTCACCTGTCGAATACGTCTGTATTGCCACAAGGCTACAGTGAACATAATTAGTAAGGCACCTGCCCCGCAAAATAGCCACCAGAATTGTCTGCTTTTAGAGGTATTTTCTTCGTCCAAACGAATAATTTCCTGTTCTTTTTCCTGCGTTTTGAAGCGGGTTTCTGCCTCTGCTAGTTGCTTATTTTTGTCCGTTCTATTGACCGTATCGTTGGAGGCAATCCATTTTTTCTGGTACTGAAATGCACTTTTAAAATCCTCTTTTCGTTCCGATATTTTCGTTAAGGTACCGTATATTTCCTGTTCATATCGGTATTTTTCAGGCTGAATTTCGCACCATTGAAGAGCCATTTTAGCATACTTCTCAGCTTCGTCTAATCGATTCAAGGCAATCAACGTATTAGGGTAATTCATGTAAATATATCCTTTTATGTAATTGTCATTTTTTCGATTGGCTATGGCCAAGCATTCTTTATACATAGCTTCAGACTCTTTATACATACCGGCATTTTTATAAATAATGCCCCGGTTAAACCAGATCATTAAATATTCTTCTTTCTGGTTACCAGCGTATTTCATGGCTTTGCTATTGTATGTAAGAGCTTTTGCATAATTTTTACGCATATCCTCCATTGTAGCCAATTCCATATTAAACTGGATAATCAGGTCTTTATCCTGTATGGAATTAGCTAGTACCATCCCCTTTTTAAAATAAGGCTCTGCCGAGGCAAAATCATTTAGCGAAATATACGAGAACCCAATGAAGTCCAGTATTTTGGCTTGACGCTTTACTTCTTTCGTGACAGTGAAAAAATGTAATGCTTTTTCGTAATGCAATAGAGCTTCTGGCAGGTTACTTTTATCCCTTGCCAGAAGCCCATACGAGAAATAGGTTCTCCCCAGGAGGATGGTATCCTTTAGATGCGTAGCGATTTTCAATAACTCATCAATAGCCTGTTTTGAATCAATGTATCGGGCATGGTTCGACATGTTTGCTTCATATCTGGAGATCGAATCAAACTTTGCCTTTTCCGGTAAATTTTCAATACTTTCTAGGTAGGCATTAAAAGGCTGAATTTTAGAGGTTTGAGCCTGTGTAGGTAAAAACAATCCCAGATTTAGGATAAGGGTTAATAAAATACTTCTCATTCGATTCAATATTGGAGAATACAAAACCCATCAATTAATCTGGAAAATACGCATGAACTCATCTTTATACTGCCGTCCCATGGGAATGGTGTACTGATCAGCGACAATTTCTTTTTCACTGAAACTCTTTATCTTACGAACATTAACCGCATACGAGCGATGTACCCGCATTAATTTTTCGACCCCAAGTCGCAGTAATGTCAAATTCAGGGTTAAACGAATCGAATATTTTTTATCGCTGGTTACAATCGTTGTATACGTATTATCAGCTTCCAGGTAAATGATATCCTGCATATCAATTCGCACGAACTGATAATTATGTTTGATGAAGATAGATTGTTCAATTTTCAATATGACTTCTTTAGATTGAACATCTTTATCCGTAATCTTATTCTGATCTTTCGTATAACCAGAAGCATCCCGGGCTAAAAAGTTCTGAATAGCCAATTCAATAGAAATATTCAGATTAGCATTATTAATAGGCTTGAATAAATAGGCAGCTGGATAGGTAAGTTTAGCCCGGTCTTTGGTTTCCTTGTCGGCCAATGCAGTAATATAAATAACTGGAACATTTTTAATGTTCTGCAACTGATTTATGGTTTCGATCCCATCCCATTCCCCTTTAATATTAATATCACAAAGCACCAGGTCAACCTGGTTTTGCTGGTAGATTTCTAAAGCTCTTTTTCCATTGTTTGCAATTCCAACTACATAATAACCTTCGGTTTCGAGGGTATCACATAAATCCATTGCCAAAACGGCTTCATCTTCAATGATTAATACTCGCACACGATTTTCCTGCATTGGATTAACGTTTACCTGATTTCAACACCGATTGATTAACTTATCTTGTATTACCTAATTACTAACAATTAAATTATTATCACTTGATATTAATTTTAATTAGAATTAACCAATACCATTTATATGACCCTATAAAAATAATAAACGGAGCAATAATGCTCCGTTTATTTATGTATTCTCCGTATTAAATGTTGTTTTTTAAAGTTTAGCAAAAAATCTTCTACATCTTAGACAGATAAACCACTTCAAAGGAATAAAAAAGAGAAAGGTACGAATCGCTGCAGGACGGCGGCGGCGTTCTATCTCTGAAGCTTTGCAAAAAGGGCAACACTTCGTAGTAGCCATGTTCGTAGTAATGATTTAGGCGTGGTGGGTTGTATTCGTCAGGAGACTAGCGTTCCCTATATGGTGTTTCTGGTGCTTTTGAACAGTTGCACGGACAGAACAGTAGTAGCGATACAAAACTACTCTCGAGAAAGAGAAGACTCCTTAGTCGTTTGCCCTCTTGTAAAAAGCCTCTCTTCCTCTTGAGTATTCATAGGTTAATCCAAACCGGATTTAAGTTCTTGCAATGCATCTCTTAACAGAGCTCTGAATAAGTTTAAGAAAAGATGCAATTCCTTATGGCGGGTAATTCGGTTTCTTATAAGTACTACAAATATAGCGTATTTAGGTACCTGAATTTTATAAATGTAGGTAAACTAAACTTGAAGGGTAGTCAATGACTTATTTTAGTGAGTAAACACGCTAAAAAGCTATTTTTTAAAATTTATTTTGATAATTATTTCTTAAAATAATCCAGTAAATAAATTTATTCATCCCACTCTTCCTTATACAGAAACTATTGACTATCAAATACTTAAATTATAATTTACATTTGTACATATATTACCAAAAGATAATATGTACAATTTTAAAATTTTATTCTATTCAGGATGAACAACTTATGAAAACATTATCCATGCAAATTTAGATACACTATCATTCTTTTTTATTACCGGATTTTAATAGCCTGTAAAGCTATTATATTTACACTTATTATATAAGTTTTTATTAAATTAGAATAGTTTTCAAATTAACTGTATCTACATTTAAATTAGAGATTTCTATTCTCCTGTAATCTTCCATTTCGCTTGTCCTTAATTTTCTCTCAGTAATAAATAATGAATGCTTTGTGGGGTTAGCATCATGGTTAAGGGTCATATCATTGGTAGTTTCGCATGGATTTAACACTACTACTCTATGACTTCTCTCTCTAAACTTCTATTATGTAGCTCAGCCTTTTTCCTCAGTGTTCAGGTAATGGGGCAAAAAATGATTGAGCTGAAATCTGACGAAAAAGCTAAAAAGGTGAATGTTCTCGTGGACGGAAAGCCCTTCACCAGTTACTTCTATCCGGGAGAGCAGGTACTGAAAAAAGCCGTGCTTTATCCCGTTTATTCACCTCAGGGTAACCTTATTACTCGCGGCTGGCCTATTGATCCACGTCCTGGCGAACGAGTAGACCATCCTCACCACGTAGGCATCTGGTTTAATTATGAAGATGTAAATGGATATGACTACTGGAATAACTCCAACACACCACCTAATCCCAAAGCCAAATACGGTACCATTCGGCACACGGGAATCAAGGCTAAAAAGGACGGAAAACGAGCCGAGTTAACCGTTACTGCCGATTGGCTGGAAGACAACGGTAAAGGTCGGAAAGTACTGGAAGAGCGTACCACCTATTTCTTTACCGCTACAGACAAGCAACGCATCATTGATCGGATGACCGTTCTTAAAGCAACCGAAGATGCTCATTTTAAGGATGTTAAAGATGGCATGTTTGCCATTCGCGTAGCCCGTCAGTTGGAGTTACCTTCTACGAAAGCAGAAAAATATACGGATGCCAATGGCGTAGAAACGGCAGTTCCTAAACTGGACAATACGGGCGTAACGGGTAACTATCGTTCCAGTGAGGGCATTGAAGGTGCTAAAGTGTGGAGTACGCGGGGTCGATGGATGAATCTGACGGGAAAAATTGGGAAGGAAACGGTTTCCATTGCGATGATTGATCATCCTAAAAATGTGAACTATCCTACTTTCTGGCACGCCCGCGATTACGGATTGTTTGCCCTGAATCCATTAGGTGAGAAGGTTTTTACAGAAGGTAAAAAAGAGCTTAACTATCAATTGAAGAAGGGACAGTCTGTTGTTTTCCGGTATCGGGTCGTGATTACTTCCGGCGGAGCTACGGATGCGGAATTAAACAAACTAGCCGATGCTTTTGCTAAATAATCGTGGTTAACTAACTCCTGAAAAGTCCGCAAATGTCCTGATTTGCGGACTTTTCTATGAATAGCGTGGTGCGTTACCTAATGACTGATCCTTACTGGTAATCCTCCCCTTTCATTCCGAGCGAAGCATGTTGCTTCCCCGAATTTCACCCAGGGACTCTGAAGGTATGTATGGTCTCTCGATTCTCAATCGGTAAAGATTGCCCAGGCCATAACTCACATCAAGGCCCAGCGATTATAAATTTTAAACACTCGCGAAGCTGATGGGTTTACTTTCACGGAATTTTTAGACCTTGCCAATTATGAAACAAATGGTCGTTTTGATTGGCGTTAGTGGAAGCGGAAAATCAACCTGGGCGAAAGAATTTTGTCTGAATCAGCCGAACTGGTTGCGAATCAGTCGGGATGAATTAAGGCGGAGTCTGTTGCCCGTTTCACTTGGCACCTACTGGCACTGGCCTAAGGAAGATCAGAGCCGAATTGAAAATCTGGTTGATCGAATGCATACCAAACTATTGATTGATGCCTTACGGTTAGGCTGGAACGTAATGATGGATAACACGCATCTGAAAAAGACGTATTTTGAAGAATACATTACCTTAATGCTGCGAAATTTCCCTTCTTTCCATATTCAATACCGATTGTTTGATACACCTCTTGAAATTTGTCAGGAAAGAGACCATCTTCGGGCTGATTCAGTGGGTGCTAATGCCGTAGCGTATCAGTACTCGCAATTGCAGGAATTAAAAAGCAAATTTGATTTTCAACCTTTTACATGGCCTTCTGAAACCAATTCATAAATTACCCTTATGGCAAGCAGACACTTAAACGCTCATAAACGCATCGCCCTCGTGGCTCACGATCATAAAAAAGCCGAGATTCTGGAATGGGCTTTGGCGAATCAGGAATTCTTGAGTAAGCACCAGTTATTTGCTACCGGCACAACGGGCCGATTGCTGGAAGAAGCGTTGAAACTCCCAGTTACTAAACTACTCTCAGGGCCACTTGGCGGCGATCAGCAAATTGGAGCCATGATTGCCGAATCGAAGATTGATGCCATCATTTTCTTTTGGGATCCGATGGAATCTCAGCCGCACGATCCGGACGTGAAAGCTCTATTACGACTGGCAGTAGTTTGGAATATTCCGATGGCCTGTAATCGGGCCACTGCCGACTTTCTGCTCAGCTCGCCCTTCATGCATCAGGACTACGAATCACAGTTGACCGATTACAGCACCTACCTGAAACGCCAGGTAGTCGAAAACTTCGATTAATGAAAAAGGGGCCGTGCAAATGATTTGCACGGCCCCTTTGAGTAGCAATTATTAAGCTAATACCCGTTCTCTAACCGCATTTTTCTGACGATAGTAGACCACCACAGACATCAGAAAACCGGTTAACGCCAGCATGGCTCCTACCCACTGGGGCGAAGTATAACCCAAACCTGCGGCAATCGGTAAGCCGCCCAGGTAAGCTCCGAGGGCGTTGCCCATATTAAAACCAGCCTGACTTACAGAAGACGCCAGCATTTCTGAACCATTGGCAGCCCGAATCATCAGGATCTGAATGGGTGCTCCAAGCGTGAAGGAAATGGCTCCGGTTACGAAAGTCATTACCAGAAGCGGTATTTTGAAAGGAGCGATGAATGATACAACCGTCAACGAAACCGCCATTAATAAGAGGAATAAAGCCGTGGCTTTGATGGGAGAGAGTCGATCAGCCGTGAAGCCCGCGATGGCATTTCCAACGGCCATACCCACACCTGCCAGCACCAAAATCCAGGTAATCTGGTCGCTTCTAAATCCTCCTACTTCGGTTAGTAAAGGAGCAATGTAACTAAACCAGGCAAACAGTCCACCCGTTCCAATGGCGGTAATTCCTAGAATCAGCCAAGGTTCTACGCGGGTAAAAATCTTCAGATCTTTGATAATATTAGAATCCCCCACCGTAGGTAAATTGGGTAATAACTGCTGGATACTAAACATCGTTAGCAAGCCAACCCCTGAAATGATCAGGAAAGTAATTCGCCAGCTCATGTTATGCCCGATATACGTTCCCAGTGGAACACCAATGATATTGGCAATGGTTAAACCCGCAAACATGACCGAAATTGCCTGAGCTTCTTTACCCGGCGTTGCCAAACGGCTGGCCACTACCGCACCCACACCAAAGAATGCCCCGTGAGGTAAGCCCGACAGCAATCGGGTTAACATCATGAGTTGGTAGTTCGGAGCAAAAGAAGACAGAGCATTACAGAAGGTAAACAAGGCCATTAGGCCCAGCAGAATTTTCTTCGGAGGGTAATTGCCAGCGATACCAACCAGCAGAGGTGCTCCTAAAACTACCCCCAGAGCATAAGCCGAAATCAGGTGCCCTGCTTCGGGAATGGTGATTTGCAGATCTCTGGCAATATCCGGCAAAATACCCATCATGACAAACTCCGTCATACCAATGCCGAAGCCGCCCACAGTTAAGGAAATAAGACTCTTTTTCATATAATTTTCAAAGGGAAAAACGCTGTTTGCTCAAAAGTGCTGGATCATAAATGCCTGGTGACATGCTTGGTCAGCTATTTCCGGGTCATTTTATCCAGTGAATACGAATTATGGGAATGTTCAAATACAAGTAATACAGTCAGAAAAGCAACATGAATGAGCTGTGACGGAATGGCTCCCCAGTCTTCTACCATTGACGAACCAAAAATGAGACTAATCATAATCCAGCTTCCCGCAGTCAAGGCCAATCGAGTAAACAAACCCAGCACAATCAGAACGCCTACCATTAACTCGGCAATCGGCAAAGCATAACTAAATGGCGTGACCAGGGATTCAGGCAACAAAGAATCTTTGAATTTGTCTACCATCCAGGCACTAAAGCCACTTAATTTCGGCATCCGAACCAGTCCATGCCCTAACAAACTAGTGCCGACCGCTAAGCGGGCTAGAAAAAATGACATTCCATTATTCATCTGACTGCTAGGTAAAGTTCTGATCGTCTACGAGTGGCCACTAAACAAGCAACCCTATGCTTGCAGACACTAGGTAAACAAAGTTCATCAAATCCTTTGAGTTAAATAAAAAAAGTACAAGAAACATTCCACAATCTATAAATATTCTAACTTATTGGTTTGGCAATCCAATTCAGTCTTTATGACAATGATTGCTCTTCACTTCATCACATTGGCGTTTTATGTTCATACGTATTCAGAACGAACATCACCCCTACTTCCCTGAGGTTTGGAATTTGTTACAATCCGCTTTCCACACAGGCGAAAGACGCGACCTGGAAACTTTAAAAAGAACGTTGGCAGACGAACAAATGCAATTACTGGTTTGGGAAGAAAACCATGAGTTTTTAGGAATGGCCGTCTGCTGGGACTTCAAAACGTTCCATTTTCTGGAATACCTGGCCGTCCATGCCAACGCCCGGGGCAAAGGAACGGGAACGACCATCATGCAGCAACTGCTGACGGATCAACCCCTATTACTTGAAGTGCAACCTCCTACGGATGCTATTAATGAATCCAGAATCAGGTTTTACGAACGGCTGGGTTTATGCCTCAATGACTACTCCTATTACCAGCCTCCCTATCAAAAAAGAGGCGAGACCTTTCCCTTACGGATCATGTCTTCGCCTCAGTTATTAACTTCCGAACAATTCGAAAACTATACGACTATAGTTAAGCAGGAAGTCTATGAAAAATGGTATCTATAATTACCTAACGTTTTAGCAATTTGAAAGTCAGCCCTGCTGCTAACCCACCCGCCAGGTACCAGCCAATAGTCATCAGCTTAGTAGCTGTAGTACGATTGCTCGGAGCCTCTCCCAAGCCTAGCGGTCCCGGCAACAGTACAGCTCCAATACCGGCAGCCAGTCCTAAAATAGCCCCATTTCTAAGGCCGTTTTTGGGCTTATCCATGCTTACCAATCCATAATAAGCGGCATTCGACATGATATCGCCTACCAGAGAAGCTTTGTGTAGCGTGTCTTCTGAAGGTGACAGGTAATCGGGTAGTAATTTAGAAATAGCCCGTTTGCCTAACAAATCAATTCGGGGAGCATCATCAACGGTTTTACGAGCCGTTTCATGCAAGAGTGTCAGCGTAGTAGCTCCAACGACTCCACTGGCAGTTGCTGCAAAAGAATCCATACAGTATATCTATTTTTTTATCCGTAAACTTATAAATAATGTATGCCAGCCTATTTTATTTTTAATATAGCATTTCTAAACTTGTTTCAAGTATCAAAAAACAATGCTTCATTATCCTAAAATGATGCTCAATAATCATGATTATTTTTTTTCATAGCAAACAACTCCCTAACCTACCTTTTTAACGTAAGTTAATTTGAATGAGGGTATTTAGGAGCGATCTTACATTCAAAATCACTCTTTATTGCTAATAACTATTAGCATTCTTATCATTTATGTTTAAAATTTACTTTGTCATTACTTCTTCTAATTTTTATTAACCTCTACATTTTTATTGAAAGATGAAAAAACACGTAGCATTACTCATTGCTCTTACCACTTGCTCCTTGAGTTTTATTCCTCCCAAAGACCAGTGGATTTCTCTTTTTGATGGCAAGACCTTGAAGGGCTGGAAGGTCGGTAAAAACGCCGACACCTTCAGTGTTGAAGATGGCTGCATTAAGGTAGCCGGTCCCGTGGCTCACTTGTTCTACGAAGGCTCCGAACAGCCTTTCAAAAACTTTGAATTTCAGGCTAAAGTTAAAACTACACCAGGCTCTAATTCAGGGATTTACTTTCATACTGCCTATCAGGAAGACGGCTGGCCAGCGAAGGGTTATGAAGTTCAGGTAAACAATTCTCATACCGACTGGAAACGCACCGGCAGCCTTTACAATATTCAGGATGTAAAAGAGGTTTATGTTAAAGATAATGAATGGTATACTGAACAGATTACCGTGCAGGACAAACACGTGGTTATCAAGATTAATGATAAAACTGTGGTAGACTACACCGAACCCGCTAATGCAGAGCGTCCGACTGACATGAAGCAACGCCTGATTAGTTCTGGAACCTTTGCTTTACAAGGCCATGATCCCAAAAGTGTTGTGTATTTTAAAGATATTAAAGTTCGAAAGTTAGCTGATTAAATGTATAGAAATCAGCCAACAAGGGTTAGTTGTCGCAGGACGGCTCGTCGTTATCTAAAAATGGGTATTTCACATACTCATTTTTAGATATATTTAGTTAGTTTTACTTTCCCTTACCAAAAATTCACTACACTTTTCCAGCAGCTCATTGCTCAAATGAATGTATAACCCATGAAATTCTATTTAAGTATTTTTATTACCATTGGTATTGTTTTTCCAACCTTCGCTCAAACGTATGAATTCTCCAGGCTTGATACTTTACGCGGCACCATAACCCCCGAAAGGGCCTGGTGGGACCTGGCTTTTTATGATCTCAATGTTCGTTTTAATCCTAAAGACAGTACGCTTAAGGGCAGCAATCAGGTTTACTACAAAGTCCTAAAATCCGCTCAGGTCTTACAGATTGATTTACAAAGACCCATGCAAATCAATCGAATCGAACAGGATGGTCGGTCACTTACCTATACTCAGGATGGCGATGCGTACTTTGTTCAGCTTCAGAAATCGCAGGTTCCCAATCACCAGGAATCATTAACGGTTTATTACGAAGGTAAACCCCACGTAGCCCGGCGGGCTCCCTGGGATGGGGGTTTTGTTTTTTCTAAGGATAAAGCCGGACAGCCCTACATTGCAACGGCCTGTCAGGGTCTGGGAGCTAGTTCCTGGTGGCCGAATAAAGACCATCCTTACGACGAGCCGGACAGCATGAATATAACCGTGACGGTTCCGCAGCCGTTGATGGATGTATCCAATGGCCGGTTAATAAAAACTACCGAAAACACCGACGGAACCCGGACTTTTCAATGGAAAGTAGTTAATCCCATTAACAACTACGGCGTTAATTTAAATATTGCCAATTATACGCATTGGTCGGAAACGTACCAAGGATTAAAAGGGCCACTGGCGTTGAATTATTACGTATTACCGGAACACCTGGAGCTTGCGAAAAAACAGTTTCAACAGGTTCCGATGATGCTGAAAGCTTTTGAATACTGGTTTGGTCCCTATCCTTTTTACGAAGACGGATATAAACTCGTAGAAGTGCCCTACCTGGGCATGGAACACCAGAGTTCTGTTACCTACGGCAATGGCTTCCGAAACGGGTATTTAGGCCGGGATTTATCGACTACTGGCTGGGGTTTAAAGTGGGATTTTATCATTGTTCATGAATCCGGCCATGAATGGTTTGCTAATAGCATTACCAATTATGACGTGGCCGATATGTGGATTCACGAAAGTTTTACGAACTACTCTGAGTCTTTATTTACTGAGTATTACTTCGGAAAAGAAGCGGGAGCAGCGTATGTAATTGGGTGTCGAAAACTGATTAAGAATGATCGGCCTGTGGTTGGTATACATAATCTTAACTATTCAGGATCAGGAGATATGTATTATAAAGGTGGAAACCTGCTTCACATGATCCGTCAGATTGTTAATAATGACGAACGCTGGCACCAGATGTTATTAGGTATCAATAAAACTTTCTACCATAAAACAGTCACCGGAACGCAGGTTGAAAATTTCATAAGTCAATCTTTAAACTTAAAGCTTGCTAAAGTTTTCGAGCAATATTTACATGACATTCGTATCCCAGTATTTACCTATGAGTTTAAAAATAATGAACTCGTTTATCGCTGGGAAAACTGTGTATCTAAATTTGACATGCCCGTTAAAGTCAAAATTGACGATCAAGAAATAGTTTTAAAGCCAACGGATCAGTGGCAAAAATTAAATAAAATCAAGCCCAACTCTACCGTTACTGTAGATATTAATTACTACGTTAACAGCAAAAATATTACTAAGAGTTAGTAGTTTAATTCTAGAAGTCATAAAAAAGGACAGATACGAAGCGTATCTGTCCTTTTTTATGACTAATACTCCTTAGGAACGCTCTTTGGGGAGGCGATTTTTACTTTTTAATGCTTCATGTAATAGAAATTCAATTTGTCCATTCAAACTACGGAATTCATCATCTGCCCATTTTTGCAAAGCTTCCAGTTGTTCAGGAGCCATTCGTAAAACAAAGGCTTTTTTTGCTTCTTTCTCTTTCGCCATAACTTGTAATTGGACCTTTAACAAGAGTTTCTATACTCCCTTCAATCTATTCCTGTCCATCGATCTGTTAATGATATAAAGTGCCCGTATTGACTACGGGGTTAGCCGCTTTGTCCGAACAAAGTACCACTAAGAGGTTACTCACCATAGCGGCTTTTTTCTCCTCATCCAGCTCAACTATGGCGTTCTCGGTCAATCGTTTTAAAGCCAGGTCTACCATACCCACCGCTCCTTCTACAATTTTAGTTCGGGCGGCAACCATGGCCGTTGCCTGCTGACGCTGCAACATGGCGTGTGCAATTTCTTCCGCGTAAGCTAAGTGCGTAATCCGGGCTTCAAGAATGGTTACCCCAGCCCGAGCCAGACGTTCACTTAATTCACTTTCAAGCTTTTCATTAATCAAATCTCCCCCCGAACGGAGCGTTATTTCCTGCTGATCATCGTCAAAATGATCATAAGCGTAGGTACCCGCCATGTGACGCAGGGCGGCATCACTCTGAAGTTTCACGTACTGAACATAATTATCTACCTCGAATTTAGCCTGGGCGGTATCATTCACCTGCCAAACGACCACCGCACCAATCACGATTGGGTTACCGAGTGAATCGTTGACCTTGATTTTATCCCCTTCCAGATTTCGAGCCCGCAGTGAAATCGTTGATTTCATGTAAAACGGATTCGACCATTTAAAACCGGAATCTTTAACTGTACCCGCGTAATTTCCAAATAACACCAGAATTTTAGCTTCGTTGGGGTTTACAATGAAAAAGCCAAACGAAGCAATGAGGGCGGCCAAAAGGACTACAACCGCCACAATCGGCGAGTAAAAGAATAACCCAATCCCGACCGGAAAAGCCAGCAAAGTCAACGCCAGCATTAAATAACCTGAAGGAGGATGAACGATTTTGTCTCTCATAGTAGTTGATATTAAAATGATATTACAATAATACTAACCTATTTAGAACTGCCTCGGTGAAACTGGATAAGTGGCTTTAAAAGAGGATCATCTGATTATTTGGTTGTCAGGTGGTTAACTAGCAGTTTTTTTGTGATTGTAAGGTGAGTTTGCTTCTCTTGGTTCAAGAGGTCCGTTGCAGGAAGAGCTTATACTCCATATTATCATCTAGAGTGAAGCGAAGGACGTCATTATCTTTTCGGACTTATTGACTTGGTTACCATCAAGCTACCCGCAATCCTAAGTAAGGTCTCTCCCTGCATTCGAGATCACAGTTGAAGGATTTAGATTAACTCCCGCAGTCGCTCGGCTCTAGCCGAGTGACTACCTAGCTCTAGGCCTCTGGCCGGTAGAGGGCGAACCAGTAGGAGATCAGCCAACAATTTTTCCCCAACCAAAACAGGCTTGCTAACACCGGCCAGAGGCCTGCCAAATCATAGCGTCACTCGGCCAGAACCGAGCGACTGCGAAGAAATTCCCTAACGAGGGATAACAGCGAAAAAGCTCCCTGCTATCATCCAGAGTGAAGTGAAGGACCTTACTTAGGATTGAGTAACACTTTCTAGCCGAGCGACTGCGTGCGGAGGTGGATATGAAGCGTTAGACGAATGATGCCAGCGAAAAAGCTGGCATCGGTTGGGCTGAAGTAGTTGAGGTTGTCTTTTCTACTGTCATCCAGAGCGAAGCGAAGGACCCTATTTAGGATTTAGCAACACTTTCTGACTGGAAGTTAATCCCGCAGTTGCTCGGCTGTAGCAAAGCAATTGCGAGGTAATTTATACTAACCTTAACACTGCCCCATTCCTACATAAGGTCTCTTCCTTCGTTCGAGATGACAGTTCGAGGAGTTAGGTTACCTATGGAGGGAGATTCCTTACTAGCATTTTCTTGCAGTCGCTCGCCTTTGGCCAGTAGGATGCGAACCAGTAACTGGTCAGCCAACATCTTTTCTTTCCTCAACAAAAAAAGGCTTGCTAATCTCGGACAGAGCCGAGCGACTGCTAGAAGGTCTTTGGAAAATAACGGCAGGTAGGAAACCTTATTTAGGATCACGGATAAGCATCATGCTTACTAACCTTGTCACTAAACGCTAGGCATTTCCAGATTGCTTGGATCGCAAACGATGAAACGTTTAAGACCTACAGGAAGCATATGATTATCCGTACAAAAGTCGTTAAACTTTATACAGCTGGAGGTTTCTAAGTGAATAATAAGCAAATGGCTGGTATTACATTTTAGTCTTCTAGCGATGAGACCAGTCTAGTCGATTTTAATCCATTATTTTACGGATTTTATCAATAATTTTCTATTTCTGGAAGCTCTTACCGTTTGGAACTTAGGGGCTTCTTTATACATTTGCAAAACTTCACGAGTATGATGGGTTTATATCTTCTCCCGGTTACGCCGGACGCTTTGTCAGGGCTTATCCTTATGTGACCAACAATCCACAATCTCGTCCACTGAAAACAAATACATTCGATTGAAAGAATACGGAAGTAATATCCAAAAACTCGTGGATTATCTCGTTACGATTTCAGACCGCGAGAAACGCACGAAGCAGGCCTACGTACTGATTGAGCTGATGCGACAAATCCACCCATCCATGAAGGAGGGTCAGGATTATACTAATAAGCTTTGGGATGATTTATACATTATGTCGCGGTTCCGCCTCGATGTGGACAGCCCATTCCCTCCTCCATCGCCAGAGGCCATTGGGAAAAAACCTAATCCTGTTCCTTACAATACCCATCATCTACAGTTTCGTCACTACGGTCGAAATCTGGAAGTTATGGTGGAAAAAGCGATTTCATTAACTAACGAGTACGAGCGATGGGCTTTCGCCAGTTACATTGCCAAGATGATGAAGAGCTTTTACACCGCCTGGAATAAGGATAACGCCGATGATTCGACCGTTTTAGAGCACCTGAAAATTATTTCGAAAGGCGGCCTGAATACGGAAATTGACCGTATCCGTAATGAAGGGTATTTAGACATTGCTCCCCGGGACCGTTATTCTAGCAATGCAGGTGGCAGCAGTGGTCATCACCATTCGCACACGCATAGCCGTCCGAATAATAACTATCGGAACAATGACCGAAATGATCGCAGCGACCGGAGCGAACGTGGGGGCCAACCGAATAATTTCCAGCGTCGGAACAACAACAATAATAACAATCGGAATAATCCGAATAATCATTTCAATCGTAACAACCGAAAAAAATAATTTATAGGTTTTAAGGACTCAGCAAGAGCCGTACGTGGCTTTCCGCCTGATCTCGTTTTTCTATACATTATTCACTGTAAAGATGGCTTCATTCAAAGTAACAGGAGGAAGAAAACTGAAGGGCGAAATTGTCCCTCAAGGTGCTAAAAACGAAGCACTTCAAATTATCTGTGCGGTACTTTTAACGAAAGAACCCGTTACGATTCATAATATCCCCGGCATCCGTGATGTCATTGCCCTGATTGATTTATTAGGGGAAATGGGTGTAAAAGTAACCTGGCTGAGTGAATCTTCCGTTCGTTTTCAGGCGGATGACATTAACATGGGTTACCTCGAAACGGAAGCCTACAAGCATAAAGCAGCCTCTTTACGTGGGTCAGTAATGACGCTGGGCCCCCTGTTAGCCCGCTTCAAAAAAGGCCGGATTCCCCGCCCCGGTGGTGACAAAATTGGTCGCCGTCGTCTGGACACTCACTTCCTGGGTTTTGAACGCCTCGGGGCCCGTTTTGACTTTGATCCTCAAGATGGTGGTTTCTATAAAGTAGATGCTTCCAATCTGAAAGGCACCTATATGCTTCTTGATGAAGCGTCCGTAACCGGAACGGCTAACGTATTAATGGCCGCAGTTTTAGCGGAAGGAACAACCACCATTTACAACGCCGCCTGCGAACCTTACCTCCAGCAACTTTGCAAAATGCTGGTTCGAATGGGTGCCAGCATCAGCGGTATCGGCTCTAACTTACTTACAATTGATGGCGTCAGCGAACTGAAAGGGACCGATCATACCATGTTACCTGACATGATCGAAATCGGTTCATTCATTGGCTTAGCCGCCATGACGCAGTCTGAGATCACCATCAAAAACTGCTCCATTCCTGATCTGGGTGTTATCCCAAGCGTTTTCCAGAAATTAGGTATTAAACTGGAATTCCGGGGTGATGACATTTTCGTTCCCGCACAGGATCATTACGAGTTGGAAACTTTCATTGACGGCTCAATGCTAACTGTAGCAGATGCTCCCTGGCCCGGCTTTACGCCTGACTTGCTGAGTATCGTGCTAGTAACGGCCATTCAGGCTAAAGGAACGGTACTGATTCATCAGAAGATGTTCGAAAGCCGCCTGTTCTTCGTTGATAAACTCATCGAAATGGGTGCCCAAATCATCCTTTGCGATCCGCACCGGGCCACGGTAGTCGGGCTGAATCGCCAGTTGCAGTTACGCGGCATTCGCATGACTTCTCCTGACATTCGTGCGGGCGTTTCCTTGCTCATTGCTGCCATGTCGGCCAACGGCGTTTCCATCATTGATAACATCGAGCAGATTGACCGTGGGTACCAAAACATTGACACCCGCCTCAATGCCATTGGAGCCGAAATTGTGCGTTTATAACCGTTAGGTAATCTCCCTTATTTTAAAAGCCAGTATCTTTAAGGTACTGGCTTTTTGCATTCCCTCTTTTACTACTTTACTAGCATGAAATTAATCCTCACGATTTTTTGCCTTGCGTTAACCCAAGTGGTTTCCGCTCAGACGTACGCCGAAAAGCTGGGGTTTCCGAAAGGGAAGAAAGTCATCATTTTTCACGTTGACGACGCCGGAATGAGTTACGACTCTAACGAAGGCACCCGCAAAGCCCTAAGTAGTGGCGTGGCGACCTCGACGAGTGTGATGATGCCCTGTCCCTGGGTACCTCATTTCATGAACCTGGCTCAACAAAACCCAACCTGGGATTTAGGTGTTCATCTCACTTTAACCTCCGAATGGAAAGATTATCGCTGGCAGCCCTTAACTGGTAGGGAAAAAACTCCTGGTCTTTATGATCCACAGGGTTACTACTGGCGAGGCGTTGCGGAGGTTGTCTCCCATGCCTCGCCCGACGAAGTGGAAAGTGAGATTAGAGCTCAGATTGCCCAATTTCGTCAGTTTGGGCTAGAACCTTCACATATCGATTCACATATGGGAACGCTTTTCCAGCCTAAGTTTATAGAACGCTACGTTAAAGTAGGGATCGAAGAGAAGATTCCCGTGATGTTTCCGGGTGGTCATAATACCTTGATTCAAAAGGAAAGCCCGATTGATGTGAAAGCGACTAAAATGATTGGAGAAAAACTTTGGGCGGCCCGTTTACCCGTGCTGGATGATCTTTTTACCGAAACCTATAGCTGGAAGTCTCCCGCTGGACAACCCCTTACTGATCAGAATTTACGAGCTTATAAAACTCAGAAGTTTCTTGCGTTATTAAAAGAATGTAAGCCCGGACTAACGATGATCATTGTGCATTGCACAGACCCTACGCCTCAGTTTTCAATCATTTCGGATTCAGGCCCTACCCGCAAGGGCGATCTATTAGCCATGCTTGATCCCGAATTAAGAAAATACATCGAACAGAATGACATTATTTTAACCAACTGGCGGGACATCAAAGAACGCTGTAAACAGGTTAAGTAAATAGTTGTTCGTTTTTGGTTATCAGTTGATAGATTGATAGTCTACGTTTTACAACCGAACCATCCAAGTTCTTATAACAATTTAATAATACACTTTTTTGTTGTAAAAAATTGACTATCAACCAAAAACAATCAACTACTTATCATTACAATGACTGCAAAAACTTAGTAGCAAAAAAGGCTTCCGATCGGAAGCCTTTTTTGCTGAATTTATTTCAGAGGAGAAAAATCCGTTGGTACTAAATAAAGATTGGTTACCCATTCGGTTAATGAGCCGTTGGCTAATTTCTCCGAAGCTGTCCGAACCGAGATCCATTCCGGGTCTTCGCGGAAAGCTTTGAAGGCCTTCTCTCCTGCTTCTTTACTAGGCTGGGTCAATAGATACATGAGAATGTTATCTGCGTCGTCCTGCGTCCAATAAATGAAATTATTCATGCCGTGTTTTTCGAATAGCTTCGTAGTATGGTTCCGAAACCGAGCTAGTAATAAAGGCAAGTTGTAAGGAGTCGTTTTATAGGTACGAAGCTGAAACACTCGGTTCCCCTTAGGACTCATATCTAGGGCTGGAGAAAAGTCGGTGGTGTGAAAGAACTGGCTGATAACCTTAGAAACGATCCTACCATTTTTTTCAGATTCGCTGGCTACTTTCTTCCACTCCGGGTCATTACTAAACGCTTTCCAGCTCGAATCGCGAGCCGCTCGATTGGGGTACGACAGGAAATAAATCAGACAGCTATCGGGTTTGTGTTGGGGAACAAAGTAACCTACGTTAGTCATCCCATGTTTGGCAAAAATACGCATGGTGTGATTTCGGAAACGGTTCATTAAATCAGGTTGCTTTCCCTCGGGTGAATAATATACCCGCATTTCGTACAAACGGGAATCTTTGGCTGGGGAAGACTGGCTGAACGATGAGGTAAGATTCAGACAAAGTAATAGAACTAGGACAATACGCATGGAATTAGAGGTTATTTATGATCGCTGCAAAAGTCAGGTAAATTTTGAAATCCACAAAAAAAGGGAGCTGAACATTCATGTCCAGCTCCCTTTTAATCGACTATCGGTATTATTTCAGAGAAATCCAGTCTGCTAAAATCCGAATGGACTCTTTTAGCTCGGCGTCTTCCTTGAATTTAGAAATGAAATTCTCTTTCATCTTCTGACGAATATCAGCCGAAGCAACGTCCTGTCCAGGCATTCCTCCACCGGCAGTGCCGAGTTGGGTTAACTTATCGCCCAGCAACACTACTTCATAAGGATTAGGTTTACCTTCTCCGAGTTTAGCCAGCTCGTCTTTCCGCTTTTTCGCCTCTTCCATTTCCTTCCGACGATTCGCTTCGTTCAACGAAAGCAAGGTCTTGTCTTTATTTTTCTGGAAGTCCGAAACTTCAGCCGTCAGGCGTAATAGATCGGGATCCGCCTTATAACGTTCGTTGTACTTCGTCCGCAGTTTTTCAAGGGTCTTTGGATCTACATTGGTGTATTCCGTAAACACACTTGGTTTGATCTGATCCCAGGGCAAAGCCGTTGGTTGAGAGCTTTCACCGAATTCTTCGGCACTGAAACGAGAAGGTAACTCAATATCTGGCGTAACTCCTTTATGCTGCGTACTGCTACCCGTAATCCGGTAGAATTTGGCACGCGTCATTTTCAGTAACCCTACTTTTTCCGTTTCCTTGGGCAGGAATTGGTTCAGATCAAGTAACTGCTGAACAGTTCCTTTACCGTAAGTCGTTCCTCCAATCACCAAACCACGTTTGTAATCCTGAATAGCTCCAGCAAAAATCTCGGAAGCGGAGGCACTAAAACGGTTTACGATAACCGCCAGCGGACCTGCATATACCTGTTGTGGATCTGGATCATCATCGGCATCGATACGACCCATGGCATCTTTCACCTGAACAACCGGACCGTCTTTAATGAACAAGCCCGTCAGTTTGATCGCTTCATCCAGTGAACCACCGCCATTATAGCGTAAATCCAGCACAACTCCGTCTACTTTAGCCTGCTTAAACTGTTCCAGGAAACGCTGAACATCACGGCTGGTGGAAGTATAATCCTTATCGCCTTTCCGCATTTCATCAAAGTTTTGATAGAAACCGGGCAGCGTAATGACTCCCATGCGATATTCCTTGTTACCGTAAGTCATCGGAACGATTTCTGCTTTCGCTACACCGTCCTCCAGCTTCACTTTATCGCGAACAATTTTGATTTCATGAGGCTGACTTCCGGGAAGAGCATCTGGCTTCAGAATATTCAGCCGAACCGTTGTGCCTTTAGGGCCACGAATCAGTTTCACTACATCATCCAATGCCCAGCCAACTACGTCAACCATCTGGCCATTTGTGCCCTGAGCTACCCCTACGATGCGGTCGTTCTCACGAACCTGACCACTTTTCATAGCCGGACCACCGGGTACTAATTCACGGATTTTCGTGTAATCATTTTCAGGCGTTAAAGTAGCCCCGATTCCTTCAAATGACTGAGCCATTTCATCCTTGAAACGAGAGGCATCCGGCGGAGCCATGTAACTCGTGTGCGGATCAATCACTTCAGCAAAGGAATTCATGAAGGACTGAAAAACGTAATCACTCTTTACCTTACTGGTTTGCTTGTCAAGGTTCACGTAACGATCCTTAATCAGTCGGTAAATAGCGGTGTCTTTCTTACCCTGAAGTTTATAATCCAGAGCCTGACTCTTCACAATTTTACGCCACAAATCATCCAGCTCGGCTGTGCTATTAGCCCACTGAGCTTTGTCACGATTGGTTTCGTAAGACTCGTCTTTGCTGAAATCAAAAGGCTTATCTGTCAGCTTACTAACGTAGGCCATACGTTCGTGAAAACGTTTCATGAACAGATTGAACAGATCATACGCCGGGGTAAGATTACCAGCCTGAAGGTAATCATCAATCTGGTAGCGATACTTTTCAAAGGCCTGTACGTCAGAAGCCAGCAAGTAGGCTTTACCATTATCCACTTCCTTCAGGTAATTCGTCCAAACTTTAGAGGAGAGCGAATCATCCAGTGGCATTCGGCGGTAGTGGTATGAAGAAAGAATGGTGGTGACTACTTTTTCAACTTCTTTCTGAGAAGCCGTAGGTACTAAAACAGTGGGTTGATCCGAGCTGAAGTGCTGGGATTCAGAGGGATGTTCTCGTTGAAACCCCAATAACACCAGCGGCACAAAGGCGAGCAAATAGCTTTTCATAGACATGTTATCTTGAGGCATTAATCGTCGGAAAATGTGGGTATTAATCGGCAAAGAGTATCTAAAAAAACAATACCCGACATTTACCCCGTTGCTTCTATTTAATCTTTGCTATAGGGATCGGGGGTTCAAACCAACGACTCTTTACTTTTCAATTTCTAATAATTCAACATCAAAAATCAGAGCTGAATACGGGGGAATCTGACCAGCGGCACGTTCGCCGTACGCCAACTGATAAGGTATGTAAAAACGGAATTTAGAACCCACTGGCATTAACTGTAAGCCTTCCTGCCAGCCCTGAATCACCCCGTTCAGTGGGAAGCTAATCGGTTCGCCACGTTCCACGGAGCTATCAAATACGGTTCCGTCAATTAAAGTACCGTGGTAATGCGTTTTTACTTTATCAGCCAGGGTTGGTTTTGCTCCATTACCCTGTTTCAAAATCTTGTATTCCAGTCCACTAGACGTAGTAACAACACTATCTTTCGTTTTGTTCTCTGCCAGGAATTTTTCTCCAGCCAAACGATTAGGCTCAAATTTCTTTGCGTTTTCAGCCTGAGCTTTAGCCTGCTCTGCCTCCTGCGAAGAACGCATTTTGGCACTGAAATTGGCAAGGGTGCTTTGGTATTGCTCCTGGGTCAGAGCGTATTTTTCATCCTTGGAATCCCGAACGGCTTTAGCCACCAGATCCAGGTTCAGATTAGTCAGCGAAGGGTTTTTCAGGCTACGGGCAATGTCCATACCAATGGCATAACTCACGGAATCCATCGACGTTTTCAAAGCAGACGCGGGGGACACAGCCGTCTTTGCAGCTACTGGTTTTTTAGCTACGGGTTTAGGAGCGGGTTTCTTCGTTTGTGCAAGGGCCGTTAACGAACAGGACACCAGAATAATAGCAATACTACTTTTTTTCATGAAGCAAACTTACTGATTTTGAAGTACAGGCCTTCTCAGAAAGGGATAGTTGGTAGTGAAATAAATTAAACGAACGAAGATAGAAATTACTTTTAATACCTATCTAAAACGTTAGCAATTGATGAAAATTATAGCGTAAAAAGGAAATTTGGCTTCCCTTCTTCCTAATAAATCTTAATAACGTGCCTGTATTGCCAAATTTTAACAAAAAAGCCGGAAATCCATTGCTGAATTTCCGGCTTTTGCTTCCTCGCTTAACTTTTCAGTTGGTTTGATACGTGAGTTTACCCCTGTTTACCAGCTTTTTCGCAAAGAACACGCCTTTAATGGTCACTTCGTGAGCCGCCTGAATCGTTACTTCCGTCGAGTAATTAGGCACACAATTGCAATTCCAGGTGGAGGGATCAGACCATGCACCCGTTTTTACCGAAGTGACTGCTGTTGGATTAGCCGTCACCGGAGCAGGCGTTTTGGCAATCATAGGCTGCGACTTTGATAAAAATGAAATGTTATTCTGAGGTTCAGTGATAGCCTTCACCCATGCGGCGGCGGCTTTTTTCTGCCCCGTCTGATTGAAGTGAATGATATCCATTCGACCGTCACTTTCAATAGTATTTAAATCTGCTCCCGCAAAAACATCACTTACTTTAGCCACTAAGTTTAGCTGGGCTTTCGTAATGTGTTCAGTATTGTTAGCATCCGATTGTTCATATTTTCCATAACATCTTCCCGCACTCCAGCAATCCTGGGCTACAAGCCAGGCCAGAGACTGGTAACCCAATTCCTGACGCGTTTTCTCAATAACCTTGATGTATTGATCTTCAAAATCTTTACCAACATTCAGGCGGTCATTTGAACCATGCCCAGAAAGGATGCCCCTAATTCCAGACTGTGGAGCGTATTTCTTTAAGACGTTCCTAATATTTACGTAAGGGTGCCGCAGGCTATACCGCACAAAACCATGATCAAAAGGAATGTCGTAAGCAGCCTTATACGTCATTTCAATGTTAGTTCCTCCAAAAGCCGCGTTGTAGAACAACACGGGAACATTTAACTTTTGCACGAGTGCCTCTCCCATTCGGCCCCAGAACCAGCGGGGAGCTCCCGGAGCCATGCCACATTCGAGACAAAGCTGCGAAGGAACCAGAGCCGGTAAATCATCCGGACTAGCTGTTTCATACCAGTAAGGAATATACGTCGGTGAAGACTCGCGAAAATCAATGCTGTTTACCTGATCCTGATAAACTGTATTGGACTCTTCATAGGGAATACTGGGACTATAGCCATCGCCTCCCTGTGCATTTGAATGGCCCACAATCAAGAACACTTCACCGATACCTACCTTTTCTACTCGAGCGACAGACCCTACCTGATTTTGACCTTTCATGCCCCGAATTTCAAGATCATATCGACCGCCGGTAGCCTGAATAAACCCATAAAAGACACCGTTCTCGGGATTAGTCTGAATGGTTTGCCAATCAACAGCAGTTCCTCCCTCACCTGTTCTTTTTAGTAAACGAGCCTGCACACGATCCACTGATTGTGCGATTTTTCCAGACATGTAAAGGGCAGCTTGGTTTGCATTGTTTCTCTGAATAACCATACGAGAAACGGGGTAAGTAACAGAAATCTGGGCTTTAGCCAAGAATGAAGATCCGATTGCCCAGGCAAAGAGGCAACCCCTGAAAAACGAATAAATGTTCTTCATTAGTTTAAGTAGTGTTTTTTTGGCGGAAACAACGGCTACCCAAATAATACTAGAGCAAGAGGGCAAACTCAGCTTTTTGTAGTAAAATAAGTGGCAAAAAATCGTTTCATCGGTACAACAATAGTAAATTATCAAAAGCTATTCTAGCATAAATGTATTTTTTAATCTCAAAAGAAAGTAAAGAGGAAGCCCTTAAGCAAGCTTCCTCTTCATTAAAAATCAACAAATTATTAGTCAAACAATTACTAATCAAAGACTAAACTTACGTTTCTCAATCTTCCCAGAAACTACTGAAAATTACGAGTTACTTATTGTTTAACTACTTTTCTGTAAGTCGTTGAATGGGCTGTACTAATCTTCAGTAGGTATGAACCCGAAGCCAACTCCGTCATTTGTATTTCATTCGTCGAAGACTTTTTCAGCAATACTCCTGATAAGCTGTACAACTGAACTTCAACCAGGCCCTTGCTATCTACTCTGATGACATTAGCAGTCGGGTTTGGACCTACCCGCAGGGCGTCTACTTCAACGGAGATTGCTCGTGAAACTTCAGCATTACCATTCACATCCATTTGCTTCAGGCGGTAATAATTCAGGCCACTTCCGGGGGTTTCGTCTAGGTACTGATAGCGAATTACCGAAGTGCTGTTTCCTTTACCTGCTACATTGGCTAATGTTTCAAAGTTCTGTCCGTCCTTACTCCGCTGAATTTCGAAATGGCTGTTGTTCTTTTCGCTCGCCGTAGCCCAGGTTAATTCCACCTGCTCCGCTTCGTTTAACTTTCCTTTGAAGTCCAGCCAGGTTACCGGAGTTGGATTATCAGCGGTGATTGATACTTGTGTAAACGTAGGATAGTGATCTGTAGTCGTATTAGCATAGTTACTCACGCTAGGACGCAGCGAGTAAATGCCATCTACCGAAACAACACTTGCCAGCGTACGCCCCCCTGAATTTGTAGAAACGATTTCATTTGAAACGAAAGCGTGATCGATATAATCAGAATAGCTAACCGTACTGGCACAGCCAGCAGTACTGAAAATCCGCGACAGACAGCTCCAGTTGGCATTTGGACGCGTATCGGCGATGTTGGTCGTAGCGGGATTCGCATACAGGAAAGCCTTTATACTACTGATTTGGTTGCTTCCCGCGATGGACTGATCTACGTCGTCGTTGAAGTCACCAGCCATGATGATTTTTTCCGAAGCAAATTGTGCCTGCAAGGAATCATACAGCACTTTATAGTCATAGACACGACGGTCATACGAAGCCACGTCTGAACCCGACTTGGCGTGTAATACGATGAAGTTCATTCGGGTCGCTTCGGTCGCAGAATTTAGCTTTACGTCTGCCTGGAACAGGAAGGGTAAACGACCAGAAGCCCAGAATTGTGAATTATTACCCGTAGGATAGTTCGTTACGGGAGCGTTCGTCAGTAAGGGACGAGAAGCCACTTTCGTGATCTGATCCGTACGATAAATGATACAAACCCGCTGCCCCATTGGATCAGGGCTGGCAACTTCTGAATACGAATAACGTGAAGAACACTCACCCGCATACTGACGAGTAGGATACGTAGCATTCAGGCCCTGAATTAACGCTCCGAATGAAGTGGAAGGATCGGAAGGGTTAGCCGCATTATAACTACAAACCTCCTGCAACATGAATACGTCCGAGCCAATGTTACTCAGTACGGTTTTCACGTTGTTCAACTGAAGCGTTTCGTTGGTGGGGCCATACTGCGTATTTCCTAGCCATTCCACGTTCCAGTTGGTTACTTCCAGTTTAGTTTCACTCGTCGAAGCCGTAGCCGTTCCGCAGCTTCCCCCCTGTAGAGGCGTTGAGCCAGGAACGTCTTCTACCGAACGAGGTAAGATTTGACAGCCATTATTAAAGATTGTTACGACACCCGTTGGTTTGAAAGCGGAAGAAGGGCGAGTCGCTCCCGAGAGATTCGTCGAACTTAAAACTCGCATAATAAGCCCGTTACTTAACGTATAGTTCGTATTGGAGCCAAGAAAGGTTGTTCCTGCGGGACTCGAAACGGTTACATCTTCATTCAGAGTAATCAATTCTCCCTGATGGTTACATAAATCAGCAGGTGCAATGACCAGCGGAGTTACTGGATTATTAGCTGCCGTCGTCTTTTGAAAACAAGTTAAAGAAGCCAGTTCTTTTTCAGTATTGTATTCGGTAAGGTTTCCGGTCACTTGAACTTCATCTCCAACCCGAAGCTCTTCAGGTTGTTTGCCTGCGTTATCGTAAATTAAAATTCCGCCCGTAGCATCCTGAATATAAATGTTAGTACCGGAAAAAATTCCTGTAATTCTACCCGTCACCGTGAAGGTAGCCCCAACTGAACCAGCCCGAGCCGAAGAAATAGGGACAGATGCGGCGGCACAAGGCTCAGTACCCGTAGGCACTTGAGAGACATAACCACTTACTTTTACTACTACGTTAGCCGTTCCACCGGAAATAGTAAGATCACTTGTTCCAGAAGAAGGATAGGCACCCGCGGGCAGTCCTGTCTTCAGGCGAACGTACACGGGTGTGCTGGCTAAAGCATTACTACTGTAAGATACCGAGAGGGTGTTACTGAAAGTGGTATTATCTAATGAAATCTCAAAATTTTCAGGAGCAGTCAATGCAATAGAACCGCTGGCCGGATTAAGATTACGCCCCGACAAATTGAATGTTTTAGCATTTGATACGCTACTACCTTCTTCGTACGTCAGCGAAGAAACGGAAGATGCTGAAGTCAATAAGGTAGGGGCAACACTATACCCTGTAAATAGGAAATCATCAATTCTGTGGTTACCACCATTAGAATTACCACTTTTTTTAATGATCCGAATTTTTACATTAGCATTGTTATCATAGTCCGTAGCATTTCCCGGCGTGCTAAAAGATATTTTACCGCAGGTAGTCGTTAAACTATAAGTACCTAATTCTACAAAGTTGCTCCCCGTATTGCCTGAAGAGATTTGAACGGCTAATACGTCACTCGTTCCGGTATTAGATGTTCTTGAATTGAAGCTGATCGTGAACGGACCGGTAAAGCCCGAAGTACTGGCGGCTATTTCAATATAATCGCCTGGGTCCCAGCTTTGAGCAGAATACCCGTCACCGGTACAGCCATTTTTCCCTATACTTGATAAGCCACTGGGAGTCCAGCTACCTGCTGCGGGCGATTTTGTCGTAAAATCATACGACAAAATGGAATCCTGGGCAAAGCTTTGAAAATAACAGCTAAGGAAAAAGGCAGTTACAAAGAATTGTAAAAGTTTGTTCATGAGTGATTGATTAGTGTTCCAACTTAAGCAAATTTATCAATCACTCTAGAGTACTATATACTATGTCTAATTAAGAAAACGTTAATTAGTAATAATTATTCATAAACATCAATTAATTCATACTTAAATCCTATTAATAGCCTTGTAACTTTTAGTATGCGGCTTGTATAATGGTTTCAGATTACTTATGAAGTTCTACTGTACTCTTACGAATCTATCTATACGTCAAAGAGATGAACTGTACTAAACACTTTATCTGTAAATTCAAATTATAAGTTTGCCTACAAACGCATTTTCTAAGAAAAGTATAAAATAAAGACAGGAAAAAGTTTCGATTACCTACGGAAAATCAAATTTCGTCGCTAATTTTGCGGGCGATTTCAGAGTTCATACTCTTTCCACACTCTGAAAACAGATTAATAACTCTGAGTTTCATATAACTTTCCAATACTGCTGTATGGCATCAGTTAGACCCGACGAGGTATCGGCGATATTACGGGAGCAACTTTCCGGAGCAAAGTCTGCCGCCGAACTCGAAGAAGTGGGTACGGTCCTCCAGATCGGTGACGGTGTGGCCCGTATTTACGGACTTTCAAATGTACAAGCCGGTGAGCTGCTCGCCTTTGAAAATGGCGTTAAAGCTCTGGCTCTTAACCTCGAAGAAGACAATGTCGGGGCCGTGTTATTAGGTGATTCTTCTGACATTAAAGAAGGTGACACCGTAAAACGGACTCGTCAAATCGCCTCCATCCGCGTGGGTGAAGGTATGCTTGGTCGTGTGGTTAATACCCTGGGCGAGCCTATCGACGGCAATGGCCCCATCGCTGGTCAATTATACGATATGCCTATCGAGCGTAAAGCTCCCGGCGTTATCTATCGCCAGCCTGTAACCGAACCGCTGCAATCAGGTATCAAAGCAATCGACGCCATGATTCCTGTAGGCCGTGGCCAACGGGAATTGATCATCGGTGACCGCCAAACGGGTAAAACTACCGTAGCGATCGATACCATCATTAACCAGAAAGAATTCTACGAAGCAGGTCAGCCTGTATATTGTATCTACGTGGCCTGCGGTCAGAAAGCCTCTACCATCAAACAGGTAGAACAAGCTCTTCGTAAAGCTGGTGCAATGGATTACACCGTGATCGTAGCCGCTGGTGCGTCTGACTCTGCTCCTATGCAGTTCTATGCTCCTTTTACGGGTGCTGCTATCGGTGAATTCTTCCGTGACTCAGGCCGTCCTGCTCTCGTCGTTTATGACGACTTATCGAAACAGGCCGTTGCTTACCGTACGGTTTCTCTGCTCCTTCGTCGTCCCCCCGGACGTGAAGCATACCCCGGAGACGTATTCTACCTGCACAGCCGTTTATTAGAGCGTGCCGCGAAAATCATCGCTAACGATGAGATCGCTGCTCAGATGAACGACTTACCAGAAAGCATTCGTCCCATCGTGAAAGGTGGCGGTTCGTTAACGGCCCTCCCCATCATCGAAACGCAGGCAGGTGACGTTTCTGCGTATATCCCAACGAACGTAATTTCGATTACTGACGGACAGATCTTCCTTGAGTCTAACCTCTTCAACGCCGGTATCCGCCCTGCAATCAACGTAGGTATCTCGGTAAGCCGCGTAGGTGGTAACGCTCAAATCAAGTCGATGAAGAAAGTAGCGGGTACGCTGAAACTGGATCAGGCCCAATTCCGTGAGCTCGAAGCTTTCGCGAAATTCGGTTCTGACCTCGATGCGGCTACGAAACTGACCATCGAACGCGGTCGTCGTAACCTCGAAATTCTGATTCAAAAACAAGGAGCTCCTCAACGTGTAGAAGAACAAGTGGCCATGATCCACGTTTCTACCAAGGGCTTAATCGATAAAGTTCCGGTAAATCAGGTTCGCCAATTTGAAGCTGATTTTATCAACTTACTCCGTGATCAGAACGCGGACGTATTAAAACAACTGAAAGCAGGTAAGTACGATGATGCGATCACTTCAACCCTTGAAAAAGTGGCGAAAGAAGTATCACTCAAGTACGAACTGACTGTTGCCTGATCTGATGTTCGGTAGCCCATTGTCTGATTAGACAGTGGGCTAATCTACTCTCACTATCGAACGTCTCTTCATCGAACACCATGGCTAACTTAAAAGAAGTTCGTAACCGGATTGCCTCCGTAAACTCTACCCAGCAGATCACCAAAGCCATGAAAATGGTGGCGGCGGCTAAACTGCGTAGAGCCCAGGACAGCATCATTCAGATGCGGCCTTACGCTCATAAACTGGGCGAAATGCTGCAAACCGTTTCGGCGGGGGCTGAAGGTGCTCAGGAAAATCCCTACAAACAGGAAAGACCCATCGAGCGAGTTCTCATCGTGGTCATTACCTCTGATCGCGGTCTTTGCGGTGCGTTCAATGCGAACGTAAGTAAGGCTGCCCAGACGGTTATTAATCAAAAATACGCGGCTCAGCAGCAAGCAGGCAACGTACATATTTTATCGATCGGTAAAAAAGGTGGCGAGTTCTTTACTCGTCGTGGTTACAAAGTGAACCACGCCTACGAAGATACCTTTACCCGATTGAGCTTTACCGTTGTTCGTCAGGCGGCAGAAGACATCATGGCGGCTTTCGTCAAAGGCCAGTATGATATCGTAGAAATCGTTTTCAACGAATTCAAGAACGTTGCTACGCAGGTCATTCGCGTGGAGCAATTCTTACCCATCGTTGAAAAAGAAGCAGACGATAATGCAGTAAAAGGAGATTATATTTTTGAGCCTTCGGAAGAAGAAATCATTAAAGAACTCATTCCGAAATCACTCAAAATTCAATTATACCGGGCCGTTTTAGAATCCAATGCTTCTGAACACGGTGCCCGTATGACGGCCATGGACAAGGCTACTGATAACGCAGGTGAACTTTTAAAGAACCTTCGTATTGAGTATAACCGTTCTCGCCAGGCTGCCATTACTACTGAAATCCTTGAGATTGTGGCCGGTGCGGAAGCACTTGCCGGAGCATAATCTCCCGTTCTGGTATAAGCATAGACCCTCATTCGTTTCGAGTGAGGGTTTTTTGTTACCTTTCTCTATATTGCTGATTGATCTAATCCCCTTCAGGGATTACCTAAAAAATATAGTTTTAAATAAAACGGAATATTTCAGAATATAATTTTGAAATGACTATCATTTAAACCATATTGAGCCTTATTATTATTAATTAACCGAATATTATTCCCATTCAAGCTATGCTAAGTCGCGTTGCAAATTCTATTTACTGGTTAAATCGATACGTAGAAAGAGCGGATAATTATGCCCGATTTGTAGATGTTAATTTTAATCTGATGCTGGATTTACCGCCAGATGTAGAAGAACAATGGGAGCCGCTGATCATTGCCACCGCCGACAATAAACTTTTTTATAAGCATTACGAAACCACCAGTCGGGAGAATATTATTTTCTTCATGACGTTCGATCCCAAAAACCCTAATTCCATTCTAAGCTGTTTGCAAAACGCCCGCGAGAATGCCCGTACCATTCGGGAGGCCATTTCACGGGAAATGTGGGAACAGATTAATGCCTTGTACTGGAAGGTTAAAGAAGCGGCCACGCAATCTAAAAATTGGGAAATGACTCATTTTCAGGATTTTTATGAGCATATCAAACTGGGCTGCCAGACGTTTTACGGGATCATTGAATCAACCATCACGCGTAACGAAGGATGGCATTTTGCCCGCCTTGGCCGAATGCTTGAAAGGGCCGATAAAACCACGCGTTTCCTGGATGTGAAATACTTTACGCTGCTGCCCGAAATAGCGGCGGTAGGCTCGCCACTCGATTTATTACTCTGGTCTTCGGTATTAAAGTCAGTTTCGGCTTATAACATGTATCGCCAGCGATTCAAGAATATGTCACCCGCTCACATTGTAGAGTTTCTGATTCTGGAAAAAAACTTCCCCCGGTCAGTAATGCACTCGCTGAAACGGGCCGAACTTTCACTATACGAAATCTCCGGAGGATATATCGGCAACAGCTACACTAACCCAGCCGAACATTTGTTAAGTAAACTTCGCAGTGAGGTTGAATTCATGACGATCGAGGACGTTTTCAGCTCGGGCCTGCATGAATTTCTGGATAACTTCCAGTCAAAAAACAATCAGGTAGGAAAAGCGATTTTCGAAACTTATTTTGATTTAAAACCTGTCATTTAGTTTGGCAAAGGCAAGACAATCCCTTATCTATGCTCCGACAAACATTTACTTTTGTTAGGGTTTCTGTTCTCCTGTAAAAGATCAGTCATGACATTGATTACCAAAATCAAAACCTAACGCTAGCAGCACCCATTACCACTTATGACGTATTGTCTGGGCATAAAAACCAAAACTGGGCTAGTCGCTCTGGCGGATACTCGCCTCACGTCTGGTTCTGAAGTAACGACCAATAAAAAGATTTCTATTCACGAAGTAGAGCACCATTCCTTATTCATCATGACTTCAGGCCTGCGTTCCGTGCGGGATAAGGCCATTACCTATTTTCAGGAAGTTATTGCCGAAAGAGACGCGAACTTCAATAAGCTATACAAGGCCGTTAATGCCTTTGGTGAGCAGGTCAGGCGAGTAGCCCGGGAGGATAAATCAGCGTTGGCCGAAGCGGGACTTTCTTTCAATTTGTACGCCATCGTGGGCGGACAATTGCAGGACGACGACGAGCATAAGTTATACATGCTTTATCCCGAAGGAAACTGGATTGAGGTGGGACCCAACACTCCTTTTTTTATCATTGGCAATACGGGCTACGGTACCCCTATCCTACGCCGGAGCCTACGCTTTGAGACTTCCCTTCAGGACGCTTTAAAAATTGGCTTTTTGTCCTTTGATTCTACGCGGGTTAGTGCGAACGATGTAGATTTTCCAATTGATGTGGCCGTTTACGAAAAAGACAGTTTTCACATGCATGAGCATCGTTTTGAAAAAGAAGACGTCGAACAAATTGCTCACCAGTGGGGAGCATTACTCCTATCGTCTGTCCAACGACTACCCAGTGACTGGATGGCTCCCATATTCGAATCTCAGAAAAACCTGGTAAGCGACCGGACTTAACTACTGAAGCTTTTGTGGCTAGAAAAAGGATAATGGACTCATTATCCTTTTTTCATTTTTACTGCAATATCCATTCAAGAGATTGCTAAAATGCGGTAGATCCATTGGATAAATAACCCATATACCATATCTTGCATGTAAGCCCTTTACCTTTCTTTCACTGCTCTCGAAGGGACTGATTGGTTTTTCTCCTTATGTTTTCCTTAAAACCTCTTAGCGTCAATGCTTTATCGTGTACGTCATCAACTGAACTATACCTATTCTTCGGCGGTAACTCTGAGTCCCCACCGGATTTATTTACAGCCTCGATCAACGGCCTTTCAGTCATTAAAGAGCACGAAAATTCAGATCTTACCGGAGCCTGACAAGACGGTTCAAATTTCTGATACCGAAGGGAATACTCAACATTTGTTATTCTTCAGCGTACCTACCAATCAACTTCAATTCATAGCTGAGTCGGAAGTAGAAACGAGCTTATCCAATCCTTTCGATTTTATTCTTTACCCCTTTGAATTTCAGAAGTTACCTATCAAGTACTCCCAAGAGGAACGGAAATTATTAACGCCGTATCTGGAAAAAGAAGGCATTACGCCCTCCGTCGAGCAGTTCACTAAACTCATTGCCACGGAATCTCGCTGGGATACCCTGCAATTCCTAATTCGACTCAATGAATTTATCAACGAAGAATTTAACTACGAAATTCGCGAAACAGGCTTCCCTCAGGAGCCGGACTATACCCTTCAGAACCGCAAAGGTTCCTGTCGCGACTATGCTAGTTTATACATGGCCTGTTGCCGGAGTCTGGGGCTGGCTTCCCGGTTTGTAAGCGGTTACTACATCGGCTCTTCAGATGCTCCGCAATACCTTCACGCCTGGGCAGAAGTATATTTACCCGGAGCGGGCTGGCGAGGTTTTGATCCTACGCAAAACTGTCTGGCAGCAGAATCACATCTAGTGCTGGCCGTTTCAGCATCCCCGGAAATGATAAGTCCGGTACACGGGAAGTATACCGGACAGGCAGAATCAAGTCTGGAGGCTACCGTAACGGTTACTCCAGCGGAAATATTATACTAATACCGTTATAAGTTCACGGCAACAATGCTTGATATTTCGGGAACCTGACGGCGGATGGCATCTTCAATGCCTCCGCGGAAGGTCATAGCTGACATAGAGCAGGACCCACAGGCTCCCAATAACTCCAGCTTAACGGTGTTATCATCCGTAATTTCGATGATACGGACATTACCACCATCGGCTTCCAAATACGGACGAATACTGTTTAAGGCCTGTTCTACTTTCCCTGATAGTGGATGTTCGAGATTCGTTTCCATTATAGTCTGATAATGCTTTTGATCTGTCTGAATTATATATTCAGAGGCAGAGTGTTCCAATAATTTATGAATACTCCTGTTTTTTGCTTCTTATACTGTCATTTCAACGGGCTTGGTCTTCTCAAGCGTTGCGTTTCGAATGGCTACCTGCTGAGCTAATTTTTCAGCCGTTTTCTGGAAAGCCACCGCCGTCAAACTATCGATTTGAGTAGCCGCGGGTTTTCCTTCGTCGCCAGCCTCACGAATACCCTGAACCAACGGAATTTCTCCTAAGAAGGGCATTTCATAATGTTCAGCCAGCCATTTACCACCGCCTTTACCAAACAGATAATACCGATTGTCAGGTAATTCAGCAGGCGTAAAATAGGCCATATTTTCGACGATTCCCAGAACCGGAACGTTAATTTGTGGCTGAAGGAACATTTGCAGTCCTTTTTTAGCATCAGCTAAAGCCACTTTCTGAGGGGTCGTAACAATGACCGCACCCGTGATTGGAGCCGACTGCACCAGCGTCAGGTGAATATCGCCCGTTCCGGGAGGTAAGTCGATTAACAAATAATCCAGTTCACCCCAGTTTACGTCCCCCATCAACTGCTTCAGAGCCTGGCTGGCCATCGGACCACGCCACACCATCGGACTGTCGGCAGGAACCAGAAATCCCATCGAAATCATTTTAATCCCATACTGAAGAATGGGATTAATCATGTTTTTACCCTCTAGTACCGTTACGGTTGGTTGCAGATCTTCCGCACCAAACATCACCGGAATCGAAGGACCATAAATGTCAGCGTCCAGAATTCCGACTTTAGCTCCTGAATTTTTCAGAGCAATCGCCAGGTTTGCCGTTACGGTCGACTTTCCTACCCCACCTTTACCGGAAGCAATGGCGATGACGTTCTTCACCGTTGACAGTACTGTTTTATTTCCGAAAGCTGTCGTTGTTACGTCAGCCGTCATATGAATTACCACCCGTAATTCGGGGTCAACCAACTCATGAATGGCATCTTCACAACGCTGACGAATAACCTCCTTCAGGGGACAAGCCGGGGTTGTTAATACCACCGTAAAACGTACTTCACCCACGCCCAACTCCACATCCTTGATCATGTTCAAGGTAACCAAATCCTTCTTTAAGTCCGGTTCTTCAACGGTCCCTAAAGCTTTAATAATATCTTCTTTCTTAATTCGTAATTCGCCCATAAAGTAAGATTCATCAATGGAGGTTTAATCCTTTAAAACCCGCCCATTCGTAACCACAAAGGTAACCAGTAAGTTTCGTAGCACCTTGTTTATCTTCCTGTATTTCCCCTATTTAGAAGCATTTTATAGCCGGATATTGCTCAGGCGACGCTCAATCTCGCTTACTTCCATTTGCGTATTTACAGGTAATTGAAGAAAATCGGTTTTTAGTTTTTCCAGAAAGCTTTGATAAGTACCCGTGTTTGGTTGGAAAGGCCGGTGGTTCAGGGCTTTAGTAAGCCGTTGCCACTCTTTTGCAAACTGACTTAGCTCTTTACTAAAATACGTTTGCTGAAATTTTTCGAAGATATACTCTTCAGCCATTTCGCTGGGATGAACCAGATCGGTTTCATAAAATCGGTAATCCCGCAAATCGTCCAGTAGTAACTCATAGGCTGGGAAATAGGCGGTGTCTTGATAATCGGTAATCAGGTAATGACAGGCCGCCCGCAGGATGGACTTACTCACTGAATTCTCCATCATGCCGTCTTTAGCATGACGTACGGGACTTACGGTTAAGAGAATACGTAAACCCGGATTTATTTGCTTCAGTAAGGTATATACGTTACCAAATTCCTTACAAATCGTTTTAACGCTTAACAAGTCTTTCGTAAAAATCCGGGCAGGCTGTTTGTGGCAGTTGGCTACGTAAGCAGGCGTATCATTGAGCTGATACACCCACGAAGAACCTAAAGTCAGAATTAATACCTGAGCTTTAGATAGACATTCTTTTAAAGACACTAACTGATTAGTAATTAGCCGATTAAGCTCTTCCTGATTAGAAGCAGATATCGAGGAATGGAAATCATAATGCAACCACTGTCCCTCCCTTTCCAAAAATAACCGAGGATCCGCAGGCTGGTCTTTCAAGGCATTGGACAGGATTTTAAATAAGGCCACTGGGCTAAACAGCGTACCAAACGGCTGATACAAACCTGCCATTTTATACTGTTGCAAACGCGTTCCGACGACTTCAGCGAAACAGGAACCCATCGAAACGACGCTCGAATCCAGGTTGATTTTCCAGTCAGAAGCAGGAATAGTGAATTCGGTTCTGAAGTTCATGGGAAAGAAAAAAAGGAAGGTCTCCAGCCTTTTTCTGAAAACCTTCCGGTTGATTATTCGGCGTATTCGCGGGCTCCAAAAATGGCACTACCTACGCGAATCAGCGTGCTTCCTTCCTGTAGGGCAGCTTCGTAATCACCGCTCATTCCCATGGAAAGTTCCTGCAACTGACAACGATCCGTCTGCGGAACCGTTGCCTTCATACGATCAAAAAACTGCTTCAATCCCCGGAATTCCATTCGTACCTGAATGTTATCTTCGGTATTCGAAGCCATCCCCATTAACCCTACAATCCGCACATTCTGTAAACCATTCAGAGCTTCTGAATGCAGGGCCGCCTCTGCCTCCTGAAAACTGAATCCAAATTTTGTTTCTTCGGTGGCAATATGAATTTGCAATAAGCAGTCAATCACCCGTTTAGCTTTTCCAGCCTGCTTGTTAATCTCCAGCAATAATTTGAAACTATCTACGGAATGAATCAAGGATACAAAGGGAGCAATCGGCTTGACTTTATTTGTTTGCAGGTGGCCAATCATGTGCCACTGGATGTCTTCGGGAAGTTGCTTCCACTTATCTACCATCTCCTGCACTTTGTTTTCTCCAAAAATTCGGGCTCCAGCTTCGTAAGCTTCACGAAGCGTTTCTACGGGGTGAGTTTTGGTAACGGCAATCAAACGAGCTGGATAACCAGCCATGTTTTTTTTAATTGTATTCAGATTTTCAGCTACGCTCATTCTATAATTGTTTCCACAAAAGTAGTGGTAAACTCGTCAACGGCCTACCACTTTTAGGGGACAACGTTAAATTTCTAATTCGGTTTTCCTGGATAAGTTGTTGACTTGTTCCGTCTTAGCCGTAGTTTTGTCTACCCGTACCTCCATTTTATTACAAACGCATGGAACCTTACGATTATACCCGCTCAACACCACAGAAAGACTCTGACAAAAAAAATTACTTCATTGCTGCCCTTGTTGTTATGGGTGGACTTGTGGCCATTCTGGGCTTCCTGTACTTTAACGAAAGGAATGAACGGGAGACGCTTTCGTCCCGGACAGTAGCTCAACAACGCGAGATCATCAAGACCAATACCAAGCTCGACTCCATCTCGACGCAACTGGATGCTAAAATTGCTGAAATCCGTATGCTGGGTGGTAATATCGACGAGTTAATGCAACTGAAAACCAAACTCGAAATCGATAAACAAAACATCATCAACGCCACTGAAGCCGATATCAAAAAGTACGAAGCGAAGATCAAGGAATACAACGTAATTCTGGCCCAAAAGGACAAAGACATTGTTAAACTTCGAGAAGAAAACGGACTCCTCACTACTCAAAATCAGGAACTGACGACCAATAACGAAGGACTGAAAACGGAAATCGAAAAGACCAAACAGTCTTACGGTGATTCGCTCAGCACCTTGAAGAATAACAATAAGGAACTGACTGATAAAATTAACATTGCTGCCGCTCTGAAAGCTCAGAACGTGATGGTGTATGCCATTAACTCGAACGGCAAGCAGCGGGAAAAAATCAAAGCGGATAAGATTGATCAGATTCGAATTGCTTTTGGTTTGGGCGATAATGCCCTGACCGAGAAAAACGAAAAGGAAATTTACGTACGAGTGCTGGATCCTTCGGGAGCTATTATTTCTGATATGGCGACGGGCTCCGGCACTTTTATGTATCAGAACAAGGAGATGATTTTTACCACCAAGAAAGACATTACCTACCAGGGCAATGGGCAGCAGGTGGATGTCATTTATAAACGTGGCATTCCATTCAAAAAAGGTAAACACCAGATTGAGCTGTTCTCGGAAGGCGTAAAAATTGGCGAAGGCACGTTTGAAGTGCGTAGCGGTTTGTTTTAAGGTCTTGTTCAATTCAGAAATCTCAAAGCTTCAACCTTTCCGGTTGAAGCTTTTTTTGACTTAAGTTATACCGTGTATCTGCGTTAATCTTCTCTCCTACAATTAATTATAAAATATTTAAGGGGAGGGTTTTATTATTATAGATAAAGTATGTACTTTTGCGGCTCGATTTTCGATTAATATTAATTTTTTCACATTTTCCGTACTAACACATGTCACAAAAACAGTACGAGACAGTATTCATCCTTACTCCCGTTTTGTCTGACGTCCAGACGAAGGATGCTGTCGACAAATTCAAAAAAATTCTTACGGATAACGGTTCAGAACTGATCCACGAAGAGTCTTGGGGCCTGAAAAAACTGGCTTACCCTATTCAAGGAAAAGGAACTGGCTTTTATTTCCTGGTAGAATTCAAAGCGAACCCAGACGTAATCGCTACTCTCGAAACAGAATACCGTCGTGATGAGCGAGTGATGCGTTTCCTTACTATCTCTCTGGACAAACACGCGATTGCTTACAACGAACGCAAGCGTAAAGGTCTGGTAGGTAAGAAACAAGAAGCTTCCGCTGAATAGTTAATCGTTAGTAGTTATTCGTTGCTGGTTGTTTGATCTAACAACTATCAACTAATAACCATCAACTAAAATCATTTCACGACCATGTCATTACAAAACGAACCTCTGGATAAAAACCAGAACCGCAAAAAATATGACCGCTTCAAGAAAGCCGGCATTAAATACATTGATTACAAGGATCCTAACTTCCTTCTCAAGTTATTGAATGAGCAAGGCAAGATTCTTCCCCGTCGTATTACTGGTACTACGCTGAAGAACCAACGCAAAGTAGCTCAGGCTGTGAAGCGTGCCCGTCACATTGGGTTATTACCATACGTTGGCGATTCTCTGAAGTAGTTGCCGTTGTCTGTCTACAGTTTTCAGAAAAACTGACCACGGACAACCGAAAACTGGAAACTCATAAAACTCATTTAATTTAAAGAAATGGAAGTTATTCTCAAAACCGATATCGCGGGATTGGGTTATAAGAACGATTTAGTAGCAGTGAAAGCTGGCTACGGTCGTAACTACCTCATTCCCCAAGGATTCGCGGTAATGGCCAGCGAAGCCAACAAAAAAATCCTTGCTGAAAACATTAAGCAAGCTGCTCACAAAGCCGAGAAACTGAAAAAAGATGCTGAAGAATTAGCAGCTTCTATCGGTGATCTGACGCTGGAAATTCCTGCTAAAGTAGGTGAAAGCGGACGTATCTTCGGTCGTGTAACGAACACTCAAATCTCTGACGCTCTGAAAGCAAAAGGTTTTGAAGTAGATCGTAAGAAAATCACGCTTGACTCTGAAGTTAAGTCACTCGGCGATTACTCTGCTACGCTTGATCTTCACAAAGAAGTGAAGCACAAAGTAGCTTTCGTTATCGTAGGCGAATAAGCTTTAGCTCTTCATATATGAAAGCCCCCACTGGTTTATACTGGTGGGGGCTTTCTGCGTTATATTTTTACCGGCAGTATTTTTATACTTTCATTCCAGATTTTCTTGGCTTCCTATGACTTATTGCTGCCAGCGAAAAAGCTGGCAGCGACATTTTAAGCAACGTAGTCCGGCCCGCTTTTAACCCACTTTCATCTCGGTTGCCGCTGCCAGCTCTTCTGCTGGCAGCATTTCTCCCCTTCCATTCCAAAGCTTCTCGGCTTCCTATTGACTTATTGGCTGCCAGCGAAAAAGCTGGCAGCGACATTTTAAGCAACGTAATCCGGCCCGCTTTTAACCCACTTTCATCTCGGTTGCCGCTGCCAGCTTTTCCGCTGGCAGCATTTCTCCCCTTCCATCTCAAATCTTCTCGGCTTCCCATAACCTAATTACTACCAGTAAAAACTAATCGAACCACGCTGGCCGTAGCATTGCTAAGCCCTAGACACACCTGGCCTTTTTAGTTAAAAAATTACGTTCATTCTTTGAAAGCTAATAAGTCTTTCTACCTTTGCCTCGCTGAAAAGCCAAACTTTAGGGGTGCCCGTTGAATTGGGCTGAGACATACCCTTTGAACCTGACCAGGTTAGGACCTGCGTAGGGAAAAGTGAGGATCTTACATTCTTTCTGGAAACACGTCCGTATGCACGGGTGTTTTCGTTGCTCTCCTCGCAAATTTTCTGTCTCCCCTGGGCTTGTGCTTTCATGCGACATGAAACGCATTATGACCGTATTTGTCAACAACCAAGCCGTTCTTACGCCAGAGGCTACGTCTCTGCGTTCGCTGTTGACGCAACTGGCCCTCGCCGAAAAAAAAGGCATTGCCGTTGCCGTTAACAATGCCATTGTTCCCCGTCTTGCCTGGGAACATTTTATCGTATCCGAGAACGAGAAAATCACCATTCTTCAAGCCACTCAGGGAGGTTAACATGAAAAACGAAAAACTGCCATCGCCCCAAACCATTACCCGTGCTCCACTGACAGGTTCACGGAAAGTCTATGTTCCCGGTACGCTGCATAACATTCAGGTAGCCATGCGGGAAATCACCCTTTCGGATACGGTTACGAATTTCAACGGCAAAGAAAGCCGACAACCCAATGCTCCCGTTACGGTCTATGATACCAGCGGCCCATACACCGATCCCAATGCTACTATTGATTTACAAAAAGGTCTACCCCGACTTCGGGAAGCATGGATTAAGGATCGGGCCGACGTTGAACAACTGGATTCTTTTTCTTCAGCATACTGCAACGAACGATTAGCGAACCGTAGCCTGGATGCTCTGCGTTTTGAGCATATCCGATTACCTTTAAAGGCTAAAAAAGGGCTAAATGTCAGCCAGTTACATTATGCCAAACAGGGAATCATTACTCCCGAAATGGAATACATCGCCATTCGGGAAAACCAGCGAATTGAACAGC
Source organism: Siphonobacter sp. SORGH_AS_0500 (assembly GCF_031453245.1). Classification (NCBI taxonomy): domain Bacteria; kingdom Pseudomonadati; phylum Bacteroidota; class Cytophagia; order Cytophagales; family Cytophagaceae; genus Siphonobacter; species Siphonobacter sp. SORGH_AS_0500. The sequence continues at coordinate 3,197,807 of NZ_JAVIYT010000001.1, forward strand.
AGGAAGCCTCTCTGAAGCACCAGCATCCGGGCAACAGTTTCGGAGCGAATACGCCACAAAAGTTCATTACTCCCGAATTTGTCCGTCAGGAAGTTGCTGCCGGACGGGCGGTTATCCCGTCCAACATTAACCACCCGGAAAGCGAACCGATGATTATTGGCCGCAATTTTCTGGTGAAGATTAATACCAACATTGGTAACTCCGTAGTTAGCTCCAGCATTGAAGAAGAAGTAGAAAAAGCAGTCTGGAGTTGTCGGTGGGGTGGTGATACGCTCATGGACTTATCGACGGGAAAAAATATTCACGAAACCCGCGAATGGATTATTCGCAACTGCCCCGTACCCGTGGGAACGGTTCCCATTTATCAGGCTCTGGAAAAAGTAAATGGAAAGGCTGAAGACCTTACCTGGGAGATTTTCCGGGATACACTCATCGAGCAAGCCGAGCAAGGCGTGGATTACTTTACCATTCATGCGGGTGTATTACTTCGCTACATTCCCCTGACTGCCAAGCGAGTAACGGGTATTGTATCCCGTGGGGGTAGTATTCTGGCGAAATGGTGTCTGGCTCACCACAAAGAGAATTTTCTCTACACGCATTTTGAAGAAATCTGCGAGATTATGAAGGCGTATGACGTTTGCTTTTCGCTCGGCGACGGCTTACGGCCCGGTTCGATTGCCGATGCTAATGATGCGGCTCAGTTTGCTGAACTGGAAACCCTCGGGGAATTAACCAAAATTGCCTGGAAACACGACGTTCAGGTGATGATTGAAGGTCCTGGTCACGTGCCCATGCATCTCATCAAAGAGAACATGGACAAACAATTGGAACATTGTCACGAAGCTCCTTTCTATACCCTCGGCCCGCTGACAACGGATATTGCTCCGGGTTATGACCACATTACCTCGGGTATTGGTGCTGCCATGATTGGCTGGTTTGGTACGGCCATGCTGTGTTACGTAACCCCCAAAGAACACCTGGGCTTACCCAATAAAAAGGACGTGAAAGATGGGGTGATTACCTATAAAATTGCCGCTCACGCCGCCGACTTAGCCAAGGGCCATCCGGGGGCTCAATACCGGGACAATGCCTTGAGTAAAGCTCGCTTTGAGTTCCGCTGGGAAGATCAGTTCAATCTTTCACTGGACCCCGATACTGCTCGCGAATTCCACGATGAAACGCTTCCCGCCGAAGGAGCTAAACTCGCCCACTTCTGCTCCATGTGCGGACCCCATTTCTGCTCAATGAAGATTACGCAGGAAGTACGGGCCTTCGCCGAACAGCACGAGATTGAAGGGGAAGAGGTTTTCGATAAAGCCATGAAGATCAAATCTGAAGAGTTCGTTCAGCAGGGCGGCGAAATTTACTTATGATCCAGACCGAACGACCTTACGTATTAAGCATAGCCGGGCTCGATCCCAGTGCCGGGGCCGGAATTCTGGCGGATGTCAAGGTTTTTGAAGCTCAGCAAACCTATGGTCTCGCAGTTGCTACGGCTCTCACGATTCAGCACGATGCTTCGTTTCGGAAGGTTCATTGGGTTAGTCTGGAAGAAATCATTGCTCAATGTGAGCCGCTTTTTGAACGCTATCCGATTCAGGTGGTAAAGATTGGATTAATCGAATCGATGTCGGTTCTGTCGGGACTGCTGGATTGGTTAGTCCTTCAAAACCCAAAGATTATCCTCCTCTGGGATCCCATTTTGAAGGCTTCGGCGGGATTTGATTTTCATCGGTTAACACTGAATGAGCTGGTACCCATTCTGCAAAAGCTGACGGTAATTACACCCAACATTCCCGAAATACAGCAGATTACTGGAGAACAGAGCCCTCAGAAAGCGGCTCAAACCTTGAGCAATTACTGTAACGTTTACCTGAAAGGCGGGCATAGTTCTTCCGAAAATGGGCAGGTGACCGATTACCTATTTGACACCCATCAAACGGTAATCGCGTATCCCGCTCCTTTTATTCCAAACGGCGAGAAACACGGCAGCGGTTGTGTCCTGTCAGCGGTTCTGGCAACTGGTTTAGCCAAAGGGTTTTCGCAAAAAGAAGCCAGTGCCAGAGCACGATTATACATGAATCGCTACCTCGCCAGCACGCCTTATTTATTAGGTTTTCACGAGACAATCGTATGACTATAAGCCGATTACATTACATCGTCACCACTCCCGAACAGGCCGAGCAAGCCTGTTCGGCGGGGGCGAACTGGATTCAGCTTCGGCTGAAAAATAAACGTTACGAAGATTGGAAAGCAATTGCTCTGGAAACCCAGGCCGTTTGCCATTCCCATCAATCCCGGTTGATTATTAACGATAATACTCATCTGGCGGGTGAAATTGGCTCTGACGGATTGCATTTGGGCAAAGAGGATATGCCCCTTACCGAAGCCCGTCAATTACTAGGTACGGAAATCATTATCGGCGGAACAGCCAATACGCTGGAAGATATTCTGATGCATGCCGAGGCGGGAGCCAACTACATTGGTCTGGGACCTTTCCGGTTTACAAAGACCAAAGAAAAACTAAGTCCCATTCTTGGATTAGCTGGGTATGAGTCTCTTATGAAAGCGTTGCAGCAGCGTTCCATTACCATCCCCGTCATTGCCATCGGAGGGATTACCCTGGCAGACGTTCCTGCCTTGCTGGACACGGGCCTTTATGGAATTGCTGTTTCTTCGGCGATTACTCAGGCTGCCAATCCTGCTGAACAAACCCGATTATTCATCCAAAGTTGCCTATCTCATGAATCAACCCCTGATTATCGCTGATCGTACGTTTCAATCCCGGCTTTTTACCGGAACGGGAAAATTCGGTTCGGTTCAACTCATGCAGGAAGCACTGGCGGCCTCGGGTACAGAACTGGTTACCGTGGCTCTGAAACGGGTAGATGCGGGTAACGCTGAAGATGAAATGTTAACCCACCTGCCCGATGCTCATTTGTTGCCCAACACTTCCGGCGTTCGCACAGCAAGGGAAGCCGTTTTCGCGGCTCAAATGGCTCGTGAAGCTCTGGAAACGAATTGGTTAAAGCTGGAAATCCATCCCGATCCTAAATATTTATTACCCGACCCCATCGAAACGTTAAAGGCTGCCGAAGAACTGGTAAAGCTGGGTTTTGTCGTCTTACCTTACATCCACGCCGACCCGGTTTTATGCAAGCGGCTGGAAGAAGCAGGCGTCGCCGCAGTTATGCCTTTGGGGGCTCCCATCGGAACCAATAAAGGCTTACGCACACTCGATTTTCTGGAAATCATTATCGAACAAAGCAACGTTCCGGTGGTAGTGGATGCGGGTTTGGGAGCTCCCTCCCACGCTGCCGCCGCCATGGAATTGGGTGCCGATGCTGTACTGGTGAATACGGCCATTGCCGTCTCCGAACAGCCCGTGCGAATGGCTCAGGCTTTCAGAATGGCCGTAGAAGCCGGACGCACGGCTTATGAAGCCCGACTGGCCTCGACTTCTGTCTATGCTCATGCCAGCAGTCCTCTAACGGCTTTTCTGGATGAATTGTAGAACCACGCTCTAAACGATTGAAATATGATGTTTAAAACCTGGTTTGATCATTATCACTGGGATACGGTTACTCAGGAAATTCAGGATACGACACCGAGACGCGTGGAGCAAGCCTTAGCCGCTAAGAAACGTTCGGTTGAGGATTTTAAAGCCCTGATTTCTCCGGCGGCTCTGGCCTACCTGGAACCGATGGCTCAGCTCAGTCATCAGCTAACCCAGAAGCGTTTTGGCAAAACCATTCAGCTTTATGCTCCCTTGTATTTGTCCAACGAGTGTCAGAACATCTGCACCTATTGTGCCTTTAGTCTGGATAATAAAATCCGCCGCAAAACGCTGACGGACGAGGAGATTCTACGGGAAGCCGCAGCCATCAAAGAGCTGGGCTATGAGCATGTGCTTCTGGTAACGGGCGAAGCTAATCAGGCGGTTGGAGTTCCCTACCTTAAAAATGCCATCCGTTTATTGCGGCCCCATTTTGCTAATATTTCGATGGAAGTTCAGCCACTTGATCTTGAAGAATATCAGGAGTTAATAGTCGAAGGGCTGCACACGGTTCTGGTTTACCAGGAAACGTATCATGAGGAGACGTATAAAACGCACCATCCTAAAGGCAAAAAGTCTAACTTTCATTATCGGCTTGCAACTCCCGACCGGTTGGGCCAGGCGGGAATTCACAAGATTGGCCTGGGAGCATTACTAGGCCTTGAAGACTGGCGGACGGATAGTTTTTTTACCGCTTTGCATTTACAATACCTCGAAAAAACGTACTGGCAGAGTAAGTATAGTATTTCTTTTCCCCGCCTCCGTCCCATCCAGTTGACGGATCATTTTCAGACGTTTAAATCCTGCATGAGCGACAAGGAACTGGTGCAGTTAATCTGTGCCTATCGCTTATTCAATGAAGACGTCGAGTTATCGTTGTCAACCCGCGAAACACCACGTTTTCGGGATCACCTGGTCAAGCTGGGCATTACACACATGAGTGCCGGATCGAAAACGAACCCCGGTGGATACGTTGTCGAACCTGAATCGCTGGAGCAGTTTGAAATCTCCGATGAACGTACCCCCGCTCAGATTTCATCCGTCATTTTAAATCAGGGGTACGTACCTGTCTGGAAAGACTGGGACCCTTCATTCGTATGAATCAGGAAGAATTAGAACGATACAATCGCCACATCCGCCTGCCCGAGATTGGGTTACAAGGACAAAAACTACTCAAACAAGCCCACGTCGCGGTTATAGGGGCGGGCGGTTTAGGCTGTCCTGTTTTACAGTATTTAACAGCCGTGGGCGTGGGCACGATTGGGATTATTGATGGAGATACGGTTTCCCTGAGCAACCTGCAACGTCAGATTCTTTTCTCACCCGAACACATCGGTCAGTCAAAAGCTGAGACGGCGGCTCATGTATTACGTCAGCAGAATCCACATATTGAGGTGATTGCTCATCCCGTATTTCTAAACGCAGCGAATGCATTAACCCTCCTCGGAAACTATGATATTATCGTCGATGGTTCGGACAATTTTGCGACGCGTTACCTGGTTAATGATGCCTGTGTCCTGTTGAATAACCCGCTGGTTTTTGGCTCCATTTTTAAATTTGAAGGACAAGTCAGTGTGTTTAATTACCGGGGCGGCCCTACGTATCGCTGCCTATACCCCGAACCCAGCGAACTTGAAGCCTGTAGCGTGGTGGGTGTGCTGGGGGTATTACCGGGTATCACGGGCTGCCTAATGGCGAATGAAGTCATTAAGTTGATCACGAATATAGGCGAACCTTTAAGCGGCACGTTGCTCTGTTTTAATACCTTACAGTTCAGTTTTTCAACGTTTTCATTCGAGTTAAATCCTGAAAATCTTCGGATTACTGCATTACAAGACGCTTCCCAAACTTGCGAAGCAGTTATTTCAGAATTAACCGTTTCAGAATTCTGGCAATGGATGAATCAGGATGATAAACCTTTTTTACTGGATGTTCGCGAAGCAGAAGAATACGAACGGGATAATCTGGGAGGAGCGTTAATTCCACTAGCCGAACTTGCGGTTCGTTACCACGAACTTCCTGCTCACCAAACGATTATTGTGCATTGCCAGTCTGGAATACGCAGCAAAAAAGCGGTTCAGTTATTACAAGAAAAGGGCTTTACCCAAGTGCATCATCTCAGTGGAGGACTACATGCCATTCGACAATTACAGCTTTAATTGTTGACGTAATTCTCGCAAAGCATTCGCTGGATTTTCATTGTTCCATAAACTTCCCATCAAGGCGGCTCCATCAAATCCTGACTGTTGGACGGCGGCGATATTACCTTGATGAACGCCTCCTAAAGCAACAATCTTAGGCAGGTTTTCACCTTCGGAACGAAGCTTTTTCAGTTGATATTCAATTGTCGTTAAGGAAAGAACCGGTCCATACCCGGGTTTGCTGATACTCTCGAAAACGGGACTGTAAAAAACCAGATCCACTTTATTAGTCCACAACGGCCAGTCAGATAATTGATGAATGCTGGTAGAAAAAGCCCGCTGATTTACAGGTAATACCTGTTGATCTTTTTCTTTCAAATGCCAGAGGTAACTCGTTGGCTGTGAAGAAGCCAGTAGAATTTTATTCGGGTGATGAATCGGCGGTGGCTGCGTTAGTACATCCGTTTTTCGCCAATACAGGTAATCCAGCCCCTCCGCCCACAATTCTTCAATTATGTTCTGATCTGTCACTGAATCGGGAGTGATGGCTACGCATAAAAAAGAATCCATATCAGCTAAATTTCAACGTAAGTAGTATCTGTTTCGATCCTTTCGTTACCCGCCATTCGCTCGTAGTTCGTTGCTCTACGTCAAAATTTTCGTTCACTAAAAGAGCCTCATAAAAACGAACTGAAACGGATTGTAAAGGCTTCTGCAGGATTTTCTTTTCCAGAAAAGAAAGCAATAATAATCCCGGTACAATCGCCAGATTCCCTGTATGAATAGGGTTATCATCGCCCGTTTCCTCCAGATAATTTAAAACCTGTTCTTCAGAAAAGCTATACGTTCCTGCGTGCGGGATCGGATCTTGTTCTTTGAGGACGATGGGTAATAAAACTACTTTTAATTGGTCATGAGTCAGCGACTCGGTAATAACCGCCGCTTTCATCTGGTTTGGGAAGTTACGCCATTGCAAGCCCCTAGTGCCCCCCCCTTTCGTACTTATTTCAAGGGTCGCCAGGGCGTAATTCCATAAGGCGGGCAAACGGTACTTTTTTAATACCGCCGCTATTGCTATCGCCGTCGATTCCATATTTTATACACAAAAGCCCGACTTGTCAGGTACACAAGCCGGGCTTTTCACGTATGGTTTGAAGCTTATTTCGCTGCTAAAGATTCCTGAAATTCTTTCCAGGTAGGCAAAATCTGATCTTTGGCTGAAACAATTGGGGCTTCGATGCCGTATTTCTCAAATTCCCAGTCAATGCCTAATTCGGGATCGTTCCATAACAAACCTGATTCGGCTGCTTTGTTATAGAGGTTAGTGCACTTGTACATGAACGTCGCCTCTTCCAAAGCGATAAACCCATGAGCAAAGCCGCCGGGAACCCAAAGCATGTTACCAACAGCCGAATCCAGTAAAAATTTTTCGTGCTGTCCAAACGTTGGAGAATTCGGACGAATGTCAACTACAACATCCAGCACTTTCCCCTGCGTACAACGCACTAATTTACCCTGAGCATAAGGTTCATGCTGACAGTGAAGACCACGCAAAACGCCTTTTTTAGACCAAGAATGGTTATCTTGTACAAATTGGCTGGCTGAAGGAAGGCCCGCCTGTTGAAAAACTGGTTCATTGAACGACTCCCAAAAAAAGCCGCGTTCATCTTCAAAAATTCGGGGAAATAACTCAACCAATCCGGTTAGCTGGCCAGGACGAAATTCCATGCAAAGTATAAAAGGGTTGCGTGTTAAAGAATAGCGAGACAATTTTGCTGGACAAAAATAGGGATTTCCTCATGCTCCATCGGTTTTTGTTGATGAAAGTTTATTTTTTAGCTTTCATTATTCATCCGTTCCAGCTCGATATCTCTGGTTTCCTAACTGAACTTTCGATTTAACTATCCCTACTACCCGTGACTCGTTCCGAACTTTTTGCCCAGATCAAATCTAAATCTTCTTACTTGTGCGTAGGCTTAGATACCGATATTCAAAAAATCCCGGCTCACCTACGCTCGGAGTCGGATCCGATTTTTGCATTCAACCGGGCCATTATTGAAGCGACGCATCACTACGCTGTTGCGTATAAGCCCAATCTGGCTTTCTACGAAGCCATGGGACCTCGGGGCTGGGAGAGCTTGCAGAAAACGCTGGAAATTATTCCCAAAGAATGTTTTACCATTGCCGATGCCAAACGCGGAGACATTGGAAATACGTCTGGACTGTATGCCCGTGCGTTTTTCGATAAAGAAGCATCGGGGCTGGATTTCGATTCCGTAACGGTAGCTCCTTACATGGGAGAAGATTCCGTAAAGCCCTTTCTGAATTTTCCGGGCAAATGGGTCATTCTGCTGGCCTTAACTTCAAATGCCGGAAGCAGCGATTTCCAGCGTCTGGAAGTTAAAAACGCCGAAGCAATTCATTCCAGAGCATTGTTTGAACAAGTTTTGATGACTTCCCAGAACTGGGGTAACCGCGATCAGTTGATGTATGTCGTAGGGGCAACCCAGGCTAATCAATTACAGCGAATTCGTGAATTAGTACCCGAGCATTTTCTGCTAGTTCCCGGCGTTGGTGCTCAGGGTGGCAGCCTGGAAGAGGTTTCCAAGTACGGCATGAATCGTCAGTGCGGACTGCTCGTTAATTCCTCGCGTGCCATTATTTACGCCTCCTCAGGTACGGACTTCGCTGAACGGGCCGCCGTCGAAGCTCGTCTGGTACAGCAGGAAATGGCGAAGTATCTAAACGAATATCTTAACTAGAAAACGTTGGGGTCTTTACTCAAACAATGGAGCCAGCAAACGGAAAAACAAAAACGCCGTTTCTGGTTTCTCTTTGTTACTGGTATTGAGTTACTTACCGTTGTCATGTGGTGGGGCAAACGCCCCATCCCACCCGATTACATTACTTACGCCCGCATGGCTGACGTATTAGCCAGCGGGCAAGGGTACCTGGATCAGGGACAGGCTTTTACTTTTTTTCCTCCGGGTTATCCAATCTTTCTCATGTTAATTCACGCTCTGGCGGATGTTTTTTCGCTAGAACGTACCCTAACGGTTATTGGCATCGATTTGCTGATAGGGGCTTTCTCCTTACTTTATTTTCGAAAAATTGCCCGTCACTTTCTTCCAGAAGTATCCGCTGAAATCGCAACGTTGCTCTGGGCGACTTATCCCATTCAGCTCCTTCTGTATACGCAACCTAACAGCGAAATTCCTTTTCTGCTGACCTTTCTCGCAGCCCTGAGCCACTACCTGACTTATCTAAGAAAAGGTCAGGTAACGCAAATGGCTATCGGCGGATTTTGGTTAGGGATTTCCTGCCTGCTTCGTCCGATCACCCTCTATCTGGCTGTCATTTTAGTGATTTATGTACTTTGGTACAACTACCCGCAGGTCAACAGACGTCATTCTCTCGGAACAGCCATAGCTCTTTGGCTTTCAGGATTTTGTCTAACCGTATTACCCTGGGAATTGTATGTCTATCATTACAATCACGAGTGGATCATGGTGCAGGGAAAATCCGTTCTTGCCATTTACGAAGGCTTAATTTTCGGGCATAGAGCGTATCACGGCTCGCCTATTTCGGTTCCGAAAGACTTGTATGATTTCATGGACAAAGTTGCCTCTGATCCCCCTACCTTACCTTCTCTTTTCCAGAAAGTAACGGAAGCTCAACCGCTGGTTTTGTTGCAGTTACTGGGGTATAAACTTTTGAGAAGCTGGTACGGCCTCTGGGATAACCCGAATGAAAAATCAGTGATGATTCTTCAGTTTCTGTACCTGATTCCGGCCACCGCAGGAATAATTCGAAGCTTCTCCCGTCGTTATTTTTCCTGGTTTTTCTTCATTCCCCTGCTTCTGATTTTGTATTACTGGGGCACTACCCTTATCATTATTCCTCTGCTGCGATACATGATTCCGGCCATGCCCTTCATAATGCTTTACATCGCTTTTCTCTTCGTTAAAAAACCTACAATACCTGCCGAATCACGTTCTTAATATTGAGCTCTACAATATCAACCATGCTGTTACATTTCAGATACAGCTTGTTTTTGTAATGATCCGCCAGTCCCTTTTTTAGCTCCACAATATTAGCCTCTGTCGATAAGGGATGACGATTGGCCACATCGCGTAGATGAGCCAATCGATACCTTTCGCTTCGTATGCGGTGGATTAACATGGAGCGTTCTTCCTGTTGGTACTGCCAGACGGTTTTGTCGGTAAGGTGCTCCATCGCGAGCTTTACGTAAGGATAGTTTTCCTTGAAAAACTGTGGCATATACACCCGCCGATTCCCTTCGTAAAACTGCTGGTCAAAGTCGATGCAACGAATACGAAACTGAAAATCATCAAAATCGGGCGTGATTTGCCAAACGAAATTATACGAACGCATATCGCCCAAAAGCATAATCAGGCAGCGTTCGTTAAACTTCACAAACTCCTTCGCAATTCGAATCGGGTTATACTCAATTTTGAGCATGTATTTCTGTGGGAATACATCACCGGGAATTCCCGCAATGTGCTCTTCTACGAGAGTCGTATGATCAACCAGGTAATTAACGTCATTGGGCGATAACGTATGTTCCAGTTCCAGTCCGTAAATCCGGGAGGCATCCGCCTTTTTGACGTAGAAATAATCATAAACATCATTGAGTCGATTCACAATCCGAACCCGAAACGGATGCGTATTACCGAACGTACAGTAATCAATCCGGTCGATGTACTTGTGTTCGACAATGTGAAGATTACCCGAGGTATTGAGCATCGCATAAATTTTCTTCAGTCCCTTATGGATGCGATCAATGTCATACGAAGGATAAATGGGTGTCTCCCACAGCGTATCTTTTCCGTGTTTGTCAACCAGTGGAATAGACTCCTGAAAGTTCATCAAATCCGCATAACCCAAAGGTAACTTCGCCTCCCGCTGATAAGTATGCAAGTACTTATGCAACTCCTGACTAATAGGAAACAGGGGTTTCTTTTTATGAATAACAACGTCTTCCTTCATGATTTTTGTTGATCATTCGCTCACTAATAAGCCTTAGGTTTTTTTAATTCACCTTTCGTTCAGGCTTATTTCAGGTATTCTTTTATCTAATTCAATAGACTACTTACAACAGCAATCCTATGCAAAACCACATCAATAACTACCATTCAGAAATAGTATACTACTCATTGGCTCCTACCTTAGCTACAAATGAATGTAATAAACGTAAGAGCATAGCTCAGGCTTTTAACCAAACCAAGCCTTTTATGCCTGGTTTGGTTGCCATTCCATACAAAGACTTTGCTAAAAAAAAAATACCCGCTTGCCTAGTTTAGTTTGTAAATCACGGCTTGCCAAGGGAGAAGTGCAATGGTATTGTTTGTAATGGTCGGTTTGGTGAGTAGGTTATTGATTTCTACGGTTGAAACCCGCATCGCTTTCGGGATGGTCACTTGGGAGGTAACGTCGCTGAAGTTTAACACAACCAGGAGTTTATGATTTCCTTCAATGCGGGTATAGGCGTAGATATTAGGATTGTTTTCATCCACAACTGTATAGTCGCCATACACCAAAACTTTGTTGTCTTTCCGGAACTTTACCATTTGCCTGAAATAATTGACACAACTTTCCGGATTGTTTTCCTGGTTTTGCAAATTGATTTCCTTATAGCTGTTACCCACCCTGATCCAGGGCTGGCTGGTCGAAAATCCAGCATTGTCTTCATCGTTCCACTGAAAAGGCGTGCGTGAATTGTCCCGGCTGTATTTAATGTTTTTTTGCATGAACGCCGCTAGGTCACCGCCTTGACTTTGTTGGTATTTGTATTCATTAATGGTCTGGATGTCTTTAAATTCCGAAATGTCCTTAAATCCGGCATTCGTCATACCAATTTCGTCGCCATTGTAAATGTAAGGCGTGCCCCGCATAGTGAGCAGAAATGTAGAAATCAGCTTGGCGGATGCCTCCCGATATTGCTCCGAAGGATTGCCGATGCGGTCAATGACTCTGGACTGGTCGTGGTTGCCCATGAATATGGATAGCCAGCCGTCATTTTGAAATTCTTTGTCCCATTTGGTGAAGGTTTTCTTCAACTTCAGCATACTATAATCGGGACTGGAAGACACGTCTACCGCATCGAATGCGTAGGCCATATTCAATTCCTTTCGTTGGGTATCCACCAGATCGTGGGCGTCCTGCATGTTTCGTCCCGCCCCCTCGGCCACGCTCATCAAGTTGTATTTGGCGTACACCTCCTTATGCATTTCTTGGAGATAATCGTGTATGGGAGGCACCATAGCGTAGAACTGGACGAAGTTGGAAGCATTCAGTCCTTCAAATACGGGAAACGAAGTGTCCTTCACACAGAACTGAAAGGCATCCATACGAAAACCGTCCACCCCCTTATCGGCCCAGAATTTCATGATGTCGTACACCTCTTTTCTTAAATCCGGGTTACTCCAATTGAGATCGGGCTGTTTGCGGGAGAAATAATGCAAGTAATAGGAACGGGTCAGCGTATCGTATTTCCAGGCATCGTGGTTTACGTCAAACAAGCTGTAACGGTAAGGGGGCGTACCTTTTTCCTCCGGCCACCAGTGGTAATAATTGCGATATTTGCTGTCTCTTGAACTTCGGGCCTGGCGAAACCATTCGTGCTCATCACTGCTATGGTTGACGACCAGGTCCATAACGAGCCGCATGCCACGCTCATGCATTCCCTCTAACATCTGATCAAAATCCTTCATGGTACCGAACTCTTTCATGATGTTGCGGTAGTCGCTGATGTCATAGCCATTGTCGTCATTGGGGGAGCTGTAGATGGGATTGAGCCATACAACGTCAACGCCTAGACTTTTCAGGTAATCCAGTTTTTCGGTAATTCCCTTCAAATCACCGACCCCATCACCATCCGAATCCTTAAAACTCCTGGGGTACAATTGATAGACAACCGCTTCTTTCCACCATTTCCGTTGTTTACTGTAATTTTTGTTCACTTGAGCCTGTGCATGCAGCATTCCCATCATCCAGATTATGGTAACTAGTTGAATTGTTTTCTTTATCATACAGCAAGTAATTGTATATTTAAAAGGCAAAAAAATATCACTAAAGTGAAAATATACATACAGCTTTTCAATATACAGTCATAAATCGTGTAATACCGTAAAAACACATCAGATGGGTATATTCATCCATATTTTTACCGTTCAAACCTACTAAGTAAACCTAGAACAAAAGGCAAGTTCCGTAGTAGTTAAAGCTGTCAGCTGAGGATAAATGTAATTACTCTTGTAGAACGGGTTGAAGCTCTAATGACTTTTGAGGTAGCAACAAGCGGCGGCTTGATTGCCCTGGAAAACTTAGTCGCCAGCATGAGTTTACTAATGACCTGAGTATCGGTACGTTTAGTGCGTTCAGCCCCTGCATTCGTGTTTATTTTTAACCCCCAATTATCCAGAAATCCGACTACCTATTGCGGTAATAAATGTCCCTGGTAAAGTCTTTAAGGCAAGTATATTTTTTGTTTAGCAATTTAGATATTATTCTGATTTTAAAGGCTTTAGCTTTTCAATTCCCTGCATAAATCAGGTTAATTGATATTTATTAAAACCAGATTCAAAATTATTAGTTATTACCCTGTTAACAGATGGTAATAATTCGTTCGAATTTATTACGCTGTCATTACTAATCCTTTTTCATTTTCACTATAAACTTATCTGTTTCATGGTACATCTGTACAGAGGCATCCGCCAGTTGGGTGCCGTAGTGACACTTGCCGCTTTGGTTTCTCTGCAATCATGCATGGACCACCGGACTCCTCCGTCACCACTTCCCAACCAGATTTTCTATGGTTTAACTACCGACAACCAGTTACAGCAAATCAGCACGTTGTCACCCAATGCTCCGCTTCGCTCCTTCAAGGTGGCAGTGCCTGACGGTGAAAAAGTATTAGCTATTGACTTCCGTCCGGCAACGGGTCAATTATATGCAGTGACCAATGCCAGCAAGCTTTATACCATTAACCTCGCTTCGGACGGTTCAGCGGGAAGAGCCACGCTAGTAAAGGCTTTATCTACAGCCATTAACGGTACTGAAGTTGCTTTTGATTTCAATCCCACAGTAGACCGAATTCGCCTGGTTACTAATACCGGCCAGAACTTACGTTTACACCCTGAGACGGGTGATGTAGCGGCCATCGACGGTACTATTAACGGTGTTTCTGGAGCCACGATTACGGCTGCTGCTTATACCAACAGCCGTGCCGGAGTTACCACGACCACGCTGTATGACATTGATCCCGTAACCGACCGTTTGTATAAGCAGGACCCTCCGAACAATGGTACGCTTGTTCCCGTGGGTTCGCTGGGCTTAAACGTTGAAGCCGTGGGTGGTTTCGATATTTCTCCCGACAACTCGTTCACCTTGGCTTCCGTAAAAGTGGAGGGGAAATGGGAAATTGCCCAGGTGGATGTGGGCAATGGCAGCCTGAAAAAGCTGGGCGATCTGGACCGTGAATTACTCGGTATTGCTTTAGTACCCCAACCCGTAGCGTATTCTATCGATGCAGTTACCAACGAATTGCTGATTTTTGATCCTGCCAACGCCAGTGCCGTGACAACTAAAGCCATCACAGGTCTTCAAACGGGTGAACGTGTGCTGGGCATCGACTTCCGCCCAGCGACGGGCCAGTTATATGCTTTGGGTAGTAACAGCCGGATTTACGTAATCAATACGTCTTCTGGAGCCGCAGCTCCCGTAGGTTCTGGTGCGTTAAGTGTTGCCTTACAGGGAACGGATTTCGGTTTTGATTTCAACCCGGTAGCCGACCGCATTCGAATCATTAGTAACACGGGTCAGAATTTACGGGTTGAACCTTCTACGCTGGTAGCAACAGTTGATGGTACGATCAATCCTGGTACGCCTTCGGTAACGGCTTCTGCTTATACTAATAACTACGCTGGAGCTACCGCAACAACGTTGTACAACTTCGATACCAACACGGATATACTCTATCGTCAGGTTCCTCCTAATGATGGAACGCTGGTTCCTGTAGGTCCTTCTGGAGTGGACGCTTTAGGTAATAATGGGTTTGACATTGGGGGCACTACGGGTATGGCTTATGCCATTCTTCAGTCAGGAGGCAGCACGCTGCTTTACAAAGTTGATCTGACAACGGGTAAAGCTACGCAGGTTTCTGCTCCGCTAAAATCTGCCCGCGGCTTTGCCTTAGGACTTGGTTTTTAAGTTTTGTGTTTTTGATAGATAAAAAGGTACGGTGCATTTGGGCCGTACCTTTTTTGTTAGGCTAAAAACATAATAACTGCCTGCTTTTGAGTGGCAGCTTCGGCGTAAAAATCTTTCAGGTGATCGAATCCCCGAAGAAGGTAACTTTTCGCTTCTGGTGCTTCCCAGTTTCCAGGATAAATACCCAGATCATTCATTACTCCTGCATTATACCGATCCATCAGAATTTCATTCGTGATTAAACTTAACATCTGATGGGCCCGAATAACCTCTGTGCTCGTCAGGTAACGTGGGGCAACTGTTGCAGTCGGCAATGCTACTTCCAAGGATTTTCTACCTGTAATGACCGTAGTAAATGGCTCGGTTAAAGCTTCTTCAAAGGGCTTTCCTGTCATCAAAAACACAATTCCTTCCCAGGATTTTTTTATGCTCGTAAATTCTCCTTTTGTAAAAATGGTACTGGCATGATCCAGATCTTCTACTAATGGATTACGTTCACTAACTTTGCCATTAAGCTGATAATCTTTTAAACGTGCTTCACTGACGCGAAGCAAAAAGAGATTCATGCTCATAATAATAAGGTTACTAACCGATCAGATCAGATGAACTGATACGAGTGTTTGGGATTATTCTTTCATTAATGAATACAAACATAGCTCTATAACTTGTCAATCCGTCTACCGCTTTTTCCATGAGCGGTTTGGTAAAACACGGTTTCCTTAGCAAATTCGTTATTTGTTTTACCTAACATCAATAGACTATGAAACTTAAACAACTCCCTCTGCTGTTAAGTCTGGCGGCTAGTCCCTCGCTGATTCACGCTCAGGGCCCTAACGCTACTGTTAAGTCTGTACCTATGGAAGAAAATCCTCTTTTACAGGCGTTTAAAACTCCTTTTGAAACGCCCGCTTACGATAAAATCAAAGTAGAACACTTCATCCCAGCCATTCAGGAAGGCATGAAGCAAGGTCGGAAAGACATTGATATCATCATTTCTAACGCGGCAAAGCCCACTTTTCAGAACACTATCGTGGCTCTGGAAAATGCCGGAGAATTGCTAAGCCGCGTAACCCCCATTTTATTCCACTTGAACAGTGCGGAAACGACACCCGAAATCCAGAAAACGGTTCGTGAAGCTTCGCCACTGTTAACGGATTACAGCAATGATATTTCTCTGAATGATAAGCTTTTTGCCCGGGTGAAAGCCGTCTGGGATGAACGCGACAAGCTGAAACTCAACAAGGAAGATCAGATGTTGCTGGAGAAAACCTACAAGGGTTTTGCCCGCAGTGGTGCGAACCTTTCGGAAACCGACAAAAACAAGCTTCGCGAAATTAATAAGGAGTTATCGCAGTTATCCATCGAGTTTAACGAGCATAACCTCGCGGAAACGAATGAATACAGCCTTGTGGTAACCGACGAAAAACGTCTTTCTGGGTTGCCTGACTTCGTAAAAGAAGCCGCCAAAGCAACGGCGAAGAAGATGAATAAAGAAGGTTGGGTATTTACGCTTCAGGCTCCCAGCTACGGCCCGTTCATGCAATACGCCGACGACGCAGCTTTGCGGAAAGAACTTTGGTTAGCGTATAATAAACGCGGTTTTAAAGGCGACAAAAACGACAATCAGGAAATCATCCAGAAAATTGTAAAGCTGCGTTACGAAAAAGCCAAGCTTCTAGGCTATAAAACCTGGGCGGATTACGTGCTGGAAGAACGCATGGCAGAAAATCCGGCGAAGGTGATGGAGTTTGAGAAAAACCTGCTGAACTACGCCAAACCCGCAGCCGAACGGGAAATCAAGGAATTAACTGAATTTGCCAGAAAACAGGGATATGCTGAACCCGTTCTTCAACGTTGGGATGCGGGTTACTACGCGGAAAAACTGAAGAAAGAGAAGTACTCGATTAATGACGAATTACTGAAGCCTTACTTCAAACTTGAAAACGTTCTGGAGGGTCTGTTCACGCTGACGAATAAGTTGTACGGCCTGACTTTCAAGGAACGTAAAGATATTCCAACCTGGAATGAAGAAGTAAAAACCTATGAAATTCTGGACGACAAAGGCCAGTTATTAGCCATTTGGTACGGCGATTACTTCCCCCGCCCCGGCAAACGGGCTGGAGCTTGGAATTCGGGCACGCGTTCGCAGCATTTTGCCAATGGGAAAGACGTTCGTCCGCACGTATTGAACGTGTGTAACTTCACCCGTCCTACCGAAACGACGCCTTCCTTACTGACTTTCCGGGAAGTGGAAACACTTTTCCACGAATTCGGTCATGCCCTACACGCCATGAGCTCACACGTGAAGTATGACGCCCTGAGCGGAACCAGTGTCTCTTGGGATTTCGTTGAGTTACCCAGTCAGTTCATGGAGAATTTCTGCCTTGAGCCAGAAGTACTGAAACTCTTTGCCAAGCACTACCAAACGGGAGAAGTTATTCCGCAGGAATATATTGAGAAACTGAAAGCTTCTTCCAACTTCATGGCTGGCGTAGGTACCGCTCGTCAGATTAACCTCGGCCTGACCGACATGGCCTGGCACGGACAAGTTCCCAGTGGAAAAACGGTGGCACAGGTAGAAGCAGAAGTAGCTGCTCAGACGGAAGTATACCCAATTGTGGAAGGTACGGCCCTTAGTCCAGCGTTTGCTCACATTTTTGCGGGGGGGTATTCAGCCGGTTATTACTCGTACATGTGGAGTGAAGTACTGGATGCGGATGCTTTTGATCTCTTCAAACAGAAAGGTATTTTCAACAAACAAGTCGCTAAATCTTTCCGCGATAACATCTTATCGAAAGGAGGTACGGAAAAGCCCATGGAACTCTACAAACGTTTTCGGGGCCGCGAACCTCAACCCGATGCCATGTTACGCCGGGCTGGTTTAATTGCTCAATAAGATTAATTAAGTGCATAAAAAAAGCCGCTTTCTTGTCGCAAGAAAGCGGCTTTTTTTATGCACTTAATTAATACCACTTTTTTGTTGCCATTAGAATTGTTTTACCCATTGTACAAAACAAACTACATATAATTAATTGATAATAAGACAAATATCTTTAATACTACAGTAGCTATAAACATACAGAAAGAGTCAGTAAAATACTTTCTTTTCTTTCTTAGTATTATATACAATATGTAGATATCCACTTTACACTCATTAGATAAATATTTAAACCTTGGCTTATAAGCTTTACAAGTTATGAAATCAATTCTAAGATAAATCTTTTTTCAATTTTTGTATTCATTTTTATCACCCTATTTAATTCATGCAAATGATATTGTACAATGAAAGTATAAAAATCAATAATGCTCAGTAGGGTTACTAAATAATTATTAACTTGAGCCTTTACAATATATTGAATGTCCAAGTTAACAATTATTTAGTAACCATGGGATCATCCAATCAAGCTAACTTAGCATTTCTTTTATTAGAGGCTATAAGTAAATATTACCCAATCGGTCTACCCTTTTATAGAGATAGGTACATAGGCTATTCTAAACTTGAGCAGATTGTAGAGGAAAAAATCAATACACTTATAGATGGTCACAGTGGCCCCAAGGATTGGAACCTATTTAAGCACGCTATTCACAATGACTTCCCCCAATTCGAGCTTTTAGATCTATCTTATTATCAAGAGCCAAGTTTAAAAATGGCTTTAAAGTTTTATTCATCATCAAATAACAGAATATATCAAGATTCTTATATAAATATTTCTGTTTCTCTAATGTCTTCCTATTTTACTGTATTCATAACTGAAAGCTTTACTTCTGAAGCTGATTATAGATATACTGTTAATGAGGCACCTTTAGTAAATAATTATGGAAAGAAATCATTTGGGCCGTTTCATCGAGAAAATATTTCGGAGCTGGAGCACACATGGACATCTAAAATAATTAAAGATATTACTTATTATTATCCAAATTACAGTTTCGTTGATTATCGCTTTTTACAAAAATCAATTACAGGGGTTATCCCTTTTGGTACAGGATTAGATACAGTACTTGAGCCTATTAAATTTTCTTTTTACGATATCCTATTTGGCGATAATATTTTTTAATTAGTTTTTAGTTCGCTTATGATATTTTTTATAAAACAATTAACCTAATATATATTGACTACTAATTTATATAGTTAGCTACACAATTATTAACTTATATAAATAGCTTAATCGCTATAATAATCATGAATGATAAGTAAGGGTAGCTCAATATTTTACTTTATTCCTGAACAACCATCTAGGCTCTTACCTAAAGATAGCCATACATCGGTTTATATTATAATTTCATGAATTTTTAAAATTGACTTGCACACTCATTAAAACAAATTGCATATTGCCACCTCAACCATTATAAACTCATCCTAACCATGAATTTTTTACGATCTTCCACCATCCTTTTATTTATTTCAATCTTCACTTTAGTTAGTTGTTCAAAAGATAACAAAGATGCCTCTAATCCCATCAAAAAATCCGATCTGGTTAACAAAAATTGGGTAGGAAACAGCGTTGATGTAAAAGTAGACGGTAACACTTACTCGGTAGATGGTGATGCTGATGCCTCTTCTACGGGGATGCTATTAAAAGAAAATGGCGAGTATGTAGGTACTGACGAAAACGGCGATAAAGAAACAGGAAAATGGACTCTTACAGATAATATTTTAAAGGTTACTGTCGATAAAGAAGATATCAGTTTCAAAATTGTTAGCCTTGATGGACAAACTTTAAAGCTATTCTTAGGAGAAAAATTGGATATTTCTAAAAGTCCAGAAAAATATCTAGAACTTGATAATGAAAATTTTCTTGCTTATGTCTTAGGTTTCGCAGTTCTAGAAAAAAAGAATGTTGATCTTACCACTGTTAAGACAAAAGAAATGGACGTTATTCTGGGCCTTAAAGCTAAGTAGCTTATGCGTTGACCCTATCCTTCAGACGACTCGCCTACCCGCGAGTCGTTTGCTTTTTATAACCTATATCATTTTGTAAACGCATACTTTTTTATAGGTTTGAGTTATGGAGGAATTGAAGGCACTTTTGCAATCGGTATCCGATCTGTCCTACGCCGAGAAGGTAATGGCTTTTCTGGATCAATATTATAGCAATACGGACGTTCGCCCGTATCATAACTGGACGCATATCCAGCATATGTTTGACCTGTTCTCAACTCACCGCGAACATTTGCACCAGCCGGATATTGTTTTGCTGAGCATCGCCTTCCATGATGTTATCTACGAACCTCTTTACACGAATAATGAACTTCAGAGTGCCGAACGAGCTCAGGAATGGCTATCAAAAACGGATTTAAGTACGGAATCCATTCGTACCATTTATGAGTACATTCTTTCGACGAAGACGCACGCCAATCATACAGAAGACAGCGATCTGGATTTTTTGCTGGACTTTGATCTGGCGATTCTGGGAGAATCTCCCGAAGCCTATGATGCCTATGCCCAGAAAATAAGAACCGAATTTCAGGCTATCCCTGAGGCTATTTACGCCGATGGCCGTAAGAAAATTCTGAATGTATTTCTGGCCATGGCTAATATTTACAAGACGCATCTTTTTCAGGATCAGTACGAAACTCAGGCCAGAGCAAACATCCGTCGGGAAATTGAACGTTTGAATTAATTTTCGTTTGAACCTTTCCAACAAAATGCTCTGTTGACTTACTACATTAGTTCTTCTCTTGAAAATGGCAGATAATCAATTATACGATGTAATCATCATCGGCGGCGGCCCCATTGGTTTAGCCTGCGGCCTGCACGCCAAACAAAAAGGTCTGCGATACGTCATTCTGGAAAAAGGCTGTCTGGTTAATTCGATTTACAATTACCCAGCCAATATGACCTTCTTCTCCACCAGTGACCGCCTTGAAATCGGTGGCGTTCCCTTTGTTTCCAATAACGCCAAACCAACCCGGGCGGAAGCTCTGGAATATTATCGCCGTGTGGCGATGTCCAACCAACTGCATATCAAGTTATTTGAGAAAGTAGATGCGATTGAGGATCATACGCAAAGCATAGACGGCCTTGAAAATCGCCAGTACATCGTTCGAACTTCCAAAGGAACGTATCTTACTTCGAACGTAGTCATTGCGATTGGTTTTTATGACACACCTAACCTGATGCATATTCCGGGGGAAGACTTGCCCAAGGTAACGCATTACTATTCTGAGCCTCATTTTTATGCGGGAATGAAAGTACTGGTGGTCGGTGCGAATAATTCTTCGGTAGACGCCGCTCTGGAAACGTACCGCAAAGGAGCTGAGGTAACCATGGTCATTCGAGACGGTGAAATTGGTCGCCGGGTGAAGTATTGGGTAAAACCGGACATCGAAAACCGGATTGCGGAAGGTTCAATCAAAGCCTACTTCCATTCGAACCTGATGGAAATTAGAGAAACGGAAGTTGATATTCAAACACCCGATGGCCTCGTTACCATCCCCAATGACTTTGTAGTAGCAGCAACGGGTTATCAACCCAATTTCGATTTCCTCACCGGGTCTGGAATTACTTTGTCGGATGACGAAAAACGTTATCCCTCCTACGATCCCGAAAATCAGGAGAGTAATAAACCCGGCGTTTATCTGGCGGGTGTTGTTTGCGGCGGTATGGATACGCACGTCTGGTTCATCGAAAACTCCCGCATTCACGCCGAAAAGATCATCGAAAAAATCAGTGCCGATAGGCAATCATGAAGGAGAGAATCAATGTTGAAGGATGGAAGGAGTGAATAGGAATTTGATTTATCGTCTAGGCATTGTGGTAAAACGCAACTTAACTTTTGAGATTTAAATTATTTACTCATTCATTCCTTCGCTCATTCACTCCTTCAACATTGACTCCCTCCTTCTCTCATCCAAAATTAAAATCATGTCCGTTTCTAAAATGATCGACCATGCTTTACTGCACCCTACGCTTACGGATGCGGAACTGGAAGCAGGCTGTCGATTAGCGATTCAATATGATGTAGCTTCGGTGTGTATCAAGCCGTATGCGGTTAAAAAAGCCGCCGAATGGTTATCCGGCAGCAGCGTATTGGTCTGTACAGTCATTGGCTTTCCCCATGGCAGCCCTAGCACTCAGGTAAAAGTTGCCGAAACCATTCAAGCCTGCGAAGAAGGAGCTACGGAGATTGACATGGTCGTGAATATAGGCAAAGTATTAAGTGAAGACTGGGCGTACGTAAAGTCTGAAATTCAGGCCATTCAGGACGTTTGTGTCATTCACGGAGCCATTCTTAAAGTTATTTTCGAGAACGATTTCTTACCCCGCGATTCCTATAAAATTAAACTCTGCGAAATATGTACGGAAGTTGGAGTAGCCTTTGTGAAAACATCCACAGGGTTTGGATACGTTAAAAACTCAACGGGAGCGTTTGAATCACAAGGGGCTACCGAACACGATTTACGCCTCATGCTGGATCACATCGGCCCTACCGTTGCAGTTAAAGCTTCGGGTGGCATCCGTACGCTGGAGCAGGTCCTAAAACTCAAAGCAATGGGAGTCCAACGCATCGGTACCAGCTCGACGGAGTCAATTTTGAATGAGTGAAGGATAGAATGAAGGAATCATTTAAATCTCAAAAGATCAGTTGCGTTTTACCATAATGACTGAATGATAAATCAAATTCCTACAACTATTCACTCCTTCTCTCATTCACTCCTTCAACATTGCTCTCTCACTCAAACATTCAAAATTGATTTCCTCATTAAAAATTAAATTACCATGCTTGACCTCGGCTTTGTCTCGGCTATTTTGCCAGACTATAATCTTGAAAACGTATTAAAGTTTGCTTCTCAGCACGATTTTAAGTGCGTAGAACTGATGTGCTGGCCCAAGGATAACTCGGAAGCCCGCCGATACGCCGGAGTTACGCACATCGACGTGGATGAACTGGATACTCAGGCCGTGGCCTATATTCACAACCGGACGAAAGAGTACGGCGTATCTATTTCAGGCTTGGGTTATTATCCCAATCCCCTCGATCCTGATCCGGCGAAGGCGGAGTATTACCGCGAACACATCAAGAAAATCATCCGGGCGGCAGCTCAGTTGAAAGTGCCCGTGGTTAATACGTTTATTGGGCGGAATCCGAAGCTGACGGTTACTGAAAACTTAAAACTCTACGCCGAACACTGGCCCGCAATTGTGAAAGAAGCGGAAGAGCATAACATCAAAATCGGCATTGAAAACTGTCCGATGTGGTATACGGACGACGAATGGCCCGGGGGTAAAAACCTGGCGACTACGCCCGCGATCTGGAAGCGAATGTTTGAAATTATCCCCTCTCCGACGTTAGGTCTGAACTACGATCCCAGCCATTTAATCTGGCAGATGATGGATGAGATTCGTCCGATTTATGACTTCAAGGATCGCCTGCATCATATTCACCTGAAAGACGTAAAAGTGTATCGGGATAAGCTGAATGAAGTGGGGATTATGGCAAATCCATCCCTCTACCATTCACCCAAACTTCCCGGACTGGGAGATGTCAACTGGCGGGCTTTCTTCGCTGCTCTTACCGACGTTCGTTACCGTGGCCCCGTGGTCATTGAAGTGGAAGATAAAGCCTATGAAGGCAATCTTCGCGATGTACAGGCCGCCATTCTGACTTCCAGAAATTATGTGAAGCAATTTTTGGCGTAAGTATTTCTTCTATTCAACTTCCGAAAACTAAGTGTCTTGACTTAAGACTTTCAGGAGTCGGGGATACTACCGCTGCCAGCGAAAAAGCTGGCAGCGGTGTTTTAAACTAATAACTATCAACTACTCAAAACTTACTCCATTCCCTGTTTTAAAACCAAATACTCCGCCACTAGAGCCAGCGAATGAGCGGGGCACTCCCAGTTAATATGGCTTAATTTCCAGTGGGTTAACCAGCGGGTTTGCGGGTAATAATTCAGAATAGGGGCGATAGAAAAGTAATGATGCCGGGATTGTTCCAGTAGGGTCTCAAATGTCCAGTGGGCTGGAATTACCTCACCTGGATCTTCGCCTAGCCGTAAAAGCGTCGTCGCCAGCATGAGCTGATCCATGAACGTCTCGGATTTCCAGGCTTTCATATCCCGGATTAAAAGGGGCTTACAATCACTTAGCACTGGGACTTCGGCCAGTAATCGACCGACATGGTACATGATCAAGGGCGTCGTCGCATAATACGCTGAAACCTCCAGGGGTCGCTCCCGATAGTCACCCGAACGGATGCTGTACGCAATGAATTCCAGCACATTTTGATCGAATTCGTCCAGCGGTAACTGATTCCGAAAAACCCAGAGCATCACATTGGACAGGGTGCTGGCGTCAAAATCAATTGGCATTTTTTCCCCAAACCAGGTGGAGTAAATTTTTTGCTTCCGAAATGCCAAAGGCCCGGTTTTGGATAAGCCTTTGATCGTATTGGCATGAGCCCTTAACTTCGCTTTTAGCCACAGATGCTCTTCCTGCGAACGCGGCGTAATCAGGTAAATCATGACGGTATCATCCACATCATCAGGCAGTTTAAAATGCTGCGTCCGATGCATGATTCGACCGTTTGGGAAGTGATGGGAAGGCTGGGTCTGGTAAAAGTTATACGTCGCTAAACCGTGCTTATTCTGATAAAGGGGATACGTAGAAGCCGCCTTATCAGTAATGTCATCAACGATTTGCTGGCTCCGCCCCGACAAAGAAGAGCGGATTTCCTGAAGTGTAAAAACGGTAATGGCGGTAAAGAAAATATTGGAATCTTCCCGAAGGTAATTCAGTTCTTTTTTGAGACGCTGCGAAGGAAAAAGACCTGCCACATAAGTAGCGTCTCCCGTTGATTGTAGGACTGCAATTCGTTCAATAAGTGAATCAAGCATGGTTTTCATGTGAACACAAAGAACGGTTTTATACGTTAACTTTTCAGGAGTTCATCACGAAAAGTGCCCGTAAGGCGGGTCATTTTTTACCGCTGGACTAAATCATTCTTCCAATTATGAGCGGATTAACTCCATTTTTGTAACACATTTTCAAGAACAACTATCGAAAAATTTTACATCCATCATTCTAAATCTATATCCATGACACCCACGCGAAAAGGAAGTTTTGTTAGGAAAACCAAAGACATTACCATTGGCAGTACCATCGCTCTGGCTCTTCTAACGGGCTCGGTTGCCCTTCAGGGTTGCGGCGGCTCTAATGAGCAACAATACGAGGAAAAACGAGAAACCACGTTTAGTAAAGGCGTACGTACGTACATTACTGAAACAAGTCCGGGAGAATTCAAAATTACGGACGAAGTGTCCGTAGCGGCAGACAGCAGTCAGGCGATTGTCCGGTATTACGACGGGCACCGGGATACTTTAAATGCCCAGTCGGCCAAGGCTTTAATTGACCGGGAAGTAGTGAATAACCCTCAGTATCACGCCGGACATAGCGGCTTGGGTAGTGCCCTGCTTTGGGGGGGAATGGGTTATTTTCTAGCCAACTCACTCAACAACCGCCGCTATCAGCAATACTACGGCCGTCCCGATGAAGAACAGCAACGCTCGCGTTTTTACAGTAATAGCAGTGCCTTCCGCCGTTCCAACGATGTTCGTCAGGAAGTACAAAGCTCCCGCAGTACCAGAATCGTCAAAACCTCCCGTCCATCCAGTGGTCGCAGTGGTTTCTTCGGCGGAAGCCGCAGCCGGAGCTATGGAGGATGATTTAGTTTTCAGTTGTCAGTTTACTGTTTTCAGTTAAAATTCTGAGCCTCATAAAATTGACAACTGAAAATGGTAAACTGAAAACTAAAAATTCATGATCAAAATAAAAACGTTACCAACCTCCCCAGAAACGCAGCTTCGTCAGATTGGCTGGGACTGGATGCTTGGTTCCGATACCCTGCCTTACCTTACCCACGAACTAGTCAGCGTTAATCAGACCGAAGCTCAGGCTTATTATGACGCGGCGAATGATCTTTATGAAATGTTCGTCGAAGCCGGACAGGCCGTCATTGATCAGCATCGCTTTGCAGAACTCGGCATTCCCGAAAACCTGATTGATCTGGTGAAATTGTCCTGGAATGATGACCGTCATTTGCATCTGTACGGACGATTTGACCTGGCGGGTGGAATTAGTGGTTTACCCATTAAACTCATTGAATTTAACGCCGACACCGCTACCTGCATTCCTGAAACGGGCATTGTGCAGTGGGCCCATTTAAAGGCCAATGGTTTGGATGAAGCGGCTCAGTTTAATACCTTGTACGAATCGCTGGTTGAGAATTTCGAAATTCTTCGGAACCTCAACTCCGACCTTACGCCTACCCTATTGATCTCTTCCATGCGAGATACGCCCGAGGATGA
Source organism: Siphonobacter sp. SORGH_AS_0500 (assembly GCF_031453245.1). Taxonomy (NCBI): domain Bacteria; kingdom Pseudomonadati; phylum Bacteroidota; class Cytophagia; order Cytophagales; family Cytophagaceae; genus Siphonobacter; species Siphonobacter sp. SORGH_AS_0500. The sequence continues at coordinate 3,224,042 of NZ_JAVIYT010000001.1, forward strand.
TGCGAACGTGCAGGTCATCGGAGAAGCCGCCCGCGAAGCCGGCTTTGACATTGAATATGCGTATGTAGACGAAGTGGAATTCTCCCCCAGCGAAGGGTTATTCCGCCAAAATCCTCAAAATGGTACGTTCGAGAAATTTGACTTCTGGTTCAAGCTCGTTCCCTGGGAATACATCGCCTGGGACGAGCCCGATTTGGCCGATCTATTAACTCAGATGGTAAAGAATCGGAAAACGGTGATTATTAACCCAGCTTATACTTTACTGTTTCAGTCGAAAGCAATCCTGAAAGTGTTATGGGAGCTTTACCCGAATCACCCTTTGTTATTACCCACCACTGATCAGGCTCCCACTGGAAAACCATCCGTTCGGAAAGTATTGTTTGGCCGCGAAGGAGCAAATGTTGAAATTCTGGATACAAACGGAGCCGTCTCCGAACAGGCGGAAGGTGAATACGGCGAGCAGGCGGTTATTTATCAGGAATATACCGAATTTCCCGCCGATGCTCAGGGGAATCGCTACCAGGCTGGCGTGTTTTTTGCCGGAGAAGGCTGCGGTCTAGGATTTAGAAGAGGCGGAAAAATTCTGGATAACTCGGCCCAGTTTTCCGGCCATTTGGTCGAATAATACTTTACAGTGACCGCTCTTTCGGATTTGCAATCCGAAAGCCATCTGCCGGGAATTTACAATCGCAATGATCACAGATCCTTGACAGAATGGTTCTGGATTACAAATCCCAAGCAGCAACATAAACCGCCTCTACCCAGACGCGATAAAGTCGCGTCTCTACACGAAAAGAGGTTCGTTTCACTCTTCAAACGAACCTCTTTTCATGTATAACTGAAAACGGCAAACCGTAGCGACGGCCGCCGAACACTAATTACTCATGTTTCATTTTGCTGTCCTTCTTGCAGCAGGCGGGTAATTTATCGTAGCCTTTCTGATCCGCAGGAACTGCGTTTGCGTCGTAACCCGTCTTTGTAATGGTTTCGATGATCTGAGCTTCGTCGGTCTTCTTACCATCGTAGGTTACGGTTACTACTTTGTCCTTCAAATCCAGGTTGGCATCTTTCACGCCTTTCGAAAATCCCAGATTTTTCTCGATTCGAGCTTTACACATGCCGCAAATGGCTGAAGTTTTAATTTTCACCGTTTTAGGCTCGTCCTTCGCCCAAACCATTCCGCTAAGGAGCAAACAGAAACTTAATACCAGAGATTTTACCATGATTTTTTGATTGGTTAGTAATGAAACAATAAAGGGAGTTTTAAAAGTTTAAAATGGGTTGAAAAAGTTTGATACGTTTGAGGTTGATAGTTAGATGAGGTTTGAGAAGTTTGAGGTTTGAAAATGTTTAGTCATTCAATATTTTCAAACCTCAAACAATCAAACCCTATTTAAACCCATCAATTAAGCAGCAACTGCCATATTTTCACATACTTCGGCACAGTATTGGCAAGCTTCGGCACAACGGGCACATACTTCATCGCCGTGAGTGGCGTGTTTTTCACATTCTGCCGCACAGGCTTTGCATACTTCCGCACACATTCGACACATATCCAAAGCAAAGTCTGAGTCACGGGCACACAAGCGAGCACAGGTGGTACAGACTTCCGCACAATCCCGGCATAACTGAATACACTTCGTACGATCCATTTCGTGCCCGGATTTGGTTACGCAATTGGTAACGCAGGCTTCACAGGTTTTTACGCAGGCCAGACAGGCCTCGATACAGGCTTCCATATTCATAGCAATCAAGGATTTGGTTGGAAAATGAATCTTACATTTTTAACCGGGTCGGCATCAGTCGCAGATAAACCTGCCCGGCTAAGGGCGTTGATCCGTATAACGAATTCAATGCCTTATCCTGCAAAAAAACAGTGCCTTGCACACCCGCTACTAGCCATAATTTTCCCATCTGGGCTACTTGATGATTATATCCTAAACTCAGAGCATTGACGTTGTAAATCAGAGGGGTAGGCAAAACTAACTCCTCGGCTGATTTCTGAACAAATTCATAACGCCCATAGACCGCCCAGGTCTCATGTTGCCAGTTTGATTCCACCAAAGCTGAATGTTCGTTATGATGATCTCCCGACTGGTTATACCCCCAGGAAACCGTCGAAGCAACCCAGCTTTTCTTTCCGGCTGGAATCACGTGCTGAACCGAAGCCGTGGTTCGATTGACGTTTTCTTCAGGATGCAATCCTTCGGGTGAATGAATGTAAGCCCGGGAAGCCTGCAAAGACCAATGCATAGATGGGTTCCAGGAAACACGGTAACTATACGAATCAAAACGAGGCTTATCGAAATTGTATCGATTTTCATTCGGTTCCCGACCCGTAAAACTGGATCCTTCCAGCTTTACCTGACCAATCCGAACCCCCAGCGTCGCTACGCCAAAGGTAATATGCGTAGCATCCTGCCAGTGGTGACTCAGGGTGGCGTCGGGGTTATTCATGGAGGAAAAACGGTGCATGAAAGCCACGGGTCCCAAAGCTGGTTCACCCGGGTAACCCACATAACCCGAAATATCGACTTTTGCACTTAATCGCTGGGTATAACCGACGGTCAGTCCCGAAATTAAATCGTGTGGGTGTTGACGGTCAATCAGAGGACTTCCCTTCCAGCTTTCTCCGGTTTGATACAACAAGGGGTAACCTCCACCTCCTTCGGTTAAACGATCCAGCGATACCATCAAAGAAGCCGTGAATAACCCATTCTTACCTACGGGCCGCTGGGCCATCCCCATTACCCAGTTCGGAGCTGATAATCGGCTCGCCTGCCCTCGTTTGCCCGGATTGTTTATATTCTGACCCGTATACCTCAGAAAAACACTTCCGTGAACCATGTACATCCATTTCGACTGATGTTTCATCCAGGCATACAACGGCGTAGCATCCGGCTGCCAGCCCGTTCCTGACCCATTTCGATTCATTGGTAAACTCAGCGAATACGAATGTGTCATCGAAGGGTGACCTTCGTGGTGTTCGTGATTCATACCTTCATGCGACATTTCATGGTCGGGTTTGGTCGTATCCGCCTGCATTTGATGATGCTCATGCTGAGCATACGAGGTTACGGATAAGCCAGATAGCAAGGCAGTTATCAGTAGGTTTTTCATGGCTTTTACTGTTTGTTACTCGGTTCGTTTCTCTTTAACCTTGTCTTAGTACTAGACGCAATCAATCGCGTGCCTACGATTTCAGATCTGATCCAGCGACTGGCGGGTAGACTGATGACCCTGCCGAAACTGACTGGGGGTTACCCCGGTTACTTTTTTGAATTGATTGGATAAATGAGCAACGCTACTGTACCCTAATAAATCCGCGATTTCACTGAGGTTACGTTCATTATAGGTCAGTAACTCTTTGGTCTTTTCAATCTTTAGCCGTATCAGATAATGCTCGATAGTCAGACCTTCCAGCTCTGAGAAAAGCTTACTTAAGGCACTGTAATCCCGGTTTAGCTCTTCTGATAAATAACTGGATATGTTTAGCCTAGCCCGTCCCGGCTGACTGATGTATTCGAGCATCAGTCGCTTCATCTGGGTTACTAATTGCTGACGCCGATCTTCCAGCAACTCAAAGCCCAAGCTTTCTAAGTGCGTTTGAAGAACCTCCCAATCAGACACGCCATTGGCAAGATCAACTTCACCTAAATCGACCCGCTCGGGTTTCATTCCCAGCGATTCGAACGTTTGCCGCACCACCATTTTACAGCGGTCGCAAACCATATTTTTGATATATACCGTCGTCATCCTTTGCGTTTTCGTTTACTGAATCTTGTATCTAAATCCAGCATAAATCATTCGGCCAATCACCGGCCCCCATACCATCGAGGCATCGAAGTTTTTCCCGAAGGGATCATTTGCTCCGATGATTGGATTTTTCTGGGTAAAGTTGGCCAGGTTTTCACCTCCTACGTACAAGGCCCAGGTTCTGAAATTTTTGGTTACCTGAGCATTCAGATTCGAAAAGGCTGGAGCATACACGGGTGGTGAAGTAACGTCATGAATATGCCCGGCTTCGCTATTAGGCACGCGTCGGCGACCGTTCCATTGCCAGGTAAAGTCAAACTTCCATTTCTCAAATCGGTCACTAGCCCAGCCGATATTGAAGAGAACCCGGTCGCGGTTCACAAACATTTTGGGTAACAAAGTCTGGTCGCCGCCCGGCGTTCGAACCGTCTGTTGCACGTCAAACCAGCGATAGGCCAGCTTAATCTCCGTACGGGGTAAGGGTTGCACGTTCCATTCCGCCTGAAAACTGTTCGCATAGCTTTTGCCACGCAGGTTATACACCACAATCCGATCCGCCGATTCCATATCTACCACCAGTTGATTCTGGAAATCCGTACGATAAAAGTCGAGCGTGAAGCTGCTGTTTTTACCGCCCCAGGGTAAGGCTTTCGTCAGACTCAAACCATAGTTCCAGCTTTGTTCGGGATTAATGCGGGAATCGAGCATGGTCCAATTCCGGGAGTTAACCAGCATCCCGTAATTTTCGGCCACTGGGTTAGGCACCCGCCAGCCTTTTCCGGCACTCAACCGGGCATCAATTTCGGCGGGCAAGTGAACTAATACGTGTAAACGAGGCGTAAAGCGGGTTCCATAGAGGTTATGAAAATCTACCCGTCCACCAGCGACCAGCGTCATTTTTTCGGGAATTGTATAGGTATACTCTCCGTAAGCTCCGGGAACTAGTTCTTTCCTTACAAAAGCAGAATCCAGGAATTTCTCGTTGAAATCATCCAGCATGAAACTGGCTCCGAGCTTATACGTATGCCGGGTATCACCGATGATATTCTGGTAAATCAGGTTTCCATAAAGCGTTTGCTCAACTCCTGAATAACGCTTAAAACCAAAGCGAGCCGAAGCATCGTGATAGACGCCATTAAAGATTAAGGCTAACCCCTTGTAAGGCTTTTCAGGAAAAAGCTGGGCCGTTTTACTGAAGAATTCCAGTCGCGCGGGTTACGTTACCAAACTCGTACACGTTGGGTCGGTCCCGCCCCGCGTCCATTTGTCCGCCTAAACGATCTTCGTATAGAGCCTTTACGCCAAACTGCGTCATCCAGCGGTCACTTTGGTATTTCCAGCGGTTAATGATATTGCCCTGCGAATACAGCGGCACATCTATAAATCCATCCTTGTTTTTGTCCAGCCGGGTTTGCAGCGTACTCCCGTGACTTAACAGCCCCACCGACCATTTATCGGTCAGTTTTTTAGCCAGATTCAGATTCAACTCCGCCCGGCCAAAACTATTCACGTAACCGTTCAGAAAAAGCTTGTCGTCACCGTCGGGTTTAGCCAGTTCGATATTAATCGCTCCGGTCATGGCTTCGTAGCCATTCACTACACTGCCTACGCCTTTGGAAACATCAATCGAACTGATCCAGGTACCCGGTGTATAGTTCAGTCCGAACGTCGTATTCAAACCCCGAATGTTAGGTATGTTTTCGGTATTGATCTGTACATACGTTCCGGCCAGACCTAGCAACTGAATCTGTTTGGCTCCCGTAACGGCATCGCCGTAACTCACCGAAACCGAAGCATTGGTCTCAAAGCTTTCGGAAAGATTACAACAGGCGGCTTTCGCCAGCGATTTTGAGGTAATAATTTCCGTATGAATCGGGTTAATGCGGTCAATGGAAGAGGCCGCACTGGTGACGGTTACTTCCTGAAGCTGATTGGCATTTACCAAAGTAACCGTCAGTGAATCCAGTGAGTTAACCTGAAGGGTATCCGAGCGATACCCCACCAGCGAAAACACCAGCTTTTGCTGATCCGAATGTTTAGTAATCGAAAATTTTCCCAGACCGTCGGTCTGGGTATTAATAGAAGTTCCTAACCAATAGACGGTTACTCCTACCAAAGGTTCAAGGCTCCCATTACTTTGCTTCTCGACCACACGGCCGTTTAACGTCTGAGCAAGGGAAGTATAACAGGTCCACAGAAGCAATGCTCCAGTGAATACGAATCGCTGAATACGCATAAAATTATGGCTAAATGAATACAGAATGAAGACTTAATGCACAAGCATCAAGGCCCATCCAAGGACAGTAACTTCCTCAGAATGAATCATTCAGAGCCAATCAAATCAGGAAAGATTGCACAAAAACCAGTAAACTTCGCCCGGAAAGCGGAATGGCCGCCTGTGCGTCATAGGCACTCGAAAGAAGTGAGCGAAAGGCACTGAGCAGTACCTGGAAGAAGTAATAGGCCACATGAGCCGTGAATTCCACGACCATCTTAACAAACTTTGCCGCCAGCTTGGTAATCGAAGACGTGTACGAAACGTGTTCATACCGGGTTTCTTCCTGACAGCAACTCTGTTTTTTAAGACTCTGATGGCTGGATTTAGGATGTTGCTTGTGAAGGCAAGCGGGGCAAGACTTCTTTTCATCAAACGAAACCAGTGAAACTTTCTTCTTGTGACGGATATGGCAAGTGTGCTCCACGAGTCCAAAACCCGTAGATGTCGTCAGGACGACCAATACCATAAATACGTTAAACAGTCGAAAGAGTATAGACGGTTTCATATACCGTAGAAGTTTGGACACAAAGGTATTTACTATTTTTTCCCCAATCTACCTTTTTAAATTTTTTCCATATAAATGTAAGAGGCTGTCTAAAAATAAGAGTTAAATAGGCTTCCACCTCTTTGAGATGACCATTGGCGAAAAAGTTTATGCTCCAATCTATCACACGTTTCTTCCCCGGATTTCCTCCGGGGACACTGCGAGGAAGTTAGCTCATACCCCATCGCTTAAAATTTCAGAAGCCCTGATTCGCCATAATATCTTCGATTATAACTTTTAGGCAACTTTTAATAAAGTGTTTCTTTTATTCCCTTGACCAGTTCTGAACTTATCAAGCGTAGCTTTCTTACCCGGTGGGAATAATTGCGATGAAAGCCAGTGGTCTGTTGGGTTAGTATTTTCATTTCTGGAACTGAGTTATTCAAACCCCTTCGGCTTAATTTTCTGGATAATAATCGAGCGATTTATGAACAGCCGAAGCATTTTATTACCTTGAGTTTTCTTTGTTATCCACCCATGCATTCATGTATAAAACCATCATTTTCGATTTCGACGGCACTTTAGTTGATTCCAAATACATTTTCGTAGAGGTCTACAACGAGATCGCCAGAAGATATGGTTACCTCTCCTTAGATTCCGAAAACATCCATGAGCTACGAAAGCTTTCCATTCGCGAACGCTTTAAAATCATGCGAATTCCACTGTATCATATTCCCTGGATATCTTTTCTTTTTTTGAGAAAATACGGACGAGCCATGCATCGGCTGGAATGTTTTGAAGGAATCAAAGCCCTGTTAAATCAGCTCCAAAATCAGGGTTTTACGCTGGCCATTATTTCTTCCAACGCTAAATCAAACATTCAGAATTTCCTTCAATCCAATCAAATAACCGCAATTCAACACATTTATACGTCTCGAAATTTGTTCGGAAAACATAAAGTAATGAATCGCTTGATGAAAGATTTACGGGTAACTCCAAAAGAGATTCTTTATGTGGGTGATGAATTAAGGGATATTACCGCCTGCCGGGCCGCTCAGATTTCCATTGCCTGGGTGAGTTGGGGGTATGATCCGATGGAATTAATCAATCAGAATCCGCCGGATTATTACGTAAATTCTACGGACGAACTACTGGCCTTACTAACGCATCCCCCTTTGTAGGGATGTGAATTCATTGTGTCAGGGTATGAGTTGGTTTTTATTACCTTTTATTCTCCCGCCCTGGTTGGTGTCTTCACCAGCCATTACTAAAAGCATAGTGGTTGGTGAGGACACCAACCAGGGTGTGGAGACGCGACTTTATCGGGTCTGGGTAAGAGGTGGCTTTTGTAACTAGTCCTCCCGCCGTGGCTGGTGCCTCACCAGCCATTACTAAAAGTATAGTGGTTGGTGAGGACACCAACCACGGTGTGGAGACGCGACTTTATCGGGTCTGGGTAAGAGGTGGCTTTTGTAACTAGTCCTCCCGCCGTGGCTGGTGTCTCACCAGCCATTACTAAAAGTATAGTGGTTGGTGAGGACACCAACCACGGTGGATGTTTCTGGATAAGAAGCGGTTTTCTACTACCCTGGATGGTGTCTTCACCAGCCATTACTAAAAGGTAGGGGTTAGTGAGGACACCAACCAGGGCGGATGGTAAAGGCAATTTTGTTTCCCATTTATTTATACTCATCTCCCGGCCAGAAGCGATGAAGCCGCGTATCTGCTTTGGAATTTCAATGCAGAATCTCCCATTTCTTTCCCAAATTGGTACTTTATCTTCGCTGACGAAATCAGTAAATGGGTGAATTATGAAAATGTTAGTGGTTGAAGATGAGCAGGGTTTAGCCGAGAGTATAACGGCTTACCTGAGCAAAGAAGGGTACCGTTGCGAGATGGCGGCTACGTATCAGGAGGCTGACGAAAAACTGTATCTCTATGAATACGATTGTATCATTGTTGACTTAACCCTACCCGGCGGCGATGGACTCCAATTGATTGAAACCCTGAAAAAACGCTCGGCTTCGACGGGAATTATTATTATCTCAGCCCGTAATGCTCTGGAAGACCGGATCAAAGGACTGGAAGTGGGCTCGGACGATTACCTAACCAAGCCTTTTCATTTATCAGAACTCAACGCCCGGGTCAAATCCCTGATTCGTCGCCGAAATTTTGGAGGGCACAATGAAATTCAGTACCACGAAATCGTGGTGCAATCGCTTTCCCGGAAAGTATTCGTGAAAGAACAGGAAACACTATTATCCCGCAAAGAATACGATTTATTACTCTATTTTCTCTCTAATATTGACGTTGCATTAACCAAAGTTTCCATTGCCGAACACCTCTGGGGTGACCACATGGACTCCGCCGATTCGCTGGATATGGTGTACTCGCACATCAAAAACCTGCGTCGCAAACTGATTGAAAAGGGCAGCCGCGACTACATTCGGTCGATTTACGGCATTGGTTATAAATTCGGCGAAGTATGAGATTACTGGAAAAAACCAACCGCATTTATCTATTCTTTTCGCTAAGTCTGTACGTCATAGCGGCATTTAGCATGTATGGCATTATCAAATGGCTGATTTACGATGAAGTGGAAAGCCGATTGCTGGTTGAAAAACGCGATTTTCTAGTCTACATCCATCATTACAACTGGAAGCAGGATTCGTATTTCGTCGAGAATAAAATTGAGGTAGAACCCGCCCACGAACCCACTGACTTCAAAGAAACGTTCAAGGACACGCTCATTCAGGATCGGTATTCGCAGAAAATGATCCCTTTTCGGCAGCTTACCTTTTACGTGCCCATTCAACGCGTTGAGCATCGGGTAACGATTCGCAAATCCATGATTCAGTCGTATCGGCTCATTGAGGCCATTACTTTTACCATGGCTCTGATGCTGGGGTTATTATTGCTGGGTACCTATTGGTTTCAAAACCAGCTTTCAGGCCGCATTTGGCAGCCTTTTTACGATACCCTTTCCCGAATTAAACATTTCGATTTAACGCAAAAACAGAAACTTCAGCTCGCTCAGCCGGAGATTATCGAGTTCAATGAACTTAACGAAGTCCTTCAGAAGATGTCGGATAAGATTTTGCATGATTATCTGAATCTCAAGGAGTTTACGGAGAATGCCTCCCACGAGTTACAAACGCCGCTAGCCCTGATTAATGCCAAAGTCGAGCAATTGATTCAAGCCGAGCAACTCACGGAAAACCAAACGCACTGGATTCAAACGATTTACGAAGCCTCGCTCCGAATGTCACGCCTGAATCAGGGTTTATTATTACTGGCGAAGATTGAAAATCGGCAATTTGTGAATCAACAGACCATCGATCTGAGCGAAGAGTTGACCGAGAAACTCGCGGATATGGAGGAAATGGTGCAGTATAAAAAGATTCAGTTGAGCGTTACTATTGAATCTCCATTTATGGTTGTGTTGCCCCCAGTTCTGGCGGAAAGTCTGATTACCAATTTGGTTAGTAATGCATTACGGCACAACGTAGCCGGCGGTGAAATCCGCTTGCATTCATCCTCAGATCGTTTGTGTCTCAGCAATACCGGGCACGTCCTTCTTCACGCACCGAACGAGCTTTTTTCCCGGTTCAAGAAAGAAGGCAGTTCTTCCGAATCATTGGGACTTGGCCTGGCCATCGTGAAGGAAATCTGCGATAACTACGGCTTACAGATTCAATACACCGAGGTAAACGGCCTCCACAGCTTTTGTTTGAGCTTAAAATCATAGAAGACCCCCCCGCCATTGTATCGTTGCGGGAGGTTCTTCTATCAATAAGGGATTACTGACGTATCACCTTCACGGCAATGTAGCTGCGGTTAGGCTTGGTTGAGTCCGAAGAAAGGAAACTTGCGGCATCCAGTCGCATGATGTCTACACCTGCGTTGGTTAAAAAGGATTTAATGCTATTGGCTTGCTTAAAAACGTTTTTCTTATTACCCAACTGCTTGGTCACTCCAGTGAACTTCAATTGCAGGTTAGGATTCTTTTTCATAACCTCTGCCAATGCGTTCAGGGCCGGCGTCGACTGAGCCGTAGGCTGATTTGTAATCGGATCAAAGCTCACCTCATCAAACGTGAAATAGGCTCCTGGTTTACCCAACGGATCAGCCAGATGTTTGGTGAGTTTATCCGCCAGACCACCCGCCGCCGAAGTTGCCGACGTCGCTGTATTGGGAGTAACCCCTGGCTTGGCTGCCGCCGAAGTATCTGGATATAAAGCCGTTGAATCAGCCGGAACGGCTACTTCTTCCAGCGAGGTAGAATCCTGGCTGGTGCTGGCTTTAATGGAGTCTCCGTAGTTCTGCCAGGCATAATAACCTCCGCCCAGAACCGCCAGAATTCCCAAACCAGCTACGACGCTTTTCCAGGGGAAAGTGGAGCTTTCCGTCAGATCCGCATACGGATTTTCGTTTCCTCTGGAACGCGGACGCTCCTGAACTTCCACGGTTTCTTCTTCCGCGGGCGTTACGTAACCCAGCCGTTCGAACTCTTCAATGGAAAGCGTAACCGCTACCCTATTAAATAACTCAGGATCAACTTCTTTAATTAAATTGTCCTTCTGATTACGAAGCAATAACGCCAGTCCAACGGCATCCAGGTTTTGATCCCTAATCTGTTTACCCAGGATATCGACCCCCAAATAGGATAAGATCCCCAGCACATTAGTCGCCGAAGAATTCCGAATTTTAACCTGACCAGTAATCATCGTGATTACCACACTCCGTTTATCAGGTAACAAATGACTAAAGAGATTACTTCCCTTCTGAGCAATCTGTGAGATCTGATCCCGGTCTTTCAGCAATTGAGGTAGCTGAGCTGATTTTTCCGGAGAAATGTTCTCACGTTCAATCGCTTTAAATAAAGCTTTAGCTCCACTTTCGCTTGATGATCGTTTCAGAAATCCAGCAACAACGGACAAAGCGGCCAGATCTGCCGCCTGCTTTACCCGATCCGAATTTTCGTTTACATACGAAGCAATGGCTTCTACGACCTCAACAGAAAGTGAATCTTTTAGATACGAAAAAATATTCATTAGTAGTTCTTTGGAGGTTAGTTCTCAATCTCACCAACCATCATCTGACTTTGGCTTAGGCTTCGCAGCAGATTTTTTCTGCGTTACAGCGGCTTTTCCTCCTCCAACTGAGGTAATGGGCTGATTTTTGTCGGCCCGCGTAAATACTCTACTTACGATTTTCCAGTCGTTTCCGATTTTCATCAACGACAAAAAGTCAACAAATTTGAAAGCATCCAGTTGCATTTCAAGCACTGCCGAACCTGCCGTTCCTAAATAACTGTAAGAAACGATACGGCCAGTCCAGTTGGCTCCTCCCTTGGGCGTTCTGCCAATAAATTCCTTTACGGGCGTACTCGTTACCCGTCCATTTGCCAAACTTCTCAGGTTAGCCGTGGGGTAAAAAGCCCGATTCAGACTAGCAGTATCACCCGTGGCTCCGCCGTCAATGTAATTCTGTAACGTTTCTTTAATGGCAGCATCTTCACTTTGAGCCTGAGCCGCAGTAAAACTGGCTACCACGAGCGAAAGAATGGGGAGTACCTTTTTCATGTGAGTAATCTTAAAACAAGCTGGATTGAATGACAAAACAATATCTTTTTAAGTAGAGTAAAAAGCTTTCACTAAACACTTCAACTATTATAATAGGCATTTGTTAAATAGGCAACAATTCGCTGGGTGCTTTCTTCTAGTGTGCGGTATTTAAAAGGTAAGGCTGATACTAGCTTGGTTCCCGGATACGTAAAGTGTGTTTGTGAGCTTTGGGCCGTCTCCTTCGTTACCAAAGGCGGCTTTTTAGTAAAAATACTCTTAAATGCCTCCCATCGCCAGGCCACTTCAGCAATTAAAGGAGTAACGCGATAGGAAGGAGCTTTCTTGCCCATTTCTTTAGCGATCAACTCAAAAAACTGACGATACGTGGTGCGTCCGGCATTCAGAATGAACCGTTCGTTTTTAATGGTACTGTAGAGCAACTGATAAATGGCTTCGGCCACATCCTGAACATCTACGTAATTGAAAGTCCCGTCGGTATAAAAAGGTTTTTCATCATGGACATACTTGAACAAAGCCGTGCTGCTTTTGTCCCAGTCGCCTTCCCCAATCACTACCGATGGATTTACGATCACGCTGTTGAGCCCTTCCGATACCCCCCGCCAGACTTCCAGCTCGGCCTGATACTTGGAGATGGCATAATGTGAATTTAACGGCGATTCTTCCCATTTCTGATTTTCATCCACAACCGTCGGTACCTCTGGGTTTTTACTTTGCTGGGAAGGTCTTCCTAAAGCCGCTACGGAACTAATGTAGGCTAATTTCTGAACGCCTTCGCTCAGGCAGATATTGACGACATTTGCCGTCCCTTCTACATTAATTTTGTATAATTTTTCCCGTTCTTTCGGTGAAAAGGAGACTACCGCTGCCGTATGTACGACATACGTACAGCCACGAATGGCCGATTCCAGAATAGCTACATCCAGCACATCTCCTTCGATCCACTCGATTAGATCTTCCAGATCTTTTACTAAACGGAGGTCGCTACTGGCTCGACGAAGAGCCCGAACCGGTACTCCTTCCAGAATAAATTTCCTTGCTACCGCACTACCAATCAGGCCATTAGCCCCGGTGAGAAATACCATCTCTTTACGCTTTGCTTCCTGTTTTCTGCGGAAAGATCGCCTCTCTCCGATCTAATTCAGCCTCTTCTGCAAACAGATCTTCTGAATTTGACCAAACGATACAAAATTACGTTTCGTCGTTGACAGGCCAAAAGTAAGGATTTTTTAACGGATCGAACGATCCCGCAAACTCTTCCCTCTATCCTCCAAAAATGCTTACTTTTGCTGACCTTAATTACCGATTTTCATGTCTGAGAAGAAATTCAACCGCACTACCGTCACCGCAGCCCTCATTTATGCCAACGGTCCGATTCACATTGGTCACCTGGCAGGATGTTACGTTCCGGCAGACGTATATGTACGTTACCTCCGGGCGAAAGGAGAAGACGTCGCTTTTATTTCGGGTACCGATGAACACGGTGTCCCTATTACCATCCGGGCTCAAAAAGAAGGCATCACTCCGCAGGAGGTGGTTGACAAGTATTACACACAAATCAACCAGTCGTTTGTGGATTTTGGAATCGATTTTGACATTTATTCCCGGACGTCCAAGCCCATTCATCACGAAATGTCCCAGGAGATTTTCCTTCAGTTATATAACCAGGGAAAATTTGTAGAAGAAGTAACCGAACAGTATTACGACGAAAAAGCGGGTCAGTTTCTGGCTGATCGTTACATCGTAGGCACCTGTCCGGTATGTGGAAACGAAAATGCGTATGGCGATCAGTGCGAGCGTTGCGGCAGCACCCTGAGTCCTCGCGAGCTGATTAACCCCCGCTCGATGCTATCCGGCGGAACGCCGATTCTGAAAGAAACCAAAAACTGGAACCTGCCGCTTGATGCGATGCAGCCAGAGCTGGAAAAATACGTAGCGAGCCACCCCGAATGGAAAACCAACGTGGCTGGTCAGGTTCGTTCCTGGCTCAACGAAGGTCTGAAACCACGGGCCATGACCCGCGACCTGGATTGGGGTATCAAAGTACCTTTGCCCAACGCCGAAGGTAAAGTCATGTACGTATGGTTCGACGCTCCGATTGGCTATATCACCTTTACGAAAGAACTGAAAGGCGATGATTGGGAGAAATGGTGGAAAGCCGACGATACCCGTCTCATTCACTTCATTGGTAAGGATAACATTGTTTTTCACTGTCTGATTTTCCCCGCCATGCTGATGGCCGATGGTCGTTTCATCGCGGGTGCGGATAACGTTCCGGCCAATGAATTCATGAATTTGGAAGGAGACAAGATTTCCACGTCCCGGAACTGGGCGGTGTGGTTACACGAATATCTGGAAGACATGCCCGGTAAGCAGGACGTGCTTCGGTATACCCTGATTGCCAACGCTCCCGAAACTAAGGATTCGGAATTTACCTGGAAAGATTACCAAACACGTAACAACTCCGAGTTGGTCGGAATTCTGGGTAACTTCGTAAACCGGGCTGTTGTATTAACGGAGAAAAACTTTGGCCCGGCAGTTCCGGCTCTCAGCGAGTTAACCGAAGCCGATCAGAAAATGCTGGAAGAGCTGGCTCTGTATCCCGCCAAAATTGCTGACTCACTCGATAATTTCCGTTTCCGGGAAGGACTGAGCCTATTTATAGAAGTAGCTCGCCTGGGGAATCAGTATCTGGCCTCTACAGAACCCTGGAAGGTCATTAAGGAAAACCCCGAGCGTGCAGCTACGATCCTGAACCTGAGTTTGCAAATTACCGCTTCGCTTTCTATCCTGGCGGAACCCTTCCTGCCTTTCACGGCAACCAAACTGCGTGAAATGCTGAACCTGACGGATACTAACTGGAGTAAAGCCGGATCGGCGTCTTTACTGCCTGAAGGTCATTCCATTCAGAATAAGGGTTTATTATTTGAGAAAATTGAAGATGCAGTCATCGAGGCTCAGGTACAGAAATTACTGGATACGAAAAAGATGAACGAGCTGGCGTCTAAAACACCAGCTCCTCAGAAAGAGGCCATTACCTACGACGATTTCAGCAAACTGGATATTCGTATTGCCACCATCACGGCGGCTGAAGCCGTTCCGAAATCTAAGAAATTATTGAAATTAACGCTGAATACAGGAATTGATACCCGGACGGTAGTTAGTGGCATCGCTGAGCATTTTTCACCCGAAGCTATTATTGGTCAGCAGGTTTCCTTACTGGCGAATCTGGCCCCTCGAAAAATGATGGGCATCGAATCGCAAGGGATGATTTTGATGGCAGAAGACCGCGACGGCAAGCTGCAATTCATCCGCCCCGGCGAACCCATCTGGAACGGCGGAACCGTTTCTTAGGTATTCAATAGTACGCGGAAGAAGGCTGGTGGAAACATCAGCCTTTTTTGTCAGTTATGAGTGTACCATGTATTCACTCTTTTGATCAATCACGCATTCAATAGTAACCTCATGAACCGGGTAAAGATTGGAATTATCAATGTGTCGGATCGGGCCAGTGCGGGTATTTATGAAGATATTCCGGGCAAAGCCATTGTATCGACCCTGAACGAGTATTTAGTGAATCAGTGGGAACCCGTCTACCGGGTTATCCCCGATGAGCAGGATCTCATTTCTCAGACGTTAATTGAACTGGTGGATCAGGAAGGTTGCTGCCTGGTAGTAACCTCGGGTGGAACGGGCCCCGCTCCCCGCGATGTCACTCCCGAAGCAACCGAGGCGATTTGTCAGAAAATGATGCCGGGTTTTGGGGAATTGATGCGAAAGGTAAGTCTGGAATACGTGCCTACGGCCATTCTTTCCCGGCAAACCGCGGGTATTCGTGGGCAATGTCTGATTGTAAATCTACCCGGCAAGCCTTCGGCCATTCGCCAATGTCTGGACGCTGTATTTCCAGCTATTCCTTACTGCATTGATTTAATCGGCGGGCCTTATCTGGAAACGAACGAAGCCGTTATCAAAGCTTTTCGGCCTAAGCAGAGTTAGGGAAGGGATTACGATTAGTTTTTCAATTGCTGGCAGCAGGTTGTTAGCATCCTTTTAGTCAAAGTAGCATTACTGAAATACACTGCTGATAGCTTTTTACTAGTTTTCTTAATGCTGCCAGCTTTTTCGCTGGCAGCAAGCCAGTTCGTTGCAAGCTAGAATGCCGAACATAAAAGAAGCCCAATCGTCAGGTTAACGATTGGGCTTCTTTTATGTATTTCTGTCAATTTTATAATCGACTGGTTCTTTCTTCTTTTACGTATTGATCCTGCTGTGGAGTTTCGTTATTCTGATCTTCGTTTTCATAACGACCCGTGCCTAACCCTTCTCCCCCGTTACCAGGACTGTTTTGGTTACCACCTCCCCGATTGGGTTCTGCTCCCTGTTGCTGGCGTTGTTGACCCGCTTGCTGAGCTTGTTGATTTCCTTGATTCTGGTTGCGTTGATCTTGATTTTGCGTATCAGAGCCTTGCTGCTGATTTGCCTGTTGCTGGTTATTTTCCATAGATTTATCAGGTTATCATTTTATCTCGTCATCTGACGGACTTATCTAAATTACATGAAATAAAATAGTATTCCAATTATATTTTATAGAATTTTTTCTACAAAACCAGTTAAGAACTATCGTATTGAAAATGCTACTATTAATAAGTCGTTGCGTGTTGACCTTCCGCAATTTCCTCGATCATTTTCTTATTAAATGCAGGAATATCATCGGGCTTGCGGCTGGTTACCAAACCGTTATCTGTCACTACTTCTTCATCAACCCATTCGGCTCCGGCATTTCTTAAATCCGTCTGTAAGGATGGAAAAGAAGTCAATTTCCGACCTTCCACTACATCTGCTTCAATCAGCATGATGGGTGCGTGGCAAATGGCTGCTACGGGTTTTGAAGCTTCAAAGAAGTGTTCTACGAAAGCAACGGCATCTTTATCCATCCGTAGATTATCAGGATTCATTACCCCACCGGGCAACAATAAGGCATCATAGTCTTCGGGATTTGCCTCTGATAAAGGCACATCTACTGCGAATGAATCGCCCCAATCTGTGTGATCCCAACCTTTTACCTGACCCTCTTTAGGAGAAATAATTTTTGTTTCAGCACCGGCATCTATTAATGCTTGTTGTGGTTCGGTTAATTCTACTTGTTCGAATCCATCGGTAAGTAAAATTGCTACTTTTTTTCCTTGCAGTTTCTGTTCCATGACTTAAGTAAGTTTATACTTGTGTGATGCCTCTTAAGTAGAAAAACATATTCCTTCAACCTAGTTATTCTAGTGCTTTAGTAAGCCCATTATTCAACTTACACTCTCTTAAAACACTGATTAACAGAGGACATTTGTAATACTTAGATCTATTCTATCCTCGTAATCAGTCCTAACAAAAGATAGATTTTTTATAGAAAAGCCTCCGCACCCTTGCGGTAACTATGCCTCATTAAACCCGCTATCACTCATTCTTTTTCTTTACATTTGAAGTAATTCCGTGCTTAATACGTCCTCACGAATGAAACTATTTCCCCATCATCACCAGTCGGTCATGCCGTACTTTATTCTGGAAGGTGCTTTTCAGTTCATTGACTTCATTAAATATGTGTTTCAGGCCAAGGAAGTCTATCTGGCGAAACGGGACGACACTACGGTTATGCACGCTGAATATCAAATTGGTCGAAGTACCCTTATGCTTTGCGACAGCACGGAAGAATGGCGACCGCAATCCTGCAGTTTATTTGTCTACGTAGATAATGCCGACGAAGCCGTTCGCAAGGCCGTAGAACAAGGTAGTACCATTTTGATGGAAGTGAGTGATCAGTCTTATGGCCGCAGTGGTGGAGTGATTGACCCTTTCGGTAACGTCTGGTGGATCAATAGTTTACAATCCAAGTAAAAGCATTATTTGACGAAGCAGGACTTGACTAGCTACTCCAAGGAGTGTCTTGATCAGTGGTGCTGATTTATTACTCGTTGCAACGAGCTAACCTATTTTTCCTTAATCATACCCATGGATTCTTCCCAAAAGTTTTCCAAATACGAAACCTTCGTTATTGCCATTCTGGCGATTCTTCAATTTACCATCATTCTGGATTTCATGGTGTTGTCTCCCCTCGGAGCCATCCTTATGCCTACCATGC
Organism: Siphonobacter sp. SORGH_AS_0500; assembly: GCF_031453245.1. Classification (NCBI taxonomy): domain Bacteria; kingdom Pseudomonadati; phylum Bacteroidota; class Cytophagia; order Cytophagales; family Cytophagaceae; genus Siphonobacter; species Siphonobacter sp. SORGH_AS_0500. The sequence continues at coordinate 3,242,275 of NZ_JAVIYT010000001.1, forward strand.
ACATTTCTCCCGCTCAATTTGGCTGGGTGGTGTCGGCCTATGCGTTTAGTGCCGGAGCATCGGGCTTATTAGCTGCGGGGTTCGCTGATAAGTTTGACCGCAAGAAGTTACTTCTGTTTTTTTACACTGGCTTTACCATCGGTACGTTCTTGTGCAGCATCGCCACTGATTTTCATTTTCTGCTTTTCGCCCGGATTTTCACGGGACTATTTGGCGGGGTAATCGGCTCTATTTGTGCGGCGATCATTACCGACTTATTTGCTCTGGAAGTTCGCGGTCGGGTCATGGGTTTTGTGCAAATGGCCTTTGCTACGAGTCAGGTTTTGGGAATTCCCATCGGCTTATACCTGGCTAACCACTTCGGTTGGCATTCGCCCTTTACTATGATTGTCGGTTTTTGCATCATCATTGGTATTTTAATTGTGGTGTATCTAAAGCCGATTGATGCCCATTTGAAGAGTACGGAAAAACAGAATGCCTTTGTACACCTGCAGAAAACCTTATCTAAACCGAATTACCTACTCGCTTTTGCTACCACGACGTTACTGGCCATGGGAGGTTACATGCTGATGCCCTTTGGCAGTGCGTATAGTGTGCATAACCTGCAAATTCCGTTTGCTGATTTACCTACGGTATATGTCATTACGGGTATCAGCTCTATGATTGCAGGACCTTTAATTGGGAAATACAGCGACCGTATTGGCAAATATCGTTTGTTCTTTGCAGGGTCGGTATTAGCGATGATTATGACGGGAATTTATGGGAACCTCGGCCCTACTCCGCTGACTACAGTCATTATTATTAATGTTATCATGTTCGTGGGAATTACTTCCCGCATTATTTCTTCTTCGGCCCTGATGACGGCCATTCCTACCTTGCAGGATCGGGGGGCGTTTATGAGTATTAACTCTTCGGTTCAACAAATGGCCGGTGGGCTCGCCGCAGTCATCGCCGGAATGATCGTTTCCGAAACGCCGACAGGATACATTGAACATTACGATATTTTGAGTTACGTCGTTATCCTGGGTATGATTGTTGGTATTGCAATGATGTATCTGGTGAACAAGATGGTACAACGAAAGGTAACCAATCCAGCCGTGCCGGTTTAATGAGGATCAGCGTTTTCTATAAAAAAGCCCCCAAACGAGGTGGAGTGCCCCCCAGAAGTTAGATACTACTTGGGGGGTATTTTTATGAATAATCGTTTGACTCCATAACCCCGGAGGGGTTGAATACGGATAGCCCCGGATGTTAATCCGGGGATCTGAACGCCATTCGTAAGCTGGCATCATTCCCCGGATTTCATCCGGGGCTATTCATATTGAAGTCCGCTGGACTTCTTAGATTTATTAATGGAATTAATAATGCTGGAGAAGTTGACTCGGATGTTAATTTGGACTACTAACGAATCTAGTTGCCTAGGTTGCCAATTCTTCCTGAATCTGGTATTTATCTTGGAAAGTCATCCAGGGTTTTGGTTAAACGGTTTCCCTTTACCAGTGGTGGTTCATCGTAGAGATGATCCCACCAGGTTCTTTTTAGGATGAGTATGCATACCCCCAGTGCCAGCAGCGTAACCGACAGTTCCAGATTCATTTTCAGTACCCAATACATGGGTGCGAGCGTTAAAGTACACTGAGCGATCATTCCAACCACGACATTTAAAGCATCTTTTCTAAAATCGGGATTAGGCTGAAAATCAGGATCTTCCTGCTGTACTAATGCCTGAATGGGTTTCCAGAAACCCCAGGGTCGAACGGTGCGGTAAAAAGTTTTCAGCGTATCTATGTTCGTTGCAGGGGTTACCAACGATCCATACACACAGCCTGCGAGTGAAATCACGAACAACAAAGGGAAATAATACAGACTCAGCGTGTGCGGGAAAACGACCGGGAAAATCAGGGCTGGAATAATGCCGGCTACCATTCCCCAGAAAAAACCACTGGCGTTAAATCGCCACCAGTGCCATTTCAGCACATTAGCCGCAATGTAGCCGCCGTACAATGCCGAGACAATCCACTGTAAAATACTATTTACGTCTTTGGCAAATAACCCCAAAAGAATGCCAATCAATGCCACCGTCAGACCCGAGAGGTAATTCATTCTGGAAATGCGATGGTTGGAGGCTCCCGGATTAACGTATTTCAGGTAGATGTCATTGACGATGTAGGCCTGAGCGGCATTCAGTGTTCCGGCAAAAGTGCCCATAAAGGCGGCCAGTAAGCCCGCCAGTAACAAACCCATCAGGCCTGCCGGAACAAAGTGCAAGATGGCCGCTGGAAGAATTTTCTCGAAATCAATTCCGTGCGTTCCATGCAGATTTAAGTGATCGAAATTGAGCAAGGCCAGGACTGTCAAACCCATAATCATGGCATAGCGAACGGGTAACAGGACGATTGAAACGAAGCCACTCATCCTGGCTGCTTCCTGGGGCGACTTAGTCGAAAGAATTTTCTGCATGTCGTAATTCGGGGCAGGCCCAGCCAGACTGGCCAGCACTCCCTTGAACAGCATCATCATGAAAAACACCCCAAACAAAGAAAAGCCGTCTGACTGAATTTTGTCGTTCACTTCCTCCATCATTCCCGTCCAGTCCAAATCATCGAGCCGCCAACTGAAAAAGGGGGTATACCATCCCTGCGGCACCGCCAGTGTTTTTCCCGAAAGGTTATCCATGGCAATGACCGCGATTACCAATGCCGAGATAGTCATGATGACGTATTTCATAACATCGCCGATGACGATGCTAGTCATCCCCCCCAGAATGGCATAAAACACCGCGAAGGCTGTGAAAATGATTCCGTAAAAAGGAGCTACGTATTCCGGTGAAACCGAGAAAGGTAGATAGGGAGCGATACTCTGAAAAGGAATGAATATCTCCACAAATTTGCCCAGCCCCACAAAGCCATACGCCAAAAAACCCAGACAACTCAACAAGGCAAAAACAACCACGATGGTATGCGAAGCCTTGACCCCCTTTCCTCTTCCGAATCGCGTTCCGATCCATTCGGCCCCGGTGGTAACGTTCGAGCGTCGCAACCAGACGGACAGGTACATCATCATGAAAACCTGATTGAAGACCGGCCAGAGCCAGGGAATCCAGAGGCTTTTTAGTCCATAAACAAAGGCCAGCGAGACCATCCACATCGTCCCGGAAATGTCAAACATATCCGAAGCATTCGAGAGGCCGAGCATATACCAGGGCAAGGTTTTACCACCCAACATATAAGCTTCTTTGTCTTTGGCGGCCCTTTTTTTGAGCACCAGCCCCAACACAATAACGGCTAGCAGGTAACAAACAATAATGCAAATATCCAGTACTGATAACTTCATGAGTGCGTCGTTGCGTCCGCCCAACGTCCTGCCACCCACAAGTTTTGGGTTTTGAGTTTAGCGTTTTAAGTTGTTGGTTGTCATCAACTCAAAATAGAAGAGCAAACGCATTCATCTTCTCTTCGTCAGTTCAAGTCATCAGCTCTCATTAACTCCTAACCCTAAACTCAAAACTCCCAACTCACTTATACAGCTTCTGGGCAGCGGCTTTCTTTTGCAGGAAGACATCGGAACGCCGGGCAAACTTCTTAAAATCTTCGGCACTTGCCTGCCCGGGATACGGAGCATAAAAGTGACCGGGGTTACCATTTCGCCACACCAGGACGTAAGACAATCCCGCGTCTTTGATGATCGGGGTTAATACCTCCGACCACCAGTCAGGCATGGGGAGTTTCTCCAGTCCGGTTTCGGTAATGGCGTATACTTTCTTTTTTTCTTTACCAATCGTTCTAAGGATCTCCACCATTTTGCGGGTATCCTCCAGAAAACGATCCGGCTTGGCGGTTTGTGGTCGGTGGTAAATGTCAAACCCTACCAGATCAATCACATCATCGCCGGGATAGCGTTCCAGGTACTCTTCACGCGAGGTAAAACGATCCGTGCTATACGCATATAACAGGTTATGAATACCTTTTTTATCTCGCAGATATTCAACGGTATAACGCCATAATTTCACGTACTCGTCCACCGTTGCGTGGTCTTTTCCCCACCAGAACCAGCTTCCGGTATGTTCGTGAAAAGGCCGGAAAATGACTGGTATTAACTCTCCTTTCGGGCCTTTCAGGCTGAGGAAATAGGTGGCTACCCGGTCCAGCCAGGAATCATATCGATTTTGAATTTCCTTATCGCTGAAAATGTTGCGAATGCTAAAATCCATGGCGTCCCAACTGGTTTTAGTGGGATCAACCGGATTGTTCAGATGCCAGCTAAACGTATTCACCCCACCCTGAGCATATACCTGCTGAATCATTTTCCGCTGACTTTCGAACGGGATGCCGTCAATTTCCTTCGTGCTATCCAGTTCAATTCGGCCCAAATCCCAACCGAAAACGGCAGGATACTCACCCGTTACGTCTTTCACATCCGAGCGACCGGCCTCGGCCCGCCAGTTTACCCCATACCCCAAATCATCCTGATGACCGAACATCGTTCCTTTTTTCGAGGCCTTCTGAAGATTGCGGTACAGGTTTCGGGTTTCTTTGGTGGCCTGACGATCAATGGGTAAGCTTTGAGCAAACAGACTTCCAGTCGTTAACCCCAGCAAAATAAGAGCAGTTCGTAGCATAAAACATTGATTAATTGCTAAAACTAAGAAGTAAAGAGACAAAAACGGGCTTCTATCCTATGATCTAGAATAGAAGCCCGATTGAGTTTGGGATTAAGAGTTTTGAGTTTGGGGTTTTGAGTTAACAAGTTGTGTAATCAACTCTGAACCTTTAACTCAAAACCCTAAACCCAAAACTTCTCTAACTCCACTATTAGTTGTATCCAGGATTTTGTTGCAGTCCCCAGGATTGTACTTCGTTCAGTGGGATGGGCAGTACGGGAATCGGATTAACTGATCCCTGAATGCTGTGAGACATGGCTGAGGCACGTACGGAAGTAGGTAATGAACTCATGTACGTTCCGGTACGAACCTGATCCCAGAAGTGCAGAGATTCCATTCCCAGCTCGACCCGACGCTCATGGTAAATCGCGTTCAGCAGAGCAGTTCCCGATACCGAAGCACCGATGGCGGGTAAAGCCGAAGCAGGTGTATTCGCGGGTTCGTAAGTCATGGTATTCAACACCGAACCTTTTCCTAACGTCGATTGACGGGCCCGGGTCCGAATCTGGTTCAGAATGGTGCGGGCTTCACTTTCCATACCCAGATGAGCTGCCGCTTCTGCTTTCATCAATAACACATCCGCATAACGCATTTTACGAATATTTTGCGGCGACTGAGAAGGCGTCGTTGGCTTCACAATGGCGGCTTTCCGGTTCAGGTAACCCGTTGAGTTTTCGGAAGGATAATTAATCACCTGCAAAAGGCCCGTGACAATATCACCCGTTTTATAAATCGTTATATTCTTGCGAGGGTCGTTTGCTTCGAAGGCATCCACCAGGCTTTGCGTCGGATTATTAAAACCCCAACCCCAGGTATTCCGGTTGTTCTGGATGATGTTATTCTCCGTTCCTACGCGTTGAATTCCCCAACCTACGTTCGACTCCGCAAACTGAATTTCGAAGATCGACTCCGCGTTGTTTTCGCTTTCCTCTTCCTGAATAGCCGCGTAGTTCGTCGTTAAACTATACTGACCCGATTTTACGATGGCATCCGCGTAATCGTATACCTGCTGCCAGGTGTGGTTATTGGTATTATCCGTTCCTAACTGATACATAATGGCACGGGCCAGGTACCCGCGAGCCGCACCTTTGGTAGCACGGCCAGCGTCAGCGGCATCGTATCCGTTTTTCTCGGGTAGTAAATCCAACGCCCGTTTGAAATCCGCTTCAATGAACGCATACGTTTCCCCTAAAGTCGCTCTCTTGCTGGTGCTATATTGAGACGTTTCCACGGGCTTGTCAAACAGAGGAAGCCCGCCGTACAAACGCAACATGTAGAAATAGCAATACCCCCGGATGAAGTAAGCTTCACCCAACAGACGGTTTTTCAGGGCTTCTTCAATCGGTGAATTTGCCAAGTTCTGAATAACCAGGTTAGCCCGGTACACGCCCTGAAACATGTTCTGCCAAACGGCCTGGGCGATGGTATTGCTTCCATTGGCCCGCCATTCTTTCAGCTCCTGAAGTGGAGGCATGTCGCCCGGCGTACTGCCTTTCTCCGCATCTTCCGAAAGTACATCGCCAAACATCCATTCGTAATTATGATTGACGTAGTTCCCTAAACCGTCGTTTCCTTCGTCATAACCCAACACGTCATAAGCGGCGTTAATGGCCAGAATAGCATTGTTGGCATCCTGATAATAGGTAACGTCGGTATCCTGTCCGAGGGGATCTTTCTGAAGGAAATCGCTACAGCTCTGCATCGTGCCACTCGTAGCCAGCAACAATGCAACTATGATATATTTGAATTTCATTTTTGTTGAGTTAATCGGTTTGGAGTTTTGGGTTTGGAGTTTTGGGTTTGGAGCTTGGAGTTGGAATGACCCACTCTAAAATTACTCCCTACTCTAAACCCAAAACCTTAAACTCTAAACCCTAAACATTCTTAGAAATTAAGCGTCAATCCGGCACGCCAGGTTTGGGGTTGGGGGTAGGTTCCTACGTCAACGCCAACGGCCAGCGGATTATAACTGCGGTTGTAACCGTACTCACCAATTTCAGGATCCAGCCCTTTGTAACCCGTTACAGTCAGGAGGTTGTCTACTGACACATACGCACGAACGGTTGACATTTTCCAGCGTTCCGTTACCGTTTTAGGAATGGTATACCCCAGCGTTACGTTCCGCAGACGGAGGTAATCACCGCTTTGTACGAACCGATCGCTGAAACGGTAGTTTGCATTCGCATCTTTTGCCGTCATGCGGGGCTCGTTTGTATTCGTATTTTCTGGCGTCCAGCGGTTGAGGCGATCAGGAACGGAATTCCAGATACCTTGTGAGTTTCGAGTGAAGTAATCCAGAGCATTCACTACTTCTACGCCCTGAACTCCCTGAAAGAAGATTTTCAGATCGAAGTTTTTATAGCCGAAATTAGCATTGATCCCGTAGCTGAAGTTAGGCGTGGCACTTCCCAGGTATACCCGGTCGTCACTGCTGATCACCCCATCTCCGTTCGTATCCACGAAACGAACATCGCCCGCCTGTGCTGCATTTTCAGGTTTGTACTGAGCATTATAGGCATTGGCTTCTTCCTGCGTTCTGAGGATACCATCCGTTTTCATTCCGTAGAAATAGGCAATCTCCCGACCTACTGATGTACGAGTAATGTTACCCCAGTTACCAATCACGTTGGCCGATTCAATGCCCGTTCCACCGCCCAAGCTGGTTACTTCATTTTTGATTTTCGTGAAGTTCACGCCCAAGTCGTACCGGAAATCGCCTACCTCATTGCGGTAGTTCAAAGCCAACTCGATACCGTTGTTACGCATACTACCCGCGTTCACGTACGGAGGTCCAACCCCTACGAATACGGGAACGGGAACCCGCACAATCATGTCAGTAGTGGTCTTCACGAAGTAATCAGCGGTCAGACTTAAGCTATGATTGAAGAAATCCGCGTCGATACCGATGTTTGAGCTCGTCGTCGTTTCCCATTTCAAATTGGGGTTACTCGCCATTGTCGGAGCGAAGCCTTCCACAATCTGGTTTCCGAATACGTAACGGTTACCCCCTGAAATCGTCGTTACATAACCGTAGTTATTAGCCGAGTTCTGGTTACCCACCTGGCCCCAGCCTGCCCGTAATTTCAGGTTGCTGATGGCATTAAGGTTAGCCATAAAGGGTTCATCCGTGATGTTCCAGCCCGCCGCGAAAGAAGGGAACAAACCCCAGCGATTGCTCGGCAGGAAGCGGGATGAACCGTCGTAACGCAAGGTTGCCGTTAACATGTAACGATCATTGTAACTATAGTTTGCCCGACCAAAGAAAGACAGAATGGATTCGTCCGACTGCGTGCTGGTTACGTTATAGCTATTGGCGTTACGGCTGGAAGACAGGTAACGTAAGTCTGCATTCGAAGGCACGTCATACGCCGTGATTCCGAAATCAGCATACGTTAACCGTTGCGACTCCGTACCGATCATCGCTCCTACGTGGTGCTTACCGAAATCGTTATCGTAAGTCAGGTAAGTGGATGAAACCCACTGGGTTTGCTCGCCACGTAATTCCGTCAACTGGCTATTGGCCCGTAACTCCTTAATATCCAGGAAGAATTCGGGTAAATATTGTTTGTTGTGAATGTTCCTGTAATTCACCCCGAATTGCGAACGAAGTTTGAAGTGCTTCAGGAATGAAGCTTCTGCGTAGGCATTCGCGTTCAGCAGACTTTCGTAACCTTTGTTACCCGACATTTCACTGGCGGCACGGGCAGGGTTATTTTCCTGCGAAACAATCGTACGGCCCCAGTTATTCGTCGTGCTATTCCAGGCAGGAGTAATAGGTTCTGCCCGCAAAGCGGTGGTTAATACCCCGGCAAACAAGTCATTATTGGTGAACGTTTTGTTCGTGCGAGAGAAGGCTGCCGAAACGCCACCTGTCAACCAGTTCGTAAACGTATAATCGTTGTTGAAACGCAGGAAATACTTACGCAATGAAGAGTTTTTTACGATACCATCCTGACCAAAATACGTTCCCGTCAGGCTGTAACGTGATTTATCCGACCCACCCATGACGTTCAGCGTGTAGTTCTGGATCGAACCCGATTGCATGACTTCCTTCTGCCAATCGGTACCAACCATGTTGGACTGAACGGCGTTGGTCAGTATCTGATATTCCTGGCCCGTTGGGTCCAGCACGGTTCCATCATTGCGATACGCTTCCAGACGCAGCGTTGCGTACTGACTGGCGTTCAGCAGACTTTGTTTTCTCCAGGCATTCTGAACCCCGGCATAACCATCCAGCGTAAATTTAGCCGGGCCTGAACGACCCCGTTTCGTAGTGATCAATACTACCCCGTTTGCTCCACGAGAACCATAAATAGCCGTTGCCGACGCGTCCTTCAGAATTTCCATCGACGAAATATCCGTTGGAGCCAGGAAGCTGATATCAGCCGTCTGGAAACCATCTACTACGTACAGAGGATCGGAGTTGTTGATCGTACCCACGCCCCGAATACGAATCCGGCTGGCTCCACCCGGCTCACCCGAATTGGCCGTTACGTCCACCCCTGCTACGCGGCCCTGCAAAGCCTGGGTTACGTTAGGCGTAGCGATCTGAGTTAACTGTTCCGACTTTACCGAAGCCACTGATCCGGTCAGGTCACTCTTGCGAGCCGAACCATAACCGATTACCACTACTTCATCTAAAGCTTTGGTATCCGAGTTCAGTACAATCGCATAGGTAGATTCAGAGGTTAATGGGATTTCTTTGGATTGCATTCCGACGAAGGATACCAGCAGTGTAGTACCATTGGTGGGAACATTTAACGTAAAACGACCCTCCGCATTGGTATTGGTCCCAACCGTCGTGCCTTTCACGGAAATACTGACGCCGGGTAATAATTCGCCCTTTTCATCGGCGACTGTCCCGGAGATGCTCCTGGTTTGAGCATACAGGTTACCCATACACCCCAGAAGCAGGCATATGGTGAAGATTAGATAAAGCTTCAATAGTTTCATAAGGTCAATTTTTTCGCAACAAAATTATGTTTCAATCTTATCAACCGAATAATACTATTTTATCATTTTTTAAAACAGATTGATATTTTTATCAGCCATATATTATCATATAATATTGATTAATTACTAAATTGACGATTATAGTGCGTATTTTTCTTTGATTATTCTAATGAAATCCACTATTAAATCTATCTTTGCTATAATACTATGTTATCATCGATTGTTGTTATTACCTAAAACTTCTTTTACTTTTGCTTTATGAGTAACATTTACCGGGAGATTACGCCCCTTACTCAGCACGACTGTTTTACACTGTTTGCCCGGGTAAAGTCAGATTTTGACTTTCCACTTCATTACCATGATGAGTTTGAATTGAATTTCATCGCTCATGGTGAGGGTATTAAGCGAATCATCGGGGATCATTCCGACGTGATTGAAAACCTGGAGCTGGTGCTGGTAGGCAGTAATTTGCCACATGGGTGGTTCAATCATCAGTGCCCTAATACCGCAATTCGGGAAATAACGATTCAGTTTCACCGGGATTTGTTTGATGAGAGATTATTACGCCGAAACCAGTTGAGTTTCATCCGGGCCTTACTCGAACGGGCCTCGAAGGGCGTGCTCTTTTCCCGCGAGACCATTGAAGCGGTTCGGCCCCGGCTGGAAGCCCTGACGCAAAAGAGCGGATTTGACTCCGTGCTGGATTTAATGTCTATTCTGCACGACCTGTCCATCTCGCGGAATATGCGTACGTTGTCGAATGCATCGTTCACAAACGATACCATTCATTATAATAGTCGCCGGATTGAAAAGGCCTTTGAATACATGCAGGGAAACTACGAAAAGAAGATTACCCTGGCCGACGTAGCCAAAGTAGCCAACATGCCGGAAGTTTCCTTCAGCCGATTTATCAAAAGAAGTACTGGTAAAACGTTTATAGATAGTTTAAATGAAATCAGGCTGGGGCACGCATCCCGCATGTTGATTGATACTTCTCAAACCATTGCGGAAGTCTCTTACAAATGCGGGTTCAATAACCTCTCCTATTTCAATCGAACCTTTCTAAAGAAGAATGGGTGCACGCCACGGGAATTCAGAAGTAATTATTCCGGTTCACGAGTATTTGTATAGGCGAATTCTGCTTATGACGTTAGCTCTCACCCGAGTTCCTTTGATTATATTCGAAAGTTCAATGCTTCCTCTAAACACGATATACATTTATTAACTCCTTTACTTGTGGAACGAAGAATTGCCCTTAAAAACATGGCCGTCGCCTTCGGCGGTCTGCTGAGCCTCCCCTCCTGGGCTCAGAACTGGACGACGGAGTCTGTTGCTGCACAGACGGCAAGCCGCTCCTACCTCTCCGCTGCCGATGATGCCTTGCTGGCTGAGATTGCAGAAACGATCATTCCCGAGACCGATATTCCGGGAGCAAAAAGCCTGGGCGTTCACACCTACATTCAGAAAATCGTAAAAGATTGTATGGATACGCAGGCTCAGGATGCTCTGGAAAACGGCCTGTATACGGTTGGTGATATTTCCAAGAAAAGTAAGGGCAAAGACTTCGTGGCTATGAATCAGGACGAACGGACTGCTTTCCTCAATGAGTTACTCACGCAGGGTGCCGACGAAGAGACGAAAACGTTTTATAATCTCGTGAAAACGCTGACGATCAAAGGTTTTACTACTTCGGAATATTACCTTACCAATGTAGCTCATTACCAGCTTGTTCCGGGCTTTTACCACGGATGTGTCCCCATTTCAACTAGCAAATAACGACAGTATGTATATTCAGGAAACAGCAGCGGGTAACCAGTTCGATGCCATCGTTATTGGTTCGGGGATCAGCGGTGGCTGGGCTGCGAAAGAGTTAACAAAACACGGGCTTAAAACCTTAGTGCTGGAACGTGGACGCGACGTCAAGCACGTCACCGATTATCCCACGGGCGTGATGAACCCCTGGGAATTTGAACACCGCAATCAGCTTCCGCTGGAAGTGAAACAGGCCAACCCGGTGGTGAGCAAGTGTTATGCTTTTTACGAAGGAACCACGCATTTTTTCGTGAAAGATGCCGAACATCCTTACGTGCAGGAAAAACCTTTTGACTGGATTCGGGGCTATCAGGTTGGTGGAAAATCCTTACTTTGGGCCCGGCAGACGCAACGCTGGAGTGACCTGGATTTTGAAGGGCCCGCCCGCGATGGTTTTGCCGTAGACTGGCCCATTCGTTATGCCGATCTGGCTCCCTGGTATAGTTACGTAGAAAAATTTGCCGGAATTTCCGGGAATAAAGACGGCCTGGCCCAGTTACCGGATGGTGAGTTTCAGAAACCACACGAAATGAACTGTGCGGAAACTCACTTTCAGAAAGCCATTGCCAGCAAATATAAAGATCGTCAGGTGATTCAGGGTCGTTGTGCCCACCTGACCGAACCCAAGGACATTCACTTCCAGCAGGGTCGTGCCCAGTGCCAGCACCGCACGATTTGCGAGCGGGGTTGTCCCTTTGGAGGCTATTTCAGCAGTAATGCTTCGACTATTCCCTGGGCAATGAAAACCGGGAAAATGACGCTTCGTCCTGATTCAGTAGTTCATTCCATCATTTACGATGAGAAAAAAGGGAAAGCAACGGGCGTTCGGGTGGTGGATGCGAACACAAAGAAAATGACAGAGTATTATGCTCGTATCATTTTCGTGAACGCCGCAGCGATGAATACCAACCTGATTCTGCTGAATTCTACCTCCAATCGTTTCCCTACTGGTTTGGGTAACGACAGCGGTGTGTTGGGTAAATACGTCGCCTTCCACAATTACCGGGCTACGATCTCGGCCCAATACGACGGCGATCTGGATTCGACGACTGCCGGTCGCCGTCCGAACAGCCCTTACATTCCCCGTTTCCGGAATTTACACAAACAGGAAACCAACTTCCTTCGTGGATACGCGGCTGGTTTCAATGCGGGCCGCAGTACCTATACCAATAACGAAGGCATCGGTGCGGACCTGAAGAAAAGCCTGCTGAATCCTTCCTGGGGCGGCTGGCACGTAGGTTCCCACATGATGGGCGAAACGATTCCAAAAGAAAACAGCACGGTTAGTCTGGATGGCACCCTGAAAGATCCGTTCGGTATTCCTCAACTCAAAATCAACATGTTCTATGATGATAATGACGAGAAGATGATGAAGGATTTCTACGAGCAGTTTACGGAAATGTACGAAGCTGCTGGTTTTAAAAACATCAAAACCAGGGATTCGAAGCAGGCCCCCGGCCTGGATATTCACGAAATGGGCGGAGCACGCATGGGGAAAGACCCTAAAACGTCGATGCTGAACAAGTGGAACCAGTTGCATGCCTGTAAAAACGTCTTCGTAACGGACGGAGCCGCCATGACGTCTACATCGACTCAAAATCCTTCCTTAACCTATATGGCTCTGACGGCTCGTGCGGTGGATTATGCAGTGAAGGAAATGAAAAAGCAAAATCTGTAATATTACAACGATAGCACTGATTTTAAGGTCTGGTACGGTTCGTGCCAGACCTTTTTTTGACTAATCCAGCCTTGGTTATGATAATAATTTCTTAATGAGAACGGCCTCAAGCTGAGCAGGGTATCGCAATATATTTACTGGAAATTCATGCGATATGCTTTCCCTCATTACCACGTTCGCTTTTGCCCAGGCTCTGATTGGTTTGTACGTACTACCCAAGCAAACCATCTTCAATCGTCATTATTTATACCTGAAAACCTTAATTGTTCTCATCAGTATCCACCTGGGCATTAAACTGTTTTTGCTCTCGGTACTGAAAGACCCGTATCTGTTTGGTCGGCTTAATAGCTTTACGACCTTTTCCTACGGGCCGCTGCTGTACTTTCAGTATAGGCAGTTCAAGGGTCAAAAGATGTCCCGAATGCACAAGGGTCTGCACCTGATTCCTTTCCTGCTGGCCTTTCTCCTGTACGTGTCCTGTCTCATCGGACAACTTCCCAGCCAAAATCCAGCTCTGTTTCATCAAGTGTTTGAGGTATTTGTTTACCTGTTGATGCTTTCCGTAGCCAGCTATACCGCCTATCTGCTCTGGAAACTTATACCGGATACACACCTACCCTCACACGAACGCAGTCTGTTGTTGCAATGCAGTGCGTTCTTCATGATCTCGGTGTTCATGGGGTATATTACGTCGTTTCTCAATAGCTGGCTGGGTACGCAGTGGGATGCTCATTTTTTCCCTTACCTCGCTTTTGGCTTCATTTGCTGGATCTGCCTGCGGTTCTTTCTGAGACAGCACACCGCTACACAGATAGGCTTCAAATCAGTAGCGTCTGTTCGTGAGACCTACGAAAAGTCAGGTCTTTCGGAGATGCAACTACAAGCCTATTTCGAAGCTCTGGAACAGTTCATGCGACGGGAAAAACCCTTTCGTAATCCTGAACTTTCTCTGGATGATTTATCCCAGGCTCTGAAAATTTCCCGCCACCAATTATCACAGGTATTGAATCAGAAAGCCGAGAAAAATTTTTACGCATACGTGAATGATTACCGCGTACAGGAAATGATCGTTTTGTTAAAAAAGCATCCCGGAGAAAAAATTGCGGAGCTTGCTCATCAGGTCGGCTTTCAATCGAAGACTACCCTAAATACCTACTTCAAAAAAGTGACTGGGTACAGTCCCACGCAGTATCAGCAATTCCTGAGTAATCCGGTACAAGAGGCATCCTAAATTTAACAATTCCTTAAAATTCACAAGTTCCTGATTTTCAATAAATCACAGGAACCAAAAGTCCAAGCCGAACGGGGCGAACCTGCCCGTTCGGCTTGGACTTTTTTCTTTTCGCACGTTCCTAGCTTCGCCGTCGAAACACACATACACCCCTATGAAATTGAAACAACTACTCTTGAGTCTGCTCCTATGCTTCAGCGTATCTGTCACGTTTGGGCAACATTCAGGCTCATTGACGGGACGTATTGAGGACGAAAACGGTCCCTTACCTGGAGCTGCCATTCGTATAAAAGGTACTTCGCAGGGAACCGTAACGGATCAAAGCGGGGCCTTCTGGCTAACGAATATACCTGCGGGTTCTGTTACGCTGACTGCCGGATATATCGGATACAAAACGGTAGAAGTAACCGTACAGGCCACTACTGGCGAAGTGGTAGTTCCCATCATTAAACTGACTCCCGAAGGAAAAGCCCTGTCGGATGTCGTCGTTCGGGGGACGATGGCGGCTTCGCAAATCAAGGCGATCAGCATCAAACGAAATTCCCTTGCCATGATGGACGTGATGGCCGCCGATGCCATCGGAAAATTACCCGACCGTAACGCCGCCGAAGCCGTTCAGCGGATGCCCGGGGTGGCGGTTGCTCGCTACCACGGCGAGGCCGATCAGGCTACCGTACGGGGCGTGCCCTTTAGCTGGACATCTACCCTACTCAATGGAACCCGGATGCCGAGTGCCAGCGTGGGTGGTAGCCGAAACGCGGTACTCGATGCCGTTCCTTCCGAGATTATCCAGTACGTACAAGTTGCCAAAGCTCTTACGCCAGACATGGAAGGTGATGCCATTGGCGGTTCGATCAATTTTGTTACACGGGTGGCTCCTGAGTTTCGTAAGCTGAGTGTAAGTGCGGCGGGTGGATATAACCATTTCTCGAAAGACGGGACGTATAACGCCTCCATTACCTACGGCGACCGCTTCCTGAAAGGCAAGCTGGGCGTAATGCTGACGGCGGCCATCTGGGATCGGCAATGGGGAACGGATGAGTATGTGGTTTCTTACAATACGGCTCTATCGGTTCCGCAGCAACGGTATTCGCTCAACAGTTTATTGCTGAAACGATACATGGGCAAACGCCAGACGTATGGCCTTAATGCTGGCCTGGAATACCGTTTCAACGAAAAGCATCGCCTCTTTGGCCGGGCCTTGCACGACAAGTTCAATGATATTCGCCCTGTGTACGAATCCTATCTGCTTTTCAATACTAATGAGTATCAGTTGAACTATCGCTACTCGTACTATCAAACGCGAATTGACGGGGGCGAAATCGGCGGCGAACATCAACTGGCTTCGCGTTTGAAACTGGACTGGTCGGCTTCCCATTACGTCAGCGAATACTACATGGATACGCCTCCTACGTTGCCTAAAGATAAACGCGGATTACCCATTGCCACTTTCAAACAGAAACTAACCAAAGGCTTCGGCGGTCTGGCTTCGGATGGAAAACGGTATCTGTCTTTTGATTCTCCCAACGGCGTCGGCGACGATCCTATGCATATTCTTCCCCGTCTCAACGATCCAACCGAGTTAATGAATCCCAATCAACTGACCTTACGCCAGTTAGTGCTGTATCAGTTGGGAACGAAAGAAGCAGATCAGATAGCTCAGGTTAATGCGAAATACGACCTTTCGTCACGTTTTTCGCTGAAGGTGGGTGGTAAATTCCGTCATAAGTACAAAGAATCGCAAAATGCAGCTCAGGTGTACTTGCCCAATGCAGCACTGGGTATCCCCGGAGCCGCTCCCCTGGTCTCACTGAGTCAGCTGGAGCGTACGGAATTTCCAGTTCGTCAGAATTTCTTCCAGAATCTGGGCAATGGTTACGATGCGTTAGCCATCAATAGCCTGACGAAAAATCAGTTATTCGATCTTTTCTCCCCTCAGTTTCAGCAGACCAATCAATTCCGGGATGTTACCCCCGTTTCCAATGCCACCGGCCGTTTCAATGGCACCGAAAATGTACTGGCTCTGTATCTGATGGGTGAATGGAACGTTACTCCCAAACTAAAACTGTTTGGCGGCGTGCGTAACGAACATACGGCAGTCGCTCTGAACGGCTCTTCGTACAAACGTGAAACAGTTACAACGAACGGGCAGTCGAAAAGTGTAGAAACGGTAACTCCCACTACGGTAAAGAACAATTACGATGCCTTTTTGCCGATGCTTCACCTCAAGTACACGCCGACGCAGAAATCGGTCATTCGGGCGGCCTTCACGCGTACTTTCATTCGTCCCAACTTCTCGGACCTGAATCCGGGTGAAAATATTAATACTACTACTAATCCGATTACTATTACGCGGGGTAATATCAACCTGAAACCCACCTTCGCCAGTAATTTCGATCTGATGGGCGAATATTACTTCGATAATATCGGCTTACTAACGGGTGGCTTGTTCTACAAAAAAATCAAGGACTATAGTTTCAGTAACCAGACGGTAGAAACCTACAACGGCGTACAGGCCTTGGTTACCCAGCCTCAAAATCTGGGAAATGCTTCTTTAAAAGGAATTGAATTGAGTATTCTCCGTCGCTTCAACTTTCTGCCGGGCTTGCTAAGTGGCCTGGGCCTTGAGCTGAACGGTACAGCTATTCAATCGTCGTTACGAGTACCCCGGCGGGTGAATAATGAAACGCAGTACGAAATAACCTCGTTACCCAATCAGTCGAAGTTCCTCTTCAATTCCATTCTGTTCTACGAACGCAAGGGCCTGACCATTCGGCTGGCCGGGAACTTCCGGGGCCGTTCCGTCGAAACGATCAACCAGCAGCTAGGACCCGATTTCTATACCTGGACGGATGATAACTTCACACTCGACGGCTCAGCCGCCTACACGATCAACCCAAAACTCCGGGTATTTGTAGAAGTCAATAACCTCACCAACGAACCCGTTCGCATGTACATGGGCAAACCCGGACGAACCACCAGCACCGAGTGGTATTCGCAACGCGGGCAGGCGGGTATTCGCTGGGACATTTTCTAATCGCCTAATCCGCTTTTTTGACTCCTTTTTTCTTACGTATGAAAAAGACATTCATTCTCCTTGCTTCACTCTTGGTTTCGGGAACCGTTTCTGCTCAGCAAGATACGCTTGTGTATAACGCACGCCGGGCCGTAACTCTGGAGGGTAGCTCGAATTTTCGTGACCTGGGCGGCTATCCTACGCGGGATGGGCGTCGGGTACAATGGGGCCGGATTTATCGCTCGGCAGATATTAGCAAGCTTAGTGATAAGGATTTGAAAACACTGGAAGCCGTGCACCTGGCCGTCGACTGCGATTTGCGGAGCCCCGAAGAAGTGCAGAAGGCTCCCGACCGTATCCCGACGGGCGTGCAATACGTTCATTTGCCCGCGGGTAGCGAACACATACAGATGGCAAAGTTTTACGAGGCGATGCAGAAAAGCACCCGGAAAGATACTTTACTGTTGCAAACGTACCGGAGTACTGAACACCTGAAAGCCAAGTACAAACCGCTGTTCGATCACCTGTTATCGCTGAAAGGGAACGAATCCTTACTCTTTCACTGCACCGCGGGTAAAGACCGTACGGGTATTGGAGCAGCTTTGGTTCTTTCCGCTCTGAACGTAGATCGACAGACGATTTTAAAGGATTATCAGGCAACGAATCAGTTCTGGAAAGCAGACCGGGAACGGATGCTTCAGGGCATGGCTCAGCAGGGGCTGAACCCCGAGGCTGCCCGCTCTTTGCTGGATGCGAATCCGGCCTATCTGGAAAGTACCTTTCAGGCCATCGACCAAAAATACGGGAGCATGGATCGATTTCTGGAGAAAGAAATGGGGCTAACGGCCCGTAGTCGGAAGGCCTTGCGTGATCAGTTTTTGAAGTAATGGATGATCGTTCTGTAACGAAGCGGCCCGGTACTATTGGTACCGGGCCGCTTCGTTACCATGACTGTTTATTTCTTCCGAATATAAATCGCATTACTCACTGGACGTTCACCGAGGTGATCGAACATTTTATTATCCGACGGCATATTCACCACCCCTTTATACGGCTGACCGGCAATCACCATCGTTGAGGAACCGCCCCCGTCGAGGTTTACGGCCCGCTCACAACGCAGTTGTTTCAACAAAAAGGCGAGTTCATGCAAAGACAGCCCTTCTGCCTGGGCATTGCGACCGTCGGCAGTTAATAAAATCAAATGTTTTTCCCTGGTAATACAGGCTGCTGTTCGGGGATGGCGGTTATCATTGAATGCATTCTTCTGCAAGGGCACTATTTCGCCATCCCACACTAATAAAGGTCCCGTTACCATGACGTTAGGGGCATTCAATTTTTTGTCCCAGCCATACTGCCTACCCGGCTCTGACGTAGGTGCTCTCTCGATGGTAACCTTTCGTTTCCGAATGGTAATAGCCGCCTGTTTATGTTCCATTAATGGTTTCCCGGGCGTATAAAAAGTGCTATCCAGCACTACCCCGTCCAGCTTGATCTGATCTTCTGAACCCTTCTGTTTTACGAAGAAGAACGTCCCATTGACGGCGGCCACTGCTCCGGCTTTCGTCAGTAAATCACTCGTCGGAATCAACTTCCGCACGGAATCACCGGGCGTATCCGCGGACACGAAACCGAAACTAACTCGCCGATTTTTCAGCTTCGTATCCAGAATATTGATGTTCTGGTTGGAATGAAATAACTCTTTCTCTTTCAGATGAGCCTGTTTCCAGGTAACTCCGGGAGCCACATCCAGAAAATTCCAGGTAGCTTTGAGTAAGGCCACAGAATCAGCGGAGAAAGGATGCTGAGCCACTGCCGGCGGTAAGGTCAGCATGATCCAGCATAGAATAAGAATTGAGGTAGATTTCATGGCAGTACTAGCTATTGATGTCCATAAGTAACTCAAAAAAGGACAGGATTCCTATCAAACAAACAATCTCCCGGAAGATAACTCACGGGAGATTGGTAGTAAGGGTGGTCCGTCGATCGATGGATAGTCAACGTTTTACAACCGAACCGTCTATTATTAACTACTTACAAGAACATCCTGCTTATTTGGCTCCGATGTAACGTTCGAAGAATTCATAAATCCGCAGCATTCGGTCGATGCGTTGACGAACGTTACCCGAACGGCTCAGTTCGTGCGTGGCTCCGGGCATGCGTACGTATTCAACGTCCTTACCCATGATCTTCATGGATTTATACATCATCTCGGATTGAATAACACCCGTGCGTAAATCGTTTTCGCCGTGTTTAATTAACAATGGCGTGCGAATCTGATCGACGAATGTATAAGGTGAGTTAGCCTCCAGAACTCGATCCTTTTTATCCAACCAGGGGTACTGGAAATAGTTGGGAACCAACCGCCAGGCATTGCCTTCGCCCAGGAAGGTCGTTAAATCATAAACGCCCCGCTGCGAAAAAGCAGCCTTAAACCGATGATCGTGACCGACGATCCAGGCCGTTAGGTAACCGGCATAACTACCGCCCGTAATGACCTGACGAGAGGTATCCGCCCAGGATTCTTTCGCGGCTTCGGTAGCGGCTCTTAACACGTCAGAAGCGGGACCTGTGCCCCAGTCTTTAATATTTCCCCGTTGAAAATCAATGCCGTAACCGCCCGAACCGCGAGGATTGGCGTAAACGACTCCGTATCCTTGGGAACAAAAGAACTGAAACTCATGCCACATACTGGCTTCACCGGGGCCCCACATGGCCGTCGGGCCGCCGTGCATGTTCAGTAATAAAGGATATTTTTTACCCGCCTGAAGCTGGGCTGGTTTCATAATCCAGTATTCTATAGTCTGGCCTTTTTCGTTCTGGAAGGTACGTTTTTCAGGAATACTGATGGCCTTCTTTGAAACCCAGTCATTCAGGTTCGTTAATTTCTGAGCGGATTGTATGGCTTTCTTCAACTCGGCTGTTGACCATTCCGTAGCCTTTCCTTTTTTAGCGGTTCCGGCTACTGAAGTCCAGTAGACTTCGTTAGGTGCCGTTACCTGCGTTTTAACGAAAATGAGTTTATCTCCTTTCAGGTCAAAATCCAGAATGCCTGAATCAAAATCGGATAAGGTTTCAACTTGATTCGTAGCTGCATTAATGCGGTATAAAGGTTCGCCACCGTTGGAAGCCGCCGTGAAGTAAACGTATTTCGAATCATTAGACCAAACAAAACCCGAAGCCGCCCGGTCGAAGGAAATAGGCGTAGGTTTGGCCTCGCCCGTAGTATTAATAATGTTAACCTGAGCAAGATTAACGCCTTCAGCGGGCGAAGTCAACACGATCATTTTCTTACCATCCTTAGAAATCGACGAAGCCATGGCCCGCTGATTTTGGGGTACGAAGAAATCCTTTTGTTCGCCCGTTTCTGGTGAAATCTGAATGATCTTGCTGGTTTGTTCCCGATCCGGGTGAATCGCGGCTTGCTGACCCGTTGTCGCAAATAGTACTTTCCCATCCGTACTCCAACCCGCGGGCTGAACGGATTTAAAGCCCGTTGTTAATACCTTCGGCTGGGCTCCCTCCTTCAATTCAACCAAACAAATGTGACTAAACGTTAACTCCGGTTGCGTGGTAGCTTCGCCCTGGAAGTTCAGTCGGTTGATAACTTTGGCTTTTTTATCCACTACGTCCTGATCCAGAAAAGCCCGGATTTCAGCAATGGAACCGTCGGGGTTAGGCTTTACTTTCGAATCGGGTTTCAGGAAATTATTATCCCTAAAGCCGGGTTTTTCGAAGGACCACTGAGGCACCGTTTTAGTCGGGTTGAATAAACTGTCTTTTAGTAATTCATTCAAACCTAAACTAACCGAGAAAGCTATTTTAGAATGATCGGGCGAGAGATAAGCGGCTCCAATGCCATACTTCCAGTTGGTTAACTGCTTGGGTTCTCCCCCATCGAGCGATAACTGAAATAACTGCAACTTCCCTTTCACCGGACGCATGAATAGCAAAGTCTTTTCATCCTTCCAGATGCCGCGACCTACACTTTCTTCCCCCTGCGTTAGCTGACGGGCAGGATTTTTAAAATCCGTAATCCATAAATGAGTGCGGTAGTTATACTCCCACTTTTTCTCATCATCGGCCTGAGTGGTCTGCACCGCATAAATGGCCTTGGAGCCATCGGGCGAAAGAGATACGCCGGAAGCAGCCTTCAGACGGGTCAGGTCCGTTACGGTAATTTTTTCGTTTTGGCTCCAGCTCAGGTACGGCAGAACCGTGAGGACTAATAAAAATCTAAACTTCATAGAGAGAAGAAGCGTTTTCAGGTAAGACCGACTATTTTAGTCAGTTTCGCAATGGTTTTTCAATTGCTAAAAGTACGGAAGAAAAGCGGCTCCCTGTGCCTCAATAGATCAGATTGGGGGGGATGACTTCAAATGAGAAGATTTTGGCTACTATTCCTGATTTTTAAGTCTTACTTTTGAATTCGCTTAAAAACTAAAAAACAGCTCCGCAAGACAGAACTGTTTTTTCCCTTAACCAAAACTTTGTAAAAATTCTACGGGTCAAAATTATGTCAATTCTTCAAGCTATCGTATCCCACATTTAGGGGGATATATAGAAAAAAACGAGGGGATTTACCTGGGTAAAGCGGGTAAATCGTGCCGAAATACATGCGAAAGTTACTAGTAAGCCTGTTCTTATTATGGATCTGTGGAACCGGGTTAGCCCAGCCTAAGCCGGTTTTGCTGGATCAGTATTCGGTCAATGAGGGGCTGTCCCAGAGCGAGGTAACCTGCCTGCTGAAAGATCAGCGTGGGTATGTCTGGCTGGGTACTCAAAACGGCTTGAATCGCTTCGATGGGCACCAGTTTGTGCATTACCATCATCAGCCTTTTCAGGCTCATAGTCTTTCCAATGATTATATTCTTTCTTTGGCAGAAAGCCGTCAGCAGATCTGGATCGGCACTCGTCAGGGTTTGAACCGTCTGGACCTGGCCACTGGACTTTTCACCCGTATCGGCGAAACGGATCTCTCCTATAAAATTACCGCCAAGGCATTAGCCGTAGATGCACAGGGCTTTATCTGGGTCGGCACAACCAATGGGCTTTTCCGGGTTTCTCCTAACGTGGGGCAGGATTTTGATTTCAATCATCTGCTCCACACCTCCAATTACGTATTAAAAGATCGCTCGATTCAGGCCCTGAAGGTGGACAGCGATGGTTTTTTATGGGTAGCTACGAACCGCGGACTTTATCGAATTTCCCCGGAAATCAATCATAGAAGATCCGTAACTCGCTGGAAATCGTGGGGTACCCATGTGTACGCCATTACACAAGATCACCGGAAACAACTCTGGGTGGGAACGGATCAAGGACTCAACCGTGTGGATCGTCAGTTGCCCCATCGCACCACCTTAGCATGGGTTTCTCAGAAACCCGTCCTGGCTTTACTGGCCAGCCATCAGAACCAGCTTTGGGTAACGGTAGCGAACGAAGGCGTGTATCGGTTTGATCTGCGTAACCCTCTTGAATTACCCCTCCTCTCCCAATGGATCGTTGATGACAGGACTCGAAAGGGACTCAAGAGCAACCGGGTTACCTGCCTCTTTGAAGGTCCCGATCCGAAAGAAGATGTGGTATGGATGGGAACTCGGGATGCGGGCGTACAGGCCTTCAGTCAATCAAAAAATAACTTTCAGCACTGGGAATCCTTCATTTCTCCCGCCTCTTCCCTACAGTTATTCTTATCTGTTTATACGGATAAATACCAGCAACTGTGGATGGGCAGTTATCATGGACTTTATCGCATCAACCGAAATACGCTGGAAGCCAAGTCTTATCCCGATGCCGGATTGGGTGGGGCGATTCATGCGTTTCGGGAAGATCATCAGGGGAACCTCTGGATGGGAGGCGAAGAAGGTTTATGGCGTTACAACCGCTCGGCGGATCGTTTTGAATCCGTTTCTTTAGGGCATGAAAATGTTCAGGTCAAGTGCTTGTTTGAGGATCGGCAACGGAACCTCTGGATTGGAACGGATAAAGGAGTCTTTAAACGCAACCAGAACGGCGTACTCCATCGCTTTCATTTTCATTACGACGGACCCGTTTCAACCGTTGAAGCAATTCATGAGCAATCAGATGGCTCCATTTGGGTGGGAACACTGGGCGGTCTTTTTAAAATGGACCCTCGTGGCACGATCAGCTCTTTTTATAACAAAACCGACGATGCTCATTCCTTGCTTAGCAATGAGATTTATGACTTGCACGCCTGCCGCAACGGGCAATTCTGGATCGCCAGCAGCAAAGGCCTGAGTCGGCTTTACTTTGAGGGAGACCGGGCTCGTTTTGAGCACTTTACCGAAGAACAGGGCTTGCCTAACAACGTGGTTTATGGGTTACTGGAAGATCCCCAGGGCCGTTTGTGGATGAGCACCAATAAAGGAATCTCCCGCTTCGATCCACGCACGAAAGCCTTTCGGAATTACGCTAGTTCGGATGGCTTACTCTCCAATGAATTCAACGTAGGAGCGTTTCATCAGAGCGATGACGGAGAGTTTTTCTTCGGAGGAATTGGTATCTTAATCAGTTTTCATCCCTGGCAGTTAAGAGAAAGTCAGTTTCTGCCACCCATTGTGCTGACGACTTTCCGAAAATTCGAAAAGTCATTTGCTTTCGACAGTCTTCTGGCTGCCGATAAAAAGCTGAATATCAATTACAACGAAAACTTTATTTCCTTCGTTTATACGGCCCTTGATTATAAAGATCCGCAGAAAAATCAGTATGCCTATAAACTCGAAGGCTTTCAGGATGACTGGAATTACAGCGGTCAGCGACGTTACCTCAGCTTTTCCAACCTGAATCCCGGAGACTATGTATTAAAGGTAAAGGCCTCCAATGCCGATGGGGTCTGGAACGAACAAAAATTGCTGGAAATTCCGATTACCGTCATTCCCCCCTTCTGGCAACGCTGGTGGTTTTATATTTCCTGTGCTCTTGTGGCGGCAGCGGCTACTTGGTTGTTTTATACCTATCGTTTAAGAAATCAGGTGGCTCGGTTACTGGAACTGGAAAAGGTAAAGCTGGCTGAAAATGAACGCGTGCGAAAACTGGCGGCTCAGGACCTGCATGATGAATTTGGCAATACGATTACCCGCATTTCGATGTTGACCGAAATCATTAAAACCAAACTTCCCGAGCATTCGGATAACGTATTACCCCTGCTTACCAAGATCAGCGATAATGCAAACCGGATGTATCAGGGAACTAAAGATTTCATCTGGGCGATTAATCCTGATCACGATAACCTTTATGAAATTGCCATTCGTCTGAAAGACTTCGGGGATGACGTTCTTGACAAGACGGGCATTCGCTTTGATATTGAAGGGTTAACCGAAAGTCTGAAAGATTTTTCTTTACCCATGGGAGTTAGCCGACACGTAATCTTTCTTTTCAAGGAAGCCATTAGCAATACGCTAAAACACGCCCAGGCCACCGAAACCAGACTGATTTTTAAGCAGGAAAACAACCGGCCTACTATTCAGTGGATTGACAATGGAAAAGGCTTCGAGTCCAGTAAGCGAATGACTGGAAATGGCCTGCTGAACATGGAAAGTCGTGCCCGAAAATTTAATGGCACCCTACAGGTGATCAGTGCATCGGAGGCGGGGACAAGCATTACCCTGTCTCTTCCGGCACCCGCTAAAAAGTAAAACTCTTTCCGCTTAATAAGTCATTTCTCCGATTATACCATTAAACATGTATTACCGGAAAACTATGCTTTATCTTTAGTATCTTTTTAAAAGCCATGAATAGTACTTTATCTGCTCCTCAAACGATTAATGTATGTATTGTTGAAGACGACTCCGTCATTCGTGAAGGATTTGCTCTGTTAATCAATAGTACCTCTGGATTTCGAACTGTCCAGACCTATTCCAGCTGTGAAGATGCTCTTCTGCACTTGCAACAGGATAATCCCGATGTCGTATTAATGGACATTGAATTACCCGGCATGACCGGCATTGAAGGCATTACCAAAATCAAGAAAATCCGACCCCAGACGAATATTATTGTCATTACCGTCTACGAAAACGATGATCTGGTATTCAAAGCTTTATGTGCGGGTGCAGGTGGTTACCTGACTAAAAACATGCCTCCAAGCCGATTACTGGATGCTATTCAGGAAATTCAGAATGGCGGTGCTCCTATGAGTACGAACGTAGCCCGAATGGTGGTACAATCCTTCCAGAAAAATCGAAATTCGCCGCTTACTTCCCGGGAAACGGAAGTGCTGGAATTACTGGCCAAGGGCAAAAGCTATTCGACTATAGCGGATGAACTTTTTGTAGATAAAGAAACCATCCGCACCCATATCAAGAATATTTACTGGAAACTCGAAGTGCATTCCAAAGCCGAGGCTATCGAGAAAGCCACAAAAGAGCGTTTGATTTGATTATAAAAAAAGCCGTATAACGATTGAGGTTATACGGCTTTTCTTTTACCCTATTCTTCGCTGAATCAGTCGATTGACGCCTTCGTAAAAAATCTTCGGCTTTAAAGTACGCCAGTTAGGAATTTCTTCCAGCGTACCGCCGTAGTTGATGTAATAATCCAGGTGATACTTGGTAAATTCATCCTGAACGAAATCGCGAAAATTAAGAGCGACAATCCAGCCGTCCTCTACTTCTTCAAACCATTCGGCGTAATAATCGTCGTCATTACTTCCGTGGAAATTAAAGACGTTTTCACCAATTAAGATGAATTTATTAATTCCTTCTGAAAGTAAGGGGTCGATGACGTTACGTTTGAAGAACATAATATCATTATGCAAGGTATCATTCCACTCGCCCAGTAACTCAATCACCGTGAAGTTTAATTCATAGTCAGCGAAAAGAATTTTACAATAGAGCGTCTCAGAACCGATTTCATCCCAATTAGGATGGATGTAATAGTCATAAACGGTATTCTCATATTGTTGATAATTGTACTCTCGGTTATGGAAAGGCGATTGTGGATCATCCGCAGCTACATAATATTTCTCCCATCCGTAAAAAGGCTCGATATCCTGCATGATCTGGTTTCTTATGGTTTGATATGAATCATTATAAACTGTCAATCAGTTCATTACAAAAATTATTATTCCGCATAAATTCATAAAAATTGGAATTTGTTATACCAAATCCTGTTGACTGATTGCTTTACTTTAGGTCAAAACTTGAAAGAATCGGAAGCCAAAGCTGAAAAGGTTAAAAATCCCATCCTAATTTGGCTCGTTTGAATAACCTCATTTCAAAGCGGAGTGGAAAGTCGAAGCCCATGATAAAATATTGCAACTCGCTTCCCAGCAAAAACTCATTTCGCATCAAGTGGCCCGCACTCACATTCGGCCCCAAAACAGGTTCTTCATTTTTAATCCAGCCGACCTCTTTATTCATCACTTGCGTAAGCAAGGTAAATATAACCGTGTCAATACAGACATCCCTCACATCAATGATTTTCTAAATAATGCGGATATCTCGTTTCAGGAAATAACTGTTCCATTGCTCGAACGATACCGAACCTATGTAAAAGTAAACGTAAGGTGAGTGACTGCACTATTGTTAACCACCTGATTACCATTCGTACACTTCATAACAAAGCCATTGCAGCAGGGCTTATGGATTATAAACATTATCCGTTGGCAAAGGGAAAATCAATATGAAGTTTCTAGAGTCCTCGGGCTTACGGTCAACGAAGTGAAGATCTTAGAAGCCCTGGATGCTGTTTTAGATCTATAGTAAAGGAGCCAGATAGTTATTGAGCCTATACGGCAGAGCCTCTAGCGTATACATTTTCTAAAGAGTTGCTTATAAAAGGAAGTAAGATGACTATCTAGATACCCAAATAAGCTTTTGTACAGGCTTCGCTTCCTTCATAGATAGAATATAATGTTTGTCTAGTAAGCCCTCAGGAATGGTTAGAGGGAAGTGGAAGCCACTGAGTAAAGGCTTTTTCTAAAACTACCCGGGCAATCGGTTTGGTTAGATAGTCATCCATTCCGGCGGCCAGACACCTGTCTCTTTCTCCGGCTAGGGTGCCTGCCGTTAACGCTAAAATAGGAATCCGACCCTTCTTCTCTTTCGCCCGGATGGCCTGAGTAGCTTCGTACCCATTCATTTCAGGCATTTGAATATCCATTAAAATAAGATCTGGCAGGTAACGAAGGTAGGCTTCAAGTCCCTGCTTGCCGTCGTGAGCCTCATAAATGGTTAAATCAGGCCGTAGGGAAGCAATGAGCTTATGGGCCAGCAAACGATTAACGGCATTGTCTTCTACTACCAGCACCGAACGGGTTTTCGCTTCCTGGACCACGGCACTAGAAGCATGGTTTCCAGACTCGGCGGTAGTGGGAGTTTTGATATCCATGAGACTAGATAAAGCCTGATAAAGCTGCTGGATTTTAACGGGCTTAATTAGTCGATGGGTTATGTCTAATTGCTGACAAGCTTTTTCTACGGCTTCATCTTCCGAGGAAGTATAGAGCAATACTACAGGCTGACGCTGACTTTCGTGGGCATGGATTCTACGCAAACTACTTAAAGTCTCAATGCCGTTTAAATAAGGCATGTGGTAGTCCATGATGATGATATCAAAAGCTTCTTTTGCTACCAACTCCAAGGCTTGCATTCCATTGGAAGCGGATTGAGTAGGAATATGCTCCAAGGCTAACATCCGCTCTAGGATCAGCCGATTACTATCATTGTCATCGACAATAAGTACTTGCTTAAGGGAGCGTAGCTGCGGCCAGGATGCTTTGGTTTCAGCTTCAACGGGCAGTGTGAGCTCAAAGGAAAAAATGCTGCCTTTGTCTACATCGCTATCTAGCTTGAACTCACTTCCCATCAGACGTAATAAACGACTGGAGATGCTCAAACCTAACCCTGTTCCGCCAAATTTTTTAGTCGTCGAGAGATCCTCTTGCATAAAAGCTTCAAAGATTTTATGCTGATTCTCAAGAGCAATGCCAATGCCCGTATCACGAACCGAAAACTGCAACGTAACTTGATCTTGCTGACTACGAATGACTTCGATCTTAAGTTCAATTTCGCCTTTGAGCGTAAACTTAACCGCATTGCCTAACAAATTGACAAGGATCTGTCGCAGACGAATGCCATCCACCCATACCCAAGTGGGCACATCTACGTCCAGATTTAGCAGTACTTCCAGTCCTTTTTTATGAGCCTGAGTCGTAATCATGGAAATTGCCTGCTCCGAGAGCTGCCAAAGGTTCGTCTTTTCGGAAGCTAGCTGAAGTTTATCCGCTTCAATTTTAGAAAAATCTAAAATATCATTGATAATATCTAAAAGCGACTGAGCCGATTGCAACACCACTTGCTGATATTGAGTCTGAGTCTCATCCAGACGCGTATTCATTAAAAGTTCAGTAAAGCCAATGACCCCGTTCAAAGGAGTACGAATTTCGTGGCTCATATTAGCCAGAAACTCCGACTTAGCCTTACTGGCGGCTTCGGCCTGCTGACGGGCTTTGTCGGTTTCTTGCTCCGCCTTCTTACGATCGTCAATATCTTGAAACGTACCATACATTCTGACACATTTCCCTTGGATAAATTCGGCTTCTCCTTGACTGCGTACCCACTTGAGTGTTCCCTTAGCCGTTCGAATCTGAGCTTCTAAATCCCAGGGAGTTCCGTGCTCTAGGGCCGCTTCAACTACTTGACTAATGCGGGCCTGATCCTGAGCACTGGCGTAGAAGTTAATGCCTGCGTCAACATTAGGTACATAGTCCAAAGGCAATTCATGAATTTCTTTGGTAACGGAAGACCAATAAAGCTTCTGGCTAGGGCATAATAATTCCCACCCGCCCACTTTGGCCATTCGGCCCGTATTTTCTAAAAATTCATGGGTCCGAAACAGCTCCATCTGAGCCTTCTTATCCCGAGTGATATCCTGAGTAGAGCCTACCAGTCGCTGACAAACGCCATTTTCAAACTCGGCCTGCCCTTGACTCCGAATCCACTTTAGATTCCCTTGAGCCGTGCGGATTTCTCCTTCAAAATGCCAGGGCGTTCCTTTTTTAATGGACTCTCTAAGAAGGGTTATTGCATTCGCTCTCACCGCTTTGTCAGTGAACGCATCCAAAGCGGCATCCGCACTCAGGAATGTAGAAGTATCTTCCTCGTAGATGGCCCGGGCTACAGCCGAACGATTAACTTGTCCGGTAGCCACGATGTATTCCCAGCCGCCCACCCGGGCAATTTCAGCCGTTTGCTCGAGCAGTTGCCGGGTTCGAAGCAGTTCTGCTTCGGCTTTTTTACGTTCCGTAATATCACGGCTGGTAAACACCATTTCGCCCGTCAACTCGTAACGATTAGCCCGGGTTTCCATCCACAGATAATGTCCGTCCCGGTGACGCATGCGGTGTTCTAATTTCCCGTACCCGATCTGGTTGGCTTGTGCTAAGGCTTCAAAAGCCACTGCCCACTCATCAGGATGAAGAAAGGTAGTGATGTTTTGTCCCAGACTTTCCTCTACCTCCAGGCCGTAAATCCGACTCCAAGAAGGCGATAGATAGTTGATGATTCCTTCGGCATTCACAATGGAAAGAATATCACTAGTCGCAGCGAGTAAAACGGATAAATCTGCCTGGTTTTTAAAGCTCTCGGTGATGTCGCGACCCAAACAAAGAATCTCGTTAACCTGATTGCCCGTATCACTCAGGCCAATAAAGGTCCACTCATGCACTTTGAGCTGCCCTAGATCAGACTTTTTGCGAAGAATCACGGTAAAAGGTACTTCGGGTTGGGTAGCACAGGATTCGAAGGCTTGAAGTCCTATAGGTACATCTTCTTCTAAAACAGCTTCAGCAGCTAATGTCCCAATTAATTCTTGTGACGTTTTGCCCAGGGACTTTGCGTAATCTTCACTAACAAAGGTATAAGCTCCTGCTAAATTCGTTCGTGCTACGTAGAGCACCTGACTATTGGTTATGTAGCGATAGAGTAAAGCCTCCCGGCGAGCACTTAGTTCGGCTTCCTTTTCCTTGGTAATATCCTGGTGAGAAACCAGCATACGCACGGGCTGACCCTCAGCATTTCGAACCGCAATGCCCCGGCAACGTACCCAGACAATCGACCCATCTTTGTGAAAGTAGCGAATTACAGGTTCAAAAGCATGGGAAGGGTCTGCCAGATGGGCCTCCAAATCACGGGTTACGGCCTGAACATCATCAGGATGCAATAAGGATACTATGGTTGAGGAAAGGGCTGTAATTTCTTGTGGCGTATAGCCTAGCTTGTCCCAGAAACTAGGACTCATCCACTGATTGTCTGGATTTACTAAATCCCAAGTCCAGATGCCCGCTTCCTGAAAAAAGTTAAAAAAACGTTCATCATTCGTCAGTAATTCAAGAAATTCTTTTTTTAAGTAATGCATATGGCGGTCATCCTACGCTTAGAAATAACTAGAATATAGTCAGTAGACTGAGCATTTAACAATTGTAAAACTTAACTAGTTTGCAGGATGACACTTAAATTTTGAGTAGGAAGCAAGTACTATACAATCATCTCTATACACCCCTATTTTTTAATAGGAGTAAGTCCATTTTTTTCTCTCACACCTTTGCCCTATTACCCCCTATCCTTCCTTGATGCTTCCAATCCAATAGAGCTTCCCTTCGAAATTCAAGCAATGACGAATAATCCTGAAGCGTTGAACTCACCGATCTGGCTTAGGCAATTGCTTGCCTAATAAACGCATCAGACCATCAACGGCTGCCCGTTTCAGCATATTAGGATCTTCGGTAATCCGACCGCCAGACGAGCCGCTTCCGTGTAAACAGACAAAGGGTATTCAGACTTAAAATGTGTATCGATTTCAATAGCTAGCATTCCCAAATTGGTGACGCTTTCTATTTCCGAGATAGATACATAGCCCAATTGAGGGGAACCCAACCCCAAATCACATAACCCAAATGCTGAGTCCCTGGGGTTAAGTTCTGTTAAAATCCAGGTAGCTCTTCCAAAAGGCGTAAGGAGCTGGATCATAGGTATACGATCCACGTCATTACCATCTAAATGATCCTGACCATTGATAAGCATTTGTTCTTTTAAATCCTTTGAAAGAAGTTCAGACATCCTCCGCCTACTAGAATTCAAAACGTTGAACGTACCCCGTTAGAAAATGAACGGAAGGTATATTTCAAGAATGCTATAAGGATAACAAGCCTTCAAAAAAATCAAGGTAGTTAAACCGCATCGCTTGTGAGCTTTATGCTGATCCTACCTTTTACCTGTGGGGAGTACATTACAAGTGCTCCATTGGCCCTCCCCTATGCCCTTACCGTATCTATACCCTAGCTGTCTTTTATCGTTACCTTGTCAGTCTGGCATCCTCCCACGTTCCATACATTACCTAACCTGTATGGTTGGGCTTTTGAGCTTGAAATTCCTGACTATCCCTGAGCCTTTGAATGCAATCCGCACCCCAACGATGCGGCCAATGCCTTTGGAAAACTTCCCTTTGAAGGCCAATTTCTCGTTTAGGCTGATCGTTAGCACTCTGGCGGAGGCCATGCATTTTAACTGGACAGCCTTAGTGAAATCAACGCCAAAACTTGAAAGGTTATGAGTATTCCCGGCAATCTCCTCTTCGCCTATTCTGAGTAGCAGGTCTCCTACGCACCCTGGAGCGGATAAGGGTATCTCGATAACGCCTCCTGTTCCGAGCAGCATTACACTGGCCTGTCGGCACGGAGCACTCACCTGAGTAAACGTATTTTGCAACGCCATGGTCAGTTCAAAATTTTCCGATGCGATGCCCATGTCCTTATCCACTCGCGTGAGCACAAAAGTGGGGACCTCCTGATTGTAATCCTTGGAATCCATGATCAAGTCCGCTTCTTCGAGGCCCAGCCCACCCGCTTTGAAGTACAATTCCCGGGGCAGGTAGATCGGCATCGGGTCTTTGTCGAGCACGCCGATCCAGTCTGATTCGATAAAAAGGTCGTGTTCTTTGACGACTGAATCATTCAATACCAGCTTAGCACGGTAATATCCCGGTAAGTAATAGGTGCTGGCGTACTCATGTTTGTGCTTATCGACCTTAAACCTGCGTCTTTCATCCCAGCTTTGCTGAATGAAAACGCTGTCTGCATTAGAGTCACTGGCATCATATTCAAATAAGACGGTGTTGGGTACCCCTTGAGTTACGGGCTGGCTTGAAAAGCGGATATGGCGATAGGTCAAGGTTCTGCCGGATTGCTTTTGCAGGACAAAACCAATCAGTGCTAATGCAACAACAGCAGCGACAACCAGGAGTGTAATTCTATAGCCTCTCTTTTTACGCTCCTTAGGCTTCGGATCAGTTGTTTCTTCCTGGGCAGAACAAAAGGACCTCCAATTAGGAAAATCTACAAACTGGGCCAGGGCATCCAAGGTGGCCAGGTTCGGTGTGCTGTTGTATTTGACTTTCCCCCAGATCCGCTTTAGCGTGCTTGGACTCAGCAGTACACCCGTTTTTTTAAAGATCTCTTCACTTAAGGTTTCGAAGTCCTGCGATTGCCAGTCAGTGCTTTTCCGCCAACCGATCTTGCTTTCGACAAGTGCCCGGTATTTTAATATAAAAATCTGAATATCAGTCATTGTAGTACCCTGTTCAAACTTGAATAGATTTGAACACGCTTTGAATGTAAGCTTTGAACCTTTTCACTTTCCTTTGAACGACAATGATAATCACACCAAGTTTAACAACAAATGCTTACGATGAACCGATTTAGTAAAGGAGTAACGGGTCTGATACTGATGTGTTATGCTTTCAGTGCTTTGGGCCAAAAGGCCACTCGGGTACCTTTGGAAAAAGAGAATCTGCATCCGGTAAACCGAGAAATACAACTTGCTTTTGATAAGCATAAAGGTAGTCTAGTGCAGGTCAACGCTTTGAACAACCCAGGAGTAGTCTGGATCAATAACCTGAATTTTAAGAGTGGCAGTATTGAATTCGACGTGAAAGGAAGGGATGTTCTACAGAAAAGTTTTGTAGGCATTGCTTTTCATGGTAGGGATGACCACAGCTATGAAGCGGTTTATTTCAGGCCCTTTAATTTCAATGCGAAAGATAGTGTGAGAAAATCACACGCGGTGCAGTATATGGCCCTACCGAATAATGACTGGCCCTATTTAAGGAAGACTTTTCCCGGAAAATACGAGGCCCCGGTAAAGTCCTTTGTCGATCCTGATGCCTGGTTTCATGTGAAGGTAGAGGTAACCGACCAACTCATCCAAGTTTTCATGAACGGGGATGAGTCACCCATGCTCAAAATTTCGCCACTGGAAAAATTCTTTAACGGCAAAGTAGGCTTTTGGGTGGGCCATGAATCAAACGGGACTTTCTCAAATCTAGTAATCACTGGCGGCCAATGGGTTAAAAAATAAACGGCTGAAGGCTTACGGCTCCGTGCTCTTTTATCGGGCTCATTATAAAGTCATCATGTGATCAAGGCTCCTTGTGCAACGGGTGTTGCACAAGGAGCCTTGATCAGGCGTATGGCGTAATTAGTGAGAGACATTTCATGCACATTAGGTAGTCCAGCATCAAGTGTAAGTATAAAACTTACTCAAATCTGTCCATTGTAGTGAGACTGCTCAAGTACACACAAACCATAGTCACTCGTTTGCCTTTTTGTA
Source organism: Siphonobacter sp. SORGH_AS_0500 (assembly GCF_031453245.1). Taxonomy (NCBI): domain Bacteria; kingdom Pseudomonadati; phylum Bacteroidota; class Cytophagia; order Cytophagales; family Cytophagaceae; genus Siphonobacter; species Siphonobacter sp. SORGH_AS_0500. The sequence goes on from NZ_JAVIYT010000001.1 coordinate 3,276,244, forward strand.
GTTTAGCGGTCATAGGCTGTGCCTACCTTCAAAACCAGCGGTAAGTAACTATCTATCAATGCTTAACCTTTGACATGTCTCTGCGGAAATTATTAATCTTGCGTTTTTAGTACCTGATCGATGTAATCTGCGTATTCCTGTATCATATGCGTGCGTTGAACTAAAAATTCTTATGGCGGTAATCGAGCGGAAGTATGCCCGTTTTCGCTTTGAATAATCTCGAAAAATATTGCGGATAGGCAAATCCCAACTTATACGCTAATTCACTGATTGATAAATCAGAGTTTAACAGCAAGTCTTTGGCTTCTTCGATTAGGTAATAGTGAATACGATCTTGTGCATTCATACCCGTTTCCTTTTTCAGTAAATCACTCAAATAATTCGGCGACAGATTTACCTGATCGGCTAAATATTTAACGGTTGGCAAACCCTTTTCACTTAGCTCCGGCGACTGCATATAATTCAGCAAGACGGCTTCTACTTTGGTTAACAGGTCTTTATTAACGTGCTTTCGAGTAATGAACTGCCGCTCGTAATACCGGGTACAATAGTTTAATAATAACTCGATATTCGAAACAATCAGGGTCTGGCTGTGCTTATCAATATTTTCCTGTAATTCCGTATCGATCTTTTGGATAATACCCGTTAATACGTTCTTTTCCTTTTCAGAAAGATGGAGGGCTTCGCTGGTCTCATACGAAAAAAACGAATACTCTTTAATGGCTTTCCCTAAGGTAGTTCCCCGGATCAAATCAGGGTGAAAGAACAACCCCCAGCCGGTGGCATTGATGATTGGTTCGGAAGGCTCGTCCAGGGTGATCAACTGCCGGGGAGCCATACAAATGAGACTGCCCTCTTGAAAATCATACATCTGCTGACCGTATTTCATCTTATTGATGCAGAAGTTTTTGAACATGATCGAGTAAAAACCCAGAGTCATTTTCATGCCGGAGTTGATCTGCTCCTGATAGGAAGAGAAATCGACAACGGCCACTAGTGGATGCTGTACTTCCGCTTTGGGAAGCATTTTATACATCTCGGTAATCGTTTCTATATGATGGATGTTGCTCATAAGCAGTCTGATTTGTCCTATTATGGGTGAAGACGATAAATCGTATAGGGTCTGTTCGTGACCAGCATCGAGGAATCGGGTGCCCCAGCTAGGCCGAGACTTGGATTGATGGTGACCAGATCCCATTGCGACTGTTGATCGGCCATTTCCCACGCTTTCTTTTCGGCCAAGGTTTCGAATACGAATAGGGCTGATAGGTTAGAGAGGCCGTCGTATTCCAGATATCTTCGTTGAGGGTACCGTTGGGACCTTTTTTACAATCGATGGCATCCGTGTAGATGGCGGCACAGCTGCTAGTCAGCACCACTCGTTTAACGGAAGGCGTTTGATTGACCGTATTGAGTACATTTTGGGTCCCTAAAAAGGCGGGGTCAATCAGGGATCTTTAACGTTAGTAGTGAAGGGGGAAGCCGTGTGGAACACTAGTTCACAGCCCTTCATAGCTTCCTGATACGAGCCTTCCTGGAGCAAATCCGCTTTGAAATAGCAAATGGTGCCTTTGGTTTCAGCCGCCAGCTTGTCCAGATGAGCCGTTTTCGTCTTGTCGTCTGGATTTCGAACAGCTGCGTGAACGGGAACCCCCTTTTTTAATAATTCATAAATAACCCAACTGGCGACAAAGCCGGTCGCACCCGTTACCAGTGCTGGTTTCGATTAATCGATTTGAACCATCGTTTTAAACGTTTGAGAGATAGCGTTGTATCGTTCTTAGTGTAGTGCGGCCAGAATGGCTTTGTAATACGTATCAGCTCGTTCCTGAGAGAAGTAATCAACCACTAGTCCCGCTATGGCGAAATACGATAGGCCAATACCGATTCCCATCCAGGTTGAATTTTTGGTGGTCCAGAAAATCAATAACGTAACGATAAAAAAGAGGGTAGCCACAATTTTCGACACCTTGTATCCATATTGAAAAGCATCGACCCGTTTCTTCTCAGAGACGGCAAAGGCTTTTTTGTCCTGCCGGTAGCTTTGGGGCAATTCTACCATCCGCTTCGGATTGGAGACCATCATTCCTCCTCCAACACCTAAGTAAATGATACCAGAGACCAGCAAGGGCCATAAAAGAGCTTGAGCATTCGGCGTATGACCTGCTTTCCAGAACAGCAATCCCATGACTGCACTAAAAAGGCCGAAGGCAACAATGAGTTTAGCCTCGAATAGCTCGCCTTTAATCCAGGTGGTTGTGTGTTGTATCAATTCCATCGTAGTCTATTGTTTAATCCCTTTCTGTTTTAGTGTCCGGCTTCTTTCAGTATTTGGCCAGACTCCTGAATCCTATGCCCAGAAGGAGGATTTTTCGCATACTGGAGCATCAATCGAGCAAGATCGTTTACGGGCAAAGGAGCCATCTTACGAAACAGCCCCACTTTATTCAGAAAAGAAATAAGGGATACCCCTATTTTCTCACCGGTTCGGTCGGTTTCGGGTCTTATTAATGGACCAGGGCGAAAAACACCAACGTTTGTAAAACCCAAGGCTTCTACCGATTTTTCCAGCTTGCCTTTCATGCGTGAATAGAACAGGAATGAATTTGGATTGGCAGTAGACGATGAAATCAGGATAAACGTAGGTATGCCATTGGCTTTGGCTAGTTTAGCAAATTCGTACTGGTACTCATAATCGACCACATACTGAGCCTTTTGACTACCCGCAGCTCGTAACGTAGTACCAAGGCATGAAAAGGCCACATCACCGGAAATATAGGATGCCCATTGACCTAGTCTGGAAAAGTCAACAACGACGGTGGTAAGTTTGGAATGGCTTACGGTAAGTGGCTTACGAACCAAGGCTACAATTTCCGAAACGTCCTCACTTGCCATCAGCAATTGTAACAGTTCGTTACCCGTAGAACCAGTTGCTCCAATAATGATTGCTTTCATGTTAACTGCATTGGTATTATCAGACAAAGGTCTGAACCCTCTGAAACGAAGTACTTAAACGAATCCTCGATTGTTGTATACAAATTCAGGATTTATGAAGGATAAGGTGATCGCAACGTTTTAACCAATGACGCTAGGCACCTTTGAATGATAGGATCAAATCAATTGCGAGACGTTGATTAAAAGACTGCTAAGCATAGACATTATTCAGCAACAACAGGTTGAAACCTCGTCAGACGAAAAGAACATGACCAGATAGCCTATCTTTACCGACTTTACCGCTGTTATTCGTAGCTGGTTTTTGATTGTCCAGTCTGGTGGCAGCAGGTTGACGGTTTCCGGTGATTTTACTGTCGGAAGGCCTGAGGATCTAATATAATCTGGAGTAAAACAGGCTGAGTCTCGTACGAAATCTCAGCCTGTTTTGAGTTAAAAAATAGTACGATGTTCTTTACTTAACCTGGCTCATGACAATTCTGTCATACATTTTGTCGCCCAAAGTTCTTCGCATCCAAATCAGCATTTTGGCATTTTTACCCCTTACGTACCGCGTTCTAGGGTGTTTTTGGGTAATTGCTTTTTCGACCACATTTGCAATCACAATAGGCTCTGAGGATTTGGGGAGTGGTGTTTTCATGATGGGTTCGAACAGATGGCCATAGGCTGTATGCTGAGCGTATTTTTGCCCATAGGCCCCACTGACGTTATAAAAATTGGTATTGATGAATCCTGGTTCAATAATAACCACGTCGATACCGAAGTCTTTTACTTCCAGTCGCAAAACGTCCAGCCATCCTTCCAAGGCATGTTTAGAGGCATGATACCAGGAGGCTAATGGGAAATAAATTTTCCCGCCCATTGAGGTCGTATTGATGATCCGCCCTGACTTTTGTTGTCTCATGTGGGGCAATACGGCCTGAATCATCCGGGTATAACCAAATACATTAACCTCCATCAGTTTATGAGCATCTTCAGACGTTGTTTCTTCTGCCGTGCCCATAATGCCGAATCCAGCATTATTATACAAAACATCAATCCGACCTTGCTCCTGAATAATTTTATCGACGGCGGCTTTTATTTGCTCTTCGTTTGTGACATCCAAAATAAGGGAGTGTCCGCCTAATGAATCCAGATACTTGTTACGTTCTGTCTGAATATCTCCGCCGTAAACGATGTATCCTTTTGAGGTAAGCAATTGGCAAGTGGCTTTCCCAATACCTGATGCGGAACCGGTAACTAATACTACTTTTTTAGGCTCGGCTTTAGGATCATCAGCTTTGGCCTGGAATGTGGTCACCAGCAAGAGTAGCGAGGCAACAAGCGTTATTATTTTCATGGCTTACGGTTTATTTCGATTATTACAGGTTACATCTGACTCATGACGATTTTGTCAAATAACTCATCGCCCAGATACGTCCGCATCCAAACCATTGGCTTGGCAAATTTGCCGACCCGATACCGGGTTTTAGGGCTGTTGCTAGTAACGATCTTGCTGATCGCGTCGGCAATCACCGAAGGTTTAGAAGAGCCATTGCCTTCAGATGATTTTTTGGTTCCTTCGATGATTTTATCCATCATTTCCCGATAGGCACTGTCCGGGCGGATTTTAGCGAAATTACTCAGCAGTACCGAGCCAAATTCTGTCGCGATAAAGCCGGGTTCCAATACTACTACGTTGACATTGAAGGGCTTCAATTCCAGCCGTAGACAATCGCTTAATCCTTCCACGGCGTGCTTAGATGCATGATACCAGGCCCCCATGGGGAAATACATTTTTCCACCCATCGACGAGGTATTGATGATGGTACCCGATTTCGCTTCCCGCATGTAGGGTACTACTTTCTGGGTCATGGCGGCCATGCCAAACACGTTTACCTCAAACTCTCTCCGGGCTTCGTCCAGGGGAACATCTTCTACCGAACCATATAAACCAAAACCGGCATTGTTCCACAATACATCAATTTTACCTTCCTGCTTGACAATGGCATCGACTACTCGCTGGATGTCGTTTTCGTTGGTCACATCCATCTGCATCGGAATGCCCCCTAGTTCTTTCAGGTCCTGCATCTGGTCAATTCGGCGAGCTACTGTATAAACGCGGTGCCCTTCCCCAATCAGTTTTTTAGCGGATTCTTTACCCATTCCTGAACTGGCACCGGTTATTAAGATTACTTTTTTCATGATCCTTTTTGTCTTGAATGATGATACAAAGGTATTGGCTGCCAAACCCTCAGCAGTAATACGAATTCTCGTTTCCTGTATACGAATTCTCTTTTTGCTAAAACAGAAGGAGGTATTTTAACTATAAGCTATTGATTAGTGTAGGAAATCTTAATTATAAAGAATATTGAAATAATTTTTCAGATAAAAGCAGCTATTAATGAATCATACTATTGTTGTTTCACTGTTATAATTTCAAAATATTTTAAATTAAAAAGGTAGCAATAAATAATTTAATCAAACTCTATTATCAAGTATTAAAAATGAATAAATATTTATTCGTCATTACAACTATTTCTGTTGTGTATTAGAGTTAAATATGGCTTTGTTGCGTAGTTATTTAGAGAGGGATACTATAAGAGAAAGCATAGATTGTCAAAAACAGCTATGAGGTTTTATATCGTGAAGTATTTTAAGGAATAGCAAAAGGACTAAGCTATATAAGGGAGCATGAGATATTAGATATTCTTCAAATGTTTCAGGTGGTTAACGAAGCAGCAAAGAATGCAGGAAGTGACCCTGTTAGGTTTGAGGGATTTGATAATCATACTGAAGCTCTGGGTGTTTATTTGTTGATTTTCTTATCAGTATAGGGAAGTACCAAGAATTAGAAACATTAAACTTGCATGCAGACCGACCCCAACTAACTCGATATAAAGCCATGTTGAAACTTTTTAAGGAACTTAAAATCAAGCAAGCCAAAGCTATTTATCCGAAAGTTTTAGACAAGCTACGGTACTGCTAAGCCCGACAAAACGGCTACGCTCGAATTGCGGAGACCGTTGCTTTTCTGACGAAGCACCACAGCAAAATCGACCTGATCTTTCTGGACATTCAGCTTGCCGATGGGCACAGCTTCGCGATTTTTCAGCTACCCTGTAGACAGATAACTTCCATTACCCGAACGGTATTGGGCCTTTGTGTAGAGACTAGTAAGCCTCCTGAAATACAGCTTGGCTCTACGTCAGGAGGCTTTTGCTTAGTGAACGAACGATTTGATGAAATCTAAACTTGTCGTCCAGGTTAGGTTTTTATACCGTTCGTTGGCCAATTGAGTATGGTGGGTAGTAAACATCGAATACATGTACTGTCCCTGTTGCCATTTTGCGTATAACTCGTTTTCACCAGCGGGATAATCGGCTCTCTGTTTTTGGATAAATCGGGCAAAATCTTCCAGGCTCGATAGCTGGTAAAGCCTAAAATCCTGACCCGTCACCTGTTTCACGTCTTCCCACAGCATGGCAGGGCTGACCTGGAAACTGGCAATCCGTAAATCCCGGGGAGCTTCATCATCCAAAGCTACTTCGGCGGTAAAGGCTGCCGTGTCGTCCATCGTCGTGAAATCCAGCTTCCAGTCTGCTTTATCACCCCAATACCCAATGCTCTTTTCTTTCAGATTTAAGATTGGCGTATTATACTGAAGGATATCGGCAAAAGCACCGTTGAAAATCGAAGAAGCCTGAATGGGCGTGCGATCAAGGTGTTCTCGAAAGGCTCTCCGCAAATCAAAATTCCTGTTTTCACCCGGCACCAACTCCGTGTAATCCGTACAGAAGTCAGACGGGATAAAACGGGGTACATCCGCTTGCAGGGCAGCCTCTAAAATTCGCTTCTGTACATCGACAATCACATCCCCCAAACCGGCCAGAGCCGATACTACGCAATGGGCACCCTTACTTGCCTCTGCCAGAGCATCGACACGGTCCAGATCGACTTCCAGAACAGCGGCACCCAATTGTTCCAGGGCTTTTATTTTTTCGGAATCGGTAGACGTTCGAACGATAGCCCGGACATCCGCACCTCTTTTCAATAGTTCGCGAACAATCCGTTTGCCTAAATTGCCCGTTCCACCGAATACGATAATTGTTTTTTTCATGGTTATTATTTCTCGAAAAGTTAAAACATATGATTACGCCAGAAAGCTCAGAACGGCCTCAAGTACTTGGGCGGGTTGCTCTTCAAACAGATAATGTCCACTATCCAGAATCCCCACCAGGTGCAGGTCTTTCGCTACGTAAGGCAACCCCATCTTCATGTAATTGTAACTGATGTAGCTCCCAATGCCTAACACCGGTATTACAAGCGGCGAGTAGGTTTTGGCATCTTCGATATCCTCCAGGAAGGTCTGATACCAGGCATTGGCCGCCCGAATACTTTCGGCGTCGTTGTACTGAGAAGCATACACCTCTCGCTCCAGAGAAGTCATTTTGCTGTCATCAATCATGACGTAATGAAAAAGCCAGTCCAGCAAATACCGAAACCGCCCGGACAGTAGTTGCTCGGGCAACCCTTTTACCTGATTAAAGCCCATCCACCACGCGTAGGGTCTGTTAGCATCCATTTTCTCCGTAAATGTACCCGGAGCAGGAATCAGGCTCATCTGCATCATTCCCTCCGTGGGATGCGAACCGTCCAGAATAATTAGCTTTTCAATGAATTGGGGGTAATTAAATGCAAAACTCATGGCGACCATCCCGCCAATGTCGTGCCCCATAAGATGCACTTTCGGCAAGCCCAGATGCTGTACCAAGGCTAAAATATCGGCAGCCATTGTTTTCTTGCTATAGCCAGATTGCGGCTTTTCCGAGCTACCCATTCCTCGGATATCCACAATAAACACACGGTATTTTTTAGCAAGTTCTAGGGCAACTGGATGGTAAGAAAACCAGCTTTGCGGCCAGCCTGGCAAACAGATGAGCGGCATCCCGGTCCCGCCCTCCACGTAGTGTAACCGAACTCCATTGACTGTTACATACTGATTCGTGAAGCCCGGAAAATGGTTGATTAACATCTCGTCAGAATACGGACTCTGAGGCATCCTTGGGTCTTTGTTTAGTTGAGTCATCGCTTCTTTTTTTGATGACTCAAAAGTACCCAGCTTGCCAAGGGGCAAAACTACCAAAGGGTAGAGAATGAAGTTTACCGGATTTTTTTCCTGATCCGGCTCAGGGCATTGGGGGTAATACCCAGCACGGCGGCCACCTGCTTGATGGGCACTTTCTTAACAACTTGAGAATGCGTGAGAAAAGACAGGTATCGGTCCTCGGCAGACAGCGTTTGAAAGTTCATAATCTGGTCGATCATTCGTACGGTCGTTGCTTCCCATATTTTTCGACCAAACGCTTCCCAGGCCGCCACCTGGCTATATAAGAGATCCATGTCCTTTTTATCTATTACGATCAGCTTCGTTTCATCTACTGTTTCGATATTAAATCGGGAGGGCTTTTGAGGGTGAAGGCTCGAAATCTCAGTAAAAAACTCATTTTCAAACATTACCCAAGTGGTATGTTCCTGGTCTTCGGCTTCGTAAAAAAAACGAACCCCTCCTGAGGCAATGAAAAAGTATTGATTGGCAATTTGTCCCCTTCGTAAAAGCAGCTTGCCTTTAGGAATTTTTCTTTCGCTGCATCGGGAAAGCACCAATTGCAAATCCAGATCATCAATCCAGATCACCGTTTTGATGAATTTTATGAATTCTTCCATAGTTGTGCTTATCGAGGGGTAAAAGTTTATGCATTGAAGCCTCCAACTAACTGGTTTTACTAGCAAAGAGTTTTATTTTCCTGAGGCATGGGGGGCTTAACACCACAATCAGCATGGGTAAGGATTATTCAAACGGGTTCAAACATTAAATACAATAGAACGTCTCCTCGAACAGTACATAGACGGGGTTCCTTTAAAGTAGGGATCGCTTCCAATGTCCTATTGCTCTATTACTGGGACATACCCCAACGTGGATTTTACAAAAGTTAAAAGAGCCTTTTCATCTTATTTAAAAGGCCCCTTGGAAGATTTCCAGGGGCCTTTTGCTCTACGGCGTTCCATGAACGTTCGTTTGTAAGAGGTTACCTTCAAACATTGGGCAAATCATAATCAAATCTATGTAATTTCTTGTCCTGTTTTAATGAGGCAAATGTGCTATTAACTCAACTTCCAGTTTGGCTTCACTCATGTAAAGTCTGGATACCTGAACCCAGGTCGCCGCCGGGAAATCTCCATTATAAAACGTTTTTCTTACGGAGTTGTATGCTTTCATCGTTTCAATGTCCGTAGTATATAAATTTTCCTTTACCACATTTTGAAAAGTTGCCCCATAGCTTTTTAAAGATTTTTCCAAGGCTTTATAGACTTGTCGTATACCTTCGGGAGTAAGCTCGGTTGTTACCGCCCCAGAAATGTAGAGAATATGGTCTACTTTCAGTACTTGTGTGTAACCGGCTACCGTATCTTGCTTAGAAGGCGTATCCCAATGCCATTTATCTTTGGTGATAGTATGACTTTGTGCGTAACCAACGAAGGTTATAAGTGTAAAGAATAGCGATGATACAATTTTTATAATCATAGTCAGAATAACTGCCGTTTTTAGGTTTGACTCTATCAGATTTACTTATACTTCAGCAATGCATGTATTAGCTCTGTAATCCATCAAGAGCTAAAGATGATTATTCAGCTATAGAGAAAATAACGCTTACTATTTTCCATTCGTTATTCATTTTGATCAGATGCCAGAATTCCTTTCCCCAGTTGGTCATTTTACCATCATTCCAATACTCATAATCAAACGTAACACTACCTAGCACGTCATCATTGGTAATTCTTACATTTTTAAAGATTTCCTCCTGCTTTCCTTTATCTCCCAAAAACTTGTAGAAAGTATCATATCCTACGGAAAAATAGTTTTTAAGATCAGGCTTTTTAGCGGTTACTTCTTTGAACTGATTCTGGTTTTTCATAACGCCTATCCATACGAATGCCTGCGGTGTAAAAAGGCGTAGAAAAGTGACTGAATCTTTTTTACTAATGCTAGTTCGGAATTGATCCAAAATCCCGTTGATTTCAGCTTTTTCTTTTGCAAATTCCTGTGCTTTTACCTGAGTTAAAGAGAGCAGGAAAATAAATACGGTAATCACTCTTTTCATGATTCTATATTTTGATTTAGTAATCGATTTTTCAGCCAGCTTGAGGGACGCTCTAACGTGTATCGGTAAACTAATCCAGCCGCCAGACATCCAATCAGGCAAAGAATCATTAATTGGTTTTCGGAAAGATTCATCGGGCTAGTGGCTACTTGTATGAGATGAATGATTCCTTTATGAGATAAATAGATCGCAAAAGATAAATCAGCCAATTGACGGGTTACCCTTAATGACATCCCGCTGAGAAAACAGGAGTTGGAAACAGCAGAACTTACCAGTAATCCATACGCCAGACCTACCCAGGTAAAGCCAAAAACAGAAGCCGTTTGGGAGTATTGGTCCTTACAAACCCAAAAGGCAAAGGCCAGCGTAGCTATTCCTGCAAAGAAAAATAGTACCCCCTTTGAATGGATCAGTTGCTTGAACGTTACTGAATATTCGTAAAGAAAACCGATCAGCACCCCTATGGCGAGAGAGTCCAACCGGGTATGCGTAGGATAGTAGATGTGCATATACCACAGTTTCCAAAAGTGATCAGACTCTAATGCGGGAACGACGAAATGAGTCCAGGCAAAGCTCCGCAGAGCAATAGAAATTAGCGGCAAAACCATGAGTATGTACTTAAGTTTACTCAGCCAGCCCGTTTTTAATAACAGAAGAAGGGAGAAAGGGAGCAGCAGGTAAAACTGTTCTTCGATACACAAAGACCAGGCATGGGAAAACGTGCCTTTATTGATTACATCAAGTCCATAGTTTTGCGTAAACGTTAGAAACCTCCATAAAGGAGGTAAGGCCTCTCGTTCCCTAAACCAAGGAAAACAGACATACAGCAGCAGCGTAAAGACAAAAGGCGGGATAATCCTGAAAAACCTTTTGGTAAAAAAGGTTTTCAGAAATACAGTACCATACTCCCGAATTTCTCTGAACAACTGACCAGAAATAAGAAACCCGCTTAGCACAAAAAAAAGATCCACTCCTGTCCAGCCATAGCTGCCGATAGTATCCAGCCAGTCAGGATGCCGGAACGCCCGGTAATGGTACATCCACACCAATATAATAGCGACGGTCCTTAAATGATCTAGTCCGTTAAATCTGTTCTCTTTCATTTTTTTCTGCAAAACTTCACCTCTTGCGACCTATATCCTACGGGGTATGCCAGAAAACCTCTTTTATGGGACCGACGACATTAGAGGGTGTTTACATGAAAAATCCTGCTGTTTGTGCTCCAATCAGGTAGTCTGTCCCAGTTGTGGGCGTTTATATGGACAGAGTTTCTAGTTTTACAGCAATGGAAGAGAAAACAACCCGTAACTTACTTTCAGTCATCAGCTATCAGGCGGTATTCTGGACGGCCCTTTTTCTGTTCGGACTGGGACAGGCTCACAGCAGTACCACTTACCTAAGTTTAGAGGATATCATCATCTACAACTTGTGTCACCTGCTATTTCAAATCATCAGTGCCAACTTGATTTACTATTATCTGATTATTCATCTTTTCGACCGAAAACGTTACGTGCTGTTTTTGATCAGCCTAATCTTTTCTCTGTATCTCTTAGCCGTTATCAATCGAATTTTTATCGTTTATGCCGCAGAACCTTTTTTTACGAATGAGGCACCGGACAGTATTACCACCATTTTAACCGATCTTGATTATCTGGTTGTGTGCTATGCCCTCCCCATTATTACTGCATCATTTATTTTTGTCTGTTTCATGCATATTTTACGGTATAAAAACGAGAAACAAGACCGCATTCGACTGCAAAAGGAAAAAGCAGAACTTGAGCTGAAGGTGTTGAAATCCCACCTGAATCCTCATTTTCTGTTCAATACGCTTAATAACATTTATTCCCTCGCGGTTAACCACCCCGATAAAGCTCCTAAATTCATTGCCGGATTGGCTGACATCCTTGACTATGCCATCTACAAAGGCCCTCAAAAGATGGTTCGAATCACTGACGAGATCACTACCATCGACCGCTACCTGGAACTGGAAGAATTGCGTTATGGAAACACTTTAGAAATCAACAGAGTATTGCAAATTCAAGCTGAAAATCAAATTCCTCCCCTTCTGTATCTTTCACTAGTTGAAAATGCTTTCAAACATGGAAGCAGGAGCCTTGACGGCAACCTCCGTATCACGCTTGAACTGCAAACCGATGAGGTAAGATCTGTATTCAAAATTGGAAATAGCAGTTTTCAGAAAACGTCAGACCACCAAGAAGGAATCGGTCTTACTAATATTGAAGAGCAACTGAAATTGTATTACAAACATAATTTTGAACTTCGTGTCAACTCAGATGAAGACTGGTTTAGTGTAGAAATCGTCACTCCTGCCTGGTATGATTAAATGTATGATCGTCGATGACGAACCACTGGCTATCGAGCTGTTGGAAAGCCATTTAAAAAAAATAGAAGCCCTTCAGCTCGTCGGCAAAGCAAGAAATGCCATTGAGGCCCATAAGCTCCTGCAACAACTGCCGATTGATCTTCTGTTTCTGGATATTCAGATGCCTCATCTGAGTGGTATTGAACTCATGCGGTCTCTACCCGTAAAACCGAAGGTTATCTTCACGACGGCCTTCAGGGAATTTGCTGTAGAGGGATTTGAATTGGAAGCCGTCGATTATATTCTGAAGCCGATCACTTTCGAACGTTTTTTTAAAGCAGTTAGTCGGATATTGAGAGATACGGGTAACAAAAATCCTGAAAACACCCTAATGATCAGGTCAGAAGGGTTAAACCGAAAAATCAGAATAGATGACATTATTTTTATAGAAAGTCAGGGCAATGACCTGAAGCTCTTTTTGACTAATGCGGTTTACCTCACTAAAAACACGATTGCGGATTTTGCAGAACGGCTTGCTACCCAAGGTTTTGTAAGAATCCATCGGTCCTTTCTCTTTAATCCTGACTACGTTACCGGTTATAGCAATTCTGAAATTGCATTAGGCTCCTATTCCGTTCCGGTAGGGAGATTTTACAAACAAGAGTTTAATGCGTTTGTTAAGAATTATGCTAAAACAGTGTAGTATTAGGGGATTTGTATGGAAGAGGTTCTTTAAACTATTTTCTTTCCATTGCACATTATACTGAATTTCTCCTGACTGTTACCTTGCTTTATTCCTGAGTAGATAAGTAAAATAGAGCCTCTGCCCCCAATAAGCTATTCTATGTCTGACCGATCTTTAACCAACCGAACGAGAGATCACGAATATCTGCAAGTATTATTTCAATTCCATAATGGTACGATTAATACAATAACGCTTCGTCAAGACAAGAAAAAACTTATTCTATTTCAATTCCATAATGGTACGATTAATACTAGTAGATTCTATTGCAAAAAATGTAGATGCTGCATATTTCAATTCCATAATGGTACGATTAATACTTCGCAGGCATGGCTATAAGAACCTTTGGGAAGTTATTTCAATTCCATAATGGTACGATTAATACAAAGGCTCGCTCCAGTCGTTGGCCTGGGCCATAATAAATTTCAATTCCATAATGGTACGATTAATACATTCAGACCAATGCCAAGTTATTATTTTATCTACTATATTTCAATTCCATAATGGTACGATTAATACTAAGAACTTCCCTTTTGCGCCTAATACAACACCTAAATTTCAATTCCATAATGGTACGATTAATACTTCAGGGAATACCCTGCGGGTTTGCCAGTACAGAAAATTTCAATTCCATAATGGTACGATTAATACCCCGTGAATTTACGGATCAAAAAGCCTTATTCTATAGCCCAATCCCTATTTATGTTACTTCATAGAAGCTACCAAAATCGTCGACCACCAATCATAAGAAAACATAGGGCGATCGACGACTACTGATTATCAAACAATTAACTCACTAAACTACTTTTCAAACTTCTTATAAAATGCAATTCCAGGCATTTATAAACCGATCGACGACAAAGTGAAGTAAAATACTTCCTTTTTTTACAGCCCAAATTACTAGTTACTCAATCCATTTCTAGTTGAATATTAAAACTTCTAAGTTCTTTCTGAGTATAGCTCATCTTTACAAAACTGGATAATCTGGGAAGCCTAATTCTTTTCCTACGATTAGCTCAATGCGTCTTAGTCATGGTTTCAGGAACCGTGATAATAAAATTGGCCAGTTCGGGTTTGGCATCTTTAGGTTCCTCAATATTTGCTTCTTCGGTAGTAGCAATGGTTACAATTTTTAAAGCGGGATTCGCTTTCTTGAGATACCAGTAAATTCCTTCAAAGTTCTGGCTGTGGTACGAGCCATTAAAGTGTAGAAAGGTCTGTCCTTTTTTCCAGTGTTTAAGAATAAAGTGACTCATCGTGGCATCCTTAATGGCCTGAGCTTTGGCCATATTTTCAGCACTAATGGAGCTACCGCTGCCATGTATCCCACCCATTTTTATTAATTCGGCATAACCGGGAAGTGTCAAGTCAAACGGGATAGGTTGAGGGGCAATATGCTGCTGAGCTTCTGGACTTAACTGTTTCAATTCATCCGTACCTCGTTTGGCAACGATGCTGGCATAACGCCGGGGAATATTGGTTGCGATAAAAGGAATCTTCTTTTCCTGAGCGAAATCAACTAACGGCTTATAATCCGTTTGATAATTGTTCCAGACTTTAGCCTCGGCGGTTAATTGCTGAGAGGTAATTCTGTTCTGTAAATATTCATCCAGAACAATCTGATTATCAGATTCAAACATCTCTGCTCCTAGGATTAGTTTCTCCTTTTTCTGTTTGTATAAATCCTTTGTCAATTCCAATTGTAACCAGTGATCAATCGAGTTATTGTGTAACTCGCCAAACAAAACGATGTCCGCTTCGGAAGCTTTTCTCAGTAACTCCTCATAACTCGAAGCCTTCAACTGCTGATTGTAAATAAGATAGGCTGGTTTATCCGTGAAAGCTAAACTGATCAGTGCCACCAGTATAAGGAGACTTCGCATATAGAAATTTATTTTGATGAAGTATTATCGTTTCGTTAATGGATTCGATCTTTTAGGAAACAGACCTCACTGCGTTTCATTCCAATTTTAGGATAATAATCTACCGCTTTGGGTGCCGCCAGCAGAATCAGACTTGTTTGTAAACCGGCTACTTCATGAGTGAGTTCAAGTAACGTTCGACCAATTCCCTGATGCTGGTAACGTTCGTCTACGGCCAGATCAGCGAGATAGGTACAGAAGCTGAAATCGCTTAAGGCTCTGGAAACTCCAATGAGTACCTCTCCTTCCCAGGCGGTAACTAAAATCTG
Organism: Siphonobacter sp. SORGH_AS_0500; assembly: GCF_031453245.1. Lineage (NCBI taxonomy): Bacteria > Pseudomonadati > Bacteroidota > Cytophagia > Cytophagales > Cytophagaceae > Siphonobacter > Siphonobacter sp. SORGH_AS_0500. Next base: position 3,291,594 of record NZ_JAVIYT010000001.1, read on the forward strand.
AGCAGCAGTTAACATCTGCTCCATACGTTCGCGGTCGTTGACAGGCCGCCGCTCGCCCAACGTGGAACGATTTAGAACATCAATGAATTCTTCTACGGAGAGCTTTCGCCCGGTTTGATATTGAATCATAGGAATAGTAGTCGATAGATGAAAGCACCGTTTAGTAACTATCGATCAATTTTATAACATTTATGGAAACTCCATTTACCCTTTCTTCCGCACGCATCGAGTCTGCCTACTCCTATCAATCGTATCGTCAACTGATTACGGATCTGCTAGCAGCGGGGAAAACGACGGGCCCGAAACAATCGGACATACTGACGAAATATACCCAGCTCAATGTACAACGAATGCAGCGTCTGGACAAAACTACGGTTCTGATGCCGGAGTTGCTGGCGACTGTTCAGAATAACCCTTCGTCTTATTACTGGCTAATCCTTACCGAAGGCTGGTGTGGCGATGCGGCTCAAATTGTGCCCGTACTGGAACGAATAGCCGAAGCTTCGAACGGAACCATTCAGACCCGTTATTTTTTACGTGACACCAATCTGGACTTTATGGATGCCTACCTAACCAATGGTGGCCGGGCGATTCCCAAGTTAGTTATTGTTGAAAAAAATACGTTAACGGAAGTAGCCGAATGGGGTCCCCGCCCCCAACCCGCTCAGCAATTATACAAGTCTTTGCAGGAAGCAAAAACACCTTTTGAGGAACTCAGCACGCAACTTCACACCTGGTACGCCAAGGATAAAACCCTTACCCTTCAGGCTGAATTACAGAATTTACTGAAAAATTTATTCTAGTATTTTCAGCCATCCAATCAGATCATCTTTTACCTAAGTGTTAAATTTTACGTAGATAGTTGTGTTTATATCTTTAAAATTTATACAACCGGACTATACCCTTGCACTAGTAAAAAACTGCTACAAATGATGGTAATCCGGGGGTATCGTTATAATTTTGGGAAAAACGCTAGCCTGGCTAGCTACTTTAGGGCGAGGTTTTATTATGATACGTTGGAGCGGTAAGCAATTGATTATCAATATTTTATTGTTTAGTATATTTTTACTAGCAGCTTATTATCTATGGTTTCCACCTATTTGGGCCTGCCAGACGGTGCGTTTCCGTGGCTTTTCCAAAATAGCTCCTTCGGTCTACGTCAGCGATCAAACCAGCAAACCTCGTCAGGATTCACTTTTGCAGTTTATCAATCAGGCTCATAAAAGAATACGGTCCTTCTGGGGGGCTCAAAGCGGTGAAGCAACCATTATTTTCTGCTCCAATCGCGAAGAATATCAGAAATTTTGTCTTTTGTACGAAGGAGCTGGCTGTAGCCTGGGCACACCTACCGGCTCCTGGATTATACTCAATCCAGACGGATTAAATGTAGATGTCATCGCTCATGAAATGTGTCACGATGAGTTATTTGCCCGTTTAGGTTGGATGAAAGCTAAATCTTCCCTGCCTCAATGGTTTGACGAGGGCATGGCTCTCATGGTTGACTATCGGTATTCGGACCCAGATCCTTCCCGCCGATACATTGGCTATGTTCAGGAATGGGATATTCTTACCAATCACGGCAAAACAGCCCCTCATCTTCAGGATATTGTTACATTAAACGGCTTTTTTGGCACGCAGCGTGGCCAGGCCGATCCCACCCGAACGGCCCAGTCGTACGTTACTTCTGGCAAAGAAGTTTCCCGCTGGTTAGGACTTGTCGGGCAGGATGGCTTACTTCGAATCATTCAACAAGTACGTGATGGCTACGAGTTTGACGATGCTTACCGCGAGATCGAACAATACCACCGGCCAAAACTTTAGTGCTTGTATAGGGTTACTACTGAAAGGTAAAATAACCCTGCTCTTTGCTCAAAGCATGACTCCATGAAAATTGCTCTCAATGGTCGTCCCTTATCTGAACAAACGAAACCTGCCATTCAGGCTCTTCTGGGAGAACTGGCTCGTCGGGGTGCGGAGGTTCAGATACACGAACAATACCGCCAGAACATTCAGGAAAATGGCGTTAATCATCCTTTCACGTCCACGTACACCTCTCGTCAGGATTTATTCGACGCTGACTTTGTATTTAGCATTGGCGGTGACGGAACTTTGCTTGAAACCGTCACTCACGTTGGCGAACGTACGTTACCAATCGTTGGCGTTAATACCGGTCGGCTAGGGTTTCTGGCTACCATTAACCCCGACGAAATTACCCAAACGCTGGACTGGCTTGAAAACGGAAAATACTCGATTGACGAACGCGTATTACTGCACGTTGAAAATGATCGGGATGTTTTTGAAGGAACCAACTTTGGTCTGAACGATTTCGTGGTTACTAAAACCGATCGATCTTCCATGATCGTCGTACATACCTGGCTCGATGGTGAATTCCTGAATTCTTATTGGGCCGATGGTCTGGTGATTTCAACCCCAACGGGTTCTACGGGTTACTGTTTGAGCGTGGGAGGTCCAGTGGTATTACCCCGAACCAACAATTTTATTATCGCCCCTATCAGTCCACACAACCTCAACGTACGGCCTATTGTGGTGAATGACAGCAGTCGAATTGAAGTTTCGGTAGAAAGCCGAAGTAAAAATTGTCTAATTTCTCTGGATTCAAGATCGAAAGTGGTAGAAGATTCCGTACGTTTCTGTGTTCGCCGGGAACGATTCAGTGCTCACCTGGTAAAAGTTAAAGGGGATACCTTCCTGGAAACCTTACGCCATAAGCTGAATTGGGGTTTGGATATCAGAAATTAACATTTCTGCTTTTTATTAGTTATATAGTACTAGATTTGCTTTTCGAAAGTATTCTAGTTACCTCCCATACCATATTGAAAGCTCTATCGTTAGTAACAGTACCTTGGTAATTACCGTGTAATAGAACTGAAATTTACGCTCAGATGCGAAAAAGAATTTTACTGATCAGCACTTTATATTTACTTGGAATAGGTTATTCCCAGGCCCAGCTATTTTCTAGCAAAAAAAATTATAATAAACCTTACAAGGCCAAATTTGAACCCTATTCCAGTGTAGGCTTCGGACTTGGGACATCCAGCTACTACGGGGAGCTTTCTCCCATTGCAGACCCTGTCAACGCTACTTTCAAAATGATGCGTTGGAATGTAACGGCTAATTACGTCCGCCATTTTACGCCAAGGTTCAGCGGCAGAGCTTCTCTGACCTTAGCTCGTTTATCAGGCGATGACTATACTTTTTCGAAGGGGCGTCCTAAATTTGATGGCCAATTTTTACGGAATTTGCATTTTAGAAATGACGTAAAGGAATTAGCTATCACGGGTATTTTTAATATCTTACCAGAAGGTCGAAATGCTTTTGACAGGCCTTTTTTTGTACCTTATCTCTTTGCAGGTATTGCTGTCTTTGCTCATAACCCTAAAGCCAAAACTCCTGTTGATGCGGGAAATAACTGGGTAGCGTTACAGCCCTTAGGCACCGAGGGTCAGGGCCTTTCAGGTGGAGCAAAACCTTATTCTCTAGTTTCTGCAGCAATACCCGTTGGCATTGGCTTCCGCTTTCGCTTTAATCGCAATTGGGATATTTCTGCCGAAGCTGGAATGCGATTCACAGCTACAGATTATCTCGATGATGCGGGTGGATTATACCCTTCTAATCCAAATGATTTAGCGAATCCGACGGCTATATTGCTTAGCAACCGTATCCTTGAGCCAACGGCTGCCCGAAAAGGCGGAGATCGTATACCTGGTTTACAGAGAATCGCCGCAGAGAATGGAGGTGATTTACCCACAACCAATGCCCGTGGGGGCGGTAATAACGACATGTATCTATTAACCGCTATTCATATTAATTACATCATTGCACCTAAAATTAAATGTCCTCCCTTACGTTAGTTAGTCAGGACAGATATCCATTCAGGAAATAGGTTCGTGTATCTTGCACGAACCTTACTTATTTAAGCGTATGCGGAAACAGCTTTTACTGCTTTGCTTCCTTTTTATTGGTTCGGCCCTGACCAGTCAGGCTCAAAAGATTGAATTTGGCGGAGGCCTGGGCTTTATGCATTACAAAGGGGACATCACCCCCAATCTTCAACTGAAATCAGGCCGTCCGGCTGGTAATCTATTTTTTCGATACAATGCCTCCAAAGCTCTTTCTGGTCGCTTTTCTGCAGGTGCTGGGCGAATTTATGGTAGTGACTTCCGCAGTAAGGACCCCTTCCAGCTAGGAAGAGGGTATATCTTTGGAACGCGAATGCTGGAAGCGGGTGCTGATTTAGAATATAATTTTCTGGATTTTGATTATACAAAACGAAAACCCCGCAACTGGTCTCCTTATGTTTTTGCCGGATTGGCCTTTTATAACTTTAAACCAGATCAGGAACCTACGGAGTCCTATCGGAAATCAGGGCTGGCCATTCCCTTTGGTTTAGGTATTAAATGGCAGATCAAAGGTCCCTGGTCGCTGGGTTTTGAGTTTGGAACCCGCAAAACATGGTCTGATTATCTCGATGGTCATAATGAATCCGGTCCAGCCGTGGAAAGACGACTACAGACAGATCCCACCCGAAAAGACATGTATTATTACAGTTCTATTTCATTAAGTTATACAATCCTTCGAGTGTTCTGTCCTTAATAAAACCAATTACAACGAAAACTGCCACAAAAACCTTACTTTTGCAGCATCGTTCAGAACCGGCAGGTTTGGAACCTACCGGTTTTTTGTATTAGAGGATGAAGGAAACTATTATTCAAGGCAATCTCCCCCGTCATATTGCCGTTATAATGGACGGAAATGGTCGCTGGGCCAAACAAAAAGGTATGCTGAGCCGGATATTCGGACATCGGCATGCGATTAAAGCAGTTGAAGAAGTAGTAGAGGGTTGTGCTGAACTAGGCATTGATTACCTTACACTCTATACGTTTTCTACGGAAAACTGGAACCGCCCGAAAGAGGAAGTTGCTGCTTTAATGGAATTGTTGGTTCAGGCCATTGCTGACCAAACCCCCAAATTATTGAAAAACAATATCCGCCTGTTAACCATTGGTGATACGGAAAGTCTGCCCCCCCGCTGTCAGGCCGATCTTCGGCAGGCCATGCAGCGTACCGAACATAACACGGGTCTGTCACTCGTGTTAGCTCTCAGTTATAGTGGGAAATGGGACATCATGCGGGGAATTAATAATCTCGTACGTGCAACCCAATCGGGAGAATTAGCATCTGGAGAATTAACGGAGCAAGATTTGTCAAATGCATTGCCTACTTCCCACATCCCTGATGTAGATCTGATGATCCGAACGGGTGGAGAACATCGCATTAGTAATTTTTTACTGTGGCAACTTGCTTACGCTGAGCTTCATTTTACAGAAACTTACTGGCCAGATTTCCGTCGTGAACACCTGTACGAAGCTATTCTCGATTTTCAGAATCGGGAACGTCGTTTCGGTAAAACAAGCGAACAATTAAAAGCCTAACTACCATTATTGAAATTTCTGATGATTTGATTATTAATTCATTAATGAACTAAATTTTCAGGCTTTCGATCTTCAGAAATGCATTCTTAACCCATGAGAAAGGTTTTCCCTCTCCTTCTAATTTTCCTGCCTTTTCTTTCATTCAGCCAGGCCCGTGTCGGTTTGGGTGGGCAACCATCTACCAGCCAGACTCCTGCGGCTTCGAATGAAATTGACTATACTCACCCCAAAGAGTATACCATCAAAGGCATTACAACCAGTGGTACCAAGTTCTATGATGCCGCCTCTCTGATTTCCATATCCGGACTTCGGGTTGGTGACAAAATCCAGATTCCGGGTATTGCCATTTCTGGAGCCATCCGTAAACTGATGGATCAGGGCATCCTGGAAGACGTAGAAGTAACCGCTACCAAAGTGGAAGGCGAAAATATCTGGCTGGATATTTTCATGCGGGAGCGTTCTCGTCTCTATAAGATTACTTTCACCGGCGTTCGTAAAGGCGAAAAAGACGCTCTTAACGATAAAGTGAAACTGATCAAGGGAAAGATTATTAACGAAGCCCTCATCAAGAACACCCAGGCGACCATCAAGAAACACTACGTTGAAAAAGGTTTTCTCAACGCAGACGTGAAAGTTCGTCAGGTTTCAGATACGACTCGTGGTAATAACGCGGCTCTGACCGTTTCCATCGATAAAGGTCCTAAAATCAAAATTCATACCATTGATTTTGACGGCCGGGAACAATTGCCGGAAGCAACCGTTCGGAACAAAATGAAGGGGACCAAACAAATGCGTTTTGGTCGGGTTTTCACGCCTTCAAAATACATTCCGAAAAAATTCGAAGAAGATAAAGGCAAGCTCATTGAGTTTTACAACAAGAAAGGGTTCCGCGATGCTCGCATCGTAGCGGATTCTGTTTACTCACACGACCGCAAAACAGTTGACGTATATCTGGGGCTGGAAGAAGGTAAAAAATATTACTTCCGTAATATCAACTGGCAGGGTAATTACCTTCACTCTGATTCTGTTCTGACGGAATTATTAGGTATTAAAAAGGGAGACGTTTACAACCCTGAAGAATTACAAAAACGCTTGCAGGGCAGTCCTGGCTATGACGTTTCTTCGCTGTATATGGATGCAGGTTATCTGTATTTCAGTGCCAATCCCGAAGAGACGGCCATCGAAGGTGATTCTATTGACATTAACTTCAATATTTTCGAAGGAAAACAGTTTACCATTAACAAGATTATTCTGAATGGTAACACCAAAACTTCCGACCACGTAGTATTGCGTGAAATTCTTACCTTACCCGGTCAGAAATTCTCTAAAACAGCGGTTGTAAGTACACAGCAGGAATTAGGTCGTCTGGGTTACTTTGATGCGGAGAAAATCGGAATTAACCCGATCCCCCGTAATGATTACACCGTGGACATCGAGTACACCGTTGAAGAAAAAGCTTCGGATCAGATTGAGCTTTCTGGTGGTTGGGGTGGTTACATCGGCTTTGTAGGTACGCTTGGGGTAGTGTTTAACAACTTCTCTGCTCGCAACATTACTAACCTCAAAGCCTGGCGTCCGCTTCCAGCTGGGGATGGTCAGAAACTGGCTGTTCGTTTCCAGGCCAATGGTCGTCAATTCCAGAACTACTCGTTATCGTTTACGGAACCCTGGCTGGGAGGTAAGAAACCAAATGCCTTCTCTTTCAACATTAACCGTCAGATTTACCGCATCTTCGATTACAGCGGTAGCATGTACAGCGGCTATGGTTACGGGAGCGGTTATGGCTACGGTTACGGGAGTGGCGTACCCACTTCGCTGGGTAACGAAAGAGGTTACTTCAACACTACGGGTGCTTCGATCAGTTTAGGGAAGCGTTTACGCCGCCCTGACAACCGTTTCGGTTTGAACATGGCACTTTCGTACATGCGTTATGAGTTCAAAAATTATCCGATCCTGATTCGGGACTTTAGCTCAGGTAACGCTAATAACATTTCGTTGATTACGACCCTGACGCGTTATGATCTGGATAACCCCCAGTATACCAGAAAGGGATCTTCGTTATCGATTTCGGCCACTTTGACTCCTCCCTACTCACTGTTCCGTCCTAATAACTGGAACCCAACGGAGGCTCAGGATAAATATAAATTCTTGGAGTACCACAAGTGGATGTTCGACATGTCATGGTTCGTGCCTATTACTGGAAAACTGGTATTCCACACGCGAGCTCACATGGGTTTCCTGGGTAACTATAACAAACGCCTGGGCATCATTCCAATGGAACGCTTCGTATTAGGAGGTTCGGGTCTGTCAGGCCAGGGTCAGTTTGCCATCGCTCAGGATATCATTGGTTTACGTGGTTATGATGACCGTAACGTACGTACCGATCCTACGCGTCGTTACGAAGGAAATGGTGGGGTTGTGTACAATAAATATGTAATGGAGATTCGTTATCCCATCTCTCTGAATCCTTCAGCAACGGTCTTCGTTTTAGGATTTATGGAAGCGGGTAATAACTGGGATAGTTACAAATATTTCAATCCCTTTGACCTGAAACGTTCGGCTGGTATTGGTGCTCGTATCTTTATGCCTGCCTTTGGTATGATCGGTATTGACTATGGATACGGATTTGACCGCAACGTAGGGCCGAACGGTACACAGCCAGCCGGTAAAGGCCAGTTCCACTTTACCATCGGTCAGCAGATCCGATAAGGTTTAATTAAGTTTTTTTAATAGCTACAACCCGAACTATAAATCGTATAAGATCCTTTAACTCGTGAGAAACAGCGTATTTTTCCTATTTTTGGCGTTCATAGGGCAGGTAAGTCCTGCAATGGCCCAGCGATTTGGATACATTGACTCCGAGTATATTGTCAGCAAGATGCCTGAATTCCAGAAAGTGAACGGTGAGATGGATCGCTGGACCCAAGCACGGACGAAGGAAATTTCTGATAAATATGCTGAAAATTGAAAAGCTTGAACGGGCTTTCAAAGCAGAGGAGCCTCTTTTGACTGACCCCATGAAACAACAGCGTCGTCAGGAGATTACGAAGCGGGAAAATGAAGTTAAAGAGTTAAACAACAAAATATTTGGCTACAACGGCCAGTATCACCAGCGACGGAAAGATGTCTTGAAACCCGTTATGGATGAATTACATCGGGCCGTTGAGAAAGTAGCACGCCAAAAACAGCTTCGTATGATTCTGGATAAATCCTCGGAAGGAATTGCCATGATTTATACGGATCCCCGGGACGATTACTCTGATTATGTTTTAGAAGAGCTAGGCATCGATCCTAAAGCGAACCCCAATCAAACAAACACACCAACGCAAAACACAAAGACTAAGCAGTAAATCAAATGAAAAAACAAATTTTCGCCGTTCTGACCGCCGTTGCCCTGGCCTTCGCAGGATTGAATGCAAACGCCCAGTCGGCTCCCAAAATTGGCTATACTGATATCGATGTACTATTAGCTGGACACCCTAAATCGAAAGCAGTAGAAGCTGAATTACAAACTCGTAGTACGCAATATCAAAACCAAATGCAGAGCCTTCAGAAAGATCTGCAGGACAAATACACCGCTTATCAGAAAGCAGAAGCTACGATGTCTGATGTAATCAAAGCTGACAAGCAAAAAGAATTACAAGGCATTCAGGAGCGTCTACAAACGCTTCAACAAAATGCTCAGACTGAGTTGGGGCAGAAACAACAGCAATTATTACAACCGCTGTTAGTGGACATCGATAATGCGATTAAAGCTGTAGCCAAAGAAAATAACTACACGTTCATTTTAAGTAGCTCGATCAGCACACAATTAAACCCTGTCGTGCTTTACGCTGATCCTTCTACGGAAGTAACGGATCTGATCTTTAAGAAAATGGGGGTTGATCCAGAAGCAGTGAAAAAAGCTGCTGCCGCTGCTCAACAACCTGCTACTACGCCAGCAGCTGGTACTAAACCAGCAACAACGCCAACGAAAAAAGCTGGTAACAAATAAGCGATTAGGCAAGTAAGCGAAAAAGCCGGACTCGACAGTCCGGCTTTTTTCGTTTTCCTGAGGCAAGATTCTATCTCATTCCTGCAATAACGGCATATTCCCACATGCCTGTCATTCCGAGCGAAGCGATGAAGCTTACTTAGTTTTCGCCTCTCTTTGTTGTAAATAAGTTTTCTACCATAGTCGCTCAGTTCTGTCTGAGTGACGAAATGGCATTCAGGCCTCTGGTAGTTAAAGCATTTCCAGTTAAGCAAGCCCTTCGTTCCAGGCTAGAGTTATTTACCTCAGACGGCCAGAGGCCTACGTTAAGTAGTCACTCGGCAGAGCCGAGCGACTGCGGGGGAAGACCTTTGCTAAACGCATTAGGTTATGAAGAAACTTGATTAACTGTTACACTCTCCCACTCTACAGAAGGGCTCTCTCTTCATTCGAGATGACAGGTCTGACCACTGGAGCGAGATTCCCTCTCGTTCCTATCTTAACGACAGGTTCCACCTGCCGTTCTACCTCAAGCTGTCATAGACGTAAAAAGACCAGCAGGATCTGCTGGTCTTTTTACGTCTATAAATCGATTAAACTCTTATTGTTCTGATGAATCGCTAATGGGCTTGGCATCTTCTTCTGATGGCTTCTCTTCGAATGGCTTTGAGGGTTCTTCTTTAAAGAACGATGATTGAAAAATCAGAATAAAAACCACCCCAAGAAAAATCGCTGAATCTGCAATGTTGAAAACAGGACTGGTATAATAAGAACCGCCCCAGACGGGAACCCATTCAGGAATAAATCCTTCCCAGGGATTAAACAACACCATATCAATTACCTGCCCGTGAAACCAGGGCGTTGGAGCATCGTAGGGAGCGTTTCCCAGAAATACACCATAGAAAGTTGAATCAATTACGTTGCCAATGGCCCCTCCTAAGATGGCGGCAATGCACCACAATAAACCATCAGGAGCGTTTTTCCGGGCTAAACGAGTAAGATACCAGGCGATTACCCCCATGGCCACCAGACGGAATAACGTCAGCACCAACTTCCCATAAGGATGATCCAGTTGCATGCCAAAAGCCATTCCCGGATTCAGTACATAATGAATGCTTAGCCAATCGCCGATCACCGGGATATCTTCACCCAAATACATATTTTTGAAAACCAGCAGCTTTACTACCTGATCGACAACAATAACCAAAAGGGTAAGTAAAAAAAACTTCAGAGGATTCTTCATTCAATCAATAATTATCAACCTACAAATAAATAGGTTAATCGAGTAACTCATTCAATAAAGTACAAAAATCGGTAACAACCACTCAAAAAACTAGGGTATGATCCTAATAAAAAACCCCATTCAGTTGAACGGGGTTTCGGATTATGCTTTCTGAGCAGCTTTCTTACTTTTACAAAGATCTTGCCGAACGGCTCTTTTACGTCGGCGAACTTCTTTTTTAAGCAAGGTAAACTCTCTGCTGGCTTGGCCAGCTACTGAAGTATTTTCTGCAGCCCGACGGAAAAGGTAAGGCATCACCGCCTCGATGGGGCCGTAGGGAACGTATTTCGCTACATTATAACCTGCATGAGAAAGGTTAAAGCTAATATTATCACTCATGCCTAATAACTGAGCAAACCAGAAATGCTGATCATCAGCGGCAATGCCCATTTCTTTCATTTTCTGAACCATTAACAAACAGGAGTATTCGTTATGGGTACCCAGACAGATCGAAAGAATATCATGGTTATCGAGGAAATACTGAAGAGCTTTATTATAAGCCTGGTCGGTATCTTCTTTGGTGGCATGAATAGGATCTGAATATTCCATTTCATGAGCCCGCTGGCGTTCTCTTTCCATGTAAGCTCCACGAACCAGTTTGATTCCCAGCTCATATCCCTTTTTGCGAGCCGTTTCCGTTGCTTTTACCAGATTTGAATAACTTTCTGTGCGGTACATCTGATAGGTATTCCAAACGATACATTCCTGATGATTGTATAAATCCATCATCTCATAGGTCAACGTATCGATGGTATCCTGAATCCAGGTTTCCTCTGCATCCACAAAAATCCGTACGTGCAGGTCATGAGCCGCCTTACACAAGGTATTCATGCGTTGTTTTACCCGGGCATAAGCCGCCTGATCTTCGGCGGTTAATTCTCTCCCGGATTGTACTTTTTCCAGTAGTTCCAGCGTCGCGATTCCAGTTACCTTAAATACGGAAAAAGGCACGGCGGGTGACTCAGCAGCTTTCTTAATAGTCAGCAGAATTTCTTCTACTGTATGGTCAAAGCTTTCTTCTGACTCCTCTCCTTCTACGGAATAATCCAGAATTGTACCGATGTGAGCCGCATCCAGTTGCTTGATAGTCTCGTTACAACCTTCGATGGTTTCACCACCGCAGAAATGCTCAAAAATTGTGTTTTTAATGGCTCCCTTGATAGGAAATTTGAGCATTAAAAACAATTTGATGAAAAAGGTGCCTATCTTTACAAGCCAATTTCGATTCATGGCAGCGAAGATGAAAAATGTCTTCTTGAGTTGCCAGTTAGATTGATTAGCAAAAGCAACCGAAGTGTCGTCAAATGAAATAGTTTTTTCTTGCTGTTGATGACTCGGAGCTTTCAAAATGTCCATTTTGGGCATGGGAAGTGAACCGTGTTAGTGTGAAAGTGGAATATAGCGGTCAGGTTCAGGTTGGGTGTGCTCGATCTAAAATATATCGGCGATTCGGTACTTTTTGTTTTTCCGAAAAGCGATTACAAAGGTAAGAGGAAACACACCGCATTTTTACATGTCAGTACTGATTTTTTTAATAAAATAGGTTATCTTTGAGAGGTTAACAAACTGATTTTAAGTTTATTAAGATTAGTCAAACCATAAAAGATTTGGCCTTAACGTTACACTTCATCATAATAAACTGCCCCCTGGCTTTTTGAACAAATAAACGCTTACTAATTAACGATTTACAAGATGAGTGCGACGCTGGATATTGTGCCTTTACAGGATTGGATCAACACCAACGGTAAGCCCTTGATGATTGCGGGACCCTGTAGTGCAGAAACTGAAGAACAAGTTTGGGATACGGTTACCCAAATTGCAAAAGAGGGGTATGCCCACGTGATTCGTGCGGGTGTATGGAAACCTCGTACCCGTCCCGGAAGTTTTGAAGGAATGGGCGAAGCAGCTTTACCCTGGTTAGCAGCTGCTAAAAAAGAAACAGGTCTTCCCCTTGCTATTGAAGTAGCAAGTCCTGATCATATTGAACTGGCTCTCAAATACGGCGTTGATATCTTGTGGATCGGAGCCCGTACAACGGTTAACCCTTTTAACGTTCAGGATATTGCGGACGCTTTGAAAGGTGTTGATATTCCAGTACTGGTTAAAAACCCCGTTAACCCTGATTTAGCTCTTTGGATTGGAGCTCTGGAACGTCTTCAAAATTCCGGCCTGAAGAAATTAGCGGCTATTCACCGCGGTTTCTCAAACATGCAGGAAACAAAATACCGCAACTCTCCCATGTGGCAGGTAGCTCTGGAACTGAAACGCCAGTTGCCTAATCTTCCCATCATTGGCGATCCAAGCCACATGGCAGGAAAACGTCAGTACCTGGGTGAGTTGACCCAACGTTTCTTCGATCTGAATTACGATGGTCTGATTATTGAATCACACCGTAATCCTGACGAAGCCTGGTCTGATGCCTCTCAACAATTAACTCCTGCGGCTTTGGGCGAACTGCTTCGCAGCATGCAGGTGCGTGAGTCTGATTCTTCTGACTCCGTATACCACAGCCACATGGATGAACTCCGTGCGAAAGTAGATAACATCGACCGCGAATTGCTGGAAGTGTTAGCGACGCGTATGGCCATTGTTGAGAAAATGGGTGAATACAAACGTGATAATGGAGTAACGATCTTCCAGATTGACCGCTGGAAACAAGTTCACGCTTCACGTGCAGAAATGGCAAAAAAACTAGGTCTCTACTCTGATCTCGTAGAAGATTTATACCGCCTGATTCACGAAGCATCGATCCGTAAACAAACGGAAGTAATGAATTCAGTTTCTCAGTCTTAATCTGAGATTGATTATAAAAAATGAGGTCGCTATCCAGTGACCTCATTTTTATTTTAAGCCTATTTTCATCTAAACCTAAGGGCCTTTTTTATAACCCATATTCGTTACGAGTCATTCCTGCCTATGAAAACGCCTCCCACTGATCCGTTCGCGGCCCTACGCTATAAAGAGTTTACTTTTTATGGCCTCGGGAGTTTCTTTTTTACTACTGCTATTCTGATTCAGGAAGTAGTGCTGGGTTACCAGATTTATCGCATTATGCATGATCCGCTGGCTTTGGGTTTAGTGGGGTTAGCGGAGGCCATTCCTTACATATCCCTGGCTTTGTTAGGCGGTCACCTAGCCGATAAGTATGATAAGAAAACGATTATCTTATTAAGCTTGTCTGTGATTCTGGCTGGTTCTTTCATTCTTCATTGGGCCACCCTCCCTGAAACCCGGGCCATTCACGATGATCGTTTTTTATTAATGATCATCTATTCGGTTGTGGCTTTGATTGGTTTTGCCCGTGGCTTTTATAGTCCGGCTACCGCTTCTCTAAAAGCGTTCCTTACCCCTCGCGAAGTCTACGCCAATGCGGCCTCCTGGTACAGTTCATTCTGGCAAACAGGAGCCATTCTTGGGCCAGGCATTGCCGGTTTTCTGTATAGCTGGATGGGGATGTCGGGCACTATGTGGCTGGTGATTGGCAGTATCGGGGTCGTTTTTATACTTTTTTCTTTCATTAAGAAGAAGCCCATTCCCGAACCTACCCACGAAGAAACAAGTGTCTGGCAGAGCATTAGGGAAGGAATTGGCTTTGTCTTTAAAAGCAAAATTCTGCTTTACTCCATTTCGCTGGATCTAGTTGCGGTGCTTTTTGGGGGCGTGGTGGCAATATTACCCGTCTTTGCCGAAGATGTGCTGAAAGTTGGAGCGGAAGGGCTGGGCATTTTGAGAGCAGCTCCTTCCGTTGGAGCAGTGCTTACCATTATCGGTACAGCCGTTTATTCTCCCGTAAAGAAAGCATGGCTTAATATGCTCATTGCCGTGGCGGGCTTTGGATTAACCACTATCATTTTCGCTCTCTCTACTCACTTCTGGTTATCAGTATTGATGTTATTCCTTACGGGAGCGTTTGATAGCATCAGCGTCGTGATTCGGCAAGCTATTTTACAACTGGTTCCGCCCGATGAAATTCGTGGAAGGGTCCTTTCGGTTAACAGCATTTTTGTTAGTACCTCGAATGAAATCGGAGCTTTTGAATCGGGATTATTGGCGAAAGCATTCGGAACAGTTCCCTCCGTTCTCATCGGCGGAAGTTTGACGATAGTCATTGTAGGACTAATCTGGGTAAAAACGAAAGAGTTACTACACGTGAAGCTGATTTAAGAGAAGCACTGGTCAGATAAAGAACTTGTATCAAACGATCTCAACACAGATTCATACTTAATACTTATTCAAACCATAAATGAAAAGGCTAACCTGCGAGGGTTAGCCTTTTTTCAGAAGTTATTATTCAAAAATCTTTAGTCCGAAATAACCGAGGGCGAGCCAGAGTAAGCCTTTAATCAGAAAGAAAAAAAAGCCAGCCCAACCTAACCGTTTAATCCAGCCTTTCCAGCCGGGAGTTGTCGCTTTTTGTTCCATAATGTTTAGAATGATTCTATAGAAATCAAAACTCGGAAAAAAGATTCGGTTCTCCCAGCGATTCAGAAAATTTATCAGGCCACCTCTCTAGCTAAAACAACGTACTTAAGCATCTCAATGTACAGTTGAATTCCTTCTTCGATCTCATGGAGGTAAATAAATTCATCGGCTTGGTGCGATCGAGCGGAATCTCCCGGTCCCATTTTCAGCGAATGACAACCAATGACAGCCTGATCGGAAGTGGTAGGTGAACCGTAGGTATTACGTCCTAAAGTAATACCCGCCTGAACAATCGGGTGTTCGAGAGGAATACTGGAAGGATGCAAACGTACCGAACGGGCCTGTACTTCTGATTTTAGGTGTGACTGAATAATCTCACACGTTTCCTCCAGGGTATATTGATCGGTTACCCGAACATCCAGTGTAAAATGACAACTAGCCGGAACGACGTTATGCTGCTTATTTTCCGTTTGAATCACCGTTGCCGACATTTTCATGTTTCCCAGCGTTGGTGACACTTTAGGGAACTGAAACGAACGAACCCAGGCAATGTCATCCAGAGCTTTATAGAGAGCGTTTTCGCCTTCTTCCCGGGCAGCGTGACCAGCTTTACCCTGAGCCATGCAATCCAGTACGAGTAACCCTTTTTCTGCAATCGCCAGGTGCATTTGCGTGGGTTCACCCACGATGGCAAATTCTACTTCACCCAATTTGCCGGAATTCCAGAGTAATTCCATCCCATTTTTACCGGACACTTCTTCTTCTGAAGAGGCGGCAAAAACGACGTTATACTGAAGATCGGTGCGGTGGTAGAAGTAACAGAAGGCCGCTAATAACGAAACCAGACAACCTCCTGCATCATTTGAACCCAGCCCAAAGAGTTTACCTTCCTCATTAACGAGGGGGTTAAATGGATCCAAGGTCCACTTCGGATTGGGCTTAACGGTATCATGGTGCGAATTGAGCAATACCGTCGGAAGCTCTGGGTTGTAGTATTTGTTCTTTGACCAGAGGTTATTATGCAGACGGGAAAAAGGCATATTCCTTTCCCGAAAAAATTCTTCAATCAAATACGCCGTCTGGTCTTCTTCCCTACTAAATGAAGGCGTAGCAATCAATCGCTTTAATAATTCAATAGAGTCGCTGGTTAGGCTTTCAATTAAGTTTGCAATGGCCATACATACATAGTTAAAATGGATCAAACCCAAAGATCTGATCCATTTTTATGGTGTTAAACGGAGAGCGATTGGGTAAATCGCTCCGCCAAATTTTCAATGTCTTCCCTTCGGGCAATGTCCTGAAGCCATTCGGCTGGTATCGCCTGAAGACTATAATAAACGCCCGCTAGACCGCCCGTTACCGAACCGGTAGTATCCGTGTTATCACCCAGATTAACCGCTTTTAAAACGGATTCTGAAAATGAATTCGAGGTGAGAAAGCACCACAAAGCCGCCTCCAGCGAGTGTACTACGTAACCGGAAGAGTAAATTTCAGATTCGGGGATTTGGGTAAGGTCCTCTTTCAAGATTCGGGCAAATAACTCGCACTCATCCGCCGGGCCGGTTTCTTCGAAAAACGGGTACATGGTTTGCTGAATGCTATAGTAAGCCTCCATCTTATCTTTTCCGGAAAGTAATTCCTGAATGTAACTCACCAGTAAAAAGCAGGCATGAGCCGAACGGATATGTCCATGCGTAATAGCCGACGTTTTTCGAACCAGTTCGAAACGCTCCGTCATGGAAAGACTGGGTTTACGATACTGCAAGTAAAACGCTAAGGGTGAAATTCGCATGAGCGAACCATTCCCATTACAAAGCTCGCTGATCTCACCGGCCTCGGTGGGTTCTACCCCATTTTCCAGACGGTCGAGGGAGTTACGGGTGGCAAAACCAATATCAAAAACGACTCCATTAGCTGTCCATTCGCCCTGGTGATACCAGCTCAAAAAACGGTTCGCTAAATCCCGGTAATTCAGACCGTTAATTAAAGTTTCAATGGTTTGATAAGTCAGAGCACTGTCATCCGACCAAGTTCCGGCAGGTTGATAATGCGTTCCGAACGCCCTTAGGCCAGCCACTGGTTTTTCCTTTAAAAACTTACGATTCGAGAATTCCACCGGAACGCCCATTGCATCTCCAATGGCAGTGCCGAAAAGATAGCCCTTTACTCGGGAGTCGAGGTCGTTCATACGGTGTTGCTTGTAATGATAACGTTGGTTATTGAAGTCTGATCCGGGTTCCGGCGGTACCTTCGGCCACGGCCTGACGCAAGTCAGCCGCGTGGCAAATGGTTACCTGCTTTACGCCATCGGCCAGAGCCTTAAAGGCATTATCGAGCTTAGGAACCATTCCGGCGTAAATAGCACCAGAGGCTTTATGCTCGGCATAGGTTTCAGGCAATAATTCTGGAATGACACTGGAATCGTCTTCAGGATTAGTCAGTACGCCCTTTTTTTCGAAACAATATACCAAATTTACTTCAAAATGCTTTGCTAACGCTACTGAGATGGCCTGAGCTTGTGTATCGGCGTTGGTATTCAGCATGGAAGCCAGCGAGGCATCGAAAGTTAAGGGAGCAAACACGGGCACTAGTCCTACTTCCAGAAAACGCTTGATTTGCTCATCGTTCACGGATTCAATATCTCCAACAAAACCGTAATCAACGCTCCAGCCCGTCCGTTTTTTAGAACGGATGATCCCTCCATCGGCCCCAGTAAGGCCAAGAGCGTTACAATCCAGTGCTTGTAACTGAGCGACGAGCTGTTTATTCACCAGTCCACCGTACACCATGGTAACTACGTCAAGCATGGCGGCATCCGTTACCCGCCGACCTTCTACCATGACCGTTTCTACATCGAGCTTTACGGCTACCTGCGTAGCAATTTTACCCCCACCGTGAACCAGAGTCTTGGGTAAGGATAATTCAGCGAAATCTTTGAGGAATTGTTGTCGTAACGTTGGGTTATCAACTACGTTCCCGCCTATTTTAATGACAGTCAGCATGTTATTAATTCTTTAATCTGGAAATCTCCAGAGATTCCAAACTTACAAATTCAATAACATTTGCTTGATAACCGCCTGAGCCGCCCAAACCCGGTTACCCGCTTCGTGAATTACAATCGACGCAGGTGAATCCAGCACGGCATCGTCTACTACAATATTCCGGCGAACGGGCAGACAGTGCATGAACTTGGCATCATTGGTCAGAGCCATTTTTTCCTGTGTAATCTTCCAGGCGGGATCACTGTTCAGGATTTTGCCGTAATCTTCATAAGAAGACCAGTTTTTCGCGTAGATGAAGTCCGCCCCTTCAAAGGCCTCGCGTTGATTCTGAGTTACCAAAGCATTACCTGAGAATTCAGGAGCCAGAGCATAGCCTTCAGGATGGGTAATCACAAAATCCACATCCGCTGCGTTCATCCATTCCGCAAAGGAGTTAGGAACGGCCTGAGGCAAAGCTTTTACGTGCGGAGCCCAGGTTAATACCACTTTGGGACGAGCTACTTTCTTGTATTCTTCAATGGTAATCAAATCGGTCAGTGACTGCAACGGGTGACGCGTGGCCGACTCCAGGCTCAAGATAGGCACACCTGCATATTTCACAAACTGCTTAATTACCTCTTCACCGTAATCCTTCGCCCGATCCGTTAAAGATGGAAAACTCCGAACCCCGATGATGTCGCAATACTGAGCCACTACCGCCGCTGCTTCTTTGATGTGTTCGGCTTTATTTCCGTTCATGATGGCTCCATCCTCGAACTCCAGACCCCAGGAATCTGACGTCACATTCATTACCATCACCTTCATCCCCAGGTTTTCAGCCGCTTTCTGCGTGCTGAGGCGGGTACGAAGACTGGCATTAAAGAACAGTAATCCAATGGTTTTGTGGTGTCCTAACTGTTCATCCGCAAAGGGATTCTGTTTCAGACGAAGAGCTTCCTGCACCAATCCCGGCAGGTCAGGAACATCATGTACGGAAAGAAATTGTTTCATAGGATTAGTTTACAGTTTTCAGTTTGCGGTTTTCAATTTCGCCTACTAATAACTGTTCTTTAAAAGACTAAAGCTGAGAGCATTCTGTTTACAGTTATTGTTTGAACCAACAACTGTAAACAGAAAACAATAAACTGAAAACTATTAGGCTGTTACCGCAATGACTTGCTCGAGAGCTTCGAGGAAGCGATCGCTTTCGGTTTGACCGATGGCCAAACTTGGTAATAAGCGTAAGGTATGTTTACCTGCGTAACCGCAGAAAATTTTATGGTCGAATAAAAGCGTATCGCGAATCTTGTCTACGGGTTGTTCGAACTCAATGCCAATCATGAGTCCACGGCCACGAAGTTCCTTAATACCGCCGATTCCTTTGAGTTGCTCAAACAGGTAATCGCCCTGCTTAGCTGCATTCTCAATCAGATTTTCATTTTTCATGATATCGAGAACCGCTACCGCTGCTGCACAAGCCAGGTGGTTGCCACCAAACGTCGTTCCCAGCATGCCGAATTTCGCATGAAACTTAGGGGAAATCAGAACGCTACCAATGGGGAAACCATTACCCATGCCTTTAGCCGTCGTAATCAGATCAGGGTCAACGCCTGTGAACTGATGCGAGAAAAACTTACCGCTACGACCGTAGCCACACTGAACCGAATCCAGAATTAATACCGAGCCAAACTGATCGCAAAGTTGACGAGCCGCCTGAAGAAACTCAGTCGAAGTAACTTTAATACCGCCCACGCCCTGAATTCCTTCCACAATTACCGCACAGATTTCTTCGCTCATGGCCGCTTTTAAAGCTTCCACGTCGTTGAAAGGAATGAAGGTAACGTGTGAATTATCGTTAATGGGAGCAACAATAGAAGGATTGTCCGTAACCGCTACGGCCCCTGAAGTACGTCCGTGAAACGCTCCTTTAAAAGCGATTACTTTTTTACGTCCATTATAAAAAGAAGCTAACTTCAGGGCGTTCTCGTTGGCTTCCGCACCCGAGTTTACCAGGAAAAGCGAGTAATCTGGATAGCCTGAAAGTTCACCGAGTTTCTGTCCTAATTCTTTTTGAATGGGAATTTGAACGGAGTTAGAGTAAAACCCGATTTGTGAAAGCTGACGATTGATTGCCTCCACGTAGTAAGGGTGTGAATGGCCTACGGAAATAACCGCGTGACCACCGTATAAGTCCAGGTATTGATCCCCTTTTTTATCCCAGAGGTAGCTTCCCTGAGCTTTCACAGGCTCAATATCATAGAGCGGATAGACGTTGAATGGATTCATGAAATGCTGTGTTTGGGGTTTGATTCGGTTTGAGGTTTGATCTAGTTTGAGAGGTTTGAAAAGTTTGAGTTCCTTGGTATCTTCCTTAAACTCAACCAAACGGTCAAACGTCATCAAACTTTATTGAACCCAATCAAACGCTTCATTAAAAACCAACTGATTTTAATTTCAGACCGGTTTTCTCGTCCAGTCCAAATAATAAGTTCATGTTCTGAACCGCCTGACCGGAAGCTCCTTTGGTCAGGTTGTCGATAATACTGGTAATAAGCAGGTTACCTTCTGCCACTTCCAGATGAACGATGCCTTTGTTAGTATTTACCACCTGCTTGACATCAATGCTGGCATCACTTACGTGTGTGAAGGGATGCGGGGCATAATAGGATTTATAAAGCTCCTTAGCCTCTTCCAGCGTTCCGGCATAAGGCGTATAAACGTTCGCCATGATGCCCCGTGTGAAGTTACCCCGGTAGGGAATGAAGTTAATGGCCTGTGAGAAATCCGGCTGACCTTTCCTCAATACCATTCCGATTTCGGTCAGGTGCTGGTGGGTGAAGGCTTTATAAATACTGATGTTATTATTCCGCCAGCTAAAATGGCTCGTGGCACTCAGGGATTGTCCCGCTCCAGTGCTGCCCGTTACTGCCGAAATGTGAACATCATTCGTCAATAAACCCGACTGAGCCAATGGTAACAAAGCCAGCTCAATGCTCGTAGCAAAACATCCGGGATTCGCAATTTTCTGAGCCTGACGGATGGTATCTCTTTGTAATTCAGGTAACCCATACACAAATCCGTTGGATTCATCTCGAAAATCCGTACTTAAGTCAATGACTTTCAGATTCTCAAACGCGGGATTTGCCGCCAGAAATTTCTTCGATTCGCCGTGTCCAGAACACAGGAAAACCACATCTATATCGGTATGAAATTCCTCTGAAAAGGTAAGATCTGTATCTCCGAATAAGTCTGTATGCGTAGAAGCGACGGGTTTCCCTGCCTGACTCTTCGAATGAGCATACACGATCTCTGCTTCAGGATGATGGATTAAAATACGAAGCAACTCACCACCCGTGTAGCCCGCCGCTCCAATGATACCAACTTTCATTTTATAGTTGTGGGTTGTAGGTTGTCAGTTATTAGTAGTTAAAACAAATTCTATCAACTAATGACTAACAACCCACAACTCCATTTTAGTCGTTCAACTCAGTGATTTTACGGTGAATCATGGTCTGATTCGAAGCAATTTTCGAGAAGCCGCGAACGTCATCACCCGACCAGGCATTGTTCATTTCACCGTAACTACCAAAGACATTACTCATCAGATCAAACGGTGAGGTAATACCCGTTACGAAGAAACGGTAAGGCTGTAACTGCACCTGTACCTGACCCGTTACGTGTTGCTGAGTGCTTTCGAGGAACGTTTCCACGTCCCGCATGGCTGGTTCCAGGAACTGGCCTTTGTGCAACAGGCTACCGTACTGACCCGACAGTTGTTCCTTGAAGAAAATCTGCTGCTCGGTTAATACGTGCTTTTCAAGTAAGTGGTGTGCTTTAATAATAATCAGCGGAGCGGCGGCTTCAAAACCCACCCGTCCTTTAATACCAATGATGGTGTCGCCCACGTGAATGTCACGACCTACCGCAAACGGAGCCGCTACGTCCTGTAATTTACGGATCGCATCTACTGGGTTTTCGAAGCTTTCGCCATTTACCCCTTTCAGCTCACCGGCTACGAAATCAAGCGTTACCGTTTCTGTATCCTGACGCTGTAATTGCGTAGGCCAGGCTTCTTCGGGTAAAAATCCGTCTGAGGTTAATGTTTCTTTACCTCCTACTGACGTTCCCCATAATCCTTTATTGATCGAATAGGTCGTCTTCGTCCAGTCGCGTACGACTCCTTTAGCTTTCAGGTATTCAATTTCCGCTTCACGGCTTAAGCGTAAGTCGCGAATGGGCGTAATGATCTCTACTTCAGGAACA
The DNA here is from genome assembly GCF_031453245.1 of Siphonobacter sp. SORGH_AS_0500. Lineage (NCBI taxonomy): Bacteria > Pseudomonadati > Bacteroidota > Cytophagia > Cytophagales > Cytophagaceae > Siphonobacter > Siphonobacter sp. SORGH_AS_0500. The sequence goes on from NZ_JAVIYT010000001.1 coordinate 3,313,968, forward strand.
ACGATGCGGAACACCATATCAAAGCGAACCTGATCGTTACCCGCACCCGTACTTCCGTGAGCAACGGCCTTTGCTCCAATTTGCTTGGCATACTCAGCTACTGCCAGAGCCTGGAATACCCGCTCGGCACTTACCGACAGCGGATACGTATTGTTCTTCAGTACGTTCCCAAAAACGAGATACTTCAGGCAGTTTTCGTAATAGTCATTCACGACGTCGAGCGTGGCGTGGCTGGCTACCCCCAATTCATAGGCATTGCGTTCTACCTGCTGTAAATCTGCCTGGGTAAATCCGCCAGTATCTACTAATACGGAATGAACTTCATAGCCCTGATCGTCCGACAGGTATTTCACACAAAAAGAGGTGTCAAGACCACCACTGTACGCCAATACAACTTTGGGTTTACTCATGGAATTTGGTTGAGTGCGGATTCGAAAATGCGATTTCTGGAGGTTACGCCTATGATTTCCGGTCCTGGTTATGTTCAATCAATAAATACTTATAAAAAAGCGGGAAGGAATCTCTCCCACCCGCCAAAATTATACGACAACGTACAACCATTAACTATTCAACAGTTAACGATTTGTGAATAACTAATGAACGGGTTCTTCGATTTCTTCTTTCTCGTGGTGCCTTAACAAAAGCCGTTGTTTGATTTTATTCCAACGCTCATAGATTTTAGCGTTTTTCAGGAAATTCCACTTCGGCTTTTTCTCTTTTTCTTTTTCCCAGGAAGGATCGAACATCATCCCCGTGCAAAGACAATGCTTCCGACCCGTACGGCTCAGCACATCGAAGTTTACGCAGGAGGAACACCCTTTCCAGAAGGCATCATCTACGGGTAACTCACTGAACGTAGTAGGCTTATAACCCAGTTCGGAGTTAATTTTCATCACGGCCAGGCTCGTGGTAATACCAATAATTCTGGCGTTGGGGTATTTATGACGGGATAGCTCAAAAGCCTTTTCCTTAATCATCTTTGCCAGACCACTTTTCCGGTGATCAGGATGGACGATCAAACCTGAGTTTGCCACGAATTTACCGTGATCCCAGGTTTCTATGTAACAGAAACCTACCCACTCGCCGCGACGCGACATAGCGACAATAGCTTTCCCTTCTTCCATTTTACGACGAAGGTACTCAGGCGAGCGTTTGGCAATGCCTGTGCCGCGTTGCTTGGCACTTTCTTCCATGTGCCAGCAAATTTCTTCGGCAAGGTACAGATGCTCTTTCGAGGCAATCTGGACTTTATATTCGTTCATTTGATTACTTAAAACAGGAACTTGTGTTGAATGAAAGTACACTGGCTAATGGTCAGGTAGCCTTGCTTAACGACTCATACAACCCTAAAAGGAAGAAAATAGTGTGCCGGAATGGCCAGAAATCACAGGCGTACCGGCCTCCGTCGTTCAGGCCTGAAGAAGGGCCGACGCGGTGGCAGGATACTAAAGAAAGGCTCGATAATGGCCTGTGAATTCATTTTCTTTTGGAGATAATTTTGAAAACGTCGCAAAGTTTAGAAAAACGAAAGCGTTCTTGCAAACTTTGTACATTTTTTTTCTTTACATTAGTTATACTTGTCAGATCATGAAGACCTTTATATGTTTAACGGAGCCCATGAAATTTTTGTTCCGAGCTTATGACTAATCTTACCGCGGATGATCTGCTTTATGGATATATGAGTGGGATTTTTCCCATGGCGGACTCAGACGGTACACTTTACTGGTACTCGCCTGAACCCCGAGCCATTATTCCTATTGACACCTACAAACCCGCCAAATCCTTACGCCCCATTCTTAATAAAAAGACCTTTGAAATTCGTATCAACCATGACTTTGAAGGGGTAATGCGGGGTTGTGCCCGCATTCGCGTAGGCGAAGACAGTACCTGGATTTCCGAAGAGATCATTACGGCTTACACTGAATTATATGAGATGGGTTATGCCCACTCCGTCGAAGCGTATGTAGACGATGAGCTGGCCGGTGGCTTATATGGCGTAGCGATTGGTGGGGCTTTCTACGGGGAATCCATGTTCTATAATGATCCCTAATGCGTCTAAAGTAGCTTTTCATTACTTAATCGAAAGACTGCGGGAAAGGCAATATTACCTACTCGATACGCAGTTTATTAACGATAACGTGAAACGATACGGAGCCATCGAGATTCCAAGGGCAGAGTACATGTTCCGCTTACGCATTGCTCTTCAACAACGGTGCCAGTTTGCGGATGTTTCTCCCCATCCATTGCCATATCCTTTTCCGGCGATTATCAAGCACAAGAGCTAGCGTAAACCAGCGGAAAAAAGCTGGTTGGGCTAAGCCAAGAATACCGCTGGCAGCGAAAAAGCTGGTAGCGGTATTCTCAATCTGCAATTCAATAACAATAAAAAGCTACCAGCTTTTTTGCTGGTAGCACGTATTAAAACAACAGAAATGCCGCTGGCAGCAGCATCCTCAACCCTGCACCTCAATAACAATAAAAAGCTGGCAACACGTATTAAATTAAAACAACAAGAATGGCATTGCTCGCATGCATTTGAATTCCTGAATTAATTCCGTCGGTTCACATCACTACCGCCCGATTTCCGAATACCAACTTCTTTCGCATTCCCGGAATAGTTGATATCGCTTCCTCCGCTGGCTTCCGCAGTGATCTCCTCATCTGCATGTACGTGAGCGTCGGAACCACCAGAAGCTTTCACCCGCACAATACCCGCTTTGAACCCTGAGGCTTTAATATCCGAACCGCCACTGGCTACGGCTTCAAAAACTCCCGCACTTCCTTTCAGATATGCGTCCGAACCTCCACCGGCAGTTATTACCAGGTGTTCGGCTTTCAGCTCAACTTTTGCATCAGAGCCGCCGCTTAAATCCATCGTTAAGTCTTTTACGCTCCACTGGTTTTGAGAATAGACATCTGACCCTCCGCCAGCTCTAAGTTTCTCCAGGGTTTTAAAGGAAATATAAGCCTTCACTGAACGACCAGACCCACCCCAGCTTCCCCAAGGTCTATTGCGGTCAATTTTCAGCATGAGTGTGCCGTCCTTAATCTCTGTAATGACTTCCTTCTCTTCGTAGCCTTTCACTTCGAGTTTCAAAGAGTTACTGTTTCCCTGAGTCAGGTATAGGTCAATGCCACTATTAGCCTGAATGGCAGTAAAATTGCCTACCGAGCGAGCTTGCTGCCAGTTTTGAGCTTGCAAAGCTCCCGTTATTCCCAGTACCAGAGCAATAGATAATAAGGCTTTCTTCATAAGTTGAATGAATTATTTTTAGTAAAGATGCATACTCGGATTTTTTCGTTGCATGACCTATCTTTTCTCATAGGATAATTCCCTCCATTTCAGTCTTCTTCGGAACCATAAGTCCTGATTTTCGATATAACTGAGCCTGTAGTTCTAAAGCAGCTTTCTGAGCTTGCAATTCCCGATAAGATAAATGGTTGATAGTATCCCCAAGAAGATGATACACCTTATAAAACATTTCCCGAAGAGGCAGTTGATGATATTCTCCACCCATAAAGCTATTCATCGAACGTTTTAATTCCTCCGTTCTAATTCCATCGAAAATTCCATTTTTTTTAAACTCCTCAAATTGACTCATTAATCCAGGTTCTGCCTTTTTATATTCTTCGTGATAATAGTTAAAGTTAATGGACGTATCTTCTAAACTATTCATCAGAAAAGGCATAATAAATTCGGCATCTTTAGTAGCCTCGGCCAGAAAATCTTCTTTGATTTTCTTCACCTTAAAAAAGTTACGATAGTGCTGTTTAAAGTTTTCAGATTCGTCAGAATTGTGTTTAGAGACATACCAGTAAATCTCGGCATCCAATTGATTTAATTGAGCCGTGTCTATCTCCTGCTCTTTAGTGAGTTGATGGATCCAGCTCTCTGCTCCTTCTTTTTTGTATTTCTTTCCATCAAAATCAAAAGATATTACATCGATTTCACCCGACTGTATGGATTTCAAAACCTCTATATCTTTAGCATTAGCCAAAATTCGATCTTTTAGAAGCATCGCTTCCTGGTTCATTAGACTATTCCAGGGTCGTAAACTTTCGGGTTCGGTCTCTAAATCAAAATTTCCGATAAGCCGTTGACTGTAGAAATCTTCGAAAATAGCTGGCAAAGCATATTCTTGCTCGTTTTCCTCTATTTTATCTAATAAGGCTTGAGAACTAACGATTTGTACTTCCGATTTAAATTCAACCTGATTATATAGTTGTTCAGTAAAATACAACTGCCAATGTTTAGAATTTGTAAACACATTCCAGGCAGAATCTTCTACATTAACAGCATCGACATTGATACTTCTTAGATTCTCCTCACGCTCTTCCTGACTTGGGTGAGAGGCCCATTGATTTTTGTAAACTACTCTACTGGTTTGGTGTGACGCTAAATACTGATCTGTTATTACTGGTAAATCGTTACTGAACGTAAGGTTATGTTTGGCAACCATGTACTTAATAATTGTTGTCTGCCCCTCATATATATTATCAATTTTTTGATTATCATCCACCAACTGACTACACCAACTCAGCGTTGAATTGAATGCAATTTCTGCAAAATCAGCTCTTCGTAAGGCGTGAATAGTAATGTCACTGCCAGCTACACTTGCCGCAACCGCATCGGCATGAAATTCCATTTCACGCGATAGACTTAATTGTTTCTTATTAATAGAGACGTAAAAAAACTGCAAAACACTCATAATCTGCCTGATAAGCAGCGTCGAAAGAGAAGCTGCAATACTGCCAGCCCAGTGACTGGCTGAAATAACTTCTGCCGTTTTACTCCAGGATTCATTTTCATAAAGCATATTATAAATAACCCTGTTTGACTGATACACGTAACTCCCCAGTTTCATACTACGCTGAGAGAAATGTCCAAATTCATGAGCTAGTACGGCCTTCAGCTCACTTAAAGACAATCCATTAACCAAACCTACACCGATGAGTAAATTTTTACGAATAGGAAAGAACATACTCCAGAAACTGGAATCGTAAAAAACAGCAGCATTAACATTATGCGATAGGAATATTTTTTTGGGCTTTGGTGCTTTAGTATCTTCGGCTATTTGATAAATAAATTTGTATAGATCAGGTTCGTCTTCTTCGCTTATTTCAATAAGCTCAGATGTATCTTCTTTTTTTATGGCAAACATAAATTTGATTAGAAAGAAGATAGTTAATAAACCAAACCCTACTAATCCCAGACCTAAAATAAAGACTCCCGAATAAGAAAATTTCGAGAAAAGTAATATCCCTACAAAGCCACAAGCTATTGTCAGAGCAATAGAGGCCAGAAACAAAACTATATATACTATAATGAAGGTAATAATAGAAGTAGTTACCGTTTTTACTTGCCTCTTGTAAGCGTTTGAAGGTTCTGTTAAGGTTGGAGAAATACCCTTGGGAGACGGTGGATAAATAAATTGATTGGACATCAGAATTAGGAGTTAGGTTATAACACCTAATAAAGCAAAGACTGTATTCTTTAGCAAATTCAATGATAGTACGCCTGGTTTCTTAATAAAAAATAGCCCCCACTACGAGTAGCGGGGGCCTGTTCGAGTTTTGGTTAAGAGAAAGCCGCAATAGCTTAAAAGAGAGTAATTTAGGCAGTAATCTTACTTGACTTTTAAGTTTCGAGAAGGGGAAAACCTTACTAATACCTTCCCGAAATTTAATTTATGAAACTAGTTTGAATGTACAAAATTGGAAGTGACTTACTTCGTCATAACCACCGTTCCGTTGACTACATAGGTAGCCTTGTCGGTTTTCAGATTATATACTTTATTAACCGAACGAACCGCAGATTGTGTCGTAAAGACATCGTATTTTTTGAATGTGTTGGTTTCGGCATCGCGGTAATACAGGGCATCGCCTACCCGAACTTCACTCATCTTTTTTACTCCATTTTCCGTTAAAACAGGGTGATTGGCTGTAGCTTCCAGGGTAACTGTTTCCCAATTTGTCGTAGCAGATGCCGTTACTTTAGTGGCTGCATCGACCAGGGTTAATCGGGTTAAGTCAAAAGTCTGATCAGCGTGAACCGTAAGTTCCTCAACAGTAGCTATTTCTGAAGACTTGGTTACGGAGTCATAACTTTGTACCTGATCACCAGTAGTAACCTCCGAGATGGCTTTTGTTGTGCCGTTGGCTAAGGTTACCAAAGCCTCCGCGGGAAAACAATATTCAATTTTCTCCCCTTCCTGAGCCGCCGCCGGTGCACCACCCACGCCCGATTTCGTCAACACAAAAGCAATACAGGATGCCATACCTTTCATGGCATCTTCTCCGTATTTCAACTCATCAATGTATTTTCCCCAAACGTCGCCCGCAGCATCGGGACTGGGTAAGGGAAACTGACGAAGCTTACCATCTTTGGGCGTTGTATAAATGGCATACATTCCCAATTCGGCCATTTTCTCAGTTTCAAATAATTTATAGAGATATACCCGACGTTCGGTACCGTCTGAAAACTTAAATACGAAAGGATCTCCTACGCGATCCAGTATGAAATTCCCAGCCTTTACGTAGGTGTCTTTTTCCAGATTCTTTACGGCAATTTTCTTGGCCGCGTCAAATTCAGCAGAGGTAATCGGACGTTTCTCAGCATCTTGAGCCCAGCTATTTAAAGAAACTAAAGCGGCAACTCCCAGCGTCAGGAAAATTTTCTTCATAAGACTACATTTGAAGCGTTATCAGTATTACGTTAGTTCGTTAATCGTCTGATTGAACGAATTATTAATTCATTATCCCGCCGAAACCCGTTTGTGTAACAAGTCAACCGCGTAACGGGCTGATTCAAACGCTCCAGCCATCCAGGCGGGCAGGTTACTGGCGTGTTCGCCAGCAAAGTAAATGTCATCGTCATTTTTCGTCATGGTGGCATATAACCGCTGACGATTGGCCTCAGAATAAATACCCCAGCCGCCCTGTGAATACGGGATTTTATGCCAGGCTAGTGAAAAGGCATTTTCAAATTCATCCTTATACTGCGGGTGAATTTTTGAACCCTGCTCAAAGGCCAGTTTCTGCCGATCCGCAATGGATAACTCTCCCACCTTTTTTGCCAGACCGTGGAAGTTATACATGCCTTTCAGTACGCCCTTCTCTCCTAACATGCCATGGGCCGGGTAGAAAATCTGGGTAATATCCATATTGGTTTTGGTAATTCCACCGAAGATTTTGTCATCTTCTTCCCAAAAGCGGCGTTTAAACTGCATTCCGATTTTGCAGGTTTCCATGTAAGGTACGAAGTCGGCTACCCGTTGTACTTCACCGGAGAGATCAGATGGAATTTTTCGAAGGATCGGTAAGGGTAAGGTGCAAATGCAATAATCGCCCTTCATTTCTTGTTTCTGCCCGCTTTTCTTATCCTGGTACACAATGCGTACGCCAGGATTGGTTTTGCGAATTTCCAGAATCTCGCAGGAACGTTTAATCTTCTCTCCCAATACTTTCTCAAAAGCCTTGGGAATCATATCCATACCACCCACGGGTTGAAGGAGAACGGGTTGCTGATTAAACGTATATTCGCCTACATTGGCAAAAGCCGGATGCGTTAACCCTGACTCTACGATGTCTTTCAGAGCATAAGGCTGAGCAATTTTGCCACTCTGCAAGCCCGCTCCCGGAGCCATTTCATAGCCATGACGCTCCGAGCCTTTATACTTTTTGTTAATATCTAAATCTCCTTCTTCGCGTAACCAGGCTACATAGCGATCAACGTCTTCTTTAGACATCTCCAGATCCAGAGCGTTTTGATCAATGGCTTTGGCTACTAACTCGGTCAGGTAACCCCGCATATCGGCGTGAATTTCACGAGCTCTCACCCGCTTATTCGCTAAAGCTCCACGGTTACTTTCAGAATATTGATACCCCGCTTCATTGAGATTGCCGAAAATTTCTACGGGTATTTTTAGTTCTCTACAATACTGAACTGTTAACTGATGATGATGTGGAATCCGGGCAGCCCCGGCATTTAGATAGTATCCTTCATCAAATTTGCAAACCTGTTTTTCCCCTCCAATCTCCGTCTCCGTCGTTCCCTTCCGTATGGTCCAGATCCGACCACCTACCCGTTCGCGGGCTTCCAGCAAGACACACTCATACCCCAATTTGCCCAACTCATAGGCCGCCGACATACCAGCCAGGCCAGCACCGAGAATAACAACCTTTTTGCCGTTGGGTTTTTCGTTACGAGGTAAGTTAAATGCCTGGGCAGGAGCACCTGAAAGAAAGCCCAAAGCAACCATAGCCAGGTAACTGTTACCTGACTTTTCAATAAAATCTCTTCTGGTCATATGGGGAAAGAAAGCGGTTGGTCAGGTTTTTAAAATAGAACCTGCCCGGTATGATCCAACTAAACTAATCAATTGCTCATTACTAGTTTGTATCATACCGGGCAACGTGCAACCCAACAAACTTAATTAAGAAACTACCTTCGTGAACGCGTCTGTGAAGGCTTTCATTTCATCCATTGTACCGATGGACACCCGGCACCAGTGTTGTCCGTCAAAGAACCAGTTCCGTACCATTACGCCTTCCTGCATCAGTTTACCCGTAAGCTCCGTGCCCTTCATGTTTACTGGGAAGAGCATAAAGTTGGCGTAGGATGGGATGACTTTATAACCTGCTTTTTTGAGGAAATCAGCCGTATATTTTCTCGATTCCGTCGTCTTGGCTAATACCATTTTAGAGTTTTCCGTATCCGCGAAGGCCGCCTGTGCTGCCATAAGCGTGGGAAGTGATACGCCAAAGCCATTCATGGTGTATTTTGAAATATCCTGTAATAATTCAGGTTTGCCAATTGCATAACCCAAACGCATCCCTGCAAAAGCGTAAAGTTTAGACATCGTGCGAAGAACGATTACGTTTTTACCTTCCTTCACTTTATCTACCATACAATCCGTTTTAGGATCATTGGCATAGTCGATGTAGGCTTCATCCACCAATACCGGAACTTTAGGAGAAACTTCATCAATGAACTTCCGCAGTTTATCGGCAGGAAGCAGGTTACCGGTGGGGTTATTAGGATTACAGATATAGACCAGGCTGTGTTTCGCTGGATCTACCTTCTTCGCCATTGCGTCCAGATCGTATTGATAATCGGGCGTCAGCTTCACCTTGTCCATCGGAAACTTCTCGTCGTTGCCCGAAATATAGCAGGGATCTCCCACCATGATCGTTCCCTTAGAACCGAAGTGCATCAGACTGGCATTCAGTAACTCTGTGGAACCACATCCTAATTTGATGTAGCTTTTAGAAGGACCGCCCCAGCCGCCGCCACCCGAAGGATTTTGTGGCATCGGAATTCCATCTTTCTCCGAAATGACTTTATACAAATCCATAGAAGCACGACCCGCATAACGGTTGGCTTCAGTGAGTGAGTTATTGACGGCTTCTTTCGTTTTTACAGAAAGTCCCCAGGGATTTTCATTCGCACTTAAACGAGCTTTTACTGCTGCAGGAGGCATAGCATCCGCTAACATAGCTGCCCGAAACTCATGGGACAGATCCATGTAAAGTTCCTGACGAGCCGCTGGGTCTGCATAAGCTTTTTGCAGAAGAGTAGGCAAGGCGGTCGCTCCTACTGTAAGAGCCGCTGAGTTTTTAAGCCAATTACGACGATTCATCTTTTCGTAACAGTTTGATGGTTTGTGGTATGCGTGCGACCTAGAATGGGACTTATTAGAAAGATGGAGTAGAAAATTCCAACATTAGCAGAGTTAATAAAAAAATATTTTCCTTTCCGAGCATAAAAATAGGGATTATTTGGCCATCCACCAAACATCAGTTTACATCTATTTTTTACATTTTTACAATTTAAACGTCAAATAACTCATTTTTAGAAACCTATTATTTGTCATTTATTAATTTTTCATCCACAATTAGTAATTTTTTAAACCTATAATATTCAAATATCTAATCTATACTAACTCTACATAGATTGCCGACCAATTTTTTACCTTTGTGGGCAGTATGAAGCCTATTCTTGTTATTAAATTCGGCACAGCCAGTATCACCAAAGCCAATGGTGAGATTAATGAAGCAACGATTCTTGAAATTGCCCGGCAAGCCGCTCAGTTACACGATCAGTACCGCATCGTTCTGGTATCCTCGGGTGCCGTGGGTGCAGGTAAAGCTTATCTGAAGGAATACCGAGGCGAGTTAACGCAACGCAAAGCCGCTGCGGCTATTGGCAATCCGCTTCTGTTAGGATTATACGCCAAGTATTTTGGAGCCTTCGGAATCCCGGTAGCCCAAAACCTGTGCGAACGCAGTCACTTCGCGAATCGACCGCAGTTTCTTCAATTAAAAGAGACCTACGAAACGCTCTGGGAAAACGGCGTGATTCCTATCGCTAACGAAAATGACGTGGTATCGGATCTGGAGCTAAAGTTCTCGGATAACGATGAACTAGCCACACTCCTAGCTGCTGGCCTGGGGGCAGATACCTTGTTATTCAGCACATCCGTTGGAGGCTTACTGGATAAAGAAAACAACATCGTCCCACGCGTCGAGCGAATTGATGAAAATATTCTCGGCATGGCCGATACGTCCAAATCTGCCGTGGGTTTAGGGGGTATGGTTTCAAAGTTAAGCTTTGCCAAACGTGCCGTTCGGATGGGCATTCGGGTGGTCATCTTTGGGATTCATACGCCGGAAGGCATTTTGAATGCCTTAAAAGAAGAAACCGGAACCGTCTTTACACCCGATAAGGTTTCTCTGAAAGCCCGGCAAAAATGGCTGGGAACCGCCAGCTTGGTAAGGGGACAATTGAAAGTAGACGATGGGGCCGTCAAGGCTTTATTATCCCGACGCAGCTTATTAGCCGTGGGTATTGCGGAAGTGATGGGCGACTTTGACCGTGGCGAAGTAATCGAAATTACCGATGAAAGCGGCCAGATCATTGCCGTTGCTAAGGCCCGGGAGTCTTCCTATACGGTTTCCCAGAATCTGAAAACCCAGAACTTTGCTGTCGCTCACGCCGACGATATCGTATTACTGTAGTTTTCTATTTGCTGTTTTCAATGGGATTAATCGGTATGAAACGAGCGGTTAAACTCTTTCTGCGGAACAAACAGTAAACGGCAAACTTGAAAACTGAAAACTCTTCACTTCCATGCAGGAAACGGAACAATTGAGCATTCTTCCCCAACTCGAAGCTACCCACGCGGCAGCTCCAGCGGTTCGGCGACTGAGTGGTTCGCAAAAAGCGGAAATTCTGAATCGTCTGGCAGCCCTTCTGCTGGAACATTCCAGTCAGATTCAGACTGAAAATCAGAAAGATCTGGAGCGAATGCCGCAGAGTGACCCGAAGTGGGATCGTTTATTACTGAATGATCAACGGATTCAGGGTTTGGCTCAGAGCGTTCGGGACATTGCTCAGTTACCCGATCCCAGCGGGCAAGTTCTACTGGAACGGACGTTACCCAACGGATTAGACCTGAAAAAAATAGCCGTCCCGCTGGGTGTAGTAGGCGTTATCTACGAATCCCGTCCTAATGTAACCATTGACGTGACGGCGATTTGTCTGCGTTCGGGGAATGCGGTGGTTTTACGCGGTGGCAGCGATGCCTGGTTTACGAATCAATACCTGGTTACTTTAATTCATCAGGTTTTGCAGGAATTCGATGTACCTGCGGCAGTGATTACGCTTCTCCCCACCAATCGGGAATTAATGAAAGAGTTATTAACGGCCACGCGTTACGTTGATATTATTATTCCCCGAGGCTCCAGTGCTTTAATTCAGTTTGTACGTCAGCATTCGCTGATACCAACCATCGAAACCGGAGCGGGTGTGGTGCATACTTACGTTCAGGAAGAAGCGGATCTTGAAAAAGCCCGCGACATTGTCGTTAATGCTCGGGTGTCCCGTCCTTCGGTCTGTAATTCGCTCGACTGCATTCTGGTGGATCAGGGCGTAGCTTCTGCTTTCTTACCGATGCTTTGTGCGGATTTCGAAAAATGGAATGTAGAAGTTTTCGCAGACCCTGCCGCGTATTATGTTTTAGAGAAAACGGGCTACCCCTTTTTACGCCATGCTCAGCCCGAAGATTTCGGCAAAGAATGGCTCGACTATAAAATTACAATTAAGATAGTGACCGGACTTGACGAAGCTCTGGAGCACATTCGGGTCTACTCTTCCCGGCATTCGGAAGCGATTATTTCTGAGAACCCACACGTTTGTCAACGTTTTCTGGAAGAGGTTGATGCGGCGGCGGTGTATGCTAATGCTTCCACTCGGTTTACGGATGGTGGTGAATTTGGTTTAGGTGCTGAAATTGGAATCAGCACGCAAAAATTGCACGCCCGTGGGCCTTTTGCTCTGGAGAAATTGCTTACTGAGAAATGGGTAATTCAAGGAGACGGACAGGTTCGTTGGTGATCTTCTTATTTGTATCGTGGTTGGGTTTCTCCTGCATTTCATCTAGGTAACTTCTTGTATTGAAATACAAGAAGTTACCTAGATGCATTCACTACAACTTTTTATGTGCTGAAAAACCCGTAGGGGTTAAATATGAATAACCCCGGATGCAATCCGGGGAAAAATCCGACAAACAGAGAAATCATAAAGGTACCAACCCTGTCAAACCTTAAATCGCTTCAGGGGTGGCTCCCTCTTCTGCTTTAAGCTTATCTTTCGTGTCTTTGTAAGCCTCCTCAATAGAGTGTGATTTTCTTAAATCGCTGGCCTTGCGGGTTAATTCGGCCAGTGTTTCGTAATGTTTGCAAAGAATATCCAGTTCATCCTGATCCAGCGTTTCTACACCTACGAGTCGGTTACTGGCTCCTTTGGTAGCCGCAATCAACTCATTCAGTTTCAATTGAATCGAAACGGAATCCTTATTCTGAGCTTTCTGAATTACGAATACCATCAGAAAAGTAATGATGGTTGTTCCCGTATTAATCACGAGCTGCCAGGTTTCGGAATAATGAAAAAAGGGGCCAGAGATCGCCCATACCAGCACTACTGCCAGAGCCATCAGAAAAGCCGCCGGGCTTCCCGTTGCTTTGGTTACCCAAGAAGAAAAGCTCTCAAAAAACTTATGCTTCTGGACGTGAGATTCATCCGAATGAGGGGTGTTTTTCATGATTGTATAGGTAAAGTTCATCCTATCCAATCTTCTAAAAAACCATTCTCAATTCAACAAAAAAGGTCTCACTTTGGCAAGCGAGACCTTTTTTAAGGAAAAGTTAATCTACATATTCAGGTAACGAAGCAGTAAATCCAGCCGTTCCTGATCGGTATTGTCCAGAGCTTCCGCCGTGAAGACGGATTCAATGACATAATTGTAACGTTCAAAGGTAGCAATCACGGCCTTGATGTTCCGACGGTTCAGCTTCAGAGTCAATCGTCCGGGCTGATTGTTTTCGTAGTTACCACTGTTAAAATAACTGCTAATAATCTTCACGTCGTTCGATTCCACCAACCGGCTTACTTCACTCATGGAGTAATCCCGGTCGTCCATTTGAAGAACCACGATGGCTCCTTCCTCCTGCGTTCCTAAGTCGTCCGCGAATCTTTTCAGTAATTCGTTAACGGAGATACTGCCTACAAAAGTATGGTCTTCCGTAACTACTGGCAAAACATCCAGTTGATACAACTGCGTTGTTCGTAACAAGTCGTACATATGCTGGTAAGGCTGCACCGAAATACCGGGGTGTTCGGGCTGAACTTCCGTCAGGAAATCCTCCTCATCTGCGTTCATTAATCGTTCTTCCGAAAGAATTCCTGCATAACGTTCTTCTTCAGCCAATACTAACTGAGTCATTCGAAATTCCTGCATCCAGTCCAGTGCCTTCCCAACCGTATCGGTAGGTCGCAAAGTCGGTAATAATGGGTCAATCAATTCTTCAGCGAGCATATGGCTTTGTATGGGTTATGTGAAAGCTTATCCGGTTTTTTCGATAGTTTCCTTGTTAAAATAAGACAGATTATTGACTAATGCAAAGTCACTTTAATTTTCCACCAAAGCAACTTCTTTGGTTCTTTTTAAAAACTTCGCCAGAATTTCATTGAATTCATTGGGATGTTCCATCATCGGAGCATGGCAACACTTATCAATAAAAAACAATTCCGAATTGGGAATAAGTCGATTAAACTCGTGTGCCACGGTGGGAGGAGTAATCGTATCGTTCAAGCCCCAGATTAATAAAGTGGGTACTTTGATTTGATCCAGATCTTTACCCACGTTATTCCGTTGGGCAGACTTTGCAATCTGCACAATGCTCATACATTTCGGAATGCTGTTGGTAATCTCAAAGCATTCTTCAATGAGCTCTGGCGTTGCTACGTTAGGATCGTAAAACGTATACGAGACCCGCTCACGGATGTACTCGTAACTACCCCGTTTAGGATAACTACCGCCCATGGCATTTTCAAATAATCCAGAACTTCCCGTTAATACCAGACGTTTAACGTTAGATGGATTTTTAATCGTATAAAGTAACGCAATATGACCACCCAGAGAGTTCCCTACCAGGGTCAGGTCAGTCAGATTACGGTCGGTTACAAATTTTTCAACGAACGCGGTTAAGCCTTCGACCCCTGCTTCACGAGGAGGCATTTCATAGACCGGCATCAAAGGAATGATTACCCGATACTGATCTCTGAAAGTATTAATGACCGAGTCCCAGTTTGAAAGAGCACCGAACAAGCCATGAAGCATCATGACGATCTCGCCCTGCCCTTCGTCAATGAATTGGTACCCGTCTTCTTGTTTAATTGAATAGTTCATTTCACGGATTAAGACAATCGTTGAAGCAAAATAAAGCATTTTTTCTTTGAAAGGTTCAAAAAAGCAGTGCTCGTTTTTTCATCAAGTGATGAAAATAGATAATTCTTAATCGAAAGACAACATCTTTGAATTGTAGATTTGTTAAATTTTTGAAGAAAATACTTCAGTATTCTTTATGCAACTTCCTGATTCCCTGCTTTTATCCTTACAGAATGAAAGTAGTTTTCATAAAAACGAGTTTCTGGTAGCTCACGAGCAGCCAGCCCCCGTTTCCATCAGATTAAATCCTTTTAAGGTTATTAATCCTCCGGCAGAAGCCACGCCTATTCCCTGGTCGGAGTACGGCTACTACTTGCCCGAACGTCCAGTTTTTACTCTGGACCCTCTCTTTCATGCGGGCACCTATTACGTTCAGGAAGCCAGCTCTATGTTCCTCGAAGCCTTCTTTAAACAGGTGGCTCCCGAAGGTCCCCTACGGGTTCTGGACTTGTGTGCCGCTCCGGGTGGGAAAAGCACCTTACTTTCCAGTTTACTGGATGAAGATTCCCTGCTGGTCTCTAACGAAGTCATTCGCCCCCGTTCGGGCGTGCTGGCGGATAACATGACCAAGTGGGGACGAATAAATTCGTTCGTGACGAACAACGACCCCCGCGATTTTCAGCGGATACCGGGCTTTTTTGATGTACTGGTTATTGATGCTCCTTGTTCGGGCTCAGGTCTGTTCCGTAAGGACAGCGACGCCATTGAGGAATGGTCAGAGGAGAATGTAGCTCTCTGTTCGCAACGTCAGCAACGCATTCTGGCCGACGCCTGGCCTTGTTTGAAGGAAGGGGGTGTCTTGATTTATTCGACCTGCTCCTATTCACGTTCGGAAAACGAAGATATTCTGGACTGGTTTTCGGAATCCTTTGGCTGTACTTCGCTCAATTTCACGGATTTGCCGGAGGGCATCGTAGAAGTTTGTACTGAAGAAAAAAACTACGGCTACCGTTTCTGGCCCGATCAGATACAGGGAGAAGGTTTTTTTATTGCTGCTTTTCAGAAAACTGAAGATCAGGACGAGGTTCAGTTTCGGATGAATTATGCCGGAAAAGGCAAAACCCGCAAGCAGGAATCCGCAATTTTCTCTGACTGGGTCGATCATATCCAGTCTTACGAATGGGTGGAAAAAAATGGTGATTTCTTTTTATTGAACCCCGATCACCGCGTTGATTTCGAGATTATTAGCCAACAGTTATACCTTCGAAAAGCGGGTATTCGGCTAGGGAAGCTGGCCGGTAAAGACTTAATTCCTGATCATGAATTGGCTTTAAGCACGCTGGTTTCCGAAAAGTCCGTTCCCCGGCTGGAATTAAACCGGGAAAATGCTTTACGTTACCTTAAACGCGAAGATTTTGAGTATAAAACTTCGAAAAAAGGCTGGCATTTAGTAACCCATCAGGGCCACTCTCTTGGCTGGGTGAAGGTATTACCGAATCGGGTGAACAACTACCTTCCCAAAGACTGGCGGATTCTGATGGATATTCGGGAGAATTAAGAGCCGTTTTTTTACAGTAGAGACGTCCATTTATGGCGTCTTAGCCAAAAGATGAAAATCATCACCAATGATCACTAAAACCACCTCTGCCCAGACGCGATAAATCGGCGTCTCTACGAAAAAGGCCGTCATCTGCCAATAGATGACGGCCTTTTGAATTATCCGCCATGGTTGGTGTCCTCACCAACCATGGTGGGAGCACTTGGTTATCTTTGATGGATTCCCATACCCCAGCCAGACGCGACTTCATAGCGTCTCTACATGAAAGAGGCCGTCCTCCACGAATGGAGAACGGCCTCTTTTTTAGGTAATAACTTATTTTCTACAATACAAAGCGAGATGACGATACCGTAAGAAAAGGGTGATATTCAGGAATAATAACCCGTATAAACCTTTCCAGAATAGGAATTGTAACATCGTTCCAGCCACTACAAACACCATCGCTACGATAAAATAATACATCAGCCATTTCGGGCGACGGGACAGCATGATGAAAGCAATGACGTTGAAAGGACTGGTTATAAACATGCTGTAATTCCAGTCGGTAATGCCGTGATTGGTACCGAACCATAACAGGGTATGAATCACGCCGAAAACGCCAGTGATGAACAGTAAGCTTCGATCAAACGTACCACCGGGTCGGATTTTGTTTTTCCTCACCATCAGAATAATCAGCGGGGAAGCCATCACGATCCAGAAGAGGCTTCTCCAGAGAAAACTGGTTTCTACGGGTGTTGCTTCAAAAAGCGTGTTGGTTTGTAATACCAACTTTTCCGACTTGCCATTCAAACGTATTATTCTGGCCCGATCTAACATCCGAAGTAAGTTGTTAGGAATATACGCCGACTGATTAGGTGTAGTAATTCGGTCAATCGGGTAACCTAAAGCCAGATTCAGTCCCAGTCGCGACCAGTAGCTTTGGTTCAAATAATCGTTCATCCAGTCGCGGTACGACTTACCGATCAGAAACGTATCTCTTTCATCCAAACGAATGCTATCTCCAGCAGCCTCAAAAACCTTATCGCGGGGGCGAGTCGAGCAGTTATCATAATAAGGTCGATACTGATACGTCTTGTTCTCGGGGCGGGCGTTCATCTCCATCAATTCGAAGAGACGCTGCTTTTGCTGGGGCGTAAAATTCAGCACCTGCTCGATTACACTGCGGTTTTCACTTTTCCAGTATTCCAGCAAGCTATACTGCGGATCAGGATAATCCAGGGGAGACGTAGAAAGCTGATACGGAAGGTTCCCTCTCAGAAAATTCCAGTAAAAGCCAGAAGCCCGGAAATCAAACGTTCCGTAGTTATACACTTTGTCGATTCCCAACCCCGGATCGTAGATCCAGATGGCGGTATGGCCAAAAAAGGTATAAATCTCGTCACCCGGGCCAACGGTAATCAAACTAACCTTAGCCATCGGACTCAACTGCTGAGCCCCCAACCCAAGCGGAAATGCCAGTAAAAAGAAAAGTATAAATCGACGAAGGAACATGTGGAGGGTTTTGAGTTTGGGGTTTTGAGTTTTGAGTTTGGGGACGCCTCCCTTAACTCTAAACCCAAAACGCTAAACAAGCGAACTAACTGAAAACTAAAAACAGCAAACTGAAAACTTATGCTCCGGCTACTACCAGCACAAATTCCCCTTTCACCCGGTCGGCGTGGTCGGTGTAGTGCTGAATCAGTTCGGTTAAGGTTCCACGAACGGTTTCTTCGAACATCTTCGTTAGTTCCCTCGAAACCGAAGCCTGGCGATCAGGGCCTACTACTTCTACAAGTTGCTCAAGTAACTTCACAATCCGGTGCGGTGACTCGTAGAAAACCATGGTTCGTTCCTCTTCCACTAAGGCTTTCAATCGCGTCTGACGGCCTTTTTTTTGGGGTAAGAAGCCTTCAAAACAGAAACGATCGGTTGGTAAGCCCGAGTTCACCAGAGCCGGAACGAAGGCCGTTGGGCCGGGTAGACATTCCACGTCAAGGCCATTTTTGAGGCATTCACGCACCAGCAAAAATCCGGGGTCCGAAATGCCGGGCGTTCCCGCATCGGACACCAACGCCAGGGTCTTGCCTGATTGCAGCATTTTGATAACGCCCCCCGAAGACGCGTGCTCATTGTGCGAATGATGAGCCATGAGCGGTTTCTGAATGTTTAAATGCTTGAGAAGCTGACCCGTCGTACGAGTATCTTCCGCAAGAATGGCATCTACCGACTGCAATACCTTCAACGCTCGCAGCGTAATATCATCCAAATTGCCAATCGGTGTTGGCACTAAATACAATTTCATCAGTTATGATCAATGATGTCGTCATGACTCATAAAAATCATTAGAGTTAAGCCATGACGACATTCCAGTTACTTAAACGAAGGTATCAATAATTTCCGCGAGCTTGCGATCTTTTTCCGTAACCACGTGACCAGCATCGTGCGAAGTCAAAGCAATGGTTACTTTGTTATACGCATTCGACCAGTCGGGATGATGGTTCAGTTTTTCTGCCGCTAAAGCTACCCGAGTCATAAAGGCAAACGCTTCTGAAAAATCGTTGAATTCGAATGTTCGCTGGAGTTGATTATCTTTTTCTTCCCACATGAGTGATAGACGATTTTAGAACAAACATACAGGCTGAGCCCTAGCCTTAGGCGTTCAGGTGGCCTAATTTTTTATACTCTCTACACAAGTAAAGAGGCTTGCCAACCATCAACCGCCCTACGCAAGAGCATCTGTAAACCTTTAAACGCATACAATCATGGATGAATACACCACCGAAACCGAGGCTATTAATGATTTAGCGTCTCGGGGTTATACCGAAAGTTTTAGCATTGAAAACGGTGCCCTTAATTACCAGTCTTTAGGGATGGTTTTGCACCCTGAAGATTTTGAAGTAGTAGAAGCGTATCGCTTCGAAGGGGTAACTGATCCGGGCGATATGTCTGCGGTTTATGCCATCGAGTCGAAAGACGGTCATAAAGGTGTACTCGTGATGGCTTACGGAACCTATTCAGAACCGCTATCAGCCGATCTGATTCAGAAACTGGACATGCGAAAAGGAGCTTTAGGAGCAACCAACGCCAAAGGTCAGGAATAGAATAAGGAGCCTTGCGAGGCTCCTTATTTCTGTGACGGCAGATCGACACTCATAGGCCTCTAACTGACGATTACAAGTAGACTATTCAGGTAAGATACCTTTCTTTTCCTACGTTAGCTTTTTTCATAAGAAGGCCAGAGGCCTACGGCTATGCAGTCACTCGGCAGAGCCGAGCAACCGTATGAGACTTCATTAAAAAAGGAGCCTTGTCGGGCTCCTTTTTTAATGATGAATCTGATGTAACTTATACCGTTACATCTTCCGTACCATTCATTTTTGCTATGTCCAGCTCTCCTTCCCATTTCGATACTACTGCAGTAGCTACGGCATTTCCAATTACGGACGTCGACGAGCGACCCATGTCCAGAATCTGATCGATTCCTAATAACAGAGCCAATCCTTCGATGGGTAAATCAAACATGGTCATGGTTCCGGCAATGATTACCAGCGAAGCACGGGGCACGCCTGCAATCCCTTTGCTGCTCAACATCAGCGTGGCCAGCATGGTAATTTGTTGCGTTGTGGAGAGGTCTTTCCCGTAAGCCTGAGCGATAAATGCCGTCGCAAAGGTCATGTACATCATGGAACCATCAAGGTTGAACGAATAACCTAGAGGTAACACGAAACTAATGATCTTTTCAGAACAACCGAATTTGCGAAGAGCTTCAATAGTCTGAGGCATAGACGCTTCTGAACTCGCTGTACTGAAGGATAGCAAAGCTGGATCTTTGATTAAACCCAATAATTTGAAGTAAGGTATTTTATTAACCAGACAGATCACCCAGAGTACAATGAAGATAAAGAAGAACAGGCCGATAAAGAAGCTGAAAATCAGATACGCATATCCTATAAAAATCCCCAGACCTTCGGTTGCTACTACGGCGGCAATTGCTCCAAAGACGCCGAAGGGAGCAAAGCCCATTACGTATGAAACGATTTTGAACATCACGTGCGAAACCGCATCCAGGGCTTTGATAACTACCTTGCCCGTTTCACCAATGGCGGCGGTTGCAATACCAAAGAAGATCGAGAAGACAACAATTTGAAGAATTTCATTCGCTGCCATCGATTCCACGATACTTTGTGGGAAAATGTGGTAGAAAAACGATTCAACCGAAAATTTCTTGGCTTCTACCCCGATATCGGTTCCCGAGGGAGGCAGGGGTAACTGCATCACCTTACCAGGTTTCAGCAGGTTGACTGTAATTAAGCCGGTTAGTAACGAAAGAACCGTAGCGAAGAGAAAGTAACCTAAGGTTTTACCGCCAATGCGACCTACTAACTTGAAATCTCCTAATTTCGCAATGCCTACCACCAGCATGGAGAAAACTAATGGTCCGATAATCATTTTAATCATTCGAAGAAAAACCTTACTTAAAATCTGAAGGTTTTTACTCCACGTAGCCAGTGTTTCCTGGTCGGCTGGGCTGCCCGAATCATAAGCCGTGTGGACTGCCAATCCCACGATAACACCCAAAACCAATCCAATAAAAATACGCCAGGTAATAGAAAGTTTCATAGAGAAAATTCAGGTAAAAGACAATGGTTTGTTGACCCTTTCGGGTAAAGATAGTGCATCACTAACTCACATTTCACAAGCCCTCGCATCTATTTTTCGCAAAAAATACTAAAAAAACCCCCAATATAACGCCCTTTTTAGACGAATCCATTTGAAAGTTACGTCCTTTCTTGTAGAATTGAGACATGTTTGCAGCCGCTAACGCAATCCTATCAACCAAATCTCGTTATGAAATCCAAGTTACCCCTGGAAGCTGAACTGGAACCGCTTTTCCTTCGTAAGCTCCCCCCTATGCCATTCAATGTTAAAGATGGATTTGTTCAGGTAATGCCTTGGATAGCCCTTATCAATGGCATTTTAGGTATTGTCCGCCTCATTAAAGTATACAGTGATTCTTACGCTATTTCTTATGGTGTGACTACCGAGGCCACCTTTTCATTATTAGCCACGGCGGTTACTTCTATTCTATCGTTGCTGGCATTTACGTCGCTGCGTGCCAATCGTCGCCGGGGCTGGAATTTCCTTTATTTTGCCGTTCTGATTAGCACCGTTTTAAATCTTCTGTCAGGCGTGCTGGACTTTGGCATCGGAGAAATTCTCTTCACACTCCTCTTCTCAACTTTTGAGTTATGGGTACTTTTTAACATCCGCGAAAGATACTGGTAAAGGAGGCATAGTTTGAAGCCGTTGGATAAAGTCTATTTGAAAGTTTGATCAAGTTTAACTACTTCCTTCATTGACTCCTTCTCTCCTTCTGACGTTCAAAATTGATATAAAAGATCAGCCTTCCGGTGTAAAAGCTGGAGGCTGATTTGTGTTTTTAGCCGTTCATCCCTTTTTTGAGTAATTTGATGCAATAAAACAAGCCTTCTGCTTTAGATCGTTTAGCTTTGATTCATCAACAAATATCAGCCAGGTGTCCCATCCTTTACTCGAAACCCGCAATGTCTATAAACGTTATACCAGCCATACGGCTTTGGATAATGTTTCGCTAGACATCCCTCAAGGCCAGATTTTCGGTTTACTTGGTCCGAATGGAGCCGGTAAAACATCGCTCATTCGAATCATTAACCAGATCACGGCTCCCGATGAGGGCGAAGTGTTACTCAACGGCGAGCCGCTTCATCCCAAACATATCGCCGACATTGGTTATCTTCCCGAAGAACGCGGTTTGTACAAAAAAATGCAGGTTGGCGATCAATTGATTTACCTGGCCCGGCTGAAAGGTCTTTCCCAACGCGAAGCCACTGAACGCCTCAAACGCTGGTTTATTAAATTCGACATCAAAGACTGGTGGGATAAAAAAGTGGAAGATTTGTCAAAAGGGATGGCTCAAAAATGTCAGTTCATTGCCACTATCGTTCACGAGCCTAAACTGGTTATTCTGGATGAACCTTTTTCCGGTTTCGATCCGATCAATGCCAACCTGCTGAAAGACGAAATTCTGGAATTAAAGCAGAAGGGGTCTACCATTATCTTCTCGACACACCGGATGGAATCCGTAGAAGAACTCTGCGATTCGATTGCCCTTATCAACCGATCAAAAGTAGTATTGCGGGGAGAAAAACGAGCCATCAAACGCCAGTTTATGGACAATACCTATACACTGGAATACGTCGGTTCTTTGGTTTTACCCTACTCGTACGAAATAATTTCCAAAACCGAACTGGAACCAAACGTCTACCGTACCAATGTTCGGATTGGTCCTGAAGGTAGTGTGAATGCCTTATTAGCTCAGCTAATTGACCAGGTGGAGCTGAAGTCTTTCAGCGAAAACGTGCCTTCTTTCAACGACATTTTCATTCGTGTAGTCGGCGAAACCGCTACGCAAGCCCTCATTCCTTAACCTGCTTTACCTTATGAATAAAATTCTCCTCATTCTCCAGCGGGAGTACATGACGCGGGTACGGAAGCGTTCTTTCTGGATTACTACGCTTATCACACCCCTATTAATTACTGCCATTTACGCTATCCCGGCCCTGCTGTTTTTTGCAGGCGGCGATCTGAAAACGATTGAAGTTATTGATGAAACCGGGCTTTTCAAGGATAAATTCAAGAGCGGTAAAGACTACGCTTATACCTTTAAAAAAGCTCCTGTATCGCAGGCAAAAGCTGACCTTAAAAAAAATAAGGTGACGGCCCTGGTTCATATTCCGGCTGATATTATTGACCATCCGAACGGGCTGGAAATTTTTTCTGAAAAAAGCGTGGGCCTGAATTTACAGAACGACATTGAGAACATCGTTCAGGCCGAAGTTCGCAATCAGCGGCTCAAACGGGCCGGTATCGATACGCAAATCATTGAAGATAACCGGGTTAACGTCAATGCCGAAACCTACAGTTTAACCGAGGGACAGGAAAAATCGAGTAATACTGGCGTTTCAATGGGGTTAGGTTACGCCATTGCCCTGTTACTTTACTTCGTCGTTTTCTTCTCGGGATCACAGGTAATGAACGGGGTTATTGAAGAAAAAAGTAACCGCATCATTGAAGTAATCGTCTCTTCGGTTCGTCCGATAGAATTGATGATGGGAAAAATCATCGGCGTAGGGTTGGTTGGATTAACCCAGTTTGTACTCTGGATCAGTTTAACGATTGCTATTTCCAGTGCTACGACGCATTTTCTGAAAGTCAAACTTGAATCGAAAGCTAAAACGGAATTGAGCAGTCAGGCCAGTCAAAAACAGGTGGAAGCCGCCGTGAAGCAAATGAGCGAAGCTGGTCCTGGCTCCAAAGTCATGGGTATTATGGATACCATTGGCGATTTACCCTGGGCTAAAATCCTGACCTTATTCCTCTTTTATTACCTGGGCGGTTACCTCTTCTACAGTGCCTTATTCGCCGCCGTTGGTTCGGCAGTGGAAAGTCCGCAGGAAGGACAGCAGCTAATTTTCCCGGTAACGATGCCGCTCATTATCAGTATTATGCTGATGAGTTTCATCATCAATGAGCCAGATAGTAAAATTGCCTTCTGGGCTTCAATCATTCCGTTTACCTCCCCCGTCAATATGATGGCTCGCATTCCCTTTGGGGTCGAATGGTGGGAAATTGGGTTATCCATGGCTTTACTGGTGCTGGGCTTTATCGGTACGACCTGGCTCGCTGCCCGGATTTATCGCGTCGGAATTCTGATGTACGGTAAGAAGGTTACGCTAAAAGAACTATCCAAATGGATTTTCTATAAGGTCTAGTTTTCATAGCAAAAGTTCTTTAAAAACCATCTCCTGGTAGCCAACGTTTAGATTACTTAACAGATTTTAACGCCCCTAGCCCTATTGGTCGGGGGCTTTTTGCTATTTTTGGCCAATCTATCCCTACAACCATCATCCGTAATTAGATTATTTAGCATAAAACTACTTCATGAAAAATTTTCAGCGGCTCAATAACCTTCTGGGTTGGAGTGTCTTTGCCATTGCGTTGTTCACCTATGCCTCGACCGTTGAGCAAACCGCCAGTTTCTGGGATTGTGGTGAATTCATTGCGTGTTCTTTTAAATTACAGGTACCCCACCCCCCCGGAGCACCCATCTTCCTGCTTCTGGGTAGAATGTTCGCACTGTTTGCCGGTAGTGACTTAACCCGCGTAGCATTCTGGATCAACATGATGTCCGTCATGGCTAGTGCCTTTACCATTCTGTTCATGTTCTGGACGCTCACCATGCTGGGTCGCAAGCTTTTCGATAAAAAAGCAGATCAACTGAGTTTGGGTGAAGGCATTGGCGTCTTAGGAGCCGGGATTGTGGGTTCCTTGATCTATACCTTTAGTGATACGTTCTGGTTTTCAGCCGTTGAGGCCGAAGTATACGCCATGTCATCCTTCTTTACTGCCCTGGTTTTCTGGGCCATGTACCGCTGGGAACTCATTGAAGACGAATCTGCCGCTAACCGATGGATCATTTTAATTGCTTACCTGACGGGTCTTTCCATCGGTATTCACTTACTAAACCTGGTTACGATTCCTTCTCTAGCTCTGCTGTATTACTTCAAGAAGAAAGAAAAGCCTACGCTTTTCGGCGGGATTGCTGCCTTAGTTGTAGGTGTTGTGATTCTGGGTATTATCAATGCCGGTATCATTCCTGGCATTCCCGGTCTGGCCTTCTTCTTTGAAAAACTCTTCGCAAATTCCTTTGGATTACCTTATAACACGGGGGTTCTGTTCTTCGTAGTGGTCTTTTTCGGAGCCGTAATTTACGGCGTTATTTACGCTCAGAAGAAAAATAACCCTACCCTGAGCACAGCGGTTTTATCACTGGCGTTTGTACTGATTGGTTACATTTCCTACACGCAGGTACTGGTTCGGGCAAACTTTAATCCGCCAATCAACGAGAACAATCCTTCGGATGCCATCAGCTACCTGAGCTACCTCAAACGTGAACAATACGGAAGCCGCTCTTTAACTTATGGACCGCTCTTCACGGCTCGTGTAACGGACATTAAACGTGGCGACCCGATGTATAAAATGGAAGGCGGTCAATATAAAATTTATGACTACAAACCCGAGTACGTGTGGGAAAAAGATCAGCAAATGCTTCTTCCCCGCTTGTGGTCCCAACAACCCGGCCATGCTCAGTTATACGCTTCCATTTTAGGATTACCTAAAGACCCTACCGATCAATCGCGTTACGTAAAACCAACGTTTGGACAGAACATTAGTTACATGTTCACCCGTCAGATGGGCTTTATGTACATGCGTTATTTCATGTGGAATTTCGCTGGTCGTGAAAGTGATTACGAGTGGGCCGACTGGACGCGTCCCGGCAAATCGAACCTTCCGGAAAGTATCGCCACTAACAAAGGCCACGACAATTTCTATATGTTGCCTTTGATTCTGGGTTTGCTAGGATTTGTGCTCCAATTCTTACGTAAAGACAAAGACTGGCTCATCGTTGCCATCAGCTTTATTATGACGGGTCTGGCTCTGGTGGTATTCCTGAACTCTCCCCCAACCGAGCCTCGCGAACGGGATTACATCTACGTAGGTTCGTTCTATTTCTTTGCTCTATGGGCAGGTTTAGGTGTTATTGCTTTGCAACAGTTACTCAGTCGCGTTTCCAAGAATATGGTCACTACGGGTGGTTTAGCTTTCGTATTAACCATTGGAGTACCTATCATGATGGGTGCGAAAAGCTGGGATAACCACGATCGTTCGAACCGCTGGCATTCGGTCGATTTCGCGAAAAATCTGTTAAGCTCCTGTGCCCCAAACGCCATTCTGTTTACAGGTGGAGATAACGATACGTTCCCTTTATGGTACGTTCAGGAAGTAGAACATTTCCGTACGGACGTTCGGGTATGTAACCTTTCCTTATTAGGTACGGACTGGTATATCGAGCAGATGAAACGGAAGACGTATGAATCTCAGCCCCTGCCGATTTCTCTGGAAATGGATAACTTCCGTACGGGTATTAATGATCAGATTCCTTTCTCAGAAAACCCGAACGTAAAAGATGGCATTGACTTACAGGAATATATTCAGTTGGTGAAACAGAATAACCCTGCTATTCAGGTACAGACTACCCTGGGCCAGATGAACGTGCTACCTTCGTCGGTATTCTCGCTGAAACTGGACTCGACGAAGATTCGTCAGATGGGAATCGTTTCTAAGGAATTCGAACCTCTGTTGAATAGCGACCGTCTTACCTGGAGTTATGGTCAGAGTGACATCACCAAGCCAGAGTTAATTCAGTTAGACATCATCGCTCATAACAACTTTGAGCGTCCGATTTACTTTGCTTCGACGTTAGGTTCACAAAGCTTCCTGGGTCTGAAAGAGTTTTTACAACTCGAAGGTTATGCGTATCGTCTGATGCCATTCAAAGTACCCGGTGCCCGTGACGGCTTCGTTAACTCGGACATTATGTACGAGAAAATGATGACGAAAATGGCTTGGCGTGAAATGAATAACCCGAAGGTTTATTACGACGAAACGTACCGGGGAGCTCCCGTAGTTTCGGCTCGTATTGCCTTTTATCGTCTAGCGAATCAACTGATTCAGGAAAACAAACTGGACAAAGCTAAAGCCGTTCTGAATCACTGTCTGGAAGTTATTCCTGACAAAGCTATTCCTTACGATCAGATTTCGGTAAGCTTCATCGGACCGCTGATTTCGGTAGGTGAAAAAGCAAAAGCTCTGCAAATGGCTCAAACGATCATGAAGCGTTGCGACGAAAACCTGAATTATTTCATTGAATCCAATGGCGATAGTCAGGACATTCGGGTTAACCTCTATGAAATGAATTTAGTGGTTCAGCAATTGCATGATGCCAAGCTGGAAAATGAAGCTAACAAATACGAACAGATGTTCAATCGCCAGTATCAGCGTCTAGGCAATCGTTTAGATGATGGTAGCGGAGCGGAATAATCAAGTTTTTGTGATCTATTAAACGTAAAGACCCGCTCGTTGGCGGGTCTTTACGTTTAATAGATCATATCTAAACTCCCTTCATTTTCCTTTTGCCAGCATAAAAACCCTGGTCTGGATGACTTTAGCTTGTTGCTGCCAGCGAAAAGCTGGCAACGGCAGGAAAGATCATATCTTAAAAGCTGTCTAAAATTTGTAACCGAAGACATTAACCGAATCGGAATGCGTTTCTTCCCTTGGCTGTGAATGACAGGCTTGAGGGATAACGGCAGATGGAACCTGCCTTAGTCCCCGGATTCCATCCGGGGCTATCCATGTTTAACCCCTCCGGGGTTATTTGTTGTAAATTTATGATAACAACAATCCCAGCGGGGTTCAATATTCAAATAGCCCCGGATGGATCCGGGGAAGCAACATTTATTAAAACCTTATTTTTGAGAGACTCTTAAACTCCGTTCATTTTCCTTTTTCGCTGTCCGAGCCACGCTATTCGGTAAGCAAAGATTTTCTCCTTAATTCCATACTACCAACGAAAAGCTAATCCCTGCTGGGTTGTGTTCTCCGTTTTAAAGCCACGGTTTTCATACATACAAATCCGAAAGTCAATCGGTTAAGTAAACATAGGATAAGTAATAGCCAAGCCGCTTGTAAAGCCTATTTTCGATTATCCCCCCAAAAAAATCCTAATAACTCTTCAATTCATTCTGAGTGATTTCAGGGCAGAAAGCTTCTAAAGCTTGCTTTTGTTCACCCAAGTTTTTAAGTCTAACCTTAGGAAAATGGAATTTTCTATATATCTTAGAATGTTCCTTAACATGAAAACCAATAACGTGAATTAGTGTGATTGTGCTTAGTGGGTTGCTTAACAAGTAGTTAGAACCACCTTTGTTTATTCACGTTTGTCATTATACCCGTTGCCTTATGATGGAACAACCTGAATTCGACGACCGCCCGGAAACAACACAGGATTCTGTGAGACGATTTGAGAATATGTTGAATAGTCGGGAAGATTCATTCTTTGATCTGGATACTTACGAGCAAATTGTTGAACACTATCTGGAAGAAGGCAAGTTAGAGGACGCTCTTAAAGCCTGCGAATACGGGTTATCTCAATATCCCTATTCATTAGAGTTGATGCTAAATCAGGCTCAGATTATGGCCAATTTTCAACGGTACGACGAAGCTCTCGATCTACTGGAACGTGCGGCCCTTTTCAATCCCCATGATTTAGACATTTTTTATCTCCGTAGTACGGTTTATGGCCTGATCGGCGACTATGAGCATGCCATTGAAATGCTCAAAGAAGTGCTCGATTACGCCGAAGAAAAAGATGAAGTGCATTACCACATTGGTCTGGCTTACCAGCAATGGGGAAAATTTGAAGAAGCCATTGAGCATTACCGCGAAGCCATTCACGGCGACTTGAGTAATGAAAATGCTTTATACGAGCTGGCAAACTGCCTCGATCAACTCGGTAAACTGGAAGAAAGCCTTCCCTATTACCTGGAGTTTACGGATCGTGATCCTTCTTCGTACAATGCCTGGTATAACCTCGGTATCGCTTATTCGAAACTGGAACGGTACGATGACGCTGCCGAAGCCTACGAATATGCTACGTATCTGAAGAAAAATTTTGCCTCGGCATATTACAATCTGGGTAACACCTACATGAACCTGGATCGTTTTCAGGAAGCTCAGGAAGCTTACGAAAAAACGCTGGCGAATGAAGATCCAACGCCCGAAACCATTTGCTGTCTGGCCGCCAGTCTGGAAAAGCAAATGAAGTATGAAGAGGCCATCAAGCAGTATAAAGATGCCATTGCTCTGGATCAGTTGTGGGATGAAGGCTGGTACGGGGTGGGCGTTTGTCTGTATGAAATGAACAAATGGTTTCAGGCTCTGCATTACCTGCGGAAAGCCCTGAACCTAAACAAGAAAAACGCCGATTACTGGCTCGCCGTAGCCGAAACGGAACAACGCATTGGAAATGCTTTTTCTTCGGAAGAAGCCTACAAAGCTGGTGTTGAAATTGCTCCTGAAGACGTTGAAATTTGGGTAAAATGGTCGCTCTTGTACTACGAACAGGGCGATTTTGATCAGGCCATCGACGTTATTAATCAGGCTCTGGACGAATGCCCGGATGAAGGGGAATTGTATTATCAGTTAACTGTTTACCTGATTCATAACGGCAAATTTCGCGAAGCCTTTTTATACCTGGAAACGGCCCTTACGCTTAATTACGACATGCACATTATGCTGTTCGAATACTTCACCAGTTTGGAGACGCAGAAGGCTCTTTACAAAATCATCGAGCAGTATAAGAAGGAGTAATAACTTGTTAGTTATCAACCAAAGACCCGGACTATAATCCGGGTCTTTTTTTTGTGCTCTGTAAAAAACGGTACAAGACCCATGATTTAGAAGCCTTCTCCAATTGATGAAATAACGGCAGGTCCTCTAAACTGTCATCTCGAATGAAGTGAGAGAGCTTCAGTGGACTGGGTCAGTGTTGGGGTTGTTAACGTTTCCTCATCACTAAGCTAATCCGAAACGCAATAAGATCCTTCGCTTCGCTCTGGATGACATGGGGTATGAATACTTCACCCAACTACCCTCACCAACAAAGTGGGAGGCTAATACATGGTTTCCCTATTACATAGACCATTTTTAAACGCTGGCAGAGATTTTTAGGTAAAATATTTATTCATTAACTATTAATTATATTCATTTAAACTGTTTTTACTTATTTTAAGTTAATATATTTACACAAATATTATAAATATGAATTTAATCAGGGCCAGCGAAAAACTACAAATTCTTGCTGATGCAGCTAAGTATGACGTCTCCTGTGCATCCAGCGGAGGCAATCGCAAGAATGAGAATAAGGGTTTGGGCGACAGCAAAGCTAATGGCATTTGTCATTCGTTCACGGAAGATGGTCGCTGTGTGTCCCTGCTGAAGATTCTCTTAACCAATCACTGTATTTACGACTGTGCCTTCTGCGTTTCACGAAAAAGTAACGATGTGCAGCGGGCCGCTTTTACGGTCGAAGAAGTCGTTGATTTAACTATCAACTTCTATCGTCGGAATTACATCGAAGGATTATTTCTGAGTTCCGGCATTTTCAAGAATGCGGATTATACGATGGAGCGACTTCTCCGTATTATCAAGAAACTTCGAATTGAGGAGCGTTTTAATGGCTATATTCACCTTAAAACCATTCCCGGAGCCAGTGAGGAACTGATTCAGGAAGCGGGCCTTTACGCTGATCGGATGAGTATTAACCTAGAAATGCCAACGGAGGCGGGTTTGAAACTGATGGCTCCCGAGAAAAGCCACGAGGACGTAAAGAAGCCGCTGCATTTTGTTAATCAGCAAATTCAGATCTATAAGGCAGATACCAAACTGATCAAAAGTACACCTAAATTCGTTCCGGCGGGGCAAAGTACTCAAATGGTTGTGGGAGTCACGCCCGAATCGGACCTGGAGGTTATGTATACCGCCGATCGCTTTTACAAAGACTATTCGCTGAAACGAGTCTATTATTCAGGTTACGTTCCCATTCGGGAAGACGACCGTTTGTTACCTTCCATTGGGAGTCAGCCTCTCTTACTGCGGGAAAATCGTTTGTATCAAACCGATTGGTTACTACGATTTTACCGATTCCGGGTGGAAGAAATTCTCAATGAGGCTCACCCCAATCTCGAAACTGAAATTGACCCCAAACTAAGCTGGGCTTTACGGAATCTGCACGAATTTCCCATTGACATCAATAAGGCTGAGTACGACATGATTCTTCGCGTACCGGGTATTGGCGTAGGCTCTGCTCAGAAAATCATTGCCGCTCGTCGCTTTGGGCAGTTACGCACGCATCAATTGCAAAAACTTGGCATTGCTTATAATCGGGCCAAATATTTCATCCGTTGTGCGGATACGCCTTTTCTTTCCAAAGACTGGCAACCTACGCAAATCAAAAACTTCATTTTGGGCAATAGCCACGGGAAGTTTCAGAAAGCCGCTACGCAGCAGTTAAGCCTGTTTTAGATGGAAACTTATGTTTTTGACGATACGCTGGAAGGGTTGTTAACCCTGATCTTCGATTGGTACAATCGCAAGCCGGGGGCTATTCTGGTTAACTCCGAAAAGCATTCCCAGCCAAGTGCGTTTAATCCGGCGTATGTTGTTAGTACTGATGCTGAAAAAGCTACCCGCGTAGCTACGGGTTTACAGAAAAAACTGACGAATGCGGGTTGGCGAAATTTTTACTGCACCTTTCTGTCTGAGTTACCCGAAGCCTTTCAGCACCTTTTTCAGTTTGCCGTTTACGTCTTCAGTGACGTAGAAAATCCAGAAGATAATTATGGGAATGATTCCGTTTTATACGTAACTCAGACGGCCCGAAAAGTAGAGCGGGAAAAGCATCACCTGGAAGCCTTCATTCGTTTTCAGCAAACCAGCGATGGGATGTATTATGCCCCGGTAGAGCCAAAGTACAACGTTCTGCCACTCATTGCCAAACACTTCAAAGACCGTTACGCCGATCAGCCCTGGGTTATTTATGACCACCAGCGGCGGTACGGTCTTTATTATAACCTGCGAAATCTGGAACTTATTAACATTGATTTCCAGAAGCATAACACCAGTAATCTCCCTGCTCCCATTTCTGAGGAGACGAATGAAGAAATGTATCAGTTGCTGTGGAAGGATTACTTCAAAAGCACCAACATCGCTTCCCGACGGAATATTAAACTACAGGTTCGAAGCATGCCCCGCCGCTTCTGGCGGTATTTAACGGAGAAGCAGGTTTATTAGGTAATCATTCATCTTCATTACTTTCAGCAAGTGGGTTTTCATAATTAGCCAAAGCCGATTGCACGCATTTGATCATTCGACTACGCAACAAACGGGGTCTTATTACTTTCAGCTTTCCACCAAAGCCTAATAATTCCCGCTCCAGTTCAAAGTTAAGAACCACCTTAATTCGAAAAATGGAACCCGTTTTGTCTCTGGAAATTAGCTCTTGTGACGCATGAATCGGCTTGGTGATTACATACGGGGCATTCATCGGATCTATCCAGAAAACCACTTCACAGCTTTTTTGTCCCGGCGTTTTGGTTACCCCGACTACATCCGAGTAAAAAGTCTTCAAATCCAGTGAGTCATTCTCGCGGTAAGTTTCTTTTTTATCCTCTTCCAGATCTTGAATACGGTCTAATGCCAGGGTTAAAATGGGTTTCTGTTTTTGATGCGATTGCCCCAGTACAAACCAACGGTTTCGGTATTCTTTCAGTAAAAAAGCACTAAAACAAAACGTAGCGGGTTGCCGGGCCCGGAAAGACTGATAGGTCATGCACAAAGTCGTCTTGTTAACAATCGCTTTCCGAATGGTTTCGATGTAATTCAAGCCGACCAAGTGGTCATTTTTCTCAAAATCAACAACGGGCGAACTACTCGTCTGCTGGGTATAAATCTTGTCTTCCAGTTTACTCACCATTTCCCGTAAATCGGCGAAGTGATTGAAGCCTTTGAATTGCTGTAATAAGCCCGCAACTTCACTCAATACCTGCATATCCTGAGCATTCAGCGGAATGTTGGTAATGCTGAAATTCTTATCCGCATACGTGTAATACTTCCGATCAACAACGATAATGGGAGCTTCATACCCCAGCTTCGAGCTTCGCATCATCTCAAGGTCGGCCTGAACCGTCCGGCGACTCACGCCTTTTTCAATTCCCTGAAATTCATACAAAGCTTCTGAACAAGCGTCCATTAGATTGTCCAGCGTCCATTTACGATATCGGTTTTGCAGACATTGATCAATGGTTCGGTAACGGATAAGAGCGTTGCGATTGAGGGGCATCGAAAAAAATTTTCAGAAAAATAGAAAATAATTTCTACTACGCACAAAGACTGCGTAGTCACCCAAAACCTTTGTATCACCAAAGCAAAACAATACAGGTTATGAAATTCAATACAACTACTAGAAACAACCAGGTAACCCTGAATCACGAAGGAGCTAAAGCGTACCGCATGGATTCAGCGATGGCATTGTATTCGGCTGTAGTAACCTGGTCCTTGAATGATACGTTCTACGAAAAGAATGACGAGCGGCTGATTCGAATTCGCCATCTGATTGCTCTAAACAAACCAGGTTTCGTAGCTCAGTTAGCGATTTACGCCCGCCATGAAATGCACATGCGTTCCGTTCCGCTGGTATTACTTACAGAGTTAGCCCGAATTCATTCCGGTGATAATACCGTAGCTTGGGCAACCGAAAAAGTCATTACCCGGGCTGACGAAATCACGGAATTACTAGCTTGCTATGAGACTTTAAATAAGCGAGAAGGATTTAAAAAACTGAATCGTTTATCCAAGCAGATGCAGAAAGGGCTGGCTGCGGCATTTAATCGTTTCGATGAATATCAGTTTGCGAAATACAATCGGGATACAACCATTAAGCTTCGGGATGCCTTGTTTCTGGTTCACCCCAAAGCTAAAAACCAGCAGCAACAGGAGTTATTCAATAAGATTGCAGCTCATACGCTTGCCATACCCTACACCTGGGAAACGGAATTATCACAGCTGGGCCAGCAGAAATTTGAAACGGAGAAAGAAAAGACCATCGCGTTTCGTCAAAAATGGGAAGAGCTCATCGATAGTAATAAGCTGGGGTACATGGCTTTATTACGTAACCTGCGGAATATTCTGCAAGCTGGAGTGTCTTATGCTCACCTTAAGAAGGTAACACAAACCTTATCCAATGGCGAGCAGGTGGCTCGCTCCAAACAATTTCCCTTCCGATTCTTATCGGCCTATCGTGAATTGTTAAACCTGAAGAGTTCTTTGAATCAGAATAAAAACTGGATGGAAAGGCTCTGGAATGGACGAGGTTACCTTGAGGAAGTACTAGACAGTCTGGAAAGTGCTGCCCAGCACAGTGCGAAAAACTTTCGTGGTTTCGATGAAAACACCCGCGTTCTGCTGGCCTGTGACGTGTCGGGCTCGATGCAGCGACCTATCTCACCGCAGTCTAAAATATTACTGTACGACATTGGGTTAATGCTAGCCATGATGTTACAATCCCGCTGTGAAAATGTACAGGTGGGCATGTTTGGAAATACCTGGAAACGCATTCCAGTTCCCACACGTAATATTTTGTCAAACGTTCAGGAGTTTTACAAACGCGAGGGTGAAGTGGGTTATGCCACGAACGGGCATCTGGTTTTGAAGGAGTTACTGGAACGGAAAGAAAAAGTGGATAAAATCATGTTCTTCACCGACTTACAACTCTGGAACACCGGTACCGGTAATGAACCCATGTCTCGACTCTGGAAACAATATAAGGCTAACGTTCATGCCGAGGCTCGCTTATATCTGTTCGATTTGAATGGCTACGGTCAGGTTCCTTTGAAGATGCTTGATCATGAGGTCTGCCTGATTGCAGGCTGGAGTGACAAAATTTTCGGGGTTCTGGCCGCACTGGAAGACTATGAATCAGTTATTGAAAATATTCGAATTTATAGTTGAGAGATCGCTGTTCATTACTTTCCATTAACCCGCAACTATCAACTCAGAAATTAAGGATGTCGTAGAGATGGGTTACTTCGTAGCACTTAGGGGGTGGGCATTATGACTTCGGTCAGGATGGAGGTTCGAGTCCTCATTACGGTCCCCCGACCCAAATCGCTTGTTACTCCTTATCTATTGCATACCATGAACTTACTAATCCAAGAACAGATTGCTAAGGTTTTCACTGTTCACAAGGGAATTCCGCTGTTCTACATTGAAAGTGGGAGTCGGCTTTGGAATATAGCCAGTCCCAATAGTGACTACGACGTGCGGGGATTTCACCTCCAATCGCAGGAGCAATATTATGATTTCAGAAAGCACCGGGATGTCATTGAAGTCATGGATGGAGATTTCGATTTTGTCTCTTATGATCTGGACAAAATGTTTGGGTTATTGGCCCAAGGGAATCCAAACACCTATGAATGGATTCGGGCACATTTGATTTACTTCAATGCCCTACCCGACTGGTCATCTTTTAGTAAAGAGCTAACGAATCACCTGAATTTCAGTAATTTGTATTGTCATTACTTCTCGCTGGCTAAGACGCATTGGAAGTTGCTCGCATCAGGTAATAAATTCACGTATAAAGTAGTTTTTTACTGCCTGCGTGGGTTATTATCCGCCGATATCGCCAGACAGGGTATTCTGCCAGAGCTTACAGTCGAAAAGCTTTTCGATCAGTTCGACACTAACTTTCCCGTATTGAGCATGGCGAAGGAAAGCCTCGAACGTAAGCAGCAGGAACTTGAAACACAGGAAGTGGCTGAAGCAGAAAGAGGTTGTATGGTCAGAGTTATCCAGGAATATATAAGTAGTATGGAATCGAATCAACCGCGTCGGGAGGGTAAGGCGGAGCCGTTGGAAAGGATGTTAAGAGAGTATAACTTCCAGCTCAAAAACCAGTTTTATCGTTAATTACCTTCAATCAGCTCTTAAGGATGTCGTAGAAACGGGTTACTTCTTGGTTAGCGTTGAGACGCTGGTTTCAACGGAGGTTCGAGCCCTCAAATCCCCGTATCAAACATTACTCCTTACTATAGGGCTGCTCAGTACTCCGCAGGTGTCGTCAGGGAGTGTTTCATCGGGTCGCCGGTTCGAACCCGGCCCTGAAATTTATCAGGTAGCTCAGTTGGTTAGAGCAGATCATTTCCCTACTTATTACCCTGCATCCTTTGTAAAGGTGCCGTAAAGCAGTGATCCTTCGGTTAGAACGTCCTAGAAACAGGAAGGTCGCCGGTTCGAGTCCGGCCTTTGTAGTTCAGTTTTAAGCACTGTTTGCCTATTGCCCTTTCATTTTAATAAATAAAAATACTTAAATTACTGTACGGAATATTTATTTTATTACCTTGTGGAACGAGTTATTTAACTACGTTAAGTGACTTACTTTGGTATTCTTCCACACTAACTTAACTTTATATCTGATTACTCGTATGACACTTAGATTCAAGAGTAAGGCTATATCCCCTAATAATAAATCAATTTATTTAATCTGCTTCATATTATTATTAAATTTTCTATTCTTCATATATTATTTCATTTCTCCAGTTCCCTTTGGAGATGATTTACCCACTATTTATGAATTCTTACTAAAGCTCCATAACTCCAGTTCTTTATCAGAAAAAATTCAGCTTATGATCAGCAATAATTTTGTTGAACATAAGCTTTTATTTTTTACTATTCTTGTATCTATTCTTTACGGCATTACGGGTAAAATATCTTTGCCACTATTCGCCTTATCGGCGGGATTAGCCTGGACGAGTATCTTTTTCTTCTACCAGCGTTGGATTAAATCCTTTCCAAGGATCTGGTTACTTAGCATTACATTCGTATTAGTTTCTCTCGCCTCCTACCAAGCCATTTTCTGGACGATGGCTGGACTGCAACATTTGGGAGTAACCTTTATGTGCTTTCTAACTATTTATCTTCTATGTAAAGTTGAAAAGCTCTCAGTATACTCGTTTCTTCCTGCGGTTGTAGCGGGTATGATATGTACCTTTTCTTCGGGAAATGGAATGGCCATCTGGCCTGCTGGTTTTCTGGCTTTATTACTTTTAAAAAACTATAAGGCTCTCATGGGGTGGGTGGTTAGTTCTGCCTTAGGAATTGGTTTATACCTTAGCCATGTCACGCTGAAAGAAACCCCTTCTGGCAGTAAAATTTCTGGCATTTTTGACAATCTACCTACTAAAATTCTGAATATCATTACAGGCTTGGCAGGAGCTACTTACTTTGATTACAGCTCTTTAGATCTTTCTGATTCTGAACCAGTTATATCATTTTTTTATCCAGCTATCTATATTGGTTTATTTATTATCATTTGTTTCATTCTTGTACTTCTTAAGGCTTATCAGAGAACGGATCGTGATGCTATCGCAGTCGTTTCCGTTTCTTTATTTATGTTCATAACATTTGCTTTTATTACCATTGGGAGATCTTCAGAAGGTATATTTGTCATTTTTAAAAGTCGATATTATCCTTATTCCATTATTGCTCTGGCTAATATGCTATTTTGCGTAGCTTACCTTACTTATAACAATCGCAATAAGCATATTTTTGCTTATGTTTTTTTAGTCTTCAGTTCATTGCTATGGGGAGTATGTCAATTCAGTAGTTATATAAACCTATTAAATCAGCGTAATTTGTTAAGTACTGGCTATATTAATTTTATGGTTAATAAAAATTGGATAATATATCAGCCTAGTGCATTTTACGAAAATTATTATAATACGTTTTTTAACCAAGAAAAGGCACCTCTTGTTACCTTACCCAAATATGATATTCTGACTGCTTTTCAAAATAAGAAGATCACAAACCAGGGTTTTCATAAGTGCTTACTTGTACGAAGTAATAATTCGTTTAATAACCCATTTATTTCAGTACATGTCTATAATGGAGAAGCTCCGGGTATTTTTAAAAAAGACGAAGGATACGCTATAGTAATGGCTTCTGAAATGGATACTATTTTCCTACCGACGCAATTACTTAGAAATTCTCTCAAACAACTTTTACTTACTGGAAAAGTCACTCGCAAGGGGTATGTAGTCAATACTCCCTTAAGAAAAGGAAGCTTTCCTGAAGGTACTTATCAATTGCATCAATTTTATTTTAATAACCAAGAAGGCAGACTAAATCCTCAAAGCGAGGGAACCATCCACTTTCAATAACTAGGACATGGTAGTTAAGACGCCGAGTAACTGTTCTGTCCGGATGTCTTTCCCGCATTTAAAATGCCCTTCGGGGCATTCTCTGTATCCATGAATGCCGCAGGGACGACAGGTTAGTTTTTCGTCAACTTCTACGATACTGGAAACCTCTGACAGCGGGCCAAAGCCAAATGTGGGGACGGTCGAACAAAAAATGGCCGTTGTAGGAGCATTAACCGCTGAGCATAAGTGCATCGGACCCGAATCGTTCACATAATTCATTACGGCTCCTTTCATCAAAGCCGCTGATTCCAGGAGACTTAACTTACCCGCCAACGATTCAACCTTCTCCCGATTGGCCGCTTTCTGAATTCGCTCCACTAATTCCCGATCACCGGGGCCACCTAGTAAATAAATCTGTAAATGCGAGGGCAACTGTTGAATCAGTTCCACCCATTTTTCTTCTGGATATTGTTTCGTAAACCAAACCGACGAAGGTGCCAGACAAACGTAAGGACTGGTAGGCTGAAGGGATAATTCGAAAGGGTACAATCGCGGCGGAAAAACCTGAGCATCTGTAAACCAGGAAATCAGATCCGTATTTCTCTCTACTTCGTGCGGACCGTCAAAGCGGTGCTGGATTTTTTTTGAAAACAGAAAACTAAGTGGATTTTTATCAAAACCAACCGTCGTTTCTGCCCCGGAAAAGGCCGTTAACAAGCCCGTGGTACCGAATCGCTGAATATTAATGGCATACTGGTATTTCCGGGAACGAATCGTCTTGAGAAGCTTCCATAGACTGGCGTACTTGCCCGACTTTTTATCCCAAATCAGCGTTTCGTGCAAGTAGGGATGGTTTTTCAGCAGACTTTCATTTCCTCGTCTGACCAAAAAATCAATCTCAGCTTCGGGGAAATGATGATGGATTTTTTCAAGCAACGAGGTCGCCAGAATTACATCCCCAATAAAAGCCGTTTGAATCACCAGAATTTTCATCCTGCAAAGTTCGTCAAGAAAAAACAATGCTCCTTGAGGATTTTATACTTCTCTGCTGATCAGTAGTACTGATCAGCCCTTCACATTTGTTTATTATTTGATTTCCAATCAGTTATTCATTCCTTCTTATATTTGCAGCTGCTTAAAAGTTTGAAATGAATGGGAGCCGCACAAATACTTCTTCCGCATAAAAACTTACTCAGGCAATATCATCCTATTTAAATACCATTATTAACTATTAACATTTTGCTTTAATGTCGGTTAACTTTGAGTAATATACACCCGCTTACTCTTCTTTACGACAATTGTATTCTCTCATCAAAGAGATAGGAGGAAGATGAAAGGATTCCTTTCACAGCGAAATGTGGCCCTGATTATCAATGGAAGAATACCAATTACATACTTTACCCAACGGGATAAGAATTGTACACAAGCAGCTTACACATACGCAGATTGCTCACGTGGGCATCATGCTCGATATTGGTTCTCGGGACGAACAGCCTCATCAGCAAGGTCTCGCTCATTTCTGGGAACACATGGCTTTCAAAGGCACCGAACGGCGTAGTAACCTTCAGATCATTAATCGCCTGGAAAACGTAGGCGGCGAATTGAACGCGTACACGACCAAGGAAAAAATCTGCTTTCATGCCTCGGTTCTAACGGAGCATTTCGATAAGGCTCTGGATCTGATCACTGATATCACGTTCCATTCTTCTTTTCCTGAGAAGCAGATCGAACGCGAACGTAATGTCATTCTGGAAGAAATTTCCATGTATTATGATTCGCCGGAAGATGCCATTCAGGACGATTTTGATGGACTGATTTTTACTCAGCATCAGCTAGGAGCCAATATTCTGGGTGACGCCGATAGCCTGAAACGTTACAAACGCGAGGATTTCCAGGAATTCATTGCTCAGAATATTGATACTGAAAAGATCATCGTTTCGTCAGTTAGTAAACTACCTTTCAAAAAAGTAGTAGCTCTGGCCGAACGACTACTGAAGGATATTCCCGCCAAGAAAACCCAGCGAATTCGTCAGGCTCCTACCCTTTACACGCCTCAAAGCCAAACCGTTCGCCGGAACATTACCCAGGCTCAGGTGGCGATAGGCCGTCAGTCGTATGCTCTGGAAGACCCTAAACGTCTCCCCTTTTTCTTTCTGGTTAACCTACTCGGCGGCCCCGGTATGAATTCCCGGCTGAACCTTTCCGTTCGTGAAAAATATGGTCTGGTTTATGGAATAGATGCTCAGTATACACCGTTTACTGATACGGGTTATTTTGGCATTTACTTTGGTACGGAAGCCAGTCAGCTCAACAAGACCCATTCCCTGATTCAGAAGGAGCTCAAAACGTTACGCGAAAAGCCTCTAACAGCCAATCAGTTACACATTACCAAGCAACAATTAATGGGGCAGCTGGCCATGTCTGAAGAGGGTAACATGAGTTATATGCTAATGATGGCCAAGAGCCTGCTCGATACCCATCGGATTGAATCGCTGGAAAATCTTTTTGGGCATATTAAGGCCATTACGGCTCAGGAATTACAGGACTTAGCGAACGAAATGTTTGACGAAAAACAATTCTGTAGCCTTACTTTTTTACCAGAACATTGACAAATATTCAATATTACGGTAAAATTACCTAGTAAATCATGTCATTTGTGAGAAGGTTTTCCCTAGTTTTGTTTTAGAATGTATTTTATTGATCAGGAAATAGAGGCCTATTCAGAAGCTCACACCAGCCCGGAAAGTGATCTTCTCAAGAGGCTCAATCGGCAGACACACGTGAAAATTCTTCACCCCCGAATGCTGTCAGGGCATTTTCAGGGACGGATGCTGTCGATGATTTCATGGATGGTTCGCCCAAAAGTTGTGCTTGAAATTGGAACATATACGGGTTACTCGGCCCTGTGTTTTGCGGAAGGTCTGGCGGAAGGCGGGAAAGTCATTACCATGGATATCAAGGCCGAGCTGGAACCTTTTGTCCGGGAATTTCTGGATCAGTCTGATTATAAAAACCAGATTGATTACCGGCTGGGGAATGCCCGCGACTTAATACCCGATCTGGACGAAGTCTTCGACATTGTCTTTATCGATGCAGATAAACCCAGTTATTCCACCTACTATGACCTGACGATTGATCGGGTACGGCCCGGCGGCTGGATTATTGCTGATAATGTACTCTGGAGTGGAAAAGTAGCTCAGGCCAACGTGAAAATTGATAAAGACACGCAGCATCTTCTGGATTTTAATGCGAAAATTCAGAAGGATGATCGCGTTGAAAATATATTATTACCTATTCGTGATGGCTTGATGGTCGTACGAAAAAAATAATTCTGCATTTTTACCTTCCGATAGTAATCTTTTGAATCGTTAGGGTTCAGGTCTTCGTTATAGAGGACAACGCTTAACCAGATCAACCATGATTAGAGGTATCCTTATTCTTGCGTTTACTCTTGTCCTAAACGCATACGCTTCTGCCCAGCTTTTTCAGGCCCCCACGCGGCTTACCTTTGCAAATGTCAACGTAAAACTCGACGCCGGAGCCCAGCAAATAGTCCAAACCGACGTTTATGCCCTTTTGTCGAACCGGACCACCCTCAACACACGCCTGGATCGGGCTTCTCTTTACTTTCCGATCGTTGAAAATATCCTTTCGGAAGAGAAAGTCCCTAATGATTTTAAATACCTGGTTTTGCAGGAAAGTGGCCTCGCTCCCGATGCTGTTTCCACTTCCAATGCCGTAGGTTTCTGGCAGTTCAAGAAAGAAACGGCTACGGATTACGGCCTGCGTGTGGACGATGAAATAGATGAACGCAAGAATATTCATGCTTCTACGCGAGCGGCGGCTAATTATTTAAAGAAAAATAACACAGCCTTAAATAACTGGATTTCAACCCTTTATTCCTATTACTTAGGCCTCGGCGGCGTTCGGTCACTGGTACCAACGGAATGGAATGGAGCAAATGAAATAACACTTACTGACAAAACGGATCGCTATATTCTGCGTTGCCTGGCTCACAAACTAGTGTATGAAAACGAGTTACGCGGATACCGCACCAGCCAAACGCCTTTCTACGAATACAAGGCCAGCGGTGGAAAAACTTTTACGCAAATTGCCGATCAGCTCGGGGTGGACGAAGTAGAATTACGTCGGTATAACCGTTGGGTGGGCGGCTCAAAAATTCCCCAGGATCGCCCTTATACCATGCTGGTAGTAGTGGACAACAACCGTCCTGCTGCCCTTGCTTCCAATCAGTCGGCTCCACCCGTAGCAGTTTCGCAAACGACTACTCCTTCGGCTAATCGCACAGCTACGGCAGCGGCAGCCCGGAAAGCGAAAGCCCGAGAGCCTGAATTTCCGGTTCTGAAACGCATTACCCCCCCCTCCAATCGTGCTTCCAGCGGTCCTGTTTACTATCAGATTAATGGTAGAGATGGAATTCTTGCTCAGGATGGAGATACCTACGAAACCATCGCTAAACGTGCGGACATCCGGGCGGGTCGTTTTCTATCCATTAACGACATGGAAGAGGATGACAAAATTGTAGGAGGTAAAGTATATTATATTCAGAAAAAAGCTAAAAGTGCACCCGTTGAATTCCATACGTTACAACACGGAGAAACAGCCTGGGATGTCTCTCAAATGTATGGCATTCGTTTGAGCTTCCTATTAAGGAAAAACCGCATTGCTTCTGCTACCGAACCTCTGCAACCAGGCCGTGTATTGTGGATGAA
The DNA here is from genome assembly GCF_031453245.1 of Siphonobacter sp. SORGH_AS_0500. Classification (NCBI taxonomy): domain Bacteria; kingdom Pseudomonadati; phylum Bacteroidota; class Cytophagia; order Cytophagales; family Cytophagaceae; genus Siphonobacter; species Siphonobacter sp. SORGH_AS_0500. Next base: position 3,356,662 of record NZ_JAVIYT010000001.1, read on the forward strand.
GAAACGCCGCCCCTGCAAAACAGCGATTGAAGTCGTTCCTTTACCAGAGCCGGAAAAAGCGAAAGAGGAGACTCCTATCTTAGCCGAGACTCCAGTTACAACCTCTACCCCTCCTGTGACGACTCCCGCAACAGACGTAGCCGTAACGGTTCCTACAACGCCTACTCAGCCTCAGACCAACTCAGGTCGGGTGGTATTGGTGGATGAAAATGGTCAGGTAGTATCCGGTAACCCCTCCGCTACACGTCCGGTTCAACCCAGCACTAGCCAACCAGTACGGACGGAACCAACCCGAACGCAACCGGAAGTAGTGAGTCGTCCTGTTACTAATCCCAACAAATTCCCCACTACGCCTGGTGAAGAAGACGCTCCGGTAACCCCTCGTCAACCTGCCGTTCGTACAGAGGCCGCTTCCGAAAGCTACCACACGGTTGAATCGGGAGAAACGTTCTACGCTATTGCTCGTAAGTACAACATGAAGCCCGATGAGTTACTGGAACTAAACGGGCTGAAAAGTTATCCTTTACTTAAAAAGGGTGAGAAAGTGTTGGTGAAAGGTACCCCCGTAACCAATCCCATTCGCGTGGAAGAAACAGCCGCGGCTCCCGTTCGCGAAGCAACTCCTTCCTCCGAAAGTAAACCAGCTTATCACGTTGTTAAATCAGGTGAAACGTTCTTCGCTATTGCCAGAAAATACAACATGAAGCCCGAAGAATTGAGAGACCTGAACGGCTTGCAAGCATTTCCTCAGGTAAATGTTGGCGACCGCTACGTATTACGGGCAGGTGCTGCTCGCCCCGCCACCAGCAGCATCCCTGCCAACACTACCACTGGAGAGTGGCGTTACCATACCGTTCAACAAGGGGAAACCATGTTTAGTATTGCCCGTCAGTATGATATAAAAGTGGATCAAATTCGCTCCTGGAATAACATGTCAGGCACAGACATGATCCGCACAGGTCAACGGTTAAAGATCAAAAACAAATAATTACCCGTCTGCGTGAACGCAGGCCCTCCGACAAGTGTTAATTTTGATAGCGGGAATCATTTCCCGCTATTCTTTTTTAGTGGACTTTCCACCCTAACGAGCATGATACTGATTGATAATACCGTCATTTCAGACGACATCGCAGACCAATATTTCGTCTGTGATCTTCTTAAATGCAAGGGAGCCTGTTGCGTAGAGGGCGACCTCGGAGCTCCGCTTTCAATGGATGAATTACCAAAGCTGGAAGAAGTATACGAGCAGGTGAAACCTTATCTTTCGGAGATAGGCATCAAAACCATTGAAGAGCAGGGCGTATACGTTGAAGATTGGGAAGGCGATTATTCTACGCCCGTGATTGAAGGTCGGGAATGTGCGTATGCGATTTATGATCAGAAAGGCATTTTAAAATGTGGCATTGAACAGGCTTATCTGGACGGTAAGATCAACTGGAAAAAACCTATTTCCTGTCATTTATACCCTATTCGGGTCACAAAATATGAGCAGTATGATGCCCTGAACTACGACCGCTGGCACATTTGTTCACCAGCCTGTGAACACGGAGCAGCCCTGAAGGTGCCCGTCTATAAATTTCTGAAAGATCCGCTGATTAGTGCTTATGGCGAAGCTTGGTACGAAGAACTCTGCCGGGAAATTCAGGATCGCCTGGACGCGAAGCATGAATCTTAATGAATCATTACCCGATCAAGTGAATACTCGCCTAAAAGGTGTGATTATTTACTCTTTTATTACCTTACCACACGATGCCTTCTTCAGACGCTTTTCAGGATATTTATGAAGTAGTAAAACTTATCCCTCCCGGACGAGTGACCAGCTACGGGGCTATCGCCGAATACCTTGGTTCAAAAGGGGGAGCAAGACTGGTGGGTTGGGCGATGAATGCCTGCCATCACCTCTCCGACGTTCCGGCCCACCGCGTGGTGAATCGGAATGGCGTACTCACCGGGAAGCATCATTTTGGAGGAAATCGGATGCAGGAGTTACTAGAGGCCGAAGGAGTCGAAGTAAAAAACGACCAGATCCAGGATTTCAAAAATCGCTACTGGATACCGAAGGATGAGTTATTGTAGTTAGTTGTTCTTGGTTTTTAGTTATTTAGGTAACTAGAGAACTTATTCTAAACGAAACATCCCGAAAGTTAAAACTTTCGGGATGTTTCGTTTAGAATAACCATAACTAAACCGCGAAGCTTTCGCCGCAACCGCAGGTGCGAGAGGCATTAGGGTTGAAGAAGACAAAACCTTTTCCGTTCAGCCCGCCGGAGTATTGTAATTCGGTGCCAGCCAGATAAAGAATCGACTTGCGATCTACCATTACTTTTACTCCTTTATCTTCAAATACCATATCGCCTGCTTCCGGCTCAGAAGAAAAATTCAGATCGTACATCAGACCTGAGCATCCGCCGCCTTTCACGGCTACCCGTACGCTAAAGTCTTCCGTAAGACCGTCTTTCTTGCGTAATTCTATGATTTTATCAGCTGCTTCCTGAGATACCGTTACCATATTTATTGATAAAATAAGAAGGTTAAAACTTCTATTGTTGATTTCTTCCTACAAATTTACTTCCGAAATCCGAACAGTCATAGACTGTAATAGGTTTCCTGAGTACGGAATTTTACCAGTTCCTATCTAAAGAATTTGACACTTTCGGTCATTGATCGATTTATTTTTCTTTCAGCCATGCACTACTATAACCATATTATCGAGACCATCGGCAATACGCCGCTTGTCAAACTCAACAAAGTTACCAAAGGAATTCCAGGGACTATTCTTGTAAAAGTAGAGTACTTCAACCCCGGTAACTCCGTGAAAGACCGCATTGCTCTTCGGATGATTGAAGACGCCGAAGCAGCGGGCATTCTGAAACCGGGCGGAACCATTATTGAGGGAACTTCGGGTAATACGGGTATGGGCCTGGCTCTGGCCGCTGTCGCGAAGGGCTATAAGTGTATTTTCACGATGGCCGATAAACAGTCCCAGGAAAAAATCGATATTCTACGGGCAGTGGGGGCTGAAGTGGTGGTTTGCCCCACGAATGTAGAACCCGATGATCCGAGAAGTTATTACTCGGTAGCCAAGAAATTAAATCAGGATATTCCGAATTCGTTTTACCCCAATCAGTACGACAACCTTTCCAATTCGGCGGCCCATTACGATACCACGGGTCCCGAAATCTGGTCGCAAACGGGTGGCGAAATCACGCACTTTGCGGCGGGCGTAGGTACGGGCGGAACGATCTGCGGAACAGCTAAATTTCTGAAAGAAAAAAAGGCAGACGTCGTAACCGTCGGTCTGGATACTTACGGCTCAGTTTTCAAAAAGTATAAAGAGACGGGCGAATTTGATCCGCATGAAATTTACCCCTACCTCACGGAGGGCATCGGCGAAGATATTCTGCCGAAGAATGTAGATTTTGGTCTTATCGACCATATCCTTAAAGTAACCGACAAAGACGCCGCCATCATGGCTCGCCGACTGGCCCGGGAAGAAGGTTTATTCGTCGGCTGGAGCTGCGGAACAGCCGTTTACGGAGCTTTGGAGTACGCTCGGGAGCATTTGAAAGAAGACGACGTGATGGTCATTCTACTCCCCGACCACGGCACGCGTTACCTGAATAAAATTTACAATGATAACTGGATGAAAGACCATGGGTTCCTGGAAAGCCGCTCCTTCGCTACCGCCCGCGATCTCATCCGCATTCGTCACCGCAACACGCCACTCATTACCCTTCCCCAGCAGGCACGCGTAAGCGAGGCGATCCGCCTGCTCAATCGCGACGGCATCAGTCAGATTCCGGTGGTTGATGAAACGGGTAACTTCGTGGGCAGTATCTCAGAATCGACGATCCTATCATTACTAATTCAATCGCCGGACATTAAGGAATTACCCATTCAGGAAATTATGGAGAAGCCTTTCCGCTTTGTGGGCTTTCACGACACCATCGACGTTTTAGCTTCGCTAATCGATAAAGACAACAAGGCCCTACTCGTTCGCGACGAAGTTGATCGCGTTCACATCATCACTCAGGCCGATTTATTACTGGCGATGACTAATTAAGTATTTATAAGAAAAGATCTACGAAAGGAAGGCTTATCGGCCTTCCTTTTTTGCTGAATATCGCTTTCATTTGGGCGACGATTTTCTCACCTTATCCCCAACATGAAAAAAGTTCTATTTTTTCTTCTGCTGGCTCCCCTGGCAAGCTACGCCCAGCAAAGTATTGATCTGACTACTGAGCACGCAACGAATTTCAATGGCATTGAATACGGCTTTGATATTACAAACGAGCGAAAGATGGAAATCAAGAACGAAAATTACAACCGTTTTGAACTGCGGGTGTACGTTCGAAATAATAGCGGCTGTTCGAAAATCCTGTTTCCACGACCAAACGCCTTCGGCGAGCAGAACCAGAATTTACTCGCCGCCTTCCTATGCGTGAACGCCACGGGCAAACGCCTCACCTCAAAAGACGCTCAGGTCTACGCCGGGCCTTTTGTTATCCCCTACAAACAGACGGTAAAGAATGCTGAAGGCAAAATGATCACCACTACCACGAACATTCAGGTGGGACATATATTAAAAAATGGAGAAATTTCTTCAGAAAATTTAATTGTGATAGTGCCTGAGGGTGAGGCACCTAGAATGAAAGTAGTGGTTCAAGACTTAATAGAATTATAATTTTTTCGAAACAGCACTTGACAAAGCTCCCAAATACCACTACTTTTGTGACACAAACAGAGGGTTGGCGGAGTGGTCGATCGCGGCAGTCTTGAAAACTGTTGACTGTAACAGGTCCGGGGGTTCGAATCCCTCACCCTCTGCAAGTAAAACCTAAGTAACTGAAAATCAGATACTTAGGTTTTTTTTTACCCAAAAAGTGCCACTAACTGAATACATGAAAAAAAGGTCTGAAAACATATTGCTTTTCAGACCTTTTTTTGTGTATTTACCTTCTACAATCACTAATTGTTTTAAATTCTTTTTAGGATGAATATGGAAAAGAACGTTAATGAGGTCTTAATAAAAGAAGAACCTAGTATACAACATCTCATTGATACGTTAGATAGCTTTCAAGATATTAATTCAAATATCTACTTATACCATCATTTCCCCCACTTTCCTAATGAAACAGGTGAAAGCTCTGTAAACCCAGATATTTTACTTATTGGCGAAAATATAGGAGTTATAATATTAAAATGTGTAGATTTTTCCGAAAGATTTACGCATGAAAAAGCCATTAATATAGATAAGAAACTTAATCAAATAGATAGATTACTATATGCTAAAATTATTAAAGATACTCCTGAATTAATTGGAAGAAGAAGAGAATTGAAAATTGAAATAACTCCTGCTATATACTTAAATAATTGTGATGAAATACCAAATTATCCAGAATGGAATGATTACGAATTAGTAAACAGTGATGCTTTACTAAAAGAACTAATATTAAAAAATCACCAAACTGGTGAAATAAGTGTAGAAGAATTTAAAGCACTAAAATCAACAATAGAAGGATCTAAAGGTATTTTCAAATCCAATGATAGAAATCTAAGAGATAGAACGAATATTTCAAGCTCAAAAGGTTCTATTTTAAGTGCTATCGAAAGTGCTATCCATAACTTTGATTTAGAGCAAAAACGTGCAGCTTTATTTACTCTAAATGGCCCTCAAAGAATCAGAGGTTTAGCCGGTTCAGGCAAAACAATAATTTTAGCAATGAAAGTTGCTCTAATACACATACAAAACCCCGAGGCTGAGATACTATACACATACTACACAAAAGCGTTATACGATCTAGTTAAAAAGCTAATCACACGATTTTATAGACAGTTTGTAGAAAAGGACCCAGATTGGAACAAGATCCATGTTATGCATGCTTGGGGTGGCTTTGGTTTAGAAGGAGTCTATTACAATGCTTGTAATAACAATAACATTCCCCCTTTGAAATACAATGAGGCTAAAAATAAAATGCCTGATGATCCTTTTGGATTTGTATGTAAAGAATTAAACTTAAGAAATCTTAAAAAGCAATATGATTATGCCATATTAGATGAAGCTCAGGACTTTCCTAAAGAATTTTATCAGGTCTGTAGACAAATCACCAAGCATAATCGTGTAGTTTGGGCATACGACGATTTTCAGAATATTTTGAACGTAAAAATTCAAGATGAGAGAGAAACGTTTGGCAGAGATTTAGAAGGAAATTATCATATAGATTTTTCCAGGATTGAGAGTACAGATGTACAAGATTTAGTTCTTCACAAATGTTATAGGAATCCTCGTAAAATACTGATAAGTGCATTTGCACTTGGTTTGGGCATATACAATTATGATTTTAATAATCCAAAATCTAAACCTAAAATAATACAGAGGCTTGAGAATAATGAACACTGGGAGAGTTTAGGATTCACAGTTGAACAGGGAAACTCAAGCGTCAGTGATTTAATGATAATTAATAGACCTGAAGATAATAGTCCTGCAATAAAAAATACTTATTTAAGTGATGATGATGTTATAAAGGTAAAAACATTTACAAATTTTGAAGATGAGTGTAAGGAAGTTGTATCATTAATTGAAAAAGACATATCTGACGAGCTTAATCCAGAGGACATTAGCATTATATGTTTAGATACTAAAAACGTTTGGACATATTTTAATGAAATTAAACTGCTTCTAAATAGAAAAGGCATAAAAACATTTAGTTTGTTAGAAGCACCCACAGACAACACAAATTTTAAAGTACCTAAACACGTCACTCTTTCAACAATTTTTAGAGCTAAAGGTAATGAAGCTGGAAGCGTTTATGTAATAGGTATAGATGCTGTTTTTTTCGATAAAGATAACATTACTGAACGTAACAAGCTATTTACAGCAATTACTAGAAGTATAGCTTGGGTTACGCTTACTGGTGTAAGCCCTTTAGCTGATATTTGTAAGAATGAATTAGACATTTTAAAAAAGAATGATTACAAACTTACATTTATTCAACCAAGTGAACAAGACGTTGTAACTATCAAACAGACCATAGATGAAAAGCAACTTGCCCTCAATAAGATTGAGAGAATTGCTGAAGATGCAGCTAAAAACCTCAATATTGACAAAGACGAATTTATAAAAGATATCAAGGCAAAACTCTCATCAAAGAAGTAATGAATATAGAAGCTTTTTCTACTTCTTTCAGAATGTCTTACAAACTTATTGAAGATATAGGTTTATTAAGGCAAAAGGGAATAAAAGTCCTTCACAAGGATGATGTTTCACCAGAGTTTAAAAGAATCTCTCAAAAGCGAGATTATTTTTTAACCTATAAAACGGCTATAAAAAATTTCGATTATGACTTCTTACTTGAAGACCAATCTATTTTTCAATTTTCATATACTTGTGTTGAAGGAGCTATTTTTAATTTTAGATATGCATTCTTTCAAAACCCTCAAGAGTATGTATCGTATCAAGACTTTCTGTTATCACATGACTTGATTAACGATTTCCAAACAGTAGAAGATGTAGGAGCAATGTTTTACAGTGAATATGAACAGTTTTTAACAGAACAGCAAATCAATACTTCTAGTACTTCTATAAGGTATGATTTGGACTTTAAAAATTATTCACCTTTAATACACTCTACATCCCACATACATATAGGGAATTATAATGACATCAGAATTCCCTGTGACAAAATTATAACACCTTATAAATTTACTTTATTTGTTTTGAAGCATTGCTATTATTATAAATGGAAAGAATTAATCAGTCAAGATGGAATGTTATCTAAAATAGGTTTAGATACAGCTAAAAACAGCTGTACTAAACTACAAGAAAGAAATTGGTCTAGTGATGAAAAATACGAATTGTTTATTACATAATATTTTTAATATATAGTATTATAATTTATTCCTCTTATATGTACTAATTTTATAAATCGTGAATTTAAGGTTTTTTTATCCCAAAAACAGAAACTGCCCTTGTGGAAGCACAAGGAAAGCGAAATCATGCTGTCTAATTAGCCCCGGCATATGGTTTAAAAAACCTAGTAATATAGTTCCTAAACCTCCTAAAACTAACTACTCTAACCCTAAATGTTATCTAAATTTTAGCAATGATTGTTGCGAAAAAATTTCTAGAGAACATTACATTTCAGAATATGTTTTAAATCATGTAAAACATACTGACGAAACTATTATAATAACCGGATTGCCTTGGATCAAAAAGGACATTTTTAAAAAAATAACTCCTACAAACTTATCATCCAAAATACTATGTAAAAGGCATAATGAAAATTCATCAGGGCTTGATAAACAAGCTGGTGATATGTTACGAATAATCACTAAAATAAATTCGGAATTTGCTAGAGGCAATTACATTTCTGAAATATTTGTATTTAGCGGCATAGATTTAGAAAAATGGATGTTGAAAACTGTTTGTAATATGGTAGCATCTGATCAAATCATACCGCTAAGTGAAAATATCAACAAGCCTGTACTAGATATCAAATGGTTAAAAATTCTATATGCTCAGGAACCTTGGCCTGAAGGATGGGGATTATATTTTATGAAAGAAACTGATGAACCAATATACTATAATCAAGATTTTAGCTTTCAACCCTTTTACCATCCTATTAAAGGTGAAATATTAGGAGCTAAATTTAAATTTAATAACTTTCAATTCAATTTTCTATTAGGAAAACCTGACAATCCAGATGAATGGGGCACATTTCACCCTAACACACTTATTTTTAAAAAGAACAATATTCAAAAATTTATTGAAATTACTTGGAATGAAAGTAATAAAAATAGATACTTGGAGTTCAATCATGTAGGAACTACCGATCAATTACCCCCTGGCTATCCATCTTATCCTTATAAAATTGAATAGGCAAGATTTAATAAATCTTGCCTATTCAATTTTATCAGAATCCTACTTTTTTCTTAAGAAATGTCCACATCGCATAATCATGTAAGTTTACACCATGATATTTCTGACTCTGCACTTTAATTTTTTCCTCCAAAATAGCTAATTGAGCACGCTCATCTAGTTGGTTCGGTATTGCAACTTCTACTTTCACCGTTTGTGTTTGATTTTGCTGTGGTTTTTCTTTCTTCTTCGCAGCAGCTTTTAAAGCTGTGAATTCCACTAAATCCTTGAAGTGATTATGCTTTGTGATATTGATGATGCCCGTACCAGGGTTTCCGTTTACTTCTGTGATATAGCTTTCTTTCTTTTTATAGTTGGAACGCATGATGTCCACGCCGGCAAATTCAAGCATCAACGCTTTTGCAGCATCAATAGCCATTTGAATTTCATAGTCGAATAGCTTTACGCTGCTACCCGTCCCCCCTCTCGAAAGATTGGCTCTAAAGTCACCTTGGGGTGCTGTTCTACGCATAGCAGAAACTACCTTGCCGCCTACTACGATTGCTCTAAAATCTTCCACTTCCATCCCTTCAGACTTAATAAAGCGTTGCATCTTAACTGGAACGCCCGCCCGGTGCAAGCTCTCTAAGGTGGTGTTAGTACTTAGTGGCGTTTCTAGTATTGACACCCCTGTGCCTTGTGAGCCAGTAAGCTGCTTAACGACAATGGGTAATCCACCCAGCTTATCAACAAAAAAACTAACGTGGTTGGGTCGGCAAGAAAAAACGGTCATCGGTGTCTTTACTCCTTCACAGCTCAGAATTTGAGAAGTAAATAATTTATCATGAGCAATCTGAATTCCTAAGGAAGATTGAGGGCAGTAGATACCTAGGTTCATGGTTAAATGCCTTAGAATATTTACTGCTAAAGGCAAGTCTTTGCCGATCCGAGATATGATTGCGTCATAGTGGTTACTCATAATTCGCTTCGGCTCATCTAGGCTAGGGTCACCGATGTACACGCGGTCATAGCCCCGATCAATCTCAGAGATGTATAGGTACATGTCGCGAGGGTCATGAGCTTCAAAGGTGTGACCTGCGGAAGTGATCGCGTCAGTTAAGAATTTAGAAACGGGGCCAGTACTTAAAATGAGAAATTTCATGTTTGAAAAAATGGTAAAATGGAATGTTTGGAAAAATTTGAGACAAATGATACCCCGCCACCTTCGAGCAAATTGTTGAGCAAAAAGGCCAACAATAAAAGGCGATTCATATATTCGGCCAGCACGTTTTTGGAAATTTCCAATTCGTGATAGGGCGGGGTGAAAAGAGGGATTTTTACACTTTTTTTATGTTTTCTAAAATGTAAAACATTGATTAATAGACACTTAAACTGTTTTTGTATTGAAAAAGAGTGCAACTTTTTTAACTAACTGATAGTCAGTTAATTACGCTTATTTTTCGTATATAGTCAGCACACTTGTTACCAGTAGCCTGCTTTTTTGAGCAATTCGAGCGAAGCGGCAATTTTTGGAAATTTCCATTTTAGCTCTTCTCGCTCTACATATTGACTTAGCTCTTTAGCATACATCGAAGGCACTAACGCTCCTATGAATATGCTACCTGTGGCTACCTGGTAGGCTAAGGTTTCTAAGACTCGCTTGGGGACTAATTCGCCCTCTAAAAGTTCGTCTTCAATGCGTTGAATAAGGTCGGGTTCTTTCATTGGATCATTGGGGATTTAAAGTGAGAAATTCATTGAAATCATTGTAGCCGTCATAGAGGCTGGATTGGTCTTGAATCGTCAGCCCTTTCTCTTCAAGCTGGGTTAGTGCTTTTCTTCCAGCGGCATCCCGATCTAAAAAGCAGTGAACCGAGCGGTAGGCTTTTAGGGCCGGAATAGCTTTCGAGAGTTGAGCCGTTGAGTTCAAGACGATACACGTAAATCGGGGCGTCTTTTTTTGGTAATAGACCAGGGCAGATAGAAAGTCAAAGAAGCCCTCAAACAGACACGCCAAGCTGTTATCTTGCCCTGGAATGGTAGAGATACCAGTGGGCATGGTTTGGCCTTTAAACCCGGCTCCATTGCGAAGAGCATAACCGCCTGCATCATTAGCAAACCCTAAAGCGAAGTAATTCTTACCGGATCGCTCGTAGTGAACCTGCTTTAGATACGTTTGGGCAACAGTTAAAGGAATGCCCCGGCTTTGCGTGTAAGCGACTAGGGCCGCATGTGTTAAGGGTTTGACCGCTGTCAGATGCATTGAGCTTTGCTTTTCCTCTTTAACTAAAGAGCCGCTAAAAGAAAAGCAAGGGGCCTTATAGCTTCCCGATAAAAGCCGGGTCACTGCATCAGCAAATGAGCAACCTTCCAAGAGCTGACAAAGCTTGATAACATCCCCCTTATGATCGTCTCCCCCAAAGTCTTTAAAGACGTTTCTGGTCAGGTGTACGTAAAACGAAGGGGTATTCTCTAAGCGTAAGGGGCTTGTTATAAAGCAGCTCCGGACCAAGCTGTCTTTCTGGTAGATAACCTTGCTCTTCGAGGTAACTAGCAATAGGAACCGCTTTAGCCTGGCTGAGTTGTGGGTTTGAAATCATCTTTTTCTTTTTGCGGCCTTAAGTCATTGATTAATAATTCATTAAAGCCAATTCAACGTGTTTGGCACTTTTTTACTTAGTTTTTGCCTACCTAGCTTACCCTGGCTTTTAATTCGCTTAACGTGAAGGTCTTACCGGGTAAGTACCTACTTACCTTTTACTTACCCAGGTACTGTATTAAAGGTAAGTTTGGGTAACTTCGGGTAACTACCTACTTACCCTATAATCTTCTTATTATCAATACTTTATAGTCTTAGGTAAGTTAGGTAAGTGTTTTAAGGGGTTGCTAGCCGCTTTAACCAGTAGCCGTACACGCCAAAATCCTTGGATCGAGGGTAGTGAAGAGCGGTCAACGCCCTACCAATCATTTCCGCTCGTAGGTTAAGCGTGGTCAGGCTATTGAGCTCGTTCATCAGTTTGGTTGTTTGCCAAAAAACAGCATTAGCTTCCCCTTTGACGGCGGGGATAAAATGCGTTCGCACTAGTTCCATTTCGTGCGATACGCGTAAAAAATTAGCATTGCGACGTTCCAGCGTTTTCAGCTCGTCGGGGTCTAGCTGATCGGGAAAGCGATCTTTCCAAAGGGCGTAAGCTTGTGACCATACCAGGTCAATGTCAACTAGATACGAGTAGCCACGTTTGCCGCCCTGGTCGTGCCGGATGTTTTTGACTTGAAACACCAGCCAGCGAACGTTCCCCGTCTCATCGGTTAAAAACTCGGTTTGGTTAGTAGAAGCAACAAACGAAGCCCGGCGAGTGTGAGGCCGTTCGTTCTTATCGTACAAGGCTCGGAATTTGACCGCACTTTCTGAAAGCACGGTCTTAAACTCATTATTCAGTTCTTTCTTATCGAAAGATGCTAATTCGTCTAGATTGATGAGAAAGTTTTGCACCAATGAAATAAGCCCGTCTTTCTTACCAAAATCAAGCCCTTTGCGTTTGTAGTTGAATAGAGAAGGCGGTACTAGAAAATCAAAGAATGACGTTTTCCCGTCATTTTGCCGCCCCACAAAGGTTAGGCAATGCTTATTGAAGAATGAGCTTTCCTGAGCCAAGCCTTGGCGTACCATTCGAACCAGATGCTTCTTGAACATCGCTTGAAAAAAAGCGTTATCGTCCGTCTCTACAAAGCTGGATAGATAGTTGATGTGGTCGGTGAAGCCGTCCCAGGCGGGCAAATGCTCAAAGTAGTGTTTGATCGGATCAAACTTGGGAACCTTCACGGCCATAATGGTATCCAGCTCGGAGCTAAATTTGGAGAATCCCGCTTCAAACAAGAGGTAGTTCAGTTCGTTTTTGTCGATCATTTCAAAGCTGCCTTGACTACCTTTGGGACGGCTCAAGAGTTCGTTAGCAATCACGTTGTAACGAAGGTCAAAACGATTAAAAATAAAGTGTTGAATGCGAGTTATTTTAGGGGCATTTTCAGAGATAGAACGCTCTTTTGCCATATATTTGCCACGGTTTTAAAAGTCTTCAGGTAGGCTTTTGAATGAATGAATTATACACAAGCAGCACCATACAAAGCTCTTTCTAAGTGAAAGAGCTTTTGTGTTAATTAGGTAGCAACAAAAGTTGCTTTAAGCGTTTGATCATCTTTAAGTACTTGCCAATTAGGTTTTGCTGCGTTTCCACCTGCTGCCAAAGCCATTTATTCTCCTGAATCAAGACTTGGCCCGCCTGAAGAGATTTAAGGTATTCTCCCGTCATTTCTGAGAGTTCTTCTTCTTGCTCTTGATGCTTCCTGGCGTATAGGTCCACCTGCTCTTTAAGGCTTTCTAGTTCTTCGAATAGATTCATAACGCCTGAGAGGTAAGAGGTTTTTCATCATTGCGGTGAACCGTAAACTTACCTTGAAAAGCTTTGTGCACATCGCTTAAAATCACGTCTTTACGTACACTTAGGTAATGCTTCTCCATCATTTGAAGTGAGAAACCCATTACTTGACAAGTAGTAGCCTGGGGGACACCATTGACAATGAACAGCGTGGTACAGGTCTTACGGGCCAAGTGTGTGTGAATCTTCTCTTTAATACCTAATAAGTCCTGAATGTCTTTCAAATACTGATTAAGCTTTTGATTGGAAGGCACTGGGAAAAGTAAGCCACGTTTACGACAGGGGTCATTTTGATATTTAGCAAGCATGGCTAAGGCGGGTTCCAACAATGGAATGCATTGAACTACACTTGTCTTTTTGCGGGGCTTTTCAATGTAAAGTTGGCCGTCTGCGGTCGTAATCAAATTACCTATACTCAGCTCTCGTAAATCAGCGTAAGCAAGGCCCGTAAAGCACTGAAAAACAAACAGATCACGTGCTTTATCTAAAGCTGTTGAAGCAAAATCAGCGTCGATGATCCGCTGAACCTGTACTTCCGTTAAAGCAGAGATTTCTCTAAACTCTTTTCGTAACCGGGTAGCAGATAAGGGGTTACGGTCTGCCCATTCGTAGGCAATGGCATAGTTAATTGCTGAACGAAGAAACTGTACAATCTTGATAGCGTAATTATGACTGTATTGCCGCTTTTTCTTTAAATAGAGAATAAGCTCTGCGGCCATTGCGGGCTTTACATCGTCAAACGTCAACCGGCTCCCATAACCCTGATACGCTAAAAACTCTTTAATGCGGTCAGCATACTGCACATAGGTTTGAAGTGTAGAAGAAGTAACGTCTATGTGTAAACGTTCCCGGTATTGATTAACCCATTTGTCTACACCTTCTAATACAGTAGGCACATTTTCATCATGCGTTCTTAATCCTGCTGCTACCTGAAGAATGATAAAAGGATCTAAGCTGCGATCTGTTACAAAGCGTTCCACATACACCGCTTCAATTTCTGTCTTCAGATGTCTAAGAAGTAGCGTTTTAGATTCATTTCCAGCGATACAAACTGTAGCACTATCCCAGTGTTTACGGTTCTCAACAAAGATACCAGTACTCATTTGGGCGTCTTTGCCATTTATACCAACTTTCACATATACGGTGCCACAATAACCGCCTCTTTTAGAGGCATGGAAATAAAAGGAAACTCTGCACTTTGGCATTGAGGCCTGATTGGCCTGGCGAATAAATCGCTCTGAACGAGCTAAATTTCTTTTATTAATCATAATCTTTGCCTTCTCTTCCGAGATTATTTCGCCCCGGTTACTATTACGAGTAGTGCCGGGGCTTTTTGTTAAATAAGTTCTTGTTCACTGATTTTGAGGAATTTTGCTAAACTTCTAACCTCACTGGTAACTGGTTCTTTCTCTCCTTTAACCAGTTTCCAAAATCTAATCCGATTAATTCCAATACTATCATAGAATGAAGGTTTGGGCTTAAATGCTAAATGACTTTCGCACTCATACCTTGCTATGATTCGAGCAAGAGGAGATGCTGTTTGTATAGAGTCCATATCTTGTTGTTATTAATTTGTGGATGCAATTATAATATCATAGAACACAATGTTCCAAATTATGATAACTATTTTTTCTAAATATTTACACTGTTTTGTAAAAGTGTTATCACTATTTGTAACAAATGGAGCTATCAGAACAGATAAGAAAGGCTAGAGAAGACAAAGGAATCAAGCAATCCGAAATGGCTAAAATGCTTGATATCGAGAGATCTAACTATCATAGATTCGAAAACAGAGGCACTAAGCTTACACTGGATCAATTAGAAAAAATTGCTTATGTCCTTGGAATGACTATCATAGAACTACTTCAGTATGGTAAAGAGGAAATAAAAAAAACCTCTAATGAGGATATAGCTCTAAGTAACAAAAACTTAGAAAATGAGGTAAAAGAACTGGAAACCCTTCTTGACCTTTATAAAAGACAGAATAAGATATATTTTGAGAATCTTCAAGATACGGTCCAAGCTATTGATAAGGCATGTACTACTATAGCAGTGGAATTATGGGGAGATGATCTAAAGTATCACGTACCAGAATCAGAAAAAGATTACCACGAGTTAGAAGATTATTTACGTAATAGATACAAGCCTCTTTTTCTAATGATTTGTTATTTAAAGCAACTCAAAGCTATAGAGGTTGAAGACTTTCCATTCCTTAAAATAGTATCACTTTTAAAAGGGGAAGATTTCGAAGATATTGTAACATTTCATAACATCTAGCAAATGGATATCTTATTGGCAATAAAAAAAACGATTTCATCCTTAACGCACTAATTATCAATGACTTAAAAAAATCACACTAGATATTGACTGTATTTTATTAAGTAACTTATGACCATATTTTTAACACACATACATTAATCTTTTGATAATCAGGCAATTATAAGTCATATTTTTAAATCCTCACCCTCTGCAACGCTTAATTAAGCATCTGAATAAGATCATAACCAGCCTCTAAAAGCTGGTTTTTTTTGTGCCTTACCTGTCTGATATTCAGCTTTTAACCTGCTCACCGGACATTCTACTGGCACCCTAAAAGGCTCACTGGCACCCCCCTTCCCGGTTTCACTGGTACCTTCTTAAGTATTTTTAGCTCTTTCTTCTTATCAAACGTCATTACATTGTGGATGGCCTTGCCGGGCGTTCACAAGTATGAAGTACACACGCATGGAAATTTCCTTTTTCCGCCACACTTCAAAAACTCCCGGTTATTCAACCCTTTACTGCCAAATCTCTATGGATAACCACACCCTCGAAATCGGTACAACGGGCGTTAAAATTTTGTCTGAACATTGGAACGGCCATGCCGTCAGCAAACTAGATCCGCTGAGCCAATTTAAAAACGAAAAACTGCTGCTGCTAAGAACAAAGCTAACCGCCATATTTAACGATCTGTATCGCCAGGACAAGCCCTTTAATGTCCAGCACATTAAGCACCTTTATAAGAATCCGAAAAAGACCTACACGTTTATGGCAGCTTTCGACATCTGGCTAAAGGATGAAATGGGCCAGAATCCAAAAATCACCCAGTCCACTATAAAGACGTATGATAAGGTACGTAAGAAGGTCGTGGACTTCTTACTTTCAGAAAAACAGGTTCACCTGCCTTTAGAACTTTTCGACATCGCTATGCTCAAGAAATACCGGAGCTGGATGCAAAAAAAGCATAAGGATAGCTACGTACGAAAGCATTCCCAAGTCATTAAACAAGTGAGCCGCTGGGCCGTTGGAGCTGGGCTTTCGGACGGTGATTTGCTGGCCGGTTTCCGGGTGAAAAACGAAGAAACGGAAGATCCGCTGCACCTCACACCCGAACAGTTTGAAGCCCTCAAAACCCACACGTTCCAGAATGAAGCACTCCAGCAGGTGGCCGATGTGTTTATAGTGTATTGCCGTACCGGCTTTCATTACCAGGATTTAAAAGATATGGCCCGCCTGGCTGAGTCCAGGGTTCACCAGGGTATCGACAAAACCGACTGGATTACGCACCCACGCATTAAAACAGGGCATAAGGCTAGATTGCCCGTATTCGATGAAATCAGGCCCATACTAGCCAAATATGGCGGCTGGGAGAACCTGCCTATTAAATCTAACAAGACGATGAACGACTGGCTCAAAATTATGGCGGCAGAAATGAAGTTTCCAGAGCCGCTGGCCTCGAAAATCTCGGTTAAGATTGGAAGAAAAACGTTTACGGATTGGGCCATGAATGAGTTAGGAATGACTAAAGACGCCATTGCGGTCATGCTAGGCCGAAAAACAACGCGGGGACTTGAGGTGTACGGAAAGCCAGACGAACGCCGCGTTGCTTTAGAGCTGGGCCGAGTCAAGCCTAAAGATTATCAGACTATTAAATAATCACTCACCACTATAAACAAGTCCTGGAAGGCCATTAAAAGGCGACCAAAAAAGTTTAAATTTGTTGGTCGCCTTCTGGCTGAAGGTTGTACGTACTCTTATTACATTTTAGTAACTCTGAGAAAGTGCGAAAGGTTGGCAAATGCCAACCTTTCTTTAATTCTTGAAATATTTAATGTGTAATGGATACATAATATAATTAACTAACATCAATAGGCTTAATTACCATTTCAAATTTATCTGGGTGTAATTCAGCTTGGTAAAAGACAACATTAGGATACTCATATTGTTTTACAAGTTTTATTATTTTATTAACGTTACGTGTTGTTGTCTTTAATCCGAAAATTATACCTGTTAATTCGCTTTTATCAAATTCTTTAGATTTTCTTCCTCCTGTTGTTAAACAAGCTCTCCATTCATGTTCGTATTGCCAATCATCACTTTTGTATAAAGCAACTTGAGAATAAAAATCAAATAACTTATTTTCTCCAAAATCTTTAAGCTTTATAATAGGATATTCTTCTTCATACATAATTGGTATCAATTTTTCATCTAATGTAGGCCCTCGCCCATTGAATTCTAAACATACACCTGAATGGCTATTTGCATAATGTGCCCACATTAGTGGGTTATCTTCAAATTCTGTAAAACAACATACTCCTAGAAGTTCCCCCCAAACCATTTGGATAGATTGGTTAAACAAAAAATTCCAACCATTTATATCATCGTCACTTAGTTTTTCAAGTATAATTTTCTGAATATCTGGGTTGTCTCTAAAAATTATTTTAGTACTGTCTTCTAATTCTTCTTTATTTTCTCCATAATTTAATTTAATACTACAATCAAAAGGATCATTAAAATCCAATGGACTTGAATACCATAATGCATTAGTTTCGAGTACTTTGAAAAAAAACTTATTTACTGAAAAGTATTTATATACTTTTTGAGGAATGAATTCTTTTAATTCTTCAGGAGTATAGTCTTCAACATTAATAGTAACAGTTTCAAATCCTTTATTATATTTTGACATATTGTTTGAGTTTTATTGAGCCTAGCTTTAAGATCTAGGCTCAAAAGTATATCAACTATATTAAGCTGCAATAATGGATATAGAAGCTAAATGATTAGCGACAGCCTGTACGGCGTCTTCAATCTTTTTAACTTGATCAGCTGATGCGGTTTTCGTACCGGCAGCATAATGGCGTAATAGGCTAGGATTCATTCCAGCTAATTCTGCAATTTTGGAAACCTTCAAATAGTCGTGAGTTTCAAAGAATGCACTCAAGTCATACGAGTAGGAAAATTCTACGTCTGAAAGCTTATGAAAGTCCTCCAGTAATCTACGCATCTTTTGCTCCAATTCCTGAATGCTTTCGGCTTCGTCGGTTAACAGATCGTCCTCATAATTGACGCGGCCCCAAAGGGTTTGGCCTTCGCCCTTTTCAATAATTAATTCAATTTTAGTTGACATTTGTAGAAGTCATTAAGTGTATAAAATTCTCCGGGAAGCGGTAAAAGGCGGGGCTTTCGCCCCTCCTTTTACTTCAACCCTGCCTGTTTCAAAATCGAGTTTAGGGTTCCTTTTGGGATGTCTTTCGAGCCGTGGGCTGGTACCGTAACTTTTCCCTTTTTTGTGGGGTGAACCAGTTGTAAGTGGCTCCCGTTTTGGTCTTTTATCATCCAGCCGTCTTGGTGAAGCATCTTTAAAATTTCCCTTGCTGTCATGTCATATTTGGTTGTGATTGATTGACATTACAAAGGTCACATTTTTGTGTCTACATTTCAAATATTTAAGTCACTTTTTTGTGCCAAAGCTAAAAATAATCTTTTTTAGCTTTTAAATATCTGACATTCAGTAGGTTACAAAAGTTGCACTCTTTTTTACTTAAAAATCAACATAAATATTTGATTATCAGTAGTTTAATTCAAAAAAAATTAAAAAACGGCCAAATTTTCCCTATTTTCCGCCCGCCCTATCACGGATTGGAAATTTCCATTTTTGATTTTGGCGAATAGCTGAATTGGAAATACTACAGAACCGGGCGACTATTCGACGGTTGGTTTCATCGATCAGTCGCCCGGTTCGAGTTGCAGCCTGGTAGGCTCAGGCAATTAATAATACTCGATGTCGAAGCCGCTGTCGCACCAGGACATACCGCCCTGGTGCTTCCAGATCAGGTAGTAGTCGACCGTGTCGCCTAGGTGCGTGGCGTTCTCCTGCTCCACCCCGCCCTTCTTCTCGCTGCTCTTGTCCTTCGTGTAGTCCGCCTTAATGGGTGTGAACATCATGGAGGCTATTGCTCCTTTGAAGTCTACCGAGTGCATCCGGACGTAGTACTCACTGGCCTGGTTCTCGCTTAGGATGCGAAGCAATAGTAAGTACCTTTCGTAATGCTCCATATTGTAGTTAAGCGGGCAAAGTATAACCTCCCAGCCCTTGGCCTCCATAACTCCAGCGAATAACTCATACATGGTTTTAGTGGCCCCGGCTGACTTATTGTTCCCGTTCCGGTCCCCCGTCACATAGATTCTTTTTAGGCCGTGGCCTTCGTAGGCGTTGGCTACCTTGTGGGCTAACGTCTCGGCCATTGTCAGGGGTACCCCTGTCTCGGGGTCTTTCATGGGCTCTTTTACCCACAACGCCCGCTGGCCTTTGAGTAGGCGGCCTTCGTCCTGCCATACGGTGCAAGACGTGAATAGGACGTTGAAGTCGCCCGACATTTCCAGGGGTGCGTCCGGATTGTACCACGTGCCTGGCAAGTCGTCAATATCGCTGTGTTTTTCCCAATCGAACGCCGAATAATAAGCCTTTGGAATACTCGAAAGCCGTTTGCCTTCTACTTCAACGGAATACTCCAGCGGGGTAAGCTTATCTTTTAATCCGGCGATGTAACCAGGGGGTAAAAAAACCTCGTTATCCTTGGTAATAACTTGTGTAAAGTGGTACCGCTTGGGGTCTTTTCGTTGCAGGTCTTCATACTCCCACATCCAGTCGCCCACCGCTCCGTAAGGGGGTGAGCTGAAAAAAGCGAAAAGCCAATGCAGATTTGAAGAAAACTTACCCACATTGGCCCGAATCCGGCCTAAACAGATTTTAAGCCATTCACGCTTGAAGCGTAAGGCTTCATCCATCAGCACAAAATCATCGTTTCGCCCCCGGTGGCTATCGGCGTCCAGCTTATACCCGCAAAGCTCTATTACAAAACCATTTACAAAGCTTATACAGTTGGTCCAGTCGTCGGGCTCTTCGTAAGGGCGGTCGAATCCTGCGGGCGGCTCTTTCCAAAGCACGTAGTCCCCGTTGCCGGTGGCAGCGTTGTAGGGCGTTAAGTTCCAGGACGTTCTCCAGCGAGCCCGCAACCCTGGTGTTAATGCCCGCTTTGCCTGGCTAACGACCGGGCACGCAAACTGGCCCTTGGCTTTGGGTAGTTCTTCCATCATGGTAGCGGATAAATCAGCCAAGGCAATGGATTTACCCGAACCAATGCCGCCCACCATCCCAGCTCCTTTTACGTCCTGAGAATCCAGCTCAAACATGACCGCCTCCAAAAAAGCGGCCTGTTTATCGTTTACCGTTATTTCGAGTTCTTCCATGTTATTCTTTCACCTCAAAGTGGGCTTCTTCGGTAAAATCATCTTGTTTTTGCCCATTCACATTTTTGGAAACTCGCTTAATGACCACTTTTGTAGGCTTCTTTTTGCCGCTCAAGTCGTTGACTTTGGCGTCGTAGGCTCCGTCGAGTTGGGCCGCTTCCGCGTTCAGGGCTTTAAACGTTTTCATTAATTCGGAGCCGCCCTTCCGGTCCCCCTCCTTAAAGGCTTTTTGAGCCTCGGATAAAACCAGCTGAGCGGCATCTTTGAAGATTTCCGCGTAAAGAAGTTTTAAGCCGTCCGGGTTGCGATTCAGGCGGATATCGGCGTACAATTCGTACGCGATTGCCATCACCTCGCGGGCTCGGCGTTCCTGAAGGCGGGTTTTTTCGTCGGTTCTGAGCAAGTCTAAAACCTTACTATCCGAATACCCCTCCTTCAGCCACGCTCGGGCGATGTTCACCTTTTCAAAAACCTGTGTTTGCTGGTAGGTTAATTCTTGCTCAAAAAGTAAGTGACGGCGGTAAACGTCAAGTTCTTCTGACACTTTTACTAAATATTGGCTATGTTCTCGCATACTTCGCGGCTACTATTTGTTGCTGTAATTCTCTTTTTAAAGCGTTCATTTTGTCGAGTTCAGCCGTCCAAAACGCTGCCTTTTTGTGGTCAGGGTTGTCCTCTAATTTCTTGGAGTACTTAGAAATATTGACGTTCAGGCGGGAAAGTGAAACCTGAAGATCGGCCAGGCTGCCGCTGGTTTCAACGGTTTGGGAAATGGTCGGTTTAGGGGCTTCCTCCGGTGGCATTTCTCCGAACTTCTTCAGGTGCTCATGCTTCAGTCGTACCTCCTTCCATTCCGCCCGCTTTTCGATGATTTTTTGAATAAGAGGCATAACGCCTTCGACGTCTTCAGGGCGGAACGTGTGAAGCTGATTCGACAAAAAAGCGGCTTCACGGTGCAAGCCATCCGCCTGTACCATGAGCCGCTCTAATACGGTTTCTTTGGACTCAGCTATTGGGCTGGGTTCGTCGTTTTTTTTTGTCCAGATTGAGCCGGTTTTTTGCTGGGTTTGGCAGGTGCTGCTGCAGCTTTGGCGGGCTCTGGAGTTTGGGATAATACTGGCGTAACGGGGTTACTAGCTGACTCAGAAGCGGGCTCGGTTGTGGCGGCTCCAGAATCATCTTTTCCCAGACTATCGTTGGCCGCGTCCGGGCTGGAAGTGTCGCCAGCTCCATTAACTTCGCTAAGGTTAGGCTCGGACGTTGCGGGCTCATTGGCAGGAGCAGAGATTCCGGCAAGTTGTGCCACCAAGGAAGGGGGGGCAACGTGTGGCTGAATACGTTCAAGGTCACTACCTCCTTCAAATACAACATTTTTACGGGTGGCTGCGGCAGTAGGTCCGCTAAAGAAGTCTTGTACGTGGCGTTTAAACTTTTCCAGTTCTTCAGGTGTAAATCCGGTAAGTCGATCAAGAATGGTCTGGTCGTCTGGTATGGTATACTGCTCATTCTTTGAACTTTCTACGTTTTGAGCTTCCGGGCTTTCTTGCTCGGGCTCCTGCGGGTTAATCGCATCGTCATAGGCTTTTTGGGCTTTCTCTAAAGCTTCAGCCGTTGCCTCTGAACGCTTCGCCTGGTGGCGAATTTTGGCGACATCCAAGTCGGCTTGTAATCGTACTACGTCAGACATAAAAATTAGTTATTGGAAGCCTCCAGCGTCGTAGCGGCGGGTTTCTTTTTATCCTCGAAGTAAAGGCCGTAGCTGTCAGGATATTGCACTGCAATCAGCCGGGCTTCTTCGTCGGTAAGGGCTTCCGCCGTCAGTGGCTTGGTATCACCATTGATGAATAGTAGCACCTTAGAGGCTTCCGTTTTATTAAGGATTTTAACGTTTTTAAGCATGGTATTAAGAAACCGTTACGCCTCTGGGTTCAGTGGCGTAACGGTATTTAAAAGAGTTTTTAAGCCGCAACCAAAGGGGTGACGGCGAACGTAGCCAGCGGCCCAAGCGGCATGGCAGGAACCATAAAACCTTCGTTTGCTGCTTTGAAAGTTACCTTTTTCTGAGCGTTCCCTTTGACGGGGCTTTGTGCGGCCACTTCAAACATTAACGGTACGTATTTCTGGCCTAGATAAATCAGCGTATCGTCATTGCCTTGGGCAATAACGTTAACCCCTGTTTCATATAACAGAGCCATTAACTTGGCAATGTCCTTGTTATAACCTAAAACCTCGAATTCAACGCTTTGCGTAAAGCCGGCCCCCGGCTTCATCCCAGTATCCCACTTGGTCGTATCGTACCAGGCTTCAATTTCTACAAACTTTTTACCAGCTAACAGGGGAATAGGTGCGTTATATTCTCCAGTAGTTAGGACGTCAGAATACTGTATGAATTCCTTTTCTAAGTCTTCTGTCAAGACCAGATACAAGCGTTTTGAGCCGCCGAGTTGTGGGTTTTGAGCCTTACGGGGTAAACCGATCAACGGAGCGGTAAACGCCAGCCCTGAGAAACCAGCTTCAACCAAAGAAATGCCGGTGACTTTTTGCAGAATGATTGAGCTTGCGGGAACGGCCAAAGCACTGGCGAAAAGATCGCCCGTACCCAGAAAAAGCAAAACGGCGGATAATAAAGAGGCTCCGACCAAACCTAACTTTTTGAAAATTTCCATTGAGGGTAATTAATAAAATGAAGGAATTATATTAGGTAAAAAGGCAGGGCGGATCTTGCCACCCTGCCAGGGGGAAAAGTGCTTTTAAACGCGGTTAGTCGTTGCGGTTGTTTGAGTACAAATACCGGCCCGTTCCGTAGTTTACGTCAGCCGAGAACATAATATTTGCTTTCCAGCCTTTTACGTCCTCGATCAGCTTCACGCTGAAGTTTTCGTAATTTTTGTTGAAGGTGAAAAACTTATTACCATCCAGCGTCACCCACATAAACCGCTTACTGCCTAAGCCCGGCTCAACCTTAATTTTGATATTAGGGTAATCGTCCAGGGTGGTAGGCTGCTCTGAAATACTAATCGTGTTAGGTGACTTAGCCCGACGCGTTTCTTTATACAGACGGTAAGTCCGCGTTGACATTTCCAGCGTCATGGCACGCCCTGCGATGTCGGGGTCGTTTTCTGTGAGCTGGGCAATTTTGTTCGCTTCCTCGTATACGTTAGCGTCAAACTCTGCCGCCGTACGGGTTGAAAGGTACACGTTAGCCGACTTAATGTCGCCGCCCGTTGCCCGGCCAATCGCCAGTTTAAAGAGTAAGCCGTTCATTACAGACTTGGCTCCGCTGCCGTTGTCATCCCGTACACCCTGGTACGCTGAAATTAACGCTAGGTCACGGCCAGCCTTTTGCAAAATTTCTTGCAGGAAGAAAAGCGGCCAGGGGTTTGCTAGGGCTTCTTCCTGAGTTTTCACCCCGGCCACGTATTTAAGGTAACTACGAACGAACGAAAGAATATCTGAACGTTTCAGGCTCAGGTCGATATCGATGTCGTGGAACTCAGGTAAGCGAGCCCCCCACTTTACCGCCCCTTCCGTTGGGTTAAATTCGTCTTTTGCAGGCTGGAGAATATCCTGAATTTCAAAAGAGACTAAAGGGGTTTTTTCGTCCGATTCGATCACCTCGAAGTCGTCACGGATTTTTTGGAAACCGTCAATAAGTGCCTGGTTAAATACCAGGGGATTAGAACTAATAACTTCCTGCAATTCTGCGGGTAAGCTACTAATGTCTACAGAGTTAACTAAGTTATTATCAATCATACAATTGAAGTAATCGTATTAGGAAAATGAATGAGGGAAAAGGCGGCAGTCTGGCTGGTTCAGGTCCAGACTACCGAAAAATGGTGTTAGGTTGCTTACTGCTTTTTGGTGCCTACTACTTTCATAGCTAAGCCCATTACGCTATTAGCGGCAAATTGGGGTTGCTCCTGTTGACCTAGCGTGCTGGCATCCGTTTTCGGCAACGCACGGCCAGCGGCGGCCTGCTGCTTATGGGATTGCTTAAACTTACCGTTTTGCGTTTTCAGTGTGGCGTTTTCAGCGGTCAACCGAGCCACTTCTGCTTTTAACTTAGTCTGCTCGTCGTCGTCGTCGCTGGCTTCGGTATCGGGGTCTTCCAGGTCTTCGCCTTCACCTTGTAAACCTGCTTCAATGCCGGCAGCGAGTGCCTGGTCGGCTTCCTGTTCAATCTCGGCAAGCTGTGCCTGGTCAACGCCTTTTTCGTTAATAAGGCTGAAAAGTTTAGGGAAATTTCTCGCTAGAAAGCTTCCCTTTTTTGGGGGTTTACTCATTGTTTAACGCATGATAAAATGATTATTTTGATAGGTCCAGCACTCGCTGAACCGCGTCGGCTAGCGTGCCGTAGCCATCCGCCAGCCCCAGACGGATAGCATCGGCAGCCGAATACATTTTACCAGTAAATACCTCATTGCTTGTCACCTTCGACCCACGCCCACGCCGAACGGCGGCGACGAACTCTTTCTGACTGGCATCGAGCCGCTGCTGAATCTCGATTATCGTGTCTTCTTGAAGCTCTTCGTAAGCGTTTTGTTTGAGTTTATCGGGCGAACCTTTCGCCCGGAAGATTGTGATTTGTTCACCGGCCTGTTCGGCTTTTTTGCGTAGATCGGTGTGAAAGCAAAGGGTTCCAATACTACCCATTTCCGTAGTGCTCTGCTTTTCAAGTAGCATCAAATCGCAGCCAGCTAAAGCCCAAACGCCTGCTGAAGCCACAAACGCGGATTGTCCGACGATTGGCTTAGGAAATTTATAAATGGCGTCGGCTAGTGCTGCGGTCGAATCTACCGTTCCCCCTGGCGTGAAGGCGTCTATTACAATCCCCTTAATGCTGGCTTCCTTTGCTGCTCGTTGAATTAACGCAGTCAGAAAGGCATTTCCATAGGCATTATACCAGGAACTGTTCCGAGACATGGCCCCTTTTAACGGTAATACAACCACGCCCTGCTCATTTGGCACCCGGTAGTAATCCAAATAAGCCATTGTATAATCAGGGCCGGCTTTGATACCTGCCAAAGTGGGTACCTCGTACGCCTTTGACAGTGCCCCGCCCTGACTCAGCTGTGGAAATAAAATGTTAGTAAAGTAGGCTTCTTCGATTGCCAAAATGGAAGTAGGCCCGGAAAAGGATAATAAGTTCATACTGGGTTTATTCGTGCTAGTCGTAAATTGACTTTGCGAACATCGCCCTGTATTTTCGGCCTAGATAGGACATAAAAAAGCCCTCAAATCTTATGCAGATTTGAGGGCTTTTCTTCTTTTTGATTATCCTAAAACCAGCGTCGATATAACCGCGTCAGCAATCACTTTATGACCCGCGTCATTGGGGTGCAAACCATCCCCGCCGTTCGTATTAACCAAGTTCAATCCGCCGTTTTGCTGCATGGCCGTATACACGTCCACAAACCGCAAATTATAATCCGTACACATCTGTTTGATGTAGGCGTTAATGGCAGCCTGACGTACGGGTAATTGCGGCTGATTCGTAGACTCTTTCGTATAATCTACTAAGCCCGTATTGAGTACCACGATTTTACGCGGGGGCCATCCTAGGGCCATAAGCTTCCCAATTAAAGCCCTATACGTGTTATCAAAATCAGCCAGCGGGTTCTGAGCATTCGTAAAGTTCTTCGCGTCATTGATCCCTAGTGCCAGGTAAATAAAGCGTACCGAATCATTGTAGGGAATGAAACCGCTGTACTGATAATTGTCAGGGTACCAGCGATCTTGGGCGGCGTTGGTAGCTCCGTTAATACTTTGCAGCGTTGCCCCAATGCTGACGAAACCAATGTGGTTTAATCCCATCGCCTGAGCGACGAGTACCCGCCAGGGCTTCGTATTGATGTCAGAAGCGTTATTTCCGTAACTAATCGAATCCCCGTAGTTAATACTCTCGTTCTCCTGACGAATGCCCATTTCTAACGTATAGGTATTGAGGATTTTAT
Source organism: Siphonobacter sp. SORGH_AS_0500 (assembly GCF_031453245.1). Classification (NCBI taxonomy): domain Bacteria; kingdom Pseudomonadati; phylum Bacteroidota; class Cytophagia; order Cytophagales; family Cytophagaceae; genus Siphonobacter; species Siphonobacter sp. SORGH_AS_0500. The sequence goes on from NZ_JAVIYT010000001.1 coordinate 3,383,418, forward strand.
AGAGAATTTCGACCTTTTTAGGGGATAAATTACTCGTAACGCCCGCCAGGGTGATATCGGTTAAGCTCGTACCGGCAAGCTGGCCGTTTTGGTTAAGCCCAGCCAGGTAGAGCGGCTGAGTTGACGTAAGGGCGTCTGAAGTGCTGACCGCCTGGGTTTTCTTCGCCCCGCCGACAATGTACGTAGCCAGCCCTTTACGAACGTTGGAAACGTAGGTAGCATCCGTATAGGTGAACGGCGTCGGGTTTTCTGAGAACATACTTAGCGTCTGGGTTCCCGTTTTAGCTTGGAAACTACGCCCGTTCTTTTGAATGGCAAACGTTCCTTTCGAATCAGCCGCTCCCAAAATGGTGCCGGTGGCGTTTACTTCCGTCGTTGCCCGGTTTTTTACGTAGGCAAACAAACAGTAATCGTTTGGATTCAAAGCATTTAAGGGTAAATGCGTATTAGCGTGCCGGTCGCCGTAAAAGTACATAGCATCATCGACACCGCTATTACCGACACCATTGGGAAAGGTCAAACGATAGGCCGCGTCGGTATCCTGTGGATTCTTCACGTTGAATCGCCGCGTATAACCCGCTCCTACCCACAACGCCTTTACATCATTCCATAGGTTATTGATTTTTAAACGCTTGATGAGTTTGTCCAGGGATTCCCTCGTTTTAAGCGTTTGCACGCCATCGGCAGCAAAATACGCCAGGGATTCAGGCTCGTATACTTGAATTGGGCTGCTTGGTAGTAACACCTCGTTTAAGGTAATGGAAACGGTAATAGAAACCGGCTCAGCGGGTAAATAGTAAATATTACCTAACTGGCGGGCAATTAGCGTTACTTGGCCGTCTTCGAGTGGAATAATGGTACTGCCTTCAATCCGGGCCATTGTTTCGTCGGCACTCTCATACACAATGGGTAACCCGCTAGTCGACCGAGCTGTTAACGAACCAGTCGTTCCAACGGTCAAGCCAGTAATTGTTGGAAATGTAATCGTTTGCGGTTGTTTAACGATCTTTTCTGTAAAAATGGTAATGGTTCCCGTGTCTTCGCGGGGAATAATAAGTCTAGTCATGGGTAATGTCGGGGGTTATAATAAAAGTACCTTCTAATCGGGTTTTAACCTGGGCACCCTTCGTTTGCTGCAAATCGAATTGGTACTCACCTACGGGCAAGTCTTTCATTATATCGGCGGGAATTTCAATCTGAATCAAATTACCCTCAATCAGCAAATAATTGTCTTTGGTAAGCTCCAGTAATACAGCTCCACTGTACTTTCTGATTTGCATTTTAAAGCTGGAGTCTTCGAGCGATTCGTCCAGACCTTTTTTAGTAAAAGCCAGGCGACGGTAAAAGGTATCCCCGCGACGGCTTTCAAATTCAACGTAGGCAGCTGTTGCACTGCTAGAAAGGTTAGTCATTATTCCTTTTTTTGAGAAACTATATAAAGCCGTTTCCCCCATTGAATCTACAAAGGGGGCCAGGTTCGGGGAAAGCCCGGTAAGTCTAAAAGTGGTAACATTCACCCCGCCGCCCATCTGAGCCGCCGCCCGCATGAGCAAAGGGAACTCCAGTGAACCCACGAGGCGGCAGTCGCCCGCCACGGTTTGAAAGATCACAACCCAGCCCTGGCGAAGATGTCGATGAATAAAATATAGGGTTTCCCCCCTAACTTTTTTTAGAGAGAAATTGAAGTCGTAGGCATACGCCAGACCATTGGCGTCTGGCGTACTGTCTTCAGAAAAGCTGGAGCTATTTGTAGTTACGTCCACTTCAATAAGTCGCCCACCTTCTTTTAATTCCATTAAGCCCTTTGCCTGATCACGCCAACTTAATTGCGATCTCGGCACAATTTGAAGCCGGGCCAGTTTTAAACCTGCTGGCCCCTTGGAGTAGCCTAGCGTTAGGGGTAAATCTAGTTCATTCATAGGTCAAAACTACCCGCCTGAATTTCGCTTTTAAAGGACCCATTTTTTATAGGGGTCTAATTTTGAAAAAAATAAAAAACCCCCTTAGCGGCTTGCTAAGGGGTTTTTTTAAAAAAGTGTAGCCGGACCTACCTATACAAAACCCGGACTTTTTCTGAAAAATCGGGACGAACTATGCCATTTCCCGGACTTTTTGTGCATAAATTTTTTGCGGAATTGAGCGAATTTCTGACACTTTCCTACGCTTGGCGTTGCACTTTTCGATTCGCTCCAGGTGGTCGCGGTAAATTTTGCGTAATACTTCCCAATCGCAGTCGACATCTGGAATAATGTCGTAGGTTCTTAAAAACTTCCGTATAAACTCGGAGTAGTTATCTGAGCCGGTCACATCCTGGGCGGCGGCTACGTAGTTAATAAGCGACCGTCTAAAAATCTCCTCAAGCTGGCGGGTTAAATCGGGAATCTTTTCGTAAGGGATTTCGTACGCCTTTTCGCGTAAATTATACGCAATTGTTAACGTAGCCCCTGACGTTTCACGGATTTTCTGAGTAAAGGGTATTACTCGGGAAACGAGATGTAAAAGTTTGCCTAATTCACTCCAGCGAGCTACTTCTACGTATCCTTTACCATTAGCTAGGCCATACTCGCCATTTTCAAAAAATTTCTTAATGTGCTTTTGTACTTCCAGAGTAATAGTTTTTTGCATGGGGGACGGTGTGATTAACTCAAATATTACACAATTTACAGTAAATTATTCTACTATTTTACTCAATTGCAGTAAAATTTTCCTCATTATAAAAACTATGCCGTAAGAAAATTTTACTGCAACAAAGTAAATGCTAACCCCCTAGAGTAGATAGGGCTGAAATAATGCCATTACGGGCATCCCCTACCGCTCCATAGACGGCATCGCGTACGCTATAAGTCGCCCCTGTCGTGCCGTTTGCGGCATCTTTCACGCCGTTGACCGCTCCGATTAAAGTGTCGATTTTTACGCCGTTGGCGTCGTTGGAATCTATGATACCCTGCAAAAGTCTGAGCTGTTCTTTGCCCTGGGCGGCAGCATCAGCATAGGCGGCTTCAGCATCGGGGCCCCCTTCTACGCTACCGCTGCTAGAGTAACTTCCTGCCAATGCTTCGGCTTCTTCCTGAGCCTGGCGGGCGGCTTCGTCTGCCTGCCTTTGGGCTTCTTCCTTGGCCCGTTCCTGCTTTCTTTTTTGTGAGCCGAAAAGGTACATTTCCTTTTTCCAGTAGGGTGACTCGAAAAGCTGGCCGCCGTCTCTGAAGGCCATCGGGCGGTTCGCTCTTGAAACGGGCTTTTTCCGCATCGAAGGCGTCCGGGCGTTGGAAAACATTTGATGAATCAAATCTTTATTAGCTTCCGTCTGATCGGCTGAAATGATCGCTTCGTCGCCCTCCATTTCGCCGACTTCTCTTCCGGTCCCCCGATCAATTAACGCGATACCGCCCTGGCCGTAGCGGGGGCCGTGTTTGCCACCACGGGCAATAAATCCACCCTGGGCGAAGGTAGGCTCGGGCTGGTTTTGAATTTTAGCAACTTGAAGAGCCGTCATTCCGGCGATGATACCAGCAAAAACCAGGTTGACGGGAAAGAAGCCAGACGCCAGGGCTTTCAGGGCTGCAATAGACCCCTGAATAATTGCGGTCGCGGTATCGGCTTTTTTCTGCTGCTTCCACTGTTCCCGTTTTAAATCCCTTTCCTTAACGGCAGCGTCATTTTGAATTTTCGCTATATCGTTAGTGGTTTCCTTGGTCTTCTTGGTAATCTCGGCGTTATACTTCGTATTAATCGACGTCTTTTTGGTCGCCAGGTCTTGCTCCATCTTTTGAAGCGTAGCGGTTCCCAATTCATTGCCTCGGATCGTCTCATCAACCTTTTTCAATTCAGCGGCTAGCTCGTTCTCCAGTCGGGCCAATTCGGCAGTATTACCCGCCGCCCGGGCGGCATCCATCCAAGCTTTGTACTTCGCATTGGTAGCCTGTTTAGCATCAGCCAGTTGGGCCTCCATCGAATTAAGCTGGTCAGCGGTCATCTGATTCACCATTACACTGCTGGAAAGTTTCGCCTGTTCAGCGGCCAGCTCGTTCTGAAGGCGGGCCAATTCGGCAGCATTACCCGCCGCCCTGGCTTCGTCCATCCAAACTTTGTATTGGGCGTTAATAGCCTGTTTTTGGTCGGTCAGGCTTTGCTCGTTTTCGCGTAGCTTAATCGCTCCCATCTGGTTAGCCAGAACCGTATCTTCGACCTTTTTTAGCTCTTCGCGTCGCTCCGTGTCCAAACGTTCCAGCTCGGCAGCATTGCCGGCAGCTCGGGCCGAATCCATCCATACCTGGTACTGCTGGTTAACGGCGGTTTTTGCATCAGCTAAGGCGATTTCTACGGTTTCCACGTCCTTAGCAGACATCTGCGTTGCCAGATATTCCCTACGGAGCCGGTCTAATTCGGCCTGTTCTTCGGCCCGGATACCATCAATTACCGCGTTTTTCTGAGCGTTGACGGCTTCAACTTTCGCGGCGGTTTCTTTTGCCAGGTTGTTAAGCTCTGTTTGCAGGCGTTGCTGGCTCAGTTGGTTAAGGAAAGCCACCGCCTGCGTTGCCATTTGCCCAATGGCTTGAATGCCGCCCATGTGAGCCTGTAGCCGCTTTTGCCAGCCTTGGGCTTCCATATCAAATATTTGATTCGTGGCATCTGCAAAGGCCATTACGTCACCTTTGAGTAGTGCCCCTATGGCATCAGAGCCCGCCTTCCAGCGTTGTTCCCTTGAGTCCTGAAGGTCTTTAGCAATCTTCTTTTTCTTCTCGGCGGCTTCGGCTTCGGCCTTTATTTCTTCGTTGTTGTAACGGTCAGAAATGGCCTTTTGAGCGGCTTTTAATTCATCCGTATTCTTGAGGGTTAACGCGGCTTTTCCCAGTTCAGCATCTTCTTCAGCCTTCAGTTTTTCCTTGGTCCAGTAAAGCTCCCTATCAACGCGGTCCTTATAGATTTCCGCCAGCTTGCCGGCGTGCCCTTTCGCTTGCAATTCCTTCAGATCAAACAGGGCCATCTCCGCCTGCTGCTGCTGGTTGATGATATTTTTTCTATACTCCAGTTGCTTCTGAAGGTTAGCCGCTTCTTTTTCGGCTTCCTTTTTGCGGTGTTCTTCCCGTTTGCGTTCAATCTCGGCAGTCGCTTCATCTTCGGCAGCGGCACGGAGCTTTTGCTTGTGAACTTCATCGGCCAGGGTGGCGTTGATCTCGGCAATTCGCTTGTCTTTTTTAGCTTTAATCCTAGCTTCCTCTCTTAGCAATTCGTCAGAAATTCGGTTGATCTGGGCTTCTGCTTCCAGTTCGGCAAGTTGCTGGAGTGCTTTCTGGTTGGCCTCCTTCACTTTTGCCAGGTGTTTGGCTTCGACTTCCTGCAAATCCGCTTTTCGCTGTTCCTCGATCTCCTTCAGCTTTACGGTTAATTCGTGGCCGGCTTTGGTTTCGCGTTCGGCCTGACGTTTCAAAAGTTCGTACTTCAGCTCCACTTTCGCCCGTTCCCGCTCAATCTCCGTTGACAGGGTGGCAATGTGTGCCTCCTGCTGCTGTTTGTAGGTTTCGTCGATGGCCTTCAGCTCGCGTTTTCTGGAAGCGTCGGCGGCTTTTTCCCGCTTTTCCTGCTCCTTTTTTTGCGTCTCGGTCATCTCCTTGTGTGCCTTATCATGGGCATCTTTGACCGGAAGCATCCCCTTGGCGGCCTTGTCTTTCGGATAGTCTACCAAAGCGGCTTGAATGCCATTTTTGATACTGTCAAAGTTTCCAATTAAGTGGTTTTTAGTGGCCGTAAATTGATTTTTTACGCCATCCCAAACTTTGCCAATGTTTTTAAAATCACCCGTTAAGGCCATTTCGACAACATTCCCGATAGCCTTAGCGGTTTGCCCTAAAATGAAAAACGAGTCGACTACCAGTTGGACTGCAGCAACGGCCAATTTAAACACGGCTACCACGCCGGCAAATACCTGAGCGAGTGCCTTTACATAGCCAGAAGCCGAAATAGTCTGATTTTTCAAGCCTGGGAACATATCGTAAACTAGCCCCATCAGGACGTCGAAAAGTTGCGTCACAGCTCCCCACAAGTCCTCGAATACTAAAACCAGGGGTTTACTGCTTTGTACGCATTCCATCAGGAACCCGACCAGCTTTCCGACTACCAGCAAAAAGGCGTTAAAGACTGGTCGCAACCGTTCGCCCAAGGCTCCATATACCTGTTCAAAAACGTCTTTAATGGAGTCCATCCGGCCCGAAAGTGTCCCCGACTGTTTTTCCATTAAGCCCATAGCGTCAGTGGTAGATCCGAACGCGACGGCCATTTCCAACGCCCCCTGTTCGGTCGCGTCAAAATAGCGGGTACTCCCGCCTATGTTCGTCTTGATTTTGTCCCCGACTTTGGAAACCTTAATTCCTATTTCGTTCCACCGCTCGGTGTTGCTGACGTCCAGAACGGCCTCCATCAGCTGGTCGAACGGCTTGTTCATTTTGGCCGCCGCGTCGCCCATCCGCTTAATCTGGTCTTCGCTGGGTTTTAAGCCCCTGGCTACCATCTTGACGTACGAATCGGTCAGCGTATCCACCGCAAACGGCGTTTTGGCGGCAATGTCCTTCAGGGCTTGCATAGCCCCTTTGGCTTTCTCCTGAGAACCTAACAGGTTGCCGAGCGTGGTTTCGTACTTTTCAAATTTGCCGGTCGTCTCGAAAATGGCCTTTCCAATATCCCAGAAAAACTGAACGACTTGCAAAGCGAAAAAAGCCGCAAACGCCGTCTTTACGCCGTTAACGCCACCCGTGATTTTATCCCAAATTCCGGGCTTTGCCAGATCTTCCCCTCCTTGTTTTACGCCTTTAATTTCCTTTCCTACACTAGCAAAATGTTTTTCCGTTTCCTGAAGCTTTTTGCTGGCGTTGGTGAAGTCCATCGTTTTGGGTGGTAGCTTCTCGACTTCAGCCCGTAGCAAGGCGACTTTTTCCTTTAGTTTGGAATAACTTAGCTCACTGTCTTTAGTCGCCAGTAGCTCCTTTCGCTGGGCTTCTTCGACGGCTTCCCTCTTTTCCTTAATGGCCTGCGTTCCTTCATTTACCCGCTTTTTGACGTTTTCGTAATACTTTTCAGTAATTGTTAGCTGCTTGGAAGCCGTTACGAATTCTTTGGATTCAATCGGCAACTCAGCCATTTTTTTACGCAATAGCTCGACTTTAGCCTTTAGCTCGTTAAAGGTTAAAGAGGTGTTATTCGTGGCGAGTAAATCCTTGGTTACTTGCTGGGTGGCTTTGCTGGCTTTGCCTAACTCGGTAGTGGTACCGGCGACGCTATTCTTAACGTCGTCCAGGCGTTTTTTTACCGATTGCAGCTCGGCAGTTTTGGCAATGAATGCCTCCGTTCCGGGGGTTAAGCCTTTGAGTTCTTTAGTGACCTTTTTAACGTAGTTCTCCAGCTGTTGATAGGTCAGCGTGGCGGCGTCCGTTTTCTTGATTGCCTGGGCTGCTTTGTCAGCTTCTTCTCGATATTCGCGGGCGGCTTTCTTTGCTTTCTCCCATTCTTCCGAATTCTTTTTACCTGCTTTCTCTAATTGCACTACCGTTTTTTCGGCAGCCTTTGCGGCCTTATCGGCTTCCTCCCACGTGTCGGCAAAGGTCTTTACACTTTTAGTCGCTCCACCGATTGCGTTATTCAGTCCTGCGGCCTCGCCGGTAAACTGAATCTTAATTTCATCCTGAATCATTACGACTTACCAAAATTCAGGTGAAGGGTAGACGTATTGATTTTGCCTTCTTCGTAACTGCCTCTTGATGCCATGATACGTGCCCAGTTCCGGGAATTATCAGCCAGCGGGGCAAGTAATGCCTTGCCAAATAGTTCTTTGGTCTGCTGCTGCACAAACTGACTGGCAGCCAGTTGCATTTCCGAAAAGAAAGTCGGCAAAATCTCGTTTTTAAGCTGCTCGTTGTAGATGCCGCGATAACGACGGGTAACGTTCGGATAACTTTTAAAGTGGAATTGCAGCCCCCTGGCTACTCGCATGACGGCGGCGTGCTCGGAAACAGGCCGGACGCCGTGGCCGTAACCGGGCACGAAGTGGAATTTTCCAATCCCTACCTTCTCTACGAAATTGACCATTGCCGTAAGAGGCGGTACGGTTGTATATCGCAGCTCCTTCATATCCTTTATTCGCATCAGCTCCGAAAAGACCACGGAGCCGCGAATAAAGCCTTTGCCGTGTTCAACGGCCTGGGCTCGAATGGAGTCTCGCAGCTCGCCCGAAACGACCAGCCCCGACGACTCCACGGCCCGCACAAATACGCCTTCCGCGTACTTAACAAAACGCCCTAGCATTAACGCTAAGGCGGGGTTTTCCTCAAAGGAGGCCTCCTGTGCCATTGTATTAGATTTGGTTCAATGGCGAAGAAAGCAGGCCCACTAGGGACTGGAAAGGACGTTTAACAGGATACTAACAGGGCAGCTGCCGGCTGTTTAATCGGCAACGTAACCGAAAGCGACACAATAAAGTAATTCATACCGTTCACGTGAATTTTTCGGGAAAAATCCAGCGTCGAAAGATCGGCTTCATTGATGATAAAATCCTTTTTCAGATAAAACCAGTTTTGCCGGATTGCCTCGGTTTTACTCCAGCTTTTTGCAGCCAGACCATTAACTCCATGCCAAAACAGGGAAACGCTGCCGTGGCTTGGAAGGGCACGCGGGCGGCCATCGACTAGGCCGTGCCAAAATAGGAGCCGGGGACTCGTCTTTTCGGAACCCTGGCCGTAAACGCTAGTATTTCCCTTTTGCCTGGTAATGGCTAGGCCAGTATCAGGGTCAACTAAAAGGGTCGAAAATTTGCAGGTTATTTTTGCTAAACCGTTGCGGCCATCATCACCTAACAAGGGGCTGAAATAGTCGGCTACATCGGCGGGCTTATCCTTTTGCAAAGCGTCGTTTCCATCCAATTCAAAGGCCAACTGAAGCCGGGCGTTGCGTTCGGCGGTTTTGCTTTCGGCCTTTACGGCTTTGCTGCTCCAGTCCAGCTCGACGGGTAAACCTAGTTTATTTTCCCAAAAATCAATTCTGAGCCGTTTTCGCACCGAGTCGAATACAAAAGCTAGATTAGGGATTTTTCGCAGCTCCAGAAAAAAACCTTCAACGGTCAACTCAGGCAGGTGTCCGGATACCAGCACGCCGCTGGCGGCATCGGTCGCCCTGGCATTGTAAAGAATTAACCGGCTCCAGCTTGGATGCTGGAAAAACTCGCCTTCCAGGGTTGTGCCCGTTAGCTGTGCAATTTTATTTAGTATAAAACTCACCATAAACATAGGAACGCGGGGTGACGTGCTGACGTAAGCCCCATTTTTATACTCGTTCATCCGCCCCTCAAAGCCTGCCGGATTATTACCGCCGTAAAAGTCTGCGTTTAAGATCGTAGGCAGCACATAGGCCAGCTGGCCGCCCTGGTATACTTCACCGCTAGCAGGCTCGGAAAGCGGTAGCTTGCCTAGTTCCAGCTCAGACAATAGAACTTTTTGATAATCGCCCCAAAACAGGCCGAGCAAGTCCGAAAAAACGCCCTTAAATCCGTTCACTTCGTCAGCTTCCGTCAGTAAAAAATACCCCTCTTTCATCAGCTCGCCGCCGAAGAACTGCTGACACTCATACTCGCGTATCCTGCCGCCCGATTGCGGCTCATGGAAGTAACTAAAAATGCGTTTATTTTTATCGGTGGGCGGAAATGCCGGCAGATTGTCTTGGCTGCCAGGAATCGTGTCATAAAGCCAAAACGGGCTTTGATAGTCGAGTTTGACGGCCACGGCTGGTGGTAGGTCCACCGACTCGCCGTTAATACGAATTTCGTAGTTCATTATACGTCGGAACGTTCTAGGTACAAGCGGTCGCCACTTTGCAGGGTGCCTGCGTACGTAAACTGTGAATAGTTTTCTTGATTTGGATTCTGGGTTTTTGTATCGGTGAGCTGGCCGTTAACGTAAATTTTTACCGTGATTGGCCCAGCATGATAAAAGCCGAACCGCCATCCGGTCGCTGGTGCTGGAAAATTTAGATCATTAGACCAGGCAGGGTATTTATAGGCATTGCTACCACTCAGAAACCAGGCATTCCCCTGGGTTGGATTAATACTCCCATCACATACCAGCGTTGGATCTGGCTTATTAGACCGATACCGCCAGTTTCCTACGGGTACGTCGGCAGCGTAATTCTGTGGGCTGTTGTCGCAAACACCCCATTCATTCGTGTACTCCTGCGTATTTTTTCGCTGGTATTCGGCTTCTGCCAGGGCGTCGCCGTTTCCAGGGGATTCACCGCCATAGGCTCCCGCCTCAATGACTATCAAAGCCGGCCCGCCGTAGTACCCATTTCCGCACGTGGTCCGGTTAAAGCTCGTTTTTCTGGAAATGGCGGCAGACGGGTAAGGCGTAAAGCCGACGACTACTTCAGGCGAAAAAATGGGTTTTTGATAATCCACATCACCCGGCATGTTTGGTTTCAACGTTAAGGGCTTTACATCCGTGTTATCATCTGCATAAACCTTCCGTAAACGGGTGGCAGTCATTTTGCCAGATCGCTTGCCTTGGGCGTCTAAAACGTGCCTATAGTCCTGACCCTGCCAGGTTGTAGCCCTTGACTCAGGAACCTTAGCGGGTAGCTGACTGAAGTTTTGAATTTTAGATTGCTTGACGAACGTAAAACTTCGCGACTGTAAGTATACGTTATCCTGCCAGTCGGTTAGCTCATTAGTGATTCGCTGGAGTGGTTCGTGTCCTTGTTCCGAAACTAAGTAAATTTCTTCTGAAAGGATTAACTCATCCAGATAACGTAGCCACATCTCGGAGCCTCGTTCAAAGTAGCCCGTCGATACGGTTAATTCTCTTTCCGCTTCCGTCGATACAATCAACCGCTCAGGGTAATCCACGGCCTCACCAGCCCGCTTGTTACGCTCGGCAGCGACTTGGGAAACCTTCAACTTTTCCATGCTTTCGCCGGTGAAACGAATCGTATCCCAGCCGCCCAAACTGTTAGCAAACAAAATATACCGTTCAAAAGGTCGGTAGGCATCGTCGAGTACATAAGTACGAATAGCAGAAATACGAAGGTCGTTTTCGTCGGAAAGCCACACCTGGTAGCTTTCGCAGTCTTCGGGCAAATCCAAAACGGCAGGCCCTACCGGGCACGTAATAACACCGTATTGCGTCAGGCCGGCCAGCTCCCCAACCGTTACAGTCTCGGTATAGTTGCCGTCCGTTCTCAGACACTTGAGACGGAGCTTGAGCGTTTGAGGGACCGGGAAAACGTTCAGCATAAACGACAAATAAATCTCTTCACTCAGTCCGACCGTACGAATGTCCGGCGACCAGGTTAGAAACATTCGGGTTCGTTGCTGGTATTCGCTAAAAAAGTCCTTTTCATAGCCGTAGACGTGCTCCGGAGAAACACCTGCCTTGGCTATCCACTGCGTCGGTCCGGTCTTATCCGTATCAACCCCACCCGTTACGATTTCCCGCAACTTGTAAGGCATGGTTTGCGTCACGCTTTGCCGCATGGCTGTCTGACGAAATTCGGGCTTTACTAAGGTTAATTGCCCGTCTAATTTGCCCTTGCGGTCATTATAGGTAAAGTCCGCCCCCTCGTACAAACTAACGCTGCCATTGGTACCCACCGGGCGTTCTCGACCCTCGCTTCGGTGCAAAGCCATAAACTCGGTAGAAAGGGGGAATTTAGGAATTAAAATTTCAAGAAAGTACTTCAGGTTTGACCGGTCGGTAAGGTCCGGGTCGGCTGCATCTATAATGTGTGAAAGCTCATTACGGCTAAAGCGGACCGGCAGAAATACAATATCTTTCTTTGATGAATCGAACATAGATCACTTTGTGAATTTTTTACGAAAGTGAACAGGTATAATGATGAGAGAAAGGACGTAACAAAAGTAAAACCCCGACCAATTGGCCGGGGTTTGCTAGGCTTTGCCAAGTATAAATCTGCCGAAAACATTATTATACACAAGCTGAGTTTTTAACAGGCAGGACGGCGGAAAGCGGCTTGTAATATCTGAAAATAAATAATACAGAAAAACAGGGATAACCAGGATAAGCCAGACTATCCAAAAAATTAACTTTTTCATGGGTAATAGATGTCGTTTACTTGTATCCCGATTACTAATTTAACCTCATATCCATAGGCAGCGTCAGTCGTTACGTAGTCGATTGGTTCGGCCTGGTAATCGTTAAAATCGAATAAACATTTGTACGTTAAGGAATCTTGAAAAATCTTTTCAACGGCTTGCGTTGCTATCCATTCAGAGTTCATGAAGGCTTCATCCTGGCCGTCGTCGTCGTTCTGGTCTGCTTTCGTAAAAACGTATAAAATCGTATGGAAACGGTGGTATAAAATCCCCGACCGTACATCATAACCGACGTACTTTGGCCGGATAAAAAAGATACCCGGATACACGGCCTCGCTCACACTAGCGGCCAGGAATCTATCGATACGGGCACCGTCTGACATTCCCACTTTCTGAACGTCTGGAATACTTTCGAGAATGGGCGTTAAATAGCTCTGGAATCTTTTAGTAGGGGTTTGCATCATCTGGTTTTCCTTTCTGCCTCCTGGCGTAACTTTTCCTTGTATTCTTCATCCTTTTTATACTCTTCCAGGAATAACAAAACGGCGTGGGCGTTAGCCTGGCGGGTTTGGTTGACATTCCCAAAGACTCCTTTTTCAGCGAGCAGATACGTATTCTTGACAAAGCCTTGGCCGGGGTACTCTTCCTCGATGGCTGGCTGTTCGCTGTCTTCCTCGTATATCTGATACGCGGCCACCAGGTCTTTTAAGATAGAAACGTAAAAAAGCAGGATAGGAATTTTCTTTTCTAATCCGACGCCTTCCCACAATTCGACCCGGCCTTCGGCGACGTGTTCGTTGTAGGCTTCGCGGGGGTCACCATCCCAGAATGGATCTTCTTTGTAATTGAAAGCGGATACCTCGGGGCGGCAAATCGTAGAAAGTAACAAATTCAACCGCTTTTCGCCTTTTTCCAGCTGATCGACGTAGGCTCTCATGTGAATATAGGAATCCGTCAGCTCGCCGTAAGTCATGGTTTTAAGCTGAGCATCCGGCAGTAAAAAGGGCTTACCGCCTATGCGTACCCATTCAAAAGGCTGAACGCTCAAAGGGTCTGACCACATCCAGGACAAACGCCCCAAAAGAAAGGCCAAAAGTTCGGCGTTTCTTTCCCGTTTCTCATCGGTGAGGCTTTCGGAAAAATACTTTTTACAGAACCTACGCCACTGGCGGGTTGAATACTCCAGATTTAAGCGTAGTAACTCGTGGTAAGTGGTCGGGCTTTCCGACTCGACAAACAGTTTTTTTAATAAAACTGGCAGTAAGCTGGGCTTGACTTCCTGCCAGTTTTGTGGAAACTGTTTGGCTTCACCTTCAAAGATAAAGTCAATCATTGGGGGCTATTTTGCGGCGGGTTTCGCCTCTTTTTCTTTTTCCTCCTTCCGTTTTACAAAAGGGGTTACGTGGTTGGCTACCAGCTTCACATCCCGCCACTTCCGACGCATCGGGTGATAAACGCCCTCTTTTACGTTGCTGCCTCGGGAATTAAAAGCGACGGTATTAATCACGTCGTCGTCGTCAATGTCTCGCGGGATTGAGGGGTCGGCTATCGCCTCGATATGAGACTGAAAAAGCCAGATCACGTCCATTCTGCGGGGTGTAGCCTGAAAGCGGCCCGGCTGCCGGTGGTCATAAATAACGCGGTTTTTAGTGAACCAGGAACGCACGGCTGCCGGGCCTTTGATGTCCAGGGTAAGACCCGCTTTATAGGCGGTAAAGTACAAGCCTGAAGCACAATACGGCGAATTAAGCGGCACGTGGGCAAAGCGGTTATACTCCTTAATTCTCGGGTGGTCATTCCGGTTCGTTTTTTCTCGTACCCAAGCTTCCGCCCGAGCTGAATCAAACCACGCCTGCCTCCAGAACTCCTCGGGGTCGTTGTTTTTGGGTGGTTTTGGGGTTACGCTTTGACTGAATGCGAAAGCCCCAAAAGCAAAAACAAGCCCAATAGAAGCGATACGCTTATAAGAATCCTTTGCCATGCCGTTAGCTCGGTTTTAAAGTCGGTTGATAAGTCATTTTGGGAGCCGGAAAAGGGCACGACGTATGAAAAAATTACCGGGGCAAACAGAGCTAACAGACCAAAGGCGGCCAGGGCGTCGACGCCAAGTGCAAATTTTTCATACACTAGTTTTTGCATCGAATCCAGGCCGTACGGGCGGACCTGTGAGAAAGGTTCTACTTTCAAGTTATTAACGTCTATAGCGTCCTTCAGGCCATAGAATCGCAGATATAGCCAGGCCAAAACCGTAAGGAGGCCGCCTATCTGAATAAAAGGTTTTGCCTTTTTGGAAATGGCAAAACGGGGCTTTTCTTCCAGTTCATCGGCCTTAAGTAAACCTAATTCAACTGCCAGACGGTTGGCCTCAGTGGTAATATCGGCGGCCTGACCATACAGCAAAAGCTTGGTTTTTTCTTCGGGTGCCTGGGCGGCTTCTGCTCGCAGGCTTTGGGCCTGTTGGTTTAAATTCGCGTGAATGATGAGTTGCTCGTTCCGCTTGGTTTCAGCGGCCTGGCGTTCTTCTTCTGCAATCTGGCTTTGACGAGCCTTGATTGCTTCCATTTCCCGCTCTAATTGCTGCTTTTCGTTTAGAATTTCCATCTAGGGGGTTAAATAATTACGTGTGGAGTATCGGTAAAATCGTCCGGCTTTTCGACGGGGGCTGCCTTTTTATAGGCGTCGAAATAGCCGGGAAAAAGGGTTGAACTGGCTACTTTATCCAGGTGCTTTTTTAGTTTGGCTGTATAGAGCTCAGCGTCCATAAAAAGCTGGCGTTTCAGGGTGTTTACGTCGTTGGCTTCGGGTTCCCGTTCATCGACAAGACCATCCTTCACGCGGGGGCTTGAAAAACTTTTGTAGTCTACTTGCAAAGGCAGGTAAGGAAAAGCCTCATAGTAGGACATTGGGGCGACGACCTTTTGAATATATTCAATGGCTTTGGTTTCCTCTTTGCTCCAGCTCGCCTCGGGGTCTTTCCATTTCTCCAGCAAGTCTTCGAAGTCGGAATCTGTCAACACCGGCGAAATGTAAAGCTCTTCAACCTTAGCAATGTAGGGCACCAGCATATCGAAGAACCGCCCATTTCGGCCACCTCCGAGCGAAACGAACCGGGCGAGTTCGTCTGTCGAACGAATGAAATGAGCTTGCCGGCGTTGGTAGCCTATGGAAGCGGTCCAAACGGCAGGCCGTAATGATTCGAGCAACTGGAAAAAATCCTCCAGCCAATCGTCGGCTTCTTGCTGAACGGCTTCTTTACTGTCGATATATTCCCACTTCGTGATGGCTATCGTATTGGCCGGGCTGTTTTTCATTAAACCCAGATCACCAATACGGAATTTGAGGTGTGGAAGGGCACGAAACAAAGACGCCCAAGCGATTGCTCCTTCAGCCAGTACTCGCAGCTGGTAGTCTGTCGCCTCGATGTCAGACAGCCCCTCCAAATAGTTAAATAAGGGGCTGCCGATTCGCTCCCGAAAACCACGCTCAGCGGCAAGAATGAAGGGCTCAACCGTTGCCCAAGTGGTTGCCGTCTGCACGGCTCCTAAGCGGGCTTTAAATAGGGGTTGTGTTAAGATCATGCGGCACCGTGATTTACCGTAGCTGCTACGCCGTTGGGGTTTGCGTCTAGCGTCGTTATTTGTACGTCTTTGAAGGCCGGCACAACGTCTTTGTATCCCATTGCCCGCAACGCCAAAAGAATGGGTTTGGTAATTACGTGGCGGGGAACTGCCGTGCGGAAGTGTTGCTGATAATCGGCCATTACCCGTATTTGGGAACCTGAGTCGTTGCCCTTGCCCGGATTGACACCGGAAAGCGTAGGCATTAAGCCCATAGCGTTGGAAATAGAAACGTTCGACATTTCCCACACCTTAGAATAGGCGTCGTCGCTCATTTCGTTTTTCATGGGTATAACGTCGATGTTATCGAGCATTTTTCCGTCTTGTCCACGGAGATACTTAATAATCATGCTCTTATTAACGTTATTCGTCCCACTCATCCAGCTACTCAGGTTATTACCCCAATTACTCCACTTACTTTTCACCTCTTTGGCGTCCAGGGTCCGCTCGCCTTCCTTATTAAAGTAGTCTTGCGGCATCTTGATAAGGTACTTAATGTTGTACCCGTTTTTTAAGCCGCTTTTGTGAAAAAGGGGAATGAGGTTAGCGAGTTCTATCCAGTCAATCGCACACCACCAGCTTGGATAGGAATAAAAGGGGTTGCCGGGCATATCGGCCTTGCCGTGGTACATGGTCACAATGGCCTGCTCGCCAGGCAGGGCTTTGGGGTCGAAAACGGGGATTTTTTCGGTGGCGTTTTTATCGAAAAATGTCCCTTCACCAAAATAAGGGTTGGTATGATACTCAAAGACGCCGTATTGCCCTGGCTTACCAATTCGAGTCACGAAACAATCCGAAACCTCCAGCTCATGCCAGGTGTTTACCGGGTCGTACACCAGGCGAGTAAAACTGTTTGCATTTTGGACAAATTGGTTAATGCTGGCGATTGCGTAGGCTTGCAGGTTGGTAGCGTCCGCCCATTCCTCCAGGCGGTCGTCGGTAAACGGGACCAAGCTAACTTTTCCGTTCTCGATCACTCGCTTGAAAAAGCCCAAACCTGTACCATAGAGCATATCCCGTAAGGTGTCCAGCTGGCCGCGTACCTGGTTGTTTCGCTCGATCACGTGGGCTATGGTGTTGGGCTGGTTGTCGGCAGCTCCCCACCGGACGTGGTCGAGATAGTCGTTTTTAGCTTGAAAAGACGATGTAACGCCATAGGCGGCATCTCGTCGCCCGGAAAGTTCTACGAGTGCCCCGCCGCCCCTGGCCTCGATCATTAATAGATTTTCAGAAATTTGATACATGGTTAAACTGTGTGGTCGATTATCATTTCGTTGTACTCGACTAGCAAATCGATTAAGACCTCGAAGGGGCGTTTAGTGTCGTGGTCATGTAGCAACAAAATGTGATTAGTATTAACATTCTGGCGGTAACCGGAAGTGCCTGGCAATCGCTGAAGTGATTTACTTACTCGGGGCTTATACCCCAGCGTACCGTCTGATTTCTTCCGGTACAGAACCGAAAAGATGTGAATCTTATCGCCGACCGTGTCCTGGTGAATTTCGGCGAACATAGCCCGCCGTTTAATTGTCTTTTTTGCCATTCTTTTTGCCAAAAGTGGCGGGTTTGAATAGCCATAGAAAGGACCGCTTTAGTGGCGTGACCTTTCGTAAATGAAGCCAGCGGCCAGGGCTCGCCAAAACCAGTTTTCCCACCCTTTGCCCTTTCGCTTTTTGATCTCTTCAGCCAGTTGGGTTTCGGTTTTGGTTAGGGCTTTGCTCAGCTGTTCGTTTTGCCGCTCCAGCTGTTCAATGCGAACCAATAGGGTGAGCTGCCGCTGTTGTTCCTGGGCGTACTGGTTTAGCAGGTTGGCGTACCGGGCTTTCGTGAATTCAAAGCGGCTCAGCGAATCCAGGACGGCCTTAGCGTTTCGGGCGTACTCCTTCATTACCTGAAGGCTGTCGAATGTGTGCGTTGATTGCCCGCATAGCCTCCAACTCAGACAGACGGCGAATAGTATCAGAAGCGTTTTTCTGCCGCTGAAGTAAATTTTTTTCATTAGCCTGGGTAATTTGGGTTTGTAGATTGGAAATAATACCGGCGTACTTGATTGCCTCGATAGTGGCCTGGTTGTGGCGGGCTTCCTCTAGCATCGCCAGGCGTTCGTCCTGGCAAGCTTTGAGGTCTTTGCCGCTGGTTAGTTTGGTTACTCCCCAACTAATACCAGCCGAGCAAACGGCTAGGGCAATTTCAACGAAAAAGCGAGTTTTGTTGCTTTTGATGAATTGCCAGGCTGTCGAGAAAAGGGAAATAATTTTTAGTAGCATGGTGCAAATATTTAGCCCCTCCCCTACCCCAAAAAGGACTTAGAAAGGGGCTTTTGGGGGTTAGGCTAAGGCTTCAGCTACGGTCTTCAATCGAAAGGCGGAAATATCAAAATAGTCCTCCCCCATTTCTACGCCCCAAAACTTACAGCCTTCCTCTAATGCAGCCTCGCCGGTAGTTGCGGAACCCATGAAGGGGTCTAGGATGACACCTCCAGCCGGCACGCATTTCACGAGTTTACGCATGAATGAAACGGGCTTCGCGGTCTGGTGAAGTTTTTCAGACTGAACTACGGGAATGGTGTAGCTGCCGTCGAACGGTCCAGGGTGTACGCCGTCCGCTTCAGGAACGGCCAGGGGTCCGTTGGTTCCCCAAATCACATACTCGCACTGGTGACGAAAATAGCCTTTGTGCGGGGCACGGGCGGCCCGTCCTTTGTCCCAACTGATTATTCCTCGCCAGATCATCCCGGCCCCCTGGTAAGCATCCGTACAAGCAGGTAGCTGTCGCCAGTCGGTAAATACCAGGAAGTAACCGCCTGGCTTTAAGATTCGCCGGCACTCATTCATCCAAAGAATACACCACATAATCCAGCTACGTTGGTCGCGGTTGTCGCCGCTGAAGGCCGGACGGCCACCGCCATTTTTGCCCAGATATTTAGCCGTGGTACTTTTCATTTTGTCGGAACGCATCAGACCACCGCTGGAATACGGCGGGTCGGTGATGATCGCATCGACGGAAGCGGTAGGCATCGAACGAAGAACTTCCAGGGAATCGCCATGGAAAATTTGGTAAGTGTTGGTAATAATAGGGTCCACTTTTATAGGGTATTTAAATTGATACCCCAAAATTCAGCCATCGGCCTGGCGGCCAGAAGGACTCAAAAAAAGCCGCTCAGCTGTGATAGTTGAGCGGCTTTTTTTTACTTCATACGAGCAATAAGCGTTAGCATTTTGTCCATTGCTTGCGTGGCAAGATTATGTTCCCCTAATGTTCGACAAGATTCTACGACCTTTCGTAAAACTTCAATCTGACTAACAATTAGGTTTTGTTTTTCTAGCTCGGTCATTTCTTCGCCTCCCTTTTTGTTACTCGGATTAGTACCCGAATGAACATAATTAAAAACCAAAGAAAGAAGCCAATAACTAACAAAGCCATTACCCCCCAAAGCGGTGCCGTAACCCACCACCAGCTCCAGTCGATGACACTAGTAAGTTTGAGTACTAAAAAGACCAGGAATAAAAGTGGTAAAAAGCCTACGCCTCCAGCCTTTGCCGTTGTGTTTTGAATTTGTGCCATTGATAACAGTGTTTTGATCGATGCAAAACTGATACCCGGTACTCACCCCCGATAGGACGAAAAAAACGCCCGGCCTTTACATGGCCGGGCGTTTTATACTACTTACTTCTTGGTATGATTGGTGCCTTTTTTCTAATCGTTTGATTGTCTGAAATTTTAAAAATTGCAGGATTAGTAAACCACCATTCAGGCAGGAAGGCTTGTTCTGCGGGCTTGTCTTCTTCATTCATCCAACGGCCAGAAACATATATGGTAGGTTTTGGGCCTTGGTAAAGAGTAAAACTATCAACTACAAAACGTTTATAGTAATGAGGGTGTACTTCCTTATCTGCTAGTTCATACACCAGTCCTTTCTGTGTCCTGGCATTGGCTTCTATAAATTCATTTTCAAGGTCACGAAGGTTTGAACTCATGGTTTTCTCAAACTCTTCGCTCATCTTATTTAAGTTTGTTCTTTTCTGGAGAAACTGCTCTAAAGTCATATTACTAAGGGGTTTTAAAGTCGTCAGAATATACCCAAGCTTCTACGCCTATGGTGATTAGTTGGCCGTTTTGATTGAACCAGAAACCGTTCCGAAACTCGGCAACGTCGAAACCACTTTCTGACCATCCGGGAACGTACACCACACACCAGCAATCAGTCTGTGGCTGGCGGGCATTGGTACTTATCATTCTCATTTTAGTTCGGTTATATAGGTGTCAATTTCTTCCTCATACCTTATTTTAATATTAAAGCCTGGTTCTGCTTTACGCCGTTCTTCCTCGGGCAGTAATACACCGTTAGAATCATAGTCTTCACACGAAAACGGCAGCTCACCATCTCGGGTAATGTGGCCGAATCCCTCAATCATTCCGCTGTTTTTTCCCTCGGTTGCCTGCACTATCGCCAGGTGTGAGGCCAGGTCTTTTAAGTCATTAACGTCCCAAAAAAACTTTTCAAATTCGGAGATCCATTCCTGGTTAATTATGGTTTCGTCAATTTCAATGACATACTCATCGACGCGGGTTACTTCTACTTTATAACGTTTCATTTTTTACCTCCTTTCTTTCTTAAAATTTTCGAAAAGTCAACGTACAAGCCTGCTACCATCAAAACGGTAACGAGAGCCCCTAGGGCAACAAAAAACATAGTTGAGTTAGTTAAAGAGTGGTAATGTAGATTCATTTTTCCCGTAGGCTTTTAGCCAATTATTAACGGGACGGTCGTAGTTCAGGTGGCAATACTGACAAAGGGCTTTCAAGTTGTCGAAACGGTTGTTTTTCCGGTCCCGGTCCAGGTGGGATATCGTCAGCACCACCCGAACCATTCCTAGCTGTTTAGCGGCTTTCCAGTACCCGACGCCTTCCAGTCGTAAGCCTTGAAATTCGATTATTTCGCAACCGGTGGCGTATCGGTAGGTTCCTTTCTGTTTGCCCTTCCCTCGTATGACAAAGCGGTCGTTTTTGACCCGGCATTCTTCGCAACAATTGGCGGCCCGCCTGCGTACCATCCGAGTAATAAGCGACCATTTCGGGTGGTATTTCTTCCGGTCGAAAGGCATTAGAGATTCTGTTTTAAGGTGTCGTCGTCCTGAACGATTAGGACTTCGCCAACTAGCAAGCTTTCGGCATAGGAAACCGCTTGCTCCAGTGTTGCCACATCCTTGCAGCGAATGAGTTTTAAAGCCAGGGTTTCAAGTATGGTACTGGTTAACTTAATCGGGCCTAAATCAGCCTCATTTAGTCCAGCCATTGCCTTTTTGCGGGCGGCTTCCACTTCCTGACCCAGCTTGCCCTTTAGCTCAGATTTTGACAATAAGCGGTGGGCTACCTGCATATTTAACCAGCGTACCAAAGCTTTTTCTTTTGTGCTGGTGGCGATCATTGCTCCGTTCATTTTTGGAAGTATTTAGCGGGTGAAAGGATAAAATCAACTATGGCAAAAATGGAAACCAAAAGGGCAACCGGACCCCAGAAAAGAAGTGCTAAAGAAACCCTTGTGATACTCGTTAACATATTCATTTAGCTAGTCTTGTGTGGTGTGCTGAATAAGAGTAAAAAGCTTTTTTAGTATCAGCCAGACTCCAGCAAATTGAGCGGCCAGTATAAGGCAATTTGTTACGATGTTCATCTGAAGGGAGCCCCACCCAACCGGGCGGGGCTTGGGTTTTTAAAATGGTAGATCGTCACCGCCAGCGGCTACAGGCTCGGCTTTGGGTGTGTTGATCGTGGCGGCACTGGTAGTGTTGATCACTTCAATACGCCAGGCATCCAGGTTGGTAATAACTATTTCGTTCCCGTCTCTACCTTTCACCTTGCGACCGTTAAGATTATAGGAAACCTTAATCTGCTGGCCTTTGGTGAGATTATCGACCAGGGCGACCTTGTCTCCCTTCAGCTGAAACTCGGGGGTGTTGGGGTACTCTGGGTTTGTCGTAATATCTACCCAGAACGAGCGAACTAAAAAACCGTTTTGACCTACTTCGCGGGTTGTTCCTGCTCCTAAAAACTTGCCTGTTACTGAATTGGAATCTGCCATTTTGTTACTTGTGAAAGGGTTAATTAAAAGTTATTAAAAAGGGAGTATTTGCTTGGGTGGTGCTTCAGGAATGTAGCGTTTGATTTTACCCGTTGCGACCTGGTGGACAAACCTTTCAAAAGGCATTTTTTCGAAGTCTTCCTGCTCCAGAACCAGTAGGGTAATGTTTACGCATTGCCAACATGGTACGGGCGACGATACCCAGTTTTTTTCTTTCTGGAATACCACTAACATTCTGCCTTTTTCATCCCGCCAGCGGCTACCTAAGCGGCCATTTTCGGATAATTCCAGCTTTTCGGGTTCTTGTACTATTCCGTTTTGCATAAAAAAAGTGTTGTTAATTTTTCAATGTGTTTCTGAGTTTTGGCCCTTGTTTCCTGACTACACGACTACAAAATTTTAATTATCTCATTTTCAGAAACTTAACTCATTTTTTTTGTAGTCAAATTGTAGTCACCGTGACTACAAAAACTACATTACTACACTTTGACTACAGTTTGACTACACTTTTACTACACTATTTTAATTGATAATCAGATACTTAAGTACTTTTGTAGTCGTGTAGTCACTTTTTCAGGTAGTTTCTTTGAATTTTTTTTCTGTTAACAAGACGTTTTTTTTGATTTACCGGGGGTGTCTGCTCTCAAAATCTAACCCGTATTTGTCCTGTAAAGTCCTGTAGTTCACTATACATGAGTTCTTTCTTGGAGTAGTTGGAGCGGCGGAGTTTCCCTCGCCATCATTACGGAATCGTATGCTTTTGGTAATCTCTGACCACTCACTTTTGCCGACTGCTGCTGCTAGTTCGCTTTGAAGTGTATCCTTGTCAGCGGGTGCTTTCATGTATATCTGCCGATAGCGTGGTGCGTACAAATTGTACAATTGCGGGAACCATAGGCTGATTTCGTCGCCCTGTATTCTAAAGTGGATCTCGTCCTGAAGAACTGCCGAGTCGTAAAGTGTTTGCAGGATTTCCAGGAAGGCGGCCAGCTCTGATTTTTCCGAATGAATCCGGTGCTGTCTGCGAATGCTGGCGGTGCCGATCTCGACGAATGCTTCCAGTATTTCGTTTTCGTCGGTGGTTTCAAATTCGAGTATTTGAATCAGGCCGAGCGATTGAAAAAGAAGCGGTGCGGCCATAATCTGCGACAAATTCGCATAGAGACGTTCCGGCAGGTTCTCGCCGTGAAAACGGTTTTTAAATGCCGTGTAAAGTCGGTCATAAGCGGTGCCGTAATTGTCATTAGCGACCAGGTGTCCACGGTGCTGGAGTAATTCGACCGTTAGGCAGCTAAGCCCCTTTTCTTGCCACTCCTCCAGCTGATAGAATGCCATCCGCTGAGCCTCCGTTTTGTCCTGGCTGGTAATGGGCTGAAAAACGCAACGACTAAAGAAAATAGGATTGTCCGGCAGGTAATTGGAAGTTAAAGCCAAGGCTGAGTGAATATCTACCGTATTTGTTTCATTGGTGGTGTTGTCGCTGGAACGGTGGTACCCGTCATTATCGTAGGCGGCCTGCAGCAAACCCTCGGTACTGCCTAACTCGTTGTGGTATTCGTCAAACCATACAATCATGTTAGACGTCTGACCCATGATTTTAACTAGGGAAGCGTCGGTGTTCTTATTTTTTAGGTTTACCCCTTCCTGTTTTCGTCCAAATGCTGACGTAAGAACGCGAACCATCGAGCTTTTTCCCGTCCCGGCTCCACCCTTCAGGAATAGAATAGGCGAAAAGTTTTTATAACGGAGTGCATGATCGCGAAACAGGCTAAAAATATAGAAGCATATAGGTAAAAATGCGTTCTCAAATCGGTGAGCTTCAGCATATTTAGAAAAGAACCGGTTAAATGATATAGCTAAATCACTGGTTAGGTACCTGGCGGCTTTTGATTTGGAGCTTTGAGGTATCGACAAAAACTCGTCACCGGCTTTGATGATACCGAACTCGTCCGGTTGTACGGTCTGGCCGTTGTGAATAGCGATGTTTGCAAAGAAGTAAGCCCCTGACGGCACGTGGTAGCCATAGCGTAACACTTTCACCGCCGACGAAAACTCGGTTTTACGGAATAAGTAGCTGCGAAGTTCGTCCAGGTGTGCCTCGGTAATTTTAAGGCTCAGGCGTTTGGCGGCCACTAAATTTTTAAGCTTGCGAGCCGAGCAAAAGTCTTCGTGAATGACTTCAACGAATATGCTTCCTTTGGGCGTTTTTAGCTCCAGAATCCAAGTAATTTGTTCGTACTCGTCTTCGGTCTTATACTTGATATATAAGAGAAAGTCTTCGGCTACCGTCTCGAAAAATTTCCCCGCCCTTACTTCAATTTCGTACGTGTCCAGGTTGTACCGAACTTTTGCGTACAACTCTTCCTGAAGGGCGGCGGCGGCGGCTTTCTTTTCCGCCGTGATACGAGCCATTTCTTCCGGGTCCGTGATGATTTCCGCCACCGCCTCCAGCTCTTCTGGCTTGGGTTCGGGCTTTTGCTCAGGAATAACCAGGCTCACCCATTCGGCAGCCTCGCAGGCTTCCGCTAACTCAGGACGGACGCCAGCGGCCAGGGCGTCGGCAATATCCCAACCATCCGTCCGATCTGGGAAAAGATCGACGATTTTGTGTTTAATAGCGAAGTTGAAAAGGTTTTTTAAGCTTGAGGCTTTCTGTCTGCCGTCGATGTCAGCATCGGCCAGCCAGTACACTTTCCGACCTAGTAAAACCGTAATTTTCGCCGCTGTCAGGCCGTTAGCAGACCCGCAACCAACCCAAGCAAAGGCTGGATAAAAGAACGACGCTAAAACGGCGGTTTTTTCGCTTTCTACGACGATAACCGGGACGGTTTTGTCTTCGGGTAACAAGTGCTCACCATAGAGACACTGAGCGTACCGGAAGCCTTCAGCCTTGGGCTGTTTTAAGCTGTATTCGTCGAATTCGCCGTGGCCTCGCTTTCCGTTTTCGTTGTAGCGAATCCACTTCACATTCATAATCTGGCCGCTTTGATTTTTGAAAACAAAGCCGGTCATTTTCTTTTTGTTGGTTCCGACCAGCCACTTGGTTAAGTGTTCGTCTGAAACCTGAAGGGTACGAGCGAATTGATGAAAGTTAGAATTTAAATCTACTAAACTTTTAGTTATTTGTTCCAGCTCCGGGCCTTCTGGGTAAATAATAGTAGGTTCTGGCGGCGGGACGTAGTTCGGGGCTTTCTCGAAAACTTTCCCACTCGGGGCGGCATGGTACCCACACTTGCTGGAGCGGTCGCAACGACCCCAGTCTTCGTTTAGGCGGTTGCCCTGTAAGTCTTCGTAATGCCTAAAAACGCCTTTATGTCCGCAAGCCGGGCACGTGCCTTTTTTCTTGTTACGTTCAAATCTGAAAGGATATTCACTCATTACTTTATTGCAGGAAAGGGTTACGGCTATCGAGTTCCTGCTGGATCGCGTTGAGAACTCGAATAAGAAAATCAAGCTCATTAGCTTGAAAATCCATTAAAGGGCTTGGGCGGGTTTGTAAGGAAGTGACTTTGGTATTAACCAATTCTTTGCCTTCCAGAAGCTTAGGCGTAGTGAGTAAAGAAACGCCTCCAATTTGGACGAAGTTTGTTAGTTCAGATAGCTGCATGGAGGAGTCGGTTAAATTTTTGCATTACAATAATGATTTCCATTTTCCGGCCAGATAGAATAAGCTCCATAACGGAGTACTTAACATACTCAGGAGAACCTTTCTCGTATTTGGTTTTTTCCAATTGAATCAGCTCTATTCCTGCTACGACTTGGCGGTAAGTCAATGAAGCTGAACCTTTAGAATCCAGGACTTTTTCGAGTTCTTCCAGGCATAGAGGGGCTAGATTAATCTTATGAACCATGCCCTGCATATTGGCGTAATGAACTGGTTTTCTTTTATGTGAGGCTTTCATAGTTTGGGTTGAATTTGGTTTTCGTTTAGTTCCAGATCGTGCCCGGCGACCTTGACGATATACCGCGTTTTTGCACCGTCGCCGGTAGTGTCTACGGCTGAAGCGTGGGTTACCTGGCCGCTGTAATTCCTTTTTTTTAGGCAAATAGTGACCTGTTCACCTGGCAGGGCGATAAAGAGGGGGAAAAGCATTTTTAAGACGTTTGAGGGGGTTAAAACTTAATTCTTTCGGTACGTATCCGAATGTTTGGAACGGAAAACGTAAGGCAGGACAACCAGGATAAAAATAAAGCTGGTCAGATAAAAGGCCGGGCTCATTTTAGGGGGGCTTTAGCATCACCACGCAACGACAAAACCCACAAGGCCACGAAAACGAGAACTCCAATTTCTTGCATTAGTCGTCTAGCAGGGGTTCAAGTATAGAGGGCTCTTTTTCAATGGCTTTATACTCCTTTATTACGTTAGAAAGCTCCTTTTCTAAGAACCGCAGCTCTTTGGGGTCCACGGCTGAAGGGCTACGCTTTCCGTTGCCTACTAGGGTATTGTTAGCCGTATGCCTACTGATACCGAATTTGTCCCGGTACTTTCTTAAAATGAGGGTTTTCTGCTTATCTGGAATGCGACCGCCGTTCCAGATTGCTGCAATTGTGTTTAAACGCTGTACCATTTCTTCCATAATTAATAAAAATATAATTCATAACGGCTTTGTATATACGTAGCCATTCCAACGGGAAAAATTCAGGATGATTGATTTTAAGTCAGGACCAATAGGTTACAAACTTCATCTTTTAATAAAAACCAGCATAGGACCGCTTTAGAGGGGGTTTTTTCGTCAGCTGTAGAAACCAGACAAACGCTGAATTTGCCATTCACTTACTCTAAACTTGAAATTTCTACCTCTTTTCAGCTATATTTGAACCGTAAATCAGCTATTTTTCTGCCTGATTTCTACCCAAATGTAGGGCAAACGAAAACCATTTTCCAATTTTTAAGTGAATTATTTTATCAAATATTTAAAATTAAGTTTTAATATTTTGATTTTCAATTACTTAATTATTTAATTTTTCAACTGAATTTCTACCCAATAGAGGGCATTTATAACGTCTCAATTTCAATTATTATGACGACAGTAAACGATAGAATCGCCGAATTGGTCAAAGCGTTGAGAATGAATAACAATTCGTTCGGAAAAAGCTTAGGCAGAAATAGCACCACTATTACAAATGTTACAGAAGGAAGAAGCAAACCCGGTTTTGAAATTCTGGAAGATATTTTAAATAAGTACCCGGAAGTTAACCCGACTTGGTTAATGAAAGGAACCGGCGAAATGTTTCAAAAGCCTGTAACGGTTAAGGCTAACGGCGGCAGTGATTTGGAATCTGAACTAAGGGAAAGAATTAAGCTTCAAAATGAAACTATCGAAGCTTTGCAATACACTGTAGAATTGCAAAAGCGGCTACTTAGTAGCGGTGACATGGGAAAGCTTGAGGGTGTCTTGTTTGACCGCTTACCAGTTGGAAACCCTTTTTTTTTGGGCCTTCCCACTGGCATAGTTACAGGCACCCCCGTTAGTCTTCGTGGCTAATATGGTCTTACTCAGTTAATTAACCGTTACCCTCAGGGCTCCTCACCCTCTGCTAAAAGCCTGATTATCAATTAGATAATCAGGCTTTTTTCATTTCTGGTCACGCTTTAGTCACTCTACTTTAATAATACATCGCGATTAATATAGCTCCGTACAACTATTTAAAATTGCGGAAGACTTAGCAAATTGTCTCTTCGAGTAGAATCAGGTTTTGTCTTTATATATTCATTTCCATATGCACTTTTTTGATAAGTGACAATAGCTTTTTCACTTCCGGCTTGTACATAAAATTCGTAGCCTTGCTTTATGTAGTAGATAACTGTAGATACAGGATATTCAAAAACACCATTTGAATTAGTCCCTTTTACATGAGTTATGTGTTCTACGCTACTGTCTACGTTTGGCTTTCTGATGTGAGTGATACGATTTGACATAAGATGTTATAATTAGTTTACATTGATTAATTGCCTTTTCTTCAGAAGGTTATCAACTAAAATCAGTTTTTTTGTACTCTTCCCATATAGATTTCCCGGTCGCGTAACCGAATCGTATTTTGCAATCCTTTTACTTTAAAAGTCACATCCAAAGGTTTGGCATCCATTATTGTATTTTGACCAACGACGAACGTTCCATTCCATTTGCATTTTGGCAAACTCGTACAATTGGGTGACGGTTCTGTTTAGCCGTTAGTTCATCGTTATTTACCCACGTTTTCCCACCTTCCAGAGAGATTTCAGGTGTTAGAGATTCAGGTTTACCCGTCCGCACGTCGTTTGCTAAAGAAGCCCTATAAAATCCACTCATTAACGCTTCATCTGGTGCTAGATTCAAACCATGCGTTGCCCCTTTCCAGTTAATTAGCCCCTTACCGCCGCTGAAAAGCAGAAAGATAGTTACCTCTACAGAAGCAAAACCACAGGAAGCTCCGCCAGTAACTTACTTCAGCGATAACGCACCCAAAGACAAAATGCTTTGTATAATTCAGTCACTCAGGATGCTTATCAGTATTACAAGGCATAGAAAGGAGCAGGAACAGGCACGTACCTCACCACTTTTCTTCTATCCGAGTGGGAGGCTTAATTACAGCTATTGCTACTTCATCCACTCCTCCCAAGGAACAAAACCTAATGTACCCAGATCATGAACTTTGGAAAACCGGAAGTTATCAAAGCGGCTACAAAAACGAAGCAGGTAAAATTAAGCGTCGTAAAGTCTGGAAGAATTTTGACTACCTGGGTTGGGGTCATCATGGTGACATCAGCTTTGTATACCGATAAACTGCTGTTACAAGGCTATTAGCTTGGTATGACCCTGATAGATCTATCAGGGTTTTATTATTACGATTTTGTATTTAAAAAATTCTCATTTTTTCTGATAACCTCTCCCACTGTTCAGACATATTATTAAAAGTTCAATCTGATAACCCTATGCGTATTTATATATTACTTCTACTTTTCTCTTTTGCTTTCATTTTTCCTGTAAAAAAGACCCTGAGCCACCTGTCGCCAAATTCACATTTGCCAATAACAACTGTGAAGGACCTTGTGAGGTAACCTTTATTAATGAGTCTGAAAATGCAGATCAGTTTGGATGGGATTTTGGCGATGGTATTAAATCTACTGATAAGAATCCACGTCATGCCTATGCAAAGGGAGGGAAATATGCAGTAACGCTTTCGGCTATTGGAAAAGGTGGTACCATGACTTTTACAGATACCATTACTATTAAAAATTCTAAACCCAATGCCGATTTCGACATTCAATAATTAACCGAAGGCCAAATTAAGGTAAGTAGTAAAGGAGAATCGTCTACTACTTATCAATGGACTTTTGGTGATGGAGGCACGGGCTCTGGCTCGACAATAAATTATACCTATAAAGCAAACGGCACTTTCACAATCGTCCTAACGGCCACGGGACCAGGTGGTCAATCCACAGCCACCAAGACCGTAACAATTACTAGTATTTCGAAACCAAGTGCTGATTTTGGCGTAGAGTATATGGCCAATGGAGAAGTAAGATTAGTAAGCAAGTTTGGCAGCTCAACAACCTATCAGTGGAATTTTGGTGATGGTAGCATAGGTTCAGGACCAGACCCCTATCATACATATAAGAATAATGGTAACTATACAGTTACGCTAACGGCAACAGGCCCTGGCGGTCAATCTACCAGTTATAAGACCGTTCAGATCAATAATATTTCTACAACTGGTCAGGGAATTATATATCTGACGAGAAATGGTTTAGGTACCGTAGATGTGTATATCGGCGGTTCCTATGAAGGTAGAATTACCGTGTATTACAGCAGTTCTACTCCTGACTGCGGGGATAATGGTAATGTAACTATTAATAAAACGGCCGGAGTATACAATGTTACAGCAAAGGCTGTAAACGGATCAGCTCAATGGGGTGGGACTATTACTATATCAAATGGAAAATGTAGTAAGTTAGGGTTGAATTAACCCAAATCATATATATAATACTAACAATATGACATCAATTCAAAAGTTCTGCAAAATTTTAAGAGATAGGTCGTTGGAAAATAGAGAAGCAGGTCAGATACTATTTGAAAGACAATTATATGGTCAACTATTGTCAATCATAAGGCAAGAACTTGACTCTCAAGTTAGAATTATTTTTATAGCAAATAATGATACAGAAACTCGAGAACACTATATTAATCAAACCTTATGTAATGAAAGATGGACTAGACCTAATTCCTCAGCCAAAATAACTGACAAACAAATGGTAGATTTTGCAAATAACTTAAATTATTGGACTCAATCTGTATATAAACTAGGTTGTGCATTTATCCATCTTTCTCCTTTAGCAATCTACAAAGATGAAAACCCCTTTTCTAATCTAAAGCCTCATGAGATAGAAGATATAAAGCAGCACCTTCATGAGTATCATGGATTTTCTTTAGCAGATGATTTGACGTTAGAAAATACCAAAGGTTATTTATTATTAGTTTTAAATAAAATATCCAATGACCTAAATAATAGAATCACATCTTTGGAAAACAGTTCTGTATCATGAATTAAATAATTATAATATGAAAATTGAAAGTATTAAATTAAGAATTGATGAATTAATTAGTTTAGGTAATAATCTATTATCTACTACAAATTCAGATGATTTCAGATCATCCGTTTCTACTGAACTCTACAATGAATTCAGGTCATCTTCATTATCTTTTTTAAAAAATGTTTTTGGAATAGAGCATCCTTTTTTTGAAGAATTCAAAAATGATGTAAG
This sequence comes from Siphonobacter sp. SORGH_AS_0500, assembly GCF_031453245.1. Lineage (NCBI taxonomy): Bacteria > Pseudomonadati > Bacteroidota > Cytophagia > Cytophagales > Cytophagaceae > Siphonobacter > Siphonobacter sp. SORGH_AS_0500. The sequence continues at coordinate 3,413,945 of NZ_JAVIYT010000001.1, forward strand.
AGACTCCACTTTATATTACACAGAAGTTGGTAAAGGTATACTAAGAGCTGCTAGAGAAGAAATATACGGAGGATGGTTGTTCACTGTAAAAGAGCTAGTATCAGCAGAAATATTTTCAGATTTCTTAGAAATGTCCGAATATTTACTGCAAGAGAACTACAAAGATCCAGCCGCAGTAATGGCCGGAAGTGTATTAGAAGAACATCTTCGTCAACTATGTATAAAAAATTCTATCCCAACAGAAATTGTAAAAGATGGTAGACCTATACATAAAAAAGCGGATCTAATGAATTCCGAACTTGGAAGTACTAATGTATATACCAAACTTGACCAAAAAAGCATAGTATCATGGCTTGACTTAAGAAATAAAGCAGCACACGGGAAATTTACAGAATATACTAAAGACCAAGTATATTTAATGTTACAAGGCATAACAAACTTTATTTCACGAACTACTTGATAGTTTTATAAAAAAACTATATTCTGTCAATAAGTACACCTATAACAAATTAATTCAGAAATTCATGCCAGATATCAAAACATTAAATCTGTATCCAATTGATTATCCTTTTGAAACATTAGTTTCAAGATCTAATACTAATCCACCTAAATTAATATTAAACCCTGATTTTCAGAGAAAATACAAATGGGATAAAGAAGGAAATGAAAGAGGATCTAAATTTATAGAATCATGTTTAATGAGAATTCCACTACCAGCATGCTATTTTGCTGAAAATGAAAAGGGTAATCATGATGTTATTGATGGAGTTCAAAGAATAACAACTATAAAAAGGTTTTTCAATGATGAATTTAAACTTGAAGGATTAACAGTATTTAAAGAATTGAATAACAAGTATTTTTCTGAACTTGGAGAATTTAGAAGTGAATTGGAAAGCACTACAATTAGATGCATCATTTTAAGAAAGGAAAATCCAAAAGAACTAACTAAAGAAATATTTGCTAGATTAAATCAAGGTGCTGTTCAATTATCACCTCAAGAAATAAGACATGCTATATTTCCAGGCAGTTTGGATATATTACTAACAGAATTATCTAAAATAGATTATGTCAATACTTTCGGAAATGGCGTATCTGGGGTTACCGAAAAAGACAGCCGAGAGCCCGAAGAAATGGTATTAAGATTTTTTGCTCTTCAGACTAATTTATCTGACTATGAAGATAAGTTATCTAAATATCTAGATAACTACATGGAAGCCAATCAAAATTTACCAAAAGAAGATATTGATGTACTAAAAGAGAGTTTTACTTCAACCCTTGAGAAATGCCTATATGTATTTGAAGACAATCCATTTGTAGATACAACTAAAAGCAAAAAACGACAAAGTTTAGTCTATTATGATTTACTAATGTGGAGCTTCAAAGACTTAGATCTAGAATTCCTTAAGAAAAATAAAAGTGAAGTTATTATTAAATTTAATGAACTATGTAATGATTCAAAATTCACAAAGTCATTATCAGGAGGAACCCAACTAAAAAGTTCTATTTTAAAAAGAAGAGAACTTTGGAAAGAAAAACTATCTACACTACTATGATAAAAACACCCTATTTAGATACCTATCTAAAGCAGCTTCAACAACTAAAACATATAATTAACTCAATTAATAAAAGAATAATTAGCGAACCGGTTGATGATTTAATTTACGAAAACTCTAATTTTTTTAATAAATCATTTTTAGTCACAATGTGTGCATACCTAGAATCATATTTAAAAGATTCACTCATGGTCATTATAAATGAAATAAATTCAAGATTAATCACAGCAAAACTTCCTCATAATCTTATAAGATGGCATTTTCAAATTGATAAAGAATTAAAAGAAAATGAAATAAAATATGAGAATTTAAAAATAGGTATAAAAAAATCAGCTTGATGAATTTATATCAGGCAATCCTTTTAGAACCAAGTCCTTATTTAAAAAATTTGGAATTGATTTGGATAAAAATGATATTTTTAATATTCAAAAGGAAAGCGTTAATAATATTGTTAATAAAAGAAACAAAGTGCTACACCATAATGATGAGGCGTCTGACATTTCCAATCAAGATCTTCTAAGACATATTGATTCTTTAGTTGAGTATATGACTAACATTGATAAAATAGTATGTTTACATTTACAATAAGAGTTAGGCTAAGCGTTTAATACAATTAGCCTGACTCCTATATATTACTTAAGTCTATCAAGAACAACATACTACTGCCAGCTATATTAAGTCCATATTTTGCAATCTCATCTCCTACAATTACAGTATCTTGTCCTTGTCCATTATCCTCTTTTACCTAAAATTTCAATACAGAAACCTTCAAAACATACTAGAATTACACAACACCTACTTACTTAAACACCTGAACTTCCCTGATACTCATCTGTGCACCGGGCTGTTCTGGTCCATCGGGTTTAAGGGCTTTAATGTATATATACCTTGCGTTTACTACTCCTAAAGGCAACGATAATTCCGTTTTTAACTTCGCGTTGTCCATGCTTAGCCTTCTGGTCTTATCACTTCCATCCAGCGAGGTATAAATCTCCAGCTCAGTAGCGATGTTTTCGGGATAAAAAAACAGCTTTATCTGCCGGATCTCCGTCGATTCTAACAGGTCAATCCGGTAGGTATAGGCATATTCTCCCCCGCCTATCGCTACTGTGTTCATATCGCCATCCACGCCATTTTCAGGAAATAGAATTTCAGCACTCGGATTCAGAAGAGCTCCATTTTTATTGGACAGAAAGGCCACGGGCTTGCCTAAGGCCAGATTTTTACTGGTTTCTGAATCACGCCTGTATTTCAGAGCCAGCAGTGCTCCGTAGCCATCTTTCTTAACGGGGATGCGATCCCCCTGGGCGTTGAGAATGTATTTTTCTACGATCCGTACATCCGGGTTTTGAGGAACCACGGTAAGGGTATGGGCCCTGTAGGAGCCGGCCTCTTTAAATGCAATGAGGTAAGAATGCCCAGCTTCCAGCCGCGTTTCAGGAATTAGCAGATAATTAAAGCCCGCTTCTTTGACTACGGCTGATCCTTTAAAGACCAGCACAGGCTTATCCGTCGCGTATTCCTTAATCAGTATTTCGTGGCTGGTCTGCCCAGCATCAGGATGTCCAACTGCGGCCAGAGTTAGGTCCGAAGCTCCTACCACCACCCGCATTCCCCGAAAATACCCCAGCGTATCGATGCGGGATGTATAGTCTTTTGAGGAAGCAAATCCGGTGCTATATCCTTCCAGACTTTCGACTACCCTGGCTGGTCTTTGGGCTTCACGACTACTATTTCCGTTTTTACCAATAGCAACGGCTCTGATCATTTTTGAGACAGGGCGCTTACCCGTGAACATCCGGCTATTCTTTCCGGGTGTTTTCCCGTCTGTCGTATAAAAAATTCGGGTACCCCCCACGGCTTTTAGGGTCACCTGACCTCCCGCTTCTTGCAGCTCGGGAGCGGGCAACCAGGGCTGATTAGCTCTGACGAAGGCCCCGATTTTGGTAAGGGCTGCTCGGTACTCGGGAACAATGAAAGTACCATCCACTCGCACGGGCCAGTTCAGGGATACGGTAGCCCCATTGGCCCAGTTTCGTTTAATAAAATCGATTATTACCTCAGGGTCTTTAGCCGGAACGTTAGGCGTTCCCCGGCTGGGACTCCAGGCCCATTCCTTATCCAGTAAAATACTCGTTTCCGCCGCCATTTTTTTCCTGGCCGCCGGAAGATGCCCGACGCCAATCAACACGCTTTCCATCCGTGCTTCTCCCTCAAAAACAGCTACATCATTATAAGGGTAGTTTACCACTGAACCAAACGCACGAATACCAGGGTTCGATAGAAAGATAAAGTACGGGTTCTTAGTCCGAGCATAGGCAACAATTTTCTGCCAGTCAAACCAGCGAGGGTCTACGGTAAATAGTTCAGGTGTTGCTCCCACATCTACCCAGAGTCCATCCGCCCCCATGTCTACGAGTTCCCGGCACAAACCTATATTCATTGTACCCCAAGCGTCAAAATCAGTAGCAATCTTGGGATCCCAGGCGGCATAATCCGTATTATCTGGATTGCCTCCCTTATCAGGAGCAAAGTAACTGATGAACTTAATTCCCTTGTTATGGCAGGCAGTTATTAGCTCACCCACGTAATTTCGGGTCGTTTTCATTTCCCCATTCGTGGGCGTAGTCGAAGGCCACATTCGCCAGGCATCAAACGAATGTCCGGCATAGTTTAAAAACTTACCTCCCAAATTAACCGTTTCATTTACCCAGGTTTGAGCATCAAAGGCAGACATTCGGGCTTCCAATTTTCTTATTTTAGCCTGAATGGTGTCTTTGGGCATCGTCCAGGCACCCACGATTCGCGGTTCTGATAAAAACCCACAAGACACATTCACGCCAAATTTGGCCCGTTCATACCACTGAGCTCGGTAGGGTTCCGCTACCATTGTTAGCTTTTTAGAGGCGGATCGGTTCCCCGAAGTTACCTGTACCGTAAACGTGTACGTACCTTCTTTTTCAGGAGTACCCTGAATCCGGCCCTCTGTACTCAGGCTTAACCCATCCGGCAGGTGGCCCTGCGTGAGAATCCAGGAATAGTACTTACCTCCCTCCGCCCGAAGCTGAAAATAATCCTTACTGCCCGCTTCCGTCCAACTCTGGTAAGGCAAATGGTCTACAAAAGCCGGGTAAATAGCATTTCCACGATCCTTCCTATACGCGGTACTGGAGGTGGTGGTAATGGTCAACTGTGCCCACAGGGCAAGGGGCATTAAAGAAATTAGTAAACTCAGGAAAGCCTTCATTCGTTGCCGGCAATAAGGGTGGAACTAACGATAGAATTCGATAGGGCCTGTCTTGTGATCATTTCCCTGTTTTCAGGTATGTATAACCACGAGTAAAGTTTACAGTTTGAGCCAACGTGGTTCCTCCAGTGATGTTATCTTCTTATCTATTCATTCATTACAACGAAAGCGTACCTAAAATAATCCGCTTTAATCCGACCTCCCGTATTGATCTATGTTTGGCAAAGAAGCATACCTATCGGTTGTAAACCCTATAGCTCCTGGCGTATGAATGACTGAGAAACGTCGGCTTTCTAAATGCGTATATATTGACCTGAATGGTTCTAGTGAAGTAATTTTATAATAGTCCGCCAAGAGGTACATTCCTTTTGATCCACGGATCTCTGCATCATTAGTATTCTATCATGCCCGCGTATCATCTACTACATTAGCGATCCTCTTCCAACTGCTCTTGCGATCATAGAAAGCTTCAGCCAACACTAGCCAGGCTAGTGTTAGCTGGAGCTTTCGAAAAAATCATTTCAATGACGGTCCGAACGTTTGTGGTATTGCTGGTCAAGGAAGAACCCATTCCAGACGGCGTACCCGCTAAAAACATATCCATTAGCCGTCAAATACGCGTATATGGCGTTTTCAGCACACTTCTCCAGATCAAAACTATGCATTTCAATGACGATAAGTCTGGGACGATAAATTGATAAATCCAGGGATTGCAATACTTCCCAGTCATGGCCTTCTACGTCAATAGAAAGAAAATCTATGGTTTGCCCTGTTGGTAAATTTTCCTGCAAAAGATCTGTTAGCGTACGGGTTTTTAGTCGATGTTCAGCCACTACCTTCACCTTCTGATCCTTTTCCAACACGGTTACCGTTCGCTGATCAATCGTATTTAGCTCATGCATGTTATACTCGGTAAAGACCACTTCAGTCTCCGTATTAGAAACCGCAGCGTATAATGGAATGTCCTTTAAGCGAAGATTTCTGTGTTTTTCTACGAGGCTTTTATTCGCATCGATGGTAATTCCCCGCCAGCCTTTGCAGTAAAAGCCAAACGTATTAGAAAAATGTACAGGTTCGTTACTACCTACCTCTACATAAAATCCTGTAGTTACCTCCGGGAGCATATTGGCAATAATCCGATCCTCTCCCATCTGAGAGTAACTTAAAAATACGTCGTTTCTGAACAGCTTTCTGAAAAAATAAAAAGTAGACATCTGTAAGGCGTCCAGAAAAGGCAAATAATTAAAAAGTACTTTCACTTGATTGAAGTTCGACATGTTCGCAAGCTTTTAGAAAGGTAAGGGATTGAGTAAACGAGGGTTTATTGACCGTAGAATTTAACTTTTTATTTTAAAACGCTGTACTAGATCGCGTACTGCCTTTAGACGGAACGTGTCCACTATCGCCAACGTTTGCATACGAAAGATAAGTCGCACAGGTACAGAGAAATAATTTAGCAAATAAGCTGATAACATATAGGCGATTAATGTGGCTACAGAAGCTCCTACTGCTCCATAGGTAGGAATCAAGACCAGATTTAAGATCACATTTACAAGAGCTCCTATCAGCGTTTTATAAAGCATAAAGCGTTGATGTCCGTATAGTATAAACCAATTGGAAGTGCCTACGCCTAGAAAGACAAATACGCCTGCCCAGATATGCACAATCAAAATTTGAGCTACGCCTTCATACTGATTGCCAAACAATAGATTAACCAGTGTATCCGCAAAAAAGCAAGTCCCTACAGATATACTGATACTAATGAAAGCGAGTAAGGTAAGTAATTGCTGGTAACCCCTGTGGAAAGCGGCCTCGTCGCTGTTCTTTAGTTGAAGAATGGAAGGATAAAAGGAGGATACTAATGCGGTAGCAATAAAATACCAGACTTCAGATAAACGTAAGGCAGCACTATACCTGCCTAACTCAGCACTGTCTGCCAGGCTTTCAATCATAAACTGATCGGCCCGCATGTAAATAAAAATAAAAAATTCATTTACGATCAAGGGCCAGGACATTAACAACAAATGTTTGGCCAGAGAAAGATCAAAACGCCACTGCAATAAAGACTCTGAACGGTATCGGCTATAAAAAAACAACAAGAACAACGCTCCTAATAGAGCCTCCAGAAATATTAAAGCCGAAAAAACAATAAGGTTAGCCTGTGAGACTAATAGGTACGTACGAAGCAACGTTGAAAGAATAAAAGCAATGAACTTTGCTAATACGGAGCGGCGGGCCTGCACCTCGGCCTGAAAAAACAGATCAATGACATCTGAACTTTGAAAAACCAGCGTAGATGCGGAGAAAAGAATCATGTAGACTAGGGTGAGCTCTTTACAAAAGTAATAAGCAGCCACACCCACCAGCAGGTACGCAACCAACCCAGCCAGCAGTTTCAATACAAAGGCAGTGCCCAGTAATTCTTGTCTGGAGGCAGTTTTAGGGTTTATTAACTCTGTCACCACCACTGAGGTCAGCCCCAAGCTTGCCAGGGGTAAAAGAATAGCAGGAAACACCATGGCATAGTTTAACTGCCCAAATTGCTCAGGTCCCAGGTAACGAGCCAGCCAGACGCCAATAACCATGCCTGCCGCCATGCGGAAAATCCGATCAAAAAATATCCATCCGACACTGACTAAAGCCTTACTGATATTTTTGCCTAGTTTCGGTGACTTTACTTCCGTCATAAAGTTTATAATAGGTGCTTTTATCCCCTTTTCAAGTAGTTATCATTTACTTAAATGGAAGCATTACAGATATGTTATCTATTGTCTTTCAGTACATTATACAAGAAAACCTAAAACGGTATAATGGAAGAGACCTATCGCTTATCAAAGATAAGGTAGTCCATATAAATATACTGGCATCAGTGTTGAAGACCCGCACGAATGGGCTCAAGAGCACGTGATTCTCCTGATGAAATCAATAAATCAAAGAAGGTTGCCATGTAAGTTGCTTGTTCAGATTTTCGCAAAAATGGTATATTTTCTTAAATTCTTTCTCGTATCGCCAACGAATTTAATAATCATGTATCTATAAAATAAGTACATATACTCTAAACATAATTATTCATCGTGTTACTCCTATATCCTATCTGCCTGAAAGTCTGCGAGTTGACCAACCCAGAACCTACGCAAGAGTCATCAGTTGCTAAGAGCTATTTCTTTGACGTGAATCTCACAGAGATGCCTAGTATAAGTCTTATGATACTACCCGGTATTGTCTCCAGTCATTCTTACCTAAGATTTAATAAAGCATTTTCATACGTAGTTTTAATTCCATGATTTATACCTTTCTTGAAAAAATGTCATTTTATTCTCCATTCTCTGCTAATTAGCTATATGTTTGCTACTCAATTGTAAGCGAATGGATTCAACGCAACATCCAGATTGCCCCCGCTGCGATTCTTCGGACGTTACCAAATCGGGGGTTATTAAAGATCGGCAACGTTTTTTTTGTAAAGCTTGTCAGTATCACTTCACCGTAGACAAGTTAGGAAAAGGGATTAGTACGTATTACGTCATTAAGGCCTTGCAACTTTATATTGAAGGAGTTAGCTACCGAGAAATCGAGCGGCTACTCGGTGTCAGTCACGTTTCAGTGATGAACTGGGTAAAGAAGTACCAGATCAAAATCCCCAAGAATTCTGAGTATAAACCCACTTACAAAATCCTCAATCATAAGGAGCTGGCTGATTACTTTGCCAACCGCGAAAACCTGCGAAGCTCTGGCGTACTGGTTACCGAACTGGGCGATAAATTCATGCTCATTCGCTGGGAACGGTTCAAGGATTAACTTTATCAATCTTTCCCTTACCCTTCGTCGGCAATCTCTTACTGATCCTGGCGTACCTTTGCGGTTTAAATCGCAGCTCATGAACGAAAGATTGCGGGGTCAGTACCTGATTATCGTTAGTTTACTTTTTGCCCTCATTCTCAATTTCCCTTTATTATCGCTTTTTAACCGACCCATCCTCTGGCTCGGCATTCCCCTGCTCTACTGGTATCTGTTTATCGTATGGCTGGGGCTGGTAATTTTGATGTATTGGTACTGGACTCGCAGAAATCATGAATAGTGGCTGGGTAGTTATTGTCTCGGTCATGTATCTGGGACTTCTTTTCGGCATTGCTTACTGGGCTGAACGTTCTCAACCCGCCCGTCGCTGGGTTTCCAATCCCTGGATTTACTCGCTGTCGCTGAGCGTTTACTGTTCCGCCTGGGCCTATTATGGCTCCGTAGGGCGAGTGATCACCAACGGCGTAGAATTCCTCTCCACCTATTTAGGCCCTACCTTGACGGCCCCCCTGTGGTGGATTATTTTACGCAAAATCATCCGCATTTGTAAGGTACAACGCATCGCCACGCTGGCCGATTTTGTGGCTTCCAGGTATGGGAAATCCGCCAATTTGGGGGCTCTGGTCGCACTTTGCTGTCTGGTAGGGATCGTCCCTTACATTTCACTTCAGCTTAAAGCCATTTCTACGAGCTTTGCTGTACTAGCACAACTCCCTCAAAAAGAAGAACTTACCAGTAATTTAACCTTATATCTGGCCGTTGGATTAGGCTTGTTCGTGATCCTTTTCGGTACGCGAAAAATCGAAGCTACCGAACAACACGAAGGCATGGTAACGGCCATTGCTGCCGAGTCGCTGGTAAAGATGCTGGCCTTTTTACTCGTAGGCAGTTACGTTACCTTCGGCGTTTTTAATGGTTTTGGCGACATTTTCACGCAGGCTTCTCACAAACCCGAACTTCAAAAGCTCTTTACCATCGATCCCGAGGGCGGCTATGGTTCCTGGTTTTGGCATTTGTTGCTTTCTACCCTCAGCATTCTGTTGTTACCCCGCCAATTTCAAGTAGCCGTGGTTGAAAATACGGACGAGCGTCACCTCAACCGGGCGATCTGGTCGTTTCCGCTTTACATGCTGATTATCAACCTTTTCGTCTTACCCATCGCTTTTGGCGGAGCGATCCTGTTTCAGAATCAGGCCGTCAATGCAGATAATTATGTCTTAGCTATTCCGCTGTATTTTGATAAAGAATGGCTGGCTCTGATTACTTATCTGGGTGGTTTTTCGGCGGCTACGGGGATGGTCATTGTAGAAACCATTGCCTTGAGTACGATGCTCAGTAACAGCGTGTTGATGCCTTATGTCTTGACGCAACCCACCCTTCGCCGACGCATCGGGCCCAATCTGGGAAGCTTCCTGACCCGCTCCCGCCGGATTAGTATTCTGTTTTTGCTCGTCGCCGCTTATCTCTATTACTCCAAACTCGCCGGACGCTACCCCTTGGTGTCCATTGGTCAGGTGTCCTTTACCGCAGTAGCTCAGTTGGCTCCGGCTGTATTAGGAGGTATTTTCTGGAAACAGGGGAATCGATACGGAGCCACCGTTGGGTTGATTCTGGGCTTTACCCTTTGGTTTTATACCCTCGTGATTCCCATGCTGGCGGAAGCGGGTTTCTTCCCCATTTCGTTGAACACGCACGGCCCCTGGGGCGTGGAATTGCTGAAGCCTTCAGCTCTGTTTGGGCTGGAGGGTTTCGACCGAATATCCCACGCCATTTTCTGGAGTTTACTGGTTAATGTGCTGGCATATATATTGCTTTCGATTCGCTTTCCACAAACCTCCATGGAACACAATCAGGCGATTTTATTCGTGGACATTTTCAAATATTCCGAAGTAATCGAAAGCTCTACCATCTGGCGGGGAACGGCTTATATTCCTGATTTACAAAGCTTGTTGAGTCAATTTTTTGGTAAAGAACGAACGGCTCAGTTACTCGAACGCTTTGCCAGTGAGAACGAAATTGACCTCAACTGGCAACGGGCTTCGCCCCAATTGGTGAACTACGCTGAAAACCTGCTGGCCGGAGTGGTGGGTTCGGCTTCGGCTCGGTTAATGGTTGCCTCGGTAACGCTGGAAGAGAAAATTTCGGTGGATGAGGTCGTAGAAATTCTGAAGGAGTCGCAGGAGTTAATCCTCACCAACCGCCAGCTTCGCCAGCATCAAACCGAGCTGGAACGAGCCACGACGCAACTCCGTGAAGCTAACGAACAGATGGTACGGACGGATCGTTTGAAAGATGATTTTCTCACCACCGTTACCCACGAATTACGAACGCCTATTACGTCAATCAAGGCTCTAAGTGAAATTTTACAGGATAATCCTGAACTCGAAACCGACCAGCGGGATCATTTTCTAAACACCATTATTCGGGAGTCGGATCGATTAACCCGTCTCATTAGTCAGGTGCTGGATCTGGAAAAATACGAATCCGGGAAACAATCCCTTCGCACGGAAAGCGTTCAGATGCGAGAAGTGATTCGGGAAGCCATTGAGACGGTTGAACAACTGGCTCTGGATAAGTCGGTCAAACTGGAGGTGACGCTGGATGAAAACTTGCCCACTACGCAGGCAGATCGGGATAAAATCATGCAGGTACTCATTAACCTGCTTTCCAACGCTATCAAATATACGGAAGCCCACCGGGGAGTAATCCAACTCAGGGCCTACACCACTGATAAGAAGATTACTATTGAGGTACAGGATAACGGGCCCGGCATTGCTCTGGATTATCAGAAACTTATATTCGACAAGTTTTATCAGGCTGAAAATCAAACCATCCGCAAACCCAAAGGCAGCGGTTTGGGCTTAGCCATTACCAAAAAAATCATAGAATTGCATAGCGGAACGATTGCAGTACACAGCGAATCTGGTCACGGAGCCCTATTTATCGTGCAGTTACCCGTTCGCTCGGAGTGATTATCCTGAGTACTTACGCAAGGTTGCTTTCAGGGATGAATGAATGAACCTTGTTGGGCTTTTCCTGTTTTCCTAACGTACAGATGCGTGGTGAAGCCCCTCGTTAGTGAACAAACTTGCGTATATTTGAATTCAATCCGTAACTCCTTGACTCTATAAAACGAACCGAATCTCAACCCAACCATTGAGATTTTGTTGATGTGTGTTATGAAAATTCTGATTGTTGACGATGAACCGGGCATAGTCATGTCGCTGGAATTCCTGATGAAAAAGGAAGGTTACCAGGTGTACATTGCCCGTGACGGAGCCGAGGCTCTGGACATCATTCGCCAGGAAACGCCACACCTGGTTCTGCTGGACATCATGATGCCCAGCGTAGATGGCTATGAAGTATGCCGACAGGTAAAAGAATCCGAATCCTTACAGGAAACCAAAATCATTTTTCTGAGTGCCAAGAGTAAAGAAAGCGACATTGAAAAGGGCCTATCCTTCGGAGCTGATCTTTACCTGACCAAACCCTTCTCTACTCGTAACTTAATGGCCAAAGTTCAGGAACTTACGGCCTGTTAATGATATTTCTTCCCTTCGTTCCAGTCAAAAAAGCAATGGAATAGTACTCTTTTATCTATATTAAATTAGCTAGAAAAATCGCGTTTTTTTGATCACCTCCGCGATTGCTTGTACTTTAGCCGGACTAAGTACGTATTTTTCAAGTCCTCTAAAACGAGCTGTTAGCTATGAGTCACATCCCATTTCAACTGAAAAGCTTTGAAGACTATCAACGAACGTATAAGCAATCAGTTGAGGACCCTGAAGGTTTCTGGGCTGAAATTGCTTCCCATTTTTACTGGCGGAAACCCTGGGTTAAAACGCTTCAATGGAATTTTTCCGACCCGGATATTAAGTGGTTTACGGGTGGTAAATTAAATATTACTGAGAATGCTCTGGATCGTCACTTAGTAGAACGCGGCGATCAGACGGCCATACTTTGGGAACCCAACGATCCTCAGGAAGAATCGGTTAAAATATCCTATAAACAATTGCATCAGCGGGTTTGCCGTTTTGCGAACGTCCTGAAAAAACAGGGCGTGCAAAAAGGTGACCGCGTTTGTATTTACTTACCCATGGTGCCTGAGCTGGCCGTAGCCGTTCTGGCCTGTGCCCGTATCGGAGCCATCCATTCAGTCGTTTTTGGTGGTTTCTCGGCCCAATCCATTGCTGACCGTATCAATGATGCTCAGTGTAAGGTGGTCGTCACTTCGGATGGGGCCTACCGGGGTTCGAAGGAAATTGCCATGAAAGCTACCGTGGATGACGCTTTGGTAACCTGTCCTTCGGTAGAAACCGTATTGGTCATGACCCGTACCCGCACGCCAGTCTTCATGCTGAAAGGCCGGGATCGCTGGTGGGAGCAGGAAGAAAAATACGTTACCAACGATTGCCCCGCCGAAGAAATGAACGCTGAAGACACCCTGTTCATCCTTTACACTTCGGGATCTACGGGTAAGCCCAAAGGCGTGGTGCATACCTGCGGTGGGTATATGGTGTACGCTTCGTACACTTTTGCCAACGTCTTTCAGTACCAACCCGGCGACATTCATTTCTGTACGGCAGACATCGGCTGGATTACCGGACATAGTTACATTGTTTACGGTCCGCTTTGCTGCGGTGCCACGAGCTTAATGTTCGAAGGGGTACCGACCTATCCCGATGCCGGACGTTTCTGGGATATCGTTGATAAGCATAAGGTTAACATTCTCTACACGGCTCCAACGGCCATTCGTTCGCTGATGGGCTTTGGCTTACAATATGTCGAAGACAAAGACCTTTCGAGCCTGACGAAGTTAGGTTCCGTGGGTGAGCCGATTAATGAAGAAGCCTGGCGTTGGTTCCACGATCATATTGGTAAGGGAAAAACGCCCATTGCCGATACCTGGTGGCAAACCGAAACGGGCGGAATCATGATTTCGCCACTGGCGGGTATTACCCCCGAAAAGCCAACTTATGCGACTTTGCCCTTACCCGGTGTGCAACCGATTCTGGTGGACGAAAACGGGAAGGAAATTGAAGGGAACGGCGTTTCGGGTAACCTTTGCATTAAATTCCCCTGGCCCGGTATTCTCCGAACTACTTACGGCGACCACGAACGTTGCAAGCAAACGTATTTCAGCACGTATCCCAATTTATACTTTACGGGCGACGGCTGTCTCCGCGATGAAGACGGTTATTACCGCATTACGGGTCGGGTTGATGACGTACTGAATGTATCGGGTCACCGAATCGGAACGGCTGAGGTAGAAAATGCCATTAACATGCACCTTGGCGTGGTGGAAAGTGCCGTGGTGGGTTATCCGCACGACATCAAAGGCCAAGGCATCTACGCTTATATCATTACGGAAGAACCGCTGGATAACGCCGACCTGACCCGTCGGGACATTCTGGCTACGGTTTCCCGCGTGATTGGGCCGATTGCGAAACCGGATAAAATTCAGTTCGTAACGGGCTTACCTAAAACTCGCTCGGGTAAAATCATGCGTCGAATTCTGCGGAAGATTGCCGAAGGAGATATCTCTAATTTAGGCGATACATCTACGCTGCTCGATCCCGCAGTAGTCGATGAGATTAAAAACGGAGCTTTATAATACATGACAACTTCCCGAAAGTGTAAAAACTTTCGGGAAGTTCTTTTTTAAAGGCATACTATGTTTCGAAAGCTAAGTTCACAGGCCCTGGAGCGAATGGCCTATCTGGAGAAACTCGACCAGCAGGATCGCACGGATGGCACGCCCCGTTCCAAACGTCTGCGGCAGATTAATCGGGCAACGGGCGAGTTTTTATCCATTCTGGCGGTAAACGCTCCGGCAGGAGAACTCATTGAAATAGGCACCAGTGCGGGCTATTCTACGCTTTGGCTGGCTCTGGCAGCCCGCGAACGCCAACAGAAAGTAAAGACCTTCGAGATTGATCCCGAAAAGATAGCTCTGGCTCAGGAAACCTTTCACCTCGCGGGACTAGAAGAATATATTGAGATTATTCCCGGCGACTTTCTGCAAAGCGGATTAGAGGTATCCTCGGTCTCGTTCTGTTTTTTAGATGCCGAAAAGGAATTGTATGAGCCCTGTTTCCAGCTCATCGCTACAACATTAGTCACCAATGGCTTACTGGTAGCCGACAACGCCATTGATCAATACGACGGCATTAAACCCATGATTGACGCGGCTTTGGCCGATGAACGTTTCGATTGCGTAACCGTTCCGATTGGTAATGGCGAATTTATTTGCCGCAGAACCTAGCTTTCACTCACCTCATTTCTTTGCCTGGCTTAATGTCCATTCTTCGCTCCGTCTCTACCTTACCCAAAGAAAGTTTGGCGTTAATCAAGCCTTTGGTCACTCAGCACCTGTATTGGCCCGGACGCATTTAAAATCAGGTTTATTTTCTGGGAAAAGGGGTGGTTCGGGCCAATCAGGGCAAAACCAGTTAGCCTTCTGTTTTTGCATAGAAGGAGAAATCATTCTTCCCTTTAACCGTTACACTTGTCGCAAACTGACTTAGTACACAAGATTATTACTATCCCATGTACCTCAAAAAAGTCAGATACTAGTAGCTTTGCTACTCATCCTCACCTTTTTACGCTATACATGAAAAAAACCATCTACAATCCGGCTTTAAAAGAGACAATCGTTTTCAATAAGACATCGATTGAAACCGACGGTGCGTACTCTGAGTTGGAAATCTCACTGGAACCTGGTGGGGGTAATCCTATGCACTATCATAAAGCTTATAGTGAATTATTTACGGCAGTGGACGGTGAGCTGGGCCTGGAACTTAAGGGTGGTAAGAAAGTAATGCTAAAGCCCGGCGAATCTTGTTTAGTTAAAATGGGCGAAAACCATCGCTTTTTTAATCAGAATGGCCAGCGAATTACCTTTACCAATAAGGTCGTCCCAGGTTCTACAGGTTTGGAGAATACGTTAAGGATTCTGTGTGGCCTAGCTGAAGACGGATTATACACCAAAGCCAATATTCCCAGTAATATTTACCATATGGGAATATGTGCCGTGATGAGTGACATGCGACTAACTGGTATAGCCGGTCTAGTAACCACACCACTAGTTAAAATACTGGCAAGACTCGGACGAAAAAAGGGATTAGAAGCTGATTTAGTTAGAAAATACTGTATCTAACCGACTCATTTCTGGCGACTGTTTTTCATTGCCACGCTGGTAAATGTCGATTGTGGGGCTGAAACCCGTTTCTCATGAATACTCGATGCTCTGGTCTGATAAGCCAGAGCATTTTTATTATTCGTTCGTTTCCGCTCATCACGGCTAAAATTGCCACACATCTATTCCTGTTACCTCTGTTCCGATTTTCGAAGTTAGCACCTTCAATAGCCCCTTAATTTTGAGGCATCAGTAAGGCACACCTGCCGGCTGTCTCCAACCCACGTACACTTAATCAACACGAGCTACTGAACACCCTTCTTTATGAAAAAATTACTACTCCTTTTTAGTTGTTGTCTGCTTATACAAACGGCTCAGGCTCAGTTTCCTATGGGCGGAGCTACTCCTCAGCGGAAAGCCCTTCCCGGAACAGCCGACGATAATACACCCAAAGGCAATTCGAAAATCACTGGTTTTGTGGTGGATTCTTCGGTCACGAAAGCCGTAGAGTTTGCGAACATTGCCTTGTATAACAAAGCTACCAACAAGCCCGTTGATGGTACCGTTGCAGATGATAAAGGCAAATTTACCCTTAGTCGCGTGGCCGTGGGCGAATATAAAATCCTGGTCACTTTCATTGGGTATGAAAACAAAACCATTGATAACATTAAAGTCGAAAAAGGTCAGGACATTGATCTGGGCGTAATTAAGGTTAATTCAAAAACCAAAACGCTGGACGAAGTAACCGTAACCGGACAGAAGGATTTAATCGAAGAGAAGGTGGATCGTCTGGTTTACAATGCTGAAAAAGACATCATGGCTAAAGGAGGCGATGCTTCTGACGTGCTGCGTAAAGTTCCGATGCTATCCGTCGATTTGCAGGGGAACCTTTCCTTACGTGGGAATCAGAATGTGCGGGTTTTAATTAATAATAAACCCAGTACAATCGTAGCCAGCAGCGTTGCGGATGCTTTGAAACAAATTCCAGCCGATATGATTAAAACGGTTGAAGTGATTACCTCTCCCTCCGCCAAATACGATGCCGAAGGTTCCGGCGGGATTATCAACATCATCACCAAGAAGAACAGCCTTCAGGGCTTAAACCTGACAATAGATTCAGGCGTAGGAAACCGGGGTTCGAACTTGTCACTGAACGGAAATTATCGCAAAGGTAAAATGGGTATTACCCTCGGCGGTTTCGGTCGGGCCAACTACAATGTAAAGCTGAAAGGCTTCACCGATCAGACTAATTTTGAATCAAACGGCTCAACTACTCGTACCTATCAGGATTTTTCAGGTGTAAACTCGGGCCTTTTCGGGAATTATAACCTGGGTTTTGATTATGATCTTGCTCAGAATCAGTCGATCACTGCCGGGGTTCGGTACGGTGCCCGGAACATGCTCAATGCTCTGGATTACAAAACGGATTCGTATATCAATAATCTTATTAATTCAACGGTTTATCGGGATGTTGATACTAAAAACCTTTCTGGAACGGTTGACGTAAACGTAGATTACCTTCATACGTACAAAAAACCACAGCAGGAATGGAGCGTTTCCACACAATACAGCCGGAATGATTTAACCAACGATTTCATCTCTAATGATCGTACTGGCACAAATGAGCTCTTGTTTCGGCAGAAAAATATTAACCACAACCTGAATCAGGAATTTACCATTCAGACGGATTACCAGACACCAATCAAGAAAAATCAGATGATTGAATTTGGTGGCAAAGGCATCATGCGGACGGTAAACAGTGATTATCAGTATTTATTTGGTAATGGGAATAATCCCCTTACTCAGAGCCCCAAGCAACCTTCTGGAGCCCTGGATTACAACCAGAACGTAGTCGGAGCCTATACCTCTTACACACTTACCACCAAAAACAAGTACACCATCAAGGCCGGTACTCGTTACGAATACACCACTATTGAAGCCAGCACGCGTGAAGGAGGTAACATTGAGATTCCTAATTACGGAAACCTGGTCCCCAGTGTAAACATCTCGAAAAACATCAAGGGAGCTACCTGGAAAGTGGGATATAACCGTCGTCTGCAACGTCCCGGAATTCAGCAATTGAACCCCAACATTAACGCGGCTAACCCCCAGAACATCATGATCGGGGATCCTTCGCTTCGTCCTGAACTGACGGATAACGCAGAGTTAGGTTATAGCAAGAACTTCAAGAAATTTTATCTGAATGCAGCCTTCTTTGGACGGATTACCAATGGAACCATCACTCAGGTAGTCCAAGCGAATGATACGCTGGCCGGTGGCGTGCTGACCACCTACCAGAACATTGGTAGCGAGCGGGCCGTGGGCACGAACCTCTTCGGTAACCTTGCCATTACCTCTAAATGGAACATTGGTATTTTCTCAAATATCATTTACAATAGCCTGCGTGGGATGGCTCCTATTAGCGGCGGTAAATCTGAATTCGTTGAGAATTCCGGTCTAAACATTGGGGGTGGATTTAATTCCCAGATTCAGTTTAAAAACGGCTGGGGAGCTCAGGGTTTTGCCTTTATTCAGGGTTCTCAGGTACAGTTACAGGGTCGCCGGGGCGGATTTGCCTTCTACTCGGCGGGTGTGAAGAAAGACTTTAAAAATAAGAAAGGGAGCATTGGTCTGGCTGGAGAAAACTTCCTTACCAAAAGCTTTAACATTCATACCAACCTTTCCAATTCCCAGTTTACCCAGGTGTCTGACATCCACCTCTTTATGCGGGGTGTTCGCCTAACGTTCTCCTATAAAATTGGCAAAATGACGGCTCAGGCTCCGCGTAAGAAAGGTAAATCGGTTAACAACGATGACGTGAAGAGCGGTGGTGACGGCATGCAGGGCGGTGCTCCGGCAGGAGGTAGCACAGCCCCCGGCGGGCGACCCCGGTAGGGATTGAATCTCCAGTGAAGCGGGACTGTTTACGTAGATAAACAGTCCCGCTTGAATTATCATCTAATGGATCTGGTTCGAAGTACTGCATTAAAAAGCATTTAAAAAGTACTTGCAATTATTAAAAACTGTTTAATAATCTTAAATCAGTGAAAATATTACCTGAAAAACTACTAATTTTTTGCCGCAGGCTATATTTTACACATTTTTTTTTCGATATACGTACTTTGTATTGAAAAACTCTAAAGAATCCGATTACCTTTGTTGACTCCTGACGTACAGGAGATTTTTGTTTTATTTATTTTTTTGTTCACAATGCAAACAGGCACTGTAAAATTTTTCAACGAAACGAAAGGTTTTGGCTTTATTCTTGATGACGCTTCCGGGCAAGATATTTTCGTGCACGCGACGGGTCTGAGTTCAGCTACCATTCGTCAGGATGACCGTGTGTCTTTCGATACAATCGAAGGCAAACGTGGCTTGAACGCCGTTAACGTTAAGAAAATCTAATTTTTCTGAGCGTGCTCAGGAAAAGCCCTGCTTCCGTACGGAAGCAGGGCTTTTCTTTTGTCGCATATGGCACCGTTTTTTAAAGGTTATAGCTACACTATGCTATAAACCATGAAAACTCCATTAATAAATCTCTTCGCACTAGTCAGCCTGATCTGGATTGGATCAGCCTGTTCTTCGGTCAACGTTGATAAAAGTAGAAAAGCGGACTTTAGTCGTTACAGAACCTTTGCTTGGATGGACTCTGACGTACAGGCAGGAAAAAACCCCGCTTATTACAATGAAATTGCCACTCAGAATCTGGAAGCCGCAGTCGTTAATACGCTTAATGAAAAAGGGTATAAAGAAAATACACGCAACCCGGATATGCTGATTGGCTATCACTTTTTCGTTGAACAGCGGGAACGCACCGTCTCAGATCCCAGTCCGATGTACGGCCCTTACATGGGTTGGGGACGTTGGGGCTGGCAAGGTTGGGGCCCTGCCTGGTATGGCTGGGGCGGCGGTCCCCGCTACCGTCAGGAAAAATACGACGCAGGAACGGTAGTGGTGGATATTGTAGATGCCAAAACTCAAAAATTAGTCTGGCGGGGTTCCGTTGAAAAAGCTGTTGATAACCCTACTCAAATCTCCCGGCAGTTGGAGCGGGAAGTGAGCAGAATTATTGATAAGGTGCCTGAAGAAAAATCAGGAGAATAGAATGCAATAATGAATCAGGTGGCGGATTATAAACCGTCACCTGATTTGTTAATATACCTTAAGTCATTAATTGCTGTACAATTTTCTCGGAAAACCTTAGTTTTACGAAAGAATTGTTTTTCCAATGATCTATAAACTCACTGCATTTATACTGATTTTTTTCGGGCTTAGTCTAAATTTTAAAGGTTTAGCTCAGGATCGCTACATTACGGGTATTGCCCTAAGCGATTCGACCAATAAGCCTATCAACCTAGCTTCGGTACGGAACATGCGGACGCAGGATGTAACCCGCACGAATAAATCAGGTACGTTCCTGGTTATGGCCCGGCCCGGTGATAACCTTCGCATTACCTGTAATGGCTGTGACGATGCTACGATTACCGTTGATTCCACGCACGATGATTTTACGGTTCGGGTAAAGCAATATGTCTTTCAGGGCGATGGTACTACGCTGAATGAAGTGCGGGTAACAGCTAAGTCGGAGGCCGAAATTAAATACGAGATCGAAAAAGCTCTGAAAGAGCCCCTTGCCAAAAAGAACATGAGTACGGATCAGATGTTGGGTATGGCCACCTCCCCCATTTCCCTGCTCTATGAATTATTCAGCAAAGAAGCCAAAACTAAACGTAAACTAGCCGTTTACCAGCAACAGGACCGCAAACACAAACTGGCTGAATTCAAGTATAACGAACAGGTAGTAAATCAGATTACTAAACTGGAAGGCGAAGATCTGAAGGAATTCATGCGTTTATTTCCCATTGACGATGACTTTGTATTGCAGTCTTCTGAATACGACATTATTCAGGTAATCAAGGCCAATTTTTCCAAGTACAAAGCCCGCCTGGGGCAAAAGTAGTCATTCCCACGTTCTCTCATTTCGATTCAGGCATTCTGCATGTACCTTTGCAAGATGAGGTACATGATTTCGTTTGCGTATAATGGGTCTACGTTCAATGGCTGGCAAAAACAGCCTAATGCTGTTTCTGTACAGGAAGCCCTTGAAAAATCGCTCTCCATTTTACTAAAAAGTCCGGTAAATCTAATCGGCTCTGGCCGCACGGATACGGGAGTTCACGCCGAACAACAATACGCTCATTTTGACTGGCCGGAACCCATTACGGAAGATCTGGAATTCATTGCCTTTAAGTCTAACCGCATGACACCTGCAGGCATTGTCATCTACCGCATTTTCCCGATTCGGCAGGATGTTCATGCCCGGTTTACTGCAACTTCCCGCAAATACGAGTATCGAATTTCGAGAGTAAAAAACCCCTTCCGCCCTTTTATGGTTTATCCCTTTAGCTTTCCGTTAAATGTGGAAGCCATGAATCAGGCCGCTCAGTTCTTGTTGAATCACAGCGATTTTCAGAGCTTTAGTTTGGTTAATACCCAGGTAAAAACCTTTCGCTGCGACATTACTGAAGCCCGCTGGGAAGAACGTGGTCACGAGTTAATCTTTCACGTGCGAGCAGATCGTTTTCTTCGGGGAATGGTAAGAGCTCTGGTGGGAACGCTCATGGATGTAGGCCGAGGACGGATTTCCGTTGAAGATGTAAATGAAATTATACTAGCCAAAGATCGTAAACGAGCCGGGCGGGCCGTTCCGCCGGATGGATTATTTCTGGTTGAAGTCACCTACCCTATTAATGCCTTCGATCCACCCACAGAAACCGTAGCTATTGAGCTATAAACGATGAAAATCCAGGTAGCTATTCTTGCAGCAGGAAATTCAAGCCGGCTTGGACGACCCAAACAATTGGTACAATGGCAGGGAAAACCTCTGATCCGGTACGTCACGGAAGAAGCCTTAGCTATTTCGAATCCGAACGTTACCCTTGAGCATTGCGTTGTCGTTGGAGCGTATGCTGGAGCCGTTGCTGAAGCCCTCCATTCCCTACCTTTGCAGATTCTGATTAATCCTGACTGGTCGGAAGGAATGGCTTCTTCCGTACGTGTAGCCACCCAATATGCCATTCAACAGCAGGCCGATGCTATTCTTTTTGCCTTAACGGATCAGCCTTTTATGAATACCTCCTTACTAGAGCAATTTATTCTCACTTATTTAGAAGTAAACGATTCCAGCTGCGTAGTAGTTTCTGACTATGGTTCCGACTGGGGCGTTCCTTTACTCATTGGTGCTGCTTACTTTGAGTCATTACTACAGTTAAAAGGTGATTCGGGAGTTAAACGATATGTAAAACAAAGGCAGTTGGCAGTAAAAAAAGTAACTTTTTTAAGAGGACTTATTGATATTGATACTGAACATGACCTGATGCATTTGCAAGAAAGGCAATGAGTTTGTAAATTTGTGAATTCACTGGAAATGAGCTCTATTTATTAGATTAGTTATTGGGAGTTAACACTCCGTTTAAAATTGAGTACTTATACCTGCACATCTAGATTTATTAAGATATCCTACCCCAAGTATAACTTGCCTTTTTAAAGGAATTATTTCTATTGAATAAATTATAAGTAACTATAAAACATAATTTATCAAATGGCCAACGATCCATTAGCTCTTACAAGAATTGGAGTTTTTTATGACGGAAACTACTTTTTACACGTCAGCAATTATTACAACTATTTTCATACCCGTAAAAGTCGCATAAGCGTTTCAGGCTTACATAATTTTATAAGAAATCAGGTTGCGGACGAATTAAGCTCTGATATACGTTTTTGCCAGATTGTTGACTCTCATTATTTCCGAGGCCGTTTGAATGCACAGGAAGCCAGTCAGCGGGGAAATATGCTTTTCTACGACCGGGTTTTTGACGATTTACTCATGGCTGAAGGCGTTACGACGCATTACCTTCCCATTCGTAGCTCCTTTGGCAATCGTTACGAAAAAGGAATTGATGTCTGGCTGGCTCTGGAAGCTTACGAGAAAGCCTTATCCAAACGATTTGATGTTATTGTCCTGATTGCTTCAGATGGCGATTACGTGCCTCTGGTTCGCAAATTAAACTCGCTGGCAACCAAAGTAATGGTTTTAAGCTGGGACTTCGAATACACTACGGAAGACGGTCAGAAAATGGTAACGCGTACGTCTCAGGACTTACTGGACGAGGTTACTTTCCACGCCGATATGGAGAAAATCATTGAAGATCGCGTTCGTCGCAATGATCCATTGATTAACAATATGTTCGTAGTGCCTCCAACGCCTCCCCAGAACAACTCTTCACGTCCAGAACGTACCAATACGGAAGCGGAAGGTGCTGAAGATAGTCTGGCTGAGCATACGGGCGAGTTAATGACCAGCACGATCTACTCGCTTAAAAATGGATACGGCTTTATTAAATATCCACCCAATAACCTGTTCTTCCATTACACCAGCCTGGTGGATACTGATTTCAATGAGCTTCAGGAAGGAGATGAGGTAGAATTCGTTCTGTCCTTAAATGACCGTGGCGATTATATTGCCAAGAACGTTCGTTTGTTATGGGATGAAGAGGGTGCTTCCACTGAAGTGGTTGCAACTCCTGAAACGGTAACCGAAGGCGAAGAAGATTCCCTGAAACTGGAATTTTAATAGCTTGTAACATACGTATAAAGAAGCCCGGTTCATCAGTGATGAACCGGGCTTCTTTATTACGTATGTATTGGATCGTTTTTAGCGGCTGCGGTTGTCAGTTGATAGAGTACCAGTCAACGTTTTACAACCGTAAAAATATACTATCAAATAATTATGAGGGTTTAAACAATTCGTTTGACAATATCTTCAACCGAAATGCCTTCAGCTTCAGCCTTGAAATTTCGGACGATCCGGTGGCGTAATACGGCCAGGGCAACGGCTTTTACATCTTCAATATCCGGTGAAAATTTTCCGCTAAATAAGGCATTACACTTGGCCGCCAGGATCAGGTTCTGCGAGGCTCTGGGCCCTGCTCCCCACTCCAGAAACTCATTGGCTTCTTTGGAGGCCAGCTCCGTGCGGGGACGCGTTTTGTGAACCAGACGAACGGCGTAATCTACCACATTGTCCGCGATGGGGACGCGACGAACCAATTGCTGGAAGTACAGAATTTCTTCCCCCGTTACCTGATGCTTCACTTCGTAACGTATATCCGAGGTCGTCGCTTTTACAATCGCTAGTTCAGCTTCAAATTTGGGATAATCCAACTGGATCATAAACATGAAACGATCAAGCTGGGCTTCGGGTAAGGGATAGGTTCCTTCCTGTTCAATCGGGTTTTGGGTAGCCAGTACAAAGAAAGGCTTGCTTAGGCCATACTTCTGCCCCGCAATGGTAACCGCATACTCCTGCATGGATTCCAGCAGAGCCGACTGCGTTTTAGGAGGCGTCCGGTTGATCTCATCCGCCAGAATAATGTTTGAGAAAATGGGACCTTTGATGAATCGGAAGTTGCGGTCATTATCCAACGTTTCTGATCCCGTAATATCCGAAGGCATTAAGTCCGGCGTAAACTGAATCCGGTTAAAATCCAGATCCAGAGCGTTTGCCATGGTTTGAATCAGTAAGGTTTTAGCCAGTCCGGGCACGCCCACTAATAAGCAATGACCCTGACAGAAAATTGCCGTTAGTAACAACTTTACTACATCGTCCTGCCCTATGACTACTTTGGTAATTTCAGCATGTAATTTCTGGTAAGCTTCATTCAGGGCTTTTACACCCTCTACATCGGAAGAATACGCCATAAATAAAATAGGGTTAGGGACCAGTTATTTGATTTTAATAAACGAAAAAGGGTTTGAATCTATTTGAAAAGATAAGTAATGCAAGATTTTCATCATTACAAACTTTTACCTCTTCAAATGCATTCAAACCCTTTCCTCCGGCTTATTCCGAACAGATGCTGTTACTGTTGCCCGTAGGCCGCCACAACATCGCTACATTCGGTTTTCAGCTCTTCATCACGTACCTGGATGAACACTTCAGCTTTTGTCTTTTTAAACCACTTTTCAACAGCATTGTTTCGTTTCCGGCTCAAGGCAATTTTTTGCAGCTTCTGGTAGTCTTCCTCCAGGTTCGCGTAATGGGGCGGATATTTTGCTTTGTAATAAATAATCCGAACACCTACTTTACCATCGCCGGAACGGTAAGGCAAAATTGTTGAATACGTACCTACCTGCATTGAATCCAGCGTAAAGTAAAGGCTGTGGTCCATCGTTTCATCCAAAGCCAGACGCGTACTCCGCGTTTCCGGATCCTGAATCCAGCCTCCTACATCAGCAGTAGCTTTATCTTCAGAAAACTCTTTGGCAGCTTTCTCAAAAGTAATTTTATTATCTACTAAAAGCGTACGAACCGAATCCAGGTATTTCGTTGCTTTCGTTACATCCAGACGATTATAGTCAGGACGCAGCAGAATGTGACGAGCCGTATAGACTTCGCCTTTCATGTCTTCCAGTTTGATTAAGTGAACGCCGTATTCTGTTTCAACGGGATCAGAATATTCACCGGGTTTGAGGCGATAAACGGCTCCTTCAAACTCCGATACCATGGTACCCCGTTTCACGTTTTGATACAAACCACCGCTTTGGGCACTACCCAAATCTTCGGAATACGTTATGGCTAACTGGGCAAAGTCCTCGCCTGCTAAAGCCCGTTTTTTATATTCCAGCAAGCGTTGCTTCAAAGCATCGGTTTCTTCCTTGGTTACTTCTGCCAATCGAATGATGTGGCCTACCTGCACTTCCGAAGGGAAATAAGGAAGACTGTCTTTGGGAATGGAATTAAAGAACTTCCGTACTTCATTAGGCGTAATCTTTACGTCACTCGTGATTTTCCGCTGCATTTCCTGCACCAGCAGATTATTTCTCACGTCCGAGCGAAGTTCCGCTTTCAGTTGCTCTATGCTTTTGCCAAATTGTTCGACAATGTTTTTCTGCGAACCGTACATCTGAATCATCTGATCCATCCGGCCTTCGAGTTCGCCGTCCACCTGACGATCCTCTACCGTTACGGAGTCAATCTCTGCTTTTGCTAACATTACCTTATTGATAATCAAGCTATTCAGACATTGACACTTCGAAGGAGGATTTTTCTGATTTTCGTTCTGGTACTGGTAATACATCTGATCTAAATCAGAGCGGAGAATATAGTGGTTATCCACTTTGCTGATCACACCGTCAATGACCTTACCCTTCGTGGCCTGAGCAAAGCCCAGCACTGGCAAAAACAGGAGTAACAGCCCGAATAATTTCTTCATTTTTAATTAAGTAGGTAATATAGTTAGAAAACGGGTGTCTATTGGATTGATGCTAAATACTAACGTTACGTTGCATGCTTTCCTAACGTTGCAGTTTCTTTTTAATTACTTAAGCTTTTTCAGCTCGTTTTCATTCACCTGAACCGGAAATTGTTTTCTCAGAGACTCTACCCAGTTTTTTTCCAGGTATTGCTGGTAATCATTAATTACCTGTCCACGGGCTTCTCCCAGAGTTTTGGTTCGGGCCATGTCCACGTTCGTTACATCAATGACTACAAAACGTCCGCTTTTTTCAAGGGTTTGCTTACCCGTTTTCCAGGTAATCCCATCAATGAATTTATTATCTCCTTTCTGAAAATACCCATCTTCCAGCGTTAAAGTATTGGCTTTCGCTACGTTGAACTGACGAACCACGTCCTGTTTCGAAGTAGTCGTTAAACTAAAGCTTACCCGACGATTTTTGTCGCGATTGGTGGTTGAAACAGGCTTAAATTTACTTTCATCAACTTCAACAATGCGGGTAGCTGAAATATTGCCGCGTTTGGTCAACTCGTTCACCACGCTTCGTAAACGACCGGCTGAGCAGGAATCAGCCTCCCCAGCATCCGCATGTCCACTAATGGCAATTTGATACGCTGGGTTTTTACTTAAAATCACGATCAGGTCGAAAAGCTTCTCCCGCTGGGCCTCCGTTAATTTGGTCTGTCCTTTAGGAAACGTCAGGTCTTCAATTTTCCGGTTAATCACATAAGGGCTTTTAGCCAGAGCCTTTAACGCCTGATCCAGCACCGGACGTGTGGAAGCACTTAACACCGAAGCCCGGACGCGAGGACTTAATTGATATTTATTCCGATTTTGTTCAAAAAACTGACGCTGTCCGGTTGTATCCGTCAGGGATTTCCCCTGCACGTTTTCTTCCAGCATCTGAAACAACAACATGCCGTCGTGGTATTCCTGAACCAGATCTTTAAAATCTTGATTTTTAGCTTCCAGATGATCCTCTTCGTAGGCCAGATTTTTCTCTTCTACGTAAGCATTATAAAGCGTTTTCAGCAGGGCTTGAGGGTTCGCTCCGGGTTGAGGTTTCTGA
This sequence comes from Siphonobacter sp. SORGH_AS_0500, assembly GCF_031453245.1. Classification (NCBI taxonomy): domain Bacteria; kingdom Pseudomonadati; phylum Bacteroidota; class Cytophagia; order Cytophagales; family Cytophagaceae; genus Siphonobacter; species Siphonobacter sp. SORGH_AS_0500. The sequence goes on from NZ_JAVIYT010000001.1 coordinate 3,441,042, forward strand.
TTTCGCTGAGCATAATCGAAGAAATCACTTACCCGATACATGTCAGATCCAATGCGGAAAAGTAACTGCCCGTTGAGATTCTGATCATTCGTAGCCTGCCATTTTCCGTCTGCCAGCAAAGGCGTAGCTTTTTCCAGAGCGGCAGCCAATGCCGTTTTATTCTCCTCAAATTTATTCTCCTGCTTAATGCGGCGAAGTACTGCTGACTTGCTCACATTCGAACGCTCGTCTGACTGCACTTTCGTTCGTAAGTACCCTACCATTTCTTCGTAATCAAGTAGCGGAATCCGCTTTACCAGCTTTAATATATGCCAGCCATAAGGCGTCTGAAATGGGGCCGAATACGCTCCTTCTTTCTTTAAAGCAAACGCGGCTTCTTCAAATGGAGGTAACATTTTACCCGTTCCAAAGGGCTGCATTACTCCTCCAGCATTTTTCGTGCTGGCATCTTCCGAAAACTGTTTCACTACGGCATCAAACGGAACGCCGCGTTGCAGTTCGCCGTAAGCTTCCTCAATTTTTGTCTTGGCCGTCATTTTATCCGCATCCGTAGCATGCCCCGGTACGCGAACAAACAGATGAGCTACCTGAATATTTCCCTGACTACTCCGACGGTCATTCACCCGAATTAGGTGGTAACCGAACTTGGTGCGGACAGGCATCGAGATTTCACCTTTCTTGGTAGTATAAGCAGCCGTTTCAAAGGGATAAACCATTTGCAAACCCGTAAACCAGCCTAAGGTTCCACCATTTTTAGCGGCGTAAGGATCTTTGGAAAACTGTTTGGCTAATTCTTCGAAAGGTTCTCCCTTGTTGATCCGATCACGGATAGAAAGAGCCTGGTTGTAAATGCGTAAGGTGTCTTCGGGTGAAGCATTAGGGGCTACTTCCAGCAGGATATGCGACGCATTGACTTCTTCTTTCAGCCTTTCGTACGCTTCTCTTACCAAAGCCTCCGTTACTTTTTTATCCGTAATAAAGGACTGAGCCGACACTTTGCGATAGCCAGCTAATTCTTCTTTAAAGTCAGCGGTGGTATCAATTCCCCGACTTTCGCCCGCCAGTACCTTGAGTTTATAATTAATAAAAAGGGGAAGATATTCTCGAATTCCGGCGGATTCGGTTAGGCTGTCAGCTCCGACCGGGTTTTTCTTGTAATGATACATGAATTCACTCACCGTAACCTTTTTAGGGCCGATGGTAATCAAAACTGGATCATTGGATTGTTGAGCGAAAGCAGTAAAATCCTGAAAGCAAAAAACCAAAGCGATCCACCGAAGTGATTTATACATACCTGAGCAATTGGGGTTCATCCGAGCATAACCGAATTTCGGGCCAAATTATTGCTCAAAGATAGCGAAACTCCGCGTAGTGACCTATTTTTCTAAGTTAGGGAGGGGCCAGCCCCATCGGTAAAACCCTAGCGTGATTGCCGGGAAATCTGAAAATTCAACTGATATTCATAGCTGTCAAAGCGAGTATCAGCACTGAATTTCAGCGGAATAGTTTGCGTAGCTGTCATTTTCGCTACCTCTTCGTAGGTATACGTTCGGCTGAAAGACCCTAACAAATCGTCGGGATCAATTCGGTTGGAATTATTTAATACCAATCCCGCCGCCTGAAGCGATAACAGAAAATAACCCACCGGATTGGTCAGTTCGGTTACCTGTAATAAACTCGCTGCCGCTCCGGCGTAACCCGTATATTTTCGAATATCGGTAACCAGTTTCTGAGCTTTGCTGTAATCGTCAATTTCCATTAATACGACAGTGGCTACTACCCGACTCTTCGGCGGCACTTCAATGCTTAAACCCGGAAAAGCCGTAAACTGATCGCCTTTTTTAGTTCGCTGTACACCCCAAGCACCATTTTGGGTATTGATGAGATGGTTATTTTCATCGAGTACGCTCAGGGTATACGCCAACATGAGTTCATCCTGACGGGTAATTTTCTCCTGAATGGTAACTGCTTTCAAGGAAGTCGGCTGAAACTTCACCGCAACTGGTGAGCGTCGGCTCTGGTTTTTGCAGGCCGTCAGGCTTATCAGGAAAAACAGGAAATAAATAGGTCGGGACAACACAGGGTAAGTAGCTATTAGTTTTTAGAATGATAGTTAACGTTTTAAAAACTAACTATGTATGCTTAAATAATGATAAGAACTTTGTTAAACCTCTTCAATGATAGACTGACCCGAGGAAGCATCGCCGGAAGTCCACTGCCAGGTTTCGTGCAAACGGATTTTTCCATTGTTCATAACTTCAGGCACGGAGTGACACTTTCCGGCTCGCAATTCACCCGTTTCGCTCAGATGATGATACACCATGTCAATGGCTCCTTCTTCAGTTACCTTCCCAATAATCGAACCACGAATGACGGAACCACCCGCATAATCGGCCCATACCTCTCCATTTTGCTGGTAATAGTTAAAAATGGTTTCATTATTTACTTCCCCATTTTCAGTATTAACGGCTGTTCGGAAACGCCGTCCGTTGTAGTTAATCATAGGTTTTTAAAGTTTTGGTAATAAGTTAGGCTGGCATTCTTTCAGCATTCTCTATCCATAAGGCAGTGCTTTACATAGCAGAGGCAAGAAATGCCAGCGAAAAGCTGGCATCGGTGTACTAGCTTTTCGCTGGCGTTTATTCGGTATCGTCTAAACCAAAGGTTCCTGCTGGCTTAGACAGTGGAAGCTTCCCTGCCCCCAAATGATTTCATTAGCCAACAAAGGAATCACTTTCTGCGTCGGAAATGCCTTTTCCAGAATATCAATCGCCATTTGATCATTAGGGTTATCAAACACCGGAACGATCACCCCTGCATTACAAATCAGGAAGTTGGCGTAACTGCCGGGCGTACGAAAATCATTGATATAAACGGGCTTGGGCATCGGTAACTCAATGATATTTAATTGTTTACCATTCAACAGACGCATTTCTTTAAGCATTTGAAGGTTCGTATTTAACACTTCAAAGTTCTCATCATTCCGATCTGCTTCCACGCAAGCCACAACGGTATCTTCATTTACGAAACGAGTAGTATCATCAATGTGTCCGTCCGTATCATCACCGACGATGCCATCTTCTACCCATAATACCTGCTCCATGCCGTAATAATCGCACAGGTATTGCTCGATCTGGCCCTGAGTTAAATGGGGATTACGGTTAGGATTGAGTAAACAGGATTTGGAAGTCAATACCGTTCCCGCTCCGTTGAATTCAACCGATCCCCCCTCCATAATCACTCCCGGTGATACGTAAGGCAAATCCAGATAGGCTGCAATTTTAACAGGCAGAGCATCATCATCCGAATACGGTGGATACTTACCACCCCAGGCGTTATAGCCCCAGTTTACAATCTGGCGTTGTTTGGTTTCGGGGTTAATCAGAAAAGCTGGACCGTGGTCGCGGCACCAGGCATCGTTGGTAGGATTAATCAGAAATTCAATCTGATTGAGATCAACGCCTGCCTCGGTTAACCAGCCGATAATTTGCATTTTAAGGGCTTCGCTATTGGCATTAATGCAAATTTTTTCGCCCTGAGAAATAGCTTTAATAAATTGAATGTACTGCGGACGCATACCGGCAAGTTTGTCTCCCTGCCAGGAGTGGTCGTTATGCGGGAAAGTCAGCCAGGTAGCCCGGTGCGGGTGCCACTCAGCAGGAAAGAAAAAACCTTGTTCTTTGGGTGTCATCAGTGTTACGATTGCTGTGGGAAGTTTGGTTGCAGCCCGGTATCAGAATCAGGCGGCAAAGATACGGGAGTTTGCAGTTATCGGTTTAGCGTTTTGAGTTAACCTCACTCCAAATTCAATTTTCAGGCTTAAACCTGGTTTTAATGAAAGCTTCTTACCAATCTCTCCGTATTTTTGCGGCATGATGAACGGTTCGGGTGATACGGCTTTTTTACAGCAACTCTTTTCGCAGGAGCAGCTTTTTCTGGTTTCTTCAGATATTTCAGTTCAGGAAACTACGCAGGAAGAAGTTAGTTCGGTAGAAGAGGTGACACCTACGGTACCTTTTGTTGAGGAAATCATCGAAAAACCGGCAGTAGCCGAAACTCCGGCACCCGCAGTAGTAACGCCCCCTGTGGTTACTCTACCTGAACCAGTTACCCCACCTGTCAAGCCTGCTGAACCTAAGCCGATTCAACTTAGCCATCAGGTTTTACTATTGACAGAGAACCCTTCCTTGCAGGATTTAGACTTGCTCCAGAATATCCTTAAATCGGTCAATCTTTCACTGGATACCATTGACTTACTGGATCTTGCTCAGGTTTCCGTTTCAGAACATCAGAATCTTTTAAGTGGGAAAATGGTGCACCATGTATTAACCTTTGGCGTTCCCCTGAAGAAGATTGGTTTGCAGATTTTCCTGATGCCCTATCAGGTTCGAAATGTACAGGATATCAATTTCGTGATGGTCGATCACCTGAAAGACTTCCATGAAGATAAAGCCAAGAAAAAGGCTTTGTGGATGGTTCTGAAACAGTTATTTGGCGTTTAAGTCTGCCTTCTGCTCTTTTGCATTTCTAAGTTTTTTCGAACCTTACTCAACGGGAAAGGCGTTTTTTTCGTTTATATATCTAGTGTCACCGCTGTTCCATTAATCCTGCTTCATTTTCTACGAAACAATTCTACATTCTTCTGTGCTAATCATTGCCTTTTCCCTACCCCGTAACCGGATTGGATGGAAGAATCGATTGACCCATTTAAAACGTAGAAATCATGACACAACCACCCCTGAACAACCCCGATGATTCGCAAAATCAGGATTTTCATCGTGGCTATAGCAGTGGCTTAGAGCGAGTAAACCCGGATGCTTATGCAGATTTTGTAACCAATACCGTGAATGCGGATCGGTTACAAAACCAGATTGTTTCTTACCAACAGGAACTACGCGAAGTTGACAGCGAAATCCGGCAAACGCGTCAGGATCAACAGCAAGCTTTTGCTTCCCTCCAGCAGCATCTGGTAAAAATTGACGGAATTAACAAAGAAGTTGAAAGGCAAAGTAAACGTATTGCGGAAACCGAGCAGGACATTACTTCACTGGAAGAACGCTATCAGAAAGCCGCTCCCAAGTATTCGCTATTTGCTGGGATTCTGTATTTTGTCGCTGGTGTTTCATTCGTGGCGGGGGATTTAATTATCTCGCACGAAATTGTTGCCTACGCCCTCAACATTCGTAACCAGACCGAAGCCTGGTTTTTTGCCATTGGTCTGGCGATGGTCTCGGTCTTATTAAAGCCCGTTTACGACCGTCTGATTGAGGGGCCTTATTTACAGAATCAGGAGAAAAGTCAGAAGTTGTACGCAGCTTTCAAAATTACATTGGCTGTCTTTTCTGTGCTTACCTTATTCATTCTGGGTTGGTTCCGTTACGAAGCGTACCGAACCGACAAAATGAAACAAGCTATTACTCAGAACATCAAGAACCTTCAGATTCAGCAGGCCGACCCTAACTCTGCTTCTGCCATTTTACAGGTAGAAAAACAGATGCAGCAGGTCGATGTACTGAATCAGGGCTTAGTCACGAGTCCGTTTGCATTGGCATCGTTCGTACTTTCGGGGGTGTTATTTGCGGTGGCAGGGGCCGTTTGCCTCGGGGTTTCTTTCCCCATCCTTCAGGGATTCTGGTTCCGATGGTTACAGGCCGGACCGCGACTGAAGCGGTTACGCAAACTTCGTCTCCAGAAATTAGGTGAATTAGCCACTATTGAAAACGGTCTTGCGGAGCATTTAATTCAGAAAGGAACCCTGGAAAACAAACTCCATTACCTCACTCCCATTACTGAACTAAACGACCGCCGCCAGGAATTGCGAGATCACATTCGTAGGTTGGAAGAAGATCAGAAAAATGCGGAAATCGGTCGCCGGGTGGCTTCGTTTAAAGATGGACTGGCGAAAGGCACTTCTAGTCGGGAGCATACGGAACCTGAAAAAGTTGAGCCTAAATTTATAGAACAGGGGCACGTATTACCCTCTTCCATTGACCGCCAAACCAGTGTAAATGGCGGTGGAATGAACGGTCATCATTAACTTGATTACTCATTTGTTCAATACAGGAAAAGGCCAGCAATTGCTGGCCTTTTCCTGTATCAATACTAGGTACTGTTATTTGCTAATCGTGTGGCTGCCTTGTTCGTAAGGGGTACCGAAACGATAGTTTGCTGCCTTGTACAATTCCTCTTCGGGCAGGGTCTTGAAGTATTCGTAGGTGCGTTTCAGCCCTTCTTCGCGACTGATCTGAGGCTCCCAACCCAAAATCTGCTGAGCACGGGTAATGTCCGGACGACGCTGCTTGGGATCATCCTGCGGCAGAGGCTTGAGAATCAACTGTTGTTTCGTTCCGGTTAGTTTGATGATTTCTTCACCGAATTGCTTGATCGTGATTTCGCCGGGGTTACCAATGTTCACGGGTTCGGCATAATCGCTCATGAGCAATCGGTAAATGCCTTCGATGAGATCATCTACGTAACAGAAAGAACGCGTTTGCGAACCATCACCGAATACCGTTAAATCTTCGCCACGCAGAGCCTGACCAATGAAAGCAGGTAATACACGACCGTCGTTTAGACGCATTCGGGGACCGTAGGTATTAAAGATGCGAACAATGCGAGTCTCTACGCCGTGGTAACGGTGGTAGGCCATCGTGATCGCTTCCTGAAAACGTTTTGCTTCATCATACACCCCACGAGGACCAATAGGGTTTACGTGACCCCAGTAATCTTCCGTTTGCGGGTGAACTAGCGGATCGCCGTACACTTCCGAAGTGGATGCCACCAGAATCCGGGCTCCTTTGGCTTTAGCCAAACCCAGACAGTTATGCGTGCCGAGTGATCCTACTTTCAAGGTCTGGATCGGAATCTTGAGGTAGTCAATTGGACTAGCTGGACTGGCAAAGTGCAGGATGTAATCCAGTTCACCCGAAACATCAATGTAGTTGGATACATCGTGGTGAATAAATTCGAATTGGGGCAACGAACGGAGGTGTTCAATATTTTTGAGATCACCCGTGACCAGATTGTCCATCCCGATAACGTAGTACCCTTCTTTAATGAAGCGATCACTTAAGTGAGAGCCCAAAAAACCGGCGGCTCCGGTGATTAACACACGTTTCATAAGTTTCTAAAAGAAAAGAATTGAAGCGGAAAGATACTGGGTTCTTTCCGCTTCTAGGTAGGTATTAATTAATTTTCTGACGACCAATGGAGAAGTAAGTATAGCCTCTCTCTTTCATGTCTTCGAGTTCATAGACGTTACGTCCATCGAAGATCACCTTGTTCTTCAACCTCGCTTCGAGCTTCTCAAAATCCGGCGTTCTAAACTGAGGCCACTCCGTCATAATCATCAACGCATCGGCATCCACCACCGCCGAATAGGCATCTTTGGTGAAGGTCACCTTCGAGCCCAGATCCGCTAGATTCGCTACGTTCTCCATCGCCTCGGGATCATACGCCTTCACGTGAGCCCCCGCCGCCAGCAGTTCTCGAATGTTATACAAGGCCGGAGCTTCCCGGATGTCGTCGGTGTAGGGTTTGAAGGCCAATCCCCATACGGCAATCGTCTTGCCCTTGACGTCTCCGCCAAAGTACTCCAGCACCGAGGGCAACAACCGCGTCTTCTGCTCTTCGTTGACTTTCATCACCGAATCCAGAATCTGGAAGTCGTAGTCGTGCTCGCTACTCGTCTTGGAAAGAGCCTGCACGTCTTTGGGGAAGCACGAGCCTCCGTAGCCAATCCCGGCAAACAAAAAGCGTTTGCCAATCCGGCTGTCGGTACCAATGCCCCGGCGAATGTCATCGACATTGGCTCCCACTTTCTCGCAGAGGTTGGCAATCTCGTTCATGAAGGTAATCTTGACCGCTAAAAAGGCATTGGCGGCGTACTTGGTCATCTCCGCTGAACGCTCGTCCATGAAGATAATGGGGTTGCCCTGACGCACCAGCGGGGCATACAGCCGGTTCATAGACGCTTTGGCTTTCTCCGAAGTCGTTCCAATCACCACGCGGTCGGGCTTCATGAAGTCTTCCACGGCTACGCCTTCGCGAAGGAATTCAGGGTTAGAGATCACATCGAACTCCACGCTAGCTTTTTCAGCGATAGCGGCTCTTACTTTCTCAGCCGTTCCCACGGGAACGGTCGATTTGTCGATGATGACGGTATATTGTTTGAGCAAAGGGCCCAGGTCTTTGGCTACGCCCAGGATATACTTAAGATCGGCCGAGCCGTCTTCGCCGGGAGGCGTGGGTAGAGCCAGAAAGATCACTTCGGCTCCTTCAATGCCTTCGGCTAACGAAGTCGTGAAGGAGAGGCGGCCTTCAGCGGTGTTACGTAAGAATAACTCTTCCAGACCGGGTTCGTAGATGGGGATGATCCCACTTTTCATCTTCTCGACTTTGCGGGCATCGATGTCCACGCAAACTACCTGGTTTCCTGTTTCGGCAAAGCACGTGCCCGTGACTAATCCCACGTATCCGGTCCCTACTACGGCTAATTTCATACTATTGACAGTGTGTTGAAATAGTTATAATGATATTGACTTGACGGAATAATATCTATAAAAAATAAGACTCACAAAAATATATTTTTTCAGATAAAGCCTAAGACTACACTGGAAAATTGACTATACGGTTACTGGAATGTTTATTTTTTTATATTCATTATGTAAATTATTAAAAATCAATCTTAATCTCTTTGCTCATGTATACGTCATTTTTACTAAACTGACATAAATCAAGAATTGTTTAGGGGGTTATCCCTTTGAATTGCTGATTTTCAGTAGCGTCATTTCTGTTGTCTGCACGTTTTATATTCTGTTCCTGCACCCTAAACTTAACTAGCTCATTCCTAGTTATTAACCCGTAAAATCATCCCACAAAACAGGAAAAACAGGTTTAGGGTTTTATCTTGCTCAAAAAATTGCCTGTCTCGTGACGAACGAAGAAATAGTTGAAATTTTCGAACTGACTACTAAGCTACTGGAGCTTCACGGTGAAAACGAGTTTAAAATTCGTAACTACCAGAATGCCGCTTTTAATCTCGATAAAACTAACGTTGACCTGCTTACTGCCCCCATCGAAGAGCTTTCGATGATTCCCGGGGTAGTGAAAAGTATGGCTGCGAAAATCGATGAAATCCGTACGACGGGTTCTTTAAAAGATCTCAATGATTTATTAGCTAACACGCCCGAAGGTATTCTGGACATGTTCAGAATCAAGGGAATTGGACCGAAGAAAATTCGTACCATCTGGAAAGAGCTGGGCATTACTGATACGCAGCAGCTATTATTGGCTTGTGAGAACGGAGATATTGCCAAACTGAAGGGTTTCGGCGAAAAGACGCAGGAAACGATTCATACGAATCTGCTCTTCCTACAATCCAATTCCTCTAAACTTCGCATGGACGCGGCTCTGGTTTTAGCTGAAGTATTGTTTGATGCTTTAGAGAAAAAGTATAAAGTTGAAATTACCGGAGAGGTCCGCCGCAAGCTGGAAATTGTTGAGCTGATTCAACTGGTGGTTTCCGCAGAAAAACCAGCAGAAGTGCAGTCGTTTCTGAATACGCTGGAGTTTCTTACGCCCGATGAGAAGGCCTCTACCCCGTTCATCTGGCGAGGCCGTTTTCTGGACCGGACGATTCCGGTAGAAGTGCGAATCGTTAAACCTCAGCAATTTGTTAATCAGGTTTTTGTGCACTCCTCGGATGAAAAACATTTGATTAAACCCGTTGGCACGACTACACTTCTAAAAACGGCCTTGCTGGAACCTCATGATTCCGAAGAAGCGATTTATACGAAACTAGGCATGCCCTATCTATCGCCGGAGTTACGCAATGGCGAGCTGGAATTTGACCCTGCTTTTCAAAGCAAAAACCTCATCACCTGGGATGCCCTGAAAGGTACCGTTCACAACCACTCAACCTGGTCGGATGGAAAACATACCTTAGAGCAAATGGCTCGGGCGGCGGCGGAGTTAGGCTTGCAGTACTTAGGCATTGCCGATCACTCCAAGTCGGCAACGTATGCCAATGGGTTGAACGAGGAGCGGGTTTATGAGCAACATCAGCAGGTGGATGATCTGAACGCCCAGTTCCAGAAAGAAGGACTGAATTTCACCATTTTTAAAGGCATTGAATCCGATATTCTGGGAGATGGTTCGTTGGATTACTCGTCGGAAGTGCTGAAGACCTTCGATTTTGTGGTGGCATCGGTTCACTCCAATCTGAAAATGACGGAAGAACGGGCCATGCAGCGGCTCATTACCGCCATCGAAAACCCATATACCACTATTATCGGACACCCAACGGGTCGGTTGTTACTTTCTCGCCCCGGTTACCCCGTTGATCACAAAAAGTTAATAGACGCATGTGCGGCGAATGGTGTTATTTTGGAACTCAATGCGAGTCCTTACCGACTGGACGTGGATTGGCGGTGGATTCCTTATGCTCTGGAAAAAGGCGTGTTAGTATCCATTAACCCTGATGCTCACCACATTGACGGCTATATGGACATGCATTATGGTGTGGCCGTAGCCCGCAAAGGTGGACTAACGCAGGAAATGACCTTTAATGCTTTAGAAAAAGAAGAAGTCCAGACGTATTTCACGAAACGCAAAATCGGATAAATCAGCACGGAAAACCGGAACCAAAATCAGTACTATACGTTATTTCTGAAGCGGTCGTACAGGGCAAACCAGATCGTCCAACCCAGCTATAACGATTGAATCTGTTAAAGAAAAATGAATAAAAAAGTAAATGTAGGCCTGGTGCAGATGACTAACTCTGCCGATGTGGAGGCCAATATTCAGAAGGCCGAAGCTGGCATTCGCGAAGCTGCTTCCAAAGGTGCTCAGATCGTATGTTTGCAGGAGCTTTTTACTTCGCTGTATTTTTGTGACGTTGAAGATCACCACAATTTCTCGCTGGCAGAAGCCATTCCAGGTCCAACCACCGACCGTATGAGCAAGCTGGCTGCTGAACTGGGCGTAGTTATTGTCGCATCTCTGTTTGAAAAACGGGCCGCTGGTTTATACCATAACACAACCGCTGTTTTAGATGCGGATGGTACCTATCTGGGCAAATACCGTAAAATGCATATTCCCGATGATCCGGGTTATTACGAGAAGTTTTACTTCACCCCCGGCGATTTAGGTTATAAAGTTTTTGATACCAAATTTGCTAAAATCGGCGTGCTCATCTGCTGGGATCAATGGTATCCCGAAGCATCCCGCATTACGGCTCTGATGGGTGCAGATATCCTGTTTTACCCCACCGCTATTGGCTGGGATGTAAACGAAACCGACCCTCAGGTTAATAAAGAGCAATACGAAGCCTGGCAAACCATTCAGCGGAGTCACGCGGTGGCGAACGGTGTTTACGTAGTCGCAGTGAACCGCGTGGGCCGAGAAGCGGATCAGGAATTCTGGGGCGGTAGCTTTGTTGCCAAACCCCACGGAGGTTTATTATACCTCGCTCCACACGATCAGGAAACCGTTCACGTACAGGAACTTGACCTGGAAGTGGCTGATCGGATTCGAACGACGTGGCCCTATTTCCGCGACCGGCGAATTGATTCGTATCAGCCCATTACCAAACGATTCATCGACGAATAACTTGTTAGAGGCGGAATGATGGATTCCGCCTCTTTTTTATACTTTCTTTCCTCCTATCGTGAAAAATTCGTTTGTCGCCACAGGTTTATTGTTTGCGGCTTTGTGGTCATCCGCCTCCGTAGCGGCCAAGTTTGGTCTGCAATCGGCAGAACCCATGGTTCTGTTTGATATCCGTTATTTCGGGGCTGGATTTTTCTTGTTGATTTACGCATTAGCCTTTGAAAAACAGCGAATGCCTCAGGGTAAGGAATGGCTACAGTTGCTCCTATTTGCCGTTCTTAATACCGTTATTTATCTGGGTTTATTCGTATTTGCAATGAAACAGGTGGCCGCTGGTATTGGCAGCTTGGCCATTGCCATTAATCCTTTATTAATTAGCATTATATCTGCATTTTATACGGGTAAAAGCGTTCGATCAAAAGCATGGATTGCTATTGTTTTGGGCATGGCTGGCGTTGCAATCGCGACGTATCCTTTACTTCAAAATAGCTTTGCTACACCACAAGGGCTATTACTGCTTTTTCTGAGTATGCTCTCCTATTCAGTAGCTACGATTTACTTTTCTGAAATCGACTGGAAGTTATCCCGAAGTAGCATCAACGGCTGGCAGGCCCTGATTTCAGGAGTGATTTGTCTTCCTCTAATTTATTTTTTTCACGAAAAAGAAAGCCATTACGATAACCGCTTTTGGGCTACCGAAGTGTGGTTAATTATTTTCGTTTCCGTTGCGGCGGTTCAGCTTTGGCTGAAGTTGCTGAAAGATGATGCCGTTCGGGCTTCCCTATTTCTTTTCCTCTGTCCCGTTTTTGGTTTTGCTTACGCCACGTTTTTACTCGGCGAACCTTTTACCCTGTATACTGCCGCCGGAACGGTTCTGGTTTTGATTGGTCTCTGGATTGGGCAACGATCGGGTAAGTAATCTTTTGCTTTGGGTTGAATATAGGTTAGTCGTAGGCTAACCCTATATGAAATGCGGGTAATACCAGGCTAGGGCCTTCCTTTCGAATTTTTCCCGGATTATGATCCGGGTTATGATCCGGGTCCATCCAGACCGAAGCTATTCATATTTAACCCCTCCGGGGTTTTGTCTGTCAATTTTCTTACTTCTTCTTTATCCTCACTCTTTTGGATTTTTAGTCTAAAATAAAATTTTGAGATAAGATGAAGTAGACCTTACGTTGTTCTTTCCTTGGATTCAAGCAGGCTATTGGCGGATTTATGTTGATAATTAAATCTGTCAGCCAGAACGAAGCGAAGGAACTTACGAAGGCTACGAACTTGACTAGGCTTGTCAATCGCCCTAACGCCAGGAAAGGTCTCTCTCTTCGTTCGAGATGACAGTCTTTAGGGATAACGGGGAGACAAGTAATCTTTTCTTCATAACCCCACTGGGGTTTTATTTTGTTTATTTCGTTAACTCTTTGCTTTTTCGAATTTGCCAGCCGAAAGGAATCTGTCAAAGGATTTATCATCGACCCTAGCTCATCCACCAAAAATAAATTTTCCCTTTTCTATTGACTTATTGAATCAGGTTTTATTTACTTTGCAATACAAAGTACTTCGATTTATGACCCAAGAAGAAGGACCCTTACGCGACTTGTCTGAAATCCGTCAAATGATGGAGCGTTCCTCCCGGTTTTTATCCCTAAGCGGATTATCTGGAGTTTTTGCTGGAACTGTAGCTCTACTCGGAGCCGCCGCCGCCTGGAAATTCCTGGAAGGTACCGATTCTATCGTTGGTCAGGCTTTTGTATCCAAGCCTTATGGATTTTATCAGTTCTTCGTGGTCAACTTTGGTGGGGTCATGTTACTTTCCATTGTCGGCGGACTTTACTTTACCAACCGTCGGGCCCGCCAGCGGGGTTGGAAACTCTGGGATGCCACTTCCAAACGATTACTGATTAATATGGCCATTCCTCTGGGTACAGGTGCCTTTTTCTGCTATTTTTTACTGTTCCGTGCACCGGAATTAATAGCCGCTTGTACACTTATTTTTTATGGAATGGCACTCATTAATGCCAGCAAATACACCCATAGCGACGTAAGAAATTTAGGACTATGTGAATTAATCCTGGGAATTTGCTGCGGTTGGTTTGCCTCGACGGGTACTAGCCTGTTATTTTGGGCCCTGGGTTTTGGCGTCCTCCACATCCTGTACGGTATTATCATGTATCGTAAATACGGGGCATAAGCAGACTTTTGGGGTCTGATTTCTATGAAAAGTTTTATTGATCAGTTAAATAAAGCATTTGAGAATCGGGTACGGCTGGGCATTATGTCCGTGCTGATGGTGAACGATTGGGTAGAGTTTAATACGCTGAAAGAAACACTTCAGCAAACCGATGGTAACCTCGCCAGCCACCTGATGGCTCTGGAAAAAGTACAATACGTTGCTATTCGAAAAGGATTTATCGGTCGTAAACCTAATACGTCCTATCAGGCTACCGAAACGGGCCGCCAGGCCTTTCAGGAACACCTCAACGCCCTGGAATCACTTTTAAAATCAGTGCCGACCAAGTCTTAATTTTTTTTAGCCTTTAACTTTGTAATTCAAAGTACTTTTTAACATGAAATACGGATTCTTTCTTCTGCTCGCCGCTATTATTCTACAGAACTATCTGTTTTACAACCAAAATTTTGGGATTAATTTTCTGGCACTCAACGTCTTGGTGCTAACCCTTTTACTCGTTCGGAACCGTGATTATTTAAAGCAAATAAATACCCAGTTAGCCAGTCTGGGATCTGTTCTTTGTGGAATGACTATAGCTTTCTACGGCGGCGATACTTCCATTTTTCTCTATATTTTTTCAATTCTGTTATTGATTGGCTACAATTCTATTGCTCAGTTATCCCCTTACGTTTCTGCGTTCAATGGTTTCGTTAGCTTCATTGGGATAGCCTCGTTTAATGCCGGGGCAAACTTGTTAACCAAGGCCGATACGCCAACGAATCAACGACGCTTTTCCAAACAGATTCAATTATTACTTCCTCCACTCGCCATTACCCTGTGTTTTTATGGACTCTATTATTGGGCTAATCCTAATTTTTCTTTTCTCTCAACCACTTACACCCTGGACGCAGGTTACCTCTTTTTATTTCTCGTAGGATTAACCTGGATACCAGCCTTAATCTTCCCTTACTCTCCTAACGCTTTTACTGAAAGTGATTTAAGTAGACCTAATACATTAAAACGAATTCGTACCCGATTCAAAGGCCATTTATTGCAATTAAAATGGGAATATCGTCAGGGAGTTATTATGCTGGTTATGTTGAATAGTTTGCTGGCTATCTTTTTAGTGGTCGAACTTCAATCTCTTTATTCAGGCTCCAAAGCTCAATCGGCATACGAGTTGTCCCAATCCGTTCATGACGGAATCAATGTCCTAATTATCAGTATCTTATTAGCTATTACTCTAATCTTATTCTATTTCCGTAAAAACCTGAATTTCTTTCCCAATAATCAAACCTTAGTAAAACAGGCTTATACGTGGATTGGACTAAACATTTTATTACTTGCAGTTACTACCCATACCAATTCGTTATATGTTCAAAATTATGGGCTAACATACAAGCGAATAGGCGTTTACCTCTGGCTGCTTTTAACAGGATTGGGATTATTCACTACACTTTTAAAAATTCACCAAAAGAAGACCAATGCCTATCTATTTCGTGTGAATAGCTGGATTACTTACTTTGTTTTTATTCTCATGGTAGCGATGCCCTGGGCTAAGATTATTACTCACTATAATTTAAACTACTCCCGTAGTCTTGACCTAAGCTACCTATTCAGTCTTCACCACTCTAATCTTCCTCAATTACAGGCCTACAGCGAAACGCATCCAGGTCTTGAGGATAAATTAAGTTTCGCTGTTGAATCTTTTCAAAAGCGGTATGAACGATACCCGGATGCCTGGCAATCTTGGAATTATAGTGACTGGAAACTCTATCAACACCTCACCTCCCACCCTTTAAAAAAATAATTCAACCTTCAACCTTTCGCTTATGCAACTCATTCACACCCGCACTTTACAGATTGGCAGCCTCTCGGCTTTATCTGTTCTTTCGGCTACGTTTCTAGCCATTCGGTTTGGCATTACCCATGGCGGCTGGTATGTCATGATTAACTGGAATCTGTTCCTGGCCTGGATGCCACTTTTTCTTTCGCTCTGGTTTGAACGCATTACCCTGAACGAACCCGGCTCAAAACTTAAACTGGCCTCTGTAGGCATACTTTGGCTGCTATTTTTTCCGAATGCTCCTTATGTTATTACGGATTTTATTCACATTCAGCATTCCAGCGGCATTCCAGCCTGGCACGATGCCTTGATGATTTTTAGTTACGCTATGACTAGCCTGATCTGCGGGTTATTATCCTTCCACTGGATGCGGCAAAATCTGATGCGAATCATCCCGAAATGGTCTGAATACGTGATGCTTGCCGTATTGCCTTTAAGTGGCTTCGGCATTTACCTTGGTCGGGTCAAACGGCTCAATAGCTGGCACCCGTTTACGAAACCGGGCTTACTCATCCAACAGATCCTGGAGAGTCTGGTCAACAAACAGGCGATCCTGATGACGCTTGAATTTTCGGTAATGATTGGCATTTCTTACCTCGTCCTCCTAAGTTTGATGCAAAAAGAAAGCGTTTGATCGCGTTTAAGGTTGTCTGAGAGTATCCATGATCAAACCTTTTCTGACTTCCTCAAACCGCGTCAAGCTATTTTTAAACCATTTGCAAACCCAGCGTCATGCCCATTGACATTCCCAAGTTTTTTCGAAGTGTTCGCTATGCCCTCAAGGGTTTGAAAGTCATGGTTTATTCGGAAAACAACGCCCGGATTCACCTGCTGGCTACACTGGTAGTGGTGTGTATGGGTTTTTACCTGAACATTACAAAAAAAGACTGGGTAAACCTGCTGATCTGCATTGTACTGGTTTGGGTAACAGAGGCGATCAATACGGCTTTTGAAAAAACCGTGGATATGGTTTCGCCTGAATACCGAAAGATTGCCGGCGAAATCAAAGATCTGGCTGCGGGAGCGGTACTAATTACGGCCATTTTCTCCGTCATTGTCGGGATTATGATTTTTAAGGAATACGTTCCCTGGGAGGACTGGGCCTATCAGTTAGGCATTCCCCTGCCCCAAGACGACGAACCTGCCTATTAACTAACAGATCATTACATTCCACCTACCTAACTATCCTTTATTTTACTCTTAAGTACTGATTTTCAGAATACCCTTCCCCCATTATTTCATGCAAAGGAATGAGCATAACCCTTGTTCACTCCGTTCCTTTCCAGTAAATTCGCTCATACCTCGGTCTGCCCTACGACCGGGGTATGAATGCTTTGTAATGACCCTAATTTTCGCCGCTATGAAACGTCTTTTATTGGTTATTTTTTGCCTGTACGCCAGTTCGGTCTGGGCTCAGATGCTGCCTTCTAAACGGCTGGAAATTCTGCGGGATGATAAAATTACGGACGATTTTGAAGTGCTGCCCCTGGGAAGTCAGGGCGTTTTGGTTACTAAAATTCTTGATAACCCCTCTCGGGGCATCAACCATACCTATCAGTTTAGTCGCTACGATTCAACACTGGCTTTACGCTGGGAAAGCGAGTTTAAACTGAAGCCACCGTACAAAGCCTTACTTTCTTACCACACACCCGAACATTTATTCTGGCTCTGTGGCGACCCAGATTCTGATAAAATCCAAATCTGGAAAACCAGCCTTGACACGGGCGAAATGGAAGTAATTGAAGGGGAAGTACCGGCCATTGACATTGTTTCGAAATTTAAAATTCTGGGTAATAAAGCCTTTTTGGGAGGTACTTATAATGACCGTCCGGTAGTGGTTTCTTTCAGTTTTTTTGATAAAACCTCACAGGCTCTCCCCGAATTATTTGACTTTCATTTAACCATCAATGACCTGGACGTGGATGAAAAAGGAAATAAAATTCACGTTTTCAGTAAGTACAATCGTCGCGGGAAATGCCTGCTTCAGATGTACACGTATGCTTATGACGGGCATTTGTTAAGCAAAACAACCCTCAATGACGAGTCCGACCGAAGTCTGATTACGGCTAAAATTGTTCATCTGGAAAATGGGGAGTCCTTGCTGGTAGGCAACTATTCACTCAACTGCTCGGATTATTCGCAGGGCTTATACCTCACCAAAGTAACCGATCAGCCACAGAACAAGATTCAGTACGTTCCCTTTTCGGATTTACAGAATTTCTTCAATTACCTGAAACCCAGTCGACAGGAACGGATGCGAAATAAAATTGCAGCCCAAAAGAAACTGGGCAAGGACCTGAAATTTCATTACTTGCTTCATATTCAGGATCTGATTCCCACGGAGGAGGGTTATCTGATGGTGGCGGAAGCGTACTTTCCCCAAACCAAAACCAGCAGTTCTTTTACCCCAACGGCTGTTACCAATCGCCGCCTTCAAAATAGTTATGAATCGTTCCGTTATACCCACGCTTTGGTTTGCGGCCTGAATCGTTCGGGCGAACTCGTATGGGATAACTCGATGGAATTAAAGGATTTGACCTCCGATTTGTTGAGTCCACAAGTGCAACTTAGTACGCTCAGTTCCAACACACTTTGCTTGAGTTATACATATGAATCCAAAGTCAGGGCTCTTCAGATTCAGAAAGATAAAACGCTAGGCAAGATTGAAGAATACGAGTTATTACCCGCTGAACTTAACAAATCAATCGATCGTGACACGTACCCTTCCCTGATTTCCTGGTATGGTCCATATTACCTGAGTTGGGGTTTTCGGAAGTACCCTCCCGCCGCTAATCAATCTTCGAAAGAAGCATTTTTTCTCTATAAATTGGAGCATCCGGTTCATTAGTACCGTTTTCCATTAGCTGTTTTTCGTTTTCAAGCAAGAACGCTGCTCTTTAGGATTCATGACTCCCATCGGCGGGTTGCATGGGTAGAGACGCGACTTCATCGCGTCTGGGTAAGAGGCAATTTTTGGGTATTTATCAACATATGTAGAAATAACTAAACGCTCTACGCTCTTTCGGATTTGTAATCCGAAAGCTGTCTGTAAGGGATTTATAATCCCTAAAACAACGCTAACCGCCTTTTACCCAGACGCGATGAAGTCGCGTCTCTACCTAAAATGCTTGAATGGTATGCTTTTTCGGATTGGAAATCATCCGCCCAGGTTGGTGTTCTCACCAACCGCTAGGCTTTATTTATGAATGGCTGGTGAAGACACCAGCCAAGGCAGGAGATGGGCGTATGAGTCCGTCCAACGTTTACCCCGGGTTTTACCCGAGGCTATCCATGTTCAACCCCTCCGGGGTTGTTGTTCTCTTTTCAAGCAACTCCCCTACCTTTATAGATTTTCTCTTTCCAACTGAAAACTGAAAACTGAAAACTGAAAACTGAAAACTGAAAACTGAAAACTGAAAACTCAAAACCGTAGCGACGGTCGCTCAAAACTGAAAACCGCAGCGGCGGCCGCTCAAAACTCAAAAAGAGGGGTTACTTTTGTACTATGAATATCAAAATGCCCTTGCAGGCTTTGCGAAACGGAAGCTTGGTGCTTCATCCTACCGATACCATATGGGGACTGAGCGGAGATGCCACTCGACCGGAAACGGTGGAGTTACTTCGCAAAACCTGTCAAATTCCCCCTCAGCAGGGACTTATTATCTTGCTGTGGGACACCTCCATGCTGGATCGTTACGTCGCGAAAGTGCCCGATCTGGCTTTTGATCTGATCGAATACGCCGAAGATCCGTTAACTGTAGTCTTTCCTCAGGGAAAAAATGTGGCCGAAAATCTGCTGGCTCCCGACAGAAGCATTGCCATTCGCGTTGTGAAATCAGGCCCTTGCCTTGATCTGGTAAAAAGTTTCGGCAAACCTCTCGTTTCTACAATTGCCGCAATTTCAGGTCAGCCCATTCCTAAGAAAAGTGAAGATATTACTCCTGACATCCGCCAGGCGGCTCAGGAAATAATTCCAGCTCCGGCAGGCTGGACTTCCGGCAAACCTTCCCGCATCGTTCGACTGGGCGTGGGTGGTGAATTTGAATTTATCCGTAAATAATACAGTATCAGGTTCTCGCATAGATCTTTTGCGAGCCCAATGATCACCGATCCGGCTTTTCGCCATGAATGAATTAATTAAAAATCATCCTGTATTTCAGATCATTGCCCGTTCTGCGGAGCAACTGAACCTGCCAACCTATGTCATTGGCGGCTACGTACGGGATTTGTTACTGAATCGACCTTCCAAGGATATTGATATTGTTTGCGTAGGAAGTGGCATCGCTCTAGCTGAGCAAGTGGCCAGAAACTCAGGCGATAAACAGGCTTCGCTGGCCGTTTTTCAAAAATTTCGGCACGGCCCAGGTAAAGTTTGATGGCTGGGAAGTAGAATTTGTCGGAGCTCGTAAAGAATCCTATCGCTCCGACTCCCGCAAACCCATTGTAGAAGACGGAACGCTGGAAGATGACCAGAATCGTCGTGATTTCACCATCAATGCATTAGCCATTTCTCTGAATAAAGCAGACTTTGGCACCCTGATTGATCCTTTTGACGGCCAGGCCGATTTACGCCGGAAAGTCATTCGGACACCGCTTAATCCAGATATTACTTTTTCCGATGACCCCCTTCGCATGCTGCGGGCCATTCGGTTTGCTACCCAGCTCGGTTTTGATATTGACCCGGATTCGTTTGATGGATTAATTCGGACGAAAGACCGTATTGAAATCATTTCTCAGGAACGCATTACGGACGAACTCAACAAGATTATCCGAACACAAACGCCTTCATATGGATTTAAGTTACTGGAAATTTCGGGTTTACTCGAAATCATTTTCCCTGATTTTGTGGCCCTGAAAGGTGCCGAACAAATTGATGGCAAAGGACATAAAGACAATTTTTACCACACACTTCAGGTATTAGATAACGTCTGCCGAATGAGTGACGACCTGTGGTTACGCTGGGCGGCCATCCTGCACGACATTGCCAAACCCGCAACCAAGCGTTTTCATCCCAAAATTGGCTGGACTTTCCACGGTCACGAAGAGATGGGTGCCCGCATGGTTCCTACCATTTTCCGTAAGTTCCGGTTGCCCTTGGGTGAAGAAATGAGGAAAGTGAAAAAACTGGTTCGCCTGCACTTACGCCCCATTGCTCTGGCCAAAGATGATATCACAGATTCGGCATTGAGGAGAGTTATGGTGGAAGCTGGCGAGGATTTGGACGATCTGATGAAGCTTTGCCGGGCTGATATTACTTCTAAAGACGGAAACCGGGTGAAACGTTATCTCGCCAATTTTGATAAGGTGGAAGCTCTGATGAAAGAAGTTGAAGAACGCGATCAGCTCCGTAATTTTCAGCCCATCGTTACCGGAGAAATGATTATGGAAGTCTTCGGGCTGCAACCTTCCAGAGAAGTAGGTACGCTGAAAACCATCATTCGTGAAGCCATTCTGGAGGGAACGCTACCGAACAAATGGGAATACGCCTATCCGTTTTTACTGAAAGCCGGAGCTGATATGGGGTTATCCCCGGTTAAAGAATTAACCCCTCCCCTCCAAGACCAAGTACCTTGATTATGCGTTAGTTTTATAATCAGTTTTCAGTTGACAGTTTTCTGTTTTCAGTTGGGATATTGTGCCCCCCTATTTGAGCTATCATTGATGTACTCAGCTAAATCATTTTTTTCACTGAAAACTGAAAATTGCAAACTGAAAACTGTAAAAATTTTCTTCCTTTAGAATGCTGCGTTGGCTGGTGATTTTTTTCTTCTGTGCATCCACTCTGGTTACGGCTCAAACCCGGACGGATTCGTTGCGTAAGATGAATAATCTGGCTGCTGAGCTTGCCAAACGTGGTCGTTATGACCGGGCCTGGCCTTTACTCAATGGGGCACTGAAGGTAGAAAACCGCGATACGCTTCGCTATAATCTGGCTCTGGTGGAATTAGCTCAGGGGCATTCCGCCCAGGCACTTCAGTTACTTAATCAACCGTTGCCTTTTCCCAATGCGGGTTTACAGAAGGGTCTGGCAGCCAGTCAGATGGGTAAATACTCGGAGGCTTTGAATTATTTTCGAACGACTCCTTCCACTCCTGAAAATTCAGACGTTCTCTTTTACAACCAGGCGATTGCTCTCTGGAAATCCGCTCCTACGAATACCAATACGTATCCGCACATTGAGCGTTACCTGGAACAATCAGTTAATACCAATCCGCAATCCCGAATTGCGATGGGGCAGCTCATGGCGGCTCAAAATCGATGGGATGAAGCCGTGCGGAATTTTCAGCAAGCTCGTCAGGAAGGAGCTGATTTACAGGTATTATTACGTTTGGGGCACGCTCATCTGGCCCTGAAACAATCCGACGAAGCCATTAAAGCTTTTCAGGAATACCTCGATGCCGGTGGCCGCGAAGGGTATCTGGCTCACCTTGGCATGGCTTACACTCATTACCGAATGGGCGATTATACGCTGGCCGGAGAGGCCTTTCATCGCGTCTTACGCATTCGTCCCACCTCCCCCGAAGCTGCCACCGGAATTGGAAATATTCTCATCGGCCAGCATCAGGATAAGCAGGCCCTGGCTCAATACCAGCGAGCCGTTTCACTGGATTCTACGTACATGCCCGCTCGCCTAGGTCGGGCTATGGCCTATTACCGGTTAGGTCGATACGCTGAAGCCTGGAAAGATTTCACGGCCAGCGTTCATATCATTAATCCCGACAATCCTGACTACGCTGATTTTTATATATGTCGCGGATTTACGCTAGTTCGGTTAAAACGCTATAGACAGGCCATTCCCGAATTTGAAAATGCCTTAAAAAACAAGCCTAATGCCACCGCCGTGTATGCGGGTTTAAGCGAAGCCTACCGAGGCGTGGGTGACTTTCAGTTGGCTCATCGCAACGTAAACGAAGCCCTGAAACGCGAGCCTAATCACGCAGGGTTATTAACCAATCGGGGAAATTTTCAGATGAACATCGAACAGTTTGACGATGCTTCAAAAGATTACCAGCAAGCCATCAAACTTGAACCCAATAACCTTAATGCCCATAACGGCGTGGCTATTACGGATTTGCAAAGCGACCGAATTCCTGAAGCTTTGGTACGTTACGATAGTTTAGTACTGAAGCATTCCCGCGAACCGATGTTATTAAACAACCGCGGTATCACCCTGTCGTATCGGGGCTTGCAACTGGAACAGGAAAAGAAAGATAATGAGGCTAAAGGCTCCTATAAAAAATCACTGGCTGATTTTCAACGGGCCATGTCGATTGATACGGCGGGCGGTTACTACCGAAACAACGCCGGGAATGTGTATAAAATCCTGAACGAAAAGGAAAAGGCCATTGAGAATTATAACGGGTATCTGAGTAAAACCGCGATTAATAACCTCGGTGTTTTATACGCCGGAACCAAACAGAAAAAGTATTCGCATTATTACATCACGACGGCGTTACAACTGGATTCTACTAACTTTTCATTTCTCTATAATCGGGCTAAATTATACCGTTCCGAGTTCCCGGACTCGTTGCGGACGCGTGGAAAATATTTACGGGCTGAATCCTTTATTTCTCCCAATGCCATCGCCCGAAAATATAGCAAAGACGGTTACATTACGGTTTATCTCTTTGACTATCAATACGAAACATACGAGTACAAAGGACAACCGACCTTTCCTATTAAAGCCGATGCCGGAAAACCCACAGAATTTCAGAGTTACTTCGATTTTCACTCCATCCCAGAACCACCCAAACCCGAGCCCCTTCCCCGACAGCCACGTGTGTACACGTATCCCAAAGGCAAGTCTTTAAAATCACCCAAAAGGGCAAAAAATCGGGGGAGTACAGAATGTCCGGTTTAAAATAAAACCAAGAATAGTTTTTATAACTAAAAAATTAGTTATAATTGTTTTCTAAAGCTATCCTTTATGAAAACAACTCTATTTTCTTTCTTACTTACTTTTATTTTTGCAAGTTGCAATAGTCCAAAAAGCTATAATTCTCAGCCATTATCGGATCGTATAATTGGAGACTGGATAAAAGAAAATCCTGACACAACTTTTAATAAAAGTATACTATTATCATTTGAAAAATCAATTTGCTTCGATTTTTCAAATGAGTTTGTAAACTACAAATTAGTGGGTAACCATCTTTATATAGATGAGTTACGAAAAAATACATTTAGATATTTATTCAGAATAGAAAATAATAAAGCAGATGAACTTTCTTTGATTAGTATAAATAGTCACGCAAAAGAGCTTTCCAGTATTTTGAATCACTCTGATACGCTGATTTTTAATAGAATTCCTCCAGCCGAGTATCATCCTTTTTTTTTCGACAAAATAGCCTTTTATAGCACTGGATGCTTTGGATTATGTCCATCTATGTACTTTGAAATGGATAGTTTAGGATCATTTTTATTCCAGGCTAAAAGTTATACTAGCATTGGCCCAGGCTTTTATAGAGGCCAGGTTCCATCCGAAATGTTACGAACGATCAAAAAAAAATTACACAAACTGGATATATTTCAGCTTCGCAAAAATTATGTAGCTAATTGGACAGATGACCAAACGTGCGGCATTTATATTTCTCTGGGCAAAAGTCACGTAGAATCACACGCTTATGGATTTGATCGTGAGCCTACGGAGTTGCGAGTACTTTTCTCCTATTTACAGCAAGTATATACATCAACACAACTAACCCCCGACTCAACCGTTAGTAAAAGCTTCAAATACGCTGATTTCATATGGAATGGTGTCCCTCTCCCCCCACCTCCACCGCCCATCACCAAGCGTTAGTTTTAAGACTCGTATTATATCTTTTAATCCCTCAAAGCAAACTACTTTTGCAGGATTCTTGTTAATTCATGATACTAGCCAGATTTTTAAGCCTGCTGGTGTTCTGCTATTAATTGATGCTGTTTACAGTAAACCACTCTCTACGATGCAAGTTGAATTAGTTCGCGTTGATGACGCTTTTCATTTTCAGGCTTCTGGTTCATCCGAGGCCAAAGTTTCTATTGATGCAGCCGAGGCTATTGGTGGCAAGAATGCAGGCGTCCGCCCCATGGAGCTTTTGCTGATGGGGTTGGGCGGCTGCTCGGCCATTGACGTGATCCTGATTCTGAAAAAACAGCGGCTGCAAATCGAAGATGTCAAAGTGAGTGTATCAGGTGAACGGGTGAAGATTGAAGGCACTGAAATGAGTCCGTTTCGCAAAATCAATGTGCATTTTGACATCAAGGGTAATGTGAGTGAAGAAAAAGCAGAGCGAGCCATCAAACTTTCGATGGAGAAATACTGTTCGGCAACAGCCCAGTTTGCTCAGTCAGCGGAGATTACCCATTCAGTGAGCATCGAAGGACTAAGCCCCCAGGAAATTCAGGCCGATAGTCTCGCCGAATAGCCTTACCTTTGTCCCCGCTCTCAGCTTTTAAGTATCGATGAAACAATACCAGGATCTCCTCCAGCATATTCTTGACCACGGCACTCGCAAAACCGACCGTACCGGCACGGGTACTATTTCGGTTTTCGGTTACCAGATGCGTTTTAATCTGGCCGAAGGTTTCCCTTTAGTGACTACCAAAAAGGTACACACGAAATCCATTATTCACGAGTTACTCTGGTTTCTTCAGGGCGATACCAATATTAAATACTTGAAAGACAACGGTGTTAGTATTTGGGATGAATGGGCGGATGCGGAAGGCAACCTTGGTCCCGTATACGGTAAACAGTGGAGAAGTTGGGAAGCCCCCGACGGACGGGTAATCGATCAGATTACGCAGGCCGTTAACCTTCTGAAAAAATCGCCAGACTCCCGTCGAATCATTGTATCCGCTTGGAATCCAGCCGATCTGGATGGTATGGCTCTGCAACCCTGCCATGCGTTGTTTCAGTTTTACGTAGCCGACAACAAGCTTTCCTGCCAGTTATACCAACGCAGTGCGGACGTATTCCTGGGCGTACCCTTTAACATTGCTAGCTATGCATTACTGACGATGATGATTGCTCAGGTAACAAACCTGGAACTCGGTGATTTTATCTGGACGGGTGGCGATACGCACCTGTATCTGAACCATTTAGAACAGGTAGAGTTACAGTTGAGTCGCGAACCGCGAGCCTTATCCACGCTGCGAATCAATCCCGAAGTTCAGGATTTATTTGCCTTTACTTACGAAGATTTTAAACTCGAAAATTATGACCCCTGGCCTGCGATTAAAGCTCCGGTTGCGGTCTAATTTTTCCGACTATTGATACCAACTCAAGCCACGAAGGAATCCCTTACCTTCGTGGCTTTCTCATTACGGATGAACACACTTGTACTCAAGTTAATTTTAATGCCCTCGTTGATTGCCGGTGTTACGCTGGCAGCCCGACGGTGGGGTAATGTTATTGGCGGATGGCTCGGTGGGTTTCCCTGGGTGGCAGGGCCTATTTCTATTTTTCTGGCCCTTGAGCAGAGTAAGGATTTCGCGGCAAAATCGGCTATGGGTTCGCTGGTGGGTTGTTTCTCTACCTATGCCTTCGCCTGGTTATATGCGAAACTGGCTCCCCGCTTGCACTGGTTTCCCTTACTGATGCTCTGCTACGCCATGATTTTCGGAAGTTTATACATCGGACAATTTTATTCGGGAAGTATTCATCTCCTTTTCATAACCTTATTACTGTTCATTTTACTGGTCTACAAGCTATTTCCCCGGCCCGAAGTTCCGGCTCACATTGCAGCCCCACCCCGCTTTGACCTCCCTTTACGGATGATCGTGGCAACAACTTTTGTAGCGGTCATTACGCAAGTGGCTTCCTGGACGGGACCGGTTTGGAGTGGTCTATTAACACCCTTCCCTATTATGACCACCTGCCTCGCTGTCTTTACGCACATTCAGCAGGGGCCCGCCCAGTGTGCCCGGATTTTACGAGGGATGGTTAACTCTGGCATGGGCTATGCTACTTTTTTGTATATCGTGGGATTATTATTACCTCATACGTCAATGCTGGTAGCTTATGGTGCGGCGATGGCTTGCTCTTCAATAGCTAATATTTTGACGTTAAAATACCTCAAGTAAGTTTTCTAAGTTTCAGTACATCAGCAATAATCCTTTTGCCAAAATATAGTTAATAGTATAGTAATCAGATGGTAATAAAAGAGATAACCTACGGTGGCTTATCTAGGGAACATCTGTTTGATCGTCTCAAGGGTTACCCTATTTTCCTCAATGAATTTGCGGAGATGCTTTTGTTTAGCCCACATTTTTGCCCCTCTCCCCGCCAGCAGTCTCTATCGGTCGCAGAATTTACTGTTGGAGGGTTGGGCCTTCAACAGGGTGGAACATTAGAGGAAATCCGAAAGCAGGCCCGTCTATTAGGTTTGGTAGAATGCCCTCTGGAGGCCGCATTTTACAGTAGATTTTATTTTACCGATCAGGAAGAAGTAAGCAAAGAGGTAGTAAATCAAAACCCACCCGGAGCCCTCGTCATTTATTCAAAGCCGCTTTTAGCGGATCGTAACTTTCCGAGAGGTCTTTACTTGAGGAAAATAAGGGGAGATTTATGGTTAAGAGGGTATCGTTGTTCCGACGACTATGTCTGGTCACCTCTGGATGCTTTTCTTTTTCAAGTCAATGCCAGTTCCCGTGCTCTGGAATAAGGGGCCTTATTCTTTATTTTACAACTATACTCCTACGCTACGCTCTTTCGGATTTGCAATCCGAAAGCCCATCTGTTAGGGATTTACGATCCCTAAAGTAACACTAAACGTCCCTTGCCCAGACGCGATGTAGTCGCGTCTCTATGTGAATGATCGCCTGTTATTGAGGATTGTAAACTCAATAACTCCGCCGTGGTTGGTGTCCTCACCAACCATTATGCTTTTAGTAAGGGCTGGTGAGGACACCAGCCAGGGTGGGAGATTAGCGTATGAGCCCTCCAACGTTTATCCCGGGCATAGGGAACCCTGGATTGTCATCCGGGGCTATTGATATTGAACCCCTCCGGGGTTATGATTCCCTTTTCCAAACCTCTTCCCATCCGCCAGGGTTGGTGTCCTCACCAACCACTAGGCTTCCTATTAATGGCTGGTAAAGACACCAGTCAAGGCGAGAGATTGGCGTATGGACCCCTCCAACGTTTATCCCGGGTCCATCCATTAAGTATTCTCATAAGAAACTCCGGATTGTCATCCGGGTCCATCCAGACCGGGACTATTCATGTTAAACCCTCCGGGGTTATAATTCCCTTTTCAAACAACTCCCCTACCTTTACGATTTTTCTCTTCCCAAACTGAAAACTGAAAACTGAAAACTGAAAACTCAAAACTCAAAACTCAAAACTCAAAACTCAAAACTGAGAAGATGGCTTCTCTAAACCCAGCTGGAATAGGATTTTCGACGAATGCGTAGAAGTATATCAGGGAGAAATGATCATTTTTGAATCAGGGCAATGGTCCTGGTCATTTGCTTGTTCTACCTCAAACCCAATTCTATAATATGCAATCACGTCGCGACTTTCTACAGAAACTGACGGCCTCCGCCGCTGCCTTGTCCTTTACATCTTACGCCGCCGCCGCCGCTCCCTCTGTTTTGCGTGAATCACAACCCTATGATGGACCTGTGTTACGGGTTGCCATTATGGGTCTGGGTGGTTATGGCAGCCGTGTAGCCGAAGCCATGCAATCAAGTAAAATGGCGAAGCTGGTGGGAGTCATCAGCGGTACTCCTTCGAAGATCAAAGACTGGCAGACTAAGTACAATATTCCCGAAAAGAACTGCTATAACTACGACAATTTTGATCAGATCAAGAATAATGCTGACATCGACGCGGTGTATGTAATTACCCCAAACGCCCTGCACCGGGACCAGGTTATTCGGGTAGCGAAAGCGGGGAAACATGCGATTACTGAAAAACCCATGGGCCTCAACGCGAAGGAATGTCAGGATATGATCGATGCCTGTAAAAAGGCAAACGTGAAGTTATTAGTGGGCTATCGCCTGCATTTTGAACCCTTTACCCTTGAAGTCGTTCGCATGCGAAAAGACGGAGAACTGGGTAAGGTTAATTTCTTTCAGGGCTTATCGGGTTTCAAAATCGGCGATCCGAGCCAATGGCGTTTGAACAAGCAACTCGCGGGTGGCGGTTCGATGATGGACATTGGTATTTATGCCATCAATGGTTCACGATACATGCTGGGCGAAGACCCCATTTGGGTAACGGCTCAGGAAACGAAGACGGATCCGCAGAAATTTAAAGAAGGAGTTGACGAGACCATTACTTTCCAGTTAGGTTTTCCCAGTGGAGCCGTTGCTTCCTGTCTTTCCAGTTATAATATTAATTTTCTCGATCGTTTCTTTTTATCGGGGGATAAAGGCTTCGCTGAATTAAGTCCTGCCACGGGTTATGGTCCCCTGAAAGGGCGAACCAATAAAGGCGAGATCAATCAGCCCGTCGTAACCCATCAAACGGTACAGATGGATGAAATGGCAGCGATTATCCTTCAGAATAAAAAACCAGTGATTCCGGTAGACGGCGAAGAAGGGATGAAAGATTTAAAAATCATTGATGCGATTTATGAATCGATAAAAACCGGGAAACAGATCGCCCTGAAATTGTAATTCGTTCCTTTATCAAATAAAAAACGTAGAGACGCGAATTCATCGCGTCTGGGTAAGAGGCAGTTTTGTTATGCCGAAATTGCTTCTATTTCTCAGCCAGACGCGATAAAGTCGCGTCTCTACATTATGCTACGAAAAATGCCCGGTTTGTGCCGGGCATTTTTCGTAAACTGAAAACGGTCAACCGAAAACTACTTGATTTGTCCAACCATATCCAGTACGGGCTTGCCCACACAACCGCTTGGTTCCAAAATATCAAGTAAATACGAAACTGTTGCCGCAATATCAGCTACGTAGGTAGAAGCCCCCGTGCGTCCGTGAGGGATTTTCCAACCGTAGAACAGACAAGGCACGTGTGAATCGTAGTTATAAAGCGTTCCGTGACCCGTTCCGGCCTTAGTGTAGCCATCCTGCCAGCCGGGTTCTGAGACTAACATAAAGTCCCCACCGCGACGGGGATGGTAGCCATTTTTAACGAAATAGGCCTGATTATCATTCATGGAAACAGCCTCCAGTGAATGAAGATTCACAAAGTTGGCTACTCCTTTCATCTGTACAATGGAATCGCGTAACACCGGGTACACGTCTGAGTACGTCAGTTTTTTAGCCTTCATTACTTCAGGATTCAGGTATAACTGATAGTTACCGTAATACTGAATCCAGTCTGCCTCACCGTATGCCTGGTTCAGCACGTTTCTGGCTTTCAATGTTACTTTATCCAATGAACCTGCTGCAATGTGGTGTTCGTTCGAGAAGCCCCAAACGTCTGCAACACCGTGGTCAGCGGAAAGGAAAACGAGTACGTTTTCTTTCCCTACCCAGCTATCGAGGAAGGTTAAAAGTTCTTCAATGTCTTTATCCAGACGCAAGTAAGTATCTTCCGTTTCGATGGAGTTAGGGCCGAAACTGTGACCGACGTAATCCGTTGAAGAGAAACTAACCGCCAGGAAATCCGTTACATTGCCTTTGCCTAATTTCTCGTTTTTCAGAGCTTCCAGAGCAAAATCTTTCGTAATGCTGTTACCGAAGGGCGTTTTACGGAAGTTCTCATAGAATCCCTGGAAGGTTCCGCCTACTTCGTGGGGAAACACGGGTTTCTTTTCGCCGGGAATAGGCTGCTCATAAGGCATATCATCGGCAGTACTTTCCGTGTATTGCTCAATGGGTAATAAGGTTGTCCAGGGCTTTTCCAGGTACTTGTTCGCCAGTTTTTTAGCGTTGAAGTCCTTCACCCATTTCGGTACATCTTTCATGTAAAAGGTACTGGTAATGAAGCTTCCATCGCGGGAATCGAACCAATACGCTCCATCTGCCGTGTGACCCGCCGGAATGATTGCCCCCCGGTCTTTCTGAGAAACACCGATGACTTTGGATTTAAAATTCGTCGCGATCTTCAACTGATCGGTAATGGTGCTGGCTAATACATTCCGGGGAGACATCCGACCCGCAGGCGATGGGTTATTACCCGCTGTTACTACCGTCGTATCTTCCGTACAATAAATATCGCGGCCCAGGCTCCGGTCAAACCATTCATTGCCCACAATCCCGTGAATGGCCGGAACCGAACCCGTATAAATGGAGGTGTGACCGGGGGCCGTGATCGTCGGCATGTAGTTGTAATGCGTATAGGCACAGTTGAAACCTTCGCCTAATAATCGCTTGAAACCGCCTTTTCCGTATTTTTCTGAATAGCGGAACAGGAAATCATAACGCATCTGATCGACTACGATCCCTACCACCAGCTTGGGGCGGTCGGGCATGGTTCGCTGGACGCTCTTCTTGGTTTGTGCCACTAACAAGAGGGGACTTAGCAGCAACAGAAAACTAAGTTTGAAAGAATGCATGTGGAAATCGTTTGGGACAAAAATAAAAGGTAACGTTTAGTCTTCCCAGTTTTTGCGACTACGGGATGCTTTTCGCTCGGAAGCTACTCGCTTGGTTTGTAATCTTTCCAGGGTTGAAGCCTTGGTAGGTTTGGTTGCTTTCCGAACGCGGGGTTCTTCAAAAGCCTTGGTTAATACTGCATATAACTTCTTCACTGCCAATTCTTTATTCTTCATCTGGCTCCTCGACTCTTGTGAAGTAACTACCAGATCACCTTCGGTGGTTAGCTGACTTTTCAGGCGTTGCTGAATCTTCTGCTTCTGCTCTTCGTTAAGAATTTGTGAAGCTGGAATATTGAGACGAACTTCCACTTTACTTTCAACCTTATTGACATTCTGACCACCCGGCCCCGAGGATCGGCTCGTCTGGAATTGTAGCTCAGAGGATAAATCAAACATCTTCGTTTTCAGTTTACGGTTTGCAGTTTTCAGTTAAAACCAGATTCCGAAGGCTAGTCATCAGTAATTAAAGTATTCGAGTGTAATTATTTACTTAGTCTTTGGTTAATAAAACAGATTCAACCCAAAAGCGATACAAAAACTGAAAACAGAAAACGAGCAACTGAAAACTCTCCAAAGTTACACACTGAATTTTGGCAACATTTAGGAAAATCATACATATTGATATGGACGCCTTCTATGCCAGCGTCGAACAGCGGGATAATCCAGACCTTCGGGGGAAACCGCTGGCTGTAGGTGGGAGTCGCGAACGGGGCGTGGTGGCAGCCGCCAGCTACGAAGCCCGGAAATTCGGGGTTCGTTCGGCGATGGCTTCGGTAACGGCCATTCGGAAATGTCCGCAGCTCATTTTCGTTCGTCCCCGGTTTGAGGTCTATAAAGCCGTTTCCCGGGAAATTCGGGATATTTTCGCCCAATATACTCCCTTAATTGAGCCGCTTTCCCTGGACGAAGCGTATCTGGATGTCACAGAAAACCTGAAAGGCATTGAAACCGCTACGCAGGTTGCGGAAGAAATCAAGGCTCAGATCAAGGCAGAAACCGGACTGACAGCCTCTGCGGGCGTTTCTTTCAATAAGTTTCTGGCCAAAATTGCCTCGGATTACCGTAAACCTGACGGACTCTTCATTATTAAACCCAGTCAGGCTGAAAAGTTTGTGGAAACGCTGGAGGTAAAAGACTTCCACGGCATCGGTAAAGTAACTGCCGAGAAGATGCACAAAATGGGCATTTTTACCGGAGGTGATTTAAAACTTCAGTCGCAGGAATTTCTGGTGAAACATTTCGGGAAAGCGGGACGCTGGTATTACCAGATTGCCCGTGGACAGGATGATCGCCCGGTAAATCCGGATCGCATTCGTAAATCCATTGGAGCCGAAGAAACCTTCTCGAGCGATCTGGAAGATCTGGAGTTATTACTAAACGAACTCTGGCCGATTACGGAGGAAGTATGGCGACGGGCCGAACGGGCTCATGCGTACGGAAAGACGGTCACATTGAAAGTGAAATTCGGCGATTTTGAGCAGATTACCCGCAGCCGAACGAGCCTCCAGCCCATTACTGAGCAATCGTTTTACGAACGAATTGTCAAAGATTTATTCGACAGCATTTTTCCTTTACGCATGGGGATTCGTCTCATGGGGGTTACACTTTCTAATCTGGAAGGGGCTGACGAATGGGAAGGACGACAGTTGACGTTTAATTTTTAGAATGCTGAATTACTGCGTAGAGACGTCCATTTATGGCGTCTGGGTAGAGGCAGTTTTCGGTTCCCTTTTGTATAATTTTCGTTCCCCGGCAGAGACGGTTTCGGGTTACCTTTCACATGATTTTCATTCCCCGGCTGAGACGCGATAAATCGACGTCTCTACGATAAATATAAAAGGATGCCTTTCTTGCGAAAGACACCCTTCGTTTTCAGGGCTTATACGGGAACGGACTCTACTTCTATTACTGCTTTCTTTTTCTTACTTCCCCATTTCTCCTGCACCCGATCTACCAGATAATAAATCATGGGAACCAGGAAAATGGTAAGGATCATGGAACTGGTTAATCCACCAATTAATACCCAGGCCAGGGAGTTTTTCCATTCTGAACCGGCACCGGCAGCCAGAGCGATGGGTAACATCCCAATGACCATGGCGATAGTGGTCATTAAAATGGGTCGCAGCCGTTCCTCTCCTGCGTGAATAATGGCCTCTTTATAAGACATCCCCTGAGCTTTAAGCTGGTTGGCGAAATCGACAATCAAAATGGCATTTTTCATGACCAGACCCATCAGCATTAACATCCCTAACATAGCGAAGATACTCATGTTGGAAGAGGACAAAGCCAGAGCGATTAAGGCTCCGATAATGGCCACGGGAATGGAGAATAATACAACCAGCGGGTAAATGAAACTGTCGTACAGTAATACCATGATGAAGTACACCAGAATCAACGCGGCACCCATCGCCAGACCCAGCGAACCGAACCCTTCGCTCTGGTTTTTGGCGTCGCCGCCCCAGGTTAAGGTTACGTTGGCAGGTAATGGATTTTTCGCCAGATCTTCATTAATGGTGTTAATCAGCGTTCCAGAACCCACGCCCAGGGTATTACCCGTTACCGTTACCGACGTCCGACGGTTTTTACGTTCGAGCAGCGAAGGGCCATTTCCCAAACGAACATCCGCAAACTCAGCCAGCCGCACCGGACGATTCGCGATAGGGCTAAAGAACGTAATGTTTTTCACGGCTTCGGGATTCTTCCGATCAAAGGCATCGAGCATAATCCGAATGTCATAATCTTCGGAACCGTCCCGGTATTTGGAATCATCATTACCCGCAAAGGCATTTTGCAACAGTCCGCCTACGGTTTGAATATTCAGCCCCAGCTTCGCCATTTTCTCACGATCAATCTGCACCTGAACTTCGGGGTTACCCGCCTCTACCGACACTTTTACGTCGTTCGATCCAGGAATTTTCTTCAGACGATCCGCCAAACCCTGAGCCGTTTTCATCAGCTCATCCAGATTATCCCCACTCAGAATCATCATAATGGGCGATTCGCCCGTAGCTACCATTCCGATGACCGATGAGGTAAACTCCAACCCGGGGAATTTTTTCATTAACTCTTTTCGAACCGCAATCATGTAATTTTCAGTCGATAAATGATCGGGACGATACTCTACGGGTCCCAGCTCAATCGTCAACTCCGTCCGGTTACTTTCGCCTTGCCCGGTACTGGCCATGCCCGTACTCGCACCCGCTACGTTCGCGAAAATCGTCTCTACTTCGGGCTTCTTCCGCAGGTAATCTTCAATGCTGCGAGCCGTCAGGTTATTCTGCTCCAACGAAGCACTTTTATCGAGCTTCATGGTTAACAAAAACTTACCCTGATCGCCCTGAGCCACGAATTCCTGACCTATGATGCCCAGTCCCATTACCCAGCCCGTAGCCACGAAAAGGGCAATCAGAATTCCGGTAAAAGCAATTTTATGTCCAATCACCCAAACCAGAGCATTATGGTACCAGTTGGACAGACCCGTTAGTCCCCGTTCAAACCATAACAGAAAGGCGTGAAAAGGATTTTTCGGATTCAGATGTTCCAGTTTTGATATCCGTGAAGTCAGGTAAGGCGTCAGGGTAAAACTCACCAGCAAACTGATCAGCGTGGAGAACGCTACCGTTAAGGAGAATTGGCGTAGTAAGTCGGCAATGACGGAGTTAACCATCGTAATCGGTACGAATACCACCACAATTACCAGTGTCAAAGCCACAGCGGCAAAGCCAATTTCTTTTACCCCATCGAGGGTAGCCTGCCAGCGGTTTTTACCCATTTCCAAATGTCGCTGAATGTTTTCCAGCACAACAATCGAGTCATCGACGAGGATACCGATTACCAGCGAAAGAGCCAGCAGCGTCATCAGGTTCAGGGAATAACCCATTACACCCATGAACAGGAAGGCAGACACCAGCGAAGCCGGAACCGATACCATCACGATAATGGCATTTCGGAAACTGTGCAGGAACAACAGCATTACCGCTGCCACCAGCACAACGGCCAGAATCAAGTCGTGCGTTACGGCTTCAACCGATTCGAGTGTGAAAATGCTGCTGTCGTAAGCAATCGTAAAATGGACTTTATCTTTCTCATTTTCTTTTTCAATGGTCGCTAAACGTTCCTGGATCAGTTGGCTGATTTCTACGGCATTCGCATCCGATTGTTTTTTAATGAACAAGCCAATTCCGTTCTGACCGTTAAAGCGGCTGATGCTTTCGGTATCGGCTAATCCATCTTCTACCGTCGCCACGTCACGCACCCGAATGGGGCTACCCGTTTGTGAAGTCGAAATCACCAGATCACGGATGTCGTCAAGTGAGGAGAATTTACCGGCCAGTTTCAGCGTAATCTGCTCCGAAGAGCTTTTTACC
Organism: Siphonobacter sp. SORGH_AS_0500; assembly: GCF_031453245.1. Classification (NCBI taxonomy): domain Bacteria; kingdom Pseudomonadati; phylum Bacteroidota; class Cytophagia; order Cytophagales; family Cytophagaceae; genus Siphonobacter; species Siphonobacter sp. SORGH_AS_0500. The sequence continues at coordinate 3,476,523 of NZ_JAVIYT010000001.1, forward strand.
TTACCCGTCGGAAATTCCATGTTCGCCTGATTAATGGCCTGTGTTACCTGCAAGAGCGACAATCCGTAATAATTCAGTTTGTCGTCATTCACGTTTACCCGTACTTCCCGTTTGTCACCCCCAACCATGGTAATTTCAGCCACGCCGGGCACCTGTTGCATAATGGGCAAATACCGATCTTCAACCTGCTGATAAAACACTTCGTTGGGCAGATTCGAGGTTGCCAGTAACTGCATAATGGGCTGATCGCTCGGGGAAATTTTGGATAAGGAAGGCGTTTCCACGTCGTCGGGAAGGTCGCTCACCATGTTATTAATCTTCCGCTGCGTTTCGTCAAGGGCATTGTCAATGTCCGTTCCGGCTTTAAATTCCACGATAACCAGCGAGGCATTTTCAAGTGACTTCGTGGTAATGTTATCGATGTTGTCCAGTCCGGATACGGCATCTTCAATCTTCTTACTTACCTCCGACTCCACCTCCGAAGGAGCCGCACCGGGGTAAATCGTCGTGATGGTTACGACCGGCACCGAAAACTCGGGCATCAGCTCGTAACTCAGCAGCCGATAAGAGGCGATCCCTCCCAGCGTGAGTATCGCAAAAAGTACGATAATCATCGAGGGCCGCTTAATGATGGTCTCTATGAAATTCATTGCTATGCTGTTTATTAGGAAGTTACTCTGGTCGTTTGAGACATTAGATTCCGTTTGATCAGGTTTGAGTCATAGGAGAGGGCCTTAAAAACAGATCGGTTGAAGGGAACGGACGATCTCACCAAACTAACGCTGAAAACTGTCTAGATATTAATGCTCAAACCAAAGCTTCTTCTGCTTTATTGGGCCACCACGGGGGTTCCATTCTGAAGGTTGATTTGTCCACTCACCACGACTTGTTCACCCGCCTGGATGCCGCTGGTAATCTCGTAGTAATCGTTTGTGGTCGCTCCGATTTTCACGTCGCGTAACACAGCTTTACCATCCTCTACCACGTAAACCTGAGCCTGTTTCGTCGAACCGACAATGGCCTGACGAGGCACGGACAGAGTCTGTCCTTTTAATTCACTCGTATTGGCAATGCTGCCGTACATGCCCGCCCGTAACTGGTGAGCAGCCGTGTTTAATACGGTAATTTCGACAGGGTAGTTATGAGCGGCATCGCCCTGGGCACCGATTAACGATACCCGCCCCTTGAAATCAATGTCGGGATAAACCTCGGTTTTTACCGAAATCATTTGGCCCATTTTGAACTGATTCACAGCTTTTTCAGGCACCTGAACGACCAGTTTCAGCGAAGAAATGTCGGTTACTTTCGCCAGCGGCGTTCCGGGAGAAACCACCGAACCTTTTTCTACCATTTTAGTAGTAACGATTCCTGAGAAAGGAGCCGTAATGGTGGTTTGGGAAAGCTGTTTCTGTAATTGCTTGATCTGAGCCTGCGTCGAACGAATGCTGAGCTGCGTTTTCTCGATATTCACAGCGGGCGTGGCATCTCCTTTAACCAGAGCTTCGTACCGTTTCAGGTCATTCTGGTAACCCTCAATGCTGATCTGCAAGGCTTCAATCTGGAAACGTAACTGATCGTCGTCGATCTTGGCTACCAGTTTTCCAGCTCCTACCATCTGCCCTTCAACGATGGGTAACTGAACGATTTCACCCCCCGCCTGCGGACGAATTTCGATTTCGCGATTGGCCGCAAACGAACCTAAAAACTGAGATTCCTGCGAAAGATCACGAACTTCAGCCTTAGCCGTCCGAACACCTACTTTCAGGTTTACTTCGGGTTTATATACTTTAGCGGCAACTTTTTCCTTGTTGTCGAGCAACTTATAGCCCGTCAGACCAATAGTGGCTGCCAGACCGATAGCTACGAAAATGCGTTTCATATAAAAGTGGATCTATTGGGTGATGAGATTACCAGTGGCTTTTTTCCAGTCGAGTTCAGCTGTCCGGAGTTTTACTAATGAGGTAAGGAAATTATTCTGAGCTTCGCGGAGGGCATTTTCCGTTTGAATGAGGTTACTGATGTCAATCGTTCCTTCCTTGAACTGAAGCTGCGTTTGTTCGTATACTTTCTGAGCCAGTTTGACCTGTTCTTCGGACGTTTTCAGGTTCTGGTTCTGCACCGACATTTGGGTTCGGGCATTGGTAATATCCATCGAAATGGATTCTTTCGTTTTTTGAAGGTTGAGCGATAATTGTTGTCCTTCGAGCTGCTTCTGGGAAAGCTTGTGACGACGGGCATACCCATCGAAAATATTCCAGTTGATTTGCAGACCCAGCCAGTACGCCGGAATGCCCTTCAGATACGACTGGTCGCCGCCAATCGCAAAAACGTTATGATTGGCTACCCCATAGGCCGAAACCGTAGGTAAGAATCCGGCTTTAATGTTCTTCTGTTCCAGCGTATTCGCAAATTGCTGGCGATCCAACAGTAATAATTCCGTCCGGTTCAGGCCACTTTCCTGCGAGTTAGGCACTACCACGGTTGCTTCCTGAATGGTATTGTTAATAGTCAGTTCGTCCTGTTGAGAAATACCCGCCAGAAACTTCAGCAGGCTTACCAATTTTATGTAATCAGCCTTTAAAGACTCGATTTGCGTTTGCATGGACACTTTATTTAGCCGCAGACGATCCACGTCAATTCCCTTTCCTAGCTGATTCTGAAACTGTAAGTCGGTAATGCGAATGGAGCGGTCAAGGGCTTCGATGTTCCCTTCCAGAAATTTCACCTGCTGGGCTAAGGTCTGGGCGTTGTAATAGGAAACAGCCACGTTATAGGCAATGTCTTCCTTAGTGCGACGAATCTGCAACTCGGATACTTCGCGACCCACTTTCGCCGCTTTCAGTCCAATCATAATTCCGGGATTATAAATCACCTGATTGGCCTGAACGGTGCTCCCGAGGTTCCAGGGTAAGCCAAAAGCTGCCGCCGAATAAGCACCTTCCGGCCCACCGAAGGCGGATAAGGGGATGACCTGAGCGGGAATCTTGATATAGTATTTATAGTCTCCGGCAAAGTTCACCTGCGGCAAAGCCGATGATTTCACTTCTTTGATTCGGGACTCCGTGATCTGTTGTTCAAGCTGACTTGAGCGAACATCCAGATTATGCGTAAGTGCTTTTTCGGTAAGTTCTTCCAGCGATAATTGCTGGGCAAAAACCCCGCTTGTCAGCAAACTCAGGCAAAGCAACAGGGGAAGGCGTAACATTGGATTATTTGATTAAAATAGATAATTTAAACGTTTGTTTAAATCAAGAGTAAAAGAAAAGCCCATTGTTTCCAAAGGGCTCATTCGGTTGAATAAGAGGCCTTTATTCGATGAATAAATACTTTAACAACATTTCTTTAATAATTTTCTTTTGCTCCAGTGCGTGCTTGTTAAATTCTGCTTCATTCATCTGGAATAAATGCATGGTAAGCTCACGCCCGGCGAAAATCTGTTGAATTAGTCCAAAAATCAGAGGGAATATCGTATCGGGAGAAATGTCGATGATTAATCCTTTCTTTACTTCCTCTTCAAATTGCAGGATAAACCCCTGCTCCATAGCTCCACAGTTAATACCAATTTTATCAGCAAATCCCTGCGGATTCCGTCGGCATTCGTTCATGAGGAAGATGGCCTGATTTGGATTTTGGCCGTGTACTTCAAACATGTGGTCAAGCAATTCTACCAGTTTTTCCTTTACACCAATAGGCTTGTCCAGAATAGCCTGCACGCTTTTGAGGGCTTCCTTGAGCAACGACTCATAGACCAGCCAGAATAACTTTTCCTTACTTCTGAAGTAATAGTTTGTTAAAGCCGTATTGATCTGAGCAGCTTCGGCTATATCTCGAATCGTCGTACCGTCAAACCCCTTTTCAAGAAAGATTCGCTGAGCAGCTTCCTTGATCTTCTCTTCCGTATCAACTGGGTGGCTTGTCATATGCTGATGCAAATAAATAATACTTGTGTAGAATTAACAAAGAATTTTAAACACATGTTTAAAATACATATTTAAATAAAACTTTATGCTTGAATACTGCAATTCACGAGGTATAAATTCAAGCCATAACCCATTATCTGTAATCGAATTTCATCGCTGAATTAAATCACCCACGATCCGCAGGCCGTTGAGGGTGAGATTAATATCTACTTCTTCAAAAAGTTCGTGCAAGGGTTTTAATACAGAAGAGAGCCCTCCTGTAGCTAATACTTTACAAGGCCCTACTTCTTTCTGAATTTGCAATAACTGCTCTTTCACCAAACCCACATACCCCCAGAGAATCCCGGCCTGAATGGCGTGAACGGTATTTTTACCAATCGCTGACGCTGGCATTTCCAGCGGCACTTCGGGTAACTGGGCCGTATTTGAAAATAACGAACGAAGAGCCGTTTTAATACCCGGCACAATGTTAACGCCCACAATTCGAGCATTGGAAACCACGGTAAACGTGAGAGCGGTTCCAAAATCAACCACAATGCAATTCTGCTGATACGTATACCAGGCATACACGGCATTGGCCACCAAGTCCGTCCCAATTTCACGGGGGCTGGCCAGTTCTATTCCCAAATGAGGGTAAATTTCAGGCCCCAGTACGTAAGGCTCTAAGACAAAAAGTTCTTTTACCAGCGAACGAATCAAAGCCGTTTCTCCCGGAACAACACTGCTAATACCGACTCGATTTATATCACTGATTTTCAGATCATTCTCCAGAAAAAGCATCCGTAATCGGGCTTCATAATCTGCGGGCCGCGTACTGTAATGAGTCGGAATCCGGAACTGATGAAGCCAGTTCTGGTTTGTATAAATTCCAAAAACGATGTCAGTATTACCGACGTCAATGGCAAGAAACATGAGAAGTAAATAAGTGGAAACTAGCCAAAAAAGAATTGCTGTTCATTTTTCGTCAATCAAAGCTACTACCCTTTCCCGAAAATACCGCTTTATCCCACTCCCAACCCGTAACTTGCCATCAGAACCGTCCTTTAAATCTATTATGAAGCGTCTATTTTTTCTTTTCGTATTCTTCTGTAGTTACTCAGGTTTTGCCCAGTCTGCCTCAGAATCCATCCAACTGAATCAGGTCGGATTTTATCCTAATGCCCTAAAGAGAGCCGTCATCATGAAAGGTTCTTCTTTTGTCATTGTGTCAGGAAAGGATACGGTGTTTCGGGGAAAAACGGAAGCTGCCCGCATCAATCTTTACTCTAAAAAAGAAAGTCATCTCGCGGACTTCTCGGCTTTCAAAAAACCGGGTACTTATCAGCTCGTTGTACCCGAAATTGGAGCTTCCTATCCTTTCAAAATTCAGCCGAATGTTCATCTCCCCATCGCTAAGGCTGGTGTGAAAATGTTCTATTATAACCGGGTATCAACGGCATTAAGTAAGCCTTTTGCGGGAAAATGGGCTCGCCCAGCGGGACATTCGGATACAAAAGTGATCGTTCATCCATCAGCAGCTTCGAAAGAACGCCCGGCAGGAACGGTCATTTCCTCCCCTGGCGGCTGGTATGATGCCGGGGATTATAACAAGTATATCGTTAACTCCGGTATTACCGTCGGAACGCTGCTTTCACTCTACGAAGATTACCCCGCTTACGTAAGAAAGTTAGTGATTGATATTCCCGAAAAAACGAATGCTATTCCTGATTTGCTGGATGAAGTTTTAGTTAACCTTCGCTGGATGTTAACCATGCAGGATCCTCACGACGGTGGCGTGTATCATAAACTAACCAATGCCAAATTCGACGGCATGATCATGCCGCACGAAGCCAAAACCGTTCGTTATGTTGTGCAGAAAAGTACGGCAGCTACATTGGACTTTGCAGCAGTTATGGCTCAGGCCGCCCGGGTTTTCAAGCCTTTTTCGAGGGAGTTACCGGGCCTTTCAGACTCGTGTCGGGTCAGGGCTGTGCAGGCCTGGAATTGGGCGAAGGAACATCCGAAAGTGTTATACGAGCAGGAAGAGATTAATAGGAATTTTGACCCGGATATTAGTACGGGTACCTATGGCGACCGTCAGGTTAGCGATGAATGGATCTGGGCTTCCGCAGAATTATACGCCCTAACCAAAGACAAACAATATCGCCTGGCCTGGATTCCAGAGCCAAACGCTCCCCTACCTTCCTGGAATCAGGTTCGAACATTAGGGTATTATACGTTAACCCGCCTGCAAACTCAGTTACCCGAAGCTGCTCAAACTGAAGTTAACGGTATTCGAAACTTATTACTCAAAGCCGCTGACGATCTGATTGCAAACTATTCATCGGGGGATTACGCAACGGTGATGGGACAAACGGCGAAGGATTTTAGCTGGGGAAGTAGTTCAGTGGCCGCTAACCAGGGTATTGCCTTACTACACGCCTACCGCCTGCGTCCGAAAAAAGAATACTTGGAAGGGGCTTTATCGAATCTGGATTATCTACTAGGCCGAAACGCGACGGGTTATTGCTTCCTGACCGGAGCTGGGTCTAAATCCCCCCTCCATCCCCACCATCGGCTTTCTGAAGCGGATGGCGTACCGGAACCCGTTCCGGGAATGCTCTCGGGTGGGCCTAATCCGGGGCAGCAGGATAAGTGCCCCACCTATCCCAACCAACTTCCGAATGAGTCTTTTACCGATGAGGTCTGCTCTTATGCTTCCAATGAAATTGCCATCAACTGGAACGCTCCATTTGTGTATCTCGCCGTAGCAATGGAGGCATTGCAGGGGAAATTCCACTAATTTTCGACCCTAGCGGGGTTTTATATTTGAATTCAACATCTTTAAAGGCAACGGGCCCCGGTTTAAACCGGGGCCCGTTGCCTTTAAAGATGTTGAATAATCAGGGAAACGATTAGTTACCAAATCCAATCCTTCGGCGACCTGCAGGAGCATTGGCTTCTTCTCGTAATTCAGCCAGTTCTTTTTCAAACCCGCCCGATAAGATCGGAAAGCGTAACCAGGTTCTGGGGTCCAGATTTCGGTCATCAATGTGGAAACTCGGAGCATACCGTTCGCGTTTCCATTGATTTCGGCTCCATAACCGGAAAAAGCGTTCGGTCCAGCCTGCTAGCTCTTCACGGGTATAAACGCCTTCAAAATCCAGCTCCAGTTTTTTCAATACTTCTTTGGGTGCCTGTTTGTCGCGGAAGCCGTAGGTTTCAATCGCATTCAATACTTCATAGGGCATCAAATCGGCCTCATCGGTTTGCTTGCGATCAGCGGGGCGAAGTTCAGCCGTAGGTTGAAGGTTATTCATGGCATTCAGCCCCGGTACTCTCAGCGTTCCGCCCAAGCCCACCTTTTCAAGCCATAGTAACCATTTCCGCAAATAGGTTTTATCGATTCCGGCCAGTGGGGAGATACTACCTGCCGTGTCTCCATCCATCGTAGCATAGCCTACCGAAGCTTCCGAACGATTGGACGTGGAAAGTAACAGACAGTTATAAACGTTGGTTAACAACCAGGCACTTGGAGCCCTCACCCGAGCCTGAATGTTTTGCAGAGCGATGTCGTCCGTGTCCCAGCTTAACTTCCGTTCCAGTCCTTCTTCGATCAGAACTTTGTAGGTTTCCACCAGTCCGTTAATATTTACATCGAAAAACCGGGCATTGATATCTTCGGCCAGTGAGGTCGCGGAATGTTTCGTTTCCTTCGACGAGTTTTCCGTTCCCTGCCAGATGCAGTATAATAATTCGTGAACGATCTCTTTGGTCGTGGTTGCGTCCTGAATTTTAGTGATGTATCCCAGCCGCTCTTTGAATTTATCCAGCCCAATGCTTTCAATCCCCAGCTCCACCATCAGATAGACCAGAGCGGCACAGGCCGAAGAATCGGCTCCCCCCGACAACGAAACGACGAAGCCCTGCGAGCGGCTCTTCCGCAAGTAATCAAACAAAGCCAGTGAAACAGCCCGGGCAAATTCTTCTTCTTTCTGATAGCCCTTGGCCTCCCAGTCCTCCAGCAAATACTGGTTACGAGCCGGACGAATATCAGGCCACTGGAAAGGAACGGAAACGGTTAAAGCATCGCCCGCTTTACTGAAAATCGCCCGATTCTGCGTTTGTTCCAGCCGACCTTTCTCCAGATCAACCGTGGCCGTTACCATGTAATGATCCGTATAGCTAAAGCGGGTTCCCGAAGCCAGCATTTCGCCCGACTGAGCAATCATCGCATCGCCGTCGTAAATGGCCCGGCCCGCTTCGTTACCTAACAGGTTCGTATACACATACACGCACCCAAAAGAACGACTGCCATCCTGCACGAAGCGTTCCCGCGTTTGGCTTTTGAAGAAGCTGAAATGACTAGCCGAAGGATTCAGAATGATATCCACGCCGCGAGCGTACAATTCCCGACCGGGACGATTGGCGATCCAGGCATCTTCACAGATTTCAAAACCAATTTTAACACCCGCCACTTCGAAAAGTAAATCACCAACGGGATAATCGATTCCATTGATTTTTACGTTCGTTCGTTCGCCCGAAGCCCAGGCATGAAACCACCGGGTTTCGTAGTGAATGCCATTATTAGCCAGATTTTTCTTCAGAGCAAAACCCCGAATCTGCCGATTCACAATGAAACAGGAAGCGTTATAAACTTTATTGTTCAGCATGAGCGGCATACCTACGGAAACAGCCAGATCCGACGTATAAGGCACAATTTCATCGAGCATATTCAGGGCTGTTTCCGCAACGTAGGGAGCGTAAAACATATCCTCACAGCCGTAGCCACTCAGACACAATTCAGGTAAGCAAAGAAGAGTAACATCCTGATTCCTAGCCTCGTCGATGCAAGTCAGAATGTTGGCAAGATTTCCTTTCCAATCGAGAGGAGTGGTATTAACAACGCCAGCGGCCAGTTTTATTAGCTTCATACCCAATGTTTTAAGAAAATGGCATCCACTCGAAAGGGATGCCACTTATGTCACCATATTCGAGTTCCTAAAAAGTTAAACCAGGAAAGCGAATATACGGGTGTCTGCTAAAAAACGGTGGTTAATTCAAAATCTCCGCCAATTTGTCCAGATCATCCGAACCGATGTAGTCCAGACCGAGGCGTTGGAGCGTCTGATAAGCCAGAACCGTATTGGGTGTTCCCCAAATCCGGGTTTTCTGATTGTTCTGGTGAGCTTGCGTGACGAAGGTTTTGATTTTATTTTCCACTTCCGTGGATAAGGGCGTAGTACCGTCCCAACCGGATGAGCTAAATTCCTTGAAATCAGCACTAATTAATGGAACACGAGCTCGGTTTTCAGCCGAATAGGTAATATTCCGACGACCATCGAAAGACAGGATTTTATCGTATTTATTAAAATCCTCGGGCTTAGGCATATTTCCACTCAGCACGAAGTCCACTTTCTGCAACTCCATTTTGTGGTCCTTGAGCATTTTCTGCAACAAATCAATGGCCTCCGCATCTTTCAGATCAATCAGTACCTGAACTTTATGATGACCAGGATACGGATACCCCTCATGCTGACGCAGATTAACCAGCAAAGGCAGCAGATACATTTTCCGGAATGTCCGTTCAGGCTTGATGTCTTCCCGGTTATGAGCCACCATTAACTCGCCATTCTGTACGTAAACATCGGCTTCGATGGAGCCAAAGCCCAGCGAATAAGCCTTTTCAAAGGGTTTTTGCTGTTCGTAGTCGTTGTGCGAATGGGCTGCGGGACGGAATTTGAAATTGGTTTGAGCAAAAACCAGGTTGCTTCCCAGAGCAAAAAGAAAAGTAATCCAGTGGCGTTTCATAATTGGGCAATAGTTGACGGATTACAAAGGAAAGGGTTTCTGCGTATTCCTTATCTTTTATCTATTATCATATTATAAAATCTTGAGAAAAAGGGTCGGTATACCGTTTGGCATTTAAAAAGAGTGAGGATATCTAAAGCGTTCGTCCGTGACGCCTAACGTTAGAAATGCGAACGAACGGGGCTATTGGGATCTAATGACAGGTAGGAACCGGTCCTTTTGAAGAAATGGAATCTCGCACCAGCGTTATTAAGGGCTTACCCTGTTCTTGTTTGATCTCACCTGATTAATGATGCCAGCTTTTTCGCTGACATCGGAAACAAGAATGACTCGTTTGTTTTTATTCAAAATGTCTTTTTCAGACAATCCACTTAGAAGAACCTAAATAAAAAACGACTCAGTTTCCTGAGTCGTTTTTTATTTATTCGTAAGCCTTACCTGCTAGTTCTATTTCGGTTCCGACCGAGGACAGAAACGCCTGATGCGTCATAGGCTGACTGAACATCGGGAAGTCTTTCGCCAGGGCATTATCGTGCTCTTCCTGACTTAGCGTCGCACAACAATCGGTTAGCGTAATGACATTGTATCCTTTTTCATAAGCCGTACGCATGGATGATTCTACGCAGCAGTTTGTCAAAAATCCGGCGAGTGCAATATTCTGAAAACCCCGGCTCCGCAGAATAAAATCAAGATTCGTGCTGGCAAAACCACATAATCCCCGTTTGCCTTCAATCACGATATCTTCGGGATGTGGATGCAAATCTGAAACGATCTCCGCTCCCCAAGTACCTTTCTTAAATGCTCCGGCGTCTTTCACTCCCTTCAGAATTCCGTACGGATTCGGCGTTAATTCGTGGTAATCGTCCGTAAAAGCAATGGGTACGTGTACGATTTGAATACCTGCTTCGCGAGCCTGCTTCACCAATTCAATCGTATTGGGTAACATCTGCGTTGAGTCCATTACGGCCTTTACGCCTCCGTGAAATACGCCACCTTCGGTTGTAAAATCGTTCTGAAATTCAATGAGGACGAGTGCCGTCCGTTCTGCTGAAAGTTGCATGGCTGTATTGGTTTAAAGATTCTATTGCTAGTTTCGTACGTAACCTTACCCTGTTAAAACTTTCCGATCCGGCGAATGGTTTCTGAAATTATAACAACGCAGCTCCAAACACACCCGCACTGTCTCCTAGCTCATTTTTCACGATTAGTAAGTCAGGTTTAGGCGTGAACACGTGCTTTCTGGCCCGCTCTACACCTTCGGTGTACAGCAGATCAATGTTAGAAACCCCGCCACCAATCACAATGACATCAGGATCGAGCAGGTTGGTGATGATTGAAATTGCTTTCCCAAACATGTTCAGCATTCGTTCTACCGTTGCCGTTGCTAGGGGGTCCGAACCGTCCTGGTAACGAGCCAGAATGTCGGGCATACTTAAAGACGAACCACTTTCTTCTTTATAAAAGCGTTGCAGTGAAGGACCGGACAATACGGTTTCTACGCAACCATGATTACCACAGTAACAGGGACCACCGGAGTTATCCAGAAAGATATGCCCCCATTCGCCACCAATGCCCTGACGACCACCCCATACTTTGCCATTGATAACCACGCCTCCGCCGACGCCAGTACCCATGATAATTCCAAAAACCACCTGTGGATTCTCATGCACTTTCGGAGCAGCTCCTAAAGCGGCTTCGGCCAAAGCAAAACAGTTCGCATCGTTGGCAATCATGCAGGGAATACCCAGAAGAGCTTCCAGATCTTTTTGCATGGGCTGATCGTTCATTACTACGGTATTACACCCACGCATGGTTTGTGTAACCGGATCAAGCGTTCCGGGGGTAGCGAAACCAATCTTTTGCGGACCTTCACCCAGTTCTTCCGTAACCATTTTCACCAGTTTTTCAATCTGGCTAAGAATATGTTTATAGCCTTTATCTGCTTCGGTAGGAACGCGGCGGCGAACCCGCACATTAGTAATATTGTTGGCGTCTAATACAGCACACTCAATTTTCGTCCCGCCTAAGTCAATGCCCCAAAGATTATTCACTTGTAATGTAAAGTTTAGTTATGCTGCCACGAATAAAATGGCTTTTCGCTGGGCTAGCAAGTTTAAAAGAGTAAAGTAGTCATTACCCCTAAAAATAAATCGGCAGAGCCTGCCTGAAGCAGGTTCTGCCGATGCATACTATTTCTAAAAAGAAAATTTTCTAAAGAAATGCCGAACGAGTATCAGTGAATCTGGCTAAAAGAGAACACCGTGAATAACAAGCCAATAATCAAAATAACAGCGATCAAATAATCCGTTGGGGCTAATGATTTAGACTGTACTGGAGTTTTCATAATCTTGGGTTATGTTTTTTGTGAAGGCTGAAATACTAACGTTTCATTTGGGCTGTATGATATTGCAAAAGTACAATTTTACTACCACCTTGTCAATTCCGGTTAATAAGTTACTGATCGCTTGTATAAACGAATTTTAGGTAGCTAGGGTTTTGTAAAAATTGATTTTTATTTCATCATACATCAATAATACAGTCAAATATTGATAAAAAATATCATATATCAATATAAATAATAAAATTATATCTACTTATTCTTTAGATATTTATATTATTTTTTCGAGGGAGTCATAGAGATAATTCGATGATCTACTTTAAAATAGCGGCTAAGTTTTAAGAGGGAAAGTGAATAAAATGCTAAAACCAGAACGAATTAATAACAAAAAAATAACGGCACCGAAGTGCCGTGTATTCAAATAGGTTATGATTCTTCTTTTGTGAGGCAAGTAGGACAAGTAATAATTATGCAATTTTACCTTCTTTTTATACCAAAATGTAATTATTTTTTACCTCAACTTCCTGCAATATTAACTATAAGTTGATAAAAACCTCCACTCGACCGAAACTAAGCCTTTTTTGTGTCATTTATGCTTGTCGGCTACTCAAACTGTCATTATGACACCTTTATACTTTTGGAACAGCCTTTGTCTTTCTTCGGGCATCTATTCATATATTATTTAATCTTATTTACAACTCAATGGAAACGACAACTTTTCACGAAAAGGGAAACATTTCGATTCATACCGAGAATATCTTTCCAATTATTAAGAAATTTCTGTATTCCGACCACGAGATTTTTCTTCGCGAATTGGTTTCTAATGCCGTTGATGCTACTCAGAAAATCAAACGCCTGGCTTCAATGGGCGAATACGGTGGAGAGTTAGGTGATCTAACGATCAAAGTTTCCATCAACCCAGAGGCAAAAACATTGACCATCAGCGACAAAGGTTTAGGGATGACGGCTGATGAAATCAAGAAATACATCAATCAGATTGCCTTTTCAGGGGCTCTTGAATTCGTAGAGAAGTATAAAGATCAGGGGGTTGAGCGTGGAGCTATCATCGGACAGTTTGGTCTGGGCTTCTACTCGGCATTCATGGTAGCTTCTCAGGTGGAGATTATTACCAAGTCTTATCAGGATGCTCCCGCCGCTCGCTGGATCTGTGATGGTTCAACGGAATTTGAGATTACCGCTGCCGATAAAGCTGACCGTGGAACGGACATTATTCTTCACATTACCGAGGATTCTCAGGAGTTTTTAGAGCCTGCCCGCATCCGTACGATTTTAGAGAAATATGGTAAATTCCTGCCCATTCCTGTCTCTTTTGAGGATAAAGTAATCAACGAAACCGAACCCATCTGGACGAAAAATCCGAATGAGCTGGTGGATGAAGATTACCTGAAATTCTACGAAACGCTGTATCCTTTCTCAGAAAAACCCCTCTTCTGGATTCACCTGAATGTAGATTATCCCTTCAATCTGACGGGTATTCTCTACTTCCCCAAAATCAAGAATGAGCTGCAACTGAGTCGGGAAAAAATTCAGCTTTACAGCCGTCAGGTGTTTATTACGGATGAAGTAAAAGACGTAGTGCCCGATTTCCTGATGTTACTGCACGGCGTGATTGACTCTCCCGATATTCCGCTGAACGTAAGCCGTAGCTTCCTTCAGGCCGATTCGAACGTGAAGAAAATCAACGGCTATATTACTCGTAAGGTAGCCGACAAATTGTCCGAGCTATTCAACAATGACCGCCACGGGTACGAAGAGAAATTCGGCGACATTGGTGTGTTCGTGAAGTACGGGATGATCTCGGAAGATAAATTCTACGATAAAGCGAAAGATTTCGTTCTGCTGGAAAGCACTGGAGATACGTTCTACACGCTCGAAGAATACAAAGAGAAAACGGAAGAAACCCAGAAAGATAAAGACGACAATCTGGTTTGGTTATACACCACCGATACTGGCAAACAGGATTCTTACATCCAGACAGCGATGGCCCGTGGATATAATGTACTGAAGCTGGATGGTGTAATTGATCCGCACTTCATTGGTAAACTGGAGCAGAAGCTGGAAAAAACTACCTTCAAGCGAGTGGATGCCGATAGTCTTGACAAGTTGATTGACAAGGGTGTAACCATTGAAAGCATTCTGACAGAAGAAGAGAAAGAGACTTTAAAGGCCACCTTTGAGGGAGTAGCTGGTGCCGGTTACAGCGTAGAGATTCAGCCTCTAAGCACCGATGAGTTACCCGTGGTAATCACGCAAAACGAGTTCATGCGTCGCATGAACGACATGTCGAAAGCGGGAGGACAACCTTCCTTCTTTGGGTCAATGCCGGTGACTTATAACCTACTAATTAATGCGAATCACCCCGCGATTTCCCGCGTGAAAGATTCAAACGATCAGGCTTTGGCGAAACAATTGGTTGATTTAGCTCTGTTATCTCAAGGTCTGTTAAGCGGCCCTGCTTTAACGGAATTTATCAAACGGACGGTGAATGGCTTGTAATGGCTATTCCGTATTAAAGAAAAGGCCTTCCCTTGTCTACAAGGAAAGGCCTTTTCTTTAATACGAGAATCTTACCCGAAAAATACACACCAGAAACCTTTCGTCTGTTTCACAATAGAATTCGAGAATAGTTGAAGCCATTCCTTTTCCGTTGGTAATCGAAACGTTTTCTTCGTTTGCTCCGATTTCCACTCGCAAAAACGTTCGGCCTGCAACCAGCTTACACCCGTTATTCCAGCAGTTTGGGAGCTTCTGTATGTCTTCAGATTAGTATAAAAATCGTCCGGAATCATATCCTTTTTTTCCGTAGAAGATTTCTCCGAGCGGGTCCGTAAGGCTTTTAGAAAAGATTCAAACTCCGCATAAGTCACCTCATGAATCAAGAGTTTTTCTTGGTATTTGCTGGTTGACTTCTTGTTTTCTTCCCGTTTTTTTTCCGCGGATACGGTGGCGGAGGAGGAGGCGGTGCAACCGCTGATGGAGTCGGTGGTGGCGGCGGTGGTAAAACGGTAGCCGCTGGCTCTGCTATATTAGTAGGTAACGGAGGCGGAGGAGGCGGTGCAACCGCTGGTGGGGTCGGTGGTGGTGGCGGCGGTTTCGGTACGTCTTGGGCGAACAAAGCCATGCTAACCGCCGTAAGGGGCAAAGCGAGTAAAAACAGCGTTTTTTTCATAGAAATACTAGGGGTTTGAAAAAGCGTTTCGATACGGTTTTTAATGGGATGGCGGGCGAAAGAATGCGTGAGCGTTCCTTGTTGTGATACGGCGAGTGTGAGCAAAACCTGAGCATACGGTTTGACTCCGTATTGATGAGCCAGCGACGCATCTACTTCGTATTCATGAATCTGGATCAACGAACGACGTAACCAGTATACGACCGGGTGAAACCACAAGAAGCAGCGAACGATTTCCACCAACAGCAAATCCAGCGAATGCAAGCGACGGAAATGTTCGTATTCATGCGTAAGTACGATTTCCTTTTCTTTAGGTGATACTATAGAGTCATCCACAAACACCCAATGAAAGAAAGAAGCCGTCGTATACCCGGTCGGCAATACGTGTAGTTGCTTCCAGCGGATGGCCTCTGCGTTGCGTATTCGCAGGGATACGCGGATGATTCCCCCCAGCAACTGCAACAGAAACAACCCCACTCCTATTCCGTATGCATAACCCACCGTTTTGAGCCAGTTGGCTGTAGTGAATCCCAGAAAGGTTTCAGGTTCAACTTGTTCCATTGGCAAAAGGAACGAATCGTTGATTACGCTGGCAACCGGAATTCCGGGCATAACCGGAATCACGATACTGGCGATCAGGGCAAATAGCAGATAAAATCGATTGTACGTATGAAACGTGAGTGTTCGCAAACAGAACCAGTACACGGCATAAAAACTAATCAGCATGACGGAGGAATACAGCAAATGAGTCATGGCCTGAGTGATTAGTTTTCGTCAATTAGTTTCCGTAATTGCTCGATTTGTTCGGGCGTAATCTGCTCCTCTTTCGCCATAAATGACAATAATCCCATAGCCGAGCCATCGAAATAGTCGCTCAGCAATTTCTGAAATCCGCTTTTTCGATAGTCAGCTTTCGCGATTTTCGGGAAATATTCATACGTCCGTCCGTACGCCTTGTATCCCAGAAATCCTTTCGATTCCAGAATACGCACCACTGACGCGATGGTATTATACGGCGGTTTTTCGGGCATCCGCTCCACCAGATCTTTCACAAAAAAAGGCTCCTTCAGCTCCCAAATCGCCTGCATCACACGTTCTTCCGTTCGGGTTAATTCTTCCATCGGTTTCGTATTAATATTTTCATTTCCCTGACTTCCCCACAAAGATTAAACGTATTTTTCAATTATACAACTGATAAATACGTTTAATAACTAAATTTTTAATTTTAAATATTAAAAGTCAAGTAATAGGAAACAAGAGTTTAGCTGTTTGTTGAAAGAAAAGTGCTCGTCTGCGTCGCAGACGAGCACTTTTCTTTCTTTATCTTCCTGAACGAAGAACGGGATTTGCTTTCGGTTGAAGCGGAGTTTGCCGTTGGGCTATTGGGCTTCGGCGGGTTTTCATTTCCAAGTGAGGTTCCTCTCTGCATTCGGAATGGCCATAGGAAGTTGGTGTGTTACTTCTGTATGAACCCATCACTAAAAACGGTCAACCAACAACTATTTTCCATTAATGGATTGCGAGAACCTTGGCAAAAAACAGCAACGGAGTGGGAAATCAACTACTCTTCAGCCGGACGTATTTAAATCAAAGCGTTACGTACTTAGTGGTGGGTGACTCCCAGCATGGAATGCTTCGCAATACACCAACAACGGCAAAAATAATTGCCTCCCCAAAAGAAAGCCCCGACTGGAAATTCCAGTCGGGGCTTTCTTTTGATGAACAATGGAGTTACTTCCCAGCTTCCCAAACGTTATCCTTGCGGTTTACATCAGGAATCATCAAGCCGCTCAGGGTAATTTTCTGAATGGGCTTACTAAATTTCTTTTCTACCTCAAAAGTCTTCGCTCCGTTCTTCCAGTAACGTGCCGTTTCGTTGATTTCCTCCGTAGAGTTATCCGTAAACAGTACAATCAGGCGAATCGGAATGGGTAATGAGCCCTTTTGCGTAACTACGATTTTGGCCTTGCCTTTTTTGTCAATCGCTACTTCTGAAAGAGCCAGATCAGGATACCCCTTTTCGAAGAACCAAGGCTTCCAATACCAGGACAAATCTTCTTTCAACGCATCATTAAAAGAGAAGAAGAAATCATAAGGCATGGGGTGTTTGCCATTCCAGCGAGCCATATACTCCTGTAACGTTGCTTTGAACTTCTCCTGCCCTAGCATATCCCGCAAAAAGGTATACGCCTGCGAAGGACGCATGTAGGTGGCAAACGTGTAAGCCGTTCCCGTTAACAGGTTTGTGGGAACCATCATGGGTTGCTCCTGCTCTTTTCCGGCAAACTGATCAAAATACGCGGCATTGGTTTGTTGAGGCATAAACTTCTTCGGCATGCCGTCAATCTGAAATTCCATCCAGTTCGGTAAGGTCTGAGCCCAGCCTTCATCCATCCAGGCGTATTTACGCTCATTGATTCCCATGTAAAACGGGAAATACGTGTGAGCAATCTCATGAGCCGTTACCTCAGCCGCAAAAGCCGGAGGATACGAGCCATCATTCACAAACATTGGGAACTCCATCCCACCCGATCCGTTAAATACGGTTTCGTTGGGGTAAGGAAAAGGCACACCGGGCAGATACGTAGAGAAGTATTCAACGCACTGTTTGGCATAACGGCATACGTCGTAAAAATCTTTGCTGCTCGGATGATACACCGCAGCTACCGCCGTGCGACGGCCCGTTTTACTATCAGCAACCGCACTGGACCCATCCCAGAGATAGGTATCCGAAGAAGCAAACACGAAATCAGGAACGTGTTCGGCTTTGAAGTGATAGGTATGTTTACCCGATTTTGCAATGGTAATTCCACCCTTTTCGCGGTCCTCAGCAGTGACAATTCTCACCACCTGATCAGAAGTACGAGAGCCCTTGTAACGATCCAGAATTTCAGGAGAAAGAATTTTCTCAGGGTTCTGCCATTCGCCCGTAGCCCACACCAGATGACTGGCCGGAACGGTAATGTCCACGTCGTAATTATTGAAATCGTTATAAAACTCTTTCTGTCCGGTATAATCCTGTCTATCCCAGCCGTCGATATCATCATATACGGCAATTTGGGGATACCAGTACGCCACCATGTAAGAAGACTTAAAGTATAAGCCTTCCCGGATGTGCGTTTTGGCTGGAATCAGGTAACTCCATTTCACGTCCAGCGTTAACTTCTGCCCCGTTTCCAAACCACTTTTCAACGTTACGAACATATTCGTTCCGTTGCGTTGGGTCTTTACTTCATTTCCATTAACGGTTACGCTTTCAATCGTTACGCCTTCATCATTCAGATCGGAAGGATCAATTTCCCGCTCATCCCGGTTGGCATCTTTCTTGAAAATGTCAGGATATAACCGGATTACCAGGCTTGACAAACGGTTGGGGCTGTTGTTGGTGTAAACGACCTGTTCCGTGCCGCTCAACTGACGCGTGGCCGGGTTGAGTTCGACCTGAATTTTATAATCGGAATGGTTCTGCCAGTATTTCGCACCGGGTTTGCCATTGGTCGCCCGGGTTTCATTGGAATACGCTTTCTGAATTTCCAGAGGTACGGGTAAGTTCTGGATATTCTGACTCATTCCCGCAAAAGAAGCCAGCAATGCCGCCGTCAGTAAGCCGGATTTTTTACTCAATAAACGCATGATGAAGGATTTAATGTGAAAATCTGATCCTAATGTACACAAGTAAGTTAATAGTTTACAAGTTTTCAGTTTTCCGTTTTTCGTTTTCAATTGTTGTTACAAAGGCTCTCGGTTTTAGCTGATCTTTAGTTCTTTCTTTTGCACAAAGACTCTATGCTACCAAGGCTCACAACGGAAAAAGAAAAGGCTCCTGGTTTCCCAAGAGCCTTTCTAATACCTAACAACCAGTAACTAGAACTTATACGTTACACCGATCCGCGAATTGCGGCCAGGCTCTGCCTGCCAGTAGTAATAAGTTCCATAAGCCGCACCCGTATACAAGTACGTATCCAGAACGTTGAAGACGTTAGCGGTTACGTTAAAGCGATCATTTTCCCAATAGATACCGCCGTCAAGCTTGAAATAATTAGGTAATTCTCCATAACTCGTAGCTGACCAGTTCCAAGTAGTACGATCTCCCTGATAATTGAAGCCCGCGGAGAAACCCGTGCCCTTCAGTACACCTTTCTGAATTTTGTAGGTTACCCACGCATTGGCGTTGTGTTTGGCATACCCTGGAATCTTATCACCCACTTTCGCGTCCGACGTTTCTTTCGTCACTTTTGAATCCGTTAAAGCATAATTAGCAATCAGGCTTAAACCGGGAGCAATCTCACCACGTAAGTCAAACTCAATGCCTTGGGTCTGCGTTTGTCCTAACTGTAACACAAAGTTTTGACCAGCCGCATTGCTTGGATCGGGCGAAAGTTGGTTGTTTTTCAGGATGCGATAAATCGCCAGCGTTGTATTCCACTTACCACCAAACCAGTCACGTTTAAAACCTACTTCAAGGTTATTACCTGAAATGGGTTTGATGCGGCCTCCACTACGGAGAATACCCGTTTGAGGAAGGAATGTCTGATCATACAATGCGTAAACGCTTGTATTCTTATCAATAGATCCACTCAGACCAAATCGGGGTGTTACTTTCTTATCAGACGTGATGGTATTGTACTGGTTGTCTTTCGCATAAGTAAAGCGACCCGCAATGGTCAGGCGTAAACGATTTTCGAAGAATCCTAACTCGTCCTGTAAGTACAGCCCCGTATAGCTCTGAGAAAGCGTTCCGTAAATTCCCGCCCGTTCAGCCAGAGGTTTTGAACGATCAAAATTTGGATATCCATTCGCAGGCGAACCGTAAGTAGGACGGTAGATATTAAAAGATTTCGATGTATCCAGGTTATGAGACTGATTCCAGTCGGCCAGGTATTGTTTGCTACCCAAGTCCAGACCAGCCAGAATGCGGTGGTGAACTTTTCCGGTTTGTTCTTCACCATTCAGGAATAACTGACCGAATTTGGAAACATTAGAAGCATCCCAAAGACTAACGCTACGGATGATATTACCAGCGGCATCAGGTTCGCCTACTCCATAAGCAGGCCACATTGAGCTACCCTTCTGCATATAATTGAAATAGGCTACCTGAGCAGTTAATTTCCAACGATCATTCAGCTGATGCTGAAGATTGACTGTCAAGTTATGATCATCAATGTTGGTAGGTTCCAACCCAGGATCAGATAGTGTAAAGTTGCGGGGTAATACCGCATAGCCGTCTTTCGCAAATACATAGTAACTACCTACGTTTGACATTTTGGCGTGCTGGTACACGTACTCTGTAGTCAAAGTAGTTTTGTCATCAAGTTTATAGGTAATAACGGGGGCAATGCTGAAACGGTTGTTATACTCGTAAGGACGGAAGGAGTTTTTAGTCTGACCCATGACGTTAAAACGGTACAGCACTTTATCCGAGAATTTTCCATCCAGATCCAGCGAGGTCCGGTAAAAATCATAACTGCCCAAGAGCAGGCTCGCTTCGCCTTTAGTTACCCCGGTGGGACGTTTGGTTACCACGTTGTACATACCGGCAGGCTCGCCGTTTGACATCATAAATCCCGCAGGACCTTTCACAAATTCAATGTGATCCACAAAGCTCATGTCTTCGGTTAAAGGTCCCCAGGTAGACGTAATGTTCATGCCATTCCGAAATGCCGAAGCCCGTGAGCCACGCATGTTTACCCGAGCATAGGTATCTCCCCAGTGTTCCAGACGAGTGGCCCCGCTGACGTTACGGATCAACCCGTCGCTTAGGCTTGTAATTTGCTGAATACCTAATACTTTACCCGTAATCACCTGAATGTTCTGAGGAGCTTCCAGAATAGGTTCACTGATGCGTAAGGTCGAAGAAACCTGATTGCTATGGTAAGGATTCTGAGCCGAACGGACCACTACTTCCTGAAGTTCATTAGATGATTCATGAAGCATGAAAGAAACAGTAGTCGTTTCATTTTCAAGCACTTCAATAGCCTGTTCCTGGGATTTCAATCCAACGAAACTAGCCACAAGAGTATACTTCCCAGCCCGTACTTTGGGAATAGTGAAATTACCCTGCTCATCCGTCATGGCACCAATGGCCCGACCTTTCAGGCTTACTGTAACACTAAAAGCGGGTTTGTTATCGGAGGTAAGTACCTGTCCGGTAATTTTGCCATTCTGAGCGAAGGCACAGATGCTCAATAGAAGAAGAAAGCTAGTGTGTAGAAACCTCACGGCCATATTTTTAAATATTGGGAAACAAACATAGAATGGCCGCAAATCTAAGTCTATTTAGATTAATTAAAAATAAATTATTTCTTTTTTTAATCTTATCTTAAGGATTGGTTTTCCTGAACTTTTTGATCACATTATCCACGATTCCATTAATCTCTGGAGAAATACGTAAGCCTACCACCAGAGAAGCAAAAACGACGGTAGTCACCGTTCCGCGAAGAGCGATGTTAATTACCTGGGTAAGAAAAGATTCACCAAAATCAGGAATGGCCCAGGTAATGAGATAGGTTACCAAACCAATGCCAAACGCTCCCAGTGTTTGGTGCGTGAAGGGTAATATTTTAAATTTCCAATAAACAAAAGCCGCCCGCATGGTGCTGTAAATCAGAATAGTAATGGTAGTAGCCATCGCGGAGCCATTGATACCGAAACGAGGTATTAGCAGATGGTTCGTCCAGATGGTTAAGCCCCCTAAAATCAGTACGAAAACCGTTGAAACGCGGTAATACTGGGAATAACCCATAATCTCGCTACTCATCCCTCCCGCCATGTCCAGCAGGCGAGTAATCAGGAATAGAAAAACGACCGTTGTCCCCGAAGCAAATTCGGCTCCTTTGGGTAAAATCTTGAAGAGATCATCAATGTTTGACCAGATACCAATGAATAGAAAAAGTCCCGCAAGTAACTGGTGCAGAGCCACTTTCTGGTGCATTTGCTGAACGGTTTCATACTTCTTCTCCCGCAGCGACTGAGCTACTAATGGAATCGCAATCTGCGTTAATGATTTTTTGGGAATCTCAATGAGCGAGGCAATGAGGGTGGCCGTAGCAAAAATTCCGGCCCAACTCTGGCCTTTATAGGAACCAATTAATAGAATATCCAGGTAGGTACAAAGGGTCGTTCCGATGGCTCCTATTGAGGCAACAAAGCCGAATCTCATCATCTCACCGATCACCGGGTTTACCAGTTTCCAGGAAATGGGGGCCAGATAGAGCTTGCCCATGTATCGCAGGTAAATCAGCAAACCAATGCCTACAAAAGCATTGGAAAATACAAACAACTGCACGAACTGATCGAGCGTCACAAGCTTGAATCCATACAGCAGAATCACCGCCATATTGGCCAGTTTCAGTCCTACTTCGCGTAAAAAAGCAGGGATGGCAATGCGTTGCAAATTGCGACAGTACGCCTCCAGAATACCCTGTAACAGGTTAAAGCCCGTCAGCCAAATCAACAGGTAATAGTACCTCACTAACTCCGGCGATTGGTCTTCGTAGAAATCAGTAAACCAGGGCTTGGCAGCCAGGAATACCGCGATAAAGACCACGAAATAAAAGGCGGCATACCCCAGCAGAAAGGTTAGGAAACCGTTATGCTTTAATTCTTCATTTCGGAAATGACTGAAGAATCGATCGGCGATGGCTGGGCCGCCGAAGGTGAAAATGCCGTAAAGTAATAAACTGAAACTCAATAATGAACGAGTCAATCCGATTTCCTGGGTTTCCAGAAAATACAGGGCAACAACCATCTGATTGAGCGTGCCAATCACAACGCCCAGATAGGTTACCCCCGTGGCTTTCAAACTCTGCCGAATAACTATTCCCAAGGTATAATGCTGTTTATTTTTTTATTTGATTATAGGGTGTTTGAGTTTTGTTTGATGTATGAAAGTTTGAGAGTTTGAATGTTTGATTAGCCATCTGCGGGGAATGTATAAAATTTCCGATTTGCTCTTTCGGATCTGTAATCCGAAAGCCATCTGTAAGGGATTTATAATCCCCAAACCACCCTTTCCCCCGGATGAAATCCGGGGCTATCCAGCCCGGGGCTATTCATATTCAACCCCTCCGGGGTTGATTTCTTCCTCAAACCTTTCAAACCCTAATCAAACATTCAAACTCTCTATCTACTTCAAACCATCTTTCCCATGCTGAATGCTTTCATCCGAAAAGCCTTTCAGGTACGCCAGCGTTTGTCGGTATTTAATCCATTCCGTTTTTCTGGGGTTTTTACTGGAAATCAAGGCCTGCATGAAGCGAAACGTTGATTTCACTCCGAAAGCCATCACCCGCCAATATCCCACAGAAAAAGGTTTTACTCCCATCATCCAGGCCCTGGCAGCTCCGCTGGCGTGACTGCGTTGCATTCGGTACGGCACCTGCCAGTTTCGGGCGGGTGTCCAGTGTTGAATGCGGGCCGCTGGTTCAAACCAGAAAATTCGGTCGGCCTCGGCCTGATGATCTTTATAAATTCGGAAAAACAAATCGGTTTCTTCTCCCATACGGGGCATGTGATCGCCCCCACCCCCTAGTTCTTCCTGAAAACCTCTGTATTTTTCAAGTAAGCTTCTGGCAATTCCCATGTTACCCCCGGCAAAACCAAACGGAGCCCGATGAGCCGGAATGTAACCCGCTTTTTCTCCCCAACTCCGTAACTCAAATTCGGGAATGAACCATTTGGGAGGCGTTTCGGCGTACCAGGGTTCTACCAGTCCCCCCACGGCCAGGGGCTGTGGCTGTTGTCGCAAAGCTCCTAACAGGGCCATCGCCCATTGGGGATCTACCCGAATATCATCATCCAGATAAGCCACAAAGGTGCCTTTGGCTTCCCGCCAACCCCGGTTTCGGGCAATGCTACGACCGGGTTTACCTTCAAAAAAATAATGAATATGCGGATACTTTTCCGTAAAGATTCGAACGACTTCGGAGGTATTATCTTTGGAGTTATTATCAATGACTATAATCTCAAACTGACTGGTATCCAGGGTCTGTTTTGTTAAATCTTCCAAAGCCAGGCCAATCAGGTCGGCCCGGTTATAGGTACAGATGACGACCGAAAGGGGTAACTCATTCATGTAAATCCTTTCGTTTGAGTTTCAGGATACGATACTTTACGAACATGACCAGTTTGATATAGCGATGACGCATGCCGTACTTCCAGGAACTTCGGATAACCGCTTCGGTGCCCTTCGGTAATGGACCCACATAACCCGCTTTTCTAATTTCATCCACTGATTTGACCTTCAGTCGCCAGCACCAGTAACCGTACGCTCCGGCATAGGGTTCTCGACGGAGGTCAATACCAAATTTTTCGGCTACCGTAAAGTATTCAAACAGTAATAAGTTCTTGTTTTTGGTAACCGAAGCGGTGACCTGCTTTTCATGAATGGCGACTCCCACTAACGCTTCAGGGATGTAAGCCGCCACCGGACAGTATCGCAGACAACGCACGTAAAAGTCTACATCAACGAGCCATTTCAGTTGAGAATCAAAGAAAATCCCCGTTGATTTTCGGAACATAACGGTACTAGGCACCCCAACAAAATCTGCCGTAATTAATACTTCCGGCTCGGTTTTAAGTTGCTCTAACTGCTTTTCTGAAGGTCGATTGAGGCGAATGCGTTCATCGGTTTCCAACCGGCGAATATCCGTATTGGCGAAAGCAAAAACGGCTTCCGGCTGATCGTCGAGAGCTTTTACGAATAAAGCCAGACTATCGGGACGTAGTAACCAGTCGTCGTGGTGATGAACGAGGACATACTCGCCCTGAGCTAGCCGCAGCCCCGCATTCCAGTTTTCGGGCGTTCCCAGCGAAGGTCGGTGCGACTGGTAGGTAATGGGTAATCGATCCTGCCAGCGTTCCGCCAGTTTCCGAACGGAATCATCGGGGGTGTCATCCGTCAGGATTAGTTCAAAATCGCGAAACGTTTGTGTTTCCAGTGCCCGCAGTGCTTTTTCCAGCAAGTCAGGTTCTTTATACGCAGGAATACAAACCGAAAGTTTCGGCATAAATCAGGGACTTTTTTGACCACGAAGGTAAGGCCACTTCGGTAGTTTTCTGTTTCCGGTTTTCAGTTTTCAATGGAGCGATTGTGGTTTAGAGGGTTACGTTTTGAGTTTTGAGTTTCAGATTTTGAGTTTTTGACCTATTCCGTCTTGCTGTTATTTACTAGTAATCAGTCAGTTACCTGCTTCATCTACCCTTCTATTTTCGTTCAGTATTCATTAACCCTCCATCATTTTCAAGAACGAAATCGAAAGTAATCCTGATGAAGTGGTTATTTTACATGAATTTTGCAGTCAAAAGTCAGTTTGGATTTTCGGTAATAAACTGAAAACTACTCACTGTCAACAGTCAACTCAAAAAATGGCATTAACCTTTCTATCAAAAGTTGTCCCCGAATCCTGGATTCCTTACCTGAAGTTTGTTCGGGCTCCGTGGAATTTTCACCTGCTCCAGAAAGACAAGTTTCACTACGCCACGGACAAGCTTTATACCGAAGTCAATACAGAATTTAAGCAAGACCCTCGTTTCGCCAGAGCTTACCAGTGGGTTACCAAACTCGGCGGTTCGCTGGTGCCTAAAAACGGCATGGAATGGCGAATTTACATGCTTTGCTGGGCGGCAGATCAGGTTAAAAACCTCCCCGGCGACTTTGTGGCCTGCGGCGTATTCAGCGGTTTCTGCGACCGGGCCATTATGGAATACATCGACTTCCAGAAAACAGATAAGCGGTATTACCTGATGGATACCTTTCAGGGCCTGGACCCACGGTACAGTTCTGATTACGAAATCAAGCGAAACCATACGATGGGTTACGAGAAAAGTCAGAATTTATACGAGCAGGTCAAGCAGACTTTTCAGGGTTTCAACGTTCGTATTATCAAAGGAGCTATTCCAGATACCTTACCCCAGGCCGACACCGAGCAGATCTGCTTTCTATCCATTGATATGAATGCTGTCGTTCCTGAAGTCGCAGCACTGGAATATTTCTGGCCCAAACTGGTCAAAGGAGCCGTGGTTATTTTCGATGATTACGGATTCCCCACCTGCGAAGCCCAGAAACACGGCCACGACGCTTTCGCCCAAAAGGTAGGTCACACCATTTTCACCTCCCCCACGGGACAGGGTATTTTGATTAAACAATTTTAATACAGTTTTCAGTGGTTAGTTTACAGTTTTCAGTTAGGATAAAATTTAAGCTAACGGCAAACTGAAAACTGAAGACTGGAAACTGGAAACTATCATGTTTGCACCGATTGCTTTGTTTTGTTACAATCGTCCGGAACACCTCCGACAAACGGTTCGAAGTTTGCTTCGCTGTCCTGAATCGGAGTTTAGTCCTTTGTATATTTTTTCGGACGGCCCTCGAACGGCGGAAGATGAGGAAAAGGTAAAGGCCGTTCGGGAATTTGCCCAAAGCATTCGAGGGTTTGGAAGTATTGAACTGGATTTCAGTGAAAACAATCGAGGGCTGGCCGCTTCGATCATTCGGGGCGTTACGCAAGTCTTGACCATGCATGATAAAATCATCGTGATGGAAGACGATCTGCTCTGCACCCGGGACTACCTGCGATTCATGAACGAATCGCTGCAATATTACCGGAATGACGTAAGAGTCTTTTCTGTTTCGGGTTACCTCTATCCCATTACCATTCCCGACGAATATCCGCACGAGGTGTTATTACTCGCACGGGGCTGTTCATACGGCTGGGGGACCTGGCCCGATCGCTGGCAAAAGGTAGACTGGGAGGTAAAGGACTTCCCGGAATTCATGAAGAACAAACCCGCTCAACGGGAATTCATGCGGGGCGGGGAAGATTTGTTACCCATGCTGAAGAAGCAGCAAGTGGGCGATCTGAATTCCTGGGCCATCCGCTGGACCTACGCTCATTACAAACATCAGGCGTATAACCTGCACCCACGATTTTCAAAACTGGAGAGTACAGGTATGGACGGCTCAGGCACCAATTTTGGGAAAGGAACGCACCGCTGGGATGTGCAACGCGTGGAACGATTAACCCGCCTGACCAAGGCCGTTTCTCCCGACGAAGCCATTCATAAAAACCTTCGCCGGCACTTCCGCCTCAGCCTGATTCGAAAGCTTATTAATCGATTTAAATACGGAATTTGATTAGTTTTCAGTTTCCTGTTTACCGTTTTCAGTTACTCTTTCATTAGATATGAGCGTTTGTCCAATTTGAAAACTACCCACTGAAAACTACGAGAGTTATGCCTACATCCGTTACGCTTTTTAGTACTTCTGATAACATGGGCGGAGCTTCTATGGGAGCTCTCCGTCTGCAGCAGGCCTTGAGTCGGTATACTCCTTTATTTTCCCAAATTCTAGTCCAGCAAAAACAGACTTCCAGCGAAGCAGTAGTAGCGTATGATGACTCCTGGTGGGGAAAGAAAAAGGCCCTGACCCGCTTTGCGGGCGAGCGATTATATCTGAAAGCATACGAAAAATCTAAAGAGCAGCACTGGGCTTTCGACCCGGCCTTATTCGGAGAAGATGTAACCGATCATCCATTTGTGCAAAAAGCTCATATTCTGCATTTGCACTGGATTAATCACGGTTTTCTTTCTACCAAATCATTTCAGAAACTAGCTAATTTAAAGAAACCTATCGTCTGGACGATGCATGACATGTGGCCCTTCACGGGCGGTTGTCATCACAGCGGCGACTGTGATCATTACCAGGTAGCGTGTGGCAATTGTAAATTTTTACGGTATCCTTCCGAAATCGACTTGTCCCACGAAATTTGGGAACGTAAGAAGAAAGTGATGGACCCGGCTGCGTTAACGATGGTAGCCTGTAGCGACTGGCTCGCTAATCGGGCTCGTCAAAGCAGTTTACTGAAAGACCATACCGTAGTCAGCATTCCGAACCCCATTGATACGGACGTTTTCAAACCGATTGACAAAAAAGAAGCTCGCTGGAAATTGAACGTCCCGCAACATAAACATCTCATTCTCTTCGCAGCCATGCGGGTGGATGCTCCGATGAAGGGCTTTTCTTACTTTAAGGAAGCTCTGGAAAAAATGGCGGCCCTGTACCCGGAAACGAAAGATCAGGTTGAGTTATTAATCTTTGGACAAACGCAGGGATTACCTGCTCTGCCCTATCGGTCGCATCATCTCGGTCGCCTGTCCGATCCTGAGCGTATTGCCCGGGCCTATTCGGCAGCTTCCGTTTTCGTGATTCCTTCGCTGGAAGAAAACCTGCCTTATACCATCATGGAGGCCATGTCTTGCGGCACCCCTTCGGTAGGTTTTCGCATTGGTGGCATTCCAGAGTTAATTGATGATGGCATTAACGGAGCTCTGGCTGACTATCGTTCTTCCGATGATCTCATGCGGGCGATGCATCAGACCCTTTACGCCCCCAACGCGAAACAACTTCAGCAAAACGCCCGAACCAAGGTACTGGAAAATTACGCGGAACCTGTCATTGCCCGGCGTTATGAAGACTTATATAAACATCTAAAAATGTAGAGACGCGACTTCATCGCGTCTGGCTGGGGAATGGAGATCATTGGAATGGGGACCTAAACAGTCTCTACCCAGACGCGATTGATCGCGTCTCTACTTTATTTCGTCCAGCCGTTGATTACTGAGATAACGGCCAACTGAAAATTACCATGTCCTTTTATAATCAACGTTTAGTCCATTTTCAGGAAGAATTAACGAATCTGAATCGTCGTTATAACCTCGTTGGAACCTTTCGATTTTTAACAGTTCTATTAGCAGGATTTATCATTTACCTGACGCAAACATCCACCGAAGGCTGGATCTGGTTTTTACTCATTATTCCCCTAGGGCTGTTTCGTTACTTGATGAGTCTGCACGAAAAACTGTCCAGTCAAATGGCCATTACCCAAAGACTCATCCAGATTAATCAAAATGAAATTGATTATTTAACTGGAGGGAAACTTCCCTTCGCAAATGGCATTCAACACCAGCAAGTCTCGCATCCCTACGCTTTTGACCTGGATTTATTCGGAGAAAAATCGCTCTATCAACACCTGAACCGAACCGCCACTTCCATTGGACAGGAAGCTTTAGCTCAACAATTATTAAACCGACTACCAGACCATAAAATTAACGCCCGACAAAGGGCTATTCAGGAGTTGGCAGGCTGTGCGGAGTGGCGACAGGAGTTTTACGCTCTGGCTCAAATTGGTCAGGATACTTCGGAAGAATACCGGGCTATTCTGGACTGGGCTGAGCGAAAAAGTCCGCCCGTCAAACCCATTTTTAGAGTTTTGGCTTTTGCGGTTCCTGCCTTATTAGTCATTTGCCTGCTCTTTTTCGTATTAACCTGGGACACTGATTTATTAACCCTCGCCGGAATTGTAGGAGTTATTAACCTATTCCTGGTTTCCAGAAACTTAAAACAGATTCAATCGGAAACCGTTGATTCGGAACGCATCGGCATTATTATAAAAAAATACAGTACGCTCATTCAATCCATTGAAAAACAAGATTTTAAAAGCGAAGAATTACAAGCCTTAAAACAGATTTACCAATCCCAAAATCAGGCGGCCAGTTTGAGCGTTCGACAACTTTCTTCGTTATTAGCGGCCATGAATGGTATTAATCATGCCTTAGCTGCAATTATTACTAATGGTTTCTACCAATCTCACGTTCATACCCTGCATCAGTTATTAAACTGGAAAGCCAAACACGCCGCTTCGATCAAAGACTGGCTAGCTACTTTAGGTACTTTCGAAACCCTGAACAGCTTTGCCAATTTCGCCTATAATAATCCCGATTTTGCCTACCCGACCCTAAGCCAATCCGGCGAAGTTTCATTCAAAAGCCTGGCTCACCCTTTGTTACGTCGGGAGAAACGGGTGGCTAATGACGTAACTTTTCATCCGCAATTCATTATCCTTACGGGTTCGAATATGTCAGGAAAAAGTACGTTTTTACGGACGCTCGGAATCAATCTTTTGTTAACCAATGTAGGCTCCTGCGTATGTGCAACGGCAGCTACCGTTCAGCCCATGGATATTCTGGTTTCCATGCGATTAAGTGATTCGCTGGCGGATAGTGAATCTTATTTTTTCGCCGAAGTAAAGCGTTTGAAAGAGATCATCACTACTCTGAATGAAAAGGTATGTTTTGTCTTACTGGACGAAATTTTCCGGGGAACGAATTCCGACGATAAACGCAGCGGAACGATTGAAGTAATTAAAAAACTGATCGAAAAACGAGCGATTGGCGTCATTGCTACGCACGATCTGGAAGTCTGTGATATTACTGCCGATTATCCCGAAATGCTGAGCAACAAGTGCTTCGAAGCCGAGATTATTAACGATGAACTTTTCTTCAGTTATCAATTACTAGAAGGCATCTGCCAAAACCGAAGTGCGACGTTCCTGATGCGAAAGATGGGCGTTATTTAGTGCCGTTTGTAAACGTTTGATTTCTTGTTTGAGTAGGTTTTCTACTATCTGTTATACGGTAGAGACGCGATTTCATCGCGTCTGGGTAGAGGCTGCTTTAGTTAGGATTTTCCCTGCCATGGCTGGTGTCTCACCAGCCATTTGTACGCAAACAGTGGTTGGTGAGACACCAACCACGGCATAAAAGGCTGATTTGGTTACGGTTCAAATGACCTTCATTCCCCGGCCAGACGCGATAAAGTCGCGTCTCTACCTTTTCAAACCCTGATAAACCATTTCAGAAATCGTTGCCATCGTTTGAATGGCATTTTCGCGGGTATCCCAATCCCGGGAGAGTAAGACGATTACATATGAACGACCGTCGGTGAGATAGACAATGCCCGAGTCGTGGTAAATGTTGGTGATAGAGCCGGTTTTGTGAGCAACCTTCGTTCCAGCAGGGAGTTTAGCAGGAATAATATCGTTGAATTTCTGATCCAGTAGAATCTGAATCATGGCCTTTGAAGACTCTTTATTAACTGCTTTCCCTTTGGCTATCTTCTCGAATAACTCTGCTAAATCATAAGCCGTCACTTCATTATTCAGTCCTTTCTGATACGCCTTCTGATCTTCCACCCCACGTCTGATCTGACTATTCTTTGCTCCTAATTGATGAAAAGTTTTGGTAACCTTTTCCGCACCAACCAGATCAATAATAATATTTGTAGCCAGGTTACTACTTACGATAATCATCTGATATATCAGATCATAAATCGACTTTTTCTGACCTACTTCGGTATATAACTTCTGTTCGCTATCCGTTTCGGGAGTTAAGCGGTACGTACTTCCATCTACGATACTCTTAAATTCATTCTTTACCAGAATGGAATCCCTCACAGCAAACTTACCGGCTGCTGCTTGCTTGTATACTTCCACCATCACTGGCGTTTTCATGGTACTGGCCGCGTGGAACAACTCGTGTTCATTGAGATACACGGTCTGCTTCGATTGCAAATTTTTAAAAGCAACCGCATAGGTTCCTTTTTTATCAGCGAGGTACTGCGTAATCTGATCTTTTAAGGTCATTTGCTGGGCGGAACTGATCAGCGGAAAAAGAAGGCAAAAGAACCATTTCATAGCATTTGGGAAAGAAGCATGTTTTTGCCAAGTTACGCTTGGATACGTTAGGAATCAATAGCGTTACTTGATTCGGTCCATTAGTTCAGGCGTAATTCCAACAGCGGAAAAACCACCGTCGTGGTACAGATTCTGCATGGTAACCGAACGCGTCAAATCCGAGAAAAGCGTAACGATATAATCGGCACAGGCTTCTGCGGAAGCGTTACCTAACGGTGACAGGTGTTCAGCGTATGCAAAGAACGCATCGAAGTCTCCTACACCCGTTCCCGCAGTAGTTTTGGTCGGCGATTGCGAAACCGTATTCACCCGAACTTTTCTAAGTTTCCCGTATCGGTAGCCATAACTTCGGGCGATGCTTTCGAGCATGGCCTTAGCCTGCGACATGTCCGTGTATTCAGGAAAAGATCGTTGGGCAGCGATATAACTCAGGGCTACAACCGAGCCGTATTCGGCAATAGCATCCTGTTTTTCAGCCGTTTGAAGGAGTTTATGAAAAGATAATGCCGAAATATCCAGCGTCTTCAGAAACCAGTCGTAATTCAAATCTCCGTAAGGACGGCCTTTGCGAATATTGGGACTCATCCCGATGGAATGAAGCACAAAATCGACCTTCCCTCCCAACACCCTTTGCGATTCGCTCCAGAGGTTTTCCAGATCGTTTACGTTGGTAGCATCCGCAGCGATAATCGGAGCCTGGCAAGCCTCCGATAACCTTGGCAGATCGCCTACTCGCAGAGCAACGGGAGCATTCGTCAACACCAATGTGGCTCCTTCTTCGTAACATTTCAACGCTACTTTCCAGGCGATAGAATATTCATCTAAGGCTCCAGAAATAATTCCTCGTTTTCCTTTTAATAAACCGTAAGCCATTCGTTTTTTGTGACGGAGTGAAGGGCCAAAGTAACTGAAAGATTAGCGGTCTTTGCTAAGTGAGGGCTGCTTTTCCCATTCGTTCCAATAAATACTCATTCATTTACCAGAATCTAATCCTCATGAAACGTATGCACACCTTATTACCCGAGATCAGACCAGCCGTATCGAATGACCTTTTTTCGATTTTATTACTGTATAAAGATGCTTTGCAGGACGATAAAATTTTGTCGGAAGCAGAGGCTATGCACATTTTCAAAACCATGCAGACCTACCCTTCTTATACTATATACGTGGCTTTGGTACAGGGGAGAATCATCGGAACGTTTGCCTTACTCATCATGGAAAATCTGGGTCATAACGGAGCCAAATCAGCCGTTATTGAAGATGTGGCCGTAGGTTCAGAATTTCAGGGACAGGGCATTGGCAAACGCATGATGCAGTTTGCCATGGAGAAATGTCGGGAAGAAAAGTGCTATAAAGTGAGTCTTTCCAGCAACCTTATTCGCGAAAAAACCCATGCTTTTTACGAATCGCTGGGATTTCGAAAGCATGGGTTTAGCTTCTGGGTTGACCTTTAATGATCAGTGAAATACCTCTTTTCCCATCGATGATTTTTCACCGATTTGCCGAAGCTGATTTGAGGTTAACGTACTGCCATCATGCGACCAGCCGGGTGGAGCAAAGATGTAGTTGAATTTATCCTTCCAGTCCAGTCCGGGTTTGCTCAGGTCTTCGGCGAGGTGTCGCCATTCATCAAAAGCAACGTCCGTAAATTTCTGGCTGGGCAGGGGTTTGGTTAATCCAAAATACGTTGGATCGTTAGGATCTTCTTCGGCATACGTTCCGAAGATTTTATCCCAGATAATGAGCACCTGACCCATGTTTTTGTCGAGGTAATTCACATTGGAGGCGTGATGTACGCGGTGATGCGATGGGGTTACCATGAATTTTTCCAGGAAGCCAAGCTTTCCTACCGTTTCGGTATGCAGAAAAAACTGATAGGTCTGATTTACTGCATAGATGAACATGATATGCAGGGCATCAAAACCCAGCAAAGCCGCCGGGACATAAAACAAGTACCGGTAAAGGGGTTGAAACATTGACGAACGCAGGGCTACCGTCAGGTTATACCGTTCGGCGGAATGGTGCGTAGAATGCACCGCCCACAAGACGCGGCAGTAATGTTCGGCCCGGTGTAACCAGTAAAAGCAAAAGTCCTGAGCAAAGAAAACGCCTGCCCAGGCCGCCAGGGGATGCTGCTGCCAGAAATCCCAAAGTGGAGAAAACCGGGCCAGCCCATCAAGCACAAAAAAGGTAAGCCCTTTCATGAGCACGTCCATGAGCAAACCGCCCAGGCCCAGCAGCAGACTATTACGGGTTTCCTTGAAATTATACAATCCAAGGCGTTCGCGATGCGAGATGTAAAGCTCCAGTACAATAAAAATAATGTACACTGGAGTAGTGATGAAGGTAAATATACGTTCCATGGCAATCAAGGTGTTACTCTAAGCACCTTGCAAAAATGCAACAAATCGTTTTTATTTTTCCTTCAAAATATTAAAACGGAATTAGAATTAAGAACGACGCCCGCTTTCTATTTCCGTTTTAATGCAACTTGACTATATCCTGAATCCTTACTTGCGTTTGGCTTTCGCAGGAGTTAAATCCATGATTTCTACCTTCCTGAAGTCAATAGGCTGCCCTTCGCTTTGCAGAGCGATAAAACCCGAACTCAAGATTTTACCATCTATTTTCTGCTTGGGATCATATCGATTAGCTACGTCGCCGCCAATCTGGGGCTTGGAATACTCCAAAACGACTTTCCCATTGATGATGTGCTGAATTAACGAGTCTCCAAGTACAATCAACTCCGCCCGAACCCACTCATCTTTACCATAGGTCTTAGAGTCAGAATCGATGCAGTGGCGGGTATCCAGCTTGCCTTTGTAGACAATGTTAGTTCCGGGCGAACACATATTACCCGTAGGACGGGCTTTGCCGTCACCTAAGCCTGCAAGAAATTGCATTTCAATGGAAATGGGCCAGTCCTGCTCTTTGGGCATGGTTCGGGGGTCCTGCGAATGGAACATCACTCCACTGTTTAATTCCGTATACGAGGGAGCATCCTTCCGCCAGGGATCAACAAAACGGTACTCAACCACCAGATGGTAATGCGAGAATGGCGTCTTGTAATACAGGTGACCATACTGTTCGTTGAATTTGTCGTACTGATCGTAACGAACTTTGATCACCCCATCTTCCACCCGAAAGGTATTCCCGTAATTCACCCCCACATCGTGATGGTGAATCTTTACGATCCAGTCCTTAATGTCTTTGCCATTGAACAGAGGAACCCATTTTTTCTGCTGAGCCTGCGTGGGTTGTAGGGCAAGCAGAAGGAATAAACCAACTAGAAAACGCTTCATTTACTGGGGATTAAGAGGTAAAAAGGAGTATTTAAAACAGAAAAGTCGTTAGATTTTAATCGCTTTCAGAGCATAAACCAGCGGAATTTTTCCTTCATAAGGCTGAATCTGAAACTTTCCGGGTTCTACTTCAACGGTTTCAGAGAAGCAGTTATAAGGGGAATAATCAAACTCTTCAAAAGACTGAATTTGCAGCCCATGCCTCAGCAGGTTTCCCATCACTTCCGATAAGGAATGATTCCAGCCCACAGTTTCGGTGGTAATGGGAGCTTCGGGATCGGCATAAGTGCCGGAAATGACTTCCTCGATGGCTTCTTTATTGAAGTAAGAATATTGCAGGTAACGAAAGTTCTCATTGAACATCCAGACAACGGGATGAAATTCAACAAAAACGAGCTTGCCGCCGGGTTTTAAATGTCGGGCAATGACCTCAGCCCAACGATCCATATCAGGTAACCAGCCAATGACACCATAACTGGTAAAAACTACATCAAATTGCTGATTAAGCCGCAAATCGTACACATCAGAACAGATGAATTCGGCATTGAGCAGGTTCATTTGAACAGCCAGCGACTGAGCCGAATAAATGGCTATATCTGATAAATCTACGCCCGTAACCCAGGCTCCCATGCGGGCTAAGGAGAGCGAATCCTGTCCGAAATGACACTGTAGATGCAAAATACTCTGGTCCTGAACGTCGCCTAAAAGATCAAGTTCAATGGATTTTAGCGAGGAGGCTCCCTTCAAAAAACCTTCTAAATCGTAAAAATCAGACTTCAGATGATACAGGGTTCGCTGGTTCCAGCTATTTCGGTTTTTCTCCAGATAATCCATTGGAATCGGTCATTTGAAAAATCAAGTTAGGAAAAAACTGGATAAAGCAGCTCTTCAGATGTATTAAGTAGTTAATAGTTTAGGGTGGTCCATTGATCGACTGATGTTCAGTATTTTTCAACTGAACCATCTATTATTAACTAATGACAAGTACTTACCTCTTTTTTTAGCGATTCCTATACCCATAAAAAATTCCCGAAAGCCTTGAGCCTTCGGGAAATAAAGCGTAAGTATTATTCTGATAATCAAGCAAAAAGAGGCACCCGAACTTTATACCTTTTAGCGGTTAACGTACCGCTGGCTCTTTCATAATCCCGTTGTACAACGATTCCGGCGGATTGAGCACCCGAGAAATCGTATCCCGTTTTAGACTCCAGTAAGGTCGCATCCAGCGTCTTGCTGGTTTCACGCAGCACTCCTTCCGAAGTCAGTTTTTGCTGGAACTGTTGGTTCAGTAATGCTTCGTCAGACCATAAGGCAGAAGCAGCGTTTTTAGGAATCCCGGGCATCAAACGCGGCACGGAAGACGTTCCTTCCACCACTCGGGTGGAGTTATGCAGGTGCGTCACCGTTCCGTCATTATCAACGGTCACCATCACAAGTCCATGATTCGCATTTACGCTATCCAGACCATTGGCTGTCTGACGAAAAACTACCGTTGTATCCGAGACAAAGGGCTCTTCCAGCCGACCACTTCCTTCCCGCGTACCGGCCTGCATCATCGTAGGTCGAAGACTGTCAAATTTCAGTGTAATCCCCTCCCGCTCAAAGTTTAAGTCCTTGATCCATTTTTGGGCAATCGTTATGGCTCTGTCTTTTGCTATGGCTCTGGTATTTCCCAGATTTGCGGTGGCTAGGGTCGCCTGAAAACGGCCTTCCTCGTCCACCAGCAATCGGCCTTTCCCATTCAGAACGGCTAAACTACCATCCTTGAGAAAACCCATATTTTCTACTTCTTTTCGGGAAAAGCCTAGTTCCGAAGCCAGTGCTGCGACTCTTTTTTCATCAAACTGACGGGCTCCCAATAGTAATACCTCCAATTGCGTCGGCTTCTGTAATTCAGCCATCATCGGAAAGGGCTGGGTAAAGCCTCCGGTCCAACTCCAGGCCCACCAGTTTCGGGCCACAGCCGACCATTGAAACAAACGTTCCGTGTTCAGACGCTGGAGGGCTTCCTGCTGATTACTGCCCGAAGTGGCAACCGTTGCAATCTGGTTATGAGCGATGGCCCAGGAAGCATTAATCCAGGCATTTCGGAAGGTTTGTCCTGCATTGTAATTTTTACCAAAGTTTTTCCCGTAATCTGCGTGATCGTAACTGTTGGTATGAAACCCAAAAATCATCCGCAACCCCTGATTGGTGGGACTATCCCAGGTACTCCAGGGAGCCAGGTGATTCGGATTGTCGGGAACTACATCGGGCACCTTCAGGGACTGGCAGGTAGACCAGAATAAATATTTAGCCGTTTCATTCCCCACCCGCATCCGGGTAGAGGCCGCCTCATTCCGATTGTCCCACGTGCCACCCATCGGCACAAAGTAGTTACCATTGCTGAAATCCATCCCGCCATGTCCCGAATGATAGAAGATCAATACTGCATCCTGACCATACGTATCCTGCCAGTTATCAAAGGTTTCCTCATAGGCCCAAACGTTGACACCCCCATCTTGATACCAGAAATTTCCCCGATTCCAGGTGCCTAACCAGTCCAGAAAACCTCTGGCGTCGGCGTGGGTGCGAGTAAGATTGGCATTTTGAACGCCGCTGGCATCCACATATTGCGGAAAAATCTGGATGCTGTTCGCTCCATATACATCATCAGAACCGCCCAGGTTGAGGCTCTGGAAATGCTCGGCCAAGGGGGTAGGTAATTGCATTCTAACTAATTTCATTGAAGTCGGTCTTAAAGGTTGAATCTTTGGTTAAACCCCATGCTTTTGTTTCTGCATCAAGGGTCAGTCAAAGTTCGCTGCCCTCCTCCGACTGATCAATCCCTTATTTAGGTGATCACCGAGCCGTGGTCTAGTCTTTTTCGGGCCTTCTTACGTTCACTTCGTTACCGCTCCGACAAAAGCCCGAAGGTTTGCCGGAGTAATATGCTTTCTACATTGTTCTCTTTTGAGAAAATACTACTTTTGACATTATGACCTGGCGTATACCCCACGGCAGGCCCATCCAATCAATTTCGACCACAGTATGCAAAGAGTTTATTTAAGTGATTCTGGCCCGAAGGTTTCCGAAGCGATTTACGGATTCTGGCGTTGGGAAGACCAGGGAAATGAAACCCTCAAAACGATGGAGCAGGTCGTAAACCTGTGTCTGGAGTTAGGTATTAATACATTCGATCACGCGGACCGCTACGGTAACTATACCAGCGAGGAATACTTCGGTAAGATTATTCAGCAAAAATCGGTTAAACGCGAAGACCTCGTTTTGTTTAGTAAATGTGGCATTCGCCGTTCCAATCGTGGTTTTTCATATTTCGATAACTCTCGGGATTACATCATAGAAAGCGTAGAGAACTCGCTTCGCCGCCTGAAAACAGATTACCTCGATATTTTCCTGCTGGATCAGTTGGATCGCTTAGGCCATCCTGAAGAAACCGCCCGTTTATTAATGGAACTGGCGAAATCTGGCAAAATCAAGCATATTGGGGTCAGTAACTTCACGGTTTTTCAGCATCAGTTACTGGAATCAAACCTGAAACGTCCCATTGTGACGAATCACATTGAACTCAGTCTCTCGAACACTTCAGCCATCGAAGACGGACGGCTGGATTTCATCAAACAACGTTTCAGTAAACCACTGGTTTGGGCTCCGCTGGCGGGTGGGGAAATCCTGAACGGAACGGATCATAAATCGGCAGTATTACGGGCGAAACTGGAAGAAATTGGTCGGAAATACGACGCCAACATCGAGCAAATAGCCGTAGCCTGGTTGTATCAACTGGGAACGCTGCCCATTATTGGCTCACTATCCGAAGCCCGGATTCGTAATGCCGTAAGTGCCTCGGCTATCAAGCTTTCGCACGAAGACTGGTATGAGCTTTACAACACAACGCTGTTGAAATAACTATTCCGGTGGCTCAGGGTAACCTGGCCACCTTTTTTGTGCCCATTGCTTTTTAAAATCATCTATACCGCCGACATTTTAATCCCTAGATTCTACGGTTTCTATCCTTAAACCTTTCTTCTCTTTCCCTTACTATGAAACCCTATTCCCTCATTTTATTTGATTATGACGGTACCCTTTGCGACTCACGTGAGGCTATTTTAGCGACGTTTGAGCGTACATTCCAATACTACCAGGAGCCTATTCCCCCGCTGGAAAAATTACATCAGGTGGTAAGTCACGGACTCATTATGCCCGAAGCTTTCAAAGTTTTAAAGCCAGAATTAACCCCTGAGGGCATTACGGAGTGGGTCAAATCTTACCGGGATCTTTACGATCAGAATGCGTATCATTTAGTGAAGCCTTTTCCGGGAGCCAAAGCGTTATTAATGAACTTAAAAGCACGCGGAAAAACTTTATTGGTGATGAGTAATAAGGGCATTCGTTCCATCGAAATGTCGCTGGATTATCTGGGCTTTACGCCCTACATTACCCTTTCGCTGGGAGATGGTAGTCCTTTGTTGGCCGGACTGGATAAAAAGCCTAATCCCATTAGTTATACGAAGGTCATTCAGCCTGCTTTTGCCCATACTACCTCCGCTCAGACGTTGATGGTAGGCGATACGACGATGGACATTCAATATGCTCATAACTGCGAAATTGATTCCTGCTGGGCTGCTTACGGATTTGGTTCTGCCGAGGCCATTCGCCCGCTAAAACCCACGTACGAAGTGAACGCATTGAGTGAACTGGAGAAGATTATTGAGTAATCCAAAAGCGTCGATCGGTTCATTACCTGCGTCAAGTAACGACTAAAACAGTCCAAATGGTCTTCTAAATGCTGATTTCCAGCCTTAAAGACAGTCGTCGATCGCCCAGCAAAATCTTATCATTACAGATCGACGATTTTTAAAGCTTATTTCTGAGAGAATAACCTCTTTTACTTAGCTTGGAAGGCTGTTTTTTGAGTAGCTTACGGATGGGTTGTAATCGTACCTAGTTGGAATTGAAATAAAAATGAAGTTATTAAGACCTTTAGTCACTCTGGGTTGTAATCGTACCTAGTTGGAATTGAAATTGGCCAAACAACGCGGGATTTCGCCTTTGTATAAGGTTGTAATCGTACCTAGTTGGAATTGAAATTGCCCCGAAAGCCACACCGCCCGTATTCAGAGGTGAGTTGTAATCGTACCTGATTGGAATTGAAATGGTTAAGCGTAAATCCCCTTGTTCGAGCCGTCCCGCGTTGTAATCGTACCTGATTGGAATTGAAATGAGGGGTGCGGTGGGTCGTGCGGCGGGTGGTCGTGCGTTGTAATCGTACCTGATTGGAATTAAAATTTAGGGTTCACCATTCACAAGCCCTCACTACCATTGTTGTAATCGCACCATTTGGAATTGAAATAATAACCAAGTCAAAGCCCCTAGTTTTTACTACGCCCCATCTCTACTTCACCCCTCCCCTAATTAACCTCATTTTTCTTCACCTCAAACGTATACGTCTGGCTACCGCTTAGGCCAGACTGGCTGATGCCCTGTACGACCACGCGGTAATGCCCCGACAGATCAGAAGTAAAGAACTGTAACTTTTGCTGGCCGTGGGCCTGCGGTTCCCAGAAGAGTAAGGAACGAAAATCGGCGATGCGGCTCTCGCGTTGAGCAGGCGTGTCGTAACGGGGTGAGTAAAAATCCCTTCCGGCCTGAACCCCTTCGTACGAAGTGACCAGTCCCTCGGGCTGATAGCCAGCAATATCGCCTTTGTAGCTCATGAAACTAACGATTCCACTAAACACCGCAGAACCTAATACATACCGCTTGTTGACAATGTCCAGCCGCTTGATTTTCAGTGGGTCGATAGCCAATAACTTGTTCAGGTCGAACATGGGTACGCCATCGAGCAGTACCATCGGCGGCGTGGTAAAGTTATATTCCGTACGCCCCACCATCAGGAAACGGAAACGCCCCTGCGAGCGTCGCACGTCCACTTCAGGCACGTATTCCCGCATGACTTCTTCCAGCACTGGAAACCGCGTGTAGGCATCGAGGTAATAGGTACGATCCGCTTTGCCATAAAAATAAGCGGTGTCGGAAGCAACGGCATTGGTATAAATCGGCATATAGGCATTGCGAACCTGCATGTCGATACTACGATTCAGTAAGAATTCCTGCTCTTTAGGATTGAAGGCAAAGCCGGGTAAGCTCCGGGAAGAATACTGATCCGAAAACGAACTTTCCAGTTCCACCTGATGCAGACTATCCGCTGGTTGAACAACGACTTCGTTCAGACCCGAAAAATGACGCATTTCAAAAAATACCCGCCCTGCGGAGTCACTAATGGCGGGATAAAGCCACAAATCCCGACCCGGAGCATTCATAAACACCGCCGCTCCCTTCACGGGGTTTCGGTTCATATCCGTTACTTTTCCAAAGACAATATGTTCCTCATGCTCAGGAACGTACTTCATCTGCGGCCCCTGAACAATAGTTTCCCAGCGGAATCGGCTCCAGCCATGCGTCAACATCACCAGATCAGTCTCGGCGGCGGGATTATTCACGTAATAGGCCGGAGATTCAACCGTTCCTTTCAAATCCGAACTGAGCCAGAGGTAACTATACACGTCTTCGGATTCGCCCTGATCCAACGAATCCAGTCGATAAACTGATA
Organism: Siphonobacter sp. SORGH_AS_0500; assembly: GCF_031453245.1. Classification (NCBI taxonomy): domain Bacteria; kingdom Pseudomonadati; phylum Bacteroidota; class Cytophagia; order Cytophagales; family Cytophagaceae; genus Siphonobacter; species Siphonobacter sp. SORGH_AS_0500. The sequence goes on from NZ_JAVIYT010000001.1 coordinate 3,518,202, forward strand.
CCGATAAATCACTGGAATCAGCGGCTTGCAAGGCCAATGAAACCGCCTGACGAGTGGCATACACCGGCTTATCCGTCTGCACCTGAATGGCTAGTTTCTGCTTCGGACGTTTGAAGTAAAGTCGCTCGCAAACGGGCTGCTGCTGGGCGTTAAATAGGGTAATGTGCGAAATGCCTTCGTCTAACTGAGCCAGCGGCACCTGAAAACGAGCTTTCCCATTTTGTAACCGCTGACGTTCGCTGAATTTCACGGATTGCCGCGTATGAACCAATGCATACACGGACTCTTCCATTCCTGAAGACTCCACATCAAGGGTTAAGTCCTGATTTCGAGAATGCTGAACGTGGAGAACGTATCCTTTTTCCTGAACCGCCGGAAGAGAAACGGACTGCTCATTTTTTCCGGCATACGTCAACACGGCGTGGTAACTCTCTCCCGCTTTCGGGGTAAACTCAAACGTTCCCATTCCCATTTGTCGCGGCTGAAAGCGAACAATCGTGTCATTACGCTCATTCACAAGGGCTCCCGAAAAATGTACGCCCTTCCCCGACTCATTAATCCCCCGAAAGGCAACGGTACTTTTCAGATTCTGAACCAGATGCCCGCCTTCTGGAAAAAACTGAAGATCCAGCTCGGACGTACCCGCTTCAGCAGGAATTTTAGTGAAGGTATTAACAATACTAATCGTCTTCTCGAAGTAAAGTTCCGGGCTGAAATTCTTCATCCAGTGGGTATAAGCCCGCAGGGTATAATGCCCCGACTGAATGGTGGCTGGTAATACCAGCATACCATTACCCGATCCTTTTTTCAGCGAAACTTTGCTTTGCAGAACAACGCCGTGACTTAAATCCAGCAGCTCCACGTAGGCCACTTTACTTAAATCCATTGACTGATGCGTTTGCCCATTCAGGGCGTACACTTTAAACCATACACTTTCGCCCACGACGTAATATGAACGGTCGGTATGAACGTATAATTTTTCCTGAACGGCCTGACGGTTGTACGCATCGAAAGCCTGACGTACAGATTCCTGAGCCAGAAGCTGTGGAGCCCAAAGCCCCATACTAAGCAAAATAAATAATCGTAGCTTCATCGAATAAGGATATTAAAACCAGACAGGCTTTTTCAGTCCGCCACCCAGAAACCGACAATCCGCACAGGTAGCAGGAGCCATAATATAGGATAAAGGCGTACCGGGTTCGTCAATGATTTGAATCAGTTTCTGGCTCAAATCAGAAGTCATCATGACCTCCGTGGCATCCAGCGTATCGAAAGGAGCACTACAGCTAGGGTACGTTCCGGGATACCAGCCACCCAACTGATAAGGAGTAACCGTGAGCCGTTTTTGCTGCTCGGTACCGGCACTAAAGAAACCGAACACCAACTCGCTGGCATCGTTAGTGCAATGAATATTGCCCGTTAACACCGAAGGTTGCGGGTCGAAGAGGCCCCCTGTCGTCTCGGTTGTTCGGGCCAGCATATCCCAATATTCATAAGCCTCTTGCGATAAGGCATATTGTTTCACCAACAAACTATACTTGATTAACAACTTGTCACTAGCGTTATCAACCAAAACCAAATTCTGATTCATGATCCGATCCTGAGCCAGCTTCGCCGAGGTTCCAATGAAAATTTTCGACGAAAGATCCGTTCGCCAGCAACGGTAAGGGATCAGTACCCGGGGATTGATTTTCTTTAATCCCCCCGCAACTGAATCCTTACTGTACAAAGCACTCGTGTACTCCCAGGTTTCCTCCGTCTTCCAGCGGTAGAACCAGGTATTGTTATTCGGGTCATGCGTATTCACTCGAAAACGCATGATTCTATTGGCCCGATCGGCCTGAAAGGTAATACTGTCAATGGCCGGAGCCTGCTTCACCTGTACCAAATCCGAGGCGTATTCCTTCCCATCACGGGTATTAATCTGAAGACTAAATTTCTCGGAAGTAAGGTAATTCCGTGGGGCCAGGGTATAACGTCCCGGCTTAACTTCATTCAATTGTAGCGTTGTTCCCTTGTCACCCACGATGCGAACCCTTGCTCCCGTTTCGTTCGTAGAAGATTCCAAACTATTCAGCGACTGTGTGCGTGACAACAGAATCGTAGTCGTGTCGCTACCCACATTGAGGAAGCCGCTAACGACCAGATAACGGCCATCGGCGAAATCCTGAGATGGCTTGAACGGATCGATACACCCAGCTACCAGCAATCCCAGAAAAAAGAGTAAAAGACCGTATTTCATTTGAATATCATCAAGATTTACAACCTGCTAACCAGCGTAAAATCTGTGTTTTAGAATTTAAAATTGTAAGTAATGCTCGGAATCGGCTGACCGAAAATGGAAAGCTTATAGCCTTTTATCTGTCTGCCTTCGGTTAGGAAAAACACCGAATACGGATTCTTGCGACCCAGCAGGTTATACACCGAGAACGTCCAGGAACTGTGAGCCAGCTTTCTGACCTTATGATTGCCTTCAATGTTAATACCCACGTCCGCCCGAATGTAATCTGGAATGCGAGCCTGATTTCGTTCGGCATAGTAAATCCGTAGCACGCCATCCATGTAATACTGCCCGCGAGGCGGCGTGTAGGGTCGGCCCGTGCTATAGGTGAAGTTCATGGAAAAGCTCAGCCGACGATTGACCCGGTAGTTACTGATCAAGGAAAAATCGTGCGGTTTATCGTAGTTGGCAGGATAATAATTACCATTGTTTGGAGCATCCGCAAGCGTCGGATCGCTGGCTTTCAGTAAGGTTCGGGAATAGGTATAACTGGCCCAGCCATTGAGTTTCCCGGTTAACTTTTTCAGTAATACTTCCACGCCGTAAGCCTTACCAATGGCAGAAATAACAGCCGTTTCAATCTGCTTATTCAGGATTAATGAATCTCCACTTTTATAATCCAACACGTTACGTAAGTGCTTGTAATAACCTTCCACCGAAAGTTCAATTGAACCCGAACGCAGGTTTTTATACAAGCCTAAAGAAAACTGCTGTCCTACTTGCGGTTTCAGGTAAGGATCACTCAATTTCCAAACGTCCGTGGGCGAAATAGCCGCGGTATTGGAAAGCATCTGAATGTATTGGCGAGTGGTATTAAATCCAGCCTTGACCGATAACGTAGACGAAGCCATATACCGGAGCGATAAACGATATTCCGGTCCCATGTAATTCTGAATAACATTACCCGAACCATAGGAGCGGAAACCAGTCGTATATAACTTATCAATAGGTAATCCTTCGGCGTATTGAGCTACATTTCTAGGACCTAAATATTGAAACATGGAAAGGCGAATACCACCGGTAATAGCGAGGGCTCGATTGACATCATACCGCTCTGAAAAGTACACCGCACTTTCTACGCCTTGCTCCGGTTCCATCAATTCTGGTTTTACAAGAGATCCCTCGCCTCGGGGGTAAAAAGAACCCGGCTGAACCTTGTAGTGAATCGAACTAATCCCAAAATCCATGGTATGCTTTGTATTCGGGATGTAACTAAAATCAGCTTTTATATTCGCCTGATTAATACCAAACTTCAGGTTATACGCATTAATCGGGAATTGCTCTCCCTGAATGTCATACCGATAACGGGTATAAGCTCCGGTAAAGGTTCCGAATAATTTAGGATTAAAGATTCGCTTCCATTTAATCGAGGCTAACTGGCTTTCGTACCGGTAGGTAGTATCTGAATTAAACTTGAAGTGATCATTACTGATATATCCCATAATCATCAGACTACTTTTCTGATTGATTTCGTGATTCACCTGAACATTCACGTCATAAAAAGAAGCCCGGCTTTTGTTATAACGTTCGTCGGTTACCTGCTTTAAAATCCAGTTGGAGTAAGACGAGCGGCCACTCACCATAATCGACGTCCGGTCTTTGATAATCGGTCCTTCAAGCGTTAATCGCCCGGTTAATAATCCGATGCCACCCGATCCCGAAAATTTCTTTTTATTCCCTTCCCGAGTTGTTATATCCAGCACCGACGATAAGCGACCGCCCAGTCGAGCCGGAATATCGCTTTTGTATAATTCAATTTCCTTTAGAATATCAGGATTAAAAGCTGAGAAAAAGCCGAATAAGTGCGAAGGATTATAGACGGTCGCATCGTTAAATAAAATCAGGTTCTGATCGGTAGAGCCACCCCGTACGTTCAGCCCCGTGCTGCTCTCCCCTACTGATTTCACGCCGGGCAGAGTTAATACTACCCGCAAGGCATCCGTTTCGCCAAAGGCCGTCGGTACCTGCTTCATCGTCTTAATGGTCAGTTTTGACACGCCCATCTGGTTACTCGAAACGCTGGCATCCAGGTCTGATTTGACCAGAATTTCCTTCAAAGCGGTGATACTTTCAACCATTTCGATATTTAGCGTACCGTTAGAATACAACACAATCTGCCGTTGCGATTCCCGCATTCCAATGCTTCGCACCCTAAGCGTATGACGACCTCTCGGCAGGGTTAGGCTGTAATTCCCAAAGGCATCCGTAGAGGTTCCGGCTGTAGATTTTTCTACCGTAATGTAAGCCCCAATCACGGGTTCACCCGTAACAATATTTCGGACGGAACCGCTAACGGTCGCGTTGCCGGGTTTGATTCGGTACGTTTTTATGCCAATATCATACACCTTGCTTTCAGCCGTTGAAAGCAGTCGGGCGGTTAATTCTTTATCGTGAAAATCGTAAGAAATGGTAGTATCTAATTCTCGATTGGCATCAAAAACGCCCTTGGGTAAGGTCGTGATAATGGGTCGATCTTTGGTAATAAAAATATGATGCTGAGCATCAATCGCATATTTCAAATCGGTATCCTGAAAAACCTGATTCAAAAAAGCGGGTAAAGACTTTTGGGTGACGGATGCGGTCACAAATACACTATCCGTATCAGTCTGATTATAGTAGAAGTAGTAGTCAGAGTTACTTTCAATCAATTTTACGAAGTTCCGAAAGCTTAATCCGGTTACGCTCCCGCTCACGGTTTTTCCATCAAAAGAAAGTTGAGCCGAAACCTGAAAACTAAATAAACCTGACAAAAAGAAAAGAAGGAGAAGTTTTTTCATCTGATTTGATCGTAGTATGCCGCCATTTCACCGATAGACTTTTTCCGGTTTTCTTTGTATAATTTGCCTCGCATAAATCGCCTGACTTCCCGTTTTTTATCACCCAATAGTTGAAGTACCGATTTTTTACTTTTGACCTGATGGTATTTCTGATCTTTAAGAATGTAATACCGATCATCAATGTTGTAGATAATCTGAACGGTCCTGTCCGAAAGGTCTTCCGTACGGGTTTTGAATCGCTTGCAGTATACTTTCGTTTTTCCGTCGTAAATAACTTCGTAATAACCCGGATTGATTCCTTTGCTAAGTCTGGTAAAACGATGCCCATGAATGGTGAAACCCGATAAGTCTTCTGGACTTAACATGATTCGATTCAGCCCGTCATGATTCTGAATGACATAAATATCCCGATGAATATCATAGACTGCATGTACGCCATCGTAAGAATATCCATTGTAAACAATAGAGGTAGTATCCCAGTCTAATGATTCAAAAAACTGGTGACCTATAGGACGGAATTCCTGAATCGTATATTCTCTACCGTTAAAGTAACGGGCATTCAGGAACGTAGCTTTGTGGTATTGTTGAATGGCAGATTCTTGAGCTGTTAATACGGCTAGTGAATCCGTCTTTTGTGCAAATGCTAAAGTAATGCCCCCGAACAAATAAATGAAGTACAGAAACCTGAATAGGCTTTTTCGGAGGGGTACGAGCGACATAATTTTCAGATAGGCTTTAAACAGATGGAAGTATATTCAGAATTCGAAGGTATAAAAATAAAAGTCAATTCAATGGGTTTACTACTTCTTTGAGATATAGATTTCTTTTTTAGCGACCAGCTTCAACGTTAAGCCTACTGATTTTCGAGAAACATACCCTTTTTTCTAAATCAAGTCCATGCTGGGCAGGGGTTCGTGGTTTTCCTGCGGCTAAAACAAATCTGCCTTCCTGATGGTCTATTCGAAATATTCGGTTCATTTTTATAGTCCAGAACCAGCTTAAATTGTCAACTATACACTTAAAACTCCTTATCTTTGAGTACGATCTCTAAACTATTAATTCTTATGCGTCTCTCCGCGTGGCAACGAGCCCTCTGGCTTTGCCTCTTGCTATTGCCAGCTCTGGTTAAAGCTCAGGTTACCGAAAATCCCCTGAAGGGTAAAAAAGTATTAGTCTTTTCAAAAACGGTTAAGTTCCGACACAGCTCCATTCCGCAGGGTATTCGCTGCATTGAAGCCTTAGGTCGCAAGCACGATTTTACGGTAGATGCCACCGAAAATTCCGCAGCCTTTACCGAGGACAACCTCAAAAAATACAAGGCAGTCATTTTCCTCAGCACGACGGGAGATGTTCTGAACGATAGCCAGCAGGCAGCCTTCGAACGTTACATTCAGGCTGGTGGGGGCTATGTAGGCATCCACGCCGCCGCCGATACCGAATACGACTGGCCCTGGTACGGGAAGCTGGTGGGTGGCTGGTTTCTCTCCCACCCCGGTAATCCCAACGTTCGGACGGGAGACATGACTGTTCGCGACAAGAACCATCCCGCAACGGCAGAATTACCCACGACTTTCAAGCGTACCGACGAATTCTACGACTATAAGAATGTAAATCCTGACATTAAGGTGCTCATTACCGTCGATGAAAAGTCATACGGCGATTCAAAAATGAACGCTGGCGAAAACCACCCGATGGTCTGGTATCATGAATTTGATGGCGGTCGGATGTTCTACACGGCTTATGGTCATACCGATGAGACGTTCATGGAACCGCTTTTCCTGCAACACCTTTGGGGAGGTTTACGCTGGGCCTCAGCCGGAGCATCGCTCGACTACAAAAAAGCTAAAACGCAACGGGCACCCGAAGAGAACCGTTTTTCTCGTCAAACCATCGACGAAAAATTATACGAACCTACGGAGTTAGCCGTTCGGGACGGGAAGGTTTTTTATACCCAGCGTCGCGGTGAAATTCGGTATTACGATCCAAAGAAAAGCTCGAAAGTAAAGTCGCTGGATACGGTTAAGGTTTACAAGGAATTTGAATATGGTTTGATGGGCATTAACCTGGATCCGAAATTTGAAGATAACCACTGGATGTATCTGTATTATTCTCCTTCCGCGGCGAAATACGGAGCAGACACGGCCAACCGACTGGTGCGGGTGAAGTTTGATCCAGCGAACGAAAAGATTAACTGGAACACCGAACAGGTTTTACTTCGTGTACCTGTCAAACGCGACGGCTGCTGCCACACCGGCGGTTCGATTGAGTTCGACAAAGCGGGTAACTTATACCTTTCTACGGGTGACGACACCAATCCTTTCGACTCGGAAGGCTTCTCGCCAAGCGATGGCCGGGAAGGCCGCCGGGGGTATGATGCCCGGGCTACCTCCTCAAACACCAATGATTATCGGGGTAAAATTTTAAGAATTAAACCTAACGACGACGGAACGGCGGGTTACAGCATTCCCGAGGGAAACCTCTTCAAAAAAGGAACGGCCAAGGCCTTAACCGAAATTTACGTGATGGGTAACCGTAACCCTTACCGCATTTCAGTCGATCAGCACAACGGTTACCTGTACTGGGGCGAAGTAGGCCCGGATGCCGGTAATGACATTGAAGGTCGCGGGCCACGCGGACACGATGAGGTAAACCAGGCCCGGCAAGCGGGTTACTTTGGCTGGCCCTTGTTTGTAGCGGATAACCGGGCGTATAACAGATACGATTTCGAAAAGAAGAAATCAGGTGAAAAATACGATCCGGCGAAGCCCATTAACGACTCGCCTCATAACACGGGTTTGAAGGAGTTACCCCCGGCTCAGAAACCAATGATTTATTACCCCTACGCCGATTCGCCAGAGTTTGGGGAAATCGTGGGTAAAGGTGGACGTAATGCCATGGCAGGGCCGGTTTATTACTGGGAAGATTATGACGCCGATTCGAAGGTGAAATTTCCGGAATTCTATCAGGGTAAATTTTTCAGTTACGACTGGATTCGGGATTACATTAATATTGTAACGATGAAGCCTAACGGCAATTTACAGAGTATTGAACGCTTCCTGCCCGATTGGAAATTCTCGCACCCCATTGACATGCAATTTGATCGGGATGGGTCGCTGTACATGCTGGAATACGGTCCGAACTGGTTTGCTCAAAACGACGAGGCCCGCCTGACTCGCATTACGTATAATGCCGGAAATCGTCCGCCGGTAGCGGTAGCCCAGGCAAACAAAGAAGCCGGAGCGGTTCCTCTACAGGTAACGTTTTCGTCCAAAGGTTCGATGGATTATGAAGGTGATGCCTTGAGTTATGAATGGACCATTGCGGGTAAAAAATTCAAAACGCCAACGGCGACTTATACCTTCACTAAGCCCGGTACCTATAAGGCGACCCTGAAAGTTACGGACGCGGCAGGCCATACTAGCCAGCAAGCCTTGGAAGTAACGGCAGGCAATGAGTTACCCAAAGTGGAACTGGCCGTTAAAGGCAATCAGACTTTCTACTTTAATAACCAGCCCGTTACTTACGAAGTGAAGGTTTCGGATAAAGAAGACGGTTCGCTGGCTACGAAGAAAATCCCCGAAGAAGATGTAATGGTAAATATCAACTTCCTGGAAGGTTTCGATAAAACCATTATCGCTCAGGGGCACCAGATGAATACGAGCTTCTCGACGGGCAAACGCCTCATGGAACTTTCGGATTGTAAAGCCTGCCACTCCATCGATAAGAAATCCATTGGGCCTTCTTACCGCGACGTCGCGAAAAAGTACAAAGGCCAGGATGTACAGAACCGACTGATTACAAAGGTCATCAACGGCGGAGCGGGCGTTTGGGGTGAACAGCCCATGAGTGCTCACCCCCAACTCAGCAGAGCTGACGTCGGCGAAATGGTGAAGTACATTCTAAGCCTGAGCGACCAGAAGAAAATGAGCCAGCCCGTGAAAGGTAATTACGTTCCGCAGGATAATGGCAAGAATGGAACGTACATTTTTGCGGCCAGCTATACCGACCGGGGAAAAGGTGCCATTGCTCCTCAAACGGTTCAGAAGACGGCTACGTTGCGTAGCTCTAAAGTTCCGGCGTTGAGTAACGATGTGTCGAAATACATTCAGACGATGAACTCCCGGGAACTGAAGAAAAACCTGGCAGTAGCTACTACTACTGGCAGTTACATCGGCTTTAAAGCAATTGACCTGACCAATATTGGGGCATTAGTTTTCAACGCCGTAACGGTTCCTGGCAAAGCCGCAGGGGGCACAGTGGAAGTGCGTTTGGGCTCGCCGACCGGAAAAGTCATTGGTCAGGCAACCATTCGTGAAACGGGTGAAACAAAGGCTACCCTTGCTAGTATCCCAGTCACTCGTTCCAGCGATCTTTATCTGGTATTCATCAATCCAGAGGTTAAGGATAATCAGGATTTATTTGCACTGGATACCATCGAATTCCAGAAAAAATAAATTCAAATCTGTATTTCATTACTCAAAAATCCGGGTCTGTAAAGGCCCGGATTTTATTTGGGTTACGGGTCTGATTTTTCCTAATCAGGCTTGCTCTCTTTAAACGCGAACGCATTTCCAGGCCATACGCGATAAATCGCATCTCCACATGGAAAATTTGAAAGTCTATTTAACCCTAGTATAACCGTTATTCTTCCGCCGAAATAATCATAAGTACTTACCATCACAAAATACTTATTTATCAAACCTTTTGGCATTATTTTTTAAGTACAATGAGTTTTAAAACAACTCACGTATGAAACGCTTATCCATTGTACTTGCCCTTTTACTGGGAATTGTCGCTACAAGTCAGGCTCAGTATCGTTACTATCGCTATCCTAGCTCGTCCAAAAAATCTACTCATCGATATAATCATCGCGATGATTTCAAACGTCAAAGCTATTTGGGTTTTAAAGTTGGTGGCACGCACACGGCATTAATTAACAACAACCGTCCGATTGAACTAGGACTTGCTCCCGACTTTCAGGGAGGTCTGGCCGCTAAACTAGCCTTAGGTGGTTTTTTAGCCTTACAACCTGAGATTCTTTATACCCAAAGTACAACCAAGTATTTCGGGCAAAATCAGAATTCCAGAATAACCCGTTCCAGTGTAGATGTACCGATTCTTTTTCGTTTTTCATTCGGTAACACGACGCAGTTTTTTATCAATGCCGGTGCCCAGGCGAGTTATGCCCTAGATACCAAAACCAAATATCCTGGACAGCCCGAAGAAACGCTGGAATATGAAAAAGACGACTTCAACCATCGTACGGGTTATGGAGCTGCGGGAGGCATGGGCGTGGCCATTAACAGTCATTATGGTCAATTCTTGATTGAAGCCCGGGGATATTACCCCATGGGTGACTTCGCCAACGGCTGGTTAAATCAACCTGAAAATCGAATGCTAAATGTAGGTTTATCGATTGGGTACTTGGGAAGATTGGGACGGTAACTCACTTACCTGTTAAAAAAGCTTCTGGGTAGTCCAGAAGCTTTTTTTATTGACCTATCATTCCGCGGCATGGTAAAGGAAAGTACTCCTAAGCCTAGGCAAGGTCCTTCGCTTCGCTCTGGATGACAGAAGAGGAGAATAAAAGCGTATTCTAGAAGTAAAAAAAGACCTCGCCTCTGTCATTTCGAACGCAGTGAGAAACCTTACTAGGTAATGCGTACTAGTTTGAAGTAAGCAGTTATTTTTTGATTGAGAAAGTTTTCTTAAAGTCAAGCAAGTTCCTTCGCTCTCGATAGAATAAGGAAAAGAACTAAACTAATAATGATCCTAGAAAGAATGCTGCTAAAGCCCTAATGCAAAAAGCCTGATAACTTGCGTTACCAGGCTTTTGCGGTCCGGACGGGGCTCGAACCCGCGACCCCCTGCGTGACAGGCAGGTATTCTAACCAACTGAACTACCGGACCTTTGAGGCACTGTACTGTAATCTTTTTGTCACTAAACTTGCGGTCCGGACGGGGCTCGAACCCGCGACCCCCTGCGTGACAGGCAGGTATTCTAACCAACTGAACTACCGGACCATTCTCTTTGTTCTGACGACTTATCCGTCGAACTGGGTTGCAAATATAGGGGTTTAAAAACGCCTTTGGCAAGTCCCAGAGCAAAGAAAATTCATTTTTTACGATATTTTTTTTCACCAGGATTGATTACCAATCACTTACCAGCGAAAAATTTTTTAACTATTTTTCGTCACCGGGATACACAACTCCAATTTGTCTCCGAATGTCAACCAGACTCTCCATTAATTCAATACTAAACGAATGCGGTAATAAGGGACTTTCGGTTAATCCTTCGCTGATGCAATTTTGCACGTGCTCGGCTTCATACGCATAACCCCAGCCTATACGTTCCGTTGAGATACTTTGTGGCATGGCATCTTCAGGGTATAACGTCAGCCCGGTCGTTTCGTGAAAACGGCTTTGAATGAATAACTGACCTTTAGTCCCGTAGATCGTACAGGTCGTGTCCGTCTTTGCGGCAAACGTAGAGAACAGGCTGGCGGTAGCTCCTGAGTCGTAACGCAGGGCCATCGAGCAGTTCATATCTACCCCTGTTTCGGTGATTGTGCCTAAGGCTTTGATCTCGGCGGGAACACCCAGTAATAACTTGCTAATGAAAAGTGGATACAAACCGATGTCATACAACGAACCACCCGCCAGGTCGCGGTTAAATAAACGTTTGGTAACGTCATATTCCGCTTTAAAGCCAAAATCTGCCTGCACGTGGACAATCTCTCCTATTTGTCCCGACTGAACGATTTCCAGCGTTTGCAGAATGGCTGGGTGAAACCGGGACCAGATCGCCTCCATCAGAAAAAGCTCCTTCTCTTTGGCCAGTGCCGTCATTTCCCGCACCTGCTCGGTGTTCAAAGCAAAGGCTTTCTCACAAAGCACGTGTTTTCCAGCATTCAGACACAACAGTGTATGTTCATAGTGTTCAGAGTGTGGCGAGGCCACGTACACCACCTGCACATCGGGGTCATTGACCAGTTCCTGATACGAACCATAGGCTTTGGCTACGCCGAATTCTTCAGCAAAGCCAATGGCCCGATCCAGGCTACGCGAGCCTACGGCAACCATTTTTGATCCGGCAACGTACTGTAAGTCCTCGGCAAATTTGCGGGCGATGTGTCCGGGTGCAAGAATTCCCCAATTCATGGATTAAATAGATTTAGGATATACGTTGATAAGTGTAAAACTTCAGGCATGAAGAAGGCTGGTGCAAAGCCAGCCTTCTTTCATCATCTTTCAAAACTACAAGTTAAATTATTATAGTTATTTAGCCATACAGGGTTCGGTTGTCAAACGTTGACTATCAACTAACAACCCAAAACGATCAACTACTTATACGGGCTTCATCGCCTGTAAAAGTCGCTCTACCTGTTCCATCGAAACAGCCGGGAAATTAGCAATTCGAATTTGGCTATCTTTCGCTTTTCCGTATCCACTTCCCACAACCATTCCTTCTTTCTTGATACGTTCAATCAGTTCTTTCGAAGATTCGATGGTGTTCGCTACGGCCACGGTTGGGCTGCGATGATCCGGGTTTTTAACGTAGGGCTCATACCCTTCCGTTTTTTCCAGAAAATCATAAATCTTCTTGGCTTTCGCATCCGTTTCTCTTCGAATGGTTTCGATACCGACGCGATTCATGTCTTCGGCCACTTTTCCTAACAGGTAAATATTCCAGACGTTAGGTGTTTCTGGTGTTTCAAAGTTTTTGTAATTTTTCCAGAGACTGGGTAAACTGTGATACGAGCCAATTACGTTGTCCTTGGCTTTGAGCGATTCTGCCTTCGCTAGGCATTTTTCGTTCACAATCCATACCCCTAAACCGGCGGGTAACCCAAATGACTTTTGCACGGAGAAAAAGGCAGAGTCAACCTCCTCAAAATCAAGCGAGTGATAGGGAGCTGACGACACCATATCAACACAGAATAGTTTAGAACGGTAACTCCGCTTTAACTTATTGATATCTACGCCACGCATCTGAACGCCCGTTGAGGTTTCATTGGCAGTTAAACCAACCAGTTCGACGTAATCAGGAATTTTCACTTTTCCGCTAGTATCCTCCGTCGTGCCGTCGGTTACTTTCACGAAATCATCATAATCAAAACCCTGTCCCAGTGGCTTTTCAAACAAATGGGTGAACTTCTTCAGATCATTGGCTGTATCATAGAATTTTTGCGAGAAAGACCCATTGACACAGTGAAAACTTTCAAATTCTACGCAGTTCTGAATGACTCGTTCCCAGATTTCCGTTGCCGAGCCAGTAAATAAAATCGCGTGCGAAGAAGGGATATTCAGTAATGTCCGCAGTTGTTCATCCGTATGCTGATAAATTTTGCGAAAAGCAGCCGAACGGTGCGAAATTGAACCCACCTGTTCAGCAAGAGCCGTTTGAATATGTTGAGCAACCGTAGGATATAATTCCGCCGGACCAGGGGTAAAGTACAATTGAGACATGGCTATAAACAGCAAGATAAGAAAGCCAGTAAGCTCTAGTACAACCTAAAGCGTACTGGCTTTCATTCATTAATATAACATCCGGAATTTGATGGTTTCTTCAATTTCCTTCAATTCCTGCACAATTTCCTTGGAGTAATTTTTAGCCACGTCGGTAATTACGTAACCAATTTTTTCGGACGTTTTCAGATACTGCCCTACAATGTTAACCCCGTATTTCGCGAAAATTCCATTCACTTTGGACATCACACCGGGTACGTTCTGGTGAATGTGCAGCAACCGGTGGGCATCGTGTAAAGGCGGCAGGGTTACTTCGGGGAAGTTTACCACGCCATACGTACTACCCGTATTTACATACCCCAGCAATTTATTGGGCACGAATTCGCCGATACTGGCCTGAGCTTCCTCGGTACTTCCTCCGATGTGTGGAGTCAGAATTACGTTGGGTAATCCTCTCAGTTCGCTTTCGAAAATTTCGTCGTTGGTTTTGGGTTCCTGAGGGAATACATCTACCCCGGCTCCACGAATTTTACCCGATTTGACGGCATTTGCCATGGCCTTTACATCGACCACGTGCCCACGCGACAGGTTCAGGAAAACCACGCCATCTTTCATTTGGTTGAATTCCTTCTCTCCAATGAGCATCGAGTTGGTTTTACGACCATCCACGTGCAGCGTTACCACGTCTGACTGGTTGAGTAATTCCTCCAGCGTGTGGCACTGACGAGCGTTCGAAAGCGGTAATTTTTCAACCAGATCGAAGAATAATACTTCCATCCCCAGAGCTTCAGCCACCACGGAAAGCTGGATACCGATGTTACCGTAGCCAATCATCCCGATTTTCTTCCCACGTACTTCGTTCGAGTTTTTCGCTGACTTGTCCCAAATGCCTTCGTGCATTTTAACGGACTTGTCATAAATACCCCGCATGAGCAGAATCATCTCGCCCACGGCCATTTCTACGACAGAACGGGTGTTCGAGTAAGGAGCATTAAAGACAGCCACACCCCGCTCTTCAGCGGTAGCGAGGTCAATCTGGTTCGTACCGATGCAGAACGCACCGATTACCATCAGACGGGGAGCATTTTCGAGCACTCGTTTGGTAACCATTGTTTTCGAACGGATTCCAAGAATGCTGATATCTTTAATTTTTTCGATCAGTTCGTCTTCGTCCAGAGCTCCTTTCAATAACTCTACCTGAAACCCTTCACGGCTGAACATTTCCACGGCACGGGCGTGCACGTTTTCCAGCAATAATACTTTCAGTTTACTTTTAGGATACGACTGACTCCGGCTTAACTGATTGATATATAAGAATTCGTCGAGCGAGTTTACAATATGGTCGGCTTTCTCGACTACTTTCTGACGTTCAATATTTTCGGTAAAGGCAAAGAATTTATTGGCTAAACCAGATTCGCGAAGCTCATAATCGGTATATCCATCGCCAATCACGTAGACATCGCCGGGTAGACTCAGTTGTCTGAGCAGACTTACCTTACCCCCATTTTTTGATAACACGTTTGTGTCGTCATACCCTACAATCGTTCCGGCTTCGTCGAAGCGGAAGGTATTGGCAAACACATGATCTTCGCGAACGCCCATTTCCGTTACGATGGGTTCGATAAACTCCCGAAAACCGCTGGAGACAATATAAATCTGATCGCGATATTCGCTGATAAATTCCTTGTTACGGAGGAACGAATCGGATACTTTACCCCGTAGAAATTCTACCAGCAGGTCCACGTGTTCGCGACTGGCACTCAGCAATTCTATTCGCTGCTGCAAGGCTTGCTCGAACGACAACTCGCCAGCCATTCCACGATCCGTTAACTCCTTAATTTTACCCACGACTTCATCGCGGTTTTTCTGGCTGGCCAGGCTAATGGCTGCCAATTCATCGAGTCCTTCAACCTTCGTAAACGTCGAATCGAAATCGATCACGAAGTAGGTTTGTTCCAGGGTTTTTGTCAACATATTCAGATTGACCGCTACTTATTACGGATTATTAACAATGGTCGCACTTACTTCATTGGAAGCAAATTACGAGTAGGTTTCGTTCAAATACGTTTATGATGGTTCGAGGAGGTACCTTAACGCCAATTCCTCCGACCACAACACCCCCTTGTATCCGGCCTGATAAAAACCACAATGCCCGCCTTGCGGTGGCGTTTGTAACCAGACGTATTTCAGTGGTTTGCAGCGGTCGTACGGGTAACAGTCGCTGGACAGGAACGGATCGTTCTGTGCATTGACAATTCTGGTAGGAAGGCGGATCTTTTCGATGAAGTACAACGAAGAATTCGCTTCGTAGTACGTTTCCGCATCCGGATACCCGTGTAGTTGTGAAGTGTAGTAATTATCAAAATCCCGGATGGTACGCACCTGATCAATGTGGCTGGCATCAATTAAATCGGGTAATAGGGCCGCTTTCTGCCGAATTTTATTCTTCAGCGAACGATTAAAACGATCCGAATACACCCAGGCCTGCCAGCGTTCGAGGTGCGTGCTTCCGCTTGATAGATGCAAAGGTACGGAGAAGACTAACGCTTTTCGGAGTTCGGGGTAAGCATTTTCAGCCAATTCTCCTAAATATTTGAGCGTCAGGTTACCGCCGAGGCTAAAACCCATCAAATATACCTCTTTATAACCCTTCGTCAGGGCGTATTTTACCACAAAATCCAGATCATCGGTTGCTCCACTATGATAAAAACGCGGCAGGCGGTTCATTTCTCCCGAGCAACTTCTGAAATTCCAGGCCAGGGTATCGTAGCCATGAGCATTTAGGTGTTTCACCATTCCCAATATATACTGACTCGAAGAATTCCCTTCCAGGCCATGACTCAGAATAACCAGAGGACGCAAACCGCTCTTGCTCAGATCGGTATTCATTCGCCAGTCTAAATCCAGGAAATCGTCATCGGGGGTAGAAATGCGTTCGCGTTCGTACACAACACCCGTCACTTTTCGGAACAAAGCGGGGAAGATACTTTGGGCATGCCCATCAGGCAGCCAAAACGGGGGACGGTAATCGGATTGCTCAAGTAATGGCATGGGAAACGCCGACCAAATCATTCAATATTCTACAAAGGTAGTAGCTTATTCCAAATCAACCCTACTGAACTTACCTGGCATGCCCTTTTCTGACTTATCTACCTTACAACCAATTTGTTACTATCTTGAAAAAATTACTGTCACTTCTGGTTCTGTGCCTCGGCACTCCTCGTCAGGGCTTAACTCAAACCTCCAACGAGTTCGATCAAAACCGTATCGCCCTCACTAGAAAGGGTTTGTACGTATTAGGTGGCTGGGCCGTGGGTAATCTGGCCTACAGTGGGTCGAAACTAGCCCGAAGCTCTGGCGAGGCGAAAGCTTTCCACCAAATGAATATGGGCTGGGGAGCCGTCAATCTTTTACTAGCGGGTATCGGTACCTTAACCAGCTCCCCTCGACCTCGCACGCCTTACGAAGTCTTGCAGCAACAGGAAAAATTCGAAAAAATATTTCTGGTCAATACCGCTCTCGATGTAGCTTACGTAGCGGGGGGAGCCTACCTCAATGAAAAAGGAAAGAACCAGGAAAATGCTAGAAATCAGGGTTTTGGCAAATCCGTTATGCTACAGGGGGCTTTTTTATTTGTTTTTGATGGCCTAATGTATCTCGTTCATCGACAACATTTTCAAAAGCATGAACACCTCTGGAAAACGTTGGGCCCGGCTGATAAAGGGATTGGAGTGAACATGAGCTTCTGAAATCCCTACTTTTGCCCCAATCTATTAAATATGTATGCTGGAATATAGCTGGCTTTTGGATTGGGGCGGAACCATTTCCTTCGCCGTTTCCGGAGCCTTTGCGGCCATGCAACGCCGTTTGGATCCTTTTGGAGTGTTAATCATTGCCTTCGTCACTGCCGTAGGCGGCGGAACCGTTCGGGATGTGTTATTAGGGAATACGCCCGTGTCCTGGATGCGAACGACTACCACTCCCCTCTTAATTCTCGGTGCCGCTGTGGTATCCATGTTTCTTCGTCGCGGAACGGAACGTTTACAGAAACCTCTTTTGCTTTTTGACTCCCTGGGTTTGGGCTTCTTTACCATTGTAGGTATTGAACAAGCAAGCCGTTATGGATTACCTCCAGGCATCTGTATTGCTTTGGGCGTGATTACGGGCTGTTTTGGTGGCGTCATTCGGGATATTCTTTTGAATGATATTCCCATCGTTTTCCAAAAGGAAATCTACGCGACGGCCAGTATCATCGGTGGCGGATTGTATTACCTGATGCTGGAACTTCCCATGGCAGCTCCCTGGGCGAAAGCGGTAGCCATTGGATTCATTTTTGTTTTTCGGTTACTCGTAGTAAGATACCAATGGGCCTTGCCCCGGTTTTATGAGTAATCTTTAATTACCTAAAAACTTTTCCCATAACTTCTTGAAAATTCTGGGATGTATTAAAAGCTGTCTAAAATTTATAATCGAAGACTTTAATACCATCAGGGCTTTGGCAATCTTCTGCGATTGTGAATCGGAATGCGTTTCTTCGCTTTGCTTTGGAGGAAAGACTCTGAAGATAAAGTAATGATGCATGCTTCAGGCATGAAATAAATTATCATTACCAACCTTATCTCCCCGGATTTTATCCGAGGCTACTCATATTGAACCCTCCGGGGTTATTTTTCGTAAACCTATTTAACAATTTTAACAACAACCCCAGCGGGGTTAAACACGAATAGCCCCAGGCTGGATAGCCCCAGATGTAATCAGAGGACGCAACATTCACGCCAGTTACATTCCCCAGGCCAAGTAAAATTCTGATATGTATTAAAACCGTAACGTAAACACCGTCTTTACACCCGGTTCAGATTCTACTCTTAGGATGCCCCGATGCTGAAGCATAATCTGTCGGGAAAGGCTTAGGCCAATACCTGAACCACCCTGCTTTGTTGAGAAAAACGGAACGAAAATCTTATCCATGGCTTCGGGAATAATACCTTTTCCATTATCAACCACATGAATGGAAACCCGCTGGCTTTTGTCCAACTCGCCAATCAATTCCAGCCGGGCATCGGGCACACCTTCCATTGCCTGAATGGCATTTTTGACGAGATTGATCAATACAAATTCAATTAACTGAGGATCAGCGGTTACTTCGAGCGTTTCTGGTTCCACCCTGACGCTTAGCTCAATTCCTTTTTCGGCTACTTCACCCCGGTATAAGCTGACGAGATTCTGGAGAACCGTACTGATGGAGACCATCTTAAAGTCAGGTTTCGGTAGTCTTGAAAAGCGTCGATACGCGTCGATTAACTGCATTAAGCTCTGGCTTCGTCGCTCCATAACGGCTAGCGAATCCATCAAATCGCCGTACGTTTCTTCGGTTAATCGCTGGTCATTTTCCCACTCCGCTTCGAGCAATCCCTTCAATGAACCAGAGAGCGAATGAATCGGCGTGATGGAATTCACGATTTCATGCGTCAATACCCGCGTCAGGTTTCGCCAGGAATCAAATTCCTGATTTTGTAACTCCGACTGTATGTCTTTCAGCGAAACCAGTTTCAGCTTCTGGTCTTTACGGATGAACTCCGTTACCGCATAGGCCACGGTGCGTTCCTCGCCAGTTAAGTCAATTCTTAACAAACCCGTATCGCCGGAAGAAGCCGTTTCCAAGGCCTCCACCAACGCCGGAATGTCTGCTTTCAAATCCTGAATGTTTCGAATAACCACCTGGTTTACTAACCGTTTGGTCGCGGTATTCACCGTCTCAACGTGCCCGTCTTTTCCAAAAACAATCAGTCCGACACTCAGGTGCTGCACGATGGTTTCGAGGTAACGAACGAGTTCTTCTTTTTCCGTCCGGTTTTTCCGGTAGGAATCGATCACCTCCTTCACCAGAAAATCATACTCCGGCGAGCCGCCCAAGTAACGGGTAGTATAGGAACGGGTAAAGTCAGCATAACGAATGGCTTCGAATAAATCCATAACCCGGCGATTGGCCTTTTTTACGTAGGAAACCAGATCAAAGCTCAGATAGCACAGGACAAGGATTAAAACGCCTTTGGTAACAATCAGGCGGGAGTTAAACCAGAGGTAGGCCAGTAATAAACTGACCAGCACTAAAATGAGAATACGTATGTAAATCTGAGCCGAAAAATTCCTCATGCCATTTGCTAAAGCGTCGCTTATTTAAAGGGGACAATACCGACCCATGTATTTTTTAATAATAGAAACTCGATCCTGCAAATACCTGGAACTAAAGAAAGTATTCGACCAGTCGTCAAAATTTTCGCACTGAAAACCTAGGTAAAACAACCAGAATCCAAAGCCTAAATACGGCATTAACTCCAACTCCTGATCTGAGATAGCTTTTACTTTTCGATAGGATTCAATAAAAAGAGTAAAGTGCCGATCTCCTTCTTCATAACTAATGCGATTGAGCGTAGTATGAAAGAAATAATGCATCATAAAAGTCATTAGATCATTCATCAAAAGCCCTTTTCCCGCGAAATCGTAATCAAAAACGGTGATTGTATTACGCTCGTCGAAATGAAAATTTTTAGGTAGATAGTCGTAGTGACAATAGCCATAACTAAACGACTGAAGGTCATAACTATTGATCTTTTGTTTTACCCGTTTCGCCGTCTCTTCCAGATATTGATACTCTTCCTGAAAATCCATTAAAAAGGGTTTAATTACTTCCAGAGGCCTGTCAATCGTGGCTTCAATAGTATATTCCTGACGAGGGTAATGCAATTGAGTCTGGCTAGTAATCTTATGATTAAAAGCCATTTCGCGTCCGAGCACCTCCAGTTGTTCATCTGTGAAGTCATAGACGTTCTTTCCCAAGGCATACCTGAATACGACGCCATTACGGATTCCTTCCGCTGCCTGAAAGGATTGAACGGCATTACCTTCCAAGTCGATCAGGGCTTCCGCCACTTTTCCACCTCCTGATTTTAAAATAGCTAATAATTCTACCTCCCCTTTTATTTCATCTAGGCTTCGATGGGACTCCCGGTAGATTTTTAAAATTGCTTTTCCTTCCGCATGTTCAATAACGTACGTATCGCTCACACCTCTTAGCAAAAAGCGGCATGAGACCTTCAAAAACCCGTATTTTTCTCCGATATACGTTCCTAGGTGTTTAGAAGATAAGGTAGAATACTGGGTTGGAAAAAGAGTTAACATAAGAAAAGGGTAAGAAGGAAATTAACAGTTTTACAACCCGTATTTTTCAAGTCTTCGGTATAAAGAAGCACGGGTTAATCCTAACTCCGTCGCGGCCTTGGAAATATTACCACTATGCTTGTTCAATACTTTTCGAATGATGGCTTTTTCCAGTTCATCCAGATTAAATTGATCGAGCGATAAGGTTTCTGCCGAAGCTTGCTTTTCGGGCGTTTTCTGAGCCGTTGAAATGAATAAATCTTCGGGTTGCAGCATATCCTTTTCGCACATAATCACGGCCCGTTCGATGGCGTGCTGTAACTCCCGCACATTTCCCGGCCAACCGTATTTTGTCATCCGTTGAATAGCCGGTGGACTTACGTCCCGAATGCGTTTGCGGTACTTTTGCGTGTAGACCCGCAGGTAATGATGAGCCAGTAACTCAATGTCTTCGGGCCGCTCCCGCAGAGCCGGAATCCGTATTTCAATGGTGTTAATGCGGTATAATAAATCCTGCCGAAACTCACCTTTGGTGATCATTTCGGCCAAAGGCATGTTGGTCGCACAAATCAATCGCATATCAATAGATTTAGGCCGATTGGACCCCACCCGTGTGACCTGACGGCTTTGCAGAACGGTCAGTAACTTGGCCTGCATTGGCAGAGAAAGATTCCCGATTTCATCCAGAAAAATGGTTCCTCCATCGGCGGCTTCAAAGCGTCCGGCCCGGTCTTCGCGGGCATCGGTAAAGGCTCCTTTGACGTGGCCAAATAACTCACTTTCAAAAAGATTCTCGCTAATTGCTCCTAAATCAACGCTAATAAATGCCTGACGAGCTCGGTTCGAATTCTGATGCAATGATCTAGCTATCAATTCCTTACCCGTTCCATTTTCACCCAAAATCAAGACATTGGCATCAGTAGCGGCTACTTTCTGAATGGTGCCGAAAACCTCGTGCATGGCCGGACTGACGCCCACCATTTCGCCGAAACGAGCGTGCTGGTCTCTTGAAATAATGGCATTTTGAGACTTGAGCTTTTCAATTTCCAGTTTGGATTTCCGAAGGGACAGGGCCGAAAATAGCGTTGCGAGTAACTTCTCATTACTCCAGGGTTTCAGGATAAAATCAGTCGCCCCGGATTTCACGGCCCGTACGGCCATTTCCACGTCGCCATAAGCGGTAATTAGTAAGACAATAGCTGCCGGGTCGATTTTCAGAATTTTATCCAGCCAGAAAAATCCTTCCGTCCCCGAAGTCACGTCCTGGGTGAAATTCATGTCCAGCATAATCACGTCATATCCTTCCTGACGTAATAAAGTCGGTAGATTTTCGGGATTTTTCTCAGTATCAACGCGGGTAAAATGTTGCTTTAACAACAACCGAGCCGCTTTTAGCAGGTCTTCATTATCATCAACGACCAGAATACGGGCAGAGGTTAATGGCATTGGGTTGTATTTTCTAAAATTTCAGGTCCTGAAAAATGATTTCAGAGTTACCTAGTACTGATCAAAACTGTACCATTCACAGATAACACCAGAAAGCTACTAAAAAGTGTTCGATTCCGTACAGTAGCTGTACGCCAGCGAACACTATTTTATTAAAAAATGCCCTTTTTGAGCTCCTGAGGGCCTTTTTCAAACTTTGGCACAGCTTTGGAAAGTTAAGGCATCAGGGTTTAGTTTCGATTACCGTCGGACGGCCTCATTAACGCCGTTCGACGGCCTTTTAACAACTGAGATTATGGAAACGCTTTGTAAAACTGATCGTACTGCTCTGGTAGAAGCTTGTCGCCGCGGTGACCGCTCTGCCCAGTACGAACTGTATCGGCTGTATTCCAAATCAATGTATAACGTTTGTTACCGAATCCTGAATCACACCGCCGAAGCCGAAGATGTGTTACAGGACGCTTTCGTCAAGTTCTTTCAGCGAATTAATGATTTTCGTCAGGAAAGTACCGTCGGAGCGTATCTAAAACAAATCGTTGTGAACGAAGCTCTCAATCGGCTTCGCCAGCGGCGGGTACAGTTGGTAGAGGTGGAAGAAGGCATAGAAGCAGCCTTTGTACAGGCCACAGAACCCGACGATTGGGAAGTTTCGGAAGTTAGAACGGCCCTGATGAAGTTACCCGATGGCTTCCGTACCGTATTAACCCTGCATTTGCTGGAGGATTACAGCCATGAAGAAATTGCCGAATTATTAAATATCTCTCCCTCTACTTCCCGCTCCCAGTTCATGCGGGCGAAGTTGAAGCTGAAGGAATTACTCATGAATTAGTTGATGGTTGTTCGTCACTAGCGGCTAGTTTAAGTCTACCACGAACTATCTTCCATCAACCGACAACCATTAACTAACAACTTAAAACCATATTTTCCCCGTGGATAAGAAAATTGAAAAAAAATTCTGGAACTCGAAGCGTGTGTTTTTCATCATTGGTGGCTTGCTCCTGGTCTCACTCACACTATGGGCGGTGGTCTTTCGGGACAAACGCAGTCAGCTTCGGGTAGAGTCCGAAAAACAGACCATTTCAACGGTTTCGCAGGGGGCTTTTAACGAGTTCATCCCCGTAAACGGAACGGTTATTCCGATTCAAAGTGTGCAGTTAGATGCGGTAGAGGGAGGGTCCATTGAGAAGATTTTCAAGCAGTCGGGTGATATGGTAAAAGCGGGTGACGTCATTCTTCAACTTTCCAATACGGAATTAAAACTGAATGTATTAACGCGTGAAACGGCTCTGTACGATCAGTTAAATAACGCCCGGACTTCGCGTCTGCAACTGCAACAAAACACCCTAGCCTTACAAAATACGCTGGCTGAAATTGATTATCAGGTAAAAATTAAGGAGCAGCAATTGAATCGTAACGATCGGGCATCCAAGTATTTGTCTGAAAAAGAACAACAGGATGTACGGGAAGACGTATCCTATCAGAAACGCCGCCGGAACGTTACCCAGCGTTCGTACATGCAGGATTCGCTTATTCGTATTCAACAAAATGCTCAGCTAACGCAATCTGAAAAACGGATTTGGGAAAGCATTCAGAATGTCGGTCAAATGCTGGATAACCTATTGGTACGTGCTCCCATTTCAGGACAACTCTCAACCGCTACCGACTTACAGATTGGTCAGTTAATCAGCAAAGGAACCAAGATTGGACAGGTCGATATTCTGGATAAATTTAAGGTTCGCGTGCCCATTGACGAATTATACCTGCCTCGCATTGTGAAAGGGCTGGAAGGTTACGCAGATCTAGACGGTAAAGAGTATAAACTGATCGTCGATAAGGTTTTCCCGACGGTAACCAACGGTCGTTTTGAAGTGGATATGTTGTTTGCTCAAACGGCTCCAACGGATATTCGTCGCGGTCAGACCCTCCGCATTCGTCTGGAACTGGGTAAACCTGAGCAGGCAGTTCTGCTGCCTACGGGTGGTTTCTATCAGCAAACGGGCGGTAACTGGGTATTCGTAGTTGAAGCCAATGGCGAGCGGGCGGTGAAACGTCAGATTCAGTTAGGCCGTAAAAACCCAACGTATTACGAAGTATTGGATGGCCTGAAACCCGGTGAAAAAGTAATTACGTCCAGTTATGAAACCTTCGGTGATAACGAAGTGCTCAACCTGAAGGAAAATAAGCAACCCCAGTAAATATTAACCACAGAGTTACGCTGAGTTTTGCACAGAGTAACCCATGAGTAAAGGACTGCGAATACCAAATCTTTTGCCACAAAGGCTCAAAGACACTAGGTTTCACCACGCTTTAATCCTTTTGAACCCTCGTGCGTTTGTGGACAGAAAATCAAGTACTCGTATTTAAAAGCTTAATCTGATAAAAAGTACCCTGAGAACTCTGTGCCGAAACCCTGAGTAACTCTGTGGTTAAAACAACCTGAAGCTCCAAACCATGATTCAAATCAAAAACCTCCGCAAAGTTTACCGTACTGAAGAAATTGAAACAACGGCTCTGGATCACGTCAATGTAGAAATTGCTGACGGCGAATTTGTTGCCATCATGGGACCTTCGGGTTGCGGCAAATCAACTTTACTGAACGTATTAGGAATGCTCGATAACCCTTCCACGGGCGAGTATAACTTCTGGGGTGAAGAAATCTCGAAATATTCGGAACGTCAGCGGGCTAAACTTCGCAAGGGAAACATCGGATTCGTATTCCAGAGCTTTAACCTGATTGACGAACTGACGGTGTATGAGAACGTAGAGTTACCCCTGCTTTACCTCGGCAAGTCAGCTTCCGAACGCAAGGAACTCGTGGAAACGGTATTAACCCGCATGAACATCATGCACCGGAAAGACCACTTCCCGCAACAACTTTCGGGTGGTCAGCAGCAACGGGTAGCCATTGCCCGGGCGGTTGTTGCCAAGCCGAAGCTAATCCTCGCCGATGAGCCGACGGGTAACCTTGATTCGACTAACGGGGAAGAGGTAATGAAACTTTTACAGCAGCTCAACGAAGAAGGGACGACGATCATCATGGTAACCCACTCCCCTTACGACGCCAACTACAGCCACCGGATCATTAACCTCTTCGATGGCCACGTCGTTACGGAAAACGTAAATACGAAATTTCACATCTAGTTTTCAGTTTACGGTTTTCTGTTTTCAGTTCTCTTATAGTCATCATTTGAGTTGCTTTGAATAAACTGACAACAGAAAACCGACAACGGTAAACAGAAATAAACTCAAGACTACCCATGTTCACCAACTATCTTAAAATTGCTTTTCGTAATTTGATACGGAATGGTGTGTTTTCGCTCATTAATATTGTTGGGCTAGCCTTGGGCGTCTCCTGTAGTTTGCTGATTGGGCTCTGGGTGCAGGATGAGCTGGCAATGGATAGTTTCCACGAAAAAAGCCCGGTGTTGTATCGGGTCATGCAGCGACAGACTTTTAACGGAGAAACCAATGCCGGATCTCATACACCCGGGATGCTCAGTTATGAGTTGAAAAAGAAATTTCCAGAGGTTGTACACGCTTCTGGTTTTACCTGGGAAGATCAGTTGAATTTTACCGTTGGTGAGAAATTCAATAAACAGAAGGTTCGCTGGGCCGGTGAAGACTGGTTCAAAATGCTTTCCATACCGTTACTGGCAGGGACCAAAGCTACCGCACTAAAAACACCAGAAAGCGTAGCTATTTCCCGAAAACTGGCGGATAATTACTTTGGCAGCCCCGAAAAAGCCCTCGGAAAAACGGTGGAGGTAGCTGGCAGTACCACTCCGTATAAAGTTACCGCCGTATTCGAAAATCTTCCTCCTCAGGCTTCTGAGAAATATGATTTCCTGTTAACATGGGAGGACTTCCGTAAACGGAATTCATGGATTGAAAACTGGGGCAACAACGGCCCACGGCTCATTTTTGAAGTTCGTCCGGATGCGAATCTGGCTAACGTGGAAAAACGCCTTAAAAAATTTCTGAATAATTACCGGAAAGAAGAATACCCCAACGATCTTTTCATGCAGAAACTAAGCGAGTCATATCTGTATAATGACTGGCGGGGTGGATTTCAGAATGGCGGTCGTATCGAATACGTCCGGCTGTTTAGTATTGTTGCCATTTTTATATTACTGATTGCCTGTATCAACTTCATGAATTTAAGTACGGCCCGTTCGGAGCGTCGGAGTCGCGAAGTGGGCGTTCGGAAAGTGATGGGAGCCGTTCGTGAATCACTCATTGGGCAGTTTCTTTCAGAATCCTTATTGATTTCTTTTCTAGCCGTATTACTGGCCATTGGGGTGATTGAACTGGTGTTACCTAGTTTCAACGAACTTACCGAAAAACAACTGGATTTACAGTATACCCGTGCGTCTACGTATGTGCTTCTGCTCGGCATTACGCTACTGACTGGTGTCATTGCGGGAAGTTACCCGGCGTTTTATCTGTCTGGATTTAATCCTGCCCGCGTATTGAAAGGCCGACTGAAATTTTCCAGAGGCAGCAAACTGTTCCGTCAGGGATTGGTCGTCTTTCAGTTTACCCTTTCCATTTTATTGATCATCGGAACGATCATTATTTATCGGCAGGTGCATTTCATCCAGAACAAAAACCTGGGATACAATCGCGAAAACCTGATTTACGTCCCCCTGGAAGGCGAGTTATCAACCAAATTTCCCGTGGCTCAGCAGCAGTTGTTACGCAAGCCGGGCATCCTGGCCGTGAGTTCCATTAATCAGGCACTAGGCGAATTTGGGAGCAATACCACGGGCGTATCCTGGCCCGGTAAAGACCCTGAAAGTCGTCCACTTTTTGAGGCATCGGCTATTGGATACGACGGACTGAAAACACTGGGCATTAAACTACTAGCCGGACGGGAATTTTCTCCTAAATACGCCACCGATTCGGGGGCCGTATTAGTAAATCGGGCCGCTGCCCAACTGATGGGATACAAAGATCCAGTGGGTAAACCCATCACTTTTTGGGATCGTCCCGGCACTATTGTTGGGCTAGTCGATGATTTCCATTTTCATTCCCTTCATGAACAAATCAGACCGCTGATTTTGCGATTGAACGTCGGTTGGTCTCCCACCTACTACGGCCAGATGATGGTGCGTACGCAGCCGGGCCAGACCCAACAGGCCCTTGCCAGTTTGGAATCCGTATGCAAAGAGGTAAATCCCCGATTCCCTTTCACGTACAATTTCGCCGATGTGGAATACGGAAAACTCTACCGTACGGAACAAGTCGCAGGTGCACTGGCCCGCATCTTCGCCGGACTGGGCATTTTCATTTCCTGTTTAGGACTCTTAGGGCTGGCGGCCTTTACAGCTGAACAACGTACGAAAGAAATTGGCATACGAAAAGTACTGGGAGCCAGTATAATCAGCGTCATTACGCTTTTATCTAAAGATTTTGTGAAGCTAGTCGGTATTGCCTTTGTACTAGCCTCACCAATTGCGTGGTGGGCCTTGAATGGTTATCTCGAAAAATTCTACTACCACGTTTCGCTCAGTTGGTGGGTGTTTGTTGGAGCGGGCTTGCTGGCTCTTATCGTTGCTGTATTTACGGTGAGTTCACAGGCATTCCGGGCAGCAACCGCCAATCCTGTGAAAAGTCTGAAAAGTGAGTAACGGGTAGTTGATGGTTGGTCCTTGTTTTGAAGGGTATTTTCAGAAAATACTTCAAAATCGACGCTGATTAAACGTATTCTCCTCAATAACCGTCAACGAACAACCCATAACCAACAAAGCCTAAGACCCTAACAGTCATGTTACAGAACTATCTGAAAATTGCCTGGCGAAGTCTGTGGAAGAACAGACTGTTTTCCACAGTGAATTTAACCGGTCTGGCATTGGGGTTAACGGCCTCACTTCTCATTCTGGAGTACGTTAGTTTTGAGCGGAGTTTTAATACCTTCCACCCTAAGCTGACTCGTCTGTACCGAGTCCTGATGCAGCCGCAGTCGGGCTCAACGCAGTCTTCTTCAGCTCCCGGGGTAATACTCCGGGCTAATTTCCCGGAACTAGAATCCTACTGCCGGATTGCCGAAGGCCTGGGAAATGGCATGGTCAGGGTTGCGGAAAAAACCATTCGGGAAGATAAGACTATTTATGCCGACGCTTCACTGTTTCATCTCTTTCAGTTTCCGGTTCAATCAGGGTCTGTTTCTGAGCTGAACAAGCCCAGAACCGTCGGCCTTTCCCTACGTGAAGCCGAAAAATTATTTGGTAATGCAGCGGCGGTAGGTCAACCAATTACGGTTGATAATCAGTTTGGAAAAACGGAATACACCGTAGCTTTGGTTTATGAGAATATGCCGGAAAATTCTGATATCCAGGCAGATATTATCTTTTCAATGGCTACGCTGGCGAATCCTTCGGTCATTAAAGACAATAGCTGGGTAGACCCCGCTGGCGTTGGAGCTCAGTTTGTAACCACCTATGTGTTACTCACCCCTCAGGCCGAAGCATTAAGGGCAGAACAGAAATTCAATCAGTTACTCAAGACGTTGCCTACCGGAAGCACGGATCAAATCCGGTTACAAGCCGTTCAATTTCAACACCTGGGAGCTTCGCTAACCGATTCGTTCATCACCTTCGGAAATTTGGGCTTTGTGTACCTGATGAGTGGCATTGCCTCGCTCATCTTACTCATTGCCTGGTTCAATTACGTCAACCTAAGTACGGCTCTGGTTTCCAAAAGATCCAAAGAAGTGGGGGTAAGAAAAGTAATCGGAGCCCATCGCTTTCAAATCATTGGTCAATTTCTGGGCGAATCTATCATACTGAATATCATCGCTTTACTAGTTGCTTTTGTAGTAGTCGATGTACTTCAGTCTCCTTTCAACGCACTGATCCAGAAGAACCTTTCCCTGTCCGTTTTATTCGACTCTCATTACTGGTTCTACGCTTTCATTTTCTTTCTGGCCGGCATCGGTGTCTCTGGTTTTTATACGGCTTTTGCCCTGAGTGGTATTAATCCACTGCTTAGCTTAAAAGGCGGCTTGCTCAAGTCCGGCAAAAGCTGGTTACGCCAGTCACTGGTTCTTTTTCAGTTTAGTATCTCCATCACCCTTATTGCGGCGACTTTTATTGTCTACCAGCAATTGCATTACATGCAACGGAAGAATCTGGGAGTTACCCTGCAACAACGGCTGGTCATGCAGGGACCAGAAGTGGGTCGCGACAGCACGTTCCTGACCCGTACGGCTGGCTTCAGAAATGCCCTGAGTCAGCTTCCCTTTGTAACGGCCTTTAGTTCCTCTGGCAATGTACCGGGAAGTGGTTTTAATTTTTCCACGGAAAACGTCCTGCGAACGGATCAGTCTTCACCCGACCAGAAAACGAGCTTTGCCGTCTTAATCTGTGATGATCAGTTCTTCAAGACTTACGGAATCTCCCTGGCCAGTGGCCGTAGTTTCACAAAAAGCGAAACCGAAAAACCCTGGAGCGACGTTCATGCCTTTATGGTCAACGAAGCGACAGCGGCCAAGTTAGGCTATTCTCCCTCATCCATTCTCGGCAAAACGGTTTTATTCAACGGACAGGCTGTTGAAGTGGTTGGCGTTGTAAAAAACTATCACCACCTGGGTCTGAAAGAGGCTATTCAGCCCATTGTTTACTGGCCCCAACAGAACACCACGTATCTGACCGCCGAAATTTCAACGGATTACGTTCATGAGCATATTCAGCAGTTAAAAGCTGCTTACGAACGTTACTTTCCGGGCAACCTCTTTAGTTTTTACTTCGCCGACGAGCATTACAACCGACAGTACCAGACCGAGCAGCAATACAGTTCACTCTTTACACTGGCTTCGGGCTTGTCCATTTTCATTGCCTGCCTGGGTCTGTTGGGGCTGGCTGCCTTCAGTGCCGAACAGCGAACCAAGGAAATCGGTATTCGTAAAGTATTGGGAGCCAGTGTCCTTCAAATTTCAACGCTTCTCACCAGAGACTATATCAAACTGGTGGCGATAGCTCTGCTTATCTCGATTCCGATGGTCTGGGTAACGATGGATCGCTGGCTGGAACAATTTGCCTATCACGTTTCCGTACAATGGTGGGTATTTGCGGAAGCGGGGTTGTTAACCTTGCTGATTGCTCTGGGGACGGTGAGTTACCAGTCCATTCGGGCTGCTTTGACCAATCCGGTCAGGAGTTTAAAGAGTGAGTAAAGGGTGAGTGTTAGTTCTTAGTTGATGATTGTCTGTAAAGGGCGGTTGCTTGTAAAATGGCCATCAGCCTCTTCGGAAAGTCTCGTTTCCTAACAACCAAAAACGATCAATCAGCAATCGATATGCTATCTAATTATTTCAAAATCGCCCTCCGTAACCTCTGGCGAAACAAGACCTATTCGGCCATTAACCTTTTCGGTCTGGCCTTTGGTATTGCGACCTGTCTGCTCATCAGCTTCTACATTCTGGATGAGTTGAGTTATGATCGTTTCCTGAATCATGCCGACCGGGTTTATCGCATTAACTCAGACATTCGATTTGGGGGCTCAGATACGCATACGTCCAATAGTTCGGCACCGATGGCTGCGGCTTTGGTTCAGAATTACCCTGAAATCGAAGCGGCTGCCCGCATTCTCAATCAGGCTCCCGGCATGATCTGGAAAGGCACAGAAAAGATTCAGGAAAAAGAAGTTTATGCCGATTCAGGAATTTTCGAAGTACTGGGTATCCCGATGCTTTCCGGTAATCCGAAGACGGCTCTCAATCAGCCGCACACGGTGGTTATTACCCGTAAAATGGCTCTGAAGTATTTTGATACCGTTGAAGCACTGGGAAAGACCTTACGCGTCAATGGTTCCGACGATTACAAAGTGACCGGAGTTATCGAAGACCTTCCCACTACTTCTCACCTAAAGACTGATTTGTTTTTTACAATGCTGGATAACGCCAGAAGCAAGGAAGACTACTGGTTGAGTCATAATTTGTGTACCTACCTGTTGCTCAAACCCGGCGTTTCCCCGAAAAAAGTAGAACGACAAATGCAGGAACTTTTCACGCGTCAGGCGGGGCCGTTAATCCAGCAAACGCTGGGTAAAAGCATGGCTGAGCTGGAAGCTGCCGGCAGTTACATTCGTTACTCACTCATCCCCGTTACTGCTATTCATCTGTATTCGGATCGGGTGGATGAGATGAACCCGCAGAGTAACATTCAGTACGTGTATATTTTTTCAGCCATTGCTATTTTCATTCTCCTGATCGCCTGTATCAATTTCATGAATCTGGCTACGGCCCGTTCGGCTCACCGGGCGAAGGAAGTTGGCGTTCGGAAAGTGCTGGGTTCGGGTAATGGAAATCTGATTGGTCAATTTCTTACCGAATCGGTTTTGCTAAGCCTGATGGCCTTTGCCATTGCCCTGGTCATGGCCGAATTGGCATTGCCCGCTTTCAATACTCTTGCGGATAAACAGTTATCACTCAGCTTTTTCAAAGACTGGTATCTCCTTCCCGTATTACTGCTTTTTGCCTTACTAGTGGGCATATTGGCGGGCAGCTATCCGGCTTTTTACTTATCTGCCTTTGAGCCTGCCAAAGTGCTGAAAGGAACGTTAACAACGGGTATGCGAAGCGGCTGGTTGCGAAGTTCGCTGGTCGTTTTCCAGTTTTTTTCTTCGGTATTTCTCATCATCTGCACCCTGGCCATTTATTACCAGCTAACATTCATTCAGAAGGAAAAAGTAGGCTTCAACCGGGATCAGGTTTTGATGCTGAATGGCGTGTACGGTCCTCAGGTACAAACCCTGAAAAACGAAATCCTGCGAATTCCCGGCGTTCAGAATGGTACCGTAACGGGGTATTTACCCATTCCATCCTGGCGGGGCGATAACTCGTTTTTTCCAGAAGGAGAAGTAGTGCAGGAACGGGCCGTCCAAATGCAGGAGTGGTACATTGACCCAGATTATACGAAAACACTGGGATTGAAAATTATTGCCGGGCGTAACTTTTCGCCTCACATGGCTACCGACTCTTCCGGCATTATTCTCAACGAAACAGCCGTCAAACTTTTCGGATATAAAGATCCAATTGGTAAAAAGATTTCGGTCCTTGAAGATATGCGAACGGGCCAAACCCGAGAATTAACGGTCATTGGCGTCGTTAAAAACTTTAATTACGAATCCCTGCGGGAAAACGTTGGGGCGTTGTCCCTGCAACTGAGTTCAAAACCAGCAGGATGGGCCAATTTCAGACTCAAGACGCAAAACCTATCCGAAACCGTAGGTCAGATTGAACAGGTTTGGAATAAAGTGATGCCGGGTCAGCCATTTCAGTCTCAGTTTATGGATGAAGCCTTCGACAGTATTTATCGAAGTGAACAACGCATCGGGAAAGTGTTCATGGCCTTCGCCATTACGGCCATCGTAATTGCCTGTCTGGGTTTATTCGGTCTGGCGGCTTACTCAGCCGAACGCCGCACCAAAGAAATTGGCGTTCGAAAAGTGCTGGGAGCAACAGAAATTCAATTGATTACACTATTATCCAGCGATTTTATCCGTTTAATTGGCATTGCCTTTCTCATTGCCTCGCCCCTGGCCTGGTACGTAATGAATCGGTGGCTGGAAGGTTTTGCCTACCGCATTACGTTGAATGTCTGGTTATTTCTGCTGGCGGGCGGATTATCCTTGCTGGTCGCTCTGCTAACCGTGAGTAGCCAGGCCATCCGGGCTTCGCTGACCAATCCGGTCAAAAGTCTGAAAACGGAATAATTTCCTAACCCTACGGCAGAGGCTCTGCCGTAGGGTTTCCTTCGTCATTGACTTGTTGTTAACTCCTTTGCATCCGCACTTATGTTTCAGAACTATTTCAAAATTGCCCTCCGCAACCTCTGGAAGAGTCGCTTATTTACCGGCCTGAATATGCTGGGCCTTTCTCTGGGCCTTACGATTTCGTTACTGCTGTTTTTATACATCAAGGATGAGTTGGTCTTCGATCAGTATCATAAGCAGGCAGAACAGATTTACCGGGTGAATCTAGCGGTCTCTTTTGACGGAAAGCAGGAGAAATGGGCAACGGCTCCGAACATCATCGGTCCCACCATGCTGGAGAAAATTCCCGGGGTGAAGCAGCAGGTTCGGTTTCTGAAACACAACTTTGGCGAATCAGCTTTTATTACAACGGGCGAAAAAAAATTCGTGGAAAAAAACCTGTACTGGGCCGATTCCACGCTTTTTCGGGTATTCGATATTCCGCTCATTCAGGGTAATCCCCAAACGGCATTGGACAAACCAAATCAGGTGCTGATCAGTCAGCGTACGGCTGAACGCTATTTCGGAGACGAAAATCCGGTCGGGAAAGTTCTAAAAGTCGATAACCGGACCACTCTTGAGGTTACGGGGGTTTACGCCGATTTTCCGGATCATTCCTCCTTCGATGCCAACCTGATTGGTTCTTTCGCCACGGAAACCTGGGCGTATAAAAACCTTTCCTGGAGCAATGCCAGTTTTGAAACGTACGTAGTGTTGAATCCTCAAACCCAACCCGCTTCGGTAGAACGGCAGCTGGATAAGCTGATTAAACAAAATGTTTCCGCCGAGAACCGTTATTATACCGCTTACCTGCAACCGTTAACGGACATTCATCTGCACTCCGAAGACGTCGCCCATGTCTACACTAGCAAAATCGGCGATCCGCAGCAGGTACGAATTCTGGTTATCCTTGCATTGGTGGTACTGGTGATTGCCTGTATCAATTACATGAATCTGAGTACGGCCCGCTCCCAGCAACGTTTTCGGGAGGTAGGTATCAATAAAGCATTGGGAGCCTCCCGAAATCTGATGGCCCGTCGATTTTATATAGAAACGGCGATTCTGGTCTTGCTGTCCATTCTTCTTAGTGTGGCTCTGCTGGAAGCCTTTTTACCGATATTCAATCGCCTTGCCTCTCGGCATCTGACGGCCTATGCCCTGCTGTCGCCCGAGGTTCTGGCCGGATTACTGCTGACGGGAACCCTCGTTACCCTGATTGCTGGTTCGTACCCCGCTTTGTACCTGTCATCGTACTCCCCTAAAAACCTGCTGCAAACCAATTTCCGGTCCAGCACGGGAGCCGGCCTGTTTCGTCGCAGTCTGGTTGTCATTCAGTTTACGGCTTCCATTGTGCTCATTATCAGCAGCATCATTTTTTACCAGCAGCTCCGGTTTGTGCAGCATCAGAAACTGGGCTATCAGCCTGAACAGGTGGTAGCGATTACGACGGTGGCGGCGGAGTCCAAACCGCAGATTGACGGACTGATGAACCGCGTCCTTTCTCTGCCCGACGTGGTGGAGGTATGCCGGAGCCAGACGTTTCCTGCCAACGGTGGCAGTGGGCGTTCCCTACGAAAGAATCTACAGTCTTCGGAAGAATTCAAAATGACGACCAATCATGCCACGCCGGATTTTGTACAGGTGCTAGGACTGAAACTGATCGCTGGGAAAACCCTTCCCTCCGTGGCCAAAGACGCCAAAGACACGACGGTTCAGGTAGTGTTGAACCGCAATGCCGTAACTTTTCTTGGCTATACTCCCGAAAATGCCATTGGCCGGAAAGCTTACGGGCTTTTTGGTGATAATAACTCGGAAATCGTTGGCGTAGTGGAGGACTTTCATTTTGAAAATTTCCATCAACCCATCGGCGGTTATGCTTTTCATAACGCCAATACCGAATCGTATCGCTACCTGCTGGTGAAACTTCGGACCCAGCGACTGACGCAGACCATGTCGCAACTCGAAAACGTTTTTTCGGAAAGCCTGCCGCAGTCGGCTTTTGAATATACTTTTCTGGACCAGCACCTGAACAACCTTTACCAGACTGAACAGCGGACGGCCCAGGTTGTACTGGTTTTCTCCATCCTGACCATCCTCGTTGCCTGCCTCGGTTTGTTCGGACTAGCTGCGTATGCGGCAGAGCAACGGACGAAAGAAATCGGCGTACGTAAAGTACTGGGAGCCAATGAATTTCAACTAATCACCTTGTTATCCCGCGATTTTCTCAAACTCGTGGGACTGGCCTTCCTGATGGCCTCGCCGCTGGCGTGGTGGATGATGAACGAGTGGCTAAACAGCTTTGCATATCGCATCCAGATTAGCGGGTGGATATTCTTGGCTGCCGGGCTGCTGGCCCTGCTGATTGCTCTGCTGACGGTGAGCAGTCAGGCCCTGCGGGCGGCCTTAATGAATCCCGTTCGAAGCCTGAAAAGTGAATAACTATACCCGCAAACGCTGAAGCCATGCTCCGCAATTATATTCAAATCGCCCTGCGAACCCTCTGGAAAAACAAGGTTTTTTCCCTCATTAACATCATTGGCCTGGCCGTAGGAATGGCCTGCTGTTTACTCATTCTGCTTTACGTTCAGCATGAATTAAGTTACGATACACACAATGATCGTTCGAAAGACCTCTACCGTTTGGTTACCGAATTCGTTACGGAGGCTAAAACTGAAAAAGCTCCTACCTGTGCAGCACCGGTGGCAGCGGCCGTGAAGAATGAATTTCCAGAGGTAGAAGAAGTGACCCGAGTATTTATTCCTTTCTCGGAAGATAAAGCCATTTTCAAACGCATGGCTCATGGGAAAGCCCTGCAAAGCTTTTATGAATCCAAAGGTGTCTTTGCCGATCCCACTTTTTTTGATCTGTTCGCATACGAATTTCTCGAAGGTTCTCCCAAACATGCACTGGATCTACCGAATTCCGTGGTGATTTCCGAAGAGATTGCCCAAAAGCTGTATGGCACCAACTCCGCTCTCAATCAGGTTATTCGCATTAGCAGTTCCAATGGCGATCTGGATTTTAAAATCACGGGTGTGTTTCGATCTGTTGGTCCTTCCCATATCGACAGTCACTACTTTATGTCGTTAAGCAGTGGAGATATTGGCGACTTTGTTCGCAATACGCAGGATTTTGCCAGTAACAACATGTTCTTTACTTACCTCAAACTCCGTCCCGGATCAGAGGCCAAAAGTCTGGAAGCCAAGTTTCCGGCTTTCATCGAAAAGTACATGGGTAAAGATTTGAAACGGGTGGCATTCAAGAAAAACCAATATCTGGAGTCTGTTCCCAGCATCCATTTATACACCGATGCCGAAACGATTTTTAATAAAAAAGGAAACATTCAGTTTGTCTATATCCTGATTACCGTTGCCTTATTCACACTGGTTATTGCTTGCATTAACTTCATGAATCTCAGTACGGCCCGTTCCGGTAAGCGGGCGGCTGAAGTGGGGATTCGTAAAGTCATGGGAGCCGAAAAAGAAACCCTGATCGGTCAGTTTCTCGGCGAATCCATGATCATTAGTTTGCTGGCTCTGGTCATCGCTATTTTTCTGGTTGAAGTAAGTTTACCGCTTTTCAACAGCATTGCCGGAACTGATTTAAGTATCTCGTTTACCAAAGATTATACCAAACTTTTCCTCTTTTTAGGACTGGCTTTAATTACGGGAATACTGGCGGGTAGTTACCCAGCCTTTTACCTTTCTTCCTTTAATCCGGCTCAGGTTCTGAAAAACAAAGCTAGCAATAGTCTGGCAGCTATTAATCTTCGTAAAGCTCTGGTGGTATTTCAGTTTGCCTTGTCCATTATACTAATTCTGGGCTCACTTGTCATCTGGCGTCAAATGGATTTTCTGCAACACCAGGACTTAGGTTTTGTGAAAGACCAGCAATTGGTTATTCCTCTTCGAACCAATCTGGCCAAAGATCATTATGCGACCTTCAAACAGGCCATTGAGAAAAACTCGGAGGTAGTTTCGGCCGCCGCCGCCACGAGTTATCCTGGCATTTTCGTAGCGGGCGATCAGACCTTTTACCGGGAAGGAAAAACGGTAGAAAACGGGGTTACCCTCCGCATGAATCACGTTAATTATGACTTCATGGAAACCATGGGGTTTCATAAAATCAGTGGTCGTTTCTTCTCGCCTCAATTTCCAGCCGACACGGCCCAGCGAATCATCATTAACGAACACGCCGTAGCAAAACTGGGCTATACGCCCCAAAGTATCCTTGGCAAAACGCTGCACTGGAATGGTTCGGAAGGACGGCTTGATTATCAGGTAGTGGGTGTGGTAAAAGATTTTAATTTTGCCGGGTTACAGCAACCCATTGATAATTTTGGCTTCATTCTGGCTCCCTGGGGCTTGAACTACATGATCGTTCGAACGAATACTACCAAGGTAAGCCGCTTACTGACTTCCCTGGAAAATACCTGGAAAACATTTAACCCAGAGGAGCCTTTCGAGTATAGTTTTCTGGATCAGGATTTCCAGCGAAATTACGAAACGGAGCAGAAAATGGGTACCCTAATCAGTTACTTTACCACCGTTGCCATTCTCATTGCGTGCCTGGGGTTATATGGTTTGGCGGCTTTTACTGCTGAACAGAAAATCAAAGAAATCGGGGTGCGTAAAGTTCTCGGAGCCAGCATCACCAGCATCGTGGGCTTACTTTCGCGTGATTTTATAAAACTCGTCATGATTGCCTATTTCATTGCCGTGCCTACAAGCTGGTTTCTGATGAATAAATGGCTCGAAGAATTTGCCTATCGCACCGAGTTAAGCTGGTGGCTTTTTGCGGGAGCCGGATTAATCGCCTTTCTGATTGCCCTGGTTACCGTAAGTAGCCAAACCATTCGGGCGGCGATGGTAAATCCTGTTAAGAGTCTAAAAAGCGAATAACTAGTAAAGGCTACTCCCAACCGTAGAGACGCCGATGGATGGCGTCTCTACGGTATGTCCGAAACTGTACATGAACCGTTCAGTTTCGGACATTTATTTTTTCATATCTCACTGATAATCAGACAACTATTAACCTACCAATAAAGCTGGCATACTTTTAAAATGTAGAGCTTACCCTGATACAGTTACTTCATAACCAGCCAGAACTATGTCATATATTGCAATACCTCTGCCTTCGTTACCGGGAAAACATGAAATTGAAATTTCGGTGGTTATTAACGGTCAAAAACAGGATTTGCATTACCGGGTCGAGCTGTTTCGCTGGGACGACTGCTCTACGCCCTCTTTCAATCGGGTGGAATGCCTGCGGGAAATGCTGACGACTTACGATCAGGAATGGTCGCTGTATTACATCGGTGCCCCCACGGACGATTTTGTTCCGATTACTTTCGTTAAAAAAGAAGATTTAAGCCAAATGCGGGCCGTTACCCAACTCGCCTAATGCTCTCCATCGTATGCTAAAAAATTATTTCAAGATAGCCCTTCGTAGCCTGCTGAAACATCGGCTCTTCACTATCATTAACCTCGCCGGATTATCCGTTGGGTTAGTGGCATGTCTGCTTATTAGCCTCTACGTTCGACATGAACTGAGTTACGATACTTTTCATGAAAAAGGCAATCAGATTTACCGACTGGTCACTGACATCAAAACGCCCACCGAAACCATCCATTCCAATGTTACTTCTGCTCCGATGGCACCGCAGTTGGGCGAACGACTACCAGAAATAGAGGCGTATACACGTCTTTGGAAGCGAAATGCGGTTGTTGCGTATAAGGATCAGAAATTTCAGGAGAATGATCTTTACCTGGCCGATTCCACCGTTTTTAATGTCTTCACATTTCCGCTTCTGAAGGGCGATGCCCGCACTGCGTTGAAAGCTCCTTTTAGCGTAGTATTAACTCAGAAGACGGCAAAAAAATACTTCGGCGAACAGGACCCGATGGGCCAGACGCTACGGATGGAAGGGCAATTTCCAGTAAAAGTAACGGGTGTATTAAAAGACATTCCTGAAGCCAGCCATATTCCTTTTGACCTGCTCCTATCCATGTCCACGCTGACTAAACATATGCAGCCGGGTCTGGACGAACAATGGGGTAATTTTGGGTTTTATTCTTATTTTGTACTCAAAGGAAATACCAATCCTCAGGCCCTGGAAACCAAAATCCGAGGTGAAATAGATCGCTTGATTGGCAAGGCAATGTCGAAAGATCAGATGTGGTATATCCTGCACCTGGAACCTTTGCAGGAACTTTACCTGAAATCGGATCGCGGGGCACCCCAACAGGGAAGTTTGAAAAACGTCTATATTTTTTCGGTAATCGCCGGATTTATCCTGGTTCTGGCCTGCATCAATTTCATTAACCTGACCATCGCCCGAGCCAGCGAGCGGGCCAAAGAAGTCGGCGTAAGAAAAGTGGTAGGAGCCGGTCGGCAACAGCTTACCTTCCAGTTTCTGAGTGAATACGTATTACTAAGTACATTCGCGTTCGGGCTTGCTGTATTACTCTGCGAGTTACTGCTTCCTTCCTTCAATGCGTTTTCCGGAAAAACGGTCCTTGACAGCACGTTCAGTAACCCAACCTTCTGGCTGATCCTGCTCGGTCTGGCCTTGCTGGTAGGAGTTATGGCAGGTCTATACCCTGCCCTGGTTTTATCGGGAATGAAAGCGATAACCGTTTTAAAAGGACGTTTTGCGACCAGCCGACAGGGCCTGATTCTTCGAAAATCGCTGGTGGTTTTTCAGTTTGTTATTTCGGTAAGTCTGATGGTCTGCACCTTTGTGGTGTATCATCAACTGGCCTATATGCGTCAGCAGTCCCTGGGCTTTTCGAAAGATCAGATGCTCATTTTAAACCTGAACGATCCGCAATACATGGCTCGGCACGGAGCTACGCTTAAAGCTCAG
Organism: Siphonobacter sp. SORGH_AS_0500; assembly: GCF_031453245.1. Lineage (NCBI taxonomy): Bacteria > Pseudomonadati > Bacteroidota > Cytophagia > Cytophagales > Cytophagaceae > Siphonobacter > Siphonobacter sp. SORGH_AS_0500. The sequence continues at coordinate 3,557,953 of NZ_JAVIYT010000001.1, forward strand.
TTTTCTAAAATTCCGGGCGTGGAATCCGTAACTGAATCTTCTACCGTTCCCGGTAGCGGATCTTTGGGAGCTTATACTCATTTGGAAAACCAGAAGGGTGAGTTACAGGCCTCCAACATTAGTCTCTACTCGATTGATTATAACTTCTTCGATCAGTATCAGATTCCGATCATCGCTGGAAGAAGCTTTTCTACAAAATTTTCCACCGATTCTACGCAGGCTTTATTGGTTAATGAAGCCGCAGTTCGTAGTTTGGGCTATACTTCGCCCGAACAAATTATTGGTAAAAAGTTTGATCAGTGGGGCCGTAAAGGGATGATTATTGGCGTAGTGAAAAACTTCCATGATGTCTCCCTTCGGGATGAAATCAGCCCGGCTAGCTTCCGAATCAATCCGAATGAATTTCAACAGATTTCGATAAAAATTAAAGCTCAGCACATTCCTGAAACGCTGGCGGCGGTTGAGCAGCTCTGGAAGCAGGCCGTTCCCGAACGACCTTTCGACTACTTTTTCATCGACCAGTCTTTCAATGATAAATACAAAGGCGAAGAGCAATTTGGAAAGCTGTTCATTTACTTCGCCAGCATCGCCATTTTCATTGCCTGTCTGGGGCTAATCGGCTTAACGTCTTATGCTACCTTTCAGCGAACCAAAGAAATTGGCGTTCGGAAAGTGCTGGGAGCGAGTGCCTGGCAGGTTACTACCTTACTTTCCAAAGATTTCCTGAAACTGGTTTTCATTGCCGTTTTGATTGCGAGTCCCATTGCCTGGTACGCCATGACACGTTGGCTCGAAGACTTTCATTACCGAGCGGCCATGCCCATCTGGGTATTTCCGCTGGCGGGTCTGCTTGCTCTGGGAATAGCCTTAGTAACGGTGAGTTCGCTCACGATCAAAGCCGCCACGGCGAATCCCGTCAAGAGTTTAAAAACGGAATAAAGTTTTCTAAAGGTGGGCGGATGGAAATTCGTCCACTTTTAGTTTGCATAGGTTAAAACAGCCTGAATCGCATCTTTAATATTTACTTCTTTTCCGTCGAAAAATCGGGTTTCAATCTGATATTCTTTTTTTATCATTACTCGCTTCCAGATACCTATTACCTGTCCATTTTTTACAATAATCGGCTTAAACAATCCATTATTACTTCCTACTACACTGAATAAATGCTCCTTAGCTAAGGCCAGACTCCGATCTCTATACCCCAGTAAAAACTCATCGAAGCTGGGTAATAAATGAACGGTATGAGCCGGAGCAGGCTCCATTTTGGGCGACATCCAATACGTTTCATGGTTAAATATGATTCGGGCTAACTCAGGTTCTACACTCGCTAAGCCCATTTTCGCCTCATTCATAGTCAGGCCCGACCACCATGCAAAATCGGCTATAGTGGCTGGGCCATGACTCGTGAAATATCGAAAAGCCCATTCGGCTAAAGCCTCTTCCCTGGTTTTAATGTGTTTTCCTGAAATCCATTCATCCCTCAAGACGTAAGTAAATTCCTTTCCTTCGCGTGGCCCTAAACAAATTAGTCCTTCGATAGCAGCCCGAACCAGTAAATGATTAAAGCGAAGTCCTTCGCAGGAAAAACCGGATTGTTCAAGCTGGGTTTTCAAAGCGGTTCTTTTAACAGGCTCTGCTAAAAGGCTGCTTAATACATTCAACCCCTTCAGAGCCTGTCCATCATCCAGGCCATCTCTTCGATGATGCGTTTGCAGACTCGCCAGTAACCTTGGTCGGATGAGATCGTTTACCCAATGAACATCTTCAGGAGCCATAAAATGCAAGGTCCCGCGAGCAGACCAGGTTCGGATTAAGCTTCGATCAGCAATGGCTTGTTCTATCATCACTTCTGTAGCCTGTTGCGTTCGTAAAGCCAGGGCCCATTTTCCTCCGGCAAAATCCTGAGCCTGAATTATTCCCATCCAGCGGGCTGCTTCACCCGACGATACGAATTTTGACGCACTGATTTGCTGGCTAGCCAGTCTGTATCGAAGTAATTCAGAAGCATTCATAGGCTGAGTTAAAATTCTGAACGCAAACTAACAGACTCTGGTGACAACCTTATGTCAGCAAAAAAGATTAAGCCTAGTATTTCCGTCTTCATTCAAAATTAAGCATCTTTATTAGGCATCTTTCGACAGCACTAGCCACAAACACTTTGTAGACCAGAAGCCCAATGGATCAGCGAATTATTAACCTCTTTGACGAATACACCCACAAGCCTCTTACCCGTCAGGATTTTCTGGGAAAACTGGCTAAACTAACGGGCAGTATGACGGCAGCCATGGCAGTATTACCCCTGCTGGAAGTGAATTACGCTCATGCTACCACCATCGCCGAAGATGATCCAGATTTACTGCTTGAAGACGTCACCTACCCCGGCGACGGACTGGACATGAAGGCTTATCTCGCTCAACCCAAATCGGCAGGCAAGCGAGGGGTCGTACTCGTTATACACGAAAACCGGGGATTGAATCCACACATTCGTGACGTAGCCCGCCGGGTAGCGAAGGCAGGTTATATTGCCCTTGCTCCCGATGCTTTATCGCCTTTCGGCGGGACTCCAGCCAACGAAGACGAAGCCCGTGGGCTTTTCGCTAAACTGGATAAACAGCAGAATCTCCATAACTTCCTGAAAGGCTTTATTTATGGGAAAACCCTGAAGAACAGTAATGGCAAAACGGGTTGTGTAGGTTTTTGCTGGGGCGGTGCTCTGGCAAATCAGTTGGCAATACATGATCCTGACCTGAAAGCAGCCGTGGCTTTTTATGGTCGCCAGCCCGAAACTGCTGAAGTTCCTCAAATTAAAGCGGCTGTTCAGCTGCATTACGGCGGTCTGGACGAGGGTGTGAATAAGGGCATTCCCGCTTACGAAGAAGCTCTGAAAACCCATAAGATCAAGTATGAACTGTACGTGTATGATGGTGCTCAGCACGCTTTTAATAACGACACGGCTCCTACGCGTTACAACGAAGCGGCTGCAAAACTAGCCTGGGAACGCACGCTGGCATTTTTTAAAGAGAATTTATCCTGATCTTTAACTTCCCCAAAATTTATTACATCCTAACTATGAAACAAGGGTTACTATTTCTTCCGCTACTGGCCTTTTTGTTAACAGCCTCCAAACCCGAAAAAACGTATCCGATTGGGCAGATCAAGACGGATAAAGGCGAAATTCTTTTCTGGTTGTACGATGAAACGCCTAACCACAAAGCCAGCTTTCTGAAACTGGCCAAACAAGGCTATTGGGATTCGTATACGTTCAATCGGGTGATCCCCAATTTCGTAGCTCAGGGCGGTTGCCCCGATACTCCCGAAGGTTTTTCGGATTCCCCTTACCTACTCAAACCGGAATTTGTGAAAAGTATTCGCCACGTGTACGGAGCCGTGGGAGCCGGACGGGACGATAACCCTGAAATGCTCTCAGCAGGTTGTCAGCTTTACATCGTTCAAAACAAAAATGGTCTTGCTCGTTTGGACGATAAATACACCATTTACGGTCAGGTCTTCAAAGGCATGGACGTGGTAGACGCCATCGTAAACGTAAAAAGAGACAGCACCGACACGCCTTTAACGCCCATTAAAATCGACGTCAACGTGATTAACCTGAGTGCTTCGGAGTTGAAGAAGTTGGGGTATGAGGTGAAGTAATAATAGTAGGGAGTTCTGAACTTTAACAGCATCAAAACTCCCTACTACTTTAGTTACCTTTTCTCGCTATAGCTTTAGCAATTAATTCTGGATATTTTGCTTCGAGTTCCTCCCCATAAGCAGGTTCATCTTTCATTTCATTATCCATAGAATCAAAGTGTATTACGTCGGGATAAAGTTCTTCTACAGCATCCTGAATTGCATACAGATCCTCATTATCATGATGAAGTGCATAAGCTTTATCACTAATGTATAATAAACCTTCGGCCCAAATTTCTTCAATGGGAAATGGGTATCGCTCACTTATGGCCAGATTTATATCTTTCGTTATTTCTTTGAAGAAATCTTTCCCTTTTAATAATAGCCAACACCGAAAGTAAATAAAACCATCTTCGGAAAGGTATCCGTCAAAATTTATTGTATTTCTGATTCCATCTAGAATAAAATACAACTCGGCAATTTCTTTGGTATAGAGAACATTTAACTTCTCCTGTAAGGTTTTCTCAAATTTAATTAGTGATTCTTTATCACTCGTAGACAATAGATTCGTTAAACTTTTGATATGCTCATTAGGGTCGTATTCTTTCCAATTTTCGCCCGTCCATTGATTTGATTTTTCAATGCTTTCCCAGAAAAAATTTTCCATTGTTTTAGTGTTAGGTAGATTTAGGTCAAAGATGTAAACTTTATTCGATTGATCTGTAAAATCCACCTACACAGCATTTAAATAAATGATCATAAAATGAGCTTTACCCAGTTATTCGAATGATTGCTTTACGCGTAAAAACATTGATTTTCTCTAATATCAGCGACAATCTCATCTACCGTTGGTTGCACTTCGGGAGTTATGCGTAGTTTAAGGTTACCTTCAACGTGATTGGTCAGCAACGAAGAGCATACTATAGAAATATATATTTTTCTCGTAATAATTGCCCCTTCGCTTGCAGGTAGTATTCTTATGCCCCCTATGTCTTCGATAATTTGCGGACGAGGATAGTAACAGTTACCAGTAGCTGTATTCCCTATAATGATCTTCAGCTTTTGCCAAGCTGTATTCTTTTTTAACAATATTTTTATTGTCACACTATTTTGACAACAAAATAGTTGTCAAATATTTAGAGATAATGGATTCTACAAGCCATAATCAAGAATAACCCCTCCTTCGTCCCGCTGAGATTCATAAATCTTTCTCTTACCTTACACATCAGTTCCTGAAAAAGCCGCTTACTTTTGCATCCCTTCTTGTAAAAGTCTTATTTATCGATCTATGAATCCAATTCTTGATCCACATACTCAGAAAGTAAAATTTGCCTTCGCCGATATCGATGGTATCATGCGGGGAAAAATCATTAGTCGCGAAAAATTTGAAAAGGGCTGGGAAGAAGGATACGGTTTCTGTAACGTCGTTTTTGGCTGGGATAGCAACGATACGGCTTACGATAATGCAACTTTAACTGGCTGGCATTCAGGTTATCCTGACACGCCCGTTCGCATTGATACAGACACGCTTCGTACCATTCCCTGGGAGGACAATATGCCTTTTTTTCTGGCAGATTTTAGTAACCCTAACGGCGAAGACTTGCCCGCTTGTCCGCGAAGTTTGTTGCGACGCATCAAACACCAATGCGAGGCAATGGGCTTTCACGCGGAATTTGCTCAGGAGTTCGAATGGTTCAATTTTCGGGAAACGCCCCAAAGTCTGCAACAGAAGGGGTTCCGCAATCTGGAGCCGCTTACGCCCGGCATGTTTGGGTATTCCATCCTGCGGCCTTCGCTTGAAAGCTCGTTTAATAATGATCTCTTCGATTTGCTGACAGCCTTTGATATTCCGCTGGAGGGTCTGCACACTGAAACCGGACCGGGCGTTTATGAAGCAGCCATCAAGCACGACGAAGTACTACGGGCCGCCGACAAAGCCGCTTTGTTTAAAACAGCCGTTAAGGAAATTGGGTACCGTCACGGCATTATAGCGACGTTCATGGCGAAATGGAATGCTGAGTTACCCGGCTGTAGTGGACATATTCACCAGAGTTTGTGGAATCCTGAACAGACGAAAAATCTGTTTTATGACGAGTCATCGGCAGATCGCATGAGTCCGCTCATGAAGCACTACCTGGCCGGGCAACTGCACTGCCTGCCGCACGTGTTACCCATGTACGCCCCGACGATCAACAGCTATAAACGACTCGTGGAAGGAGCCTGGGCCCCCACTACCCTCACCTGGGCCATTGATAACCGAACCACGGCCCTTCGGGTACTTAACAACGGAGAAGCCTACACACGCTTGGAAAACCGGGTTCCGGGTTCGGACTCTAATCCCTATCTGGCCATTGCCGCTTCGCTGGCTTCGGGTTTATACGGCATTAAACATCAGCTTTCGCTCGACGTTCCGCCTACGGTTGGCAACGGTTATACCAATCAAACAAACGGCATTATACCCGCCAATTTGCGTCAGGCTACTGAGGTTATGAAACATTCTTCGCTTGCAAAAGAATTATTTGGGGAAGGCTTCGTTGAGCACTTCACTCAAACGCGTGACTGGGAATGGCGGCAATATGCCCGGCAGGTCAGCGAATGGGAATTAAAACGGTACTTCGAAATCATTTAATTTTAGTTGTTGGTTGATAGTTATTGGTTGCTAGTAAAACAATAACTATCAACCAACAACTATCAACTAAAAGGTTACCATGAAAATAGTAGATTATCCAGCTATTATTAAACAGGCTCTGGCTGGATTTGATGATTCAAAAATCATTGCCAAAGTTGAGGACATCAGTGCCCGGGTATCGACTAATCACGTCTTTCGGGTTACTTTCGACGATGATGATATCATCATCGCCAAGTTATCTTACTTTGGTTCGTACGAACAGTTTAAAGAAGACCATAAAATTATTCATACGCTTTCGAATAATTTACTTTATCCTTTTGAAAACGTGCTGGCTCGTTCCTTAGTTAAAGACAACGAAGTCTACACGTATCGCTACAGTGACGGTTTTATTGATGCCTGGGTTGTGCTTTATAATCCCATCCGGGCGATGCATAAAATGCCACGTCGGCTGGATGAGGAACACATTCGCAAGTTAGGTCGGGAAATTGCCCGTTTTCATAAAGCCTGTGCGAAGGTCAGTCCAGTATTACCTAAATCTTCCAAAACGCTACGTTCGGATGTCAATGATTTACTACGAATTCTGGAAACAGAAACGGGTAAATTTGAACATCGTATGCACATTAATGACCTGCGAAAACAATGTGAGATTTTCCTGGAAAATCGGCAGCAACTAGTGGAGCAATCCGTAGAAACCATGCCCGTTTTCGTAGACTGGAATATTGGCAATTTCTCAGTCAATGACCATCTCGAATTATTCTCCCGCTGGGATTACGACTGGTTCCGAGTCAGTTATCGGGTTTATGGATTTTTACTTCTTCAGTCGCGTTGTTTCTGACATTGGTGATCGCACCGTGTTCAGTTACGTAATTGGACCGTTAATGGAAGACCGCTTTATTTTATTTCTTCAGGAATATCATAAAGTATATCCCTTAACTGAGCCTGAAGTTCGGTTCATGAAAGAAGCGTATCGTTTCTTTATTCTGACGTATGTAATTAAATATGGTCGGTATTTCTTCCACCGTACCTATGCTACAAAATTGCAGAAAGAAGCTTACGAAACGTATTTCCCCTCGATTGACAAGCAATTTGATGCGGATAAAATTCTTCGGGCTTTGAATTTATAACGCATGCTGAGACGGAAGAATGATATTCTGCTGAAAAGTGCCTTCGAAGAAGCCTTTCCTGATTTATTACGTTTCTTTTTCAAAGATGCCGATCAGCTTTTTGACATGCAACGCGGCTTCGAGTTCATGGACAAAGAGTTAATGGAGCTTTTCCCGGAACTTGAAAAGAAAGGCGGTAATCGATTGGTAGATATGCTGGTGAAAGTCTATTCCAGCGAAGGTCAGGAAGAATGGTTACTGATTCATCTGGAGATTCAGGCTCAGCACGACCGCCAGTTTTCCCGACGAATGTTTCAGTATTTCTACCGAATTTATGATCGATATGATGTACCGATTACGGCCATTGCTGTTTTCACGGGCCATCAGAAACCAGTGAAGAGTGATGGCTTCCATTATCACTTTTTAGGCACCGAAATTCATTATACATACAACGCTTATCACATTCTGGAGCATACGGAAGAACAGTTACTGAGCATGAATAACCCCTTTGCACTGATCGTTCTGGCAGCTCAAAAGGCTTTACTCATGAATAGAATTCCTGAACACGAGCTAGCCAAACACCGATTAACCATTGCCCGGGCTCTGATTGCTAGTAAACGATATGATAATGAACGAATTAAACGATTTTTGTATTTCTTAAAGACGTTTATTTACATTGGTAATTCTGAAATAAACGATACCTTTGATTATGAAATCGATTTATTAACAGGTAATACTTCTGCCATGGGAATCATCGAAACTATTCAAATGCTGACTCAAGAAGAGGGGCGGGAAAAAGGCCTTGAAGAAGCAAAGACCACCTTTGTAAAAAACCTTTTGCAAAACACCGACTTTACTTTTTCTAAAATTGCTGCTCTTGCGGATGTACCTCTTTCATTTGTAGAAAAAATCCAGCAAGAAATCAATCGTTAATTCATACGTGACTCCGGTCATTTTTCCTGCTCATGGGTTCGGTTCGCTAATCGACACATGAGCAGGACTTTTATAAGCCCATGTATCGCCTGATTTTTCAGGAAATCTTTAATCTCCCATGAACCTCGACGAATTTCGCACTATCATTTCTACGTATAAAGTCATTTTTTTTGATGCTTATGGTGTACTTAAAAACCATAAAGGCCTGATTCCTGGCATTGAGAATACATTTCAATACCTGAAAGAACAGCATATTGATTATTATATTTTAACCAACGACGCCTCCAGAAGCCCATTGCAGCTTGCCGAATCCTATCACCGACTTGGGGTTTCGGAGATCAAAGCCGAACATATCATTTCTTCCGGTTTGCTGGCTCAGGAGTTTCTAACCCAGAAAGTTCGTCGTGGTACCGTTGCCTATCTGGGCACGCCCGATTCGGCTTCTTACATTGATACAGGAACCTTAACCCCCCTGCCCATCAGCGAACTTGATATTGACGACTGCGACCATGTGGAGGCCCTTGTTTTCCTGGACGACGAAGGTTTTGACTGGAAAACGGACTTGAATAAAACCATTAACTTACTTCGCAAACGCAATATTCCAGTAATCGTTTCTAATACCGACGCCACCTATCCAGTTTCGAAGAATCAGGTGGCCATGGCGATTGGCGGCATTGCCAAGATGATTGAAAATTCGGTTGGCAAGCAATTCATTCGTTTCGGAAAACCTGAAACGCAACTTTTTATTTATGCCTACGATTACATCCGAAGTATTCAACCCGTCATGAAGCATGAAATTCTTATGGTGGGCGATACCCTTCATACGGATATTCTGGGTGGTAATAAATTCGGACTGGACACGGCTCTTGTGCTTACGGGTAATACCCAGGCTGAAGATGCCGCTGCCCGCATTTCTTCTTCGGGGATTATTCCAACGTATATCTGCGAATCTGCAGTTGTAACTTATTAATTTCATGAGGTTATGACAGCAAATTTGCTGTCATAACCTCAATTTTAATTCCTGAATCGCCTTTCCATGTCTACCTCAAACGTTGCCGGAATGGTAACCATTTACCATTCTGAGAGAACTGTCCTTGCAAACGTAAGATCGTATATCAATCAGGTCGGGAAACTCTATGTTGTTGATAATTCCGAATCGCCTGATCTGGAGTTAATCCATGAACTTCAGGCCATTTCACCTGCTATTGTTTGCCTACCCAGTCGAGGCAATGAAGGATTGGCAGTGGCTCTAAATCGGGCGGCTCAACAAGCAATTACTGAGGGGTTTAAGCATTTACTGACGATGGACGATGATTCTTCGTTACCAGCGGGAGCCGTTGAGCAATTATTGGCTACGATAAATTCAGCTGATAACATTGGTATGGTGGCCGGGGGTATCGTTGATCCCCATTCGAAGAAAGCCAAACGTCCCCCTAAACGTCCCGAGATTCGACAAGAATTAACGCTAATTACCGCAGGTAGTATTCTTAAACTAGAAGCCTATCAGAAAGCTGGGCCTTTTCAGGATGAACTCTTTATCGACTGGGTAGATCTAGAATACAGTTTCCGACTTTCCCGTCATGGATACATTCTATTGACTAATCCTCAAATCCGGGTTTTTCACCGCTTAGGTATTAAGAAAAAAACCTATCTATTAGGCTTTATCCCCTATCGCTGGCGTTCGCATAACCCCATCCGCTTGTATTATAAATTCAGAAACGGAACATACATTCTAAACCGCGATGCAGATATTATTCCTGAACGTTATAAGCGACGTTTTTATAAAGAACTACGCAGTAATATCTTTAAAATCATCCTGGCAGAATCAAATAAAAAACGCTTTTTCAGCTTAATCAAAAGAGCTCTTCGAGATGGGAAAGCCGGTAATTTAGGGAAGCTGACAGAGTAATTTTAGGGGTTTCTTCTTTACTATAATTCAAGTCTAAGTAATGTCCGTAATTGAACAGAATCTGTCCGATTACGGACATTTACATTTATACAAAACGCTAACAATCAATAACTTACCCAATAACCTTCCGTTTGGCATAACTTTCTAAAGCTCAGCAACGGCCACTTTCCCTGTTTTATCATGCTTCAGAATTACCTAAAAATCGCCTTGCGGAATTTGATTAAAAATCCGGTGTACAGCTTCATTAATATCATGGGTTTGGCCGTAGGCATGGCCGCCAGTATCATGATTATGCTGTGGGTACTGGATGAATTCAGTTATGATACCTTCCACCAAAAGAAAGACCAGGTATACCGGGTGATGCGGAATTTCAAAGAATCCGAAACCAAAACCTGGACTTCTTCTTCACAGGGCGGTTTATTAGGTGATTACCTCCGAAAAAATATTCCCGAAATCAAACGCGTCACCCTGACCGATTGGGAGAACCCTATTGCTCTGGCTTATCAGGATAAAGCTCTGAAAAAGACGGTGATGGGTGTAGAACCCGATTTTCTGGATATTTTTTCTTTCGAAGCAGTGAAAGGTTCCTTGAAAACGGCTTTTAAAGATCCTAAATCTATCATTCTTACTGAGTCAACAGCCAAAGCTTTGTTCGGCGATGAAGAACCCATTAATAAAATCGTTCGGTATTACGGCAAGTACGATTTAAAGGTATCGGCGGTTCTAAAAGATTACCCTAAACACTCCCGTTTTGCATTTGAAGCTCTGGTTCCGATGAAGTTTCTTGACAGCATCGGCTGGACTTTTTATGGCTGGAGTTCGAACAATTATCAGATTTACGTAGAACTAGACCCCAAAGCCAATTTAGCGGCAGTCAATGCCAAGATCAAGAACATTTACACCGCTCAGGAAAAGAAAGATAGTAATGGAGATATTTTCCTGTACCCTCTTACCAAATCACGTCTGTATGGTCGCTTTGAAAATGGCGTTCCCGTGGGTGGTCGTATCGAAAATGTCCAGTTATTCAGCATCATTGCCAGTTTTGTACTACTGATTGCCTGTATCAACTTCATGAATTTAAGTACGGCTCGCAGTGAAAAACGAGCCCGTGAAGTGGGCATTCGTAAGACTTCAGGAGCCATGCGAAGCGGCCTGATTAGTCAATTCCTCGGCGAATCTTTAATACTCGCTTTCTTAGGCCTTTTGGTAGCCATTGGTCTGGTGGAGTTAAGCTTACCCTGGTTTAATAATCTGGTAGAAAAGCAGTTGAACCTCGAACTAGCCCAACCCATTTACTGGGCCGCGGCCCTGGGTATCGTGATCATTACGGGTGTGTTAGCAGGAAGTTACCCTGCCTTTTACCTTTCCGCTTTCAATCCGGTAACCGTATTAAAAGGCACCATGCGGGTGGGACGCTCGGCTTCTATACCCCGGAAAGTGCTGGTAGTTCTTCAGTTTTCATTCTCCATTGCTCTGATTATTTCTACCCTACTGGTCTATCAGCAGGTTCAGTTTGCGAAAAACCAGCCGCTGGGTTATAACCAGGAAAACCTGATGTATTTCTCGATGGAGGGCGATGCTGCTAATCACTGGCAGACGCTTCGGAATGAAATCATGGCCACCGGAGTCGCTGAAAATGTCTATTGTACCAGCTCCGTTCCCGGTTCTTCGGGCGGTAGCAATGGTTGGGGTTTCAACTGGCGGGGTCGCCGCCCGGAACAAGCCAATCAGGTCTTTGAATTCATGCGGGTGAGTTACGACTTTTTAAAAACAACGGGCGTACAACTGGTGGCCGGTCGGGATTTCTCCCCGGCCTTTCCCGGAGATACTTCGCGAGCAGTCATCATCAACGAATCTGCCGTTAAAACGCTGGGATTCAAAAATCCAATTGGAGAAACCATTACTCGTGGTGATGCCGATAATCCTTACTATGAACGCTATACCGTCGTGGGAGTTGTGAAAAACTTCTCTTACGGTTCACCTTACGAGGTGACCGATCCGATGTTTATTAACCTGACCGTTCAGGGTGGCAATATGTCTACGATGGTGGTTCGCCTCAAAGGCAATCAGGCGGCCTCAGCGAGTCTTGAAAAAATCCAGCATATCTACCAGAAATATGGTCGTGATGTACCCTTTGATCATCATTTCATGGATACGGATTTTGAGCGACGTTTTCAGGCCGAACAACAGTTAGGAGCCCTTGCCTTTACCTTCGGCGGACTGGCCATTTTTATTTCCTGTCTGGGTCTTTTTGGACTAGCCTCTTTTATGGCCGAACAGCGTCGCAAAGAAATTGGCGTTCGTAAAGTACTGGGAGCCACCGTTACTAATCTCTGGGGCTTACTATCGAAAGACTTTGTTGTGCTGGTTGTTATTTCTTTTCTGATTGCCTCGCCGCTGGCTTATTACTACATGAATCAGTGGCTTCAGAAATACACCATTCGCATCGAAATTGGATGGGTTGTTTTTGCTGCCGCTGGCACCATTGCCCTGGGGGTAACCCTTATTACGGTAAGTTATCAGGCCATTCGTGCCGCACAGGCCGATCCGGTGCGGAGTCTCAAAAGCGAGTAGAACGTAACTATCTATAACATGCTCTTTAATTACCTCAAAATCGCCCTGCGAAATCTCCTTCGGAGTAAGGTATTTTCGATTATTAATATCGCTGGTCTGAGCATTGGTTTAGCCTGTTGCATGCTCATTATCCTTTACACGAAAGATGAGGTATCTTTCGATGCCTTTCAGGCAAAAAAAGACCAGCTTTATCGCGTTACCTGCACCATTCAGCAAACGGATGGAACGCGTAATAAACTCGGCATTGCGGCTATGGTGCAAGGGCCAGTCTTTAAGGCTAACATTCCTGAAGTCCAGGACTTTTCAAGAGTTCAGGAGCGTAACTTTATTGTACGATCAGGCAGTGAAACTTTTCATGAAAAAGCTTCCTGGGCAGATAAAAACTTCTTTACGCTCTTTTCTTTTCCCTTACTGCAAGGTAATCCCAAAACTGTTCTTTCTGATCTACATTCGCTGGTATTAACTGAAGAGATGGCCGAGAAATACTTCGGTACGACGCAGGCTTTAGGAAAGAAACTGGAGTTCGAAATCAACCATACATTTGAAACTTTTGTGGTTACGGGCGTAGCTAAAAATGCCCCACAAAACTCGACGATTCAGTTCAAAATGCTACTGCCTTTTCTCTATCAGGAAGTTCACGAGAAAGACGCGAGCTGGCTCTGGTTGTCGTATCCTACGTATATTTTATTGCATCCCTCGGCTAACCTTCAGGCGGTAGAAAAAAAGCTGAATCAGGCCTATCTGCGTTTTTCGCAAAAAGAACGCAACGAAGCCCGCAAACACGGTTTCAAAGATCACTTTCACTGGGGTTTGCAGCCGTTTATGGCCATGCATCTGGATACCGGAACGGAATATACGCCTCGGGCGGGTAACCCTATGTATTCCTACATTTTGCTGGGTATTGCAGCTTTCGTTCTCATCATTGCCTGCATTAATTTCGTGAATTTGACGGTAGCACAATCGCTGCGTCGCCGTAAGGAGATTGGCATCCGAAAAGTAGTGGGTGGCCAACGTTCTCAACTCATGCGGCAATTTTTAGGGGAATCATTTCTGCTGTGTTTTGTTGCCTTTGTTTTAGCCATTATTTTGGCCGAAGCCAGTTTGCCTTTCTTCAACGAATTAGCCAATAAACAGCTAAGCCTGAGTTACCTCTTTGACTATAAGCTAGTTCTCGGAATTATCGCTTTGTTTCTTATCACTGGTTTTGCCGCGGGCTTTTATCCAGCCCTGGTTTTATCCGGCTTCGATCCGCTCAAAACGCTGAATAATCGCTTCCGGTTTTCGGGTAAAAACTCCATGGCGAAGGGGTTGGTGGTGTTACAGTTTTCACTGGCTACTTTCCTTATCATCACTACCTTATTCATTTACTCCCAATTCGATTATCTAACGCACAAAGACCTCGGGTACAATGATAAAAACCTGTTGTCGCTTACCGTCGGCTGGAGTTCCCAAGAAGACAGCCCTACGTCCCTGCGGCAACAAACGTTCACGAATGAATTTCGTCACGCTCCCGGAGTCACGCACGTCGCCCCGATTATGGACGGCGATTGGTTAACGATTTCGAAAGCCAACGGGGTTGATCTGGATGTGGCTTATAAACACATTGACGAGCATTTTTTGTCAACCATGCAAATTCCTTTGGTGGAAGGAAGAAACTTTTCACCCGCCTACCCTGCCGATTCTACACAGTCGGTCATCGTGAACGAAGCTTTTGTAAAGAAAGCGGGCTGGAAAGGATCAGCCATTGGTCGAACCATAGATTTTCTGAATGGAAATGATACCAAACTTGCCATCGTTGGGGTGGTGAAAGATTACCACTATGGTTCGCTGAAAGAAAAAATTGGCCCCGTGTTATTCAGCCCCAATCCTAGTTTACCCTTTGGTAGATTCCTCATCCGCATTCAGCCGGATCAACTGCCCCAGGCATTGGCTTCTATTGAAAGGACCTATCGGAAACTAAATCCGTATCGACCGTTCCAATACGATTTCATGGAACAGCTGAATTACAAAAATTACAAAGAAGAGGCTCAATGGAAACAGATTATTACCCTCGGAGCGGTGCTAACCATTTTTATTTCCTGCATCGGTCTGTTTGGTCTGGCCAGTCTTTCCATGCAGCAACGAACCAAGGAAATTGGTATTCGGAAAGTGATGGGAGCTTCCGTTCTCCAGCTTTCTCAGTTACTGAGTCAAAACTTCCTGACGCTCGTGCTATTTGCCTTTGTCATTGCCATTCCGGCGGCCTGGTATGCTACCCATCTCTGGCTCGAAAACTTTGCATATCGAATCGAAATCAGTTGGCAGATCTTTGCAGTAGCGGCATTATTAACAACCCTTATTGCTTTAGTAACAATCAGTTTCAACACCATCCGGACGGCACTAGCTAACCCCGTTAACTCGCTCCGTTCTGAATAGGCACTTCAAACTCAATGCTTTGTTACTCCATGAAAAAACTTATTCTATTGGCAAGTTTACTGAGCTTTCCCGCTCTGGCTCAGCAACGTATTCATTCGTCCATTCACGATGACGGGAAGAAACTGAGTATTGATATTCAGGGAAAAGTAGACGGCAAAGCGGTTGAATTTCAGCACACGTATGAGGTCTCCAACCTCAGTAAAGCGGAGCGTGATCGGTTAGTGGCTGATGCGTACCGTTCTATTGGTCTGGACGCTCCTGAAGCTCCAGTACCTCCTACCCCTCCCTCCCCTCCGTCGTCACCCTCGGCTCCCCCGCCGA
This sequence comes from Siphonobacter sp. SORGH_AS_0500, assembly GCF_031453245.1. Classification (NCBI taxonomy): domain Bacteria; kingdom Pseudomonadati; phylum Bacteroidota; class Cytophagia; order Cytophagales; family Cytophagaceae; genus Siphonobacter; species Siphonobacter sp. SORGH_AS_0500. Next base: position 3,573,467 of record NZ_JAVIYT010000001.1, read on the forward strand.
CGCCACTATCACCGCCGAACAGTCCGAATTATAAGATTCCTACGAATGCCTCCCTCACCGTTGATGAAGATGACAAGCATATGACGGTTAAGGTAGAACGCATGGAAAATGGGAAACGAAAAACCGTTCAGAAATCCATGAACACGGAAGGCAAGAGCGAATCTGAAAAGCGTAAAATGGTGAATCAGGTTATTAAGGAGTTTGAACAATCTCACTAGTATATTACCTCTTTTTGACTTCCCGAAAGCTCTAAGTTTTCGGGATTTTTTTATACCGTTAAAGTAAAAACGAACGTAGCCCGTCTTCCAGATCAGAAACGAAACGCGAAGCCCAGGATCGACTTCGTTTATTGATCATTAGTAACGCCATTGAAGACGATGTCAAACGTACTTTTTTTAGGAATGCCTTCTCATGGGCATATCAACCCTACGCTGGGTTTGGTACATGAGTTAATCAAACACGGGGAGGAGGTGACTTACTTCGCCTCGGAAGAGTTCCGGGAGAAAATCGAAGCGACCGGAGCAACCTTCAAAAGCTACGCCGCCGATTTAAATATTTTTAAAGCCCAACCTTCTTCGGACGAGTCTCCCTTCTTGAGCATTTTCCGTTCTACTGAAACGGTCATCGACCCTATTTTATCTGAAAACCAGCGTATCCCCTTTGATTATATGATTCACTCCGCCGCCTTCCCCTTTACCCGCATTATCTCTCAGATTCTCCGAATTCCTGCTATTTCTTCGCTTGCCGTTTTTGCGGGATTGAATAAATTTTTCAAAAAGAAACAACAGGTTCTGCAAAGCAAACAGGAAGCATACGCAGAGGTAATGAAATCTATTCAGAAAAAATACGGCGTATCTTTACCCGACCAGCCACTTCAGTTATTGCTGAATAAAAGTGACCTTAACCTGATTTATACCTCTCGATATTTCATTGCACCGGAAGATTTAGCTCAGTGTGACGAGACCTACCGTTTCGTGGGACCGCCCGAGTATGATCGTAAAGAAGACTTGAACTTTCCCTTTGAACGCCTGCGTAACAAACTGGTGATTTACATCTCTCTGGGAACCGTCTTTGGCAGTTTCAACACAGATCTATACCCCATTTTCTTCCAGGCTTTTGCCCATACGGATGCCGTAGTAGTAATGGCTGCTCATCAGGTAGATCTCTCGGGATTCACGATTCCTGCAAATTTCATTATCCGGGATTACGTGCCACAGAATGCCCTTTTGAATTATACCGATGTGGCGATTACCCATGCCGGAATGAACAGCATTAGCGATTTGGTTTCGCACATGGTCCCTTTCGTGGCTATTCCGCTCGGGGCTGACCAGCCTTTATTAGCTCAGCGGGCCGCAGCATTAGGGGCGACCATCTCGCTAGAGGCTCAAACCTTAACTGCAGAGAGCTTACGGGCGGCAGTTAATCGGGTAAAAGACGATCCGTCTTACCTGGAAAATATGCAGAAAATCAATCAGTCGTTTAAAGAAGCAGGGGGTTACCCTAAAGCCGTTGAAGCGATTTTTGAACTGAAAGCAATGAAGGGGATTTCGGGTTAGCTTTCATGGAACAGATGCTTTGATTAGTAGGTTGGAACTACCCGAAATTTTAGAATTCCCGGGTAGTTCATCACCGTTGCAACGAAACTTAAACGGCCTGTTTCTTAGCAATTTCCTTCCGCACGACTGGAGCTACTTCAGTACCGAATAACTCAATGGCCCGCAGTACTTTGGTGTGGGGAATCATGTGTCCACCGACGAGTTGAGCCAGGTAACGCGTTTGCTGGAATAACTCGTAGAAGTACATGATTTTATCAATAATCTGCTGTGGGCTTCCTACCATCAGCGGACCGCTTTTCTGCATGAACTCCACGTAGTCCCGGCCAATGGGCGACCAGCCCCGTTCTCTCCCTACCCGATTCATGGTTAATTCATAAGGCGGGAAAAATTCGTCCATGGCCTTTTCGTAGGTGTCGGACGTATAGAAGTGAGAGTTAATCGCCAAGGGTAACTTCGATACGTCATGCCCGGCTTTCTCGGCTGACTGACGAAAAAGTTGGATAAAGGGAACAAACCGCTCGGGCGTTCCGCCAATGATTGCAACCGTCATCGGGATATTTAACGCTCCGGCCCGAGCCGCTGAAGCAGGCGTACCGCCCACAGCCAACCAGATGGGTAGTTTCTCCTGCAAGGGTCGTGGATAAACGCCACGATTATCAATCGAAGGTCGGAAATGGCCCTGCCAGTTTATCTTCTCGCTCTCATTTAGTTTCAAAAGCAGCTCCAGTTTTTCTGAAAACAGAGCGTCATAATCGCTAAGGTCATAACCAAAAAGCGGGAATGATTCGATGAACGAACCACGTCCGGCCATGATTTCCGCCCGACCGTTCGAGACCAAATCCAGCGAAGAAAAATTTTGAAACACCCGCACCGGATCAGCCGAACTGAGAACAGTAACCGCACTCGAAAGTTTAATATTTTTGGTAGTTGCCGCCGCTGCCGAAAGGATTATCTCAGGAGCCGAAACCACATAATCCGGGCGGTGATGCTCGCCCAAAGCGAAGACATCCAGTCCAACTTCATCAGCCAGTTTTATCTCTTCCAGGAGTTGCTGCACCCGCAGGTGAGCATTCTTCGCACCCCCAGATACATGATCCGGGTTTACTTCGCCAAAACTGGAAATTCCAAGTTCCATAGGTCTATGCATTTAGTAATATATGTCGATACATATAATTTTAATAGAGAATGAAAATCGGATAGAAATAATTCATTCTGGGTCAATAATTTAGCAGGTATGAGCATTTTATCTGAATAAACCACTTCTGCTTCGCCTTTTGATTGTACCCATTTCAAGGCTAATTTTAAAGGCATTACTAACTACACCTATCCTCCATGCATTCCACTACGAGTACCTCTTTCACTCATCCTTCTCCTGTAGAAGATCAATACACGATTAGCGTAGGAAAGTTTGTCTTCTTATGCTTTATCACTGCCGGCCTCTATCAGCTTTGGTGGTCCTACAAGGCCTGGCGTTTCTTCAAACAAAAAACAGGATCTAGCTATTAAACCCGCTTTAAGAGCTCTTTTTGGTCTGTTTTTTCTTTGGCCCTTATTCAGTAGAATTAAAGATTTTTCAAAAAAAGAAGGGTATCATCCCAGATTCAATCCTTTTCTATTATTTATTGGATCATTGTTTTTTGAACTATTTTCTGCTTTACCTGAGCCTTATTTTATTGTATCATTCCTGAGTGTTTTTTTCTTTATTCCACCTTTTGAAGCTTTGAATTACGCCAAACTTCAGTGCAATGAATTTGTAAATATTGAACAGGAATCTTTCAATACCCGGCAAATTGTTCTCATCGTTATAGGCTCTATTTTATGGTTTTTAGTAATTCTGGAGATGTTTATGTAATCACTACTAACCTATAACCATTTGAGTCCATTTCTTCAGGTAATGGACTTCTTTTTACCCAGACCTAATTTCATTATTTCTTACTTGTGGCAACTTACCTATTTAAGTAAATAACCATTCAATAACTAAATTTAATTTACAATTAATTGAATAGTCTAACTAATATTTAAAACCACGAAACTGGTACATAAGCAATATTGAAGTTAAACGTAGTTGTTCTTTCTGTCAATGAGTAGCTGATATATCTTTTTTTATCAAGTAAGAAGAATCCTATTGTATCAGAGTTAATCCATTTTGTGTTTTTAGCCAAAACATAAATAGAATCACAACAGCCTCCATTTAGTTTGCTAACTATCTTATCTATCACTGTTCCATTGGCTGTTTGAACTTCTAATTTCAATACAGACTCAGTGATATTTTTCTCTACCACAACAGTCAAATTTACCTTTCTGTCTCTGGACTTTTTAGGCGGGTATCGAATAATAAAATTATAGTTATCATTCAAGATTGATTGATAAGCATTCTGAAATGGCCTCTTATCCCAACCAAACTGATCAGACAAGAGTAGACAAGACCTGTGAACAGTATCAAGTACCATATCTAATTGCTCCTGCGTATTTCTATTAAAAAAATCTTGTCCATTTATTCTAATGCTCATCGAATGAATACTTCCAAAAGAGAATCCAACATCCGGTAAATCTTCTTCTACTGTAAGGCATATCCGACTCGTTTTAGGGGGTTTATACCCGTTCAATCTATAGTGATAAAGATCACATACAAAAACACTTATTTCCCTAAATCGGTCACGTAATGCTTCTTTTTCACGTTTTATTAATCCTTCGTAAATAGTTATATCTGTTAAAGGTGCTCCCATTAGCTGTATGTTACCTTTTGGTTTTGTTATAAATTATTTTGTTAGTAAAGGTAATAGCACCGATATATTCCTACTATTAAAATACAAGAAAAGTCTGCGGCTGTTCTCTATATTTGTCTGAATTCTGATGAACCCAGACAGTTGATAACCCTTACCATGACAGCTATTGTAATAACTCCCGTAACACTTGACGATCTAAGTAAACTTCAACAAATTGGAAAAGAAACGTTTTACGAAACGTTCGCAGAGACGAATACAGCAGAAGACATGCAGGATTACTTGGCTAAAAGTTTCAGTGATGAAAAAGTAACCAGTGAGTTAACCAATCCCGAATCTGCATTTTATTTTGCTCTTGAGGGAAATCGAGTAATTGGGTATTTAAAAATTAATTCTGGTCAGGCTCAGACAGAAATCAAAGATTTAAACTCGCTCGAAATTGAACGGATTTACGTCTTACAGGAATTTCAGGGCAGGAAAGTAGGTCAGCTTTTATACAACAAAGCTCTTTCTGTTGCTCGCGAACGTAACTTCGAATACCTCTGGCTGGGGGTTTGGGAGAAGAATGAAAAGGCCATTCACTTTTATAAGAAAAATGGCTTCGAAACCTTTGATCAACACGTCTTCGTTCTCGGAACCGACGAGCAGGTTGATCTGATGATGCGATTGAAGCTTTGATCTTTCTGTTTGGGAGCATTTCTACGTACTTCATAACACTTTAACTGCTCGCCCTTAATTAAATCACCGCTTCAGATAGGGACGCGATGAATCGCGGCTGGGTAAGAGGCGATTTTTACCTTTACGTCGTGGTTGGAGTCTCACCAATCACCGTTTGCATAAAATGGCTGGTGAGACGCCAGCCAGGGCGGGAAAATAGTATCTAAATACCTTTATTATTGAAATACTTTGAATCTCTTAATTTCATTAATAAGGAAAAGGACGATCTGAAAAAACTGTTTTAACTACTTTATTTTTAAAAATGACTATTTTCAATTGATAGGGGTCATATTTGAATGAACATCTCATATCAATACTAATAGACCCATCCTTATTCTTAATGTCTTTTCCATGTAAGTCATCGCATAGCTTACTACCTATTTCCTTCTTGGCTACTTCAAACCAATCTATAGTTAAACTAACAGATTTTCTAAAACCTGTATAACAAGCCACTTTTCCCAAAGGATGATTTAATATAAAATCAGGTGGATAATCTTTAATCTCACTATGCAAAACTAATCCGGTTAAGTATATCCAGGTGGAATCTCCTGAAGTCTGAATGCTTAACGCAGGTACAGCATATTGCTCCTGATTGATATAGCGAATGTATTCTGAAACGATTTCATCTGCATTATTCATGGATTCCCACCACTTTATCTTCTTATTTTGAGCAGCAAGAGAAGTAGAAATCAAAGTAATCAGAATGACTAAAAAAAAGTTTTTCATATTAATAAAGTGAGTAATTACAATTTACGCCGTGTTTGGTGTCTCACCAAACACCGTTTGCATAAGATGGCTGATAAGACACCAGCCACGACAGAGATAACAAAATCGCCTCTACCCAGACGCGATCAATCGCGTCTCTACCAAAAGAAAGAATAGGCATTGATTAGTAGTATAAAAGGCTAGCCCTCGTTTGAAGCTCCTATGCCGTGGTTGGTGTCTCACCAAACACCGTTTGCGTACAAATGGCTGGTGAGACACCAGCCATGGCAGGGATAACAAAATCGCCTCTACCAGACGAGATCAATCGCGTCTCTACGGACTCTGTCCGAAAGCGAACGAAACACTGTTCGTTTTCGGACAATTTGTTTCCTTACCTTAACTGATAATCAACAACTTACACATTACCCCTTTACAACGGCATAACTTTGGAATTAGCTTTTGTAACAGATCGCTTCACTTATGCTACGTAACTACTTCCTCGTTGCTTACCGCACCTTATTGCGTTATAAAGGATATACCCTGCTCAATGTCATTGGTCTTACGTTGGGACTTACCTGCGGTATTCTGATCTTTCAGACCCTTAAATTCCAGACCAGTTTTGATGCATATCACGCCCAAAAAGACCGCATTTACCGAGTAATGACTGAATTTCACGGCGATCAAGTCTTTCATACACCCGGCGTGCCCATGCCTATGAGCAAAGCCCTGCGGGCTGACTTTTCTTTCCTGGAAAAGGTAGCCCTGATTTACGACCGACACAGCCAGCTCGTAACCATCCCTCAATCGAAAGGGCTTCCGCAGAAAAAGTTCAGTGAAGAAAGCACCGTTGCTTACGTTGAACCCGACCTTTTTGACATTCTTGATTATCAGTGGGTAACGGGCAATCCGAAACTATCGCTTACCCAACCCAATAATGTGGTATTGACCCGCAAAATGGCGGAGAAATTCTTTGGTTCTGAAGATCCTATCGGCAAACGACTCCGAATTAATAATGAGCTGGATGTAAAAGTCACAGGAATACTGGCCGACTTACCCGAAAACACGAGGGTTCGGCAGGAAATCCTTATTTCATGGTCTACGCTTAAAAATTACCAAAACGGTCCGGGGAAAAACCTTGAGGATTGGGGCAGCATCAATTCCAGCACCCATTGTTTCATTCTGCTGAGAGAAGGAACGAAGCAATCAACCGTTGAGCAGGCCCTGAAGGGATTTCTGAAGAAATATAAGCCTGATGATTATAAAGAGATGGCTCACCCTATTCTTTCTCTGCGTGAGGTTAGCTTTAATACCGATTATGATGCTGAAATTGGTTATTCTCAACTCTATGCTCTGGGAGTGATTGGCTTATTCCTCGTGGTCACAGCCTGTATTAATTTCATCAACCTGGCCACGGCACAGGCCCTGAAACGGTCCAAAGAAGTAGGCGTAAGAAAGGTCATTGGTGGAACGAAACCACAGCTTTTCTGGCAGTTTATCTCTGAAACAGGCCTGATTACGCTCATTTCCATTCTCCTGGCCGTCCTGCTGGTCGAGCTGATTATGCCAACAGTCAACCACTGGGTTCATGAGTCAACGGGGCTCAACCTGTTTGGTAGTCTGAGTCTCTTTACCGATGCCCCCATGCTGCTGTTTCTGGCTTTTCTTCTGGTAACGGTTACTCTGTTGTCGGGCTCTTACCCGGGAATCGTGCTGGCTGGTTTTCAGCCCGTAGCAGCCCTGAAAGGGAAAATAAACACCCAGCAAGTGGGTGGATTATCCGTTCGGCGTAGTCTGGTTATTGTACAGTTCGTACTCACGCAGCTACTCATCATTGGAGCTATCGTGGTTACCCAGCAAATGGATTTTTTCCGGGGAAAAGACATTGGTTATAACCCCTCAGCTATCGTTCTGATTGATATTCCTTTACCAGAAAAAGCAACCGAAGCATTTCGGACCCAATTACAGCGGGTTCCCGGAGTCAGCCAGGTTACCTTTCAGTCGCATGCCCCCAGTAGTCAGTCGAACAATGAAACCAGCCACCGTTTCGATACCCGTCAGGAAAATGAAAAATGGTCCGTTAATACCAAACTCGCCGATCCCCATTACCTTGAAACGTACGGCCTGAAGCTGGTAGCCGGTAAAAATCTGCCCGAAAGCGACAGTACTCGCGGTTACCTGGTCAATGAAACCTATGTCAAACGGTTGGGTAAAAACATCAAGCCTGCCGATGTTATTGGCAGAAACTTAAAGCTCTGGAATATCAGTGCTCCCATTTATGGCGTGATTAAAGACTGGAATAATCTTTCTTTACACAGTCAGATTCAGCCCATAGCTATTTTCTCTGATCACAAACGCTATTACAGTGCTGGCTTGAAAGTTAACACGGCCCATTTGCCTCAAACCCTGGCTGGCATTGAGCAGGTCTGGAACGAAACCTTCCCGGATTTCCTCTATTCTCAATACTTTCTGGACGAACGAATCGCTAAGTTTTATCAAACGGAAAATCTTATTCTGCAATTCGTTCGTGTCTTTTCTTGCATTGCCATCATTATTGGTTGCCTGGGACTGTACGGACTCGTCAGCTTCATGGCTGCCCAGAAAACCAAAGAAATTGGGGTTCGAAAAGTACTTGGAGCCAGCGTGAGTCAGATTCTGGGGCTTTTCGGGATGGAATTTGGCAAGCTGGTCTTAATTGCCTTCGTCGTAGCCGCTCCGTTAAGCTGGTGGGTCATGACCAAATGGCTGGAAGATTACAGTTACCGCATCAGCATCGGCTGGACGGTCTTTGTACTTGCTATCGTTATTACAGCCTTCATCGCCATTCTCACGGTTGGTTACCAATCTTTCCGGGCAGCTACGGCTAACCCAGCCAAGAGTCTGAAAAGTGAGTAGTTTTTAGTTGCTGATTGTTAGAGTCTTCTAACAATCAGCAATCCATTAACCGCAGCAGTAGTCACTAAGCACCCCAAACGCCATGCTTAAAAGTTATTTCACCATTGCTTTTCGAAATCTCTGGAAAAACCGGACCTCCTCTTTCATCAACATCTTCGGACTCATGATTGGTTTAAGCGGCTGTCTTCTGATTGGTCTTTACATTCAGAACGAAGTGAGCTTTGACCGTTTTCAGCCCAAGGGCGATCGGATTGCACGGGTTATTATGGAGTATAGCTTTGGCAGCAACGACAAGGCTCAGAAGGGTAATTTTACCAGTACAAAAGTCGCTCCCGTTTTTCAGCGAACCTTTCCAGAAGTAGAGTCTGCGGTTCGGCTCTCGGGTTCTACGGCCACTCTAAGGTTAAACAATACCTTGGTTTCAGAACAGAAATTTGTCTACGCTGACTCCAGCTTTTTCAAAGTGTTTCAGGCGGACTTTATTCACGGAAGTTCAGCCCATGCCCTGGATGGCCCCTTCAAGGTGGTACTTACGGAATCTGCGTCCAAAAAATACTTTGGCTCGGCCAATCCGGTTGGGAAATTGCTGTTAACCGCCGCTGATACCATATCCTATCAGGTAACCGGGGTTATTAAAGATTACCCTGCCAACTCCCAGTTGAAGTTCGATTTTCTGGCCTCATTCTCTTCATTGGGAGCCAATCAGGAAACTTCGTATTTCAACGCTAACTACACTACGTACCTGTTACTGAGAAAACCAGAAGACCTGGCTTTCCTTCAGGCCAAGATTTCGCCTTTCATGAAAAAAGAAATGGCAGGCTCTGGAGCGACCATTGATTATTACCTGGAACGGTTTTCAGAGATCCATTTGCATTCTCCCTATGGTGGCCTGGTGGCGAATACCCCAGTAACCTATCTGTATATTCTGGCTGCTATCGCAGGATTGATTCTGATGATTGTTTGCTTTACGTATATTAATCTAAGTACAGCACGCTCCGTCGAAAGGGCTAAAGAAGTAGGCATTCGAAAAGTAATTGGAGCGGATAATTCACAACTCTTCTGGCAGTTTATCGGGGAATCTTTTATTGTTTGCGTGGTTGCTGTATTACTTAGCCTTGACGTAGTGGTGCTTTTGCTTCCCTATTTCAATGAAGTAGCGGCCACTTCCCTGCACTACAGTGCCCTTTTCACCGCTCCCTTTATAGCCTTTACGTTAGGCATTACCATTGCCATTAGTTTGTTGGCAGGAACTTATCCAGCCCTGATTATTTCCGGTTTTCAGCCCATTAAAGTACTCAAAGGAGCATTCAAACACACCAGTTCCGGGAAGCGGGTACAGCAGTCACTCATCGTTTTCCAGTTTACTATTTCTATTTTTCTGATTGCGGCAACGTTAATTATTCAAAACCAGCTTCATTACATTCAAAATAAGAATCTGGGCTTTGATCGTCACCAGTTGGTGCAACTCTTTCTTAATAGAGAAGCTCAGCATAAGATCCTTACGATCAAGGATGAACTAAAAAAGAATCCTGATATTTTATATGCGTCCCGCAGTGCAAACAACCCGGCTAATATTGTCAGTGGGTATAGTATGCGGTCGGCAGATATGCCTGAATCCAATCAGATTTCAGTCAATGCCAACCCTATTGATGAAGATTATTTAAAAACCATTGGCGTTCAGTTGATTGCGGGTCAGGATTTAACTCAACAGGATATTACGAATACCGACCTTCCCGATGCCAATCAGTCTGTTTATCAGTTTATTCTGAATGAAAGTGCCGCCCGCCAGCTCGGATGGACACCTAAGGAAGCGATTGGCAAACGCATGTTTCTGGACGCTTCCCGGCCAGGTTATGTCAAAGCCGTCATCAAAGACTTTCACTTTGCCAGTTTACACGAAAAGATTAAACCCCTGGTTCTTTTCCCGGAAAAACAGGGGCATCGTTTGTTCATTAAACTTAGTGGTCACAACGTGCCTCAAACGCTGGCTTTTCTGGAAGCTACCTGGAAAAAACTGGTTCCTTCCCAGCCCTTTGAATATACGTTTCTGGATGATACCTACAAGCTCCTCTACGACTCTGAAATTCGGCTGGGTAGACTCATGAATATTTTCACTACACTATCCATCATTCTGGCCTGTCTGGGTTTATTCGGATTGACTTCCTACGTAGTACAACAGCGAATTAAAGAAATTGGTATTCGAAAAGTGCTGGGGGCTTCCGTCGGTAACATTTTTCTTTTGCTCTCCAAAGGGTTCGTTCAACTGGTGCTGGTTGCGGCCCTGATTGCCTTCCCACTGGCCTGGTTTGCCATGAGTAAGTGGCTGGAAGAATACGCCTACCGCGTTTCATTATCCTGGTGGGTTTTTGCTCTGGCAGGTCTGTCTACGTTAGTGGTAACATTGCTGACGGTTAGTTATCAGGCCGTAAAAGCGGCCTTAATGAATCCGATCAGAAGTTTGAAATCAGAGTAGGAAGATGAGTTGTTAGTTGAAGTCGTTACAAAAACTAACAACCCGTAACTAACAACCAGCAACCTAAAAAGCTATGCTGAAAAATCATTTGAAAGTTGCTTTACGTAATCTACTGAAAAACCGGATGTTTTCAGTGATTAATCTGCTCGGCCTGGCGGTAGGTTTGGCAGCGTTCTGGATGATTGGACTATTTATTCTTGATGAACTCACCTACGACCGCTTCCACGAAAAATCGGATCGCATTTATCGGGTCGTACATTCGGCTAATTGGGATAATGGGCATTTTGATCTGGCCATCACTTCCGCACCTTTTGCTCCCACCTTAAAAAAAGATTACCCCGAAATTCAGGAAACCGTTCGGTTTTCTCCGGAAGGCGGCGGCCCAATTCGGGTCGGTGACAAGCAGTATACAGAAAAAGCAATCTGTTTTACCGATGCTAACGTTTTTGAGGTTTTCGATTTCCCTTTCTTGTACGGCAATCCTAAAACTGCCCTATCCAAACCCAAGTCCATCGTACTGACCGAAGGTATGGCTAAGAAGCTCTTTGGCGATGCGAAACGTGCTCTGAATCAAACGGTTTATCTGGAAAATAATTATGAGAATCTGGTTACCGGAGTTATCAAAGACGCTCCTACCCACTCTCACCTTCACTTTAAAGCTCTGCGTTCGTTACCAGCAGATTATACGGACGGTTGGCAGAATTTCTCGATTTACACCTATATATTACTTAAACCCCATACGCATGTAGCTTCGCTGGAAAAGAAGTTAACTCGCTTTTTCCCCGATCATTTACAGAAGGAAATGGGGAATGTCGATTACAAACTTCATCTTCAGCCACTCACAGACATTCACCTTTACTCCCATCTGGATTATGAAATTAGTGCGAATGGCGATGTGAAATACATTGTAGTCTTCAGCATTATAGCAGTATTAATTCTACTCATTGCGGCGATCAACTACATGAATCTTTCCACGGCCCATTCCGCTTTGCGAGTGCGGGAAGTGGGCGTCCGAAAAGCCATTGGATCAGACCGCAATCAACTGGTTAGTCTGTTTCTGGCCGAATCAATCATTTTAACCCTGGCCGCTTCTTTGTTAGGCATTTTAATAGTTGAATTGGGTCTTCCTTTCTTTAATGATTTTTCAGGAAAAGAGCTATCACTCTGGCAGCTAGGCGTTCTTCCCACGCTGGCTTTATTACTCGTTTTCTGTCTGATTATGGGGGGTTTAAGTGGCAGTTATCCCGCCTTTTTTCTCTCCGGTTTCCGTACTATTCCGGCTTTAAAAGGACAATTAGGTAATACCGCTACCAACAAACGTTTTCGTCAATCGCTGGTGGTTTTCCAGTTTATGGTTACCATCAGTATGCTGATTGGCTCGGCGGTTATTTACCAGCAAATGCATTATACCTCCTCAAAAGACCTGGGTTTCAACCGCAATCAGGTATTAACTTTTCATGTCCATAAAACGGAGGTTCGCAAACAGATTCCACAGCTTAAAGATGAGTTACTAAAAAATCCATTGATCGAAGGGGTTTCGGCGGCGGGTAACCCGATTGGGAATAATGACCTGGGGGGTAAAGGATTCTACTTCGAGAATAATGGAGAAATTTCCGAATCCAGCGTGATTACCAAGCGAATTGATGTGGATGAAGATTTTCTCAACACACTGGAAATGAAACTCGTAGCCGGACGGAATTTTGACAAAAGTCGCAAAACAGACCTTTATGAATCTGTTCTGGTGAATGAAACACTGGTAAAAAAACTTGGCTGGAAAAACCCCATCGGAAAACGGGTAGAATTCAACGCAGGGCAGAATAATGAAATTCGTGGTCATTCGCAGGTCGTTGGTGTGGTGAAAGATTTCCATGTCTATTCACTCCAGCATACAATTGAACCGCTGGTCATGCAAATGCCGCTCGATTTTCAACAAGATAATCTTTACGTACGAATTCGACCCGAAAACACCCAGGCGACGCTGGCGTATATTGAAAAGGTTTATCAAAAATTCGACCCCGACCATGCGTTTGAATACAGCTTTTTGGATCAGAATTTCGCTCATCAGTACGAAGCAGAAATCAAACAGGGCCGTTTGCTGGTAACGTTTACCCTCCTGACGATCTTCATTGCCTGCCTCGGTCTGTTTGGACTGGTAACTTTCACAGCCGAACAACGTACCAAAGAAATTGGCATCCGCAAAGTATTGGGAGCCAGCGTTACCAGCATCGTCGGAATGATCTCAAAGGATTTCATGATCCTGATCGGCATTGCCTCACTGATTGCCTTTCCCATGGCCTGGTACACCATGCATCGCTGGCTCGAAGACTTTGCCTATCGCATTGAGTTGCAGGGATGGGTATTCCTGGCGGCGGCTGGCGTGGCCTTACTGATTGCTTTGATTACCATCAGTACCCAGGCCATCCGGGCAGCTCTGGCCAACCCGGTGAAGAGTTTGAAGTCGGAGTAATGATTTAACTAATACGGTACTTCTCTTAGCTGACTTCCAGAAAGTTCTAAACTTTCTGGAAGTTTAGTTTTGACAAACATTTTCAAAAACGATGCAACGAAAATTTCGGCTTTTTCATCTTTGAATTATACGCTGTTAAACCTTTACCTCATGATACGTAATTACTTTAAAGTAGCCATTCGGGCCTTACTGAAAAACAAGGTTTATTCCCTCATTAATATCGTTGGGCTGGCTTTAGGGATGGCTGTAACCATGCTGATTGGTCTCTGGATCTGGGATGAGTTGACCTACGACCGCTATCATCAAAACCATGATCGCATTGCTCAGGTCATGATGCACCAAAGCTGGGACGGTCGTAAAGGCACGCAGACCGCAGTGCCCGTTCCGTTACATCATGAGTTAAAAGAAAAATATTCAGATTTTAAATACGTCGTTCCCAGCTCCTGGACGTTCGGGCATATTCTGGCTTATAAAGGCACGAAGCTTAATAAAACCGGCAACTACATGGGTGCAGACGGCCCCCATATGCTCTCGCTTGAAATGCTGAAAGGCACCAGAATGGGCCTGAAAGATCCGCATTCCATAATTATTGATGAGTCACTAGCGAAGGCTCTTTTTCGGGATGAAGACCCCATCAATAAGATCGTTAAGATCGATAACAAATCGGAAGTAAAAGTAACAGGTGTTTATAAAGACCTCCCCAACAACACTGAACTCAATGAAGTGCATTACCTCTTACCCTGGGAGTTATATCTGATTGCAGAACCCTGGGTGAAGGAAAGCCGCGAGAGTTGGGGAAATAACTCCTTTCAGACTTACGTTCAGCTCCAGCCAACCGCCGACTTTGAAAAGGTTTCCGCCAAAATCAAGAATACCATTCTTAATCATAACCCCAAGGATGCAGCCAAACCAGAGGTCTTCCTGCATCCCATGTCGAAGTGGCATTTGTATTCTGAGTTTAAAAACGGAGTCATTGCCGGCGGACGGATTGAATTTGTCTGGTTATTTGGCTGCATTGGAGCTTTTGTATTGCTACTGGCCTGTATTAACTTCATGAATCTCAGCACGGCCCGCAGCGAAAAACGAGCCAAAGAAGTAGGCATTCGAAAAGCCATTGGCTCCGTTCGGACCCAGTTGGTCGGTCAATTTTTGAGTGAATCGTTGCTAGTTTCGTTTCTGGCTCTGGCCCTGAGTATTTTATTGGTTGAAGCGTCTTTACCCTTCTTCAACGATCTCTCCAGCAAGCATTTAGCCTTACCCTGGCAAAGTCCGGTTTTCTGGTTAATGGCCGTTGGCTTTACCGTGTTTACGGGTTTGATTTCAGGCAGTTACCCCGCTTTTTACCTCTCTTCTTTTCAACCCGTGAAGGTATTAAAAGGCACCTTCCGCGTGGGGCGTTACGCTTCCTTACCCCGAAAGGTGCTGGTTGTTCTGCAATTTACTGTTTCCGTAACGCTGATTATCGGCACTATTGCGGTATTCCGTCAGGTACAGTTTGCCAAAGATCGTCCCGTAGGTTTTAACCGCGAAGGACTTATCTACCTGAATATGAACACGGAGGAAAGTTACAAAAACTACCAAGCTTTCCGGACGGAGTTACTTTCCAGCGGTGTGGTAGCGAATGTCACTAAATCTTCAAGCCCGATTACCCAGCTCTATTCCAATCAGATTGGTTTCGACTGGAAGGGCAAAGATCCCAATAAACAAGCCCTGTTTGGTACGGTTGCCGTGAGTGAAGATTTTGGAAAAACGGTAGGATTACAATTCGTCAGTGGACGTGACTTTTCAACCAAATTTGCTACAGATTCCAGTGCATTGATTCTGAATGAATCGGCGGCCAAGTACACCGGCATGAAGAATGTGGTTGGGGAAACGATCAAATGGAACGATAAGGCTTATACCGTCATTGGTGTGGTGAAAGATGTCATTATGGATTCTCCCTATCGACCCGCCATGTCCACTATTTTCACCTATAATCCCGGCTGGTCAGGCATCATTACCATCAAAATTGCTCCGCAAACGGGCGTGAGTCGGGCGTTAAGTCGCATTGAAGAAATTTACCGGAAGCACGACCCCGGTGCCCCATTCGACTATAAATTCTCTAGCGAAGAATACGCTCGGAAATTTGCTTCGGAGGTTCGTGTGGGTAAACTCGCTACGTTCTTTGCCTGTCTCGCCATCTTTATTTCCTGTCTGGGCCTGTTTGGCTTGGCTTCCTTCGTGGCCGAGCAACGCATCAAGGAGATTGGTGTTCGGAAAGTGTTGGGAGCCTCGGTTTTCAACCTTTGGGGCCTTCTCTCCAAGGATTTTGTCGGGCTGGTGATTATCTCATTCTGCATTTCCGTTCCCATTGCCTATTATTTAATGAATAACTGGCTCTCTCGTTATGAATACCATTCAGACCTTAGCTGGTGGATTTTCGCCAGTGCGGGTATCGGAGCCCTGATTGTTACCCTGGCTACGGTAAGTTACCAGGCCATTTCGGCAGCATTAATGAACCCGGTGAAGAGTTTAAAAACCGAGTAATGTGCTATTTGCTATGAACCCGCTTCCGGGCGGGTTCATAGCAAATCACCGATGCTTAACCGAAAACCATGCTTACCCAAGAAACAAACCCTACCCTGTTACAAACCAGGCAACACTTTGAAGTGCTGGATGGCCTGCGTGGAGTGGCTGCCGTTGCGGTAGTCATTTTTCATTTCATGGAACTCATCAAGCCCGATTACCATGACAATTTCATTGCTCACGCCTACTTTGCCGTTGACTTTTTCTTCTGTTTATCGGGTTTTGTGATTGCCTATGCCTACGATCAGCGAGTCCGGCAAATGGGCATTAGTACCTTTTTAAAACTACGACTCATTCGTTTACATCCGCTCGTCGTCATCGGTTCGGTCATTGGATTACTCGCTTTCGTTTTTGATCCTTTTAGTAATCTTTACCAGAAGTACGCCGACCGAATCATCCCCATGTTTATTACCTCCTGCCTGATGATTCCGTACCCACTGGTCAAAGAGCGTTACTTTAATCTTTTTCATTTAAATCCACCCACCTGGTCTTTATTCTGGGAATACATAGCCAACCTTGTTTACGTTTTATTTCTGGTTAAAATCAATCATAAAATTCTCTGGCTATTAACCATTGCTGCCGCTGTTGCCCTGGCTTTTGAAGCCCATCGTTCGAACTTTTTAGGCGTAGGTTTTGGGGGAGATAACGTGATGGGTGGTGGGTATCGAATGTTGTATTCCTTCCTGGCCGGAATCCTTGTGTACCGTTCCCAGTGGATCATTCCATCGAAACTCGGATTAGTTTCATTGAGTATCCTGTTATTACTCAGCTTTCTGATCCCTTTCTCGAAGCACACCAGTGGGCTGGTAGATCCTCTGGTGCTTATCTTTTACCTGCCTTTTCTGGTAGCTCTTGGGGCTGGGGCTACGCATCATTTAGTGTATCAGAAAATCTGTAAGTTCCTGGGCGATATTTCTTACCCTTTATACATGACGCACTACCCTTTCATCTGGCTGGTGCTGAGTTATATGGATGTAAAGAAACCGTCCGTTCAAGAGATGGTTGTCGTCATGATTGCTGGTGTTATTTGGTTAATCCTCTTTGCCTACGCAGTCATGGTCCTACTGGATATTCCGTTAAGAAAATACTTTACCCATCGCCTCAAAAGAGGTTGGACAAAGTCGTAAGCAAAAAATTGACAGCCATAAGCTCATTCTTTAAAGAAGGGCTAAAAATAAGATTTTAGTAAGTCCCGGGATTTCATCTGGAGACACGGTTGGTATTTAGGGCTATTTCATACCTGAAGGAGACATCATTACTTGATCATCAGCGTCTGTCATTCAGAGCAAAGCGAAGAAGCGTATGACCTTTTTCAAGCTTATTGGGTCAGGCAGTAACTTAATGAAACCAGCCCCGCCCCATTCCTGAGAAGGTCTCTCGCTACGTTCTAGAGGACAGGCAGGAAAAATTGGCTCCCCCGTCGCTCGGCTCTGGCCTAGTGACAGTGACGGGGGCATCAACAATTGGATGGTAGACGAATGATGCCAGCTTTTTCGCTGGCATCGGTCGGCCTGAAGTCTATGGATTTGTCCCTTTCATTTTCTCGCAGTTACGCCGTGATGACTGGTGTCCCACCAACCACTGTTTGCGTACAGATGACTGATGAGACACCAGTCATCACGGGAAAGGCAAATGCGATGAAGTCGCGTCTATACCCTTTCAAAACCAAAATTTTGAGTTAAACTACGTACGTGTGATGTAGGTCGCTTTACTCAAGGATTTTGGTTGAACTAACTAAAACCCACTGCTGCGAGATTCCCTCTCGCTCCTACAAAGAGGCAGGTTCTACCTACCGTTATCCCAAGCCTATTAGCCCTAACAAAACAAAGGATCGCATTCTGATTTGCATGAAGGGCTTCGATTATAACTTTCAGACAGCTTTTAATAGACGGTCTAACATTTATAATTTCCAGTGCGAATCATGGCTTCTGATTGAGAATCGAAAAGCAAGTTTCGCTGCGGATAACCAGCTTCGGGTTGATTAGGGAGAGTTGATTTAAATAGGTACTTATGTCCATTTACGTACAGTGAACTGTACGTAAATGGACATAAGCTTTTATTCAATTCCCTATAAATCAGATACTTTTTATTTTTCAAGCGATAGGGCACGACTTTCTAGGCACCGCCTCAACATCCTGGATCCCTGAACGTATGCTGAAGAACTACCTGCAAATAGCCTTGCGTAACCTCCGACGGAATCCCCTGTACAGCCTGCTCAACATTGGCGGGTTAGCCGCTGGATTGGCCGTCAGTATTCTGATTTTGCTGTACGTTGTCCACGAATACAGTTACGATACGTTTCATCAGAAAGGCAGTCGGATTTTTCAAACGATGGACCGGATGCCTTACGGCGACACGCACATCCAGACGCAGTCCATGTCGCCACAACTGGGACCGCGTACACAAGACGCCCGCCCGGATCTGGTGGAAGCGACGGTTCGTACGCGACCTTCCGTGCGAACAGTGTTGAAAACGGTCACTAACTTCCACTCCTTTGAGGATGAGCTTCTCTTTGCCGACCCTTCCTTTTTGAGCGTCTTTACGTATCCCCTTCAGAAGGGAAACGCAGCTACTGCCTTAACCCGTCCCAATACGATTGTACTTTCCCCAGAATTAGCCCAGAAATATTTCGGAGCGGCCAATCCGCTGGGGAAAACCCTGGTCTACGACAATAAAGTACCGCTGGAAGTAACCGGCGTGCTGGAAAGCCTGCCTTCCCACAGTACGATTTCCTTCTCCGCACTTATTTCCTTTGCTACGCAGAAAAATCTGGCTTCCTACGACGATGGCTTACGACAGCAATTGGAATACAGCCACGTTGGCGGCGGGGCTTTTTATACGTATTTTCTGCTGACAAAAGCCGAACACCGACCAAAGGTGGAACGGTTAATCAGTCAACTGCACCTGAAGGATCAACCCGTCAAAAAAGGTGAGAAACCCGAGGAGTTCATTTTAGAGCCCTTCACTGATCTTCACCTGCACGGCATCCTGGTGGATCATTCCCAGCAATACCATGGCTTGTTCACGGGTATTGCCTTGGGTATTTTGCTGCTAGCCCTGATCAACTACATGAACCTGACCACGGCCCGGGCTACGCAACGGGCCAAAGAAGTAGGCGTGCGGAAAGTACTCGGTGGCTTACGCAGTAACCTAGCCGCTCAGTTTTACACCGAATCCGTACTGATTACCCTGATTTCCTTTGGGCTAAGTCTACTGCTGGTTGAAGCTTTACGGCCCTTTTTCTTTCAGTGGCTGGATCTTCACATTAGCGATACCTTCCTGAGTACGCCACTCTTCATCGGGTTACTGGCTGGTCTGCTTCTGATTTGTACACTGTTGGCGGGCAGTTATCCGGCCCTGCTCCTCTCCCAATTTGCTCCGGCCGAAGTTCTGAAAGGACGGTTTTCCAAGGCAAACGGCATTAACATTCGCCGCATCCTGACCATTTTTCAATTTTCCGTTTCCATTGGTTTGATTGTGTGCAGTCTGATTGTCAAAAATCAGCTTGACTTTCTCCGTCAGCAGAATATCGGACTGGATCGTGAAGGCATTGTGGTAATTACCGTTCCACAAACGATGGTTGCTCACTACGCCGCATTCAAGCAGGAACTCCGGCAACAGGCTGGTATTCAAAACGTAGCGGCGGCGAGCTGGCCACTGTTCAAGGGTGGTGTGAGTATGTTCTTTACGCAGTCGCCGGTTACTAAAAAGGATATTTCTCTTCAGATTACGGCTGTAGACAATTCCTTTTTCCAGACTATGAATGTACCCTGGAAAATCAAGCCTACCCGCCCCTACTCGTCCAATCCACCGTCATTGATTCTGAATGAATCGGCTTTAAAAGATTTTGGATTTACGGAAAGACCGATTGGCGAAAAAATTCAGTTGGGCAACCAGGCTTCTGAAGTGGTGGGAGTCGTGAAAAATTTCAACCTCTTTTCCAGCAAGCACCCACAGGGCGGACTGGGTATCTCTGTAGTAGCCGATACGACGCGGGAACTGATGACTTACGGAGGCTGTCTGTACCTGAAGCTGGCCGCTGGTGGTAACGTGACTTCCCGACTGGCAACGATAGAATCGGTATTCAAAAAATACGAGACGGAGTATCCTTTCGAGTATTACTTCCTCGACGAAGCCTACGATGCTCTGTACAAAGCCGAAAGTAAACTGGGCACCATGCTGGCAGCCTTTACCGGTCTGGCTATTCTGATTGCCTGCCTTGGACTGTTCGGACTGGCTACGTTTGCCGTTGAAACCCGTCGTAAAGAAATTGGCATACGTAAAGTACTGGGGGCCACCTTATCAAGCATTACGCTACTTTTATCCAAAGAATTTTTAAAACTGGTACTGATTGCTAACGCCATCGCGTTTCCGCTGGCCTGGTATTTCATGCAAGACTGGCTACAAGCCTACGCCACCCGTATTCAGATGGGCTGGGTAGCCTTCGCCTTGTCGGGTTTCATCGCTCTGTTGATTGCGTTTATCACGGTAAGTAGTCAGGCCATTCGGGCAGCTAATGCCAATCCGGTGAAGAGTTTGAAAAGTGAGTAAAGATTACCTATTCCTACCTGGTTTTCCTAATACCTTACCCCTATGCTGAAAAACCACATCAAAATTACCTTCCGCAATTTATGGCGAAACAAAATGTATTCGGGACTCAATATCGGGGGCCTGGCCCTTGGTATGACGGCCTCGATTCTGCTTTTGTTATGGGTGCAGAATGAACTGCGTTTCGATGCCTATCACCAACGGGCAGATCGGATTTATCGGGTGACCAATACGCTCCAAATCAGTCCGCAGGATTCGTGGGTATGGTCTAATTCGCCACTCGTCCTGGGAGATTTTGCCCAAAAGCAAATTCCAGAAGTTGAAAAAGTAGCTCGTTTTCAGAAGCCCTGGAGTCCACTCGTTGTTCGGATAAACCATGAGCTTTTCAAGGAACCAAACGCTGCGTATGTCGACTCCACCTGGTTTGAAGTCTTTGATTACCAGTTCGTCATAGGCAGTCCCAAAATCGTTTTCAAGGACTACAATAGCATCGTTTTAACCCAGTCAAAAGCAAAAACGTTTTTCGGCGATGCCGCTTCGGCTATCGGTCAGACCATTCGACTCGATTCCACAGACTACGTCGTCAAAGGCATCGTCAGGGATAATCCGGCCCAGTCCAGCTTTCAGTTCGATCTGATGTTGCCCATTGCGGCCCTGTTGAAAAATCCTGAAGACGCCGCCAACGATCGCCAGTGGGGAAACTTTAATTATCAACTGTTCCTACAACTGGTGCCTGGCTCCAGTACCAAGGCCGTCGGAGCTAAATTGACGAATCTCTTTCGTACCTACAAAAAAGACACGCATACCATTGCCAGCCTGCTCCCCCTTACTGACATCCACTTTGCCAAAGGATTTCAGCGGGATGAGTTAGCCAGCGGCAATGAACGCACTACGCAGATTTTGGGTATCGTCGGCTTACTGATTCTCATCATTGCCTGCATCAACTACGTAAACCTGTCCACCGCCCGAGCAAGTACGCGGTCCAAGGAGGTAGGTGTTAAAAAGTTGATTGGGGCCGAACGGGGCCGATTATTTGGGCAGTTTCTCACGGAATCACTGGTCTTTACGTTACTAGCTCTTGGCCTGACGCTCGCGTTAGTAGAGTTGCTGTTACCCTTTTTTAATGACTTCACGAAAAAACACTTTGTGTTTACCCTCAGCGACCCCGGCGTAGCGAGCATACTACTGGGAACAATGCTGGTGACCATTTTCCTGTCGGGCATTTATCCGGCCCTGCTACTTTCTTCCTTTCAGCCCATTCAGGTTCTGAAAGGCAATCAGCTGCTAGGAACGAAAACAACGCACTTCCGAAAAGCACTGGTGGTTCTTCAGTTTACCATTTCCATTACCCTAATCATTGGCACGCTGGGCATTTTCAAACAACTTCATTTCATTCAGACACACGATCCGGGGTATTCCCGGGAAGGTGTTTTCAGCCTGGAACTTCCTTCCGACGAGTTCAGAAACCGCAAGGATCGGGAAGCGTTCAAAACTCAGCTTCGTACTCTGACTTCTATTGATGGCGTAACTGCCACCAGTCTTCCGCTCGAAAATAACCCCAACAGTATGTCGGGCGGTCTGCAGTGGAAAGGCAAGGCAGAAGACTTCAATCCTACTGTTTCGGCGTTGTCAGTTGAACCTGAGTTCCAGCCTATATTCAACCTTAAGCTACTGGAAGGCCGTTGGTTCAGTCATGCCGTACGAATGGATACGGCTAACGTGATTCTTAATGAAAAAGCCGTAAAAACCCTGGGATTGAAACCGCCCTATGTCGGACAATCCATCACGTTTAATGGTAGAGCCGGACAAATCATTGGGATTGTTAAAGATTTTCATTTCCGCAATTTTCACGAAGCCATTGCTCCGGCCGTTTTATTCTATGATCTTTCCTGGCAACGTACGTTTTACGTAAAAGCCTCGCTGGCCAATACCTCGCGGGCTCTGGCAGAAACGGAGAAAATCTGGAAACGCTTGTATCCAGACCAGCCCTTTGGGTATCATTTTATGGAAGAAAGCTTTCAGCGGCTACACGAGCAAGAACAACAGACCGGAATACTTTTCAACCTGTTCGCTACGATCGCTATTCTTATTTCCTGTTTAGGTCTTTTTGGATTGGCTACGTATACCGTAGAAGTTCGAACCAAAGAAATCGGTATTCGAAAGGTATTAGGAGCCAGTGTTTTTCATATTTCAAGCCTCATTTCCAAAGATTTCGTTGTCCTTGTACTCATCGCTTTTGCCATGGCCTCGCCCCTGGCCTGGTATGCCCTTGATCGCTGGCTGGAGGGCTTTGCCTACAGGGCCAGCCTGGGCGGGCTTACGTTTGGCATAGGTGGATTGATTGCTCTGGTGATTGCCCTTGTGACCGTTTCTACGCAGGCCATTCGGGCAGCCAATGCCGATCCGGTGAAGAGTCTCAAAAGTGAGTAACGAGTTTACATCTTTTCATCAGGAAGCCCCCTTCCCAACCTTACTATCATGTTCAAGAATTATCTTAAAATCGCTCTTCGCACGCTTTGGCGAAATCGCCTGACGACTAGCATTAATGTCCTGGGTTTGGCAGTAGGGCTTTCGGCCTGTATCGTTATTTTTTTACTGGTTAATTATGAATTTAGCTTTGACCGACATCCACCCGACGCCGATCGGATTTATCGGCTCGTGACGGAGTTCAAATTTGGCGACGATCCGGGACACAACGCCGGCGTTTCTGCTCCCATTCCCGAAAGTATTCGGCGGGAAGTAACGGGTTTGGAGACCGTCGCTGCTTTTCACCAGGAAAGTTTTGAGCAAATTGAAGTGCCTCGCTTGGGGCAAGCACCCATCCTTTTTCCGGCAGCGAAGGAATCCTCTTCTCACATGATCTTTACGGATGCTCAATTCTTTAAGATCTTGCCAGCGGAGTGGATCGCAGGCTCGCCTCAGACGTCGCTCGCCAAACCCAATCAGATCGTCCTGACGCAACGTCTGGCTGAACGTTATTTTGGCGAAGCCTCGTCCAAGGTACTGGGTCGAACGTTACGGGCCGTTTCCTACCAGGATACCCTGGAATTAACGGTATCGGGCCTTGTAAAAAATGCCGTTGAGCGAAGTGACTTTTCGTATCCGGCCTACCTATCCTTGGCTACCCTGACAAGCAGTAAAAAACGTCGCGAAAACTACGGTTTTGACGCCTGGACGAACACCAATGGAGCGTCCCAATGCCTGATAAAAATCAAGCCCGGTGCCAATCCTGATCAACTGGCCCAGAAGGTTACAAAACTGATTGATAGTCATTCCGGAGATTCTTCCATCGAGTGGAAACGCTGGTTTAGTTTTCAGCCTTTATCTGACGTTCATTTCAATCAAACCTACGCCAATGGCTTGCGAATAGCCCACAAGCCTACCCTGTATGGGCTGGCCGCAGTGGGTGTATTTTTACTGCTGCTGGCCTCCATCAATTTTGTGAATCTGTCTACGGCTCACGCCAGTCAGCGAGGCAAGGAAATCGGTATTCGTAAAACCCTAGGCAGTCGCCGCAGTCACCTCATCTCGCAGTTGCTCGGCGAAACGCTGCTGGTAACCGTCGTAGCCGTTTTGTTCTCCATTGCTCTGGCCGAACTGGGTCTGATCTACCTGAGTGAACTGATACCGTCGGGCGTGGAACTGGACTTAAGCCAGCCTACCTTCTGGCTATTCCTGCTGGCCATGGCACTGCTTACGGCTTTGCTAGCCGGTATCTACCCCGGTTTACTGATCTCGCGTTTTATGCCCATTCTTACCCTTCGTGGTACCAACCTTTTTGTTCAGCCGGGAAAAATCGGTCTTCGTCGGGTACTCATCATTTCGCAGTTTGTGATTGCCCAAATGTTCATTATTGGAGCCTTATTCGTTAGTCGGCAATTGCAGTACATGATTCAGAAAGACCTGGGTTTTAACCGGGAAGCTATCGTTACTTTTCGCGTACCGACTAAATACTTCTGGATCAGTGATCAGAACCAACGCATTACGCTGGCCGACCGTATCCGAAAACTTTCGGGCGTCAAACAGGTGAGTTTGGCGAATCAGTCGCCTATTTCTTCGGGCTACAGTTCATCCATGATGAATGCCGTTCGCAACAAACAGAAAGTAGCGATCAATGTGTACCGCAAAGATGGCGATACGCAGTACTTAAGTCTCTTCGGGTTTCATCTGCTGGCGGGGAGAAATTTCGCCGAAAGCGATACCACGAGCGAACTGGTTATCAACGAAACCCTGGCCCGACAGATGGGTTTCCGCCAACCCACGGAGGCCATTGGTCAATTCCTGCAATACGGGAATGGGGCCCAGATTCCGGTGGTGGGGGTTGTACAAGATTTTCATGGTCGTTCATTGCACGAATCCATCCAGCCTACGGCCTTGATGAACAATAGCCCTAGTAGTCTATCCCAATTTAACGTGCGGTTACAAACGGGCAGTGCTCAGGCGTTCGATGCTACACTGGCTCAGATCAAACAACTCTGGAATGAAACGTACCGCGGGGAGGATTTTTCGTACACCTTCTTCGACGATGAAATTGCCAAGCTCTACAATAAAGAACGAAATCTGGTAAAGCTCACCAACCTAGCCACGGGAATCGCCATTTTTATCAGTTGTCTGGGCTTATTTGGATTGGTAACTTTTACCGCTGAACGGCGTACCAAAGAAATTGGTATCCGGAAAGTGCTGGGAGCATCAGTTACTCAGCTGGTGGCTTTACTCTCCAAAGAATTTCTGATTCTGGTCGGACTAGCCTTCCTGCTGGCAGCCCCGGCGGCCTGGTATTTGCTCCGGGAATGGCTCAATGGTTTTGCCTACCGCACGGAGCTAAGCTGGTGGCTGTTTGCGGCGGCGGGTACGTTAGCGTTGCTGGTTGCCCTGCTGACGGTGAGTACCCAAGCAATCCGGGCGGCGAATGCAAATCCGGTAAAATCATTAAAGGTGGAATAGTATTTCCATTAGCAAGACTCAAAGACTCACAATTGCTTGTGAGTTTTTTTGTATACACGTAACTACAAGTAGTACACAAGTCTCTGATCGATCAAACGTCTAATTTTCCAGGCAGACAGTTAATTATTTATCTTAGTATTCTCTTGTCTCGTGAATTCACTTATTCAGCTATTGAAAAAGCAACGTTCACAATTTCCCACGTACCATTCATTTTCACTAACGTCCAATATTCTTTTTCCCAATTAGTAATTTTACCGTTATTCCAATATTAATAGTCGAAGGTAACGCTACCGATAACGTCATCATTAGTGATTATAATATTTTCGCAATCACTCGGTTAGAGCCGAGCAACTTGTTGCGGGAACGGGATAGTTCTGAATGGCAAATCGCGGTGTAGACTTTTTCTGCTATTACTTCTCGAACGCAGGGAAAGGTCTACTTAATTTGTATTTAAATCTCAGTTTTAAACAGCCGCTTAGCTTATCCCGAAAAAATCGATTTTTCGGGATATTTTGTTTGTATTCCTGAGCCGGATACTAAGCATCATAATGCTGATTTAGCTACATTAGTGACATCCATATCAAACCATTGATTTTACTACATGAAACGACTCCTTTGGGGGGCATTCCTATTGTTTGCCCTCGTGCCTTCCACCTCTCAAGCTCAGAAAAAACACGCCTGGGAAACAGCCTCCAGCGGAGGTTATACCTACCGTTACGTCGCGAATGACCCCATGAAAACCCGTTTTTATACTCTCAAAAACGGACTGACGGTTATTTTGACGGTTAATAAAAAAGAACCCCGCATTTTCTCTTTCATGCCCACACGGGCAGGTTCCAACACCGATCCCCGCACCAATACGGGTTTGGCTCACTACCTGGAACACATGCTTTTTAAAGGCACTGATCAATATGGAACGCTAAACTGGGCCAAGGAGAAACCGTTGCTGGATGAAATTAATGCTCTTTACGAAAAGTATCACAGCACCACTGATACGGCACAACGGAAGGCCATTTACCGCCAGATTGACCAGAAATCGGGCGAAGCGGCCAAGTTTGCCATTGCAAACGAATACGATAAAATGATTGCCAGCATGGGCGGTCAGAATTCCAACGCATTTACGAGTTATGAGGTAACAGCCTACATGGAAGACATTCCTTCCAATGCTCTGGATCGGTATTTGAGCTTGCAGGCCGAGCGTTTCCGCAAACCCGTTTTCCGCATTTTCCACACGGAGTTAGAGGCCGTTTACGAAGAAAAAAATCGTAGCCTGGATAACGACCCCTGGAAGGTGGAAGAGGTAATGATGGCCGCTTTGTTTCCTACGCACAACTACGGACAGCAGACCACCATCGGAACCGTTGAGCACCTGAAAAATCCTTCACTGATTGAAATTCGGAAGTATTTCGATAAGTATTATGTGCCGAATAACATGGCTGTCATCATGGCCGGAGATTTCAACCCGGATGAACTGGTTAAGATGATTGATCAGAAATTCAGCTTCTGGAAACCGAAACCCGTTAGCCTGTATAACCCGCCCAAAGAGGCTCCGCTAACGAGTATCCAAACCAAAGAAGTGTATGGCCCCACGCCCGAATCGGTGAGAATTGGATTTCGGTTACCCGGCGTTCTCGATGCCAAAGCATCCATTCTGGAAACGCTGATGGATGAGGTTATGTCCAACTCAGCGGCTGGTCTGATTGACTTGAATCTGAACAAAGGCCAGAAAATTCTGGGTGGCGGCTCGACTATTGAAAAACTGAAAGATTACTCGGTTTGGTCCATGTCGGGACGTCCGAAAAAAGGGCAATCGCTGGAAGAAGTGAAGGATTTATTGATGGGTCAGGTAGCGAAATTGAAGAAAGGTGAGTTTGACGAAAAAATCCTGCGTTCCATCGTCAATAATTATAAACTCAACGCCATTCGCGAACTGGAAAACAACTACAGCCGCGTGTATCCTTTGCTGGAATCATTCACGAATGACAAAGGCGAAAGCTGGCTGGCCTATACCGATCGGCTGGACGCAATGTCGAAGGTTACGAAAGCGGAAGTAGTAGCTTTTGCGAATGAATGGCTGAAGGATAACTATGTGATTGTCTACAAACGCAAGGGCGAAGACAAGAGCATTCAGAAAGTAGACAAGCCCACGATCACGCCCGTGGCTACCAATACCGACAAAGAATCACCCTTCCTGAAAAAGATTGATAACATGCCCATGGCGGCGATCAAACCCGTTTGGCTGGATTATCAAAAAGACGTAAAACAGGGTAAAGCGGGAATCGCCGAGGTACTGTACGCCGCGAATACCGAAAACGAAATTTTCCGTCTGGGATACCGCCTGAAACTCGGCACCTATCACAGCAAATTATTAGGACTGGCCACGCAGTATATCGGTTTGTTAAGCACCGACCAAATGACCGCCGACCAGATCAGCACGGAGTTTTATAATCTGGCCTGTAGTTACACGATTCAGCCGGGGAATGAGTACACTACCATCCGTCTGACGGGCTTGCAGGGGAACTTCACCCCTGCCACCCAACTGCTTGAACAATTGCTCCGCACCTGTAAACCCGATGAGAAAGCTCTGGAAGAACTGAAAGGTCGCCTGCTGAAACAACGAGCAGATAATAAACTCAACAAGGGTAGTATCATGCAGGGTTTGATGCAGTATGCCGAATACGGTGCGAAAAATCCGTTTAATAACCAGTTGAGTAATGAAGAACTGGAAAAGGTAACGGCTACTGAGCTCGTGAATTTCATTCATTCACTGGTAACGATGCCTCATCAAATCATCTATTACGGTCCGCTGACGTTACCTCAGTTTGAACAACAAATCGTAGCTCTGCACGCATTACCAGCCTCATTTGCGGCGGTTCCGGCCAAGCAGGAATTCAAACAATTGAAACAGTCAGCAAACGAGGTATTATTCGCCGATTATGACATGGTTCAGTCGGAAATTTCCTGGATTCGGAACACGGAGACGTATAACCCTGCCGAGACGCCAACGATTGAGTTTTTCAATAACTATTTTGGTGGAGGAATGGCTTCGGTGGTGTTCCAGACGCTTCGGGAATCGAAGGCTCTGGCCTACTCTACGTATGCGTACTACAACACGCCAGCCAAGAAAAATGATGACTATACACTCATTGCCTACATCGGTTGTCAGGCTGATAAATTACCCGAAGCCGTTGCGGGCATGAATGAATTACTGAATAAACTTCCTGAATCTCCCGTAGCTCTGGAATCGGCGAAAAAAGGAATGAAGAAGTCACTGGAAACGGAACGCGTTCTTCAGGACGGAGTGATTTACAATTACCTGGCCGCTCAGGAAAAAGGGCTGAATTACGACGAACGGGAAAAGATATACGCCGCTTTGGATCAACTCACTTTTGCCGATCTGAAGAAGTTTAGCGAGAAAGAATTAGCGAACAAACCCTACACCTACTGTATTGTAGCCTCGGAAAATAAAGTGCCGCTGGCTTCTTTAAATAAATACGGTAAAGTGAAGAAGGTAACTCTGGAAGAGATTTTCGGGTATTAATGAAAAGCAGGCCGGACGTAAAACCCGGCCTGCTTTTTCAATTCTAAAAGATTTCCTTTTCCGTAGAGACGCAATAAAATCGCGTCTGGGTAGGAGGCTGTTTCTGTCTTCGCTATGCCCAATGGTCCCAGCCAAATTCTCCATAAAGCTGCTGTTTCAGATTGGTATTCTGTAAGGGATTTACAATCCCAATGATGGATCACAGATCCTCCACAGACAGATTTGGATTACAAACCCAAAACAGCTTATGGTATTGTCCTTACGCATTTACCAGCGTTTCAATCTCCATTTTCTTCATTTTCATAAAGGCGGCTCCAACCCTGGGAGCCTTTTCCGGATTGGACATCAGTTGCCCTAGCATGGATGGAATCACCTGCCACGAGACACCAAACGGATCCTTACACCAGCCGCATACGCCTTCCTGACCTTTCTCGGTGAAATGATTCCAGTAATGATCAATTTCTTCCTGCGTGTCACAACTAATGACCATCGAAATACCTTCATTGAAAGTAAACGGCTGCGGAACCGCACTATCCATGGCCATAAATAACTGATCGTTCAGTTTAAAACGGGCGTGAACTACGCTAGCATCCAGCTTTACCTGACCGGGTTCATAACGAGCAATGAATACTTCTTCAGTACCGTTAAAGACATCCCTATAAAACGAGATAGCCTCTTCGGCTTTGCCCTGCTGATCGCCGCAAAACATGAATAAAGGCACGATACTTTGTCCCACTTCTGCTACTTTACCCAGGGATAATTGCCAGGTAACTCCGTACCGATCCTGCACCCAGCCGTATACTTCACTCCAGTCGTAACTCCCCAGAGGAATAAACGCTTCGCCTTCCACCATCAATTCGTTCCAGATGTTTTCAAGCTCCTCGGGATCTTCGAGCGTTACGTAAAACGAAATTGAGGCATTGGGCTGGTATTCAGGCCCTCCATTCAAAGCCATGAAAGGATTCCCGTCCAGCTCAAAATAACTAACCATAGGGTTACTACTTTTTATGGAAGAATTCCTGAACAGAGACACATATAACTCGGCGGCCTCCTGGGCCTTTCCGTCAAACCAAAGACAGGGATACAGGGCTGGTTTCATACGTTTCTAGCTAGAGGCTTCGCAAATGTCCTTTAATTTTTTCAGAGCTCGGGGCCAGGTTTCATTGAAGTAATCGATGTATTTTTCGGTTGTATCCACATCGACGGTAAGGGTAGTTACTCCATCTTTTTCGTCAAAGGTATAATTCTCCAGCGATCCAGCCCATTCTTCTACCGCTGGGCCTTCGTTGACTTCCTCTCCTTCTGAAAGAACCCCATAATGCTCAATGGAAACAAATGTAGCAGGAATGTTTTCCCGGATTTTAGCGACCATTCCTTGTTTTTTTCCATCTTCACCTATGGCCGTAAAAATGATCTTTGCTCCTTTCGCCCAACTACCATCAAAGTCTGAGGTAGGGCCAAATTCCGCCGTCCAGAGTTTATAGGATTCCTGATTAAGCATCAAATCATAGACCCGACTGGCACTGGCGTTAATATCTATTTTATACTGCTGAGTTTTCATAGCCATGACTGTTTGAGATTAAGAAAAGCGTTTCGTAGCCTGTTCCATACACATTACGAAACCTCAAAGTAGATTTACTGCATCGAAAAAAAGCCAAACGGATTTCCTTCCGTATCGGTACAGATGGAGCAAAAGCCAAATTCTCCAATCGAAAATTTTGATCGAATGACCTGACCACCCGCTTGTTCCACCCGGCTTTCTTCTTCCGTACAATTCTGCGTTGGGAAGTATACCATCGTATTCACGCAATGGCCATCGCCTTCCTTGGTTCCCGGCATTTCGATCAGGGCACCGCTGACCCCCTGATTTTCCATGGGCGAAAAGAAAGCCATTTTCATTTCTCCTGCGTCGCCCGGAGCCGGAGCATCCGTAAATTTCGTACCTATTACTTCACTGTAAAATTTCTTGGCCCGCTCGATGTCTTTTGTGTAGATCTCAAACCAGCAAATGATGTTTTCGTTCATAGGAATTGAGGTAGTTAGGCTGTAGCCTGCTTCGTTTAGTGTTTTTTCAGAATTTCAATGCATAATTAATCATCCAGCATACCCCGTATTGGTCTTTGAAGCTGCCGAAATAATCACCCCAAAACATATCAGCCAGAGGCATTTCTACCTCCCCGCCCTCAGAGAGAGCAGCAAACAGATGATCGGCTTCTGCTCTACTTTCGGCGTGCAGTGAAATGTAATGGTTTGTTCCCTGCGTGAATGAATGCCCGTAGGATTTGATAATATCTGAGCCCATCAAAACCTGACCGTTACTTAAAAGAATACTGGCATGCATGATCAGGTTTTTCTCTTCCTCCGTAAAATTTTCTACGCCCGGAGCCTCACGCATTTTTTGAATAACTAATTCACCGCCAAACACAGATTGATAAAACTGGAACGCTTTTTCCGTCTGGCCATCGAAGTTGAGATAAGGATTCAGTTGTAACATGGTTGATTCATTTAGGATTGATTTGCCGGACTGCCTGTTGCGTAGGAAGCAGATTTTCTGCGTGTTAAAGAGCCTTGGCCTTTGTTATTAGCCCTGGCAAACTTACTTTGGTGGAAGAAAAGAGAAGGGGGTACAAAGTGCCAATTAGCAGGGGTATTTGTGACATTTATCCGTTCAACCCAAAGGTTTTCATGCAATTATCCATTCTACTTACCCAGAACCACCGCCTGCTCAGTGTAGCAGCCATCATTGATGTATTCGAAACGACCAATCGTTTTCTGGAAGAAGAAAAGCTGGATCGTCAGTTTGACATTCAGTTCATTGGACTTAATCCTGAATTGCCTTCTAGTTTCAGCCAATACCCCTATCGTGTCCTTTCGGAAGTCCGTGAAAAGAGCGATCTGATCTTTATTCCAGCTTTCAGATCGGATGATATGGCCCAAACCATTCAGGAAAACGCTGAATTTATTGGCTTTCTGCATCGCCAGTTTCAGATGGGAGCCAACCTCATCAGTCTTTGCACGGGCTCCTTTCTCTTGGCTGCGGGAGGCTTACTCAACGGTCGTCAGGCCACGACGCACATTGAAGCCGTTGATGCCTTTGCTCAGTTATTTCCGTCGGTACAGCTTCAACCGCACGCGATCATTACTCAAAGCGAGAATATTTATACCAGTGGCGGAGCAACGAGCAGTTTTCACATGAAGCTGTTACTCATTCAGCAACATTGCGGACGGGAAATGGCGGTACGAATTGCCAAGACATTCGCCATTGATATGGATCGAAACAACCAGTTATATTTTGAGCATTTCAAACCCTCGATTACCAATGATGATGCTCTTGTTCGAACGGTTCAACTGACCATTAATAAACGTTTCGGTGAAATCAAAAATGTAGAAGAAGCCCTGGACGAAGTACCTTCGAGTCGTCGAAATATCATCCGCCGATTTAAGCAGGCCACGGGCATGACACCCATTCGTTATTTGCAAAAAACAAAAATTGAAGCGGCGAAAGGTATGCTCGAAACAACCCATAAAGATATGGTTGAAGTAATGGTCGCGTCGGGTTATAACGATATGAAGAATTTTCGATTACTGTTTAAAAACCTGACCGGGTTAACCCCGAAGGAATACCGCGATAAATTTGGCATCGGCTCCATGATGACCGCCCGACCCGCGTCCGTAGCTCATGAGTAACCTTGTAGAGACGCGACTTCATCGCGTCTGGCAGGGAAATGAAAGCCATACAGAGGTTAATAAAACCACCTCTTCCCCAATGCAAATAAGGTTCACGTAACGAATAATCGCCTCTACCCAGACTCGATGAAGTCGCGTCTCTACCACAACCATCAAATGTAGAGACGCGACTTTATTGCGTCTGGCAGGAAAATGAAAGCCATACAGAGGCTACTAAAACTACCTCATTATTCAAACCCAATGCAAATCAGGTTCACCTAACGAATTATCGCCTCTTCCCAGACGCGATGAAGTCGCGTCTCTACGTTGAAAAATCGGGTTATTACTCTGATTTCAGACTCTTCACCGGATCGGCATTGGCTGCTCGGATGGCCTGACTGCTCACCGTTAAGAAAGCTATGCACACAGCCATTACGCCTGCTCCAGCGAATATCCACCAGCTTAGTTCCGTTCGGTAAGCGAAGCTCGTTAACCACTCGTGCAGAAAATACCAGGCAGCCGGAACGGACAGAACGAAGGCCAGCCCTAACAAGAGCAGAAACTCTTTAGATAATAAAGTAACAATTTGAAGAACCGAGGCTCCCAACACTTTTCGAATCCCTATTTCTTTGGTCCGACGCTCGGCTGAAAAAGTAATCAACCCGAACAATCCCAGACAACTGATCAGAATCGCAATTCCGGTGAAGAGATTGACCAACTTACTAAGGTTCTGTTCTTTCTCGTAAAGCTTAGCGATAGATTCATCAAAAAACTTATAATCAAAACTATAAGCTGGGTACGTTTCCAACCACAATTGTTTGATCTGAGCGAGGGTTGCTGCTGCGGTTTGCAGGTTGCTTAGCTTGATATGAAAATCTCTTTGAGCACTTTTATCATTCATTAACGCTACAGATCCTATTTCTTTGTGTAAGGTCTCAAAGTGAAAATCCTGAATGACTCCCACAATGGGAACAGGCTTATTATCAACTGTCACAAATTTCCCAATCGCCTCCTGCGGGTGCTTGAAGCCCAGGTTTCTGGACATGGTTTTGTTAATTACAAACTCATTGATAGTATCACTTTTCACAAAATTACGCCCTGCCAAAAACTTAAAACCGTAAACAGAGATGTAATGAATATCCCCTGGCTTCAACCCAACAATAAGTGACTTTTTCTCTTTTCCAGTTACAAAATCCAGGAGCATAAACGACTTGCCATCTTGCAGAGGTGACTCGTTTGACAGGCTAACGCCTTCAACTCCGGCAAGCTTTCGAATACGGTCCGCTAAAGTATATCGCTGCCCTTTTTCCTGCTTATACCTGAAGGCTTCATCCGGTAAGTTTACCCGAATGATTGCATCCTTACTAAATCCGAGATCCGAATAAATCATAAAATGCAATTGCCTTCCCATGAATAAAGCGGCAATGATGAATGCCTGAGCTATTGTAAATTGTCCGACAATGAGTCCCCGCCGAAGGCCCATTCTCTGCGACGAAGCCAAGGCCCATTGATTTTTTAAAGCTATTACTGGAGAAAAACCGGAAATAACCAGACCGGGATAAAAACCCGCTAAAAGTGAGGTAAGAAGAGTAATACCTATCAGGAACAGCCAGAATTTCAGTTCACCTAAGGGTAATTGTAACCCTTCGGGTAACAGATCGCTCAGATAAATCAAACCCACTTCGGCCCCAAAGACCGATAACCCTACTCCTATGAGCGTCACTAGCAGCGTCTCGCCTAAGGATTGGAAAATCAGATTCCTTCGACGACTTCCCAGCGTTTTACGAATGCCTATTTCTTTGGCACGCTGGCTAGCGTGAGCAGTATTGAGATTGACAAAATTGATACAGGCTAAAAGTAATAAAGCTACACCAACCACACTCAACCCCACGAGTGTAGGCCGGTGAGCAATCCGGTGTCCAGAGGGATAATTCTGATTAAAATGGACATCGCTTAGTGATTGAAGCCGATAGAAAATATCAAAACTAACAGCATTTTTTGGGGTGTGAGCTGCCACAAAAGTGTTCATGTTTTTAGTTATCCGATCCAGGTTGGCCTCAGGTTGAACTTTAACCAGACACTGAGAAGAAGAATTTACCCCACTCCAGAGTGTTAATCCTAAAACGTCCCGCGAAGGAGCCACATTCCTGTAGGTAGCTAAAGAGATATAGGAAGGAAATTGGAAATCGCTATGCACTACCGGATCCTTGATCAGGCCTGAAACCTGAAGTTGAAGCGTATCAGAATAGATTACCATCTGTAATTCCTGACCAATAACCCATGGTGAAGCCAATCCATACAAACGTTTGGCTTCACTTTCGGTCAACACAATCTGATTCGGTTTCGTCAGAGCAGTCTCGGGTGACCCAATAAGCCACTGAGCAGGCATTATTTTGAAAAAATTTTCATCTACAACTACAGAAAATTCTCCAGAATCAAAGGAATTTTTAAAGTTGATAGTAGCCTGTTTCCCGTGCTTGACAGTAGTCATGGCAGGAATTACCTTATGAAAAGCAGAAACCACTTCAATACCCGGAATTGCTTTTTTAATAATCTCAGGAACGGGTGCTGGTAAGCCACTACTGTGTCCTTCCTCACCACCAAATTTCAAATCGGTTACCAATCGATACATACGTTCATGATCGGGATGGTGGCGATCATAGCTGAATTCTAAATCAACCAATAGAAAAATAACGATACAAGCTGATATGCCGATGGATAATCCCAAGACATTAATGCTACTCGTCAGTCGATTTCGCCAGAAGTTTCGAAAGGCAATTTTGATATAGTTCCTGATCATATGGTTAAGGGGAATTAATAAATTAAACGGGACAAAAAGTCACGGAGTAACCCAGCGGAACTCTATCCAACGCTGCATTACTCCGTGACTTTATAGGCTTTACTCTGACTTCAGACTTTTCACCGGATTCATCAGAGCGGCAGTAATGGCCTGGTAACTCACTGTGATTAGGGTAATAATCAAGGCTCCCATACCTGCGACGATAAACACCCACCAGTGAATGGTCGTACGATACTCATATTTTTCGAGCCAGTCGGCCATGAAGTAATAGGCCATCGGAATGGCAATTCCGCAGGAAAGTAACACCAGCACTATAAAATCTTTTGACAATAGTTGCCACAGACTCAGCACCGAAGCTCCCAATACTTTCCGAACGCCGATTTCTTTGGTTCGCTGTTCGGCAACGAAGGATGCTAACCCGAATAGACCTAAACAGGAAATCAGAATCGCCAAGATGGCAAACAAACCCGCCAGTGTTCCGACTTGCTCCTCAGCAGCAAATTTTTGACCATAACTTGCATCCGCAAATTGATAATCAAAGGGAGCCGCTGGAATGATTCGTTTGAAAACGGCTTCCAGCTTCGCAAGGGATTCATGGGTACTCTTTTCCGAATTGAGTCTGAAAATCATCCAGTTGAAATTATCGATGTGTGGGAAATAGATGGCTGGCTTCACAGGAGCATAGGGTGAACTAACGACCATATCTTTCACGACACCAATAATCGTATAGTCCTTCGCCTCTCCTTTACTACCCCAGGTTATTACTTTACCGACCGGATCTTTGATTCCGGTAAATTGGGCAGCGGATTCATTAAGGATAATGGCAGAAGAATCCGTAGCGTGAGCGGTAGACAAGTCCCGACCTTCAAGAAACTGCCAGCCTACTGTTTTTCCATAGTCATGCGTGATGAAAATTGTGGCGAATTCTACATCCATATTAGGATCTTTTCCCTGCCAGGAGAAGGCTGAACTGTTCGACCAAACATCGGTTAAAGGGCTGGAAGATTCCGTCATTTCCTCAATCGCTCCTATCCTTTTGAGCTCGTTTCGCAGCACATCATATTTACCGAAAAAGTCAGGCGATTTCATCTGAATCATCACTAACCCTTCCCGCTTAAAGCCCGCCGGACGGCTCTTGGAATACTGAACTTGCTGATAAACAATGACGGTTCCGATCATTAGTGTAATGGAAACCGTAAACTGCAATACCACCAGCACCTTACGCGGTAAAGCGGCCATCTGCCCCACCCGAAAGGTACCCTTTAACACTTTCACGGGCTGGAAGGAGGATAGATATAAGGCCGGGTAACTCCCCGCTAGTAAGCTGGTGAGGAGCATAAATCCAATACTAAAGAGCCAGAAATAGGGATTTTTCCAAAGAAAGGTAATTTCCTTATTAGCGACCTGATTGAACCAGGGCAGCGAAATTTCCACTATCAAAATGGCTAAGGCAAAAGCCAACAGAACCACCAGCAGGGATTCCGTGAAAAACTGAGTAATTAGCTGCTGACGAATCGATCCAATGGCTTTGCGAATGCCTACTTCTTTGGCTCGTTTTTCGCTCCGGGCCGTGCTCAGGTTCATAAAATTAATGCAAGCCAGTAGTAATACGAAAACACCAATGATGGCAAATAACCAGACGTATTCGATAGCTCCGCCCGTTTGGTATCCTTTCTTATCCCAATTCGAGTACAAGTGCCATTGGGTCATAGGATGTACAAAAATGGCGGCTTTGTACCTTTGATCCTCCTTACTTACTTTATTGAATTTAACATTGACAATAGCCCGGCTCACGGTTTCAAAATCGGTATGATCAGCGATTTGGACGAAGAGTTGAAAGGAATTATTACCCCATTGCGTTTTTGCCCGTTGCAGCCAGTGTTCGCTTGTTACATACAAATCCCAGGGAGCTATGAAGTTTACTTCCCGAAACCGGGAATGGTTAGGTACGTTTTCGTAAACGCCCGTTACTTTAACTTCCAACTTATTATCGATTCTTAAAACCTTATTTATAGGATCCATATTCCCAAATAAGGATTGAGCCGTTGATTCTGAGAGGAGAATGGAATGCGGGTCTTTTAATCCCTCCAGCGTACCACGCTTCATTCGTAGCGACAAGATCTTGGGAGCATCAATCCCCATGTACAAGCCCGAAGGCGACAGTTTTTTATCGCCATACGTCAGAATATGACTGCCTTCCCAGGAAGCTGAAGCGAGATACTTGAAATACCCCCCGTAAGTATCCCGTAGTTCTTTCTCTAAAGGAAAAGGAATAGCCATTTGCGTACCTACTTCACCGTTAAGCGTTTGCTGCTGCATGACTTGCCCTACCCGATCATAATTCTGTTGATGGGTATCATACGAAAGCTCATCGTGAATCCACAAGCCGATCAGCAAAGCAACGGACATTCCCACGGCTAATCCACCGACGTTAATAAAGGAATATACCTTATTTTTTAACAGGTTACGAATGGCGATGAGGAAGTAGTTACGTAGCATAGTATTGATTTTTAACCCCAGCGTTACTAGGAGTGGTTAGACTGTTTCAATCAGGTATCTATCGACAATTACTTGCAGCGAATCTGAGTAACGCTACGTTTACTTACGTTTATTCCGATTTCAGACTTTTCACCGGATTAACCAAAGCCGCCTTGACGCTCTGAAAACTTACTGTAATGAGAGCAATGGCAATGGCCAGCAAACCTGCCACCGCAAACACCCACCATTCCAGCGAAATGCGGTAGGCAAAATCCTGAAGCCATTCGTTCATGGCGTACCAGGCCAGCGGAATAGCCATCAGAAAGGCAATACCTACCAGTTTAAGAAAATCGCGGGAGAGCAGGGCCAGAATACTCCCCGTTGAAGCCCCTAATACTTTACGAACGCCAATCTCTTTCGTCCGTTGCTGGGCAGTGAACGTGGCTAAGCCAAAGAGTCCCAGGCAAGCTACGAAGATGGTTAAACCCGCAAAAATGCTCAGGATCGTTCCCGTTTTCTGTTCCTCCTGATACGTATTCGAAAAACGATCATTCAGGAAAGAATAACTGAAAGGCACCTCCGAAGGGTAACGGTTCCATTCCCGTTGCATGGTTTGCAGTAAGCCCGCCAGATCTCTGGTTTTCGTTTTGATAATCAGGTTCCCTGCCTGGCTATTCTGAATCATAACCAGCGGAGTAATAAGCTCGTGTAAGGACCGAAAATGAAAGTCTTTCACCACACCAATAACCCGATAGGTGGTAGCTATTCCATTATTTTCCCGGCTCGTTACCGTACGACCAAGCACATTACCTTTCCAGCCCAGCGAGCGAACGGCCGCTTCGTTAAGAATAATACCCGATGAATCGGTAGCGAACTTTTCGGAAAAATTCCGCCCTTCTACGACCTGAATACCCAATGTTGGAATGTACTGTGGATCAACATCGTACCGCAGGGTTTTAACGAGCAAGTCGGGGTTACGATCGGGAGCTACAAAGAAGTTATTATTACTGCTGGGTCCTGCCGGAATAAATTCGGAAGAGCTAATGGACTGTATGCGTGAATCGCCTGATAATCGCTGACGAAACGCCGCCTGGTTCTGATGTAAAGCCCAGGTTTCGGGCAGAATGATTACTTCTTCTTTCTGATAGCCCAGTTCCTTATGTTCAATAAACGAGAGCTGACGATAGACCACCGTTGTGCAAATCATCAGGGCAATGGATATGAAGAACTGAAACACGACAAGTCCATTTCTAAAACTCAGACTTCCCTGCCCCATTTTAATCGTATTCCCTCCACCTTTCAAAACGGATAAAGGCTTAAAGGAAGAAAGGAAAAACGCGGGGTAACTGCCCGCCAGTAAACCCACTACTACTACCAGTAAGACCAAGCCCAGTAAGATAAGTGGGTTAATTAGAAGTGGGATTCCTAAATGCTTCCCTGACAGTTGGTTAAAGGCGGGTAGAGCCAGATCGACCATCCATAACGCCAGAAATAAGGCAATACCCGTCAGTAAAATGGATTCAAACAAAAACTGACGCATTAACTCCGACTGAGCCGAGCCTAATACCTTGCGAATGCCTACTTCGCGAGCTCGCTTGGAGGCCCCTGCCGAAGACAAATTCATAAAGTTGATGCAGGCAACGAGTAACATCAACAGAGCGATGGCCCCGGCGATGTACACCGTCTGGGCATTTCCGGGAGCAGAAAGATCGTAGGGAAAATCAGAATGCAGGTGAATGTCGGTGATGGGTTGCAGAAACAGCCCCACTGAGTTACCCTTTTTCCAGAAATCTGCATAGCTCATGCCAAAGGCTTTTTCCAATTGCGGCCCGAGTTTTGAAGCAACGACCTTTGGTAATTTGGCTTCCAGCTTTTTGTAGTCCGATCCTTCCCGGAGGACGAGATAGGTAAAAAACTCGGAGGTCATCCAGGAGTTAGACTGAGCTTCGGCCAAACCTGCCATTGAAGCCAGCATGTCGAAATGAACGTGTGAATTTTCGGGAATGTCCTGCATGACACCCGTTACCTGAAAAGAGCTTTTCCAGTCTTTTATTTCCAGCACTTTTCCAACGGGGTCGGCCTCACCGAAATATTTTCGAGCCACCGTCTCCGAGATTACTATCGACGAAGGTTTAATCAGAGCCGTCTTCGGATTACCTTTTAAAAGAGGCAAAGTAAAGACCTGAAAAATGTTTGAATCGGCATAAACCAGTACACTTTCCCGCAGACTCTTGTTCCCATAACTTACGAAAGGCTTTCCGGCCATGCGGAAGCGAGTGGCCTGTTCCACCTCAGGAAAGGTACTTCTCAGCGTACGAGCCGTTGGAGGCATGACGTGAGCGTCTTTGATGGCTCCGCCCTGGGTATTTCCCCTAAATACCACCCGAACGATGCGATCTGCTTTTTCGTGAAAGCGATCATAACTTAGCTCATCCGTTACAAAAAGCATAATCAGCAGACAGGTGGCCAGCCCTAAAGCCAACCCCGTAATATTAATCAGCGTGAAGGCCCGATTCCGAACCAAATTCCGCCAGGCAACGATGAAGTAGTTTCTAAGCATAACTCGCGATTCTTTTGCCAGGGGTGTTCAATTTTTATGCCGCAATCCTATATTTCTATACAATAATCTGATTATCAGTAATTTAATATTTAAAAAAGGATTTTGTTGTTCGATAATGAACAGTCAGTAGTTCGATACCGGACAGCACATTACTTCTATCCAGACGCGACTGCATCGTCCGCAGTCGCTCGGCTCTGCCGAGTGACAACCTGGCTGTAGACCTCTGGCCGTCTGATGCTAAGAAATCACTAGTGTAGCTGAACGTTTGTTGGGGGGATAAACCATTTCATTACCTATTTCTCGCCATGGCTGGTGTCTCCACCAGACATTCATAAAAGCATAATGGTTGAGTGGGGATACCAACTTGGGCAGTAGAAATCTGACGGATAACAAAAACCGCCTCTACCCAGACGCGATTAATCGCGTCTCTACTACTTGGCTCGTTGAAGTGAGAGACTATTTTATGACCTATTTATTTGATTCCATTTCTCACCAATAATCAGCCGCTACCCATCCAATTGGCATATATTTTTCGCTAATTTTATAAATACTACACCTGTCTATTTGACACTTTGTCATTACAGCAGTCGTGTATTCAACCGAAAGAAAAAAGTATATGGCCTTCATTGATTATTATCAGATTTTGGGTCTGGATAAATCTGCTTCCGACGACGCCATTAAGAAAGCGTATCGGAAACTGGCCCGAAAATACCATCCTGACGTTAACCCTAACGACGCCGAAGCTACGCTTAAATTTCAGCAGGTAAATGAAGCGAATGAGGTTTTGAGCGATCCTGAGAAAAGAAAAAAATACGACAAGTACGGGGAGAACTGGCAGCAAGCCGAGCAATACGAAGCCTACGAACAGGCCCGACGAGCTCAGGGAGCCAACGCCGGAGCTAGTGGTGGTTCTGGAGGGGGCGGCGGTAGCTGGTTTGGCGGTGACGCTGGTGACTATTCCGAATTTACGGGAGATAATTTCTCTGACTTCTTCCAGTCGATGTTTGGCAATCAGGGTGGAAGTAGCCGCCGGACGCAGTCGCGTTTCCGTGGACAGGATTATAACGCCGAACTCCAGTTAAATCTCCGGGACGTTTATGAAACGCACAAGCAAACCCTTACCGTCAATGGCAAGAATATTCGCATTACCATTCCGGCGGGCGTTGCTCATGAACAGGTCATTAAGCTTAAGGGGTACGGTGCTCCAGGACAAAATGGCGGGCCGGACGGCGATCTGTACATTACTTTTAAAATTGCCGAAGACCCCGTTTTCAAACGTCAGGGTAATGACTTACAAGCCACTTTTGACCTGGACTTATACACGGCTATTCTGGGCGGTGATGTAACGATTGAGACGCTCAATGGCAAGGTTAAAATTCCCATTAAGCCAGAAACGCAGAACGGAACGAAAGTCCGGTTGCGGGGCAAGGGCTTTCCCGTGTACAAAAAAGAAGGTGAGTTTGGTGATTTGATTATTACCTGGAATATCAAAATACCTACGAACCTGACGGACCGACAAAAGGAATTGTTTAAGGAAATAGCTCAATTGTAAGATGGCAACAACAGAATGGATTACCCTCCGCGACTGCTGCTCGCATTACGATATCGAAATCACTTTTGTGGAATCGTTACAGGATTACGGCTTACTCGAATTAACGAATATTCAGGAAGTTACTTACATCCATGAAGATACTATTCCCCGGCTGGAGAAGTTCATCCGGCTGCATTACGACCTGAACATTAACCTCGAAGGGCTGGACGTCATCGCCAATCTGATTGAGAAGGTGGAATCGCTTCAGCGGGAAATTTCTTTGCTAAGAAATAACATTTACGGCACTACTCGGGTTTAATTACTGTTCAGTATATAAGTACACTTATTAAGTGTTCGTTTATTTACTTTAAGTACTTGATACCATGAAAACATTAGAAAATAAAGTTGCTTTAGTAACGGGTGCTGGTTCGGGCATTGGTCGTGCCATTGCTCTTTCCTATGCTAAAGAAGGAGCCAAAGTAGTCGTTTCAGATATTAATGAAAACGGCGGTAATGAAACCGTTTCACTCATCCAGCAGGCGGGCGGCGATGCTTTTTTCGTGAAAGCCGATACGTCCAAGCCCGAAGAGAACGAAGCCCTGGTCAAACAAACGCTGGATACATACGGTGCTCTACACATCAGTTGTAATAACGCCGGAGTAGGCGGACCTTCGGCTCCCGTGGGCGAGTATGATATTGCAGCCTGGGATAAGGTCATCAGCATTAACCTTTCGGGTGTTTTTTATGGCATGCGTTACCAGATTCCGGCTATTCTGCAATCAGGTGGTGGTTCGGTTGTAAACATTGCCTCGATTTTAGGACAGGTGGGTTTTGCAAATTCTTCCGCCTATGTAGCGGCCAAACACGGCGTGGTAGGTCTGACCAAAAATGCGGGTCTGGAGTACGGTACGAAAGGGGTTCGGGTGAATGCCGTAGGTCCTGCCTTTATTAATACTCCGCTGATTTCCCAGAATATGAATCAGGACGCCATTGATGCTTTATCGGCCAAACACGCCATGAATCGCCTGGGTACGCCCGAAGAAGTAGCAGAAATTGTCCTCTGGTTAAGTTCAGATAAAGCATCATTTGTAACAGGTGCTTATTATCCAGTAGACGGTGGTTATCTGGCTCAGTAAGGTTTGAATAACCTAAAATAAGTTTCAGAGAAGTTTAAGAAGCGGTTAGTAAGCAAATCAAGCTTACTAACCGCTTTCTGATTTTTATACGGCTACCTCCACCGCTACCATCGTGGCCCGGCCACGATGGCGATGACTGAACTAGAATCATTTTTGTCTTAAAACCGACCTGCCTTTAGATACCTTTTCAAAATCCCAATCAGTGGTTTTAGCGATTCGGGTAAAGTTTGATCGGTGTATTCAGCGGTATACGTTTGCTGCTGGTCTTCCACTAGCAAATAATAATGGTAGCCGTCCCGGTGCTTTCCAGAATCCTGATCCGCCTGATTCCAGTCCGTTCTTTGGACAGAATCCCGAATGGTATCCGCCTCTTCGGGTTCGAGTGCGTGCGTGTCCAGCGTGCATTCTTTCAATGCCCCCATAAAGCCGCCAGACTGTTTGAGCTGAACTTTCATGCTTCTATACCGTCAATCCTACCGTTTTCCAAGCATTCTGAACTACTTTTTTCTCAGCTTCGCCAAAAAGACTCCCTGCATTCTGAATCGTTAATCGGGCACAGTCTTTAAACTGACTGGAGCTGGTTAATTGCAGCAGGGTATCATACCAGATGCGGCCCGCTACTTCCCAGGCGTTACCTCCCAATTCAGTAGCTACCAACGCAAAAACCCGGTTTGGAATACCCGAGTTGATATGAACGCCATTGTTATCGTAAGGTCCAGTATATAAGTTATTCATGTGCCCAGGCTGTGGATCGGTGCCTAAATCGGGGTCATCTACGTAAGCTTTGCCCGGATTCAGCATATCACGGATGCCGCGACGTGTTTCTGCTGGAACTAATACTTCTGAGCCAATCGTCCAGTTGGCAGTTGCGGCACTTTCCTGCTTTTTCCATTGACGAATCAGAATGCCAAAAACGTCCGAGAAGTGCTCGTTCAATGCTCCCGGCTGACCGTAATAATTCAGGTTGCTGGTAAACGACTGAACGCCATGCGTTAACTCATGCCCTACCACGTCCAGGGATTGCGTAAACCGGTTAAAGATAATTCCATCTCCATCACCGTAGGCCATCAACTCCCCGTTCCAAAAAGCATTACTCATGGGTACGTAACCACCCCGATAGTCCGATTCAGCGACGTGAACGGTAGAAATCAGCGTCATGCCTTTGTCATCGAGTGAATTGCGTTGAAACAGCTTTTCAAAGAAGTCATACGTGTCCCCCGAGTAATCGTACGCCTCATTTACCGCCACATCTTCTCCAGCGGGCTCGCCTTCTTTTCGGACAATGGTATTCATCAGATTATCCGTCTGACGGGCATCATAAATCAA
Source organism: Siphonobacter sp. SORGH_AS_0500 (assembly GCF_031453245.1). Classification (NCBI taxonomy): domain Bacteria; kingdom Pseudomonadati; phylum Bacteroidota; class Cytophagia; order Cytophagales; family Cytophagaceae; genus Siphonobacter; species Siphonobacter sp. SORGH_AS_0500. Next base: position 3,618,095 of record NZ_JAVIYT010000001.1, read on the forward strand.
ACGATTTTTGCCCTGCTCGGCAGATAAGGCATAAACCATTAAACTAGGAAAAGACTGAGCAAATTTACGCTCCGCCCGAAAAGCCGCCGAAATTTTGAGCGTAGCCAGAGCCCGGTCCCGTATTTCAGGATTTGATGACCGAACCAGTTGATCCGTCATGTAAGGCGGCACAATACAATGAATGGAGTGACGATGAGGTTGGTTACACATACAAGCCAGGTTCAAAGATTGGTAGAATTTTAGGTAGACATTAGCTTCCCTCAATTTATGAAAAAAACCGGCCCAAGATAAATTTTAACACGGTTGCCCCAACTCAGCAGCGGTCATCGTGCCCCAACCAACTTTTTCCGCTGACAGCAACAACCTAACCATACTAACTCTATAATCCCTAACTCCTGCTGCCAGCAAAAAGCTAGCCGGGCCACGATGGCAGCGGTCAGGTAAGTCACCCATTACCTAAAAAGTAGACATTCACTCCTATTGCTCTATCCAGTTTTAGACATAAAAAATCTGGGTGTTAGACTAGTCCAGCCACCCAGATTTAAAAGGCACTCTTATTGGTTTTTACTCATCAGCGATCCCGCGTTTTCGCAGTCCGGGTCGGTAGGCCAGATAGAATACCTGCGGCAATACAATCAGCGAAAGAATCATACAGATGATCAATCCCCCTACGATCATAATGGCCAGCGGTTTCTGAATTTCGGAGCCCATACCGGTGGACATGGCTGCTGGTAATAGCCCCGCCGAACCCATTACGGCAATCATAAAGACTGGACGAATCCGCGAAAAAACGCCTTCTTTAATGGCTTTTTTCAGTGTATATCCCCTTCGTAATAGATCTTTCATAACCCCGATGAGAATAATTCCGTCGATGGTTCCTACCCCAAAAAGAATGATGAAACCGATTCCTGCCGAGATTCCAAAAATGGTGTTCGTCAAATAAAGCGAAAGGAATCCGCCGACAAAGGCAAACGGAATGGTTACCAGCGAAATCATTGTGTCTTTGAGATTTCCGAAGTTGATGTACAACAGAAAGAAAATCATTAACAACGAAATGGGAACGATGACTGCTAAACGACCCGTGGCCCGCTGCTGACTTTCAAATTCCCCCGCCCAACTCATCTGATACGAATCGGGCAAGGTTACCTTTTCTTTTACCTTCTGCTGAGCCTCTTGGATGGTGCTTCCCAAATCGCGGCCCCGAACGGAGAAACCAATAGCAATGTAACGACTACTGCCTTCTCGGTAAATAAAGGCGGGTCCCGTATGGAAAGAAATATCCGCAATTTCATACAGTGGCACCTTCGAAGTTCCGTTCGCTGGCACCAGAATGTTAGCAATCTCTTTTTCTGACTGCCGGAACGACTCTGCGTAGCGAATCCGAATGTCAAACAGGCGTTCATTTTCGTAAAAATGGGAGGCCCCTTTTCCGCCAATGGCCATTTCGATCACGGACTGGGCATCGGCCATGCTTACCCCGTAACGGCCCATGCGTTTTTCATCGAACTTGACGCGTAATTCGGGCGAACCAATGTTTCGAAATACGTTCAAATCCTGCACGCCGGGCACATCTTTAATCGCTGCCGCAATCTGGTCAGCCGTTTTTTCGAGCTGGAATAAATCGTCTCCAAACACTTTCACCACCAGTGAACTTTTCACACCTGCCACGTATTCCTCGACGTTATCCATAATCGGCTGACTAAAACTAAAAATGGTTCCGGGATAGATACTGAGTGATTTTTCCATTTCTTCTAATAACTCTTCCTTGGAAATTTTCCGTTTCCAGTGATCCTTCGGGTGCAACTGCACGTGGAATTCTACGTTGAAAAATCCGGTTGGATCGGTTCCGTCATTGGGGCGGCCCGTCTGCGTTAATACGAAGCGAACCTCTTCAAACGAGCGAAATTTCGCCTTCATTTCTTTGGTTAGCTTTACTGATTCCTGAAGGCTGACGCTATTGGGTAAAGTAGCTCGAATGTACAAAGCTCCTTCGTTGAGTTTGGGGATGAATTCAGAGCCCAACCGACCAAAACTTAATACACAGATGGCAAATGCTCCAATAAAAATGGAGATGGTTGTTTTAGGCATTTTGAATGCTCCCGCAAAGAGTTTATAAATGCCATTGCGGAAGAAATCAGTAATCGGGTTTTCGGGGTCTTTGATGTTTTTCGTCAACAATACCTTACACATGGCAGGCACATAAGTCAAGCTCAACAGGGCCGAACCAATCAGGGCATAACCCAGCGTGAAAGCCAGTGGTGTAAACATCTTGCCTTCCACTTTCTGAAACGTGAAAATGGGTAACAGGGCTACAATCAGGATAATCTGAGCGAAGAAGATGGACTTGGCTACCGTACGGGCACTTTGCTTGATAATCCCTAGTTTGGAGATTTTATTAAATCGTTCCATGCCCAATTCGTGAGCCCGCCTGTCCAGCCCCACAAAGACGGTTTCTACGATCACCATCGTCCCTTCCAACAGCAAGCCAAAATCGACCGCCCCAATGGAAATCAGGTTGGCTGGAATGCCCTGAACGCGTAGCATAATGATGGCGAAGAGGAAAGCCAGCGGAATGACCGAAGCGACGATTACTGTGGTTCGCCAGTTGACCAGAAAGATGAAAACGAACACCGAAACCAGCACGATTCCTTCAACGAGGTTATGCGTCACGGTATCCACCGTTGTACTTACCAATTCAGAACGATCGTGGAAAGGCTCAATTTTTACGCCTTTGGGTAAAATCCGATGGTTGAGATCTTCAATTTTCAACTTCAGATTTTCAATCACCTTGCTTGGGTTTTCGCCGCGTAACATAATCACTACGCCCTCCACCAGATCATCTTCATCCTGTAAACCCACCTGCCCCAAACGCGGCTTGGCCGTAATGGATACTTTCGCCACATTACCAACGGTTACGGGGGTGCCGTTTACGTTTTCGATAAGGATGTTCTCAATATCCGCCGTACTTTCCAGCAAACCTACGCCCCGAACGGCATAAGCCTGATTGCCTTTGGTGATGACATCGCCCCCAACGTTGATATTACTCTTGGAGACGGCTTCGAAAACATCTAGCGAAGTCAGGTTATAGTTGGCTAATTCGACGGGATCTACCTGAATTTCATAGATCTTTTCTTCACCGCCAAAACTCACAACCTGAGCCACACCGGGCACGCCTACTAATTCGCGTTCAACAACCCATTCCTGTAAAGCAGAAAGCTCCCGAATGGGTAAATCACCTTTCAGCACGTAACGAAAAATCTCACCCGTAGCTCCGGCGGGAGGTTCAATTCCGGCATTGGCTCCTTCGGGTAAATTGACGTTATTAATCCGGTTGGAAGCATATTGCTGAGCGTAAAAATCATCGACGCGTTCATCAAACAGTACCGTTACTACTGATAACCCGAATAGTGAAACGGAACGTACTTCAGTCTTTTTCGGAATCGTATTCATTTCCCGGGTAATGGGCAATGTTACGAATTTTTCTACCTCCTCCGCACTGCGTCCGGGCCACTGAGTAATGATCCGTACCCGTGTATTGGTTACGTCGGGGAAGGCTTCAATGGGAGTATTTATGTAGCTAATGACCCCTGCTCCTACCAGCAAAAAGGTCATAAAAAAGACCAGAATGTGGTTTTTGAGGGAAAAGGCTACAATCTTTTCGACAAATTTGGACATAACGCTACGAGCCTCAATTTGCGGCTTTAATTTGCTTCAATTGGTTATACACCAGCAGTTGATTCTTTACTAGGATTTTTTCTCCAACCTGAATGCCCCCCTGGAAATAGGTAGAGTCAGCGTTTTGAAAAAGTGGCGTCAGATGGACAAGTTTGAGGTGGCATTCATCCTCATACTGAACCACGAAGTAGCGATCGTCATCAAATACTACGGCTTTGGTCGGCACTGCCAGGGTCGTTTCTTTGCCCGTTTTCTGAACCCGAATAATCACAAACATTTCAGGTTTGAGTAATAGGCCGGGATTATCCAGAAAAATCTGGGCTTTCAGCACGCGTTCATTTGGATCGAAGACATTCGCAAAACGGCTGATTTTTCCGTGAAAAACGGTGTTCGGATACGCCGTCGTCGTAATTTCTACGGGCATTCCTTCTTTTACCTGATCCAGTTGCCCGGCGTATATATTGGCCGTCACCCATACCTGTTTCAGGTCAGAAATGGTGAATAAGGCTTCCGTTCCGGCTTCTACCTGTTGCCCGACCACGATGTTTTTTTCAACGATATATCCATTGCTGGCGGCCCGAACTACTAATACGCCTTTTTCCAGACTTCCACCGTAAAGATTCAGGGTTTCCTGGGCTTTAATGATGCTTTGCTTGGCTACGTCTACTTCACTTTCCGCCTGCACGAGTTCTTTCTCTGTTGCCAGTTTGTCCTCATACATATCCTTCACGGAGGATAGATTTCGCTCTGCCGTTCGCAGCGTAGCCTGAGCCGTTTTTAACTCCGAACTCAGATTCGTTAATTCCGAACTCCGCAGTTCCAGTAATACCTGGCCTTGTTTCACATAGTCGCCCAGAGCAAAGTTTACCTTACTGACTACGCCATCCAGCAAAGGCACGAACTTCACCACTCTGTCGGGGTTATAGTTGACTTTACCCGTCAGTGAGATTTTCTGAATTGGCGTCGAAGCATGAACTTCTGTAGTTTGTGCCGTTACTTCTTTGGCGAAACAATTCGTAGAGTCTGCCTTTGGAGCAGCCGTTTGGGTCTGTGGTTCTGGTTTTTGGTGGCAACTCAGAACCAGCCCGCCTAACAGAGCTACTATCAGGCCATTGAGTGTAGAATACATTAGCTTCATGGTAGGTCTGTTCCAGCTAAATAATTAAGTTCTTCCAATGAGTTTCGTAGATTTTTATTGGCCTTCAGCAGCGTTTCGCGGTTGGCCCGAAAGGCTTCGAAGTAGTTGAGGAACTCCAGCAGACTAATGTTTTTCTTCTGAAAATTCCGACTGACGGATTCGCTCAAATCGTTGAGTTCGGTAGCGTAACGGGCATCCAGCCGTTCGTAGAAATCACTCGATGCTACGAAATTGGCGTAGGCTTTAAAGAGTTGATTTTGCCACTCATTCCGAGCCTCCTGTAACTGGTGACTGGTCTTTTCGATTTCAATTTTGCTGGAAAGAATATTGCCTTTGTTCCGGTCGAAAACGGGTATATCTGCTGAAACGCCAAAGCCGAGAAAATCCAGCATGGTATTGCCGTTGCGGTCATACCCTGCCTTTAGCGTTAAGTCCGGTGTCTTCCTGGCTTGTTCGTAGTAATGTTGAGCTTTCGCGTAGTCCACCTCGCTTTGAGCCGCCCGCAAGCGTGGGGGATCTTCACTTACCCGCTGTTTGAAAAACTGAAAACCGCCCTGCTTCAATGCGGCATAGGCCGGTAGAGCAGACCCATCATTAATAATCAGATACGTTTCTGCAGGCAAGGCCATTAGCGTTTTGAGCTGCTGCTGGGATTGCTGTATTTCGTTTTCCCGCTCCCGCACATCATCCATTAGTTCCAGCTCCAGAGACTTAATTCTGAAGTATTCAGCCTTGGACAAGTTACCGTTCTGGTATTGCCGTTCCTGAGCCCGAAGCACCTCGGAAAGAATCGTTAACTGGTTGTTCAATAACTGTTTTTCCTGCTGATCGTAGGTTAATTCGGTCAGCAGATTACGGAATTCTGCTTTGAGCGAAACCAGTAAATCAAGGAAATACTGCTCCGAACGATCGCGGTTCACTTTTTCAATGGCTACCATCTTGCGACGTTTGCCCGCCGTCAGGATGAGTTGCTCCAGATCAAAAGCGAACTGCTGATTCCGACCAAAGTTTTTCCCTAGGGGCGGCACGACTTCTTCGCCCCGCGTTTGTCGCTGAGTAGCCCAAAGATTAACCTGATCAATAGAAAAGTTAGGGTTGGGCCAGGCTTTCGCCTGTAGTATCTGAGCTTCCGCCTGTGAAATCGTTAGCTTTTCAGCGATGAGACGCAGGTTTTTAGTCAGAAAAAGCTGTTCAGCCTGGCTCCGGGACACACGCATGGTATCTACCGGAACCGTCTGAGCCCAACTGTTGCCTATCGTGAGTAGAAAAAAGAAAAAAAAGAGGAAACGCATGGTGTACCGATTACAATATCAGTACAAAACAGCATCGGCAACATTAAGGCGAAATTAACGGGAGTATTAGAAGTGGATTGGAAGTAGATTAGAGTTCTTTAATCTAGTCTGGTTTGTAGCGTTTGAGAGTATCTAATAAGTAACCTATTACGCCCCGTCTGTCAACCCTAATGCTTGGTTATGGTTACTCTTTGCAAAGAAACGTTTCCCATTCTTACAGAGGGTCCTTCGCTTTACTCTGGATGTCAGGTTTATATTATGAAAGTAGCCATTAACGGTAGCTCCAGAAAATTTAAAACTTCTGAGAAGTTATTTCATTAGAAATTCTTTGTACTCAAAACGTTAGTTCACTAAATAAACTAGCTAAAATCAATTACAAAAGTAGACCCCTGATTTATTACGGATTGATAGCTTAAATGAAAACCGTGTAAATCCAGAATTCGTTTGGTTAAGTGAAGACCCATGCCATGACCCGTCACCGCATTCACATTGGTACCCCGGTAAAATAAATCAAAAATCCGATCCTTATCCTCGTGGATAATTCCTATTCCCTGATCTTTAATACTAATCTGTAAATGACGCGTATAATTCAAGGCAATAACGACCGGTTCATTTTTAGAAAATTTAATCGCATTTTCAATAAGGTTGGTTAATACCATCGAAAGTAAAACTTCATTTCCTTCGACGATTAACCAGTTCGTATCTTCCTGTTCGGCTACTACTTCAACGGTAATAATAGAATGAGGATGCGTGATTTTTATTTTACCTAACACATCCCACAATACATCATCCATCTGAATTTTATGGATAGGGAATGTACGATTTGATTCCAGCCCAGATAAGGTTAATAACCCTTCCATAATGGCTTTCAAATGCTGAGCATCGTCCAGCAGGTTAACGAGCAAATGTTGGTATTCCTCTTCTGTTCTTTTTTCCTGAAGGTTCACTTGCAACTCTCCAATCAGAGCTGCCAAGGGAGTTTTTAATTCGTGAGAAGCGTGTTTCAAAAAATGTTTCTGACTCTTTACACTCACTTCCAATCGCTCCAGAAAGTAATTAAAAGTCGCGATTACCTTTTGTAACTCATCCTCCTTCGATCCGTTTTGCTGGGGTAATCTCAAGTGCAGGTTTTCCGCCGTAATACTATTAACCTGATTGATGACTTCCGTGAAAGGCCGAAACGTTCGCTTGGATAGCCAGGCGTTTAAAAGAAAATTAATAGCGATTCCTCCAAAGAAAAAGCAGATCATGGTAATACCCAGATTCCGCAGCCGTTCCTGCCCGGTGACGTTTATACCAGAACTGATGATAACGAAATCCCCCTGATTATCCTGATAATAAATCCCGGCACACTGTCGGCCATCCTGATAAAAATCAACCTCTTTTTTATGAAATATTTCATTCACTCGCTGTTCACTAACAGCTAAGGCTGGACCATGATCAACGAAGATTAATTTCCCTGTGGTATCATACACCTGCACAATTTCATCCACTAGAGGAACCCGGTAAATAGACTCCTGTTTGCTGTAATTTAACTTGGTTGCTTCGTCTTTTTCAAAGTAAACAAATCCCGCAATTAAAGCCCGATCTGTAAGTTTATTAAAGAATATATTAGTCGTATATTGTTTAAAAATGACGTATGTTCCCACAAAGACAATCGCCAGGGTTAAAGCGAATATTAAGGTAGATTGTAAAGTAAGTTTAAATCGAAGTCTCATTTCTGATTACAATACTATAACAACAAATATTATACTTATTTTAGGGCTCTATTACAATTAACTTTCTTAGCATGTGGCAGAAAAAAGTTAGCAATGAAAAAGTCATAACAACTTCAAACTCACAACTAACTTTCCTCATATTTCTCAAACAAATAGCCTCTCCCTTTAATCGTTTGAATAAACTTGGCATCGTATCCTTTATCGAGTTTATTTCTCAAATAATTAATATATACATCGACAACGTTAGTATTGGTATCAAAGTTTAAGTCCCAGGCTGCTTCGGCAATTTCTGCCCGCGTCACCACGCGTTCTTTATTTTGCATAAAGAACAAAAGTAACTTAAACTCACGGGGCGATAAGGTAATTTCCGTATCACCTCGTTTTACGATATGCCGATCCAGATTAATCGTTAAATCATGATACACATACTGATCGAAATTTCCCTTTTCGAATGATTTTCGACGCAACTGAGCATTAATCCGGGCAATTAACTCCAAAAAATTGAAGGGCTTCCCCAGGTAATCATCCGCTCCAGCTTCCAGCCCCTGAATTTTTTCTTCGGGCGTATTCAGAGCACTCAGCATAATCACGGGCACATTGATTTCCCGGCGGCGAATGGTCCGACACACATCAAACCCGTCCAGATCAGGCAGCATAATATCCAGAATGATTGCATCATATTCCTGATGAAGACATTCTTCAACGGCCTCATAACCTTTCTCCACGTGCTTCACCTGAAATAACTTTTCCCGAAGGCCTTTTTCCACAAAAGAAGCCACCCGACTATCATCCTCTACCAACAATATTTTAGGCATATGCATTAACTAGTTTCGTCCAACGACCACTGCTGAAAAGACAAATGTAGGTTTCTATTGTTCAAGTAAGCTTGTAAAACTTTCCTAGTGCACTCAAGGCCACTTTCTCTTTGCAGGCAAATCCTCATCGATGCAACGTTTAAGGCTCTGTTTACGTCTTTACCCCAAACGTAAAAAACTTTACTATGAAACGTCATTTACTTTTTTCTGTACTTCTGCTGGCTACTGGCTCGCTGGCAGCTCAGTCTAATCAGGACGAACCTTATCAAACCAAAACTTTCACGGGTAACCTTTCCGAGGTTCGGGTGGATATCTCCGGCGGAAGTATTCAAGTGCATGGCGGTACGGATAAGGACGTAAAAGTGGAAATGTATGTAACGCTTAATAACTGGCCTGCCAATAAACTGGATAAAGCAGAAATAGAAAAACGCCTGTCTGACTATGATTTGGTGATGAAAACGGAAGGCTCTTCTGTCGTTCTTTCTTCCCGTCGTAAATCAGACGTAGAATGGGATTCAAAGCGTTCGATTAGTATTTCCTTCAAAGTCTTCACGCCACAAAATTTCACTACCGATCTGAGAACCAGTGGAGGAAGTATTCGACTATCGCACCTGAAAGGTTCCCAACAATTTCAAACTAGCGGCGGGAGTCTGCACATGACAGACGTTGCCGGCAAAATCCACGGACGTACCAGCGGCGGAAGCATTCACTTGGAAAAATGCAGCGACGAAATGGATCTGCAAACCTCAGGCGGAAGCATTCATGCCGAAGACCTGACCGGAAAAATCAATCTCAGAACATCCGGCGGCAGTCTCCGCATGAATCACCTCAATGGCATGATTGACGCTATCACTAGCGGGGGAAGCATTAACGGTGAAGCCATTGCGGGCGAGTTGCATACCCGAACTTCAGGAGGCAGCATTCGTCTATCCGAAATGACAGCCGCTCTCGACGCGGAAAGCAGTGCCGGAAGCGTAGACGTAGACGTAAAACAGCTTAACAAGTATCTGAGACTGCGGTCATCCGCAGGTAGTGTGAGGGTTCGCCTGCCTGAAAACCCTAGTGTAGATTTGACCATTCGGGGTAACCGCGTGAAATTTCCCCTGGCTGGTTTTCGGGGTGAAGCCGATGAATATCACGTGAATGGCAAACTGAACGGTGGCGTAATTCCTGTCACTATTAGTGCTACTAACCACGTTTCAATTCAGTAAGAATCCTGCTTAATTTGATGTCCGAAAGCGTACACCCGGTTGTTCGTTTTCGGACATATTTATTTTATAACCATGTGATTATTAAGCAATTTTTCAATATTTTAAAGTTTGGCACACCTTTAGAAATTAAAGATACCAAACAGTTTTACCATGATTGTACTGAACGACATTGAACGATATTTCCAGAACGGTTTCACCAAAACCTATATTCTTCGCCACGTTTCTACTGAAATCAAAGAAGGCGAATTTGTAAGCATCATGGGGCCTTCGGGAGCCGGGAAATCGACCTTACTGAATATCATTGGCTTGCTGGACCAGCCTACTTCCGGCGAGTATTTATTTCTGGATCAACCCGTCCAGAAACTGAGCGAAAAGAAACGTTCGGAGTTATACAAAGCTTACATTGGTTTCGTATTTCAGGCCTATCATTTAATTGATGAATTAACCGTTTACGAAAACCTGGAAACGCCACTTTTATACAAGAACGTGCCCAGCTCCGAACGCAAAAGTCGTATCGCTGATATTCTGGATCGGTTTAATATGGTCGCCAAAAAAGACCTTTTCCCAAATCAGCTTTCCGGCGGACAGCAGCAACTGGTAGGCATTGCCCGGGCACTAATTGGTCAGCCCAAAATCATTCTTGCCGATGAACCGACGGGTAATCTTCAATCGGCTCAGGCGGAAGAAATCATGCAGATTTTCAAGCAATTGAATCAGGAAGGTATCACGATCATTCAGGTAACTCACTCTGAAAAGAATGCTTCATACGGCAATCGAATTCTTCACCTGAACGATGGTAAAATCGTTGAAGACATTCGGGTCGAATCTATGATCTAACCTAACCTTCCCCCATTCTTCAAAGAAAGCCAGTCAAGCGTATGAAAAAACTTATTCTCGGAGGTTTCCTGCTCCTTAGCGGTATGCTACAGGCTCAGACACCTATGACCCTCAAAGAGGCCGTTAGCATTGCCATTCGCAATAACCTCAACGTACGGCAAAACGAACTAACCGTAGAAACAAGTCGTAACAACCTGCTACAGTCGAAGTTAGCGTTGTTACCTTCGGCTCAGGCCAATGCTTCGCAGTCACTCAACTACGGTCGCAGCATTGACCCTTATACAAACGGATATGTCAATCAGCAACTTAATGCCTCTAACTTCAGTCTGTCGGCAAGCCTGATTTTATACAACGGTCTGTATTATCGAAACATGATTCGTCAGAATGATTTACTGGTAAAAGCAACCGAACAGGACGTGCAACAGGCTAAAGACGTCATTACCATCAATACCATTCTGGCTTATTTGCAGGTATTAAGCAGTGAAGATCAGGTAAACCTGGCTACGCAACAATTGGAAGCTTCTAAAATGCAGCTTGAACGTACCGCAGAGTTAGTAAAAGCTGGAAATTTAGCTCCCTCCGACGAGTATACGCTGGGATCTCAGGTTGCTAACGATCAGTTAAGTCTGGTTAACGCACAGGGTCAGTTAAAATTGAATCGATTAACTTTCTGGCAAACGCTAAACAGCCCCCAAACACCGCTGGATTTTACACTGGAACGTCTGGCTCCCGAAGGAGAGATGGGTTATGAGACATCCGCTACCAAGATTTATGAATCGGCTGATCAGAATCTGGCGGTTATTAAAGCGGCCAAGTATCGGGTTTTAAGCATGGAGCAACTGGTTCGAGCCCAAAAAGGACTACTTACGCCGCAGCTTTCTCTGAATTCATTCATCAGTACCCGGTATTCTTCTACCGCCAGTATCAATTACGCCGACCAGCTTGGTAATAACTTCAACCGGAATTTCTCGCTGGATTTGTCTATTCCTATTTTCAGAAGCTGGCTTTACAAAAACCGGATCCAGAATGCCATTGTGGATAAGAAAAAAGCGGAAGTACAGGTTTATAATGCCCAAGTCCAGGTGAAACAGGGTATTGAACAGGCTTATGCAAACCTGGAAGTTGCTAAAATGCGTTACGAAGCCCTGGAAAATCAGGTAGTGAGTTTCACGGAAACACTGAATGCAGCCGAGAGCCGTTTTCAGGCCGGAACGCTAAATGTCGTGGAGTATAACATTGCCAAAACGAACCTCGATCGGGCTAAACTCAATCAGGTACAGGCTCGGTACGATTACTTATTTCGCGTGAAAATTCTGGATTATTATCAGGGTAAAAACCTGTTCGTTGACTAATTTCTAAGCTATAATTCCCAAACGGTTGGGTTCTGGTGGCGACGAAGGTGTTTACTGAAATTCATCCAAAAGGCCATAATTAGGTAAAGGACTAGCGGCGAGCCCATGGTAAGACAGGAAGTATAGATAAAATAAATTCGAATGCTGCTCGCGGATATGCCCAAACGCTCTCCGATCACTGAACAAACACCAAATGCTTGATTTTCAATAATATATCGAAAGCGGTTCATGGTTGGACGGTTGTTTTATGTTCGAAATTAGCAATCTAAAATGATAGTGAAAAATTCATTCCAGCTTTTAACAAAAAATTTTTTTTAGCTAAACTGTATTATCCTATAAAAATTATCTTTTATTTCGGGTAAATCTTCCGTTTCAATATTTAATTTGTTATGAACACAGGTACAGTTAAGTTTTACAACGAAAGCAAAGGCTTCGGTTTTATTGTTGACGACGCCACGGGACAGGACATTTTCGTTCACGTCACTGGATTAAATGGTCTGCAAATCAGTCAGGATGATCGCGTTTCTTACGAAACGATCAGCGGTAAAAAAGGCGTGAACGCAGTGAACGTTCAGAAGTTAGCTTAATTCATAAGTAATTTCTCAACTCCGGTCCCGGACTCTTCTGAGTTCGGGATTTCCTTTTTATAATTACCTAATCTCCTAACGAGGTTAGAGAAAGCAAAGATTATCTTTTAAAAAATATCAGCCCTCACCTTTTCTATTAAGTAATTGTGAAGGCTAATGCTCCACCTAATAACTTTTATGTTCTGCTCTATGAAACAACTCTTTTACTCACCTTTTGAAACGGTTGAACAATCGCTTGCCTCTAAATGGGCTCGCTTCTGGAACTTCATCATTGACAGCCTTTTTTTTCTGATTTTCTACTTTGTAATAGTCGTTATCTTCTCTATTGTATTAAGTTTCACGGATGAACAAACCGCTGACACCTTTGCTAACTCCTTCGAAGGCAAATATGAGTTTTTGCACAGATTAATAGCAACGCTGGTGTATGCCTTATTCATGACTTTTCAGGAAACACTTACGAAAGGCCGTTCACTGGGCAAATGGATTACCAAAACGAAAGTGCTCACGGAAGACGGTGAAACGCCATCTACCCTTAGTTTTTTGAAACGAAACTTCAGCCGTTGCGTTCCCTTTGAACTGTTCTCCGCTGTGTTTGATCTCATTCCCTGGCATGACCAATGGACCAATACCAGAGTAATTAAGCTATAAAAGAAACGGAGACCTGAAATCAGGTCTCCGTTTCTTTTAGTAAGGTTGCCCTAAAAACGGTGAACAACCCATTTATCTAAACCCAGGTTTTTACTTCATCCAGGCTTGGCATTTTCGCTTCGATTTTCAATTTTTTACGTAATCCACCTAAATCGTTGAATACTTTATTAGCATTAGCTCCTTTCAAAGCCTCAACGGTAACAAAGCCCATTTTCTGGATGGCGGGTACCCACTCTGCGGGAATACCAGCCGCTACGTAATCAGCTTCGGTAGATACTTCCACTTTTTTCTCAGGACGCATTTGGGGGAAGAATAATACTTCCTGAATGCTGGCATTATTGGTCATCATCATGGTCAGACGATCAATACCAAAGCCAATACCGGCGGTTGGTGGCATTCCGTATTCCAGCGAGCGAATGAAATCCTCATCCAGAGCCATCGCCTCTTCGTCCCCACGTTCCGCCAGACGTAACTGATCTTCAAAACGCTCCCGCTGATCAATCGGATCGTTTAGCTCCGAATAAGCATTAGCAATTTCTTTTCCATTTACGTAGATTTCAAAACGTTCCACCAACCCGGATTTCGAACGGTGTTTCTTGGTTAAGGGAGACATTTCCAGCGGGTAATCCGTAATGAACGTCGGCTGAATGAGGTTACTTTCCACGGTTTCACCGAAGATTTCATCAATCAGTTTACCCTTACCCATCGTAGCATCTACTTCGATACCCAGCTTCTTTGCTTCTTCCAGCAGTTCTGTTTCGCTCAAGGTATCTACGTTAATACCCGTTTGCTTCAGAATCGCTTCCGAAATCGTCATGCGAGTATAAGGGCCCTGGAAATCAACAAGATTATCACCAATCTGAACTTTCGTTTGGCCATTCGTGGCAACCGCTACTTTCTCCAGAATTTCCTCAGTAATATCCATCATCCAGTTGTAGTCTTTATAAGCTACATAGAATTCCAGCGAAGTAAATTCCGGGTTATGCGTGCGGTCCATCCCTTCATTACGGAACATTTTGCCGAACTCGTATACGCCTTCAAAACCACCCACAATGAGGCGTTTCAGGTATAATTCATTCGCAATCCGCAGATACAAAGGCATATCCAGCGTATTATGGTGCGTCTTGAATGGGCGAGCGGCAGCACCACCATGAATGGGTTGCAACACAGGTGTTTCCACTTCCAGCCAGCCACGATCATCAAAAATCCGACGCATGGTCGAAATGATTTTTGCCCGCTTTACGAAAATGTCTTTTACTTCCGGGTTAACGATCAAATCCACGTACCGCTGACGGTAACGTAATTCAGGATCAGTAAAACCATCATACGTATTTCCTTCGTCATCCCGTTTAACGATGGGCAATGGACGCAGTGATTTAGTAAGAATCTTAAACTCCTGAACATGAATCGAGATTTCACCCGTCTGAGTCGTAAAGACATATCCCTTCACACCGATGATATCACCAATATCCAGTAACTTCTTGAATACCGTATTATAAAGGGTCTTATCTTCGTCTGGGCATAAATCATCCCGACGGAAGTATAACTGAATGCGTCCCGTAGAATCCTGAAGTTCCGCAAAACTGGCCGAACCCATGATACGGAAGCTCATCAGACGCCCCGCAATTGATATAGTTTTGTAATCGGTTTTATTCCGTTCGTAATTCTGATGAATATCGGCTGCCGTTGCATTAACCTCAAAACTCTCAGCTGGATAAGGGTCAATACCTAATCGGTATAATTCTTCCCGTTTCTGCCGACGGAGTAATTCTTGTTCAGAAAGTTGCATGTTCTCTAATTGGCCCCCCAATGGAGCCGTTAACAATGAGCTCATCTCTTGGATGAAATGCAAAAATAACACTTGACTGCTAGTCTGTCGACATAACCTTTAGGCCAATTTTAAGGTTTTATTGTTTCTATTACTTTTAACTAGCATTAGATTTGTAAAAAGCACTACTTAAGCCGTCATTTTGACGTAACTGGTATTCTTTTATATTAGGAAGAGATATGCAGCGACTGACCCAAACGCAACGCCAGACTCTGAAGTTTTCTCCTTTGCAAATTCAGATGCTGAATTTACTGGGACTAAATACACTGGAACTGGAACAACGAATCAAAGATGAACTGGAAGAAAATCCGGTTCTCGAAGAAGGTGTGGAAACTCCAGAGAATACCGAGGACGGGGTTGATAACTCAGATGAATTTCAAACAGATTCGAGCGACTTGCCCACCGACGATTTTCGGGACTGGGATGAATTTGCCGATGATGATATTCCAGAATATAAAACTCGTTCAGATAATTTTGCCGCAGACGAAGATTTTTATACCTCTCCCATGGTTCAGCAAAACACCTGGCGAGATGAGTTGAAAGAACAAGTCAGTACCATTGATCTGAATGAACGTCAAAGG
Organism: Siphonobacter sp. SORGH_AS_0500; assembly: GCF_031453245.1. Lineage (NCBI taxonomy): Bacteria > Pseudomonadati > Bacteroidota > Cytophagia > Cytophagales > Cytophagaceae > Siphonobacter > Siphonobacter sp. SORGH_AS_0500. The sequence goes on from NZ_JAVIYT010000001.1 coordinate 3,633,777, forward strand.
CTGATTGCTGAATTCATTATTGATTCGCTCGATGACGACGGTTTTCTCAAGTACGACGCTTACAATCTGGCCGATGATATCAGCTTTACCAATAATATATGGGTAGAAGAGTCAGAAATCGAGGAAATCATTCCCCTTATCAGGGCTTTGGAGCCAGCGGGTATCGCTGCTCGTGACTTACAGGACTGCCTGTTATTACAACTGGAACGCAAGCCTCATACGCCCGAAAATCAACTGAGCCTTGATGTAGTGAGGAAACACATGCATGAACTGGCGGGGCGTAATTATGAGAAGATCATGCGGGTGATGGATCTTGATAATGAACAGCTCAAGGAAGTGCTGTCCATTATTGCTCATCTCAATCCGAAACCCATCGTTGGTGGGCAGAATAGCTCTCTACAGGTGAATGAAAACATTCTCCCGGAATATTTTGTAACGAATGATGGCGGTCATTTTGAAGTCAATCTGAACGGTAGGGATTTACCCAGTATCCGTCTAAGTAAATCGGTGATTGAAATGGCTGAGTCCCGGAATAAAAACGACCGGGCTACTTCGCAGTTTGTAAAAAGTAAATTAGCCTCCGCCCGCTGGTTCATTGATGCGTTAAAACAACGCGAACAGACCATGCTTAATACCATGCGGGCCATCATCGAATTTCAAAAAGATTATTTCCTTACCGGGGACGTTCGTCAGCTTAAACCCATGATTCTCAAAGATATTGCGGATCGAATCGGGATGGACATTTCCACTATTTCCCGGGTTACTTCAGGCAAATATGCTCAAACGCCTTTCGGGATTATCCACCTGAAGGACTTATTTACCGAAGGGGTCAAAAACGACGAAGGGGAAGAAGTATCTAACCGGGAAATTCAACAGGCCATCGTTGAAATCATTGAAAAGGAAGATAAACAATCCCCCTATACCGATCAGCAAATTCAGGAGGTGTTGGCTGAAAAAGGTTATCCCGTTGCCAGACGTACAGTTGCCAAGTACCGGGAACAAATGAATATTCCTATTGCTAAAATTCGTAGAGAACTGTAGGGAATTTTGAAGGAGTGAAGGATAGAAGGAGTGAATAAAAAAGTGAGGAACTGGTTTATAACCAGTTCCTCACTTTTTTATAATAGATCGATCATTAAAGTAGAATTACCTACAATACACCAGCTCTTAGCCTCACCTTCAGCCTTTGAGATAGCAAAAACAGCTATCTACTCTCTAGCCTATTTATTACATTCTTCACTCATTCAAAACTAAAAAAGGCTCTGCTATTGCTAGCAGAGCCTTTTTACTTATCAAATAAGACTAGTTACTATCTTCTTCTAGGCTTACCTTTTTTCGCTTTACGGCCTTCTTGTTCGATGATACGTTGTTTCTCTTCTTCAGTAATCTGACGAATGCTGGTTTTAGAGATGATGTATTTGCCTTTCGAACGGGTGATGTTTACTTGGTAATCACCTAAGTGACGAACCACTTCACCTTTAGAGTTAACCTCATCGATTTCGTAGATAGCTTTGAAGTATTTAGGACGCTTCATTTCAGCTACCAGAGCATCGAATTGAGATGGCACTGCGATTTCGATATCGTCTTTCAGTTCTTCGAAAGCGTTCAGTTTCGCTTGCTCAAGCTCAGCAGTGTAAGTTCCGTAGAGCGTACGTTTGCGGTACGTTCCGCTTGGCTGACGAGTTCCGTCGCAGTAGCAATAGCACTGAACTGAATCACGACCTACCACTGTCGAGTAATAAGCAGAAACTTCAACTAAACGGTGACGGAAACGAGTTTTCTCAGCAACTTCAACAACGGCTGGTTTCTCGAAACCGAAGCTAGCAGTAGCTACTTCTGAGATACAACGTCCGCATTTGTTATCACGCTCTGAGTGAACTGTTACGTAATACAGTGTAGTTTCAGATAAGCTGTCACCAGGCCATTTCAATTCTTCAGGCCATTCGAAGCTTCTTTCTGACGTGTTTTTCAGCGAGTAAACGATCTCGTCAGAAACGGCTGACTTCTTGTGAACATTTACCGTGTAAGTTTCGCCAGGCTGTGAGCTTCCGCTTTCCCAAGAAATTTTAGGATAAACGCCAGCTGTTCTGTTAGAATCTACGATAGTCAAACCGTTGATTTTCTGATCGCCTAACATTACGCTAGGAGTCGTTGGAGCAACGCAGGTAGGACATTCCGCAGGAGCCACTTTAACCAGTTCGGTACGGTTGAAAGATTTCTTCAGAGATAATTGAAGAGCCCAGCCACCATGCTTACGCTGGAATTCATAAATACGAGCTACGTTTCCGCTGTAGTCACCACGAGTGAAGTAATCTACCTTCGTATAGAAACCGCTGATTTGACCACCGCCATACCAGTTGTTACCTAAGGGGAAGTACGCACCTATGTGACCTCTGATACCAGGGTGAACCAGGTTATCAGTTGGATGGAACATCGTTAAAAGAGTGTTAGATCTTGTATCGATTGCACCAATAACCGCAGACTCTGTACGGAACACACCTACACGAGCAGCAGCCTCGATGAAGCTACTTTGTGGCTTTTTAGTCAGATCGTAAGAAATAACAGGACCCACTACCAAGAAGTAATCTTCTGAACGACGTTTTCTCAAATCCATCGATTCCCGAGGAACAGTTGGGTGAGCGTTGTAAAGAAAATCTTTGTAAGAACCACGAACGAAGAATGTTTGCCATCCTAGTTCAGCTCCTAAACCGAATTTGAAACGGTTTTCGGGTTTGAAGAAGTAATCTGCTCCAACGGCTACGTTTAAACCAAATCCATTAAAAAGTGATTTGTCACGGGGATCAACAAACGTTCCGTCCCAAGTTCCGCAATAGGCAATACCAGGTCCGAACGGAAGCGATATACGCCAAGGAGATTTACTTAATACAGGAAAGTAAGTAACGGTATCGCAAGCACTTAACGTGTCTGCATTTACCATCGTGATAGATGATTGATTTTTTAAAGCCTGTTTTCTCCACTCACGTAAGCTGATACGATCATTTTTAGGAGTAGGATTGGTCTGAGCTGTGGCTTTGAATTGGGTTGAACAAAATAAGATTGCTAAAATCCCCCACCCCATGCACAACGAGCGGTAGATACTTCTCATAGTTTGTGTGTTTTTGTTTGATAAGTCGCTAAACAACAGCAATGAAGTACTTTCTCAAATATACGGAGAAATTTCACATTCAGTTCTCACTGTAAACTACAGTAAAGCTTCACAAAGTAAACTAAGGAAAAGGTACAATGTTCAACCGAACGCAATATTTCTTCAAGAAAAATCTTCAGGCTATTTTCTATAATAAGCGTGCCAGTATTATAAGTTATTCAGGATGAGCTACTTTTCTATATAGAACTTCTGATAAATATATTGAATTAAAAACCAGTACCTAAGCGTGTTAATGCTCAAGTACTGGTTTATTATTTTTTAAATTATTCTTTTGTACCCATCTCAGCTACAAAATATTCCCGGTTCATACGGGCAATATTTTCCATACTGATTCCTTTAGGACACTCAGCGGCACAGGCTCCTGTGTTGGTACAGGCTCCAAAACCTTCTTCATCCATCTGGGCAATCATTTTCTTGGCACGGGTAGCACTTTCCGCTTCTCCCTGTGGTAATAAAGCCAACTGAGAAATTTTAGCCGAAGTGAACAACATAGCCGAAGCATTCTTACAAGCCGCTACGCAGGCCCCACAACCGATACAGGCTGCTGCCATGAAGGAAGCATCTGCATTCTCTTTTGGAATGGGGATGGAGTTAGCATCCTGAGCATTACCAGTATTCACCGAAATGAATCCACCCGCAGAAATAATGCGATCAAAAGAACTACGGTCGGTTACTAAGTCTTTGATAACAGGGAAAGCCTGTGCACGCCAGGGTTCCACTACGATGGTATCGCCATCCTTGAAGCTACGCATGTGTAGCTGACAAGTGGTTACTCCCTGTAATGGTCCGTGAGGACGACCGTTAATGTACATAGAACAAGCTCCGCAAATACCTTCGCGGCAATCGTGATCAAAAGCTACGGGCTCTTTTCCTTCTACGATCAGTTGTTCATTCAATACGTCGAACATTTCCAGGAACGACATATCTTCGGAAATGCCAGAAAGCTTGTATGATTCCATACGGCCTTCTGTTCTGCTATTTTTTTGACGCCACACCTGGAGCGTCAGATTCATGTTACCTTCCATTGTTTCGTTAACTTTTTCTGTTAACCAGATTATTTGTAGGAACGCTGAGCAATCTTAATGTTCTCGTAGTTGAGTTCTTCTTTGTGAAGTTCCCAAGCCGAATCTCCCTGGTATTCCCAGGCTGATACGTACATGTATCCTTCGTCATCACGTCTGGCTTCGCCTTCTTCCGTCTGGTATTCTTCGCGGAAGTGACCTCCACAAGATTCATTACGGTTCAGAGCATCCAGACACATCAGCTCTCCTAACTCAATAAAATCAGCAACGCGGTTTGCTTTGTCCAGTTCAGGATTGAACTCATCCGCGTCACCCATTACTTTTACATTCGACCAGAATTCTTTTTTCAGAGCTCTGATTTCCTGAATAGCTTCCTTCAGTCCTTGCTCGTTACGAGCCATACCACACTTATCCCACATGATCTTACCTAATTCTTTGTGGTAAGCTTCTGGAGACTTGGTTCCTTTGATAGCCAGCAGTTTCGTGATACGATCTTTAACCTCTTTCTCAGCTTCTACGAAAGCTGGGTGATCTACTGAGATCGCCTTTGTGCGGATTTCGTTAGCCAAGTAAGCACCAATGGTGTAAGGAATAACGAAGTATCCATCAGCCAGACCCTGCATCAAAGCAGAGGCTCCGAGACGGTTGGCACCGTGATCCGAGAAGTTGGCTTCACCTAAGGCGTAAAGACCAGGAACGGTAGTCATGAGGTTATAATCAACCCATAAACCACCCATGGTATAGTGAACGGCAGGATAGATACGCATAGGCACCACGTAGGGATCTTCACCCGTGATCTGCTTATACATATCAAAAAGGTTACCGTATTTTTCTTTGACAACGGCTTTACCCAATTCCAGAATCTGGTCATGGGAAGCATTGTGAATACCTCTTTTATTAACCTCTCCTTTACCATAACGCTCGTAAGCGGCATAGTAATCCAGGTAAACGGCCATTTTAGAAGTACCTACGCCATAACCCGCATCGCAACGCTCTTTGGCAGCCCGGCTCGCAATGTCACGAGGCACGAGGTTACCAAACGCTGGGTAACGACGCTCCAGGTAATAATCACGCTCGTCTTCAGGAATCTGATCGGCGGGGCGATTATCATTCTGTTTTTTAGGAACCCAGATCCGACCATCGTTACGCAACGACTCTGACATCAGTGTCAGTTTCGACTGATGGTCTCCTGAAACGGGAATACAAGTAGGGTGAATTTGGGTAAAGCAAGGGTTACCGAAGAATGCACCTTTACGGTGAGCTTTCCAGGCAGCCGTTACGTTAGAGCCCATGGCATTCGTTGACAGATAGAATACGTTACCATATCCACCTGTACAAAGTAATACCGCGTGACCGAAGTGACGCTCTAATTCACCTGTTACCAGGTTACGGGCAATGATACCACGACATTTACCATCGATCATGACAATGTCCAGCATCTCATGACGGGTATACATTTCAACCGTACCCGCTCCTACCTGACGTTGTAAGCCAGAGTAAGCACCAAGTAACAACTGCTGACCTGTCTGACCTGCTGCGTAGAACGTCCGCTGTACCTGGGTCCCCCCGAACGAACGGTTGGATAACAAACCGCCGTATTCACGAGCGAAAGGCACACCAGCCGCTACACATTGGTCAATGATGTTACCAGAAACTTCAGCTAAACGGTATACGTTTGCTTCACGAGCCCGATAATCACCACCTTTAATGGTATCGTAGAATAAACGGTAAACAGAGTCACCGTCATTTTGATAGTTTTTTGCCGCATTGATACCACCCTGAGCCGCAATAGAGTGAGCCCGGCGAGCAGAATCCTGGAAGCAAAAAGCTTTTACTTTGTAACCTAGTTCGGCTAGTGTTGAAGCAGCCGAAGCACCAGCTAAACCCGTACCAATGATGATTACTTCAATGCTACGTTTGTTAGCGGGGTTAACGAGCGGTACAGTCGAGCGGTATTTCGTCCACTTCGATTCCAACGGCCCGTCGGGTATTTTGGCATCCAATTTAGGTGATGTTGCCATGGAATTAGTTCAGTTTATATACTCCGGAAAAAAGCTCCGGTCTGAGTTCTAAAGGAATCGGAGTTCAGAAGCGAGAACTTATGCTCCCAAACTTTTAATGTAGAAATAAACAGGCATTGCGGCAAACGCCAGGGGAATACCAATACCAAATACCCACACCCCCACGAAACGGATCAGGGGATTGTATTTGGGGTGATTCCAGCCCAAGGTTTGGAAGGCACTTTGGAAACCGTGTACCAAGTGATACGCCAATGCCCACATTCCTAACAGGTAAAAGGCTACCAGCAAAGGATTGGCGAAAGCGGCTTTGGTTTCTGCGTACAGGTCTTTAACAATCGTTACCCGTGTTTGCGTATCCTCGCGTACGAATTCTTCCATTTTACCCTTGATGGCGGGACCATTGTAGGCAGATGACGTTACTTCACCCGTAGTCATACTTTGCTCGTACTGACGGTAAGGCACCTCGCCAAACTTGTACTGCCACCAGAAATCGTGCATGTGAACGACGATGTAAAGCAGCAGGATCGTTCCGAGAATAGCCATGTTACGGCTAGCCCAGGAGCTCTGGTTGTGTACCACCACGTAACGCTGAGGACCACGAGCTTTGCGGTTTTTAGCCGCCAGCATCAGACCATCAATGGCGTGGAGAAGAATGAACGCGTACAAGCCGTAGGATACTACTTTAATCGGAGGAAATGTCGTCATGAAAACGGCATACTTGTTAAAGCCTAATCCTTCATCGCTATGGAACAATTGAAAGTTACCGCTCACGTGTACAATGAGGAAGACGCTTAAGAAAAGCCCCGTCAAAGACATGATAAGCTTGCGGCCCAGCGTACTAGAAAAAGTTTGTGTGACCCAGGACATCGTTTTTTGACTCGAAGAACAGTTAAAAATAGAGGGAACTATCCCTAATTAGCCCTCAAAACTACGGCACAAACGGTAGGCCGCCAAAGTGGATTCTTGATTTTTTGCTAATTAAAAATACCTTTTGCTCGTGAAAAGCGTTCAGATGTTGAAATTGGCATCGTATCCAACTCGAGGCGGGCTCCATTTAGAGGACTGATATCGGGAACTATTTGCTCTTAAGTTAAACCTATACGGTGTTGAAAAAGTTGTTAGGACGAGGAGTATTTTGCAAAATATCTACTCCTTAAAATAGACCTTTACAACCTCGTTGGAAGCTTTACCTTTGTTCACTTGTTGTGTTGTATTCTATTGTTTGTACCCCTTTATCCTAAGTATCCGTATCGATCTTGATTATACCTGCGTAGCATGAGAACCCTTTACCGTTATTTTGTATTACTGGCCATTACTATCTGTGGACTAGCTCACTCAGCCTGGGCTACTCACGTTCGGGCCGGTGAGATTACCTCCCGCCGTATTTCATCTACAGCCCTTACCTATGAACTTACCTTAACGATTTATTGCGACTGGGCTAACGGAGCAGATGCCACGCGAAATACTGCCGGTTCGGGTGTTAATTTCTGTTTTGGTGATGGTACTCCGGTGCAGAATACGCCTTTATTTACTCAGGGCTTACCCAATGGCGGTGTGGTAGATGTAGGAAATGACACCCGGCGACTAATTTTCAAGGTCATTCATACGTTCAATGCTCCCAATACCTATACCATATCTGTTGGTATTGATAACCGAAATACGGGTACCATCAATATCACGAATGGAAACTCTTCGCAATATCCTTTCTACGTTGAATCTACTCTGGCTATTAACTCATTTCTGGGCTTAAACAGCACGCCCGTCATGTTAAACCCACCCGTAGATTTCAATGCCTGCGTGGGTCAGCGTTACATTCACAACCCCAATGCAGTAGATGCAGACGGAGATAGTTTAGCGTACAGAATTACTCAGAATAAAACTACTAACGTAGGTGAATCCTGCCGCGGTTTCCTGGTTCCCAGTATTGTTTATCCTAATCAGGTGCCTGGTTGTAATGCCCAAAACGAAGCCGGAACCGGAGCCGCTACTTATAGCATCAATCCTGTGACGGGTGATCTGGTTTGGGATGCCCCCCGCTGCGTCGGTCAGTACAACCTGGCGTTTGTCATTGAAGAGTGGCGAAACGGTATTAAAATCGGTGAAATAACCCGTGACATGCAGATTACCGTGCGAGATTGTCAGAACAAACGTCCTACCATTGAAGTACCCGGAGACATCTGTATTGAAGCAGGAAAAGTGGTAAACTTTACCGTTCGCGGAACCGATCCTGACAATAACCGCGTCATCATTTCCTCTACCGGAGCCGTTTATCAACAAAATCCAGCTCTCATTACTGCTCCTTTTGCTACGTTTACCGTTCCTTCTACCATTCAGAGTTCACCCGGAACGGGATCATTCAGTTGGCAAACCAGTTGCGATCACATCCGGGCCTTGCCGTATGAAGTCTTGTTTAAAGTAGCCGATCAGCCCGGTTCGGTGCAACCCTATCTGGTAGATAGCAAAACGGTTAACATTCGCGTAGTAGCCCCCGCTCCAACAAACTTACAGGCAGTAGCCAACGGAACAGCGTATAACTTAACCTGGGCAGCCTATCCCTGTCAGGTAGCTGGTGCAGAAATTGTTATTTATCGAAAAGTGGGATGTACTGCCCTTACGCCCAACCTCTGTAGCCCTGGACCACCCCCGGGTTATACCGAAGTAGCTCGCGTACCTGCTACACAGACCTCGTATACGGATAACTCAACCAGTTTACGTCCTAATACAGTCTATAGTTATCGGATCGCTGTTTCATTCCCCGGCCCCAATAACCTGACCCGTTTCAGTAGTACTTACTCGAATGAGTCTTGTCAGGCTTTACCTAAACAGGCAATTTACATCACGAACGTTACCGTTGATGAAACCAGTACTACTGCCGGACAGATCACCGTAAAATGGACTCGCCCAGAAGTGACAGGTACGCGTGAGTATCGTATTTTCCGGGCTACGGGTTTAAATGGTACGGGTTATACCAGAGTAGGCACGATTACGACTAATTTATCAGCTCCTAAAACAGCAGACACCGTTTTCGTAGATCAGGGTTTGAATACGGAAGCGAATGCCTACCGGTATCGGGTGGATTTATATACAACAGCAGGGGTACGTTCAGATTCTTCGCAGGCGGCCAGTAGCGTTCGTTTGAGTGGAACGCCTCAATCGCGGTCCGTTCAATTGAGCTGGCAGGCTAATGTTCCCTGGAGTAACGACAACCAGACGCACCGTGTCTACCGTCAGGTAAGACCCGGCGTGTTTAACCTGATTCAGCAGGTAGCAGTCACCGGCTCTGGTTCTTATACCTATACTGATAATGGCCGCGACAATGTTACTTCTGATGGCGACATCAGTACTACGCTTTCACCGGATTCGACGTATTGTTACCGCGTTGAAACGGTAGGCTCTTACAACGATAATAGCATTCATCCGGGCTTGTTGTATAACTTCTCACAACGTCTGTGTCTGACACCAACGGATACTACTCGTCCTTGTCCGCCGGTACTTTCGCTGAATCTGCTCGATTGTGCCAGCTATGTTCAGGGCACTTGTGAGGAAGCTCCTTTCCGCAATACGCTAAATTGGACTGATGCCACAACAGGGCCCAACGGAGCAGCTTGTGATCCCAACATCGTACATTACAACGTTTATTACAAACGCTACGAAGACACGGGTGATTTTGCTAAAATTGGAGAAGTGCCTTTCCCAAGCCGCACCTATCTGCACGAAAACCTGAGCAGTTACGCGGGTTGCTATTACGTGACAACCGTGAACCGGTTTGGCGTGGAATCATTACCCAGTAACACGGTTTGTAAAGACAACTGTCCTGACTTTACCTTACCGAATGTAATCACGCCTAATAATGACGGCAAAAACGATACCTTTGAGCCCATCCGTTGTCCTCGCTTCGTGAAAGAAGTTCGCTTCCGGGTGTTTAATCGCTGGGGTGTGAAAGTCTATGAAAGCAACGATAATCCTCTGATCCAGTGGGATGGCCGTACGGATAGCGGTAAAGAACTAGCCGCTGGAACGTATTACTTCGAGGCTCAGGTTCGGTACGAACGCCTGAATAAATCCGAAGAAGATCGCCCCGTAACATTGAAGAGCTGGGTGCAAATCATTCGCTAATCTGATTCATAATTTAGTAACGAAAAAGGAACTGCTGGGCGGTTCCTTTTTTCATTAGCGAACGATTCTTTTGCCGAAATTGTCCCATAAGAAATGATGCATTCCTTATGGCGGTAATTCTTTTCGATGGCGTTTGTAACTTTTGTAATTCCACCATTAATTACATCATTGACCACGACGAGGGTCGGCATCGGTTTGCTTCCTTACAGTCGGAATTTGGGCAGGAGTTACTGAAAAAGAACAAGCGTTCCATTACCAATTTTGACAGTGTTATTCTTTGGGAAGACGGCTGTTTATACGAAAAATCAGAAGCGGCCTTACGCATTGCTAAACATGTAAAAGGCTGGAAATGGCTCTGGGCGTTCCGGTTTTTACCCCTTTTCCTCCGGAATGGGGTTTATAATTTAATAGCCCGAAATCGTTACACCTGGTTCGGAAAACGCGAAGCCTGCCGACTTCCCAGTCTCGAAGAACGGGCCCGTTTTGTTGGATAAGCCCAGTTCATCCTATTTTTGCGGTCAGAACAAACTTATCAGCATGAAAGCTTATGTTTTCCCGGGTCAGGGATCGCAATTTTCGGGAATGGGGAAAGACCTCTATGAATCTTCAGAAGAAGCCCGTATTCTTTTCGAAAAAGCCAACGATATTTTAGGTTTCCGCATTACAGATATCATGTTCAATGGTACCGATGAGGAACTGAAGCAAACGAAAGTAACACAACCGGCTATTTTCCTTCATTCCGTTATTCTGGCAGCCATCACGCCCGACCTAAAGCCTGATATGGTGGCAGGTCACTCTCTGGGTGAGTTCTCTGCTCTGGTAACGGCGGGTGTTTTATCATTTGAAGACGGCGTATCACTGGTTTCGAAACGGGCTTTAGCCATGCAGAGAGCCTGTGAAATCACGGCCTCTTCAACGATGGCAGCCGTATTAAGTTCGCTTCCTGATGAACAGGTAGCGGGTATTTGTGAGCAGGTGATGAAGGAAACGGGTGAAGTAGTGGTTGCCGCTAACTATAACTGTCCCGGCCAGTTGGTTATTTCCGGCTCGCAGGAAGGCGTTCGTATCGCCGGTGAAAAACTGAAGGAAGCCGGAGCTAAACGCGTGTTGCCCCTGCCCGTTGGCGGAGCCTTCCACTCACCCATCATGGAACCCGCCCGTGAGGAACTAGCAGCCGCCATTGAAGTGACGCCTTTCCACACCGCAAAATTCCCCATTTACCAAAACGTAAATGCCCTGCCTGCGACTCAAATCGACGCTATTAAAGCCAACCTCATTGCCCAATTAACGGCCCCCGTACGCTGGACCCAGTCCATTCAGGCCATGCGTGCCGACGGAGCAACTCTGTTCGTAGAATGCGGTCCAGGCAAAGTATTGCAGGGTTTAGTTAAAAAAATTGACGCTTCTGCGGAAACGGCTGGCGTGTAAAAAAAAATTCAGACTAAAAAACATTCGTATTCAGTGAGTTAACCAAAAATGATCATTTGAATGTGAAATTATTTTTAGTAAGGACTTGACAAGGGTGAAAAAATGCCCTTATCTTTGCACCACCAAAACGGAAATGACCGATGGTGTAATGGTAACACAGGAGATTTTGGTTCTCTTATTCAGGGTTCGAATCCTTGTCGGTCAACGAAAATTTTTAGATTAAAAGAAAAACCCCTTTAGGACGCTCCTAAAGGGGTTTTCTGCTATTAATCCCGTTCACAATACGTTTACAATCCCTGATTTTTCGTGCTTTTGTTCACAATTCGTACCCAAAAAAATGGACGTTTTAGTGCAGTTAAGAGTCAGAAAAGACTACGTTCGAAAGTCTGACGGATATGGTTCCGTTTACCTATACATTCGCATCGATAAAGAAAAAGATCAGATTCCTTTAGGGTTCCACTGGCCCCCTGAATTACTCGATACAAGCAATAATCTTCTTAAATCCCGTCAGAAAGCAGATAAACTTTGCCAGGACTATAATCTCATTACAGGGCAGGCGATAGCTCGCTGTAACGAACTTCTAGTCGAATACAGACTAAAAGGCAGAGAGGTTACACTCAAAGAATTCTTACACGACTATAATCAGTTTGAGAAGCGTAAAGATTTTCTATCCTACATGGAAAAGAAAATTGAGGATCGCTACCGACGTAAAAAGATATCAGAGGGTACGAAGAAGTCGCATGTAAATACGCTGATCTGGCTCAAACTCTTCAAGCCCGTCATACTTTTTCAGGATCTGAATAAAAAGCTAATCGAGTCCTTTGAGGGATGGTTACAACGTCAACACTCCAGACGCGACAGCCACATTTCTGAGAAGCCCCTAGATAGGAATACCATCTCCAATATCCTAAAATTTACTAAAGCCTACATTAACCTGGCTATTGAAGACGAAATTCCCATCACTAATCCGTTCGGAAATGCAGACGTAAAAACTACGAATGACCGCAAGATGGTGGAATTTCTTCTGCCTGACGAAGTAGCCCGTTTGATGGATATGTATGAGCGGGACCCGTTGCCGATCGGAGAAAAGCTAACGCTTTGCCGATTTTTAATCTCTTGCCAGTTAAGCCTACGAATTTCAGACGTCATGGCTTTGGATACCTATAAGCTTAACATATACCTTCAAACCAGAAGATTAATTTTCTATCCTGTAAAACAGCAGATTCAGAAAAAGCTGAAAACGGTATTTCTTCCGATCGACGATATTACATTCTCCTACCTTCAGGATTGTATAGACTTACAGCACGCTGCCGAGAAAGAACAATTAAAGGTAACTGAGCCCTACGGTCGGAAAGTCCTAAAAAAGTTAGCTCATCGAGCTGGAATCACTACAGGAATGGGCTTTCATACTGCCAGGCACACGTTTGCAACCAATTTTCTAAGGGCTGGAGGAAAGATTCATAACCTTCAGCAGATACTAGGTCATACCAGTCTCGAAACGACAATGATCTATGTACATATCGTAGAAGATGACAAAGACGAAGAAATGCTCCGATTAACCGAGTATTACCAGCAATTCCGAAGCTCGTCTCCACTTTCCCGCAATAAAAAGCCCTGAAGTAGTACCGCTACTCCAGGGCCACCGGGGTTAGAAGCCCGGAATTTTTGTATTTTTTGTATTTTATATTTGGGATGGGACCCGCCTGCATGTCACTTCAGAAGCAGACACTATCCCTTTTTGGGTGAAGGTTACGTCGATCATTTCAACCAAGTACTGAAAGCCGTTCATGTAATACTTCTGTTCCCACCTGAAATTAGCCAGGTCAAGACTATCTAGCATCAGCTGGTATTTTTCAGTTTGTGGTTTTTCAAGAAACTGCATCCAGGAACGTCCAAACGTCTCGATTACGCCCTTTTTACCGTCTAACTGAAGGGAATAGTTCTCTGTCTCAATATCTGCTGTTGTGATGCGGTACGCGGGATAATCATCTCCCCCACGCACTGGAGCTAAGGGGTTGGGAATTGTGCGATCAGGCACATAGAACATGATACGACCAGGACTCAGAGATACTTCCTGTTGTTCATACAAAGGAGAAATACCTTTCTGTTTCACTATGGGATTTATTGATATTTCCATCGTTTCACGATTCCACTGTCTCGAATAGTAGGGGCTATTAGGATCAGTTTTATTAATAAAAACTGTCTTTTTCTCAACCAGCATGGGAGAAAAAGGCATTTCGAGTTTCTGATAGAGCTTATCTTCCTGAGCATCGACGATTGCATCGGTCGGTACTGGAGTAAATAAAGACGTTTCTTTTTTCGATAGCTCGTCAGCTGAATCAAGTGAAAACGAAGCCTGCACCGGAGCCAAATCAGCCGTTTCAATTTGTCTACTTTTAAGCATTTTGGAAGTCCAGTCAGTGACGTTACGACTATTGACCACATCACGCAGGAAAACGATCACACACTCTTTTCGTCCAGGATAAAAAACGGGCTTAAAAAAAAGGTTTTGACCGAACCGGTTCACCCATTCTTTCATGGTAAGATCCGGCAAGTGATCTCCTATCTTCCAACTATCGACATACTGATTCCAGGTAGAAACTGTATTCGGTATTTTCATATCGAGGCTACGATTCACCCAGATAATTAATTTTTTGAGTTCATCATCGGTAAATACCTTATCTATAAGGCGATACCCTAATATTTCGCAAGTTTTCTTGATTGCCCACTGAAGATAAATAGCTGGAGCTAGAGAGTAACGAGTTCCAGCTTCAAAATTAAGAGCGTATCCACCCAAATCACCTGAAATTGTTTGCACCAAAGCATTTATATAGCCATTCCAAGCCTTGTTTGATTCATCGTACCAGCCTAAATTTTTAATAACAGGCATGCAATAACGTTCATCGTTACGCATGATATTCTCACCAGCGGGTATTTGATTAATAACTCTGGTTTCAGCAGCCGTCAGGTTTACTGTTGTTATCCTGGCTTGTGCCCTTCCATCTATAGCAATCTGGTAACTAATCTTAAAATCCCCGGAAACAGGAGTATACATCGCAAATCCTGTTGCAGTCCCTTCCGCTCGATAGCCTCTCAAATCAGGACCCGTCATCCCGAATGCCTGATAGTACGCCCATGGTTTGTCATCCGTAGGCATTTTTGCCACTTCAGTCATGAACTTATGTGCAAAATCATTCCAAAAGGGCCTGGGAAGATATTCACCTGTAAGCGATTGCGATATACCTGAATAGGTATAGCTAAAGAGCGTTTCCGCCCCCTTTAAAATCTTGATTGTAGTTTGAAATTGGGATCCACCAAAGTCAGGCAGTTCCGCTCCAAAGAGAAACAGCGATGCAGGGAAAGTTGAATAGGTCACTGTACCCCAATCAAACTGTTTGAGTTTTCGCTTCCAGACCTGAGCTGAAACGTTAGCAGCGGGAATGACGATATCGCATTCATAAAAGCTTCTGGTAACCTTACGAGCCTGTAATCTACCCACCAGTCGAAAAGCTCCCAGGGTTAATTCAACCGGGTAATCTTTTCTTCGATCCGTACGAGATCCCGGCAAATGCGTAAACCCGAAAATCTGAGCATTTTCGGGACAAACAGGAACATTGAACTGATAACTCAAAGAGCCCGTCTGTTCATCAGAAAACAGGGGGCTCTTTAGTTGCATTCTTATTTCAGTGTCCTGATTCAGCTGAAGTAGCTGTCCAGATACGAATAGTTTCATAAGCTGTAAAAGGAATTTGCTACTTCTGAAGAAAGAGTGATATCTAGCGAATAAGCAGGCTCAAAAGAGTTTTCTATTTCAGCTCCTGAAGACGAAGCTCTAACAAAATAATAGGCCTGATCTTTCAAAATAGCCACTTTTTTCGAGCGAAGTAACTCTGTAAAATAGGGTAACCAGCCAGGCGGATAAAGCCCCGTTTTAAATGTGGTTTCGTCGGTTTCTTCCCGACGCTGGGTACGAATCTGAGGACTGTTATGAGCTGCCTTCATAAGCTGGCCAGTATCGCCCTCAAACGTTGCATTAGTCACATACTCACCAACCAGGCTAATTACATCAAAAACACCAAAGCTATTTTGAAAAACAACAATGGTAGGACGTTCATAAGGGCTTCGGTCGATGTGATACGTACGAACCTGCGTTTTCCGACTCCCTGCTTCATCAATAAGGGCTATCTCATACGTTTTTACCGATTCAGGTAGTTGCAACTGCGAAGGCCCGCAGGGGATGCAGTAAACCCCGTAGGGCTCAGCCTGAAAGGATAAGGTATCTAGAAGAGTCTCATTTAATTGATCGTCGTAACAGTTTACGGCCACTTTAACCAGTTCCGAGCTTTCGAAATTATGTAGGTAATACAAAAACTCAGGCTGCTCCGGTAGAATTGGTTTTTCGTCCGGTTGATGGGTTAAAAACTGCATCTGCTCCGCAAAACCTCCAGACACCAGATAATCCTGACCATACTTTGCCGCTAATCTGCCAGCCGTACCTGCACCTATAACAAAGATCTCATCCTGGGACATTATCAAATTATCTTCCCGCTCCACGTCGATGATCCATTCTAGCGATAGCTTTAGTTTTTGAATCATTGTCAGGGGAGCTACCATTAAAAGGCCCGGATCTGGGCAAGCAACTTCGAGGCCGGGCAAATGAGGCAGAATCTCTTCCAGATCGAGTATGATGAATCCAGACGCAGGATCGCGTTCAAAATCGAAATCGAAGAGTTTCGAAAGCTCCGTTCCCAGGGCGGGCCCGGACCTGGCTACTCCAGCCGGAAAACCTTCAACAATCCCTTCAGGAACAGAGTAAGGTAGTTTTGACTCATACGGGTTCCCGGCCATTACGACGGGAACCCGTTGATCGAGACTGGGAGCGATTAAATGAAGACTACTCATTTAAATAGAATTGGAAGCAGTTTGATAGTACCAAAAAGAGCTGGAGGAATAAATAAGCCTAATTTGACCCCTGATTTAAAGCCTTCTTTGCGGCCTTTCTTCTCAGCCACTGCCAGTTTCCCTGGCTGTTCTACTCTCATTTTCACCAGGGCAACTGTTGTATCCTTCAGCATAGTAGCATTCAAATCCCGCTCGGTTCTGACCACTAAATAGATACGCGACCAGGTTTCATCGATGTTCTGACAGGCACTAGGGATTTGCCGGGTCGGCAATTTTTGAATAGTAGTCCCAGAGTTCGAGGAATTCATTGTCGTCTGCGAGTTTCCGATCAACGGTAGACTTAGGCATAGTAGCCACAGTATCAACAATTTTTTCATGGTTGTTTTGGAGTTTACGATCGAGCTGATCTCTGGTCACTTTTTCCAGATTATCAGTCTTAGGCTTACAGTAGAATAAGAAAAAAAGGAGCAGGAATGGAGCTACCTTCCGGGAACGCGAAAAAATAGTTCGTGGATTACTAGGCATGATACCAAGCGTGTAAAGGGCGTACTGAATGTTGATTACATCTTCAGCAGTTAGCACATTACGATTCTTGAGAATCGCCAGGGCAATTAATGCAATCACTACCAGGTAGCGATTCCAGTTTTGGGTTAGGTTACTTTGTAACTGACTCATAGGCTTTTTTAATTAGGGGGATATTGAAATTGAGAGACTTTCGATAGGCTTCCGGGTCACCCGTGAAGTAGCCCGTTTTAACGAATCGCTTAGTGAATTCTTCAGTGATATTCTGAACTTTGAATGAAGAATTATAACGAGGGTACGTCAATAGATAGGCGTTGTCTAACAGTCCTAATTCAAGGGTTTTATAGACGTTATACGTCCCTCCTTCACTTTCCGGGCGTGGACGTGTTCCATCTGCGGGACTCCAGTACGGCGTTTTGCGGCCCTTAGCGGTGGTTATACCACCTGGATTGTTGCCTTTTAGAAGATTGTCAGATCGCCCCCAGGCCGTTTCATGGGCCATGATGGCCATTAGAATTTCAGGGTAAATTCCGTACTTATCAGCAGCCACTTTGACAATTCTCCAGTACGTGTTAAAGAATACCCGTTTTTTGTTGGTGTTCATGGGTATTTCTTTTTGAGGTAGCGAGATAAGAAATGGCTACCAGCAGTTGTAGCGAGGCCGATAATTACAGGTAGAAGAGAATGAAGTAGAAAGCCGGAAATGGTTCCGAATACACTACCTAGCACTGGAGACCAGTTCATGAGTAGATCAGGGAAAGAGTAATGTCGATTCATTAGTGTGGGGTGGATAAACTTGAATCAAAGATTATCTACCCCAGAAGGCTAAAAAAAGACAGGTACTAAATAAAAAAATCCCCTAGCCTTAGTGCCAGAGGATTATAGAGATCTATTTTCTAAACTGCTCAAATATAAGAGCTTATGGTTTAAATAAATATGAACCTAAAGAATTCTTCCCCAAGAGAAGAAACCCGATAACTGTAAGAGTCAGCTTCTCTTGTTCCATCATAAATTTGTTGTTCTACCCCCTTAGTTGTATTGGTCCTGAATTTCAATAACCTTTTTTTGTCTCCTTCAGTTAATTCTAAAAGGCCTAACTTATCAAAATCTTTAACAATTAATTCAACCAATTTTCTATCTTCCCTACTTAAATTTCTATATAGGAAATACTTTCCTTCCTCTCCAAATTTGCTAATAAGTCTCTCAGAGAAATCTGTATTGTGAAATCTAAAATGAGAAGAACAGAAGGCTTCAAATGTTAACATATGTAATGATGTAAATCCATCTAACATATTTAAAAACATTAACTTTTTTGACTCTTTAGCATCAATATTGACAACTGAATTCACCACTGAATTTTTGATAGCTTTCAATTTTTCTTCATCAGCAGTTCGCATTGCCATCCTAATAGCTTCCATCAGAATGGTAATAAATTCTTCATTTTCAGATAAAGATTGAAGCGTCATGCCCTCCATTTTCTGTTCAATCTCTTTGATTGCATTGGCCATTAGATCTATCGCTTTTTCCTTACGTTTTTCAGCTGGGCTTGATAGTACAGAAAAAACCAATTCATGTGCAAGTGGCCCAGCAATAGGAATTGCACCAGCTGCTATCCCGGAAAATGCCTTTAATAATGTGTAAGTCACATCTGAATTATGATCGGAAGGCTCTTGCTGAAAGTCTGTATCCATAGGTATTTTCTTTTAAAAATACACAATTATAAAGCTTCTGCATCACGTCTGGAGACATCTTTCCAGTCCAAATATTCATCTAATCGATCGGTACTTAACTTAACCTGAATGTTATCAAGCTTCGTAGAAAGCTTATCCACTGCTTTCGTCAAATTAGGATCGCTTTGCTGAATTACGATTGGAGAAACAGGAGAGGCCACTGAAGGAGCTGCCGGGCCCTGATTACCGGAATAACCCTGGTCATTTCGCATCTGAAGCCAGTCCAGGTAAGGACGAGTTACAGGGTCATTCATCTGCCAGTTTGGAGTAACCTGTTCTATACCCGCTTCTCCTATCTTAGCAATAATTCCATCCCCGCGTTTTCCTTCTACCCGGCCACCTTCAGCAAGTTCAATTTCAGGTTCAGGCGTTTCTTTCATTTTTGCAATAAGACCGGACGTAGCCAGGGAAACAAGTCCGGCCAGTATAGATCCACCAATACCCCCACCCTGAGCCCAGGCTTTCAACCCCGCAGAAATAGCGTTTAACGTAGCTGAGAAAATAGCGGCGGTTTTTTCAGCTGCCAGCTGTTTACGCTTAATTTCTGCTGATCTACGGGCAGATTCACGTTCGATATTCGTTTTAGCAGATTCATACTGCTCTTTCGAAAGTTTACCGGATTCGTATTCAGCTTCTAATTGTTTCAGGCGTTTGGCAGTAGCAATCTGGTTGTCTTTATCCTGCTGAGCCAGGTTACTTGAAAAAAGATCATAACTGAATTTCCCAGCGGCATTGGCATAATCGACATACAAATCAATCTGTTTAGCGATTCGCTCGCGGGATTTTTTTTCCTCTTTATCCTGTTCTTTATCGTCCTTTTTATCGGCTTTCCCCTGCTTCTCCTGATACTTCGCATAGGCCGCATTACGAAGTTCGAGATACCGTTTTTCAATCTCCAGCTTTTGCTCGGCAGTAGCTTTGAAATTTTCAAGTTCCTGCTGAGCGGTAAGTACATCGAGTTCGGCCCGATATTCAGCCAGTAAATCTTCGCCAGCCTTGGCAACTTCGAGTTTAGCCTGAGCAAGTTTAACAGTTTCCTCCAGAGCAGCTTCAGCAACTTTCTTGGTGGCTTTTTCAGCTTCTTCCTTTTCCTTCTTATCGAATTTGGCCTCAATCTTATTGATTTCGTTAATCAGGGCCTGATCAGAAGCTTTGAGCCATCGGTCATAATCAGTTTGGCTCATTTTCTTCTCTTTTACGAGTTGAGCCATGGACTGACGCTCCAATTCTCTTTTCCAATCAGCTTGAGCAATTTCCTTTTCTCGTTCATCCTTGATGGCCTCCAAGCGAAACATTACGATGTCATGCTGAACCTTTACCTCATTATCGAGGCGATCTTTTGCCAGTTGCTCTGCCTTTGATTTGGCTGATTTATCATCGTCTCCCAGTGTGGACGGATCAAAATTTTCCAGACCATTTTTAGGCTTTTTAGGTTCTTCCGTTTCGGGTTTGACACCACCTTTCCGACCGCGATTTCCAACATATTCCGTCATGCCTTTAGCGGCCAGGGCGGCATCCCGATAGGCTTCTTTCTGACGGTCCAGAAGTTTTATTTCATCACGTAGGTTATTTAAATCCTTATCTGTTACAGTACCTTTCTGAAGCTGTTGAGCGGTAATGATTCCTTCCCGTAACAATCGTTGCCGATACTGACCACTACGAAGAAGTTGACCATCTTTTTCATACTGGAGCGTTTCCATTCCATGGAGACGCTTCTGAGCTTTCTCCAGTCTGGCCGCATAGTCATTAAAGAGGTTAAGATTTTGATCAATTTGCTCCTTATTTTTCTGCTGAAGAAGTAAACGCTGAGCCTCAATAAGCTCACGAGCTTTCCCTGTTGAAATGGATAAAGCATTACCGTAGGCATCCCAGTGGGCCACAGCCGTGGGCATGATTTCAGAAATCTGGGCGGTCAGTTCCTTTAACTGTTTTTGTTTATCTGGAGCATCGGAAGCCGAAATCTGATCGTATTTATCAAGCAAAGGAATAAGTTCTTTATCTAAAGTACCTACTACTTTGGTCTGAGAATCCACTTCACGGTTCAACTTTTCAATTCGTCCTTCCGCCGTATCCATGGATAGAACCAGGTCGGAAAAGCCTTCAGCAATTGCTCCCAGGCCGTCAGCTATCCAGGATTCATTAAAAGCTTTCGATAGAGCATTACCTGCACGCTCCAGCTTTCCAGCCAGGTTATCATTTTTTTCTGAGAAAATCTCGGTTAGTCTTGACGCATCACCGAAAGCTTTATTAACAGATAATTGCTTGGTTTCCAGTTTTCCCAAATCATTGGTAAGAGATCCCAGAGCCTTAACCGTTTCTTTAGACGATACCCCTAATTCATCAAGAGTTTGACCCGCTTGCGTACCACTCATTTTCGCCAGCTTTTTAGTCAGCTCAATCAAAAATTCATTGGGTTTGGTATTGAGAAACTTTTCAAAGGACTCTTTTGACATATTAAACAGTTTCGCAAAACCACCAGATTTGGTCGCAGCAACCATTAAGACGTCTGCTAATCCTGACGAAGCTATTTCTGATGTCAAGCCAGCTTCCTCCATTACAGCAGCATACCCCATTAATTCTTTAATGCCAGGCCTTAAAGTTTCAGGAATCTGTCCCATCCGCTTCAAAAAATCAACCTGAAAACCAGCCGTCGCAGTCCCTTCATCAGCTAATGCTTTCATAGCGGATCCAATCGAATAGATTGAGTCCGCATATTTCATCTCTTTTGTGTCAGAAAAAAGGCCCTTTACTTTTGTAAAATCCTGAGTAAGAACGGCCACTCCACCGGGAAAATCAGATTCCATAGCGACAGCGGCTTGTCCAACTGCTTCGGTGTAGGCTTTTACTTCCTGAGTAGGAATTCCCAGTTTCCCAGCCTCCGTAGCAATTTCTCTCATTTTCTTAGGCCCTAATCGGTTGTCGATATCACCTACTTCCTTGTTAAGCTGCTTTGCCTGTTCGGTTGTCATTCCAAAGGCCTGAGCCAGATCTGTCATTTCATCCGAACGTTTAGCCAGCTTTTCAATTTTCTGCTCGATACTGCTAATCATTCCACCCAACATATCCGCGGCTACGCCTACCAAAGCTCCCCCCACGCCTCCAGCGATTGCGGAAGGGATCTGGTTTTTGATATTATCGAACTGTCCCTTCATTTTTTGAAAAAAGGACTTATTGGGTTCAACTACCGTATTACGTCTTTTGAGTTCCTCGGTATACTCTTTCTCTTTTGCCTTGAGTGCTTCCAATCGTTTCTCATAATCAATCATCGTTGGTGAAAGAGAACTGATCTCTTTGCCAACGTTCTTGATTTCCCGACGCAGAGCATTACTAGACATAGCCAGGGCTCCTACTGCTTTACGCTCAGCATCAGCTGCTAACCTGGCTTCGTCCAATTCTTTTTTAAGAGCCTTTTTTTCTTCACGATTTTTCTTCGTGGTACGGCCCATTTCATTGTATCGCTGATTTAGCTCGTAGACTTTTCGTTCCATCAATCCGAGCTTAGCAATCGCGTCGTTCATGTTTGCGACGACGGCCACTTCAGCGGTTTCTTTTTTTAAGCTCATTCCAGTATGATTGGGGGGTTGGATACGCCAGCAAATGTGTTTAAGATTCGCTCGGTAGTTTGCAGGGGAATGGCCTCCATCAGCCAGTATACCCGGCCATAAAAGGGTTTATTAAACCATTTTTTCGCCACTCGCTTTTTTTCTGCTCCGGCAGAAGCTTCCCGATATGCACTACGGTCAGAGGCCTTAATACCGTTGGAAACTCCCATATCGACGAAGCGACCGTACAGTAAAAAGCTGAAGGTGGCCGTAATTTGGTCACCTTCGACTCTGATCTTATAATCAATAGAGCGTTTGAGTTCGTCTGTAATCCCAATTTTCTTGCGATCCAGCTGTTTGAGCAATCGCTCTTTGGTATAGTTTGCCCATTCACTCACCAAGTCGAATACAGGACCCAGAGGATCTACATCTTCTTGTTGAAAATCCCTTTGAGAATCCAGCAAACGCCCGTAGCCAGAGCCTCCGAGTACGTAGGAATGACGACGGGTGCGGTCGGAGCTATTTAAAGGTCTAGCCATTGCTCTTGATCGTATTCTTCACAAAAGGTAGTTTGCCCAGCCAGGGTGAATTCCACCCGCACACCAGCCGCATTTTCGGTCAATCCACGCACCCGGTATATTTCGAAATTAGTATCATCAAACTTGTATGGACGACCTTGAATTTTCAGGTAACCATTCTGGTTATACTGCATTTTGTAAATACGAGCCCAGATCTGACGAGCCAACGTTTCTGCCTCGTTTTGATGCTGATCGATACTGTTCAAATCACTAGGAACCTTCAGGAGCAAAAAGCCTCCTGGATATAAATCCCGGAACTGTCCTGATCCGTTTTTGCGTAGATTGAGTGTGTACCATTCTAGGCACATGCACCAGTTACGCAACTTCAGTTCGTATCTACCTAACTGCATAATATCCTCGGGTTGATAAGTTGAGAACTGTTTGCGAGTATCGGAATGAGCGATTTTCTTGTTTTTTCTGGCGATATCTTCAAAGAAATCGACGTAGTTCTGGCCGTTCATTTTTTCTGTTTTTGCTTTTCCCAGTATTCTTTTTCCTCGCGGTGTTTTCGAGCTTCGTAATTAGCCCAGCCCATGACATCCCAAAGAGCCTTTTCATCGACGGTTTCTTCGTTGACGATCTGTATAGCCAGGTTGCGTCGGATTGTTGCATAGTCTTCAGTGATTTCAGCTGGAGTAGGATTTTTCTGAGTGGGTTGATTACCACGGCTGGGAAACAATTCCTTGTGTTGCTGAATCATGTAGTGTCTGCTTCCTAAATAGAATAACCGGACGGCTTCCAGTCGCGTATAGCTGATATGAAACAGAGCCTTTTCAATGGCTTTTTCTGAAGCGAAAGAGGCCCATCGCGGACGCGTATAGAGAGTTGCTACGAAGCTGCAAAAATTTCGACGGTGAAAAGGATTTGGATTAAGGCGTGCCAAAGCGACTTCAGCTCGTCGGTATTGGCGGTATGTACAGGAAGTAAGCAGTTCAGTTGGGCCGTGGAGCGGCATAGGTAGAATACCCCAGAGGCGAACCCAAATGGTCGGTTGTTTTTGCCTGGCTAATCTGGCTTCCGAACGCAAAAGCTGGAGTGGTATTTCCAATATATCCTCTATCTGTTCCTCATTGAGCTGTCGGACAGTCAAATTGAATCCGATTGCACCCAAAAAAGGTTTGAGTCGGTACTGCACAAACAACCACCAACGAAACCAGATTGACTGTGTACCCATCAGGATAAACAGTAATTGCCAGAGGTTGTCTTCTCTGGAAGAATGATCCTGCCAGACTACAAACTGACGTAACTGACGTGCAGATAACTCGTTTAATGAGCTGGCAATAAGTATTTCGCGACCTTCGATAAATAAAGCTTGCATGGCTACATAAAAGCGTATAAACCCCAGCTAGGATCATTCTGAACACCGTAATCAGCTGAGATGGTGGGTGAAACGGGATATTCGGGATAGTCAATCGGATTGGCCTGGATAAAAGCGACAGCCTGAGTTAATGCGGCTTCTCCCTGCTTATGAAGCGTTTCAGCTAAAGCATCAATCTGACCGGATGGGGCTGATTTTTTACCCTTAGTAGTACCTGCGGTGGTATTGTCGAACAATAGGATGGTATCATATTCTCCGATAGACATTGCCAGCGATGGAAGAGCATCTGAAAGGGCCAGCTTTGCCAGGGCTTTACCTAATCCATTTTTCAACAGAATTTTTGTCTTCAGGTCTAATGGGTTGGCAAGTAGGCGGTTAAGCAAACTTTCTGTGATAGTTTGCTGGATATAGGTCTGCTGTACATCCATAAGACTAGCTTTCAGCAGAGAAAATAACCGCAGGGAACGAACAGACGGCTCGTAGCTGGCGTATGTAGCCAGGTCACGAAACAGGCAGGTACTTAACTGTGTATACGCTTCTGATTGCCGGAACGCTTCATATTTAGCTTCGTTACTACCAGCATCGAGTATGCGAAGAACTTTTTCTAGTTCAGAATAACCAACCTGAATAAGCCGTAATTGAGCTTCCTCAATAGCGGATGAAGTAGCTCCCTGCTGCGTTTCTGTTTTTGCCTGAAGCCAACCTGCGTCAGTAAACTGTATATTACCGAACGGAGCATACAGATAAAAGGCGAAATGAGCCAATGAACGACGCAGGCAATCCACCAGATCAGCATCAAATGCGTCGGGATTGGCCTGAATATCCAGCACCATTTTTTTACCGACGAATCGGTATAGATAATCCTGTTGAGCCTGTCGGAGATAGCTTCTCAGACGATCAATTTTTGTAAACCCTTGCGATAAAGGGATGTATTCTTCGAATAATTCGATTGTATCAATTAACATCTTTCTTAGGATTCTTTGGGGTAGTCTTTTTTTCGGCAAAAGCAGTCTGGCGATCCTCAGGATTGATTTTATCCTGGGTTTGCATGGTTACCCGGCGTATTTCAAAGGCGATATCGTCAGGCATATGGTTGTATTCTGCAATGAGATAAGGAACCTCAAGGAGTATCTGCTCGAAGATGTAATTGATTACCTGGGATATATTGAAGGATTCGCGTTTGTCTGATCCCCCTTGTCGGCTCTGGCCCGGTGCAGCTCCCAGTGTAGACGGATCAAGCCCG
This sequence comes from Siphonobacter sp. SORGH_AS_0500, assembly GCF_031453245.1. Classification (NCBI taxonomy): domain Bacteria; kingdom Pseudomonadati; phylum Bacteroidota; class Cytophagia; order Cytophagales; family Cytophagaceae; genus Siphonobacter; species Siphonobacter sp. SORGH_AS_0500. The sequence goes on from NZ_JAVIYT010000001.1 coordinate 3,659,365, forward strand.
ATGGCAAAGGAAATTTGGTTGTCTGCTTCCTGTTGATCGGGAAGAAAATTGCCCTCCAGCTTTGCCTGGGGAACGGCTTCAAGGGTGAAAGCCTTCCGATAATCCGCGTCTTTGTCGAGAATTCCCCGGTCGTAATCAGCAAACAGGTCGGCTACGATCAGCTTTCCGTTGTTTTCCTTCTTAGTGAGATAATCATTAATTTTTTTTACTTCATCCTGACGGCGTTGTCGAAGGATAGCTATGTCTTCAGGTTTTTGAGAACGCTCCAGCGTTATCCAGTCTGGATAGCGTTTACGCCAGTACCACGATGCGATATATATCACATAATTCACGTGTGTCAGATTCTTAAACAGCCATTTTTTAGACTCAGGTACGTCGTTTGATACATCAACCCATCCGTGATCAATTACGGAATAGTAGTCAGGAACGGGATAGATTGATTCATCGGTAGGAATCCGAAGAACGTATATAAACTCGCGTTCTTCGTACTGTTCAGAGAACCCCCGTAAGGCGTCGGCAGGTGAGTAATAGTTAGGGATGATGCGTATTTTAGAAACCCGTTCATCGTTTTCAGAGGATACTTCATCCCAGGATGCACACACATAAACAAACTCGGAAATACCTTTCTCATTGGGTTTTGAGAAGCGACAAAAGGGGGTGGGCTGTGTTTTTACGTAAGAAATTCGATCTCCTTTTTCATTGAGAACGACCGAGACAAAAGAGAGATAGAAGGTTTTTAGATCGCGGGCGGCCAAGCCTTCGTATTGCCGGGCGAAAGATCCTTTGCGGCAAAAAACTTTCCATGCTTCCGGCTCACCATCCGTTCCCATTTTCGAAGAAATTGCCTGGATACCACCCCCTAGCAACTGAGCAGCCGTAAAGCCTAGACCTGCTTTGAGGCGGGTATTCTTGCCGATGATTTTTTGCAGAAGTTGTGGCCAGGTATTTGAGGTTCCCCAGGGATAAATATCGCCGGAGGCCATTTCTTTTTTGACGCGGTTGGTTGCGGGCCGGGTCATCAGATCCCGGGCCGGGGTACTCATCACAAAAGCGTACTGAGAAGTGCCACTGGTGATGTGAATTTCGGCAGAGCCGACTTTTTGGTACGTGTTCATGGTGGGTTAATAGGTTACTTCCTGCCCATTAAACAGGCAGACAAAGCGGAAATAACAGGGGTAAATTTTGCGGGTATCGAGACAGTAGAGCCGTTTGACTTCCGAGCGAAGTTTCTTATTAGGAATCTCTAGACGGCTACTGGGAATGAAGTCTTTGCGAAAAATCTGAGGTACGATTGACAGGTTTTTATACAGGATCGCACGGCGGATAGAAATAGGTTTGCCTCCAGACTTACGCTTCAGGGAAAATGAACTATAGACGATGCTGAAGGGAATTGCTTCGCCAGCAGCATCAAAGGCGTCCATTTTTTCCAGCATTTGCTGGACTGAAATTTGCGGTAGTGGGTTCATAGCAACGAAGCTATTCCACCCTTAAAAGCCAAAAAAAGACAGCCCTGGCTATAAGCCAGGGCTGTCTTTTACTAACATTGACTGTTAGATCAGTTGTTTATTGCTCTGCTAAGGTGAAGTAATAGACTCCATTTTTTTCAGGAATCTGAGGGTTCCAACGGAGACTTGAAATATTAGCGTCTAAATATATTTCTACCAACGTTATTGCTTCCTTCTCACTATTGGCAGTAATTTCTAGTACCACACCTGGAGCAATTTTACCCCCCCGATCTGTATTATGAATTTCAGACCTTTTTTGCTCTGGGTTTTCAAGCGTCAACTGTTTCGTTATTTCATTGTAAGTTCCGATATAATCCAGATTTTCTCCATTGGCTTGAAAAGCAGGGCATTCCGAAGGGTTCTCATCTGAATCTTTACCCTCATAATCGAACTTGACAAAAATTTCGCGGTTGTTAACTATAACTTTTTCCATGATTTACTTAGAAGTGTTAGTAATTCGGTAAGATTAGATTATCGACTCATACTCTTTCTTTTATTTTGATCTACCAAATATTTTTACAATTATTTTATACCACTTTACAGAGCTAGGAACCCTTCTCTGTATCGACCTGATAGCCTAGCAAAAAAAGTACCTCTATAAGTTTTGGCACATACTCTTCAATATTCGACTTCTTACCGGTAATGAAGTCATGTAAAGAATATTTTGGCATTCCGGCTTCAGCTTCGATAGCCGAAACAGAGATCAAATTTTTCTCACGGAGAATGGTACGTTCCTGAAGCCATTCCCGGAGCTGGAGTAAATGGTAGGGTATTACTTTCGAATTTTTCATAAACAGGTGCGATTTCGCGTGATGGATTTTTTGTGAATGGCAACCCCGGCGATTGATCCCACCTTTTTCGGGTGGGTGAAAACGCCGGGTGAAGCGAAAAAAAGGGAGTCCCTAGAAAGGAACTCACCTAAAAGAATCTACAAATACCCTTCATCAGCAAAGGAAAAGTACTTGTCATCGGGCGTAATAATGAGATGATCTAATACTGGAATTTCCAAAAGTTTACCCCCGTCTATCAGTCTAGTAGTCAGCATTTTATCGGCTAGACTTGGTTTCAAGCTCCCTGATGGGTGGTTATGAGCAAGAACAATGTTACTGGCGTTAGCCAAAAGTGCGGCCTGAAAAATCAATTTAGGGTCTGCAACTGTTCCATGGGTTCCACCCTGAGAAATCATGCAATAAGCGAAACAACGATTCGCCCGATTGAGAAAAAAGGCGTAAAATGATTCACGGTAGGCTATTTCCTCCTGATTAAAATAGATTTGGCAGAGTTTAAAGATATGGTGAGAGGTAGTTATAACCGGGGTTTCAAACTGCTTGGGACTTGGGGTATAACTTACTTTCAATTCTGCAACCTCGATACTCGGAGCGACAGGTTCAAAATTAAAAAGGGCTTGGAACTCTGGATGTGTTAGCATTTCTTTGTGATCTGAATCGGGTTTACTTGGTCGTTTACTCGGTTTAACTTGACCCGGTGCTTTTAGTAGCACCGGGTTTTTTGTTAGGCTTCTCTAAGGGCTTTTTTCATTTGTTCATCAAGCTCATAATTACTTAACAAAAGAAATTCCCCATTAATAAAAACAGCGGTCCAAACTCCGAAATGTTCGGCTCCGGGTACGGCGGCAACTTTCCGGGCAGTTTCTTCATTTATTTCTTTGTCTATTGCCTCGAATGCTTCGCCTTCTTCCCGGCCTGTGCAAATGATATTCTTCATACTTGCACTAGAATTTGATTTCTAAAATTTCGGCTTCGAGTTTGGCAAGATGTAAGCGACCTTTTACAATCTGCTTATCTAAAAATTCGAGTATATCATCTTTACTCATTAGCTCAATAAAATTATGGGGACTGATTAAAACAGTACAGGAAATTTGTTCGGCTTCGGCTTCACGTCTGAATTTCTCAACGTTTTCAAGTTTAATTTTAAAAGCGTCACGGTTAGCAATCATACCAGACAGGTTTTTAACCCGATCTACTACGGTAGCAAAATCGCGTTTGGCGGGTACTTCTTCGGCCTGAACAGTAACAATTTTCTCAGAAACGGCAGGAGTTTGGGCCTTTTCGGTTGGTTTTTGGGTGTTGTTTGCGTTTTGCATTTTGGTCGTTTATTATGGTTTAACTTGCTGATAATCACCTTGATTATCTATTCAAATATAGGGATTTTATTCTAATACTCCAAAATTTTGGAGTATTATTTTCCATATTTTACAGTTTATAAGTATCTGATTATCAGTACTTTAACAATATTATTTTTTCGGCGGAGCGAAGCTGGCTGCAAGCCTCACTGCGTGGCACGCCCTGAGTAGTAAATGCAGTTGCATAGGGTGGCCGGCGTGACATCTGAGGGGTCGCGGCTTTATAAAAAAGCTCGACCTACTGACTGTCAGTAGGTCGAGCTTTAAAAACCTATGCAACTTATAGACTAATCACCTAATCCGGGCAGGAATGTAGACACGGCAGGGCCATAGCAGGCACGACCATAGTAAAGACCGTCTCCGGCCTCGGTCAAGTGGGTTGCCTTGACTGGGGCAACTGGGGAGTTTGGACGCTCACTAGTTTTATCCTTAGCCGTGACCGTTCCCCCTCGCTCCGTCGTCTTCCTTATTGCCATAGCATCCTGACAAGCTTCCATCCATTCGCGGCACTCTTCTATATTAAAAGTGAAAGTGTACTGAGCATCTTGATCCCCTTCCATAATCTTTGCTATCTCTTCATAGCGAGTCTTATGGCCCCATGGCTGGCCCGTGTAGACAGGTGTTACGAGCCATCCCCTTTCTTCCAAGACCTTAATAACGATTTGGTCAAACGTCTCTCCTTCTTCACGTCGTTTCTCAGCATCTTCCCCTGTAGCGGTATGGTCAAAGTAATAAATCACTTCCTTAGTTGGGTGATGTTCAAAGTAATCACAAAAGTTATGTACTAACTTACTCAGACGATCAGGGTGATTTACGTACAGGTTCTTACAGAAGTGCAGGCGGTTCTCATGGTCATGGAACTGTCCTATTAGCATAGAGCTGAAGATAGCGTTATAGTCAAGGCTTATTTCAAGGGGCAGAGTCAAATCTATATCAGACTGCCAGCGGCTATCTTTCTTCACGTCCCCCCTTAGCTTGGAGACATACGTATAATTCACTGCGTCTCTACCTTGTTTTGTTTGTGATAGAGAAGGATAAAAACAGTTCTTCACCCGTTCCTGAATGCGGTTTAGAATCGAAAGCTCGGAATCCAGACGACTAGTAGAACTACGAATAAACATTTTGATTGTCTGATCTCCCAGGGCGTGCATATTGTCTAGCGTAGACGCAAAAGACACATATACAGTATCTTTACGCACCTTGTCAGCTTCAGCTTTAAACTGTTGCATTTCTTTCTCCAGACGTTCACGGGCAGATTGCGTTCGGGTCTTCTGTAACTTCCAGTATCGTAAAGAAATTTGCTGTTCCAACTCTAAAATGTACTGTACCTGCACATCATTCATTTGCTTACGGTATTCCATAATCCAGGCATCTTCTGGAGTCCTGGGCATATCGGTAACGAGCGTTAAACTACCGTGCTGGGGCAGATGTCCAAAAAACTGTTTGTTCCCCCGGAGACACAGAAACATTTCTTTCAGTTTAGCATATTTAGCCAAACGGGCTTCTTCCACGATCATCCAGTCAATCGAGTCACCATTCTTTAACGCCTGGTGGTTAATTGAGAAAAACTTTATGGCGGATCCGTTACAAAAAAAAATTGCATGATTGCATTCCTGAAGGGGACGCTTTGCCTGGGGTACATTCAGCTCCTTAGGGGGAAACTCCCGCACCCAAAAATGAACACCTTCTCTTAGACCTATCTTTTCTTTCCAGACACCAATCAACTCAGGGATGATCTCACCAATTAGGTGCGTATAACTAGTACAACCGATTGCACCCACGGAGCCAGGCATGGTGACAACGTTGTGCAAGGCCAGTACGGAAGTAACGCCTTCAGTCTTACCCGTCGCCCGTCCCCAGATTGCTACGTTGATCGACGCACGTACCATGTACATCATTAACTGCGGTACATTTCTATGAATCAGCTTATGCAGATCTTCATTAACATCAGCTTGTAACATCTTCAAAAGGAGTTTCAGGCAGGCTATTAATCGCCTTTTGGTTAATAATCATTTTGGTATACTTCTCTTTCATTTCCTCAAATACTTCCAAATCCCCTGAGATGGTAGAACCCACCAGCTTAGGATCGAAAATGAAAACAGGGACAGGAATAGGGACATTAGCCCAGTCAATTTCCTGACGCTTCTGCATGAGGTCTTTCAAGACTTCCTTATGGACTTTGTTAATGTTGGGCAAGGCACGAAATTCGCCCGCATTAATGATGCGTTCCCGATCCTCCAAGATGTTATCGAGCAATAGCCTGGGATGAAAATCCATCACGTCCAGAGCTGTTCCGGTGTTAAAAAACTCGATAGTGAAGGTGTATTCCTCATAGGCAGTTGAATAGCCTACTCCCCAGTCTGAAACCAGCATATGACACATTCGGCGTCGAGTGAGTCCAGAATCGATCTGATCTTTAAGGAATAGGACTCGCTCAACTTTCTTTTTAAGCGGTTCAGACAAGGAAAAATCCTTCCCCTCCAGGGTAAGTTTGATAGCATCCTGCAAACTTTTAGCAGCCGTCATATTGTGCTTAGTTTTTTAGTTTCGACAATGCGTAAAGCCATTGCCTGGGCAGGGCTACTCCCCGATTCAGCCAGGCGAAAAATGCTTTCACGAACTTTGGCCTCCCTACGCAGGTATTCGATGCGTACTAAATCTTTGAATTCAGGATCGGTACGCTCTACTCCAGTCAGGAAGGTTATATCATTTTCAGAATAATGTAAACTGGCATAGTAAGCCACGTTCTTTTTCTGTTCTTCCGTCATTTGATCTTGGTCGTTAATAGGTTACGGTAAAAAATCGCTGTTGCACGGTCACCCATAATTACCCCTGTCTCCAGTCGGGGATTATTCGAAAAATTCTGACTACTAACGACAGCCAGAGCCCAGGTGTCGTTTTCGATAATAAGCAGTTTAGAGTGTGATTCGTAGAATTGAAGAGAATCAAACGTGGTAGTAGCTAGTTGATAAGCATTCGGGTTACGATGTTCAACGCGGGGATTGAAAACACCAGCCAGGTGCGTGATCTGACCAGCATTCTTGAGATTGAGTAACTGCCGAACGGGCTGTTCAGTCATTGCCCAGGATACGATATGAACGCAGGCTGGCCCGGTTACTTTTAATAGCCAGGTGAGTAGATCATGCTGACTCCAGCGGCCATCCGAATAAAAACTTACCGCTTTGCCCATGTCAACCAAGCCAGCGATTTCAGGTAAAGAAGGATGTTGCGAAACGGCATACGCATCGATAGCAGTTTCCAAACCTTCAGCTCCCCCCGGAGGTTCGAGGCTGGCCGTTACTGAAGAAGTGATTTGGTCATACGGTAGGCGGATCATCGGCTATGTATCGTTGCAGAGTTTCGAGTTCAGTTCTGTATTCCTCAATTCGAGATGGCTTGAGACGTTTTTGGTAGCTGGGAGTCAAATACGTGCGAAGGGTATGGATACGCTTGTACATAATTTCCGGCGAAGTATCAGGATCCACGACAACAGGGGTAGCTGGTTTGGGAACCGGCAGTGTTTTGGTTTCGGCGTAATACCGCTCAATCCGCCAGATTTCATCGATTTCACGCCCGATTTCGTAGATATTCATCTGAATGACGAAGCGATCCTGATCTGTGTATTTTTTAATCTGGTGCAGCAACATCATGCGGAGCTGAGCGTGTAGCTCCCTGCGTTGATTATGTAGCTTCTTACGCTTCTCGATGTAGGGCTTTAATTCTTCAGGAACACCATCGATCTTACGAAGCTGGAGTGAAGGAGCTTCGTGCGTAACCACGTCCGGGGTCGAATTAGAAAGCAGCTCCAAGAGAGCAGTTTCCATTTTCTTGCGACCTAATAGCGTATCACCGATCGCAAATAGTTTTTTGAGCACATTGCTATCCCCGTACTGATCGTAGAGCTGCCTCCCCTGCTGAAAGTCTTTAGCTCCATTGAGCCATTTTTTAATATCCTGCATAAGAGCATAAGAAAAGCAAAGGGCTGGGCCAGTGCGGCCCAGCCCTTTGCTTTAAACATCGATGGAAATTATTCTTTGTCCGGTTTAATTGGTGGTCGATCAGTCTGCGTCTTTTTCACACGACGCAGATACGTTGGCAGGCGTTCTTTAAAAACTTTTTGAGCCATCTCCAACGAGGTATTACTGAAATCAACCACACCAATTCCGTAGACGTCCACCGGACCAGGTTCGATTCCGACCATTTCGAATTCCCCTTCCAGTGCTGGTGAAATATTCTTGGCCATGTTAAACCCCTGGCGTTAAAGGAATATCACCTTCGTAGAAAGCCACATAGGTCGGTTGGCTTTTGAACGTTACTTCGATGTAGTTATCAGTACCCGTTTCTACGACATTCCACGACTCAATCCAGACGGGAAATTTCCGGGAACCGTAGAGTTTCTTCTTTCCACCGGGCTTTTCAGTACCCAGGATCATGGGTATATTGGCGTTTTTCTTGATCCAGCCCGTCGATTGTGCAGTATTCTGCAAACGCAGTTTGGGTGAATAAGAAGCACCCAAGTTCCCCATGGATCCGATCGATGTTCCAGGGGCTTCAAGATATTCAGAGATCACCTCCAGAACTGCGGGTTTCTTATTTGCTTTAAAAGTAAAAGCCCCTGTTGCAGTAACGTAATCTTCAGCTGTAGTCGTTGCCCCCAGGACAGGAACAATAGGTTCAGCGGTAATGTCATGGGTACGGATAGCTAAGACGGTTCCCGCAAAACCGGATTGACCTTCCGTCGCAGTTGGACAAGAGATCACATCATCAAAAATTGTTTCAACGCAAGCCATGTAGCTCGATTAATTTAAAAGGTGGTGGGTTGGATACACTTAAAAACCTGATAGAATAGCCTAGTTATTTGAGCAATTCTAATTTGCCCGCCTCGATCAGAATTAATTTTTGACTTTCAGAGAGCTTATCAAAACGAACAGGAAGGCTTTCACCAGCTAACCAGAAGGCCTTTCTAAGTGCCCGATACTGCTTTCCTTCGTATTCGATAACAGGATCCGTAACAGCAATTACTTTTGTTTCAGTAGCTGCTTCCTCTAACAAAGTTTCATATTCACTGTTAGTGGCTTCGAGGCTTTTAATCTGAACATTTGCGACGTCTAGGGACGTAGAAAGATTATTCTTTTCAGAGGTCACTTTGTCCAGATCAGAAGTAAGTGAGGCAATCTTGTCGTCTTTAGCATTCACTAAAGAAGTTAAAGAATTAATCTGAACGATTGCCGAATCCAGTTCCTCCTGGAGTTCGGCTTTAGTTTTTTCAGCCATATTAAGGATAAAATGAAAATTCGGAGAAGAAACCGAGCAGGAAAACCCTGCCCGGCAATTGGATGATTAGGTGGGGGATAAATTTTAACGGAGCCTATTGTACGTCGTCGGCCATAAACACGTATTCAGGAATCCAGAAGCCAACGCCTTTCCAGTAATCCGTCCAGGCCTTAACCGAGCGATCTTCCTGCTCGAATTCAAACTTACCTACGTTTTCAGCTCCCCGAATACCCAGAACAGAGTTACCTTTAATGGTAGTCCAGATCCGGCTAGAGCCTTCGTGAGAGGGTAACCCTGCAATTCTCATGGAAGTACCGTCATCGGCTTTTACTTCATGACTTGCAATCGTTACGGGGCGATTCTTAACGCGGAACAATTCATTGATACGATTGTAATTGATGTTGTACAATGCATCCTGACCGTCCACGAATAAAGTACCGACATCGGTACTCATTTTAATTGGTTCCAGATAAGGCCAGTACTGTTTTGGAATCATGTTCACAAACTCCTGAACATATTCAACTACCAGTTTAGCGTCGGTAGGAACTGGACCTAAGTCAAAAGGAGCAAGACGGGCCGAAGCGATATGGTCATCCTGAACTTTACGAATTCCGTTCATACTGGCACCCGTAGCCGATGCCGTTCCCGCAACAGGAGCCTGATAAATGCCCTTGAAAACTTCCTTCATTTCATAGTTTTCCTCATGCTTTTGCATTACTAAAGCAGAAATCCACCAACGAATAAAAGGCCATTCTTTACGGTTCAAATTATTGGACGTTAAGAATCCTAACCAGCTTTTAACCAAAGTATCAGGTGTTTCCTTTAAATCAATTTTGAAGTTAAATAAAGGAATCTTAACGAGTTCGAACGTCGTAGTTGACTTCGGAGTAAAAGCTTGTTGAAAGGCCTGGAGAACATCACTGATTTGAGCGGTTGCTTTCATCAACAACGTATCATCCCCCAACTGAATATCGGTAAAAAACTTATCCGTAACGGACGAACGCATAATGCGAGTCATTACGTCTTTAATTCCCTGGCCTCCATCGCGGAAGTAGGGACCAGCTTCAGTGATTACCTGTGCAGCATTAATCATAAAACAATGAGTGTGGGTTGGAAAATCTTAAAGTAGGGCTGGTCGTTTGGTACAGTTTAACTTGATTAAATCAAAGACTTACTAGAGTCCGAAACGTTTTAGATATGAATCAGCGAAAGCATTATGCTCGAATTCATCTGATTCATCCTTATCTACGTCCTTATCTTTCTCTTCGCCTGTTTTGGTAGTAGCCAAATTTCCCGGCAGGTTTTTTACTTTGCCTTCAGCTGCGGTAAGCTTGGTTTGCAGGTCAGTTTTTTCACCTTCCAGCTTAGTAACCTGGGCTTTGAGATCTGTCTTGTCAGTTTCCAGCTGAGCTATCCCCTGTAGCTTCGCTTTCAGGGTAGTTAATTCTTCAATACCTACCTGCTCGTCAGAGGTTGCAGTAGTTGCGATCCCTGCCCATCCCAGAGCAGTGATAAGAGCATTTTTCATTGATTTATTAGAGTTTTGGGGTGCGAGTTTAGTAGTGCCTGAGGCAGAAGATTGTAAGGCGGCCAAGCATTCGTCGAACGATCCGATTTGATCAATCAGGCCTTCAGCAATGCCTTCGCGGGCTGTGAATTCAAAGCCATCTTTGACACGTTCAGTAATGGAAGGGCGATCTTCCTTGACGAACTCCATGAAGTTTTTATCGAGCTGGAAAAGCTCGCCTTTGGAAAGGGTTTCGGGCTTACCGTCTTTAGCATCCCGTGAGCCTTTATTCTTGCCAGGTGAAGTTTCGGAGTAGATTTCAATAATCTTAACTCCCATTTTACTGTAGTACTCAGAATAATCACGATACGTTGTATAAACCCCTACTGAACCAACGATTACATTGTTTGAAGTTGCCCAGATTTTAGTAGAACTAACGGCGATATAAATACCAGCAGAACAGCCTAAGCCTTCAATCAGCGTATAAATGGGCTTAGTTGCCCGAATTTTACGTTTGGAACGAGCTAGTTCCTCAGTACCGAACACACTACCTCCGGGGGTATTCATTACCTCTAAGAAGGAAGTAATTTCAGGATCCTGAAATCCCATTTGGTACCAGGCCTCAATCGTTTTTGTGCCAGCAGACCAGCAAACGTCATTCTGCATAACAGCTCCCTGAATAGGAATTACGAGTGTAGAACCAATCTTGAGAGGTTCATAATCATAATTGCCCGAGTCCTTCAGATAAGGTGTAGCCCCTGCCATTTGAAGGATTGCAGAAATATTAGTTTCTGCCTTTTCATCTGGATTGGTTGGAGCTTCACCACGCATTAAAGCGGCTACGATGGGTAGATAAGATTCTACTCCAGCCTGACTCATGGCCAGGTTCGCCTGAAGGATTTCGGAGAGTAGTTTAGTGGGGCGTATCATATTCGATGACGAAATACTACTCTACATTCAGGCTAAAAAAAGACAAAGCCGGGGTGATCCGGCTTTGTAAATAGGCAGCTTAATTTGATTAAGGCAGGCCCTTAATTGATTTGATCTTCACGCCCCGACCCGCACCCGGTTGCATGTTAAAATCGAGATACATCTGACTTAAAATGCCGCCGTACTGCGGATTCGTCGATAAATCAATCGTGTAGGTTCTAAACTGACCGTCAGCAACCGGCTGGAAACTGTAGTATAAGTCATCGTAGGCCGTACCGTACTGATTGTTATACTGCCGGGCATTGTTGCGGTGTTTGAGCAGGGTAATGGTCGCGGGAACCTGTTGACCCGTTACCGCTGCTACAATCTCCAGCTTCGTGTAACTTGAAGCGGGTACGGAAAGCGTCGGTGAAGCAAAGTTGGTAACCTTGCTGGTAAAGTCTACCCCCCAATACCCTGGGTGCGGATACTGAGTCATCTCATTTTCCGCATAGGCTACGTTCGCCCACCAGTGCTGCTTATCCTTCGAGAAATCCGCATCGATTTTTCTCGTATCGTTTCGACGGGTGTAGGCATACGCCCGGGTGTCTTCTGCTGAGCCAAAGACAAAGGCGGATTCGAACTTATAGACCACATTGCGATCGATGTGGTCGTTTCGAATGTGCGTCCCAAACGTACCGTAATCGCCCGAATACTCCGTCCAGCCTGGTTCATCCTTACGACCCTCGTAGGTCGCTGAAAACTTCGCTTCCTGACCCCAAACGCCTACTCCGTTCCCTTTTGCGGGGCTATAGAGATACATCCAGTTTTCTGGAGTCCAGAAATGAGCATTGTTCTTATCCGAATCCTTGATGCCTGCGGGTACGTCGCTGGTTAAGTCCCAATCCGTCAGAGCTCCTGAAGTCCAGGGTTGGTCCCCTTCATAGAATTTAATCTTGTAATAAGGAGAGTTCAAAAAACCGCCGCCCACGTCCTGTCCACGTGGCAAATTCTGGAAGGAATCCGTCCGCTTATTATAGAGAATCTGCGTTTGCTCGACGACCTTATCTTTGATCTTGACGTAGTTATCTACGTGACATTCGCAAGCCAGGTCGAAGTATCCCCACATCTGGGGAACCGTGCGGAAGTAGATACTTTTACCGTCTGAGCTTTCATACCACTGGGTAACGCGACTTGGCGTAGACATATCCCCGGTCTGGATCGGGTCCCAGCCAATGCCTAACCAGTACGGATGTGGCTGCTGGAAGGATAGCCAGGGAATATCCCAGCCGTAGATTGCCCATTGCAATTGTCTGCCTAAATCATGATTGTTAATCATGTTTTCGGTACTGGAGGCAGGCGAATAGAGCTGACGGAATGAACCGCCCGCCTGGTAGTCAACACCAATCCGGTAGTAAGGGGTGGTGTAAATCTTCGTCCCTGAAGGCACATCGGTTCTCACCCCAGCGGGCACTTGCCCAATAACAATTTCACCATTACCCGGATCGCCTGAATTACCCGCGTAGAGCGTATTGAACGACTCCCAGATTTTGTTTGCGATCATTAAATGCCCCGCGTCTCCTGGGTGTTCCTTCACTCCCTGGGAGGCATTAGGCCAGTCCGAATACGCTTTCAGGTTGTACTGATTGGCAAACGAAGAAAAATCAGCCAGGACAATCGGACTCTGGGTAGACTGCTTGTTAAGCACGAGCTGCCGCACCACGGCATCGTATCCGGTATTACTCCAGAAAGCCGTCGTAACGGCTATACGCATCGAGGGGTTAGCCGCTCGAATCAGATCGATCATTTCACTGTACTTGGCGTACAGATTCTTCGACTCGATGAGTGAGGAATCGACGTTTTCCCCTAACCGGATAATAACCAGGTCCTTATCGTAGCACTGTTGCTGAATGCCATTGGCATAATAGCCATCATTCCAATAATTCCGCTCAAAGTCGAATGACCCACCTTTTGCCAGGGTTGACGACGGGTTCAGGGCCTTCATGCGGGCCTGGATAATCGAGAAGAAATCCTTATCGGCTGCCGTAGCCGCCATTCCGCGACCGTCCTTCGGGGTCCAGCCTTGGCTAAGATCCTCTCCGTGGCTAAGAATCGAGTTCCCAAAAACGATCCCGCGAATGGCCTGAGTAGAAGTGCCGCCCGAACCCTGCTGCACGAAATTGACGGACGATTGCCGCGTTTGGGGCTGGTTTCCGTTATCTTCGGCGATGTAGAGCGTGTATTCCCCGCCCGTAACGATCGGACAATCCGACAGATCGTAAGTGATTGTACTCGTTCCCGGACGTGATCCCTTCGAGCATTGATACGAGCCTGAAATGTTGGGATCCCCTCGCTTGTAGACACTCATGTTGTAGCTTACCGTACCCGACTGTTTGGGATTGGCAATCGAAAGCGTAATCTGAGAGGCGGTCTGTGAAAGGATCGATACGCTTAGGGGTTGAGAAGTCGGGGGAATCTGTCCGGTTGGTGTTTGATCGGCAGCTTCCTTCGTTACGGTAAAATCCGTTACATTGCCATTGACCCGGTAATTAGGGCCATACACGACCTTCAATATGTCCGAATAGATACTGTACCGATTGGGTTTATTGTTGTTATAATCCCACAAGCGAACCCGGAATCGTACCGTTTGCCCAGCCTGAAACTTATCGTGGAAAAAGAAATTACTTCCCCAGCCCGGCGAAGGCGTGTAGCCCGAAGAAGCAGCATTCGTTTCCTTATCGCCAAACGTCCACGCTCCATCACCGACGCGGTAATCCCACTGGCCGGGTTGATCAGGAATGCCCTGCGGCTTTTTAAACATTACGTAATCCTTCGATGGATTACTAAACCGGGTCCCGTTCTCGTAGTAATCCATCGACGGAGCTGGAAACACATCTTCTGCCGTTCCCGTCGTGGTAACCTCCGTTTCAGGGGTGCTATAAGGTGAATAGAGATCCCCCTGTTTGACGGCCTGGAAGTGGAACAGATACTTCGTGCCGGGCTTGAGATTGGTAGCCGTATAGCTAGTCGCGTTCGCGGCTAATTCCGTGCGGGTATAATCCTGAGGCTGGGCAAGGGACTGATAAATGAAACCCTTGACTACATTCGTATTATTCCAGTTAAAATTGAACGTAGCCGACGTGCTGGTCACATTTGTGACGCTAGTAACGATCGGAGCATTGATTTGAACGGGAATACTTTGCAGGGCTACGGGGCCTACCTTTTGCTTAGCCGACGGCGTGCGGGGTGTGCCTTCTTTCCAGAGTCGAATGTAGCGGGCCTTTGTATCCCCGATCCCCGTGAACGTATAGGCGTATTGACCCTCGTTAGGCAGGTCCAGGGTAGCCAGGGAAGTCCAGCCTTCATCCGACGTAGCCGATGCGTTAGCGTTCGTAGTAATTTGCAAGTAAGCCTTACCGCCCGCCTGCGTATTATAGAAGCGGACCTGAATCGATCCCGCGTCATTCATCGCCGCCGTCGAGACTTCGACAAAGGGACTCCAGGCAGCTTGCTGGGTAACCGTGACGGTCGCTGTATTAGAAAACGGCGTGATTAAACCGTTCGTTTTCTGACCCCTGACCTGAAGAAAATAGGTAGTCACTCCTCCGGCCACATCGAAACTGTAACTGCGATCACCCGCGGCAATTCCCGATTTGAGCAGCTCATACTTATTATCCTGGTTGAAACTAGCAAACAGATCCCAGCTCGTTACATCCGAAGCGGTATAGTTCCAGGTTGTACCGATTTTGCTTTTAGACTGGTCGTATTGTCCCGTTAAAAGGGGTACTGGATCAGCGGATGGCGGCTGGTAATCCGTTGTAAAAACGGAATCCACATTATTAATCCGAAGCCATTTCGTGGGGGTTTTTAGATAGATCTTCCCTTGATAGAACCGGGCCTCGTTCGTAGCTCCGGGACTATCCTGATTAGCGGGCGGAGTATTACCCCAGATCAACCCTCCAAAACCGCTGGTAGGACCTAACCGCGTGCGAACGAGATTCAGGTAATCTCCCAGCGACATTCGAAAGGTGTTATTGCCGAAGGACACGAGAAAGCTCGCATTCATCTCATCGAGATTCGATGCGGAGAGCAATTGGGGAAGCGTTTGCCAGTACAGCCCATCCACACCGATGTGACCAATCGAGCCCGATGGCCACTGCACCACACCCATTGCCGAAACCACGTCCGCATAGGGCATCCCCTCAAACTTTCCCGTCAGGGGGTTATAGAGCAGGAAGGTGTGCTGCTGGGGGTTAGCGGGCTTGGCAGGTGCGGAAGCAAGACTGATCTGATTGGCGTGAATATTGCCAATCGAATTCGGGTACTGATTCAGATTTACCGTCGTGCCCGTCTTGGAAAAGGCACTTCCGAAAATTAATTCGATGGGTTTATCCAAGATCACCCAGCGATTGCCATTGAAAATCGCGTGTTGACGCTGAGTTGTATCCGCTGTCAAACTCGGACCCATCGCATGATCCCCTAAAACGGGGTTTTGAATCAGGTAGGCAGGCCAGGTTAAGAATAAGCGGGGGTCGCGGGTTGTGCGGCCATTGATGTAGGAGCCATCCGATTTTCTATACTTCAGCCCCTCGTTTGGCACGTAGACCGGGCGAATAAAATCAGCACTGGGGGGAACTACGTCCTGTTTGATGGGAATATCGCCCTGGGCAAAGCTCAGGAGCGATACCAGGCCCAAAAGCCAGGTCATTAGGTACTTTTTCATCGTTCTTAAGGGGTGTGGGTAGGTAAAATAGAAACTTAGAACTTCTCGGAAACTTGAATGATCCGCCTGCGAACCCTGGTTTCAATGTGAGGATCTAGGGCGAAATAGACCGTCTCCTGACCGCTGCGGTTTTTCGAGATGATGCGAACGGTTTTGACGGGCTCCATGAGTTCTACGCCTTGAGAATTGATGTAGACCGTCTGGATCATGAGCGTATCGATCGTGATGTTAGACTTAGGAGCAGGCTCACTTTGAGCGAAAGAGAATTCAGCGGCAGCTAGTAGGCCAGCCAGGATAAGATACTTTTTCATTGTGTTTTAGGGTGTGGGTGGATACTTAGTTAATCCAGTACGGACGGCCAAACAGGCGAACCATGCCGTACATGAGCCGGGCCTGGAAAGGCTTCATGCCTTCGGCCAATAGATCCCGAAGAAAGGCCTGATCGACTTCCCAGCGGGCTCGTTTTCTGCCGATCTCTTTTTCACCGATCTGGTAATCGTAGAGAAAGTCATGCTTAATAGAGGGTACAGTCGCTAGGCCGTGCGGCGGGATCAGGGGCCAAACCGGGCGGGGAACGCTCGAAAAATCGGTCTTGAAACCCGCTGGGATCGTGTAAATCCTGCCTAAATGTTCAAACTGACAGTCGATGCGAACGCGGAACCGGGTCGATTTCTCGCCCGGTCCCGGCTCCACTTTTTCAAGATGAATCAGGGGATACTCGGTGTACATATCTCAGGTGTGGGGTGGTGGAATCATTAGGGGCCAAAGGCCGCTCACTAGTACTAGCTTCGCCTTACGGATTCACTCGAACGGTAATGGTCCCCGAAGGGGTCTTCTCTGAACCCGTGTTGTTCTCAAAGTACACCGTGACCTGGTTAGCAGCGGTAACTTCCGCCCATATCCGTACACCTTGCAGATTCGTTGACAGGGAGGCTTGAGCGTATTGTCCCAAACTTGCCAAGACAGGCAAAACCTGAGAAACCCGGCTTCCCGAAGCAATCGTACCTGCTGAATAAGCTGCTGTGGCTCGGGCTCCATCCACATATTTTTTTACCGCTAATGCAGTCGGATATTGACTATCCGTGGATGAAGTATTGATGCTAATCGTCCGGTTATTTCTCGTCTCCAGATCCTTCCAGGAATCCCAAACCCCGTTCGATAGAAGCCTGATTTTAAGAATCGATGCGTTTGAATTTTGTCCCAGCAACATCCATCCCTGTTTTCCATTTCCTTCCACCGAAGCAAACCCACTCGCCCCTACGGGGGCAAAAGGGTTATTGGCGTGATCACCCGCCACCAGAAAATGCCCACTAGAGAAGACCTGATCAGGATCGACGACTCCTTTCCGCTCCAAAAAGCCTGCATCTACATAGGCTTTATCGACAAGACTTCGACTCGTATAGGAACTAGCGTAATTAGCAAGGTAGTTCAGAGGAGCATTCACTCCCTGAGCCGCCAGCGTTACTCCTGAAAGCGTTACTCCTGAAATCTTTCCTCCTGTTATAGTGACGCTGCTAGAGTCCTGACCCGCTAAACTTCCTGTAGTACGACGAGCTTTAGGGGCGTTCTTCACCTGAATGCCCTGGGAAGCATAATTGTTGGTGGCAATGTTGTCTTCATTGTAGTCATACACGATAGAGGAACCAATAACCGTGCTATTTTCAATTCGATTCCCATACGAGCGGTAAGGAATAGCATTCCCGTAAGCAACCATATTCATCTGAATACCACAATTGTAAGTAGATGAATAGGCAATCTGGTTACGCATGGAAGGAGCTTTTCTCACGCCTGTGGCAGATCCAGCAGGATTAATCCCATTGACAGAGGCAAAGGCAATACCCGCCAGCGGTAGGTTGCCCTGAGCCTGAGTCCCATCACCCACGTAAGTAACTGTGTTGCTTAGAAAATCATTATTAAAGCACATGCCATACCCGTATATAGCGGTAGTTTTGGTGTTACTTTCAATGATATTTCGTTCTACTTTGTTTTTAAGGAATGGAGCTCCTACGGCCAGCGAATCCCCTATTTGAAGAAGTTCGTACTGAGCAGTAGTCAACTGAAGGGCCATGCGGTTATTGCTATGGGCCAGAATCCTGGCACATTCGCCTGCAAGTGCCCCCTTGGTAAAGCAAACAAAAAAGTTATAGTAGTTAGGAGAAGTGGCGTTCCAGCTTCCCGAAAGATTGATGTATTTGGTGGGACCGGAAAGGCTTTTATCCGTAATAGCCGCATATTCCATAGCAGCCATATTGGCAGGTTCGTTATAGCGACCGTCAAAACTGATGGACTCCTCGGTAACACCCCTGATATAGTTGTCGTGGATAATATTTTCTTCCACGATGCCGCTGGCCCCAGCCGTTGACTTCTGGTAAGCAAATGAAATCCCCACAATTCCATTGTAAATTTTATTGTAAGCAATTTCATTTCGTTTACCTCCGAAAAACATCAACCCCCGACTACTACTTCGGTTGTAAACCGTATTGCCGTTGATCTGACTATCGATCAGACGAATAATAAGGGTAGCATTGCCTTTCGGGTAAAAGAACGTATTATTTACTATTTTTCCCCGATGCGTTCCATTACTCGTCGTACCCTGGATGTAAACAGGATTTACAAACGTGCTATCAAAAAAACAGCTACGGATTTCCCAGTCGTTCACCACGGCATCCGTGGGCGTGGCAATTGCATAATTGAGCCCATCCACTCCCGTTAGTCGCAAGCCTTCAATAATGGATCGATTGCCGGGACGAAGTAGAGCCGAGTTACTAAAATAAACGACTGCTGAATCCCCATCCCCTCTTAAGTAGGCGTTATCGGGAAGGAGTACGCTAGAGGCCAGGGTTAGTTTACCCGTGATGTTTACTTTGTATTTTCCTCCCTGTGCGGCGGCCAGAGCTTTGACTAACGCTTGTTGGGTATTGCCATACCAGCTCACTTCAATCGATCCTTTGGAAATGACGCGTTTGAGCCTGATCCCAGTCACGGTTACCAGCGTAACCCCACCATCGTCGGGCGTAGTCTTGTCGCTAAAATCTGCTCGAAATTCACCCTCTTTCCCTTCGCTATCGAGGAAATAACGAACGCCCGAACGTAACGCAACCATACTTCTGAGTTGAGCGTAACTTTCGAAATGTGCTGAAGCAGCGATGTAAGATTTTCCATTCACATCTTTTCCGACCAGCGTACCATCCCAGCCTCCTGACAAGGGGCCTGGCGTGGAAAGGGCCATTCGCCCCTTAACGGAGGCTCCCTCTGTCGTGTCTCTGGTGGTCTCGATGGTTCGAGGGTATTGTGCTTTGAGTAGCGTAGGCAAAAGCACTAAAAGAAAAAGGAGTTTTTTCATGGGTTGTTGTTGGGTGTTTATTGGGATTGGGGGTAAGCGGAGATTAAAAGTTTTACGGGAAACGTCTCACCTTCAGGCATTTCTAATTGAACATGAGTAGCGTCCACGGGAAAAGCGGAGACAAAAGAGACGGGTCTGTTTTCAGGCGTCAGCACATCAATTCGAAGATTCATAGAATTAAGGCTATGCTCGACGAGTATGCCATTACTGGCATTAACGACCACGGTAACCTTCCTGGGGTCAAAATTCACTCCTGCAATCACCGTTAGGGAGTCGGGTTCTTCGGGATATTGCCAGACATATTTTTCCTCGCCGTTCACCTGCTGAATTCCGATTTGGGGGATTTTGAATTCGATCTGGCCACCTTTCACATTTTCCTGATAGATAATTTTCTCACCCGGATAGAGATCATCGAACGTTTCTTCCGAAATGGAAAAGATTCTATTCACGCCAGATCCAGTAACTACAAAATGTTCTCCCAGGATAAGCGTACGTCTGGTTACCGTAGTAAAAGCAAAAAGGCCGATAGTATTAGCAGACCCGGAAAGGGTAATGGGCCAGCTTCGATCTGTACCACGAAAAACAGTAATCGTACGTTTCTGAGGTTCAGGAACAGCGAATTGAATAGACTTTTCCAAAAAATCCAGCATTAGCCCCATCGCGGTTCTTACTCGCCCAGGGGTAATGAGTTGACTGATATTATCAGGCAACAGGTTTAAAATCTGCTGTTTAAGGGTGCTACTCCAGCTCATGGTTTTCTAAATCCATTATCGAATCCTTCATCGAAAGCATTCAGGTTAGGGGGATTTTGTGGGTCGTATGGGACTGGATTGCCAGGATTAATCGGGATAGACGGATCGGAAGGATAGTAATTCGCTGGAACCTGAGCCCCGTACCACATTTTTACGGTCTGCCCTTTACTGCGAAGAGTAACGGCATACCTGCGAGCCGAACCAATCTCGGTACCAGAGACAAACTCCCAACTGGCTCGGAGTGGAGTAAATCCCCTAGTCAAGCCAGATCCAGTTAAATCACAGAATGCGTATAAATCCCGATAAGACAGGGATTCCAGCCAATCCATCGTTTCAATAGAATCATTCAGGGTTTCGAAACGAATTTCGGCGGAGCGAACAGAGCCAGCCGGATCTGGATTTTCGGGGATAGTCAGACTACAACTCTCAGGAAAAAAATCAATCGGACTCAGGAAGACCGATTGATTGGGGAAACGTTCCGCCCGCCAGCGAATGATTTTGTAGCTCTGTGGCAAGTCTCTGGCGTCGCATAGTAATAAGCGATTCACCAGACCGAAGAACTCGGCCTGGCTACACGCCGGAGTTAACGAAACAACAGAAGATGTCATAGAGCCCCGAAGTTGGGGCCAAAACAGGTGTGAACGGCTGGACACAGAAACGGCCTAATTTTAATAATTAGGCCGTTTACAAATTTTAATTACCTAACATTCAGATACTTAAGAAAAGACAAAAGCTACTAGTATCTGACAAAGTAGTATTCTAGTGGAAAATCCCTCCAAATAGAGGACAAACAGCACTTGAAATAGACAAAATAGTTTTGTCCTGGACAGCGAACTAATCTACTGGACAAAGCTTAAAAATACTCGCATAATCAATTGATAATCAATGATCTTCATCTAAAGCCTGTTCGACCCTTGCTTCGTTGTCATTTGAGACAAATTTTTTGTAGGTACGCATCGACATTTTTTGAAGATTGTAATCATGCAGTTCGTCAAAATCGTTGACGTTCCGGTAGGTGGTAGCCGCAGTACCGGGCTTCGTGAAAATCGCAGCTCCTAACATAAAATTAGTGTGAGCTAGGTTAGCTACACAATCCAGCAGTTTACCGATCGGAAAGAGATGGCGTTTAAGAACAGGAAACCCTTTGATTTTTGCAGGCTTTTCAAACTCAACACATACGACTTTCATCCGTTCGGATAGCTGCACTGCACGGGTAGCAGGCACACGCTCGACCGATAACTCCATTAGGCTTTGCAACAGGGGATCAATGCAGCGAATAGGCTCCTTCCCATAGTTTTTAATCAACCAGGCCTTTGTTAAGGGACTGACCGGAATCTTTACCGTGTTACTGGTCACTGATTCATCTTTTTTACTTCTACGCAGGCTCGTTTTTGAAAGGGGGGCGGTATTCATATTCTGGAGCTTTTTTTAGTAAATTCACTGCCAGAAACTAATGTCTCAAAATTTTGGAGAAAAAGCCTAGCCAATTGGTTAGGCTTTTTTTGTACTAATCCAATAGCACAACTTACCACTTTTTTTTCAATTCCCCAAATTCTTCTGAAAATACCGAGTGAATTTTCTACAGCACCCGGACGCTGGAGGCCGATTTTTTTATATTTTTTGTATTTCTGTATTTTTCGGAAGTAAGTCTCTGAAAATGTGAACCTTACATTATACAAATCTTTATACAAACAGAAAAAAAACTGTATTTGAGTTTGTATAGAATTTGTATTTGGCTGATTTCGGCTCACTCCCACTGATTTTGAAAAACCCGTCCACTATCAACTAACTCGTTAGTTTGTATTTTTTGTATTATTTTATATAAACTCTTTATATTTTTTATATAGTTATAAATAATTGAATTTGAGAGTATTATACTAGTAATACGTCTCTAAATACAAAAAATACAAAAATTCCCTGTGAATTTTTGGAGGGGGTTGCAAGGGAAAGGCAATTACGGCCCCGGTCATAAAAAAAGCTTCGCGAAAACGAAGCTTAGAATTGAATAAAAGGAAGAAAGGAAGGGTTATGTTTATATAGTTCATCGAGGATTGTACTGGTTTCCCTTGTCAATCCTATCCTACTGACGCAAAACTAAATACGTGCTAAAAATCAACGAACTATGAAACTAATTTTTTAGTTTTAAATATACGCGTTAAAAGGTTTCTATATAGGGGGGATTAGGGCTATCTAATGTAAGTGGCCAGCCTATTAACAATAGGCTGGCCACGGGGCTTAATATAAGTTGTGAATAGTTTCCTGCTCTATTTGACCTACTGTTCGTTTATTCATGTCAGATGACCTGGGAGCTTCTAAAAACTTACCTGAAGCAAAGTGAATAATATACTTATCATCTTCAACTTCAATGTATTCTATGTTTTCACGGTTTGCAAATACATAGGGTTTCTTTTCGGTATAGAATCTTACGAACATGATGTGAGAGTTATTTATTTGACGATAATATTAGTCTGTTTCCAGGGATCCCAGAAAACATTAGTTCTGACTAAATCAGAAGGCTGCATCGATGGAGTAACATCAGCTGTAATAATCACATGAGGGAACTCTATATCAGGATAGTAGATGTGATTAATTAGGCAGTCTGGTATACCCCATTTTTCATTATAACGTAGCCCTAAGACGTTAATAAGTTTAATACGCTTACGTTTCAGGGCTTTTTCAATAACCCTAGATACAAGAAGGTATTCAACCTCTATATCTTCATTTCTATAATCAGAAGCATGAATAGTTAATACCTTCTTGGGGTCCAAAAACATACTCATAGACCTTACCAAGCCTGATGCAGCAACAGCATTACCAGCTATCCAAGTAAGCTTTTTAATACTTCTTGTGTTTTCCTTCAGTATCATTTGTATTCAGGGTTAAGTTCAAGAGGCTCACCTATTTCAACCAGTTTAACGCTACTGAAGATAGATTCGACTTTGGAGCGTTCTTCGAAATGAAAGAGGGTTTTGAGACTTCTGGAGATTGTTACCGGAGTGCATCTGGGATTATTTGCATTAAGCTCACCTACCTTGTCTACTAAGCTTAAAAAGAGCTGATTGGGCTCTTCGATAGTTTTGCGATCTATCCTGTTTAAATGGTCCTGGATATCCGTTTGGAGATTATTTCTACCAATTTTGTTACTGTTTACTAGGATGATGTATTTCATAATTGTAAGTGCTTAGAGTAAACTTTCAATATCATATTCTTCTTCGCTATCATCGTCAGAATAGAAAGCTGCACAAGACATAAAACTTTTACTTTCCTCATGCCACATAATTGTTTGACGTGCCCCAAAATATTTTGAATGCATTTCGTAAAGGCCTAGCATTCCAATCGATCCTTTTTCTGGCTCCCAGTACATTCCTTCAATTGCTTTCTGATATTGATCTATATCAGAAATTACCCTAGATACAATCTCCCTAGTTTCAGGGCAATCTTTTACTGAAAGAAATAAAAATTCACCACTTCCGTAGTGGTCGTTTGTAGTATGTAGTTTTTGGGAGATAAGCTCATTTAATACTGAGATTGTTTCATAATCCCAGGCGTAGAATGCATCAGTGAGAAAGGGGTGTTTTTCTTGATTATCCATGATTAGTAGCGTTTATCAGTCCAATGAATAAGTCTTCCAGTCCAGTTACTGGAGAACCAAAGACGAAATTGTAACACCGAATCAAACCCATCGTTTTTAATAAAAGCCTCGGTTTCTGCATCAGATAAGAGACGTCCGTCTACATAAACTTCAGGCATCCTATTAAGTCCAAAGGGTATAATTTCGACGTTTTGAATACTTCTGCAAACGAGCTTAGCAAACTCATACTCGTTTGGTTTGCCTTTGTGTAGTACACAGGTTATCTCTTTGCCTGACTGCCATAACTGTTCCCTGTCTTCCCGGAGTGTGTGAATTTTGGGAGGGAATTGAGTTCGAAGGTTAGGCACATATATGCCAAAATTCATCTTTGCTTCACCTCTGGGAATACCAGCCCAAATCTTTTCTGGGAATCGCGTTTTGGTGTTGTCAGAGTACTTATCAAGAAATCCGAGTTTCATTTATTTGATTTTTTAGCCTCTTTCGAGATTTGTTCTAAAATCCATTTAATAGCAGGGGCTAACCCAAATACTAGGAAGGCAATAACTATCATTAAGGAAGGGGAAGAAAGGCCCGGACGAATGCCGGGCTTTAGAAAGATTAATTGATAGATAAAACAGCGTTTTCTCCAGATCTATAAAGACTTATAATAGATTCTGAAAGAAGAAGGAGTTTACAAACCTCATTCCATTCTTTAGGAGTTAATACAATCTGCTTGCTTATAATCCGAACGCAATGTGCATTTTCGGAATTAAAGTCTTTACTCACTTTCACTTTGTCTTCGTAACGAGGTAAAAGCCGCTTGATTTCGTCTTTTAAAGTTTCAGCTGAATTGATGTCCATTGACTTGGTCGTTTTGTGGTTTAACTGATTGATTTATTGAATAATAGTTGATTTAACTCGCTCCCAGTAGTTAGATACTTTCTCGTAGGCCTGCCTGAATTCCATGTAATCACTTTTTTCAAGGCCTGGCATCTTTATCAACGTATCAATGTCAGTTTTACAGAGGCTGGCCGCACAATAGTCGTACATACCCTTTTCGCGGGTGAGAGCCCGGAGGTATCGACCTTTATTGGGACTCTCGATCTTCCAGTAACTTTCCGTCGCTGGAAGTTTGTAGTACTGGGGATAGCTTTCCATTACATTAAAATGGTAAACTTGATTTCTGTGAACCTTCAATGATTGACTCCAATAGCATTTTAATCCGCTCCATTTTTTCAATATCAAGGTTTTCAAAATAGCTATCTCGACGTTCACTATTCTTTCCATAACCCATTGTTAAGCTGGCTCCAATTTGCTCTGAGTAATAAATGATTGCGTGGATTTCTCCACCATCTGTTTCTTCATAGTTATCATCTAAAACCATAGCTTTTCGAGCTACGATAGTCTTATTTCCTACGATTAAGACTTTAGCCATCATTGAATCCACATACCGAATAGTTTCCATATTAAAAGGGTATATCAGAGTTAGTAGCTGGCTTTGGCGTACGGACGTGAAAGCATTCCTTATTGTTGTACATGATTCGCCCTTGCTTATCGATCAAATCGGAAGGATTCAACTCATACCCGTTATACCGACACCAAGCCTGCATTTTCTTTTTGAAAAGCTGCGGGGTTCCTTTTGCTCTACTGTCTGCCCAATAAGATTCCTGAGCGTCCGTCCTAACGACATTCTGATTTAGATTCCCGGAGGCTGGATGAAAATAGACTTCGGCCCAGTTATGGAAGTTTTCGCCCATTTCTGAAAGCAGATTTCGCCTGTTCACATTATCAAGTGGGGGGTCAATTTTATCTTCACAACTCAGGTAAAATTTCACACATTGAATCATTAGATTATAAAACTTGAGACATTGTACCTCAGAGACATCTTCAAGAATATTCTGAACGCCGAATTCGATTTTAGGTGAGTGGGATCCGTTATACTCTCCAGAACCATCGTCTTCGTGGTACCAGTCAGAAAACACCGTGTAGATTTTACGACGTATATCTGACGGTTCAGTATATCGATCACCGAAATTGGAGTTCATCCAGATTTTAGGCGATCGCTGAAAATCCAGCACATTCGACTCCCTACCCTTCCGGTTAATGACCCAATCAGAAGTGGCGGGTTCGTAGAATTTACGGAAACGCACATAGGAATCCATATCATCAATCAGTACCAGATCTGTATCTTCTTTCACCTTTTCGAAGACGAAATCATTCTCGTTAATTGCGTCTCCAGTGCCAGGCAAGGGCGTTACCTTCAGAAATTTCTTGATGGCCTTCGTCAGAATCGATTTTCCGGTACCACCGTGCGATTCTCCGTCTTCTGCCAGTTTCCCATCCATGGAATACACTACCCAGGGACGGCTGGCAAACTTGTATCGATGCAAAACGTAACCAATCACAAAAAGCCGATTCACCAGATGCTGCTTCTGTTCTTCCTGCTCAGCCATCGTCAGCAAGGGCCCTGCAATATCGAATTGATGTTTTTCCTTATAGTCAGCGATTTCTTTTGGAGTCCGAACCGCCATAATACGTTTGGCTTCCTCCGGTGACATAAAAGAGCCTTCGAAGTATTCCGCTTGTTGGGTCTTATTAAGACGGGTCATGATATCGATCCGTTCCTCCCATTCCCGCCGCCAGTGGATCCGGCAGGTTTGAATCAGGTAATTGAAGAAAATGCAATCGTTATCAAGGATGTCGATATCATACTTTCCGTTCGGCATGTGTTTCACCCTGAACATATCAGGCAGAATCTCAACCTTTACCGGGCGTTCTTCGCGGTTTACTTTCACGGTCGGACGCATTACTTTGTCCTGCCACACGTAACATTCTGATTCCGACTGCTTTACTTCCTCGATTGCTTTAGCCGTAACCTTCCAGGTCTTTTTGTCAAAAAAGTAATACTGATAATCCTGACCGTAATTCTGAAAATCGAGGTCTTTGAAGGGAAGGTTTGCTAAGGATTGATTGGCCAGTGTACCCGAAGTTGCTCGGTAGAACGTGTTACGGAGGTCTTCCGACTCCATGCGTTCTTCCAGAAAATCATTGATAAAATCGCGTAAATCCGACTCGTTAACCACCCGAACGATATTATTCTCAGCTCGAACAAAAATCTTCCCGTCATTAGCAGACTCCCATTTCAGACGTGAAAACCCATTCCGGTGTAGAAAATTATAGATACGCAGCGGGTTAGGTTTGAACTCCATCATAGGCCGTCCGTACTTGTATTTAACCTTACCCGTTTTCGCATCGACAGCCTGCTCTACGTCCCAGAACTGATAGGGATAAGAAGTTGATAAGAGACGACGGAAAGCAGACTGATTGTAATACTTCAGGTAATCCCGCACGTCCTTACAGGGATTGCCTCGCTGGTCCCGCTTTTCGCGTAAAGAATCCGGCAGAAACACCCCTCTCAGTTCGAGATAGTGCATGCAGGTATTATGAGTGGCCTTGATACCGGTTGGGTCAATGTCGTTGAGCAAATACACTGCATCCGCCATTTTCATGAGTTCCCGGTATAGCTCAGGACGCAGGAATGCGGTTTCAGAGTTCATCCAAATCACCTTGAATCCTAAAGCAGCGACATTAACCGCGTCAGACCCCCCAGAGCAGATGATAATCTCCTGAAGTTTGGCATCTTTCCTCTTTTCCTCTTTACCTTCTTCGTCGGCCTTATCATAATCCTGATCGGCTTTTGCATTCAGATCGATAAGAAACTTGCGGTGTTGATCGAGGCCGTGGATGTAATCCTTTTCATAATTACCTTCAGGCTCATACTGAAACCGATATTTCTTATCATCCTTCGGCTTATAGATCTTCTTAAACTTCCCTTCGTCAATCATGAAGATGGGAAAGCGTTCGTTACTGGAGATTTTGCGGGTAACCAGCTTTCCCGTCTTTTCGTCCTTTTTTGTCTTAGTAAACGACTTAAGGCACTTCCAGCGATAGTAATGCAGGTTTTTACGACCGTTATCAATTCGCTTATCATCGTTAGCTCCTAAAGCTTCCCAGGCGTAACGAGAATAGATCGTTAACAACTCGTGCAGATCGAATTCTTTCTCTTCGAAATCAAAGTAACCCTCCGGCTCTTCAGGCCCAGCAGGGCGGCTTTCTACGTCTGGTTTAGGCAATGCCTGTTTCTCAGGTACAACTCCGTAAAATGCAGCAACAGTCTTAATGGCCGTACCATAGTCTACACGATCTTCCAGCTCACAAATGGCAATAGCATTACGTGGCTTTGAATCACTTCCAAAATCCGTAACTACATAAACTCCGTCTTCCAGACACTTCATCCGGGCGGATGCGGTCTTTTCTTCACCTCTGACTTTAAAAGCCTTCTTTTCGTTAGCGTCAGGGTAGCGTGAGAGGATGAATCTCAATCCTCCATCCTCTCGCATTATGTCATCAATCTCAATCACTTGGATAGCAGTTAGGGTAATTAGCTATTTACTAAAGGCAGTATGGATAGTCTGAGAAATCTGTCTGGCTTGCTCAGCGTTATCCGTCATATTTTTTATTCTGTTAGTAGCCTTCATACATGCTACTGTATCACCACACCAGGACTGAAAGCTGAGCAGAACGGCCCGGAGGGCATCTGCCTGATTTTTTGAAAGAACGAGCAGGAATTTTTCACCTGAGAATTGCTTACCATCACGCACAATGCACTCCATTTGGCTTTCGATTCGCTTGAAAGCATTCAGAATTACAGGTTGTAACTCTTTGATATCAGGATCTTCAGAAGTGAGAGCTTCAGCTGCTGACATTAGCAGCAAATCCTGATAGGTTAGCAGAACCACGTTAGAAGATTGATATTCCTCCATAGCGACTGATGGGCGTTGGGTGCTTCGGAATTCGTGACGAATGGATGAAAACAGACGACTTAGTTCAGAGATTTTCATAGTATGGACGGGTTATTTCAACTGATTGAGTTCATCCAGAATGGAGACTGCAAGCGTTTCGAAGACTGTCAGCAATTTTATGTGACTGCTCACATGAGTTTCGTTAGGCTTAATTAGGGCTATGCTACTAACCCAGGCATTTACATCACGCAGGGCGAATTCTAGCCGATTGAGTTTTTGCTGGGACTCCAATTCAGGAGCCACCAACTCAGCACCTTCCAGGTGGCGTTTGAGCAAGTCTTTCAGAATCTCATTCATAGTCTCAAAGCAATCAGTTGTTCAAGGAAATTTTTCAGATCAAGAAGCACGTCATTCACTGCGACGTGGTGATCAGTCCAGAGGGGGCGGATTAATTCAAGCCATTCCAGCTTTTTTGTGCAGTCAAAGAGAGCGACTTCAAGCTCATCTTTTGATTCATCGCGAAAGCCTAACGTTCCATTCAGGAAGGCTTCAAAAGCAAAGGTGTAAAAGTTCATTTTCTTGGTCGTTTGAACTGGTTTAACTTGGATTTCACTGGGTAAGCGTACTATCTATTATGCCTGCTCGGTGAGCTGGCCATATTGTTCTAATTCTGTCAATGTTGGAGCTAACCTTCCTAAACCCATCCGCGTAACTCTGCTAATCACTATATCTGCCTGCTCTACTGGCATCTGGGGGTAAGTGCGATAAATCTTCACTTTCCAGTCATCACCTAACTTTTCTTTGAGTTCGCTAAACCGTTGTTTTAGCTCGTTTGTAGCCCTCATATACCGTTGATTAATTTTTCTATTGCCTTCCGCGAAAGGCGTGTTATTTTTAGCACGTCTTAATTGTCATGCTAAATTATTTCCCATAAAAGGAAATAACAATACTTTTTAAGGAAATATTTTTCCCTTAAAAGGAAATTTATATTTAAATGTCTCAGAGAGAACGAGTTATACTTTTACGTGAGAAAGTTGGAATGAGCAAACTTCAGTTTGCTCAGCTTATTGGGATTTCAAAAAGCAAGTATTACCGATTTGAAGAAGGTGACCCTACAGCTGATCTCACCATGGATTCTGTAGGCATTATAGCCGAACATTTTAAAGTTTCATTAGAATGGCTTCTACTAGGAAAAGGTGGTGACAATCCAGTTTTTGTAGAAGGATATGTATCAAGACAGAAATATGATGAGATGGAGCAAAGGCTAATTTCTATTCAAGAAGAATTACTGAAGTATCAGAAAAGGGAGATTGAACAGCTCAAAAAATCTGGCGATGTTTCTGACGAGAAATAACTAGGGACAGTACAATAATAAGCTTTGAATTAACCTAAATCAAGATCACTACCTATTATGCGTCTACTCTTTACTGCCGTATTACTACTTACTCTTTCAATAACAGGGTTTAGCCAGACCGATTCCACTCAAAAATCTGGTCTTCGCAAATGGATAGATCGCCGAAACGAGCGATTGAATCAAGCAGCTGAAAGTGATCGCTTAGAGTTCGAGAATAATAAGCGTAAAAAACAGGAGCGTTTTCAGGAAAGAACCGGAGTCAATATGCAAAAGGATATTGATCGAAGAAGGGAATCTACTATCACTATACAGCGTGCCGGGTATGCCTTAAAGTCTGGTGGTGGGTTGATGCTGGGGGGACTACTAATTGGATTAGGAGGCTCAGCTGTTAGTACGATAATGGCAAGTAATGGCAATACCAACACCACAACGATAACGGCGGCAACAGCTGTAGTAGGAACCCTACTAGCTATCATCGGCGGAGCAGAGTTAATCAAGGCGGGAAACATCCTAACCGATTACGAACCTGAAAAAGAGAACTAATCTGTTCACAATCACTATCTAACTATTTGATTATCAATAAGGGTGTGTTTACTTGTCGGTCAACGAAAATTTTTAGATTAAAAGAAAACCCCTTTAGGAGCATCCTGAAGGGGTTTTCTGCTATTAATCCCGTTTACGATCCCTGATTTTCGTGCTTTTGTTCACAATTCGATGTATCGCCCTAAGCAAAGGAAAGCAACAATACTAGGCCCAAAAGTCAGGTTATTAGATACTTTTTTATATTTCAAGGGGTGTGGATAGGTAAAATGAGAGATTGGAACTTCTCTAGAGCTTGTATAATCCTCTTGCGAACCCTCATTTCAATTTGAGGATCAAGGGCATAGTAGCCCGTCTCCTGACCCGTGCGGATCATCTCCAAAAACCGCACGGGTCAGGAGACGGGCTCCATCAATGCACGTTCTGCCGATTGACGTAAACGGTCTGGATCATGAGCGTATTGGCCCTGATGTTGATTGAGTAACAGGCTCAATCTGAGCGAAAGAGAATTTAGTAGCGGCCAGTACTCCGGCCAGGATGATAAACTTTTTCATGGGGTTGTTTTATTTTAGGGATGGATGAATTACTTAGTTAATCCAGAACGTCTGTCAGAATAGTCGAAACCATTTTGTATATCAGTTGGGCATGACGTAGGCTTATGATCTCCTCCAATAAATCAGATAAAAAAATCTGATTGCTGCCTAATGGGATTGTTTCATGCCGATTTCTTGCTCTCCGATTTGAAGATTATATAGATAATCAGACTTAGTCGAAGGAAGAGCATCCAGATTAGTTGTATTATACTAATAGGTCATTTTTAAAACACTCTAAGATGGTGTGTAAATCCTGCCTAGATGTTCAAACTGGCAATCGATTAGAACGCGGAACCGGGTCGATTTCTCGCCCGGTCCCGGCTCCACTTTTTCAAGATGAATCAGGGGATACTCGGTGTACATATCTCAGGTGTGGGGTGGTGGAATCATTAGGGGCCAAAGGCCGCTCACAAGTATTAGCTTCGCTTTACGGATTCACTCGAACGGTGATGGTTCCTGAAGGGGTCTTCTCTGAACCCGTGTTGTTCTCAAAGTAGACCGTAACCTGGTTAGCAGCGGTAACTTCTGCCCACATTTTAACGTTTTGCAGGTTAGCTGAAAAAGAAGCCTGAGCGTATTGTCCCAAGCTCGCCAAGACAGGCAAAACCTGAGAAACCCGGCTTCCCGAAGCAATCGTACCTGCTGAATAAGCTGCTGTGGCTCGGGCTCCATCCACATATTTTTTTACCGCTAATGCAGTCGGATATTGACTATCCGTGGATGAAGTATTGATGCTAATCGTCCGGTTGTTTCTCGTCTCCAGATCCTTCCATGGCTCCCAAACCCCGTTCGATAGAAGCCTGATTTTAAGAATCGATGCGTTTGAATTTTTTCCCAGCATCATCCATCCCTGTTTTCCATTCCCTTCCACCGAAGCAAAACCTCTTGCTCCTACGGGGGCAAAAGGATTATTCGCGTTAGTACCCGCCACCAGAAAATGACCACTAGAGAAGACCTGATCAGGATCGACGACTCCTTTCCGCTTCAAAAAGCCCGCATCTACATAGGCTTTATCGACCAAATTTCGACTGCTATACATTGCAGAATAATTTTCCAGGTGATTTAAGGGAGCGTTTACTCCCTGAGCAGCAAGCGTCACTCCTGAAATTTTTCCTCCTGTTATATTGACGCTGCTAGAGTCCTGGCCCGCTAAGCTTCCAGTGCGACGGCTTTTAGGGGCATTCTTCACCTGAATGCCCTGGGAAGCATAATTGTTGGTTGCAATGTTGTCTTCATTGTAGTCATACACGATAGAGGAACCAATAACCGTGCTATTTTCAACTCGATTCCCATACGAGCGGTAAGGAATAGCATTTCCGTAAGCAACCATATTCATCTGAATACCACAATTGTAAGTAGATGAATAGCCAATCCGGTTACGCATGGAAGGAGCTTTTCTCACTCCTGTAGCAGATCCAGCAGGGTTAATCCCATTGACAGAAGCAAAGGCAATACCCGCCAGCGGTAGGTTGCCTTGAGCCTGAGTCCCATCGCCTACATAAGTAACCGTATTGCTTAGAAAATCATTGTTAAAGCACATTCCGTACCCGTATATAGCGGTAGTTTTGGTGTTACTTTCAATGATATTTCGTTCTACTTTGTTTTTAAGGAATGGAGCTCCTACGGCCAACGAATCCCCTACCTGAAGAAGTTTGTACTGAGCAGTAGTCAACTGAAGGGCCATGCGGTTATTGCTATGGGCCAGAATCCTGGCACATTCGCCTGAAAGTGCCCCCTTGGTAAAGCAAACAAAGAAGTTATAGTAATTAGGAGAAGTGGCGTTCCAGTTTCCAGAAAGATTAATATACTTATTTTGACCGGAAAGGCTTTTATCCGTAATAGCCGCATACTCCATAGCAGCCATATTGGCAGGTTCGTTATAGCGACCGTCAAAACTGATGGACTCCTCGGTAACACCCCTGATATAGTTGTCGTGGATAATATTTTCTTCCACGATGCCGCTGGCCCCAGCCGTTGACTTCTGGTAAGCAAATGAAATCCCCACAATTCCATTGTAAATTTTATTGTAAGCAATTTCATTTCGTTTACCTCCGAAAAACATCAACCCCCGACTACTACTTCGGTTGTAAACCGTATTGCCGTTGATCTGACTATCGATCAGACGAATAATAAGGGTAGCATTGCCCTTCGGGTAAAAGAATGTATTATTTACTATTTTTCCCCGATGCGTTCCATTATTCGTAGTACCCTGGATATAGACAGGATTTACAAACGTGCTATCAAAAAAACAGCTACGGATTTCCCAGTCGTATACCACGTCATCCGTGGGTGTGGCAATTGCATAATTGAGCCCATCCACTCCCGTTAGTCGCAAGCCTTCAATAATGGATCGATTGCCGGGACGAAGTAGAGCCGAGTTACTAAAATAAATGACTGCTGAATCCCCATCCCCTCTTAAGTAGGCGTTATCGGGAAGGAGTACACTAGAGGCCAGGGTTAGTTTACCCGTGATGCCTACTTTGTACTTTCCTTGTGCGGCAGCCAGAGCTTTGACTAAAGCTTGTTGGGTATTGCCATACCAGCTCACTTCAATCGATCCTTTGGAAATTACGCGTTTGAGCCTGATCCCAGTCACGGTTACCAGCGTAACCCCACCATCGTCGGGCGTAGTCTTGTCGCTAAAATCTGCTCGAAATTCACCCTCTTTCCCTTCGCTATCGAGGAAATAACGAACGCCCGAACGTAACGCAACCATACTTCTGAGTTGAGCGTAACTTTCGAAATGTGCTGAAGCAGCGATGTAAGATTTTCCATTCACATCTTTTCCAACCAATGTACCATCCCAGCCTCCGTTAAGGGCCATTCGCCCCTTAACGGAGGCTCCCTTTGAAGTATCTCTGGTAGTTTTGATTGTTTTAGGGTATTGTGCTTTCAGTAGCGTAGGCAAAAGCACTAAAAGAAAAAGGAGTTTTTTCATGGGTCGTTGGTTTTCTGTGTTTATTGGGATTGGGGGTAAGCGGAGATTAAAAGTTTTACAGGAAACGTCTCACCTTCAGGCATTTCTAATTGAACGTGAGTAGTATCCACGGGAAAAGCGGAGACAAAAGAGACGGGTCTGTTTTCAGGAGTTAGGACATCGATTCGAGTATTGTGTTCGACGAGAATGCCATTACTAACATTAACGACAACAGTAACCTTGCTGGGGTTCAAAATTCACTCCTGCAATCACCATTAGGGAGTTGGGATCGTCGGGATATTGCCAGCCATATTTTTCCTCGCCGTTTATTTCCTGAATTTTAATTTGGGGACCTGAAACTTAATCTCACCCCTTCAAGTTCTATGTATAAGCGATTTTCTCACCCGAATAGAAATATATCGAACGTTTCTTCAGAAATTATTTATATCTGATCCACTGACCATAAAATGCTCTCCCAGAATCAAAGTGCGTTCAGAAATCATAGTAAAGGCAAAAAAACAATCGTGTTGGTAGTCCTTAAAATGATTATGGGGCCAGCTTCTATCTGTATTATGAGAAACATTAATATTGCGTTTCATAAGAATAAGGCACGGCAAACTGACCCACTTCCCCAGAAGCCTCCACGAACAGCTCCAGTGCAATTCTAAGTTTCAAAGTCGTAATGTACTGCTGTTTATTGGCAAGCCATAAGACCTTATAACGATTTTTACGTTGGTTCTAACTTAATCATGGCCTAGGTTTGAGGAGTCATTCATCGAAAGCACTTACAGTTATGAGGTTTTTCTAGATCGTATGGAACTAGATTGCCAGAATTGATCTGAATAGTAGAATCAGATGTATAGTAATTTGTTGGAATTTGAGCCCCGTACCACATCATAAGTAGGTTATCCGTAACGACATATCTGCGAGCCGATCTAATCTCGGTACCAGACGCAAACTCCTAACTGGCTCTGAGTGGAGTAAATCTCCTGGTAAGCTCAAAAACTGAAAGACAGGGATTCAAGCCAATTCATCGTCTCGATCGAATTATAAGGGTTTCGAAACAAATTTCAGCTGAACGAATGGAACTGGCTGGATCTGGATTTCCAGGGATAGTCAGGCTAAAGCTCTTTTCCAAATCAATCGGTCTTGCTAAGACCGATTGATTTGGAAAAAGTTCCACTCGCCAGTCAATAATTTTGTATGTCTGTGGCAAGTCTCTGGCATCACATAGTGATAAGCGATTCGCCAGGATTAATATCAGAAAACCCCATCAGAACTTAATTTGAGGTAGTTTTTAATTGGCTTACATTATAGGAAAACTCAGGCATTCACCTGAGTTTTCCTATGGTCTTTCGGTACTTAATGCCGTTTCTCTTGATATGGGTTGCAGACGTTGGCTGGGACGCTGTCTCAGGTACTTGTTCCAGGTATAAATCAGGGCTCCGGAAAGGGCTACTACAACCCCTGCGGTTACGGGTAAGATTTTCATAAAAATCGTTTTAAAGGGTGACACAATAGTTAGAAGGCATTGCCTAACACAGGGCTTTCTCAAAATTAACGTGCCAAAAGCCCTTTAAAACGATTCTTTTTGCTCAAACCTACCCAAACCATTGCTGATTGATTTTGCCCAGATAAGGCGAGGTTCTAAGGCCACTGACCAGTTCCAGCAGTTCGGTTCCTACGTTGGGATATAGATTTAACGCGGCGATTTCCCTCAAAGGCTTCCAGACCACTTCCTGAGCTGTGGTTTCAGCAGGATTAATGATCGGGATTCCACCTACGAGTGTTCCGGCGAAAACGCAATGCAGAACGCCCTGTTTCAACTGGGGTACTAATACTTCGCCCATCACTAATAGCCCCTGCACTTCAATCTCAATGCCTAATTCCTCGCTCAGTTCCCGAATGAGCGTTTCAGGCATCGTCTCGCCGGGATCTGGATTTCCGCCGGGCAACTGAAATACATCTTCCGCTCCGTAACGATAGCGGGTTAATAACACGTGTTCATTTTCTACAATAACAATCGCAGGACGTACTTTCATTTTACCATTCTAAAGTTTGATCGTTTCAGGTTTGATGGCTTGAAAAGTAATAGATATTCCCTCAAACCTTACCCAAATTTCAAACCTGAAACTAATTTCATCCATCTAAACTACCTAAACCTTTTGGGTTAAAATCTGATTTTCATAACAGGAAGTCCGACGGTAAATGAGATTAATCAAAAAATCCTGCGATTTTCCGTAAACTTGTATCCCAATAGAAGCTCCTTTTTTCGTTACTAGTCCGTTCGGCTGTCCGAGTGATGCTTCAACACGCTTTATATTTTCTATGGCCATTTACATTAATACCCGATCCCGAAAAGACCTGATTATACACATCTTACTGGTGATTGGTATTGTCCTGACTTTATTTCTTGGATTCTTTTTTCTGTATCTGCCTTGGTCCACCAATCACGGCCAGAGTATTACCGTACCCGATTTGCGGAAGTCAAATCTGGAAGATGTAAAAAACACGCTCAGCGAGCGGAAGCTGGAGTATATCGTCTCCGATTGCACTTTCGTTCCCGGAGTTCCACCTTTTACGGTTCTCTCGCAGTATCCTTTTCCTAACTCACTGGTTAAAGAAGGCCGTAACATTTACCTCACGGTGACGATGGCCACGGCTCCCATGATTCGGATGCCGGATCTGGTTTCAACCAACACGAGTCTGCGAAGTGCCTTGTCTCTTCTAAGAAGTGAAGGCTTACAGGAAGGTAATATTCGTTACATCCCTGATATTGCCGAAAACGCCGTACTGGAACAGCGATATAATGGGCAGAAAATTGAACCCGGCACCCTTATTCCTAAAGGCTCTAAAATTGAACTTGTAGTGGGTAATGGCATTGGCAATACCGAACTTGACGTGCCTAATCTCATCGGTGTTTCCCTCGATGAAGCGGAGTTAATCATTAAAGGCTCTGATTTACGGGTGGGAACTGTCTTGTATAAAGACGTTCCCGGAGCCGTTCGCGGAACCGTAGTTGAGCAACGCCCCGCCCCCGGTATTGGTGGCAAAATTCACGTGGGCGAAATCATTGACCTCTGGATTGCGGGCAAACCTGACATGGACACTGGTGAAGGAGCAACCACCCCTGAAAATCCTTAAGTTATCTTTTGCCCTCAACCCGGCAATACGTTTCAGCTATGAATTTATTTTTAAAAATAGGCCGTGTCCTGCTGCTTATCATACCTCTTTTATCCGGGATCAGGAGCCTTGCCCAGGCTCCTTTTCAGGTTTTCCCCCTCACGCAGGCTCAGGAAAATGGCAGCCTACGGGGAGCTCGCACACAGGCCGTAAGCTTACCTTTTTTTGATGATTTTTCGATTACCCGAACGGGCATTCCAGACCCGGCTTTATGGGCATCGGGTGGTGGTACGGTGGTGAATAATACCATGGCCACAACCCATCCTTCTTTAAACATGGTGACCTTCGACGGCCTGAGACGCGACGGTACTCCTTACGATTTTAGTAACCAGTACGCTCAAGGATTGAGTGATTCACTTACCTCCCTGCCCATCGACCTTTCCTCGTACTCCATCAGAGACTCGCTTTACCTGAGTTTTCATTGGTTGAGTAAAGGGCTGGGCGATCAGCCAGACTCGGATGATTCCCTGCGGGTGCAATTCCTAACCAACGGTAACTTATGGCAAACGGTCTGGGTTATGAAGGGCGGACAGGTCATGAACGAGTTTGCCATAGCCATGATTCCGGTGAAAGCCGCTCTTTATCTGCACACTGGTTTTCAGTTCAGAATCGAAGCCTTTGGTCGGAAATCCGGGCCATTTGATGCCTGGCACGTAGATTACGTTTATCTGAATCGGGGTAGAAATAGTAATGACCGTTACATTAAAGACGTCTCCATTCGCCGCTCCATTAGCTCGTATCTGAAACATTACCGAACGATGCCACTGGCTCATTACCTGATCAATCCGGCAGCCGAAACGGCAGACACCATTTCAACAGACATCACGAATCTTTTTAATAACAATAACTTTACGACCTTACGTTTTCGGGCTCAGGAAATGACCACGAATCAGCAGATTCAGAATTTCACGCAGACCATTTCCGAAAATATTCCCCAATTACGTTCGCAGGAAAAATTCGTTCGTCCCACCCCCTTACCTGCTTTTGGCGGAACCCGGGCCGTTATTCGTACTACGTTTGACATTCTTACCACTGACGACCAGAATCCCAGCATTCCTGGGGTCGATTTACGGAGAAACGATACGTTATCTTCCACCACCGAACTTTCCAATTACTTTGCCTACGACGACGGCACTGCCGAATATGCCGCTGGCATTAATCAGAAATACGGTTACGTGGCGGTGCGGTTTATTCTTCGCAAAGAAGACGTAGTTTCGGGCATTCGCTTTCAGCCCATTCGCTACAAAACCGATATTACCAATCAGTCGATAGCCGTTTATGTTCTTCAAAACCAAGGCAATAAGCCCGGTCAAACGATGACTCGACAGTCTTTTGCTATTCGGTATCCATCTGATCCACGGGGGTTTGTGGAAATGAAATTTCAATACCCTCCTGCCGTAAAGGACACGTTCTGGCTGGCTTATCAACAGCTATCGGATGATGTAGTAGCCATTGGACTGGACAAAAATACCCCTCAGTTTGCCAATCAGATTTATTACAACCTTGGCAATGAATGGGTCGGTAATACCACGCTGGCAGGAACCCTACTGCTTCGACCGGTAATGGGAGGGCAATCCAGTGAACTGATAACGGGGGTGGAAGACATTTCGGAAGACCAGCTCATGATTCATCCTAACCCTTCGGCTGGACCCATTCGCTGGAATTTAAGTGCATTTCGGTCCATCGAAGTTTTTGACGTTTCTGGACGTCGATTGTACGCCAACTCTAACGCTACGGATTCAACGGCGGATCTTTCCGGTTTACGAAGAGGACTCTACCTGATCCGTTTATCCAATGGTCGGCAATCATTTGTGAAGAAACTCGTGATAGAGAATTAATCGTCTTTCATCCAAAGCCGTTTTTTCGCTGGCAGTCCATCCTAAGGGTAATCGCTTTAGAGAACGAAAACCGGAGCGTTCATTACCTTTACTTGTCCCAAAGCATTACCCAACTTACTTTCATTCATCGCTCTCACATAAGCCAAAATAAGTTCTAAACCTTTCCTTATCTTATTTCTGGTTTTTGAAACATTTTGCTTGCTTTGCACTTTATACCTCTCACAGCTGTTTTGAATCTGAACAGGCTTAAAACCCCTTTTCTCATTCAACAATTAACTGACGAACAAATGGATATTTCAGTGCAGGAGCTCAAGGAGCGTCTCGACAAAGGAGAAAAAATCAACCTGATCGACGTTCGTAATCCCGATGAATACGAAGAGCAAAACTTAGGCGGCAGACTAATTACTTTAGGCGATCTACCCGATCATCTGGACGAGCTAGAGCCTTTAAAAAACGAAGAAATCATTATTCATTGTCGTTCAGGGGCACGTTCAGGACGGGCTCAGCAGTTTCTCGAAAGCCAGGGTTTCACGAACGTTCGTAACGTTTTAGGGGGAATCTTAGCTTATAATGAGCTGGAATCTAAATAATTATGATTAATAATTTGATACCTCTTTAGACGACTCTAGAGAGGTATTTTTCTTTACGCACATAAGGATGGAACCTATCAATGCCTCTACCTTGAAAAGCCGGCTTCAGGCAGGCGATCCCCTTCAGATTCTGGACATTCGCACGCCTTACGAACGGGAGAATTTTTCCATCGGCGGTCTACACATTCCGCTGGATGAGTTACTCTTACGCGTGCATGATATTCCCGATTCCTGGAAGAATGAAGAAATCGTAGTGGTTTGCGGAACGGGGCTACAAAGTGCCATCGCCGCTCGAGTATTAGCCAAACAGGGTTTTACGAATATCCATAACCTGGAAGGGGGCTTACAGGCGTATGCCGTTGTGTAAGGGTTAATGAACGGCTACTGCAATTTTCGAGTCAGCCGTCCCATAGTATAAAAACCACTTCTTTTTGAAGTATACCAATCCTTCCAGAAACACGACGTTATTTACCTGCCCAGTTAACTCGTAAGGTTTATCAGGAACGAAAAAGGGTTCGTCCGTTCGGGCCAGAATCTGCGTCGGATCCTGTCCGTTCATTAAGATCTGACCTGCCTTATATACCAATGCATTTTTCTTTTCAGGCATGGGTCGGGCGGCGTTGTAGATCAGGAGAATGCCCTTGTCAGTTATTAACCCATAAGGACCGGGTTCTACTAACTGACCATCAAACTTATCAGGACGGGGCCGTACAATGGGCTTCAACGTTCCATCCGCTTCGGTTAGAGGTTCCCAGTGAATCAGATCATCGGATTGAGCCAGAAACAGGTTGGTGTCGCCAAAGTACATCCAAAACTTTCCATTTATTTTTTCGGCAATCACCTGATCTCCTTTTTGCCGGGCGACAATGGCTCCCGATTTTGACCATGTGTTCAGGTGCTTTCCTTCGCCCAGAACCGGGCCGTGTTTAGTCCAGTTTCGCAAATCTTTGGACGTAGCCAGCATCATCCGGGCTGTTTTACCATCGTAAGCCGTGTAGGTCATTATATAACCACCCTGCGGGCTTTCAACAATGCGGGGGTCTTCCGTACCGCCTTCCCATTCGTATTTTTTCTGAGCGTCATTGCTGGGATAAAAAATGGGGTGTTTTTCTTTTTTAAAGTGTAACCCATCTTCACTAATGGCTAATCCCAGTCGTGAAACCCCGGCATATTTCCCCAGTTTATCCTCAGCCCGATAGATCAAATGCACTTTTCCGTCCCGCACGACTGCCGCCGGATTAAACACGTCTTTTTCTTCCCACTTCACTTCTTTCTTCCAGATGGGATCAAAGAACGTTTCATTGGGCGTTGGAACCAGCACCGGATTGAGACTATCAACTTTTTCGAAGGGCAGTAAGGCCCAGTCCGAAACGGTTAATGAATCGGTAGCAGTTGATTCTGTTTTTTGAGTAGCATTTCGACAGGCTCCGAGTGAAATCCCAACGAATAAAATAAGATACAGACGTTTATTCATAGTTGTAGTAGGTAATAATTATGTCTGCAATAACACTAATAAACACAATTATCTACTACATAAATGCTATAAAATTCGTCCTACCCATTGGTCAAGAGCAGGATTCGGGTGTAGGATAAACTGGTCAACCTGACCGTAATCAACCTTAATTTTGAAAATATTCGGCAGTGGAACGCCAATCAGATTGGCCCAGATGCAGCGTAATACCCCCGCATGCGTAACGATTGCTACGCGTTCGTAAGATTGTTGGCGTAATTCTTCCAGAAAGGCCTGAACCCGGTTACAGACCATTTCCAGGCTTTCTCCTCCGGGCGGTTGAACCCGAACAAAATCATTCATCCAGTCGGTTACTTCCTTTCCCTGTAAATCATTCCATAACTGCCCTTCCCAATCGCCGAAATTGATTTCCATTAATCGCTTCTCTTCAAGTAATAAAGAACCGGGAATCTGCTCAGCGAGTGTTAGACAACGCTTTAACGGACTAGTATAAACGACATCAAATGGCTTTGTGAACTGCCTGGTAATCTGCTGAATTTCCTGATAATAATTTTCTGATAAATCCACCTCCCGTTGACCGTAACACATTCCTTTGGTATTATGCACGGAAGTGTGCCGCATTACAAACAAATCCATATGGCGTATATACCCAGATAAAAAACTACTTCGCTAACCTGCTGAATCGCCCCGAGGCAATCGCCCGTGTAACCGCCAATCCATTTCTTAAAAAACCAGCTCAGCATTACTTTCGAGCCATAAGCCCCTAAAACAGCCAGAGCAAGCCAATAACTAGGCAGTAAAAAGAAGGTTAGGCCCGTAAATAAAACGCCTGGGATCAAGCCCTTCCAGCCTATACGACTCGATGTTGCGGCCCCTGATTTACTACTGGCTTCATCACGAACGTATTCGTGCGTTTCAGCGGCTATAGAGGCTATTAATCGGCTACTAATTTGCCCACAAAAGATGGTACTCCAGATGAGAGGCTCGGAAAGGGTAGCAATTTCTACCAGGATCAGGTATTTGAGACTCAATAACAGCCCAATACCCACGACACCGAATGTCCCCACCCGGCTGTCTTTCATGATTTGGAGAATCTGCTCTTTACTCCAGCCGCCGCCAAAGCCATCGCACACGTCAGCAAAGCCATCTTCATGGAAAGCTCCGGTCGTTAGTACACCCGCACCCATGCTTAAGAGAAGGCTGATGTTTTTGGGAAAGATAAGCGTACTACTGAAATAAACGGCGAGCATAATGGCTCCAACGATTCCCCCAATCATTGGAAAATATTTACGAGACTGCCGCATTTGTTCGGGTCCATGCCCCACCCAGGCGGGGCATGGAATCCGGGTATAAAAAAGTACCGCCGTTAATAGGATTCGTAACTCATGTATCATTCTTGTGCGAAGAAATGCCTGCTTCGTTAAAGGTGGACATCTGATTCAGGAAAGCTACTGCACTTTTCAATAAAGGATATGCCAACGCACAGCCCGTGCCTTCTCCCAACCGTAAGTTCATACGAAGAAGCGGCTTCGCTCGCAAAAAATCAAGCAGAAGGCGATGTCCCTGTTCAGCCGACTGATGACAATAAATCGCATTTTCCAGTACATCAGGCTGCATCTGGCTGGCAATCAGCAGAGCAACGGTAGAAATAAATCCGTCGACTAAGATTATCATTTTTCTCGAACGGGCCGCCCGAATGGCTCCCACCATTTGAGCAATTTCAAACCCACCGTACGTTTGAAGCATTTGGTAAGGGTCACTGCAACTCCCATTTACCCGGATGGCTTCCTTCAGAACCGTTACTTTTCGTTGTAATTGTTCGGGATTAACGCCAGTCCCTTTCCCTACGCAACTTTCAATGGGAAGGCCAGTAGCCATGCTCATCAATACACTCGATGAAGACGTATTACCGATTCCCATTTCCCCAAAACCAATCACATTGGAGCCTTTATCGTGCAGTTCATTCACAATCATGGCTCCTTTCTCCAGACAAAACCGAAGCTGTTCTGAACTCATCGCTGGCCCTTTCAAGTAACTATTTGTACCGTAACCAGCTTTGGCGTGAATCAATTGTGTTTCTTCTGAGAATTCGGCATTCACACCCGCATCA
The DNA here is from genome assembly GCF_031453245.1 of Siphonobacter sp. SORGH_AS_0500. Lineage (NCBI taxonomy): Bacteria > Pseudomonadati > Bacteroidota > Cytophagia > Cytophagales > Cytophagaceae > Siphonobacter > Siphonobacter sp. SORGH_AS_0500. The sequence goes on from NZ_JAVIYT010000001.1 coordinate 3,702,490, forward strand.
ACCACGTATAACTCCAGCTCATTCTGGCGGCAGAATACGTTAATAGCGGCTCCACCCGCCAGAAAATTGAGCACCATCTGATAAGTTACTTCTGCGGGATACGCACTTACCCCTTCCTGAGCAATGCCGTGATCTGCCGCGAAGACTACCAGGGCGGCTTTTCGTAACTCTGGCGTTTCGGTTTGCTGTATACAGGCCATGCGGAATGCCAGAGTTTCCAACTGGCCTAAAGCTCCTAAAGGCTTGGTTTTATGGTCAATTTTATATTGTACTCTTTCTTCGAAGGACATAGGATCGATTATCTAATCTGCTAAAAATCAAACTTTAAGCCTATGTTGAAATTACGCCGACGGGTGTTATACCCGTAAACCTCAAAATACTGCTTATCCGTAAGGTTACGAACGTCACCGTATAGTTTGACGAAAGCATTGAACTGATATTCGGCATAAGCGTCAAGCGTCGTGTATGCATTAAGATTCACAATGCCTAGACCATATACTTTATCTTGACGATTACCCACACTCCGCATTGACAAAGAACTAAAAAAGTGTTTCGTGAACTGATAACCAATGGTTGTATTTCCCATGCACTTCGGAATTCGGAAGAGATTAAATGAGCTGGAGTCTCGACCATTAACCGTTTGAGTCACCCGACCCGTTACATACGTTAAATTACCCGAAACCACTAAATTTTTAAAGCGACTCGATACTTCAAATTCCAGCCCATGATCATTCTGACGACTATAATTCACGTACTTACCGTAAGGTTCAACGCTTAATGACTGAAAAGCAATCACGTCTTTAATAGCCCGATCGAAATAAAGAGCTCGTATAAATGATCGTTTATCCGTAGCAAATAACTGAACACCAGCCTCCAGCGAACGACTCATTTCGGGCTTCAAATCTTTGTTACCATACGGCGAATACAACTGATACAAGCTTGGGGCCCGGAATCCACTGGAAAGGTTAGCAAAGAATTTTACCTGATTGCTTAAAAGATAAGAAGGATTGATGGAATAAGTTGCGTTACTACCGTATAGGGAATGATGGTTATAGCGTCCGCCCAGTTCCAGAGCAAAGCTGGAATCGGTTCGAATCAAAGCCGTGGCATACGCACTGAATAAAGTTGTTTTCGCTAGATTTTTCTCTAAAGGTGGAGCATAAGGATTGGTTTGAGCTGTATTCTGAGTCCGCAGATCAACCCCGGTAACGAGAGTTAACCAGCTAGTAGTCCGCCAGCTATTATAGATTTCTGCAAAATGACTATTTCCCTCAAACGTGGACTTGTCCTGAACAGAATTACGTTGGAAAGCCGAGAACGCATAATTTGCCGTCAGTTTTCCAGAAGCATAACTATAATCTATCCCTGTTCCGGCCAGTTTGAAGGTGTTACGGTAATTATAGCTGGGATCATCGGTTAGGGCTCCGGCGTCAATTTCATTTTTATACCCCGAATACAGGCCCCGTACCTTCCAGATTAGATTGGGAGAAAGATTAATACCGCCGTTTAAGAGAACGTTATCCTGCCAGAAACCATCGTTATCAAAGTTCTGATTTCCTTTCGCATCATATGCCGCCGAAAATCCATCGGAACGCAATCGGGTATATTGAGCATTGAAGTAACCTACTTTTGAAGCTCCATTCACACCGACGGTTCCCCGGAAAGTACCATAACTTCCGGCCTGAACGGTGGCATGGCCTCCGATGGGTCGATACCCTTCTTTTTTAGTAAAAATGTTAATTACCCCAGCTACCGCATCCGAACCGTACAGGGTAGACTGAGCTCCCCGAATGATCTCAATTCGTTCGCATTCCCCAACCGAAAGCAGATTGAGATCAAACGTGTTATTAATCTGAGAGGGATCATAGATGGGTAAGCCATCGAGTAAAATCAGGGTGTTTCCTCCACCGGCTCCGCGTAATGAGACGGTCTGATTGGTTCCCAGCGGCCCCTGAGCCCCAACGATCATAACCCCGGCCTGACGGGTTAATAACTCGCCAAGCGATTGAGTAGCGTATTTTTGTAAAGTTGAATCGGTAAGAACGGTAACTACTTTACCCGTTTGGGATAATTTTTGTCCGGTACGATTGGCGGTGATGGTTACTTCTTCCAGTTGGGTATCCGGTTTTTGAGCCCAGACCTGCAAAGTTGTAATCAGGAGAAGAAAGGTAATTCTGGTAAATGTGTTCATGACTCCACTAATGATTAAGTAAGGAGTCTTTCGTAGAAAAGTGAATAGAAATCCGGCTGGGTGTTACCATCCAGTGCGTTGAAATTCATTCACGGCTTTTCACCCGAAAGCTCGAAAAGTATACCATTTCAGGCAGGTCTTCTGGCTCGTTTCATCTCAACCCCCACCTTCCCATACGTGTGTACAGTGGCTTTTGGAAGTTGTGTTTGAGTTTGGAGTTTAGTGTTTTGAGTTATGAAGGCTGTCAACTTTACAATCTTAACCCTAAACTCAAAACTTACCACTCTAAACTCATTAAAACTTACAGCTACGGGGATAGCCCCGGATTTACACCGGTGTTCCCTTTTCATTCAACAGAGTTTCTGCTGAAACCTAAAACGTGGGCAAAAGTATAAAAAATACTTAATGCTGACCCGGTCTTTTACCGAATCAGCATTAAGTATACCTTTCGTTCTACTACGTTTGAGAAGGTTAGCAGTAGTTTGAGAGATTTAATTTAGTTAGAAGAAGTTAGAATTAGGTGTGAGGAGTTTGATGAAAACCTCTCATTTATCTTACTTTCTCAAACTAAATCAAACTTCTCACACCTAATTCTAACCTTCTCAAACCCCATTACTCATAACTCAGGCCGTATTGCTTCAGTACCTCTTCGGGCACTCCTTCCCAGTTGTTGGGAGTATTTCCTACGTAACCCAAATCGTTGAAGCCTATGCGGGTGGTATAAAAACCGGTTAAGGTCATGTCCCGCATTTTGTTAAAGAACGCAACGCCTTGGGAGAACTGAGGTTTCGCTTGTTCAGGATAGGCAATGTCATCCACGATTTCTATCTGCTGAGCTTTTGTAAGCTCCACAAATTTCTTGCTGAAGCGTTTTCGGCTTTCATTATCTAACCAGGCCAGCCCTCCACGAAGAGGAATCTGGTGTACGGGTTGATCTTTCACCATAAATTCAATGAAAGCCGGTACACCCGCTTGCGAGGCACTGCCCGACTTCTCGTCCGCCGGAAGAATAATGTCGCACAAAACGGTGAGGGTTTTCATTTCCTGAGGTGTAAAGAACTTATCAGCCATGAGTTTGGCATCCCGGATGGCTTCCGATTTCTGCCGTCCGCCGGGCACCACCAGCGGTTTTTCGGGCGGAGCCGCTATCAGATCCGTAGAAGGAACCGTAGCCATGCCCAACGACCCCAAGGCAATCGACTTAAGTGTATCGCGACGTTTCATTTTGTTCAGTTTTCAGTTAACTGTTTTCTGTTTACAGTTGATTCGAACCAATTTTCGTAATTTATCTCAGGCTCCTTTACTTCGCTTTTCTCAGAAACTTGCTTATACTTACTTCCTTTAATCTGTGTTCTGGATAGGTAGGAAATAAATCCAGCAATCATTTTTCCCAGCTCATCGGCTTCTTCATAAGTCTTTTCAAAAGCTTGTAATGAAAGATATTTACGATCCAGAGCTCTGTATAGCTGTGATTTTACTTCCGTTAATGAGCCCTTAGCAATACCCAGAAATTGAATAAATTCACCTCGACTTCCTCTTCCAAAACCTTCTGCAATATTATCCATTACAGAATCTGCCGACCGTCTGATTTGCCTGCGATGGTCATAGTCTGCATAAAACTCCCCACTCCCAGTTAATTCAAAAATAGACAGAGAATACAAGCGAGCTTTTTGCCAAATTTTCAAATCCTCAAAACGTTGAATGGTAGCCATCACTGAAAATGGTAAACAGAAAACAGACAACTCTTTTACAGATTCTTCTTCTTCACTTCATCAATGATGTAATCACTGGTTCGCATGGACATGGCTAGGATGGTCCAGGTTACGTTTTTGTCGCCTTGCGTTACGAAAGGAGCGGCGTCTACTACGAACAGGTTTTTGACATCGTGGCCCTGCATGAAAGAATTCAGAGCTGATTTTTTGGGATCGCTGCCCATGCGTACCGTTCCGATTTCGTGAATGATCTTTCCGGGAGCCTCTAATCCGTAGTTTTGCTCTTTACCCGGTTTGGAGCCCAGAGCAATACCGCCCATTTCGTGGATTATTTCCTCGAAGGTATCCTGCATGTGTTTCGCCTGCTTAACCTCGTTTTCAGACCATTTGTAGTGAAAACGAAGCGTCGGAATACCGTATTTATCGACATTATTGGGGTCGATTTCGCAATAGTTACTTTCCAAAGGTATAGGTTCTCCACGACCCGCCATGCCCACGTAAGCTCCGTAGAAGCGACGTACATCTTCTTTCAGACGTGATCCATATCCACCTGCGGGTTGCGTTTTTCCATCGCCATAGGCATACTTACCGTTCATGCCCTGAATGCCCATGCCAAACCCGTAGCTGGGCATGCCCATGCCCCCGCCGTATTCAATGTGATACCCCCGAGGGAAGTCCAGTTTTTTGTTATCTAGCCACCAGGGCGTGTATACGTGCATTCCACCTACCCCGTCTTCGTTGTAACGTTTCCGGTTCATCAAAGCTGGAACGAAGGCTGAGCGGCTGGCTCCGGTGGAGTCGTTCAGGTATTTACCAATCACTCCGCTGGAGTTAGCCAGCCCATTTGGGAACCGGGCCGACTTGGAGTTCAGTAACAGACGGGCCGATTCACAGGCACTAGCCGCCACCACCACAATTTTAGCCCGAACCGTTTTTTCCTGTAAAGTTGCGGTATCGACGTACGAAACGCCCGTGCAAAGTCCGGTTTTCTGGTCGGTTAATACTTCGCGAACCATCGCTCCGTTGATCAGCCTTGTGTTACCCGTTTTAACGGCAGGTTTACAAAGACAGGAAGACGAAGAAAAATCCGCGTAAACCTGACAGGCCCGACCGCACTGCGAGCAGTAAAAACACTGCCCACGTTCGTTATTAATCGCTTTTGTCAGAATCGCCAGACGGGAAGGAATAACCGGGATACCCAGATTCTTACCCGCTTTTTTCAGCATTAACTCGTGCAAACGGGGTTTTGGTGGGGGTAAGAAATGGCCGTCGGGTTCGTTGCGAAGCCCTTCTTTTGAGCCAAAAATTCCCAGGAGTTTATCTACCTTATCGTAATAGGGCGATACGTCGTCGTACGTAATTGGCCAGTCATCCCCGATACCCGTCATGCTGCCGCGACGAAAATCGTCGGGACCAAAACGAAGGGAAATACGGCCCCAGTGGTTGGTACGCCCACCCAGCATCCGGCTTCTGAACCAGTGAAATTCTGTTCCGGGAGCAGCAGAGTAAGGCTCACCTTCGAGCTGCCAGCCTCCCCAGGCGGCGTCAAAATCACCGAAAGGACGCGTAGTGCTGGCCCCACGACGAGGAGACTCCCAGGGATTCTTTAGTTGAGTGATATACTTGGGATCAGCCGGGTCATAGTAACCTCCAGCTTCCAGTAAGCAAACTTTGGCACCCGCTTTGGATAGCTGATAAGCCGCCATACCGCCGCCTGCTCCAGACCCAACGATAACCACGTCAAAGACTTCAGGGGTCTCCTGGATTTGATAACTGTTCATACTTTAGGAAAATAGGTAAAGACTCGTTGTTATGTTTATGGTCACTCCAATCGTTACTACAAATGAATAATTTTTATTAATTATATAACTTTTTAATTAAAAACTTACGCTTTTTTAGTAACTGCTATGAATATAGATCAACGCTTTAATTAATTAAAAATTTTACGAATTAACTAAAGCTCCTCCGTTTAAGCAACTGGTAATCGAATTCCAGAGGTAAATTCTTTGGCGGATCGACTCCTCCGCCGTAGAAATGGTCTCTTCCCATTTTTGAGCGTCATTGCCACACAATTCACGAACCATTTCTTCCGCCAAATGGCCATGATGCCCACCGTCTACTTCGATGTGACGCTCCAGGTAATAGCGGAATGTATCGAGTTGATTAGGGAATCGGGCGTTCAGGTTACGAACCAGTTCAATGAATAATTCGGGAATCAAGTCTTCGCGACCATAGGTAAAGGCCGCCGCAATTTCATGCGGACGATTTCGCTCAATTACTGAAAACGTATAACTCACAAAAGCCTTCGCTCCGGCGGGAATATCAGCATTTTCCAGAGCTTCCCTCACCGATTGGCCCGCTCGCAGGTCTGCAACAAATTGCTCAATGACCGATGTATCCGCCTCTAGCTCTTTCATCGCCCGGAGGTATAACTCGTAATGGCTCATCCGAACGCCATGCTGATCTACATCGCTTTCTTCACCAGTAACGATTTCATTAATTAGATACGCCGTCGACCCGGATGCAGCGGGTAACCAGGGCACTTGTACGCAGGTAAGCTGCCGTTGCAGAGCCTTTAGCAGAGACATGAAGTCCCAGACAGCAAAAACGTGGCTTTGGGTAAAAAGCTGTAAAGCCTCCAGCGAGTTGATGTGATTGTAAACGGAATGGTCGATTAATTCCTGACGCAGCGGGTTCAGACGAGCTTCGAGTACTTCCAAAGGATTATTAGTCACTGTTGATCAAGTTATGAGGTACTTATTAGTAAAAACGCAAAAAGGTCGGTAGCAACCCACCGACCTCAAATTAAATTTTTGTACTAACCCTATTACTCACTTCAGCAATTCTTTGCGAGTGAGGATAGTCTCGAACATTTTAATGTCATGTTCTGAATTAAAAATGTCGAATGGCAGATAGAGATACTGATACTTGCCCAGATTGAACAAATACGCGTCTTTCTCTTTCTGAACCGACTGAATCATATTCCAGGGTAACTGGCCGCCTTCTTTTTTCTCGCGATTTTTCCAGACAAAAATCTGACGGTTATCAAATTCATACACAAATTTTTCGAACATCTGCTTATTCTGTTCTACCTGCGTCGTAGCCGTAAACTGCATACCGCGGAAGAGAGCGAAACCTACCCCACCGAGTACGGCTACGAGGTAAATCCACCAGTTTGGATAGACTTTCGTTACGTTCAGAACGACGTTCAGAACGATCACCCCTACGGGAATCAAAAACCAGAACCATTCCTGTTTGATCCAGTCCCGTAAGGCCAGGTTAATGTACTTTTTGGGGTCCAGGCCGTATTTTTTCGTGCGAACGCCCTGGGGCATTCCCGCCTGACCACTGTTAATGTAGGGCTGCTGGTAGCGATTTACCGGAACTTTTGCCATTTTATGTTAATAGAGTGACTTCTGAGCGAAAAACAACGCGTGTTTTTCTAGATGGAGTACAAAAATACGAAAACGACGTAGTACTGTAAAATCCCGCTCCGATATTCTCGCATTGCTCTGATTATTTATTAATTAAATCTCGTTTTCCTCGGTCGATTCGGGCACTTTTCGGAATTTTACGATTCAGAATCATTTTCAAAAGCTATTGTCGCTGTACATTCGTCCATGATTTCAACTGAAAAAACGCTGCTTCTGAACCCCGAACAGCTCAAACAAAAGATTCGCCGGATTGCCTTTGAGGTTTACGAAACCAATTTCGAAGAAAAAGAAATTGTACTGGCGGGAATCGTTGGTCAGGGAGTGATTATGGCTTCGTTGCTGAAAGAGCAACTGGAAGCCATCTCTCCGCTGAAAGTACAACAGATTGACATTCAAATTCAGAAAACCGATCCATCGCCCAGTTCAATCAAATTGAATACTGATTCCGAGATGTTAATGGGCAAATGTGTCATCGTTTGTGATGATGTTTTATACACGGGCCGGACACTGGCGTATAGTCTTCTTCCTTTTTTTCAGACAAAAGTCAAACGCCTTCAGGTATCGGTTCTGGTAGATCGTAATTACCGTCGTTACCCCGTCTCAGCCGACTTTGTAGGGTATGCCCTGATGACTACGCTCAATGATCACATTGATGTGATTCTGGAAGGGCCAGAAATGGGTGTTTATCTGCAATAATACTCTCGATTTACTATTGATTTAATTCAGCATTCTTTTGAAACGTATTGCTCTTTTTGCCTCGGGCTCGGGTACGAACGTCGAGAATATCGCCAAGTATTTTAAAAATCACGAAACGATTTCCGTGGAAATGGTTCTTTGCAATAACCCTGCTGCGGGTGTTATTGAACGAGCCCATCGCCTCGGTATTCCTTTGAAACTGTTTAATCGCGAACAATTTCGTTCGGGCGAAGTATTAAGCTGGCTTCAGGAAGCTCAGATCGACTGGGTAATATTGGCGGGTTTTCTCTGGCTCATTCCTAAAAATCTGGTGGCAGCCTATCCTAACCGGATTTTGAATATTCACCCTGCTTTATTACCCAAATACGGCGGCAAAGGAATGTACGGCAGTTTTGTACACGAAGCCGTGGTAGACGCTAAAGAGACCGAGTCAGGTATTACCATTCATTACGTGGACGAGCATTACGACGAAGGAAACATTCTTTTCCAGAAATCTTTCGTTGTAGAGCCTACGGATACGCCAGCAGACGTTGCTAAAAAATGTCATGCTCTCGAATATGAATATTTTCCCGTGGTGATTGAGCGGGCTATTAATAGTTGATGGTTGTTAGTTATTGGTTATTAGTAGAGACGCGATTTCATCGCGTCTTTTTATATTTCAAGTCGGATTATCTTGCTCTACCCAGAAGCAATCAATCGCGTCTTTACCTAAAAGAAACGGGCTGGTTAATAACCAGCCCGTTCACTTCACTGAAAACTGTAAACAGACAACTGCCAACTAATAAGAAGAAGATCGGTTTTGGGCCTGATACGTCAGGGAGAAAGTATGGTAACCCAGAAGCACATTTCGGGCTGCCGTTCGAACCGCTTTCTTATCAAAAAATCCTTCTGGCGAAACCCGGGCCGCATACCCCTGCCAGACGGTTTTGTTCATGAATGTGTCCTGAAATTGAATCAGCAAAGTGCCCTTCCGCAAAAACGTTTTATCCACCACATAATCCACTTCAGGAGAACGATAACTTTTTACGTAAGTATTCAATTTAATTTTATCAGGGTGCAGGGAATAAAAAACCAATACATCAGGATTTTGAGTAGTATACTGAAAACCTCTTAATTGCATCTGGCGATTAATTTCAGCAGTAATCACATCGTGTTGAAGCGTGGTATCTTCTGCAGTAATGGGATCAAAGGCAATGCAATACGTATTATACAAGTGCGTATAATTCGGAGCGTACCCGGAATGAATAACGAGATTTTTAGGGTTGCAGGCCGAGCATAGCACGACCATAACAGCAAAAACGAGTAAAGACTGTTTCATAAACGTGAAAGGCCGCTAAGCCAAATTAAAATGAAATAAATGGTATTGTAAGACTTGTAAGAATGGCACCCTCTAGGGCTAAAAAATAATGCCAGATTATAACACTTTGGAGGCTTTTACCTGCTTCAGTGTTAAGAGGTTACGAATTATCTAGCTCTAGTTCAACTAAACTATAAAATTAATATAATTACGAATAATTCAAAATTAGACAAAGGTTTCCTTGCAATTATCTTCATGAGGTGAGACTACAGGAAATTTTTGCCCAAATGGCTACTCTTAAGAAGTTTTAACACTGTTTTATAGAGCATTTTATATAGGTTGCTATTAAAATCAACCGATTATGAAAATTGTATCCATTTTTATCCTCGCCTTTTTATTGTATGCCTGCTCGCCCAAAGTCCAAGTGGTGACTTTGCAAAGCGATAACGTAACCCTGCAAGATAATAAGTTCGTTTACGATACGGACACCCTACGGATCACGTATAACTTTCAGGGAGAAAACGGAGTTATCCGAATGAATATTTATAACAAACTGGGAGTACCGCTATATGTGGACTGGAAACGGTCGGCATTTATAAAAGGAACCGAAAAGTTTGATTATTGGGTAGATGAGGCCTATTTCCAGGGACAATACAATGGTACAACAGGCACGGACCTTCGGCCTTCACTCAACCGTTACAATCAATTTCTTTACGGCTATACTTGGGGTTCTTTTCAGGGAATCATTCGAAAAGAAGAGCAAGTGTCATTTATTCCACCTAAAACAGAGATTAACCAGTCCCGCTTCATGGTGGCTCCAGGCAAAGGCTGGCAATTACCCACATTTGAAAGTACCATAGAGGAAGTGGAACTACCCTCTTCGGAATCCAACCATAAAAAGAAGACAGCACTGGTTCGTTATGAGTTCTCGAACAAGAATACCCCTCTGAGTTTCCGTAATTACCTAACGCTTTCCACTGACGCTCAATTTCGGACGGAATTTCATATTGATACGCCTTTTTATGCTTCTCAGGTTGAAAATATGGATGGCCGTTACCTCTTTGGACCTATGTATAGTGAAGCTGACCTGAATACCCCCAGCAGTATACATCACATTCGGGAAGGGTATCGTTCAGAAAATAGATTTTTGCTGAAACTGCCCATTAATTAGTTTTCGAACGCACCAACTGAGCCGCTGCTCCATTTTTGGCGAAAACTAGTCCGGCTCCCTGCGGAGTTTTTAGTTCTGCCGAACGTCGTACCTGCCCTTCAATGACCAAACCCGTCTGGGCGGAAGGTACGACGTTAAATTTTTGTTGTCCCATACCTTTCAGCACAACTCCCCGGTTAGCATCGTAGCGGCCCAGCTCGGGCAGACACTCGAAGAAATTGCCCGTCAAAATCAAATCCAGTTTTCCATCCTGATCATAATCTACGCTGCTGATTCCATAAATGGGTGAAAACTGAACTTCCCTAGGTAAGGCTTCAAAGCGGAAATTTCCCTTCCCATCGTTCCAGAATACGCCCGTCCGATCTTCTACAGCCGAACGCTTGAGCATGCCCTCACGGGAGCTTGCATCAAATAGATCTTCGACCGTTTTTTCGGCATAATCCGTAAATTTTAGGAATTTCTTTTTGATGGAAGGCACCGCTTTCTGTAAATCCTGTTTGAGTACCATCGGATAGCTTTTACCGGTTTCGGTCCAGCAATTGATGATTTGTTCCATCGTCCCGTTGCGGTCAAAATCGTTGACGTACAGCTCTGCCGGGTGTTCCGCCGAAGCATGATAGCGGTTATTGCTACCTAAATTTCCAGCCACCAGATCCAGATCGCCATCCCCGTCGAGATCCCGCACGTACAAGCGGTTCCACCAGCCCGTTAACTCTGCTAGCTGAGGCGATCTTGCCAGACGTTGACCTTTCTCATTCAGGAAAATAGTAACGGGTCCCCAGTCTTCACTGATAATGAGATCGGGCCATGAATCGTGGTTGACGTCCGCCCAAACTGCATCGGTTACCATTCCCATTTTTGAAAATTCCGGCATATACCGTTTGGTCATTACTTTGAATTCACCCCGACCATTATTGACGAGTAACTGACTCTGTGGCGATAGGCCGTACTGCCCAGATACCATTCGACTTCCCACAAATAAATCCTGATCGCCATCGTGATCGAAATCAGCCGCCGTAACACTCGATCCATTCAGATAGAGCAAGGGCAGTCGACGATCTCTGGTAAAAGTCCCCTTTCCATCATTCAGGTATAGCCGGTCTTCGAGTTCAGCGGAACCGTCGATAAATTCATTGCCCCCGCTCACTACGTACAAGTCTTGGTCCCCATCCTGATCCGCGTCGAAGAAGGTAGCCGCTACGTCCTCGTACAGGCGTTCGGTATCGAGTATGATCAGCTCCTGACCCTTAAACGTGCCATTGGACTGTTGCACAAATAATTTTTTGGGCGAGCCGGAAGCTCCGCCGAGGTACACGTCATCCAGACCGTCTCCATTGACATCCCCCACGGCCAGCGACGGCCCCTGCGTGGAATACATCTGCTTGAGCAGCGGATCACGGTTGTAGTCCACGAACGCATTTTCTACGTGGGTATAGTCTAAGCGAGAGGAAGCCGTTGCATCGGTGAAGTAAGACGCTGGCTTTGCTCCCACTCGAGGAGTACCAGCTTTCGATTGACGATAATCCAGAACAAGTTCCGTATCCGCTTTTACCTTCGGGATTGCCTGTTGCTGACCATCCGGCCAAACAACCGTTACAGAATCAATCGCCGTTTCTGTTCCCAAGCCAAACACCAGTGTCAAATCCACGGAAGACTGAAAACCCCGGTTCGGCATTTGTTGCAGGAGTATCGTACGATTAGGCTGATGTACCCGAACTTTCGCTCCAATTCCATTCCGGTTCTGGTCCGTTCCTTTTAACTTTACGCGTAAAAAATGCTGGTGATTCCGGTCACTGGCGTGATTGCGGTATACCGACAAGGGTTGATTGACATTACTGACAATCAGATCCAGATCTCCGTCACTATCCAAATCGCCGTAAGCCGATCCATTCGAGAAGTTAGGTTCAGCCAGTCCCCATGCCTGGGCCTGATTACTGAATTTTAGATTTCCTTCGTTACGAAAAGCATAATTGGGAATTGGTTCCGAAGGCATCTTGGTTAGAAATTCCGCAAAATTGAACCCCTGTGTCACGACTTGCTGCATGGTATTGTCGTCGGAAAAGAAGGAGATAAAATCCTGATCCGAGATGGTTTTATATAAGCCGTTAGCGACGAAAATATCCTTTTGTCCGTCATTGTCCATATCAAAAAGCAGGGCTCCCCAGCTCCAGTCGGTCGCGGCTACCCCCGCGTACTGCCCAACATCGCTGAATGTCAATTTTCCCTTCGCGTCCAAACCATTGTTTAGATGCAGCATGTTTCGCATGTACTGGTGATGGTAATCCTGACTGAGCTTGAACTGTTCCAGCTCGTAGCTTTCAAACAGCGTAGTCGTTTTCAGTCGGCGGTCGGTTCCAGGTAACATTTCCGTCACGAAAATATCCAGGCGTCCGTCGTTGTTCACGTCGGCTACATCCGCTCCCATTGAGGACAGGCTGATATGCGGAAAGGTTTCTTTCAGAGATTCTCGGAAGGTCCCATCCTGATTGTTTAGGTATAGATAATCATGTTCGTAGAAATCATTGGAAACGTAAATGTCCGGCCAATCGTCATCGTTCACGTCCCCCACGGTGATGCCTAATCCGAACCCAATGACACTTCCATAAATGCCAGCCTTCTCCGAAATATCCACGAACTGCGTCGTTACCGGAGCAGTATCTTTGTGAATAATCCGGTTTTCAAAAAACTTGTGACCGCCGTCGTAATCGCGTTGACTTCGCAAGTTTTTATAGCCCAATCGTCCAACCGGCATGAAACTGTTATTGAGCAGAAACATATCCAGATCTCCATCGCGGTCATAGTCGAAAAAGGCAGCGTGCGTCGATACCCCCCGGTCATCCAACCCATATTCTTTGGCTTTTTCGGTAAAGGTCAGGTTTCCGTTGTTGATAAACAGTTCGTTGGCCCGATCGTCATTGGGTCGGTTCCCTGCGTTGCAGACGTACAAATCCAGGCGACCATCGCCGTTTACATCCGCGAAGGTGGCTCCGGTACTCCAGGCATGCTTTCCTTTGATTCCAGCTTTCTCGGAAATATCCTCAAACTTGAAATTACCTTTATTCAGGTACAGCTTGTTATCGCCCATATTGGACGTTAGAAACACATCGGGAAGACTATCATTGTTGATGTCACCGATGGCTACGCCGCCACCATTATAGAAATTCCGGTAATTGAAAATGTTCAGTTCCTTGTCGTCTTTTACTTCGTTGACGAACGTAATACCCGTTTGTTCCGCTGGGAGCGACTCAAACAGGGTTTCTTCCTGCTTCTTTCCGCACGCGGCCAAAACCAGAGCCAAGGCCGTTATCAGAATATACTGTTTCATGGGGTATAGGGAATTCACTGAATGGGGTGCGTATGGGTTTGAAATACCAAGAGCCGATCATTATTCCGGCTGACCAGCCAGCGGGTGCCCGCTGCCGTTCGAAGGGCCTGTATATCCCGGATTTCGCCGGATACCGAAAAACCGGAAAAAGGTCCCGGGCTAGGTCGGAAGTTACCTTTGCCATCGTTGAGTAATACCAGGCCGGGGTTTGCATTGTACTGCCCCTGAGCCGGATTAACGCTGTAGAGGTTTCCACCTGCCAATACATCCGGCGTACCGTTGCTATCTACGTCGCCAATCGCGAAAGCGTAGAGTTTTGACCACTGGGCCGGAGCCGGCAGTTCGTGAATGACAAACCGAAGGCCACCTTTGTTCTCCAGCCATACGGAACTGTAACGATTGATTTCAAATTCAGTCGCTCCGTTTAACTCGCCTTTATCGAAGATATCCTCTACGGTTTTTCCGGCAAAATCGGCATAGGTAGTAAATTTCTTGTTGATGACCGAAGGAAGCTGTTTGCCGAGTTCATCCTTGCCCGCTAGGGGATAGTATGAGCCAGACTGATCTTCATAAGCCAGAATTTGTTCTGCCTGTCCATTCGAGTCAATGTCTTTGACCCACATTTTCAAATGGTTGGATCCCTTTCGGCGAAGACGGCTATTCAGACCCAAGTTACCCAGCACGGCATCTTCCCGCCCGTCTTTGTTCAGGTCAGCCCAGATCATACGACTCCAGAATCCCTTCATACGCGTGGACTCAGTACCATCAGCTTCCTCCAAACGCATGGGTTTGCGGCTAAATTTCCCGCCTTTTTGCACAAAAAGTTGCGGCTCTATCCAATCTCCAATGACTAGTAGATCGGGTTTCTGATCTCCGTCAAAGTCGCTCCAGTGGGCATCCGTCAGTAAGCCTGCCAAACGTAGTTCAGGGGCCAGTCGATCCGTTTGATCCTGGAAATTACCCTTGCCATCGTTGACAAGCAGGAAAGACCGAGGCGGTTTACCGTAGGCATAAGCCGTTACCCGACCCGAAACAAACAAATCTAGATCCCCGTCTTTATCAAAGTCCGTTGGGTATACACCCGACTTGTTTTCCAGCATTTTTGGTAATGCCGTACTGCGTTTGGTAAAGGTGCCTTTGCCGTCGTTAAAGTATAAGAGATCCTGTAACTGGTCCATTTCGCCATAGTATTCATTCCCACCAGCGACAACGTATAAATCCAGATCACCATCCCCATCGGCATCAAAAAACGTAGCAGCTACGTGTTCAGCCGTCGAATCAGCGTCAAATCCGGGCTGCGAACTACGTACAAATTGGCCGTCGGGTTTCTGCAAAAACAACTGACCTACCTTAAACTTGGCTCCAGGGATGTAGGCATCTTCCAGGCCATCCCCGTTCACGTCACCCTTGGCCAGCCGCGGTCCTTCCGTCGAAAGCTGAAAAGGCATCAAGGGTTCGCGACTAAAGTCAAAATAATCCTTGTTCTCCTGATGGGTATAGGTAATCGGATTAGGCTGTACCTCTTCCAGAACTGGCATTTGGCTGGTACTCCACCAGGAAGTAATAGGCTGATCTTTAGCAGCCGTATATTGAACGGTCAGCGTCTGATCGGCTTTTACATTGCGGAGGGTTTGTGATTTCCCATCCGGCCAGATTACTAATACGCTATCAATAAGGGGTTGCTTACCCACGCCAAAAGTCAATGTAGGCTCCACGGAGGATTCAAAACCCCGCACCGGGCTATTCTGCTGATAAAAAAGTTGGGTACTGTCTTTCAGTAACACCTTTGCTCCCACCCCCAAAACATTGGCTTTATCACCTATAAAATTCACTTTCAGGTAATGGTTACCCAACGTTTGCCGAGCATTGTTTCGATATACGCCCGCTGCCTCGTTAATGGCATTACTTACTAAATCCAAGTCACCATCATTGTCCAGATCGGCATAAATAGCTCCATTGTTGATGTTTTCTTTTTCAAATCCCCAGTCTTTCGAACGGTCTTTGAACGTAAAATCGAAGGGTCCTTTCGCGATACCCTGATAGAGGTAATTATGTGTTTTTCCCTCGGGCATGTGAGTAATGGATTTTCGGACCACCTCTTTCACTCGCTTGTCCAAAGCCGCATATACTGAATCCTGAAATACATACTTGATGTAATCCATGTTGTTGGGTCGCCGTACAATGCCGTTGGTGATGAATACATCCTTCACGCCATCGCCGTCATAGTCAGCCCAGAGGGGTGCCCAGCTCCAGTCGGTGGCAGCCATGCCTAGTTGGGCGGCAAGGTCCACAAACCGTTTGCCCTGTAAATTCAGTTGCAAGCAATTGCGGGCGTATTGGTAATGGTACCCGTAACTGAGTTTGAACGAAAAGACGTCGAATGGGTCTTCACCCGCCGATGATTTTTCTACGGTTTCATCTTCGGGATACATATCTAACGTCATGACATCCAGCCAACCATCATTGTTGATGTCGGCCATGTCGTTCCCCATCGAGAAGCGGCTGGTATGTGCAAAAACCTCTTTCAGCTTTTCGGTAAAGGTGCCGTTTCCATTATTATGGTAGTAGTAATCGTCTTCGTGAAAATCGTTGGAAACGTAAATATCTTCCCAGCCGTCGTTATCCAGATCGCCTACGGCGATTCCAAGACCATAACCCATCGGAGCTCCGTAGATACCCGCTTTTTCGGATACATTTACGAATAAGGGTTTAGTCTGAGTGCCTTTATCAATGAGTTTATTTTCAAACAGGTAATCCCCTGCTTCGTTATCCCGTAAAAACCGGGCATTCACGTTATTATAGGAAATGGCTTTATGAATAGCATGATTAAGCAAATAACAATCCAGATCACCATCGTGATCATAGTCAAAAAAGGCCGCCTGTGTTGAAAAACCCGTAAAATCCAGTCCGTACTCCGCTGCTTTTTCTGTAAAGGTTCCGTCGTGATTGTTGATGTAAAGTTCGTTTGAGCCTTCCAGCCCTCGGTAATTGCCTACAGCACACACATAAATGTCCAGCCAACCATCGCCGTTAATATCGACCATACTTACACCCGTCTGCCAGTCGGCAAAGCCGCCTACGCCCGCCTGTTCGGTAATATCTTCAAATTTCCAATTTCCTTTATTGAGGTATAATTTATTCTTGCCACGGTTACTGACAAAGTATACGTCCGTCAGACCATCTTTATTAATGTCACCCGCCGCTACCCCTCCTCCATTGTAGAAATACAGATATTCTACAATGTTCAGACTGTCATCATCCAGGACGCTATTCTGGAATGTAATACCTGTTTGAGTGGAATCTAACGTTTCAAATAGGGGTTTTTCATCGGAAGACGTACAAGCGGTCAAGCCCAGCAAGAAGCCGATTACGATACTGGTTCCTTTTAGGAATACGCGAAACGAATGATGCATTGACTTCTGTTTTACTTAGGCTAGTATCAACACAGGCCCCTTCCCAATGCTGGAAAGGAGCCTGTTGCAAAGAAATAAGATCAATGGTTAGTTATAACCAGGATTCTGTTTCAAGTTGGGGTTACTCGAAATCTGTACCGATGGAATAGGCATCAGATTATACTTGGAATCCGTCACAGGTTTGAACTGCCAGGCTTTCTGGGTGAAAGATTTGAAACGAATCAAATCAGTCCGACGACGACCTTCGAAGGCAAACTCCCGCCCATACTCTTTCAGCAAGTTGTCCAACGTTAGATCAGCCGTGGTAAAATCAGATACTCCTGCCCGCTTGCGTACCTGGTTGATGTAAGATAAAGCTTCGGCTGCTTTCCCTAAACGAACCAGTGCTTCGGCTTTAGCCATCAACACAGATGAATAACGGAAGATTGGGAAGTCGTTATCCTGGCTGGTAACCAGGTTTCCAGTTTGAATTTCAAACTTTTGAAAACGCACCCCCTGATAGGCCAAGGCTCGCTCAAGTGCACTGATTTCCGGTGTAAAGTTTACATCATGCCGTAAGCCATCTACGCGGTCATCATACTGAATTACCTTGCCATCTGAACCCGTTTGCGGACCTGCCAGCCACATCTTTTTCCGAGCATCCTGATCGCTGAACGTTGAGTAGAAATCTGCGTAGGTACAGTATCCGTTCCAGGGACTGTTAGCTAATCCATACTTCTGTTGCAGAGCATAGTGTAGCGTACGTAACTGGAAAGTGTTACCAGTAGCAAACGTTTTGTCATAAGGAATCACGAAGATGTTTTCACGCATTGACCCGTTCTTGTCATTATTGACGGCAAAATTGTCCAGAAAATTAGACGACAATGAATACAGCTTCGAGTTAATGACCGAATCGCATTCTGCAGATGCTTCCGTCCACCGGGGCGTACCCGTGAACACCTCTGCATTCAGATACACGTGAGCAAGCAAGGCATGTCCAGCACCCCGAGACATTCGTCCGTACATGGTAATACTACTCTCGTTCCGCATCTGAGGAATCGCCTCCTTGAGCTCTTTTACGATGAAATTATACACATCCACTCGTGGACTTTGGACCGGATTACCGGCGGGCGAGTCTTCAGTCAGAATGGGTACATTCCCGAAAAGATCCACTAAATAGTAGTAATTCAAGGCTCGAATGGCCCTTAATTCAGCAATGGTCGTCTGTTTGCTTGCTAGTGAAGAAGCTTTCAACGTAGCGACATTGATGTTTACGTTGGCAATACTACGATAGAATGCTTCCCAGGCTCCATTGATGTTCGTTGGAATCAAAGGCGTAAACTGATGTTTAGCCAGTTGCTGCCAACGCCCATCATCGTACCAGTCAGGTCCCCGCGTCGGTACTACGACTTCGTCCGTAGTCGTTTCCTGCAATACGAAGGGGTCATCGACGAAAGATCGTAAGGTTCCATACGAAGAGCCAATCACCGAATTCAGATCCGACTCAGTAGCGGGAAACGTTCCCGCGTCAGCCTGGTCATATACCGTAGAATCCAGATTTGTACAGGACTGATTGAATACCATCAATCCTGTTAGTCCGAGTCCGTATAAAATTTTAAGCGTTTTCATAAGAAAGTATAGTATTCTAAAATAAGCATAAAGCTTACAACTGATTGCTTATATAATGAAAGTACTCTATCGGCTAGAACGTCAGTGAAATACCTGCCACTAACGTACGTGCTCGGGGATAATAGGAAATAGGATCAACTCCCGGTGACAGGTTTACAGCCCGGTTATCATCGCTGATGGATCCGTATTGGCTCCGCGAATCACCCGTACGCACTTCAGGATCAGCACCACGATATTTTGTGAATACGAAGATGTTTTGACCTGAAAGGTAGACCTGAGCATTTTGCAGAACCTTCTTCATTCCTGGAATTCGGTATCCTAAGCGGAAGTTATCTAGACGAACAAAAGAAGCATTTTCTAACCACAAATCAGACCAGGCCGAAGAAACCCCTTTGCCAATACCAGTTGAAAATGCATCCTTCAGCAAGTTCTCGCCAGGGAATCGGTTGGGGTTTGCAAAGTAGATGTACATCCCATTTGCTACTTTCTGGCCTACACTTCCACGGAAGAAAAAGGACAAATCCCAGTTCTTGTAGGTAAAGTTGTTTTGCCAGCCAAAGGTTAACTTCGGTTGAGCATTGCCCAGGTACGTACGGTCTGCACCAGCGGGTTGCGTTCCCCCACCTCCAAAATCCTGATAAATGTACTCGCCTTTGTCGTTGAAACCTATCACGCGGGGACCGTAGAAGGTACCAATTGCATACCCTTCCTGCAGTACGATAGGCGAAGCAATTCCTCCCTGTCCACTACCAAATCCTCCATATAAAATGGGGTTATTGGTATTGTATTGGAATAGGCCATTGCTTAAGGAAATGATTTTGTTGGTATTATGAGCCAGGTTCAATGAGGTACGCCACTCAAAATCTTTCGTGCTGATGGCCTGATAGTCCAGCGACAACTCGATTCCTTTGTTGGATACCCGACCTACGTTTGCCAGTACGTTGTTCGTTACGGCTGTTAGTTGCTGCGAGCCGTATTTAGAACCGATTGCAACGGGGTAATTGAACAACAAGTCACGCGTGTCTTTGTAGTAAACTTCCACTGATCCCGTCAAACGGCCCTTCATTAAGCCAAAGTCCACACCGATGTTGGTCATCGCTGAAGTTTCCCATTTTAGATCTGGGTTCGCATTTTGTGAATAAAAATACGCTGTCTGGAAACCACCGTTGGTAAAGTAAGACCCTTGAGAACCGTACAACATACGAGCGGCATAATCGGCGATACCATCCTGGTTACCCGTTACACCATACCCAGCCCGCAATTTCAGGTCGCTAAATACATTCCCACTTTTAATAAAATCCTCTTCGATCAAACGCCATCCTGCTGATACCGAAGGAAACCAACCCCAACGATTGTTTACCCCGAACCGAGAAGAACCATCCCGACGAATATTCGCAGTCAAGAGGTATTTTTCGTTGTACGAATAGTTGATACGACCAATGAGACCTACCAGAATAGCTTCAGATTTATAGGAATTCACCTGACGGTTAGTCGAACCATCGGCGTTACTATTTCCAGCTCCCAGGTTATTGTATCCAAAGGCATCAGGGAAGTTTGAGTTTTCTGCACCAAATCCTTCATTACTCACCTTCTGATAAGTGTGCCCCAACAAAACACTAAAATTGTGCTTATCAATAGTGTTGGTGTAGTTAATAGTGCTTTCAATCAGGCGATCCAGAACTTCCTGGGTTTCGCGGCGACCTCTTGAAATGCTATTGCCACTACCCCGGAAATAGCTGGGGATGAAAAAGCCATAGAGATAGTCAAATGTACTTTGCGAAGCATTTACGCCAACTTTTAATCCTTTCACGATTTCGTAGCTGGCTTTAGCATTCAACAACGTCTGACGCTCCTTTCCTTGATTAGTCAACTGCACGAGACGAGCTAGTGGGTTTTCTACTTCAAACTGTCCCTGCGGCTGGTTAAACGTGCCATCAGCGTTATAAATAGGTTGTGTTGGATTGAAACGTACGGCTGAACGCAGGGCTCCATAGTCCACAAACTTCTTATTATTCGTCTGGTGTGAGAGCAAAAGTTGCAGTTCCAAACGATCATTGAGGGCTTTCTGCACCAAGTTCAAACGAGCATTAATCCGGTTGAAACCTGAATTTTTCACGATACCTGGCTGATCCAAATAGATCAGCGAACCACGGTAACTAAATTTCTCAGCTCCTCCACTAACGGCAACCGAGTGGTTTTGCGTCCATGAAGTCTGCGTTACCTGATCAATCCAGTTCGTAGACGAACCATAATCCTGGCCAGTAACGTTTTGTTCAACTAATTTGGCCCGGAACTCGTCTGGTGTCAGGAAACCAGGACGGCGTACTTCTTTACCCATGGAGATGTATCCACTGTATTCGACCGAAGTACGACCTGCCGTTCCTTTTTTAGTAGTAACAATGATTACCCCGTTCGCTCCCCTTGAACCGTAAATTGCGGCAGCAGAAGCATCTTTCAGTACGTCAACCGACTGAATATCTTCGGGAGCCACACTATTCAACGGAGCACCCGCTACGCCGTCAATCACAATCAGAGGCTCTGAGTTAGCCGAAAGCGAAGACGTTCCGCGTAAACGAATGGTTGGGCGGTTATTCGTGGGGTCACTGTTTGGAGCACTGATTACCAAGCCCGATACTTTTCCTTGGACAGCCTGTAAAGGGTTGTTAAGTACCCCGGCGTTGAAATCCTTGGCCGTAACGGTTGCCGTAGCTCCGGTTACGTCCGCTTTCCGCTGGGTACCATAGCCTACTACGACTACTTCCGACAGGGCTTGTGAATTAGGCTGTAAGATTACGTTAAGCGTGGTTTGGTTCGTAATGTCAATCTCCTGGGAAATCATACCTACCGAGGTAAAGCGAACTTTAGATCCAGAGGTAACGCTAATCTTATACGTACCATCTGCGGCAGTCTGTGTACCATTGGAAGTACCAACTACCAAAACGCTCACCCCAGGTAAATCACTTCCGTCCTCTGCTGAAGTAACCTTTCCTGAAAGGATACGTTGCTGAGCCCAAGTCGTCATGCTGAGAAGAATCATTAAAAGACCTAGACATCCAGCGAAGCCATGTCTAAGCTTACTTTTTTGACCCAACGAGCTACGTTGCAAGTAAGTCTGTTTCATCATCTGTAAGGGTTATGTATTGTATCAGTAACATGAAAAGAAAAATATATCCATATCTAATCAAAAAATAGGGGTGAATTGAAATCAAATTCGTCTATTATTTTATTAGATAAATACATTTTATAGCTCTCCAGGCGTGCAAACTACAATAATTAATTCATATAATACAATTTAATATTGAAGTTTTTAAAAAAAACATTTTAAGCACATATACTCAACATTAACATATGAGCAAAATAGCCACCCATTTCAAAATTATACCTACGTTAACCCTCTGAGACAACCGTTTTTATCGTTTTGTTTGTATATGATGTAATATCCATTCTCCCACGGACTGGCCCTGGCTAAAGCCATGGTCGATTCCAGACTTGAAATGGATTCCACCGTAGAGTCGGCTAATGGCTGCTTCAGTTGCAGCGGCTTTGAAAGAGGGATATTGACGCACGGGTAGCCCATAGGCTATTTCGGAAGAGTCGGCAAAGTTTAAATGATCACCCATGAGGGCTGTTAAGACAACCGCAGAAGAAGCTGAAATGACGCTGTGACCAGAAGGATATTCAGGAAAAGGGGGAGTCTGTAATAAAGGTTGCCATTGATCATCTATTACATTATTAATATATGTTTCTGGGCGAATACGAACGGAGTGGTACTTTTCATCCCAGCAAGCAATGAAACCGTCAAATAGAGCAATGGAAGTAAGCAGATACGCTTCGGCGGTCTGCATAAAATCTTTATGAGCTTGACGAGTGGTTAGCCCTACGATACTCATCCAATGGCCACCCGGAGACATTTTTTTGGTCGCAAAAGCAGCATGCCCCTGAATATTCATTTTAAAAGGATTACAATCCCAGAAATTTGCAATTTCTTTTTGCTCTTCTGTACCGAATTTGACAGCCTCATAAACCTCTTTTGCCTCTTTGAAACAATCGCTATTGGAATTGGTACTGTAGGCCGGAAAACCTTCAATCCGAAATTGTGCGGCAGAGTCCAGTACCATGGGTCGGATTTTAGCCCAGAAGGGTTCCAAAGCATCCATGTATGCGGGCGGCGTAGGCACCCAGCTCCCTTTATGGTTGGTTACGGTATAACGAAATCCCCGGGTTTCTTTATAGCGATCCTTTAAAGAATAGGCAATGACGTGTTTAGCAACCGCTTCACCGTACGCCATGGAACGTTCGTATACATCTGAGGGCAAAGCCTCTTCAAACGATTTATAAAAGTCTTTTTCGAAATCATCAATTATATCGCCTGAAAAAGTCCACTGCCGCCCTACCATCAGAAAGGCCCTACTGCTTGCCAATGGGTAACAATACTCCTGATTGGCTTCAGGTTTAGGTGTAGCCGTGTATTCATTTAACTGCCCTGCCATGCTTTGGTACTGAGGATACATGGGGAGTAAAGCTTCGTACGCTGCCAAACTGGAATAGGCATAAATGCGGGCTGCCACAGGTGGGCCAAACACATCGTGTATAATAACTTGGGTAAGCTTACGCTCTGCCTTTCTTAAAAAGTCAGGGTTATTAGTCAGTAAGGTGTATTCATTCTTATTTTTCTGGCAACTGCTGAAAATCAGCATATTGACAATCAATGCAAGGAAAATTCTCTTCATCTGAATCTTACTATAGTATAATTTTATTTCAATAAATTACTACAAATTTAATAGAACGAATAGCATCCAATGCCCTTTTATATAATTTAACCATTATTTTATTTTACTTGTACAACCCATAACCCTTCCAAGAATCATCTAATTGCCCTCATCTATACACTAGGAGTTTATACTATCTTTGTAAATACTAGGCTTCTGCACTACCCATTGTCTAGTTTTGATCAGGCATATATCCTCATTTATCGAAATTTCGGAGTATAGGAGTTATGAAAAGTAAAGTACTCCACCTAAGTACCCTCCACCGGGGCGATGATTCCCGAATGATTCTAAAAATGGCTTTTACTACCGCTCTTCGGTATCGAACGCTGGCTTTGGTTACCCAGCAGTGCTTGCCAAACGCGGACCTTGAGTATCATTTCTTACCTTATCATTCTTCGCTGATTAAACGTTTAGGGCTGGTTCATCCGCTGGCTTTATGGAAGAGTCTTCGTTTAAGACCGGACATCGTTCATGTGCACGCTCCAGAGGCTCTGCCCATTGCTTTAGTGCATCACTGGCTGGGAGCTACCGTCATTTTTGACGTGTATGAGAATATGGGGAAGCAATTGAAAGGTAAGCAAGTAAACAATAATCTACTGTTTCGGAGTTTTTTCAAGCTTTTTGACCACATCGCTCGTAAGAAATTCCACTTCATTTTTGCCGAAGATTCGTATCGGGAATCGTATTCAGATTTGGCAAAATCAAGCGTTGTTATTCATAATTTCCCTGACTTAACCTCAATTCCCGTAGGACAGGCTCATCCTAAAGAACCTGCTTTTTTTTACCTGGGGCAATTGAGTAAAGCCCGTTGCCTGGATGTGATGATTGAAGCGGCAGGTTTGCTTCGTAAAGATTATCCTACTTTTCGCTGGCATATTTTCGGGAAAGTCGGTTTTGACTTAAGCTCGATGGAAGAGGTAGAACAGATGCCGGGTTATGCTCAGGTGAAAGAGAACCTGATATTTTATGGGTATACACCCGCCAGGGAAGCATATCAGAAGGGAGCGAAATGCCTGGCTGGAATTGCTTTACTCAAACCCATCGGTGACTTTGAGGGTTCCTACCCGACTAAAATTTTTGAATATATGGCGTTAGGCTTACCCGTGATAACGTCAAATTTCCCTTTGTATCAGTCTGTCGTAGAGCATCATAGCTGTGGGCATTGCGTGAATCCAACGGATGCCGGGGCTCTGTACGAAAGCCTGAAGTTTTTCATTGAAAACCCGAACGAAAGAACACAGATGGGTGAAAGGGGTAAAACAGCCGTGCAAAAGCATTACAACTGGGCCGGGGAACAACAAAAGCTCTTAGCTTTTTACGAAAAAGTAATCAAAGAAGGGTAAGGTTCTGAACAGAGCTTTACCACCAGTCAAAACCTTACCCTCCTCTAACAATTCAAACGCTCAAACATAAGTTCTTATCATTATTTAATAGTCTACTTTGACGACTAGTAAGCATTAGACTATCAATTAAAAACTTTCAATCCTTATTTTAACTACTTTTTGGGTACCCAAACGGCCATTTTACCCACACCGCGATGACTCCACAAGTGGTAAGGAATGGCTGTAAACTTCTTGCCATCTGCGTTTTCGCCTTTAATTAATACACTTGTGGTGATAAAATCCGGGTCATTCACAAACTTCAGTTTGGTCTGATCACTGACTGAAATCTCATTTACATCTCCGCCGTTATCCACGCCTTCAACGCAATACACCAGCGGACCGCGTTCCAAAGCTACTTTCCCCCGATCGGCCTCCACTTGTTCATTCGCCAGCACTTTTCGAATGGGCATTGGTAACTCCATTTCTACGACATCCCCTTTTTTCCAGTTTCGAGTCAGCGTTGCAAATCCTTTAGTGACTTCATACTTAATCTTTTTCCCATTTACTTTAATTACCACAGGTTGAACCTCCGCATTTTGATACCGATATAAATCTCCCGGCACAGGTTTTCCCTGCGACCAGCCCGGCAGGCGAAGCTGCAAAGCAAAGTCCATTGATCTTTCGGGATTTACGGTCAGTTTCATGAAGCCATTCCAGGGATAATTCGTCTCCTGAATTAACTCTACGGGTGTATTTTTGACGGATACTTTAGCCGTTCCACCCATTAATAAATTCAGATACAGATTGTTATCTTTTGTAGCATACACGTAACCCGGCAACGAAGGCATGACCCGGGTAACATTAGTAGGGCAGCAGGAGGTGGCGAACCATTCGACCCGCGTGGCTTCCCCGTTAAATTTGGTAACGCCGTCCGCTTCCAGCGGATTTGGGTAAAAGAAATGGGTCCCGTCCAGCGAAACGCCGGAGAGAAAACCATTATACATGATTCGCTCAAATATATCCAGATAAGCCCCTTCGCCAGACTCCAGGAACATTCGGTAATTCCACAACATCTGAGCCACCGAAGCACAGGTTTCAGCGTAAGCTTCTTTATTAGGTAAGTGATAATTTTCGCCAAACCCTTCATTCGAGCGGTCCGAACCTACCCCGCCCGTCAGGTACATCCGCTGGTCAGCGGCATTATGCCATAGTTTCTGTAAGGCTTTGCTGTAGGTTTTAGAACCCATCATGGCATCTACATCCGTCATTCCGGCATAGAGATAACCCGCCCGAACGGAATGGCCTACGACTTCCGTCTGTTGAGTAACGGGTAGATGATCCTGAAAATACATGCTATCGGCGTGCGTGGCACTGCCGTCTGGTTTTTGAACGATCAGAATGCGACGCAGGTCTTTCCGACCCCGCATGTCGATGAAAAACTTCGCTAAATCAAGGTATTCTTTCTTCTTTGTAGCCCGATATAACTTCACCAGACCTATTTCGATTTCTTCATGGCCGGGAACTTCGAGCAGTTTATCTGGCCCAAAAACAGTCAGTAAGTAGTCGGCATTTTTGGTAGCTACATTCAGCAAATTCTTTTTACCAGTTGCCTGGTAGTGAGCTACTGCGGCTTCGTACATATGGCCTACGTTGTACAACTCATGCGAGCCATTTATGAAATTGAAACGGGTATAACCTGCCCGCCAGTCTTTCTCCATAATCCGATCACCGAGAATGGTACGGATGGTATAGAGGTAACCATCCGGTTCCTGGGCGGCGGCAATTTTGGTAATAACCGTATCCAGGTAAGCTTCCAGCTTCGGGTCAGGATGGCTAGCCAGGGAATAAGAAGCTCCTTCTATTACCTTAAAGACATCAGAGTCATCAAACCGCTGCCCTCTGAATTCGCCTTTTTTGAGTTTTCCGGCAATGGCAAAATTATCGATCCGACCCGTTTCTTCGCATTTTTCAAAGGCGAAAGGAATCGTACGGGTACGGTTGGTTTCGATGCGAGGCTGCCAGAAGGCCGAGGAGATTTTTACATCAGTAAAAGGAACAGGCTGAATGGGGTAATCTTGGGCCTGAGAAACGCCCGTTACCGCCATTCCCAGAAAAGTCAGGAAGGTACTTTTTTTCATAAAATCGAATGTTGGGAATCTCAACGTCGGATTTACTAAAAAAATAATACCCTGATGATGTTGAAACTCGAAAACTGGTAAGTCATTTTTAGCTTTCTGAAAGCAGCGAGGCCCGGTTTTAAACCGAGCCTCGCTGCTTTCAGAAAGTTATGGCTAGCTATAGTTTTATACCATCTCCACCACTTTTCCCTGATTCAGCCGAATGGTATGGGTTACGCAGGTAGGAATTTCTTCCGTATAATGCGATACATATACTAAAGTTCGTTCTGAAGTTTCGGAAAGGGCGTCTACGGTATCCCGGAAACGAGTCATTTGGTCTGTATCCAGTCCCTGACAGGGCTCGTCGAGAATCAGTAAGGGTGGATTTTTGACTAAAGCTCTCGCCAGTAATACCAGTCGCTGTTGCCCCGTTGAAAGCTGCGACAGCTTCTTTTCTTTCAAATCCTGCAATTCAAAGGCTGCGATGTACGCTTCCAGGTATTCAACCAGGTCGGGTTTCAGTACTTTAAATAAACCCATCGTGTCAAATAGCCCCGAAGCAATCACTTTCCAGACGTTCTGGTCTCTTGGGAAATACAGATGGAGCTCCGGTGAAACAAAACCAATTTTCTTCTTAATGTCCCAGATACTTTCACCCGTGCCGCGTTTGCGGTCAAACAGGTCAAAGTCGTTTGCGTATGCCTGGGGGTTATCGCCTGTAATCAAGCTTAATAAAGTTGATTTTCCAGAACCGTTGGGTCCTAGTAAGGCCCACTTCTCTCCTCTTTTCACCGCCCAGTTCACATGATCAAGCACCTGTGTTTCTCCGTAACGAATCGAAATATTACGCATGTGAATGGCGTAGGAGAAATCCACATGCTCGGTCAATGGTTTGGGTAACTCGATGACCTTACGTTCCGTCAAGTCTTGAGTCGGAACGTAATTTTCACGAGTTACCGAAGTACCCTGTGGTAAGACTAACACATTCGTAATCGCCGCCGGAATATCCTTAGGCGGAGCCACCATAAGAAGTGTCGTTCCTGATTCGGCGATATGATTCAGAATTTCATGCAAAGAAGCCCGGCTGGTTACATCCAGTCCAACAAAAGGATTATCCAGAATCAGAACTTTGGGCTTTTTGAGGAAACTCCGGGTTAATAAAGTCCGACGGGTTTCGCCATTGGAAAGTGAGGTAACGTGTCGTTCCAGCAAATGGCTTACCCGTAATTGCGTAGCCACCTGTTGCAGGTAATCTTCGTCATAAGCCAGCGGTGGTAATTCAACCGAATGAGCGTCTACGGTTCCGGCGGGTTTTACCTGTTCCTGCAAAACCTCCCAAACCGTCGGGCTTTCTTCGGAAGCATAACTATTGAAGCGTTGCTGATAAAAGGTAGCGGTTGCGGCAATGTTTCGATTAAAGCTGAAATCGCTGGCTACGAGTTCGATGTCTTTTTTAGCGGGAATAGCCTGAAATGTTCCATTCAGGATGCTTCGTTTTTCGGCTAATACTGACAATAATAAAGATTTCCCCGAACCCGTTGGTCCCACCAGAGCCCAGTGTTCGCCCGCTTGAATAGTGAGGTTTAACCCCCGGATAATGGTTTCCCGTTCCCAGCCAATGCTGGCATTTTCCAGTTTAAATAATGTTGACATAAGCACTAGCAAGTCCAGTCCCACAGCACAACAACCCAGGTATCGTGCGTGGCGGTAGAGTCTGTAAAAGTATGAATGGGCTGGAATCCCACGCGACGGTGAGCCGCCTGCGAACGGGTATTCCGCACGGAAATATCAGTAATAAGGTAATCAAAGTCAGCACTATAGGTTTTACGGTGCTGCTGGTACATCCCATCAAAAATTCCTCTGCCCCGGTAACCTTCCGCCACACAAACCTGACCCATGAGGTAATAAGAAGATTCAGAAAGCGGCTTATTCTTATACGTTAACGTAGATAAGGTTTCCAGCAAGGGATCAAAAAAAGGATGCTTTACCCTCGGACTTGCCGTTAAGGCATAACCCACTACCTGATCTCCATCCTTTGCAATGATATGCGGAGCCTGCGTATTCATGTCCCGCAATAAATCCAGTTCGTAAGGAATGGTAACAAAGCCCTGATCCTGAGCAACGGCTGCGGTTATATTCGCAAGCAAATTCGCCTGCATTAAGGTATAAAGCTGTTGCAGTTCCGCTTCGGTTTGAACGGTGGTAAACTCAATTATTTCTTCCATTTCATTGTATTCACCAAATGCATCACGTCTTTTTTGAGGTATTCTACAACGGGCGTGAGCGAATCGTTCTCAGTAGCCGTTTGCAGATACATCGCTCCCCGAAGGAAATTTTTCGTGGAATCGGTGGTATAAAACTGCATATGACTGGGCACATCTCCGGCAATTTCCAGAATGACAAATTTTTGTCCCGTTTTCCCCAGGGCCATGGCATCTTTTACAGCATATGCCTTTTCCTGGTGCTTGGAAGCGAGTTTATAGGCATCGGCAATGAATCCCCGAAGCCGGTCTTTACTACCCAGGATGGGTTTATAGGTCAGCTGAATATTTGCTTTTAGGGCCGGATAATGAATGAAAATCCAGTGGGGTTCGGCATTCAGAAAGGTATCGGGTTTGATAACCGCGGCTTTGGAATATTCAAAAGTATAGGGATGATCTTCCGTAAGCTGCTGGTAACTATGCGGTGGCAGATCAATGCGTTGAAAACCTTTGGGTTTAGGAGTATAATCTTCATTGCAAGCCAGCAAAAAGCTAGTCATCAGAAGCGTAATCAAGCTATAAAAAATCGTTCGAAGCATCTTTTTTAGTGGTCTGTTATTCGTTTTCAGTTTACCATTGTCTGTTTTCAGTTTTAATTGTGCTACAGTTCTTAGTAGATTCCAAACTGAAAAGGGCAAGCTGACAACTGAATAAACGAAAACGGGAACCCCTTGTGATGGGATTCCCGCGAATTTATGATTATTTTCTAAGTACGAAGATTCTTTCGTGAATCTGTGTTTTTCGTAGTTAGCTTTTATTGAACAACGCTACCGACCTGCTGGACCTGCCAGCGAAAAAGCTGCCAGCAGAAAAACTACCAGCGGCATCTATTCATTACTCAAACAAGTTACCTAAGCCACCTAATACCGAACCGCTTTCCCGACCGCTACCAGTAACGCTAGTCATTGAACTGAGCGTATTTGCCAATTTCACAATCGGCATGGACTGAATCCAGACGCGACCC
This sequence comes from Siphonobacter sp. SORGH_AS_0500, assembly GCF_031453245.1. NCBI lineage: Bacteria > Pseudomonadati > Bacteroidota > Cytophagia > Cytophagales > Cytophagaceae > Siphonobacter > Siphonobacter sp. SORGH_AS_0500. The sequence continues at coordinate 3,732,770 of NZ_JAVIYT010000001.1, forward strand.
GTTCCTGACAACGTAGCCAAGAAGATGCCTTCCCCACCAAAAACCATCGATTTCAGACCCCCTGAACGCTGGATAGAATAATTAATCTGTTGCTCAAAAGCAACGATACAACCCGTATCAATGCGGAGGCTTTCGTTATTCAGATAGCGTTCAATCACTACGCCACCGGCATGTACGAAAGCTAGTCCATCGCCCTGTAGTCGTTGGAGAATGAATCCTTCACCCCCAAATAATCCTGACCCGATTTTCTGATTGAATGTAACGGCAATTTTTGTACCCAAGGCAGCACAGAGAAAGCTGTCTTTCTGAGCAATCAGTGTTTGTCCAGGTAAAGAAGCCAGATTAATGGGAATAACCGTACCGGGATAAGGAGCGGCAAAAGCTACCTTACTTTTTCGGTAACCCCGGTTTGTGAAGTGCGTAATGAAGAGTGATTCACCCATCAGAACCCGACTACCCGCCTGCATGAGCTTACCAAACAAGCCACGATCCGGCTCCGAGCCATCTCCCATTTTCGTTTCAAACTGAATACCATCTTCCATGAAAAGCATGGAACCGGCTTCGGCAACTACGGTTTCGTTAGGATCCAGTTCAATTTCTACGATCTGAATATCTTCACCGATGATTTTGTAATCAATTTCGTGGCTACGCATAGCTTGGAAGGTTTGTAAGGGTTTGTTTCGTTTGATAAGGTAACATTTCAATATCGACTCATAAACGGCTCAAACCCTTCTAAACTACTCGCCCAGTTCGCGTTTGAGATCATCCGGTAAATCGAAATCGTCTTCCTCTTCTTCTGAATCTTCTTTTTTCCGACCGGGTAAAGCTTCGAGATCATCGCGGTGACGTAGTTTTTTATCGTCCACCGTACGGTTCAAAAACTCGTTGATTTTATCGATCGGCAAAGACATATTCAGTTCCCCAAAATTATTAATCGTAATATCGAGTCCGTCTAAGTCTTTATGAACTCGCGGCTTTTCGGGTTGAGCGGGCTTTTTCGCTGATTTCTTTGCCATGACTTTTATGTTTTGAGTTTTGAGTTTAAGGTTTTGAGTTTCTGCGAATCAAAAATTTTATCATTCCGCCAGTCTGGCTTAATGATTCTTTTCATAACTCTAAACTCAAAACCCCAAACCCAAAACGCTTATAATACTTTCTTCAACCGATCTACTACCTCTGCTTTGCCCATGATTTCCATGGATAACATCAGGTCGGGGCCGGCGGGGGCTCCAGTTAGTACGACGCGGAGTGGCTGCATTACTTTTCCTAATTTAATGCCTTTTTCGTCGGTAACTTTATGTAATGCTTCCTTGGCCGTCTCAGCCGTGAAAGGCTCTACTTCGGGTAATACCTTTGCGTACTGTTCGACTACAGCTGCTACGTCGGCATTCCATTTCGTCGTCATTACCTGCTCGTCGTACTGCGTAGGTGCTTCAAAAAGGAATTTTGACTGCTCGACGATTTCCTGCGGGAAGGTCACCCGGTCTTTCAGCAAGTGAACAATCTTCTCAATTTTTTCAGGACTACTTTCTGCAAATGACTCCTTTAATGACTCGGCTACTGAAGCATCCGAGTGCTGTTTGAGATACTGCTGATTGAACCATTTCGCTTTGGCTATGTCAAAACGGGCTCCTCCTTTATGAATTTTATCCAGACTGAACGCAGCAATTAACTCATCCATCGTGAACATTTCCTGTTCTGTTCCGGGATTCCAGCCCAGGAAGGCCAGGAAATTGATTACCGCTTCGGGCAGATACCCATCTTCCCGAAATCCGCGTGCCACGACTCCACTGGCAGGGTCTTCCCATTCCAGTGGGAATACGGGAAAACCACCCAAATCGGCATCACGTTTGGATAATTTACCGTTTCCTTCGGGCTTTAATAACAAAGGAAGGTGAGCAAATTCGGGACGTTCCCAGCCAAAAGCCTGATACAATAACACGTGTAGCGGGGCAGACGGCAACCATTCTTCCCCCCGAATCACGTGCGTAATTTCCATTAAATGATCATCCACCACGTTAGCCAGGTGATACGTAGGCATTCCGTCGGCTTTCAATAATACCTTATCGTCAATCTGTGAGGAGTGAACGTTTACCCAATCCCGAATCAAATCCCGGAAACGAATTTCTTCTTTCGCGGGTACTTTCAAACGGATCACGTGAGGTTCACCCGCCGCGATACGAGCCTGCACCTCTTCGGCTGGCAAGGTCAGCGAATTTTTCAGTCGCGTACGGGTAATGCTGTTATATTGAAAGGTAGAGCCCTGTTTTTCAAAGGTCTGACGCATTTCGTCCAGTTCTTCGGTAGTATCAAACGCGTAATACGCTTTATCTGCCGCAATTAATGTTTCGGCGAAATCACGGTACATGTGCATCCGCTCTGACTGACGATACGGAGCGTGCGGGCCACCGACACCTACTCCTTCGTCGATGGTAATACCTACCCATTGAAGGGCTTCAAGAATGTAATCTTCTGCTCCGGGAACAAAACGATTCTGATCCGTATCTTCAATACGAAGCAACATTTTTCCGCCCATCTGACGAGCAAAGAGGTAATTATAAAGTGCGGTGCGAACTCCGCCGATGTGTAAGGCTCCCGTCGGACTAGGAGCAAAACGTACGCGAACTTGAGTTGATGACATAAGATTAATTTTGGAGTTGAGCCTATGATTACGCTGGTTTACACCCGTAACCCTGTTGCCCGGATATTCTCTGCTCCATTGGATGCCGCAAAGTTACTCCTTTTACTTCGTTTAGGGTTTTGAGTTGGGAGTTTTCCGTTGGCTGTTTTGCGTTTTCAATGGATGGCTGAAGTTTTTTGATGGCTCATTGAGGGTAATAAATTGATATTTTTAGCGATAAGATTTTTGTAGCATGAGGGAAGACGTTTCGTTTCTGGACTTTCATACGCATCAACTGAATTCTGGCGAGAATTCAGAAAGCATTTATAATGCCCGTTTTTCGGAGTTCGATACTTTGCCCGAAACACAGCGAATCAGCTTGGGTATTCACCCCTGGTACATTGAGGAAAACGAGGTAGAGGAACAATTACAAGGCATTGAAAGAGCCATTCAAACCAGACGAATTACAACTTTGGGGGAATGCGGGCTGGATCGGTTGACCAAGGCCCCTCTTTCCCTTCAGGAGTCCATTTTTGAACGTCAGTTAATGCTGGCCCAGCAGCATCAAATTCCGGTAACGATTCATTGCGTCCGGGCTTTTCCTGAGTTGACCCAGCTAGTTAAACGACTGAAAATCAAAACACCTTTAATCGTCCATGGTTTTAATAATAAACCGGAAATTGTTCAGCAGCTCCAGAAGTATGATTTCTATTTCTCTTTGGGTAAAGCCTTATTGCAAGACGACTCCAACGCCGTAAAATGCCTGAAAATGATCTCTTTAGATCGGCTATTTCTCGAAACGGATGATCAGGAGATTTCGATAAGTAGTATCTTTGCAGCCGCATCGAAGCACTTGAATATTCCTGTTTCTACATTAAAAGATCAGATTTGGCGGAATTTTCACCGAATGGCCCCCATCCCCTGACAAGCAGTATCCATATTGATTATGAGTTGGTTATCCAGAACAGAATTACTCATCGGGCCAGAAGGGCTCGATCTATTAAACCAGGCACACGTATTAGTCATTGGTTTGGGCGGCGTGGGCTCCTTTGCCGCCGAATTTATTGCTCGTTCGGGCGTGGGTGAAATGACGATTGTGGACGGCGACGTGGTGGATCCATCCAACCGAAACCGACAGTTACCCGCCCTTGCCACCACGCACGGGTTATCCAAAGCTGATTTGATGGCTGAACGTTTGCTCAGTATTAATCCTGACTTAAAGTTACACGTTCGTAAAGACTTCCTTTCACCCGAAGCCTGCCGTGAAATCCTTACGCAACCATTTGCTTACGTAATGGATTGTATTGACTCCATTACCCCCAAACTAACCTTATTAGCCACGGCTCACGAAAAGGGTTACCGCATTATCAGCTCTATGGGGGCAGGTGGCAAGCTTGATCCTACGCAGGTACAGGTAGCCGATTTATTTGACACAAAATCTTGTACATTAGCTCATTACGTGCGTAAACGTCTTCGCCGGTACGGAATTCAATCGGGAATAAAAGCCGTTTATTCTACGGAACTGGTACGCACCGATTCGCTGATGCATACGGACGGCTCCAATTTCAAACGTTCTGCGTACGGAACGATTTCTTACTTACCCGCCACCTTCGGAGCTGTGTGTGCTTCGGTTGTCATCCGGGACTTACTCCATGAGCCTATTGAAGATTACGAAGCTTCTCAATTAGAAACCCGGAAGCGTCAACGTCTCGAACGTGAAGCTTACTTCCGCAAACAGGCGAAAATTGCGGCCAGGAAAAAGGATTAAGTTAGTGAGTGGTGGTTCGTTAGTTGTTGTTCGTACAAAAAGGACTTTCTTCTTGCGAAGAAAGCCCTTTTCTGGTTTTGTTGCTCAATGAATTAATAGCCAGGATTTTGGGGGAATGCAGAAGCACCGCCCGTAGTCCGGTCAATTTGAGTTTGAGGAATCGGACGCAGGTTATGGAAAGCCTGAATTCCAGCGGCAGCGTCGGTGTTGTATTTTTTCACCCGATCTACCAATATACCCCACCGTTTCAAATCGTACCAGCGGAACATTTCTCCGAGCAGCTCTCTTTCGCGTTCCTCCATAATAAATTCCATGGTTAGGCTGGAAGCACTGACTTTCATGGCCTCCTGCTGACCCGGCCAGGCTGCCCGCACCCGCACCATGTTAATAGCATCAGCGGCTTCCTGCATTTTACCAAGCTTCAGATTGGCCTCTGCCAGAATCAGGTACGTTTCTGCTAAACGCATTACAAACCAGTCACGATTTCCCCATTCTGCGGTAACATCCTGACGAAGTGGATCCAGAAACTTGTTAAGTACAGGAAATAAATTAGGCTTATAAAGACTTGGCACCAATACCTGATAAGGTTTGGCGGCTCGTTGAGCCGTTGTCCATTCCACTCCAGGAATATAAATCGCCGTATCGCCCTGAGCCAGGGTTACCTTCGATTTCGAGTTGTCAAAAACGTTTGTGAATGTTCCGGGATTGTTAGTATACCAGGTATCCTTGAACGTCTTTTTGTACCGGGAATCTTTTGTCCGATCCGCTGGATTAAAAACAACGTTTAACAAATAAGACGTTGGCATATAACGCTTCCAAGGACGACCGTTAGCCAGATCACGTTTCATTCCGGCCTGAACGTCATATTCATTTCCGAAAAATAAGTGGGTCTGATTCCCGTTTACAGTGGCTCCTGTACCACTGGGGCCAATATCCGTCAAAGCATCATTCGTATACTGAACCGCAAAAATCACCTCACTATTAATCTGATTGGCCTGATTATATACGTTCGCGAAATCCGATAATAAGGCATACCCATAATTTTTAGTAACGTTCTGAGCATACGTAGCCGCCTTGGCATAGTCGTCGGATGCAGCCGCTTCTGAGGTCGCCTTTGTCAAGTAAACCCTAGCCAGCAAATGTTCACAAGCTCCCTTGGTAGCCCGACCGTAATCCGTCGTTGTATTAGGTAACACAGCCAGAGATGCTTCTAGGTCAGCGGTAATCGCTGCATAGACTTCCTTAACCGATGCTCGGGTAAAATCCTTTTTGGGTTCCAGGTTACCCGTTAACGTTAAGGCTACGGGTCCCCAGTTTTGAACCAGAATGAAGTAATGGTGGGCACGCAAAAAATCGTAGCTCAGCAATCCTCAGGTTTTTGTTAGCGTCCGTTAAACCCGTCACCGTACCTGCATTGGCTTTGTCGATGAGCACGTTCATCGTATTAATTGCCACGTAGAAGTTATTCCATAAATCCCGAAGGATATCTACGTTGGAGCCAAATTGCGTGGTATACTGATTCATGTATTTGTAACTGCCATCAGCACCCATGGTGTAAGTGTCTGTTCCAAAAACGGTCAGATTCGTTCCAATTTCACGACCGTAATAATCCCGGAGTGAAGAATAGGCTGCTTTCACTCCCGCTTCGAAACCAGCCTGAGAATTGAAATAATCCGCCCCAACCGAAGAAATGGGCGTCTCCTCCAGAAGATTTTTACACGACTGATTCGTCAGCATCAGACTGGCGATCAATAAGGTATACACTATTTTTTTCATGAATGTCTAAGTCTTTATCCTGAAATGGTTTTCCAAATACTTGCTAGAATTTCGCGTTAATACCGAAGATAATCTGGCGTGTAGAAGGCGTCTGGCTTTCAGAAATGCTGTCTACTGTTTCGTTGTCAATACCTTTGTATTTCGAACGATATTCAGAGAAAATAAAAGGCTGCTGAGCTGCCAGATAGACCCGCAGACTGGTCATGCCCACTCGTTTTGCTACATTTTCTGGTACGTTGTACCCCAGATTGATGTTCCGTACTTTCAGGAAAGTACCGCTGAAGTAACGCAGCGTGCTGGAATAGATCGGCGTTTCCTGATTCTGGTTTGGACGCGGAAAATCGTTCGTTGGGTTATTGGGAGTCCAGTAATTGATGTTCAGGTTATTATAACGTCCCGCCAGCGTATTGAAAGTCTGGTGGAACCCGCTGGTAATGGTACTGCCGACGCGAGCATACAGGAAAAAGGATAAGTCCAGTCCTTTAAAGCTAAAACGGTTGGTCATCCCGGCAGTGAATTTAGGAATCTGCGAACCAATAATCATCCGGTCATGGTCGGCATCAATTTTACCATCGCCGTTGATATCCAGCAGTTTTACCTCTCCTACATTCTGTCCATATCGCTTGGCTTCATCACTTTCGCTGGTTTGCCAGATTCCTATCTTTTTGTAATCATAAATGGCAGTAATCGGCTGACCGATGAAACGAGCGTTGCCGATGTCGTCTACTTTTCCGTTGAAGAGTTCACGAATCTGCTCTTTGTTTTTCGTAAACTGAAGATCCGTACTCCAGCGGAAACCATTAGATGCGTCTATGTTAATGGTAGAAAGGGTAATTTCCAGCCCCTGATTGCGAGTTTTACCAACGTTACGTAGTACGCTTCCGTACCCACTCGTATAAGGCAATTGGTCATTGAGCAACAAATCACGGGTATCCGCCTGATAGACTTCCAGCGAACCCGCCAGTCTGCCCCGGAAGAAGCTATAATCCAACCCGATATTAGCGGTTGAAGTCGTTTCCCAGCGTAAGTTAGGATTTCCAATCGAGTTAGGACGGTAACCATAGGCCGCCGTTGTGTTCCAGGCATAAACGGTACGTGAAAGTAGCGTCTGTGTCTGATAGGGGTCAATAGCAGTATTACCAATCGAACCCCAGCTAGCCCGCAATTTCAGTTGATCGAGCCAGCTTACTCCTTTCAGGAAGTCTTCATTACTGATATTCCAGCCCGCTGCTACTGAAGGAAAGAAACCATATTTATTATTGCGACCAAAACGCGAAGAACCATCGTAACGGCCCGTTAAAGTCAGTAGATATTTCTCATTATAGTCGTAATTAAAGCGAGCCATGAAGGATTGTAAAGTCCACTGAGTCAATCCCGTAGCAACGCTATTGATGGTTTGAGCCTGGCCTAAGCTGTAGAACTCCTGAGTTGCCGCAGGAATACCATTCACACTGATTCGAGCCGTTTCATAATTGTCCCGCTGAATCGAGTGCAGAGCCGTAATATTCAGGTTATGAATTTCACGAAATTTCTTGGTATACGTCAGGATATTCTCAATGGTATAGTTGAAGCCCTGCGAGTAATCCGTCATACCCCGGGGATCACCACCGCGACGGTCGTTCGTAAACGTTCCCCAAAATCGTCCAAAACGGCGATTCGTAAAATCAGGTCCGAAGTTCAGGCGATACTTCAAACCGTCTGTGATATTCCATTCGCCATACAAGCTATTGAAAACCCGGATGGTTTTGGTTTCGGCAATATTCGCACCGGGTACTACTTCAGCCGCAGGATTGGATTGAAGTCCATCCGAGGTAGGCAGGAAAATCAGGTTACCGTTATCATCATAAGGCTTACCCAGCGGATTTTCACGCAGCGTTAACCCTAAGGGGTTAAAACCATTCCCACCGCCTGGATAGAAAGTATCTCCGCCATTATTAACACTATAAACAGCGAAGGTTGACGTACCTACTTTTACACGTTTACCAATTTGGTGATCCAGGTTAACCCGAAAGCTATAACGAGTAAAGTCCTGAGTCTTAATGATTCCCTTATCCTGAAAGAAGTTACCCGAAATAGAAAACTGAGTTTTCTCACTACCCCCCTGAACCCCTATCTGATGGCTTTGAATATGTCCCGTACGATAGATGTATGACTGGTAATCCGTTGAACGACCAGTAGCGATGCCATCCAACTCAACGGCTTCGAAGATCTTACTATCCGCATTAGGATCGGCATCATCATAACGACCCACCGCTCGGCGTGATTCCCGTTTGTATTCCGCAAACTGAGCCCCGTTCATGACTTCAATACGGCCGAGAGCTTTTGAAACGCCATAATATCCGTCATAGCTTACAATCGTTTTACCCGTAGTTCCACGACGAGTCGTGACAATGACTACCCCATTGGCTCCTCTTGAACCATAGATGGCCGTGGCCGAAGCATCTTTTAAAACCTCCATGGACTGAATGTCATTGGGGTTAATATCATCAATTCCTCCTGCTAATGGAATTCCATCTACTACATACAGGGGATCATTAGAAGCATTGATAGAGCGACGTCCGCGAATCCTGACGGTAACACCAGAACCTGGCTTACTCCCAGCCTGAACTACATCCACCCCGGCAGCTCGGCCCTGCAAGGCCTGACGGGCGTTGGTAATTGGTAACTCCGCAATTTCTTTGGAACTTACGGATGAAATGGCCCCTGTTAACTGACTCTTCTTCTGGGTACCATAACCTACGACGACGACTTCCGTTAAGGCAGACGTGCTGGAAGGGATCACTAATTCTAGATAATTCTGATTTCCTACGGGGAATTCAAGGGTCTGATACCCCACTGACGACACTACCAGAATAGTGTTTTCAGGAACGCTTAATGAGAACTTCCCCTCGGCATTGGTAACCGCCCCGCGTGTCGTTCCTTTTACTGCTACACTGGCTCCAGGAATGGGCTGCTGGTCGTCTCCAGTGACTCGTCCGTTAATGAGACGATCCTGAGCGAAAGCACTCCAACCAAGCCCCAAAAAGAAAAGACTTAGTAATAAGTTTCTCATAGATGTAATGGTTTTGTTCAAGTTTTTCGTAGAATAAGTCAGTATCAAATACAGGACCTGAACCAAACACCTTTACCCCTATTAATTTTGAATAATTTCAAGAAATAATTTTAGCAAATCGGATGTATCATAAATTATTTATCTGAATAATTAAATAAATAAGATTTAACGGTCAGAGTCTTCCTTTTGACAGGAACGAGCATCCGTGCGTTTATCTATTACTTTGTTCGAGATAACCGTTGGAAGAATTAGTTTATACCGAGCTCTGCCATTCAGAGCGAAGGACCTTATTTGTGTTTGGAGAATAGTTAGAGCAAAAGGAATTTACGTCCATTACCGAACGCGTTTCTATTCCAAATAAGGCCTTTATGTAGTTAGGATAGTAAGCGAGGTGATAGTCAAGGGCTGCCAGCGAAAAAGCTGGCAGCAATAACGCCCTTCCCTCCTGTCATCCAGAGCGAAGCGAAGGACCTTACTTAGGATTGAATAACACTTTCTAGCTAGCAGTTCATTCAAATCAGCTTCCACCCGCAGTCGCTGGACTCTAGCCGAACAACTACGGGTGTAGGTATGAAGCGTTAGACGAATGATGCCAGCCTTTTCGCTGGCATCGGTTGGGCTGAAGTAGTTGGGGTTACCTCTGCTATCTGTATCTGTCCTCCAGAGCGAAGGAACTTATGTATCTCTCGAGGTTCTGTAAGCTTGATTAGAGAACGCAATCCCAAGCACCAGAAAGTATGGGCTTTTTGTATTTGTTGTCTCTGTGTATTACGCTTTCATTAATCGGACGATGGCAATTTCACATAATAGGAAAACCAAAGCCGTTATGATAAAATACTTCCAAAGGTCTTTTCCTACGTGCTGCTCTTTGTAGGCCGTAGCTACATCAGCCCGATTCACATTATCAAAAACCTGAACATTGCGGTTACCTTTAAACAAATCCCGAAGCTCCTGTGGGGAGTACACCTGCATGTTTGATTCTTTATCATCATGGTTGAATGCCAATAACTGGGTTACTTTTCCATTCAATATTAGTTCATAGTACCCTGATTCAAGGGGCTGACCATTGGTAAGCTGTTCTGCTTTGGGTAACTCGAAAGTTAATTGATTACCATTCATCCGCTGAATAGGGATCAGCTCCAACTTATCCTTTCGGAGTTTAAATACGGCATTTTTCGGCGAGCCTGGGGCATCAATCTGAATGTCAGGACTTTCAAAGGAATACGCAATAGGCTCCTGACGCACACTCAGCGAAGCTATTTTGTAAAGAATAGGCAGGAATAAAGCATGCTGGGCAAAATCACCTAAGCTTGGATCAAGCGATGAAGCCATGAGGTAAACTCTCCCCTGCCCAGCTTTGGAAGAAGTCAGGAAGGGTTCGCCAGATTTAAAATTCAGAAGCTTCTCCCCAACCATTCGCCAACTCCAGACGGACGAAGCCGCTGGCATGATTAACTGTTCCTTCTGCGTGGTTTCGTCAAAAATATCACTGAAAAATGGATTTTGTCTCGAAGGTTCAGCCAGAATGGTGGGTGTCGAGGGTTCGCCCTGCACACTACTGATATTCTGAATCCCCAAAGCAGTTAACCAGGAGGCATCGCTAACCCGTGCCGGAGGAATGACTAACAGGCTTCCTCCTTTATCAACAAAACGTTGTAATTCCGCCCTTAAACTTCCCTCCACTCGCTCTACTCCTTCGAGTACAATCAGGTTAGCCGACTGGAAAGTGCCAATGTCAACATTGTTCACGGAGAAGCTTTGTTCACGGAACAAGCTGTCATTGGAGAAAACGTTCTGTACGTAGTCTTTTGTTTTCTGGCCATAAACGTGCAGAACGTCGATACGCGGAGCTGCGTTGAGAACGAAGTAATAATCGTTGTCAAAAGTGACCGGAGAATCTTCGAAAGTTATCCGCCCTTTCTTGAATCCTTTCCCGCGAACGGTAAAGTTAAACGCTGTCTGCACGTAATTCTCCGCTGGAATCGATACGATCTGTGAGGCCACCTGTTTATCGTCCAGTAATAACTTCACACTCAGATTTTCCACTGGATTTGTCCCTGAATTTCGTAACCGAACGGTTACTACATTCGACTGCATTTCACGGATAAAAGGCGTATTCAGCCAAAGCGTATCGACAAAAACGTTTTGCGTTGTTGTTCCCTGAACGGGCACTAGAAAAAGCTGCGTGCTGGAATCTGGTTTAATTTTCTGTAAATCGCCAACGGTAGATTTCTGAAAATCGGATAACCAGAATAGTTGATTTTTGCCAGCACTATGAGCTGAAGCTAACTGCTGTTGTCGACGGTAAATGCTTTCCAACGAACGGGCGGACGGCGAAAAATCGACAGTAGCCAACCGATCCCGAATTTTCTGACTTCCCTGTAAAGCGTGCTCCTGGGCTCCAAAATCATTCGTAACCAGTTGCAGCGTTGGGGCATTAGGAAAGGAATTCAATAATTCTTCGATTTTGCTAACGCCCACATCCAGCAAACGGCGGTTGTCCACCAGATTTTGCATGGATAAGGAATTATCCAGATAAATACTGGTAATACCATCGCGACTAACACCCATGCTTTTGCTGGCCGGAATAAAGGGCTGGGCAAAGGCCAGAGCCAAGCACACCAGAGCCCCTATACGAGCCGCCATAATCAGCCAGTGTTTCAACCGACGGAAGCTACTGGTAGTCGTATTAACCTGTTTGAGAAAGCTAACATTGGTAAAATAAACCCGTTTGATTCGCCGGAAATTAAACAAGTGAATCAAAACCGGAATGGCAGCGGCCAGAAGCCCCCATAGAAAGGCAGGATAGAGGAACTGCATGAATTTCTTACAGGCGAATGATGAAACGTGGATGAGCTAGGTGCCGCAAACTCGCTATAATTCCTAAATAAACGAAAATCTACCTTATAAACGAAAAAAGAGCCTTTTAGTTGATCGGTTGTGGGTTAATAGTTGCTTGTTAGTGATTATCCTTCTCCAGTGAGCACATAAGCCGTTATTAATTCTGGTGTATAACAAAGAAGCCTTCATCCAAAACTGAATGAAGGCTTCTTTCTATGGATATTCGCTACTACTTATCAACTTATAACCAGCAACGATTAACTCAACTTATAACTTACGTTTTACTTCCTGTAACTCGAAGCATTCGATAGTGTCGCCTACTTCCAGATCGTTGAAGTTCTTGATGCTCAGACCGCATTCGTAACCGAATTTCACTTCGGCAACATCGTCTTTGAAACGCTTCAGGGCCTGAATCTCTCCTTCGTGGATCACGATAAAGTCGCGGATCACGCGGATTTTGTTGTTCCGTTTCACCGTACCTTCGGTTACATAGCAACCCGCAACGGTACCCACTTTCGAAATCCTGAACACTTCGCGGATGTCGATGTTGGCCGTAACCACTTCCTGGAATTCGGGTTCCAGCAGACCTTCCATGGCTTTCTTGATGTCCTCGATTGCCTGGTAGATGATGGAGTAATTCCGAATCTCGATTTGCTCCTGTTCGGCCAGACGGCGAGCGTTGAGCGAAGGACGAACCTGGAAGGCTACTACTACGGCATCCCCGGCAGATGCTAACATTACGTCGGATTCAGTTACCTGACCTACGCCCTTATGGATAATGTTAACATTAACCTCAGCCGTCGAGAGTTTAAGCAGCGAATCGGAAAGTGCTTCCACAGAACCATCCACGTCCCCTTTAACGATGACGTTAAGCTCTTTGAAGTTTCCAATGGCTTTCCGGCGACCAATTTCTTCGAGTGTAATGTGCTTACGGGTACGGAGTGACTGTTCACGCAGTAATTGCTCACGTTTGTTAGCAATTTCACGGGCGTCACGCTCCGTTTCCATCATATTCACTTTATCCCCAGCCGTAGGAGCACCACTCAGACCTAACACCTGTACGGGCGTTGAGGGGCCAACTGATTTTACGCGTTGACCTTTGTCGTCAAACATGGCTTTCACCTTACCAAAGAAAGGTCCAGCCAGCATTACGTCACCCACACTCATCGTACCATTTTGTACCAGAATGTTTGCTACATAACCGCGACCTTTATCCAGCGAAGCTTCTACGACAGTACCCACTCCACGTTTGTTGGGGTTTGCTTTCAGATCAAGTAACTCGGCTTCGAGCAATACTTTTTCCAGCAATTCGTCGATACCTAAACCACTTTTCGAAGAGATCTCCTGCGTTTGGTAACGTCCACCCCATTCTTCAACCAGGATATTCATTTGAGAAAGTCCTTCGCGGATTTTCTCTGTATTAGCACCGGGCTTATCTACTTTCGAGAACGCAAATACCATCGGTACACCCGCATTCTGGGCGTGGTTAATAGCCTCGCGAGTTTGAGGCATCACGCTGTCGTCCGCTGCAATAACGATAATGGCTACGTCCGTTAACTTGGCTCCCCGAGCACGCATAGCGGTAAAGGCTTCGTGACCAGGTGTATCAAGGAAAGCGATTTCGCGACCGTCGTTCGTTTTTACTTTATAAGAACCAATGTGCTGCGTGATACCACCGGCCTCACCCGAAGCAACTTTCGTTTTACGGATGTAATCAAGTAAGGAGGTTTTACCGTGGTCAACGTGACCCATGATTGTAACAACCGGAGCACGGGGCACTAAGCTTTCTGGAGCATCCTCTTCTTCGATCAGAGCAGATTCCACTTCTTCTTCAGCAGAGATGAATTGAACATCAAATCCAAATTCATCCGCGATGATCGCGATTGCCTCTGCATCCAGACGCTGGTTGATCGATACGAACATACCCATGTTCATACAGGTCTGGATAATGTCGTTGATGGAAACATCCATTAACGAAGCAAGATCGCTGGCCGATACGAACTCGGTTACCTTGAGGATTTTTTCTTGTTCCAGTTCGTGCTGTTCGGCTTCCTCCCGACGACGGGCCCGATCCTGGCGACGCTCCCGACGACGGTCTGCACCAAAGTTTTGCTTCTTGGCACCACCACCGCCCATCTGGGCCATCGTATTTTTTACATTGTCACGTACTTCCGTTTTCGAAGGCTCATCGCGACGGTTACCACCTCGGTTGTTATTATTCCGATTGTTATTGTTGCGATTGTTGTTGTTGTTATTACCTCCGCCCTGGTTGTTATTCTGAGACTGGTTGTTGTTCGCATTCGTGTTGTTATGATTGCGATCCTGTCCCTGATTTCTTTCCTGGTTATTGGAATTCTGATTCCCCTGATTTCCGCCCTGACGATTTTGGTTATTATTCTGACGGTTATTAGGTTCGTTATTGTTCGCGTTGTTAGCATTACCATTAGAACGGGCCTGATTACGGTCCTGCTCTACGGGCTTAATACGCTTGCGTTTCTTTTTCTCATTGTTTGAGTTACCACCCCGATTATCACGGTTATTATTGCCGCGGTTATCGTTCTTCGAGGGTAATTCAATTTTGCCCAGTACGGTCAACCCTTTCAATCGATCGGCTTTCGCTTCGATCAGTTCAGGGGGCGTAGCTGAAGGTGTTTCTGTCTTCACTTCCGGTTTTGGCTCTGGCTTTGGTTCTTGTTTCTGTTCATGCCTTGGCTTCTGGAAGTTCTTCTGCTGGTCAGCGGGACGATTGGCCTGCTGTGGTTGCTTCGAAGGTTCTTCTTTCGGCTGAGGCGTTTGAGCTTTTATTTCAGGCTCCTGCTTCGGAGCGGCCGCAACGGGTGCGGGCTCTACCACAGTAGCCACCGGGGGAGTCGCTACGACAGTAGGTTCTGGTTTAGGTTCGGCAACAGGCTCTGCCTTCACTTCGGGCTTCGCGGGTTGAGCCGGTACTTCTACTTTGGGTTCCACTTTCGCTTCTACCACTGGAGGAGTCACTACGGGCTGAGGAGCTACGGGCTTTTCAGCTACCGGCTCGGCCTTCGGTGCTTCCACCACAGGGGCTGCTGCTTTCACAGGTTCAGCGACGGGTGGCTCTACTTTGGGAGTCTCCACTTTGGGTGCTTCTGCAACGGGAGCTTTAGGAGCTTCCTGAACGGGCACGATGGGCTTACCAGTAGTTAGGTCGATTTTTCCAAGTACTTTTAATCCCTGCAAGCGACTCTCGTCTTTCGCAGGTTCAGTCTTTTCTTCTACTGCTTTTACTTCAGCAGGAGCTGCTGCCTCTTCTGATTTCTGACGGAAATACAGAGGCAGGTCGTCGTCACCTTTCGGACGGGCCGTCGCGGCGGGTTCGGAAGGTTTAGGCCCTTCTTTCACAAGATCAGGGGCACTGAATTCTTTCGCTAATACCTGCAACTGTTCGCCAGTTAGCTTGGTATTCGGGTTACTGTCAATTTTAAATCCTTTGGCCGAAAGTCGATCCACAATGGTTCCCATGCCCACGTTGATCTTTCGTGCCGCCACATTTAAACGCATTGTTTGGATCTCTTCTGCCATGTTGGATGCTTTACTGTCTGAATTCGTCAAAACGAGTGGTTTATAATGTACGAGTTTAGGGTGTTTGTAGAATTAGATATGATGCATAACGGTCTTTGTTCTTGGGTTACGCACCATATCCCCTGGTTCGTAACCTAATAAACCTGCGTTTGCATTAATCGAATTCCTGACTCAAGATCTCCAGTACGTCATCTACGGTTTCTTCCTCCAATTCAGTCCGGCGAACCAGATCTTCCTTGCCCATAGCAAGAACACTCTTGGCTGTATCCAGACCGACGCGGTGTAGTTCGTCGAGTACCCACTGTTCGATTTCGTCGGAGAACTCATTGAGTTCAACGTCATCGTCATCTACCGGCCCTTCGGTTTCCCGGAAGACGTCGATTTCCATTCCGACTAATTTACCTGCTAATTTAATGTTCTGACCGCCTTTTCCGATGGCCAGTGAAATCTGATCGGGCTTCAACCAGGCTGATACCCGCTTGTCGTCCTTGTTAATACTCATGCGGCTGATTTTCGCAGGACTCAGGGCACGGGCAATCAATAACTCAATATTATCTGTGAAGTTAATCACGTCAATATTTTCGTTGTTCATTTCCCGGACAATCGTGTGAATCCGGCTACCTTTCATACCTACGCAGGCACCTACGGGATCAATCCGATCATCGTACGATTCTACGGCTACTTTGGCTCGTTCACCGGGCTCGCGTACTACTTTGCGAACCATAATCAGGCCATCCGTAACTTCAGGAATCTCCTGCTCAAACAAACGTTCCAGAAAAACGGGTGAAGTCCGTGAAAGCGAAATTTTAGGTGTACCATTGTTCATTTCCACCTTGTGAATAACGGCTTTCGTTGAATCACCTTTCTTGAAGCGGTCACGGGGAATCTGCTGGTCGCGGGGTAAGCTTAATTCATTGCCCTGCGAGTCCAGACAAATAATCTCACGACCCAGCACCTGGTATACCTCAACCGTTAACAGTTCACCTACCTGATCTTTGTAACGATAATAGAGCAATTCCTTCTCCATATCCTTTACTTTCTGAATCAGCGTCTGACGAGCCGTCTGCACGATCCGGCGACCAAAGTCTTCCAGCTTCACTTCTTCCACTACCTCTTCGCCAACCTCGAAATCCTTCTCGATTTTCTTGGCGTCCGCCAGTGGAATTTTATCGTAATCCCAAATATCTTCAGAATCATCATCCACGATTTCCCGCGTCCGGAACATTTCCAAATCGCCGTTGTCAGGGTTAATGATTACGTCAAAGTTCTCATCAGTACCGAATTTCTTACGAATCATCGTCCGGAAGACATCTTCCAGAATTTTGATCATCGTCGGACGGTCAATGTTCTTCTCTCTCGCAAAATCGGCGAAGGAAGAGATCAGTTCTGCACTGTTCATCGGTTCGTCATAGTTTTTGTTGGTTTCCAGTCACGAAGCCTTGGTTCATTCCTACCTAACTTCATTAGACTTGCCCAGCTGGCGAAATGCCCACTTAAGGATTATTTAAATGATACCAGCACTTGAGCTTTCTTTATCTCGACATACGGAATAACGAGCGTTACGGCTGGTTCTTTCTTGGTCCCATCCGTGGTAATCGAAATGTCTGAATCACTTACGATATTCAGCAAGCCGATTTTCTCACTTCCGTCTTTGAACTGAACACGAAGTTTCCGGCCGATATTCCGTTGGTATTGGCGAGTTTGGGTCAGTGGAAAATCAACACCAGGAGAGGATACTTCTAATGTATAAGCATTTTCAATTAAATTCAGTTCCTCAATCTGATGCCCTAATTCACGACTCAAAGCGGCACATTCATCAATGCTGATGCCTGCGTCGCTATCTACCAAAATGGTTATTTTTGACTTGATACGAGACTCACTCACCTGCACATCTACCAGATAATAACTTTCGTCTGGTAATAAGGCCGCAGCCAGCTCTGTAATTTTTTCTTTCAGATTCATACCACATCAGCAGTAGGCGGCTTTCAGGATACGTTTACCCTTCGGCTAAACCTGTTATTTTCAACGAAAAACTCGTATAAACAAAGAAGAGGAGTGATAGGCCCCTCTTCTTTCCGTTGAAATCTAATGCAAATTAACACTTTTTTCTTATCATAAGCAATATTATATTCGTTTTCTATCGAGAGTTTTAAGTTTATCGCCCATTTTTACACGCACTCCAAACAACCTTCATTGTATTTGAAAAAGAGTTCCATGACTTCCCGAAATCATACCGGTGGATTTTTCACCTCTCTTTTTTCTTTGATTACCTATGCTCTCTGTCTTTACCTGATCATTGGGTACACCTTGGGTTATACGCTCTGGTGGACGCACTGGATCACTGGCTTTTTATTATTAGTTCTGCCTTGGGTAATGATGTTGCTGGCTTTACTGACAGTCTTCTGGTTTTTCAGAAATGTTCGAAAGGCCTGGATTCCCCTGATTTTCCTTCTGGCCGGTTGGCCGTTCTGGCTTCGCACCATTGGTTTCCACACCAGTCATCAGCCCGGGGATCTTTCTCATTCCCTACGAGTTTCTACGTTTAATACCACAGCCTTTGGAGTCAGTGAATACATGGAGAATAAGGATATTCGCCCTTTACACTCCATGCTAAACTGGCTTAAATCTTCAAATGCAGATATCTTATGCTTGCAGGAATACTATAGCTGGGATTATTCGTATTTACCTGACGAATTTAAATTGAATGACCAGCTTCGGACAAGGGGTTATCGGTATAAAGTGATCTTTAAAGAATTGAATTGGTATAGCGGCGATCTTCGGAAAAGCGACCAGGGGTTTTTAGGGCCCGTTTTGTTTTCAAAATATCCCATTGTTAATCAGAGTTACCACGTTTTTGAGAATGCTGGCGGGCATAATGGATTCGTTATGGCGGACATTAAAAAAGATTCGGATACCATTCGGGTTATTAGTATTCATCTCTACTCGATGGGCGTTCGGGTAGGAAATGTAGCTCGGGCCAAAAATTCCAAGGTTGCCAAAGCAGAAACCAGGTCCATTCTACATAAGCTTAAAGAGGGATTCATTGCTCATAATTCTGAGATTGAAGAAGTCCTTAAAATAGTTAAAAACAGTCCTTATCCCGTTATTCTTTGTGGAGATTACAACGAAGTACCTACGGGAATTGCCTACGGAAAAACCCGTCGTTACCTGAAAAACAGTTTTGAAGAGGCTGGCCGCGGATTTGGCTTTACCCTTAATCGTAGCCCCTGGTTTATTCGAATCGATAATCAGTTTCATAGCAATCACTTTAAAGTCTTGAGTCACAAGGTTCGCCGAGATATTAAAGGCTCCGATCACTTTCCGGTTGAGGTAGAATATGCCTATTGATAGTAGATTAATAAAACAAAAGTCCACTGCATAGGAAGGTGCAGTGGACTTTTGTTTTATTAATCATACTGAAAAGACACTCAGCTTCCCTTCTTTACCAGTTTATATTCGATGTTTGGGTAACCGCGTTCGCCGCCGTCCGTTGAAGTATAATTCACGAATTTCAGCTTGTAAACGTTACCCGAAGCGTCTTTCACTACGTAGAAACGATCCGTTTTTACGCCTGCTGCCGCTCCTCCAGGCCCCGCTGACGTACGCCAGTTGCTACCAATGACGTTACGTTCTTTCTTGAAAGAAGAGCTGGCAATATTAGCTTCTGCATAGGCATCGTAGCTAACTGTACTGGTCAGCACTTCAGCTGCCTCTACGCCCGCCAGATAGTTAATCTGAACGAAATCTGAGTAGGTATAAGGAATCGTCTCGGTAGCCTTATACGTCGTTAAGCTCCAAACCAGATCCCAGTTTGCTTTCGTGGGTTCTACAGAAACCGCTTTGGCCTGTGCGAAAGACATGTAGCTAAAATTCAGGTTTGAATCTTTGGTAATATCCAGCGTTTTGAACGTCGTTTCTGTGATACGAGCATATTGCACGGTATAACCTGTCCCTTTGCGAAGCACTCGAATTTTATACCAGGGTTTCTGCGTCGTTCCAGCGTTACCAGGGTTCACGATATATACCGGATTTTCGGCATCCGTAGCGGACACGGCTTTGATGACCGTTTTACTCAGATCACCGTCGATGTTATCTACCAAATCAAACGTGCCCTGCCCCGTTCCTAAAATTAATACGCTGGCTAGAGCGGTAGTATCGGCGGCGGTTACCTGCGTTAAATCGGTTTTGGTTAGTGCTTTCGCGGTAGCTCCAGTCGTAGCATTCAGAATTACGCGGAAGTCCGTTCCGTTGTAAAACCCTAAATCCCAACTATTGCGAGCTACAGCCGTCTGGCTATTCGAGCTAAAATCAACGAATACCGAGTTAACCGCACTGGCTCCCCCTGCTCCACCGTTCAGTTTCAGAGCTGAACCGCTGGAAATGATGGAAGAGAACTTCAGTTTTTGCGTAGCGGTAGCACCATTTACGACCGAGTTATTCGCCGATTTAATGGTGAAATCAATCGTTTCTGAACCCGTCAGGAAAATGTTCGCTACTTTCGTAACCTTGATCGAAGCTGTTTTACTGTTCGCTGGAACCGTTACGGTAATCGAGTTATTGGTTGCTGCCGGGGCCGTCGTGAAATGCGTGCCATAGGTAACACCCGTTGGGGTTAGGTCCACCACTACATTGGTAGCCGCCGTTACGGCACGATCCAGATTTAAATGAACCGTAACGGAAGAAGAATCTGAAGAAAAACCTTTTTCAGCCGATTCAAACTGAACGGTGTTATCGGGCAGCGGAGGTTCGTCGGTTTTACAGGCCGGAATCAATGCTGCCATGCTTACTACGAATAATAGAGATAAAAACTGCTTCTTCATGAGCTTCATTGGGTTTTAAATAGGAGGAATTTTGATGTGGTCACTAGCTTTTGATGAGGCGTTAGTTACTCCAGTTAAAGGTCAAGCCTAAGAAGTACGAACGTCCATAACTCTGAGGTATCGGACCGCTACTGCTGTGAGCACTACCAGAATCAGTAGCGGTATTATTGAGTCGGGTTACATCGAGGATATTTTTCACCCCGGCATTAAGAGTCAATACGCGGAACAAAGGCTTACTGATGGAGAAATCCATCCAGTGAAAAGCAGCCGTTTCGGCCAGTTGCACACTGAGATCGGCGGCCGTTTGGTAACTGGTACGTTTTCCGGTGTATTTATAGAAGAGGTTAAGTTTGGTATGAATGCTTTTGACCATGTAAATCAGGTTTGCATTAAATTCAGAAGCCCAGTTGAATTCGGGAATGCGGGCATCTGTCGAAAGCTGATTGAAACGACCGATGTAAGAGTAACCCACAGAGCCTTGCAGATCTTTCCATTGCAATACCGTATTCAGGGTTCCTCCAGCAGTTTTGAAACGGTCGATATTAACCGTACGCATGATGCGAGGATCAACCGGATCATTACCGTAGGAAATCAGATTATGGAAATCGTTATAGAAAAATCCCGGAACCAGATTTAGATAACCCGCTTTGCTACGCAGCATTTCCCAGGAAAATGATCCATTAAAGCTGTTCGAGTATTCTGCTTTCAGATTGGGATTACCCTGAATGGAATGGCTGGCGTCAAAAAAATTGAAGTACAATTCCCGCAAAGCTGGCGACCGGAAGCCACGTGCGTACGAAGCCCGAAAGTCCAATTTTTTCGTGAGGGCAAACTTGGTATTAATGGAAGGAATGACGGGCGGAGCCTGATACACGGAGTTATGAATGAAGCGTAACCCGGGTCGAATGACTATTGCTTCCACGGGTTTCCATTCCGAAGAAACGTAAAAAGCCAGATCGGATATTCCATCATTCGCTGAAATTCGGGCTCCGGCAGACTGATCACGATTCAACTCTACGCCCGGCTGAAACGACCACTGATTATTCAGCCGATATTGAGCCGTAGCCCGGAACATGAAGTTATCGAAACTGGCTACGTCCTGTTCCCCTTCCCCAAGCGAAAGCGTCCGGCGACCTGTGTTTAAATCAATTTGAGTCGTTTGGGTACGGCGGCTGTAATCCGTATAGGCGGCTATGGCATTCAAACTCAAACGGTCGTTAGCCTTCCATTCGGCTTGCCCCTGATGCATGAGGCGTTTGGTAATGAAGTTCTGGTCACGAGCGACATTTGTGTTAGCATTCGCGGCTCCCAAAGCCTGGATGGTTTCCTGTAACCCATCCAGCCGATAGCGAATGCTGAAGTTATCGTTCCGGTAGCCGAGGGTTCCATTCCCTAACCACTGATTTTTAGCCTGCCAATCGGGCATGCGGGTTTGAGAATATCCCTGCCAGCCGCCAAAATCATTGCGGCTTCCGCCTACGGACGCAAACCAGCCTTTTCGTTGCCACGTTACCCCAAAGCTATTTAAATGCGAACCTTGGCCCCGGCCTAACTCGTATTCTTTCCCCACACTTTCTTCCTGCACCCGAGCCATCACGGATAATTTCTCAGCTCCCGGTTTTTTGGTAATAATATTAATAACTCCCGCCAGTGCATCTGAACCATACGATACCGACATGGGACCTTCTACGATTTCGATGCGAGCAATGGTATTAATATCAATCTGATTGAGGCTTTCGCGGGTATCACCCCGGTCAAGCATGGGTACGCCGTCCAACAGAATTTTGACGTTACGACCCGTCATACCCATCAACTGAATGTCGGACGTGCCCAGAGCCATGTCATTGGAGAAACGAATACCAAGCTCGGTATTCAAAACCCCCACGAGCGAAGTAGCCGCCCGGGCCTGAATTCGTTCCAGATCGATGGTTCGTACCTGAAAAACGGATTGCTTGAGTGACTGAGGCTCAAATTGGCCCGTTACAACCACTTCCTGAAAATTTGTATACTCGGATTTGAGTTGAATATCCAGCGTTTGGGTCTGCCCTCCTTCAACTTTCACGGGCAATTCAAGACTACTCATTCCCACCCGACTCACCCGGATTTTGTAAGCCCCGGGTTTTAAGTCTTTGAAAAGATAACGCCCCTGCTCATCAGAAATGACGCCGTATGTAGTGCCTTTCACAACGAGGGAAGCCGCCTCAACCGCCTCCCCTTTTTCGTCGGTTACTTTACCTACCACACGGCCCATTTGAGCCCAGACGTGACCCATCGTCAGGCTAAAGAAGAATACATATCGAATGATTGAATGGACAGCCACGGAGGTACGAATTGAGCAAATTATATTTATTTAGATTTAATCTAATTTCATACAAAGGTAAAAATGATTTGGAACTGACAAGAGTTTCCTAAAAAATTTAAGATTACTGGTAACAAAAAAGACCGCTCGCTGAGCGGTCTCCGATGGTCCTAAAGCCAATACCTATTGACCAACAACTAAACTATGGGTGGGCCTCCAGCCATTCTTCTCCATTTTCATAAATCTCTTTTTTCCAGATCGGTACTACTTCTTTCAGGGTATCAATCACCCAACGGCAAGCGTCGAAAGCATCTTTGCGGTGTGGGGTGGCTACGGCAATTACCACCGCAATGGCTCCGATTTCCAAAACGCCTTTGCGGTGAACAATAGCAATTTTTTCTACTGGCCAGCGGCGGGACGCCTCATCTGCCAGTTCCTTCATTTTCTTCACCGCCATCGTATCGAAAGCCTCAAATTCCAGTCGAACGACTTCTTTGTTTTTATTATGATTCCGAACGGTGCCAATGAAAACATCAACGGCCCCGGCCCGCTCGGATTGAACCGCGTCAATACAGCTCTGAACCTCAATAGGCTGATCGGTTATTTCTATCATTTTATTGCTATTAATCGTTGTTGGTTGCTAGCGATCAGTGTCGAAATTAGAGGTAAGCCCAAAGGATGATCCGTCTAACACTGATCTCAAAACTTTAAACCCCAAAGGCTATCCTCCACTCACGGGGGGAATCAGAGCAATTTCATCGCGTTCGGTCAGTACTACATCCGTTTCAGCATAATCTTCGTTTACCGCTACTAGCAATGATTTCAGTTCAGCCAGTGAGGGATAGTCCCGGCGAATCAATTCTAATAAATCCTGCACGCGGGCACCTTCGGGAAGCTGGACGCTTTTTTTTGAGCTTCCCATAATATCACGGGTAATGCCGTATAAATGTATTGTCAATTCCATATTTCAAAGTTGATAAAGCTTCGGGAACAAGCGAGGCTTTTTTTCGTTTATTTGTATAAGATGTCAACAACTCACCCTCTCATTTATGATAACCACGGGCGGCCCA
Source organism: Siphonobacter sp. SORGH_AS_0500 (assembly GCF_031453245.1). NCBI lineage: Bacteria > Pseudomonadati > Bacteroidota > Cytophagia > Cytophagales > Cytophagaceae > Siphonobacter > Siphonobacter sp. SORGH_AS_0500. Next base: position 3,756,571 of record NZ_JAVIYT010000001.1, read on the forward strand.
TCCAGTATTTACGACTGGCGGTTACCGATCGTTGCAATCTTCGCTGCTTCTACTGCATGCCCGAAGAGGGTATCCCCTATCTGCCCAAAAAACAACTGCTGAGTTACGAAGAAATGTTACGCATTTCAACCGTGCTGGCAGGCTTGGGCGTTCGGAAAGTTCGTATTACGGGTGGTGAACCTTTCGTTCGGCACGATCTAACGAAGTTTCTCTATCAGTTATCCGACATCGAAGGTATTGAGGAAATCGCCATTACTACCAATGGTGTTCTCACTCAAAAATACATTCCAGACTTAAAAAAAATAGGCGTTAAAACGATTAACCTCAGCCTGGATTCGCTGGATCGGCAGCGATTTTATGACATTACTCGTCGGGATGAATTTACCAAAGTAGAAGCCTGCCTATACGAGTTACTGGAAGCGGGCTTTGAAGTAAAAGTCAACGCCGTGGTCATGGAAGGCCGTAACATTGAAGACCTGATTCCACTAGCCCAGCTTACCGAGAAATATCCCGTTTCGGTTCGATTTATTGAAGAAATGCCTTTTAATGGCGAAGGTTCCCATTATCCTATTCTTCATTGGACTTATCGTCGAATTCTGGATCATTTGAAAACTGAATTTCCTGATATTCAGAAACAAATCGATCCGCTCAATTCTACGGCTTATCATTACCAGATTCCGGGTTTTGAAGGAAACATTGGCATCATCGCCGCTTTTTCCCGGACTTTCTGCGGCACCTGCAACCGCATTCGAATGACGGCACAGGGAACGCTGAAAACCTGCCTTTACGACGATGGGGTAATGGACGTTCGGGATTTGTTACGGAAAGATATTTCGGACGAAGAACTCACCCTTAAGTTTATTCAGGCCTTCCGAAATCGGCCCAAAGATGGATACGAAGCAGAACAGTTGCGAAGCACTTCCGTCCATGAATCCATGACCACCATCGGTGGGTAATTTGTTCCTGCACTTCCAACATTTCACTACACAATCACAAAAGATCATTTATAGCTTTGGTTATTATCCGTAACAGCCATGAGAGAATTACATGATACCTGTCCCTGGGTCATTATGATTTGCGAGGGAAGTAAATGCAGCCGACTCCAGAAAGATCTGCGACGCACCTTTAAAAGTGAACTGAAAGAGCGAGGTCTGAAGCGGGAAGTTGAACTAGTGGAGATGGAATGTACCAGTCGCTGCAAACAGGGTCCCGTAATCGCCATTCAGCCCGCTAACCTCTGGCTTGGCGAAGTCCGGGAAACCAACGTACCTCAGATTATTGATGAAATGTTTCGGGAAGAACCCGCCTGATGATTTCTTTTTTTAAAACCAGACTTTCACTAAGTCTGGTTTTTTCGCTTTCTCAGTTTCCCTTCACTTTCAAGCTGGCAAGATCTTTTTCACTACCTTTCAGGTCGTTACGCCCAGTCACCTTGCCCTAATACCAGATAAAATCCTTCGCATTAAATTCGTTTAATCCCGCGGCTGATTTTTAAAAATCTGAGTACATTGGTGCCCGTACCCCAAACCATTTATTTACCGCCTTATTGCCCTAAAACTCTATGAATTTCAAACGCCTTAAACGTATTTTTTTACGAGTATTCGCCCTTTTCTTCGTTCTAGGGCTTATACTAATGGCGGCTATTTATAGTTACAGGGATCGGATTTTTGACCGTATCAAGCACGAAGTCAGTCATCAGATCAAGGGCAACTTTTATGCAGATAACTTCAACATCGTTTTCTGGGAAGGTGGCGTTCCGGGCTTAACCATAACGCTGGAAAACGTCAGGCTTGAAGATTTAAAACACGATCTGCATCATGTTGATTTTCTGACCGTCCGGCAGGTACGCGTTCGACTTGACCTAATCGATCTTTTCCGGCGGCAGGTTCAGATTCGCCACATTCGTTTGGTAGATGGAACGGTTAATGCTCTTAAACTCAAGGATGGTTACGCCAACTGGAGCATATTTGAGCCGAAAGATCCCGCTAAAAAAACGGCTCAGGCCCGAAAAAAAGGTTTTCTGGTAGATATTAAGCAGGTTCGCCTCGAAAATATTCAGGTGCACTTCGCTGATTCGCTTCATCATAAATGGTACGGTGGTTTATTCAAAGACATCGTCTGCCAGATTTCCCATAAAAAAAATCAGTTCAAAATCGGCGTTCGGGGACCTATGCATCTGGATGGGCTGGCCTTTAATCCCAATAAGGGTAGCTTTGGTACCAATCAGGAAACGGAACTCAAGCTGAACCTTCGCATTGATACGGCTACTCGAGTCTTAACCCTTGAGCCTTCCCGCCTGGTTTTCGAGAAAAAAGATACCCTGCGGGCTCATGGCCGTTTTCAGTTTTTTGTGAAACGTCCGCCGAATATGAATATCTATCTTCATCTGAATCGGCTTCCTCTTACCAAAGCTCTCGACTTAATGCCCCGTCAGTTGGCAGCGTCCATCGGGAAATTTGAATATTACCCGGAAATTGAAAGTGCTGTTGTTCGGGTGAACGGTTCGACCGGAGCGGGTATCGAACCCCAAATTGACGTTCGCTTTGCCACAGGACCGGGCCGTTTTGAATCCAAGCTGGGTTTATTAACGAATCTGCGGGTAAAGGGGCATTTTACCAATCATGCCAGCGGTTCACTCCCCACGGGTAATGAAAATTCCCGAGTATTTTTTGATGAATACACCGCCAACTGGGACGATGGTCTGCCCGTCAGTGGCAAGATGATTATTCATAATTTCATTAAATCCAGAGCCTATATCACCGCCCATATTGATACCGATTTTTCAAGATTAAACGATAATATCAACGCAAGTAACTTTGTACTTGAAAACGGTAAAATTTACCTCGATGCTCAGTATAGAGGGGGCGTTGTAAACGTTATTGACCCTAAAACGGGTGATTTATCAGGCTTATTAACTGGTTTTGTGAAAGTTGAAAACGGCAGTTTTCGTTACCTGAATCGTCAGTTGATTTTCGATCAGTTAAACATGAAAGCCAGCTTTAATGAAAAAGATTTATTGATTCATCACATCAACACACGTCTCAACAAAAGTCCGTTAACGGTGAAGGGGCAAATTAAAAGGTTAATCCCTTTTCTTACTTCCTCCAATGTTCGGTTGTACGCTAACGCTTCTATTTATTCGCCTAATTTGAACTTCAATGCGATTAAAATTATGCCTTTGAAGCCCAAAGGCTCTGCTCTGGCCCGGAAACAAGCCCGCAAGCAGTTAATCGCTAAAGTAGATCGGATCATTGACCAGTTAGAAACCGATATTGATGTACGATTTGACCAATTCCAGTATCGCCATTTCAAAGCCAGTCAGGTCAGTGGAAAGCTTAACCTGACGAATAAAAAAATGCAAATCAAGTCATTGGCGATGAATGCCTTTAGAGGAAACTTCAATTTCAATGGTCAAATTGATTATGTGCAGAGCAACCCTGCTCGACTGAGTGTGGCCTGTGCTCTGCGAAATACCAATATTCAGGAGCTATTCTGGGCTTTTGACGACTTTCAGCAACAAACCATTACGCATCGAAACATTCGAGGCTTATGGAATTCGGAAGGGAAAATTGAAATGAAATTACGCCGGGATTACACCCCAATTCCGGGTACGTTTTCAGGTTACCTTAATTTCAACCTTCGGAATGGGGAATTAATTGGTTTCAAACCTATTAAAGGCATTCAGAAATTCATCTTTAAAAATCGGGATTTTGACCATATCAAATTTGCTCCATTAACGAGTCAGTTCCGTTTTAAAGGACGTGAAATTGAAATGGATAAAATGGCCATTGAGTCAACGGCCCTGACCTTATTTGTTGGAGGAACTTACAGCTTTGGGAATCAGACGGATTTATTCGTTCAGATTCCTCTGCGTAACCTTCGCAAACGGGATAAAGATTATGAATTGGTGCGTTACGATGAAGAACATACGCCCGGCTGGACGCTCAACTTAAGGGCTAAAGACGAAGGTTCAGAAACAAAAATCAGGCTGGATATTGGTCAGCGGGTTCGTCATCGTAAAGCTAAACGTCAACTTCAGGAGCTTTCCGAAAAATCGAGTCAAATCCCTTAGTTTTAAAGTAAATCTTCAGAAAGTCAGGGGTTTCAGACTAAATTTCCGTCTTGAGAAAAACCTCTGACATCTATGAAATCTTCGCTTTCCCGCCGGTCGTTCTTACAACAGGCCGGATTACTTACATCGGCCACTGTTTTAGGCTCCTCTCTTGGCCTTTTTGCTTTCAAAAAATCAGGATTACAGATTGGTTATTCGGCCATTACCTGGGGAGGTAAGGATACCGATGCTATCAAGGATATCTCCTCCCTCGGTTTTCAGGGCATTCAGCTTCGAGCCAATGCCTTTGGCCCCTATCGTAACAAACCCAGTGAACTTAAAGCTGAGCTCGACGCTCATCAACTGAAACTGGTCATGTTTTCTAGTGGCAACGTAGAAATTGACCCGGATAAAGAAGAAAGCACCATCAACATGCATACGGCTCACGCCAGCTTTGTGAAGGCATTGGGTGGAAGCAGCATCCAGTTAACCAATAATGCTCGACCGAAAGACCGGAAACCAACGACAGAAGAATTGAAGCGACTAGCACAGGTTATGAACGAAATTGGCAAACAAACGGCTGCCATGGGCATTCAAGCCACGTATCATAACCACATGCACCAGTTGGGCGAAACGCCAGAGGAAGTGGATATTATCGTTCAGGAGATGAATCCGAAGTATGTAAAATTATTACTTGATGTAGCCCATTATCACCAGGGCGGTGGCGATCCGGCCAAAGCAATTCATCAATACAAAGACCGGATTCATGCTCTGCATTTGAAAGACGTTCGCTGTCCTTTACCCGGTAATCCCGATCCGAAAGCCTATAAATTCGTTGAACTGGGTCAGGGAAACGTTAACCTTCCAGCGGTTTTCAAAGCCTTAAACGAGATTCATTTCAAAGGCTGGGGAATCATCGAACTGGACGGCGTTCCCGACCAGGGGAAAACCGCTCTTTCCTGTGCCGAAACCAGCAAAAAGTTTTTGCAGGAGCAAAAGATTGCCATCAGCTAAGCTAGTTTTCCGTTGTTGGTTCTCAGTTACACTACTTAACGCCTTTACTACCTACCGACGTACTAGCTTATAGACCGCTGCCAGCGAAAAAGCTGGCAGCATGAGTCAATAGTAAACCTAATAACCCGTTCTAACCTACTAAATTCATTAAAGAACAAAAGACCCATCGCATCTGGCGGGGAGATGAGAAAAACTAACTAGTCATAAAAACCGCCTCTTACCCAGACACGATAGAGTCGCGTCTCTACCTAATGACCGTTCTTAACTACTCTGGATTTGCAATCCGAAAGAGCGGAGCGTGGCTACTCTAGCTAACCCCAGAGGAGTTCAATAGGGATAATCCCGGCCTACTTTCTTCGAAACGGTAAGCTTTCTCTATAAATGAACTCTATTTTTCAGGGTAAATCCAAAAAACGGGGTCATTTAAATGAAGTGTGCCTGAATGATTCTGAGCGGTTGGATCACCTTCCCCGTGTGGACCATTAAACCATTAAACATGAAAAGATTATCAGTACTTTTAGTAACGCTGGCACTTTCCAGTCATACCCTAACGTATGCCACCAATCCTCCCAAGGGCACCTGGAAAAATTTATTTGACGGAAAAACCCTGAAAGGCTGGAAGATAGCTGACGGATCGGCTTCGGGTAAGGCTAACTATGAAATCAAAAACGGAGAAATCATCGGTATTTCTCAGATGAATACGCCCAATACCTTTCTTCTTACTGAACAGCAGTACGGCGATTTCATTTTTGAATGTGACGTAAAAATTGATAACGATCTCAATTCCGGTATTCAGTTCCGCAGCCTGCAACGCGAAGGCGATGGCCGCGTCAATGGCTATCAGATGGAGATTGACCCCGCCGAACGTAGCTGGAGCGGCGGCATTTATGACGAAGCTCGTCGAGGCTGGCTGTGTAATCCTAATAATAATCCGGCTGGTAAAGCGGCTTTCAAAAGAGGCGAATGGAATAAATACCGCATTGAAGCCATAGGTAACTCCATCCGCACCTTCGTCAATGGCGTTCCCGTTTCAAATCTGGTGGATGATGTAACTCCTAAAGGATACATTGCTTTACAGGTGCATAGCATTGGTAAAGATGCTTCGCATGAAGGAAAGACCATTCGCTGGAAAAACATTCGTATCCAGACGGATCATCTACAGCCCTCTCCTGTTGACAACACTCCTGTTATTAACCTGATTCCCAACACCATTTCTGAACAGGAAAAAGCGTTAGGTTTCAAACTTTTGTGGGATGGGAAAACATCCAATGGCTGGCGTGGGGCAGGTAAACCTAATTTTCCTACCAAAGGATGGATTATGAAGGATGGGGAGTTAACGCTGGATGTAGCTTCCGGCGGTGGTGGAGACATCCTGACTACTGAAAAATTCGGAGCGTTTGAGCTGACCTTCCAGTTCAAGTTAACGGAAGCAGCCAATGCCGGAGTCAAATACTTTGTGAATGAATGGGTAACTGATACCTACGAATACCAGCCTAATCAATCGCCTACTACCATCCCTGCGGATGCCCTAAAAAGTGTAGCAACGGTTGGGCCGGAATTTCAGGTGTTAGATGACGAAAAACACCCTGATGCTAAACTCGGAGCGGGTGGTAACCGCAAGATTGGTTCGTTATATGACCTGATTCCAGCGGATAAGACAGGCCCTAACAAAGCCGCCGTCAAGAAAATTGGGGAATGGAATGAAGGCCGGGTGATTGTATATCCCAACAATCACGTGGAGCACTGGCTGAATGGGTTTAAAGTGCTGGAATACGAGCGAAACTCCCCACTTTTTAAAGCTCTGATCGAACGTTCGAAATACGCTCCATTCAAAGGTTTTGGTGCAGCCGAAAAAGGCCCCATCCTCCTTCAGGATCACCACGACATCGTCAATTTCAGAAGTATAAAGATTCGGGAATTAAAATAAGTTTGGGGTTGGGCGTTTATGGTTTTGAGTTATAAGGTTGACGTAACGTATTCGCTTACAACAGCAATCACTCTAAACCCCAAACGCTAAACACCAAACTCACAAACTCAATTAATAACCTAATAAAAAAGCCGATTAACCTTCGGTTTAGACTATGGAAAATCGTCGAGAGTTTCTTAAGAAAGTATCATTGGCTGCTGCGGGCACGGCTTTGAGCGTGAATGCGATGTCTGCAGCCAGTTATCGTAAAATCCTCGGAGCTAACGACCGCGTTCGTGTGGGTTGTGTAGGATTCTCCGATCGTTTCCGGGCTTCACACGTCCCTCCGTTTAAAGCTCTGGCGAAGGAAATGAACTTCGAGATGGTGGGGGTTTCTGACATCTGGAAGCGTCGCCGGGAAGAAGGTAAAGCTTTCCTGGAAAAACAATTAGGCGGAACCATTAAAGATTATCGCAATAACGACGAACTCTACGATGCCAAAGCGGTTGATGCCGTATTCATCAGCACAGCCGATTTCCAGCACGCCATCCACACGATTGATGCGGTAAAAGCGGGCTGCGATACCTATACCGAAAAACCACTGGCCGAAACCATGGAAGATGCCCGTGCGGTATTGAAAGCCGTAAAAGCCTCGGGTAAAATCGTTCAGATTGGTTCGCAACGTCGCAGTGGTGCGAATTATCACGCGGCGGAAGAATTCATCAAATCCGGTAAATTCGGTCCTATTACTATGGTTGAATTAATGTGGAACGTAAACCAGCCCGGTCGCTGGCGTCGCCCTGAGCTGGTAGCTCAGTGTAAGCAGGAAGATCTGGATTGGAACCGTTACTTACTCAACCGTCCAAAAGAAGCTTTTGATCCTCGTAAATACCTGGAGTACCGCCTATTCTGGCCTTATTCTTCGGGAATTCCCGGTCAATGGATGAGTCACCAGATTGACACGGTGCACTGGTTTACCGGCCTGCCTCACCCCCGTTCAGCCGTAGCGAATGGAGGCATTTACCAGTGGAAAGACGGTCGTAAAAACGCCGATACCCTGACGGTAGTATTCGATTACGGCCCGCTAACCGACCCTACGACTGGTTTCCAGGTATCGTTTGCCAGCCGTTTCAGTAACTCGGCAGGAGGCACAAAAGAGATTTATTACTCCAACGGTGGAGAGCTGAACCTCGACACCAACATGATTTCACCTACGGGTGGGTTAACGGCTCGGGATGCAGCAGACATGAAAATGCAAGCCAATCTGCTGGCTTCTGCCAAACTGGAAGGACCTAAAGTAGAAACGGGGGCGAACACTGGCGGCGACGTACTGACGTTCAACCACATTAAAAACTGGATGGAATGCGTACGGAGTCGTAAAACGCCAAACGCTCCGATTGAAGCGGGTTACCAGCACTCCATTGCCACCATCATGTCCAACGCAGCGTACCGCACGGGCCTTCGGGTTACGTTCGACGAAAAAACGCAGGAAGTTATGGCGGGTAACAAAGTCTTCAAGTATTAAAAGATTGCTTAATGCCATAAAAAAGCTCTGCAACGATGGTTGCAGAGCTTTTTTATGGTCCCCTTCTCTAAACGGCAGCGGCTGTAGTCATGGTCATGTACAGGTTAATGGCAAACTGACAGGAAATCAGTAACTCCAAAGGCGATTCCTGATTGGGCTCTACCTCCACCTGATATTCATACCTGAATGAGGTCCAGTTGAACCTGGGCATGAAAGCCAGCGTAACGATTCCCATTTCATTTTCAAGGATAAAATGATGGTTCATCAAACCCCGCCCTTTTAGCAGGAATATCTTTTCTTTTCCATCATAATCAATTCTAATAATAATCTGTCCTTTCCAGTTAAAGACGATATCTCCCTTATCAATCTCATTTATAAAAATATCAAACTTCGAAGCCCAGATATTTTTAGGTTTCAGAAACAGTTGTTTATCCGGCAATTCGGCTTTCCCATTACTCGAAAACCAGCCATCGTAACGAAACGTCGTCAGTAACTTCTCGTGTTCATTATAAATTTCAAATCCAGCGTTACTTGATTTAATCTGATAGGTTGTTTTCATAGCAGGTTACGTTTATTCATGGAAATTCTGCTCCCCTGCCCGAATGGCAATGGGCAGGTTGTTTTCCTTCGGAGGCACCGGACACGTGTATTCCGGCGAATACGCACAGAAAGGATTATAGGCTTTGTTAAAATCAATCGTAACCCGATTTCCGGTAATATCTCCCTCAGGGATATCCAGATAACGGCCACCGCCGTAGGTTTCTTTTCCCGCCGTTACATCTTTGAAGGGAATGAACAGCGTTCGGGCTTCGTTGCTTTCAAAGACCAGCAACGTACAGGTTTTACCCTGTAACTCAAAGGTTGCCTTACCAAAAAGCGTATAGTTTTCGGTCTGGCCGCCCGTCATTTGTACGGCAAAGGTCTTCGTTTCATCCAGCTCTTCAATTTTTGCGAATACTTCATAACTCGAATCCGCCGGGAAGTAATTCAGGCCTTTGAAGTTGGCTTTGTCCTTAATCGGAGATTCGGCTGAAGTACGGTAATTCTCATCTTTTTCTGCCCGCTCCGCCCGCAGATCATCAGCATAGGAAGTCGTTTTACCCGTACTTAGGGAATACACTACAATACCGACAATCAGTACAGCAATGGCTACTAAAAGTAATTTTCGACTATTCATTATTGGTTTTGAGTTTGGGGTTTAGGATTTTGAGTTACTGCTCGAATTCTGATCATGACTCGTTAATTATCAGACAACAAACAACTAAAACCAAAAAACTATCGACAATTAACTATTTCCGGGTGCAAATTGCGATGCAATGGTGTTATCCTGCAAAAATCTACAACTTAACGGCAAAAGCCAATAAAATATGTTTACCGGAATTATCGAAGCCACGGGAGTGATTACAGAATTACACACGGAAGGTACTAATGTCACCTTCAGTATCGAGTCTCCGATTTCCCATGAGTTAAAAATTGACCAGAGCGTTTCGCACAATGGCGTTTGTCTAACCGTAATAGCCCTGGGTGATGGCGTGCATCAGGTAACGGCCATAGATGAGACCTTGAAGAAAAGTAACCTGGGGCATTTGCAAGTCGGGTCACTGGTTAATCTTGAACGTTGCATGCAGGCAAATGGTCGTTTTGATGGGCATATCGTGCAGGGCCATGTTGATCAAACCGCCATTTGTACGCAGATTCAGGACGAGAATGGAAGCTGGTTATTTGATTTTGAGTACGATGCCTCCGTTGGAAACGTTACCGTAGAAAAGGGTTCGATCTGTATTAACGGCGTTAGTCTGACGGTTTTTAATTCAGAAGCCTCTTCTTTCCGCGTTGCCATTATCCCTTATACCTATACGCATACTACCTTTTCCCAATTAAAAGTGGGCGACTCGGTTAACCTTGAATTTGATATTGTTGGGAAATACGTGAAACGCCTGCTGGGGCAAGCCTGATTGAGCATCAGAGTATTAGATTAATAATTAAATTTATTATTGTCATATTTCCATTTTTTAACCTGCGATTCATACATTAGCCCGTTCGTTGACATCAGAGGATTGATACGAAAGTCCATTTTAGACTTAATACGCTAGCTTTTTATGAATCGCAGAAATTTTCTCCATACCTCACTGGGACTTGGAGCTCTTTCACTGGCTGGTCTTGATGCTTTAGCCGCCACGCAAGCCAAATCAGTTGGCTTACAACTATATACTGTACGTGACGATATTCAGAAACAGGGTATCGAAAAAGTGTTGGAACAAGTCGCCAAACTGGGTTACAAGAAGGTTGAAAATTTCGGCTATAACCAGGGTAAATTCTTCGGCAAAACGCCCGCTGAGTATACTAAAATCCTGAAAGATAATGGCCTGACGGCTTTCAGTGGTCACTACATGACGGCACGTTCCCAAAAGTTCGGAGCGGGCGATGGCCTGACTAAAAACTGGGATAAGGCAGTAGATGATGCCGCTGCGATTGGTCAGAAATACGTGGTATTAGCTTACCTGGTAGACGATGAACGTTCGGCAGAAGATTATAAAAACCTCTTTGGTATTCTCAATAAAAGCACCGAGACGGCCAAGAAAGCAGGCCTGATTATGGGTTACCATAACCATGATTTTGAGTTTACGCAAAAAATAGATGGTGAAAAACCCTACGATTTACTGCTGAAAAACACGCCTGTGCAAATGGAAATGGATTTATATTGGGTAGCGAAGGCCGGAGAAAAACCATCCGAATACTTCGCCAAATATCCCGGTCGTTTCCCTTTATGGCACGTGAAAGACATGGCGAAAACGCCTCAGCAGGAATTCGCAGAAGTGGGTACGGGAAGCATTGACTTCGGTGCAATCTTCAAGGATGCCAAGAAAGCGGGTCTGAAACAGTACTTTGTAGAGCAGGATGTTTGCAAACGTCCACCGCTGGAATGTATCAAAACCAGTATTGATAATATTCAGAAGGCTAAATGGGGATGATCCTAAGAAGCTTTTATTACTAAAAACAGTCGGGTGTCTCAAAGCATCCGACTGTTTTTTTTTACAGACTTATCGATCGTCTAAAATTTACAATCGCAAGGCAAGTAAGTTCCTTGGCTCCATTCGAATTTAACCCCGCTGTGGTTTGATAAGAAAGATTACCTATAGGCCAGTTTTTAATAGCTCTGGATGATAATCCGGGGAAAGCTGATGTAAACCTTTATAACTAATCGTTCGCTAAACTGTCATCTCGAACGTAGGGAGAGACCTTCTGTGGAATGGGCGGGTCTTAGGTTATTACTAATACCTCATGACCTAATACGTTAGAAAAAGGTCATAAAAAAGTGTCCCCGGATTTCATCCGGGGACGCAACATGCATGTCAATTACAAACCTTCCCGAGGCTAAGTAAGGTCCTTCGCTTCGCTCTGGATGACAGATCAGGGTATAAGTAAGTAAACGCAATATCGTTTGTCCGCGACCATGTTGCGGATGCCTGAGAAAAGCTTTTGCGACGCTTGGCGTTATCAAACGCTTTTTTCGAGAATCTGCGTTTGTAACGCGAACTAACCCTGCCATTAACTCCTAAACTGTCTCAAACGCCGCGAGAGGCCTACTCACGATCTTCCTACTTTTAAGATAGACTCTTAAGATCACTCCTCCTCTGTTTTATCTTTTTTCTCCCACATGGCCCGGAAAGTGGGGGCCATGTATAGCATTTCATCGACTTTGCTACGGGCGGCGTGAAAAAGATGATAGTTGTAACCATGATCCATGATTTGATCGAGAACGTATTCCAATTGAATCATTTCCCGAATGTTCACCGAAAAATCACGGATGATGTACATACTGAAACCCCGATCTACTTCGTCGGCGAAATAAAAAGCCAGACAAAAGTCTTGATCAGCCAGAAAAGAAGTAACCTGACTTACAGAGAAATCCTGCATCATCTTTCCATTATCGACTAAGGCATCAATAATTTCTTCATCATCATTCGTGATATAAAAATTCGGCGTAAGGTTCCGGGAAATTTTCTCCAGAACGGGCCGTATGCTGGATGGATGTGCCATAGACGTACCGTTTTTCTTAAGAATGGGCTCCGCACAAAAAAACCTCGGAGATCGCTCCGAGGTTTAAATGACTGACTCGGGGAGTCAGAAAACGTTCAAAATTGTTATGCCAGTTCGGGTAAGGAATGGCGATATTTCACTTCAACGGCGTGCAGCTCGATCAATGGCTTCAGGAATTCTTCGAGCAGCGTGATGTCCAGTTGGCTAGCTGCGTCGCAAAGAGCCTCGCTGGGACAGGTATGAGCCTCTACGAATAAACCATCCACACCCGCAGCGACACCTGCCCGGGCTAATACGGGTAGATACTCGCGAGCACCCCCTTTAGAATCTTTAGAAGGTATACCATATTTACGAATGGCGTGCGTTACGTCGAACACTACGGGATAACCCGTACGGGCCATGTGATAGAAGCTACGAGGATCGACGATGAGGTCATTGTAACCAAATGAATAGCCGCGTTCCGTCAGAATGATTTGGTCATTACCCGCATCTTCAATTTTCTTCACCGGGTGCTTCATGTTTTCAGGTGCCAGGAACTGACCGTGTTTTACGTTCACTACCCGACCCGTCTGAGCCGCTGCAACCGTTAGCGTGGTCTGCATACACAGATACGCTGGAATCTGGAGTACGTCTACCACGTCAGCCACGGGAGCCGCCTGATCGGGGTAATGAATATCCGTCAAGAGTGGGAAGCCGAACTGCTCCTTCACTTTCGCCAGAATTTTGATACCTGCGTCCAGACCAGGACCCGAATAGTAATCCAGGCTGGAACGGTTATCCTTCTGGAAAGACGATTTATAAATGATTTTGATGTTCAGGCGTTCCGAGATCTCTTTGAGTTTCTCGGCAACGGTCATCATGATTTTTTCGTCTTCAATAACGCAGGGACCCGAGATCAGAAACAACTCGTCTGATCCACATTCAATATCCCCGACGCGAACAATTTTTTGTGACATGATTTTCTTGCTAAAACGGAATCTTCATTAATGAAATCCAAAAGAAAATGGTTGATACTAAGCATCAGTTTTTTCTTTTGAACGGATATGAATAACGCGAGCCACTTTTCGGTTAAAACCATAAAATGCTTTTGCGTTATGGGTTATTCGAAAGTCTTTAAAAAGCTTCCGACTTAAAAACGAAATCAGTAGATTTTATAGCATTTTTGCAAACTCAAATGTCTTCCTTAGTAACGTAGGGATACTCTTCTTTTATTTCTTCAAATATCTGACCCACTAGCTAACAAACCCACTACCAACTGCACAGAAAGACGAGTTCCTTTAATTAATGGCTTTCCGGCTAATGCTTCTGCATTGATTCTTCGCAAAGTTAAGGAAAAGCCTTCAGGATTAAACTTTGTTCTGCAATCTCCACTACATAATCAACTTAAGGACGAACCATTACGCCTGTATTTTTTCTACTTCGCTCCTTCTCAATTCTACAAAATCGAAGGAATAAGCATGTTTTTCATCGGCTGAGTGACTTTCCCGGCTTACTTCTACCCACTCGCCAGCGTCTAATTTCGGAAAAAAGGCATCGCCATCTACAGCCATATGCACTTCCGTCAAGTGAATAACGTCAGTAGCAGGTAAGGCCTGAGCGTAGATTTCAGCCCCGCCAATTACATAAATATCAGTATCCTTTTCCATCGCTTCCTGCAAAGAAGTAACGACCAGACAGCCTTCCACCTGATAGGCCGGATTTCGGGTAATGATTACATTGGTGCGATTCGGTAATGGTTTTCCAATGGACTCATAGGTTTTCCGTCCCATCACAATGGTATGACCCGAGGTAATTTTTTTAAACTGCTTCAGATCATCCGGCAGATGCCAAATCAACTGATTATCCTTACCAATAGCCCCATTTTCCGCTACAGCCACTACTAGATGTACCATGTATTTTTAGTTGTCAGTTGTCAGTTTTTAGTTTTCAGTTGGTTCCTCTTACAAAACTGACAACTGACAACCACAAACTGACAACTCGTTTAACATTCCGTCATGCTCAGAGCTAGTCCGGCTTCGGAGGTTTCTTTGTATTTCTGAGACATGTCCCGGCCCGTGGCCCGCATTACTTTCAGGACGCTGTCTAAGGATATTTTTTGATACGAAGCGTCGCTGGACAAGGCCAATAAGTAAGCATTATAGGCCTTTACTGCTCCCATCGCATTTCGCTCAATACAGGGAATTTGTACGTAACCCCCAATGGGATCGCAGGTCATGCCCAAGTGATGTTCAATACCAATTTCAGCGGCAGCTTCCACCTGATTAATACTTCCGCCAGCAGCGTATACCAGCATAGCCGCACCCATCGCCGAAGCCGAACCGATTTCACCCATACAGCCCATTTCAGCTCCTGAAATACTGGCATTATGTTTCACAAGAAAACCAACCGCCGCCGCCGCCAGCATCCCTTCCCGCATTTTCTGAGGCGAGTAATGAAAGTGATGTTTCATTAGATAGGTAAGCCCCGGAAAAACGCCCGAAGCTCCCGAGGTAGGAGCCGTCACGACGATACTACCGGCTGCATTTTCTTCTGAAGCCGCCAGACAATAAGCATTCAGAAACATCAGAAAACTGTCGGACGTTAAGGAGTGTTTTTTGGCTTGCTCGTAGACCGCTGGTGCTTTTCTTTTCAACTGAATTTTGCCGGGTAGGTTTCCCTTCGCCCGCAGGCCGCGTTTCACGGCCTTTTCCATCGCTTCCAGAATAAAGTCAAGCTTGCGGTTAATCTCCTTTTCACTCAAACCCGTTAAAGACTTTTCATTCTGAATCATCAGAGCTGCCAGCGTAAGTCCCGAGGTTTTTAACTGACTCTTCAGCTCGTCCATGTGTTCGTACGGAAAAAGAGGCTGCGTACTGCGGGTACCTTCCATTGGCTGGCCTTTTCGCTGAATAAAGCCTCCACCTACCGAGTAGTATTCGTGTTCCAGCAAGACGTTATGTTCGCCATCCGTCAGCTTGAGAATCATGGTATTGGGATGCGGGAAATCGGTTTTACCCCGATGGTAGATAAAATCCTTTTCTCCCGTCCATATGCCTCCTACGGGTAACTCATAGGTTTGCTCGGGCAATTTCATTAGATCCAGCAAAGCTTTCGGATCAACCGTGTCGGGTAACCATCCCAGTAGGCCGCCTAAAATGGCCTTATCCGTTCCGTGCCCCTTACCCGTGGCCGATAGTGAGCCATACAAGTGAATCTCGACGTGCTGGCCCGGCTGCGGGTGATTTTTGATCTCCTGCAAAAAATCATAAGCGGCCTTCATGGGCCCGATGGTGTGAGAACTGGAGGGACCCGGTCCTACTTTAAATAGGTCAAAAACAGAGGTGGTGATCATGGCTGTTCGCCGCTCATTTATAGATGCTGATGAAGAAAATTACTAACTCTCAATTAATAGTTACCTATTTCTAAAAACAAATCAAATTAACCTGCTTTTTAACCTGCTTTTTTCAGAAAAGGTATCCTACCTCTTAACACTCAGACCAGCCTCTAAAGTTTCCCCTGCATACCTCGCAGGAACTCTTCGATACCCATTCGTTTTTTGCCTTCCAGTTGTAACTCATCAATGGCTAACCAACCCTCCTTCGTTTTAAACTGCAAATAGGTTTTGTGATCGGTACGGTACGTTCCCGGTTCGGCAATTTCGTTTACTTCCGCGACCGAAGCCCGGTAAATTTTGCAGGTTTTTCCAAGTAAAGTCGTCCAGGCGGCGGGGTAAGGCGATAATCCCCGAATGTGGTTACGTACTTGTTCGGATGGTTTATTCCATTGAATTTCACAGGTTTCCCGGAAAATCTTGGGAGCCATTTTGATTTCTTCTGTCTCCGACTGCGGAATTTGCGGATACTCGCCTGATTCAATAGCCCGCACGGTCTTTAACACCAGCGTTCCGCCCAAATTCATTAAACGTTCATACACTTCACCGACGGTATCATTGTACGAAATCGGCTCTTTTTCCTGAAAAATCAGTGGACCGGTATCAATCTCGTGTTGCAGAAAAAACGTGGTTACTCCTGTTTCCGTTTCACCATTCATAATGGCCCAGTTAATTGGAGCAGCTCCCCGGTACTGAGGTAATAAAGAAGCGTGTAAATTGAACGTTCCCAGCCGTGGCATATTCCAGACCACTTCCGGCAACATCCGAAAAGCAACAATCACCTGTAAGTCAGCCTGGTAATTTTTCAGTTCTTCCAGAAATTCAGGATTTTTCAGTTTTTCAGGCTGCAATACTGGGATTCCAGCAGAAACCGCATATTGCTTTACGGGCGACTGCTGAAGCTGCTGTCCGCGTCCAGCGGGTTTGTCGGGAGCCGTTACTACGGCTACGACATTGCACTGATTTTCGACTAAGACCCGTAGGCTTTCTACCGCAAATTCAGGCGTTCCTAAAAATATAATTCGCATAAGTTCCTTTACTTGTTCTAAAGATAAGTCAACGAAAGGGATGCTACCCTGTTGTTACCATGCAGAAATGCAAACTTAAATACTTTCTGACGTTAAGACTCATCGAGTTACCCTTTCTGCCGGGAAAAGACTTTCATTTTTGCTTGCTTTTGCTGTAGAATGTGCTAACTTTGTTCAACCAATCTCTACGGAATCTGTAGGGAAGGAACTTTTCGGCGAGAAGATTGATTCTGCACTCATAAAATTTTTTTGAGTAACCAGAGCGGTCTTGTCACCGTTCTTTTTTTTTGTCATTACGTTAGAAGTACCGAAGCACAGGAACACTGAAAAACAGGCTGTTACCATCACAACTACCTGTTTTTTTTCCTGTGCTTCCGCTTTCTAATTTCATCTGTGGCTGAGGATGATAAGGCCATTACTAAAGTCAAACCTATAAATTTAGATTACTGGATATGGGAAATATAGCCTATTATACCGAGGAAGGGCTGAATAAGCTAAAAGCAGAATTACACGAACTGAAAACAAAAGGTCGGTCACATATTGCCCACCAAATTGCCGAAGCTCGCGATAAAGGAGATTTATCAGAGAATGCTGAGTACGATGCAGCCAAAGAAGCTCAGGGTCTGCACGAATTGAAAATTTCTAAACTGGAACAATTACTGGCCAACGCCCGAATTCTGGACGAGTCCATTATTGATAGCTCTAAAGTGGCCATCATGTCAACCGTGAAGATTAAAAACAAGCGGAACAATATGGTTGCTACCTACACATTAGTTGCCGAAACGGAAGCTGACGTAAAAACGGGTAAAATCTCCGTTCAGTCACCCATTGGTAAAGGTTTGTTAGGAAAACAGGTAGGCGAATTCGCTGAGATTCTTTTACCTAATGGTAAAGCTGAATTTGAAGTATTAGAAATCACTCGTTAATCCTAACGATTTGAAATACGCACGAGGCCCGACATTACGTTGGGCCTCGTTTTTTGTGTCCCTACTATTTTTCTGAACTTCTTCTCCTTACTTTTGAGATCATGTGATGCTCTGTCACGTAAAACATTTTAGCTATGGCTTCTATCTTCACCCGTATTATTCAGGGAGAAATCCCCGCTCATAAAGTCTACGAAGACGATCAATTTATAGCTTTTCTGGACGTTTTTCCTCTGGTTCCGGGCCATACACTGGTCGTTCCGAAAAAAGAAGTTGATTATATTTTTGACCTTGACGACGACACGCTGGCGGGCTTGATGCTGGTAGCCAAGAAAATTGCTCCGGCCATCAAAAAGGCTTGCCCCTGTTTGCGTTTGGGCGTCACCGTGATCGGACTGGAAGTTCCGCATACACATGTCCACCTCGTGCCAATGCAGTCCATGCGGGATATGAATTTTGCTAACCCTAAACTTCAGCTTCCTGCGGAGGAAATGGCAGCCATTGCAGAGCGGATCAAGGTTAATCTGGAATAATATGCAGTATCATATTCAAGCCTATGACTTTACTGACGAGCAGGCTCCCGAACGACGTTTACAGGCCCGTCCCGCTCATTTAGACCGGATGCGGGAGTTAAAAGCGAGCGGAAATTTTCTATTCGGAGGAGCTTTATTATCGGAAGCGGGTCAAATGATCGGTTCCGTTGTTATCATGAATTTCCCCGAAGAATTTCAACTCATGAAATGGCTCGAAACTGAACCTTATTTAACACAAAACGTATGGGATCGCGTTGAAATCAAACCCTTTAGGGAAGCCATTCTATAATTGTTTTTTACTTGGATATGCGATTTATTACTTATAAAACGTTACTCATTCTGAGTAGGCATTAAACCCATTAAATCGGTTCTTAATCAAGGCAGATGCTTAAAATTGCTGATTAACCTCTACGCATGAAGGGTATAAATGTCCTTTATTACTCTATGCTATATATAGCGAACTTAAGTCCATTGTTTTTACTTTTTATAACCTATTTATGAACAGACGCTCCATGCTGAAGAAAACGGCTTCAGCAGCTACCGTGGCAGCACTTCCCACGATCGGATCGGCGTTGGATGCTTCGGCTTCCGCTCCTCTTAAGTTAAAAGGTAATATCAAGCATTCAGTTTCCCGCTGGTGCTTCGGCTCCATTCCTCTGGATGAGTTTGCTCAGGCCTGCAAAAACATTGGCATCGAATCTATTGAATTGACCGGCCCCAGCGAGTGGCCTACGTTAGCTAAATATGGCTTAACCTCTGCTCTGGGTCAGGCTGATAGATGGCCTGACGGTACAGGTTTGACCAGTTTCTTTAATAATCCCAGAAATCACGATAAACTCGTTGCTTTATACGAAGAGCTTATCCCTCAGGCAAAAGCGGCGGGCGTTACCAACCTGATCTGTTTTTCAGGAAACCGTAACGGACTTGATGATTATCAGGGCATTCTAAATTGCCAGAAAGTATTAAAGCGTATCATGCCCACAGCCGAGAAAAACGGGGTGACGCTTACGATGGAGTTATTAAGTTCCCGCCATTCGCACCCCGATTATCAGTGCGATACGGTACAATGGGGAGCCGCACTTTGCGAAGCCGTTGGTTCAGAACGATTTAAGCTTCTTTATGACATTTTCCATATGCAGTCTATGCATGGAGATCATATTCGTAATGCTCAACGTTATGGCCAGTACATCAGTCATTACCACACGGGTGGAATGCCTAACCGGACAGAGATTGATGATCGTCAGGAAATCTATTATCCTGCCATTGTAAAGGCAATTGTAGCAACGGGGTATAAGGGTTACATCGGTCAGGAATTTGTGCCTACGCCGAAGGATAAAGAAGGAATGCTAGCATCCTTAAAGCAGGGGGTTTTAATCTGCGACGTCTAATAAATAGTTTGCTTATTACTAACTACAAAAGAGGAGCGGTAAGGCTCCTCTTTTTTGTTGGAAGGTAAAGTTGCTAGCCTTAACTAACAGCCTATTTCATTCGTGGTGGGAGACTCCATCTCGTTCTATCTAACCCACTTCCGATCTGTCATCCAGAGCGAAGCGAAGGATCTTATTGACTTCACCAGATTACTTGGCTTCTGGGAAACTTTACTAACCTTACCCCTTTCCCTTCTACAGAGGTTTTCTCATTTCGTTCGAGATGACAGTTGACAGAATAAGCCTGCCATCCAGAGCGAAACTCATGCAGTTACTCGCAGTCGCTCGGCTCTAGCCGAGTGACTGCATGAGAGCCTAGCCTCGCGAAGCCGTCGGCTGAAATTTCTTCCGCCCTTTTCGCCTTATTACTCCTCGTTTTCGTTGAACAGTTACTCAGGTAGGTACCCGGAAAATAAATAGAACCTACCTGAATTATCTGATTGTTTTTACTGGGAAAGCGTCATTTTGTACAGTTTAGTCAGCTTCTGAATAATCCCTGGTTTTCATTTAACCTCCTACCTAAACCAATTACCTGGTTTTTTATACACTTGATCGAATTTAAATCAATGGTCATGTTGTACCCCCCATCTTTGAGGGGTCGAAAGGCAAAAAATGCCAGAGCATTCTTTTTATGTGCCAATGCTGACTTTGCTCTAAATAATCCTATTGCTCCACATCAATATGAAACTATTTCCCTCTGATTTCCGCCTGGTGACTACTGCCTTTCTGAGCAGACTCAACTCAATCAGCCTTTGGGTTTCTACTATTCCTCAGCGTTTGATTACAAGCCAGAGCGATTATTATTTCAACGAATTTTCCGGGCAGTCCATCGTTAGCCTAGCTCCTATCAGCTACCGAAACGAACCTATTGCCCATCCTTACTATAAATAACACCAATAGTAAAAAATTGCCTTCGGGTCCCCCTTTATCCCAACCTTTAGAAGTTGGTTTTTTAGTTCCCTTTTTCAAAAATCACTAGCTCATTTAAACCATACGTTGGTCTATTCATCTCCCACATACTCATACATTTAGTAAAAGCAGTTTCATAATAATAGAGCAGATTACTTAAAAAGGAGAGGACTTTCCTCTTCTTTTTTTTGCTTTCAGTCCAAGCTGACTTTGATCTCCTGCCCTTTTTTAGAAGCAACTATCTCTACAAAGCCGTAAAGCTCCACGACGGTGGAGCTTTACGGCTTTACTAACATAAAAACATCTTCTTATAACTCAGCTAGTACCTGTTGAATATCTTCCCAGCTTTTCATTTTCGATTTACGCTCTTTCGCAATTTCTTCAATTCGCTCGGCCTGCTCAGGTAACGCTTCCAAAATTGACTTTTTATCCTTCTTAATCCGAACAATACTCTGATCGGGTTTTACGAGGTAATACATGGTGTTGAAATCAAATTTTTTCTGCCTGGTGGCTGAGTTAAAACTAGTTACGTCCAATAAACTAGCTTTCGTATACTTTAAAAGTTTTACCTGACGATCTACCAGAACTTCATAAAAACTTTTCGGCGATTGCTGATCGATGGCCGCGAAACCTTTCCGATACTTGGCCCCTGTAATGGTATCCCCTAATACAAAAGCCTTTACCTCAAACCTAGGTTGAAAGGTTTTCTCCTGCTCCTGGTATTCCGGTCGGTCGTTATAGGCATTGTAATTCAGTTTTTGCACCATATAGCGTTTTCCATCGGCAGCTAACAGGATTCCTTTGCTCCAATCCGCAGAAACGTAGGGTTGGTTTTCATATTCCGTGTAAGTGCCTACCGCAATCTGATTGCTACCTTCAATCTGGTTTGTCCCAAACTGATTCGTATTTACCTGAGCCGAGAGCGTCCCAGTGATCAGACAGGAAAAGATTAGAGCGTATTTTTTCATGATGCTTTGTATCAGGGGCTAAAATCAGCCGTGTGTTTCCAAAACTTTCCTAATGACCATCTAACTAGATTTCTTTCGGCTGCTCCCGCAAGATTAATTCCTGCACCTGCGTTCGGAATTGATTGCCTCGGTCTTCGTAGTTTTTGAACAGATCGAAACTTGCACAGGCTGGAGAAAGTAATACTATATTCCCGCTTATTCCGTATTCAAAACCCCATTGAACAGCCTGAGCAACGTCTTGGGTTTCCAGAATGAGCGGAACTTTACCTGCAAAAAAACTTTTGAGCTTCTCATTATCCGTACCCAAGCAAATCATAACTCTGACTTTTTCTTCCACCAGTTTCTCAATCTGGGTGTAATCATTGCCCTTGTCTACGCCGCCAATGATTAGAATCAGTGGATCCGTATAACTGCCCAGAGCAAAGAAAACAGAATCAACATTCGTGGCTTTCGAATCGTTTACAAAACGGATGCCATTAATTTCGCCCACGGGTTCCAGTCGATGCGGGGCATTTTTGAAGGACAATAACCCTTCTTTCAATTTTTCGGGGGAAACGCCTACGGACAATGCCGCGAGAATCGCACTAGTTGCATTCAGAGCATTGTGGGTTCCGGCGATGGGTAACTCATCCAGCGAAATTTCGAAAGAACCGTTCGGTGTTTGAGCCTGAATTTTCTGATTACGAATAGAGCCCCCTTTCTCCAACACAACCTCCGTAGAAATGGGTAAGGTTTGGGGAACGATGGTTCGTTTGCTTAACTCCTGGTGAATAGCTTCACTTTCCTGCCAGTAAATGAAGGTTCCGGCAGCATCCATATTCTGAAGAATACGGAATTTGGAATCAATGTAATTCTGGAAATTGTAGCCGTAACGATCGAGGTGGTCAGGTGTAATGTTAGTTAATAAGGCAATGTCTGCTTTAAAATCAAACATGGAATCCAGCATAAAGCTACTGATCTCCAGAACGTAATAATCGTATGCATCTGCAATAACCTGTTTCGCAAAGCTATCCCCAATATTGCCAGCCAAACCTACATTCAAGCCTGCCGTTTTCAGTAAATGGTAGGTGAGTAAGGTGGTCGTCGTTTTTCCATTCGAACCCGTAATGGCAATTAATTTAGCTTTGGTATAGCGAGCGGCAAATTCGATTTCCCCAATCACCGGAATTCCTTTTTCCCGAAGAGCTTTAATCAAAGGCACCTGATCGGGAATACCCGGACTTTTGATGACTTCATCCGCCTCAAAAATCCGGGATTCCGTATGCTGTTTTTCTTCAAACTCGATCTTGTTATCCACCAACTGTTGACGGTATTTTTCACCAAGTTCGCTTTTATCTGAAAGGAATACTTCAAATCCTTTAGCCTGAGCCAGCAAGGCCGCTCCTACGCCGCTTTCGCCCCCACCCAACACCACTATCTTTTGTGCCATGTCTAGAGTTACATCTGTTTGGGGCGAATTTAAGGGCTATACCCCTTATTTCAGCTATTTCAATCGCTGATTCTGTTCGCGTAGAGCATCCCGAATTTCAGTCAGCAGGATTTCTTCTTTGCTGAGCGTGGGTGGCTCTGCTTTGGCTTCGGCCTCCTGTTTCTTCACCAGCTTCTGCACAAGCGAACTCAACACAAAAACGATGAATGCCAGAATAAAAAAGTTAATGACCACGGTTACGAAGTTACCCCAGGCAAAAACAGGGCCAATGTTGCGGGCGTCGACTAAGGCTAGTCCTTTCGGAACTTTACTTGAAAGGGGTACATACAGATTGCTGAAATCCACGTCGCCTGGAATGCTAACCAGGGGCATGATCAGGTCTTTCACTACTGAATCTACAATTTTACCAAAGGCAGCACCAATAATGACCCCAACTGCCAAATCAATGACATTTCCACGTTTGATGAACGAGAAAAAGCTCTTAATCATACGAATTCAAATCATTTAGAATATAAAAACTGCGAAACAACAAAAAACAATTGGGCCAGCCTAAATGAAAACAAAAAAGGGTTTGACTTTTCAGTCAAACCCTTCAAAATTCTTATAAACTATTATGCTTTTTCGTCGGCTCTTTTAGCTGTTAATCCAGAATGATTGGCTGCTTTTACGACCAGAAATAATACCCATGCAATAATTAAAAACTCTATAACTACCTGAAAGAATGCTCCATAAGTAATGGCAACTTCGGGTTGTTTAGTGGCTTCGTCGGCAGCCTTTAGTACCCATTTTGCATCCTTAAAGTCCACACCTGCCAGTAATAAGCCAATGGGAGGCATGATAATATTGTTGACCAAAGCCGTTGTAATTTTTCCAAAAGCGGCACCAATTACAACACCAATTGCCAGGTCAAGGACATTACCCTGAGCGATAAACTGTCTGAATTCTTTTAGCATGTCAAAAGGGTTTTGGATATGAAACAAAATAATATACTTAATAAATGGTAAGTTATTTGAATGTATACAAAAATCCTAAACCCATCGACTGAGCATATTGAATTTTCATCACCTGATCCTGATCGTAAAGAGCAATAAGGTCGAAATTAAAATTCAGATAACGGTTAATTTTTGCCGTTAATTTGGCATCAATACGGTTATCAATAGCCGCTAAGTCTCTGAAACTGGCAAACGCCTGGTAACGAAATTTCAGGTTAACGTTTTTGGCAATATCGCGATCAAAGTTGGCTACTAACTGCATAATCGCTACTTCCGTTAACGCTCTTTTACCTTTGGCAATCCCATAATTCAGAAATTCGTAAGGTTTATTTCCCGCTTCTAATTCGGAAGCATTCCGGGCATCAATAGCCTGATATAAATTTTTATTACCCAGAATAGTGTGACGAACTGCACCTGGATAGAAACTCATAGTAAAGAACGTTTCCGGACGCCATTCAAAACCAATCCCTTCTGTGATGTATATCGGAGTGAATAATCCAGAAATCAAAGGAGACGTTTGATTGCTGTATCGATAATTATAATCAAAACCATTAGCAAACTGCGTCAGAACGTTAAGGCTACCAATAAAAGACCATTGCGTATCGGCTTTAGCTCCTAATTTTCTGCCGTATTTCGAATCAAAAAATAAACGGTCAATACTTTTACGAAATTCCTGTCCTTTAATTTTCTGAAAACCAAACTGACTTTGAAAGTCATTAACCCAACTGTCGCGGTCCTTACGGTATTCGCCTTTGGCATTAAAGAAAGATCCTAAACCCAGGTTATTAACACCCCCGCCCTGCCAGTTATCACTGAATGAGCCCTGATTAAAATTCAGACCAAACTCTTTCTTGGTCTTCCAATAAGTGGTGTCTTTAATGGCAGGCGTTGCTGAAGGTGTGGTTTGAGCAAATGAAACAACAGAGAAAAATAAAAAGGGTAAAATGGAAAGAAGTAGTTTTTTTGATACCATATAAGTCGTCGGATAGAATGATAGGCAAAATTACTTATAATACTATGAAAGCACAATCCATAGGTTAATAAATTACCCTTAGGTCTAAAATAAGCGAAGTTGAGTACAGCTTTGACGATGCATGCCAATAAAAAATGGAAGTAACATACGGGTATCGTACATTACTTCCATTTATATCAAAACGATAAAAGACTAAGCTAAAGCAACACGCTTGAATTCTTTTACAGTTAATCCTTTCTGCGTTTTCTCTAATAACTGAGCGATTGTGATCGAGTTATCTTTCACGAACTCCTGAGAAAGCAGGGTGTTTTCTTTGTAGAATTTCTCCAGACGACCTTGAGCGATACGATCCAGGATAGCCTCAGGCTTACCTTCCGCACGAGCTTGCTCACGACCAATTTCGAGTTCTTTCTCTGCTAAAGCAGGATCTACTTCGTCTTTGCTTACAGCTACGGGTTTCATAGCCGCAATTTGCATAGCGATGTCTTTACCTACTTCCTGAACGTCAGCACCTTGTACGTTGTTGAACGCTAACAATACACCTAACTTACCGTTAGAGTGGATGTAGCTAACTACTTGCTCAGCGTTAATGTTTTCGTAAGTAGCGATGATGATTTTCTCACCAATTTTACCAACCAGTTCAGTGATGGTTTCCTGAATGGTACGGCCATCCGCTAAAGGTAAAGCTGATAATTCTTCGATTGAAGCAGGGTTTTTCTCAACTGCCGTGTCGATGATCGCGTTCGCCAGGTTACGGAAGTCTTCAACTTTAGAAACGGGCTCCGTTTCGCAAGCTAAAGCAATCAGTTTACCATTAGAACCGTCTTCGCTTAATTTAACCAGGATCAGACCTTCTGAAGTAGCGTTGTCAGCACGTTTAGCAGCCACTTTCTGGCCTGCTTTGCGTAACACTTCGATTGCTTTTTCGAAATCGCCATCAGCTTCAGACAAAGCCTTCTTACAATCCATCATACCCGCACCAGTCATTTGGCGGAGTTTATTCACGTCAGCAGCGGTAATTGCAGCCATTGTAGTGAGTTTGTTTATTTATCGTGAAGTTGGGGGTAATCCCCCAAATAAGAAAATTAAGCTTTTGTTAAGAAGTCTTTGAGCGTTTGAGGTTTGAAGCTTAGACGTTTGGAAATGTATTTTATTACCATTCAAACGTTAGCGAATCGACTCTAACTATTTCATCAAACCTGCTCAAATTTTTCTAAACGGAATAGCCCAAAGCAAAGCTCCGGGCTATTCACAATAGGATCAAAGATCTAATAAAAGATTAGGCTTCATCCTCTGTAGTTGCCGCAGGAGCTTCAGCTACTTCAGCTCCAGAGTCAACTGCCCGTTTAGCTTCTTCTTCTTCCTGAACGCGAGCATCGTCTTTATCTTGCTTACGCTCCATCAAACCTTCTTCGATAGCCTTACCAATAGCCAAAGTGATCAGGCTGATTGATTTGTAGGCATCGTCGTTAGCAGGAATAGGGAAGTCAACTAACTCGGGGTTAGAGTTAGTATCGCACATAGCGAATACTGGAATACCTAAACGTTGAGCTTCAGCAACGGCAATATGCTCACGCTTTACGTCGATTACGAACAGAGCCGCAGGCAGACGAGTCAGATCAGCAATACCACCTAATACACGCTCCAATTTATCTTTTTCGCGAGTAAGGACCAGTTTTTCTTTTTTGTTCAGGTTCGCAGACGTAGTCTCATCCTTAAGCATTTTCTCAAGTTGAGTCATTTTCTTCAGCGACTTGCGAATCGTCGCGAAGTTAGTCAGCATACCACCTAACCAACGATCGGTTACGTAAGGCATTTTCAGGCGACGTGCTTCTTCTGAAACGATCTCCTGAGCCTGCTTTTTCGTAGCTACGAACATGATTTTGCGGCCTGAACGAACGATTGATTTGATGGCGGTAGACGCTTCATCAAGAAGGGTTACCGTTTTGTTCAAATCGATAATATGGATGCCGTTTTTCTCCATGAAGATGTAAGGAGCCATCTTCGGATCCCACTTACGAGTCAAGTGACCAAAGTGTACGCCGGCATCGAGGAGTTCTTTATATGATACTTGTGCCATTTTGTTGTTAAGTCAAAAAGGATGATGAAAAGTGCTTGATTCTGCGTCGGACACTACAAGCATGAATCAGAGGCGAGTAATTATTGTCAGTTTTTAGTTGATGGTTGCTCGTTCGAAAAACTAAGAACCAACAACTAAGAACCACATTATTAACGCTTGCTGAATTGGAAACGACGACGTGCCTTGCGACGACCTGGTTTCTTACGTTCAACCATACGGTCATCACGAGTAAGGAAGCCAACTTTCTTCAGCGGCGTGTGGTGCTCAGGGTTCAGTTTGTCTAACGCACGGGAAATACCCATACGCAGAGCTTCTGCCTGACCAGCGATTCCACCACCATCAAGGTTTGCTTTGATATCGTAAGCACCTACCGTGTTAGTAGTAGTGAAAGGCTGATTTACAATGATTTGAAGAACTTCAGAAGGGAAGTACTCCTTGAAATCGCGGCCATTAACCGTGATCGCTCCGTTGCCTGGCGTTAAATAAACGCGAGCTACGGCAGTTTTCCGGCGACCGAGAGTATTAATTACTTCTGCCATTTTTGGTATTCGTTAACCGTTAATCGTAACCTAGTTTCTGGAAGTGTTAGTAGATCTTCACTAAAACCCCACGAACCATTCACGAACAACGAATGATTACAATTCGATTTTCTTCGGTTGTTGTGATTCGTGTGGATGGTTAGGTCCAGCGTACACGTGCAGGTTCGTAAAAAGACGACGACCCAGACGAGTTTTAGGTAACATACCTTTTACGGCATATTCGATTACCCGAGCAGGGATCTTTTCCAGAACTTCACGAGGCGTCGCAAAACGTTGTCCACCAGGGTGACCGGTGTGACGAACGTACTGCTTGTCGGTCAGTTTGTTACCCGTTAAACGGATTTTGTCTGCGTTGATTACGATAACATTGTCACCACAATCGACGTGAGGAGTGTAGTTCGTTTTGTGCTTACCCCGCAGGATAGCGGCGATCTGGCTGGTCAGACGACCTAAGATCGCGTTTTCAGCGTCAACAACGACCCACTCCTTAGTTACGGTCGCTGCGTTTGCCGAGATAGTTTTGTAGCTTAACTGATCCACGATTAATTGTCTTTGATTGTTTCCTCTTGATTTTCAGATACTTTTGGGCATCATAGCTGAAAAAGGGAGTGCAAATATAGCTGGTTTATTCCTGTATATCAAAGGTTTATTTGAAAAAACAGAAAAAATCCATTCATAATTTCGCTCTGAAAAAATCAACCTATCCAAGTTTTTCTCTTCCTCGCCTCATTTCCTGTCTTTTACCTCTCTTTCTCTCCTTCTTAGGATCATCCCATCTGGTTGTATGGGCTTTCCTAAATATCTTTGTCCAACCCAATTTTCCTGACAAGTACTTCTTGATACATGATTGAAGAACCCATTTCTATTGTCAAAGCAACTAAAAACGACCAAGCCCTCTTTTCCATCCTGATTCCTTCCTGGAATAATCTGCCTTACCTCCGCTTATGCGTAGAAAGTATTCGTAAGAACTCTCACTTTCCGCATCAGATTATTGTTCACGTTAACGAAGGAACCGATGGAACGCTGGACTGGATTCGCCAACAAACGGATATTGATTACTCGGTTAGCTCTGAGAACATTGGCGTTTGTTATGCCCTGAATATCTCGGCTTCCCTGGCAACGACGAATTACATCCTCTTCATTAATGATGATATGTACGTTTGCCCCGACTGGGATAAGGCCTTATACGATACCATTCAGGAAATCGGCCACAATCGCTTCTTTATTTCAGCTACCACCATTGAGGCCACTGCCGAAACCACCTGTTCTATTCTTCAGGACTTTGGCAAGGATATTCATACCTTCAACGAAGAAAAATTACTCAAGGAGTTTTCCACATTACCCATTGGCGACTGGCAGGGTTCAACCTGGCCACCCAATATTGTACACAAAGAAATCTGGGATTTAGTGGGTGGGTATAGCGTAGAGTTTTCGCCTGGCATGTATTCAGATCCCGATTTTTCCATGAAACTCTGGCAGGTCGGTATCCGGTTATTTAAAGGCGTTTCAGCCAGTCGGGTTTATCATTTCGGCTCCATCTCTGTAAACCGGATCAAGAAAAACGATGGTTATTATGTCTTCGTTAATAAATGGAAAATAACATCAGGGACCATGTCGAAGTATTACCTCCGCCGGGGGCAACCTTTCGACGGACCGCTACGAGAGCCGGAGTTACCCTTAGCCGCCAAAGCGAAAACGCTCTACCGACGCTTCTTAAGCGTTTTTCATTGATTACTTAAATGGAAGAAGCCCGGATTATTCCGGGCTTCTTCGTGCTTTATTACTCCTGCATTTTCTCTTTCAGGAATCGGGCGGTATGGTTTTCGTCACCGATTTCAATCATTTCTTCTGGCGTTCCCGTGAACGTGATTAAGCCCCCGGCTTCTCCCCCATCCGGGCCAATATCAATGATGTAATCAGCACATTTGATTACTTCGGTGTTATGTTCAATGATAATCACTGAATCGCCCTGATTTACCAAAGCGTTGATGGATTTCAATAACTTCCGAATATCGTGGAAGTGTAAGCCCGTGGTAGGTTCATCAAAAATGAATAAAGTCTTCCCTACGTTTGGATTTCCTTTTCCGAGGAAACTGGCCAGTTTCACCCGTTGGGCCTCCCCTCCTGAAAGCGAACTGGAAGACTGGCCGAGGGTTACATATCCCAGCCCTACTTCCTGCAAAGGCACCAGTTTTTCGTAAATTTTCGGATTGCCCTGGAAGAAAACGACCGCTTCGTCTACCGTCATGTCCAGAATTTCCGAAACATCTTTATCCTGATACTTTACTTCCAGAATTTCGTGTTTGAAACGCTTGCCGTGGCAAGATTCACAGGTCAGGTAAATATCCGCCATGAACTGCATTTCTATCTTTACCTGCCCTTCCCCCTGACAGGTTTCGCAACGACCGCCGTCAACGTTGAAAGAAAAATGACTAGGTTTATACGTCCGGGCTTTGGCTAAAGGCTGATCACTCATGAGCTGACGGATGTGATCATACGCTTTCACATAAGTAACTGGATTCGAACGGCTTGATTTACCAATTGGATTTTGGTCGACCAT
This sequence comes from Siphonobacter sp. SORGH_AS_0500, assembly GCF_031453245.1. Classification (NCBI taxonomy): domain Bacteria; kingdom Pseudomonadati; phylum Bacteroidota; class Cytophagia; order Cytophagales; family Cytophagaceae; genus Siphonobacter; species Siphonobacter sp. SORGH_AS_0500. The sequence continues at coordinate 3,786,839 of NZ_JAVIYT010000001.1, forward strand.
TTCTACCGCCGCCAGTCCTTTCAAATCTCCTACCAGTTCGGAGTACTTGCCCGATTCATCTGAATACGTCCCCAGCATTTTACCCAAAGCCGGATACAGAATTTTTCGAATTAATGTTGATTTACCCGAACCACTCACACCCGTGACAACCGTCAGATTACCCAAAGGGAAACGGGCATTAATCTCCCGTAAGTTATTCTCACGAGCCCCTTTCAGTTCGATCCAACCCGTGGGGCGACGACGAAATTTGGGAATGGGAATCTGGTCCTGTCCCGTCAGGAAAGCCAGCGTATGGGAATGCAGCTCACCTTCAACAGAGGCTTCCCCGCGTAAATCTTCAATGGTATTCCAGTCGCCGTGGAAGACTACTTGGCCTCCACCCGTTCCGGCATCCGGGCCAATGTCAATGATTTCATCGGCGGCCTTCATTACCTCCTCTTCGTGCTCTACAACGATTACGGTATTCCCTAAATCACGCAGGGATTTAAGCACCGAAATGAGTCGCTGGGTATCGCGGGGGTGAAGCCCAATACTGGGTTCATCCAGAATATACATCGAACCAACCAGGGCACTTCCCAGGGAAGTCGCCAATTTAATTCGCTGAAACTCACCACCTGACAGAGAGTTAGTTAATCGGTTCAGTGTTAAATACCCTAAACCAACCCGCTCCATGTAATCCAGGCGGTTCTGAATTTCGGTCAGAATCCGGCGGGCTACTTTTTCCTGATAATCAGGTAACTCTAAGTTTCGGAAAAACTCAGCAATTTCTGAAATCGGACGTAATACCAGATCTACAATCGATTTATCCGCAATTTTCACAAAACTGGCATCCTTCCGTAAACGAGAACCGCGACACTCTGGACAAGCCGTACGACCTCGGTAGCGGCTCAACAATACCCGATACTGAATCTTATAGGATTCTCCTTCGAGCATTTTAAAGAAGTCATCCAGACCGCCGAAGAATTTATTACCCTTCCAGAGCAAGTCTTTTTCTTCGGGACTTAGTTCTTTATAGGCCCGATGAATAGGGAAGTCAAAACGAATGCCGTTGCGTAACAAAGGCGTTAACCACTCGCCCATTTTCTCCGTCCGCCAGGGAGCAATGGCTCCTTCAAAAACGGAAAGATTCCGATCTGGGAAAACCAGATCAGGGTCAATCCCCAGGATCGTTCCGAAACCTTCGCAACGCTTGCAGGCTCCGTAGGGGTTATTGAAGCTAAACAGGTTAACGCTGGGTTCTTCAAAGACAATGCCGTCCAGCTCAAACCGATCCGAAAACTCGCGGCGTTCGCCTCCCAGAATCTGGACGAAACAAACCCCTTCGCCTTCAAAAAAAGCCGTTTGCACCGAATCTCCCAAGCGGAACTGCGTTTCTTCATCCTCTTTCTTCACCGCCAGACGGTCAATAAGAATATGAAGCGGCTGCTGATCTATCCGACTCGCTAGTTCGGTATCCGTTAAAACGTCTTCGATCTGAATCGTTTCGTCATTTGCTACAATCCGGGTGAAGCCTTTCTGAAGTAATACGTTCAGCTCTTCCACCAGACTTCGGCCCCCTTTACGTAAAAAAGGTGTGGTAATCAAAACCCGGGTCGATTCTTCCTGCGAAAGAATGAAATCAACAACATCGGTAACGGTATCTTTCCGCACTTCCTGACCGGAAATGGGCGAATACGTTTTCCCGATGCGGGCGAATAATAACTTGAGGTAATCGTAAATTTCAGTGGTAGTACCGACCGTCGAACGTGGGTTTTTGGTGCTTACCTTTTGCTCGATGGCAATGGCGGGCGAAACGCCTTTAATCCAGTCTACTTCCGGCTTTTCCATCCGGCCCAGAAACTGACGGGCGTAACTACTTAAACTTTCCACGTACATCCGCTGTCCTTCAGCAAACAGGGTATCAAAAGCCAGTGAAGATTTGCCACTGCCTGATAAACCCGTGATAACCACCAGCTTATTACGGGGAATCGAAACGTCTATATTTTTAAGGTTATTAACACGAGCTCCTTTAATAAGAATATACTGCTTGGGGTCTAAAGATTCGACCGATGGGCGTCCTAGCGTTTCGATTGGATTCATTCTACAAAGATAATTCTCTCCGGGCTGGGAAGAAAAGATGGTTTTAATGTTTTCTAATCCGAGGTATTAAACCGTTAACGTCGATAAAAAAGACCCGTTCCATCGCGGGAATAAGGTCGATATACAAGAATTTGTGGCAAAGACCGTTACTTTTGAAAACGTAAGAAGGGAATTCGGTTGGTGCTAGGGTAATAACCACTATTTTCGCCATCGAGTTCTTTACTATACAACTTCTTTTAAGTTGTCCATGAACACTACATCCATGATTCGATCCGTACTGGCTGCTTTATTATTTGTGGTTGCCGCTACCCCCTTTGCTTCCGCTCAATACGATACCATTCCACGTCCCACCGACCGTCCGGTTATTATCCAGCAACAACCGCTCGATGAGAGTTATCAACGTCAGCAGGAGCTTCCCTGGAATGCTCGTCCATTTAAGGATAAACTTCGCTATGGTTTAAATATTACTACCCCTTCCCTGAGTTTTTTCGGAGGTAATAGCTATTTCAGTTTTGATATTTCTCCAATGGCTGGCATTCGGGTAACGCCCAGTACTACCGCTGGTATAGGTGCTACTTACAGTTATTTTAGTCAGCCCGTTTTTACTAATCAGGGAAGTGCTCGTTTGAAAGCCAGTTTGTTAGGGGGTCGATTATTTGTTCAGCAACACCTCAATTTCTTACAAAACACAATTCCGGGTCTGTTTTTATGGGGCGAAGCTGAACAATTTCAGATCCTCTCTTATAAGCTAGCCGGAGTTAAACAGGGCCGAGGGCAGTATAACACCGGTTTCTTAGTCGGGGGTGGTTACGGAGTTCCTGCTGGTGAGCCCGGTTTCCAGATCACTCTGCTTTATCAGGTCAATTACGATGATATTAATGTATATTCTTCCAGCGGAAGCCCGCTGGTCATTCGTTTTGGATACTGGTTTAAATAAATTTTGCTGTAATTGTTCAGTAGTGAAGAGACTTCCAGCGGCCAGCGGGAAGTCTCTTTTCTGTAGATAGACCCCTAAACACTGAGATGAGTCCAGGAATATCCGCTAACTTTAGCGTTTAATATTTAATGATTTTCGCCTTCGTACTGTCATATGCTTACGACTGAATCCTCATCACACTACGACCATCTGGAACAAATGACGGTCCGCCAGTTACTGGAGGGAATTAACAATGAAGATAAAACGGTTCCGCTCGCCGTTGAAAAAGCTTTACCTCAAATTGAAGCCCTGGTTACTGAAATTGTGGCCCGTATGAAACAAGGCGGTCGCCTGTTTTACATCGGTGCCGGCACGAGCGGTCGCCTCGGCATTCTGGATGCTTCGGAGTGCCCTCCTACCTACGGCGTTCCTTTCGGATTAGTAGTAGGCCTCATTGCCGGAGGTGACACGGCCATTCGCAAAGCCGTTGAAAACGCCGAAGACGACGCCGAACAGGCCTGGAAGGATTTACTGGAATATGATATTAACGAGCTGGATTCCCTGGTCGGTATCGCGGCTTCGGGCACCACGCCTTACGTAATTGGTGGGGTGAAAACGGCCCGCGAAAAAGGCATCCTAACGGGTTGCATCGTGTGTAACGCGGGAAGCCCCGTAGCGGCTGCCGTTGAATATCCGGTGGAATTGATAGTGGGGCCCGAGTTCGTTACGGGCAGTACTCGTATGAAATCCGGTACGGCTCAGAAACTGGCTCTGAATATGATTTCAACCAGCACCATGATTCAACTGGGCCGCGTGAAGGGTAACCGAATGGTGGATATGCAGCTATCCAACTATAAGCTGGTGAACCGGGCCATTCAGATGGTAATAGATGAACTGCATACAACCCGGGAAATAGCGGAAGATTTACTGGCCCGTCACGGCAGCGTTAGAAAAGCAGTAGAAGCCGGACAACAATAAGTAAGCATTTCGGGTTATTTCAGTCGATTCTTTTGCATTTATTAACAGAACGTCGGTATAATTTTATTTACTTTTGCGTTCTAACGATTAAATACAACGAGCAAATTTTTTAATTTTTATACGCTTACTATGAAAAAAACGCTTTTTCCCATGGTAGGTCTGCTTGCCGCCCTATTCATTGGCACGGAGGCTTCCGCACAGAGTAAAAACGATCCGCCCGCTGAGATTCAGGCTTTATTGCAAAAAAACATTTGCCTTACCTGCCACAAAGTTAACGAACGTTTAGTAGGTCCTGCCTATACGGACGTGGCTAAGAAGAAATACAAACCCGAGCAAATTGTAGCTCTGATTTATAAGCCTGAGCCTTCCCATTGGCCCGGTTACCCTCCAATGGCACCGATGACCCAGGTTCCTAAAGATGAGGCTATGAAAATCGCGAAGTGGATTGTTTCTTTAAATGGTACTGCCAAGAAGAAATAAGTAACCGATTACTCATTCCAGAAGCCCCGATCCTGATTAAGGTCGGGGCTTTTTCGTGGATATGCTCATCATTGCGTATTTTTGCCTGATTTTCAGTAAAATGATGATCCCATAACAAACTGAATAAACTGTAAACTTCAATAAATGAGTCTCTTAGCAATCGGTACGGTGGCCTTTGATGCCCTGGAATCTCCCTTCGGAAAAACGGATAAAATTATCGGTGGTGCCTGTACTTATATTTCATTATCCGCTTCTTACTTCACCAAACCTATCAATGTGGTGGCGGTAGTGGGTGATGACTTTCCTCAGGAATACATCGAGTTACTCCAGAATCAGGGCGTTGATACCGAAGGCTTACAGATCAAAGCCGGTGAAAAATCGTTCTTCTGGTCGGGTAAGTACCATAACGACATGAACACCCGTGATACGCTGGTTACTGAACTGAACGTACTGGCTGATTTTGATCCGATTATCCCCGAATCGTACCAGAATTGCGAATACCTGATGTTGGGTAACCTGACGCCTCAGGTGCAGATGACGGTACTGAACCGTCTGAAAAATCGTCCGAAACTGGTGGTGATGGACACCATGAATTTCTGGATGGAAATTGCGATGGACGATCTCAAAGAAGTAATGAAAAAAGTGGATGTCCTAAGCATCAACGACGAAGAAGCCCGGTTGCTTTCGGGGGAATATAGCTTACGTAAAGCCGCTCGCAAGATTATGGAGATGGGTCCTAAAACCCTGATTATCAAAAAAGGCGAACACGGTGCTTTATTATTCCAGGGAGAAGAGGTATTCTTCGCTCCTGCCCTGCCGTTGGAAGAAGTATTCGATCCTACCGGAGCGGGTGATACCTTCGCGGGTGGCTTCATCGGTTACCTGGCGGCAACGGATGATATTAGTTTCGAGAATATGAAACGTGCCATTATTTACGGTTCGGCCATGGCTTCGTTTTGCGTAGAAAAATTTGGTACCGAACGTTTATTGGGTCTTTCCAAAGAAGAAGTAGACGCTCGCATTCAACAATTCGTTAAGCTCTCTGGCTTCACGGTAGCTTAGTTAGTTTTGAGTGAGAGAATGATACTCAATATTGAATGAGCGAATGATAGAATGAGTGAATAGGTGTGATAACCTGTTCACTCATTTATTTTATGGATAGTCTATAATCCCTTATGGTTCGTATAGCCCGCTACCAGCGAAAAAGCTGGCAGCGGCCTGGTAAATCACTATTAGTACGAGCTATGCATCTTGTGCTAAACGTAAGCAGGTATGATACATGCATTCACTCATTCTATCATTCACTCATTTAAAATTAAACAGCCGTGTTTCGAATCGGCAATCCGTTTTCGGCTAGAATTTGACCTTGTAGATAAGCTACTTTTCCGTTCAGGATAACAGCTTCAATTCCTGCTGAATCACGATTAGGAAATTCTACGGTAGCCCGGCCCTGAATGGTCTTAGGGTCGAAAATGGTGACATCGGCCATAGCTCCTTCCTTGATTTCTCCCCGATTTCGAACCGCCGGATGAATCAGATCGGCAGGCATTTGTGTGATCTTGGGTAGTATTTTTTCCAAAGGTAAACCAATTGACTGGGCGTGCTGAATAGCAGTAGCAAAGCACCCCGCTCCCCGAGGATGTGAGTTGGCCGCTTCCATCGAGGCCATGCCTCCGTCTGAGCCAATCATACAGAAATCCGTTTGTAGAGCCAGATCAATGGTACTTTCGAAAGGCATCGCTCCTTCGGGAACCGCCACCAGATACCCCGGATGTTTGCGGTAATACTGAAAGGATTCTGGAGTAATGCGTTGGTTCGTCCCTACTAACTGTAAGTCATTATAATCCAGACCATACCGCTGCTGCCAGCCCTCATCAAATCGCTTAGAATGCAAATAGGTTGCCCAGTAGGTATAAGGATAGACGCAAGTCGTGATGGCAAGACCTGACTGCCGGGCTTTGTCGATCAGATCCAGAGCTTCGGGCATGTGGAACGTTCCGCCGGTGGAATGAAGATGGTCAATGTGCAGGTGAACACCCGTCTCCTGAGCCAGCCGAATGGCTTCTTTCACCCCCATTAACTCATTTTCCTTATTGGAGTAACGTAAGTGCAGAAACATGGGCCGCTCGTACCGCTTAGCCAGCTTAGCGTATGCTTTCACTTCCCAATAAGGCGTGGGCTGATATTCCAGGCTGTGTGAGACACTCAAGGCTCCCTCCGCCAGCATTTTCTCTACGTGTTTCAGGCGGTGGGGCAGATCTTCGGCCAATCGAATACCCATGACGTAAATACCAACGCCATAATTCGTGTAATGCGGCTTCGGATCAAAGAAGCGATGGTACTCCCCGGGATTTTCCCGACCACCGTGCAATTGCAGAGTCGTCGTAACGCCGTCGGTTAGTTTAAATCGCTCGAAAACGTGGTAATCGTTAGTCAAATTTTTCGGGCCATCGGCTAGTATATCGATAAATCCCGGACTAACAATTTTACCTTCCGCATTAATAACCTGAGTTCCCGATAATTCCAGCGGACTCAGATGAAGCGTTCCCTTTTCGGTCACGCCTACATTGAGTTTCTGCAAGCTCCCCTCCGTAAAGACCGAGCCTTTTTGAATAACAATTGGAAACGTTTGATCCTGACTCGGCGAGTGTATAACGCGGGTTCGGTTAAAAGCCCAGCCTGTGCACATAGCGACCGAAGCCAACGAAAGTTGGCTAATAGCTTTACGGCGATTCATAGATAGATTCAACAATGGAGAAATTCAATAACAAAAGTAAAAACAAGATGCTATTTCAGTGCACCATTGCCTCATTATCAGTCACAAAATTCCAGCGAAGGGGCCTTCCCTTTTCTTCAAAAATTTACAATCCCAAAATCAGGTTCGGAAAAGCCGTCTCCTTTCACGAATTTTGTACTTTCTATTCTCAACAAACCGTTTATCAGTCCGTTTAGTACTGAAACGGAAATTTATAATCGATTATGATTCTGCCGATCGTCGCTTACGGTGACCCCGTTTTACGGAAAGAAGCCGCCGACATTCCTAAAGATACCGATCTCGACCTCAAGCAATTGGTCGATAACATGTTTGAAACCATGTACAAAGCCTCCGGCGTTGGACTGGCCGCCCCCCAGGTGGGTCTGAGTCTGCGTTTGTTTGTCGTGGATGGTACCCCTATTATTGACGGTGAAGAGGAAGACAGCGAGGATTTTGACCCTAGTCTGGTTGGTTTCAAGAAGGCGTTTATTAACCCCGAAATACTGGAAGAAGACGGCGAAGAATGGGCTTACGAGGAAGGTTGCCTTTCCATTCCCGGCATTCGTTCGGAGGTGAATCGTCCCGAACGCGTAAAAATTCAGTATTACGATCTGGACTGGAATCAGCACGTGGAAGAATATGACGGTATTGCGGCTCGCATTATTCAGCATGAATATGATCACATCGAAGGGATTCTTTTCACGGATTACATGCCTCCGCTGAAACGTACTTTATTGAAAAAGAAGCTTTCCAACATTACTAAAGGTGATGTGCGGGTAGATTATAAAATGAAATTCCCTAAGCTATAATGGGTTTCAGCAAAACAATGGGCAGTAGAATCATTCGGTATTTAATGGTGATTTTACTGCCTGTTTCTTTTGTTACTCAGGCTCAGCTTCCCAATTCCTCCGCTGATGAATTAGCTCCGGTTTTTTCTCCCAGTGGAGATACCTTATACTTCGTTCGGGATTACCACGATCAGCGAAAACAGGATAGCTGGTTTAGTATTCGCTCACCGCAGGGTTACTGGCAAACTCCGCAAGCTTTTCCCCTGAATACGAATGCCGATGACGGTATCGTCGCTCAAAGGGGCTCGCAACTTTATTTGGCCAATCAATACTTCCGAAAGAAAGTCCGACCGGGTTTATCAGTTACTACGCGTCAGGGAAATACCTGGGCATCTCCAGAATCCGTACCCATTCCGGCTTTAAATAGCTCTTCCGGGCATATTGGCTTTCACCTGGTTCATGATTCGCTATTACTCCTGGCCATGCCCGATTCCCGGCGGCTGGATGATGATTTATTCATTACCCGAAAAAATACGTTTGGTGAATGGAGGGAGCCCATCGCTTTAGGCAAAAAAATCAATTCATCGAGCCACGATTTCGCTCCATTCTGGCTGGCTCCTTACTTATATTTTTCGAGTGACCGTTCTGGTAATGCAGACGTATATCGAAGCAAACGTTTGGATAATTCCTGGGAAAACTGGTCAGAACCCGAACCATTGACGGGTATTAATACGGCGGGCTTTGAAGCCTATTTCTCCGTTCACCCTAAAGATTCAACGGTTTACTACGTGCAGGCTTCCGTAGATTCCGTGCACAGTGACTTGATGGTTACTTCTCTTGGTAAGCTTTTCAGAAAAACGAACTCCATTGATTCCCTCACTTCCACGGCCCCACTTACCACCACTAATCAACCCGTTATTTTAAGAAGAAGTACCCTTTTTTTTGATTACCGCTCCTTTGACTTATCGACAGAATCGCAGGAAGTGTTGCAACGTTTACTTCAGCACATGAGTCAGGAAAAACCTTCGCGAATTCGTATAATAGGGTATGCTGATGCGGTGGGAGAATCCGAGCCGAACTTATTACTCTCTCAAAAGAGAGCGGCCAGGGTCAAGTTATTTTTAATGCAGGAAGGGAAAGTTAATGTCCCGATTGAGCTGGAATCGTTAGGCAGCTCTCAAGCTCAGGTTAACCCCAATCGTCCCGAAGCAGATCGGCAGAAAGATCGACGAGTGGAAATCTTGTTGATTGAATAATGCGGTAAACTTGCTGATAGGTGTGGCAGGCAGCTTAATTGTTGCCAGCAGAAAAGCTGGCAACGGCCTACTCTAAGTTGTTCTAAACCTATAAAAAACCTCCCAAAAGTTTTAAAACTTTCGGGAGGCTAACTCACTACTTATTTACCTGTTATGACCAGACAGAATCCAGCCCAAAATATCTCAAATCAAAACCAAACCCGTTTAAAAAGGATTGAGATAAAAGCCAAGACCAACCCAGTTATTAATACGTTGTTCGTAAGCACTGAAAGGTAATGGACCGTGAAAGGCCTGTATAGCAATGCTCAAGGGGCCCCGTTCGGCTTCTCCCAGCTCGATACCAAATGCAGCCGTTATCCCCGGATGAAAATTCGTTTGTTCAATCATGCGGGCATCCAATCCCGCCCACCAGCGAGATTTTTGACGGTAGGGCTGTTTCCAGACCAAACCCAATTGCGTATACAACCGCTTCCGCTCCGAGGAGGGACGTAAGCTCATTCCTGCCCCCCCGTAAAGTCGAACGGATTGAATATTTCTAGAATACAAAGCATCTATTTGCTCATAGTTCACCGCATTTGGTGTAAAGTAAATCAACTGATTTCGAATCAGGTAATCATCGCCAAGGTGCGAAGACAGGTGGAAAATCCGAAAACGCCAGCTGGATTGGTCTCGTCTGAGGTTATACATCAATCCGACGCGGTAATCGACGTTATACATGTAGCGACGAAAACGATCTTCCTTACTGTCGTGAAACATCTCGAACTGCGTGTTTGCTACCACATCCAAAGCCAGCTCGGAAGCGTGCCCTTCGTCTTTACTCCAGCGGAAAAAACTTTTCTGAATCCCAATGGAGAAGGGAGCAAAAAGTCCTTTTTTGCTAACACCATCTTCCGTCCGTCGGATGAGAAACGCACTGGTTTTAGCCTCCAATGGGTCCAGCAAGATCGGATCAAACAAACGACCTTTAGGAAGAAATTCAGTTTTGGTTTGAGCAAACGCTCCAGTGATCAACAGGAAGAAAGCCCCAGTCAGGGTAAAGATCGAACGCATAGAGAAAGTTAAAAAACCGGAGCTTAGTTACCTAAACTCCGGCTAAAACCATTACTTAGATAACTCAGCGAAATGTTTGAAGAACAAAGGAATCGTCTCAATACCTTTGTAGAAATTAAACAGTCCGTAATGTTCATTGGGCGAGTGAATCGAGTCAGAATCCAGACCGAAGCCCATTAATACGGTTTTTAATCCCAACTCTTTTTCGAATAAAGCCACGATGGGGATACTTCCACCACCCCGCGTCGGAACGGGCTTCTTACCAAAGCTTTCCGCCAAAGCCGCTTCAGCAGCCTTATAAGCGGCAGATTCCAGCGGAGTCAGGTAAGGCTGGCCGCCGTGGTGAGGCGTTACTTTTACCTTTACCGATTTAGGAGCGATGCTCAGAAAATGCTTGCTGAACAGTTCCGTAATTTTGTTCCAGTCCTGATTAGGCACCAGACGCATGGAGATTTTAGCGTAAGCTTTCGAGGGTAATACCGTTTTGGCTCCTTCGCCAATGTAACCACCCCAGATACCGTTACAGTCCAGCGTAGGACGGATACTGGCCCGCTCGCGGGTGGTATAACCCGCTTCGCCCTGTACGTCTTCAATCGCTAAATCTGATTTGTATTCTTCCAGTTCGAAGGGAGCTGCTTCCAGCATCGCCCGCTCTTCCGCTGAAAGTTCAATGACGTCATCGTAAAAATTCGGAATTGTGATGTGTCCGTTTTCATCGTGCAAACTAGAAATCATTTTTGCCAAAGCATTGATGGGGTTCGCTACCGCCCCACCGTAAACCCCCGAGTGAAGATCACGATTGGGGCCGGTTACCTCTACTTCTACATAACTCAGGCCGCGTAAACCCGTATCAATGGAGGGTACATCATTGGCAATCATCGCCGTATCTGAAATCAGAATGACATCCGCTTTCAGCTTTTCGCGATTCTCGGCTACAAATGTCCCGAGGTTGTCAGAACCTACTTCTTCTTCCCCTTCAATCATGAACTTTACGTTGCAGGGCAGCGAATCGGTAGCCATCATGGCTTCAAACGCCTTCACGTGCATGAAGAACTGGCCTTTATCATCGGCTGAACCACGAGCGTAGATTTTTTCGTCCTTAATCACAGGTTCAAACGGAGGCGAAGTCCAGAGTTCGTAAGGATCCGCAGGTTGAACGTCATAGTGACCATAAACCAATACCGTTGGCTTGCTGGCATCCACTATCTTTTCGCCATATACAATCGGATGGCCTTTGGTTTCGTGAATTTCAGCTACATCCGCACCAGCTTTTTCCAGACTTTCACGGACAAATTCTGCGGCTTTCCGCACATCGCCTTTAAATTTCGAATCAGCACTTACCGAAGGAATACGTAATAAATCAAGGAGTTCGTCGAGGAAGCGGCCTTTATTGGCCTCTAAATAATCTTGCATAGAAATATCATTATCAGGATTTCTCGTACAAAAGTAAAGGAAAGCACGGATGCAAAAGAAAAAACCCGAACGGAAGTCCGGGTTTTCTTTAGTTATGAATCAAAAACGTATTATCTGCTGCGACGACGACCAATGGGAACTCGGGATTCTTCGCCGCGAAGTAAACGTCCAATATTTTTCTGGTGTGTATAGACAATCAATCCGAAAAGAATAAATCCGAAGATCGTCAGTAAGTTACTTTCTGGGCCGAAAAGCTTGAAAACCATAATCAGCGGAAAAGCCAGCGAGGCAACAATTGAACTCAGCGAAATGTATCGCGACGAAAGCATCACTAATAAGAAAACAGCGATACAAACGCCCGCCGCTTCCGGGTGAATACTTAAGACCATCCCCAGTAAAGTTGCTACGCCTTTTCCACCTTTAAAATTGGCAAAAACCGGAAACAGGTGCCCAATAACTGCGATAATTCCAAACGCCAGCTTCATGCCTACACGTTCGTCCAGCGTAATCTCATTCAGGTAAAAAAGAATCAGAGCCAGGTTGGCTGCTAACCAGCCTTTCAACACATCAATCAACAGAACAATGGTTCCGGCCTTTTTTCCTAATGTACGAAACGTATTAGTTGCACCGGCGTTACCACTTCCGTGTTGTCGAACATCGATACCAAAAAATGCCTGTCCATACCAAACGGACGTGGGAACAGAACCTAACAGGTAGGCCAAAAGACCTGCTAATAATACGCTTAATGTCATTTCAGATGATTAATAACCCAAATTGAATGGAAAAATTGTAAGACAATTTTCTACTGGCGTGAAAAACAAAGATACTGGCTATTGCCTCTCTAGATACTTCTCTTCTTGTAATAATTAAAAAATTAAGAAGTTTTTAAGAGTTCACCCAGAGGCTCATGATAGAAGGTAAAGTAAACAATGGGGTTAATTGTTTAAAAGCGGGGCTATTCATTACTTATTATATATACACATACGATATTTTGATACCCCTGGTTTTCAGGGGTATCAAAATATTTTTATACTGATTTTTAAATTGACTTTTTTTAGAACTAGTAAATATTTATTTACCAAGCATAAACCTGAATAGATCTAGGTTTTCAAAACAGAATCGGAAAGACAGGAGCGAATACTTCGCCAGAGAATGCCAAAAAAACTTTCTCCCGGAACCCGTTTATATTCTATTTTCCCAGTCCGCACTTCTTTTTTCGGCATGGGGTTACTATCGTAAGTAAGAATTTTGTTAGCCGCAAAGGTGAATAGATCACGAATGCGGAACCGTTTCTTTTCCTCATCCTTTTTTAGAATGTTGATTTTCAGATCCTGATAAAGTATGACGCCACTACCCCAGCTCTGCACATTATTACCAGAGAATTTGAATTTCAAATTATTAACTCGTCCCGATTCGATTTCCATTAAGGCCAGCGGCTTAAACGTAGCATTCAGGGTTACTAAATTCGTTGGCCCTAACTCGGCCTGGCAGGTATATTCACCGTTATTGGCCGCCATGTTAAATGTAAAATGCGTGTTTAGAGCATTGGCTCCCATGAACATCGTTTGAAAATGAGCTTTTGCCGTGGGCGATTTTAGTAATGTCAGTGAGTCATTGGTTAGGTTGGTGATTACCCCCTGAATGTTACGGAAATTAATTCCTCCAATTTGCTCGGTCTTAGGGTTTAACTCATCGTAGTAAAGGTCAATTTTCCGGGTTATGACCGAATCAATGGTTAATTCAAACGGAATTTTCTGAAATTGTTCGTGGGGAAAAGGTTTCCGGGGTCCTGACATTTTGCTACTCCGATTTCGCACTTCAAACGCATCCACTCGTCCTCCTTCCAGTTCCACTTTATTAATGCGGACCTTCTGTTTTTGTTCCAGTTGCGAGAGGTCCATCCCCGTCACGTGCAAATGCGATAAAACTGCTTTGGTATAACTACCACCACCCGAACGTTTAACGTATTCCTGACGTGGGTAAGCTGGAATTGTCCCGAGGTTCTCTATAGTTAAGGTCCGCGTCTGGGTTGATACGTTGAGTTTGCCAACCTGAAGATTCGATAACTGGTCCTTGCTAGGCATAGTCAAAGAATCGAGCTGTACTTCTATATTTTTTGCATAAAAAACCCGGCTTGAGTCCCGGTAACTCTCCGGGTTTACCAGCATCTGCTGAACTTCAATGGAAAGCTGCTGGATTGAATTCGTGATTGGTTTTTCACTGGTCTGATTATCGTGCGTAATCTTCGCTTCTATTAGTCTGATCTTACCAATCTCTACCTCCTTAAACTGCTTTTGCAGCAGTTCATGTAAGGTCTTTTTCTCTTCACTTTTCTTCGGTCCCGAAGAGGGGTACTGCCGGATAGTCAGACGAGGCTGATTAATGGCTATTTCGTCAATAAAGAGCTTTTTATGCAGAAGGTACGTAAATAACTCTGCTCCCTGCAGACTAATCTCAGGGATGGTGGCATCCAGCGTTAGATCCGTTATGTCTTTGGAAGAAATCAATTGCCGTCGCCGAGCCGAATCGGCCTGAATGCTTAGCCCCCGAATACTTCCCCGTCCCGAAAAAGGATTATAGGTTATATCTTCAAACGTAAGCTGATACAACTGATCGGAATTCTCATATACGCTCTTGCTTAGTTTGTCGCCTACCATAGGCTTAAGAAAATAAACACCTACGACCCAAAGCGATATGACCACCAGTAAACAAAAGAATAAAACTCCGAAAATTACTTTAGCAATCAGAGGGAAGCGTGAGGCAGGTGTGTTCATAAGGCGTGTGAGGACTGTGGTTACAACAAATGGTTAACCCATTTAAAGGATCGAATAACCCTTCTGGTTAATCTTGTGAAAAGCTCATTCCACTCACGGCTCTTTTAGGTAGGTAACTAGCTTTTTCTAATCATTTTCTAATCACAATCAGGGGTATAACGTCCGCAAATAGGGTCGGCAAACCCCACGATTATGAATGACACTCAAGGGGATAATTCTTTTGATTACTTCAGTATGTGTTCAAACATGAAACAGCTATGGATTCTACTAACAATAAGGAAAGCAATTGGTCAAAAATGAAGCAATGGTGGAGGATTGGCTCCCTGTTTAGATGGGCAATTATACTATTAGTCGTACTAATGACCGTTGCCATTGGTGGCAGTCTGATTTTTATAAAAGACAAGAAAAGCACGATGTACCCCGGTACCGTCGCTTCTGATACGATTACTGGAGATACCCTCTTCGAACCCAAAAAAACGATTCACTTACCAGCCCGACCGGAAGATCGTCCCGAATCGTCACAAAGTCAATAAAATACAAATCCCGACCTGCGAAGGCCGGGATTTGTATTTTATTGCTGCTCTACCCCATATAACCGCTGCCAGCGTGGCCCCGCCAGCATTTTCGCTGGCAGCACTTGGTTAACTATTAAGCAAACTTATTATCAACAGCTTAGCTATTGCTGCCAGCGAAAAAGCTGGCAGCGGCGGTATAGGGGGCTTGTGACAGTATTATTGAACTAACAACCATCAACTAATAACTAAACTAACAACTAAAGAAAATCAATGCGATTCCCGCAGTTTCCAGGTACCGGACTTACCCACCAGAAAATCCATATCAGCTCCCTGATGAGATTGCTGAACGTGGTTCAGATATAAATTGGTATATCCCCGATCATAACCTAACTCCAGCGGTTTCCAGTTGGCTTTACGAGCGGCTAACTCTTCGTCTGATACATGCAGGTGAAGACTGCGGTTTGGAACGTCCAGGGTAATTAAATCGCCATTTTCTACCAGAGCCAGGGTACCCCCAATGGCGGCCTCGGGTGAAACGTGTAAGACCACCGTTCCAAAGCCCGTTCCACTCATCCGACCATCCGAAATACGAACCATGTCATGCACGCCTTTCTCCAGAATCTTCTTGGGTAATACCATGTTTCCTACTTCAGGCATGCCAGGGTAACCTTTGGGTCCTACGTATTTCAAGACCATCACGCAGGTTTCATCAATATCCAGATCAGGATCATCGACGCGGGCTTTGTAGTCGTCAATATCTTCAAAAACCACCGCCCGCCCGGTGTGCGTCATCAAATGCGGACTGGCTGCAGAGGGTTTCAACACCGCTCCATTTACTGCCAGATTTCCCTTCAATACTGCCAAACCGGTGCTGGGTTTGAAAGGCTCGTCCACCGAAGCAATAATCTCCCGGTCATGTGCATTGGAAAGGACAATATTTTCACCCAGGACTTGCCCCGTTGCGGTTAATGCATCCAGGTTGAGGAAGTTGGATAACTCTTTCATCACCGCTGGAAGTCCGCCCGCGTAATATAAATCCTCGAAGAAGTGTTCTCCTGAAGGCTGAATATTAGCAATGAACGGGATGTTTTCTGACAGGCGATCAAAATCTTCTAGGTCCAGCTCCACTCCCATTCGGCCCGCAATGGCCATGAG
Organism: Siphonobacter sp. SORGH_AS_0500; assembly: GCF_031453245.1. Lineage (NCBI taxonomy): Bacteria > Pseudomonadati > Bacteroidota > Cytophagia > Cytophagales > Cytophagaceae > Siphonobacter > Siphonobacter sp. SORGH_AS_0500. Next base: position 3,802,998 of record NZ_JAVIYT010000001.1, read on the forward strand.
GTGAATTACAAAATTAGTTGAACCCCCAATGGCAGCATTTACCATAATCGCGTTTTCGAAGGCTTTGCGAGTCAGGATTTTAGACATGGTTAAATCTTCCCGAACCATCTCCACAATGCGGCGACCCGTCATGTGAGCCATCGTTTTCCGACGTGAATCGGCTGCCGGAATCGAAGCATTGTCGGGTAAGGTTAAGCCCAAAGACTCTACCATCGAAGCCATTGTTGACGCTGTACCCATGACGGCACAGTGCCCCGCACTTCGAGCCATGCATCCTTCAGCTACAATGAATTCTTCCTGCGACAGCTCACCCATTTTATAGGCCTCGGCAAAACGCCATACGTCGGAAGTACCAATCTTCCGGCCTTTGAAGTGCCCTGCCAACATCGGTCCACCGGAGATCACAATACTGGGTAAGTCTACACTGGCGGCTCCCATTACTAACGAAGGCGTTGTTTTATCACAACCGCACATCAGCACAACGCCGTCAATGGGATTACCCCGAATGGATTCCTCCACATCCATACTCGCCAGATTTCGATACAGCATGGCGGTGGGCTTCATTAGTGTTTCGCCCAGCGACATGACCGGAAATTCTACCGGAAACCCACCCGCTTCCCAAACGCCGCGTTTCACACATTCGGCCAATTCCCGAAAGTGAGCGTTACAAGGCGTTAACTCAGACCAGGTATTACAAATGCCAATGACTGGTTTGCCCGTGAATTCATGGTGCGGGAACCCCTGGTTTTTCATCCAGGCCCGGTAAATGAATCCATCTTTTCCGGTCTTGCCAAACCAGTCCTGCGAGCGATATCTTCTTTTCTCCTCCATCAGAGTTTTTATGTTTCTCGTTTAGTGTTTAGAGTAGTAATACTATAATTTTTGCAAGAAAGCGTATTCAAACGAAAACACAGAGCCTACACCGGGATTTTAGTGTGACTCTGTGCTTATTATTAACTCAAAACCCAAAACAATCTAACTCAAAACCCTAGTAATTCACATTCACCACCAGTTTTTCGATTAATAAAATCAGGATGTGAATGACTTTGATGTGAATTTCCTGGATGCGGTCGGCGTAACCAAAATGAGGAACGCAGATTTCTACATCGGCTTGGCCCGCTAGTTTACCTCCATCCTTTCCAGTCAGGATAACTACTTTCATTCCTTTGGCACGAGCTGCCTCTACGGCCTTAATCACATTACCAGAATTACCTGACGTACTGATTCCCAGTAATACATCGCCTTCAAAGCCCATGCCTTCCACAAAACGACTGAACACGTATTCGTATCCATAATCATTAGAGACACAGGATAAATGGCTCACGTCCGAAATGGCAATGGCGGGTAGAGAACGGCGTTCGTTACGATAACGGCCCGTTAACTCCTCGGCAAAGTGCATCGCGTCACAGTGGGACCCCCCGTTTCCACAGGAGATAATCTTCTTATTATTCTGAATGGCTTCGGACATTAATTGTGCCGCCGCTTCAATAGCTTTTACGTGTTTTTCGTCTGATAAAAAGTGGTCCAATACCTGCTGGGCTTCCGTTAATTCCTGACGAATAATAGATTCTAACATTTTCGGTTTTCAGTTTGCAGTCTTCAGTGGGCAGTTTTGCGAACCTTGCGGCTCAACCACCTTAAGCTGAAGCCCGGTAATATAAGGTTGAACAGTTTTCGGGACGAAGTATATTGCGGGCAGCGGCCTGGATCAACTCAGACGTTACCGACTGAATACGTTCGGCTTCCAGATTAGCCCATTCAGCATTACCCGCGTTAGCGGCAAAGGCCAGATTCATGGCTCGGTTCAGTAACTCCACTTCCGAAAAAGCGAGCGTGGCTTCGGCCTGATTTTTCACTTTCAGCACTTCCGACTCCAGCGGACCTTTTCCCAGTAACTCATCAATAATTTCCTGCACGGCGGCCTCGCCTTCTTCAATGCTTACTCCTTTGTTCAGATTACCCTGAACGATAAATAAACCCGGTTCGAGGTTTCCCGTTGGATAAGCGTTAATGGAGTTAAACAGAGCTTTTTCTTTGACCAGTTTCCGGTATAATCGGGAAGATTTACCACGACCCAGAATATCCGCCATTAAATCGGCTGGATAATAACCTGCTTCGTAACGTCCGGGCATGTGATAGGCTTTATACAAAGCATCCAGCGGAACTTTGGCTGATACTTCCAGAAAACGGGCTTCGGTTTGCAAAGGCTCTTGCGGCAGGTTCCGTTGGTAAGGCTCACCCGCCGGAATGGGTTCAAACCACTTTTTGCTCAGTTCCTTAATCTGCTCCACTGTTACGTTTCCCGCTACCACCAGCAAGGCATTATTGGGCACGTAATACCGGAAAAAGAAATCCCGAACATCTTCCAGCGTTGCCTCTTCGATGTGTTTGATTTCCTTCCCTATCGTAGCCCAGCTATACGCATGGGTGTGATACGCCAGCGGTCGTAATTTTAGCCAGACATCGCCGTAGGGCTGGTTCAGGTACCGTTGCTTGAACTCTTCGATCACTACATTTCGCTGTACTTCCAGCACTTGCGGATCAAAGGAAAGCGACAGCATTCGGTCTGATTCCAGCCAGAAAGCCGTTTCCAGATTTGAAGACGGAAGGGTGATGTAATAATTCGTAATATCTGCCGAAGTGAAGGCGTTATTTTCTCCGCCTACGCGTTGCAGTGGGGTGTCGTAATCGGGAATATGTTGAGACCCGCCAAACATCAAATGTTCAAACAAGTGAGCAAAGCCGGTTTTCTCAGGGTTTTCGTCTCGGGATCCTACGTTATATAAGATGTTAACGGCTGCCATGGGAGTCGTGGCATCTTCATGCACGTATACCCGAAGGCCGTTATCCAATGTAAAGGTTTGATAGTGAATCATAGTCAGGATACGGATCTACTTTTTCAGAGCCAACGGCCAAATCATCCGTTTCATTCCGGCAAATCTACGGCACTGCTTGAAAAGCTTCCTATCTTTAAGGCTTCAATATTCGTTAATTTTACAACGATTCATTCGAATCGTCGCATACACCAGCCATGAAAACTCGTTTCTATTCAACCTTCCTGATTTCAATTCTGTTTTGTTTTATCCTTCCGTTTAGCTTAAAAGCTCAGATTTTAAATGACGCTGAAACGAAAGAACAGGTTATTCATGCGTTAAAGCACATTTATAATTTTGAGTTTAAGGAAGCCGAACCTTACCAGCAACGCATCAAGACCCGTTACCCGGCTCACCCGGTTAACCCGCTGCTTGAAGCCATTCAAACGTTCTGGCAATACCTGCCCGTAGTTGAAAATGGCTCTGCTGCCAGTCGGTACCAGTCTTACCTAAATCAGTCGTTAGACTTAGCTGAAAAAATGAAGGCGGCTAACAAGCACGACACTGAGGCTACGTTTTTTTTATTGGCGACGCATAGTTACCTCGCCATGCTGGAGTCTGATCGGGGTGAGTTCATGAAAGCCGGGGCCGAAGCCAAACGTACCTACGGTTACATGCGTAAAGGTTTTAAGTTAATGGAGCAAAACCCAGAATTCTACTTTTCAACCGGACTTTACAACTATTACCGGGAGCAGTATCCGCAGGATCATCCCGTGGTGAAACCTATCATGTTCTTTTTTCAGGATGGCAATAAAAACCTGGGTTTAAAGCAGATGGAAACGGGTTATCAAAAGGGAATTTTTACCAAAACCGAAGCGGCCTATTATTTGACTTATGTGTTAATTAAGCACGAGAATAATCCGTTAAAAGCACTAAGTTATTCTACGCCTTTATACAAAGAATATTCGAATAACCCGGTTTATATGACCCGCCATGCCGAAGCCCTAACGCTGGCTGGGCGTTACAACGAAGCGGAACCTCTAGCTCAACAGCTAGCTCAGAAAAAACATTACGTATTCAAAACCGCTGGAGAAGTATTCATTGGATTAATTCTTGAAAAAGCGAAGAAAAATGACGCCGCTGCCCATACCTATTACCAGAAGGCAGTGCTCAATAAAATGAGTGAACAATACACGCAGGATTATCACGCAATGGCCTACTGCGGGCTCGCTCGAATTGCAGAGCGAAATGGCCAAAATAAACAGGCGAAAGATTATTACCAGAAAGCCCAGAAACTGGCAGAGTATAGCAGCACAATTCAGGAAATAAAACGGGCTTTAAAGTAAATTACTTCCCATTGAGACGCGACTTTATCGCGTCTTTTTTTTGATTAATTATTTATTGTTAATTGACAAACTTACCTTATTAGGCAAGCCCAACATTCGTATTTTTAGTCTGGAAGCGATGAAGTCGCGTAGTTACCTGTTTTTAACATTGCTAAACTAGGAAATAACAACGCTGATTTACATCTTCGTGCTTCAACCAAGTTTATACTCCACCATTGTCCAATTTTATGAAAAAATTATTTACCCTTGGTTTACTTTGCTTTTTAGGTCTTTCGGCCTGTCACAAACCTTCTTACACTTATTTTGCTAAGTCTACGGCACCTGCTTTTGAGCGTAAACAGGTAACAGCTACAGAAGCTAAGCCTATTTCCTTCAGCTCCGATTCCAGTACGGTTGAGCATTCATTTACAGCTTCTTCTGCGAACAGTTTACCTCTTGCTACTTCGGTAACTCCACTGGAAAATGCTTCGACTACTAAGGTTACTTCAGGTAGCATTACTCGTAAAAGAACAAGTTTCCAGCAAAAACTAATCACTAAGCTAGTTCTCAAAAAGTCTCAGAGACTAGAGAAAAAAATCAGACGTGCCGGTGATTACCGAAAGAATGATACCATTGCGGTTATCGCTTTTGCGGCGGGTGCTCTGGCTTTACTGGATGGTATTCTGATTGGAACTGGAGTACTTTTCCTTCTGGGAATGTTAACCGCAATCATCTGCGGATTTGTTGGTTTAGGTCGAATCAATCGTCATGAAAGAGATCTTAAAGGTCGCGGGTTTGCCATTGCAGGTCTTGTGTTGGGTTTCCTCGAACTTTTGATTCTGATTATTGCTATCATCGTCCTTGCCTCCTGGTCCTTATAAGTAATCCATTTTCCAGACTATGATTTGGAAATAATTCGGTAAAGCGGTACGAGGACTTCCTCGTACTGCTTATCGTATTGAAGCCCTATCTGAGTTCGCAAGTTCTGAGTGTAGTAGAGTTTAATTAACAAGAGTAAAAAACCTAAGCAAAAGCGACGACCCCCTGTCCATTTTCATGAAAAAATTATTTACACTGGCCCTATTGGGTCTGTTAGGGCTTTCTGCCTGTCAGAAATCTTCTTATCCCTATTTTGCGAAATCCACTGCTCCTTCTTTTGAACGCAAAAAAGTAAACCTCGCTTCGCCAGTCCAAAATTCAGTTAGTATCGCGGATACGAACCTTCACTCTTCCGCATTAACGGCATCTTTAGTGGAAGGGCCTTCCTTGCCAGGCCGTACGTTTGAAGAAAAGCTAGTACCTGCTCCCTCTTACCTGCAAACGAAACATCAGCAAAATTTCAAACATAAGTTTGTTACAAAACTGGTCGCAAAAAAGGTTGCGAAAATGCAGGCAAAAGCTCAGCGTACCGCTGAGCGAAAAACGGATCCCATTGCTACCCTCGCTACTATTGCGGGGTTAATAGCCCTCTTTGACCTAATTGCCTTTCATACGGGTATTCTGTTTCTTGTAGGTATGCTTCTAGCCATTATTGGGGGATTTGTCGCTCTGAGTAAAATCAACCGGCGTCCGAGAGAATTCGAAGGTCGCGGACTAGCCATTGCCGGGTTAGTACTAGGTTTTCTGGAGTTACTTGTTTTTATTATTATCTTAATAAATGTTGCTGCTAATTCATCATATTAGGTACTACTATCCTTTCATTCCTTCTATATTTCTATCCATGAACTTAAACGACCTGACTTATGAAATTTATTCTTTATCTATTCTTAGGAGCTTTACTTTTCACTTCATGCCGTAAACTCACCTACACTCCTTTTTTAAAGTCCAATACATCATTAACTCCTGTAAGAGAGCATCAAAAATACCTTACTGCTCACTCAGACTCATCCGCCTTACAAACATCTCTAGTATCAGATCCTAGTATTCCGGTTTACATTGATAAACCTCCTTTACTTAGTCCTAAAGAATTAACTTTTTCTTCTTTTCAGAAAAAGACTACTCTCTTACTTCATAAACAAGTTAATAAGAGCATTCGGAAGTTTCAGAAAAAGGTAAGTGGCCAAAAAGATTCCCGAAAGTTAGAGCCTCTTGCTATTACCAGCACAATTGTTGGCGTTTCGTCTCTGCCGTTAGCTTTATTATTGAGTAGCTCTACGGTATTTGGAATAGCATTTATCATAGCCATGACTACAGGTATATTATCACTAGTCAGACTACGTTTAAACATTAATAGGTACAAAGGAAAGATGTGGGCTAATATTGGAATTGTGTCTGTTTTATACTACGCAATAATGATTTTTTTATTTATATGGCTCGTTGAATCTGCATTAAATTCTATGGGGCCATTCTCATTTGGATCCTTAATGTAATAAAAGCTCGTCCAAATGGACGAGCTTTTTATCTAGCAATAAATCATCAAAAATTCTACTCGTTTTTCTTCCGTTCGGCTTCCAGAGCCAGGATGTTTTTATTGGCTACTTTCATTCCTTTAGGCAATTTTTCCAGAATTTTTACCTGAACGTAGTCTTCTCCTTCCCGCTCGATCTCCACTTTTGTTTTGCGTAAAGGAATTTTAGGAGCATTCGGCTGGCTCGTTGCAAAGATGTATAGGCCTTCGCCATCATCCAGAATGGCCGTGCGGGGCAAGGTATTGGAGCTTTTCGTTTCCGTCGAACCGACTACGCGAGCCCGTACGTTCATATCCGAGAAAATGGTTTCTTTCGTCTGGGGTCTTTTGAAGTTCACGTAGAGGGTAATGGCTCCGTTTTCCGTATCCAGGGCCCGAGCTACGCTTGCTACTTTCCCCTGAACTGCCGGAATAGCCTGACTGGGAAAGGTTAACTCCACAGACTGTCCTTCCTGAATCATATCGACATCTTTTTCATAGACATATACCTGGGCTTGAAGCTGTTCGGTACTAATAATGTCCACCAGAGGATCCGCTGGATTAGCCAGTTTTCCCAGATTTTGATACACTTTAAAAACAGAACCACTGATGGGAGCCCGAATGATCACCACGGGTGAAATCTCTGCCTTGCGGATATTACTCAAATGATCGGTATTGAAACTCAGTAAACCCAGCTTTGCTTTCAGTGCTTTTTCTTTACCAATAGCAGCATTGAGTTTAGACTCGGTTGCCTGAAAATCCGCCAGCACACCGACGTTACTTTTTTTCAGTTCGGTTTGTCGTTTGAACTCAATTTCCAGGAAGTCGGCTTCGCTTTTAGCAGCGATGTACTGGTTTTGTAGTTCCAGAAATTCCATACTTGTCAGCTTCAGTAAAGGCTGACCTTTTTTGACGAACTGACCTTCCCGAACATAAATCGCATCTACGTGACCTTCTACTTCGCTATGAACTTCTGATTTACTGTCAGGTAATATTTTAATCTTTCCATTCGCGTTAATAACCGGACGAAGCTGGCGGTCTTCAAAACTTACCAACTCTACGTTTACCGATTGCAATTGTTGCAGGGACAGATTCAGCGAATCTGCACTCTTGGCGACTTCCCGTTTACCTTCCCCTTTTTCTTTCGATTCCGCTTCGCTTTCGGAACAACTGGATAAGGATACACTTAATATAGCAAGTGCCAGCAGGGGCAAAAATGTCTTTTTCATTGATTTATTCTCCTTTGAGATATTGAATCGTAATGATCGAATTATTCACGTTATGGATCGCTTCCAGGTGCTCAGCCCGAATGCGGAAGGCTTCCTGTAGGTTTAACAGGAAGTTGTAGTAACCAATGCTTCCGAGACGGTAACTATCCTGAGCAGCCTTGATAATCTCGTTGGCCTGGTTTAGCCCAAATGATTCGTAATAATCCAGAGCTTCGCTGTAAGCCCGGTAGTCGGAAGCAGCTTTGTCGTAAGCTCCCCGCAGTTCGTAGCTGTTGAGCGAAATCTGCTGCTGAGCAATTTCAATATCCTTTCTCGCTCCGGCCTGACGTGATTTATACTGCCATTGCCAGAGTGGCACCGTTAAGCCAAACTCCCAGCGGTAACGCACATTCGTTTCGCGGTCCCCCTGGTTCATGTACCCAAAAGAAATGCCGGGCAGGGCACGACTTCTTTCAACCTTCAGCATGCTTTCATTGAGCTTTCGGTTTTGTTCATAAAAAGCCAGTCGCGGATTTGACGAGAAGGAAGTATCCGCAGCCGAAATGGCTGACCCATAGGTTAATCGTTTGAAATCCCCTAAAATCACTCGGCTACTATCGGGGGCTAAACCCGTCAGAATCCATAACTGTATCCGGGCTCCCCGCAAGCGGGCTTTCGACTGCTTCAGGTAGATGGCATTCTCCCGGTATTGAGCCTCGGCATTGAGTCGCTCGATTCTGGAAATCTGTCCTACATTCAGCCGAACATCCGTTACTCTCACAAAATTAGCCAGTAAGCTATCCTGCTGCTGGTAATTGGTGATCATCCGATTGTAATACAAAATGTCATTATAAATCGAACGCACCTGATAAGACAAGTCGTTGAAGACTACCCCCTTCTCCGCTTCATTGAGTTTAATCTGTTGACGCTGGGCTTTCCGTTGGTTGGTATAAACTGTAGGAAATTGTAAGTTCTGGAAAAAACCGAGGCGGTAATCCGTACCACTGGGAGCCTGGGTATAAATACGCGGAGCATCCAGATTGAACGTAGCGGGAAGTAATACTCTTTCCTTCTCAATCCGTAAATCCGCCAGACGCGTCTGCGGATTCCCTCGTTTCGTTAATTCTAACGCTTTTTCCAGCGTTAACTCCCGGACATCCTCCACTTCGGGAACTTCCGGTTTCGTCTGAGCAGAGGCGTTAGTAGTCAGGAAAGACGCTCCGATGAGCAGGGCAACTACGGCAGTAGCGGGAATCGCACTATTCTTTACAGACCCGCCTTTTTTTGATTTACCCGCGAAAATGGCGTAAAGAATGGGTAATACGAGTAAGGTCAGAATAGTAGCCGTTAACAATCCACCGATTACCACCGTTGCCAGAGGTTTCTGTACCTCTGAACCTACGCTGGTGGATAAGGCCATGGGCATAAAGCCCAAAGCAGCTACAAACGAAGTCATCAGAATCGGGCGGAAACGTTCCTCAATTCCTTTCATGACCCGCTCGTTCGGATCATCCATGCCTTCGTCGCCCAGAGTATTAAAGTGACTGATTAATAAAATTCCGTTCAATACGGCTACCCCGAACAGAGCAATGAAACCGACCCCCGCCGAGATACTGAAGTTCATGTCGCGTAAAAGCAGCGAGAACACCCCTCCTACGGCTGACAGAGGAACAACGGCATAAATGAGAAAACTATCGCGGAAATTGCGGAAGGTTAAAAAGAGTAATCCGAAGATGACCAGGAGGGCAATTGGAACAACAATGGATAAACGAGCCTTCGCCCGACCAAAGTTTTCAAAATCTCCTCCGTAGTTTATCTCATACCCTTTGGGCAATTTCACTTTCGCATCCACCTGTTTAATTACATCGTCCACCACCGACTGTAAATCACGACCGCGAACATTGAAGCCGAGGTTAACCACCCGTTTCATGTTTTCGTGAACGATTTCAGAAGGTCCAACGCTTTCCGTAATTTTCGCTATTTCACGCAGTGGAATCGGGTTATTATTCTGATCGTTAATTAACAGGTTTTCAATATTTTCAGGACGCGTCCGGTCTTCTCCCGTCAAGCGAAGCGTTACATCAAAACGCCGATCGCCTTCATAAACCACCCCTGCGGTTGCTCCTCCAAAAGCCATTTGAATGGCCCGGTTCACCTGCTCAACTTTAATTCCGTGCACGGCCATTCGCTGGCGATCGTAATTAATATTCAGTTGCGGTAAGCCAAACACTTTGCTTCCTTTTACATCAACGGCTCCGTCTACATTCCGAACAATTTGAATGATCTGCTTGGTTTTTGCTACCAGCGTATCTAGGTCCGTTCCGTACAATTGCACCACCACCTGCGTCCGGGCCCCGGAAATCATGTCATTCACCCGGCTTTCAATGGGTTGGGAAATGGCATATAAAGGACCTGGGAACTGAGCCATGTATTCATTAACCTTGATGGCTAACTCCTGCTGATCGTGGGCTTTCGTCCAGTATTTTTTATCTTTTAATTCAACGTACACTTCCTGAGACTCCAGTGGTAATGGATCGACCTTTACCTCAGACGTACCGATTTTAGAAACAATTCCTTCTACTTCATCCGGGAATTCCTTCATGATTCCCTCCTGGAAGATCTGGCTTTGCCGAATGGATTCTGACAACGTTGTTCCCACGGGTAAATCCATATCGACTACCATATCGCCTTCCTGAATCTGAGGCATAAATTCACCACCAATTCTTCCAAAGCCAATGATTCCAGCGGCTAATACCACCAGTGCAAACGCAATAACTACGATCTTATATCGCAGGCCTAAACGGATCACGGGACGTAAACCCTTGAGGAAGAACTGAACAATCTTTTCAGAGAATCCATCGTGATGCACCGACTTGGGTGGACGCAGTAATACCGCACACATCATGGGGACATACGTAACGGCCAGAATCAAGGCTCCGATGATGGCAAAAGCTACCGTTTTGGCCATTGGCGAGAACATTTTTCCTTCAATTCCCTGAAGCGTCAGAATGGGAACGTATACGATCAGAATGATTAATCCCCCGAAAATCACGGATTTTTTTACTTCTGCTGCCGCCGAAATGACTACTTCCTGACGATCCTTATAGGTCATTTTCTTACCCGCAAATTTGCTGAGCGAAAGGGCCAGCAAAAGCACGGCGGACTCGACGACGATAATGGCCGGATCAACTAACAGCCCGAAGTCAATGGCTCCAAGACTCATGACGTTACCCACTACGTCAAATTGTTTCATCCAGATGAAAGCGAAAAGCATCGCTAACGGAATAACCGAAGCCGCTAGTAAACTGGCCCGCCAGTTACCCAGAAACACCAGAATGACAATCATAACGATAACGGCCCCTTCGATCAGGTTTTTAGCTACCGTTGAAATAGCGGCGTTTACCAGTTTCGAGCGATCCAGGAATGGTTCGATGGTTAACCCTGGAGGTAACTCTTTCTGAATTTCAGCGAATCTTTCTTTCAATCGGGTAATGACTTCGTTACCATTCGCCCCTTTCATCATCAGGATTGAGCCACCCACCACTTCGCCTTCGCCATTATTTGACAAGGCACCAAAACGCAGGGCATGACCAAACTCCACATCGGCCACGTCTCTTATTAAAATGGGTACACTCCCATTTTTCTTGATTACGGCATTTTCAATATCCTCCAGCGATTGAGCCAAACCAATGCCTCGGATGGTAAAGGCTTTATTATCTTTTTCGATGTAAGCACCGCCGGTATTGCTGTTGCCTTTGTTCAGGGCTTCGTATAATTCATCTACGCTCACACCCAGAGCTTTCATGCGATCGGTCTTGATCTGAGCCTGGTATTCTTTGGCGTATCCACCATACCCACTCACGTCAGCTACGCCCGGTAAGCCTAATAACTTGCGACGAACGACCCAATCCTGAATCGTGCGGATTTCGGTAAGTGTGTAAGGACTATTGTTTAAGTCTTTGGGACGAATCACATACTGATAAATCTCACCTAAACCCGTTGAAACCGGTCCCAGGATGGGGGTACCCGCTCCCTCTGGAATCTCGGCCTGCACCTGAGTGAGGCGTTCAAACACCTGCTGACGAGCCCAGTAGATGTCGGTGTCATCCGTGAAAATGAGTTTGACCACGGAAGAGCCAAATTTGGAGTACGAACGAGCTTCCACCAGACCCGGAATATTAGCCATAGCCATTTCCAGCGGGGTCGTAATGTAGCGTTCAATTTCAAGCGACGATAAATTAGGGGAGTTCGTAATGACGTCTACCTGTTGGTTGGGTAACGTCAGGTACGGCATCAATGGGAAGTGTTTTCAGTGAGTAACCTCCCCAAATCGCCATTACCAGCACGAGAAGACCGATGGTAAACGGACTTCGGACGCTAAATGCAATTAGCTTATCAATCATAGCAGTTTTGGGTCAAACAGCAGCAACAAACCACTGTTTACCGACAGTTTATAGTAGGTAAATAGAGCAATCTTTCAGAGTAAGGATCTGAAATTCAGGAAAGACATGGTACTACAACTGAGGAGGTGGCGTGTTTAGAATGGCCTCAATAGACTGATAGAAATTGCGGGGAGGGAAATGAAAAGGCTTTAGTAAATACCAGATCCAGAAATTCCGATCGGTATGAGCAGGTAAGGTTGCATCCAGATGTTGTGGATACCATTCGTGATGCGTGTGATGGTCATCCTGAGGGTCCGCCTCGAAGTAGAATTCATCGTCGGAGTCATCACTTTGTAAAGACTTAATTTTGAGGCTACCGGAAGTTTCATCTGCTTTAATAATCGAAATATTTCTATCTAAAGTACAATTATTTTCTACCCAAACCGGAATCGAAAATGCTGTCTGTACGCATAGAATAAATAAGGTTAAACAAAGCAGTAGTCTCATTATTGTTCTGTCGGCTTAGCCTTCTTTAATGAAATTTCAGTAACAAAACAGTCCAAAGGAATTAAATTTTCATTAGAATTTCAAGAAATGGACCCGAATAAATCCAACTTCCGCCGGAAAAAGCGACGAAGGGTATTATTTCTGATAGAAGTATTACCGCCTGCTTAACGCTGAAACTGTGATTAATAAGGGTATCAAAAAAGGGGAAAGTACGACTTTTCCCCTTCTCAAAAATGTACTAGTTTAGGCTAGGCAGAAGTTAATTCAGTATTGGGTGTGAGATCAATATTCTCGCCGTTGTTTTCCATTCCCGTAAAACGTTGCAGGAATGACAACACCGCTCCGGTATCGGGCAGGCTGTAGCGGGCCAGCGTCTTTTGCTGCCCTACTTTTATCGTCAAAGCCCGATCCGATAAGGCCCGGAACATATCTTCATCGGTACGATCATCGCCAATGGCCATAATGAAATCATAATTACTTTCGGATGCGATGCGGCTGGCTACACTGCCTTTATCCACCCCTGCTACCCGTACTTCCACCACTTTATTTCCGTCGATTACCTGTAACTGGTGCCCCGTTAATCCATGAAGCGTGTCAATCAGATCACGAGAACGGGCAAAGCCTAAATCATCGGCCGTATTGCGATAATGCCAGGCCAGCGAATGCGTTTTTTCTTCAACAAAAGTACCTGGACACCGCTGTACCGCCAGATTCATAGCCTGCTGGATATTAGCTCGCCACTCGGGGTGAAAAGCGTCAGGATTCTCCTGCCAGATTCCGTCCGGTTGACGAACGGCTGCTCCGTGTTCGGCCACGAGTTGAATCGCCAATGATCCAAACCAGTTTTCCAGTGTTTTTTTATCCCGGCCACTAATGATCACCACCTGATTTTGGGGTACGGCAGCCAGTTCATTCAGCAACTCCACTACCCGCTCGCTTGGACGGGCCAGTTCCGGGAATTTAGCAAATGGAACGAGCGTTCCGTCATAATCAAGGAGTAAAAGTCGCTTCTGAGCGTTTTGGTACTTTTCCATAATTTGTTTTCGCAGGGCAACATTTAATATTCTAACCTCCCATTGATGTTGCTGCGATTTCGCGTTGAATAGTTGAGTTAAAAAGTCATCTGCCCATTGGACCACGTCATATTCCCGAATTCGGGTCTGCATCAGACGCATACGTTCGCTCTGGTTTTGCGGGGACATAGATAAAGCCCGTTCAATAGCCTGAGCCATGCCTTCACGATCCGTTGGATTGATAAGTAAGGCTTCTCCCAACTCTGCCGCCGCTCCGGCTACTTCACTGAGGATCAATACCCCCTGCTCGTCCTGACGTGTGGCTACAAACTCTTTTGCAACCAGATTCATACCATCCCGAATGGGGGTAATTAAAGCCACATCGCAAGCGGTATAGTAGGCACATAATTGCTCAAAGGAAAGACTACGATACTGATAAACAACGGGTTGCCAGCTCATCGTGGCAAAACGTCCGTTGATACGGCCCGTGTTTTCCTCGATCATCTGTTTCCGTTCTCCGTACGAAGAAATTTCACTCCGTGAAGGAACGACCACCATGACAAAAGAGATGCGTCCATGCCATTCAGGGTGTCTCTCCAGGAATTTCTCGTACCCTTGTAATCGGTTCAGCACACCTTTGGTGTAATCCAGACGATCTACGGAAAAGAGGAGCTTATTGTCCTGCAATTGCTCTCGAATCTTGTTACGTTCTTCTACTACCTCAGGGAGCGTATAAGCCGAGTTGAATCGTTCGTAGTCAATACTAATGGGAAAGAGATCAACCTTTACCGGACGGTTTCCTACCTGAATGGAACGCAGCTTGCTTTCGTTACCAATGAGCCGGTGTACTGATTTTTCGAAATGCTGTACGTAATCGTTCGTGTGAAAACCGATTAAATCCGAGCCGAGCATCCCATTCAGTAATCCTTCCCGCCAGGGGCCGGGTAACATCCGATAAATCTCGAAGGACGGAAAAGGGATATGCAGAAAAAATCCTATGGTTGCATCGGGACGACGGCTCCGAACTAATTTAGGTAATAACATCAAGTGGTAGTCGTGAATCCATAGAACGTCACCAGGTTGATAGAGTTCAGCTAAACGATCGGCGAAAACTTCATTGGCTTGTTGGTAAGCCTGCCAATCAGAATCTTTATAGGTCGCAAAGGTTGGGAAGTAATGAAATAAAGGCCAGATCGTTGAATTGGACAGACCATTATAAAAGCCATCGTTTACTTCATTATCCAGCCAGAGAGGAGCAATTTTAAATGTACCTGTCGACTGCTTCGTCTCGTTGAATTCTTCCCATAACTCTGGAGAAAAATCGGCGTTTCCTACCCATATTACTTCTTCAGGATTGAAGGAAGACCGATCCTGAGCTTGTAAATAACTTTTCAGGGCGGTGGCGAGTCCTCCTGCACTTTCCAGTAACTGCACACCGGATTCCTGACGCAGGAGTTGAATAGGTAGCCTATTCGATACAATGATAAGTCGTTTCATATTTTCAAATGCGGATTGAGTTCCAAGGCTACACGACCATTTAATGCCCACTCCGCAGGCATATTGGGAAAAAATGAGGAATACTTTCCTAATTTTTAAAGGTATGGTTGTATCCTTTTAAAGAGTTAGTTATATGAGATAACCTGTCTAATCGAGTCATTCCATACATCCTTCAAGAATGTCGTTCCACCCGGTTTGACAAGATTACTTATTAAATGCTCTGGCATGCATCTTAGCCAGGCTAATTCATTCAGATTAGGCATTTCTAATCTGGAGCGAAGAAGAAACTATCAAGCTATTCCTTCCATAATCAGCAGATACAGGATACCTGCTACTAAGGTAATAACGCCTAATAAGGGCGAGCTTTCAGAAGTGGGAAGCAGACGTAAATGGCGTATTTTACGACGGCGAAGCCTAGACCAGGCTAATACATGAATCGGTTCAACTATCATGGTGTACTGGTTTGGTGCTATTAACAAATCTACGTCCCAAGCCTTAGCCTCACCTTAATGAATCCTTAAAAAGTACTTAACTGTGAAGTTTTGAAGGTTTTTGCGTGTTGAGTTGTCATCCAAGTTTTTGGTATATGGCATAAAACCCCGGGTTGTATCTTCTATTTTAAAACATCCGACGCTCTTTCGGATTTGTAATCCGAAAGCCCTCTGTAAGGGATTTATAATCCCTACCGCCTTTTACCCAGATGCAACTTCATCGCGTCTCTACGTGAATGATCGCCTGTTATTGGGAATTGTAAACTCAAAAACTCCGCCCTGGTTGGTGTCCTCACCAACCTCTATGCTTTGTAGTAATGGCTGGTGAAGACACCAGCCAGGGCGGGAGAAATTCCGTTGAAGTGCCTGTTAGAGGCCATCCAGACCGGGTCCATCCATTAAGTAATCCCATAAGTAACCCCGGGTTTTACCCGGGGCTATCCATATTCAACCCCTCCGGGGTTATTGTTCCCTTTTCAAACTTCTCCCCTACCTTTATAGGTTTTCTCTTTTCAACCCAAAACCCAAAACCCAAAACCCAAAACCCAAAACCCAAAACCCAAAACCCAAAACCCAAAACCCAAAACCCAAAACCCAAAACCCAAAACCCAAAACCCAAAACCCAAAACCGCAGCGGCGGCCGCTCAAAACTCCCACCATGCTCTATCACATTGTTAAGCCAGATTACTGGCAATCGCACGAAATTCAGGAAGCTTATACCCCCGAGACTTTCTCTGAAGAAGGATTTATTCATTTGAGTACTCAGTCGCAAGTCGCTGGTGTACTGGAACGCTACTACCCAAACGTACGTCCCTTACTGCTGCTACACCTGGACGAAACCCGCTTTAAAGCTCTGTTAAAATTTGAGCCCTCTACTGGCGGCGAGCTTTTCCCGCACCTCTATGGCCCGCTCAATCGGGATGCCATTGTATCCATCGAAGAATTGGTGTAAAGGTTGATGGGTACGGCTTTTTTCGAAGTTTACCCATCAACAATCTTGACAATACATGCTTTCCCTTCCCTATGAGACCCTCCGGCTCGGCGTTATCGGCATGGGCGGTTTCGGCCTCTTCGCTACTCAACATTTTTTACAGGTTCCAGATACTCAGCTTATTGCTATTGCCGGAACCTTTCGTGAACAGTCCCAGCAGGCCGCTCACCGATTCAAAGCAGATATCCTCGAAACGCCGGAAGAGCTTGCTAGCCGGGATGACATCGATGTCGTATATTTGGCTACGCCACCTTCCCTGCATTACCAGCAGGCTTTATTATGCCTGAATCATGGCAAACACGTGATTTGTGAAAAGCCACTGGCATTAACGCCCGACCAGGGAAGAGAAATGTTGGCCCTTGCCCAAGAAAAGGGCTTATTGGTAATTACTAATCTTATGCAACGGTATAATCCCATGATTGGCCGGGTGCAGCAAATCATCAAGCGAAATCTTTTGGGTAAGCCCCTTCACGGTTACTTTGAAAACTACGCCAGCGATGAAGGATTAAGCCCTTCGCACTGGTTCTGGAATCGGGAAATCAGCGGAGGTATTTTTATTGAACACGGGGTTCACTTTTTCGATTTATTCGAATACTGGCTAGGTTCGGGCCATGTAGTGGGAGCTCAACGGGTGTTGCGTCCGGGCAGTGGACTGGAAGAACAGGTACAGGCGACTGTTCGTTATGAAAATGACGTACTCGTTAACTTTTACCACGGCTTCACGCAACCCGGTCGATTGGATCGACAGGAGTTACGGATTGTCTTTGAGCATGGTGACATTACCCTGGAGGAATGGGTGCCGACGCGATTGAAGCTTCGGGGTATTGTGAATGAAGAACAGATGCAACAACTACTGGACATCTTTCCGGGAGCAGGGTTTGACATTTCAGCGGTCTATGGTGGGCCAGACCGTAAGCAACGCGGACGGCATCAGGACTTTGAAGCCTTTCAGAAGATTGAATTACACTTCGGTCACGAAACCGATAAGCAGCATTTATACGGTGAGTTATTACGTAACTTTTTCACGGAACAATCTGATTACCTCCGGGGCCGCATAGACAAACGCAGAAGTACCGAAGAAAATGGCTTACGTTCGCTGGAAATGGCTCATCAGGCTAGCTTAATGGCTCAGTAATCCTTAATTGTTTGGCCTTTCGAGTGCTGGGTTATTAGAGGAAGTATACCGAAGCTCTGAAAGATAAAACCGAGAAAAATTCGGATTTAGGTAAGCAACACGAGGACTTTCTGGTGTTGCTTACCTTTTTTAATAGCAATCGCGTTCTTACTCATGGCCTACAAGAGCTTGATTAACGCCCGTTTACATGTCCCTTAAGGGCATTCGTTTTACTTCCGACCTAGTTAAGAAGTGTTTCAATCCAGATGCCAGAATATTCATTGGTGGGGTATAAAAGTGCTTCAAGCAAATTATTCGCTCAATAGCTTTCACGTATATGTCTTCAAAAGAAAAGAGCCTGCCCCAATCAGGACAGGCTCTGGTTTCTTGCTAGAGGTTACTTCAGCATCCAAAGTTCATCTTCTACTTGATCTCGAGTGGCAGAACCAAACTGACGATTCAAGGCTTCTTTGTAATTAGTTTCGTTATACAGACGATCCGATACTGGATATTGCCAGCGACGGGGAATGGAACGCGAACCGATGCCAGCTCCCGAAGTAGCAAAGGTATCGGGGTAGCCCGTCCGTCGCCAATTAAAGAAAGGCTCCATACCTGAAGTCATGAACATCGCCAGGTATTTCTGACTAAGGATTTGCTTACGTCCATCGGCATTATTTCCGGCGTATTTAACCAACGATTGGTTCATATACGTAGTTGGATCGAACGTGATTGTGAAGGATTGCGACGTAGGAATTCCATTGTTCTTGATTTCAAACACTACTGTGTTGGTACCGGATTTAATACCAAAGAAATCCATGTTAGCCATAATTCCTTTTTTGTAATAATCGTCGGCATTGCCTGCTACCCAGCCTAAATTAATGGCCTCGGCAATCGTAAAGGACTGCTCAGAATAACCTAAAATGACCGTAGGTTCAGCCGTGTAGCTTTTGTAATACCGGTTTCGATTCAAAAATGAATATTCTCCATTGTTGGCTCCCGTTGACATCAAATCCAGACTTAACCCCGGACTTGGGGCTACGTAAGCATTGAAATCTGTCACTGCTATCCCTTTTTTCAGTTGGGCCTCAGCAGGTTCGGCGGTTACGAATAAGCGAGGATCCTGGAAACGTTTAAGCAAATCCACGTGTGTCGCCGACATTTCCTGACGGGTTGCGTCATTACCGAAATTATCTGGATTAGTGGGGTATTTATTATAAACCGCATTGTAAATGAATTGCAGATTGTCGGCATTGCTGCTAAACAACGGAAACTTGGTTGGGTTATTGATGACTTCCGCAAAACGGCTTACCACTTTTAAATCGGCATCGTCGGTACGTTTACTCAGGTTAATCAACACCCGAAGTTTAAACGAATTAACGGTCTTCTGCCAGGCGTTCAAACTATTATTTAAATAAATGTCTCCTTTGAGCGGTAACGTCATTTGCCCCGCCGCCTGCAAGCTTGCCAGATCAGCATTGGCTTCATCCAGCCAGGTCAAAACTTGCAACAGAACCTCTTTCTGAGTATCGTAGCGGGGTGTAATGTTAGCCTCGCCTTTCAGAGCGTCTTTTAAAGGTACATCTCCTACGCGTTCGGTCATCCAGAACCAGAAGTAGGCCCGGAAAAACTTACCCAACGCTGCATATGCATTCGTGTCGGTGTTCAGATTTTTCTTAGCTTCTTCTTCCATTTTCACTACGTTCTTCAACGTTGTGTAACGAAGCGAAGCCGTAGTCCAATCGTATTCGTTATTGCCGTAGTAGTTGTAATTGACCGTGTAATACTGGTTGTAGCGGGAATCCTTATTCCAGGTCCCTTCATACATGTCCATCAATACATTTTTCAGTACCAGATCGGCGGGTACCTGCACGGGCAGGTTGGGGTTTTTCTCGAGTTCTTCGAATTTCTGGCAGCTTCCCAAGCTGATCAACAATGCCAGACTATAAAGTATCTTTTTCATTGGTAGCTAATGATTAAAAAATCAGATTGATGTTTACCCCGTACCGACGTGTCGTAGGCGTTTGCAGACTTGACCCCCGGTCACTGTAGCTTACAAATTGCTCTACATCCAAGTCTTTCTTCTCGGCCCAGTACAACAGATTCCGTCCGACGAAGGAAATACTGGCAGACTTCACAAAGCCCATACGTCCCTGCAACAAACGCTCTGGTACCTGATAACCAAAGGTCACTTCGCGTAACTTGACAAAGCTTCGGCTAATCATGTTGGCTTCGTTGGAGTTATAATACCTACTGATCCAATCCTGAAGGTAAGTTTTGTTAGCGTCTGACATAGGGCTGAATGACAAAGCATCGTAATTAGTGATATTGCCATCCACGTCATATTGAATCGAGCCTTTAGTCAGTACTACACCGGGACCCACCCAGGAGGCTACGCCTTTGTAATCCTGATAGCGGGCTTCGCCCATTTTACCTTCTACCGTAGCAATGTGCCGACCTCCGCGAAACGTTTGTTTCTGGATATAATCTTCGATAACACCACCTACGCGGCCATCAACCTGAACATTCAGGAAGAAATTGCGGTAGTTAAACTTATTGATGAAACCAAAAGCGAAGTTTGCATTCGTGTATCCGAGGAACTGACTTACAGGGTTATAGATCGGCCGACCACTGGCATCATTAATAATTTGTCCATCACGAGTACGGGCAAACGCTCTGCCGTAATAAGCATCCAGACGATCACCTACTTTATAGAACTGGCTTAGTCGGGTTTGTGAACCATAAATCTCCCGCAGATACTCCTGGAACGTGCTCCAGTTCAGCGTGACATCCCAGTTCAAACCACGAGCACTTTTCAAAGCCGTACCCGTCAGGGCTATCTCCAGACCGCGTTTTTGCGATTTAATACCATTCGTTGTTAGCGAATTATAACCCGTAGCTTCCGGTAAAGTCAGGCCAAAAATTCGGGGACCATCCAGGTAACTGAAGTAGGCAACGTCCAAACCAATCCGGTTTTTGAGGAAACGAATATCCAGCCCTGTTTCAAAGCTTGTCCGCGAGGAAGGCTTCAAATTGGGATCCACCAGAGCGTCGGAGTAATCAGCCGCAGCTTCATTATTATACGGACGGCTAATAGCATAAGCTACTGTAGTTCCGTAAGAAGGACCGTCGTAAGGAGAGGCAAATGTCTGACCGTATCCCATGGGGTTGCTTCCGCCCAGCGGAGCATACGCCGTGTATACATTTTGTTGGGTAAAGGCTTCTTTCACGTTAGCATACGAAGCACGCAGCTTCACGAATGAAACCGCAGTAGGCATCTGAACAAAGTCAGATACTACCGAACTCACCCCAGCAGATGGATAAAAATAAACGTTTCGGTCCGCAGGTAAGGTGGAGTTTTTATCCCAGCGACCCGTCGTCGAAAGCGTAGCATAGCGGCTTAAGCTTACATCTAAGCTATACAAACCACTTAATACCTGCATACTGGAATTGAAGCTATAGGCCCGAGTGGGGTTAAGTGAGTTGTCGAAGCTATACACCCCAGGAACACTTAGATAATCCGTTGAGGCATAGTTTCCGTTGTACTTGAAAAACCGACCTGAAAAACCACCCACAGCCCGAACGCTGATGTCGTGAGCAAACGTCTTGTTATAATTTAACAGGACATCGGTATTATTCTCCAAAAGTGAACGACGGTCTTCGCGGTAGTCACCTTTCGCCTGTTCGCGACCATAGGTAGTGGCCGAATAAGGCATTTTCTCATTTCGGAACAGTTCGTAACCCGTTACCTGTGTACGAGCTTGGAGTTCCAGATTTTTGAGAATATCGAATTTCATCAAAGCGTAGCCATTGTACGTATTGTTGTAATGACCCCGCAACCATTCTTTCGAAACAAACCAGGGGTTGTTATAGCGTTGGTATTCAGCGTAAATCTGCTGAATACCTTCTTTGCCCGGTTGCCAGATTTGCTTCATGTCGTCCACGCTCCAATCAGCTCCGGCCCAAATAACCGTATTATAAATCAGAGAGTTAGGCCCATAGTTTACGTCAGGATAGTTGGCAGAAGCCTGACGGCTGAAATTGAAATTCGATTCAAAACGTACACGATCTGAAATCTGCTGCCCCAGCGTAGCACTGAAGGTAGTACTGTTCAGTTCAGTGTTAGGTACCATTCCCTGCTGATACTGATTGGTAATGCCGAAACGCAGGTTGCTTTTTCCAGAAGTAGCAGAAACCGCAACGCTATTAGTAGATAATATTCCGGGACGTAAGAAACGCTTCAGATTATCTTTACCGCGAGCAATCCAGGGAGTAGGAATCCGCTGACCCGTTTTAGGATCGATAGGGCTGTCGTATTGAGCAATCAGTTGACCTTCAAACTTCGGTCCCCATACATCGTAGTCACCGTCGTTGATTCCACCTCCACGTCCGTCCACGAACGAGTACGTACCTTTGTTACCGGGGCCGTATTCATCCTGTACTTTGGGAATGGCCAGAAAGCCATTTTCCACCATAGTACTGGAATTGACTTCTACAGAAAAACCACGTTTATCTTTCGAACCTTTTTTCGTCGTAATAATAATAACCCCATTGGTAGCCCGAGAACCATACAGAGCCGAGCCTGAGGGTCCTTTGATGACATCGTACGTTTCAATGTCGTCAGGATTGATGTTATAAGTATCTGATATAATGGGTACTCCATCTACGACAAACAAAGGGCGACCTCCACGAAGCAATACCTGTGGTGCACGCAGTAGTTCAGCACTGGCCCCGATGTTCAGACCTGCTATTTTTCCAACTAAAGCATTGACCGGGTTGGGTTCACGAGCTTTTACCAGATCCTGTGCTTTGATGGATTGAGTCGCGTAAGCAATATCCCGCTTGGCTTTAGTAATCCCTAAGGAAGTTACGACTACTTCTTCCAGCAATCGTTCGTCATTGGCCAGCGTAACATCAATCTGCGTACGATTACCAATCGTTTCTTCCTGCGTAGTGTAGCCTACAAAGGTGAAGATAAGCGTTTTACTTTCGGCAGGAACGGACAGTCGGTAGGTACCATCCGAATTGGTAGTGGTTCCTTTATTGTAATTTTTAACTCGTACCGCTACGCCAACCAGAGGTTTCTGATCGTCTTTACTGATTACGGTTCCGGTGATGGTTAGATCCTGAGCCTGCGTAGGCAACGAAAGACCAAACCACAAAGCAATCAGAAGGGATAAAAAACCCAATGATCGCTGGGGCTTAAATAAAAGATGTTGCATGAGGGAAGTTGTTTGGAGCTATAATTTGCCCCACAAAGTTCTGCATCAACTTTTAGCTGAAATTGAAGAAAGTATGAACGATCTATTACGATAAGTAGCCAATCATTAAGAATATGTAATCAAAACAATAAATAGTTAGCGTAGGATTGACAACCGTAGAAAAAGCCTATTTATACGCAAACCGTGGTTGGTGTCCCACCAACCATGGCGGGAAGAGGCAGACGCGATAAAGTCGCACCTCTACCCTTTCAAAACCAAAATTTCGGGTTAAACGGCGTTTACTACATCATAAGATTCCCTCGCCGTTGCTCGGCTAGAGCTGAGTAACGAGGTAGTCTGGTAGGCCTCTGTCCGCTATTAACAAGCCTGTTTTGGGTTGGGAAAAGTTGTTCTCTGGCCTTCTACTATTTCGAACTCTACCGGCCAGAGGCCTAGAGCCAGGTAGTCACTCGGCCAGAGCCGAGCGACTGCGGGAGAATTTCAGGAAGGCTTATCAAACGAGAATACCTCCTGAACTTAGTAGTTAAGATACTCCCCTAAGTTTGGAGGTATTCTCTGGCTGAAAAGACTAAAATGAACGAAAAATAGGACTAGCGGTCTAAGCAGACCTAAGTAAAAATCGGCATGATTCCTATTGTCAATTCATTTGACAATTATTACTCCTCGTCCATCTTGGGGTAATCGGTATAGCCTTTTTCACCGGGGGTGTAAAAAGTAGTCGGATCAGCCTCGGCTAGCGGAGCATTTTGCAGGAAACGTTCCGGTAAATCAGGATTGGCGATGAATAACTGCCCAAAGGAAATCAGGTCGGCGTTGTTTTTCGCTATATCCTCTTCCGCCTTTTCTTTGGTATACCCTCCGTTAAGAATCAGAGTTCCGTTGAAGTGCTGACGAAAATAGCTTTCTAAGGCCTGTGTTTCTTCTCCTTTACTAATGAGATGAACGTACGTAACGTGTTCCGTTAACTGGTCAGCCAGGTATTTATAGATCTCGTCATAAGACTGGTCGTAAGGCATGTCATTTCCTTCCCCATAAGGCGATAACTTTACTCCTAACCGATCTTTGCCAATAACCTCCGCTATTTTTTTCGCTACTTCCAGTAAAAAACGAGCGTAATTTTCCGTACTTCCCCCGTACGCATCTGTTCGTTTATTACTGCTGGGACGGATGAATTCCTCAATCAGATACCCGTTGGCTCCGTGCAATTCGACACCGTCAAAACCAGCGGTAATGGCATTAGTGGCCGCCTGTACAAATTCTTTAATGGCATCCTGAATTTCCCCTACCGTCATTTCGTTGGGGACCACAAATGCCTGTAATCCTTCCTGGTCGGTTTGAATACTCCCTTTTGCCTGAATCGCCGAAGGGGCTACAATCAATCCACCTTCCGGCATGTTCAGGGCGTGCGAAGCCCGACCCGTGTGCATGAGCTGAAGGAAGATCTTACCACCCCGGTCGTGTACTGCTTCCGTAACCGTTCGCCAGGCCAGAATTTGCTCTTCATTCCAAATCCCCGGAATTCTGGCATAACCGGTTCCGTTGATCGAAGGACCCGTTCCTTCTGTAATGATTAATCCTGCCGAAGCCCGCTGAGCATAATAGACGGCCATCGCTTCCGTCGGGACATGGTCAACCGTTGCCCGACTACGCGTCATAGGTGACATCACGATTCGGTTGGAAAGTTCAATTGCTCCTAACTGAGCTGTAGAAAAGAGTTGCGATTCGGGCATATGGATGAGTTCTAGATTACTTTTCTCAAAAAAAAGTTAAGCCAGCTACTCGGGAAATGCCTGATCTTTTCTAAATCGCATGAGTTACTATCCACTATATAAGCTCTACTTTTTGAATCTAAGTTTATGGATGTTTGTATCCGATCTTTTCTTGCTGAAGATGAAGTACAATTGGCTAAACTGGCGGATAATCCCCGTATTTTTAGAAATGTTCGGGATATCTTTCCTTCTCCCTATACCCTCGACGACGCCCGTGCCTGGATTGAATTTGCTACCAGTAAGAAAAAGCCTCACACCAATCAGGCCATCGTTGTCAATGGAAAACTGGCGGGTTGTATCGGAGCGGCGGTGGGTAATGACATTCACCGCATTAGCGTAGAGGTGGGGTACTGGCTCGGCGAGCCTTTCTGGGGAAAAGGAATCATGACCCAGGCCTTACAACAATGGATCGAACAGGTATGGATTATTGCTCCCGACGCTCGTCGTTTATGGGCTGGCGTGCTGGCTTATAACGAACCTTCCATGCGAGTGCTGGAAAAAGCAGGCTTTCAGAAAGAAGCCATCTTAAAGCAAGCAGTTATCAAAAATAAAAAGGTGTGTGATGAACATATCTATGCCCTTTTAAGACCCTGATTTATGAAAAAGGTCCGCTTTGGGAAGCGAACCTTTTCTATTATCGTCGGTGATTATAAACCATAAAAGCAAACAGCAATATCCAAAGGACATCGACAAAATGCCAGTAGTAAGTCATCAGCCGGATTTTTAACTGATTGGGAGGATTAACGCTATACACGTAAGAATCCAGATACTTGTGGTTACGAATGGCCTGTATGAAATTACGAAGCATAAAAAACAATCCACCCAGAATGTGTAATACGTGTAAACCAGAGATAATATAAATAAATCCCTCTGCTACATTATCCTGAATCGACGTATTCCGAACGAACATTTGCCGCCAGCCTATGATCTGAAAAACGACAAATGCGATTCCCAAAGCCAGCGTCAGCCCGAGCATAATTCGGTAATTGAGAAAATGTTCTTTCTGGAAGGCTTTCACCGCCGAATGTAAAGTCAGGCTACTGGTTAATATAACGGTGGTTGAAAACCAGAAAATACGAGGCAAGGTTACCTCACTCCACTGTTCGTCGCCATGACGGCGAAGCATATAGGCAATAATAATAAAGAGAAAGAATAGTACGCTCCCCATCATTGACAGACGGAGCATAAATCCCATGGGTTCTCTTCGTTTGGTAAGCCAGTTCATCGAATCATTTGAACGTTTACCGTCTTTGGCTTTTAGTTGTTTTTTCTCGTCTTTCATGGGCAGCTGGCGGTTTTATGCAAATTCCCTCTTGAAAAATAAAGAATCATTCAGTGGTAATATCTTACAACTTTCCTTTCCAGCAGGTATAACCCATTCCCAGACCGTCTGGAATATCATTGTCAAAAATACCGAATACCGTTGAACCTGATCCAGACATACTTGCATAGCTAGCCCCCGCTTCGTAAAGCTGTTGCTTAAGTTGTTCCAGGGTTGGATATAGAGGAAATAAGGACGTTTCAAAATCATTATGAACCACGTCTTTCCAGGTATCAACGGATTGTTGCAAAACTTCTTGCCAGTCAGTTGGAGCTGCCTTTGGGGTAACGCTGGCATAGGCTTCCGCCGTTGAACTATGAATATTCGGATAAATCAGAATAATTGACTTTCCAGCTAAATTAAGCATGATTTCCGAGAATTCGTCTCCTTTACCAGAGCAGAATTTTGCTTCATTTCGAATAAAAAAGGCACAATCGCTCCCTAAAGGGCGAGCATAAGCCTCTAGCTGATCATTTGTAAGCTTTAAGTCAAAAAGCTCATTCAACATTTTAAGCGTAAAGGCAGCATCCGAGGAACCTCCTCCCAGACCCGCTCCGATGGGTACTACTTTATGGAGATGAATCCACACGGGCGGTAATGAAAAGTCTTCTTTCAGGCTTTCGTAGGCCTTCAGACACAGATTAGTAGAAGCATCGCCGGGAATGGGAATGCCCGAACTACGAAAACTGGTTTCTTCTGCGGGAAGGATTTCCAATACATCTGTCCAGCCCACGGGCACGAATACAGATTCCAGATTATGAAACCGATCAGGCCGTTTTTCGGTGATGTATAAGCCTAAATTAATTTTTGCGTTTGGGAATGAAATCATGGTAAAGACGATTAGCGGCGTTAGCCCCCGAGCCCTCCAATAAGGTTCTGGAGCGTTAATTCCGCTGGGTCGAATCAGGTCGGTGACGGTGGTTACCCGTTTTTGAACAGCCCGCACAACTGGTTAATCCTGCCAGTAACAGCAGCGAAAGGTAATAGATTTTCATAGGGACTTACCGACTTTGGAGGTGATTTGTATGGTAAACCGACGGTTCGCATTTTCGTTCCGTGGATCACGTGATTTTCCAAAGTGGCCGCTGCCTACAATTAATACTTCACAATTTTTAAACTGGTCGAAATTAATTCCGTTCCGTTTCCAGAAATCCACCAGAGCCAGAGCTCTTCGGTAACTCAACTCGTAGCCATTTTGTCGGCCAAAAGCACTTTGCCAGTTATCGTTGGCTCGCTGGGCATTTCCCTCTACTACCACCATGTAACTAACATCAGGGTTTTCCCTCGCGACCTTTTTAATTTTACCGAATAATACCCTTCCGGCTTCCAGTAACTCCCGACGGGTACGGGAATCCAGTTCCTCCATATCGGCTTTATTAGGGCGGAAATTGACGTCTACTCCCAGGCGAAAGCGTTTGTTATTCTCGTCGTACTTGAAATATGTACCGTTTAGCTCCTGCAAGGCCCGCTCAATGGTTTGAATCCGCTGGTATTTCAGAGCGTCGCTCAAATAACCCCGTTCTTTGGATTTCAGGATCGCCACCGTCAGCACATACAGCACCAGCATGACGAAAAAGAGACTCGTCATTAAGTCCGTATAACTAGGCCAGAAGAAGTCGGGATGTTTGGTTTTCACGAAAGATAATTCAATGCGGCCTCTATTGCTTCCATAGAACGGCCAGGATACATTCTTTGTAAATCAGTAGGGAGCTACCTGAGTTAAGTAATTGATAGTTTTTAGTATTCTATCAACCGACAACCGCAGCCGCTAAAAACAATCAACTACTTAACTTTTAGCCGAAAACATTCGTCCCCACGTTCCTTTTTCCAGACGTTTAGCCATCCGCTCCAGCAGTTGTAACGTCTGAGCCTGCTGGCGACCCAGGGATTCCAGTTGCTGTTGGATCTGCTCCTGACGAATGGAATCTTTGCGTTGATAATCGGTAGCATTTCGTTCCAGTAACTCCAGATAATCCAGCTTGCTAAGTTTATCGCGGTTTTGACTGAAGTATTCGTCCGTCGCATTAATCTCCCGGATTTTAATATCCTCAATGCTTTTCAACTGGCTGTGAATCGTACGATCCAGCGATTTCAAACTCTGATCAATCAAATCATCGTATTGCCCTACTTTGTTGTTGAAGGCCTGGCCGTGCTGATCGAGGTGTTTAAAATGGCTCGTCAGATACAGATATAAATCCTGAGATTGTTGTAATGATTTGGAAATCTGAACGGATATGTCTTCTACATTCTGAGTCCGCTCCACAATTTTTTGCGTATTATCCACCAGTCCGTTCAACTGATTGAGGTAATACCCAAATTTTTCAAGGGCACTCAAACTCTGATCCAGTTGACTCAATACTTGCACATTAAAGCTCGCTACCCGATTCAGGTCTACCTGTTGTAACATATCCAGAGCTTTTTGCTGAGCCATGAGCGATGCATGGTTTTTGTCGACCATGCCACTTAGTTCCTGTACGTTGTCCCGGAAGGACGTACTAAACTCCTGGATACTTCGGTTCAGCGTCGTGAAAATACCAGTATT
This sequence comes from Siphonobacter sp. SORGH_AS_0500, assembly GCF_031453245.1. Taxonomy (NCBI): domain Bacteria; kingdom Pseudomonadati; phylum Bacteroidota; class Cytophagia; order Cytophagales; family Cytophagaceae; genus Siphonobacter; species Siphonobacter sp. SORGH_AS_0500. The sequence continues at coordinate 3,831,576 of NZ_JAVIYT010000001.1, forward strand.
AACGCCTTCCGATAAAATAGGTAATAATTCCGTTTGCAGAAAAGAGAAAAACGTCTGTTTCTGAGCTTCCAGTGTAGATTTCGCATCCCGAAAAGACCAGTTATTCAACACCGTTAACAACAAACCTGCCAAGCTCGCCAGCATCGCGATTTTCACACCGCCAATCAGGTTATTCAGTCCATCGCCATCCAGAAAACTCGCGGAACCTACGTTGGGCATGGCAAACAAACCAATGACAATCCCGGCCATTGTTCCCATCAGGCCCAGGTAAAGCGGAATGGGCATGGTCAGGCTGATTCCCTCCTCTTCAGCATCCAGGTTTCGATCTGTGATGTCACGCAGAAGGTTAAAATCTGCCAGTGAAGTTCGGTTCCGAATGAGGTAGGTATTCATGCTCTCCAGAATCTTGCTGATGCCTGCCGACTTATCCTTGGAAAGAATCAAAGGCACTTCAATGGTTTCACGGCTCGGATGCATGGTCTTGAAATTCCAGATGTCTTCCCGAATTTGCCGTAGCTCCTCTTCCGCCTCCTGACGCATCACGTCATGTAGCTCTTTCGATAATAAAACCACTAACTGATCTTCCCGACGGGTCAATTCTTCGAGTTGCAGACTAGTTACCTGCGTCCGTTGGGAAAGACTATCTATCTGCGTCAGTACTTCACGCGTAGAAAGTTGTTCTAAATCCTGACGTAAAACCCGAAACCGTCGTAACGTAAAAGCGGAGCCTTCGGGTATTAACTCACGAAATCGTTTAATCTTCCCCCGTGTATTCTGCCAGACCCAGCCCTGAGCCGCCAGAATTCCCAGAATAATAACGATTTCAATAATTTGAACCATGATGTGTTTTGAGTTTAGCGTTGAGAGTTTTGAGTTTTTGTTCGAGGAGTGAATCTTATAGATCATCAACCCTAAACGCCCAACTCAAAACCCTAAACGCCTCTAATTTTCAAAGCGAATGATTGCTTTATGTTGTAGTTCCCAGCGATCGGAATCGAAGTCGGTTTTCACTAATTTTCCTTTCTGGATTGTGGTAATATTACGGGCTCCGAATTCAATGCCTCCGCCGTACTCACAAACCGGGTCCAGAAACGTTTCGGGATACCGTAGAGCTTCACTGACCAAGGCAGGATCGTTCACGAATTCAAACTCTGCGTTATAAGGACTTGTGATGCGAACGTGATACAAAGATTGAGAAGGGTCAAACTGAACGCTTCTGACATCCCGGAACGAACCATCTTTATTCGGAGTAGAAAGATAAAAGGCTTCCGGCTCTTTACGCACATCTTCTGCCCATGTTTCTTCCAACGTTGGATCTTCGTCAGGCAAAGGCTCCTGTTGAGGCTCTATCACTGGCGGTATTTCTTCGGGTTGTTTTTCCACAATCGGAGGCACGGGTGAAACCGGCGGCACCGATGTAAAGGCAGGCGGTGTGGGTGTAGGATGAACCGGCGGCGGTGTCATAGCGGCCTGAAGGTTCTGTATTTCCTGCAACCAGCGTTTCCGTTCGTTTTCGCCTCTTTCCTGACTTTCTTTCAAAGCCCGGTCGTATTCGGCCAGGGCCTTTTCATATTCTTTGATCTTGGAAATTAACTGTGGAACCTGTTTTTCCAGTTGCTGCATTTTTACGAAGCTCTGGCTGGCCTGACTGGAAGTATTCAGCATTTGCCGCTCCAGATGGTCACGTTTTTTCTTCTCATCCCAATAGAGATAGCCTAATCCAATAGCGGCCAGAATGCTCACGCCTGAAACAATCCACCAAACCCAGGGTGAGTCTTGAGACTTACCCACAATGAAAGGAACGCCGTCGAGGGCCGCATGGGCCGCCGTATCAGGCATTACTTCCGTTCCGTCGGATAAAGTAGTATCACTGTCCATCATGGCATCCTGCCCATCCAGGTTGTTCCGCAGGTTTTCGACGAAACTGCCCAGAGCCACCCGCGTTTGTAAGATAGACACCTTCTGGCCCTTGGCATCTTTTTCTGTCAGGTTTTCCAGATCGTTCAGAATTTTCTCCACTTTAAGTTTATCCTGATCATCCAGAGGCTTTTGCAGGTAGGGTTTCAGTTGATCAAGCAGGCCAGAGACATTGGGTAATGCTTTACTTCCGTTAAAGAAAGTACTCAACTTTTTGTGAAATTCACCGTACGTGGCCGTTGTATTTTTACCTCCTGCTTCCTTAAATATATCTTTCTGAGTAGCCAGAGGGGTTTGGGCAAAGGCTAAGGTCGTGTAGCACAAAGCCAAGGTTAATAACAATAATCGACGCATATTTTCTAAGAATTGAGGTTGTTCGTTTAGTTTTCTATTATGATTTGTGTAAAGGAATATATTAACCACAGAGTTTCACAAAGTATTGCTCAGAGTTACTCCGTGTAAAACTTCGTGAAACTCTGTGGTTAACTTCCAAACGGTAAACAGAAAACTGAAAACTACATTAATTGGCAGCTTCCCAGGCGAGCTGGTTCAGGGCCCCAACCAGCGGATAGAAGAAGAGCGTTTCTTCAATCGGAGTGTTAGGGTTTTCCAGTCCTTCGCGTCGCATCTCCCAGCCACTGTGTACATTTTGCAGAAGATTTCTTAACAACGTGCTCTTGTATTGTTCGAGTCGGCCCTCATTTACCCCAAATTTTCCACTGAAGGAGAATTCAAGGCCAAAGAGCATTTCCACGAATTCCCGAACCTCATCGGCTACGCCTTGCAATACCTCATTATCAATCTTCTGGTACGTATCTCCTCTCACAATCAAGCGATCTTCTTTAGTACCGAGCAATACCGTTTTAATCTTATCCATATCCGCTTCCAATCGTCCGTCATCTTCGCGGATAAAGCTTAAGCCCGGCATTTTGAGACCTCCTTTACAGGTCGATTCTTTGGGAGAATTACGCTCCCGAACAATGTCCAGCCCATCGGCATGGTACGGCTGTCCGTACACTTTCTCGAAGATTAACATGGCCAGATCAGACAGTGCTACATTTCGAGGCGTCAGAATATCCAGGATCTTGGAACCCGTTCCGCTGAAAGCAATGTACCGGGGCATGTCTTTGCCTTTAGCTTTCATTAATCGGGCCAGGTGATAAATCTGAGCCGTGTAAAACACCAGCGGCACAATCTTCAGATCAGAGTCGTTCGCTAGACGGTCGTTGAAATCATAAGCCGCTCTTTCGCTTAAATCACGATTGTTTTTCAACGAGAAATAAAACGCTACAATATCTTCCGAACGGTTATTATCCTTGATTGCCTTGTATGCCGCCCCCAGGTTGCTAAAGTTAGCAGACAGGTGAGCGGTTACTTCAGGATCATACTTTTTGACATATCCATTTCGGGCCGCTGCTCCGTCCCGGGCAAAACCGTCGCCGAACACCGCATTACCCGCAAAACGTACCGATGTGAGCACATTAGGTTGATTTTTCTCAAAAACTACCACGTCTGCCGTACCCCCTCCGATGTCAATCAGGGCCGTGGGGTAAATGTTAGAATCAATAGATTGGCTACTTCCGCCGCCCCGACTGTACCAGTAAAAAGGAGCAATACTTTCAGGCACTTTTCGTGGCATTCGCTCCTGCGTAATGGTTTCGGCATAGAGCTTGTTCCAAAGACCTTCGAAGTAATTACGCTGATTTTCAAGCATACTCAACGGATAAAACCAGAGTAATTCCGTATGAGCCAGGTTACCACCGTTAATCAGAACCTTATTACGGATGAGTAATAACAGCGATTGCAGGAAGCCTTCAATCCGCTTCTGAGCCTTGATGTTCTTGCTAAAATCCGACCATTTCAGGTTCGTTGAAACCGTGTAATCGTCCTTTGGAATATTCCGTTTTTCGTACAGGAATCCAATATTAAAGTCCCCAAAGCCATACAGATTTTCACCTGAGAAATTAGGGCGGTTTTCAATCAGAGCCGTGCGTTGCGGGAATTTACACAAATATGCATCGCCCAAATGCTCGGGTATCAGCTCCTGCGGAACCAGCTCCGTAATGTCGTTGGCCCTTAGGCTATTCAGAGCCTCCGTACTGCCGGGATCGATGAGGGTAGCGATTTGAACGTCATCGTCGATAGTAAAGGGCCGGGGCTGAAAATCTTCCGAAGTGGTGAACTCTACGTGTGTGTTGGTAGTCCCAAAGTCAACGGCAAAGCGGAAGAAGGTATCCTTCATTTCCCGCACTTCAAACTTCGGTAATATAACGCCCCGATGTCCGGCTACTTCCACGGTTATCCGCTCAAAATCAGATTCAATCACCTGAATTTCTGACTTTGCCCCCTTATTCAAATCCTTCTGACTACGCGGACGAATCCGATTTTGAGGAACCGTAATTAGCTTATTTTTTTCGTCGTAAAAACTTAGTTTATACTCGTTTTTGAAGCTTTGAGCCGATACATCGCGGTCCACCAGATGTACCCGGTACATCGGTTTGAAGTTCGGCATGGTTACCCGCTTCATTTTCACAAAAGGGAATACCGTTAATCCAAACTGATGTTCCGCAATAACCCCTTCGTTTTTCTCTTCACTCGGCGTTTTGGTCGGATCATCGTAATACATCCGCGAAAGCTTCAGGAAACGACCCGTAGAAATTACTTTCTGCTGAGAGGCATCCCATTTACCTAATGGAATCTGAAGCGTAACCCGCACCGAACCTCCGGCCCGCTCTTCCATCTGAATGCTTACTTCCCCACCCCGCATTAAATCCTGAGCCGAGAAAAACTCGAAGAAATCGGGTTTCAGAGGTAATAAATAACTTTTCTGAACGTGTCGTAAACCGCCGTCGAAAAAGCGTTGCGAGTTAATAGGATACACCAGACGAATCAAATGGGGCTCCAGGAAATCGCTGGTAGTCAGGTACGGATAAAAATCTGCCTGTCCGGGTAACTGCCGCTGATTGGTTCGCCAGTCTTCCGGTACATAATGTTTCACCTCAATCGAATCCCGCCACGGGATTCGGGTGTAAGGAATAGGTTCGAAAAAGTCTTTCGATAACACCATCGGAGCAGGCCGATCGGTATATCGTTGTTTACGAACCCCGTATTCGTCGAGTTCCTCGGTCGGGCTGATCAGGAAATGGCTTAAGCCTTGAATAACTTCTGGTCCTGACGCGGCTTTCCGCATTTTGAACGCTGGCCCTGAAGACAACGAAGCAAATTCAACAATGGAATTAGTATCGAATTCCAGTTCAGGGAAATCGGAGTTCCAGGCCTCTTCCCGTAGGTTCTGACCATTGGCTCCAATGCGTTGCCAGGTTTCGTAATCGCGGGCGTGCAGTAATTCCAGACTACGGCTCAGGTATTCTGAAACTTCTGGATACATTTCCCGGAAACCCGGCATAAAGCGTTTCAATCCATGCCAAAACACCTGATATTCAACGTCCCGATCATGCAGAGGAACGGGATTATTGCGATCAAACACCCGGTGATTACCGAAATGAATGTTCACAAATTCCAGGTGATTAGGAGCGTTGAAAAAGAGTGTAGCTGGAGAAGTTCCTCCGATTACCCCCGTTCCTTCGCGGCTTTGGTATTGCAAAATAAAGAGCTTGCGTAAACCCGTGAAGTTATAACTGGCGGCATCTTCCCGCAGGTATAAATCCAGAGCCGAACCTAACCGCTGATGGTTACGTGAACCATTCTGTAAGGTTCGAAGAGCCTGCTCCCGATCCCAGGTAATGATGCGAAGCGGGCCTTTGGGCGACTTGAATTTATCGAAATTGAAGAAGATTTCTCCCACGTCAAAACAAGCCGAAACCAGACGTTCGTCATTCAGGGAACCCTTGAGATCGCTGTATAAAATCAAATTACGAAAGGCCGATTTTACCAGATCGAAACGAGCGAATGGACTGGGAATCGACGTCGGATCTTTCTCGGTATCGCCCTTGGCTTTGTCTTCAATGGCTTCGATTAAATCCGTAGTATAAGGTTGCGACACGAACCAGTGACCATCGACCGAAGCCGAACGATCATGCAGGTTAAGTTCGCGTTTAAGTGACTGATCAGCCATAGCTTCTTTCAAATTGAAGTCTCAATCTATTTTCGTGCAACAACTAGCGGGGTTTTGCTGAATCAAAATCCTGGGCTACCCGCGAAAAAGCGGGCCGGGCCACGTTGGCAGCGGCTCTGTTAATTAGCGGCTAGTTGTGGGTATTCTTTTTGCACGAACTGCTCCGTGCAGGTATTCATCAGACTCAGGAATTTATCTTCTGCCGTAACAAAGGTTTTTCCTTTCGATTCGGCATTGAGATACTCATCAAAATCACCCTTGTTCATTTCAATCTGAACATCAACGGTCTTACCAATAAAGTTTTTCTTCGTTCGCTCAAAGCCTGGTATAAATTTACCCAGATCTTCCGTCGCCAGATTAAAAGGTCTGAAGGTTCGCTTATTGAAGATATTCCGATCCTGATCATTCATTTCCGATAACCACGCCCGGAAGTTTTCATTGAAATCGTGCAGATTCCGGTAGAACTTCGTTTGCTTAAAATCAGAACCAATTTTCGGAGCTTCCTTACTTGTCCAGGGAGCACTGTTACTACCCAGAATGCTATCCCGTTCGACGCGGGTTTTCAGGTATTGACTTAAAATGGCCAGCTTGGTTAAAGGCTGGGCAAAAACCTGCCGGGACCGATCCACGAAATCCGTGAAGTTGAGTCGGGAGTTGCTGGTGTTGAGTCCAAATTCGGCATAGCGAGGGTTCCGGGCAATGATCTGTCCGTCCCGAACGGTACACTCCATCTCACTGGTATGTTCGCAAAAATCGACAATCGATAAAGCCGAGATCATTTCCACGTAATGAGCGTCGTTTTGCTGCCCACCCGCTCCGGGATCATACTCATTAGGACTGCGGTAACTTTCAGCGATGTAATACAGGGCGTTCAGTTTCGGGTATTCCTTGTTGGAAAGACTATTCTGGTAATACCCCAGAGCTGCTTTGGTTTTTGAAATAAACGTAGCATTATCAATCGCTTTATCCTGAGCACCCGCCGAATACACGTCAAAATAAGGCTGTACCGACACGGCTCCAATCCGGGCTTCGCGAACGTCTTTAGCATCCGACCCGCCATATCCCCGAATGTTTTTCAGGATCAGGGGAAACCCTGAAGCTCCCGTTCCGCCGAAAATAGAACTGACGATAAAGACTTTATCCTCTTTCTTGTACGAACTTACAAAAGCTTTGAACTCCTCAGATTCCCGAAACTGGTTCAATACTACCGACCCGATGTTAGGATTACCGACAAAGCCAATATCCATTTTGGTATCGAGTTGTTCTCTGGAGAAAAGCAATCCGGCCAGGGCTTCGTTCGCTTCATCGAGCGAGTCGTAACCAATGTAGTTGCCGTATTTTTCATCGCTTACTCCCTTCAGTTCATACTGAAACGAATCGGAAATGGCCGCACTGGGTAATTGACGTTTCAGGGTTTGTATATCCGTGCCGAACAATCCCGCAGCCGGAGGATTCTGGAGCGAGGAACGAACATTCTGGTAATAATTCAGAATTTCTTTCGTTCGTTTCAGATCTTTATTTTCAGCGTGTGGGTCCATCAAAATAGGAACCACCTGCGTGGTATTGCGGAGTTTTACCCCTGAAGCCAGCAGGTAAGTCAACGACTTGACCACCCGAGCTCCAGTACCGCCAATCGCAAATAAAAAAAGTCGAGACATAGGAGTTCTTTTGTCGTTTTGAGTTTGGGGTTTTGAGTTAATATACCTCGTAACACTTCGAACCAAACTCTTTACTCGTTCCTGTTGTAGTGATTTTGTGTTAAGCTATCCTATGATAGTGGTTCTGGATTTGTAATTTAACTTATTTAGCAAAACCCTAAACTCAAAACCCCAAACGCAAAACATTAAACTCTAAAATGGAATTTTTCGGTTGTTGGTGCTTAGGTTTTTTACGGCTAGTGATAGTATGAAAAAGAGTACCGCAGCCAGTAAAAACATTTCAAACCCAAAGCCAAAAAACACACTTCCGCCCTGATCAAAGTAGCGTCCCAGTTCGGGATGGCCTTTGCGGCGGGGAATTTCCTGATCTGCTTTCTGGGAGCAGGTAACAATCGCTACAATCATGGTTAATACCGCACTGCTACCCAAAACGAGTAACCAGGTCGATGCTTTGGCATAACGAACTTTGTTCATGCCAAAGTAATAAGCTCCAATCCCAATCAGCACAAACACCACCAGGGTGGTAGTCAGGGAGGTTAACAAATGCTCGTCATACAAATCATCCAGAAGCGAGCGTTCGGTAAAGAGAGCGTAAAAGTCGTAAAGCAGATTTTCCATTAGTGTAGATTGAGCGTAATCGTAAAGTAGGTATTGGCTTGCTGAGGGTTATAGGCTTTCTCGATACCCCGGGTAAAGTTCAGGATTCCAAAAGTCTTTTCCGAGAAATCATCCGACTTAGGGTTACTATCATCCTGCGTAGTGGTTTGGGTAATCCAGCTGGGTGGAAACTTGCGTTTCAGTCGGAGCGTAATTTCCCGTTTTCCCCCACCCTGTGGTTCTGCGGTAGTTAGTAAAAACTTGTGCGTGTACCCTTCCGGGCCCTTTTCGGCTGCAATTTTCTGAATTTTAAACCCTTCATCTGATTCTATTTCGTACGACTTAGGGTCTGTTTTATAGGAATCAGGTAGATAAAAACCTCCCAGATCAACGCCAACGGCCAGGGTTAAGCCGCGAGTTTTGCGGTCGGCCTCAATATTTTCAATCGTGTGAATAGCCTCTTTGCTTTCTTTTCGTTCCTGACGACTTTGCTCAAACTGTCCGGCCTGTTCGGCATCTTTCAACAGAATGGTATAGAAAGGAACATTATCGCTTGCACTGGTGAAGTAATGAAACGACTCAAAGCCGGGAAGGTCTTTGAAACGGGCTAAAGACTCAAACTTTTCATCCGACAGTAAGGCTTTCATCGTAGCATTATTCGCCATCAAAGCGATGTAATACGGACGAGAACCATTGTAAGGCTTGCCACCCCCGTTGTGCGGGTAATAAGTTCCTTTGAAGGCTCCGCTTAACTTCAGGATCAATAACGATTTATCTTTCGTTTTTCCGGCAAAAGTCGTTTGCATTAAGGTCTCGACATCCGCCAGAATTTTAGCGGAAGACTGAGCCGCCGTTGATTCCGTCGAATAAATCAGATCCGAGAATAATACGCCTACTTCTCCTTCTTTCAAATCCGAAAGAATGGTCTTGAAAATCAGACTAAAGTCGGTGTGGCGAGAATCGCCTTTGTCTTTTGCCAGCGTAAAAACATTCGGCTGTTCTACTAACTGCTGGAAGTTAACGCCCATTGGGTACACGTTATCATTCACCACGAACAATTCCGTCGAGCCGGGTTTCTGGGCTTCGAAAGGCGTTAATAAATTCTGTAAAGCTTCGTCAAATTCACCCGTACTACCCGCCGCATCGTAAGGAAACATGCTGCCACTGGCTTCGAGGTATAACTTGGCTTTTAAGTTTTTAGGGGCGGGTTTATCAGCCGGAGCTTCCGTCACTGACGCTGTTTCGGTAACAGGGTCAGATTCGACCCCTTGATTCCCCCTTTTACGACCACCGTCGTTATTGCACTGGGTTAATAAAAGTACCGAAGCTGATAATGCTGAAAAATAGAAGGTTCGTAACCAGAGAATACGCATAGATTTCAAAATGCTTGTGGAGGGTTTCTAAACTCCCGAACTAGAGAACGACGCGAACTTGTTCGGAATTTTATGAAAGTACAACTGAATTGATGCCTAACTCGCATAAAAGCCATTTGAGCGAACAAAAACCCGTATGGATGGCTAATATAAAGTAAAACCCCGCCTAGTCGGGCAGGGTTTTTAAGATAGGTATTATATTTATTCAGGAAGTTTTTTCTGTCCGAAAAAAGTAGCCTAGTATTTAAAAGCAATGCTAGCCGAAACGCTGGCAGGTTTCTGTACTTCAACCGTCGTCCAGCCTCTCCAATATTGCTGGTTTGTAAAGTTATCAGCCTTCAATGCAAAACGGAACGCAGGCGTATTGTAGAACAGAGAAGCATTCAGAACCGTATACGCAGGGATTGTGAAAACACCCGTTGCCGCAGAATTGGTTATTCTATTTTTTCCGGCGTAGTTACCGCCTACGCCAATCCCAAAACCTTTCAAAGCTCCTTTTGTGGGGCTGTAACTAATCCAAGCATTTACCAGATCGGCGGGGCCTGCTCCTACAGGTCTTCGCCCCACACTTCCAGCATCAGTTTTCTCGTTTTTGCTATCATTGTGACTATAACCCGTAATAAGATTCAGTCCGGGTAATAGGTTTGCCGTAATATCTACCTCAACCCCTTTGCTAGAAACGTTACCGTCCTGAATCGTATAGCTTACACGATCAGGATCGGGGCGAGTTACGTTAGTTACGTAGATGTCATAGTAGCTCACATTACCTGATAGTTTGCCTTTCAAAATCTCCATTTTCAAACCACCTTCCCACTGATTCGCCTGCTGAGGTTTGAATACACTCACTGTTCCGTCGGGCTGAGTGGTATTGCCCACGTTACGAAAGCCATTCATGTAGTTACCAAAAACGGAGAGGCGATCTTTCAGAATTTGATAAATCACCCCTAGTTTAGGAGAAACGGCGTTTTGGGTATAGGCTCCTGAGGTAACTCCGGTGCTTACATTATAGCTTCCTTTATTATCAAAGTGATCAAAACGCAGACTCGCCATGACCAGTAACTGATCCGTGATGTTTAATACGTCGGAGGCATATACGCTGTAGGTAGAGGCATCTGTAGTACTTCTGGAAGGAGTTCCGGTAGCCAGTTTTGCATCGATAGCCGAGCGGGTCAGACGCCCGTAACGAGGATCATTCACCCGAACGCTATTCACGTTGTCAAATAAAACATAAGATGAATAATTATTTGACTTCACGTTCAGGTAATCCAAACCAGCGACCAGACGATTTCTGAGGCTTCCAATCTTGAAATCACCAATGAAGTTTTGCTGAATATCCGTGGTGGTACTCGTAGAATTCTGATCACCCACGTAACGACTCAACAGCGTATCCGTTGGAACTCTCGTTGCATCCAGGAACATTACGTAAGAATACACACCAACCGAACGGCGAACGCTCCTGGAAACATTCGTTTGGGAAGTCCACTGATCCGACAATTTATAGTTCATCTGACCATAGACGTTAAGCGTCGGCGTCTTAACGGTAATATCGTTGGCAGTGAATGAGCGATTCCAGTCAATATTTAATTCCTGAGGAGTTCTGGCAATTAGTTGACGTGAACGATTTAGAAATACCATCAGAGGATTGGTAGCTTCCGATGTATATAATTCAGTATTCAGGTGGAAAGTCAGGCGATCAGAAACTTTATAAATAATTGAGGGAGCAACAAAACCCGTACGTTTAAAACCAGCATCCTGGAAGCTTCCTTCATAGTGATAGGCTCCGTTGAAACGGAATAATACCTTATCTGTCAGAGGAGTGTTAATATCAGCCGTGAGACGGTTCAAACCAAAACTTCCGCCGGTATACGTAATTTCACCGCCTTTCGTTTCGTAAGGTTTTTTGGTAACCATATTGATTAATCCGCCAAAATTAACCAGGCTTCCGCCGAAAAGCGTACTCGAAGGACCTTTGATGAGTTCAATCCGTTCGATATTGGCAGGGTCCAGCCCACCGTTCGACAAACCCGCAATTCCGTTAATCATGCTGGCCTGAAGGGTAAAGCCACGCATGGTAAAATACGCCGCACCATCTCCCCCACGTCCGGTTGAAGTCCAGAGCTTGTCAATACCGGGAGCATTTTTCAAAGCGTCATCAAAGTTGGTAATGACCTGCTCCTTTAGTAACTCTTTCGAAATCGTGGAATAGACCTGCGGGTTTTCCAGGTTTTTGATAGGAAGACGAGCCACAAATTCACTCTCCTTTTTACCGTATTTGTTAGCAGCCGTGACGATTACCTCCTGCAATTGCTCCGACGTTTCTTCCAGGGTAAAGTCGGCCTGCGTGGTTTCGTTTTCACGAACTTCCACCTGACGTTCCTGCGTCTTTAAGCCGATAAAACTAACCCTGAGCGTATACGTACCTACTTTTATTTTTTCGAAGGCATAACGCCCTGACTCGTCCGTAGTAACTCCGTTGGAACGACCTTTAATGGTGACCGTTACCTGCTCTGAAGGTTTTCCATCCGAACTGGTAATTACACCCTGAATGCGGCCAGATTGTGCCCAAAGTCCCGTACTGCATAGCAACAGCATTAAAGACAAAAGGTAGTTGTTGTTCATGGGATCTATAAAATCGCTAGATGATTAAGAAAGAAAGAGGGCAACCAAGGGGCCTTCATAAAAAAAGCCCTCGCAGAGCGAAGGCTTTTTCCTAATAACAACGAGCAAAAAAACGATGGAGTGCTTAAGATGTAAAAGCTGTCCCCTAACCATTAGTCCATCTTAGACACCACAAAGGAAGTATATTATTTAGATTCAATCCAAATAATTTTGAAATAATTTTTATTCAATCTAAATAATTTGTTCTGATCAGGATTTGTGACCTATCTTTGTAGAAGATTTTCACGCACGATTAAATCAGTACTTCCTTGAAAGATTCTTTTACCCTTCATGAACTGTACCGTACGGCTAAAGGCTTTACGCAACAATGTGATTTGACTAATCGGATTATTTTAACTTTTGGAGAACAGGTTATCGCTTTTCGTTACCTTGATTTTGTCTCGTTCCGTCGTAAAGTAGACCGCGTGAATCTGCACGACATGATTTTCAATCTGGATGATGCCTATGATTTCGAAGTAATCGAAGCTCCCAAATCCAATCAGCAATTAGTGTTGACGCTCTGTGATCTGGTTCAGTTACGTGACTTACTTTCAGGCACTCAGTTTGCTTTAGATTTAAACTCTATGCTTCACGAAGCTTTGTATACCTACGCTTCCTAAGCTAGAAAGACATACTTGATTTTAAGATAAGGCCCGATTGGATTCGTTCAATCGGGCCTTATTTAGTTTTATAATGAGATTCTTTCTAAATTACTCTTTTTCAACTAGTTAGTATTGCTTTCTGTCCTTGCACCCCTACTTTTGTGGTGTAGAAAGTCTTGCACACTTCTTAAAAAAGCACAAGACCATAGCAACGAGCATACTTTTTTGAACTATCTCATTAGAAACATAATAAAGTACCCATGAAAGATTTGCAACGCCTCCGTACCTCATTAAAAGAGGAAGTTGAATTAGCATTAAATGCACAAGTAAAAATGGAAGCTGAGGCTTCTTCAAAATATTTGGCCATGGCTTCATGGTGTGAAGTAAATGGTTACCTGTACTCTGCGAAATACTTCTACAAACAAGCTGAAGAAGAGCGTGAGCACATGTTAAAGATTTTCCACTATCTGGCAGACCAAGGCGTGATGGCTTATTCACCAGAAGTAGGACCCGTTCCTCACGATTACCCTTCGTTCCGTAGCATTTTCGAAGCGGCTCTGCAAAGCGAAATCAACGTTACGCATTCCATCAACCGTCTGGTTACCCTTTGCCGCCGGGTTGAAGATTACGCAACAGAGAACTTCTTACAGTGGTTTGTGAAAGAACAAGTAGAAGAAGAAATCAACGCTCGTCGTGCCTTGGAACTCTTCGACGTTATTGGCGAAGAAGGCACGGGTCGCTTCCAAATCGACCGTTACGTGTACAAAATCACTCATCTTGACGTAGAATAGTCCTTTTTATCTCCTGAAAAAGCCCGCAAGTGCGGGCTTTTTTTGTATAAATCTGCCAAAATTCGGGTATTTTAAAAGTTGAGTAAGGCGATTTGCCGCGTTTTACAGAACTTAGTACCCACATTATCATTTTGTAGCCTAGTATGCTTTACTATCTTTTCGACTATCTCGATAAAACCTTCAATTTTCCGGGAGCGGGGGTTTTTCAATTTTTAACTTTCCGGACGGCAGCGGCTACAGTTACGTCATTAATTATTGGAATTGTTTTTGGAAAACGAATCATCTGGTATTTGCAACGCCTGCAAATCGGTGAATCCATTCGTGATTTGGGCCTCGAAGGACAAATGCAGAAAAAAGGAACCCCTACGATGGGTGGTTTCATTATCCTGCTAGCCATTGTCGTTCCGGTACTGTTGTTTTCCAAGCTCGATAACATATACGTCATCCTCTTGCTTATCTCTGCCGTCTGGACTTGTCTAATTGGCTTCGTGGATGATTACATTAAGGTTTTCAGAAAAAATAAAGAAGGCTTACCGGGCCGCTTCAAAATTGTGGGTCAGGTTGGAATCGGGCTTCTCATTGGGTTGACCATGCATTATTCCCCGGATATTAAAATTCGGGTCTATGAAGAAGCACGGATTAACACCCCGACGGGCTTTGCCGAACTTCGGAAATTTACGGATACCAAGGAATTCCTGACGAACGTTCCTTTTTTCAAAAACAACGAAATTGATTATTCAAAAATCCTGCCCGACTCGATTCTTCCCGACGAATACACCTGGATTTTATACACCCTCATCGTCATCGTCATTGTAACGGCGGTTTCCAATGGAGCAAACATTACGGATGGAATTGATGGTCTGGCGGCGGGTAACTCCATCATTATCGGCCTGACCCTGGGGATTCTGGCTTATTTATCAGGGAACAAGATTTTCTCTCAATACCTGAACATATATTACATTCCGCTTTCGGGCGAACTCGTCGTCTTTTGCGGAGCCTTTGTGGGAGCCTGCGTCGGCTTCCTTTGGTACAATACCTATCCGGCCCAGGTTTTCATGGGAGATACCGGCAGTTTGATGCTGGGTAGTGTGATTGCTACGCTGGCCATTGTTTTACGGAAAGAGCTATTAATTCCGATTTTATGCGGCGTTTTCCTGATTGAATCGCTGTCGGTTATTTTACAGGTGAGTTACTTTAAGTACCAAAAGCGGCGTCATGGGCTGGAATATGCCAAGTTGCACCGGCTTTTTAAGATGTCGCCTTTACACCACCACTATCAGAAATCGAACATTCCAGAACCTAAAATTGTCATGCGTTTTCTGATCATCAGCATTATTCTGGCCGTCTTTACGCTGGTTACGCTGAAACTTCGGTAATCACGTTTCAAGTATAAAAAAGCCTGATGAAATGATTTCATCAGGCTTTTTTGATTTAGATCTTAATCAGAAATTCATTCAGATTTTGTTCAGTTGGCAAATCCAGTTTGCCTCGCAACCGATACCGCTTCAGTTCTACACTTCTTACGGTAATGTTCAATAAGCGAGCAATTTCTTTACTGGATAGATTCATGCGGAGATAAGCCGCCAGCTTTAAATCACCAGAGGTCAGATTGGGATACGAGGCAAGCAATTTCTTGAAGAAGTAGTCGTGCACATCATTGAAATTCGACTCGAAGATGTCCCAGCTATGCTCGTCAGCCAGATTTCGGTCAATGAGCTGCACTAAAGATCGATACTGCTTTGTGCCCAAATCAGGACCCATTTCTTTCCGTAGCTTATCCAGTTCCTCTTTGATGGTTTCGAGTAACTCGTTTTTATGTAACAAGTTCATGGCTGAATTCGCCAGCTCTTCTGATTTCCGATCTACATCTTTTTTTAACTGTTCATTTCGAATTTCGGTTAGCGTCTGCTCATTACGCCGTTGTTCGTCTTCCAGTTGCTTCTGCATTTTAGACTGAATTCGCTGCTGATGCGTTTGAATTCGCTTCAGATAAATCTGATAAGTTACCCAAACGCCAATGGTAATGATCAGTAAGTAAACCAGCTGACTCCAGATATTCCAGTACCAGGGCGGGCGAATTTCGAAGGGTAAGGCTGTCTCTTCCCCCGAAACCGACGAACGCACCTTTAACACGTAAGAGCCCGGTTCCAAAGGGCCGGTATTCAGCTCATTACTTTTCGTCAAAGCCGACCAGTTCTGCATTTTTCCTTCGATCAGATACTGATAGGAAATATCGGCTTCAAATTGAGTGGAAGCATAGGTAACTGAGAGGTTGTTCTGCCAATACTTAAGTATAAGCTCATTCGCAGGCTGATTGGGATAAAAACGGCTGAGAAATTTCTCCGCTGCTACTTTCCGAATGTTAGGCCGGGCATACGGCAACTTATTGCCATGATTGATGTAGGAAACGGGCACAATGGAAAAGCCATCATCCCCACAAATCAACAGGGTTTTCGGGTCCAGGCTTACCACATTTTCGTAGCCTTCCACCCACTGCACGTGCTTTAAGTATAACTCAGAGATTCGCTGTCCGGGTACCCAATAAGCCAACGACCCGTTCGACCGCAACACCATGTACGATTTATAATCAATGGGAAAAATGTTTTTAATCCCCTGATTACCGAGAATAGGAATCGTACTCAGACTGAATTTCTGAAGATAATACGCCCGCCGTTGCGTGCTAACCACTGGCTCTCCTTCTACTTCAGATAAAACGGCATCCTGAAAACCTTTGATGGAAATATTACTGATTACTTTCCTGAAATCAGCAGACAACTTGATGGCCCGAATGCCCCGGTATTTCTGCTTTAGCCAAAGTGTACCATCTTTTAATTCCAGGATGTTATCAGTTAAAGCAAAATCACCCGATAGCGTATGACTGAATTTCCACTGTCCGTTTTCCTTGCGGTAAATCACTAAATCGGTGTACGTTCCCTGAATTAATACGTCTGGATGTTGAGCAAAGGCGTGAAGCACCAGTCCACCCGTCAGATGGGACAACTGACGAAAAGCGTTGCCTTCCAGCACGAACGTCCCTTCATTATGACCACAGAATAACTTCCCATCAATTACTTCCAGATCCCAAACCTGTCCCTGGCTCCCGGAAACCATTTGTATATCAGGCCCATTTGAGCCATTCTTTACCTTAAATACCCCGTGATTAGTCCCTACGTATACTTCATTTTCGTAAAGGGCCGCATCATAGACCGTTCCCAGCAAACCATACTGATCCTGATAATGACGAACCGGCGAACTAAACAGAATGGCATCAATTCCATTATCGGTTCCCGTCCAGACATTCCCGTCGGCATCCAGATGTAAGGCTAGAATGGTATTATTCTGAAGTCCTGATTTTTGATTCAGATACGAGCGAATCTGACCGTTTTCATCGGTAATAATGGCCCCATTCAGCACCGAACCGTAGAGATACGTATGTTCATCAATTCGAATGGCTTTATTCAATTGATTTACTGCCAGAAACTGACTCGCCGGCGTATGCTGGCGAACGAATTGCCCCTGCTCATAGCTATACATGGCCCGATCCGTACCAATTTGTAGCGTATTGCCCCCAGCCTTGAGTATACTTCTCACCCATTCTTTTCCCAGAAACTCGCTACCTTTTACAAATACAAATTGTTCGTCAATCCATTCATAGAGGCCTTTCTCAAAAATCTGAACGAACAGACGATTGTCAATCTGAAAGGCATAAAACACATTTCCGGGTGTTCGCAGGGTAGTTATCTGGTTGTTCTGATAACGATACAAAAAAGCAAAAGAATGAAAATAGACGGCATCCTGCATCGGTAAGATATTCCAGATTTCTTCCTGCCGGGAACGCTTGTCTTTCTGCAAAGGGGTTAACGAATGATACTTTAAACTTCCTAACGAGTCTGCCAGCCAATACCCAAACTCCCCCAAAGCTCCGGTATAAATCCGATTATCGGCCACCGCAACAGAGCGAATGATCTGACGCTGAGGAAGTACATAGTTTTTCCAGGTATGACCATCGTATTCCAGCAAGCCTTTGGAATTACCCACATACATGAATCGAGTGGCCGAATTTTGGGCAATACTCCAGTTTTGACGCTGGGCCTGATAATCATTGGCCGAAAAATGGAGCACTGCTGGAAGGCATAGCTTTTGTAACTGATCGATATATCCCTGTCCGTAGCCACTTATACTCCAACACCATAGAATGATGAACCACCGCACGGCCTGATTCGCTCTCATTCTTTCTCTAATCCATTCTTTCACTATCTGAATGCTATTTATAGCCAATTCTGAAAACAATTTTCTCATCAATAAGTACAAATATGAAAGAATGATGTGGTCTATACAAGTCCAGGAATCAAAATGATGTGGTAATGATGTGGTGCTTTATTTGGGGTCACCTACTTGGATATTTTAATTTTGCTCATCAAATAATACAATTCCTTAACATGAAGAAAGCTTATTACTTGTTGCTTTGTATGCTATTCCTAATCCTGACTCAAGGTCATGCTCAGGAGGCACGTCGCATCACTGGCCGAGTAACCAGTGCCGACGACAATCAGGCTTTGCCCGGTGCTACTATCGCTATAAAGGGTACAACCCGTGGTACCAACTCAGATGCTGAAGGACGTTTCTCCATTAATGCCAATGCAGGAGATGTTCTAACGGTAAGTTTCGTAGGAATGAAACCAAAAGAAGTTACCGTAACTAATGCAACGACTGACGTAACGATCACGCTGGAATCGGACGCTTCTACTTTAAACGAAGTAGTAGCCATCGGTTACGGTACGGCTCGTAAAAAAGATTTAACCGGAGCAGTAGCTTCCCTAAAAACGGCCGATCTGGTCAATCAACCCGTAGCTTCGGCAACACAAGCCATGCAGGGTAAATTGGCGGGGGTTCAGGTTACTTCTTCCGGGGAACCTGGTAGCGTACCTACCCTTCGTATCCGCGGAACGGGTACGTTGCTCGCTGGTGCAGATCCTTTATACGTAGTGGATGGAGTAATTACGGATGATATTCGGAACATCAACCCTCAGGATATCACTTCAATGGACGTACTAAAGGATGCTTCGGCAACGGCCATTTACGGGATGCGTGCAGCAAATGGGGTGGTTTTAGTAACCACCAAACGCGGTCAGTCGGGTGCTATTCGTGTGACGTACGATGGTTACGTTGGGGTTCGTCAGGCTTCGCGTAAAGTGCCTATGGCGGGTTCTCAGCAATACATTGATTTCTCAAACGAGGCATTAATTCGGGCCGGTCAGCAACCTTCTTTCACGAGTGCTGATATTAAGGCGAATACCAACTGGTTTGATGCCATTACCCGCACGGCTTTGGTTCATAACCACAACATCTCTTTAGCGGGTGGTTCTGAAAAAAGTACGTATTTTCTGAGTGGGGGTTACCTCTACGATGATGGGATTCTGAAAGGAAACGGTTACCGCCGTTTAAGCCTCCGTGCCAGCAACGATTATCAGATCAGCAAGTCCTTCAAAATTGGAGCTTCGCTTAACCTGGCTCAGGAGAATAACGAAAACAAGCCTTACTCCGCTTTTACCAGTGCTTACAAGCAGGCTCCTATCGTTCCGGTTTATAATGAAGATGGCAGCTATGGTTATACCCTTCGGAACAACGTAGCCAACCCCGTAGCTCAGTTGAATTACACGAACGATCATACCACTAGCTTACGTTTACAGGGGGTTTTATTCGCCGAATGGAACCTTACCGATGATCTGAAATTCCGCTCTAACTTCGCCGTTGAAAACCGTTCTTTCAATAACCGCAAATACAATCCGGTTTATGTAGTATCGGGTAATCAGCAGAACAATACCAGCCAACTGACGCTTCGCGATGATAACGCCAACCGCTGGGTTTGGGATAACACGTTAACATATACCAAAACGTTCGGCGAGAAGCATAACTTCAATGCTCTGGTGGGTTTCACGGGCGAACGTTACAAAACCAGTTTCTTCGGTGGTTCTCGTCTGAATGTTCCGAATGATCCGAATTATTGGGTGCTGAATTTGGGTACGCAGGCTACGGCTACGAATGAAAACGGCATGGGGCTGGAAAGACGTTTGTCCTACTACGGTCGCTTAAACTATAACTACGATGATCGTTACCTATTAACCGCTACGATTCGTCAGGATGGTTCGAGCAAGTTTCCTTCCAATAACCGCTCCAGCATTTTCCCATCCGTTGGTGCGGCGTGGCAAATTGGTAACGAGGAGTTCATGAAAGGTCAGAACCTATTCTCTACGCTGAAACTGCGGGCTAGCTGGGGTCAGGTAGGTAATGACAAAATCGTTCCGAACGCCTTCTTATATACGCTGACTTCTAACCTGGATTACCAAATTGATGGTCAGTTAGCTTCTGGTTATACGATTCAGGATATCAAGGATTTGAACCTGCGTTGGGAAGTAACAACGGAGAAAGATTTAGGACTGGAATTTGGTTTGCTGAATAACCGTCTGACGGGAGAAGTAAACTACTACGATAAGCTTACCCGTGACGCTTTGATTTACAAGCCTATTGACGCCATTTTCGGTGATAATGATTCACAATACTTAACCAACGCGGCTGACATCCGTAACCGTGGTATTGAGTTTGGCTTGAACTGGAATGAAAAGAAAGGCGATTTCCGTTACAACGTTGGCGTTAACTTAACGATTAATAATAACAAAATTGAACGTGTGAACGGCGGTCTTCCCATCCAAGCGGGTAGCTTAGGTAACGGTCAGATCACAACTCAAACCGCTGAAGGACAGCCCATCGGTAGCTTCTATGTATATCAGACCAATGGTATTTTCCAGTCACAGGCTGAGTTAGATGCCTACCCGCACATTTCATCAGCGAAAGTAGGTGATCTTCGTTACGTAGATACCAACGGTGACGGCATCATCAATGGCAATGACCGGGTGTACAAAGGTTCGTATCAGCCTAAATATTACTTCGGTTTGACGGGTGGTTTAAGTTACAAAAACTTCGATTTGAGCATAACGGCTGCGGGTAACCTGGGTAACCAGATTTACAACGGTAAGAAAGCCCAGCGTTTTGGTAATGAAAACATCGAAGCTTCGGTAACGAACTGGTGGTCGCCATCCAATACCTCCAGCACGAACCCTCGTCCTTCAAACGACGTAGCTCTGGCTTCTGATTATTACATCGAATCAGGTTCCTACCTGCGACTGAATAACATTTCGTTAGGGTACACTTTACCTAAAACGTTAACAGATAGCTGGAAAATGCAGGGTATTCGCGTGTACGCTACGGCTCAAAACCTGGTAACCTTCCAGAAATTCTCAGGCTTTACTCCTGAGCTTCCCGGAAGAACACTAGCGAATAGCACTGATCAGACCGCAGGTACATTATCCTCAGGTATTGAACTGGATGCGTATCCAACGCCACGTACATTCCTGTTAGGCTTAACCGTTAATTTCTAAGGTACGACCTCGAAGGACTAGACTTCATTCATCCCGGTCTAGTCCTGAAGACACAAAAGATACGATACAATGAAAATCAATAAATATATTTTAAGAGCTGGACTTTTCGCGGGACTTACCCTGAGCGGAACGGCTTGTAAGGATTTCCTGGAAGTAAAGCCTCAGGGCGAACTTACTCCCGATTACCTTTCTATTGACCCAGAGGCTTCAGAAGGGATTGTAACGGCGATTTATAACAAAATGCTGGACTGGAATATCCACTCTTTCTCGTGGATTGGGATCACCAGCATTGCTTCGGATGATGCCGATAAAGGCAGCGATCCCGGAGATACGGGTTCCGATAAAAACGAACTGGATGGTTTCACCTTCTCGGCAACGAGTGGTTCGTTCAATGACATCTGGCAAGGAAACTATCAGGGTATTGCCCGAGCTAATCAGGCCCTTACCTACCTGCCTAACCTGACCATTGAAGAGGCTACGAAAAATCGTCTGATCGGTGAATCGAGCTTTTTACGGGCGTATTTTTACTTCAATCTGGTTCGTACGTTTGGTGGCGTTCCTCTGATTACCAAGGTTCCCGATCCTACCAATGAGGATGATCTGAAAGCAGGACGTACCCGGGTAGCGGCAACGCAAATTTATGCGTTGATTGAAGCCGATTTGACTACTGCTATCAATAACCTTCCTGAAAAAGGGAACACGCCTGTAGGTCGTGTCACGAAAGGTGCTGCCCAGGCTCTGCTGGCTAAAGTTTCCATGTATCAGAAGAAATGGGACAAAGTACTGGAGCTGACGAATACGATCATAGCGGGTGGTAAATACTCGTTGGTGGAAGATTATTCAACGATCTGGCGTGAAGTAGGCGAAAACAATGCTGAGTCTATCTTTGAAGTTCAGGCTCAGGGAACTACGCCTAACAAAGGCATCAATAACTACTCTACCTGTCAGAGCGTACGTGGTCAATGGGGTTGGGGTTTTAATACGCCATCGGCTGATTTAGAGAAAGCGTATGAGGCTGGTGACAAGCGAAAAGACGCTACCTTTATGTACCCTGGTGAGACGCTTTGGGATGGTCAGAAAGTGTTAGCCTCGGCACCTAACCGGGCTTACAACCAGAAAGCTTACGTAAGCCGCGTGGCTGAAACGTATAACGGTAATGATTCAGAAACAAATAAAAACATGCGTATCCTGCGTTTTGCAGAAGTGTTATTAATGAATGCCGAAGCGGCTAATGAGCTGGGTCAGCCAGCTAATGCTTTGATTTCATTGAACAAAGTACGCGTTCGGGCAGGTCTGGCGGCTTTAACGACGACCACTCAAACCGACTTACGCATGAAAATCTGGAACGAGCGTCGTGTAGAATTAGCTTTTGAACATGACCGTATGTTTGATTTACGCCGTCAGGGTCGTGCGGGTACGGTTCTCCGGGCTTTGGGCCTTCCTTACGTAGATGGTAAACACGATTTGTTTCCCATTCCTCAAACGCAAATCGATTTGAGTGGTAAGGCTTTAACTCAAAATCCTGGCTATTAATCGCTATTGGACTGGACCGTAATTCAGTAATCCATTTACTGGATTACGGTCTTTATTCTTCTCATCTCCGCCCAATCATTCCTGCTTTATGACGCTACTGAAAACTCTTTCCTGGGGAGTTCTGGCATTGGCTTTGTCTACCGTTTCTTGTACGAAGTCGATTCCTGCCACTTCAAACACTTCATCAACAACTCCTCCCACTGAAAAAAATGAATACATGAATGTAGTTCAGAAAGCTACATTTAAGTATTTCTGGGATTTCGCTCATCCGATTTCCGGCATGGCTCCCGAACGTACTGCAACGCCTAACATTGTTACTACTGGCGGGACTGGCTTTGGAATTATGGGCATCGTCGTAGCCGCCGAACGCCAGTGGATTACTCGCGAACAGGCGGTAGCCCGGGTTCAGAAAATCGCTGACTTTCTGGAAAAATCCGACCGTTTTCACGGAGCCTGGTCCCACTGGCTGGACGGCAATACGGGCAAGGTAGTGCCCTTCGGACAAAAAGATAACGGCGGAGATCTCGTTGAAACGGCTTTTCTCACGAACGGTTTGTTAGTAGCTCGCGAGTACTTCAATGGTACGAATGCAGCCGAGAAAAAACTTCGCAATCAGATTACCCAATTATACGAAGGCGTAGAATGGGACTGGTACGTGCATGATGGCAAACTACGCTGGCACTGGTCCAAGCAATACGGATGGGAAATGAATATGCCCATCGAAGGTTATAATGAGTGTTTAGTTACCTACGTGCTGGCCCTGGGTTCACCTACGCACCCTATTAAGCCAGAAGTATACGCGAACACCTGGAAGCAGTCCAACCATTTTACCAATGGTAATGAGTACATGGGCTACAAGTTGAAGATTGGTTTTCCCTACGGCGGGCCTCTGTTCTTTACCCACTACTCGTACTTAAGTATGGACCCTCGCCAAATGGAGGACAAGCATACCAATTACTGGCAAATGAATCAGGCTCACACCCTGATGAACTGGGCGTACTGTGCCGAGAAAGCTCCAAAAGCTTACGGTTATTCCGAAGAAAACTGGGGACTGACTGCGAGTGACGATTATAACTTCTACGACGCTCACTCACCCACGAACGATAACGGTACCATTACGCCGACCGCCGCTCTTTCCGCTTTCCCCTACTCGCCTTATGAGTCCTGGCAGGCTCTGCGGTATTTCTATTTGAAACAGGGGAATCGTCTCTTCGGGGAATATGGGTTTTATGATGCATTTAATGCTTCTAAGAACTGGTTTTCTAACCAATACCTCGCCATTGATCAGGGACCGATTGTGGTCATGATGGAAAACTACCGAACAGGACTGATCTGGAAAGTAGGCGAACGTATTCAGGAGATCAAACAGGGCTTGCAGAAGATGGGTATTGAAAAGCCCTACTACCCTACTGGGTTTTACGCCTATCAGCCCCACCCTAAAACGGGCGAATGGAGCTTATTAAAGCACACCGATTCAGGATTATTTCCTCTGGATTTTGCCGTTCAGGGGGCCGAACCAGTAAGCCTAGAATTGAAGAATGCTTCGGGAACCGTTATTAAATTACTGGATAATAAGGTTTTAACCCCCGGTACGCATACGCATTCATTTGATGCTCCCTTTGGCAAATACACCGCCACACTTACGCAGGGTTCCGTAAAGAAAACGCTGACGCTGCTTCTGCGATAAGTATGACAAGGACCGGGTAACTGGTTAATATCAGTTACCCGGTTTTAACAATAATACCTATGAAAAAAACTTCCCTTTTGATACTGGCAGGACTGTTCAGTCTGCAAGTGCAGGCTCAGGATGCCAAAATGGACGCTTTCATTAACAAACTCATGGGCCAGATGACGATCGACGAAAAAATCGGTCAGTTGAATCTGGTTACGCCCGGAGGTTTCACCGCGACGGGAGCTACGGTTTCTCAGAACGTGGAAGAAAATATTAAATCTGGTAAAGTAGGTGGCCTGTTTGGGATTTATGATCCAGCTCTGGTTCGTAAGCCGCAGGAACTCGCTGTTAAGAACTCCCGCCTGCATATCCCACTGCTTTTTGGCTTGGATGTTATTCATGGACATAAAACCAGCTTCCCCATTCCCCTGGCTATTTCAACGAGCTGGGATTTGGAACGCATTGAAAAAAGTGCCCGAATTGCCGCTACCGAAGCTACGGCTGACGGTCTGAACTGGGTCTTTTCACCAATGGTTGACATCGCCCGCGATCCCCGCTGGGGCCGTATTTCAGAAAGCTCCGGGGAAGATCACTACCTCGGTTCACTGATTGCCAAAGCGATGGTGCGGGGGTATCAGGGTAAAGACTGGAAAAGTACCAACACGGTATTAGCCTGCGTCAAACACTTTGCTCTGTACGGAGCAGTCGAAGCCGGACGTGATTATAACACTACCGACATGAGCCGGATCAAGATGTTTGAGTATTACCTGCCGCCTTACAAAGCCGCTGTTGATGCGGGCGTGGCGAGTGTAATGACTTCATTTAACGAAATTGATGCCATTCCTGCTACAGCTAACAAATGGCTAATGACGGATTTACTTCGCAAGCAGTGGGGCTTCAAAGGGCTGGTGGTAACCGATTACACGGCTATTAATGAAATGACGGCTCACGGTTTGGGTGATTTGCAACAGGTATCTGCGAAAGCTCTTAATGCCGGAACGGATATGGACATGGTGGGTGAAGGGTATTTAACCACGCTGAAAAAATCCCTGAAAGAAGGGAAGGTTACTCAGAAGGAAATTGACCTCGCCTGCCGCCGGATTCTGGAAGCCAAGTACAAGTTGGGTTTGTTTGATGATCCCTATCGTTACCTCGACGAAAAACGTCCGGCCAAAGATATTTTCACGGCTGAAAACCGGGCCTTTGCCCGCGAACTGGCCGTTCGGAGTCAGGTATTATTGAAAAACGCCCATCAGACCTTACCGCTGAAAAAGTCGGGCTCCATTGCTCTGGTTGGACCTTTAGCGAATGATCGTAAGAATATGCTCGGTACCTGGAACATCGCGGGCGACTGGAAAAAAGCCGTTACCGTAGCCGAAGGTATTACGAATGTAGCGGGCGAAAAGGTAAAGATTAACTACGCCAAGGGAGCCAATTTCACGACGGATACGCTATTGATTCAGCGGTTGAACGCTCAGAATGGTTTGGTAGACGTAGATCCCCGTTCCCCTGAAGCCATGATTGAAGAAGCGGTTCAGGCGGCTCAGAAGTCGGATATTATTGTAGCGGTTGTTGGGGAAGCCCAGGAAATGTCAGGCGAGGCCTCCAGCCGTTCGGACATCGGTATTCCCGATAATCAGAAAGACTTATTGAAAGCTTTGAAAAAGACGGGTAAGCCTCTGGTGGTGGTGTTAATGAGTGGTCGTCCCTTGACCTTAACCTGGGAAAACGAAAACGCGGATGCTATGCTGGAAGCCTGGTTTGGTGGAACGGAATCGGGTAATGCCGTGGCGGACGTGCTGTTTGGCAACTATAACCCTTCGGGAAAACTCACGGCCACTTTCCCCCGCAACGTCGGTCAGATTCCGATTTATTACAACCATAAAAACACGGGTCGTCCCTACGAAGGCGTGTTACTGGACAAGTTCAAGTCGCGTTACCTGGACGTTTCCAATGATCCACTCTTTCCTTTCGGTTACGGTTTGAGTTATACAACTTTCAGTTACAGCGATGTCAAGCTAAGTAAATCAACCTTGAAAGGAAACGAAACGCTGAAAGCTACCGTAACCGTCGCTAATACAGGAAAATATGCCGGAGAAGAAGTCGTTCAGCTTTACCTCAGCGATCCTGTTGCGAGTGTGACCCGGGCGGTTAAAGATTTGAAAGGTTTTCAGAAAATCAGTTTAAAACCCGGCGAAAGCAAAGACGTAACATTTGACATTACTCCCGAACAGCTTAAATTCTATAACAGCGATTTGAAGTACGATTGGGAAGCCGGTGAATTTCACGTTCACATTGGAACGAACTCCAGCGAAGTGAAAACGGCGAAAATTACCTGGAATAAATAGTGTGTATATAGTTCATCATAGATGTGCCTGATTGCGTAGATGCCAGCTAGCTTAGCTGGCATCTTTTGTTAAGTATTGTTTTCAGGATTTTAAGTCAAATTAGGTAGAAATACTTTTATTTTTGGACTTACAACTGGAAACCTCATGTTACTGGCTACCCCCCAAAACCGAAGAGAAATCCTTGAAACCTTAAATCAGGCTTTCTATACCAATAATCATTTAAACTGGCTGGCAACCGGAAAAACGCAGGCTTCCAAACGGATTCAGCCGCTCGTTGCTTACACTTTTGATTATGGCATTCGGCACGGAAAAGTCTTTTCTACACCCCAGCAGGAAGGCGTAGCCATCTGGAAACGATACCCAGCGAAAGGGGATTTTTTGCGGGATTCGCTTTTGAGTCTTCAATTAGTGAGTCAGCTAGGGCTAGCACCCATTCCCCGCATTTTGAAAACGGAAGCTTACGTCGAGAAGCAACGCTCCCAATACCCTTACCTCTACCTGTGGATGCTGGGCGTTCATCCTCAATTTCAGGGAAAAGGCTTTGCTAGTTCATTACTTGACCCCCTATTACTGGAAGCCCAGAATGAAGAAATCCCGGTTTTGCTGGAAACCAGTACCCTTCAAAACGTAAGCCTTTATCAACATAAAGGCTTCGAAGTCTACCATGAATATCAGCCCAGTCGGGAGTTAACCATTTACTTTTTGCGGAAAGACCCCTCATAAGGCATTGGTTTCGTTGCCCATCTCAGGAGTATAAACCCAAGTAGTCCTGCTGTAAATGAGGTCAGAATAATGGATAATTTGGCTCCATTTAAAAATTCAGGATTGCTGAAAGAAAGGTTAGTCAAAAAGATGGACATCGTGAACCCAATACCTGCGACTACTCCCGCTCCTGTCATTTGTTTCCAGTTGGTATGCAAGGGCAAAGCAGCCGCTTTCGACTGAATTAATAGAAAAGATGCCAGACTGATACCCAGCGGCTTTCCCAGTAATAAACCCAGAAAAATGCCTAATTCCATCGGCTCCAGCAAGGATTGAAAAGCTTCGGCTGATAAATGGATCGTGGTATTAGCCAGAGCAAAAAGGGGCAGTAATAAGTAGTTAACGGGTTTGTTCAAACGATGTTCCAGCCCCGAAATAGCCTCCAGCGGAATGGTAAAAGCCAGAATAACACCTGCCAGCGTAGCGTGGATTCCTGACTGAAGAATGCAGTACCATAGTATAATTCCCAAAAACCAGTGAGCATATAAGGTTCTGATTTTCAGTCGACTTAATACAATCAAAACCGTAGTAATAGCCGCAGCAAGGGCTAGATAGACCCATTGCAATTGTTCAGTGTAGAAAAAAGCAATAATCAGAATGGCTCCGAGGTCGTCAATAATAGCCAGAGCCGTTAGAAAGACCTTCAACCCTAGCGGCACCCGATTTCCTACTAACGAGAGCACGGCCAGTGAAAAAGCAATGTCCGTAGAGGTGGGAATAGCCCAGCCGCTGGCTGCTGACGTTCCATGATTGAACGCCAGAAAAATCAGAGCAGGCGTGATTAATCCTCCAAGGGCCGCTACGATGGGTAATAGAGCTTGCTTCATACTCGAAAGCTCCCCTACCTGCAATTCCCGCTTGATTTCTATTCCCACAAGAAAGAAAAAAACGACCATTAAGGCATCATTTACCCACGCTTCAACCGACAAAGCTAAAGACCCCGTTCCTATCGTTGTTTCCCAAAAGTGCAGATAAGATTCTCCCTGACTGGAATTAGTGATTACTAACGAAACCGTCGTCGCCAACAGCAGTAAAATACCTCCTAATTGTCCGTTTTCAGAAAAGGATTTAATGAATTGAGAAGTTTTGAATAGTTGTTTATTCATACGAATGGCTTACGCTTGTTTGGTATCTTTTTGCTTGGTTAATATCATTTTTTAATTTCAACTCAGCCTTTTTGAAGCTTTTGTTTTTACGGCATGCTCCGTCAAAAATCATTACCAGTCCAACCTACAAGTGTTTACAAAAAATCCAGCCGCTTTGTTAGACAAACGGCTGGATTCATTTTTCAGGTACTACTGAATTAAGGCTTATTAGAGTCTACCACAATGCGTTTATCACGGTTGACTAAATCCCAGGCGGTATAGAATACCAATCGAGCCGTTTTTTCAGCCTTATCGAATTCGATTTTTTCTACGTCATCCGTTGGCCGGTGGTAATCATCGTGAACCCCATTGAAGTAGAAAATGATGGGGATTTTCTTCGCCGCGAAGTTGTAGTGATCGGAACGGTAATAGAACCGATTTACATCGTTAGGATCGTTGAAGGTATAATCCAGATCCATTTTAATGTACTTTTTGTTAGCCTCTTCGTTAATGGCGTGCAATTCCGAAGAAAGCTTATCCGAGCCAATCACGTAAATGTAATCAGGCTTGCCTTCATGAGCCTTGTCAACCCGGCCCACCATGTCAATGTTTAAATCGGCAATAGTATTTTCGAGCGGAATCAGCGGATGATTTACGTAATATTCTGAACCTAGCAGGCCTTTTTCTTCACCCGTTACGGTCATGAACAGAATGCTCCGACGCGGACGGGCTCCTGACTTTGCTGCTTTTGAAAATGCTTCAGCCAGTTCCATAACGCTTACCGTACCCGAACCGTCGTCATTCGCTCCATTATTGATTTTGCCATCTTCCGAAATACCAATGTGATCGTAGTGAGCCGTTACTACCAGTACTTCATTTTTCTTGTCCGTCCCTTCCAGAAAACCAACCACGTTAGAAGTCTCAATCGGCGTCTGTTTTTCAACTGCTTTCAGGGTAATGGTATGGTTGAGATCCCTTGCTTGCGTCTTACCCGCCATTAAATCAGCCAGTTGCTGATCATCCAGACCTAAAATTTCTTTGGCTAAGCCCTGTTTTAACTGAACGGTTAATAAAGTTGAAGCCGGACGCTCTTCATCCTTGAATGTCAGACGGTTCATTCGGGGCGAGTAGGCCCGCATCCGAGCGTATAATTTATCCGTTTGTTCATCCGAACCGGGAGCGATGGTGACCACGCAACGAGCTCCTTTTTCCTGAAGCAAAGCCATTTTCTTGCGGGAAGCTTCGGGATTTTTTGACCAGGAAGAAGCTTGAGACGTGCCCGAAATCAGGTAAGTCCCATCTTCTTTTTTGGGCTCGCCGGGTAGCATTAATACGGCTTTACCCTTTAAATCCAGACCTTTAAGATCAGAGTATTTCTCGTCGTCAATGCCGTATCCAACAAAAACGATGTCGAGTGTTTCTTCCTTTGAGAAGTTACTTGATCCCGTCACGTAGAAATCCTTGAGGAGTTCTTTTGTTCCGCTGGTCGTCTTCACGTATACGTCTCCCCAGCCTAATTCAACTAATTCCACGGGCTGGAGGTAACTACCGTTAGGGCCAATGCCTTTGAGTCCTAAGCTCTTAAAATGATTGGCAATGTATTCAGCAGCTTTGTGCTGACCACGCGTTCCGGTTCCGCGACCTTCCAGCTCATCCGATGCCAGATAGCTCAGGTGTTTTTTGAGGTCTGCTGCCGTAATAGATGCGGCAAATTTCGTTGGATTCTGAGCCTGAGCAAACGCCAGCGGACTCATTGCCAACAGGGTAAGGAGTTTTTTCATGAAGTGAATCTATGGAAATCAAATCTCTAAAATTAAACGCTTTCGGGCACTTCTGCTATACAAATGAGATGAAAGGTTTCTGCATTGCGTTTTTAGATGCCCTTCAGGCTGTGTATGAATGGCATTTTAGATTACTACCCACAACCTTTCATCCAGAGCGAAGCGAAGGATCTTACTTGTGTTCCCCGGATTTCATCCGGGGCTATCTACATTGAACCCCGCTGGGGTTATTGTTAAAACAGGTTTGCGATAGATAAACTCTAAGGATACATAATTACTTCATCATCAGAGCCTGTCATCCAGAGCGAAGCGAAGGACCTTACTTGGTGCTTCCCCGGATTTCATCCCGGAACAATGTTAGGAACAGAAGTATCATCAATAACCTCAAACCCGCCCCATTCTACCTAAGGTCTCTCACTACGTTCGAGATGACAGAGGTAGAAGTTACTCTTTTCAACCTCTAAAAATTCCCTCTCATTTCTACCCAAACAGTAGACTTACTCCTGCCCTGATTTGCCTTAGGGTTTCTTTTAGGAAAACACAAATTCAACTCCTAATGCCAGAGCTGATAAGCCAGTTACTAAATAGTTACCTAAGTATTTACACTCATCCACTCGTATGTAATCAGATTTTATTTACTTTACTTCTTTATTTATTTCAATAAAATATATGAATATAACCAAATCATTACTTCTCTTTTGTACAGCTCTCAGTTCTTCCTGGCTACAGGCACAAGACCCGGGCTGGACTATTACAGCTCAGGATATTAACCCGAACCGTTACTACGGCGTTAGTGTAGCCAATGGAATGATTGGCATTGTTTCTTCGGCCACTCCTCTGAAAGTGAATGATGTCGTTCTGAATGGGACTTTCGACAGCTACGGAAGAGGACGTGTTTCTAACATTCTAAAGGTGTTTGATTTTGCCAATATGGACCTGGAAGTTGATGGTCAGCGAGTGGATCGAACCGGCATTCAGCATTATCAGCAAGAGCTGGATATGAAACACGCTACCCTTACCACCAGCTTTACTTTCGGCAATAAGGTAGTCGTAAAAGAGTCCATTAGGGCTCTCCGGCATTTACCTCATACGGCTTTAATTGATGTTGAAATTCAGGCGAAAGCTGATGTTGAAATTACTCCGCACAGCGTACTATCCTCCCCGGATTTATTAAGGGACGTTGAAAACTTCTATCATACCATTGACCGCCCCCATTCGCTAATTCCTTTGATGACTTCGGTAGCCAAATCGCCCACGGGAAAGCACTTGGTAGCGGCTTCCAACAGCATCATTTTCAACGAGCCTCGGGGTAAAGAACCCGCTTTGATTCACGAAGAATGGGATTCAGGGCTTCATCGGCTCAAGTTCAGTAAAAAGCTGAAAGCCGGTGAAACTTATCGGTTTAGCATTGTAGGGTCTGTTATCTCCACCGAACATACTCCAGACCCGCATAACGAGGCAGAACGACTAACCATTTTTGCAGCTCTTGAACGGCGGGATCGGCTAGTCCAGCGTCATAACGAAGCCTGGGATAAGCTTTGGGAGTCGGACATTATCATCGAAGGCGATCCAGAAGCTCAGCGGGCCGCTCGTTTCTCGCTTTATCATCTTTATTCTTTTTGCCGGGAAGGTCAGGCCTACAGTTTATCTCCCATGGGCCTTTCGGGTCTGGGTTATAACGGACATGTATTCTGGGATACCGAAATCTGGATGTATCCCCCCGTTTTACTCATGCACCCAGAAATTGCCAAATCTCTGCTCGAGTATCGATTTGAACGAATGGATGCCGCCCGGCAGAATGCAAAGTCACACGGGTATCAGGGAGTAATGTTCCCCTGGGAATCCGACGATAAAGGACAGGAAGCTACACCCGTCTGGGCTCTTACGGGACCTTTTCAACACCACATTACTGGCGACGTAGGTTTTGCATTCTGGAAATACTATCAAGTTACCCAGGATAAAGCCTGGCTAAAAGACAGAGGCTACCCACTTTTAAAAGAAGTAGCTGACTTCTGGGTGAGTCGGGCGGAAAAAGGAAAGGATGGCAAGTATCACATTATCAATGTAGTCTGTGCGGATGAATGGGCTGAAAACGTGGATGACAATGCGTACACGAACGGCATGGCCCGTGAAGTGTTAAGCTTTGCCAATCAGGCTGCCCGCGAACTAGGCTTCCCAGAAAACAGCCGCTGGAAAGAAGTAGCAGAAGGGTTGGTCATTTATAAATTCCCAGATGGCGTAACGAAAGAATACGCTACCTACAATGGAGAGATCATCAAGCAGGGAGACGTAAACCTGCTGGCTTATCCCATGAAACAAGTAACGGATCCGAAGGACATTAAAAAGGATTTAGATTATTACTGGAAAGTTTTAGCCGATAACCAACCGGGACGTAAGGGGCAATCGCCAGCCATGGCTCACGGCATTTTCTCTATTCTTTATAACCGACTGGGAGAAACGGATAAAGCTTACGAGTTATACATGGATAGTTACAAACCCAATGAGGTTCCTCCGTTTGGTGTATTAGCCGAAACGGCGGGTGGCACCAATCCGTATTTCGCAACGGGTGCAGGTGGCTATCTTCAGACGCTGTTAGCGGGCTTTGGAGGCTTGGATATTACCGACAAGGGTATTATTCAACTGAAAACGCGACTTCCCAAACATTGGAAATCACTTACGTTGAAAGGAATAGGCGTTGATAAAAAAACGTATGTAGTGAAGTAATTCATGAGAAATTGTCCTGAAAAGCCGATGAGCGTTCCTGTTCATCGGCTTTTTTAGTTTCACGGCTCTTCTTTTAGCCTATCATGAAATCTAGGGCGGCATATTCTTTTAGTATCTACCCGTATGAAGTGTTATACCTGAAAGTTTCCTGAGTTAAACTCGTTCGGGGCAACGCTTCCTGAGTTATTCAACTTGGGTTAATCAGTAATCAAATCTACTATTCATCGTTTTTGAGATCATGACTTCCAATACCACAAAACATACCTTCAAAATCGGAGGTGAATTTGAAGTGAATCGCCTGGGCTACGGCGGAATGCAATTAACAGGCAGCGGCGTCTGGGGCGATGCTCCTGACCGTGAAAAAGCTAAAAAAGTATTACAAACTGCGGTTGAATCCGGTCTTAACTTTATTGATACGGCTGATTCATACGGGCCGCACACCAACGAAGTGCTTATTGCGGAGGCTCTGTATCCGTACAAAGAAGGCTTAGTAATCGCCACTAAAGGCGGACTGGAACGAACCGGTCCTAACCAATGGCCCGTCAATGGCCACCCGGATCATATTCGGGAAGCAATTGAGGGCAGTTTGCAACGCCTGAAACTGGACGTGATTGACCTCTGGCAATTGCACCGTTTTGACCCCAAAGTTCCCGTAGAAGAAACGCTCGGGCCAGTTGTAGACGCGGTCAAGGCGGGAAAAATCAAGCACGTCGGTTTATCCGAAGTAGGCATTGATCAGATCAAGCAGGCAGAGAAGGTGGTTCCTATTGTCTCTGTTCAAAATTTGTATAACCTCGGTGACCGCCATTGGGAGGATGTACTGGACTATACTACCGAACGCAACATGGCTTTTATCCCCTGGTTTCCATTAGCTTCGGGACCGGATAAAATGAAAGAGAAAATTCAGGAAATCGCTCAGAAACACGAAGCAACTACCGCCCAAATCGCTTTGGCCTGGTTACTGAAACGAGCCCCGAATATTCTATTAATTCCGGGAACGAGTTCAGTTGAACACTTACTGGAAAACCTGAAGGCTTCAGAAATTGAGTTAACCGACGACGAATTTCAAACGCTTTCCGCGTAACATCATAACCACCGAAAGAGGCAGAAAGTCTGCCTCTTTCGGTGGTTAATAAGAATTGTCGATTTACCGCGTTTCCCAAATCAGCATGGTTATACGTTAACAAGTAACCAGTTTGTCAATAGAGACTAGACGCGATCAATTGGCGTCTCTACTATTAATGTTTAGCGAAGCTTCACCTGCAACTTTAAAGGCCAAATTTTGAATAAACATTACCTACGCTAATCCGTTGAATTTATTAAGTAAAACCCATTTCAAGTCCTCTTTGTGCTTGAAATGAATCTCTTCCCGCACTGAAGAATTGTCTTACATAATCCTTTTTTATGAAAACGAGCAAAAAAAAGGTTGAAAACGAAGCCCGGCGTGATTTCCTCAAGCAATCGTCCGTGCTGTCTGCATTAGTTCTTTCTCCGGGCAAAGCCGTACAAGATCCCGAATGGGATGAAAAAGTGGCCGCCCCTTTCGAAAAAGTCGCGTTAAAACTGGAAGTGAACGGTGTAAAACACAACCTTAGCGTTGAGCCTCGCACCACTCTACTGGATTTATTACGCGAGCAGTTACACCTGACGGGCACCAAAAAAGGCTGCGATTTTGGTCAATGCGGAGCCTGTACAGTTCATTCAGATGGTCAGCGAGTCAATTCCTGCCTGACATTAGCCGTTACTGAAGACGGAAAGAAGATCACTACCATTGAAGGCATTTCGAAAGGGGATGACTTACACCCCATGCAGGAAGCCTTCATCAAACACGATGGTTTTCAGTGTGGGTATTGCACCCCGGGTCAGATCATGTCCGGCATTGCCTGCATTCGCGAAGGGCATGCTGATACCGAAGATGAAATTCGGGAATACATGAGCGGAAATATTTGCCGCTGTGGAGCTTATCCCAACATCGTCGATGCGATTATGGAAGTGAAGAAAGGAGGACAAACGGTATGAAAGCCTTTCAATACGTCCGAAGCACCACGGCCAAATCGGCCATCGAGGCCTTAGCCAAAGACCCCTCAGCCATGTTTCTCGCCGGAGGAACCAATCTGGTCGATTTAATGAAACGCGGGGTTACCGAGCCAGATAAACTGATTGACATCAGTCGGTTACCCTATACTAAAATTGAAAAAGAAAGTTCGGGCGTTCGCATCGGAGCGATGGCATTGAATAGTCAGGTTGCCGATGATAAGCTGATTCAGGAAAAATGGCCTTTACTTTCGCTGGCTCTGAACGCCGGAGCGTCGGCTCAGTTACGCAATAAGGCGACGGTAGGTGGAAATATGCTACAGCGAACCCGCTGTGGCTATTTTTATGATACTGAAATGGATTGCAACAAACGTCAGCCCGGCTCAGGCTGCGGAGCCAAAGAAGGCTATAACCGAATGCACGCCATTTTTGGTACCAGCGAACATTGCATTGCCGTACATCCCAGCGACATGTGCATTGCCCTGGCCGCTCTGGATGCCACCGTTATTGTACAGGGGCCTAAAGGCGAACGTAAAATTCCATTTGCCGACTTTCACCGCCTTCCCGGCGATCATCCTGAAAAAGATAATACGCTGGAAAAGGGAGAGTTAATAACTGCTGTCACCCTCCCCGACTCGCCCTATGCCAAGAACGTTCATTACCTCAAAGTCCGCGACCGTACGTCTTACGCCTTTGCTTTGGTATCTGTTGCGGCGGCTCTGGAGCTAGATGGAAAAACGATTAAGTCGGCCCGGCTGGCCATGGGCGGCGTCGCTCATAAGCCCTGGCGATTGCTGGAAGCAGAAAAGGCTTTGGTAGGTCAAACCGTATCGGAAGCCACGTTCCAGAAAGCGGCTGAAGTCGCCATGACTGGAGCTAAAGGCTATGAGTACAACTCATTTAAACTGAAACTAGCCCCCAATTCCATAGTCGAAGCACTCAAAATCGCCGCTGGCTTAACCGCATGATCGTATGAAAAATAAAGACGAAAAGATCGGCGGACGTATGAGTCGCGTCGATGCTGTGTTGAAAGTAACTGGAGGAGCTACTTATTTTGCTGAATACGAAGTCCCGAATCTGACTTATGGCGTGCTGGTACCCAGCACCATAACCCGAGGTCGGATTAAAAATATTGATACAAAAAAAGCCGAAAGTGCTCCGGGTGTTCTAGCCGTACTTACGCATGTAAACGCACCCAAAGTTCCAGCCTATGAAGCGAAAGAGCCCAGCAAGACCAGCTCGGGTCGTGGGCCGGGCATGATGGCTTTTCACAATGATGAAATCCATTTCAACGGTCAGCCTATTGCGATGGTCGTTGCCGATACATTTGAACGGGCAACTTACGCGGCGTCCTTAGTGAAGGCTGAGTATCAGGAACAAAAACACCAGACCGACTTAAAAGCGAACCTCGCCAAAGGTAATGTACCCAAGACCAACAAGTCTTTGCAGGATTACCAGCGGGGCGAGAAAGATGCGTACAAAACCGCTCCGGTAAATCTGGAAGAAGAATATGTCCTACCTAGCGAGGTTCATAACCCCATGGAGTTACACGGGATTCTGGCTCAGTGGGATGGGCCGGACAAACTTACCGTTTACGCCAAAACGCAAGGTGTAAAGATGACGCAGCAGGTCATTGCAGAAACCTTTAAGCTACCGAAAGAAAACGTGCAGGTGCATTCGCAATTTGTAGGCGGAGCCTTTGGGATGTCTCTTCGGGTATGGCCCCACGAAATCGCTACGATTCTGGCCGCGAAAAAGGTGAACCGTCCGGTAAAGCTGGTTATAACTCGCAATGAAATGTTCACCATTGCCGGTTATCGTCCCCATACGCATCAGAAGATTGGTATTGGAGCGACGAAAGAAGGAAAAATAGTAGGCATTTCGCATTGGGCGAATGTGCAGAATAGTAATTACGAGGAGTTTACGGAAGCGACGGTAGCCATGACCAAGTTCATGTACCAGATCCCGAACGTAAATACGACTTATCGCGTAGTGCCACTGGATATTTGCTCGCCCATTCCCATGCGTGGTCCCGGCGAAGCAACGGGGGCATTTGCCCTGGAATCGGCCATTGATGAGTTATCCTATGCTCTGGATGTCGATCCCATTGAATTACGTATCATGAATTATCCGGAAAAAGATCCGGAACGGGATTTACCCTGGTCAAGTAACTACGTTCGAGAAGCGTATAAAATGGGGGCGGATAAAATTGGCTGGTCAAATCGAAGTAATCAACCAAAAGCCAAAATGGAAGATGGCATGTGGGTGGGTTATGGCATGGCCACGGGCACCTTTGGAGCCCATCGTCGGCCCGCCACGGCCCGAGCCTGCCTAAATGCCAACGGAACGTTACTAGTGCAGAGTGCCGCCAGTGATATTGGTCCCGGTACTGGAACGGCTATGGTTCAGATTGCGGCAGATGTGATGGGCATTCCAGCTAATCGAATCAAATTCGAACTGGGGGAATCCAATTTACCCGATGCCCCGATTCAGGGTGGTTCGGCAACAGTGGCTTCCGTAGGTTCAGCCGTACACGAAGCCTGTATGGAGTTACGGCAAAAGCTGGTGGAACTTTCAGGGAATGCCTTGAAAAATGCGAAAGTCGATACGTTGGTCTACGAGGATGGAAAAATCAGTTCACCCAAAGACCGCTCGGCCAGCATTACGTATGCTGAAGTATTGAAGCGAAATAACTTACCGAAACTGGAAGTAATCAAAGAGTCCAAACTGAGCGAAGACCAGCAGAAGAAATTTGCGATGTATTCCTTTTCAGTCCATTTCGTGAAAGTACATGTGCATCCCACCACTGGCGTTGTAAAAGTAAAACACGCCGTAGCTCTGGCCGATGCGGGAACCATCGTAAACCATAAAACAGCCAGCAGCCAGATGATGGGCGGAGCCGTCGGTGGCATTGGCATGGCGTTAACCGAAGAGGCCGTGATTGACCACCGTTTTGGACGTTACGTCAATAATAACTTCGCCGATTACCACGTCCCCGTCAATGCCGACGTTCCTGAGGTAGATGTATTATTCGTGGATAAAAAAGATCCGTATACCACACCTATGGGTTCGAAAGGTCTGGGCGAAATCGCCATTATTGGCATGGCTCCGGCTATCGCCAATGCCGTTTATAACGCCACCGGGAAACGGATTAGAGAATTACCTATTACGCCTGATAAGTTGATTTAGTTGTTAGTTGTTAGTTGTTAGTTGTTAGTTGTTAGTTACAAAAAATAAAAAGGTACAGCATTACTAGTGCTGTACCTTTTTTATTTTTTTATGGTAGAGACGTCGATTTATCGCGTCTCCTACTCGGATTATGATAATTTTCAGGATTAGCTAACCACTTCCCAACCACGTAATTATGTGGATCATAGCGTGGTATAAGCCGTTAATGTACGTATGCCTACTAATGGTTACTAAAAAATAAAAAGGTACAGCATTACTAGTGCTGTACCTTTTTATTTTTTTATGGTAGAGACGTCGATTTATCGCGTCTCCTACTCGGATTATGACAATTTTCAGGATTAGCTAATTACTTACCAACAACATAGCCATCTAAATCAGAACGTGGTAGAAGCTATTAATGGACCTCTCTACATATTTACTAGTAGGCTGGTTGCTTCCAGCGGAAAAGCTGGAAGCGGCCATTAGAAGAGGCCGTCGTGCACAAGGGATGTCTCTTCTAAAACCCATCTCCTAACAACTATTTCATAGCCATATCACCCGCACGAATTTTCGCTCCTACTTTCTGTACATCCTTCATTACCCGGAAGAAGTTTTCGCCCCAGATTTTCTTCAAATCTTTCTCCGTATAACCCCGACGAACCATTTCGATAGTCAGGTTTGGGTATTCGGCAATATCAAAGCAATCAGCCAGATACCCTCCCCCATCATAATCACCACCGATCCCTACGTGGTCAACACCCATGATTTTCACGAAATGATCCAAATGGTCAATCGCGTCTTTCACTGTCGCCAGCGGTACTGGAAACTTCTTGTTCAATTCCCGCATTTCAGTACGCATGGCCTTCATCTGTTCGTCTGACATGGCTCCGCCCGAAGTATACTTCTTCCGAATATCCGCTACTGCTGCTTCGCGTTCGGGATTTTTAGGACTTGCTTTAATGTAACTGCTTAATAAATTCAGTTGCACCACGCCCCCCTTTTTAGCAATAGCCCGGAGTAAATCGTCATTCAAATTCCGGGGATGATCCAGCACGGCGTAAGCATCCGAGTGCGTTGCTACAATGGGAGCTTTAGATAACTTAATCAAATCCCAAACGGTGCTGTCGGACAAGTGAGAAATGTCGATCATCATGCCCAGACGATTCATTTCAGCAACCACCTTTTCTCCGAAAGGACTCAGGCCGTTAAACTCCGGTCCTTTGGGGTCCGTTGATGAATCGCAAATGTCATTATTGGAAGAGTGGCAGAGCGTCATGTACCGAGCTCCGCGATCGTAAAATTTCTGAATATAAGATAGATCGTTACCAATCTGATACCCGTTTTCAACGCCGATAAAAATCGAGCTTTTTCCCGCTTTTTCCAGAGCCAAGGCCTCTTCCTGCGTCGTTACAATCTTACCCATTTCCGGGTGACGGTTGATCTGGGCGTACATGGAATCCAGAATGGTCATCGCCATCTTCTGAACTTTCGCGTTTGCCTCCGGCGTGCGTGGTCCCTGTCCCTGATATACCGCAAAGAAGATACCATCTACACTACCCTTTTTCATGCGGGGAAAGTCGATTTTAGAATCGGGCAGTTTCCCATCTTTGCTATTATCCTTCGAAATATCAAAATCTTTCCCCACCATCCGCATGGGCGTATCGGCGTGTGTGTCGAGTGTGAAAACCTTAGCGTGAATCTTCTTGGCTTTTTCGATGAGCTTGGCATCATCTTGAGCCCATAAGGTCTGACCAAGGCACACCAGCGGCAACGCAAGGAAAATCTTCTTCATATTCGTTGGGAAAAAAGTGTATAACTATATCGCAAATTTCATCAGCAATGTAATAATATT
This sequence comes from Siphonobacter sp. SORGH_AS_0500, assembly GCF_031453245.1. Taxonomy (NCBI): domain Bacteria; kingdom Pseudomonadati; phylum Bacteroidota; class Cytophagia; order Cytophagales; family Cytophagaceae; genus Siphonobacter; species Siphonobacter sp. SORGH_AS_0500. The sequence goes on from NZ_JAVIYT010000001.1 coordinate 3,871,642, forward strand.
CTGCGAGGTATGAACTTAGCCACATGAGCATATCGATCATTCCCGAAAGTATGAAGATAAGTTCCTGAAGTGAAGCGATTCAATTTTGGGTAGGGATGTCCTGAATAAGATCGTCTATTCCGTAAGGCTTTTTCATTTTTTTGAGCGATTCTTTTACCAGCCTCTTCATTTGATACGTTGAACTAGTAATTCAATGAACCATGAAGTATACCTGCGTTACCAGTAAAAGAAAATGAACTGTCCTACTGCTTCGTTGGGGTTTCGACAAGGGCCGTTTCAGGAATCCAACAAATAATGAACAAAAGTCTAGCCATAACGTTAGAACATGAAAAGATTCATTACGCTGAAAATGACCCGATAAATCTATCTAAACCTGTTCTTTATTCATCCAATCACTCATTCGTTATGCATTACCCTTAGCCCGTTGAGCAAGCTCTTTTCAGGCCGTTTTTCTTACAATTGGAAATCGCGTTTTCTATAGCTATACTTTTTTGGCGGAAATTTTCAGGAAAATTCAGAAAATTTTCCGTCTCAGTCTTTTGCAACCCCTAACTTTGCCCAATTATTCGAGCAGTTTTTCTGATATGGACCAATATTCTTATATCGCCAATGCGGACGTGGATTACATTTCCGACTTGTACGATAAATACCAACAAGACCCAACCAGTGTAGACACCAGTTGGCAAAACTTCTTCAAAGGCTACGATTTCTCTGTTCTTTACGGTGAAAAAGGTGATTCTGCCGCCGTAGCTCCTTCTTCAAACGGCAACGGACAAGCCAAACCCGCCGACGCAGGTATTATTGCAAAGGAAGGTTCCGTTTTAAGCCTGATCAAAGCCTATCGCTCTCGCGGTCACTTATTGGCTAAAACTAACCCTCTGGGTTACGAGCGTGACCTGGAAGCCCGCTTAACTTTAGAAGACTATAAACTTTCTGAAAAAGACCTCGATACCGTTTTTGAAGCAGGTCATTTTCTTTTAGGCCGTTCGGCGACACTTCGCGAGATCATGGCTGCCCTCGAAAAAATTTACGCGGGTAACATCGGTTTCGAGTACATGTACGTTCGGAACATGGTTGAAAAAGAGTGGCTGCGTAATAAAATTGAAAAAGCAGCTCTGGTTTTCGATCCTACAAAAGAAGAAAAAGAACGTATTCTAAAGAAACTAAACGAAGCAGTAACCTTCGAGCAGTTTCTTCATACCAAGTTTTTAGGCCAGAAACGTTTCTCGCTGGAAGGTGGCGAGGCAACGATTCCTTCGCTCGATACGATCATTAATACTTCCGCCGATCTGGGTGTAGAAGAAGTAATGATCGGGATGGCCCACCGGGGCCGTCTGAACGTCCTGGTGAACATCATGCACAAGTCGTACGACGAGATCATCAGTGGTTTCGTGGGACAAGTGCCGGAGCTGGAAGATACCCTGCCTAACGATATTAACTTCGGCGGTGACGTAAAGTATCACTTGGGTTATTCCAGCACGCACAGAACGCCATCGGGTAAAGATGTAAGCTTAAAGCTGGCTCCTAACCCTTCTCACTTAGAAACGGTTAACCCTGTAGTAGAAGGTTTCGTACGTAGCCGGGCGGATGGAATTTTCGCAGGTGATTACGATAAAGTAATGCCGATCCTGATTCACGGAGACGCCGCCGTTGCTGGTCAGGGCATTGTTTACGAAGTAACCCAAATGGCGAAACTTCCCGCCTACAAAACGGGTGGTACCATTCACTTCGTGATTAATAACCAGATTGGTTTCACCACGGACTCGGTAGAAGGCCGTTCGGCTATTTACTGTACGGACATCGCGAAAATCATCGATGCTCCCGTTTTCCACGTGAATGGTGACGATCCAGAAGCCGTTATGTTCGTTTCGAAAATGGCCGTTGAATACCGTCAGGAATTCAACCAGGACGTTTTCATTAACATGATTTGCTACCGTCGCTGGGGTCATAATGAGTCGGACGAGCCTTCGTTCACGCAGCCCACGATGTACTCTCAGATCAAACTGCACAAGAACGTTCTGGAGTTATATAACGAACAACTCGTGAGCCGTGGCAAAGTAGACGCGAAGCTGGCGAAGAGCATGGAAGCGGAATTCAAGCAATTCCTCCAGGATCGTCTGGATGGGGTGAAACAGGCTGAAGCTCCCGTTTTCCATCCGTTGAAATTAGACGAAGAGTGGAAGAAACTTCGCTATGGTTCGGCGGAAGATTTCGAGCAATCGCCCGTAACTGCTATTTCCCGCGAAACAGTCGATAAAATTTTCACGGCCTTGACCACGCTTCCCGAAGGTTTCAAGCCCCTGAAACAGATTGATAAACTCATTACCGACCGTAAAAAACTGTTACAGGATAACGGTCAGGTTAACTGGGCTACGGCTGAATTAATGGCCTACGGCTCCCTATTACTGGAAGGTAAAAACGTTCGGATGACGGGTCAGGATGTGCAACGCGGTACGTTTAGTCACCGTCATGCCGTTCTTCACGATGCCGAAACGAACAAGACGTATACGCAGATTAATAATATTCAGGAAGGTCAGGAGCAGATGGAAATCTTCAACTCCCTGCTTTCTGAGTACGGTGTTTTAGGTTTTGAGTTTGGTTATTCCATGGCCAACGCTCACGCTCTGGTCATCTGGGAAGCTCAGTTTGGTGATTTTGCTAACGGTGCTCAGATTATTATTGACCAATTTGTAAGTTCCTGCGAATCGAAGTGGGGTCTGCAAAATGGTCTGGTGATGTTATTACCTCACGGGTACGAAGGTCAGGGTCCCGAGCACTCAAATGCCCGCCCCGAACGCTTCCTGCAGTTGTGCGGCGATTACAACATGGTAGTCGCAAACGTAACGACGCCAGCGAACATCTTCCACCTGATGCGGAGACAATTAACCTGGGACTTCCGTAAGCCGCTGGTTATCATGTCACCCAAGTCGATGTTACGTCACCCGCTGAACGTTTCTCCGATTGAAGATCTGACTACAGGTGGTTTCAAAGAAGTAATCGGCGATACCTTTGTTGATCCGAAGAAAGTGAAAAAGGTATTACTCTGTACGGGTAAAATCTATTACGATCTGCTGGACAAACAACAGAAAGATGGTCGCAACGATGTAGCCATCATTCGGGTTGAACAACTGCACCCGCTACCGTTAAAACAAATTCAGCAGGAGTTGGCGAAGTTCTCGAAAGCCAAAATTTACTGGGTTCAGGAAGAGCCTAAAAATATGGGTTACTGGACTTATATTTTACGTGAATTTGGTTGTGGCCAGTTAGACGTAATTTCGCGTAAAACTTCGGCTTCACCCGCTACAGGTTTCTTAAAGACCCACAGCGAAGAACAGGCCGCCTTAATTCAGGAAGCTTTTGCTTAATAACTAACGAGCCGGATTCAGGGAAACTTCTGAATCCGGCCATTTTGATTATATAATAAGAACGAATCCTCCCTTCGGGGAAGTACCTAATCATGGCAATCATCGAAATGAAAGTCCCCGTTGTAGGGGAATCCGTCACTGAGGTTACCATCGCCACCTGGAACAAAAAAGACGGCGATACGGTAGCAATGGATGAGGTATTATGTGAATTAGAGTCTGACAAGGCTACATTTGAACTTCCGGCTGAAGCCGCAGGTATTCTGCGTATTCTGGCTAAAGAAGGCGATACGCTGGCGATCGGAGCTCCTATCTGTTCTATCTCTACGGATGGTGATGCAGGTTCTGCCCCTGCCGCAGAAGCTCCTAAAGCGGAAGCCGCTCCTGCTGTTGAAGCTGCCCCTCAGGCTGCTCCTGCTGCGGAAGCCAAATCGGAAGAGACCAAAACCATTGAAGTTAAAATTCCGGTAATGGGTGAGTCGGTAACCGAAGCTACCATTGCAAACTGGAATAAAAAAGAAGGTGACGTCGTGAAAATGGACGAGATCCTTTGCGAACTGGAATCTGACAAAGCTACGTTTGAGTTACCCGCTGAGGCTGCCGGAACGTTACATATCATTGCGGAACCTGGTTCTACGCTGGAAATTGGTGCTGTCATTGCTACCATTACAGTAGGTGCGGGTGCTTCTGCTCCTGCCTCTAGCCCAGCTCCCGCAGCAGCACCAGCGGCTACTGCATCGGCCCCTGTGGCTGATAAAGCCAGTGGCGTTACTCCCGTAGCTGCTGCGATTTTAGCGGATAAAGGTATTAATCCTAAAGATATTCAGGGTTCAGGTGAAGGTGGCAAAATCATGAAAGCTGACGCCCTGAAAGCATCTACGGCTCCTGCTCCTGCCAAGGCTGAAGCTCCTAAAGCCGCTCCTGCTGCTAAACCAGCATCTACCGAAGAGCGTGGCGTACGTCGTCAACGCATGACTTCGCTTCGTAAAACGATTGCCCGTCGTCTGGTAGCGGTGAAAAATGAAACGGCCATGCTGACTACTTTCAACGAAGTAGACATGCAGCCGATCATGGATCTGCGTTCGAAATACAAAGATCGCTTCAAGGAGAAACACGGCGTAGGCTTAGGCTTCATGTCCTTCTTTGCGAAAGCCGTTACCGTGGCTCTGAAAGAATTCGAAGCGGTGAACGCTTCCATTGACGGTGATGAAATTGTTTACCACGATTACGTAGATATCTCCGTAGCCGTTTCTACGCCTCGCGGTTTAGTGGTTCCTGTGTTACGTAACGTAGGTGACTTAACTTTCGCGGGTATCGAAAAAGGCATTGTTGATCTGGCCGTAAAAGCTCGTGACAACAAACTGACCATCGAAGACATGAACGGAGGAACGTTTACCATCACCAATGGTGGCGTATTCGGTTCGATGATGTCTACGCCTATCATTAACGCTCCTCAGGTAGCTATTTTGGGTATGCACAACATCATTGAGCGTCCCGTAGTAGTAAATAAGGAAATCGTGATTCGCCCGATGATGTACATCGCGTTAAGCTATGACCACCGCATCATTGACGGTAAAGAATCCGTAAGCTTCCTAGTTCGCGTGAAGCAGTTATTAGAAGAGCCTACTCGTTTATTATTAGACGTCTAGTCCTCAAACCATACTCAAGAACAAATCCCCGACTCTGGTAACGCTAGAGCGGGGATTTTTCAGTTTACAGTTTTCAGTCGTCCGTTTTCAGTTTTGGGTTATCCAGAATTGGTATTCTTCTCAACTGAAAACTATAAACCGCAAACTGAAAACTAAATGATGTTTAAACGTCTCGGCTTGTTAAGCCTTTGCCTGGCCTTTGTATTAGGCTGTAGTAGTTCTAAAACATACCTCCGCGTTCCGAAGAACGGGTTGACTGAGTTTCTGAAACCTCAAGCGGGTAAACCTACTTTGATCAGTGCTCACCGGGGCGGTGGCGATTATCCGGGTTATCCTGAAAATTGCATAGAATCTTTCGCGTATCTGGCCAATAAAGCAGCCATGATTATTGAGTGTGACATTGGACTGACGAAAGACAGCGTATTGGTCATGTTACACGATGATGTGCTGGACCGTACAACGACCGGGAAAGGCAAACTGAATGCGATTACTTATGATTATACCCAAAGTCTCTTCCTGAAGGATAATGCTGGAACGGTGACTAAATTCCGCATGCCTACCCTGGAAAAAGTTCTTCGCTGGGGTAAGGGCAAGGTAGTGTATACGCTGGATGTAAAACGCAGCGTTCCTTTCGAGAAAGTGGTTGATATGGTTCATCAAACGCACACTGAAGACGTTAGCGTCATCATTACCTATAATGCCCAGGATGCGGCAAAAGTGTATAAGCTGGACCCAAACCTGATGATTTCGGTAAGTATTCGGAATGAAGCCGAGTACCAGCGTCATCATGAATTAGGCATTCCTGATAACCGGATGGTAGCGTTCGTAGGAACCAGAGAACCCTCGACTGAGCATTACCAGTTTTTACACCAGAAAGGTATTCCCTGCATTCTGGGCACGCTGGGTAACCTGGATAAAATGGCTCAGGCTAAAGGAGATCAGGTATACGTTAATTTCGCCCAAAACGGTGCCGACATCATGTCCACCGATCGGCCCCTGGAAATGGCCGAAGCTTTGAAAAAGAAGTAATACTCTGATTTTTAATTAATAAGGAATAAAAGTCGGCGGTTTGTAGTGGTTCATCCCCATATCAGACCACCGACTTTCCTATTCCTGGAATCAACTGATTCAAAGGTTGGAATGGAACAGCTTTTTCAGAGATGCTTCCCAAATATCCAACCTATGGAACAAGAACTGATTGAAAAACAAAGTCTTACGATGTCGTCGGAGTACGATGTCGCAGAAGATGTGGCCGGGTTGAAGTTTGCCTTCGTCAACATTTACATGATTGGCAAGCAGGAAGAAGGCAGCCCCTGGGTATTAGTGGATGCAGCCATTCCCAACTCAGCAGACCGAATTATTAAAGAGGCTGAGGCACGGTTTGGTAAAGACAATCCGCCACAAGCCATTGTCTTGACGCATGGCCACTTTGACCACCGGGGTTCTTTGGAAGACTTGTTGAAAGTGTGGAACGTTCCGGTGTACGCTCACCCCCTGGAAATGCCCTTCCTAACAGGTAAGTCGCACTACCCACCACCAGATCCAACAGCGGGTAATGGAGCGATGTCAGCATTTTCGTTTCTTTTCCCAACGAGTCCCCTCAACCTGAAGGATAAGGTTAAACCGATTCCTCACAATGGCTTTATTGATGAATTACCCGATTGGCGGTTTATTCACACCCCAGGTCATTCACCCGGACACGTATCATTATTCCGGGATAAAGATAAAGTCCTCATTGCAGGTGATGCATTTGTCACCACCGATCAAAGTTCGGCCATTAGTGTCATGACGCAGAAGCTTACGCTGCACGGACCTCCAACGTACTTTACCTGTGACTGGCGAGCGGCTAAAAAATCCGTTCGGAAACTGGCAGAACTTAAGCCCAGTGCCGTTGGAACAGGACACGGAAAAGCCCTGCACGGAAAAGAATGGCGGGCCAAAATTCAGGAGTTATCCGATGAATTTGACACCCGTGCCTTACCCTGGAGAAGTCGTTATATCAATAACCCGGCTCATACCGATGAAAATGGTATTGTTTCCATGCCCAAGCCCGTTTCCTATTGGGTAGCCAAAGGTTTGCTTTATGGAGCAGCAGCAGGATTAGCTTTCTTCGCCTGGAATAAGGCTCGGAAGTAACCTATGCTTCTAGTATAAGTTATGTATTGCTGCCAGCAGAAAAGCTGGCAGCTTTTTTATTAGATTACGACCCATTTATTAATCAAGTATCCAATTAGGCCAACCTTGGGTGGGCTCATACTGATGATGGCATTTTAAATATTCCTGCCTTCTTCCAAACCACTTCAGCACATATTCTTTCTGCAAGGAGGTTTTAGTTTGTTCGAGGATCTTAAGGTAAGAACTATAGCTGTAGGTTTTAAAATCGGAGCAAAACCCATGCTTTTGAGGATTAGCGTGGATGTAATAGACTAATTCTGTCAAGTACCGATCCGTTACTACAATTTTTCTTCTAAAGTTTTTCTGAAACAGGCTTCCCTGTCTGCCTTCCTCTTTATCAATCTTCTCGGCATAGTTCGGAAAAAGACTTCTAAACTTCCCTGATAAACTAGCAGGCGAATAGTCTTTAAAGTCTTTGACGTGTATCAAGAAATGAAAGTGATTCGGTAATAGGCAATACGCGTAAGTATCAACGTAATCAGTTAGATACTGCTGCCACTTCTCCAGAAAATACCGATAGTTCTCGTGGGAATAAAATAGGTTTTCATGATTATTCCCTCGGTTGTAGATATGATAGAATTGCCCCGCAAGCATGGGAGGGTAATAATCTATTTTAGGTATGATCATCTTTTTTAGATAAAAATACTCATCATCCCAGGTTAAGATTATACCGCTTGCTAAATTTTGAGCGTTATTTATTTAATAGTTTCTCGCACCGTTGTCAGCTTTTTGCTGGCAGCAATACTTCTTTCCAACCAAATAGTTACCCTACAAACACAAGCTGCCAGCGGAAAAGCTGGCAGCGGCATACAAGATAATTTTTAGCTTATTCAGCTTTTGCGAAGCTTCAACTAGTTACCCAGTAAGTTACTCCCACCGCTGCCAGCTTTTTCGCTGGCAGCAATGCTCCTTTCTACAGAATAGCTACCCTGTAAACACAAGCTGCCAGCGGAAAAGCTGGCAGCAGCATGCAAGATAATTCTTACACTTATTTAGCTTCTATAAAACACTTCAATCAGCTACTCACAAGTTACTCCCGCCGCTGCCAGCTTTTTCGGTGGCAGCAATGCTCCTTTCTACCAAATAGCTACCCTATAAACACAAGCTGCCAGCGGCATGCAAGATAATTTCTTAGCTTATTCTTCGGCTTTTATAAAAAACAGCGATACGTAATATTACTCCATTATCCTCTTAATCTCATTCAGCTTCAGCAAGGCCTCTATCGGCGTCAGTGCGTTGATATCTACCCGAGACAATAACTCTTCGATCTTCTCAAAACGCGGATCTTTCTCTGCTCCAAACAGACTCATCTGATAAGCCGGAATGGCCTTGGGCATGTCCCGAATCAATTCTTTGTTCTTTTCCTTGATATGATCCTGCTCTAAGTGAGCCAGAATTTCATTGGCCCGATTTACTACCGCTCCCGGCATACCCGCCATTTGGGCTACGTGAATGCCAAAGCTATGTTCGGAACCACCCGGTTTTAGTTTTCGGAGGAAGATTACCTTCGTTCCTGACTCCTTCACCGAAACATTGAAATTTTTGATTCTTGGAAAATCTTCCGCCAGTTGATTCAGCTCATGGTAATGCGTAGCAAACAGCGTTTTCGGACGGGCATTGGGTAAATTATGCAAGTACTCCGTAATTCCCCAGGCAATACTTACTCCGTCATAGGTACTCGTTCCCCGACCAATCTCATCCATTAATACCAGGCTTTTATCGCTCAGGTTATTAAGAATGCTCGCAGTCTCCGTCATTTCGACCATGAAAGTGCTTTCGCCCCGACTCAGGTTATCAGACGCCCCTACCCGTGTAAATACCTTATCCACCAAACCGATTTCGGCAGCCGTTGCCGGAACGTAACTTCCCATTTGGGCCATGAGCACAATCAGAGCCGTTTGCCGGAGCAAGGCTGATTTACCGGCCATGTTTGGTCCCGTAATCATAATGATCTGTTGCTCTTCGTCATCCAGCCGCACGTCGTTAGGAACATAACTTTCGCCAAGCGGTAACTGCTGTTCAATAACGGGGTGACGACCCGCCGTAATCTGAATTGCGTTTCCGTCATTTACTGATGGTTTGACGTAGTTATTTTTTCGGGCCGTTTTAGAAAAACTCAGCAACGCATCCAGCACGGCCAATACCTGAGCATTCTGCTGAATGGGACCCACATATTCACTTGCTGTTTGTATTAACTCATTGAAAATCCGTTGTTCAATCACAAAGATTTTATCTTCTGCATTCAGAATCTGATCTTCGTATTCCTTGAGTTCAGGCGTAATGTAACGTTCCGCATTTACCAAGGTTTGCTTTCGAATCCATTCCGCCGGAACCCGGTTTTTATGAGCATTCGTTACTTCTAGGTAATAACCAAAAACTTTATTATAGGCAATTTTCAGGGAAGTAATTCCGGTATTGGCAACCTCCCGATTCTGAATATTGACCAGAAAATCCTTCCCGGCATAAGCAATCTGATGTAACTCATCCAGTTTTTCATCAATACCGGATTTAATCATGTTGCCCAGATTCGTTACCAATGGCGGATCTTCGCGTAATTCCTTTTCAATTTTATCCAGTAGGAATTCGCAGGGATTAAGCTGCTCAGCATATTTTTTGAGTAGCGGCTGCGTCGCACTTTGTTGTAATAACCAGTTTCGAATCGGAGCGATGTGTGTTAAAGCCCGCTTGAGAGCCTGCATTTCGCGGGGATTAATCCGCCGTACGGCTACTTTGGAAATGAGACGCTCCAGATCACCAATCTGTTTCAGATGAAGGTCCAGTGTTTCAGCCAACTCGTTATCGTTCAATAACAGTTCGACCGTATTTAGCCGTTCCTGAATAGGTTTTAAATCCTTGAGCGGTAAGACCAGCCACTTGCGTAGCATCCGGGCACCCATCGGGGTGAGCGTCTGATCGAGAATATTAATCAGCGGAACGCCATTTTCCTGCTGGGCCGACACCAATTCCAGATTTCGAATGGTAAAGCGATCCAGCCAGACGTATTTTTCTTCTTCTAAGCGATTCAGTCTGGTAATGTGGCTGATTTCCCGGTGTTCGGTTTCGGCCAGGTAATGCAGAATAACACCCGCCGCCACAATTCCTTCGGACAGATTCTCAACGCCAAACCCTTTCAAGGTTGTAGTCTTGAAATGCCCGGTTAATAAAGGATAGGCAAAATCCTGAGTGAAGGCCCAGTCTTCAAGCTGATAAGTATTAAACTGGTCACCAAAATTTCCCTGAAATTCCGCTTTGTTTTTCTTGCAGAATAACACCTCCGCTGGACTAAAACTTTGCAGTAACTTCTCAATATAAGCTGCATTTCCCTGGGTCGTCAGGAACTCTCCCGTTGATACGTCAAGAAAGGCGATGCCAATGATATCTTTGTGAAAATGAACGGCAGCCAGGTAGTTATTCCGCCGAACATCCAGTACATTATCGTTGAAAGAAACGCCGGGAGTAACCAGCTCCGTTACGCCCCGTTTCACAATACCCTTTACCGTTGCCGGGTCTTCCAATTGATCACAAATGGCTACCCGTTGCCCCGCCCGTACCAGTTTAGGTAAGTATGTATCGAGGGAATGATGCGGAAAACCGGCGAGTGGCGTCTCCCCTGAACCACCGTTGTTTCGTTTAGTGAGGGTAATCCCTAAAATCTTGCTGGCTCGCACGGCATCCTCGCCAAACGTTTCGTAAAAATCACCCACCCGGAAAAGTAAAATAGCTCCCGGATACTGGGCTTTGATCTGATTATACTGACGATTCAGAGGGGTTTCTTTCTCCGGCTTCACGGTACCTTCCTTCGCTGGACGAGCCATAATAATGGGTAATTAAGAGCGTTCTAGCCGCATTAGGGTAGTAACGGGCGAAATTAAAATGGGATAGAAAACAAAGATAGCTACTGATGACTATGCTTTACAAGGTCTTTTTTGTCTTCTTCCCGCAAAATTTCCCCACTAATCCTCTTTCTGTAAAATACCCTATTCGTCCGATTTTTTTAGAAAAAGGGAACTTGTTGGGGAATAATATTGTAATTTTGCAACCAAGTTGCAGAAGCTATGAAATCGATTGTATATGCGTCCACGTCTTTAGTCACAATTATTGCTCACTGGTTATGCTGCCTATTGCCTTTGATGGCGGCAGTCATGGGCCTGAGCGGTTCTTCGTCGATTTTAAAGTGGGCTTTGGATTACCGCTGGTATTTGGTGGGAGGGCAAGTCATTTTGATGAGTTGGTCTTTTTATCATTTATATTTTCAGCATAAATCAGATACGCGTCTGAAGTGGGAAAAGGCCACGTTCTGGATGTTACTGGTTTTCTCCATTGCCGCCTGGAGTATCCCTCACGAATGGTTGATGTCTAACGATCAGAAAATGGCAACGGCCCAGGTGCAGCGGGTTTTCAATGCTCGTAAGCTTACTTTAGCTCTGGATGACGAAACTACGCCACAAATGGTAGAACAAAGCCTGGAAAACGTGACTGGTGTCCTGCAACTCAAACCTCTCAACGCAGGCGTCATTTCGGTACGTTATGATTTTCGGCAGATTAGTAAAGATGAATTACTCGAACAACTTCGCCGAAAAGGTTTGCAGTTGTCTGAAATAAGTTACCAATAATCGCGATCTCCGCGTAGCTTTGATTTTCGCTTGCTATACATCGTTCACTCATCCGAACTTCTGATTATGCGTAAACTTCTTCTCCCCCTTTCGGCCCTGACCATTGGGTTTATGATGGCTTCCTGCCAGGAAAAAGAAAATCCACAATTGAAAGAAGCCGCGGCTATTCACAATGAAGCCCATGAGATTATGGAAAGCATTGAGCCTGAAATCGCTTCGCTGGATAGTCTTCAATCACAGTTAGCTAACAAAAAAATAGCCGTTACGGATACTGCTGCGGTAGCTGCCAGTATCGCGTCCCTGAATAAGGTCAAAACTGATTTCAAGGAATGGGAGGAAAATCTGGTGACGGTTCCCGGCGTTGAGCATGAACACGAACATGAGCATAAAGACGGCGAGCACGAACACCATCACCACGAACACAAGAAAGCTCCTGATGCTACACCAGAGCAACACCTTGAAATTCAGAAAGAAATCAAGAAAAATATTGAGCAGATTCAAAGCGAACTGAAATCCGCGAAAAGTCAGGCGGAGGCTTTACTGAAACAATAGTTTGAGAATAGGATAATGTTTGAATGTTTGAATGTTTGAATGTTTGAGTGTTTGAATGAAATAAAATTTTATCAAATCTTTCAGACGCCTCATTACTAAAACGCTGATTCCATGGTTTTGCCATTGACTCAGCGTTTTTTCGTTTTATACCTTAGCTTCGTAGTGATTATTGATGATAAATCGGATGGACGAATTATACATGCAGCGAGCCCTCGAACTGGCTCAGTTAGGACAGGGATCGGTATCGCCAAATCCGATGGTAGGTTGCGTTGTGGTTCATAATAACCGGATTATTGGAGAAGGTTGGCATCAAAAATACGGTCAGGCTCACGCGGAAGTGAATGCCTTGAATGCTGTAGCGGAACGTCATTTACTACCCGAAGCAACGGTTTATGTCACCTTAGAACCCTGTTCCCATTTTGGAAAAACGCCTCCCTGTGCCGACCGGCTGGTAAATGAAGGGGTAAAAAGGGTGGTTATCTGTAATGATGATCCCAATCCGCTGGTTGCCGGACGAGGCATTCAAAAATTACGTGACGCTGGTATTGCAGTGACAACGGGCGTATTAGCCGCTCAGGGACGACTCATGAACCGTCGATTTTTTACGTATTTTGAGAAAAACAGACCGTATATTATTCTGAAATGGGCCGAAACCGCTGACGGTTTTCTGGCCGGGCCCGATTACCAGCCTCTGCACATTTCAAATGCTCTTTCTAGAAGGTTGCTTCACAAATGGCGAACGCAAGAGGATGCCTTTCTGGTCGGAACAAATACGGTTCGTTATGATAATCCGCAATTGAATGTTCGGCTCTGGAAAGGGAAAGATCCCGTTCGGGTTACGCTGGATCGAACCTTGAGTTTACCTCGCAATGCTCATTTTTTCGACGACTCTCAGTCCACGCTGATTTATAGCACTTCAGAGCGGCAGGCTACATCTACTACGGAGTGGGTTGTGCCAGAAGAATGGACCCTTTCTTCTGTCGTGAAGGATCTTCGAAAGCGTTCGATTCAAAGCCTGGTCGTCGAAGGAGGAACCCGATTACTGGAATCATTTATCAACGAAAATCTCTGGGATGAGATTCGGATTTTCCGCAGCCCCAATCGCATTCATGAAGGAATAGTGGCTCCCGCTTTTTCAGCCAAACCCGCCAGCCATGAGTTTCTACTGAAGGATGAGCTAACGGTTTATTTTCAGGATTCTTTCTAGGATAGAGCACTCGTAGTAGCTGGGCTCTGCTAAATGGTGGAAGTAAGGGATTCAAATCCATCTAACTAAACGAAAACCTCGGATTAAAATCCAGATCCATCCAGACCGGGTCCATCCAGACCGGGTCCATCCAGTAGGTAACCCCGATGCAACCCCGGGTAAAACCCGGGGCTATCTATGTTGAACCCCTCCGGGGTTATGGTTCTCATTTCCAAACTTCTCCCCTACTACGCTCTTTCGGATTTGCAATCCGAAAGCCATCTGTTAGGGATTTATAATCCCTAAAGTAACATTGACCGTCTCTACTTCTGGCAGTCGCTTGCCCTTGTCGAGTAACTCAGATTCAAAACAATAAATATCTCAACAAGAAACCCCGGATTATCATCCGGGGCTATTCAAGTTCAACCCCTCCGGGGTTATCACTTCCTTTTCCAAACCTCTCCTCTACCTTTACGGGTTTTCACTTTCAAACTGAAAACTGAAAACTGAAAACTGAAAACTGAAAACTCAAAACTGAAAACTGAAAACTCAAAACTGAAAACTGAAAACTGAAAACTGAAAACTCAAAACCGTAGCGACGGTCGCTCAAAACTCAAAACCGCAGCGGCGGCCGCTCAAAACGCTAACTATTCCAGATTTCCCAGGATTTTTCTGCCTGTAACTCCAGCATTCGGTAGCCGTTATGCGTAGCTGCACCCTGCTCAGCTCCTTTTTTCATGAATAAGGTTTCTTCAGGGTTATAGACCAGGTCATACAAGAGGTTTCGATCCGTTAATCCTTCGTAAGGCAAGTCTGGGCACGTATCTACCTTAGGATACGTACCCAGCGGTGTAGAGTTAATGATCAACTGATACTCCGAAAGTAACCCTTCGTTTAAATCCGCGTAATTGATAAATTCAATGGAATCTTTCCGGGAAACGGTCTTGTAGACAATTCCTAAATCTTCCAGTGCAACTCGAACCGCTTTGGTAGCACCCCCATCCCCCAAAATCAGGGCTTTGTGAGGTTGTAACTGCTGAAAAGGCTCCCATTGCTCCAGCGACTGCCGAAAACCCCAGTAATCAGAGTTATAGCCCTTCAAATCGCCATTTGGCAATACCTTGATTACATTCACCGCACCAATTCGCTCGGCTAAGGGATCCAATTCGGTTAAGAAAGGCAATACCTCTTTTTTATGCGGAATCGTTACGTTTAATCCTTTAAGTTCGGGCCATTGAGCCAGTAAGGCGGGTAAGCCATCTGCTTCAGGTAGCTCGAAAAGTTCGTAAACGTGAGTCTCCGAAAGTCCTTCCCGCTGGAATTTTTCAGTAAAGTAGCGTTTGGAAAACGAGTGTCCCAGCGGGTAACCAATCAAGGCGTATAAGTTCATCATGCGTTTAGGGTTTTGCTTGCTAGTTAATAAAAAAGCGTAAAGTCGAATGAAACATCCGGCCTTTACGCTTTCAAATAGTGCTAATTAGGCAGCTTTCTTCGTCAGGAATTTTTCCTTCACAATACCCCATAGGATGGGTAATACCGAAAGTCCAATGATTCCAAAAACCACAATTTCAAAGTTTTTCTTCACAAACTCCAGGTTACCAAAGAAGTAACCCAGCAAACTAATACTCGTTACCCAAAGGACTGCTCCTGAGATACAGAAGAAAATATAACGGGCATACGTCATACTACCCGCTCCGGCTACGAAAGGAGCAATCGTCCGAACGATAGGTACAAAACGGGCAATGATCACCGTTTGTCCGCCGTACTTGGCATAGTATTCTTCAGTTTTGTACAGGTATTCCCGTTTGAAAAACAGAATTCGTTCGCGGGAACGGATGATGCCTGAAAAATACTTTCCTATGAAGTAATTGACGTTATCACCCAACAGAGCTGCTAAAATTAAAAGCGGAATAATTACCCAAACGGATAAATCGTTGGTATCACGGGCGGCCAAAGCTCCTGCAGCGAATAACAAAGAGTCGCCGGGTAACAAAGGCATGACAATCAGGCCCGTTTCTACAAACACAATCAGGAAAAGAATTCCGTAAACCAGTAATCCGTACTCCTGAATCCAAACATCCAGGTATCGATCCAGGTGCAAAAGGAAGTCTAGCAGTCCTTTAATAAGTTCCATACAATAAAGTTGAAAGACAGATTTTAGTGAAATGGGAAATTAGCAATCTTTATCCAGATTGAGAAAATGCGAGAAAGTATCTCCGCGTAAGCCCAAGCGAATGGTTTCTACTGAAATGACTTCATTAGGAGCAATGTTTCCCAGGTTAACGTTGGCTCCCAGCAATTGGACAAACCAAACTTGCTGAGCTTTCTGAGGAGCCTCCCAAATGACATTTTCAGCGGGAACCTGAGTCAGAATTTCTTCCACCAGCCCCTGACGAACTTCACCTGAAGAACGGAATAAACCTACATTTCCCCCTTCACGAGCTTCTCCGATTACCTTCCAGGCACCGGCAGCAAGCTCGGCATTCATGAGCTGAATCCATTTATAAGGAGGAATAATTTTGGCTTCATCTTTAGACCCTACTTCTGAAAGAACCGTCACCTGCTTAGATAAGGTGCTGATATACTGAAGTTTTTCATCCTGAGGCATATCAATAGATCCATCAGAAACTTCGGCGTGAGATAAATCGAAGTTATCCAACAGACGGCGGTAGTCTTCAAATTGTCCCCGGATCACGAAAGCTTCGAAGAGGGTTCCGCCAAAATAAACCGGAATACCTGCGTCCTTGTAAACTTTCAATTTCTCCTTGAGCTTCGGAGTAACGTATGAGGTTGCCCAACCCAGCTTTACAATATCTACGTGGTCGGCGGCAACGTCCAGGAAATCTTCTGTTTGTCTGATACTTAACCCTTTATCCATAGCCATAGTCAGGCCGTGCGTGCGGGGCTTCTGGGTGCGGTCAGGGATTTGATCTAAATGGTAATTCATACGGCAAAGATTGCTTTCACGAGAAAGTGCAAAAGTAGCCTTGTCCAAGCGATTGACAAGTAAACATGAATAATTCTATGGAAATGTTTTTTCTGGGTTGGCTTTATACTTAACGATTCAGCGAGTTTAGAGTTTTAGAAAATGTATTCTTTAACCTTTAGATAATAGCTGAATATCGTCCATATTATACTATTTATCAACACTTTATCATAAATTAAAACCTTACTAACACCCACTAAATAGAAGCCATAGATCTTGCCTATTAATTTTAAAATTCTACTTACAAAAATTCGGAAAAAGCATCGGTCATGCTCTCTCCTGTAAAGATCTATAAGGACAGACAGCACTTACACAAACGAAGAGAAGACGCATGAATCCATACTTTAATGATCTGGTTATCAAAGCTTATACTGGATAAAAGCTACTCATTTCTACCTATTTTTTTCCTCAAACCTCCCCATTCTTACTTTTGGAATATTCTTTTTTCTATAGACTATACAACTCACGTTTAAAGTCATGAAAAAGAACATAATTGTACTCTCAACCGCCCTTGCCCTTATGGGTCTCAATGCCTGTCAAAGTAGTCGTTCAACTCCTTCAGGCGATCGTCGTTCAGACTCGTTGTCCACTGCTTCAACGCAGATGAATAACATGAACAACAGCAGTAATTTCAGCACCGCACCGGGTGCCAGCACACCTGCTACTACGAATACGGGTGTAGTCGAACAAGCAGGAATGGTGCCTAATAACTCTTTTGCCCGCTCCGACAACCGTGATCAAAAAACAACCACGAGTCAGCCTAATGTTAATAACTCTACGAGTTCAAACTCATCTATCGTGAGCAGTACGGCCATGAATCGTACAGCCGCTATGCCAGACCGGGTTGAATCGAATAGTGTTAGCAAAGAGTCGGCTCCGACAGTCAATAGTTACTTAAGTCAATCTTCGCGTTCAGGAAACACTTCGGGTAAATCACTACCTAATAATCCAGAAAATAGCGTAGCTCCTCCTACTGCTGATTCATTGCAACGCTCGCAAGCCATGACGACACCCGGTCAACGTAATGGCGTAAATGCTACCGAAGCCATGACGGCCATGAACGTTAATACCGAACGCTCTATCGCTAATACTACTTCGGGCTCTGATAATTTAATGACTAGAGTAAGTCAGCAATTAGACGCAGTGGATCAGGAATTAAAAAATTCGCCTTCACAGGCTCGCCGTATGGAGCTTAATAAAAAGCGTCAGATGCTGGTAGGAGCTTTAAATAAACTTCAGGAAGTAGAGCAGACACTCTCCAAAATGGAAGTAAAATCAGGAACCGCAAAAGAATAATTCTGCTCGTCAAAGCACCCCTGGACTTACACCTGGATGAATACTTCAGGTGTAAGTCTTAAGTATTTATCCAACGGTTCACAGAATTTTATATTATGTGTAATAACAATTATATTATTTTTATAATCTATTACTGCAATCCATTAGCATATAATACTAATTATTCGCAAATAAGCAAAACAATATTCCGACAATAATTCAATTGACAGAATCATAGTTATTTGCATACAACGCAATACACGTAAACATTATTTAATAAATTTATCTATTTTTGTAATGTTCGGATGTTTAACGACGTCTGAATGTCTGGTTGGATTTGAGAGCGATCTCAATTCAATCCAAAACAGACAAAGGTTGAAGGTTGAACGTTATTGGGCAGTGGCTTTGCAACTGCCCAATTTTTTTTAATCCAAAATCACTTGAAAAGTATACTTTACCGCTATGAAAGTTTTACTCATTCTCAGTCAGTTTGTTTTTACACTAGGTTTGACATCCCCTCCCAAACAAGAACCACTCGCCATTACGATTACCAATCTCAAGAATACGCGTGCTCCACTTAAAATTGCTGTATTCAGGAAGACTGATGAATTTCTGAAAAAGCCCTTCAAGTCCTACACGCTTGAACCGAACGGCGGCTCCTCTCCAACGCTTTTTGCCGACGATCTACCTTACGGCGAATACGCGGTGGCCATCTTTCAGGATGAAAATAAGGATGGGAAGCTTAACACCAATCTTCTGGGAATACCCAAAGAACCCTACTGCTTTTCACAGAATTATCGTCCTAAGATTAAATCTCCTAAGTTTGAATCCTGTAAATTCATTTATTCAGCTAAGGACAACCGCATGTACTTACAGTTGTTATAATGTATTAACATTAAACCGTTAGTACGACAAACGGCTTTTCGTTTTCTACCTTTGTCTCATGAACTATTACGAACTACAGCTTCACGTTTCGCCGGGTTTTGCGGATATTTTTGTGGCTGAACTGGCAGAAATTGGTTTTGATTCCTTCGTAGAAGAGGATACGTATATTCTGGCGTACATTCCAGAAGAAGGTTTTCACCCTGAACCCATTCAGGAGATCATTCAGCGGTATGAATCCATTACCGGCCCGCTGGAGTATTCCATCAAGTTTATTGAAAAAGAAAACTGGAATGCGGAGTGGGAGAAAAACTACACGCCTATCGACGTCGAGGGCCGCGTGCTGGTTCGGGCCAGCTTCCACGAACTGGATGCCTCTAGTTTTGAGTATCAGATCGTTATTAATCCCAAAATGTCTTTCGGCACGGGTCATCACGAAACTACCTGGATGATGCTGGCTCATCAACTGGAAATTGATCAGGAAGATAAGCTGGTGCTGGACGTAGGTTCGGGCACGGGCATTCTGGCTATCATGGCGGGGTTACGCGGAGCGTCCTACGTTTCTGCCTTTGACATTGAAGAATGGGCTACCGAAAACGCCATTGAAAACGTAGCTCTCAACCATTTAAACGATATCGTTCACGTTCGTCAGGGCACTATTGAAGACGAACCCGCCGCCTTGTATGATGTTGTTCTGGCCAATATTAACCGGAATATTCTTTTACGGGAAATCCCCATCTACAAGGAGTTTATGAAACCCGGTGGGGTTTTGGTCGTCAGTGGTTTTTACGAACAGGATTTGCCTGAGATTGAAACCGTTGCACAGTCCGTTGGTCTGGAATTAGCCGTTACTAAAACCCGAAATGGCTGGGCAGCCGCTCGTTTCACGTATGTGGTTTAACCGTCCATTTTCAAACATAAGTCATTCATAATCAATACAAAAAAAGCTTCAATGGTATTATTGAAGCTTTTTTTGTTGCCTTCTTGGCGAAAACCCTTCAGTTTCACGTTTAAGAAAAGAATCGTACTGGAAACAGAAATAGCTTTCGACTGTTTTCCAGGGTATGGAAGGCCAACCCTTTAGTCTTATGCGAGTAGCACTACTTTTTATTTTTTGCCTGACGATGCATGTTTCATTGGCTCAGCAGGTTAAATTTTCCGATCAGCCCGAGCCTTTTGCTCAGGACGTTCAGACTGTTCTGACCTCGTTTGGGCAAGCTCAGTTGGGAGCCGACTTCAATACGGCCTGGGCCAGCATGAGTTCAGATCAGAAAACGCAGGTAATGGCTCTTACTAAAGCTATGATTGCGAAAAATATGAAGCAGCCGCCTTATTTGCTACCCTGGTTTCAGGCTTTGAACGCAGCCGTGCAGACGCAGCAAATGAAGGGCACGGATTTAAGTAACTTCCTAACAGTCACCGAAAAAACCTTTAAGTCCAGCGATAGCAAAGGCTATCTTAGTTACCTCAATTTTTCGCGGCTGTTTTTAACTTCCCGACAACTTTTTACGTCAAACTTTAATAAGCTTTATACTTCAGGCGGCAAGTTTAATTTTCGTTTCATTGACCAGCCGCTCGATTATCGCACTTCAAAAACGGACGAGGCAGCCAAACCCACCACTCCTACCGAAAACAAACCCGCTGACGAGCCTACAGATGATGGCTGGGGCAATACTACTAGCTGGGATGATTCCAGTTGGGACACGCCCGTAGCCGTTACCGAGGCCGTTAAGGCTCTTCCACAGCCCCAAACGCTCGCTGCCGGGCCCGTACTTGATTTACAGGATGCTTCCTTTTCGATGGTCACTGCTCAGGATTCGTTTGTGGTTGACAAAGCGACACTGAGTTTAGGGATCAAAGAAGGATTAATTTACGGTAAATCAGGTCATTATACCTGGAATATTGGGGAATTGAATCAGGCGGGCGTTGATCTGAAATCCTATAAAATTTTAGTAAAGACGCCACGATTATTCGCCGATGAAGCCACACTGACCTATAAAGAACGGTTGAGTACCCCCGTGAAAGGAAACTTCCGATTTGAAAGCCGGAAGCGTCCCGCGAATGCACCTGTCACCCAGCCTCAGTTTCAGTCAGAAGAGGCGGATGTAGAAATCAAAAACCTGGGGAAAGACCTTACGTATCGCGGAGGCTTTGCTCTCATTGGGTCGAAAGCTTACGGTGCTGCCGCCAATGGGAAACGAGCTATTATTACCGTTCAGCAGGATGGGCAAGTAGCCTTCAAAGCACAGAGTAAAGGTTTTGAGTTAAGTGATTCACTGATTTACAGCCCCGCAGTGCAGTTTACGGGCTATTATCCCACGGGCGATACACTCACGCACCCTTCCATTCGCATGACGTATAACACGCAGACCAAGCAGTTGCGTCTGGCTCGTCAGGAACGCGGGGGGTATCGCAGTGCATCCTTCAGCGATAGTTATCACGGATTTGCCATTCGGGCCGATGCGGCAAAATGGAGTTTACCCAGCAAACACCTGGAGTTTGATATTATTTCGGGACAAAATGCCGTCCCTGCCCGATTCGAATCGGTGGATTATTATGAATCCACCCAATACGAAAAACTGACCAGTCCGCAGGGTTTTCACCCCGTTACCATTCTGGCTAATTGCCTCAAGCAAAAAGGCGTTTCGGCTATTACCGTGGACGAACTCGCGGCTCATTACAAACGCGATGGCAAGCTTATGCGGGACGCTTTGATTCCGCCCATTGAGCAAGGTTTTATTGACTATAATCCTGATACCGATCAGGTCAGGCTCAGTTCGAAAGGTCAACATTACTTGCAGGTAGCCTTGGCGAAAAAGGATTTTGATAACCTCGCCATTCTCTCCACACAGGCTGGTTCTGATCGGGATAGTTTAGCCAATGCTTCCATCAATTTCAAAGATAACTTCCTGACTATTCGCGGTGTAGCTCCCTTCAAGGTGAGTGATTCACTGAAGATTTTCATTCGTCCCGCCGACAAGGTAGTTCGGGTAGGTAAAAACCGCTCGTTTGTTTTCAATGGCGAAATGAAGCTGGATAATTTCCGCTTTAAAGGCCGCGATCTTAATTTTAATTACGAGCAGTTTTACGTAAATCTCGATAAACTTGATACCGTAACCTTCGTTCCTCAACAGATGAAAGGGAAGAAAAACTCGAAGGAAATTGGTCAGGATTTGAAATACGGTTCGGGTAAACTTTACCTCGGAAAGCCCAATAATAAATCCGGGAAAAAACCCAGTGCTCCACGACTGGTTGTGCAGGATGGGGTTAACATCTACTTTGATGATACCACCCGACTCGCCGGAGCGTATAACCGAAAGGTTTACTTCAAAATTCCCAAAATTGATCAGGACAGCTTAACAAGTAAGGACATTGAGTTTTCAGGAACCTTCTACTCCGATGGCGTTCTGCCCCCCATTCAGACGAAGTTGATTACCATGCCCGATAACTCCCTCGGCTTTGCCTATAAAGTCCCCGAAGCGGGCCTGAAACTGTACGAAGGCAAGGGTAATCTGAAAGTAACCGGCACGCTGACGATGGACAATAATGGCCTGAAAGCCGATGGTGTTTTAAGCACGTTGACGACCTCGCTGGAAGGCAAACAGTTTGTGTTAACCCCCGACTCGGTCGTTAGCTTTACGGGTACTTCCGGGCGTATTAAGGAAGGAACCGTTGGCAAAGCTTATTTCCCCGAAGTAGCTTTCAAATCCTACGAAATGAAATGGTTACCTAAGGTAGATAGCCTGGTTATTACAGAAAAAGAAAGTTCGCTGGACTTTTATAATGGAAGTTCACAACTGAAAGGAAGCTTGTTAGTGCGTTCTACTGGTCTATTTGGCGAAGGGGTAATGAAGCGAAAAGATTCGGAAATCAGCTCCGAAAATTTCTCCTTTAACAAAAACCAGTTTATTGCTCAACGGGCTCAGATTCAGATTGGCACTGGGGAGAAACCTGCCCTGTTGGGCCGGGCTGTAGACGTCACCTTCAATACAGCGGCTCAGAATGCCCTCATTCAAACGCCCAAAAACGCGACGCTGGAAGATTCGTCAAGTCTGTTTTTCCCTTACGCGGCTTACACTACTACCATTAACCGGGCCGACTGGGACATTGCCAAAAAGACAATTACCATGAAAGGTAATGTAAACAGTTCGACTTTCATTTCGACGAATCCATCGCAGGAGGGGCTGGCCTTTAATGGAGCGGAAGCACTGTACGAAATTGATAAAATGACGTTGAATATTAAGGGAGTTCCTTACATCAAGTCAGCGGATGCCAAGATCATTCCTAACAAAGGGCTGGTATCCATCAAACAGGATGCAGAGATGATTCCGTTGAAAAAGGCTCGCGTAGTGGCGGATACGGTTAATGAATTCCACCATTTATCCGACGGAAATATTCAGATTCTTTCAGCTAAGAAATTCGAAGGTGATGCGATTTACCAATACATCCGTTCCAAAGGCGATACGACTAAGTTAAAAATTGATGCCTTCGAATTCCGGGAAGTCACTAACAGTCAGGCCGTTGCTTCGGCTAAACCAAGTCGTAAGAATAAAGCCGAAAAAACCGTTCATTCCGGTCTGAGCTATGGAACAGTGGCCCGCTCAGGAGTTAGCGAAGAGAATAACTTCCTGCTCACGCCCCGACTGGCTTACAAAGGCGATATCACGATGGTAGCGGCCAATCCGGGCCTCACCTTCAAGGGAGCCATTCAAACACGCCTGAAAAGTAAAATTGCCGAGCCCTCTTGGATTCCCTTCGAAGGTTCTACGGGTGACAGTCTGAGTTTGAGCGTGGATGGCCTGAAAGCCGAAGATGGTCAGACCCCTCTGTATACGGGTCTGCACTTTGGTGGCGAAGGTTTATACCTGAGTTTCCTTTCACCAAAAGTTAATCCTCAGGATGCGGATATTTTCACCGCCAGTGGTCGTTTGCGGGATGATGTCAAGACGAATCAGTTAACAATTGCCAGCGACGTTCGGGCGAATGACGAAACACTGGAGGGTCCGAAATACGTTCTCAATGACAATAAAAAGATAATTACGTTTGAAGGGCCTATTCAGTTATTCTCGCCGGCTACAGCCGTACAGTCGGCAGGTTACGCACGGCTCGTTCCCGATTCCACCAAGTATCTTTTCAATACCTTGTTAGTATTGAATACGTCCATTGCGGCGGCGGTGATGAACATTGCCGGAGACAAAATTGTCAAAACCAATCTAGACGAAAAGATTAGCGAGGAAGCCGCCGAGCCCGACTTTGATCGTTTATTACTGAAAATTGCAAACGTGGCAGGTGGCAAAACTGCCGAACAATTCACGCAGAAATCGACCAATGGAGCGAACGTTCCGCTGGCTTCCCTTTCGCCGAAATTTGCAGCTACAGCGGTGTTATCTAATCTGAGTATGCGTTATAATCCCGAAAATCAGGCCTTTTATAATGTTGGTAAAATCGGGGTATCTAACCTCGGTACCACCGACATTAACGGGCAGTTTGACGGAGCCTTGGAAATTCGAAAAAATCCGGGTGGTATGGATGACTTGTTCTTCTACCTTGAGCTAAATCCAGATGTCTGGTATTACCTGGCATTGGTTCAGGGCACTACGGAAGTGTATAGTTCGGATCAGGATTTCAACGGACAGTTACAGGCTAAAACGGGCAAGGATAATAAAATCAGAATCGCTTCGGAGGAAGATAAAAATAACTTCGTAGACCGTTTCAGCACCATGTATCGCCCTCGTTCGAGCAGTCAGCCCCGTAAACCGAAACCCGTTGTAGCGGCTCAGCCCAAAGAGGAAAAAGCAGAGCCGACAGAAGTCCCTCAACAGGTTACGGGCGAAAAACCCAAAGCAGCTAAAAAAGAAGCCGTTAGCGAAGAGAAAGTAGCCGCAGAATCGGACGATCAGCCTGTAGAAGAAATTCTGGAAGACCCGAAAAGTAAAAAATCCAAAACGAAGAATAAAAAGGCAATCGTGCAGGCTCCGGTGAAAAAGCCGGTAGCCAGCGATTCTACCAAAACCAAAAAGATTACTTCGCTTTCAGAAACCGAAGAAGCCGCTCCGGTAAAAAAACCGGCAGAAAAGAAAACGGGTTTTTAGTTTGTAAAAGAGACGGGTGAACACTCGTCTCTTTTTATGATTACTTAGTTAAGGCTTTATCTTTACGAGCCGCTTTATACCTCTTTACACTATGAATGTTATTGTTACCGGAGCCGCTCAGGGCATTGGTTTTGAAATTTGTCGGCAAATGGCTCTTCGCGGAGCTTCCGTTTTGCTGAATGACATTGACGAAATCATGGCTCAGCATGCGGCGGCCCGAATTCGGTCAGAAGGCGGAAATTGTCAGATTCTAGCGGGCGACGCTTCCGATGTTGAATTCATCAAACGACTGGTTCAAACCGCAGTTACCCAGTTTGGATCGCTGGATATTTTAGTAGCCAACGCAGGAATCACTACCTTTGGCGACTTCTTTGAGTACCAGCCCGAATCCCTTCAAAAACTGCTGGATCTCAATATTCGGGGTAACTTTTTTCTCACGCAACAGGCCGCCTTACAAATGCGAAGCCAAGGTCAGGGGGGACGAATTTTATTGATGTCTTCGGTAACAGGACAACAGTCGCATGCGTATCTTGCGGCATATGGCATGACCAAAGCAGCCCTTCAAATGTTGGCGAAGTCACTGGTAACGGAGCTTTCGCCCTATGGTATCACGATCAACTGCGTAGCTCCCGGAGCAACCCTTACCGAACGAACACTCGATGACCCAGATTATACCTCCACTTGGTCGCGGATTACGCCTCTGAAAAAACCCGCTACGGTAGCAGACATTGCAGCAGCAGTTTTGTTCTTAACTTCGCCCGAAGCGGGTCATATTACGGGCCAGACACTCGTGGTAGACGGCGGCTGGACCAGCGTAAGTCCTTCTCCTTATTAAAAATACTTCGGCACTGTCTTTTTAGAATCCCCTATTCTTAACGTATCTTCTCCATCTATGCAATTTGACTTAAAGCAATTTCACGAACTCACCGTCCAGGAATTGTATGAAATTTTAGCACTTCGTTCCGAAGTGTTTGTGGTTGAACAGAATTGCCCTTATCAGGATATTGACGGAAACGACCCCAAAGCCTGGCATTGCCTGGGCAAGGATGACGACACCGGAAAGCTTATTGCTTACACCCGTCTGTTTGATCGCGACGTTTGTTTTAAAGGCTATACAGCCATTGGCCGCGTAGTTACCTCTCCTGCCGTTCGTAGTTCAGGTTTAGGCAAGCGTTTGATGGAAGCTTCCATTGCCTACTGCCGCCGCCTGTTTGGTCCACACATGATTAAAATTGGAGCTCAGACCCATCTGGTGAAGTTCTATACTTCTTTAGGCTTTATCTCTACGGGAATGGAATATATCGAAGACGGCATTCCCCATACTTACATGACCTATCAGCATCATTCGAAGATTTCGTAAGTACCTCCTGATCATACCCGTAATTTGATTGAATCAAAGTACGGGTATGATTGATCTATTTTCCTTTCAGAGACCGTCCAAGACCCTCGCAGTCGCTCGGCTCTAGCCGAGTGACAATCTAGCTTGGCAGGCCTCTGGCCGATGGTGGCAAGTCTGTTTTTGTTAGGGAAGTTGTTCTCTGACCCATTACTGATTCGCATCCTACCGGCCAGAGGCCTGGAGCTAAGTGGTCACTCGGCTGGAGCCGAGCGACTGCGGGGGAAATTGCTTTACTTAGCATATCACGTTTAGACAGTCGCTCCTAAAAATTAAAATCCCGAAAGCTGAGCTTCCGGGATTTTAATTTTTACATCAATCCATGGTTATTCAGCCGAAGCGACAACCTGTATTTTTTGTGTATTGGTGAACGTACGACCATAGGCATCTTTCGCCCGAACCTCAATCGTATGATTGCCTTCCGCCATATTACCGGGCAGAGCTGCCTTCCATAAGTGCGTACAGGTTACCGGATTGGATGGACGCATCCCCTTCAAAGGTTCCGTAGCCTCATCCCAGCGTAAGCGAGTTTTCAGCATGATGGGGTCGGGTTCTGCCACCTGGGTCATGGCTTTCCAACTTCCATCATCCAGCCGATATTCCAGTTGATCTTTTTCACTGCCCTGAAAGAAGTTAGCATACACCTCGCCCTTTGCCGACTGGCGACGAGCAATCACTTTCGGAGCATGAATGCCAATCTTATAATCTTCCGGCTGTCCTGCCACGCGGTAATCAAAGGCATATTCATTCCCCTTGAATGAAAGGAACATATAACCTTTCGGGGTGCCATCCCGCATCATTGAAACGGGTACACCTTTCTCGTTCATTTCACCGGAATACCAGTCGCCCGAGGTTGTTCCTACGTTATACTCGTGGTGCGGTTTTTCACGGGTAAATCCTTCTTCCTTACCAAAGAAATGGTGTAACTGGAAGTGCGTATGTGCGGAAAGGGAGAGCGTATGAGGAAAATCCTTCAGAGCGTTAAACATCCGCTGACGGTCTTCCGGGCGAAACTCTTCAATGGGAGGAATGTGGTAACAGAAAACGATCAGCTTGTCTTTAGGAACCAGTTTCAGATCATTTTCAATAAAGTCTAACTGGTCGGGACGCAAACCGCCCAAATACCCTTTCCCGTCCCGAGGATCGGGATAGAGGATGTTATCCAGCACGACAAAGTGAACATCTCCGCTGTTGAAAGCGTAATTATTCGGACCAAAAGCGGCTTCGAAGCTTTCATCCGACAAACTATCCGCCTGAGCATCGTAGTTCATGTCGTGATTACCCATGACGTTGAACCAGGGCAGCCCCAACTGCTGGATGGCTTTCTTATAGGAAGGATATAGTTCAGGATTATCCCCTACTTCATCCCCCAGACTAATGCCGAAACGAACACCTTCGGTTTTGGTCTTTACTTCGTCGATAATTCCTTTCTTGAAAAAGCTTACCTGCTCTTCGGAATATACCTGAGGATCTCCGAAAACCAGAATTTTGAAATCAGTAGGTTCGTTTTGCTTCATTAACGCAAAATCCACTGACTTAGGAAGGGCTCCCGTGGCTGCTACACCCGCAAACTTCGTTTTGGGCGAGCCTTGCGGCTTGTGATGACGGTAAAACTGAGGCAGATTAAACTCATTCACCGGCAGACGATACCCGGAGGGCTTAATCACGAAAATGGTCTGATCCTGACCTAAGGGTAACTCGTATTTACCCTGAGCATCGGTCAAAACTACCTCACGACCATTAGATACGGCCACTTTCGCAAGTCCTGCTTCTTTTTTATCCTTCTTGCCGTTACCGTTCTGGTCTTCGTATACAAAGCCTTTTACCTGGCCCTGAGCAAAAACTGAACCACACAACAGCGTACCAATTCCGCACGCAATCAGTCGATTTAACATAGAATTTTATTCAGAAATCAGAGGAACGTATTATTCAATCCAGTCTTCTTCGTCAGAAATAAAGTCGTACTCTTCGAGCAGAAACTCCATCATTTCTTCGAGAATCTCATCGAGCACACCCGACTGGGCAGGCTTGCTATCATACCAGCGAACGATGGCTTTTTCGGTAAGAACGGGCTGATCTTCTTCGTTTTTTTCAACGCGAATCAAAAACGAAGGTTGTTCCGTGTGCAGGACGTAATCAACGTCTGTATCAGCGGGCATTGATAATAAAAACTTGGGAAGCATGGCGTAGTAATGCATGTGTTTACCCCACAAAATTGAAGCGTTAATCCAGGCTTAACCAAGTTATTTTTTCGTTAAGCGGCTTCATAATCTTTTAATATTGAAATACTTCTAACGAACGACACAAAAAAATAGCCCCGGATTGTCATCCAGAGCTATTTGAAATGTGCAGACTTTCTCACCGTTGAGGCAGAGCGTTAAAATTCTACCACAATCCCCACCGAGGCGTAGTTAATCCAGTTAAACGTATATACCCGATCTACATCTGCTCCTCCTTCTACCACCCGGTAACCCAGTTTCAGGTTTGCCTGCTCGCCTAACGCATAGGTAATACCACCAAAAATATCTTCCGCCCGTCCCTGTTTCGAACCCAAGGCATCGCCTTCAATCAGTAAGCCCCAGCGTTCGGTAGGTTTCCAGCCTGCATAAAAGTTAATGAGGGGGACAAAACCAAAATTATCAAAATACGTATCCTGTCCTTCGTTCTTAAAACGCACCTTCGCATCCCGAATTTTGGCCGTCAGACCCGCCCCTATTCGCCAGTGTTCATTGGCCACAAAATCATAGCGGTACGTCAGGCGGTAGGAATTGAATGTATAGTCAACCGTAACGGGACGATTAGCCGCAAAAGTGGTAGCATTAAAACGAACATCCTGGGAAAAATTCCCGTCATAACGAACGGTCAACGGAGCATATAAAGCTGAAATATGATGGCGGTTATCAATAATGTAATCGGCCCGGAGGCGGAAGAATACTTTAGGTTTTACATTCAGTTCTTTGGCAATATCCACCAGTGTACCGCCCTGATTGGGTATGCGAATCTTGTTATAATTTGTTCCTAAAACCAGCCCTGATTCTACATCCAGGCGGATCTGAGCATGGACCGTTGTCAGACCTAGTAAAGCGAAGCACAGCAAATAAATCTTTTTCATGACGAGAAGTAATAGTTTAGAATCAGTGAATTTATTTCCAAAAAATGCTAGCCAGAACGTTCATTCAGGGAGTTAACAGAACT
The DNA here is from genome assembly GCF_031453245.1 of Siphonobacter sp. SORGH_AS_0500. Lineage (NCBI taxonomy): Bacteria > Pseudomonadati > Bacteroidota > Cytophagia > Cytophagales > Cytophagaceae > Siphonobacter > Siphonobacter sp. SORGH_AS_0500. Next base: position 3,901,005 of record NZ_JAVIYT010000001.1, read on the forward strand.
AAAACCCTGGACAATGGATTGATATAACGCAAGAAGAAAAAGACGTAAAGCTGTCTCTCACCATTTTACGTAAATTTTAATCTTATCCTTAGTCGAGAAAATATGCAGTATACAGATGCGATATATGGTTCCTATGAAATTGAGGGCGTTTGTGCAGAAATCATTCAGAGTAAACTATTCCAGCGATTAAAAACCATTCATCAGGGCGGGGCTAATTTTCTGGTAGACAGCCGCTTACAGCATACCCGTTATGAGCATTCCATTGGTGTCATGTTACTAATCAGGAGGCTTGGTGGTGACGAAAAAGAACAGATTGCAGCCCTCTTGCACGACATTTCCCATACGGCTTTCTCGCACGTAATTGATTATGTCTTAGACATTAGGGACGAATCTTTTCACGAAGAATGGTACGAAACCTTTGTCTCTTATCCTGAAATTTCTTCTATTCTTCAAGCAAACGGGTATACTTCCCAGCAATTCATTCAAGAAAATTTTCCCTTACTTGAACAGCCTTTGCCCCGATTATGTGCCGACCGGGTGGACTATACTTTACGGGATTTGTATCACGCTGAGTTAATAAACTCGACTGAAATTGATTTTTTTCTTTCCCACTTATCGGTTCATGAAAACCGAATGGTAGTAACTTCCAAAGAGTCTGCCCGTTGGATCAAAGCCAGCTACACTATTCTGAATGAAGATTATTTTCACAAAAAAGAAAATCTATTTGCTAATCAGAAATTTGCGGAGTTATTAAGAGAAGGATTAGGTCGGAAATTATTACTGGAAAGTGATTTTTTTCAGGACGATCAGCACATCATTAATCTGCTCGAATTCGATATGTATACCAAAATAAAGCTGGAACGAATCAGAACTATGACCGATTTTGATCCAGCGATACCAAGCACTATTATCGTCAAGAAAAGAGAGTTAAATCCCGAAATAATTCAGGGAGGTAAGACTTATTTTCTTAACACGATTCCTTCCTGATGTAATACTATTTCGATTCGTAGCAGAAGTTCAACCTTCGCTTTTATCTAGTGTTTGTGCTTGATTTACAGAAAGCTTACACCAGAAATGTGATTCATCACGTGCCTTATGAACCGTAAAGTACAGCTTTTGCAACCCTAAACATTACTAGAGGTCTTTCAGTGAAGATACCTGAGCACGTAGCAACGAGTCAGCGGCCATTTGCCTTTTAATTTCCTGAAGTAACTCCGGTGAAAGTTGGGGTTGCCGACTGATAATATCCACACCTTCGGGCGTGAATAAGGTCTTTGAAAAGTAAATCACGGCCCATTGCCCTTGAGGGTCGATTAACCGAACCTCCCATTTGCTTTTCAGTAAACCCAATAAGCCCTTTCCCCGCCAAATAAAGGCATTGGGTTTCTTCTCGTCAGGATAATCATAACCCGTAATCGTTTTTTTCTTTCCTTTTTTCTGATACTTTACCTCGTCGAGCAAGACGCCGGGCTTTTCAGGAACGGGGGTATAGGTGAAGGTGGGGTTATGCTTATTGCCTTTCAGCCACATGGGGAAATTGGTACTGCAAATGAACCAGGTTCCGACGATAACTTTTAGTAAAGAATCCATAGCTGATGGAATTGCGGATAAAACAGATTTAGATCGTAGATTCGCCTATCATTCAAACTTCCCTTATGAAAAAACGATACCTGACCCTTCTCCTCTTCGGTTCGGTTCTTACCAGCAAGGCTCAGACTTTATACCAGCCTCCGGTGTTTACGGACCCAGACCGTCTCGAAAAAATTAAAAGTGCTTTACCTGCCATCGAAAAACAGGTAGAGGAAGAATTTCGGAAAAATAACTTCCCAGGCTTAACCTACGGCATTGTTGTCGATGGGCAGTTGATAGACAGCCATAGTTTCGGTTCAACCAACCTGGCTCAGAAGACGGCAGCTAGCTCAAAATCGCTCTTCCGAATTGCCTCCATGACCAAAAGTATTACGGCCATGGCTATCATTAAACTTCGCGATGAAGGCAAGCTGCGTTTGGATGATCCGGTTCAGCAATATATTCCTGAAGTCAAAAAAACGCCTGCGTTAACCGTCGATGCTCCGGTTATTACAATCCGGCATTTGCTAACCCATGCGGCTGGTTTCCCCGAAGATAACCCCTGGGGTGATCGTCAGCTTGCCATTGCCGACGCGTATTTTCTGAAAATGCTGGGGAAAGGCGTTTCTTTGTCAAACCCTCCCGGTATAACGTACGAATACAGCAACATGGGTTTTGCCATGTTAGGCCGCATTATCACCGTCGTTACCCAAACGCCTTATCAGGAATACATTACTAAGGAAATTCTTAAACCCTTAGGTATGACCCATACCGTATGGGACTTTTCCAAAGTTGAGCCTGAGTTACTGGCTCACGGGTATCGCTGGGAAAACGAAAAATTTGTCGAAGAGAAACTATTACCGGATGGTGCCTACGGAGCCATGGGCGGTTTATTAACTTCGATAGAAGATTTCAGTAAGTATGTCTCTTTTCATTTGGCGGCCTGGCCCGCTCGCAGTGAAGCCGGCACCGGCCCGATCCGTCGGAGTTCGGTGCGGGAGATGCAGCAACCAGCCAATTTTGCTGGTTTAAGTACCTCTCTAAAAGCCAATGGCACGCCTTACTCCGTTTCCTCAGCTTACGCCTATGGCCTTCGCTGGACCCGGGATTCAGACGCGATTACTACCGTTGGGCACAGCGGAGGCTTACCCGGCTTTGGCAGCAACTGGCGGATTTTACCCGAATACGGCATCGGCGTCATTACCTACGCTAACCTTACCTACGCCAACGCGGGCCTGATTAATACCAAAATCATTGAAACGCTTCTGGCTTCGGCTGATTTGAAGAAACGACAATTACCTGTTTCCAAAATCCTGAATCAGCGAAAAAAAGACCTGGTTTCGGTGCTGAAAGACTGGAATCAGGCCAGCCATTACCCCATTTTTGCCGAAAACTTCTTTCCTGACAAATCACTGGCTTTACGCAAGAAGGCTTCCGAAGAGTTATTCAGCAAAGTCGGAAAAATTGTAAAAGTAGGCGATTTAATTCCTGAAAATCAGCTACGAGGCACTTTCATCATGGAAGGTGAGCAAGGAAAAGTACTGGTGTATTTCACCCTATCCCCCGAAAACCCGGCCCTAATCCAGCAGTTGGATTTACGAGAAGTGAAATAAAGAGTTGTTGGAATAAAGTTTGAGTGTGTTTGATTATGGTTTGAATGCCTTTGGTCAATGGGTTTTAGAGTTGGGTAAACTCTTTTACTGATGAATTTAATCATGAGATCAAACCTCCCGAAACAGTTCTAAAACATCATCAAACCATAATCAAACACACTCAAACCTTAAACTCCACACAACACGGCAATTTACATTTTCTCAAACCTTACTCCCCTTTGAAACGTTAAACCTCAAACTAATTCAAGTCACATGAAGTACAGAGAATTAGGCGAATCAGCCTTGCAGGTATCAGCCATAACGTTTGGTGCCTGGGCCATTGGCGGATGGATGTGGGGCGGAGCCGATCGAAAAGAAGCCGTAGAAGCCATTAAGGCCTCACTCGATGAAGGAGTTACCTCCATTGACACTGCTCCCGTATACGGTATGGGGGTTAGTGAAGAAATCGTTGCAGAAGCACTTCAGGGCGTTGCCCGTGATAAGGTTCAGATTCTGACTAAATTTGGCATGCGTTGGGACGTGAAGCAGGGCGATTTTGCTTTTCACACGCAGAACAACGATGGCCAGGAAATTGACGTCTATAAATACGCTGGCAAGGATAGCGTCATTCAGGAGTGCGAAAACAGCCTTCGTCGTCTGAAAACGGATTATATCGACCTGTACCAGATTCACTGGCCCGACAGCACCACACCGATCAGTGAAACGATGGAAGCCCTGGACATTTTACAAAAACAGGGAAAAATTCGGGCCGCCGGAGTTTGTAATTATTCCACGGCTCAGTTTATGGAAGCCGAAGAAACGCTCTCGCTGGCTTCTAATCAGGTACCTTACAGCATGGTAGAGCGTTCCATCGAAAAAGAACTGGTTCCTTATGCCATGGCTCGTCAGAAAGCGATCATTGCTTACAGCCCCCTGCAACGAGGCATTCTGACGGGTAAAATCAAGCCTGGGCATCAGTTTGGTGAAGGTGATACCCGCTCGGGATCAAGATTTTACCAGCCTGAGAACCTGACAAAAATCAACGCTTTTCTCGATGAAATTCGTCCGATGGCTCAAGAGAAAGGGGCTACTTTGTCTCAGTTAGTCATACGCTGGACTATCGAACAACCCGGTATTACCGTTGCTTTGGTGGGTGCCCGCAATGCGGAACAAGCCATCCAGAATGCTCAGTCGATTCACATTTCATTATCGCCAGAAGAGATAGGTGTCATCAACAAACACCTCTCCAATTTGAGCCTGATTTAGATAGAATTATGTTTATTACGCCGAAGTAGGCAAGTGCCCACTTCGGCTTTTTTTGCCTTTCTGAGCTATTTTCTGCGTTTAGTACAATTCTTATTTATATCCATTCTATTCTTACTCTTTTGCAAAAAAACTGTCCAATAAGCTCACAGAGCATTGCGACGGTTTGGGGAAAACTACTATTTTTGCCACATCACTATTCAAAGTGTAGTTATAACATTTCCAGTTTGTAACTTCTCATTGAGAAAAAACCTCTACTCGTTACAGCGTACGTAAAGAAGTGTTTCATAGCTTTCTACGCCGTAACCTCAATTAGCGAAGGCATGATCCCAGAAGTTGTCCAGAAAATTCCGCTTCAATATTACATTTACCTCGCTTCGGCCTTATTCATTATCGGCATTATTGGAGTGCTTACCCGTCGCAACGCCATCATTATTTTTATGTCGGTGGAGTTAATGCTGAATGCCGTTAATTTGTTACTCATCGCTTTCTCAACGTACCGTTCCGATCCGAATGGGCAGGTGTTTGTGTTTTTTATTATGGCCGTCGCCGCAGCGGAAGTGGCCGTTGGTCTGGCCATTATTGTTATGCTGTACCGAAACATCCGTTCGCTGGATGTGGGCTTGATGAATAAAATCAAGTGGTAAATCCTTTGTTTTTCGGCCCCTTCACTAACGAGTAAGCAGGTACGTCTTTACCTCCACTGAACTATGAATTTAGCCTTATTCATTCCTTTATTACCCTTCCTCGGATTCCTAATTAATGGGTTAGGCTTCCGCCGGATACCTAAATCTCTGGTAGGCCTCATCGGAACCGGAGCTTCGCTGGCTTCTTTTGTGATCGTAGCAAGCCTATTCCTTAATTTTTCGGGCGAAGCTCAGACCATTCCTCTTTACGACTGGTTTACGGTTGGTAACCTGAATATTTCCTTTGCTTTTCAGATCGATCAGCTTTCGCTGATTATGATGCTGATTATCACCGGAATTGGCTCGCTCATTCATCTTTACAGCATCGGTTACATGCACCACGATGAAGGGTTTGGCAAGTTCTTCGCTTTCCTGAATCTCTTCCTTTTCTTCATGCTCCTGCTGGTGATGGGTTCTAATTACCTCATCATGTTCATTGGCTGGGAAGGCGTGGGCCTTTGCTCGTATTTACTCATTGGTTTCTGGAATCAGAATCCAAGCTACGGTTATGCCGCCCGCAAAGCCTTTGTGATGAACCGGATTGGGGACTTAGGCTTTCTGATTGGGATTTTTCTGATTATTAACCAATTCGGGAGTCTGGAATTTTCCAGTGTTTTTCCAGCCGCGGCTCAGTTAAGCATTGGCGATCAGGGAATTTTCTGGATTACCATCTGTCTGTTCATCGGAGCAATGGGTAAGTCCGCCCAGATTCCACTGTATACCTGGTTACCCGATGCCATGGCAGGTCCAACGCCCGTGTCGGCACTGATCCACGCAGCCACGATGGTAACTGCCGGGATTTACATGATTGTTCGCTCCAACATTCTTTATACCCTCGCTCCTGATACGCTTCACCTCATTGCCTGGGTAGCTCTGGCGACGGCTCTATTAGCGGCTTCAATTGGCCTCTTCCAGAATGACATTAAGAAAGTATTGGCCTACTCTACCGTCTCTCAACTAGGGTATATGTTCCTGGGTCTGGGCGTTGGAGCGTATAGTTCGGGCTTCTTCCACGTGATGACTCACGCGTTCTTCAAAGCTTTGTTATTCCTTGGTGCAGGCTCGGTTATTCACGCCATGAGCGACGAGCAGGACATTCGTTCGATGGGAGGATTACGCAAGAAACTACCCATTACTTTTCTGACGTTTTTATTAGGAACCATCGCTATCTCCGGGATTCCTCCTTTTGCGGGTTTCTTCTCGAAAGATGAGATTCTGGCTCATGTATTCGAACACAGTCCACTCATGTGGGGACTGGCGGTATTTGGTTCCATGATGACGGCCTTTTATATGTTCCGTCTGCTTTTCCTGACGTTCTTCGGCGAGTTCAGAGGAACGCACGAACAGGAACATCACCTGCACGAATCGCCCCTTACCATGACCTTACCGTTAATGGTGCTGGCAGTTTTATCCGTATTAGGTGGCTTCCTGAATGTGCCTGCCATCTTTGGTGGTTCCGCTAAACTCGACGCTTTCCTCGACCCCATTTTCGAACTTTCCAAACGGGTTAATCCTGAAGCGTTTGCAGGGGTTCATCTGGATCATTCAACGGAGTTAACACTCATGGGCGTTTCAGTAGCCGGAGCTGTGCTTTCAATCATTGTAGCTTTTGTCCTATACGTCAGTCGTAACGCCGTTCCCGAACCCGACGAAGAAATTACGGGCCTTAAGAAACTCATCTACCATAAGTACTACGTCGATGAGATTTATAACGCCGTTTTCGTCAAACCAACGCAGGCCTTATCCGGCTTTTTCTACCGCGTTACCGACCAGATCATTTTAAATAAGGGGGGCGTTGAAGGTCTGGGTAATTTTGTTAAAGGCCTTTCCAATGAGTTCCGCTTATTACAGACCGGTACCACCAGCTTTTACCTCTTCATCATGGTGACGGGTATTGCTGCCATTCTCATTTATAGCCTTCGGTCTTTGATTTTCAACGCATAAGCAAAATAAAGATATGCTTACCCTCATCCTGATACTGATTCCTCTGGTCCTGGCAGCGGTTTTGCTGGGTTTACGTGGCGGAGCCGTCAAGCGAGTGGCTCTGATCGCCTCACTGGTTGAATTAGCCTTAGCCGTTTACGTTCTTTCCATCTTTAAAGCCGATACATCGAGTCAGTTTTCCTTAAGCTATGACTGGATTTCATCCGCTGGTATTCAGTTTGCTATTGGCATCGATGGCATTAGCGTACTGCTGGTATTACTCAGCACGTTACTGGTACCGCTGATTATTCTTTCCACTTTTAATCACAGTTACCGCAATCCTTCCGCCTTTTATGCCCTCATTTTAATGATGCAATCGGCTCTGGTTGGGGTTTTCGTGGCAAAAGATGCCTTTCTGTTTTACTTCTTCTTCGAAGCAGCCCTCATTCCCATTTATTTCATTGCGGCTTCCTGGGGCGGAGAAAATCGAATTCCGGTAACGTTCAAGTTTTTCATTTATACCATTTTCGGTTCATTATTCATGTTACTGGGCCTGGTTTATTTGTACCTCCAGACGCCTGGTTCGCATAGCTCTTTACTTTCAGCTTTTTATGAGTTAAAGCTTTCAGCCGCTCAGCAGAGCGTATTATTCTGGGCTTTGTTCATTGGTTTTGCCATTAAAATGCCCGTATTCCCTTTCCACACCTGGCAGCCTGATACGTACGTGGAATCGCCCACGCCAGCGACTATGCTACTGGCCGGAATTATGCTAAAAATGGGTACTTACGGACTCATCCGAATCGTATTACCTATCGTTCCCGAAGGGGTTCAGGAATGGGGGCTGGTAGCGGTGATTTTATCCGTAACGGGCATTGTATACGGTTCTATTATTGCCATTCAGCAACAGGATATGAAACGACTCGTAGCGTATTCATCCTTCGCTCACGTAGGTTTGATGGCGGCAGGTATTTTCTCCTTAACCCTCGACGGGTTACAAGGCTCCCTCATTCAAATGCTTGCTCACGGTATTAATGTGGTCGGCCTGTTTTTCATTATCGAAATCATCTTCAGCCGCACGCAAAGCCGGGATTTGAGCCAGTTAGGAGGCATTACTCAAAACTCTCCCGTATTGAGTGTCTTCTTTATCATCATGGTATTAGGTAGCGTAGCCCTGCCTTTGACGAATGGTTTCATTGGTGAATTTCTGCTGCTAAAAGGCGTCTTTACTTATAATACCTGGATCGGTATCGTGGCCGGAACGACCATTATTTTCGGTGCAGTCTATATGCTTCGTATGGTTCAGAAATCCATGTTTGGACTGCAAACCACCGCTACCGAGCAATTCACGGATCTGAACCTTAATGAAATTCTGGTTCTGCTTCCGCTGGCTGTTTTTGTATTCTGGATTGGTCTGTTTCCTAATGCATTTCTGAAACTAACCGAACCAGCCGTTGCCGAGTTGCTACGCACCCTGAAGTAAGACGAAGCGGTATTTTTTCATTTACTCTCAAGCATTCAAGACATGCTCTCGATCATATCTCTGTCTCTTTTTGGCATATTAAATTTATTCCTTGGTTTCCTGAAATCCCGTCGGATTCTGCTGCCTGCTACGCTTGTTTTTCTGTTCGTAGCTCTGGCTCTACTTACGCAGGAATGGAACCAGCAGGCTCTATACTTTTCGGATATGCTACGGGTGAATAACCTGTTCGTCAGCTTCTCGGTCATTGTTCTGCTTACTACGGTATTAGTCGTCGGGATTTCCAGAAATTTTGGCGACGATATAGAATATACGCACCCAGCCGAATATTATTCCATTATTCTTTTTTCGGTCACGGGTGCTTTGATGATGATTGGTTTTGAAAACCTCATCATGCTCTTCATTGGAGTTGAAATTCTCTCGGTTGCCATGTACGTTCTAACCGGAACGGACAAACGGAACCTACGTTCCAACGAAGCCGCTTTAAAATATTTCCTCATGGGCTCATTCGCCACGGGTATTTTACTCTTCGGATTAGCCATGATCTATGGAGCCACGGGTTCTTTTAAACTCGGAGCCATCGCTACTTACGTACAAACGGCAACCCAGTATCGCTCGGTTTCTCCCCTGCTCTACATCGGGTTATTACTGCTGTTTTTTGGCATGTTGTTTAAAGTGTCCGTAGCACCGTTCCACTTCTGGACCCCAGACGTATACGAAGGAGCACCTACGATCTTTACGGCTTATATGTCAACCGTGGTTAAAACGGCTGGATTTGCGGCTCTTTACAAACTCGCTTCCGTCGCTTTTGCCAGTTCTTACGGTTTCTGGGCCCAGACATTGGCCGTATTAGCCATCTTAACCTTATTAATCGGAAATATTACAGCTGCGTATCAGATCAGTTTCAAACGCATGATGGCTTATTCCAGCATTTCTCATGCGGGGTATCTGCTGCTGGCCGTAGTTGCTAAAGTGCCCAGTTCTCAATCGGCTATTCTTTTTTACTCACTGGCCTATTCACTTGCCACTATTTCTGCCTTTGGAGTATTAATCGCTGTTTCGGAGCGAAAACCTTATGAAGGAAATCCCGACGAACGTTATGATGCGTTTAACGGTCTGGCTAAAACCAATCCACTACTAGCTTTTATTATGACCGTTTCGATGCTTTCCCTGGCAGGAATTCCACTAACGGCAGGTTTCTGGGGTAAATTTTTTATCTTTTCCGCAGCGGTTCAGGCTAATCTTACCGCCCTGTTAGTCATCGCAGTATTGATGTCATGTGTCGGCATTTATTATTATTTCAGGGTAATAATTGCCATGTATTTAAAACCAAGTGACAACGAAGGAGTTATCGTAAGCAGTGGATTTAAACTAACTTTGCTGTTCACTACGGTTCTGACGCTCCTATTTGGATTATTCCCGGACCTGGTGAATAGATTCTTTTAGTATTAACGTCAATTTTCAACACTTGAAAACAACCCTCGCTCAACCTTTGGAGAAAAAAAAGTCTAAATTACTTAACATTCGTGATTTAGTTGCTTACTTTCTAGTTGCCGGAACCGGAGCTGCCGTTCAGATTATTGCTGGTGGTTATTTCCGGGAGTTTATGAGTTACAATGCTTCTGTTGCCTGCGGTTACGTAGTCTCTTTCGTTGTAGGATTTACCTTAACTAAACTTTTTGCCTTTGATGCCAAGAAATCAGGCCAGACCCGGCGGGAGATGGTCAAGTTTGGGCTGGTTGCGGTTGTTTCTTTCTTCATTACTGTAGGTGGATCAAGTCTGGGTTTTCACTTACTGAATGCTTCCCATCCCGGTGATCTCTATTACCGCATTCCACTGGATTTTCTTTCTGAAAAATCACGCAACATCAATGTGAAGGAATTTGGCGGGCTACTGGTTGGGATGGGCCTTAGCTTCGTAAGTAACTACATATTGCATAAAACCTTTACTTTCAAATCAACCGGCTTTTATGACCGAATCAAGGATTATCTGAAAGGTATTCCTGAATAACGCCCTTCTGGTTACTCTTCCATAATGAGCGTTTTAAAAAAATTTATCAAATTTTAAGGTTTCAGGAGCCAATTAATAGAACTATTTACAGAATTCATAGGTCATTATAAAGATAATGTGTGCTTTTTGTTAAAATCCTTAAAAAAACCTTAAAAGCCCACTTGCTTTATTCAGAATTCGGGTTCAACTTTGTCTCGGCAATAAACCCTAAAATCATCACAAAAATGAAAAAATTGTTCGCCCTGTTCCTTCTTGGCACAATGGTTTCTCTGGCAGCTTGCCAAGAAAAGAAAACTGATTCTGCTGAATCTGCTGATTCTTCTGCTGTAGTTGTTGATACTACTACTGCTGTTGACACAGTTCTTGCTGTTGACACTACTGCTGCTGACACTGCAAAAAAATAATTTTGTAGATTAGGAACACAGCCAAAGCCTTGCCTTCAGGTGAGGCTTTGTCGTTTTTTACCGGATGGAATCTCTCTTACGCCAGCATCTTCCCTCCCTTGCCGTTTCTTATTGCCTGCAGCTCTGGCAGGAACATCCTTTTCATTTCCACGTTTCTCGGCCCCGACGCACGAAGTTTGGTGACTATAGCTATTGCTCCAGCAAAGGCCATCGCATTTCAGTGAACGGTAATATGAATGCCTACGCCTTTCTCATTACCTATCTCCATGAAGTGGCTCACCAGCGGGTGTGTCTGCAATGGGGAACCCGCGTAGCCCCACACGGAAGATCCTGGAAAAAAACGTTTCGGGAATTACTAAAGCCGGTCATAACGGAATCCATTTTCCCCGTTGATATTCTGGCACCTTTACTGGACTATTCCCGCGATCCGAAGGCAGCTACGGCCTCGCATGCTCCCCTATACCAGGCTCTGAGACGATACGACCGACATCCCGAAGGAACGTTACGGCTTTCAGAGGTACCGGAAAATCAGATTTTCTTGCTGGGGAATCGTACCTTTATGAAACACCAGCGACGCCGAACCCGGTTTTTATGCACCGATCAGCAAAACGGTCGTCAGTACACCGTTCCGGCGGAAGCCCTGGTTCAGCTCTCTGATGTACGACCTGAGTAAAATCAACGTTATTGATACGTCCGGTTTTCTGCCTTTATGATTCGATTGTTTACTACCCTATTCTTTATCCTTTTCCTGAGTGCTCTGGTCAGGGCTCAGTCGTCCGTATTAGCTAACGGTCCCTGGCTAAAAATTGGCGTAACTCAAGACGGAGTTTATAAAATTGACGCCACCACTCTTCGAAAAGCCGGTTGGAATCCCACACAGATTAACCCCCAGCATTTGCGATTGTATGGCAACGGAGGAGCCCCGCTGCCTCAGGCTAACCAATCGCCCCGCCCGATGGATTTACTGGAAAATTCCATTCTGGTAACGGGTGAAAGCGATGGGTCTTTCGATATTAGCGATGCTCTTTATTTCATTGGAAAGAGTCCTCACGAAATAAAACTGGATACCCTAGCCGGAAGATTTTCACACCAGCTTAATCCCTATTCGGATACTACTTTTTACTTTCTTACCGTCGGCAATACCCCTGGAAAACGAGTTCAGCTAGCGACGACCTCTGGGTCAGGCCCCCTCCTGACCACCTACGATGATTATATTTTTCACGAAGTAGAAGAAATGAACCGGGTTAAATCGGGTCGCGTCTGGTACGGTGAAAGTTTTTATGTTTATACCGACCGAACCATTCCCTTCAGCATTCCCGGAGCCTTACCTAATCAGCCCCTCTGGGTTACCGCGGCCACCCTGGGTTATGCTTCTGTTCCAACGAATTTTACTTTTTCCTTAAATGGTCAAAGTATTGGTTCTCAAACCATCCGGGCTACCACTTACGAACGTTATGATTTTAAGGGAATTGATGCCGTAAATACCTTTCAAACGACCTTAAACAGCGTGCCTTCAGATGGCAAGTTTTCCATTCAGGTTACCTACAATCGAAATGGAGATAATGCTGCTCAGGGGGTTTTGAATTACCTCGGCATTCAGTTGCAGCGTTCGCTTCACTGGCAGGGTGATAACTTTCAATTCCGTTCGCTGGCGAGTCGAAATTTGCCCGCAGTGCAGATGACCATTGCCAATGCTCCGGCAGATATACAAGTCTGGGACCTTAGTACCCAAACGTTACTGAATGTTTCGAACGGTACCTTCAGTTACCAGCCCGGAGGCCAAGTACACGAATGTATGGCCTTCACGTATGCTAAGAGTCTTTTGCCTGTTTCCTTGCAAAGCATTCCCAACCAGCATTTACACCAGCAGGAAACGCCAGATTTACTCATCATCACAGCTCCGGCTTTACGAACAGAAGCTGAACGACTGGCTGATTTTCGCCGAAAAAATGATCAATTACGGGTGCTGGTAGTCTCAACGGAGGAAGTCTTCCATGAGTTTTCTTCCGGGAAACTGGACCCAACGGCTCTCCGGGATTACGCCAGGTATCTCTATCAGAAAAAGCCGGGTACCTTAAAGTACCTGTTATTGTTTGGCGACGCCACTTACGATTACAGAAATATTCTGAAGGAAAATCAGGGCAAGTCTTTCGTTCCGGTGTACGAAAGCCGGGAATCACTGCATCCGATTTATAGCTACTCTTCGGATGATTACTTTGGCTTTCTGGAAGATGCAGAAGGCGAATGGTCGGAAGATTACGCTGGAGATCAGACCGTTGACATTGGCATCGGGCGTTTGCCAGTCAAATACCTTTCTGAGGCCAAACAGGTTGTTGATAAACTCATGCATTACGAGGACCCGGCAACCCAAGGGACCTGGCAAAGCAAGTGTACTTTCGTAGCTGATGACGGGGATTACAACGTTCACGCCGAAGATGCCGAGCGATTGGTTCAATTCCTTGAAAAAACGCCTTACCAAGCCGAGAAAATCTACCTGGATGCCTTTCCGCAAATAGGAACAGGCTTGGACCAGAAAAGCCCCAAAGCAAATGAGGCTATTACTTCAGCCATGAACGATGGTCGACTGCTGGTTGCCTTTGCGGGGCACGGCGGTGTATCGGGCTGGACGCAGGAGCAGATTCTGATGTTACGGGATATTCTCGGCTGGCGAAACCGCGATCATTTACCACTCTTTTTAACTGCCACCTGTGAATTTGGTCGTTACGACGATCCAGGAGTCGTTTCCGGGGCTGAATTGGCTTTATTGAATGCTCAGGGTGGTGCTATTGGATTAATCACCACTGCTCGTCCCGTTTTTGCCAGTTCTAATTCGCTGGTAAGCGAGGCCTTTATGAAAGCCGCCTTTCAGCCCATCAACGGCGTACTGCCTCGGCTGGGCGATCTCATCCGTCAAACTAAAAACAATAGTCTGGCGGGCCGAATTAATCGCAATTTTGCCCTTCTGGGCGACCCTTCCATGCGGTTAGCTTATGCCAGCGATTCCCTGAAAATCCAAAGTCCTGATACATTACGAGGCGGCGGGCAGGTTACCCTATCCGGCTCGACTTCGTTTGATGGCGAAGGCTGGCTGGAGGTTTACGATCAGGAAAGAACTTATCAAACTCTGGGCGATGAAAATCCGAAATTCAGTTATAAGGATCGGAAAAGTTTGCTTTATAAGGGCAAAATCAGCATCACCCAAAAGCAATTCAGCAGCAGTTTTATCTTACCTACGTCATTGGAAACCGGATCGGGCCGGGCATTGATTCGAGTATACGCTCAGGCCACTGACGGAAAACGAAGTGCTTTAGGAATAGCCAGACCGTTCATTAATGGTAAAAATTCAACCCCCATCACTGATCATACAGCTCCGACCTTGAGCTTATTCATGAATACAAGTGACTTTAAGAACGGTGGAGAAACGGATGACAGTCCGATATTATTCGCTCAATTAGCGGACGATTCAGGGCTTTCGTACACGGAATTAAACCCTATTTCTGCGGTTTTAAATGATACGTTAACCATCAATCTGAATTCCTATTACTTCCCGGAAAGTACTAAATTGGGTCAGGTAATCTATCCTTTCAAGCATTTACCCCCTGGTTCCCACCGCCTTCAGGTGCAGGCCTATGATGTATTTGGAAATCGGGTTAATCAAAGCATAGAATTTTACGTAGTTCCAAGTACGAAAACGTATCTTCGCAACGTTACGGCTATGCCAAATCCCTTCACGCAAAAGGCTCGTTTTACCTTCGAACATGATTTTCAGGACGATGATACCGAAATTACATTCTATCTGTACGATCTTTCCGGTCGATTGCTCCATCAACAGAGCCTTCAAAGTTACGTTACGCCCTCTCCGTACGAAGATTTAGTACTTGAAAAACCAGAATTGAATACGGGTTTATACATTTATCGTATTTTTGTACGCTCTCTTTCTACGGGGCGTTCCCTAACTGGAGGCGGAAAGATTTCCTACATCAAATGACTTTTGTTAGTTTTGCGATTAAATACATCCCACGAATGCGTAGTTATCATCGCCTTAAAACAGGTCCTGTCTCTAGTATACTTTCACCGGAAGGCGTAGCCCCGGCCCCTCAACGTTTAACCCAATCTCGGATGAAAAGACTTAAAACCCGTATTTTGACCGTTGCAGCCTTCATTAGCTCCTCAACCTTAGCAATGGCTCAAAGCGGTAGCACAGTGATTGGGCAAGTCAACAGTGATCGAATTCCTATTCCTGCTGTTCCTTTTGTTAATATTACACCCGATGCCCGCTCTGCCGCCCTCGGTGATGCGGGTGTAGCTCTTAGCCCCACCGATCCTAGCGGAACGTACTGGAACGTGTCAAAATTAGTTTATGCTGAACAGGATGCTGGTGTTTCTGTTTCCTATACACCCTGGCTTCGTAACCTGATCGGTGATATGTGGCTGGGCCATTTTACTGGTTATAAAAAAATTGGTAAAAACCAGGTAATTGGTCTTTCCCTTCAGTATTTTAATCTGGGTAATATCATCTTTACCAACGACCAGGGCGTAACTACGGGTAGCTTCGATTCAAAAGAATACGCAGCCACGGGTTCTTACGCTCTGAAACTGTCGGATCAGTTATCGTTGGGTATTAACCTGAAATACATTAACTCCAATCTTACGGGCGATCAGGTAGTAGCAGGCGTGGCTTTACGTCCTGGTCAAACCGTCGCGGGTGACATCGCTTTATTCCGCAATGGCTACAGCCCCGAGAAAAAGTGGTTTGCCAACTACGGATTAATGATCCAAAACCTCGGTGGTAAAATTAACTACGGTGGAACGGCTCAGGCTCCTTACTTCATTCCTACAAACCTGAAATTAGGTACGGCCATTACCAACCGTCTGGACGATAAAAATTCATTAACCCTCACGGTTGACTTGAATAAATTAATGGTACCAACGCCCCCTCGTTACGACGTAACCACGGGCAAGCCTTTAGATGGGAAGAAACCAGTGGCGGACCGTAGCTTGTTTGAAGGCGTATTCGGTTCGTTCACGGATGCTCCCGGTGGCCTGAAAGAAGAACTTCAGGAAGTAACCGTTTCGGCGGGTCTGGAATACAACTGGAACAAAATTCTGGCGGCTCGTCTGGGTTACTTTTACGAAAATCCTAACAAAGGAAATCGTAGCTACGTAACGGCAGGTTTTGGCGTTCACTACCAGCAAATGGGTCTTGATTTTGCTTACCTTTTCCAGGGCGGCGGTCAGATCAATCCGCTCAATAACACCCTGCGGGTAACGTTATCTTACCTGTTCAATAAAAAACAAAGCATCGGCGAAGCTCCCCGGGACGATTTCTAGGATTCTTTTACCCGATTTTTTTAAATGGCATTCTACGGGGTGCCATTTTTTATTATATCCCATGATTTCTATTTCGAGAGAAGTAGTACCTTGGCTTTTCGCCCATAGGAAAACCAGCTATCTGACTTCCTGAAGAGATTAATAAAAGATGATGATACAATTAGATCGTACGCAAGCTCCTGATTTTCACCTGACGGATACCGTTTCTCTGCTTCCAGTTCAAGCCTATACCCTTGATAACCATATTCCGGTATATGTCATTGACGCCGGTGAACAGCCCGTTACCCGCGTAGAATGGGTGTTTGAAGCAGGCGGCTGGGATGAAGCGTTACCCAATGTTTCAACCTTTACTTTACGGATGCTGAACGAAGGAACCCAGCAGTACACGGGAGCCGAATTAGCCGAATTCTTTGATCAGTACGGCTCATTTCTGGAATTAGGTGCTTCTGCTGATCGTTCTACCGTAACCCTGTACGCCCTTCGAAAACACCTTCCAGTCCTGTTACCCCGCATTCAGGAGTTATTACAGGAAGCTACTTTCCCGGCCGAAGAACTGGAAGTGCAGCGAACCATTGCCTTGCAGAATCTTCAGGTTAATGAAGAAAAAACGTCATTTCTGGCCTCTCGGGGCTTCCGCGAAGCCTTATTTGGGAAAGATCATCCGTATGGCAAGAACCAGACACAGGAGAACCTGAAGGCTTTCAGCCGGGAAGATTTGGTTACGTTCTACCAAAATCACATTGCGGGTCATGCTTTTCAGCTTTTCATTTCGGGACAGGTTGACGAACGAGAAGTAGCATTAGTGAATGAGATTTTTGGTCAGCAGGCACTTCTTCCCCAACCCGAACGTCGGTCTTTTGAGCTGCCCATTGATGCCAATCCAGCGAAAGTCCTCATTGAGTTACCCGAAAAGACTCAGTCGACTCTTCGCATGGGTAAACGTATGATTAATCGTGTTCATCCTGATTATTATAAAGTACTGGTTACCAACGAAATCTTTGGGGGTTACTTTGGCTCCCGCCTGATGAAGAATATCCGGGAAGAAAAAGGCTTTACTTATGGTATCTATTCGCAGATGAATAACTTCGCTCAGGCGAGTCAGTTAGTGATTGGCACCGATGTTAATAAAGAATTTACCAGCCAGACGCTGGCCGAAATCAAAAAAGAAAGCGAACGCCTGCAAACGGAACTCGTTTCGGAAACGGAATTACAAACGGCTCAGAATTACATGATTGGGCAATTCATTGGCTCTTTAAATACGCCTTTTGAAATTGCTGATCGGCACAAGGTTCGCATTCTTAATAACCTGCCCGATGATTATCATTTACGATTCATTGAGCGAATTAAAGCCGTTACGAAGGAGGATGTACTGGCCATGGCCCAGACTCATTTCCAGTGGAAAGATTTGGTTGAAGTAGTGGCTGGAGGCAAATAAAGCCCCTACTTTAAAGACGATCATCTAACATTTATAATCGTTGGATCTGTGTCACAAATACCTGAAGAAAGCGTCTATAACGCTAAGCATTACCAACGCTTTTTTCACGTATCCACGTTGATAACGCGGACTAATAGTGCAAAACTCTATTATTGCTGCCAGCTTTTTCGCTGGCAGCCCTCTTATGAAGTGGAGAAAGTCACCTGTTTACTCAAACCAACAGAGACCTTCACTCTGCTCTGAGTAATAGACTTAAAATGAATAAAGGTAAGATCCTACCTGCCGTTAGAGTAGAAACGAGAGGGCCCTATTTTAGTCATGTTCGGGCAGGCTCTTACGCTTTATTTACTATCCAATTTACCCGTCCGAAAAAGCTCGTACAGACTTTGAGCAAAAATGAGAATAAGAATGATGGGTAATAAGTGAGCTCCCCAGATGAATCCTTTCCCCGTGAACTGGTAGGTTCCTGAAGAAAACTGGATAAAAACATTCATAAACGCCATTGAGGCAATAACCAGCATCAAAGCCAGTACTAATACACCCGTTCGGATGGGTAAGTATTTTTTGACGAGTTCACTCACCAAAATCGACAGGCCTACCAGAATCAGTACAAAAACCAGAGCCCGGGAAAAGGTTTTAATATACGCGTATTTATATAACCAGATGCCAATACGCCCAATCAGATTAGGATGGGACAGTAACCAAGCATCCGTTACGGCTAGTACCAGATAAAGCAAAAAATGGGAACGAAATCGCATTTTAGTTTTCAATTTTCTGTTTGCAGTTGTCAATTATTCACTGAAAACTGACAACTGCAAACGGACAACTCATTATTCTTCCTGATAAAGCACTTGGGTTACGGTTTGGCCGACGGCTTTCATGACGTTTTTGTCGATTACCTCCATGTTATCCTTGTGTGTATGATGATAATCTCCAAAAGTCTTCGGATTGTTTACTTTCATTTCCACAATGTCTACCATCGGAATCTTGGCTACTTCATTAACTGCTACGTGATCGTCGGTTAAGCCGCCGCCTTGTACGGGCAGGAAGTATTGGTTATACCCTAAACGTCCGGCTATATTCCAGATATTCTGAACGATGCTCGGGGCATACTGTAAAGAATAACTTTCCTGAGGGAATTGAGCCCCTTTCGCTCCTACCAGATCCAGCAGAATGCCATAGTAAGCGGAATAACCCGGCTTATGCAGATTTTTCGCCCAGTACTGCGAACCTAAGGCCCAGTTTGATCGCTCCTGTGAAGGCTGCATTCCTTCTTTTTCACCCCAGTCTTCGATGTCAAAGAAGATAATATCAATACCCACGTTTGGTAGCGGTTTCGCCTGAAGGTTACGGGCAATTTCCAGTAATACCCCTACGCCACTACCGCCGTCATTGGCTCCGTCGAAAGGTTTGTTTTTATACTGGGCAACGGTGTCTTTATCCGCAAAAGGGCGGGTATCCCAGTGAGCCGTCAACAAAATGCGTTTGGCCGCATCGGGGTTGATGCTGCCAATGATATTACGGGCATTAAGCTTGGTTCCATCAAAAGCCGTTTCGGTGAATTTCTGTTCGGTCACCGCGAATCCGTAGCTTTTCAGCTTGGCAACCAGCCAGTCGCCGCAAGCCTGATGAGCTTTGGAATTAGGAATCCGTGGGCCAAAATCTACCTGTTTCTGAACAAAAGCATAGGCTGAATCGGCGTTGAAGGTAGGAGCCGGAGCTAATTTAGGTTCTTCGGTACTGGTAGTGCTTTCGCTTTTTCCTGATTTATCGTCACAGGACTGAACCAGTAAACCCGTTGCCCCAAGAGCAAGGAGCAGAGCCAGAGTTGATAAACGTTTCATGAGGTATGGTTTGAAAATCGGCGTAGAGAGTTTCTCTACGCCGATGCCTTTATTCTTCGTAAGCCCAGTCGATCTTGTGTTTGAGATCTTTAATAACCAGACCATTCTGTTTAAATACGGAACGAACCTGATCCACTTTATCGTATTGCTTCTGCGTTTTGAAATCACGATACAAATCCAGCAGACCATCAATCAGCGGCTCAAACGCCTGGTTACGTTCTTCCTCCAGACCCAAAATATCCGCCAGGAAAGTCATATACGTAGTCTTCAGTTTGTTGAAAACCTCTTCGCCTAACTGAGCGGGCTTCACCTGAAGCATGTATAACTGATTGATTTTCTTCAGCAACGCAAACAAATGAGCAATGGCAACTGCCGTGTTCAGGTCGTCATTCATGCCTTCATAAGCACCTTCGATGGCCTTCTCTACTTCTTCAACCTGTTTCACATCCACAGCAATGGTTTCGTCTGCCACAAATTCCATATCGCGAATCAGCCGCAGTCCATTAATTAAACGCTTATACCCTTTCTGAGCTGCTTTCAGAGCTTCGTTAGAAAAGTCCAGCGTTGAGCGATACTGACTTTGCAACATGAAAAAGCGAACCGTCATCGGCGAATAAGCCTGTTCCAGCAAATGGTGACTTCCCGCAAATAACTCATTCGGTAAAAACGAGTTACCCAGAGATTTGGACATTTTCTGACCATTAACCGTCAGCATATTCGAGTGCATCCAATACTTCACGGGTGATACTTCATTCAGTCCCGTGCCCTGAGCGATTTCGCATTCATGGTGTGGAAATTTCAAGTCCATACCCCCACCGTGAATATCAAACTGCTTTCCTAAGTATTTGGTACTCATGCAGGTACATTCCAAGTGCCAGCCGGGAAAACCGGACCCCCAGGGACTAGGCCAACGCATAAGGTGATCGGGAGCGGCTTTTTTCCAGATGGCAAAATCCAGCGGGCTTTTCTTTTCCCCAATCCCATCCAGATCGCGGGTTTCGGTTAATAAGTCCTCCAGAATCCGACCTGACAATTTTCCGTAATCCTTATGTTGCTGATTATAGCGTTCAATATCAAAATAGACCGAACCATTCGATTCGTAAGCTAAATTTTTATCAAGTAATGTCTTTACAGCTTCAATCTGCTCGACAATGTGCCCCGTAGCGGTTGGTTCTATGCTAGGAGGCAGAATATTAAACTGCTCCAGCACTTTATGAAAGTCGTCAGTATACCGATGAACGATTTCCATTGGCTCAATCTGCTCAAGGCGAGCCATGCGACCAATTTTGTCTTCGCCTTCGTCACTATCGCCCGTTAAATGTCCTACGTCGGTGATGTTCCGCACGTAACGAACTTTATAACCGCTGTGACGCAGGTAACGTACCAGGGTGTCGAACGTCAGGAATGTGCGAACGTTTCCTAAATGAACGTAATTATAAACCGTTGGACCGCAGACATACAAGCCAACATGTGGCGGATGAAGGGGTTGAAAAACTTCTTTCTCCCGGCTAAGGGTATTGTAGATTTTCAGGGATTGCATGCAAAAAATAATTGAATGAGATCAGTACTGAAAAATCAGCACATGCGAATAAGAACCGTCGAAGATTACAGACCGTTCCAACATCGTAATACGCGGTAAGAAAAAGAAGCTTGTGCCACGTCATAAAAGGTTTGATTGCAAAAGTAAGGAAAAGAGTTTAGGGTTTTGAGTTTTGGGTTCAGAGTTTACGAGAATTTGAAATACTAAGCTCATTTACAGAATTGTAACTCATGCACAACGCACCTCTCTTTGGCAACTACACAACGCAAAACCCAAAACTCTAAACCCAAAACCCAAAACTCCCCTATCTTTGACCCAGGTTTCTTTCCCGATATCGTTATGCTTTTGTTTGAAGTCGGTACTAACCCTAGTGCCCAACGTAAGTTTTTGATGTTTCCCGTTCGTTTGTATCGCCATGATTTGAACTGGATTCGCCCTTTGGATCAGGACATTGAAGATGTTTTCGATCCGAAGAAAAACAAGATGTTCAAACACGGTGAATGCATTCGCTGGATTTTACAGAACGAAGCCGGACAAACCATCGGTCGCGTGGCTGCTTTTATCGATTATGATAAAGCTCACAAAGAAGACCAGCCTACGGGCGGCATGGGCTTTTTTGAGTGCATTGAAGATGAAAAAGCCGCCTTTTTGCTCTTCCAGGCTTGCAAAGACTGGCTCGAAAGCAAAGGTATGGAGGCGATGGACGGCCCCATTAACTTCGGTGAACGCGAGGCCTGGTGGGGCTTAATGGTGCAGGGCTGGGACTTCGAACCTACCTACAAAATGCCCTGGACGAAGGAGTATTACATCGCCTACTTCGAGAAGTACGGCTTTCAGGATTACTTCAAGCAATTTGTCTACACTTCTCCCATTCGGGAAGTAGTCGTTTCTCCTAATGTGGAGGAAAAAGCTCAGCGGGTCTATGCAAACCCCGAGTTTACCTTTCAGCACATCGAAAAGAAAGACCTGGCTAAATACACCGAAGATTTTCGCAGTATCTATAATAAAGCCTGGGCCAAGTTTCCGGGTGTAAAAGAAATGAGCATCGAACAGGCCCGCTCGCTGGTTAATTCGATGAAGCCCATCATTGATGAACAGTTAATCTGGTTCGCTTACGCAGGCGGTGAGGCCATTGCTTTCTTCATTGTCATTCCTGATTTGAATCAGATTGTCAAGCATTTAAACGGCAAATTTGGGTTATTACAGAAACTGAAACTGTTGTATCTGCTGAAATGGAAGAAAGTAGTTACCCGAACCTGCGGCCTTATTTTCGGCGTCATTCCTGATTATCAAGGTAAAGGCGTAGAATCCGCCATCGCCCTACGTTTCCGTCAGGCAGGTCGTGACAATCCTGATTACCAATACGATACCATTGATATGAACTGGGTGGGTGATTTCAATCCCCGTATGAATCGCTTCGTTTCGCAACTAGGCACCCGCATTGATAAGAGTTACATTACCTATCGTTACCTCTTTGATCGCACGAAAGAATTCAAACGTTGCCCACGGGTTTAGTTTGGTTCAGAGGCACCGCAATGAAGGTTACTTCCCTGAGACGGAGGTAACCTTTTTTATTGGCTATTCCTGAAAATTAAAATTAGATCCCTGATTAAACTTCCTCGGCCGGAAATCAGTCTCAATACCGTACCATCTTCCTGACTATGAGCTTATTCTTTACTACATCTCGTTTTTAATAAATCGATGAAAAGTAACCTCAGTCAGCTAAAGCATTTATACCTGCGGGCGGGTTTCGGAGTCAGCCCGGCAGCGTTACAGGAAGCCAGCCGCCATTCGCTTTCCAAAGCGGTGAATCATCTTTTTGAAGACTCCCAAACCAGCTCTCCGCTGCATGTGGCAGATCCCCAGCAATTGGGTTACACCCGTAAAACGCTGCTGGAAATGGTCATGCAAAGAGATAGTTTATCGCAGGATCAGAGAAAACAGATGGCACAGCAGATTCTGCGGGAAAATCGGGAGCAGATTGGTGACATTAACTACGCATGGGTGAATCAAATGGGTTCAGGGAAGGAAGCTTTACGAGAAAAAATGACGCTTTTCTGGCACGGCCATTTTGCCTGCCGCAGCCTGAATCCAGCTTATGTTCAAAAGCAGAATAATGTCCTTCGCGAAAATGCTCTGGGCAAATTTGGGGACTTGCTCGGAGCCATCTCCAAAGATCCTGCCATGCTTCAGTTTCTGAACAACCAGCAGAATCGCAAGCAGAGTCCAAACGAAAATTTTGCCCGGGAAGTCATGGAGTTATTTACGCTGGGCCGGGGTAATTATACCGAAAAAGACATTAAGGAAGCCGCCCGCAGTTTTACAGGTTGGGGCTTTAATGGTCGGGGCGAGTTTGTTTTTCGGAAAAATCAGCACGACGATGGCCCGAAAACCATCTTCGGAAAAACCGGAAACTTCAGCGGAGAAGATACCCTGAATTTATTACTGGAACGACCCGAAACGGCTACTTTTCTGGTAACTAAAATCTATCGCTTTTTTGTAAATGACCAACCCGACCAGGCCATTATCAATCACTTAGCTCCGCGTTTTCATCAAAAGGAGTACGACATCAGTTGGCTAATGAAGGAAATTTTTTCTTCCGACTGGTTTTACGACCCCAGGAATATTGGTACAAAAATTAAATCTCCCGTGGAGTTTCTGGTCGGCTTGCAACGCACGTTTGGATTAACCTACGGTAGCAAGCAGTCCGTTTTGTACATTCAGAAAGCTCTGGATCAGGTACTATTTTACCCACCTAACGTAGCAGGCTGGCCGGGTGGCACGGCTTGGATTGATTCCTCCAGCTTGCTTCTGCGGATGAAGTTACCCGAAGTCATCTTCAATTCGGCTGAGTTAAACTTCAAAGCAAAAGCCGACGGCGATGTAAATACCGATTACCTCACGCAGAAAAAAGGACGACAGTTTGAGCGGGCCGAACTCAACTGGCAAGCTTTTGGCACCGCCTTCGAAGGCCTTCAGGGCGAAGCTTTGGTAACCGCCTTAAGCACGCACTTACTGCAACGTCCGCTTCGCTCAACTCAGCAAAATCTGATTCTGAAGCGAAAAAAAGAATCGGAATTGAAAGATTATACGCTGGCTTTACTTACCCTGCCGGAGTACCAATTGGGTTAAACTTTCCACCCCTAGACATAATGCTTTATGAATCGTAAAGAATTTCTTCGTCAATCGGCTCTGGCTACGGTAGGCACCTGGCTTATTCCCGACTTTGTTAAAGCGTATGAACAGCATCAGTTGGGACAGACGCCTTCTTCCCGGAAGACGCTGGTAATCATTCAGTTTTCCGGTGGAAATGATGGGCTAAATACCATCATTCCTTACCGAAACGATATTTATTACCGCGAGCGGCCCAAACTGGCCATTCCTGAGGGTAAGGTCCTGAAAATTAACGATGAGTTAGCCTTTCATCCGGCTCTGGAAAAACTTCGCCGTTGGTACGATGACGGGCGTTTTTCCATTCTCAATAATGTGGGTTACCCTAACCCTGACCGTTCGCACTTCCGGTCGATGGACATCTGGCATACCGCCAGTAACTCTAATGAATACCTAAAAACAGGCTGGATTGGGCGTTACCTCGATTCTCAGTGTTCTGGTCAATGCCAACCTTATCAGGCTCTGGAAATTGATGATCAATTAAGTCTATCCATGAAGGGTGCTCAGGTAAAAGGCTTAGCAGTGTCAGACCCGAAACGCCTGTACAATCAGACGCAAAACAGTTTTTATCAGCAACTGGCCCGGGTTAATCACGAAGAATATGAAAACGTGGACTACCTCTATAAAACGCTGGCTGAAACGATTTCTTCCGCCGATTATATTCATGCCAAGACGAAAGTTGCCAGTTCTTCCACCACCTATCCATCCCACGAATTAGGTCGTCGAATGAAAACCATTGCTAACTTTATTCGCACGGGCGTGGATTCTCGTGTCTATTACGTATCGCACGGCAGTTTTGATACGCATGTGAATCAACAACCTCAGCAGCATAACTTATTAACTCAATACGCCGAAGCTCTCGACTCCTTCTTACAGGATTTAAAATCGCAGGGTCAGCTTGATAACGTGGTCGTTATGACCTTTAGCGAGTTTGGTCGCAGGATTAAACAAAATGCATCGAACGGAACGGATCACGGAGCCGCCAATGTGCTATTTCTGGCAGGCTCGTTGCTGAAACCAGACGCCAGTCTGACGGCTTCCCCTAACCTGACGGATACGGATCAGGGAGATTTAAAGTATACCATTGACTTCCGCGATGTATATGCCACTTTGCTGGATCGCTGGCTGGATGTTCCATCAGAAGCAATTTTGGGACGAAAATTTGCAGGTCTGAAAATGGGGTAATCTCCTCGAAATCGCCTCAAAAAATCGTATTTTTGTACATGCTTCAAAAAACCCGCGGCTTAGTTCTTAATTACCTGCGTTACCGAGAAACGTCGATCATCGTCAAGATTTATACCGAGGAATTCGGCGTTCAGACGTATATCGAAAATGGGGTTCGGAGCAGTAAAGGCAAAAACAAAATTGCTCTTTTTCAGCCCCTTACCTTATTGGATTTAGTTGTCTATTTCAAAGACAGTGCCGGAATTCAGCGGATTTCCGAAATTAAGGTCAACCACCCGTACAGTACAATTCCTTTTGATATTACCAAGTCAACCATTGCCCTTTTTATTACCGAAGTACTCAGCAAAACGCTGAAGGAGGAAGCGGGTAATCCACGGTTATTTCAATTTCTTCGGGAAAGCCTAATCTGGCTGGATCAGGCAACCGAAGGATACGAAAATTTTCACCTCTGGTTTTTGCTTCGGCTGAGTTTTTATCTGGGTTTCGAACCCACAACGGGCCAGCAACTGGCTCAGGAGTTAAGACTGGCAGGTTATCCCATCCACGACGAGTCGGAATTACGGAAATTGGATGAGTTGAATGTGAACCCGGAAATCCGCATAGGTCGATCATCCCGCAACTATTTACTGGAAATGGTCTTGAAGTTTTATGAGCTTCACGTCGATGGTATGGGTGAAGTTCGGTCTCTGGAGATTCTGCGTACGGTTTTTTCCTAATATTATTTACATTACTTAATAACCTATAAATCAGAATATTTAGTCATCCATAATCTAAATAATGATACTTCTAAATAGAAACGTAAAACAAATTTCAACGGTAAGCTTGTCCACTCGCTGAAATATTGCTACTTTTGCGTTCCAATTTTTGAAAAGCACTGATTTAAATAACGCAATAAGCTCATGGCTAAGAAAGGCAACCGCATTCAGGTAATCCTCGAGTGCACCGAGCAAAAGACTTCTGGCGTTCCTGGCATGTCACGATATGTCACGATGAAAAACCGGAAGAATACTACGGCTCGTATTGAACTCCAGAAGTACAACCCTTTCCTTAAAAAGCATACGCTTCACAAGGAAATCAAGTAATTTCAGACCCCAGTTATTCGTTGTTTAGGTGGTTCCTAGTCCGGCGATAACTGTCAACTGGTTAGTGATCCACTGTATAACATTTTACTGAAATGGCAAAGAAAGTAGTAGCGACCCTGAAAAAAGAAGGTGGCGTTAAATACGCTAAAATCATCAAGGCGGTGAAAAACCCAACCACAGGTGCTTATACCTTCAAAGAAGAAATCGTTCTTCAGGACGAAGCTCAAGCAGCTCTGAAAAACTAGTCTGCTGAGACTCAAAAGTCTTATTATGATCCTCCGAACGTTCTTCGGGGGATTTTTTGTTGTAGATTTGGAGTATTAGTGACTCAGACTACTTCAGTTGACCAAAATAGCCGGGTCCTAAGCATAGATAATCAAACCAAAAATGGGCTTATTCGATTTTTTCACGAAGAAAAAGGAGCAAATCCAGGAAGAACAGGCCGAGTCGCTGGACAAAGGTCTGGAAAAAACCAAAGATGGCTTTTTCTCTAAACTCAGCCGGGCCGTCGTCGGAAAATCCAAAGTAGATGACGAAGTGCTGGATGAACTGGAGGAAATTCTGATTTCTTCGGATGTGGGGGTAGAAACCACCGTCAACATTATTCGCCGGATTGAAGCCCGCGTTGCCAGAGATAAGTTCATGAATACCAGTGAGCTGGACTCCATCCTTCGGGAGGAAATCGCAGCTTTGCTGTCTGAAAACCAGTCTACCGATATTTCGGGAGATTTTGAAACGCCCCTGGGCACCAAACCCTACGTCATCATGGTAGTGGGTGTAAATGGTGTGGGGAAAACGACGACCATTGGTAAACTGGCCGCCCAATATCACAAAGCCGGAAAGAAAGTGGTGTTAGGGGCAGGTGATACCTTCCGGGCCGCCGCCGTAGAACAGTTAAAATTATGGGGTGAACGCGTAGGCGTACCCGTAATTGACCACGGCATGAACACCGACCCTGCTTCGGTAGCTTATGATGCCGTGAAACAGGGTACTGAAACTGGAGCAGACGTTGTAATCGTCGATACCGCCGGACGTTTACACACGAAGGTGAACCTGATGAACGAGCTTTCGAAAATCAAGCGGGTTATGCAGAAATTCTCTGTGGAAGCTCCACACGAGGTATTACTTGTGCTTGACGGCTCGACCGGACAAAATGCATTTATTCAGGCTCAGGAGTTTACGAAAGCTACGGAAGTGACTTCGCTGGCCATTACCAAGTTAGACGGTACCGCTAAAGGCGGCGTAGTGATTGGTATTTCTGATCAGTTTAAGATTCCTGTAAAATATATTGGCGTAGGTGAGCGAATTGAGGATTTACAGGTATTCAATAAAAAAACCTTCGTCGAGAGTCTATTCAAAAAATAACTCCCATTACGAAAACCACAAAAGCTGCCGGATAATCCGGCAGCTTTTTTTAGTTTTGAATCATACCTATGAAAATTCCGGTTCAAAATATCTATTATCTGCTTTGTTACGCCTGGGACAAACTCGACGAACGTGAACTGGTTCATGTCGCCGCTGACGACCAGATTAGTTTGCTGGATTTACTAATCGAAGTATTAATCACAGCCACTCACCGTCTTTTCAGGCAAGGTTTGTTTCATGCGTATCAATCCGAAAAAGTACAACTGGCGGGCATTCGTGGGAAGTTATTACTGACGGAAAGCTTACAGAAAAATGAATTCCGGCAGGGAAGAGCCATCTGTGAGCAGGATGTTTATTCAGCGAATCAGCCCGTAAATCAGATTCTAAAGACGACGCTCAACTCTTTATTACGTCTCCCCTCTTTACCACAACAGTCCCGCATTCGTCATCTGCACATCCGCATGACGGATGTCGAGGAAATCAAACTTAATGAAACGATTTTCACTAAGGCAAGCATTCCAAGGCATCCTTCTACCTATCGTTTTGTGCTGAATGTG
This sequence comes from Siphonobacter sp. SORGH_AS_0500, assembly GCF_031453245.1. NCBI lineage: Bacteria > Pseudomonadati > Bacteroidota > Cytophagia > Cytophagales > Cytophagaceae > Siphonobacter > Siphonobacter sp. SORGH_AS_0500. The sequence continues at coordinate 3,929,440 of NZ_JAVIYT010000001.1, forward strand.
TGTGAGTTACTTTACAAAAACTTACTAGTTAACGAAGAAAAGGGTACCTACCAGTTCAAGGATTTCTGGCGGGACGAGCGGCAAATGGCGGTTCTTTTTGAAGCATTCGTTCGAAATTTCTATCGTCACGAATTACCACAATGGAAAGTACGACGGGAAACCATTCACTGGAAATTAACCGCCAGTGAACAGGATCGCACGTTGTTACCTCTCATGCAAACCGATTTAACCCTGGAGCAAAAAGATCAGAAAATCATTCTGGATACGAAGTATTACGCCGAAACGTTTCAACGACATTTTGAATCCCGCAAGGTACATTCGCCGCATTTATACCAGTTGTTTGCTTACCTGAAAAACTATCCGGCTTCCGGCAAGCTTCGGGGCATTTTATTATATCCAACGGTTACGCAATCCGTTTCCGCTTTCTTTTCCGACGAAGCCCATCAAATTCAGGTGCAAACGCTGGACTTAAATCAGCACTGGTCGGGCATTCACCGGGATTTACTGAGATTAGTTGAGGTTAAAGATTAAATGTCTAGCGTAACCCTTGCTATCCTTTTACTATCTGTCTGGGCATCTGAATTAATGGGTTAGCCTACAATTAGTGCTGTCAGCGAAAAAGCTGGCAGCGGTCACTTCGGATATTCGTTACTAGCAACCACTTCGCAATAACGATTCAGAGGCCTATCTAATACAATGCTACCAGAATAAAAGGCGGGCTATACCGATAGTGGTTACGCTAGATGTTTAATTGTTAACATTGCCGCTGCCAGCTTTTTCGCTGGCAGCACTACCTTAGGATAATCAATTCAGGTACTAGGTATATAATTGATTGTTAATATCAGCGAAAATTATTTCTTCGCGGGGTCTTTCCACTCGTTTAATTCTACCAAGTAACCATCAGGATCGGGTAAGTAAATCTGTTTCACTCCATCAAAACGAACCTGAGCGTGATAAGCTAAGCCCTTACTTTTCAGAAAAGCTTCTGCTTGATCCATCGACTCCACAAAGACGGCAAAGTGAGACCCATTTCGATCATTATTCACCGGAACTGTACGACCGGCCAATAAATGTATCTGCTGATCTGGGCCAATTTTAAACCAGGAGCGGATCGCTTTGAGATTATCAGGGACTTCCAGCCGCTCAAGACCCAGAATTTCGGAATAGAATTTGGTAGAAGCAGGTAGATCAGCCACTTGCAAAGCCAGGTGATTATGTTTGACAATGCCTAATTTCTCCTGAGCAAAAGCAGCCCTACTCATACCTGTGAAGCAGATTATGATAAAAAGAAAACGAAATAACATGTGACTATAGATTTGAGAGGTATAAAAAAATCGTTACCTGAATTTTGACTCTCAGATAACGACTTTGTAAAAGGCTAAAACTCTTACTTATCAAGGAATAGGTAACACTTTGCTTTCTTTGAATGTCGACAAAATTACCATGGTTTGCGTGCTGGCTACTTCTTCGATTTCGTTGATTTTTTCCAGCATCAGGCGTTGATACGAAGCAATATCCTTTGAAATTACCTTTAACAGGAAGTCGCCAGAACCCGTGATGTGGTGGCATTCTACTACTTCGGGAATTTCATTGATTTTTTCAACGAAAGAATCTGTTACCTGCTTTTTGTGACCAACCAGCGTAATCTGAACGAAAGTCGTTACTCCCAGCCCTACTTTCTCACGATCGAGTTGAGCGTGGTAACTCTGAATAATCCCTGACGTCTCTAATTTCTTTACCCGTTCCAGCGTTGGAGCAGGCGATAAACCAATTTCTTTCGAGAGTTGAGCATTGGTAATTTTTGCGTTGGATTGCAGTATTTCAAGGACTTTGCGATCAATGTGATCCAGTTTCTGAAGTGTGTTCATATGGTAGTACGCAGTAAGCGAAAATATTATTTGGTGGATAGCCTGACTTTCGCTGGCAAATTTCATAAAAATACCGCGGATAAGCACAATCGTAAAATATAATTTTTTTTAATCCTAAAAAATTAGTGTAAAATCCCAATAAAAAAGCTATCTACTAAACAAATATGTTTCCTTTATGAACTTGATTTTCAGCGTAGAAAGGCCCTTTTTCTTCAAAGGGCTGCAAATATCGTCTATTTTCACTGGCTTTTCATAGCATTTAACGGAATAATTAATTAAACTGCTTTCGTTGCCTTATTTTTTATTTGGTTACGTAATTATTAAAAAATTAAGATTTTCTCTTTGTCCTTTTCCGTGCCGACATGCGGGTTTCAGGCCTTACCTTTGTAGGGATCATCTATTTATTACATCCTTGTTTTTTCGAGAAGTCCCCGGTTTATCAGATTTAAAAAACACCCTGATTCAGTCCGTCAAGAGTCAGCATGTTGCCCACGCCCAGCTATTTCATGGGCCTTTAGGCAGTGGGAATCTGGCTCTGGCTCTGGCTTATGCCACGTACCTGAACTGCGAAGACCGGCAGGAAGACGATTCCTGCGGGCGTTGTGCTTCCTGCGTGAAGATGAAAAAACTGGCTCACCCGGATGTACATTATATCTTTCCGGTAGCGGTAACCAAGAAAATCAAGGATAATGAATCGGATGCTTTTATGCCCTTGTGGCGGGAGTTCATCGACGCTCATCCTTTCGGCACGCTGTCCGACTGGTTGACGTTTATTGGCGTAGAAGGGAATCGGCAGGGTAATATTTCGGCGGAAGAAGCCCGTAACGTTATCCGAAAAATTTCACTGAAAGCCTACGAAGGTGAATACAAGATTCTCATTCTGTGGCAACCTGAGTTACTGAATGTCTATTCGGCCAATGCTTTGCTGAAAATTCTGGAAGAGCCACCCGCCAAGACCATTTTCCTACTGGTTTGCACCGATGCCAATCGTCTACTCACCACCATTATTTCCCGTACCCAACGCATTGGCGTTCCTGCCTTTACTGAAACGGAAGTATCATCTTATATTCAGCAAAAACTGGGAACGGAAGAAAAGCAGGCTCGTCACGTAGCGTACCTTTCGGAGGGAAATCTGGGTTATGCTCTGGAGCTAGCCAAAGGTGAAGGCAACGAGCAACATCCCTGGTTTGCTCAGTGGATGCGGCATTGTTACCGAGGCATTCCAGCCTTTGGTGATATGCTAAAAATGGCCGATGAGTTTGATAGTCAGCCCAAAGAGCAACAAAAAGGGATGATGGAATATAGCCTGAGCGTCTTTCGGGATCTGATGCTCTGGCAAAATGGCGTGGAAGCTCTTGTGCGACTGGAAGGCGATGAGCTTACCTTCGTTCAGAATTTTTCGAAAGTAATTCCCCCCGAACGCTTACCTCTGATTACAGAGGAGTTGAACACGGCCTTTTTCCAATTGGAAAGAAATGTTCGGGCTAAAATGATTTTTCTGGATTTGTCATTAACACTGGCCAAACTTCTTCGGAAGTAAGAGCTGTTTGATAGCATACGCGTATGAAAGTTAGAATTGGATCACGGGGATCGAAGCTGGCCCTCTGGCAGGCCGAATACGTGGCCGAACAACTCCGGCTGGGTGGCATGGAACCCGAAATCGTAGTGATTGATACCAAAGGCGATAAAATTCTAGATCGCTCTCTATCTAAAATTGGTTCCAAAGGCGTTTTTACGGAAGAGCTGGAAGAACAACTCCGAACGGGTGCCATTGATATTGCCCAACACTCTGCTAAAGATTTACAATCTTCGCTGGCAGATGACCTGGAAATCATCGCCTTCACACCCCGCGAAGCCGTCAATGATGTATTAATCAGTTTCAATCCAGAGTTATCGCTGGAATCGGGTGAAACTTTTGTGGTAGGTACTTCCAGCACGCGTCGCATCGCTACGCTGAAACGGTATTACCCGCACATCAAAGTAGTAGACATGCGGGGTAACCTGCAAACTCGTCTGGATAAATTGAAAAGCGGTGTTTGCGATGCCCTCATTCTGGCTTACGCCGGTGTGCACCGCATGGGTTACGAAGAATACATTGCCGAGCATTTATCAACGGAAACCTTCACTCCCGCCGTGGGCCAAGGTAGCGTAGCCATTGAATGTGCTACTAGCCTGGACGCAGATAAAAAAGCACGCATTCGTGAGTTACTGAACGATCCCGTAACGGAAAGCTGCATTCGGGCCGAGCGTATTTTTCTGGCTACCCTACAGGGCGGTTGCAGCATTCCAGTGTTTGGACTGGCATCGCACGTGAATGGTCGCATTAGCTTAACGGCTGGGATTGTCTCACTGGATGGTCAGAAGGAGTTACGCCGCACCGAAATTGCTGATACCGCTCAGGCAAATAGTATGGCTCAGAAACTGGCCGATAAAATCGCCTCTCAGGGAGGTAATAATATGGTAAGAGAAATACGAGCCAATTTATAATACCATGCGAAAATCATCCTCTATGATGGGTCTCGGGTTAGCTTTGTTGCTTGCTCTCCCAAGCTTTGCTCAACGCAAAGAAAAACTGGTAACTATTGAAACCAAATACGGCCCTATTCGGCTGATTTTGTTTGATCAGACGCCTAAGCATAAAGCCAACTTTTTGAAGTTAACAAAAGAGCATTTTTACGACGGCATATTATTCCACCGTGTCATTCCGACTTTCATGATTCAGGGCGGTGATCCTGAGTCAAAAAAAGCAACGCCCGACGCGATCCTCGGCTCGGGAGATATGGATTATACCATTCCGGCAGAGTTCGTGCCCGAATTGTTTCATCAACGGGGTGCTGTAGGTGCTGCCCGGGAAGATAACCCGGCCAAAGCCTCTTCGGGTTGTCATTTTTATATTGTTCAGGGGAAAACCTATGATGAGGTAACCCTGGAAACGCAGGCTAAACGGGCCGGTCGTCCTCTTACTGATGCTCAGAAAGAAGTTTATAAAACCAAAGGAGGCACTCCCCGGTTAGATGGGAATTATACCGTATTCGGACAAGTAATTGACGGAATGGCCGCCGTAGATAGCATTGCAGCTCAACCCCGAAATGAAGCCGATCGTCCTAACGTTGATATTTCGATGATGAAGGTTACAGCTAAAAAAATGAGTAAGAAAAAAATAACCCGTCGATATGGTTATGTTTTTGCCCATTAACTTCTCTACTTTGTACGTCTTTCTCCGCTGTCTTTAACTATGACTCCCAAAAAGATTTTAATTACCGGAACCAATGGCCTGCTGGGTCAAAAACTGATTACGCTTTTACATAAAAACCCAGATGTTCAACTGATTGCTACCGCTCGTGGAGCCAATCGCCTGCCTTTTACGGATGGGTATGAATACCGGGAAATGGACATTACCGATGCTGCTCAGGTAGCTGAAGTAATGGAAGCCGTTCAGCCCCACGCGGTTATTCATGCGGCAGCGATGACGAATGTGGACCAGTGTGAATTCGAGAAAGAATTATGCTGGAAAATGAACGTGCTGGCCGTAGAATATCTGGTAGAAGCCTGTAAAAAGTATGATACCTTCCTGTGCCATGTCTCTACCGATTTCATTTTTGACGGTGAAAACGGTCCCTACCCCGAAGACGCCATTCCTAGCCCCTTAAGTTTCTACGGCTGGAGTAAATATGCGGCTGAAGAAGTCGTGAAACGCTCGAATATTCGCTGGGGCATTGCCCGGACGGTTCTCGTCTACGGCATTGCGGCGGACATGAGTCGGAGTAATATCATTCTTTGGGTGAAAAAATCACTTGAAGAGGGAAAAACGATTAAGGTAGTTACGGATCAGTTCCGCTCTCCAACGCTGGCTGAAGACTTGGCGATGGGTTGCTGGCTGATTGCAGATAAAGAAGCTTTAGGCATCTATAATATTTCCGGAAAAGAGGTAATGACGCCTTACGAAATGGCGATTGCCACGGCAGATTACTTTGGCCTGGATAAATCATTTATTACCGAAGCTGATTCGAGCACCTTCACGCAACCCGCGAAGCGTCCTCCCCGTACAGGATTCATCCTTGATAAAGCTCGGAATGTGCTGGGTTACGAACCTCGTAGCTTTACCGAAGGCATCGCTATTTTGGCTGAACAAACTGCTGAACGCGTTTAACGTAGACTGATTACCGACGCAGATGAAACAGGGTATTCGGAACGGAATCCTGCTTCATCTGCGTTAGGTGTATACCATGAAAACCATTGAAGAGCAATTGAACATCTGGGGTCGCGAGCGTCGTCCCTGTTTGTTTGTGCTTGATTTTGAGCTTCGGCGGCCTCTACTCTGGCCCCTGGACGAAGTGCCGCAGGATTCGGTTTGGTATAATCTGAACGGAATTTCAAACACCTCAGAAAACATCTCCGCTTCTTCGGATTTTTATTTTCACAAATTCCCCCTCTCTTTTCAGGAGTTTGATCAGAAGTTTCAAAAAGTACATCGTGAATTATTAGCTGGAAATTCATTTCTGACGAACCTAACGGCTCGTACTCGCGTGGAGACAAATCTGAGTTTTCAGGAAATTTTCCAGCGAAGTGAGGCGAAGTATAAAGTGTGGTTACGTCTTTCGAATGATTCTGACGTAGAGGAAATCGTTTGTTTTTCGCCGGAAATTTTCGTTCGTGTTCAGGATGATTTCATTTCCAGTTACCCCATGAAAGGAACGCTGGATGCGGCCCTGCCTAATGCTCGGGAGCACTTGTTAGCCGATGAAAAAGAACGCTACGAACATGCCACTATCGTGGATTTGATTCGGAATGATCTGGCTCAGGTAACAATCGAACGTTGGGTAGAACGCTTTCGCTACATCGATGAAGTGCAAACGCACGATAAGACGCTATTGCAGGTAAGCTCGGAAATCAAAGGTCGGTTACCCGAAAACTGGACCGACGCGTTAGGTACCTTGCTCCTGCGACTATTACCTGCCGGTTCGATTACCGGGGCTCCCAAACCTAAAACGGTAGAGATCATTCAGCAAGCCGAAGCCGAACCACGTGGGTATTACACGGGAATTGTCGGCATTTTTGACGGTAAAAATCTGGATACGGGTGTGATGATTCGTTTTCTGGAGCAAACTTCGTCAGGCACTTTTTTCCGCTCCGGCGGTGGCATTACCTTCCGCAGTGAATCGAGGAAGGAATACCAGGAGTTGATTGATAAGGTATACGTGCCGATTTGGTGAGTTTAGTGTTTGACATTTTCTGTTTACAGGTAATACAAACCCAGATTGTCATTCATTTAGGGCGATCTCTCCGCCGTAGTTGGTGTCCTCACCAGCCACGGCGGAGAGTCCGCGTTTTAAAGGCAGATTCCTAAAAAGAGATAAACACCCGGATTATCATCCGGGGCTATCCATATTGAACCCCTCCGGGGTTATACCTCCCATTTCAAACAAATCCCTTACCTTTATGGGTTTTCCCTTTCAAACCCTAAACCCTAAACCCTAAACCCTAAACCCTAAACCCTAAACCCTAAACCCTAAACCCTAAACCCTAAACCCTAAACCCTAAACCCTAAACCCTAAACCCTAAACCCTAAATGCTTCTAGAAACCATTCGCTTTCATCAGGGAGAACTGGAAAATCTGTATTACCACCAGCAACGGATTCATCGGAGTCGGAAGGAATTGTTTGGTCTGAATGATCGCTGGGATTTAGAGGAGATGATTCCCATTCCTGCAAATCTTGATGCTGAACGGACTTATCGGTGCCGGGTGATTTACGGGTCAGAGGGTATTACGCTGGTTGAATTCATTCCTTACACCATCCGCTTCATTCAAAGTTTGGAATTAGTTACCGCTGATGCCTTGGAGTATAACTACAAATTTTCTGATCGTACCTCTTTGAACGCGTTAACTGCTCAGGCCAAAGCTGATGAAGTGTTGATTGTAAAAAATGGGTTGATTACCGATACGAGCTACACAAATATTGCTTTATCCGACGGGCAGGAATGGTATACGCCGCACCAGCCTCTGCTGTTAGGAACACGGCGGGCAGCTCTGTTAGCCAGCGGAATTATCATTCCTGAAAGACTCGCCGCTGACGATTTGCGTTATTTTAAAGAAATCCGCCTTTTCAACGCTATGATCGAATGGCATCAGGCTCCTACTTTGCCTGTTTCAGCCATTCGTTAGTGATTAGTTTGTGGTTGTTTGTTATTGGTTTATCGCAGTTCTTTTACCAGTATAAGCCCCCTCTTTGTCATTCAGAGCAAAGCGAAGAACCTTATTGTTTTTAGTAGCATCTTTGTTATCAGTAAGTCACTTTTCACAACCTTAGTAAGTGCTCTCACTTCGTCTGAGACGACAGGCTGGAATAGGGGGCTTATTGCAACGTTCCACTTTTTCTGCCTTACTTCCGTTTCTTTGGCTCGTAGATGATCCGAATGAAAGAACTTACCGGATCGGAATTTTTCAGCGAGAAGCTGCTTACAAACCCTACCAATAGATTATTCTTCAGAGCAACGCGTACCTGCGGACGAATCGCGTTTTCATAGACGGGACCATTCTGACTATGGTATAACTCCACGCCAACAAAAGCCTTGCTATGCGGAATAACGTAATGCAAAGCCAGGTTTACTTCATACCCCGTTGGCTCCAGTGATTTCCCCCATTTTTTCTCCCCGCCCAGAGCCGCGTATACCAGCGTGTGTACCTGCGAGCCCCACTTTTTGGCCGCAACCATAAACGGAAAGCCTAATTCAGCCGAAAACAACTTTCCCGACTCGTGATTGATTAATAACTCATTGGTATAACCCACCGCCAGCGAAGTTTGCCAGGGCTCTATCACCGCGTACGTCCATTGCAGGGAGGTTTTCAGACTTTTCATATTCAAACTACTGCTCGGGATATCGTCTGTCATGGGTACCTGAGCCTGTAGCGGCACTTCTACTTCCAGGCCCAGCCGGTTAATGGGAGCAAATTCATATTCGACGAAAGGATGCCAGTGAGCCGCCCCGCCGTGCTTGCTGAAGGAGGTTCCTACGTTCCATTCCCGTTCGCCTTTGCGGGCTCCTAAATCACGTACCAAATCCAGATATAGAGGTTCGGCGTGGGAGATTTTAACGGGTTTTACCGGTGGTAATACCCGGCTGGAATCCGAAGTTTGAGCTTGGGTATGATAGGCAAAAAGGATAGCGAAGAAGGTCAGTAGCTTTTTCATGGCTTTGTCGATTATACCGCCAAAGCTCAGACCCGTTTCTGGAACGAATCTGGAATAAATTCTAGAATTGAATACTGATCATAAATTCTTCATGATCTGAAGAAATTTTGGGTTGATAGCCGTACGCATCACAGATGGATTTGACGATGGATAAACCCAACCCCAACGATTGTCGATGCGTACTTTGCTTGGTAAATCGGTCAAATAAATCTTCTGTTTTACCAGCAATGGCCTTGGCAGAATTCCGAATTTCCAGTTTATTAGTACTCAACTGAACTTTAATAAAACCACTTTCCGGCGTGTGCAAATAGGCATTACGAATAAGATTTCGAACCAGAATTTCAATCAGATATTCGTTAGCCTGAACAATGATTGATTGCTCATCCTTTACCTGAATATCCAGTTGTTTATCTTCCGCCAGAAATTCATATTCATTAATCAGACGAATCACCATGGGGTTAACTTCTACGGATTCCTGCTCCCCAAACTGCTGATTATTAATCTTCGTTATTAATAACAAAGCCTTATTTAAAGCTGATAAACGTTCGAGTTGTTCGGTTAATAACCCAATTGTTAAGGCATCTTCTTCTTTTAAATCCGGGTTTTGGATTAACTGTTCCGTTTGATTCAGAGCTATCGCCAGAGGCGTCTGAATCTCATGAGAAGCATTCTCAACAAACTGTTTCTGTTGCTGGTAAGATTTTCGGTTTACCTCGACCAGCGTGCTTACGGTTTGCGTTAATTCCTGAAATTCATAGATTGAGCTTTGGGGTAATAGTAGATGATCCTGATGATCCACGCGAAAGTTTTTCAGTTGCTCAAGCGTCTGGTAAAACGATCGCCAAAGCCTTTTTTGCAGGAGAAGATTCACTATGAACGCTAACAGAACCAGTCCTAAACAAACCCAGGCTGTGCTACGGGTAATCACCTCACCCATGTCCTCCAAGTCCAGCAATGACGTTTCAATCTGTAATTGGTAATACTTCCCCTGATGCTCAAATTTGGTTACGAGCTGCCGATGAGGCTCAATTTCGGTCTCAACCAGTTCGTAGACTTCAATATCTTCGTAATGCTCTTTTAGCTTTTTGTATTCCGAAGGACTAATCGGATTAATGCGAAAATCGGCTTTCAAAGTTGAATTTTCAGGGTAACCCGAAGCAGGTAAACTTGCCAGAATTTCCAGCTTTCGGTTCTGTAGCTCTTCATCAATTTCATCCCGTACTTCTTCGCTTACCTGATCGTAAATATATAGCCCACTAATAACCAAAGCCATTAGCAAAACAAGGGTACTAATCAGATTACTACGGGTTAATAGTCGCATATTAAATCTCTGTAGAAACGCGATTGATCGCGTTCGGGTATCTATTGGAACTCGTTTACAGGTAATCGTAGGGGATCAGACGCGATCCATTGCGTCTCTATGTTTTTACTGGGGCGAAAATTTATAACCAATCCCATACACCGTCTGAATATTTAACTCATAACCCATCTGACTAAAACGCTTACGCAGATTTTTGATTTGTGAATAAATAAAATCATACGAATCGGCCTGGTCGATGTTATCGCCCCAAACGTGTTCGGCTAGTGCTGATTTTTTAATAACCCGGTTCTGGTTCGTCACGAAGAAGAGTAATAGGTCGAATTCCTTACGATTGAGAATCACTTCTTTTCCCTCATAAAAAACGGTTCGGGCAGTAGTATCAATCGTTAGACTGCCGACCTGCATTTCATCCGACCCTTCAAATTTTAAACGACGTAACACCGAACGCAAACGAGCATTCAACTCCGATAGATGAAAGGGCTTAGGCAAGTAATCGTCTGCTCCCAAATCCAGTCCCTTTAGTTTATCATCGAGCGAATCTTTAGCCGAAATGACGATGGCTCCCGTCGTTTTATGTAACTTTTTCAGCTCTTTGAGTAAGTCCAACCCACTACCGCCGGGAAGCATAATATCAATCAAAACGCAATCATAGGCGTAGACACCAATTTTCTCCTCGGCTTCCTCATAGGTCGTGGCAAGCTCACAGACGTGACCTTCGTTGATTAAAAAACTGGAAATCGTCTGATATAGTCCGGGCTCGTCTTCGATCAATAATAGTTTCATTGGATTGGAATTAAAGCTTAAAATTGGGTTCAAATTCTGGAAACAATCTGAAATTAATTTAGACGCCTGCTTTCAGACAAGTAAATCGCCGCTGCCTGAGTAACTGGCACGGACTTATACAGTTTTTATGTACACCTTTGCCCGGAAAACATTAATCCATTCCATCATCTGAACCTATGAAATCTATTATTCGGAAATTTCTGAAGATGGTCGACGTGTTCGGATTTTTCGAACGTGATCCTTTCGGAAACCTGTTTTTTACCAAACGTCTGCTCATTGCCAGCCTGGGTTCCCTAACCTGGAGTCGGCTGATGTGGGTAAATAAAACCAAAATTCAAGGAACAGAATACCTCGAAAAATTACCCGAAAACGGCGTTCTGTTTTTGTCCAACCATCAAACCTACTTTGCCGATGCAACCTGCCTCTATCACATCTTTTGCAGTGTAAAATGGGGCTTTCGGAACTGGATTGGCCTCCCCATTTACCTACTCGCTCCACGGGCCCGGATGTATTACGTGGCGGCATCAGAAACGATGAAAGACAGCGGCCTGATCCCAAAGATCTTTGCTCAGGCCGGGGCTATTACCATTAACCGTTCCTGGCGGGCCAAAGGACAGGATGTCAAACGAGAGGTAGATCATTCGGCCACTGACAAAATCGGCTTAGCTCTTTCGGATGGCTGGGTTATTAGCTTTCCCCAGGGTACCACCAGCCCTTACGCCCCAATCCGAAAAGGTACGGGTCATTTGATTAAAGATCACAATCCCATCGTGGTTCCGGTGGTGATTAATGGTTTCCGCCGGGCGTTCGATAAAAAGGGATTATTGCTCAAAAAACGGGGCACTCAGCTTTCGGTTACTTTTAAAGAACCTATTCGTTTTGATTCGAACCTAAGTGTGGAAGAAATTGTCAGTAAGGTAGAGGAATTTCTGGAACAGGACTATCCCGAAGGTAAACAGTGGTACGTGAAAAAACAGGCCGAAAAGGCGTCGTCATAGGGTCATTAGAGTAACGTTTGAGGTGGTTAGAAGGGTTTGAAGTTTGATTTTGTTTGAGGCGTTTGAAAGTAGAAAAAGAATTCAACGAACGTTGAACCCTTTTCTAACTAAATCAAACTCTATCTAACTAAATCAAACCCAATAAAACGTTACTGCTTTCTGGGATTTTTTCGGCCTGATTCCGGGCTTTCCTTCTAATTTTGAAGAATCCTGTATTGACCTTCCCGTTATGTCATCTATCCAATACGAATACAAACCAGACAATCACCTTCGCTCTGATCCCAACAAGTACAAACTGGAGGATTTGCGATCGGAAGAAATGATTTTGAGTCTGGGGCCTCAGCACCCTTCTACTCACGGGGTACTGCGTCTTGAAGTCATCAGTGATGGCGAAGTGATCGTCGATGTGGTTCCTCACCTGGGTTACCTACATCGCTGCTTTGAAAAACACGCGGAAAACCTGCCCTTTAACCAGACCATTCCCTTTGTGGATCGGATGGATTACCTGGCGGCAATGAATTCCGAACACGTTTACGTGATGGGTATCGAAAAAATGCTGGGCATTGAAAACGATATTCCGAAGCGGGTGGAATACATCCGGGTTCTGGTAGCGGAAATGAACCGTCTGGCTTCGCATTTTGTCGCCATCGGTACGTATGCTCTGGATATTGGGGCCTATACGCCTTTTCTCTGGCTCATGCGGGACCGCGAACACATTCAGCGAATGCTGGAATGGACGACGGGTGCCCGCATGCTTTACAACTACATTTGGATTGGAGGCTTGTTTTACGACTTACCCGTGGGTTTTGAGGATCGCTGCCGCGAGTTTATTACCTACGTGAAGCCTAAACTGATTGAGCTACAGCAACTGGTAATTGAAAGCGAAATCTTCGTTCGCCGTACGGCTAAGGTAGGGGTATTGCCTCTGCCGTTAGCGATTGATTACGGTTGTACCGGGCCCGTTCTTCGCGGTTCGGGCTTACGCTGGGATTTACGGAAAGTGGATAACTATTCAGTATATCCAGAATTGGACTTCGATATTCCCATTGGTGAGGGAAAAATGGGTACCGTCGGTGATTGCTGGGATCGGAATTACGTTCGGGTGCTGGAATGCTGGGAATCCGTTAAAATCATTGACCAATGTCTGGAACAACTAACGGGTAAGTATACTCGTACCAAAGACTTTGATCCTCAGGCGGTTGTTCCAAAGAAGATTCGTCCGAAAGCTATGGATTTCTACGCTCGCGGCGAAGGAGCCAAAGGTGAACTAGGTTTCTATATTCGTACGGACGGAAAATCGGACGTTCCCATTCGTATGAAGTCACGCGGGCCTTCGTATCATAATCTTTCGGTTATTTCAGAAATCAGTCGCGGAGCTTTAATGGCTGATTTAATAGCCATCATTGGTTCGCTGGATTTGGTAATGGGCGAGGTAGATCGGTAGGGTTTTGTGTTATTATTGTTCTTCATTTACCGTGGCTGGTGTAGACACCAGCCACAATTATTTATAGTTCTTGACGATCCATGCCCCGGTAGGGAATTTTCAGTTATTGCTGGTGAATTCTCTTTTGACGTTTATAACTTAGTTGGGTCTAGCTTGGTTTGTATGCTATAACTCCCCGAAGGCTGGCCTTTTGAGTTAAGTATATGCCTTGACTCAAAACGCTAAACCGCAACGGCGGCCGCTCAAAACCCAAAATATCTCATGTTTCAACTCGACCCCGACCGCAATTACCCTAAAAAAACTGAATCCCATTCCCTTATTCGTTTTCAGGATTGCGACCCAATGCAGCATCTGAATAATGCCAAGTATCTAGATTATTACTTCAACGCCCGCGAAGACCAGCTTTTTTCGATTTACGGTTTCACGATAGATTATCCTTTCCGCAAGTATCAATCTGCCTGGGTAGTGTACAACCATCAGATTGGTTACGTCCGCCCCGCCCGCGTTAGTGAATGGGTGACCATCATTGCCAGTATCATTTATTACGATGATGATACGATGGTAACGGAATACGTGATGACGAATGAGAATAAGACGGAATTGAAAAATGTATTATGGTCCACGATGAAATACGTTTCTGTTCTAAATGGCAAACGCATGACGCATCAGGAGGACATTGCCCATTTTTTGAAAATAGCCACCGTAGAAGGTGTGGACTATCCTAACGTTTCCTTCAACGAACGGATCAAACAGATCAAAACTGCCTTAGCCGAGGGTCGGTATTAACCCATCCTTTTCCAGACGCGACTTCATCGTGTCTGGGAAAGAGGCGGTTTTGAGGATATTTTAAAATCTAGACTTTTCATCCGCCGTGGTTGGTGTCCTCACCAAACGATAGGCTTTTAGTAACGGCTGGTGAGGACACCAGCCACGGCGAGGAGATGAAGTTGTTACTTCCATTTCAAAACGTCTTCTCCATTTTACAGAGTTCTTCCCTTTTTCAAATTCCTACCTGCGGATCATAGGAAACACAGGACTCCTCGGTTAACACCCGGATTATCATCCGGGGCTATCCATATTGAACCCTTCCGGGGTTATGCCTCCCATTTCAAAAAGTCTTGCCTACCTTTATTAGTTTTCACTTTCCAACTGCCAACTGCCAACTGCCAACTGCCAACTGCCAACTGCCAACTGCCAACTGAAAACTGAAAACTGAAAACTGAAAACTTTATTACCCATTTATTACGAAAAGAGGCTATTTATTAAATAATTATTACCCTTATTTAGAGCCCGAATAAGCAGAGTTCCGTCATCTATTTTTGTTTAATTCTTAACTATAAACGAATATGATACGGAACAAATGGACGCTGGCCTTAGGCGTCCTTGCTATGGCTTTAAACGCCTGTATTAAAGACCACAACCCTCAGCCCGTTCTTTCCGAAAACGCCGCCGCCTTCCGTGAGGTTTCTACCACAACCCTAGGTAGTGAGGCCGCCGCTGAGATTTCGGCTTATGATCCCGCTACGAAGCGTTTGTTTACGGTTAACAACGCGTCCAAAGCTCTGGTAGACGTTCTCGACTTCTCTTCCTTCCCCGCCAAGAAAATCCAATCTATCGATATTTCTGCTCTGGGCGGCGTAGCCAATAGCGTAGCCATTTCGGATGGTAAACTGGCCGTTGCTCTGGAAGCAACCAACAAGCAGGCCAATGGTAAAGTGATTGTTATCAATACCAGCACGCTGACTGAACTCAAACAAATTACGGTAGGTGCCCTACCCGACATGGTAATCTTCAGCCCCGATGGGAAATACATCGTTACGGCCAACGAAGGAGAACCAAACGCAGCTTATACGAACGATCCTGAAGGTTCTGTTTCGATCATTGACGTTACGAATAATTACAGCGTAAAGACCGTTAACTTCACAGCTTTCGCCAGCCTTCAGTCACAGTTAGTGGCTGGTGGCTTCCGTACATTTGGCCCCAATGCGGGCGATTTTTCTAAAGATATTGAGCCTGAATACGTAGCCATTTCAGAAGATTCTAAAAAGGCCTGGGTTACGCTTCAGGAAAACAATGCTATTGCTGAGGTTGATCTGATTTCGGGTACAATTCTAAAAATCAATCCCCTGGGAACGAAGGATTATAGCGTAGCGATGAATGCCATTGATGCGTCCAATGCAGATGGTAAAATCGAGCTAAAAACCTGGCCGGTAAAATCTTATTACATGCCCGATGCCATTTCTTACTTCAAAATCGGTGGAACGGGTTACCTGATTACTGCCAATGAAGGCGACGCTCGCGATTACACGGCTTTCAAGGAAGAAGCTCGCGTCAGCACGCTGAAACTTGATCCATCAAAATTCCCGAATGCGACTGAATTACAGAAAAATGAAAACCTGGGCCGTTTGAATGTTACGACGACTGCGGGAAAAAACAGTGCAGGTCTGTACGAAGAACTGTACGGTTTTGGGGGGCGTGGTTTCAGTATTTTCAACGCTTCAACGGGTCAGCAGGTCTTCGAGATTGGTAAAGCTCTGGAAGAAGAAGTAATCAAAGCAGGCAAATACGACGATTCTCGTTCAGACGATAAAGGTGTTGAACCTGAAGGCGTTACAATAGGTATCGTAAATGGGAAGACGATTGCTTTCGTTGGTCTGGAACGTGCGGATGCCATCGCGGTGTACGACGTAACCAATCCTACAGCTCCGAAATTCCTGCAACTCATTGCCACGGGTGATGCTCCCGAAGGTGTTTTATTCATTTCAGCAGATAAGAGCCCGAATGGCCGTAGCATGCTGGTTGTAAGCAGCGAAGGCGACGGAACCGTTAAGGTTTATCAGCCTGATTTATTGTAGGCTTATTGTTCCTTCTGGTTTATTTAACGTCCCGAAAGCATCTTACTTTCGGGACGTTTTTTTTCAGTAGAACCTTCTTGCCTCAACAAAATGCGTCTCTCAGCATTAGTCTCTCTCACTAATGAATCTTTTTGAAATTAGGCTTTAAAATACCTTTCTGATTTACCTTCTACTTTAGCTTTTCATATCCATCCATACTCTTTTAAAAGGTTATTAATCGATTTTTTACTACTTGAAAACCACACATTTCCATTATACTATTCTACTTTATTAAAATAATATTATAGATCGATAACAGTACAAATCATAGATAATATCGACTTATACACGACATATATAATCAAAAATCAAGAACAAATTTTCAGTAAATAATTTAGTTTAAAAAAACAGAATTTATTATCTGTACAATTCTTAATAATAAATAATATGTAAACATATGATTTATATAAAAAATGCTATTAAATATCATATATAACAAAATTAAAAATATTAAACATTAACCAATGATATCTTTTTATTTATATATAAATATTTAAATAAAAATCAACCCCCATTTATGGGTATTTATATATTTATACGAGACTTATACCTTGCATCATAAACGACTTAATAGCAGGACATTATACTACAATTCATTTAGTATAAAAGCACTATTAATTCCAGCAGTAGTATAGCATAAAACCTAATATTTTGAAAGCTAATTATCATTCATATAAAACGATGTCAGTTAACGTATCTACGCAGATACAGTAACACATTTGTCATACTAATCATGTTTTTTTTAATTACCAAATACAGATAACATTTAATAAAAACCTACTTATTTAACAAGTCAAATAAATTAATAAGCATACATAAAACCATCGCCATTACTCACGTAATTATATATTTTCATCTATCATTAGTTCAATAAAAATCAAATCAAAACCCACTATATGATTTAACCGCCAGCGTTTATTTTAATTTATTCCCAATTATCACCCCATTAAACCTAATCATTGTCCATGAGAAAAATTTTATTTCCTGTTATGCTAATCATAGCATTTCAAAGCTGGGGGCAGACCGTAGACCAACCGGAGCCCGAACGTCCTTTGCCTAAATATACCAATGGCTTCGCTGTGGGCTTAAAGGTAGGAACTAGCGGTGTGGGATTGGATATTTATCGATCCATCAATCGACGCTTTGATGCACGTCTGGGGATAAGTGCATTCAATTATAATGCTCGTTTTGTATCAGGTTCTGCTACGGATGATATCCAGATTGGATTGAATGGTAAAATCAAATTAAATACGATCAACGCATTACTTGACTACTATCCATTTAAACGAGTGGGGTTACGCCTTACCGGGGGATTAATGGTAAACTTAAATCAAGTAAACTTCGATGGTGCTCCCACCAGAGATGTCAAATTTAAAGACTTATCATTTACAGTAGAGGAAGTTGGCTCTCTGTCCGGTAAAGCTGAATTCAGCAAAGTTGCTCCTTACATAGGCTTCGGATTCGGGCAACCCTTTTTAAGAAAACGCCTGAAGTTCAATGCTGATATAGGCTTCTTTTATCAACAATCACCCATGATTTCGCTGGTTGCTACTAAAATGCTCCAGCCTTCTGAAAATCAGGGTCCTGTCATTGAAAAAAACTTACAGCCTCTGAAGTATTATCCTGTGCTGGTTTTTGGTCTTTCGTACCGTTTAAATAAATAACCCCTTGTTAAATAACTAACCGCCTAGTTATGAATTTCAAATCTATTTTTCTACAGAATCGTCTTCTACGGGGAAGCTTAGGCATGCTGTTCATCGGAGGTATTGCGATAGCCTGTCAGGATTTAAAAGACATGATGAGTCTTGATCCGTTAAAAGACGTAAAATTCACCATCAACGCAGATCCCTTCGTGGCTCCGGTGATGATTAAATTCGTAAATGCGAATGTGGATGCCGTCAACCAGCCTACCTCGTTCAATGTAACTATTGAAGGTCCTAACTCCAGCGTAGTATTTATGAGTGATGGCTCCCAAAATTATAAAGTGACAGACGGATTATTACCCCTGGGGATGCGTTCGAAAGTGAAGCCCACCGCCGATGCACCGCTGAAATTTACAATCTCGGCAACTGTTCCGGGATTTAGCCCCGTATCGTACAACGTCACGTTAACCGATGACAATGCAAGTACCATTCAGATTCCATTGGTGGAGTTTGCCAATCCAGCCGAGGGTACCTCTGCCGCAGTTGTTAAAACCAATCTTGATGCCAATGGATCAACGTCATCAACCGTAACCATTACGGCCCCGCAAACCGCAACGAAACCCGACGTAGCAACGATTAGCATTGCTCCGGGCACCCAAATGCAGGATGCGACAGGAAAGGCCGTTCCTTCGGGTCAGGTTCAGATGAATGTCGTCCATTACACCCCCTCTTCTCAGGAGTCAGTCGTTGCTTTTCCTGGAGGATTTATCGCTGAAAACGTAGTCGATGCCAATGGACAGGCAACCGATCCAGTAACCTTCATCACGGCTGGTTTTGTGGCGGTTGATATGTTTGCAGGAAGTACCGAAGTTAAAAAATTCTCCAAACCAGTAGACGTTAAAATTGGGTTAGATGAAAGTCTGATTAATCCAACGACTGGTGAATCCATAAAAGCGGGAGAAATTGTACCCGTTTGGAGTTTGAATGAAGAAACGGGCGAATGGAAAGAAGAAGGCACTGCCACCATTAGTGCTGGCTCAGACGGAAAATTAACCGCTCAGTTTAAAGCAGCTCACTTATCATTCTGGAATTTGGATTGGGGATTGTTTTATGGTATGAAAGATTGTAAGCGTAAAAAACTAACCATAAATTTTAAATCAAATACAATTAAGACCAGAGGAAACACTTACGAAGTACAGCTTCAGACCGAATACGGGGCCTATTTAGCTGGCTTGCATAGTCAAGAGGTATACGATGGGCTTAGTGTTACCCTTCCCCAATCTCCAGCTTATAGTAAAGTAAAAATTGTAGTGTATGATATGTGGGGATCTAAGCAGCTTGGACAAACGAATTTATTTAATCCTTGTTCAATTGATAATGTAACCGTAAATGTAAACCCTCCGGCTCCTCCAACTTTTGTAAATCTGACCTTCAATTTTTCTGTATACAGTTCAAGTAGTAAAATATTAACCAAACCTTCAGGATGGGTTTATATGAACAAAACTACGGGTAACTGGTGGGAGCCCGGAACTAATGTGAACATGTACGTTAACACCGGAAACGGGGTAAGTCAGATCATTAAGAATGGGACCTACAGTGTAGGTGCTTACTACGATAAAAAATGGCAGCAAACGCTCATTACGTTCGATCCAAGTAAATTACCGATGACCATTAATGATAAAGATGTCAAAGGAAATGTAACGTATGATGCAGGCTCAAATACCATTACTGTTAACATGACCTCCTACGTGAAGTAGTGGAACAAAGAATACATCTTTTAAAAATTTCAACCTATCTTTTTATTAACCCTGTGACTCTATAAAATGAGTCGCAGGGTTAAAATACCTCCAAGAAGTTAGCTACTACTTGGGGGCATTTTTTATGAAGTGTAGATTGCTTCAGTTACTCCCATAAGCATTAAATCCAATTGGAAAGCTAATCAGCCCGATTGACTAAAGCTGTATAACTCTGTCATTCGTTTCTCCGTAAAACTTCTTTATTTTCGCAAGAGATAGCTGGCCTAACCTTTCGCTGGTTCTCTCTTTCTATATGCGTGGCATTTATTCCATTTTGCTTTTAATCGTCTCCAACGTCTTCATGACGCTGGCCTGGTACGGTCACCTTCAGGTCAAACAATGGCCTTCGTTAGCCAAACTTTCACTCTTTGGCGTTATTTTTCTAAGCTGGGGCCTGGCTCTGTTTGAGTACGTTTTTCAGGTTCCGGCCAATCGCATTGGCTCCGAAGAAACGGGTGGCCCCTTCACCCTTTTTCAGCTAAAAATCATTCAGGAAGTCGTTTCGCTAACGGTATTTACACTCATGGCCGTGTACCTTTTTAAAACGGATAAACTGGCCTGGAATCACCTTGTAGGCTTTATCTTTCTGGTTATTGCCGTGTTTTTTATCTTCAAAAAATGGTAAACGTCAGACTGTCTCTGAATGGGCTGCTGCTTGCCCTCTTTTTACTGGCTTTAATGTCCTGTTCCCATCAGGCCGTCTCGCCCATTCAGGGAAGCTGGCGGCTAATTTCCTATTGCCAGCCTAAGACTGACTCAACCTGCACGCCCATGGCCGTCCCGAACGATAAAATCGTTCTGCTTAATCTCAATCAAAAGGGAGAATTCAAGGAAGAATACAAGAATACCCTTCCTATTCATTATGCCTTTCTGGGTTGCGGAAATGGTACGTTCACGCTGGAAGATTCCTATTTGTTAATCAAAGCTCCCTGCATGTCTTCGCTGAGTGGCAAGTTATTTAAGGCAACTTTTCTGGATAATAACCGACTGATTTTAAATCCAGTAACTGATAACCGAACGTTACAAACGGGTGAGTTTATGCTGGAACGGCAGTAAAACAAAAAAGCTCAAACCTAACAGGTGAGAGCTTTTCAACAAAACAGTATTCTTAACCTATTTCTATTTCCAGGCATTCTTCAGGAAACGTAAGAAGTTTCCGTGCATTACCTTCTTAATATCTTCTTCGCTATACCCCCGCTTGGCCAGTAAGCCCGGAATGTTTTGCAAATCGGCAATCGTTTCCAGATCATACGGACACTGCTCCCGACCGAAAGCTCCGTCCAGATCCGTTCCAATGCCAATGTGGTCGGCATTGCCAGCAATCTGACAGATATGATCGAGGTGGTCAATTAATACGTCCAGATTACAGTTCATGCCTTCGGGCGTAGACACGCCACGGACCCAGTTAGGCACCATCATCCAGGCATCCAAAGCACCGCCAATAACCGCTCCGCGACTGATAAGTTCACGAATCTGATCATCGCTGAACTGACGATTATGGTTCACCAGCGTCCGGCACAGGTTATGACTTGCCCAAACCGGCCCGTTGAAGTGATCCATTGCTTCCCAGAAACTGTCGTCACACAGGTGGGTTGCATCCAGAATAATGTTGAGACGCTCCATTTCTTTGAGTAAGTCCTGTCCGGCTTTGCCCATGAAGCCCGTGGCATCGGTTCCCTGAGCGTAACGTCCCGGCCCGTAATGAGCAGGACCAATGGCACGAAGGCCGTAGTTATAGGCTCGCTCCACATGGTCAATGGTAACAATGGAGTCAGCTCCTTCCAGACTCAGGATATACCCTACCGGCTTTTGGTCGTTGGGAGTTCCATCGTTCCAGAGAGCCAGATGCTTTTCCAGCCCAGCCCAGTCGGTAATCTGCGTCATTTCACCCTCATCTTCCATGGCTTTATACCACGAAACCTGGCCCTGCGTCTGGGCCCAGGCCTGCTGGGGCGAATGCCAGCCCGGCAGATGGTTATCGGGAGCTACGTAACGACCAATCTGCGTGGCTACGACGATTCCAATGTTTCCCTTCCGAAGTTCGGGTAAGGAAACCGTTGCTTTCGCCCGGTCGGGCTTATCGGTTAAGCCTTTTTCTCTGGCGTTGAGCTGCTCGACGGGTAATCGCAAATCACGGTTCCACTCCATCGCATTCATACTCAAATCCAGGTGAGCATCAAAAATGAACATCTTCAGTTTTCGGTTGTCAGTTTGCAGTTTGCAGTTTTCAATGAACCACAGGGTTTCACGGCGTTAGGCACGGAGTAACTCTGAGTAAAACTTAGTGAAACCCTGTGATTGAATTACTGATAAGTAATAAAAATTGAAAACTGTAAACCGAAAACGGAAAATTAAACTAATTCAAACAAAGCCTCGATCTCGACGGGGATGTTGTCGGGGAGGGAGCCGAAACCTACGGCGGAGCGAACGCCGATGCCGTTTTCTTCACCCCAAACCTGAGCAAATAACTCACTGCAACCGTTGATGATATAAGGATGACGCTCGAATTCGGAAACGCAGTTGACCATGCCCAATACCTTGATTACCCGCTTGACACGGTCAAGGCTACCAACGTGCGTTTTGATGGTGGATAGAATGGTTAATCCTACCTGACGAGCGGCCATTTTACCCGCTTCAGCATCAATTTCACGACCAATCCGGCCAATGATCAGACTCTTGTCGTCCTGCACGGGTCCGTGACCAGAAACGTAAAGGTATTTACCGTCAATCAGGTAAGGCTTATAAACCCCTAGCGGCGTAGGGGCGGGGGGTAACGAAAGTCCTAATTTAGCAAAGGCAGCTTCAGGGCTAAGTAATTCAACAGTTGTTGCGGCTGTGCTCATGAGATTAAAATTTAGTTATTAGTTTTTGATGTTTTGAGTTTAGGGTTGTGAGTTTTGAGTTCGTTTTTAATAACCCCAAACTCACAACCCTAAACTCAAAACGGCATTTGCTATATGATTTGATTCAAAAGTAATACCCCCACTAAACCTACAATGGCGACGAGGGTTTCCATCATGGACCAGGAACGAATGGTGTCTTTGACGGATAAATTAAAGTATTCTTTGAACATCCAGAACCCCGGATCATTCACGTGCGAAAACATTAAACTTCCCGCTCCGATGGACAATACCATCAGGTTAGGATTAATCGCCTGCTGAGTCATCAACGGAGCGATAATGCCCGCTGCGGTTAGTCCGGCGACCGTAGCTGAACCAATACAGACTCGAATGATGGCTGCAATAAGCCAGCCTAAAAATAACGGTGGCATTTCCAGACTTTGGAGCTGACTGGCAATTTCGGTGCTCAGCCCGCTGTCAGTTAATACCTGCTTTAAGGCTCCCGCTCCACCACTGATTAGGACAATCATGGCGATGTCCTTAACGGCAGTTTCGTAGGTTTTCATGACTCCGGTCATGCTTTTCCCCCGACTGATTCCAAGCGTAAAAGTGGCTACGATTACAGAAATCAACATCACAATCGTCGGGTCTCCGATGAAGCCTAAGACGCCTTCGAAGGGGTTACCCGGATAAAAATGCGACAGCGTGGTCAGGGTTAATAAGCCGACGGGGAGTAACGATGTAAAAAAGCTGCTAAAGCCGCTGGGTAACTCTTCTTCAGGAATAAAACTGGCCTGAAAAGTTACTAATGGCTCTGAATGAATGCCTTTCAGGGTTAAAGCATAAACCGGACCAGCGAGGATAATAGTGGGTACAGCAATGATTAATCCGTATACTAAGGTCAGTCCCATATCCCCGTGAAACTGGCCAACTAAGGCCGCTGGCGAAGGGTGTGGCGGTAAAAACCCATGAGCCACTGACAGGGACGCCAACATAGGCAACCCAATGGCCACGGCGGGCAAACGGTATTGGTACACTACCGAAAAAATCAGTGGCACCATCAACACGAAGCCAACGCCGTAAAACAGAGGAATCCCGATGATAAACCCCGTACAGACTAGTCCCCAGTGAATATATTTTTCGCCGAACAACCCCATCATCACTGAGGCAATTTTCTGAGCGGCTCCGCTTTCGGCCACCAGTTTTCCCAGCATGGCTCCGAGGGCAATGATTAATACCAGCGAACCCAGGGTATCACCAACTCCTTTCTGTATGGATTGTCCGATTTTTATCAGAGGAATACCTAATAACCAGCCCGCTAAAACCGAAACTAGCAGAAAGGCTAAAAAGGGATTGACTTTGGCCCAGACAATAAGTAACACTAGTAAAACAATACAGGCAGCAACACTAAGCATTCGATCCGTTTGCGGTTTTCTGTTTTCAGTGAAAACGTAACCTTTGGTTTTTAAGAGTTAACTATTATCGACACCGCTGCCATCGTGGCCCGGCCAGCTTTTTTGCTGGCAGCACTACTCCATTCCTACCAACTAAGCCTAAGTCCCGGCTTTTGCTGGCAGCGGTTATTTCAAGCTTCCATCGTAGCCCGGCCAGCTTCTTCGCTGGCAACACTACTCCATTCCTACCGACCAAGCCAAATTCCCGGCTTTTGCTGCCAGCGGAAAAGCTGGCAGCGACCTTGATGGCAGCGTTAGGCGGCACCCCAAACCACTAGTTTTGCTATTCGAGACGCAGGGTACTGATCTTCTGAGTATTGCCTTCAATTCGCATGTTGTCCTGATAGACCACCGCCCGGTATTCAATTTCGTTGTATGACTGAATATTACCTTTCACTAATTCCAGCGTCATTTTGCCGGTATTGGTTACGGGATAAATATCCGTTGACTTCCATTTTTCATTGAATTCTTCGTTCAGCGAACTTTGTACGGGACGATACTCGAAGCCAATGCGATACTCTTTTCCTGAACCCATTCTTACGACATCTGCCGTCAATTTCAGGTTACCGTTTTTCAGCTTTTCAGCACTTACCGTACGGAACTGCATGGGCGTCACAGCCGCTTCTACGTTTTTGAGTTTTACTACGATGGGATTAGGCCATTTGTGATTGTTATAAATCCGCTGAGCCCGAACAACTGAGATTTTCAATCCTTCAGGCGTTTGCTCGAAGCGAGCCCGACCATCCACGTTAGGTTTATATTCCACGATATTACCCGTTTGTCCTAATACTGAAACTTCCGTATTCGCCGTTGCTTTTACCGAACGAATCAAGAATTCCCGACGCTCGCCGCGAGGCCAATCGGGCATGTTCGTTAGGTACGCATAAACAGTATTTTCGTCTTTCTTCTTCGTAAACCAAATGTCATTTTCCGTGCGAACAATCCAGGGGCGAACGTTATGCACCGCTTCCTGATTAATGAAATGCCAGGCTCCTATTTCCATCAAACGACCTTCCTGACCTTCGTTCAGATTGCCCCATTGGGTAGGTCCTACATTGAGTAGATAAGAACCCCCTTTTGCCCGTGATTCGATCAGAATGTTCAGTAACTCCGTGCCTGATTTATAGTGTTCGTTGGTAGGCTTGTAATTCCAGGCTGTTCCCATCGTCATGTTGCTTTCCCAGGCCGTCACTAACGTCTCTCCAGGTAAATACTGCTCAGGTGTAGGTAAGGCTCCGCGAGTAATCAGACAGTTCGGCTGGTATTTCCAGACCGTTTCTTTAACCTCTTCTTTCAACACATCACTGTCAATAAAGAACAGGTCTACCGGACCATATTTGGTCATTAATTCCTTCGTCTGTTCCACTACGAATTTCTTGTACTGAGCCTGAAAGGGCTTCGCCTTCTCCCAGTGGTCATCGCGGGTAATGTCTTTCATGCCATTCTTGTAGGCAAAAACAAAATCTTCGGGCGAATAATAAAAACCAACGGCTAGCCCCCACTTCCGACAAGCGTCCACGTATTGCTTTACGATGTCCTTTTTGTAAGGCGTATTCATCACGTTGAAATCCGTGGTTTTGGTGTCCCACATGCAGAATCCGGCGTGGTGTTTGGTCGTGAACATGATGTACTTCATGCCCGCATTTTTTGCCAGCATCACGATCCTTTCAGCATCCCAGTCTTTGGGATTGAAGGTTTGAGGCAGTTCCTTGATGTAACGCTCCACATAATCCGGTGAAGCTCCCACGAGCGAGTGGCTGATGACGACGCCAAGTTGTGTATCCACGTTCCAGTGAATAAACATCCCAAAGCCCACATCTTTCAGCCACTCCTCACGTTCGGGCTTGTTATGGTTGGCACCAAAATTCTCAGTTTCCTGAGCGTAACCAGCCAGGGCAAATAAAAACAGGAAGAGGAAGCAGGATAATCGACGCATTATTAGTTTAGGGTTTAGGGTTTAGAGTTTTGTGTTGGGGATTTGTCAAGGTTACTATTCCGTTTTCTGAATAACTCAAAACTGCATTGGCAGTAACCCTAAACCCAAAACTCTAAACTCAATTCACAATCAGTTCATCCATCAAAAGCCAGGCCTTATTACCGGCTCCATATTCGCCTGCGGGGACAATTCCTTTATTCTCCGCTTTGATTTTGACGAATCGGGCTCTGGTGGGCTGAAACTGTCCTTTGATTTCGTTGATTCCGTTTATTGGGAAGTCTTTGTGCTGATACACTTCCCGGTAATTTTTTCCGTCTTCTGAAACCAGCATGTGCAGGGCCGTGGGTTCCCAAAACCGCTGCCAGTGGTATTTTAAGACGTTGATGCTGATTTCGGAAACCATTTCCGTTTTCTGTAAATCCAGCGTCCACTCAGCATTCTCACCCAAGAATCCTAACCACTCGCCAGTGTTGTAACGAGCCGTTCCCTGAACACCATTGACCGCTACGAGTGAACTGGAGGGAATGAAGTTACCCTTCGGAGCCGTCGCCAGCAAAAGGGGCTTACCTGTGGATTTGGAAATGGTGAATGATTTTTCGAACACCCGGCCCTGCTGAACTTTACCCTGAAAAACCGCCGCTCTGATCGTCTGCGTTTTCGGAATGGATAATGCTGAAGTATAGACCGAACTCGTCGCTTGCGGCTCACTTCCGTCAGTGGTATACCGAATGGTTGCCTGAGGTAAAGTGGTCTTTAACCGAAGCTGAATTTTCCCCGGTGCCGTCACTAAAACGGTGTCCGTAATTTCGTCGAAAACCTTCGCATAGTTTACCTTCAGTCGTTTAAGTAAAGATTCATTTTTCCGTAAGCGTCTTAAAAAATCGGTATACGTTCGTCCCGTTTTCGGTGACCAGGCTATTTCGGCCACGGCCAGTGCCCGTGGAAAAATCATGTATTCGGCTTTGGCATCTGTCGATAAGTATTCACTCCAGACATTTCCCTGAACGCCCAGTAAATACGAGGCCTCTTCCTGAGTTAATGAATCAGGAACGGGTTCGTAACTATAGACCTTACTTAACGGCGTATACCAGGCAGCGGCTACTTGTTCCTGAGGATATAAGGATTGGTAGAAATCGAAGTAGACAAACATTTCGGGTGTCATAATGGCCTTATGCTTCTGACGCATGGCCTCGATACCTCCTTCGGTTCCCCGCCAGCTCATTACGGTCGCTCCGGGCGACAAGCCCCCTTCCAGAATTTCATCCCAACCAATGATTTCACGGTTTTTCGTCAACAGGTATTTCTCCATTCGTTGTATGAAATAACTCTGCAACTCGTGCTCATCTTTCAGCCCTTCGTGCTTCATCCGGGCCTGGCATTTCGGACAGCTTTTCCAGCGGGTCTTCGGACATTCGTCACCACCGATGTGGATGTACTTTGAAGGAAATAACTCGACAACTTCGTCCAGAACATGTTGTAAAAAAGTGAACGTGCTGTCGTTTCCTGCACAATACACGTCATCGAAAATCCCCCAGAAGGTAGCAGCCTGATAAGGCCCGCCCGTGCAACCCAGAGCCGGGAAAGCCGACAACGCCGCCAGTGCGTGACCGGGCATTTCGATTTCGGGAATGATGGTAATGTGGCGTTGGGCCGCATAACGAACGACCTCGCGGACTTCATCCTGCGTGTAATAGCCGCCGTATTTTTTGCCGTCGAAACGGTGAGGAAGTTCGCGTTTATGACCGATCAGCGTCTGACTGCGGAAGGCCGCCGTTTCCTGCAATTGTGGGTAACGCTTGATCTCGATTCGCCAGCCCTGATCGTCCGTCAGGTGCCAGTGAAAGGTGTTGAACTTATACTGAGCCAGCAGATCAATATACTTTTTAATAAAAGGCACCCGGAACCAGTGGCGGCTGACATCCAAGTGCATACCCCGGTACGAAAACCGGGGATAATCCTTAATACTACAGGCTGGTAATCGCAGGTCGGAAGACTGACTAATCAACTGAACGAGCGATTGTACGCCATAGAACAGTCCGGCCTGATCGTGCCCGATCAATTCAATGCTTTTGGGTTGAATTCGCAGGTGATAACCTTCCGGATGGGACACCTTCAGCGAATCAATTTTCAGGGAAATAGAGGCATTTGTAGAGGACACAGGCAAGGTAAATCCGGTCAACGAGCGGATTTGCTCCTGGGTCAGTTTCAGTAAAGCAGCCGGCACACCGGAATCGGACGAAAGTTTCGCTAAGGCCGTAAGCGTGAATTCGCCCGAGTTCCGGTGATAGGCTACCGGTTGAGGAATGAGCCCGCTTTGAGCGAACCCATTTCCAAAACCAATGAAGAAAAGTACTATGGTTACTAGGTATTTCATTCCTGAACTATTCAAATGAGTGAGGCCTCAAGGTAATACGCTGCCTACATTCACTCACTCATTCTATCATTCACTCCTTCAAAATTATTACTGCTTATCTAACCAGATTCGAGTCATAAACTCATTGGTTCCCTGAGCTGCCACTACTTTATAATAGTTTTCAGCGTTCAGGTTTTCTTCCGTTGCGGGGTATAACATTCGTCTGAAAATTTGTCCTCCGGTGATATTACCCGCGTAGTTATTCGGCACCAGAGCGGGGTAACCCGTACGTCTCCAGTTGAGGAATACTTCCTGAGAGTTAGGAAATACGGATACCCAGAACTGCGTATGAATTTGTTCCATCTGAGCCGCCACAGTGCCCGTTTTCAGAGCTTGTGCCGTTACATAAGCATTAATGTTTGCATCAGAGATAACGCCATCGCTACCATACAACGACCACTGACGTAACGCTGCCCGAGTTCCCAAAGCATACAGGTTTGCTGCCGTTTCAGTAGTATACCAACCCCGAAGTGCTGCCTCTGCCAGATAGAAATTTACTTCTGCATTGGTTAATACCAACATCGGAGCACTTAACTTCAGAAGCGTATTCTGGTTAGGCTCTGAGTAGGTCACGAAATCGCTAGGTTTTGTGTTGGCAATGTTGTGAGCCATACCTTTCTGAATGGAGGGGTCATTACTGGCTTTTCCATTCACGTATACCACGGAAATTACGGGTAGACGCGGATCATTCGTTGCTTTCAGGTAATCAATAAAAACCTTATCGTACTTGCCCCCTTCAGGGTTACTATTACCATTAGCCAGGATATAATCACTGTTCAACATCCAGTAGGCCAACGGATTTTGATTAATGATCTGTCCAGAAGCCAGATACGAGATTTTAGCCAGATCCGCATCATCACGAATAACGCCACCTGCAATCGCCTTCTTCACCCAGGTCTCAGCCAGCGTACTATTGGCTTTAGTCATTCGCATACCCATGCGTAACATCAGAGAGTACGCAAATTTTTTCCACTTCGTCAGGTCTCCACCATAAATCATATCGGCAGCACCAAACGTCGTCTTCGTCGCATCAAACATGCCTACTGCTGTTTCTAACTGAGCCAGAAGATCGGTGTAGATGCTTTGTTGTGAATCGTAAATGGGCTTGTAATTACTCGATACGTAACCAAGAGCAGCCTCTTTATAAGGAATATCACCGTATAAGTCGGTAACTTTTGAGAAACAGTACACCTGCCAGATTTTAGCAATAGCCAGTTTATTAACTAGAGCTGGATCTTTCTCAAAAGCTCGTACGATTTCGCCCATTTCATTGAGCTCTTTCGTATAGGCACTACTAAATACCGCATAGGGGGCCGTTCCCTGATTGAAAATGTATTTAGAGCCCCAACCTGCCACGTCATTGTAGCTGGTCGTGTATTGCATGGTGCCTTGTAAACCCGTGATCATGTTTCCTACGGCATCATACTGAGCTTTCGTGAATACATAATCTCCGTTGATCGTACTGGAAGCATCCGGGTTGGTATTCAAGGCCTCAAAGCCTTTGTCGCAGCTTTGCAATGCGGTCAATACCAGTAAACAGGCATATATTTTATAGAATCTTTTTTTCATCGTAGTCGGTAATTAGAATTTCAAGAGAAGATTCAAACCATAACTTCTGGTTCTGGGCAAGCCAATCGATTCAAAACCTTGGTTCGAACTGTTCGTAAAGCTTTGCTCAGGGTCAAAATTGTCCGTGTTTTTATACAGCGTCAGAATATTCCGTGAAACAAATGAGATACTGGCTGACTGAAGTTTCAGGAGTTTGAAGTTTTTTACCGGAATGTTGTAGCTCACCATGGCCTGACGAAGCTTAACAAAGCTGGCATCATGCAGGAAGAGTTCCGTGTAATTTTTATCATTGTCATAATAAGGACGCAGATTTTCCTTAGCAATCGTCTTCGTAAAGGCATCTCCACTTGCCGTCACACCCGTTACCGTCAAGCCATTTTCACGACCGTCAAGGGTTCTTTTCAGTTTACCCATTCGGTTCGCATATACCTCTAATACAGAGAAGATTTTGTTACCAAACTTACCATCAAGGAGGAAGTTAAACGAGAAGTTTTTGTAATGAAATTCGTTAGTTAATCCCATCGTTAACGGAGGTACCCCTTTGCCTAATTCATGCAGATTTGATTTTAAAGCATAACCCGTCGTTGGATCGTAGATAATGTTACCATTCGCATCCCGCTGACGAGTCGTACCCACGATTGTTCCGTACGAACGGCCTTCAATCGAGTTGATGTAAGCCCAGTTTCCTACCGATGTAGCCATTTGTAAAGACGTAATACCATCCGCCAGTTTGATTACTTTACTGTCGTTATAGGCTACGTTATAGCTGATGTCCCAACCGAAATTTTTCCGACGAATAGGGCTATACGTTACTAAGGCTTCAATACCCTTGTTACTCATCTTACCTACGTTCATGTACACCGAATTATAGCCAGATGTTTCGCTAATGCTCGTCTGCACGATGTCGTTGGTAGTAGAACGGTTATAATACGTCAGGTCTAACCCTACCCGGCGGTTCAGGAATTGTAAGTCAACCCCCACTTCATAAGTGGTAGAAGTCAAAGGTTTCAGCCCTGCATTGGTAATAGCCGTACTGGTTACGTTCTGCAAGGGTTGTCCTGAACTAGGTACCATTGAATACGTCAGATTAATGGCATAAGGATCAGGCGTAGCCCCTCCTACCTGAGCCCAGGAAGCCCGAATCTTGGCAAAGTCAATCGCCCGGGGTAATTCTACTGCCTGCGACAGAACGAAGCTACCACCAATGGATGGGTAAAAAATAGAGTTGTTTTTAGGACTCAAGGTAGAGAACCAATCCTGACGACCCGTCATGGTTAAGAACGCAATGCCTTTGTAATCTAAATCTAATGATCCAAATACCGAGTTCGTACGTACTCTCTGATTCAGCGGAGTAGTAGTGATCGTTCTTAAGTTCGTAGAGCTGTAGAAGTAAGGAAGTACGTAGTTACTACCCGCAATATTGATTTGGTTGTAGTTATAATCACGACGGTTTGCTCCAACGAGAGCCGACAGACCAATAGTAGAAGCAATCTTGGTATTATAGTTTGCCGTTACCATTGCATTGGTTTCGCTTACGTCGGTCTTCAGTTCGTTATACTCGCCGTTAGGAACGTATAAAGTTCCAGTCGGAAGGATGTATTTATACTGATAGTTGAAGAAGTCGCGGCTAACCGTTCCCTTCACATACAGGTTATCCAGGATGTTGTAAGTCAAACCAAACTGACCGATAAAACGGTTCTTCGTATCGTTCTGCTTGTATTTATTGATAACGAAGTAGCTATTGGAAGCAATGGAAGCATCATTCCAGGCAATTTCATTATTGTTTGCATCATACCCTGGAGCCAGCCAGCGAATGTCTGAGGTATTACCAATCATATAAGGAGTCCAGTTGGGATTTCCCAAAGCATCCCCCGCCCCCGTTTTATTGTTGTTAGCTTCGATGGTGTATTGAGCCAAGGCCTCTACCGCAATTTTAGGTCCAAATCGGCCATTCAAGTTCAGGTTACCCGTTTTACGATTATAAGTCTGCGTTGGCAATATGCCTTTAGCGTCCAGGTCAGATACGGAGAATCGATAGTTAACATTCTCATTTCCACCATTGACGGCTAACGTATTAGTAAAAGTCTTACCCGTCTGATAGAAGTTTTTCAGGTTATTCCGCTGGGCAACGTAAGGATGAGTTAAGCCATCAGCGGCAACGAAATCAGAACCATCAATTTTAGCACCCCAGGAACGACGACCCCAGGCAATGCCCTGAGCCTGCGTAGTTGGTTTTGCTGCTCCGTCTCCTTGTCCGTATTCGTACTGCCAATCAGGCACAACGGCGATGCTTTCTGTGGTGAACGTTGAATTGAAGTCGACACCAATGCCTTTTTGAGCACGCCCTTTCTTGGTGGTAATCAAGATAACCCCGTTAGCAGCCCGTGAGCCGTATAAAGCAGCCGCAGTACCACCTTTCAAAACACTCATGCTTTCAATATCGTCGGGGTTAATTCCGCCAATCCCATCGCCGCGGTCCACGTTACCCTGCCCACCGTTGGCTGTCGCACTTCCACCAGGAGTAGTGTTATCAATCGGCATCCCGTTAATTACATAAAGGGGCTGGTTCGCTCCCGTTAATGAACCATTCCCACGAATAATAATACGGCTCGACCCGCCAGGTCCTGTCGAAAGACCCGTAGCATTCACCCCGGCAATTTTACCAGAAAGGGCATTGGCTACGTTGTTTTCACGAGCCTGGGTAAACTCAGAGCCTTTTACTTCCGTTACCGAATAAGCCAGAGCTTTTTTATCCCGCTGGATACCTAAGGCCGTTACGACTACTTCGTTCAGGCTTTTGGTATCTTCTTTCATGGCCACTTCCAGATTCGTCCGTCCGCCAACGGCTACTTCTTGTGACAGAAATCCTACATAAGAGAATACTAATGTTGCATTTTCAGCCGCCATCAGGGTAAACTGTCCCTGAGCGTCAGTAACAGTTCCTTTGGTAGAACCTTTCTCGACAACCGTAACGCCGGGTAACGGAGCTCCGTCACCAGCATTGGTTACTTTTCCGGTGATAGTCTGGGCTATCGCAGGAATTCCGATGAGCCAGAAGAAAGCAAAGAGCCTTCCGAAACGGCCAGGAAAACAGGAGGGTAGAATTTTCATAGAAGTACAGGATAAGGATTTTCCAAATGGACTTGCCAGGTTAATCCGCATAACTTGCAAGCTATTTGCATTTTTTGCGAAATATAGGCACTTATTTATCGACTTTGCAAATAAAATTTTACAAAATGACCATTATCATGCATTATCAACCATAAAATATTACTTTTACAGCATTATTAATTGCAAAATATGCATTTTTAGATATATTACGATACTATTAATGCTTTTTAAGATTCAGGAATTTCACTAGTAGCCAGCAAACGGTAGCCACTCCCTGCTGATTTTTTTTACCTTTGTTTATTCAACAGTAATCCACTTAACGAATGTCAGTCGTTTTCTTAAAAGAAGACCGTAAGGATCTGATTATAAACCAAGTGAACCTTCATACCCGTATCACCCTTACGGATTTAGCCAATACCCTTAATGTTTCGGAGGATACCATTCGCCGGGATATTAATGACCTGGCCGACGAGGGAAAATTGATTAAAATACGGGGTGGAGCGATGTCTAAGGCTTATCACTACTCTTCGCAACCCGTAGAGAGTTACGCCCATGACAGCAAAAAACTCATTGCAGAAAAAGCAGTTTCCTTATTAAAAGACGGAATGCTGGTTTTGATGGGCGGTGGTACGACCATTCGGGAGTTTATCAAGATGATCCCGAATGAGCTGAAAGCTACTTTCCTAACGGTCAATCCATTAACAGCCGTAGAATTACTGGATAAGCCAAATCTGGAAATTATAATGATTGGCGGCCCCATTTCCCGCTACAGCCAGATGGCCGTGGGCGGCGACGTATATCAACGGTTGTCAGAGATTCGCGTAGACCTGTGTATCATGGGAACCAACGCATTAGACGCTAAAGAAGGGCTAACCGATTCAAACTGGGAAACAGTACAGGCCAAGAAAGCCATGATTCGTGCCTCCGAAAAGATTGCAATTCTTGCAATATCTGAGAAAATGAACAGTGTTATGTCCATGAAAGTGGCAGATCTGCGAGAAATCGATTACCTGGTTACCGAACTTTCGCCCGAATCCAGTCTTCTGGCTCCTTACCAAACGGGCAAGACGCTGGTGATTTAGTTGTTAGTGATTAGTTGTTCGTTTTAGAGATAAAATGACATCGCATTACGTACTTTTTAACAACCAGCAACCAATGACTAACAACTCTCATTACCATTTGCTTTATAACAAAAGTGGCCTGTGAAACCAATCACAGACCACAGTAAAGTTCCTAACAACCCTCAACCCATCACTAACCACTCTATCTACTCCGCCAGTTGATAAATACAGGGCAGGTTCCGGCCAAGACCGTCGTAATCCAGTCCGTAGCCCAGCACGAACTTATTTTCAATCGCAAAGCCTACATACTTCAATGTTACCGGAATGCGGGTCGCTTCGGGCTTGTGAAGCATTGTTGCAATTTCAATGGACCGGGGCTTTTTCGCCGTTACCTGACCCAGTAACTCAGCCATGGTATGACCCGTATCTACGATGTCTTCGATAATAATCACATCACGACCGCTGATTTCTTCGCTTAAACCCAGGATCTGCTTCACTTTTCCCGTCGTGCCTGTACCTTCGTAAGAATTAAGGCGAATGAACGTAATTTCGCAATCGATCCTGATGTTTTTCATCAATTCGGCCACAAACAGAAACGAGCCATTCAGCACGGCAATCAATAAGGGACACCGCCCCGCATAATCGTGATCAATCTGCTCGGCTAGCTTCGCAATTCGTGCTTCCAGCGTTTCCTGATCAATAAAAATGTCAAAATGTTTATCGTGAATCTGTATCACTTGAGTTGGGATTAGGGAAGTACGTTTCAGGTTTGCTTTCGTTTGAAAGTTTGAGTACATAAAGACTGCCTTTCCACGGGGCAAACAAGAATTACTTCAGGGAGAAACCAATAAAACCGTACGCTTTCCTTTACCTGAAGGCTCGCTGATCTTCAAAGGAAAAGTCAATTTTTCATTCATTGAAAACCCAAAATTAGCTTTCCTATCTTTGTAAGTGTCAAAACGAAAAAAATTCAGATTAAATTTAAACGACTTTTTAATAATTGCCGTTGATCTTACCACAGCTACTCTGTAACGTACAATCCCGTGAGAGCTTTTTTCAAAGCCATGAAAATCAATTTAGTAACCTTTTTCTTAGTCCTAATTACCCTTACTTCTTCGGCACAATCCTGGTTTGAAACGGCGGAGAAAAATGAGCAGGCCCGCTCGGGTGGAATGCTCCTGAAACGCACCGAAGTGCAGATCGAAGCGACCGACGCGATTAACGCTATGTATAACTATAACTTTCCAGAAGCTCTGAAGGAGTTTGGTTACCTGCGGGCTCGTTACCCTGAGCATCCGCTCCCCTATTTCCTGTTTGGCTTGGCAGAATGGTGGAAAATCGTTCCGAACACGGATAACGATATGTACGATGCGAAGTGCGAGTTATTCATGGACGAAGCCATTGAAAAAGCCGAAAAATTGTATGATCAGGGTGGGAATCAGGAAATTGAAGCCAGTTTCTTTCTAGCCGCCTCGTATGCCTTCAAATCCCGAATGTACGCTGAGCGGAAAAAATGGCTTAAAGCGAGTAATGCCGGAAAAAACGCATTGAAGTATTTTGAAAAATGTAAAGGTCACGAAGATTTTTCTCCCGAAATGGCCTTCGGCGACGGTCTGTATAATTATTACCGACAATGGGTACCGGAAAATTACTCGGCTTTAAAACCCATTTTCTGGTTTTTCCACGAGGGTGATAAGAAAAAAGGAATCGGTCAGTTGGAATGGGTTTCCCGCAATGCCTTTTACAGCCGAACGGAAGCTCAATACTTTTTACTTCAGATTTATGCTTCTGAAAATCAGCACGAAAAGGGGTATCAGTTGGCTCGTTACCTGCACATCACCTATCCCTGGAATCCCTATTTTCACCGCATGTATGCCCGCGAATGTTTCGTAACGGGGCATATTAACGAAGCCGATGTGGCATCGAAAGCCATCCTGGAACGCTATGACAACCGTCAGTTTGGCTACGAGCCTGTCAGTGGTCGTTACGCCGCGTATATTCTGGCGTATTACAATCACTTTTTTTATCATAATATTCCGGCAGCAAAAGAGTATTACAAACGCACAATTGCTTTTGCGGAAATGAATGGAGCTACCGAATCGGGTTACCATACGTCGGCTCTCTTGAACCTCGGAAAAATTGCTGATGGCGAAGGAAATCTGGAGGAAGCGAAGCAGTATTACGAAAAAGTGATCCGTTTTGCGGACAAGAAAACGTCTCAGCGAGCCGAGGCAAAAAAATTGCTGGACAATAATCGCAAACGCCAGAAAGAGCAACGCAAAAAGAAGTAGTGGAACATCCTTTTCTACTATGCTTTCATGAATGTATTAGCGATTGGTGATATTCACGGACGAACCAACTGGCAGCAAGCCCCAATAGCCGCAGCGGATAAGGTCATTTTCATGGGCGATTACGTTGATTCCAAAGAGTTTTC
Organism: Siphonobacter sp. SORGH_AS_0500; assembly: GCF_031453245.1. Taxonomy (NCBI): domain Bacteria; kingdom Pseudomonadati; phylum Bacteroidota; class Cytophagia; order Cytophagales; family Cytophagaceae; genus Siphonobacter; species Siphonobacter sp. SORGH_AS_0500. The sequence goes on from NZ_JAVIYT010000001.1 coordinate 3,966,195, forward strand.
GGATGAACAGACGGATGAGGTTTTAAAGCAAATTGTAGCTTTAAAAGAAGCTGAACCGGAGAAGTTTGTGCTGTTACTGGGAAATCACGACGTGGCTTATTTGCATTATCCAGAACATCCCTGCTCGGGTTTTCGGTTTTACATGCAAAAGAAATGGACGGCTTTTTACCGGGAGCATCAGTCGGCTTTTCAGGTCGCTTACCAGCTTGATCATTATTTGTTTACGCACGCGGGGGTATCCCGTCTCTGGGCCCGTAAGCATGGTATTAAAGGCGACCATTTAGCAGATACCTTGAATGCCTTACAGGAAACGGCTGCTGGTCGGGAAGCCTTGTTTGAGTGCGGAGCCATTCGCGGCGGAAATCCGGGTGCTACGGGCGGGCTAGTCTGGGCCGATCAGCGGGAGACGGCAGGGCATTATATATCAGGTTTTCACCAGATTGTCGGTCATACACCCTTACCCGAAATTCGGAAATACGGAGACGAAGAAAGTTCGATTACTTATATCGATGTATTAGGAAAAACGGTTGACTTCTGGGAACGAACATTTTAAGGGGTAAGTGGTTGTTAGCGGCTGCGGTTGTTAGTTGTTTATCAAATAAATTTATTCCTCAAAAAAGTCTCTAATTTACCGCTGCCAGCGGCATAAGCGAACTACCTCTTCAGCAAAACTGAATGTGTTTGGCTGGCAGCAAGCAGTACAAAAGATATATCTTACTAATACCTCATTCAAAAAAAGGAACAAAATCATCGGATTTTGTTCCTTTTAAGTTTTTGTAATAAGAGAATAATATACTTTTTGTTATAAAATGTTGACTATCAATCGAACCACTGACAACCGTAGCGGCAATTGCTATCAACTATTTATTCTGAAAGATTCACTTTGCTTTTGATAGCCTCGGGCAAGGACGCTTTCGGCAGAATAACATTGATGGTATTCAGGTCAAAATAGGGTTCAGAAACGTAGATGTATCCTTTGTAGGGTCCTGTTTTGTCACCCCATGAATTCTTCACTAAATAGAAATTCTTTCCCGTTGCGTTAGTGCCCATTCCGGCAATTTGCATGAGGTGGTCGTCCACGGTAATCTGACTGTCGAATAACTGCTGACGAAACGACTGATCAATTTTTTTCTCGCTCACATCCGGCGAATCGGCTTTGTCACTTTTATCAATTACGGCTACCGCAAAACCTTTGTCTTGTTTGAAGCCCAGATTACTAATATCAGCATCCCACATGATGGTATACCCCTGACTGAGCGACTGTTTTACTGCGGCAGTTAAGTCTTCCAGCGGTACGTTCAGGTAACGTTGGTTAGCCCAGTTATCGGGAATTTCCAGTACGAAAGACTTGTAAAAAGGATGATGCGTAAAGCTGGTCAGGCTAACGTAATCGTTAGGATTAAACTGCAATACCTGATCCGCAAATTCGCGGGGCGTATAGGTTTTTCCTTTATAGTCAAATGAGGCAGGCACTGTTCCGAATTTTTCATCCAGAATCTTCGTATAGCCCTCTTCCCAGTTCGGGTCAATGGGTGACTTTTTCATGACCTCTGCCAGATAGGCTTTCAAATCTTTTACCAGTTTCCCATGGCTATGATTCGTCTCGCCGTTTTTCAAACCGGAATACATCGATTCGGGAACGGCACCGTATAAAGTAATGGCGTTCAGCACATCGTGACCCAGCCCCCCTTCATCAAACTGAGCTTTTCCCTGCCGACGCACGTAATTACGAGCTTTTTCAAGGTAAATATTCCGAACGGTAAACATCTCCGAAATATCAAATTCGCCGAGATTTTTCCGCAGACACTCCGATTCGATCATTGCTGTTGACGAAAAGCACCAGCAAGTACCTGTTCCTCCCTGATTTTTAACGGAAGTTACCTGAGACTGTTGAGTAGTTCTCAGCCCCAACTCAGGTGACTGAGCGAAGGCAGTGAAGGAGGTTATGGAAAGAAAACCTACGCTGAACAGGGTTCGTGTATAATGAGTCATGGCATTGATCGCTAAGAATTGGCAGGTAATTTCGAAATTTTTCACCAGCCGGGCAACCCTTCACGTATATTCCGCATTTCGCCCTGTGTAAAGCAACCACCCATGCATCTATCTGATCTGCTGGCCCGTTGCAGGGCTCACAATGCCAGACGTTATTCCATCAATCTTCAAATCCCATTACTTTAAGAGATACTTCCATAGCCCCCAACAATTTATTATCTTTGACTATGCTTTCAGGGAACGGACTTAGTTCGTTCCCTCTTTTTTCCTTATTGCCATGTTCGAAGATATCACAAAAGGCCTTAATGAGCCTCAGGCTCAGGCTGTTTTACATACCGAAGGCCCCCTGATGATTATTGCCGGAGCAGGTTCGGGCAAGACTCGGGTACTTACCCAGCGTACGGCTCATCTCATCAAAAAGGGGGTGGATCCTTTTTCCATTCTACTCCTGACCTTCACCAACAAAGCCGCCGGAGAAATGCGGGCCCGGATTGAAAAGGTAGTAGGAACCGGAGCTCGGGGCATCTGGATGGGTACGTTCCACAGTGTCTTCGCGAAGATTCTGCGTTTTGAAGCGAAGTCGCTGGGTTATACCTCCGACTTTTCAATTTATGATACAGATGACTCCAAGTCCTTGCTCAAATCCATTATTAAGGAACGGGGGCTGGATGATAAAATTTATAAACCTAACGTCGTTTTTAACCGAATTTCCGGGGCCAAAAACCGGCTGGTTTCGGCGGATGCCTACATCGCTGATCCTATTATTCAGGCGGATGACGCGGCAGCCCGCTTGCCCGAAATCGGTCGGTTGTATAAGTTATACGTAGATCGTTGCTTCAAGGCCAATGCCATGGACTTTGACGATCTGTTATTCAATACCAATGTTCTCTTTCGGGATTTTCCGGAGGTGCTTAATAAGTATCAGCACCGTTACAAGTACGTAATGGTGGACGAGTTTCAGGATACCAACGTTTCTCAATACCTGATTACCCGGAAACTAGCGGCCATTCATGAGAATATCTGCGTGGTGGGTGACGATGCCCAGTCAATCTATGCCTTCCGGGGAGCCAACATTCAGAACATTCTCAACTTTGAGAAAGATTACCCGGATCTGACTACGATTCGTCTGGAACAGAACTATCGTTCGACGAAAATTATTGTTGAAGCAGCGAACTCGGTCATTGCCCGTAACAAACGGCAGTTACGCAAGGAAGTTTTCACAGAAAATGAAAACGGTAATCTCATCGAGGTTATTAAAGCCGCTTCCGACGTAGAGGAAGGTCGATTGGTAGCCACATCCCTGTTCGAAGAAAAACTGAATCACGGCCTCAGTAACAACGATTTCGCGATTCTCTACCGCACTAACTCGCAGTCGCGTTCGTTCGAGGAATCGCTTCGCAAACTGAATATCAAATACCGGATTGTCGGTGGATTATCCTTCTACCAGCGTCGGGAAATCAAGGACTTACTGGCCTATCTTCGCTTCACGCTCAACCAGAGTGACGAAGAAGCCTTCAAACGAATCATTAATCTGCCCAAACGTGGCATCGGCGATCAGACCATTGCAAAAATTGCCGTTACCGCTGCCGAACAGGCTATTCCAGTTTGGGAAGTTGTCGCTAATATTCAGCAGTATAACACGGGCCGTTCGGGCTCGGCTATTGAAGGCTTCGCCGATCTAATTAAGTCATTTAAGTTGCTCATTGATACCAAGGATGCTTACGAAGTGGCTAGTCACGTCGCGAAAGCATCGGGCGTGTTGAAGGAGTTATATGATGATAAAACCGTCGAAGGGCTCAGCCGTTACGAAAACGTACAGGAATTATTGAACTCCATTAAACAGTTTGTAGACAATCCCGAAAACGAAGATAAATCGCTCGGAGCGTTCCTACAGACCGTTTCTTTGTTAACCAATGCTGATCAGGAAGACGAGGACGGTGATAGCGATCGGGTAACGCTGATGACCATTCACCAGGCGAAAGGACTGGAATACAAAGTCGTTTACATTGTTGGTTTAGAGGAAGATTTATTTCCCAGCCAGATGATGTTACAGTCAAGCGAGGATCTGGAAGAAGAGCGGCGTTTGTTTTACGTAGCGATCACCCGGGCCGAAAAACGTCTGTATCTGAGTTATGCTGAAACCCGCTACCAATACGGTCGACTGAAACCCTGTGAGCCTAGCCGGTTCATGGATGAAATTGATGAAAAATACGTTCGCATCAGTCGGCAGGCCGCTCGGCGTATGGCCGAGGCTCAGCGAAATTCCGATCGCCCAACCCCAGCAGCTTTCCTTCGGAATGTAGCCAATCGGGCGGCTCAGAACGGGGGTTCTCAGGCTAAAACACCTCCTACCCGTTCTAATACGCCTATTTCAACGCACGTACCGAGCAGTGATTTTAAAGCTTCAGATCCTAGAAAGCTAGCTTCTGGTCAGCGGGTAGAACATCAAAAATTCGGCTTTGGCATAGTAAAATTAATTTCCAACGATCAGAACGGAGCGAAGGCCGTCATTCAGTTTGATAGTCAGGGAGAGAAAACGTTATTACTCAGCTTCGCTAAACTGCGAATTGTAGAATAAAAAAACACGGGAGGCCGCCACCTCTCGTGTTCAAAAAAGCTTTTCTTTACAAAAAAGCCAGGCACAAAAATGAGCATTTCTTCAGAGTAAATTTCTGATTATTGTCAGAAAAGTGCCAATTTTCAATTTCAGGGAAGCATCGTCCGCTTACGAATTCGACTTAAGCTATCAGGATGAATACCCAGATAAGAAGCCATGTCTTTAATAGGTATTTGTTGAACAATATTGGGTGATTCGTTCAACAAGCTTTCATAATTTTCTTCTGCTGTCATGGTTAACATTTTGATTTCTTTCTGAAGTTTGTCAACCAGACGATTTTCAATCAGTCGACGCACCAGCCTTTCCGCGGAATCGGAACCCTCTAGCCACTGCCGCATTGCTCCAAGGGGTAAACGAATCACCGTGCTAGGTACTAAGGTTTGTATACATAAGGTAGAAGGCTTCTGGGTGGAAAGCGAGATAAAAGAGCTAAATGCCTGCTTTTCAAAAATGAAGTCCAGACAAACTTCACGGTCATTTTTTTCTGTAAATAGGCGAACCAGCCCTTTTTCTAGAAAATACATGTATTGTTCCATCTGCCCGTATTCCAGAATAATTTCCTTCTTTTTGAACGTCACCCTCTGCAAATGGGTAGCTAAAAAAATCCAGTCTTCTTGAGAAAGCTCATACGTGGAATTAAGCATTTCTTCCAGCCAGGCGGGTACAGTAATCATATAATTAGCGGGTATGGATAAGGTTTTCCGTTGGGGTGAACTAGATACCAAGTTATGCGATTAATCGGAATTATTTTCAGCACTAATAAGTTAAGAAATTAGTCTAAAATTATTTTGTGTAACGGCATATATTTAAAAAATAAACAAACCGATTATGGCTCTTCCTATTCGTATTGATATTGTCTCTGATGTTGTTTGTCCTTGGTGTTATATTGGAAAAAGAAGGCTGGAGTCAGCCTTACAAACCCTGGGCGAAGAGGTAAAGGCAGAAATTGTTTATCACCCTTACGAACTTGATCCGAGTGTTCCTAAACAAGGTATTTCTTTTTCAGAACACATGGAAAAGAAATTCGGTCCGGGACGCTCCGAAAGTATGTTTCAACGCGTAGAACAGGTTGCCAATGAAGTAGGTCTTGATTTTGATTTCAGTCAGCTTCCTAAAGCCATTTCAACGTTTGATCTGCACCGTTTATTAACCGTAGCATACGAACGCGGCAATCAGGCAGAAACCAAAGAAGCTTTATTGAAAGCCTATTTTGTAGACCGAATTGATTTAACCCAGGAAGCCGTTTTATTACAGGTGCTGGAGTCGGCGGGTTGGGACAAAAAAGAAGCCCTGGAGATTTTAAAATCAGACATCGCCCGTGATTCTGTAGAACAGGAAATGGATTATTTTCGTCAGTTAGGCGTGACAGGGGTTCCTTTTTTTATTCTCAATAATAAATACGCTTTATCAGGGGCTCAGCCCAGCGAAACGTTCGTAAATGCCCTACGGCAGGTAATCGAAGAGTCTAAACCACAAGTTATTGCTCAGGCTGATAGCTGTGATTTAGGTTCAGGTGAATGTTAATCATTTGGTTAGTTATTCATTCATAAATACCCTCCTTATAAAATCACTATTTGTTTTATAAGGAGGGTATTGCTTTTAGAGGATCAGCATTGCCCCTTTCTATACCAACGGAAGTATAACCCTTTCATCGATGGCCTAAAGATTTGGTAGAACCTATAATCTGCATGAGTAAACCAGCTTTTTCGATCATTCAGCCCAGACGTATAGAGAGCGTAGTCCATCTTTAAATACGTTATCCTACTAGCCAGGCTCTAATTGACTGCAGTTTTGAAAGTTCACTACTACCCATTTGTTAACTTTTAGTTGGAACTAGAAAAATTTCTTCAGCCTTTTTATAACTTAAGTATAAATTTCCATTATATAGCACATAATAATAAGCAATTGTATTCATTTTTAATTACTTAGCAGTTGCTGTTTTTTATCTTCATATAAATCTGTATTATTGTATCAATATACCTAGCTAAACTGTATTTTTATGAGCGGTCATCCATCTTACATGGGCCTGTGCTGGTTTCAACCCTGGCGTAATAATCAATGGGTTAAATGCTATTTCTTGATTAAGCAAGATTACCAGACACATCGGTATTAGCTATTCTTTATGCATTACTTTGGTGCAATTTTCAGCCTATTAACCTCTGTATATGTTAATTATTCAAGTCTTGTTTAATTGCACATTCTAATCTACTGATCATGCCAAACCCTGATTATCTACCTCTAAATCCATATTTGATACATTCCTCTTGTGACCTTCATTAACATCCTCATAAATTATTATTAGGCTTTCCGTCATTAGCCTTATCTAACGCTCTAACATCTGTTATACAGCCAATAACATTATTTTTAAATGGAAGTAGGCTTAAGCTCTTCTCTCATTTAAAAAACCTATTTTATCCGCCTAGCCTTATGCTCCAGTCTCCACTATTATTTATTTTCTACGCTTTACTTACGGCTATTACTACGGCCTGGATCATTCAGCGTTGGTTTCCTTCTTCACAGGAAAGCGGGCGATATCAGTCCATCGATGGGTTAAGAGGCTACCTAGCCTTTTCTGTTTTCTTACATCATACTTATTGTTGGCGAGTTTACCTCCAAAAAGGACAATGGCAAATTCCTGAGTCCAGATTATTCGCTGGCTTAGGAGCCCATAGTGTCATGCTTTTTTTCATGATAACAGGCTTTTTATTTTTTTCTAAACTAAAAGATAGTAAAAAGCAATCTATAAACTGGTTTCATTTTTATCGGGGGCGGCTACTTAGATTAGGTCCTGTGTATCTTTTAGCAATAAGTTTTCTCTTCCTATTAGTTGCATTCCTATCTCAAGGGGAACTTCATGATTCCTTTTTTAGTGTAACTACTCAATGTTTAAACTGGGTTCTCTTTACACTTTATGAAGCTCCGTATATTAATCAGGTTCATGATACTCTGCTCATTTTAGCAGGGGTAACCTGGACTTTAGTTTATGAGTGGTTGTTTTATAGTATGCTACCTTTAATTGGATTTCTATTTTTCAAGGTTAATGTACCACGAATAGTACTAATTTTAGCAACCGGATTAAGCATTTCAATAGCTGCTACCCACTACGTTGACTATGTTCTGATAGCTGCCTTTCTTATGGGACTTCCAGCAGTGTATTTGGTAAAAAAATCTGAATTTAAACTATTCGCAAGGAGTAAGCTAGCCACACTTATAATTCTTGGATGCTACGGAGCAGCTATTTCTCTAAGGAATCCCAACCCATTGACCACCTTACTTTTACTTTCAATAGTATTTACCCTTATTGCTTTGGGAAACGACATCTTTGGATTATTAACCAGATCTTTTTCGTTATTTTTAGGTCAATGTACATATGTTATCTATTTATTCCATGGCTTTTTTATTTACGTCGTATTTAAATTTTTATTAGGTTTTGATAAAACTAAACATTTATCTGACACTGCTTATGGATTAGTCATTGTAAGTTGTGTTTTGCCATTACTTATTTTGTGTTCATGTATTCATCATTTCATCGAATTACCTTCTATAAGATTACATAAAAAACAAAATATGATGACTAGAAAAAAACGCTTAAACATTAGTACTTTACTGAAAATAAATCGTACACTAACAAAAAAATATAATTAAACGCAAGTCATATACAATCGAATCTTATACTTATACTCCCACGGGTCGGCTTTATGTGGCTGGGCAAGATCAACCGTTTTCAGGAGACGACATTATTGACTTTCTGACCCAACTCTGCCGACGTTACCGCAAACGCAATCTACGGGTGATTTAGCATATAGCTAGTATCCATCGCAGTGAAGCCGTTAAAGCTTTCCTACGCCACAAGCCTGGTCGAGTTCATTTAGAATACCTGCCGGCTTACAGCCCCACCCTGAATCCAGTAGAACTAGTCTGGAGTCACCTTAAACGAAGCCTAAAGAACCTGGTCTTTACTGACTTGAACCAACTGCAACATGCTGTTCTAAAGCAAATTAATCAGCTGCATCGCAGGCCTGATTTAATTAGATTTTTCTTCCGAAAAAAGGAAATTGGCTTTATTACAACTTAAATCATTGACCAATAAAAAATAACCTGAGTTACGGTAACTTAGGATTACTGATTCATACGGACTGATCTAATGCTCAGCGGAACTATGGGCAATTTCGCAAGCTACTAGAATATACGCTTGACTGACAAGGAGTTATGCTTTGTCGGAATTTTGCTAGTGTCGATGAATTTAAAGCGTGTGTTGCCGGAGAAACGGAAATTATTCTTGATGGTAGTAAGCAGGCTACCCATCGGCCTTCGCAGACTCAAGTACAAACCGATTATTATTCAGGCAGAAAAAAGACATACACACAAACATTTGATTATCAGCAATAAGTCTTGCAAAAGACGCTACATCAGTGCTTACTATCCAGGCAAGTGTCTTGACTTAACTCTCTTTCATCAAGAATTCACGCCCGCATTGGATTGGTTTGAGGAAATTCGTCTAAGCGTTGACAGCGGTTTCCAAGGGTTATTAAACGCCTATTCTTGTGCGGAGCTACATATTCCGATCAAAAAAAAAGATAATCAATTCTACTGACGAATGATCAAAAAAATACAATAAAATTCAGGCTAAAGAGCAAGTAATCATTGAACATGTGATCGGTAAAATCAAACGATATCGTGTTAGTAGAAAGAAATCGTTTAAAATTAACTTCTAGGCTAAATACGATCCTTGGCGTATGTGCTACTTTATAGAATCTTTATCTAACCCGTTGTGCATATAACCATTCCATCAGGATAAAGGCATGAAACAAGACTAAATCTAAACCTTTCCCCTCGCAAAACTTTCGAATAGGCTGATCATTTTGATATAAAATACAGCGATTAGCTGTCCAAACGCCCGCCAGCCATCTCCGATTTTGTTTATATGCACAACGGGTTTATCTAGTTAATTAATTGGCAATCAATTCGCAGCATGTCTATTATAGATAGTATATTTCGTACGATATCTAAACCTATCTTTACTTTGGCTTTTAGTTTAAAATGAGCACTACCTATCCTATAGACTATTCAAGCACTAATCAAAGCTAAGCCAGAGCTTATTTTAAAATATTTAAAAATAAACATAAGCTTCATTCCTTCTGCAAAATCCTATCTAAAGGCACATTTATTTTTCAATAAATACTTAGTATTTATTGTTTTTATAAAAAAGTAACTAGTATTGCACTAGTAGATTCAACTAATCTGTAAGTCTATAAATCTTCCTATCTATTATTTACCTGTATCGAATTAGATCATTAATATAATGGACTATTATAATTTATTCCATACTTTTTGTTTAAGTGCCTATTTTTTTATTCATCATAACTAATAATTAAATTTTATTCATAATATGACCTAATACAAGTCCTAATAATTACTACATTAAGTATTAATTTTAGCAAAAATCATCTTGGATACCTAAATTAGGTATCCAGTAACATATATCGTATATAGTGTGTTAGCTAGCTCGTTCTAAAGAATTCAAACATCAATTGATTTATAACTATTTCATACATATGGACATAAAACATCATTGGGCTTTGGCTATCCTTCTCCTGGTAACTAATTGTAATCAGGAGAAACTTCCTCCTGAAACGCAGTCAGGAAACAATACATTTGCCTGTAAGGTAAATGGAAAAGTTTGGATACCTAACGGAGGCCCGGGCTTTATGGGGGATAAGGCTATTACGGGAGGGTACTATGAAATTCCAGACACTCCACCAAGGGTAGGTATCGAATTAACAGGCTCTATGAAAAATGGAGAACGGGTTTCTTTTTTTCTTAATGGAGATGAGGAAGGAAATTATAAGCTAAATGAAGAAACTTCAGTAAAGCCATTTAATCGAATTCCCAAAAATTACGGTTACTATTATAAGAATGATACGTATTTCGTAACTGATACTAAATACACAGGAGAAGTTACGATTACCCACTCCGGACATTATACAGACGGCATTATAGCCGGAACCTTTAGTTTTAAAGCGGTTTCTGTAAAAGACCCTAGTCAAGTAGTTGAAATTACAAATGGTAGATTTGATATAAATATTCACAAATGACCTGCTCGTTATTTGTGAATATTTATATCAAATCATTTTAAGGCTAAGCCTAGTGCAGATACTTTTGCCAACCACTTTTCTCTGAATCGCTCACTAGATGCTTTAATGGGTGCGATATAGGTTACTGAAACGGGATGAATCCCACAAAATTCAAGCGTTCCTTTTTTGAATTGATTAATCGCTGGACGGCCCATAAAAAAACGATCGTACCACGAGGGCGTATCCGCTGTAATGACGATTCGGGCCGTTCTTCCCTTTAGTAATTTTTCAGGAAAAGGTTTTCCTTCTATGAATTTCATCACTATTCCCGGCAGAAATAAGCGATCAACGAAACCTTTCATGACTGCCGGATAACTGTACCACCACATCGGAAAAAACCACACGATATGCTCAGCTTCTTTTATCTTTTGCAGGGCTTCTACTAAATCTGGCTCCAGTTCCATTCGTTTTCGGTAACCAAACCGTAGATTAGGATCAAATTGTAAGTCAGCAATATTAATTTGCGTAAGTTCGGCTCCCGCACGAATGGCCGCGGTCCGATAAGCTTCCGAAAGAGCGTAATTATAGCTTTCCCGGTCTGGATGTCCGTTTATAATCAAGATTTTCTTCACTCTTTTTTTATTACAAAGAAAAAGTCAGTGATGAGCCGCTGAAAGGACAAATGTCTATGCTGGATATGATTTTTTTATTCTCGACAAATGACGCTGCGTAATACCCAAATAAGAGGCCAAGTAATTCAATGGAATCAGCTTCAGGTAATCAGGATAATTTTCAAGCAGATCTTTGTATTTATGCTCGGCGGTTTCTTTTTGTAAGAGAAACATTCGTTTTTCTAAGGTCATGTATTCCTGTTGGGCCATCATCTTAGAAAACTTCATCCAGTTCAGACTCGATTCTTCCATTTGAGTAATATCTTCTTTGGTGAGGATGAATAATTCGACATCCGTTAAGGCCTGGATGCTTTCGGCGGCGGTGTTTTGAGTTATAAAAGAGGAATAAGCCGTCACAAAATCATTTGAAAAGGTAAAGCAATAGGTAATTTCCTCACCCGCAGAATTGTAATAGAAAGACCGCAGCAGACCAGAGGTAACGAAGCCTACTTTCTTACACACCTGTCCTTCCTGAATAAAAAACTCATCTTTTTTTAGTACTCTATGCTGCCCCAGTTTTAGAAACTGATCAATTTCTGCTTCCGTTAATACCTGGAATGACTTTAGAAAATTTTCCATCGCAACTCTTTATTAAGGGCTAAAGTAATACGATCGGAGAGTCCCAACAAAAAAGAGGTCGAAACAGCTCGACCTCTTTTTCATCACTCTTGCAAACAGGAAATTAATTCAACTACTCACCATTGGAGATTAACTCCGTTTGGTTTAATCCGGCTCGATGGGGGTATTCGGCCATTACTTTGGTTACTGTTTTCTGAATGAGCTCATCCCGATTTTTACGACGAGCGTTTAATTCTCCTTTTGCCCATCCCTGCCAGACTAACTCATTATTTCGGGCATCCACCAGGTTGACAATCAGTCGGTTTTCTTCGTAATTACGCGAGCTGACGTTATTATTGGGACCGTACCACCACCAACCCCACATGGGAGCCATGTTATTCGACTGAATTTGCTGCAGGTTGCGGGCGTCGGTGTCATACTTTACAATCAGATCTGCATTTTTTTCCACTTTTTTATACCCGCGAGCCTGCATTTCTACGTCCAAAGCCTGGCTGATTCGCTTTTGCATTAACTGGCTACCCATTACTGGGTCATTATTACCATTGGCTACTGGAGCAATGGCGTACGTACGATATTTTGAAAAATTGGCCGTCCGATCATAATCTGAACGCACCATCACGGAAGGGGCACAGGAAGCCAACATACCTACCAGGGCCACCGCACTCAAAAGTTTGCTTACTGTTTTCATATATCTAAACAACTGGCTTAAAAGGAATCCTATTCTTAGCGTTTGAATCGAATTTGATTCATAAATAGAACACTAAAAAAACGATGGCTGTTCCCCTGAAATTGTCAGAGAAACAGCCATCGTAGCCTGTAAGCCAGTATTTTAGGACTTATTAACACTTCTGCATCCTACGCCTGAGCCAAGGCCTGTTCCAGATCGTCGATCAGGTCCTGAGTATGCTCTAACCCTACAGATACCCGTAGTAATCCGTCAGGTGTAGGGCTATCAGGGCCTTCATATATTTTCCGGGGCTCAATCAGGCTTTCCACCCCACCCAAACTAGTCGCCTGCGTGAATACCTTCAAAGCTCCCGCTACTTTTTTTGCTCCGGGTAAGCCTCCTTTTACTTCAAAAGACAGCATACCTCCAAAACCATTCTTCATTTGCGATACCGCCAGTTCATGCTGAGCGTGACTTTCCAGACCAGGGTAATACACTCGCTCGACAGCAGGGTGTTGTTCCAGCCACTGAGCTATAGGTAAGGCACTCGCCGACTGCGTTTTTACCCGCAAAGGCATGGTTTGAATTCCCCGGGTAATTAACCAACAATCAAATGGCGAAGGTATCCCACCCGTCAAGTTCTGAATCTGGCGAAGTTTCAGAGATAATTCTCCTTCCTGAGCCAATACCAGAGCTCCCCCCAGAACATCAGAGTGCCCCCCGAAATATTTGGTAGTGGAGTGCATCACCACATCCGCTCCCAGGGCAATCGGGTTTTGTAGCACGGGCGTAGCCCAGGTATTATCCACTGCACACATTGCTCCCACGGAATGAGCCAGTCTCGCTAAAGCTGCTACATCCGTCAGGTGTAATAAAGGGTTACTTGGCGTTTCCAGCCAGAATAGCTTTGTATTGGGTCGAATGGCTTTTTCAACTTCTTCAATGCTAGAAGTATCAACCAGCGTGAATTCCAGCCCCCAGGGTTCAAACACGTCTACTAATAATCGCTGAGCTGCGTAATAGGCAAAAGGCGTGGTAATGACGTGGTCGCCGGGTTTCAGAGCCTGAAACAAAGCTGCGATAGCAGCCATACCGGAACCAAAAGCGAAACCCACGGCCCCACCTTCAAGCACGGCAATGCTTTTTTCGAGTAAATCACGATTGGGGTTATTTCCACGAGCATATAAGAATCCTTTGGGCAAGTTTCCTTCCGAGTCTCGTTCGTAGGTAGTGCTGAGGTAAATCGGCGTGGTAACGGCGGAAGCATTGGCGTCGTGAAAGCGGGTGACTTGTATAGCTAGGGTTTCGAGATTCATGGATGCTGTTTATTTCTTCGGATGGTTCATAAAAAAGCAGTATTAACATCGTCGATGCTGACGGAAGTTAATACTGCTGAACAAAGCTAAAGTGTTTTAAAAACCTTTGCTTATCAAATTAATTTTTTAAGATCACGAACTCCACGCGACGGTTTTGCTGCTTGCCCTCGGGCGTATCATTCGTAGCAATGGGTCGGCTTTCACCAAAGCCTTTCGCAACGACGCGATTTTCGGGAATACCTTTGGAAATCAGGTACGTCCGCACGGACTCAGCCCGATCCTGAGACAGCTTCTGGTTAGCCTCCTCGGTTCCGTCGCTGTCGGTATGACCATCAATTTCAACGATCATCGCTTTTTGCTTATTCATTAACTCTACCACCCGGTTAAGTTCCGGGAAAGACTCGGTTTGCAGGGTTGCTTTGGCCGTCTCGAAGAATACGTTATTCAGAGCCACTTTCACTCCCTGCTCGATTTTAGTCACCATTAAATCCCGATCTTTCAGTTCCAGATATCCCCCATTTCCCAGCTTGCTTAAATCCAGGTTTTGAGCTTTACCTACGTATCCATCAATCTCAGGGCGGATTCCGTATTTTTTACCGTAGGGTAACACAATCTTGTATTCTCCCGTATTTGGGTCCGGTGTGGCCGTTCCCAGTTCTGTTCCATCGGGTAAACTTTCGTAGATAATACGAGCGTTTTCGGGCACTTTCCCAGTTTTGGCATCCAGCAGTTTTCCCTGTAATAACACCACCGAGTTTGACTTAGCCGTGGACTGGGAAGGCGAAACCTGAGCCGTTTGGGGAGGCGTGGGCTGACCAGTAGTTTCCGCAATCGTAGGGGGAACCTGCGTTGGCGGTGGGGTTTGGGATTGGAATTTCACCCGCACAATATCCGCTTTCCCTTTGCCACCCGTAGCCGTCACGAGATACGCCCATTCGCCGGAAGCAGGGATGGTGAAGTATGCATCAAATTCAGGAGTGTTGATTGACTCTCCCAGGTTTTGGGGCTTGCTCCATTTCTTCCAGGTTTTGTCCAGCCGACGAGACATCCAGATGTCATTTGAGCCTAAACCACCTTCGCGGTTACTTGAAAAATAAAGCGTTTCGCCATCTGCCGCCAGAAAGGGCGTTGTTTCGTCACCGCTGGTGTTTATGTCATTACCCAATGAAGCAGGCCGCGTCCACTTTCCGCTGCGATCCTGGAGACTGACATAAAGATCGGATTCTCGGCTATTTTTTTTCTCTGAAAAGGCCAGCAATAAGGTTTTACCGTCGTTGGCAAGGTACCCATACTGATAATAACCTTTGTTCATCCCTTCCAACCCGGGAATATCCAGTTTTTTGGGACGATCCCAGCCCGTGGCATTCTTTTTCATGGTCGCAAAACCACGGATTCTTAAATCCTCTCCCTCCTTTTCCACCCAGTGCGTCAGGATCGTATTCCCATCCGGCGTGATGCTGTAAATGACATTATGCTCTTCCCCATTTACCGGGCTAGGCATACGACTGGCGTTTGTCCAGAGCGTAGGTGATAAGGAAACCGCCATCCAGACATCCTGACTGCCTTTTTTTTGTGAAGCGTTCTGAGGATGGTTAACCCGGCTGAAATATAGCGTACGACCATCTGGAGAAATAACCGGCTGTATTTCTGCAACCTCTGAATTAATTCGATCGCCCAGATTTTCCGGAGCCTGAGCCCAGACGGAGTTATGAAGAATAAAAAGTATAAAAGCAGGGAAAAGACGTTTCATTAGGTATGATTGGGGCTGGCTCGGTAGACTTAGGTAAATGAACGAAAGACAAGCCGCGAAAGTATCATCAATGAGGCTTAGATTTTCTTCCGATCTACCCACTTTTCGGCTACGATGGGTTCGTGCGTTTGCATCAAGGCTATCAATTCTTCGATGGAATCAGCAATTACTAATAAATCCCGATTCGAATCCCGAAGGAATCCGGCTTCCACCATGCGATCCATCTGAGCAATAAGCAGATCATAGAATCCATTAATATTCAGTAATCCTACCGGTTTTTTATGGATTTGTAATTGCTTCCAGGTCAGAATTTCAAACAACTCATCCATCGAACCAAAACCACCCGGAAGGGTAATAAATCCGTCCGAAAGTTCAGCCATGCGTGCTTTGCGTTCATGCATGTTTTCGGTAACAATCAGCTCAGTTACTCCTTCGTGACCTACTTCCCATTTTTTGAGGAAATCAGGAATAACCCCAATCACTTCGCCTCCGGCAGCCAGAGCAGCATCTGCCACTATACCCATTAGCCCCACGTTTCCTCCTCCGTACACTAAAGTAAGTTGACGATTTGCCAAATAAGTGCCCAACGCTGCTGCTACCTCCCGATAAATCAGATCGGAGCCGGAACTGGCTCCACAAAACACCGCTACTTTCTTCATTTCATCCTGCTTATTAAAACTATCTTCTGGGCTTAACGAACTTCTTTTTTGATCCAGCATTCTTCTTGAGGTCCGTCGTTCGAAAGCCTTCAAATTTGGAAATCAGACCTTTGGCTCCTACCGCCCAGCCATCTTTTCCTGCAAAACTAACGGCATGAAAGGGAGAATCGTCCAGCTTTCGCCAGCTTTTTCCGCCATTCATGGAATATCCCGTGCCAGAAGGCCCAACGGCAATGAGCCGTTCTACAAGGGCATTACCCGTTGCTTCACCACCTATGCCGCGGTATTCCTGCCGAAAAACCGTGACGGCTTCTTTTAGACCGGGGGGCGTCGTTGAGTTTAATAACTGCCAGGTTTTACCGCCGTCCTGAGTAGTCATTACATTTTGAGTAGAATCACTCACATGCAGATAATCACCCCCAACGGCAATGCCCCGTAGCCGATTATAAAAATGAAGGCCAAAAATACCCGAGGTTTTCCCGGCGTTCAGAGGGGTTTCTGTGACTTCCCAGGAAAGACCATAGTCCTTCGAGCGAAAGACACGGGCATGATGAGAACCGCCGGTACCGATCCAGGCCCAGCCTTTGCCAGCAATGACCATTGACGTACCGCTGGCCGCAAAAGCCGCTTCGCCGTCCTGAATGGCAGGAAAATGATCCCGAGCAACTTCATGCCAGCTTTTGCCGCCGTCGGTAGTGGTTAATACAAAGAATTTTTTGTCAATGGGATCGCCGAAGCAAATCCCCCGATCCTTATCCCAGAATTCGATTCCATCCAGAAAAGCACCTTTCTGATTGGTTTGATAAACCATTTTCCAGCTTTTTCCGGCATCTTCCGTTCGGTAAATCCGGGCCGCTCCTTTATCAGCGTCTCCAGCACTCATCGCAACAGCTACCTCCGAATCGAAAGCGTGTATGTCCCGA
Source organism: Siphonobacter sp. SORGH_AS_0500 (assembly GCF_031453245.1). NCBI lineage: Bacteria > Pseudomonadati > Bacteroidota > Cytophagia > Cytophagales > Cytophagaceae > Siphonobacter > Siphonobacter sp. SORGH_AS_0500. The sequence goes on from NZ_JAVIYT010000001.1 coordinate 3,983,443, forward strand.
AAATCCAGAGATTCTGCTCCGGGAACGTGATGTATTTCCCAACTCTGACCTCCATCCTGGGTTCGTAACACCTGCCCTTTGGTACCTCCTACCCAGCATACCTGGGCAGAAATGGCACAGACAGCCCTAAAGCTGGCGTCAGTTCCCGAGGGTTGAACCTGCCACTGCCCCCAAACACGGGAGGAGAACAGAAGAAGTATAAAGAGTTTTTTAATACACATGGATTTCCCTAAAAAATGAAACGTCGGGAGTAAAAATAAAGATTTCCCTTTCAAAATGCATTTTGAAAGGGAAATCGATTCACTACCCTACGTAATTAAACGTCGGTTTTCTTATTTCCAAAAAAATAACGACTAACGAAAGAAATAACTTATACCCTTGTTTTTCCTAATATACGATTTAAGAAGGGTCTACTGACTCAGACTGGACTCACGCTTAGAAGTTTTATTGTTCACTTTCACGAAATAACGTCGGCACCGCTCACATTGATAATAACGGGCATCGGTGAAAAAGAATAAGAAACGGACGAGTACGGGTCGTGATTGACGTTCAATGGACGTCGAGCGACAGTAAGGACACTGACGCTTCTGAGTTATGGGAAACATAGAGCCGTAAAATATAAAGTTATGGGGAGAAAAGTAAGTGCCGTAAAACTATAGAAAATCACTCAAATTTTACAGCCCTAAACATTATATTTTATGCTATAATCCCTTAAATTAATATTTATTAAAATTAAGCATAAAAGCCTATTTATCCTACTTCTACTTCAATTCGTCCAATTCAATAAAACCACCCGTGAGAATCGTTAACTGAAGACGTTCTTCCAGACTTTCATCCGTAACCAACGCAATTTTAAATAACTCGGCTTTTCTACCAATTAGTTGCGTTAATGCCTGAACAATGCTTCGAGTTTCCAACATGGTCACAGGCTTTTTAGAGCTGCTTTTGATCAGGAGAAGAATACGACGAATGGGCTGTGAACGACTGCCTTCAAAGGTCTGGTTTAGCTGTGACAGACATGCGTCCAGACGCGTAGGAGAATCAATAACTACTTGCGTGAAGAAAGCAGGCCCACTTTTGCTTAATACGGCCCGAACATCGTTCAAATCGGTATTGATTTCTTCAGAAGTAATGACAATGTCGGGAATCATCCGGGCAGCCTGCAAGACTAAATCATCGGCAGCGGCGTAGAATTCGGTAATACTCAAGTCATCCGCAAAGGTTTTCTCCAGATTATCGAGCGAAAACGCAACGACCGAATCGCAGTAAAGCACCAGATGTTTTAGGCCAATTTCGGCAGCCTGAATGGTTTCGTACCCCTCCGAAGAAAAGGGCATGGTAACGCAGGCTACCGTCAACAAATCCTGCTGACGAGCAATTTCGGCAATAATCGGAGCCGCCCCCGAACCCGTACCACCCCCCAAACCCGTCACGAGTATCACTGCCCCAGTGGAGCTATCCAGTAACTCCCGAATGGCGGGTTTCTGAGTAGAAGCCCATTGACGTACTTGCTGATCGTTCAGGCCCGATCCGGCTCCGATGGTACCGAGCGGTAAGGTTCGGTCGAAACCCTTCAGCATTGAAAAATCAGTATGACAGGGAATGAGCTCCACGCCGGGCAAATTCAGCGTAGCCAGTTTTTTTAAAACCGAGCATCCCGCTCCACCAATACCAATGATTTTGACTCCCCTAGTGGTCTGATTTTTAGATACGGTATTCTGTTGAGCTACAACCGTCTGATTCACTTCCACGAATGTTTGTTTGCCGTAAATAACCTAATTTTTCTTAAAAATCCCTATTCTTTTACCGGACGTGGCGGTAAGCCGCGTTCTTCCCGCCAGGCTTCTACATCCATCCGAACGCCTTCCCCAGCAATGAGAAAGGCCAGACGTAACTGCCAAGATTGATAGGTATCGCCAAAGTTTTCAAGTAAGGGCCCAATGGGAGCATTTTCAGCAATGGGAATCCCTAGCTGACGAGCCGCTTCCAGAATGGTCTCTTTCGTCCGCTCGGAGATAAACTTCGTTAAATCAATGGTTTCACCTTCCGCTTTTAGTTTTTGTAAGTGACTAAAAATGGTAGATATGGCCAGGCTTCGTTGCTCAGCCATTTCTTCAATGGATAAATTCCGCTTGTATAACTCCAGGGTTAAAGCATAGGTTTGCCCTTTCTCGGTTCGAACGGCCTGCGGATTTTCCTGAATAAACGCCAGAATTTCGTTAATAAAAACCTCGCCAAACTGCCGATCTTTCTGCTCACCTACCCCCGAAATCTGCAAAAACTGAGCGTGGTTCAGGGGACGCTTCTGAGCCATGTCGGATAAAGTAGCATCACTAAAAACCACGAAAGGCGGCATTCCCAGCGAATCGGCAATTTGTTTACGGAGTGTACGTAAGCGTTCGAACAGGGCATCCCGAACCACTTCGCGTTTGGTTTTAGAAGCTTTTTCTTCGGCTTCTATTTCCTGACTTTTACGTTTTTCAAAGGGCACAAACTGCACCAGAGAAACGGGCCGGTTCCCACGTAATACCTGCGTACTCATCTCATTCAGTTTAAAGGCATGGCCTTCGTCGTAGGCAATGTCAATGATCCCCGAATTGAGTAACTGCCCGATGAATTCCACCCACTCCTCCGTCTTCAAATCCCGTCCGACTCCATAGGTTTTCAACTGATCATACCCATGACGAAGAATATTCTGATTGTGACTACCTCGCAGAATATCAATGAGCATTCCCATCGCAATTTTCTGATCCGTTCGGGCAATAGCTGAGAGTGCTTTCTGGGCAATAACGGTTCCGTCGATGAGCGTTCTCGGATTCCGGCATACATCGCAATTACCACAGTCTTTTTCAACAGTTTCGTTAAAGTAACTAATCAGAATCCGGCGTCGGCAAATGTCCGCCTGAGCGTATTGCTTCATGCGATCCAGCTTTGCTTTGAGCAAGTCTTTCTGCTCCGTACTCTGTTCCGATTTGATAATCATTTCGGTCAGTTGGGCAACGTCCTGGTAGCTATAAAAAAGTACGGTATCGGCAGGTAATCCATCTCGCCCCGCCCGGCCAATTTCCTGATAGAAACTTTCGACATTTTTGGGCAGGTTGTAATGAATGATCCAGCGTACGTTCGATTTATCAATGCCCATGCCGAAGGCAATCGTCGCTACGATAATCTGAATGTCATCTTTCAGAAACTCTGCCTGGGTTTGCGTTCGGTAAGCTGCATCGCAACCCGCATGGTAATACTTTACCTGATACCCCTCCTTCTGCAAGCTCGCCGCCACGGTTTCGGTTGACTTCCGGCTCAGGCAATAAATAATTCCGGGCTGATTGGGGTGTTCGTCCAGAAAATCCTGAATTTGTTGCAGGCGTTTACGTCCTGGCAATACGGTCAAACTCAAATTCGGACGGTCAAAACTAGCCAGAAACGTAGGAGCGTCGGGAATACCCAATTGATGAAGAATATCCTTCCGGGTAACCTTATCGGCAGTGGCTGTCAGAGCAATAATGGGTACTTCGGGAAAACTTTCTTTAATGCGATGTAACTGCGTATATTCTGGCCGGAAGTCGTGCCCCCAGAAGGAAATACAGTGTGATTCATCCACCGCAAACAGACTTATTTTCTGCTCTTTCAGCCAATTCAGGAAATTACCGGCGAACAAACGCTCGGGAGAAACGTATAATAATTTCAACTCGCCAAGTTTTACTTTCCAGATGACCGATTCCTGCTCGGAGTTACTCAAAGTAGAATTCAGAAAAGCCGCCGGAATGCCATTCGCCACCAGCCCCTGCACCTGATCCTGCATGAGAGCAATGAGCGGAGAAATGACAATCGTCAGACCGTCCAGCACCATTGCCGGCACCTGGTAACAAACCGACTTTCCACCACCCGTGGGCATCAGTACCAGACAATCTTTTCCCGCCAGAACCGTATCGATAATATCAGCCTGAAGGGGTCTGAACTGATCGTAACCAAAATATTGCTTGAGAACCTGCTCTTTCGTTGAAATCATTAATGACATAAAAGCTATGTTTACAAATAGGACTAGGTGGAATTTATTATCAGTGAATCAGGTATTTATATTTTTACCCTCAAAAGTAATGAAGGGATCAAATCAGGCTTTACCAATGAATAAATACGAAGGATAATCATCGTTTGTTACCATTACATAAAGCGTATGTTATGGAATTATTAATCTTACCTTAAAGTAATTTTCATGAAAGGATAACACTCTTTTAAAGCCATAAATTTCATTTAACTTTGTATGGAGCTAAAAATACTTCCCCATGAGCACTACGCCCGCCTACAAAATCCTTTTGGTGGACGATGATCCCGACATTATTGAATTACTTCAATATAATCTTGAAAAAGAGGGATACGACATTGAATCAGCCTACGATGGCAAAAAAGCCGTTGAAATTGCCCGAAATTTTTCTCCAGACCTCGTATTGTTAGATATCATGATGCCCCAGCAGGATGGCATCGAAACCGCTCGCCAGTTGCGTGAGCTGGCCGAAATGAAGGGCAGTTACATTCTTTTCCTGACGGCCCGTTCGGAGGAGTATTCAGAAATTGCGGCCTTCGAAATTGGAGCCGACGACTACATCACCAAGCCCATCAAACCCCGGGCTCTGATGAGCCGGATTAAGGCCCTGTTCCGCCGGGAAGCTCAGAAAACCGATCCCGGTGATCGCATCGAAACGGCTGGTTTGTCTATTAACCGACAAAACTATACGGTGACGGGTAACTTTGGTTCGGTGGTTCTGCCTAAAAAAGAATTTGAACTGCTGTTTTTCCTGGCTCAGCACCCAGACAAAGTTTTCAATCGGGAAGAGTTACTGCAACGCATCTGGGGTGCCGACATCTATGTGCTGGAACGTACCGTAGACGTACACATTCGAAAGCTTCGCGAAAAAATTGGTGAAACATACATCAAAACCCTAAAAGGCGTAGGCTACATGTTCAACGCCGAGGGCGAATAAGGCTAGTTCTCCGTTTACTGTTTTCAGTTTTCCATTGCTGTTAACCACAGAGTTTCACCAAGTTTTACGCAGAGTTACTCTGTGCTAAACTCTGAGCAGCTCTGTGGTTAATCTTCTTCATGAACCTTCCTAGCAAGAACTGAAAACAGTAAACTAAAAACTGAAAACTAAAAAGAATGTCCCCCCTAAATCCTAAGGTAATTTCTTTGCTGCTGGCCGTTTTGATTTCGGCGATTACCAGCGGGTTTCTCTGGTTCGTTCCCGGTACGCCCGGCGGCACGATCTTCATTGCCGGAGCCACTTCTTTCTTTGCTACACTCATTCTGGTTTTTTACGTGCTGGATTATCTGATTTTCGAAGAAATCAATAAAATCTACGACACGATTCAGCGATTGAAACTCAGTGATTTTAGCTTTTCGAAAAAGAAGGTAGCCAAGAGCGTCAATCCGTTGAAAAAGCTTAACAACGACATCTTCGTTTACGTCGCTAAGAAGCAGCGGGAAATTGACGAACTCCGTCGGATGGAACAATTTCGCCGGGAGTTTCTGGCCGATGTTTCACACGAATTAAAAACGCCCATTTTTGCCGCTCAAGGCTTCATTCATACGTTAATTGACGGAGCCAAAGACGACGAACGCGTTCGGGATAAATTCCTGCAAAAAGCCGCGAAAAGTCTTGATGGCCTGGATGTACTGGTAGCTGACCTGTTAACCCTTTCTCAAATTGAAGCGGGTGAAATTAAAATGCACCGCGAACGCGTAGATGTGATTAAGGTTACGCAGGAGGTAATTGAACAGCTGGAACCGCGAGCCAATCAGCGAAACATCAAGGTAAAGCTTCATACGTTTCATAATCAGATCTTTGTCAAGGCCGATGCCTACCGCATTTCACAAGCGTTGACCAACCTTATTGACAATGCCATTAAGTATGGTCGCGATGGAGGAAAGGTGGATGTAACGTTTACCGAAGATAAAAAGGACTGGACCATCGAGGTGAAAGATGACGGCCCGGGCATTCCTCCCGAACACCTGAATCGCATTTTCGAACGTTTTTACCGTGTAGAAAAGTCACGTTCCAAAGAAAAAGGCGGCACCGGACTCGGGCTGGCCATTGTAAAGCACATTGTCAATGCTCATAAATCGAAAATTACCGTGATGAGTCGCGTTGACAAAGGAACTACGTTCAGTTTCAAGCTTGATAAAATTGATGAAAAGATGGCGTATTCATTGCAATTGTAAGTTACGTACCGTCTAAAGAATACCCCGTACGATCCTTTCATTACTTAGGTTTCAATCAATCCTCTATAGCGGTTAATTTACTCATTACCAATCCCCTACCTAAAAACGGGTCTCAGCCACTGAACTGAGGCCCGTTTTTTTATTGATTTATACGCATACTCACTCTTATCAACGCTAGTATGGAAAATGAAAAATTAACAACAGCAGCTCGATTACTTCTGGGAGGTTCCCTCGTTTTCGCCGGAATCAGTCACTTAACCTTTGCCAGAAAAGATTTTAAAGCTCAGGTGCCTAACTGGGTCCCTCTCAAAAAAGACGATACGGTAGTGTATTCGGGTTACGCCGAAATTGCTTTAGGGGCTAGCCTTCTTTTAACGAATAAGAAAAATAAAAAGGCCGTTGGTAAAATTGCTGCGTCCTTCTTTACGGCTGTTTTCCCGGGCAATATCGCTCAATACACCCACTCTCGTAATGCCTTCGGACTCGATACTGATAATAAACGATTGGTCCGTTTGTTATTCCAACCTTTACTGGTGTATTGGGCTTTGAAGAGTACGGATAATGTGTAAGTTATACCAACTATCCAAACACTTAAGCTGTTTAGGTAGTTGGTATTTTTCATCATTCACAAGTAAAATGAAGTAAGAGAAAATCTCTCTAACCTTAGTCAAGCATAAAACTAAGTGGAAGATTATATCTTGACTTAACCGCCTGCCCTCTTTGCTTGCCCGGCTCCCACTTGCCAGCCATATACTCAATGACGCGTATGGCTTCATAGGACAAAGGGTTACCTAGGGCTGCCAACAAAAAATAACCCTCGATTCGTTTCATCATGTCCTCTATACTCACAAAATCATTTTTCTTATTTACTAGAATAAATAGCTAATAACAGCCCTTATAAAATCTATTCATACCAAGCTCATTACTACTCTACCTAACATCTTAATCAATTCTTTACCTACCCTTATTATGGCTATAAATACAAATTCCATAAAACCAATAGATAGCGTATTACCAAAACTAAAAAAGCTGTCGATTTGCATCAACAGCTTTTTATTAATTGATCTCTAAGACTTATAAAAGGTAGATTAACCTACTCGTTTGGCTTTATATCCTTTTTCAAGTAACCATTTCAAGGCTTTGTCCCGCTGGTCTCCCTGCACGATAATTTCGCCGTCTTTGGCCGAACCGCCTACGCCACAAAGCGTTTTTAGTTTCTTGCCTAAATCCGCTAAATCATCTTCCGTTCCAACGAAACCCGTTACCAAAGTTACCTGTTTACCCCCGCGTAATTTCTTGTCCAGTTGCACTTTCAGGTTCTGCTGCTGGGGTGGCAAGGTAGCCGCCTCCGAAGCTTCATCAGACTGATACTGAAAATCAGGATCTGTTGAATACACTACGCCGGTATAGTTCTTCTTTGCCATCTTTTTTTAGTTGTTAGTTGGTTGTTGTTGGTTGATAGTCTTTTGTTTTACTAACAACTATTAACCAACAACAACCAACCCCAAAATTATACTTTCTCGCCGTAGAGGGCTTCGCGTTGTTCTTTGATGCGGTTATCGGTTAAGTACTCATCGAAGGTCATGAGTTTATCCAGACAACCTTTAGGCGTTAACTCGATGATCCGGGTGGCTACGGTTTGCGTTAACTGGTGGTCATGGCAGGCAAACAACATCACACTAGGGAAGTCTTCCATTCCCTTGTTCAGGGCCTGAATTGACTCCAGGTCCAAGTGGTTGGTAGGTTCATCGAGTAAGAGTACGTTCGCTCCCGAGAGCATCATTTTCGAGAACATGCAACGTTGTTTTTCACCCCCGGATAATACGGTAGACTTCTTCAGGGCTTCTTCACCCGAGAAGAGCATCCGACCCAGGAAGCTACGCACAAACGTCTCGTCTTTTTCTGCCGAATACTGACGTAACCAGTCCACGAGGTTCAGGCTTCCGTCTGAGAAGTACTTCGTGTTATCGTTAGGCAGGTAACTTTGCGTGGTGGTTACTCCCCAGTTGAACGTTCCGGTGGTGGGTTTACGCTCGCCCATCAGAATGTCGAACAGAGCCGAAACGGCCAGACCGTCTTTACTCAGGAAAGCGATTTTCTGATCGTTCAGGGTATTAAAGGACAGATTTTTGAACAGGGTCGTACCGTCCTCTAGTACATAACTCAGGTTCTCTACACTTAATACCTGATCGCCAATTTCACGTTCGGGTTTGAAACCGATGTAAGGATACCGACGGCTGGAAGGCTTGATTTCATCCACCTGAAGTTTATCCAACATCTTCTGACGAGCCGTTGCCTGACGAGATTTCGCCACGTTGGCCGAGAAACGGCGGATGAACTCTTCCAATTCTTTACGCTTTTCATCAGCCTTTTTATTCTGATCGGCTTTCTGACGAGCGGCCAACTGACTTGATTCGTACCAGAAGGTGTAGTTACCCCCATAAATCTGGATTTTACCAAAGTCAAGGTCAGCAATATACGTACAAACGTTATCCAGGAAGTGACGGTCGTGGCTGACTACGATTACCGTATTCTTGAAGTTCATTAAAAACTCTTCGAGCCACAGGATGGAATCAATGTCCAAGTTGTTCGTAGGCTCATCGAGTAACAGAATATCAGGGTTACCAAACAGGGCTTGAGCTAACAGCACCTTCACTTTTTCGGAAGGGTTCATGTCAGCCATCAGCGTGTAGTGGGTGTCTTCTTTGATACCCAGACCGGATAATAAAGCTGCTGCATCGGACTCAGCTTCCCAACCGTTCATTTCGGCAAATTCTGCTTCCAGATCAGCCGCCCGGTTACCGTCCTCTTCGGTGAAATCTGCTTTTGCGTAGATTTCATCCTTTTCAATCATTACTTTATACAGCCTGTCGTTACCCATGATTACCGTGTTCAGGACGGTCTGATCATCATAGGCATTCTGGTTTTGATTCAGAAACGACATCCGCTCACCGGGATCCAGCGTTACCGAGCCCGTGGTGGGTTCAATTTCCCCCGAAAGGATTTTTACAAAGGTAGATTTTCCAGCTCCGTTGGCACCAATCAGGCCATACACGTTACCCGGAACAAATTTTAAGTTTACGTCTTCAAATAAAACCCGCTTTCCGAAGCGGAGCGAAATATTACTTACTGATAGCATCTAGTATCTGGTTTTCAAAGTGCAAAGGTACGGATTTTCAGGCGGTTTTTAGAAAGCTTCCCTGAGGTTTTCGGGTGAATATCCTCTCTACGGAATCGCTGCCAGCGTGGCCTGGCCAGCGACATTCTAGGCTTTCTTTCCGAAATCCTGCCGGCAACCTCCTGAGCTTTCCTTTATACTATTCAAACACGTATATTGTCCAAAAAGTTGAGCTAGGTATCATGAGTACAGAAGTATTAGAAAAATTCGGCGGTTACGTGCGGGTGCGAGTGTGTGGCATTGCCGTGCAGGAAGATCGAGTATTGGTCATCAAACATAAAGCCTTATTTCATGACGGTCCATTCTGGTCGCCGCCGGGTGGTAGTCTGGAATTTGGGGAGTCCATTCCAGAAGCGTTAATCCGTGAATTTCAGGAAGAAACGCAGTTAACCGTTGAAGCAGGCGAGCTACTTTTCGTGAATGAGTTTATCCGTTCGCCTTTGCATACGCTGGAATTATTTTTCCGCGTTTCTGTTATCTCGGGAAACTTATTACTGGGCCATGATCCAGAGTTTACCCAACAGATTATGGAAGAAGCTGCCTGGTTATCCTGGTCAGAACTGAAAGCCCTGCCTGCTGATCATGTGCATTCCATTTTCCATAAATACCAGTCGCTGGAAGCCTTACTTCAACCCGGTGGTTACGGCCTCCAGTAGAGAGGCTGGTTGATTGCGTCTGGGTAAAAGACATTTTGATTGATTTGAAAGTAGTTTCATTCCCCGACCAGACGCGATTAATCGCGTCTCTACTGGTAAGGTTCCCTATTCTTCCGACCCAAATTTCTTATCTTTGTTTTTGTGAATACACCGAAATCTGATACCCCAACGCCCGCGTTTCTGCTTCGGCAGAAGTTCCCTTTTCAGCCCACCAAAGGTCAGCTGGAGCTTTTTAATTTGATGGAAAAATTTCTATCCAATGACGATGCTCAGACCTTTCTGTTGAAAGGATATGCGGGTACGGGGAAAACCACGCTCATCAGCACGTTGGTGAAAAGTCTGCCTAAACTGGGTTTTCGAACGGTATTGCTAGCTCCTACTGGACGAGCAGCCAAGGTTATGGCGACGTACTCCCGAAAAAAAGCCACGACGATCCACAAAAAAATCTATCGTCAGGTCACGAATAAATACAGCGGCGGCCTGGAATTTCGTCGTCAGAATAACTACCATACCAATACGGTTTTCATCGTTGATGAGGCCTCCATGATTGCTGACGAAGCTGATTTTGGCGGCATGCAGGGTTTGTTAACTGACCTGGTGGAATACACGTTTGGTAATGAAGAAGGAGACCCTAACAAACTGGTCTTTGTGGGTGACCTGGCCCAGTTACCTCCCGTAGGTAAAGATGATAGTCCGGCTCTGGATGCTTCCTATTTACGAGACAACTTTCACATGTCCGTGATGGAAGTGGAAATGACGGAGGTTATGCGTCAGGATAACGATTCGGGAATTCTGGCCAATGCGACCCGATTACGGGAAATTCTCTGGGATAAAATTCCTGAAATTCGTCTCATCACTAAAGGTTTCCGGGACTGCTACCGCATGACGGGCGAGAAACTGGAAGACGGTTTGAATTATGCTTATCGGAAATACGGCGAGGAAAATACCATTGTCATTACCCGCTCCAACAAAACGGCGGTAGCTTATAACCGATACATTCGAGCCCGGATCAAGTATCAGGAAGATGAAATTTCAACGGGCGACCGGCTGATGGTGGTTCGGAATAATTATACCGTGCTGGACGAAGATTCTCCAGCGGGTTTTCTGGCCAATGGCGATTTTGTGGAAGTTCTGAAAATCAGAGGCTACGAAGAACAATACGGTCTACGTTTTGCCAATTGTCTGCTGCAACTTTCGGATTATCCCGATCAACCGCCGTTTGATGCCAAAATTACCCTTAATACCCTCGACAGTCCCTTACCTTCGTTGAGTAAAGAAGAAAATAAAATGCTTTACGATGGGGTGTCTGCCGATTATGAACACATTGCTTCCAAACGCGAGCGGATGCAGGAGATTCGGAAAGACCCTTATCTGAATGCTTTGCAGGTGAAATTTGCCTATGCTCTTACCTGCCATAAATCGCAGGGCGGCCAGTGGAGTGCCGTTTTTGTTGATCAGGGTTACCTGACGCTGGAACAGGTAAATGCTGACTTTGTCCGATGGTTATATACCGCCATGACGCGGGCCAGCCTGGAAGTGTTTCTAGTGAATTTTCACAGTGATTTTTTTGAGTAACTTCTTACGAAAGCCGATTTTTATTAATCGGCTTTTTCTATTTTGCGATCGTCTTTATCTTTCAGCCACCTATCCTTTAACTAACTATCAATCAAACTATTGCCTTCTTTCAAGCCTTCACTGATTCTCTCCACCTGAACGACTTTTAATTTTCAGAAAGCCCGTTTGTAAGATTAGCTATTGCCTTTTATAACCTACACTAACAACCAATTCTTTACTTTATGAATACCGCTCTCTTCACCTTGTATCTGGGAGTATTGAAACGCGTGGCCCGAACCGCTGTTCTGAGCCCATTTGACGCTCATGAACGCAACCGACTCGGAGAGTTGTACGCTTTGTACAGTCCACCTGCCGCTGCTTCGCTATTACCCGAAGATCCGTACAAATTACCTAAAACGGATATTCTTGAATTATCCAACCTGGACAAAAATCTTACGCTGCAAGGTGTTAACGAATGCGGTTTCGGACACGTTACCGAGTTCGAAGTAAAAGTAATTAGCCAGATTGTCAGCCAGTTACAGCCCCGGTGTATGTTTGAGATTGGTACCTTTCAGGGCAGAACTACGCTGAACATGGCCCTCAACAGTCCCGAAGACGCCCGCATTATTACGCTGGATCTTCCCCCCGCAGACCTGAATAACACGCAAATGCAGATTGAAAAAACGGAAGAAATGTACGTACAGAAATCAGAATCGGGCGAACGTTTCAAAGGCCACCCACAGGCGTATAAAATTACACAGGTGTTCGGCGACTCGGCTACGTTTGATTATTCGCCGTATCATAATCGTATGGATCTGGTCTTTATCGACGGTTCGCACGCGTATGAATACCTACTGAGTGACACCGAAAATGCCCTCAAACTCGTTCGCAAAGGCGGTACGATTCTCTGGCATGACTATACCAACTGGGAAGGCGTTCGACGGGCTCTCAATGACTACTATCTGTCTGGAAATCTAACATTCCGCAAGCTTCGTCATATCGGCGGCACCAGCATCGCCATACTTACGGTTGAGTAAGTGAAGTATATACAAAAGCGGCGTTTCCGTGCTGAAACGCCGCTTTCATAAGTTAATCTTCAAGATTTATTTTTTCTTGTCTCCCTTCGGCACCGATTGCAGGGGGTAGTTTACAGTTTTTTGCTGCAATATTTCCAGCCACTGCGTCCGGCGACCTTCAGAGGCTTCGGTTAGTTCTTCCTTGATTTTATTTTCGTGATAATCAGCCAAATCCACCAGAATATCCTTTAGTATCTCCAATCGTTCCGCTCCCAGAATTTCCTCGAACTTTCGATCAACCACCTTCGTGCATGACTGCCATTCCAGTGTAAAACGAGCTCCTTTATTGGTAATTTTTACTAATACCGAACGAGCATCGTCGGGGTGCTTTTCCGTTTCTACGTATCCCTGCTCCTGCAACTCCTTCACAATCTTGCTAACAGCCTGTTTGGTAATACCCAGGACGGCGGCTAGCTCATTAATAGTCGAACCGTCCAAATCAATATGTACCATTAATACCAAATGTCCCAGTCGATACGACTCATGGCCCGATTCCGCCAATTTCTGGCTTGAAACATCCACCACTATTCTGAAAGCCCTACTTAGTAACCGTCCCATGATCCGGTTCCGGTGAGCTTTAAACGCTTCGAGCCTTTCTTTTAATTCCTTGTCCATCACTTTATATGCTCAGAAAAGATTTCAAAATATTCGAAAATCTTTTCTTTTTCAGTTTAATGTAAATTTAATATTAATTAAAAAAGTACAAAATACAAATCATAGGTTTCAATTTATGTTTCTAGGAACATTTTCTACAAAATCAATCACCAAAACACAAATAATTGATTTACAATCATTTAATAATAATAATCGCCATTATAGGCCGTAGTCTTTGAGGAACTTTGGTCTTTAAGGCACAAATCCTATGCAAAAATAGTTATAAAAAAATAATAGTCAACCTACTTGACTTTTTTAGTCAACTAAGTTTACATTTGCATTGTCAATTTAGTTGACTATCTCATTAAAGTATACGGGTCCGCATCCCATTTTAAAACCACTTATAAATAGACGTAATTATGGCTACGCCAGAACAATCTTCACTTCGCAAAATGTTACCCCGCGTTATTCTGGTCGTTGTACTGGGTGTGGGTGCGTGGTTCGGATTTTCCGCTTACCAGCATGCTCAAACACACGAAGAAACCGACAACGCTCAGATTGAAAGTTACCTCGTTCCCGTGCTTCCCCGTATCTCTGGATACGTAAAGTCAGTAAACGTCAATGATTACGACAAAGTAGAAAAAGGACAGTTGTTATTAGAGATTGACTCTGATGAATATCAACTGCAACTGGCGGAAATGGAGGCTACGTATCGTCAGATGGAAACGGACGTAGAAAACGCTAAAGCCAGCCTACGCAACGCCGAGCTGACAATCAAGGCTCAGGAATCGAACCTGAAAGCAACGGCTTTACGTCGGGATAAATCAAAATCAGACGCCGAACGCGACGCTCGTCTATTAGCGGATAAAGCCATCACCCGTAAGCAGTCGGACGACAGCCGCAACGCTGCGGACGTTCTTGAACAACAGTATGTAGCCGGTCAGGCCGATATTCTGGCTTCCCGTTCGCGGCTGGACGTACTACGTTCAGCGTTACACAAAGCCGAAGCTGCTTTGGACGTTCAGAAAGCCCGGATTGACCAGCAAAAACTGAAACTGACGTATTCTAAAGTATACGCTACTTCGTCAGGCCGGATTGGCCGCAAGAGCGTAGAACCCGGCCAGTATATTCAGAATGGACAAACGGTAATGACCGTTGTGCAGGACAGTACGCTTTGGGTGGTTGCCAACTTCAAGGAAACGCAGGTAGAACATTTACGCATGGGTGCTGAGGCAATCATCACAGCAGATGCATTCCCTAATCAGCCGATGAAAGGTAAAATCGTTTCTTTCAGTGAAGCCACCGGTGCCAAATTCTCCCTGTTACCTCCCGATAACGCTTCCGGTAACTTCGTAAAAGTAACCCAGAAGATTCCCGTGAAAATTGAAATTGAAGACTTACCCAAATACCGTCAGCAACTCCGTGCCGGTATGAACGTGGAAGTTAGCGTGAAAACCAAGTAGTTTTCGGTTGTCAGTTTTTAGTTGTCAGTGATAAAACGTATCACGGCTAACTGAAGATTATAAACTGAAGACTGAGAACCAACTAGTTGACAGTTGTCAATTTTTATTAGTCAATGATTAAGTATCACGAGCAACTGAAAACCGACAACTGTCAACTGAAAACCAAAAGACATGGCAATAACCTATCCAACCGGATTTAAGCGGGCTATTATTGTTGCTACGGCAATTTCCGCTGCCATCATGGAGTTGATTGACACGACGATTGTGAACGTGGCATTGAACCAGATGGCCGGATCGCTGGGAGCAACCATCGAGGACATTGCCTGGGTAGTGACCTCGTACGCCATCGCCAACGTAATTATCATTCCGATGACGGGCTTCCTGGCCGAGTACTTTGGCCGGAAAAACTATTACCTCACCTCCATTGTCATCTTTACCATTGCTTCCTATTTCTGCGGTCAGTCTACGGATTTATGGGAGTTAGTATTCTGGCGTTTCATTCAGGGTGTGGGGGGTGGAGCCTTGCTTTCTACCTCGCAGGCCATCATTTTTGATGCCTTCCCTCCCGAAAAACGCGGTATTGCTTCTGGTATCTTTGCCATGGGTATCATCATGGGCCCTACCTTTGGTCCTGTATTAGGGGGTATTATTGTGGAAGATTACCACTGGGCCAATATTTTCCTGGTGAACATTCCCGTCGGTATTCTGGCGGCAGTGTTAACCATGCTCTACATTGATAAGAAAGAAGGCGAAGGCCAGAAGAAAGATCAAATTAAAATTGATTACATCGGTATTATTCTGTTGATGGTCGGTATTGGTTCCCTTCAGTTTATGCTGGAAAAAGGTGAATCAGAAGACTGGTTTGAGTCCCGACTTATTGTGATGATAGCCATTACCGCCACCATTGGCATGGTGGGATTCATCTGGCGGGAATTAACCACCGATCACCCCGTCGTTGACTTACGGGTAATGGCTAAAGGAACACTGGGAGTAACCACAATCTTTAGCTTCGTGGCGGGTATTGGTCTATTCACGGCCATGTTTGTGTACCCCGTAATGGTGCAACGGATTAACGGATATACCCCAACGATGACGGGTTTGTCATTACTTTGGCCGACGCTGATCGGGGTCTTCATGATGCCGATTGTAGGAAGACGGTTATCAGCGGGAGCTTCTCCCCTGCCCTTCATTATCACGGGTATTCTGTTCATGATTGCCTTCGGTTTTTACGCCGGAACTTTCGATGATAACACGAGTCAATGGCAGTTTTTCCCCGCTCACATGATGCGGGTAATCGGGATTTCTCTGCTTCAGTTGCCCCTGACTAACCAGGCAGTAGCCGGACTTACCCCAAAAGAATACCCCAATGCCATCGCGATCAATAACATGATTCGGCAGTTAGGGGGAGCCTTCGGTGTAGCCTTGGCCAACAACTTCGTAGCCATCCGTTATGCTCAGCACCGCTCGGATTTAGTAGCCAATTTATACGAGGGAAATCCTTTACTGACGCAACGTTTGCAGGCCATGGGCGGAGCTACCATGCGAGCTTACCGAATGCTTGAACTCGCCGTTGACAAGCAGGCCTATCTGCTTTCTTATCTGGACACGTTCCGGGTAGTTGGTCTGTTCTTCATCCTTATTCTGCCCTTAACGATAGTCTTACGTCAGAAAAAGAAAAAATCAGCCGAAGAAATCGCCGCAGCCGCAGCCGCCATGGCCGAAGCCCATTAATAGGTTTAGAGTTTCGAGTTGAAGGTTTTGAGTTATGTACTCCGAACCCTAAACTCAAAACTCAAAACCCCAAACTCTCAACTAATCATGAAATTCTTCCCAGTACTGGCCCTCGTAGCTTTGACGAGTACGGCGGCCTTTGCTCAACAAAATAATGACGAGGTTCTGAATGGACTCATTCGTCAGTCGATTGCCTATTACCCCCAACTGAAACAACAACGCCAGGCCGTTTCTCTGAGCCAGAGCCGCACGCAATTAGCTGAATCGGGTAATAAGCCCACTGTTAGCGGAGACGCGAGCTACACGTACATCTGGCCTTTGCAGAAAGTGGCTTTCGAAATTCCCGGCTTAGGTTCCAATGCCATTCAGTTTGCTCCCCGGAATAACTATAACGTAGGCGTTTCCGTGAGTCAAACCGTGTATGACTGGGGAAAAACGAATGCAGCCATTGATAAAGCTCGTATCGAAAGCATTTTATCCGAGCAGAACGTAGAACAGGCTACTCATCAGCTAGCCTATCAGGTTGCTCAGATTTACTTCAGTATTGTCTATCTGCAAAAAGCCATTACCGTTCAGCTAGCCCAGGAATCACTGGTGAGCGAAACGGCAAAGGTTATTGAAAACCGGATCAAAAGCGGGGATGAAATTGACTATAACCTGGTGGCTACGAACGTTCGTTACAAAAACGTAAGAACCCGTATTGTTGATTTACGTAACCAACTGGACCGTCAATTCATTCTGCTGAGTTCTTTGGTGGGGAAAGATGTTCACGCTGACATTCCTACCACGGGCAGCTTTGATTTGGCTACTCTGACTTCACAAGATTCCGTTTCCCTAGCCAATAACTGGGACATTCGGGTTTCGAAAACGAAGGAAATGGTCGCTGAGAAGGACATCGAGGCCGCGAAGGCTGCCAAGTTACCCTCGCTCTCATTCGTAGGCAATACGGGCTTTAAAAACGGTTTCCAGCCCGAAATTGATAAGTTCCGTTTCAATGGTGGCCTGGGTTTCCATTTATCCGCTCCGATTTATTCCGGCAAGCGTCATATCATTCAGGAAGACATCGCCCGCAAAAATCTTCAAATGAGTCAGTACGGCACGGAAGCGGCTTCCGTGGCTGTCCAGTCCCAACTGGATCAGGCTCGATCAGAATTACGTTCAACCTCTGAGAAACTGCGACTTTCAGAAACCCAGCTAGAAGAAGCCAAGTATGGTCTGAAACTGGCGGACGTTCGCTTCCAGAACGGAGTCATTACCCAACTGGAAATTCAGTCCGCACAAACGGCTCTGGAAGAAGCAGAATTTCAACGTATCCAGTACCAATATCAGCAGGCCCTGGCACGTTTAGAAGTAAACCGACTGCTAGGCACAAAAATCTGGTAGTAGAGTTTTGGGTTGCGAGTTTAGAGTTGGGAGTTATTTGATCATTTCTATTCATCGAAGCACACTATTTTTATAGTGAACTCTAAACACAAAACTCACAACCCAAAACTTAACAGTTATTAACGCTGGTATGAAATTTTGATGTAACGTATACAAACTATTTTCTTAGGAGATACGTTATATAACTGAGTCGCCCATAGAGCCATGAAAACCACAAATGCAATCGCTCAGGCGATCCGAAAAGTAGTTACGGAGCATTTTTTTATAAACCCTGAATATTTTCAGTTGAATCGAACTTTTAAAAATGATTTTGGGTTTAATAGTTTAGAAATGACCGAGTTAGTTGTAATGATTGAACAACAATTCGACATTAATATTCCCGATCATTCCTTGTCGACAGTACGAAACGTACATGATTTGATTACTGTCACTGAACAAAGTTTTAATCGGAAAAAAGCTTAAAAAAAAGAAAAGACAGATAGGTTGAAGGTTGAACGATGATTACCGGCCTGCTTTGCGGGCCGGTAATTTTGTTTATATACGTTTCGTCCGTCTGAGGCATAAAAAAACCGCTCAAAACGTTGAGCGGTTTCCAGTTTTCAGTTGTTGATATTTGTTATTATTCTTACCCAGAAGTGAGACTAAGCGACGATAACTTTCCCCAGTACATCTTCTACAGGAGTTAATGGTAAACTCCAGGCTTCCGCTACGCCAGCGTATACCGTCTTGCCATTCACTACGTTAAGACCTTTTTTCAGCTCTTCGTTTTCACGACAGGCTTTTTTCCAGCCTTTATTTGCCAGTTGAATTGCATAAGGTAAAGTCGCATTCGTTAAGGCTAAGGTAGACGTATAAGGCACCGCACCGGGCATGTTTGCTACACAGTAATGTACGATTCCTTCTACAACAAACGTAGGATCCTGGTGAGTAGTCGCGTGAGACGTTTCAAAACATCCACCCTGGTCGATAGCTACGTCAACCATTACGGTTCCGGGACGCATCAGATTTAACATATCACGGGTGATCAGCGAAGGAGCTTTAGCTCCAGGAATCAACACACCACCAATGATCAAATCAGTGGTCTGGATTAACTGACGAATGTTATATTCATTGGAAATAACGGTATCTACGTTGGCGGGCATGATGTCTTCCAGGTAACGCAGACGAGGCAGGCTAATGTCTACAATCGTTACGTTTGCTCCTAAACCAGCGGCCATTTTCGCCGACTGCGTTCCTACGATACCTCCTCCTAAAACTAATACGTTGGCAGGTTTTACGCCCGCAACGCCACCCAGCAGAATACCACGACCACCCATTGGTTTTTCGAGGTATTTTGCACCTTCCTGAATCGCCATACGACCCGCTACTTCACTCATCGGAACGAGCAGGGGCAGACTACGATCGTTTTTCTCTACCGTTTCATAAGCTAAACAAACCGCTCCGCTTTTCAGCATGGCGTAGGTTAACTCTTCCGAAGAAGCAAAGTGGAAATAGGTGAACAGTAATTGATTTGCTTTGATCAGCGGATATTCGGCAGCAATGGGTTCTTTCACCTTCACAATCATCTCGGCGATGTCATACACATCTTCGATAGTAGGAAGAATGGTTGCTCCAGCCTGAACGTATTCCTCGTCGCTGATACCACTACCAACACCAGCCGTAGCCTGCACGTAGACTTCGTGACCGTGTTTTTTGAATTCGGCTACTCCCGCAGGCGTTAGTGCGACGCGGTTTTCGTTGTTCTTGATTTCCTTTGGAACACCAATAATCATGATCGTAACAAGTTTAATTTGGAGGAAGTCTGCTAATGAAATGAATGCTGCAACGAGTACCCGTTGTGACTACAAAATTCATGCATTCAGAATAGATTTCGCTATTCATCAAATAAATAAGAAATTTGTTTTGATTTGTTATTATATTTTCGTTTATTTTACTGTTATCAAAGCTATTCCTTTTTAAAAACCGAAAAAATTTCTGTGCTTCAGTACCCCTTTTTTAAAAGCATCGATCAGCTATCCCTAAAGCGGCACGTTCATTTTTACCCTATTTGCTTCCTATTAATCATTTATTTCTCACTTTAAGATTGTAGATGCAGGTCATTTTTGTTATTTCATAACTTTTCAGTAGAGATTTACTTTAAAAATACAGTCATTTATTTCAACCTTCAAAATCTGTAAAAGCCATGGAACTGGATGCAATTGACCGGCAGTTACTTAATCTTCTTCAGGCCAATGCTCTTCTCACGGTTCGTGAATTAGCTGAACGTGTTCACTTAAGTATTACCCCCGTTCACGACCGGATTAAGAAGTTGGAAAACCAGAAGATCATTGAAAAATACGTGGCTCTGGTCGATCGGAAACGGATTGGTCGCGGGATGATGGTGTATTGCTTCGTTACCCTGGATAAACAGCGTCAGGAAAGTTTCCAGGAATTCAATGAAGCGATTCGAAAACTACCCGAGGTGCTGGAATGTAGCGTCGTATCCGGTAATTTCGATTATTTACTGAAAGTAATCGTCGCTGATATGGAAGCGTATAACACCTTTTATCAAAGTAAACTGAGCGTCCTGAGCAGCGTCTCGCACATGAGTAGTTCGTTCGTGATGGAAGAGGTAAAAAGCACTACCCTGATTGGACTGTGAAGGACCCATTACTGAAAAGTTAAGTTCTTGTGCCATCAGCCTTTAGCTTCGTTTCTTCGTCGCGGCTTTTGCATGATTTATCTCAGATTATCTGAAGTGCCCTCATTGCCCGGTTACCTTCGTAAGAAGTAGTCGTATTTTATACGAGAATTGAGACCAACAACGGGAATAATTTACCTATTTTCCGTTCTGGAAACCCCCGAATCTATTAAAATTCCATGCGTCGAAGAATAGCCTATTTCCTCTGCTGTTTTGCTATTAATTTCTCTCTCTTTGCTCAGACCGTATCCGAAAATCTTACGCTGGAAGATGCTATTACCATCGCTTTAGATAAAAACTACGCGATTAAAGTAGCTAAAAACCAGGTTCGTCTGGCTGAAAATGACAATACCAGAGGTAATGCGGGTATGCTTCCGCTGGTCACAGCCGTGGTACAACCCAATGGTTTGATTAACTACACGAATCAGCGATTTTTCGATGCGGTACGCCCTCCACTTGTCCAACGGGGCGTCTTCAACCGTAACGTTCAGGGCAATCTTACGGCCACCTGGACCATCTTTGATGGCTTAAGTATGTACATTACGAAAGATCGGTTGGAAGAACTCGTTCGGGCGGGGGAATCTCAGGCTCAGGTAACCATCGAAAGTACGATTGCTCAGGTTACGAATGCGTATTATGCCGCCGTGCAACAAGGACAGCAGACCCGTTTTTTAGAAGATGCACTGGTCATCTCTCGGGAGCGTCGTCGTCTGGCTAAAGACCGCTACGATATTGGTCAGGGTTCAAAAGTGGAATACCTGACCGCACAGGTTGACTTCAACGCCGACACGGCCACCCTGATTGCCCAGCAATTGTCCTTTACCAATACCAAAACCCAGCTTAACCAGCTACTGGCCCGATCGCTGGACATCAATTTTAACCCGCAGGATACCTTACTGGTAAACAGGGACCTCATTTACGAAACCCTTAAAGAGCAAACCCTATCACAAAATCCTCAGTTGATGCTGGCTCGTCATAACAGCACCATTGCCAATCTGGACGTAAAGAACCAGAAGGCTCTGCTGTGGCCCAATGTGAATTTGCTGGGAGGATATACTTATAACCGACTTCGAAACGGCGGTTCTGGTTTCGGGGTAAGAAGTGGTACAGTTGGTAACATTACGGGAGGAGTACAGGTAACAGCCGTTATTTTTGATGGGCTGAATCAGCATCGACGCATTCAGGGAGCCCGAATCAACGAGGAGATTATTAAGCTTCAGGAAGAAGATCTGCGAGTACAGGTCGAGTCGGGTTTACGGCAGGCTTACGAAAACTACCGGAATAATCTTAATCTACTCGACCTCGAATCTATTAACACCAAAACGGCTCAGCAGAACGTAAACATTGCTCTGGAACGGTATAAAATTGGCGTAGCTGCCCCACTGGAATTACGGGAAGCTCAGCGAAATTTCGTAGCCGCCGAAATTCGACTTTTGCAGGCTCAGTATAACGCCAAGGTGTCTGAAATTGAATTATACCGACTAAGCAGCCAGATTGTGAAATAGTGTTGTCAGTTGTTTATCAACTTCCCGAAAGTTTTGAAACTTTCGGGAAGTTCTTTTTTAGAGGGAGTGTGTGGTGTTTTACCCTAGCACAAAAGCTGATTGGACTACATGGCAGAGAGCGACTTTATAGTTTGCTTCAGATTTCTTCACTGTAATTAAAGTTACTATTCGCTTCCCATTCGTAGAGACAAGAGCTTGTTATTTTCCGCTACCCCTGTGGCCCGGCCATGATGGTAGGGACTTAGTTATAGAGATTTCTGTTTTAAAAAGCTGAATCCCATTACTGCCAGCTTTTCCGCTGGCAGCATTTTGCCTTGGTCCTACCTAATTATTTAGTGAATCAATAGGTTACAATTTCCCAAAGGACGTAACATAGTGCTGCCAGCGGAAAAGCTGGCAGCGACCATGATGGCAGCGGCAGTAAGACTTCTCGAAAGGTATTAGTCTGATTACAATCCATCTTTTCTTCTAAGGCTTCAAACAAAAAACATCCCGAAAACCATACAGTCTTCGGGATGCTTATTAATCATTAAGCCCTAACTATCCTCTAAAATCCAGGTACGTTCGACTTACGAATGGCTTCGTAAATCATTTCACCAAACTGCGTTCGGGTATTAAGTTTGCTGATTTTGGAGTTGTTACGAGTGGGATATACCCGGTTTGCCAGGAAAATGTATAACATCTTTTCTTTCGGCTCTACCCACACAAAGGTTCCGGTGAAACCTGAGTGACCAAAACTTTCAGCACTTGCGGAAGGAGGTCCAGAGAGGCCGGGTTTGTTACGATCAGGTTTATCAAAACCAATGCCGCGACGGCTATTAATTTCAACCGGGAATGGATACGATGACCATTGTTTTATGGTCTTTTCGCTGATAAAACGCTGGTTACCGTATATACCTCCGTTCAGATACATCTGGTATAACTTCGCCAGATCATTGGCGTCTCCAAATAAGCCCGCGTGACCAGAAATACCTCCCATTAAGGTTGCTCCTTCATCATGTACGCGACCATGAATCAGTTCTTTCCGAAATAAAGAATCATATTCCGTCGGTACGATTCGATCCAATGCATATAGTTCACGGGGATTATAGGTTAAGGTCGTAGCCCCCATCGGACGATAGAAAGTATTCTTCAGATAATCCTCCCATTTTTCTCCGGTAATCTTCTCAACAATCTGCGGATAGAGGTAATACGAAAGATCGCTGTAGACGTACCCCTGTTTTGGATTTACGGGAGACTCTTCAATCTGACGCATTAACTCCCGACGATACCGACGGTGCAGAAATAAATGGTCGGCGATGGCGATGGGATAACGACGACTCTGCTCATTACTAAACGTCCGGGGTTTCCAGCCACTTTCACGCGTTGAATCTCTAGCCGTCATCCAGAACGGAATCCAGGCTTTCAGTCCCGACTGGTGGGTCAGGATGTCAATCATTTTTAGCTTACCCTTATTTGAGTTCTTCCATTTCGGAAAAAACTCGCCGAGCGTCATATCCAGCCTGAATTTACCCTCATCCTGCAAACGCATCAGAGCCAGAATAGACGTGCTGACTTTCGTTACCGAAGCCAGATCGTATAAATCCGTTTCCCGCACGGGTTGTTTGCTTTCATACGTCTGCGTTCCGTAGGCTTTCTTGAAAATCACCATTCCGTTTTTCGCTACCACCACCGAAGCTCCGGGATAGGCTTTCTCCTGTAACCCCTGATTGACAATGGAATCCAGTTTGGTATTCAGTATTCTTGAATCTATTCCAGCTAATTCCGGCATTCCATATTTGAAGCGACCCAGTGGTTCAACCCGTAAGCCATTTCCAAATTTAAACTCCTGATTCACGGTAACTGGAAGTTGCCCATTGGCTCCAATACCCCCTCCTACTAACTGAGCAGCCAACTCTTGCATGACTGTCGTTTCCTGATAGGTAACTACCAAAGCTTTTGACTTTTCAATGCCGGGTAACTTATTCAACACGTAAGGATTTCCGAAGAACAGATAAGCGGCATTGGGTAAGCCTACAAACGACTGAGCCAGCTTCAGATTTGCCTCTGGCCAGGCATTGGCTGAGCGTAAAAACGGACTGTGCAGAGCTACCACTACCAGATCATATTCAGCCAGCTTGTCTTTAATGGCTTGCAATTGCTGAGCCGACGATTTTATATCTACCTGGAAGGTATCTACCGGCAGGTAATTCATCAACATGCCCTGAAAAGCCGTTGGTTTGACAGGTCCCTGGGCGGGCGTTCCTACACTAATGGCGGCAACTTTTGCCGTAGCCAGATTTTTGATGGGTAATGTCCCATTTTCGTTTTTCAATACCGTCAAACTAGCTTCCGACATTCGGCGTGATAAAGCTTCGGCGGTGGGCTTGTTAAGGTCTTGCAGTAAGTTAGTTAAAGGAGCCGCCTGATATTTATCCAGCCCTAACCAAGCCTTAGCCCGCAAGATGCGATGTACTTTATCGTCCAGATCGGCCTGGGAAATTTCTCCTGAAACCAGAGCTTTTTTAATAGCCTGAAACATAACGGGCACATCCGTGAAGGTTTCCAGCACGTCATTTCCGGCTAATAAGGCCTTTACGCCCGCTACGCCCGGAGGATAATGTTTGGCTACGCCCTGCATCTCCATCGCATCCGTAAAAATGAGCCCTTCAAAACCCATTTGCTTGCGTAATAAATCGGTTACGATGGGTCTGGAAAGCGTCGAGGCCTGATTAGGCGTAGAGTCAAGAGCAGGAATGCTCAAGTGAGCAATCATCACGCCATTCAGACCGTGCTTAATTAACTCCCGGAAGGGATATAATTCGAGCGAATCGAGTCGGGTCCGGGAATGGTTAATCACGGGTAAATCTGCGTGAGAATCTACATCCGTATCGCCGTGACCAGGAAAGTGCTTAGCCGAGGTGATTAACCCGGCATCCTGCATGCCCCGCATGTATGCTTTGGCTTTGCGAAGCACTTCTTCCCGATTTTCCCCAAACGAACGAAAACCGATGACGGGGTTATTCGGATTATTATTTACATCCGCCACGGGAGCGTAGTTAATGTGTATGCCTGCCCGGCGGCACTGCTCGCCAATCTGTTTCCCCATGCGGTAAAACCAGTCGTCATTTTGCCGGATGGCTCCGAGCGTCAGAGCGTACGGATACCGAACAGCACTGTCCAGTCGCATGGTAAGGCCCCATTCCAGGTCCTCTCCCATCATCATCGGTACGGCTGAAATTGCCTGTAACTCGTTGATCATGGCCGTCTGTCGCGTGGGCTGATTGGCAAACCATACCAATCCACCGACTTTATAGTCACGAACCCAGCCTTTCAGCTTTTCCTGGTCGTAAGCCTGATTAGTAAAATTAGCACGGGGCATCATCAACTGCCCGATTTTCTCGTCGAGCGTCAGGCGGGCAAAAACCGAATCGGCCCAGTGTTGATTACCCGTCTGAAAAGGTTTTTGAGCGTAAGAGGTAAGTGAAGCCAGTACAGCCGCACATAGGGGAATGAAGCGTTTCATACATCAAAAATAAGGGTTCCCCTTGATTTTGGTGAAGAATACGCGGGTTTTAAGAATGGGTATTTTGTAATTCTTCAAGCCTCAAGCCGTGGCTGGTGTCCTCACCAGCCGCCATCAAGTGTCTGGTGAGGACACCAGCCAAGGCCTAGATTTTAATAGTTCATACCATAAATAGCTTTGGCTAAAAATGGAACTTCCCGAAAGTTTGAAACTTTCGGGAAGTTATTTGACAGACGTAATGAATTGTACATCTACGGTTCGATAGCTCGTATTTTTTCGGCGTTTAATTCCGAGAAATGATTAATCACCTGGTCGGCCAGACTTAAATCCTGCATTTCGGAATGCTCGCTGTTATAACCCACGCAGTAAATCCCCGCTCCTTTGGCGGCTTTTACACCGTTGGTCGAATCTTCAATGATGATGCATTGCGATTTAGGGGCTACCGAAAGCGAAGCCGCATACTCGAAGATGGCCGGATCGGGCTTTGATTTTGGGAAATCTTCTCCGCTGACGATATGCGTAAAGTAAGGAGACAAGCCAAAGCGTTTGAAGACACGGGCAATGGTTACTTTCGAAGCTGACGAAGCCAGAATTAACTGAAAATCATGCTGATGTAAATCTTCAATCAATGTACGTACGCCTTCAAGCAGGTCTAGGTCCTCTTTTTCGTCAAAAGCATCATTAAAAATAGACCGCTTCCGCTGAATCATCGCCTCTACTTCATCGGCCAGGTTATATTTTGCTTTTAAACCCTGATATACATTTCGGGTGGATAAACCCGTAAACGTCGAATATTCTTCGTCAGTAATGTGAATGCCTAACTCGTTAAAATGTTTGAAAAAGGCGTAACGGTGCACGGGTTCGGTGTCAACGATCACCCCGTCCATATCAAAAATCACGGTTTTTATCATGGGAAAGAAAATAAGCTCGTCCAGTAAAGGTAGAGATTTTCCCAGCGTACACCATAGAAATGAGTTGAAGTTTGAGAGGTTTGAGTAGTGTTTAGAAAGGTTAGATTTTGTTGGAGTGTTTGAGAACGAAAACGCCCTTATCCACTCCAAAAAAATCTAACCTTTTCAAACTAGCTGCAAGTCTCTAGTAACCTTCGTTCTGCATTAGGTAACCGGCCCGGTTTGAGGCACCATCAATGGCAGTTTGCGGAATAGGGAAAATCCGTTTACGCTTATCCGTGTTGGTCTTCTCAGTCCAGGTACCTTCGTACTTATTGAAACGAATCATATCCGTACGGCGAAGCATTTCCCAGTAAAATTCAAAACCTCGCTCGCGGAAAAGTAAATCCAGATTCATGGCCGTCAAAGCTGGCGGGGCCTGCGTCAGACTACGAGCCGCCCGAACCGTGTTTACATCGGCCAAAGCTGCCGCCGCGTCATTGCTTTTGCGAAGCTTCGCTTCCGCCCGCATCAAGTAAATATCCGCCAGACGAATGATAGAAATATCAGCTTCTCCACGGTTACGACCCGTATTGGACGACGAGCTGAATTCGTATTTTTCCACGCGATACCCTGTGCTGTAATTACTTCCGGCAGTTGTAAAATCGATCTGCTCCGTGAAGTTTACGGGTAAATCCGAACGGTTGCGGCTGGAATTATAGAGTTTTCCAACCTTAAACTGTCCGTTGGCACATTTCAAGAAAACGCCGTTTACACGAAGTAGACCATATTGCTGCCCCCGAAGAATCCCGCGGTTGATCTTATAATCCGCCGCCGAAACGCAGGTATCCGCTGCGTTCGAATAAATTTTCATGTTTTCCTGATAAAAACGAGGATCGCGTTTAGGATCTTCGTTCCCGTAGGCCTGAGTCCAGATACGGTAAAAATCAGGCGTTATAGCGGGGCCATCCGTACCGTTTGCACTGGGATAGGCTGCGAGCGGGAACTGATCACCCGACAGCGAGAAATACGCCAAACGGTTATGTCCGTTTAATTCAGGACGCTGATCTACGGCAAAGATTAACTCGGGGTTATTATGGTTGTTATTGCCGAAAATTCCGAAGTAATCATTCGACAACTGATACTGCCCCGAGGCAATGACCTTGTCAGTATACGAAATCACCTTGTCCATATCCTCCGCCGTGAAGGTGAACTGATCCGCGTAACGATTCCGATAAACCGCCGCGTTAAGGTACAATTTTGCTAATAATCCCCAAACAGCTCCCTGCGTTAGTCGCCCAGCGGCTACGTTTGCCTTCGCGGGTAATGCATTTTCTACCGCCAAAAACTCACTCTCAATGTACTTTACGGCTTCGTCCCCACGAATGATTTTGGAATATTCCCTCGGGTCGTCTTTTACGAAAGCAATACCGAATAAATCCAGCATCAGCAGGTTATAAAAAGCCCGCATCCCCCGAGCTTCTGCCTTATACATATTGGCATTGGCACTGTTCAGCGTAGCCAGGGAATTAATAGCTACAATACTCCGGGATATAGACGTTGCCAGGTTATCCCAGGTAGTGCGTACGTTGGGGTCCGTGCTCGTGGTTGTATGAGCGTGCAGGTTGAGATAAATTCCATTGTCTCCCCAATCGGTACCGCCCCGATAGGGTAAAATAGCTTCGTCCGTAGAAATTTCCTGTAAAGCAAAATAGTTGGTATGCTTATAAATTTCGGGTAACAGAGCGTATACCGGAGCAATGAGTCCATCTGCCGTTTCTTGCGGTGTCAGAGTCGGGTTGAAGCTTTCGTCCAACACGTTTTCATTTAAATCAGTACAGGCATTGCTCACCAGCAGTAGGCTGGACAGAACTAGTAGAACAGAAAATTTATGTTTCATTGTCGTTGAATTATAAGCTAATGGTTAATCCAAAAATCACGGAACGAGCTTTAGGATAACTCAGATAATCAATCCCGTACGATGAAACTCCATTCACCGAGCGGTCATTGTTTACCTCAGGATCGTAGCCATTGTAAGGGGTAATCACGAAGAGATTCTGACCCGTTACTGACAAGCGAATGTTGGACACCCATTTGTCCATTCCCAGACCTACCGTATTGACGTTATAGCCCAAACTCAGGTTATTCAGACGTAAGAATTGACCATTTTTCAGGAAGCGTGTAGATACCGGAGCCGAGTTATTAACCGATTCATTAGCGTATTGAAGGGCCTCGGGGGTTACGTTGAGCCCTTTCGACAACCGTAACTTATAAAACATCGCATTGGCTGTGTTATCATAGACTTTGTTACCCGAAACGCCATTCAGGTTAGCCGTCAGATCAAAGCCTTTGTAAGCAATGCTACCATTAATGTTGAACATCTTTTTCGGTAAAGCCGAACCAGCCGCTACCCGATCGTTATCCGTAATAATGCCATCGCCGTCGACATCCTGAAACTTATTAATTCCTTTGTCATCAAAGCCGATGAAATTTTTCAGGTAAAACGTACCGATGGGCTGACCATTCACGTAGCCGTTTATCGTTGCGGAGGATAACCCCGAACCCGAAGCTGTTCCTGAAGTAAGCACGGAATAAGGTGAGTTCGTTACGTTATTACCGATGAACGTAACATTACCACCAATGGAGTAACGTAGCCCATTAGCAAAGCTCTTGCGGTAATTCAGATCAATTTCCAAGCCCTGATTCGTAATCTTCATGTCATGCACGTTCGTCCATAAAGTGCGGACAGGCTGCACGGGATCGGCAGGTATTACTTCGAGCAGAATATTGTTGGATACTTTACGGAATAGATCCAATGAACCACTGAATGATCCGTCGAAGAAGGCAAAATCAAGTCCAAAGTTACTTTGCGTAGAAACTTCCCACTGAATATCCGGGTTGGCCAGGCGATTGTACGTAGCTCCAGAAGGATAGGTATTGGAGCCATTCAGAGGGTAAGTGGTAGTTCCGGTTACGCTGGTAGAAAACCGGGCCTGAGTAATTTTAGAGGGAATTTCCTGATTACCCGTTTGTCCCCAACCAGCCCTGATTTTCAGCTCTGTAATGGCAGGGATGCGTTTCAGGAAAGGTTCTTCCGATAAACGCCAGCCCAACGAGGCTGACGGGAAAATACCGTATTTATTGTTAGCTCCAAACTTCGACGAACCATCCGCCCGAACCGTCAGGGTCGCCAGATACTTGTCTTTCCACTGGTAATTGACCCGCGAGAAAAATGACTGTAGTTCATTGATCGTCGCGTAACCCGTCGGACGGTTGTTCGTCAGCGTCAGGTCTTGCCCTAACCCTGGATTGTAGATGGGCTCAATGTCCGAAATAGGAAATTTATTGATACTATTCGTACGACCCTGTAGAAAAATCCGCTGATACGAATGCCCCGCCAGAGCAGAGAAATTGTGCTCATTGCGGCTGAATGAATACGTTAAGTAATTTTCAATCAATCGGTTAGTATTGTACGTATTGGTGGTTTCAAGACGACCTTCCTGGAAGGGCACTTCATTTGGCAAGGACTGAAGGTCCTGAGCAGCACTCGACTGATCAACGGCAAAATTGAGTTTGTAGACCAGTCCTTTGATAAGGGTTACTGAAGGTGAGATACTGGCAATCACCCGGTTCGTTTTGGTAAGGTCCTTTTCCAGGGAAAGTGGAATCAGAGGGTTGGTACCATCTACATACTGAAAAGGCTTGCCATCCGCATCATAGGCCGGATAGGTAGGGTTAGCCGCTAGTGCTCCTCCAATGAGACTTTGAATGGGGGGCCGCTGGTTAACCGTATTCGTCACATTCAGATTAATATCAACACTTACGCGATCTTCAAGTAATTTCTGCGTCGCATTAATTCGGCCCGTATAACGCTTTAGATTGCTATTTTTCAGGATTCCCTGCTGATCCTGTAACCCGAATGAGGCATAATACGTCAGTTTTTCTGAACCACCACTCAGAGCCACATTGTGGTTTTGAGTAATGGCCCGGCGGGAAATTTCTTTCTGCCAATTGGTATTACCACCCTTGTCCACCAAACTGTTCCCCAGCTTGGGAACTTCCGTACGAAATTCATCAGCAGATAATACATTCAAAGGATTTGCCAGCGTTGAGACCCCGATATTTCCGTTGTAAGTCAACGTCGAGCGACCGGCTTTGCCTTTCTTAGTAGTAATCAAAACTACGCCATTGGCACCACGAGAACCGTAAATGGCCGTAGCTGAAGCATCTTTCAATACATCAATGGACTCAATATCCTGTGGGTTGAGGAATACCAGCGGGTTCGTTGCTCCACCCGTACTACTGTTATCCAGAGCCAGACCATCCACTACGAACAGCGGCGTACTTCCTGTACGAATTCCTCCGGGACCGCGAACGGTGATATTCTGAGTCCCTCCGGGTTCACCAGTAGCTGAAGTAACATTTACCCCAGAAACCTTGCCCTGTAATAACTGCTCGGGCGAGTTGATGATCCCTTTGTTAAACTCTGAGCTTTTCAGCGAAGTAATGGCTCCGGTCATGTCCTTTTTCACTGTACTACCGTAACCAATCACAACTACCTGAGACAGATCTGCTGCGTCGTTTTTCAGCTCAACGTTAATAGTAGTCTGACGACCGACAGGCATTTCCATGGGCTCATAGCCCACAAATTGAAAGACCAGTATGGCTTCAGTATTGGGAACTTTGATGCTATACTTTCCATCGGCTCCCGTAGTCGTACCAACCGAGGTACCTTTTACCATGACCGTACAACCCGTTAATACTTCACGGGTTTGAGCATCCGTTACCTGGCCGGTAATGGTTAGTTCCTTCGGGGAAACACTATGCAGGTGGGGTGATGCCACCACCCGTTGTGGAAGTTGATTCAGTAGAAATAGCCCCGCAAGGACATACTTTACCTGACCTGAAAAACAGTTCAAGTTTTTCATAGACTAAACTTTGGGAAGAAAATGATTTTTCTGTAAAAAATAAAACTCTGAAAATCAATGAATTATTTTCAGAGTTTTCAGGCCACAAAAGTAGATTATCGGGGAAAGAAGGGCTTTAAGAGAATGTTATGTTACCGTTAAAAGGCGGTAACAATCCGTAAAGGATCGCTTTGGGATGAACTCGTATCTCTGCATGATGTACGAATTCAACCTCTCAGGTATCCAGACAATATCAGACCTTATCAATCACCTGTTTACTTTTTATAATTGTTATCTTTCAGGCCGTTTCCTGATTAAATTCACCGTATGTCTTTTCATAAATTACTAGTATTCTTCCTGCTGCTTATAAGTTTGTTCGGATGTGATACGCCACCGAAACATCCTGAACGGGCCGGCGTTGCCTTATCTTTCGACGATCATTTTCTGAAGGAATGGGCCGCGTTAATACCGCTTTTCAGGAAGTACAATGCCCAGGTTACTTTCTTCATTAACTGCCCGGATTCGCTTTCTGCGGAAGACATCTCTTTACTAAGGCAACTTCAGAACGAAGGGCATGAAATTGGTTACCACGGTACTATTCACGGCGTTTCTACGCAAATGATTCAGGATTTAGGCGTAGAAGGTTATCTTAATACTGAAATCCGTCCCGGACTTTCTTACCTGAATAAAGCCGGTTTTTACCCCACCTCTTATGCTCACCCCGGCGGCAATCATAACACCCGCGTCGATTCCGTCTTACTCACTTCAGGTTTTCAGATTTTACGTGATGTAGCCCTGGCGGAACGTCATTACAAAGGCTTTAAACTCTACCATATTCCGCCCCGATACTTACCTCAGATTTACTATGACTTCGATCAAGAACGCGTAGTGGATGCTCTGCTGATTGATTACAGTGCGAATCTTTCTCAGGAAGAAATGAAAGATGCTTTAGTTAAGGCAAAGGAGAAAGGGAAAGCCGTTCTATTGTTCGGGCATGAGCCCTTATCAGCACCCCCAACGGCGACACAATACGGATTTGATATTAGTTTTATGGAGAAAATTCTGGCGACGGCCCAGGAATTAAACCTGAAATTTTACCGTATGTCTGACTTACCTAACGTGAAAGATTAACGTCCGTACCGTTCATCTTTAAAACGGAGTAAGGGCTTCTCAAAATACTCGTAAGACAGGCCCGAGACCAGTACCGAAAATCCAATGACGCAGGGATATAAAATCAGGTTATAAACCGTCGTGGATAATTCGGGAGCATACATTCGTAACAGATTAATGAATACGATGGAAACCACGACGTGATAAAGGTATAAGCCGTAAGAAATCTTGCCCAGGTAACTAACAATGGGGTTTTCCAGAGAAATAATACTGTTGGGATTGGTGGCTACATTTAAGATAAAGAAGCAGAAAAACAGCGAATACACTTCCATAAAAGCCGGAATGTGAATGCCGGAAAAGAAACAAATCAGGAAGAGTATGTAGACGCCAATCTGTAAATCTTTTCGATACAATACATTGAGTATTCTGGTATTATTTTTATAAACTGCATACGCCCCTGCTCCCCCTAAAGCCATGATTAACAGGCGAAATTGCCCAATGAAGGTCAGAACCCCATCTATCTTTCTAACTTCAGGGGCATCCAGAAAATAAATGCCCAACGCTAATAATCCAACGGTAGCAGCTAGAAAAATGGCAACGATACCTATCGTTTTTTTAGGGTATTTGATAATCCAGGGCCATAAGTAATAAAACTGTTCTTCGACACCGATAGACCAGGCCTGAGCAGCCCAGTATGGAATCCCGTAAAGTACAAAGGCATAATTAGGTAAGACCAGCATCAACAGCGAAAGCCGTTCCGTGAAATTACGTTGTAATAACTCGGTTACACCCGGATAATAGAAGATTGAGAAGTTAGGAAATACGAAGATCGCCAGCAAGACCATGACGTAATAAATAGGCCAGATTCGGAAGACTCTTCGCAGGTAAAATTTTGGAGCGGAAATGTCCCCGAAATTGCCTTTTTCCTGCAATAGTAGATACGTAATCAGAAATCCGCTTAACACAAAAAACAAACCAACCCCCAGACGACCGGCGTGCTTCACTACCGTTATTTCGTAGATGTTAACTACTCCATACGTATGTTTAGCCTGCTCCAGATGGTGAATCAATACCGACATAGCTGCGATGCAGCGTACTCCATTCAGGTTAGGGAAATTCCGTTTCTGAATTGCTTTTCTCGCAGAGGACTGCTCCTCCGCAGGCCATTTGTTTGCGGTAGATTCCAACTACTGTTTTTTCTAGTTTCGGGATGTATAAATATAACTTAGGCCACTACTAATTCCGGTTCGTTCTGAGCTACTTTTTTTTTTCGGGGAAACGATCCCCAAACAAAATAAAGTGTCACACAAACGATTCCTAACTGAATGAAATAATCTATCGTACGATCAGGAATGGCAAAAATATCGGTTGGACTCAGGTAAATCGGCATACCCTGCCGCCACCACATTGAAGGGTGAATAACGGCCAGCACATTAAATACAAAAAGCAAGAAGATTTGTTTTCGATTGTTCCAGTCGATGATTTCGAAAACCATGGGTAATAGGAATAGAAACAGATAATTACTGTAGGCACTTTGCTGGGCAATCATCATTAGTCCGTACATGGTTACCCATACATGAGCCAGCATAACGGGGTATTCATGCTTGCGTAATCGCCAGGCTGTCAGACAGCCCGCACTAATAGTAATGACCAGCCCGATCCAGTTCCAGGCTTTGGCACCCAATCCTACCAAATTGAAAGCCCAGGGGTTAATAACCGACAGAATGTTGGGTGCTCGCAATACGTTAGCTTCATCGAGAGGCTGCATGAACTCCATCCCAACCGTCAGGTACAGAACCACAACCGAAATGGCCCCAACGATAGAAATAGGAATCAGGAAACGAATTTTTTCTTTTTCAATCAGAAACAAAGGAAACAGAGCCAGACCGAAAATGGCCTTTGTCATCAACACTCCCAGAGCCATGACCAGGCTAAAACCAACTACGCCATAGCGTTTGCGGGTTAAGTAAGCCCCTACGACAAAAAGCCACATCCAGATATCTTCCTGAGCACCCACAATGCAAAGCACTAGCGATCCTGGTAACAAAAGGTACACTAAAGATTTAAAGAGCAGATCCTCTTTTGTGGTCTTGTAGCGAAAAAGCTGATAGGTTAATGCCAGAGCCAGGCCATCCATAGCGGCCATGGTGAGGATAATCATTTTCGGGCTATACCAGATTTTCAGCCAAAGGCCTAAGTAATAGGCATATAAAGGCGAATACGGGGACCAGAAATCCTTGTATACCAGCATGCCCTGCGAGGCCTTGCTACCCTCGTCCCAGAAGCCGTTTACATCGGAAGTAGGCTGATAGTCAGCCCACAGATAAATCAAGAGAAAAGGCAACACGCGGAGCAATACCCAGCTGGTGCCTAAGACGCCAACGACGCTTTTATTTTTTAATCCAAGGGTGATCTGGGGTCTGAAATAGAGCACAACGCTTACCAGCAAAATGCAAAGCAGACTAATGATCAACTTGGCTAGAACAACACTCATGCCGATCTTAAATAATTAGGAGTCACAATCTTAATGGCGGCTTTCGTAACAATCCAAAAGAAACAGGCCACGTTCATCACTTGTAACGCTAACTCACCCAAATACGCAGGATTTGCTAACATTGAGAAGCTAATGTAATCGGGCTGTTTAATCCATACATTGACAAAAGGCTGCACGACGGTCAACCAACTTAGTACTAACAAGATTAACAGATGTTTGTTATTTCTCAGGTCAACGATTTCAAAAACTACTGCCAGTACATACGCAATCAGGTACGCTCCGGGTGCACTCGCCTGAAAAATCATCATACAGGCAAACGTGGCGATAAAAAGGGAAGGTAAGGTGTGACTCAGCGGGTTCACTCGCCCACGATACGCCAGATACGATACCAGCAGCATCGTAATGATTAACCCAATCCAGTTTACGGCAGTAGAATTCTTTTGATCGATGTGTACGAATAATTCTATAAATGGTCGGGTAATGGAGAACAGGTTCGGCGTCATTAACTGCTCGGTATGCTGAATGGGCATCAGGAACCTGTCACCAATTTGCCAGTACAAAAAG
Organism: Siphonobacter sp. SORGH_AS_0500; assembly: GCF_031453245.1. Taxonomy (NCBI): domain Bacteria; kingdom Pseudomonadati; phylum Bacteroidota; class Cytophagia; order Cytophagales; family Cytophagaceae; genus Siphonobacter; species Siphonobacter sp. SORGH_AS_0500. The sequence goes on from NZ_JAVIYT010000001.1 coordinate 4,018,950, forward strand.
GCCAGAGCAGGCAGGCCAATAGCGGCCATAACCAGCAGCATTTTTATGGGTTTGCGAACGCTTACCAGGAGCGGTGGCAGAAAGAAAACGAAGGTAGCTTTCGTGGTTAATAAGGCAATAGCAAAGATTACGCCCAGACCTACTTCATAATCAACGGGATTTTTCTTTACGTGCCGCCACATTAATAAAGCCAGTCCCCAGAACCAGACTTCTTCCTGACCATCAATCAGAATGTACATGAACGAAGCTGGTATTAGCCAGTAAATGAACGTTGCCTGAAGAGCGTTGGATTTTTCCTTTTTATAGGTTCGATACGTTAGCCAGAGAATCAGCGTCTCCATCAATACCATGAACAGCACAATGGAACGGGAATTATGCCAGATCCATAGCGGTAAACTAATGATATAAGCGAATAAGGGAGCGTGATAGGACCAGAAGTCGCGGTATACGAAACCGCCCGCTTTTGCGGCCTGAGCTTTATAATAGAAAAAGGGAACGTCTCCCCGAGGGTCATGATTGAAGAGGATGAAAATGACAATCCAAGGAATCAGACGCAGCAACAGGAAACCCAGACTAAAGGCCAACGTATCATTTTTCTGTTGCCACCCGGCGATTACAGTCGGTTTCCAGATGGTCAAAATCACACCTAAGGTCAGGAAAATACTCAGGATTACTTTAATGTAAAAGACGGTAAGAATTGGCATTGCACTAGTTAACCTATCAAGGGGTTGAAGATAATTTTTTCAGAGATGGGAAGTTTGCTTCGTTAGAACATTACCAATGGTTCCTTTGCCGGACGTCATTGTGTTTCTGGGCTGCAAAAGTATTTACTATTCCCGAGTCAACCAACGTAAAGTGATGAACTTCGATTGTCTCCGTTTTCTTTTATATGCCCAAAAGGGGTGAAAGTTATCTGAAATGGCTTTAAATCGCCCCTTCGGATTTATCATTCCAAACGGCGATGAATACCCCCTTACGAACTATTAGGGATAATCTTCCTGTAGAGACGCGACTTTATCGCATCTGGCTGGGAATGAGAACCAATAGTAGAAACGCCTTTACCACAGACGCGATAAAGTCGCGTCTCTACGTGTATGATTGCCTGTTCTTTAGGGTTATAAATCGGAAGTATTCGAAACTACCCGCCGTGGTTGGTGAGACACTAACCACGGCTTAGCAAAAGAAGACACGTTTTCACGTGTCTTCTTTTGCCTTTTAATCTTTTACTGACCACCTAACGCTTTCCAGAGAGCTACGGCGTAAATCAGGCGTTGACCTTGTAATTGGGCTAGCTGTCGTTCTGCTTCGAGCGAAGTTCGCTGAGCATCCAGCACATCCAGATACGTAGTTAACCCTTTTTTATAAACGTCTCTTACCAGTAACTCGGTTTTACCCGCCGTTTCTATCACATTTTGCTGATTGGCAATCTGCGTTTCCAGATCGCGAATGTTGTCCAGAGCTACTTCCGCTTCCCGCTGGGCATTTACCAATCGCTGATCTATCACCGTTCGGGCCGTTTGCACCTGTTGACGGGCGAGGTTAATATTCTCGCGGTTTCGGCGACCCTCATAAATCGGGAAGCTGGCCGTTGCTCCTACCGTATAGGTATAACTTGAAGGTAAAAACACATCTCCTACCCGACCGCTGATTAATCCACCGGAGCCCGCAGCAATAACCCGGGGTTTCAATGCCTTGCTAGCAATATCTGCGTTCACATCCGCGGCAGAAATCTGTAAATCCGTCTGTTGAATATCAGGACGATTTTTCAAAAGCTCGGGCGTAATTGTAGCGTAAACAGGCGTTGGATACATCGGTAAAACAGATCTAGCCAGCGTAAAGCTTTCCGGACTTTGCCCGGTTAAAATCGCCAGACCATTTTCTAGCTCGTGGCGACTGCGTTGCAGGGCCGACTGCTGGGTTTTGAGATTACCAATCTCCGTTTCTGCCCGGCGTACGTCAATTTCGCTGGTTAATCCAATCCGAAAGCGTTCGCGGACGACGGCCAGTACCGAATCACGGGCGGTCAGGGTTCGATCAAAAACTATTTGTTCGGCATCATTCGCACGCACCAGGGCATACAGCCGTGCAATTTCAGAAGCCACGGCCAGCCGAGTAATTTGCACATCGGCTTCGGTAATTTGCGTTTGTATTTCGCTTAACCGTACGCCCTGCTTGAGTCGGCGGAATAAATCCAGCTCAAAACTGGCATCAACCGGAATCTGAAACGTGGTCAGTTGCACCCGCTGGGCCCGCACGTTTACGAACTGCACCGGGCGATTGGGCGAAAGACTTTGCGTCTGAATACCGGGATTACCCCGAACGGTAGGATGCAGATACGATTCGGCCACCCGAATTCGGATGCGAGCTTCTTCTACCCGGCTCAGGGCATTTTTTACATCGGGATTGAAGCTCAGTCCTGCCTCTATTAATTTATCTAATTCTGGATCAACGAAAGGTCGGCTCGCTGGTGTCTGTGCCCGCAACGTACTAACCGCCAGCAACACCAATCCACTGATTTTAACAATACAATTCATAACGTTCGGTAAAACATGCGTTAGCGTTGGGAGTTTGGGGTTCTGAGTTTAGAGTTCTTTTTCTGTCAACTCAAAACACTAAACTCTAAACTCACTTACTTCACTCGCACTATCTGGCCGTCTTTTAGGCCGTCGGAGGGGTTAGTTACCAGACGTTCGTCGCCCTGTAAGCCTTCCAGAATTTCCAGACTAGTACCAAAATCGCGACCGATGGTAATAGGCTGGTATTTTACCTGATGGTTAGCCGAAACCACGATAACCCTTGGCCCTTCCGGCGTAACTAATAACGTGTTGGCCGGAATACGAACGGGAGGATTTTCGGCTCGAACGTCCAGCGTTACCTGGCCGTATAGACCTGCTACCAATTCACCCGAATGATTGGGGATGGCTACTTCGGTTAATAACGTCCGCGAAGAGGAACGCAGCGTTCCCGAGGTACGAACGACTTTTCCTGTGAAGGTTTTACCTAACTCTGGAATCTTTACCGTTGCGGGTAAACCAATGGCAACCATGCGGTAATACGTCTGTGGCACGTCGATATACACCCGAAGCGTGTCGAGTTGCGAAACGGTAAACAGAGAGATATTACCGGTATTAATCAGGGCTCCTACATCGGCGTTACGAGCCGTTACGATGCCATTGAACGGTGCCCGAACCTGTTGTAAGCCTTTCAACGCCTGTAAACGCTGAAGCGTAGCCCGACCTACTTCGAAACCCGCCTGACGGTTATCAATATCCTGTTGTGAAACAGCTCCGGGAATACCCGCACTTTTCACGCGATCCAGATTAGACTGAGCCAGTTTCAGGTCGGCCTGAGCTTTCAGTATATCCTGATCCAATTCGGGAGCATCAATCGTGGCTAATAGGCTTCCGCGACGAACTTTACTGCCAATATCTACAAAGCGTTGACGCAGAAAACCCTGGGTCCGAGCGTATACCTGCGTTTCGCGATACGGCGTAATCTGCCCAGGAAGGGTAAGGCCCGTCGTGTCAGCCGCTCGTTTCACTACTACGGTATTTACCAAGGTCGTGCGGTTTTTTTGGGAATCACTTTCCGCGTGTAACTCCTGCTGATTTTTAATTCGGGGTAATATGCCCACGAAGAAGAATAAAGCCAACAATCCCACCGGAATCAGCCATATCCAAAGTCTTTTCATGTTCTTACTAGTTTACAGTTATCAGTTTGCCGTTTTCAGTCTTTTTTGGTTTTCAGTTTTCGATTTACTGTTTTCAATGAATGTTCTTTTACAAAAACTGAAAACGGTAAACCGAAAACTAACAACTCAATTATACTTCCATTTCAGCTAGTTCTTTTTCTTCGGCTAATTCTGCTTCGGTTCGGTTTTTGGCTAGGTAACTGAATACGACGGGGACGAATAATAAGGTCGTAAACGTCGCCAGTAATAAACCGCCAATCACGGCCCGGCCCAGCGGAGCATTTTGCTCGCCTCCTTCACCCAAACCTAAAGACATGGGTAACATACCGATAATCATCGCCAAGGCCGTCATCAGGATCGGACGAAGACGGGTTCTTCCCGCTTCTACCGCCGCTTCGTAAGGCGTAAAGTGTAGATCGAATACCTGTTCCTGAGCAAAACTTACCAGCAGAATGGAGTTGGCCGTAGCTACCCCAACGCTCATAATCGCTCCCATCAGCGAAGGAATACTGAACGTGGTTTGCGTCAGGAATAATAGCCAGACCACCCCGCACATCGCTCCGGGTAAGGCAGTAATGATAATGAAGGGATAGAGGAAAGACTGGAAGTTCACGACCATCAGCATATACACCAGTACCGCCGCGAAAATCAGACCAATGCCCAAACGCACGAAGGCCGAATTCATACTTTCTACCTGACCGCGAACTTCAATTTTATTACCCGGCTTCAACTGGCTCTGGTATTCTTTTACAATCGATTCCAGCTTACTCGACACGCTTCCCAGATCAGTCCGTTCCACGGAGGCATAGACGTCGTACATCGGCTGCGTATTGAGACGGTTCACGACCATAGGCGTAACCCGACGTTCAATTTTAGCCACGTTTGCCAGCGACTGCGGAGTTAACTCGCCCGTTTGAGTTACCAGCGGCGTCTGCATGAGTTTATCAATCGAATTGAGTTTATACGGAGGCGTCTGAACGGCAATCAGGTAGGGGAAACCCGTAACCGGATCAGGCCAGAAGTTCGGATTTACCTGCGTCGTTCCACTCATCGAAATCATCATGTTGCTGGCCACTTTACTTTCGTTCAAGCCCAACTGATTAGCCCGCTCGCGGTCGATATTCACGTATAATTCAGGAGAGTTCATGACCTGATGCAAATGCACATCAACCGTTCCCGGAATCTCGGCTACTTTCGCCTGAATTTCTTTGGCAATACGAAGGTTATTCTTGCGGTCAAAACCCATCACCTGAATATCGATGGGCGATGTCAGCCCGAAGTTCAGAATCTGGGTAACGATATCAGCGGGCTGAAAGAAGAAGGTAACTTCCGGCATGGCCTCCGCCAATTTAGCCCGAATGGCCCGGGTGTAATAATCCGTTGGATGTGACTTTTCTTTTTTCAAAGCCACCAGAATTTCACTATCCGCCGAGCCTAAGGACGAGTTATCCTGAAAAACCATGTTATAACTCTCGCTCGTCAGACCGATGTTACTAATGACGGTTTCGATTTCTTCCTTGGGAATAATACTGCGAATGACTTTCTCCACTTCGGATGCCGTACGTTCGGTAGCCTCCAGACGCGACCCCGCCGGAGCTCGCATGTGTAACTTAAATTGTCCGGCATCTACCGACGGGAAGAAGTCACGACCCACGAATGGAATCATCGCAGCGGTAACTCCGACCACCAATAAAAATACCACCAGCACGGACTTCCGGTGTTTCAGATTCCATTGCAGGACGTTGAGGTAACGGCCTTGGAAACGATCAAATCCCCGATTGAAGCTCTGATACATCCGGGCAAAAAGATTCGGACGGCGAGCCTGTCCGTTCTGCTGATAATCGGCAGCGTGATGGGGTTCGTGTTTGAGTAATAAATCAGCCAGGGTGGGCACCAGCGTACGGGAAAGAATGTACGAGGCAATCATGGCAAATACGACCGACAACGCCAGCGGACCAAACAGGAATCGAGCCGGGCCTTCGAGGAATAACACGGAAACGAATACGATACAAATCGTCAGCGTAGCAACCAGCGTGGGCGTAGCAATTTGCTGGGCTCCGACCATAATTGCCTTTCGCAACGGCAAGCCCAGTTCTTCATTTCGGTGAATATTCTCGATGGTTACGGTTGCATCATCCACCAGAATCCCAATTGCCAGAGCTAATCCGCCAAGGGTATTAATGTTAAGCGTCTCTCCCATCAGGTATAACACCGAGAGCGAGCAGAGAATGGAAAGCGGAATTGAAATGGCTACAATCAGCGTACTCCGCCAGCTTCCGAGGAAGAGCAGAATCATCGCCGCCGTTAATAAAGCCGCAATCAGACCTTCCACCACTACCCCATGAATTGAGGCCCGTACGAATACCGATTGATCGAAAAGCTCCGTAATGCGTAAAGAAGCCGGAGCCGCTCCACGAACGGCGGGTAATACTTCATTTCTGATTTTATCGACTACTTCCGTGGTCGAGGCATTACCCGTTTTCACGATATTTAATAATACCCCCCGAAGACCATCCTGCTTGACAATGTTCGTCTGCACAATCGAACCATCATGCACATTCGCCACATCCCGCAGGTGAATCACTACGCCACCGGGCAGCGTCTTTACGGGAATATCATTCAGGGCAATAATGGCATCGGGTTTGGTATTCAGACGAACGTTATACTCCCGATCTTCCAGACGTAATTGTCCAGAAGGCAAGGTAAGGTTTTGGCCAGAAACGGCATTTACCACATCTTCGGGAGACACGCCGCGAGCGGTTAATAGCTCAGGATCAAGATCTACCATTACCTGACGGGCCTTTCCCCCGAAGGGTTGCGAAAGGCGACTACCCGGCACGGTCGAAATCATCGGACGAATCCGGGTGGTAATGTAGTCGGTAATCTGTGATTCCGTTAAACTATCCGAAGAGATACTTAACTGAATAATGGGAACGTCGGTAGCATTATACCGAACGATAATCGGCGGCTGGGTTCCGGGTGGCATCCGCACCCGGATGGTCTGCGAAATCCCGGTAATAGCCGCCAGGGCTTCTTCAATTTTTACGGTCGGCTGGAAAAAAATTTTCAGCACCGCTACGCCGTTATAGGTCTGTGATTCTACCCGCTGAATATCCGAAGCGTTGTTAATAACTGACGTTTCAGAGAAGTTGGTAATCATCTTTTCCATCTCGTCGGTCGAAAGGCCGCGATAGGTCCAGATCACAGAAATAACGGGAATATTAATACGGGGGAAAATGTCGGTGGGCATCTGGCGAATCGACACCACCCCTAAAATCAGAATCAGCAGAGCTAGCACCGCAATGGTGTATTTCCGCTGTAAGGCTAATCGGACAATCCACATAACAAGAGAAAGTAGTGTCTAACACGGAATCAATAAATACCTGCGAAACAAGGGAATGTGGCCTGGAATAAGAAAACAAGAGAAAAGATCGGCGTAAAAGTTCAGTGACTTTCTCATTTCCAGTGGTTTTCGGGAAAAATTTAAATTAAAACCCAATTTATCTCAAAAACGGAAATCCCAGCCGTTTAAAAACTAATCACTCCTGTTGGAGCTTTTGGCTTGTAATCGATCATTCGGCGAGTAACATACATAATAGAGGCAAGTCATAACGCGATGTGTTAAGAAGAAAATGGAGAAAAACCTTTTTGAAGTACTATTAGAATCTGACACCCCCAAACGGATTGGGTTTAAATTAAAGCACTGAATCTAGACCCGATTATGTAAAATAGTCTGAGTAATCGACTAGGCATGAATTTTTAAAGACATAAGGTACTTTAGGGCTTTCGCTCGATTGAATGGGCCTAACCCTGGTTCGTAGAATTATTCTATTTAAAAAGTAATCTTTATTTAAGAAATCCTTGCGACCTTGCACAGCGGGGATATTTTTGCCCCCTCAACTGCATGCTTCGCAGCATCTTTACCTTAGAAACCATTTATCAACCATGAACTTCAAAACTCTCCTTGTTGCCGGACTAATGGCCTCAGCCTTTCAGGTTTCAGCCCAGTTTACTCAGGCTCCCCTACCTTACGCTACGGATGCTCTGGAACCGAGTATTGATAAGCAAACGATGGAAATTCACTACGGCAAGCACCATAAGGCTTATGTAGATAACCTGAATAAAGCCGTTGAAGGCAAGCCTGAAGCTTCGATGACGATTTTTCAGGTGGTAAAGAAAATTGATAAAAACACAGCTCCTGCTATTCGTAACAATGGTGGAGGACACTGGAACCACACGTTTTTCTGGAATACTATTGGTCCTAAGCGTGGCGGTAAGCCCTCAGGAGCTTTAGCCGAAGCAATTAACAAATCATTCGGTAGCTACGATAAATTCGTGGAAGAATTCAACAAAGCCGCTTCGACCCGCTTTGGTTCAGGCTGGGCCTGGCTGATTGTTACCCCTGATAAAAAACTGGCGGTTGTATCTACGCCTAACCAGGATAACCCCTTAATGGCACTGGCTGAAACGCCCGGTACGCCCGTGATTGGTCTGGACGTATGGGAACACGCTTATTACCTGAAGTATCAAAACAAACGTCCTGATTACATCAAAGCTTATTGGGACGTGGTAAACTGGGAGGCCGCTGCGAAAAACTACGCCGAAGCTCTTAAGTAATCCAATACGATACCCTGCTTTAAAAGGATGATTTCGTTCAGGCGAAGTCATCCTTTTCTTTTATCATCCGGTTTTTCATGCGTCCTTCAGACCCTGAATCCGATGGTGGATTGTGGCTTTCAGTATTACTCAAAATGCTTTCTCTTTGGGTAAGTCATTCTCGTAAAAGCCCTTAAAACTATGCTTAATCTCCTCTCCATCTTCATTGGCATTGTAGCGTTCGTCATTGCTCTGGCCGGTTTGATTCCCTTCGTTGGAATCGTCAACTGGGTTGCTCTTCCCATTGCTTTCATCGGTATGGGGATCGGCCTTCTTTCGGAAAATAAGACGGGCCGAAATCTGAACATTCTGGTGTTGATCGTAGCCTTCGTGCGACTGATGCTGGGCGGAGGAATTTTGTAGTAGTGGTTAGTTAATGGATCTTCGTTAGTAGCAAAATAGGAAACATGAGTCATCCCGAAATTTGAGTCCATAGCAATTCGGATGCAATAAAGCGGTGCTGAGGCTTGTCGGCACCGCTTTCCGATTCGTGGGCAATCCAGTCGCCTGAGTAGTTATTGCCAGTGGTTAAGCTCAGAACGGAATAGAGAAGGTAAAAGGCGTATAACAAAGCGACCATTACCTTCGAAAGGAATCAATCAGGCGTCCCAGTTTTTTCAGACTTTTATCAATTTCTGGTGTATACGGAGCCCCGAACGTAATTCGCAGGTAATTCGTAAAGCGGGCATCCGTACTGAAGATATGACCCGGAGCAATGCTGATCTTTTCGAGCCAGGCTTTTTCGTATACCTCGAAAGCATCGATTCCTGCTTCCAGTTCAATCCATAAAACGTACCCACCCTGCGGACGGCTGACTTTTGTGCTTCTTGGAAAATAGTCGGCGATAGCCTGCAAGTACCGCAGACATTGCGTGTGCAGGGCTTTTCGCAGGTTTCGCATATGTAAATCGTACCGGCCCGTTTCGAAAAAGATAGCAATGGCCGCCTGCGTGGGCGTAGCGGATGAAACGGTATGCATGAGTTTGACATTCAGCACCTGTTCCAGAAAACGGCCCGGAATGCACCAGCCCACCCGATACCCCGGAGCCAGCGTTTTAGAAACCGACGAGCAGAGCATGACCAGCCCCTGCGTATCGAAACTCTTGCAGGTACGAGGCCGGGTTTTACCGAAGTACATTTCCCCGTAAATGTCGTCTTCAATCAACGGAATTTCCCGGGAAGCCAGCAGTTTAACCAGTTGTTTCTTGCGGTGATCGGGCATCAAAGCTCCCAGGGGATTACAGAAATTAGGAACGAACAGGCAGGCAGCAATGGGCGTTTTTTCCAGAGCCTGTTCCAGTAAATCGATTCGAATACCCTCGGTAGGATCCGTAGGAATTTCGAGTACCCGTAGTCCCAGACTCTTCATGACGTTGAAAATGCCAAAGTACGTCGGGCTTTCGATGGCTACCGTATCGCCGGGTTTGGTAACGGCCTTCAGGCAAAAGACCAGAGCCTCCATACAACCCTGCGTAGTGACAACCTCGTGTTCGGTAAGGTTACCATTCCAGTTAAAGGCATGTTTGGCAATCTGCTTGCGTAAGGTTAGGTTGCCTCGCAGTTCTTCGTAGGCGGTACAGCTGCTGGGGTTTTGCCGGAGGGCTTCCAGCATGGCCTTGTTGAGTTTGGCTTCCGGTAAGAGTTCCAGAGCCGGGGTGGCTACGGATAATTTGACTACGTCCGTCTGCGAAAGATTTTCGTACACCCGGCGAATCATGGCGTCAACGCTGACCTTTTCCAGGGAACGATCAATAGGCGGCGAAGGCAAGAGCTGCGGTACCCGCGTGGATGTATAACGGACGAAATACCCGGATTTGGGTCGGGCTTCGATCAGGCCTTTGTTTTCCAGTTCGACGTACGCTTTATAAGCGGTACTCAAACTGATGCCCTGTTCCAGACTCAGGGCTCGCAGGGATAAAAGTTTATCGCCAGTCTTGAGTATCTGGCTTTCCATTTGCTTTTCCAGTCGCTCAGCTACCTGAACATATAGAAATTCTTCGGTCAGTGATGTGTTCGCCATGAAAATGAATGACAGCGATGGTAATCGGTTAGGAGGGCAAAGGTAAAAGCTAGCCAATAAAAGTATACGCTTCATACTGAGAATAATACAACAGACTTTCGAAGAAAATTATTAAATCTGTTATGCTTGTAATTTAAAAATCTGCATCTGTTTTTGCTAGCGAATAAAACCGAGTTTTGCGGCGTACTTTCCTGACTACGACGATGCGAAACACTCAAAAAGCGTATGTAGCTCTGGCTACCGTCTGTTTCCTCTGGGGCACTACCTATCTGGCTGCTCGTATAGGGGTGGCAGGGTTTCCAGCTCTACTGTTCATGGCCCTTCGAAATACGACAGCCGGGCTGTTGTTACTCACCTTTGCCGTGATTCGACACCGGGCCGTACCCGGCTGGCCCGCTATCAAACTGCAAATCATTCCCGGCTTGTGCATGATTACGTTCGGAACTGGTATTGTAGGCTGGGCCGTACGCTTTATTCCGAGTGGACTGGCCGCTCTCATTTGCTCGCTGATTCCTTTGTTTACAATCGTTATTCAACTCGTCATCCGACCTCAGGATAAGCTCAATGGCCGAATTGTTTTGGGAATGCTGATGGGTTTTCTGGGTGTACTCCTGGTCTTCCGCGATCATATGAACTTCATGGCCAATCGCAACTCGCTGATGGGCATTGGCGTAACGCTTTTCTCGTGCCTGTCTTTCGCGAGTGGAGGCTTGTATACCCAAACCCATCGGGCTCAATCTCATGCCTTTTTCAACGCGGCTATTCAGATGTTGGTTGGCGGGACGGGCCTTTTGATACTTAGTGCCCTGGCGGAAGACTGGCAACACTTGCCGTCACTGAGTCTAACTTCGGGTCTGGCTCTATTATACCTAATTGTCTTTGGATCGATTGTTGCGTTTGTGTCGTACCTGTATGCAATGTCCCAGTTACCCGCTGGCTTGGTTTCGGTGTATGCCTATATTAATCCTCTGGTAGCTATTATTTTAGGGTATTTGATTCTGCACGAACACGTCACCTGGATTACGGGACTGGCTTTTACGATTACCATGCTGGGCGTGTACCTGGTGAATCAGGGTTATCGGCTACAGCAAACGAAAAAGAGAGCTTTGGTAACAAAAGCAGCAGAGGCCTAATATCATCCGAATAGTATTCAATAAAATAGGCTTCCCAGAAAAGCGGTACTCTAAACCTTGGTACGAAAAACCATACGATTTGACAAGGGCAAAAAAACAGGTTTTCACACCTACTGTTATTTTTTTATCCATGACTAAAGCTGACTATATCCGATTTTATGATCGCGAACTCGCCAAACTTGCCAGCGAACTTCAGGCCTATCCGAATGAAGAAACGCTTTGGGCGGTAGTACCCGGAACCATCAATTCTGCCGGACATCTGGGGCAACACCTGATCGGTAATCTGAAAACCTACATTGGACTGACGCTGGGTAAAGTGCCATACCAACGCAACCGCGAAGCCGAGTTTACGCAGCAAGTGTTTTCGCATCAAGCCTTATTGACAGAAATAGAGGCCTTACCCGCTCTTATCCGGCAATCCATCGAGCAGGTGGAAGACCTCGAAGCCCCGTATCCAACGGAAATCCTGGAGATTTTTCCCGAGCAAAGCATTGCCGTGGTGCTGACGCATCTGCTGATGCATTTGGCCTATCATACTGGACAAATGAATTACCATCGCCGCTTTAGCCTTCAATCCTTCGTTTAGTAAAAGCCATGAATCCATCCTTACAAACGGACGTAGAGCAGTGGGATGACCTGCTCAGGGAAATCCAGCAGCAGGCCACTGCCTATCTTCAAAACATCGAATCCGTACCAACTAGTCCGCAGGTACAAGATTTCGTTTCAGCAGCATTGCCCGAAGCAGGTTGGGGAACCTTGCAAACACTGGCCTTTTTCCGCCAACATTACCAGCCCTGGATGGTGGCCAGTGCCGGACCCCGCTACTGGGGTTTTGTCGTGGGAGGTACCACGCCAGCGGCTATGGCGGGCGACTGGCTCACGTCTGTATTTGATGCAAATCCACAGAATCTCCAGGGCATGGGTGATCGCTCGGCCCATCTGGAAGTCGAAACGATTCGAGGCATGCGGCAGTTGCTGGGCTTACCGGATACCTTCACGGGTGGTTTTGTAGCAGGAGCTACGATGTCGATTTTCACTGGTCTGGCCGTGGCTCGGCAGTGGGCGGGCGGGCAAATGGGTCAGGACATTGCGAGGGAAGGCTTGTCTACGCAACCCATCGTTCTGGCAGCTACCCCGCATTCGGCTGTACGCAAAGCGATGGCGATGTTGGGCATAGGCAGTAATCGTCTGGTTAAACTGCGGACCCTGCCGGATCGCGAAGCGGTTGATTTGGAGGATCTGGAAGAAAAACTCCACGAATATCAGGGGCAACCCATCATCATAAGTACAAGTGGTGGAACCGTAAACACCGTCGATTTTGATGATTTCCGCGGCATACAGCGACTCCGGCAGCAGTATACGTTCTGGTGGCATGTAGACGCGGCTTTTGGTGGTTTTGCGGCCTGCTCGCCCCACTACGCCGACCGATTGCAGGGCTGGGAAGAGGCCGACAGTATTACCGTCGATTGCCATAAGTGGATGAATGTCCCTTACGACAGTGCCGTCATTTTTACGCAGCGAAAACACCAGCACCTGCAGGTACAAACCTTCCAGAATTCCAATGCTCCTTATCTGGGGGACCCGGATGACAATTTTTCATACCTAAACTTTCTGCCTGATAATTCACGGCGACTGCGGGCTTTACCCGCCTGGTTTAGCCTCATGGCTTACGGAAAAGCGGGTTTTGCGGCGATGGTTGAGCAAAGTGTAACCTGTGCCCGACGGTTGGGTGAGGCTCTTGAAGCCAGTACGGATTTCCGGCTGGTGGCTCCGGTACGGCTCAACGTCGTTTGCTTTACACTTCGCCAAATGCCCGAGCGAGCCGCCGAATTCCTGGACTTACTCAATCAGCGGGGAAAGGTGTTCATGACACCGACATTACTAGGAGATACGTTTTGCCTGCGGGCGGCTTTCGTCAACTTCCGGACGAGCGAATCGCACGTCGACGAAGCATTGGAAGAGTTAACCTTTGTTTTGCGTTTGTTGAATGCCTGAAATAACCTGGCAATAAAAAGTATCGCCTGCTAGAGAACGGTCAGGCATCTTTTTTACGTTGGTAGTCAGAGGCATAGATAGTTCTGCTCTCGAGTCGCGATGATTTAGAAACGTAGCCTATACCTAGTTTTTTGAACTTAACTTGTACACGTAAATGAATCTGAAACACCTTAAGCTTGCTCAGCAACTTTGTTTGCCTTTAGTGCGAGATTCCATCTTCTCTCTACCATAGTGGCAGATTCCTTCCTGCCATGATACCCCGAGCCTGTCATTGATTTATAGTTTGGGCCAACGATTATAAATTTTAGTCGATCCATAAGTTATTAGTTTAAATATAGCAACGCATCAAAAAGGCCTCCCTGATTGGGGAGGCCTTCCGTTTTCATGGCTTATTATATTCTTCCGTTATTGATAATTAGGCACTGTTACCTAGTTAACGGCTTTTGCTTCAGTATTGGTGTCAGAATTACTCATTTCTTTATGAGTGGTTCGTAGACAGGATTACCGCTTTGTTTTTGGCTTTGGCCGGATCGTAGTTAACGAAAAGATTCAGCCAGGTACGGCGAGCCAGACGGAAAAACCAGGGCATTAATAAAACCAGCGTTGGAATAAGAAAGGGCAGGAAATAATCCAGATCCAGTTTCAGAACGTAATTGTAAACAACGAATGCTAACAAGCACCAGATCACGTATAAGGCGTAACTTACGTATAGTGCTCCCCAGTAAAAACCAGTTTCGGGCATAAGCGTTTCGTTACAATGGTCACAACGTTGGTGAATCTGATCAAACTTAGGTTGAAACGCCGTTTTAGTAATAAAGAAATCGCCCTGATGGCATTTAGGGCATTTGTTGAAGGCAATGCTATATACTTTTGAACCGAGTCCCATGATCGTTAAGGTTTTCAGAACGATGTTACTTTCTGAATTCCTGATACAAAGGTAGAAAGCGTCTACTGTTAAGATAAGGGATAAATACGGCTGGTCATGGTACAAATCAATGATTCTGTGATTCCCTGAATTCCAGCGGCGTATGTCCGGTATGCGTCCGAAAAAAGCGAACAAAATACGAAGGGTCTTCAAAGTGCAGCAAATACCCAATCTCCTTAACCGATAAATCGGTATGGGTTAGTAACCGCTGAGCTTCAATGCAAATCCGTTCATAGAGCAATTGGCTAGCTGTTTTTCCGAGTAAGCTTTTGCAAATGCTATTGAGGTGGTTAGGACTGATGTTTAATTGCTCGGCGTAGTTTTTCACCTCCCGCACGTCCAGAAATTGCTCTTCCAGTAACTCTTCATACTGCCGAATCCGGTTGTAATACTGCGTCGATTCGCCGGGCCATTCCTGCTGATACGTTCGGTTCGCTTTTTCCAGAATAATGTGCAGATAGGATAAAAACACTTCCGAACGATTCACCGATTGAGCCGTATATTCTGCATACATCAGGTCATACAACGTCACAAAAGCAGTATCTTTCATCTCCAGCAAGGGTCGGTGCTGGTGCGAGTGAAAAAAAGGATATTGATACAGGCGATTGGAAAAACGAGCCCGGAAATACGTAGGTTCGAAGAACAGATTATAGCCTTTAATATCTGCCGATAACTCCCAGCTATGCACCTGCCCCGGCGTCAGGAAATACAGTTGCATGGGCTGTACGTCGTACGTTCGGAAATCAATGGTGTGCTTGCCACTTCCCTGGGTAATCCACATCAGCAGGTAAAAGGTATGCGAATGGGACTTATCAATGCCCTTGAACTCCTTGACCAGCTTTTCCAGCGGAGTCATATAAAAAGGCGTATCCGGTTCGTGCCGCTGGAATGCTTTTATATCATAGGTAGGAAACTCGGTGGACATTTACGTTTGGTGTTTGTAGGTTCAGAGTTGTGAGTTACTTTCCGTTAATCTGGTCCTAACTCCTTTACCTAGTTGGTTAATTAGCCCACAAACCTAAAAACGGTATTCACTAAATACTAAACTATTGTATTTTTGCGGTACACTATTTAACACTTCACAACATGGAAGGTCTTCAGAACGACGCCCTTTTGGATGAAATTCCTTCGCTGGATCTGGCTGATTTTACCTCAGGCGATGCTGAGCGTAAAGCTGCATTCGTAGCTAATCTGGGAAGAGCGTTTAATAATATCGGTTTCGTGGCCATCAAAAACCACGGACTTACGCCTGAATTACAGGAAAAACTGTATGCTTCGGTGAAAGCGTTTTTCTTCACCCCCGATGACTTCAAACGCAAATACGAAGTTCCCGGTATTGCGGGGCAACGGGGATATGTAGGCAAGGGTAAAGAAACGGCGAAAGGCTTTAAGGTAGCCGATTTAAAAGAGTTTTATCACGTAGGCCAGCCTCACCCCACGGCCGATGACGGCGATAGCGTTTGGGCGGATTACCCGCGTAACGTATTCCCTGCGGAACAACCTGATTTCGAAAAATATACAGTTCAGACGTATCAGACTTTTGAACAAACAGGTAAGACTTTATTACGGGCCATTGCCTTGTATCTGGAGTTACCAGAGGATTATTTTGAGGATAAAGTCAAACACGGCAACAGCATTCTGCGGGCTCTGCATTACTTCCCGCTTGATCCGAATGTGGTGGAAGAAGGAGCCGTGCGGGCAGCCGCTCACGGGGATATTAACCTGATTACGTTGCTAATGGGAGCCAGTGCCGAAGGGCTCGAAGTATTACGTCGCGACGGCAAATGGATTGGCATTACCGCCCTCCCCGATCAGATTATCGTGAACGTGGGTGATATGCTGGATCGATTAACGAACCACAAACTCAAATCGACCATTCACCGGGTGGTTAATCCTTCGCGGGAAAAAATGAACACATCACGGTTCTCGATTCCCTTCTTCATGCACCCCCGTGCCGAGATGAACCTGACCTCGCTCGAAAGCTGCATAGATACCCAACACCCTAAACTTTACACAGATATGACCGCCGGAGAATTCCTGGACGAACGTCTAATGGAGTTGGGGTTGAAAAAGTAAGGTTTCGTTAGTACCGAAAGAGGTTCGCTAATGATTTAGCGAACCTCTTTTTGTTTCAAGCTTCCCCGGATTTCATCCGGGGCTATTCGTGTTTAACCCCTCCGGGGTTATTTGCTGTAAACCTATTGTAATAATTTCAACAACAACCCCAGCGGGGTTCAATATGAATAGCCCCGGATAAAATCCGGGGACACAGTCTGTACTTCAGAGCCAATCCCAAAAAACTCCCCGCAGTCGCTCGGCTCTAGCCGAGTGACTACCTAACTCTAGGCCTCTGGCCGGTAGACTGCGAACACCTAGCGGGTCATAAAACAACTTTTCCCAAACAAAACAGGCTTGCGAACATCGGCCAGAGGCCTAACAGGCTACCTTGTCACTCGGCTAGAGCCGAGCGACTGCCTAAGAAATCCGCCTGCTACCCACGGGTACGATATTCCCTCTCGTTCCTACCCTAAGGCAGGTTCCACCTGCCGTTCTCCCAAGCCTGTCATTCCTACCAAAGCAAAGGATTGAGTTAAGGTATTTGATTCTAAATGTTAGACAAATTTTTAATTGAAACACAATTAGTGATAGTAACTCCCCACCTATTCATCTCGACCGCAGGAAGACCTTACTGGTGAAGCAAGTGCTATACAAGTTTCTTTGCTCTAAATGGCAGAAGGAGACCGTTGGTCGTTTAAAATCTTTTCAATAGGTTTCAGTCCATTCGTAAGTAATTGCGTGCACGTCTGGATTAGCTGGAAATTTCAAGACCGGAGTCAATTCCTTTTACCCTATTCAAACAGTCTTTTAAACACTTCATTCCCGTATGAAAAAAGTAGGTATTGTTGGAGGAATCAGTTGGACATCCACCCTGGATTACTACCGATTGATCAATGAAGGGGTCAATCAGAAACTTGGCGGTCTGAATTCGGCTGAACTGGTGCTTTACTCACTCAACTTTGCAGAAGTCCAGCAAAGATCCTGGGAAGGCGTATACGAACTTCTTTTAAATGCCTGTCAGGTTCTGAAAAATGCCAAGGTTGATGCCTTGGTATTGGGGGCTAATACCGCACATATGTACGCGGATCTACTTGAGCAGGAAGTCCAGCTTCCGCTTATTAATATCATCACCGAAACGGCCCAAGATATCCTCGCTACAGGGGTTAGAAAAGTGGGATTGCTCGGTACAAAATTTACCATGGAAATGGATTTTTACCGCGACAAGCTGGAATCGTACGGCCTTCAGGTACTCATACCTGATTCTGCGGATACGAGAGCGTACATTCAACACGTGGTGAAGGAAGAATTAGGACGTGGAGATATCCGGCCAGAATCGAAAGAAAAATTTATAGCCATTGCTCAGGAGCTGATTCTTCAGGGAGCCGAAGGCCTGATTCTGGGGTGCACTGAGATTCCATTACTAATTAGCCAATCAGACTTTTCTTTCCCAGTTTTTGATACGACCCAAATACACGCTGCGGCCATTGTCGACTATCTGCTTTCGTAAGCGAACTCAATTTGGCAAACCATTAACTCGCCTGAAGTAAAAGGCCTGCTACACCAGCAAGGTCTCTTCCCTTTGGCCGAGATGACAGGCGGGGCGGTTGTGCTTCCGCCGTTGTTCATGTTTAACGAAGCGTAACTGGTAATGGCTTAGTGAATATATTTTGTGCTGCCAGCGAAAAAGCTGGCAGCACAAAATATACCAACAATGGAAGGGTTATTTTCCTCCCTATTTCAAGTCTTTAAAAAGGTGTTAAATCAAGCCAAATTCAGCCGCTTTTTCCTTCATAAAGGCCAGGCTTCCTTTCGCCAGCGTTTCGGCATCGTATTTGGAAGGCCGCCACAGGGAGACGGCTTCGGCCATGCCCGGAATGGAAGAAGAGAAATTCTCCAGAACTAATGCTCCCGCATAATTAACCTCCGCTAAACCCCGAAACAGATCATTCCAATGTACATTCCCTTCACCGAGCATCCCCCGGTCGCTTTCCGTCATGTGGACGTGTTTGAGATGAGAAGCCGCCGTTACTACAGGATCATAAAAATTGGCTTCCTCAATGTTCATGTGGAAAGTATCCAGATGTAATCCCAGATTCGGAGATTTTACCCGATCAATTATTCGCAAGACATCCGAAGCAGATGTGCAGACGTAACTTTCGTAGCGATTAATCGGCTCAATGGCTACGGTAATACCCAGTTTTTGAGCGTAGTCCGTTCCTTCGGCCCACACTTCACAAAGCGTATCCTCTTCTGCTGCCGTTAGGGGCTTTCCTGAAAAAACACCAATGCCGCCATGTAATACGCCGGCCAGTAAAGTTGCCTCCAAAGCTGCCGTTTGATCCAGGGCTTTTTTGATTAAGCTTAGAGCTTCTTTCGGATGAAAAGGAATATGAGCAAAAGCGGGCAAATTCAGCGAACAAATCACGTCCAGGTTTGCCGCCTGTAACTGCCGCTTCACCGTCGGTGCATCGAAGTCCATCGAAGGAGGTAATAATATTTCAAGTACATCAAAACCATACACCGCTGACTGCTGAATAGCATAGGCACCCGTTTCAGCCGTCCAGGCGGGTAAGGTCCAGGTAAGTAAGGAAGCTCCGAATTTCATTTTTTTAGTTGTTCGTTATTGGTTGATGGTTGTTCGTCTATGTATTGCGGCCAGCGTGGCCCAACCAACGTGGTCGGGCCACGCTACCGCTGCCAGCTTTATCGCTGGCATCAACCAATTAAAGGTCGCCAAACGGACAGGCAGCGAGTTAGTAGATTTATCTGGTTCTACTATCTTCGTTAAAAGATCCACCATTCCGATCTTACCCCAAAATACGTTCCCCAGCGATGATTAACGGCCTGTTGCAGATACGCTGAATAGGCATGGTCTGAGGCATACTGATTATAATGAGCAAAAGAACAAATTAACCGTATGTGCGGCCTCGCCCAGGGACTCCGCTCCGCCGTGGGAACCAACGTCGGGGCAATAATAAACTTCGTCATCCGAGCATACGGGTTATTTCCATCCTGCCGTTGGGCGTAGTGTAACTCCGTGATCAGATGAAACCAATTGGTAACATACGTAATCGCACGCATTCCCACTACTAAATCCTTTTTTGAATTGTAAATACTGCGTTTGTAATAGTCCTGAGCAAAACCCCTTGCCTTGCCTCCCCCCTGACTCTGAATATAAACGCCGTAGCCATTCAGGCTACATTTCTTAAAATTCAGCAGAAAATGCTCCACCAACGTTGCTGAATAAGCTCCGTCATACCGCTGAGATTCAATGTTGGGAGCTCCGTAAGTTCGCCAGGTTTGGGTATTCCCGTTATCACCCCCGTTGGCAACGCCGTTTCCATAACGTACCGCCAGTTGATTAAACGACCCCTTTTCTTTGGTCTTAATATCTGCCGACCATTTCACGCCCCAAACCCAACCATTATCACTCGGAAAACGAATGGACGCCTGCTGGGAAGAACCCGCTACGTGATGAAACTCTCCCAGTAACTTAACCACATGCCCAGGCCAGCTTCGCAGGGTATGATCCAACACAAAAATCTCCCGCTGGCGATAGGTTAAATCGTTTTTTCCCGAAATAATATTTACGTAAGAATACGGTAATACGCCCGTTGAAGAGGTGTCGATGGCTGCCGGGAAATACATGGAAAAAGCCGTGTTTTTATGCTTTATCCCAAAGCCCTGCGTCGAATGATCGTCAAAATAGAAGTAATCGCAAATGTGAATGTCGTCGTAACGCATGTAACGAGCTCCAGCCCAGGCACTCCATTTGCTGCCTACAATATTCCGAACTTCTACAAAAGCCTCAGGTAAGCTCACCACCGTCCCCCCAATTGAACCCGTATTTACATTACCCAGAAAAGTCCCTTTACTCGAATAAAAAGCCAGTCGAGCCTGAAAATCAATGTGCGTACTATCGTTATTGGCATTGACGGCCTTGAAATGAAAAGCGGGTAAAAAATCCACGTAATCGCCCTGTTCCAAACGACTTCCTAACGATCCCTGCCCGATCAGATTCAATTGCCGGCCCGTGTGTTCGGGTAAAGAAGGCGAAATGCCCGCTCCAATCCGGCCCGTAGTGCCCATCGAAAAATTTTTGTTGGTAATAACGATCTGAGCTTTCGCAATGGACCCTGCCATTAAAAAGCAGAAGATCCATAAACCATATTTTTTCATAAGATTAATAAGCTTTGGGGGAAAGTAAAGACAAAGCAAGGGCTACAGGATCGAATTAATCTCCTGTTAATGAGCGAGTTAATTATAAATAGAACGTTAGAGTTTATACCCTTTTAACCCATACCAGCCCACTACCACAAAGCCCGCCAGCGGAATTAGTAAGGCATTGGTAATACCGACCTCATCGGAAAGTTTACCCATGGCTGCCGTCAATATAGCTCCACCGATAATTGCCATTACCAGAATGGAAGAACCCAATTTGGCCCGCTCTCCCAAACCGCTAATACCTAATGAGAAAATGGTAGGATACATAATGGACATGAAGAAGCTGGTGATTACTAGGGCCCATAAGCCCATCGTTCCGGGAAAGAGGATCGCCACCGCAACCAGCAGAATTGTTGCTATCGCATAACTCACCAGTAATACGTGATCAGAAATTCTTTTCATTAGAGCAGTGCCCAGAAAACGGCCCGCCGTGAATAGTACCAGTGAGATAATCAGATAGTTAGCTGCTGTTTTTTCAGGGGTTCCGGGCAGGTTATACTGAATGTAACGAATCAGAAAACTCCAGATGCAGACCTGAGCACCTACGTAAAAGAATTGGGCAATCACGGCTCCCGAAAAGTGCTTTTTCTTCAGAATACTGCCAGATACGGACGGAGCTACTTCGCGGGATTCCTCATCCTTCACGATTGGGAAACGGGTAATTAGAAAAATAACCGCAAAAATGGCTACAACGATTCCAATCACCAGGTAAGGCATTTTTACCGCCGCCGATTCCGAGACATAATACGCCTTTAATGCCTCAGGACTTAGTTTGCTCAAGGTCTCGGCGGTGTGTTCCACACCCGAAAAGATAAACTGCTGCCCTACGATAATCCCCGTTACACAACCAATAGGATTAAACGCCTGCACCAGATTCAGACGAAAACTGGCCGTTTCGGGCGTGCCTAACACCGCTACATAAGGATTAGCAGCCGTTTCCAGAAAAGCCAGTCCACTCGCGATCACAAAAAGAGCAAACAGAAAAAACTGATAGGAATTTTGATCTGCCGCCGGAACGAACAAGAAAGCTCCCAAAGCATAGAGGACTAATCCAATCACAATACCGGTTTTGTAATTATACTTTCTCATGATGAGAGAGGCCGGTAAAGCCAACACAAAATACCCCAGATAAAAGGCCGATTGTACCAATCCTGACTGAAAGTCAGACAGTTCGAAAGCTTTTTTGAATTGCTGAATGAGAATATCATTCAGGTTATTTGCCATGCCCCAGAGAAAGAAAAGGCAGGTAATGAGAATAAGTGGAAAAAGATAACTTGCTTTAGGGTTATTGCCGGGGTGTATAATCCGGGTTGTTCCTGTAGGCATCTGGGCGGTTCCGGTGGCCATAATCTATAAGTAATGAATGAGCGTTTTGGTATATTTAGGCGGATAATCTGATTACTTAAATTGCAGGAGCCAGTAAGGCTTTTTGTTTGAAAGTTTCAAACTCCTCCAGGGTATATTCTGGGCAGGCTCCTTTTTTAGTGGTAATAAAAGCTCCCATGGCGGCAGCATTACCCATAGCGGCTTCCATCTTCCCACCCCGCACACGTTCGGCCAGGTAACCCGCCAGAAATGAATCCCCACTGCCAACGGTATCCTGAACAGTAACGGGCACGGCTGGACAGAAGTAATAATTCTGATGACCGTAATAAACCGCTCCTCGGCTGCCTTTGGTTAACAGCACTTCACTGACTTTGAATCGTTTTTCCAGAAATGCAATCGCTCCTTCTTCCGTGATGTATTCCTCTCCAAACATTTCCAGAATGGCCCGTAATTCGGCTTTATTGGTTTTGACCATGTCAGCCTTTCCCAGCAGGTATTCCAGTACTTCAGGCGTATAAAAGGGAGGCCGCAGGTTAATATCGAACACTTTGAAAGGAGCCACTTCCAGTAATCGATACAGGGTTTCCCGGGATGCTTCTTCCCGAATAGACAAACTGCCATAAACAAAAGCCGCCGAGTTCCGAATCAATTCTTCGTTGGCGGGCGTACAACCAATATGATCCCAGGCTACGTTCTGGATAATATCATAATGAGCTTCGTTATCCTCGTCAATTCGGGCTAAAACAGTACCTGTAGGATGGATCTCATCCCGCTGAATATCTTCCGTTGGAACACCCCAGCTTTGAATCAGGTCGAGTAACTCATCGCCCAGAGCGTCTGTTCCTACCCGGCTTACCATTCTACTGGTAATTCCCTGTTTATGAAGGTTGTAACTTACATTAAAAGGAGCTCCCCCAGCTTTTTGTCCTTCAGGAAAGATGTCCCAGAGAATTTCTCCAAAGCACACAACGGTCGGTTTATTTGGCATTGCCTGATATGTTTAAACGTTTAAACAAAAGGTTAATAAAAAATAATTGGAGGTTATTGAGTAAAACTTGAATGAGAATGCACGAATGAGGTTTCAAGGATAATCGATTCAGGGGGAAGAGCCGAGTCGTTCATTTGCTGGAATAATAACTCTACTGCTTTTTTACCCATATCGGCCAGGGGTTGTCGAATAAAGGGCAAAGGGCTGGGATAAAAATCAAACACTTCTGTTTCATCAAAAAACAGAGTTGACACTTGGGTTGGCACCGCAATCTGATGGTTCATTAGGTAACGCATACCGGCAATGCCTAGCTTGTTACTGGTAAAATAGATGGCATCAACGCCCGTTTGTAACATGGAAGTGATCGCCGCGGAAACTTCCTGCTCAATGTGATTTTCGTGAATTACATGAGTGACGTAGCTTGCGGAATGGCTTTGCGTAATGCCATCCTGAGCTCCCAGCATCCGTTCTTTCAAGTGTTGTAAAGTAGTATCGTATACCAGAATGCCAATCTTCTTTCGACCCTGCGTAATAAACTCACTCATTGCATCGAACGAAGCCTGATAGTTATTAACGCTAACACTACTTACCGACAAATCAGGGAAATAACGGTCAATCAACACCAGCGGTGTTTTTCGATCCTGTAAGGCTTTGATCAGCTCATCTGATCCTTCGGGAGCGGCCAGAATCAGGCCATCTACCTGACGATTCAGTAACTGATTAATCAACCGTTCGAACCGGGGCTTACTCTCATCCGAACTGCCAATAATGAGGGCATAACCCGCCTGGTCGGCTTCGTCACTAATGATACGGGCGAGTTGGGAAGAAAAGGTATTGGCAATATCCGCTGCAACGAAACCCAGACTAAAGGTTTTTTTCAGCTTTAAACTCTGAGCCAGAAAATTGGGGCGATAGTTAAGCTCTTCAACGACCTTGCGAATCCGTTGGGCGGTATCTTTATTGATCCGATCCGTTTTCTGGCCATTCAGGACATAGGAAACCATGGCGATTGAAACGCCTGCTTTTTCAGCCACATCGCGTAACAAGACTTTTTTCATGGAAACCCAGTTCTGTACTTTTTTGCGTAAAAGTAAGATTGTTTAAATGTTTAAACAAATCCTTTTCTAAAGAAAATCATATTTTTTTTAGAAAAGTAAAGAATAATGGTCATTCTGCCAATTGACCGTTCTGGCGAAGATGTACTCTGTCCCACCTACGAAAAATGTTGAGTTTTTCTGGCAAGCCTCATTACCAGCATTCTCCTACTCAATCCCTAATGGCAGGGCTTCTCTAGGGATTGGAACTAAGTTCCCGGTTCTTGATACCTTGAATTTTGAAAAGGAAGAATTAAAAGATTACCTTTCCACATGACGTGTTTTTGCGGTGTACGCCACGCCTTACGAGAGGTCGTTGCTATTTTTTGTGAGTTGAAACTTCGAGTAAATGAAGTAAGATTCGTAAATGAGAGATTGAATGGCAGGATACTTTCTTCGTCTAAGAGTGCCGAAGAAAGAGAAGAGGTTATCTCTGAATTCCACGCGCCCAATATCGTCGACCTCCTACAATCGTTCTTTGGCATACTGTTATTTTCAGACTAATTGAATCATAATAGCTATAACCATCTGATTATGAACAGTCGTCGATCGACGGGGTTTTTCGTACCATTGGCGGTCGACGACTATGAAGTTGGATATACAGAACTAAAAAGGGCCTTAGAACCTAAAAGGGGCTATTTTTTCTCGCTAAATTCACGGGTCTTAATCGTACCTTATTGGAATTGAAATAAGGTTAATCGCTTGAAATCAATCGGTCTTTTAAGTCTTTCACCGGAATCAAAACTCCTCAGACCGATCCGTAGCAACCCAGCGTATATACGGAAAAGTCCTCTTTAGAGAGAGGACTAATACTGCTTTTAAGTGATTCAAGAAGCGGGCTTTAAAGGCTAGGGTTACGCCTCTTTACGCATCTGATTTTTTTGTTGGGAAAGTATGCCTTCCTCGATAGCCCTGAACATAGAATCCACATCCTCTTTTGCGAACACCTCAAGGACGCCACTTGCTAACATCTGAGTGACTTTAGAGGACTCGTGACAAGTTGTCCAGCCAAATAAAAGAAGCTTAGGAAATCGATGCGTGAGTCGCTGGGCTGTTTCAATGCCATTCAATTCAGGCATTTGTAGATCCAAAATACAAACATCGGGAATTTCATTAGCCTGTTCCAGCTTTTCAATCAGTTCGAGCCCGTCGAAAGCAAAAATGTCTAATCGAAAACGGGGATCTTTTCTTATTTTTATTTTCAGCAAAGCATGCTGAAAAATACTGTCATCTGCGAAAGCAAGTGTGATCATTGTGTTGGCGGATATTATACTTGTTTATTTAAACTAAACCTGCTTCTTAAACTACGCCTCCTTCCATTTTTCTCTTTACCCAGAGCGTTCTTTTAGCTACTCCCTTAAAAGAGCTTATTGTAGTCCTACACAGACTAGATTCCCTTTTTTTGTTGATGAGTATCAGGTCATTACTCCCAAGATGCTCCGTTTTACTAGCAAGAAAATGACTGGTCGTACTCCAATATCCTAATTTCCCTATTGAGCTTATAATGAAGCGTTCCTTAGATTCTTTTATTTGATAAATAGCCTATTTTAGATACCTTTACCGAGCTACTAGTAGTCTGTGTAGGACTAAACAGAATAACTAATTTCGCTGGAAATAAACTGTTTGTCCTCCGATGAAATTAATTTCATTCTTACTAAACCCCCTTCATTCTCACTCGATTATTGTTGCTCAAGTCGAAGATTTGGCAGGTAAAAGGTATCTCGTCCGAACACCCTTGCGAATCGAAGCTGACGCATGGGATGCTGAGCGGCAACGCCCTCGGAATATTTATCTCAAAAAGTACAAAACGATCAATGCGAAGCTCAATCGTTTAAAGATTGCTCTCCACCAGCTTTTTCAGGTTAAAAAAACGACCAGATCCCTTTCTTTGAAGACTCTAGAGCGAAAAATCAATACACTCTGCCAACTAGAGCCCACCTATGGAGAAGGCAGTTTGCTTGCCGCCATGAATCACTACATTCATTCCCGGTCGCATCTGCTTTGCACGTCTACCTATAAACGCTATCTAGTCTTCCTACGATTGATCGAACGTTTTGAAGGCCATCGCCGACAAACGCTTGTCATTGAGCAGGTTAATGCAGATTTTGTTCGAGATTTTCTAGCTTTCGGAACCCTCGAAGCCTACAGCACCTCCACCGTTCACCGCACCATTCACTTCGTCCGGACCATTCTGAATTTTTTAGAGAAACGAGGCGTTCGCACGTTTGCCTATGAGCTGGAATTACCCAGAGAAAAACAAGAGACACCCTGCATTACCCTGTCAGAGGATGAAGTAATTCAGATTAACGATACCTCCGTGCCGACGGCTTTGCAGGCAGCCAAAGACTGGCTGATTATCAGTTGTTATACGGGTCAGCGTGTTTCTGACTTTATGCAATTTAATCAGCAAATGCTTCGTAGTCTGGGCGAAAAAATGTGTGTCTCTTTTGTACAGCAGAAGACTCAGAAACAAATTCTATTACCCTTACATCAAACCGTGTTAAAAGTCATGCGGCTGAATGGAGGTTCTTTTCCCGCAAAGCTTTCCGGCCAATTGTATAATCAGCAGATCAAAGCAGTGGCTCAGTTGGCAGGGATCAATTCGCTAACGACCGTACGCAAACGTCAGGGATTTCGGTCCATGACTCAGGTCTTACCGAAATGGAAGGCGATTACCAGCCACATTGGTCGCCGAAGCTTTGCCTCCAATTTTTACGGCAAAATCCCCACGCCTTTACTAATGGAAGCCACCGGGCATAGTTCGGAGCGAATGTTCCAACGCTATGTTAATCACGCAGATACCGAACGCACACTCTCGTTGAGCTTTTACTTGGATAAAGTCTACGAGCAAAAATATCAGGTAGGAATGTCTTAAAGCTATTCGGCTAACCTTTACCGTAATATTTACTAAAGAAGATAACCCATTATTCGAGATTTATTCTCGGTACTCATGAGGTTAGAGTCTTTGGCAGATACTCTATGTACCCATGGGTAAGCCCCGCCCTTTCAAGCAGACCTCATGTGAATTGAAATATAATAAGGATTTGCTCTTTATTCAAATAAGAATGACTGTAAAAGACAGGCCATCACCAAGCCTTACATGAGCGGTAAAATTAGGCAGAAAAGACGACTTTAGTAGTTTATTTTATCAAAATTAAGGATAAATATTTTTATGATACCATTTCACGATTTAAGTATTACAAAATCGGAAAATGTCTACGACATCTTACACAGAAAAGCCATTTAATAGGAAGAAAAAAAAGTAACGTTCGAATGAGCATTGGACGACGATGGCGTTCAATATCTGTAGACCGACAATAAGGGCATCGTCTTGCCACAATCTTTTGAGTCGCTGTTGCCATAATATAAAATTGTTACTTTTAAATCAAGAGAAGAATCGTGTAATTGGTAAAGAAAGATGTGGGTTAATTAAGGGCATTAAAAGTCAACCATTCAATAAACTCTATCCTTAGCAGAAAGGAATAACCACTACAGACGTTTCTTGCTTTCTTAACTACCCATGCAATAGGGTCTTGTTTCATTAGTCAAGAACGTAAGTATTTGTAAGCCACAGGCCTTACGATAGATTTTCTCAACGTGCAGAAATACATTACAAAGGTTTATATAAAATAAAGGACATTACGTTAAATGTATGTGAAGTTAGATTATAACAGGGTAAACGGCTTAAATTAAGTAGTATAAAACTCATGGCAACCCAAGTAAAGCAAACTCACAAAAACTAGTCACATTATTTATTAAATAAGTTATATTACTATCTTCATAACATGAGGTTGAAAACTCGCTATTTAGGAATAAATAGGTTACATGTATATACGTAGCATATATTCGCTAATTACATAAGGCATGCTT
Source organism: Siphonobacter sp. SORGH_AS_0500 (assembly GCF_031453245.1). Taxonomy (NCBI): domain Bacteria; kingdom Pseudomonadati; phylum Bacteroidota; class Cytophagia; order Cytophagales; family Cytophagaceae; genus Siphonobacter; species Siphonobacter sp. SORGH_AS_0500. Next base: position 4,046,929 of record NZ_JAVIYT010000001.1, read on the forward strand.
TTAAAGTAAAGGCGATCCGATCTATTAAGTAATCTACAGCGTTTGAATAGTTTTTAATGAAGTCAATTGAAAACTATTTTGTATTAGCTTAAGGTAAATACAATAATTCCTATCAGGCTGTAAGCGTTTTTAGCGTAAAACTTTGAATCTATTTTACTGCACTTATAAAACATATCCTACTTGTTTATTGCTTTCTAATTCTATTTTTATAATCCTGTTGATTTATGGATGCTCTTCATGAGGAGTGTTACCATGTCTCTTGCGAACATATCCGCAAGGAAATACTAACCATTGTAAAGGTTGATTTTGGAAAGGCTTCGTATGAGGTTGTGTTGATTTCAAATACGCTTGGAATTGATGAAGGGCACTGCACTCATAGGTCAAGACCACCGGAGTGGCCTTTTTATGCTCATCAGATGCGTTGGCGTTATCTCCCCAAAGGATTTTCGATCTACTGTTATTAGAAGAACCAAGTGAACGTTCTGTCCTAATTGGCTTTCTTCCGTAAAACAACTTTCAGTGAGGAGGCCATAAAAATATTAACTTTGCAGGTGAATTAATTTTTATAAAATGTGGTTACTCCGTACCTACTGAGTTTGTGCCTCTGAGATATACATCGTCATTTGGTACAACATAGGTACAACAAATCGTGGTTTTCCTTGATTTCATGTGATGTAATGCTTTTGCTAATCTACTGAAAATCAGGACATGACACTACACATCACACCATATTAAACCACTAATCGCAGGACTTTGAACCCTGGCCGATTCGCATGAGCAAACACGGACGTATTTTGGTCGCCATGAGTGGCGGCATTGATTCTTCACTGGCAGCAGTTCTGCTGCATGAACAAGGCTACGAAGTCATCGGAATGACGATGAAAACCTGGGATTATGCCAGTTCCGGGGGAACGAAGAAAGAGACCGGCTGCTGTAGCCTCGATAGTATTAATGATGCCCGCAATGTGGCCGTACAGCTAGGTTTTCCGCACTATATTCTGGATATCCGCAATGAGTTCGGAGATTACGTAATTGATCACTTTACGGGAGAATACCTGGAAGGCCGCACGCCAAACCCCTGTGTGCTCTGCAATACGCATATTAAATGGGACGCTCTGCTTCGCCGAGCCGATAAGCTGGATTGCGAATTCATCGCCACGGGCCATTATGCAAACCTGCGGCAAGAAAATGGCGGTCTGTCGCACGGTCGTCACGTCGTTTCGAAAGGTTTAGATACCTGGAAAGATCAGAGTTATGTTCTCTGGGGTGTATCGCAGGAGAGCCTTTCGCGAACGAAACTCCCACTGGGAAATTTCCGCAAGAGTGAAATCCGGGAAATGGCAAAAGAACGTGGCTTTTTTGAATTAGCAACCAAGGCCGAGAGTTACGAAATCTGCTTTGTCCCAGACAATGATTACCGTGGTTTCCTCAAACGCCGCATTCCTACGCTCGAAGCGGAAGTAGCCGGTGGTAACTTCGTCGATCAGGAGGGAAAAGTATTAGGTAAGCACGAAGGTTACCCCTTTTATACCATTGGACAGCGAAAAGGACTGGGCATTGCCTTAGGCTACCCTGCTTTCGTTACGGAAATCAAAAAGGATACCAATGAAGTAGTACTGGGTCGCGATCGTGATCTGGAACGTACAGGAATGATCGTAAGTCAGTTGAATCTTCAAAAGTATGCGGAGATTCCCCAACCGATGGAAACGATCACGAAAATCCGTTACAAACACGAAGGAACGCCCGCCATCATTACCCAAACGGGAAATCAGATGGAAGTAAGCTTCCACGAACCCGTAACGGGCCTGGCCCCCGGCCAAGCCGCCGTTTTCTACGAAGGCGACGACGTTATTGGCGGAGGCTGGATCATGAAAGCCCTCAAATAAGTTTAGGGTTTTGAGTTGGGAGTTTTGAGTTAAATACCTAGCATTTTTGAAAAGAAGAAGGCCGTTAGATGATCTAACGGCCTATTTTATGGAATACCCTAAACTCAAAACTTATAAACACTAAACTCAAAACGCTAATACCTTTCCACTTCCCATTCGGCGATTCCGCCGTTGAATTTGATGTTTATTTTTTTGGCAGCAGAGTTATAGTTTGAGGTTTCGTATTCATTTCCATCTCTAACAAAACCGTTGAATTTTTTATCGGTTAAGGCTCCGTTTGTGGTAATGCGGCACCCCACACCTTCGGGAACCATAATCTTTATACTTGCTAAGCCCGCGTTTACGTCTACATCGGCCAGGTCAGCTTTATCACCCAGCTTCAGTTCCATTTCGGCGGCTCCAGTTTTGAGTCGTACTTTCTGAACGTTGAAAGGCGTCAGGTCAAAATCTACCTTCCCCGCCCCTACCTGCATATCCAGATCCCAAACGGGTTTAGGATTCAGGCGAATGGCTACGTCGTTGTGGGTGTGCTCTTTCAATTTCCAGTTACCTTTCCCTTTCATAGCAAGCACTACTTCGTTCGACCCACTACCGCTCATGCTCTTCAGCGAAAGATTTCCAAAATCAAGATTACCGTCCGCTTCCACGAGTTCTTTGTCGGTGGTTCCCATTGTAAACTCTGCCGCTCCTCCTTCGAGTCTAAACGTCGCCGATTCAATGCTATCCGTCATCGGTTCCGCCAGGTATTGTTTACCCCCTCCGTGCGATTCTACCGATTCTTCAATGTCCTCCTCTTCCTCGTGGTCATCGTCGCTCCAGGAGCTTTCAATAGTAACCTCATCTCTTACCTTATCCCGTACTTTTGTCGCAATAAAAATGGGAATACAAATACCCAGCAGCACTAATACGATGACCGTAACGGCTCTGTTTGATTTTCCCAGGATCATGTTCAGTCCAAGTACTACAAACAGTAAGGGCCAGAAACGAAATATTTCGCTAAAGTGAAAATCAAACCAGTCCATGTTTCTGCCCAGAAACAGAAAACCGACTAATATAAAGATGGCTCCGATTATTATACTTTGGGGTTTCATATCGTAGAAGCACAAGCCGTGCAGTTAAGGTATGTTTGATTGACTTAGAGAGGAGTATGGGGTGTTTGCGGCGTTTCAGGAGTCTGCGGGGGCTGTGGAGCCTGCGGATCTTCCGGGAAATGCGTGTAGGAAGTAGGCGGATCCAGAGGGGGATCATAGGGCGGTTGCGTCTTATCCCGAACCAGTATCCAGACACCCCAGCTAATCAGCAAAATGGGCCAGTAACGCCAGATGGCAGACCAGTCAAAATCAAAAAACCCCAATTCTTCGCCCAATTTTATTAGGCCAAAAGCAATAAAGCAGGCACCTACAATGACACGCGAGGATTTCATATCCGTAGAGTTTTGGTTAATAAAAAATGAATAGGCTGAGGAGTCAATGGAAACAGGGTAACACTTCAATAGAGAGGAAGTTACCCTGTTTTCTAAAGATTAAAATGAGACTTACTCCGCTATTTTTTCACGAATCTGATCCTTGAAAAGGATGCACAATCCGATTACGATGAAGAGCACAGGCCAGAATTTGTGCCAGCTAAACCACCAGGTAAATTCATCAAGTAGGAAAATGCTACCCAATAGGATCGCTACAATCCCCCAGGCCCGGCTGTTATTGCTTCGCTGAGGTGGTGTGGAAGTAGTATACTCCGTAGCATAGGTGCCGTCCAGACGTTTGGGTAAAGCAATCCAGAGAATGATATAGGCAATGATAAAAGGAGCATGAGTAAAGATGGCTCCCAGAACAAACAGTACCCGAACCAGGGCTACGTCAATGTTCAGGTAAGCAGCCAATCCGGCAGCTACTCCACCAATCATTTTTTGCGAGGGAATACGTTCTAAGCGGTTCATGGCTATAGGGTTTAAACAGTGATTATCGAATGATGAAGCAATTTTGCTTCGTTGTTGTTGATTCAAAATTCAGCAGAATTTCTCTTTCAGTGAAGCCAATTGGGGCAGATGGTTAAAGCAAACGGATCAACGGACTATTTTATGGATAGAACTAGGCAATACATAGTACCTCCCCTTTTCATTTACTAACTTTTAGTGATTTATAGAAAGAAAAAATGCCAAATCAGGTATTTCTACGTAATCAAATTCAGAAAAATCGACCCAGCTTTGTATCATCAACCTTCATCCTTCCCGAAAAATTGCTTGTGTAGCAAAGCCATGGAAACAAAAAGTGAATAAGTTTTGTCAAGATTAAAACATCAGTATCCGCATTTGTAATTATACTACTCCAACTCACGGTATCGAACCCACCTTCTACGGTGGGTTTATTATTTTAGGGCCATGGCTAATTTTTTTTACTAACCTTAACGTATCATTTTCGAGGTTATGTCAACTATTGTTCTTATTACCGGAGCGAACTCCGGTTTAGGCCTGGCGACGGCTCAGGCACTTGCTCACAAAGGATTTGATCTTATTTTTCTGGTGCGTTCACGCGAGAAAGGTGAACAGGCCCGAAAACAGATTCTGGAACAAACGCCTCAGGCCCGCATTGATCTTTTTTTCGCCGATTTAACCAACATGGATTCCATCCGGCAGGCTTGCCAGCAAATCCATCAGAAATACGACCGGCTGGATTGCCTCATTAATAATGCAGGGTACGCTCCAGCTCAGCTAGAATTCACCCGCGATGGCTACGAAAAAAGCTTTGTTGCCAATCATCTAGGCCATTTCCTCCTTACGCTCGAACTTATTGATTTACTAAAAGCCAGCGGAAAAGGACGAATTATTAACTTGTCTTCCGCCGCTCATGCCATGGGAAAAAGCCGTCGTTTTTTCCTAAAGCATAATTCGAAAATGAACATCTGGTCAGCCTATGGTGACGGAAAACTGGCTAATCTGTTATTTACCGTAGCATTAGCGAATCGCTTAAAGGGACAAAATGTATCGGCCTACGCGGTGCATCCCGGCGTAGTGAACACTCAATTTGGTCGAAATTTTACGGATTGGTGGAAGTACGGTTTTGGCTTTTTACGTCCTTTCATGATTACCACCGAAGAAGGGGCTCAAACTTCTATTTACCTCGCCACAGCAGACTTGCCCGAATCGTATAATGGCGGTTATTTCTCCAAGTCAAAACCTGCCCGAATTTTAAATAAGGATGTAAATGATTACAATGCTCAATTGCTGTGGAAGCGAAGTGAAGAAGCTCTCGGCGAACGATGGATGCTATAAGTACAAGCTTATTTTTAAAAAGATAAGATTTTAGAACTAATGCATCTTCTTAAATTTCCTTTGGATAATAATTGAGTTTTATTCCGAACATCACTAGGACATACCTACGAATCAGGAAGCGATCAAGCCATTAGTATTCCATCAAAATAGAAATGTTTATGCATTCTTTAATCAATGATTGATTAGAATTAATTCTATAACAAATGAATAGTTTATATGAATTATACCCATAGTAAATTATATATGTATTTTAAATTTTATTCTGTTATTATAGTCATAAGTTACTATAAAGTTAGTAAAGGGTGTTTTAGTTTCTGTTCAATAGTTTCTATGAGGGTAACGTAATTTCTAGATGCGTATGCTCTGTTGTTACTTAAGATAAATTACCCTGCAAATGACGAAGAGCAATGGTGCGATAATGGTCCAGGTTAACGCAAACGGCCTGCGTATTCAAGGTGCTCACATCCCATTCGTTTACTTTTAGACTTAGGAAAAAATAAGGATTTTTCTCATATGCTTTAGCCTCCTTTTCGGACATTACCTCAGGGTAGGTGGGAGAACTAAAAGGAGATTCAAACTTTCGTTCGGGGAACTTCCAGGCCAGGTATCGCTGAGCTTCAGTCTGCATGATCACTACCTGAACTACTTTCTCGGAAAAACCATTGGCCCGCAAATAATCCGAGCCGATTTGTCCGTATGAGCGTCTGGAATTGGAAGAATGGTTGGGTAATAAGTAACCGATGTCATGGAAGAAAGCCGCCAGTATAACTTCATCATCATAGCCTTCTTCTTCGGCTAACTGAGCTACTTGAATGGAGTGTTCAAGGATATTGTGGGGCTCACCGGTGCTCTCTCCAAAGGATTCGTATAACCCCAGAATGGCATCAACGGTAGCCTGCATTTCAAAATTTTTCATCAGTGGAAGTAATTTAATAAACCATTGTTAATTAACACTTTCCGACTTCAGACTATATATAAAAAGCGGCAGGACAAGGTTCTGCCGCTTTTAGTATCGTTTCATTCACTTAACCATATTTAATGAGAAGCCGGGTCGGATAATGTAGCTTAATCACAGCAACAAAAGTAACCGGCATAGATTACCTCAATTTTAAGCGGTTGTGAACAAATTGATAGAAACCAGATTATAATCACGCCTATACCAAGAGATTTTTACTTTCCCAGCTTATGCTTTTTCTCCGAAGAAATACACTACGAGTACCTGTGCTGCTTCGTTCCGAATATTTCTGGATCGGTGCGGCACTCGCCCATCAAAGAATAAAGAATCCCCTTCTTTTAGCTGATGGGTTTCCTCCCCAACGATGTATTCTACTTCGCCCTTAATGATGTATTTAAACTCGAAAGCTTCTGTTGTAGTCATGTTTTCCCGCTTGGCGTTGGGCAATAGATATAACAGGACTAAATCGAGCGTTAGGCCGGAAATATTTTTTGTTAAAATTCTATTATAGACAAAAGAATTATTATCTTCTTTATAGAAGGATTGATACTCTTCTTTTCGACGAACGACTAATTTACCATTAGCTGAATTTTTCGCAATTTCATCAAAAAAAATATTCAGATCTAATCCTAATGAACGAATCAGATTAATCAATACGAGTAAGGAAGGAATCGTACGATTATTCTCGATCTGGGAAATTAAAGCTTTACTCACTTCGGCTCTATTAGCCAATTCCTGTAAAGTTATTCCCTGACCTTTTCTTTTATCTTTTAATTGGCTGCTAATCTGTATTAAGACGTCTTCATTCATAGATTTAAAAAAATAAATTGATTGGCGATTGTGGATGAAAAAGAAAAAGGATTAATGAATTTTACGAAAAAAATACACTGATAAAGTGCTTAACAAAAACATACAAACGAGAGGAATAAAGTAAGTAAATCCCACATAAAATTTTAACCATGACCAATCAGGATGACCAAAATTTTTAAATAAAAGAATACTTACACTTCCTATATAGCCAATAAAGTCAGCGGTATAAAATAGAAATCCAACGTTGGCTTTTTCTTCTCGCAGAGCAATTAAACGCTCAAACAAAATTCCATTAAATGGGACATAAATCAGGTATATTCCTAAACCGATCAGCAACATCCAGAGGACAGGAGAAAGCTGTCCGCTCTGAAAAAGCCAGGAGGCAATGGGGATCAGGAGACTACCTATTGCAATTATGAAAAGATTCATTCCAAAGGCAGCCTTATTACTCTTAATTAGAAAAACCGATCCGATTAAAACCGTTACTAACAGGCCAATCCAAGTTTCGGTTGTAGCCAGAATTTGGGGGGTTAGTACCCCTAATTCCTGCCATATTTCAACCGCGAAATTGTCTCTTATATCCCGCAGCATGGAGATAAGTACGTAGATCAGAATGAGCAGGATTAATCCGGGGGCCAGAGAAATAAAAAAATTACGGCGATCCTGGGCAGTCATGGGCCTTCTCGGCTTCCGATCCCGTTCGTCTTCCTGGGTAGGCGGCGGAGACACGTGTAGCATCCAGACAAAAAGGATTAGCAAAGGAGTGAAGAGTAAGCCTACCACCGCAGGCATCCAGGCGGAGGTAATCCCTAAGTCTAAGAACCAGAGACCAATGGATTTAACTACCCCGGAAGCAATAATGAAACTTAAGCAAATACCCGCTCCGAGTAAATCCGTAATCCGACGACCTTCCAGAAATCCGAAGACCAGACCATAGACCAGGCCAAGAGCCAGACCGTTTATAAAAAGAAGAAAGCAGTTGTAAGGATATGGGATAATGCCAAACAAAAGAAGAGCCACTTCGGCTATTCCAATTACGATTAAAATGTATTTAGACCTATCCTTCGGCTGAGCTTCTGATATAAACTTAATACCGATTCCTTTTGCAGTGGCGTAGCCTAAGATCTGCATTACAACCAGTACTATTTTATAATCAATACCCCATAATTGCAGACCGTTAAAAGTAGCTGCCGCAAATGGTTTTCTAAAAGCAAACATGCAGAAATACGTACCGAATGCTGCCAGAGTTAACCAAAGAGTTAAAAAGATAGAATTATCAAATTGACGAGTTCTTAATATCGCCTTAACGCTCATACGTAAGTTCCGGAAACCACTGTACCGAAATTCATCAGGAAGGTGATTTTATAGTTTATGTTAACAAAGACTTGACTAAATAAATCAGGGCTGGATAATGAATTAAAAAACTAGACGCACTTTTCAAAAATAACATATATGACTAAAATTCATATATAGACCTCCGAAATTATCTCATTATTTATACCAAGATTACTAAAATCGTATTTTTGCGTTAACTTTTACTATGATTTTTAACCAAAATTCCTAATTGCTATTTTGAAAAGCGAATGGCGTTAACTGGTCGCATTCGGGCAATAATAAACGTAGGTAAGATAAGTACTAAAGTTACTAGTAATAGAATAACCATATTAAGTATTAAAACGATAGCCCAATTAACCTCAATAGGCACATAACTCATGTAATAATTTTCGGGATCTAGCGGAAACAAACGATATTTTTGTTGGATTAAACAGAGACCTATTCCAATCACATTACCGATTAATAAACCTTTCAAAATCATAGCAATACCCTGCCATAGAAAGATCTTTCTAATCTGCCAATTCGAGCTTCCCAGGGCCTTCAGTAAACCAATCATGGGAATACGCTCCATGATAAGCACCAGCAGTACGGAAACCATATTGAAACTGGCTACAAAGAGAATGAGCGTCAGAAACACGCTGAGATTACGATCAAGCAGGCTCAGCCAGTCGAATAAGGGTAAATACTCATCAATGACCGTGCGTAAGTCCTGTTCAGGCTCAAGCACCTTAACGATTTGAACTTCGGCTTCCTTGATTCGATTGAAGTCTTTTACAAAAATCTCATAACTTCCTACGGTGTCTGGCCCCCAGCCGTTGAGTTTCTGAACCAGTCTTAAATCGCCCAGAATCAATTGCTTGTCCAGTTCTTCCAGGCCAGTTTCGTAAATGCCCGTTACTTTCAATTTCCGGGGCCGGGGCGGGTTCTGGATGAAATAGATTACTACCCCGTCGCCGATGTTAAGCTGTAATTGATTGGCAATATTCCGGCTAATGATCACTTCCTTAGAATCAGTGGTATCGCTCTTAAAGTCTGGCAACTTCCCTTCGACCATGTTCTGCCGAAAAACATTCCAGTCAAAATCATTCCCTACCCCTTTAAAGACAACGCCCTGCAAATTTTCGGGGGTCTTGAGTATACCCGCCTTATGAGCCACCATTTGTAAATGACGCACCAGGGGAAGGGTCTGGTAACTTTCGCTTAGTTTGGATTTTTTCGGCAGGGCCGTTTCTTCGTAGGATTGATTGAGGGTATAACGCGTTACTTTCAGGTGAGCGGACAGACTGAAAAGTTTTTCCTGAATGGTGCCTTTAAAACCTAGCAAAACTGCAAAAGCCAGAATCATAACCGCCAGGCCAATCGCAATACTGGCTACTCCGATGCGGGTAACGGTGGAGGAAAACAGGCGTTGCTCCGTGCGACGACGTAAACGGGCCGCGATAAAACGAGGAAAATTCAAGGGGACTTTTTAGTTTTCAGTGATCAGTTTGCTGTTTTCAGTCGTTTGCTCGTTGTCATGTTTTCGTTTCCTGTAGCAGAAAACGAGAAACAGTCCCCTGAAAACGCTTACCTGAGCCTCTTTTTAGTACATACTGAAACCGCAAAAGTAGCAGTTTCAGTGCTTTTACAAATTTAGCGTTGGTTTTTCGGTTCTTTCACCCGAAATTTGCACATGGTTTCGCTTCGCACGTCTTGCCTGCTGGCTGTTTTTTCGCTCTTTACCATCGTTGTGCCTTCTCTCGCACAACATTCTTCCAGGCCTACGCTCGGTATTGAGCGTACTGCCGAATACCTGCCCCTGCTTCAGGGAAAAAACGTTGGACTTGTGGTTAATCACACCTCCACGTTTCCCAATCAAACGCATTTAGCGGATTCTTTGTTGGCACTGGGCATCAAGATCAAAACGATTTTTGGCCCCGAACATGGTTTTAGAGGCAAAGCCGACGCGGGCGAGAAAGTCTCCAGCTCGGTAGATGCGAAAACCGGCATTCCCGTGGTTTCCCTCTATGGGGCTAATCATAAACCATCCGCTGAGCAGGTTAAGGATTTAGACATTTTACTTTTTGATATTCAGGACGTTGGAGCCCGTTTTTATACCTACACTTCCACGATGCATTACATCATGGAAGCAGCGGTTGAGCAAGGAAAAACGGTATTAATTCTGGATCGACCCAACCCAACGGGCCATGTCGTAGATGGGCCGATACTGGATCGGAAGTTTGCTTCCTTTGTGGGTTTAAATCCCGTTCCCATTGTACATGGCTGCACCGTTGCAGAACTCGCCCGCATGATTAACGAAGAAGGCTGGCTGAAAAATGGTGTTAAGTGTTCGCTCATAACCGTTCAGTGCCTGAACTATACGCATCGAACGCCTTATACCTTACCGATTCCACCGTCGCCGAATCTCCCTAATCAGCAAAGCATTCTTTTATACCCTTCCATTTGTTTATTTGAAGGTACAGAAATTAGCGTCGGTCGTGGAACGGATACCCAATTTCAGGTCATTGGGGGGACTTCTCCTTCGTACGGAACGTATGAATTTACGCCCGTCGATAAGCCCGGGGCCATGAATCCACCCAACGAAGGCAAGGTTTGTTACGGTCTTGATTTACGGAAGGTAAATGCCTATAAAGAAGGCTTTACACTAAAATATCTTCTGGATTTTTATTCGAAGGCTCCTGATAAAAGTAAGTTTATCAATCGCACGAAAGCTTTTGATCAGCTAGCGGGAACGGATCAGCTTCGGAAGCAGATTCAGGAAGGAAAAACGGAAGCCCAAATCCGAAAAAGTTGGGAACCAGCTTTACGTAATTACAAAGCTTTGCGGAAGAAGTACTTACTCTACCCTTTATAAATGTTTGATTACGTTAGATAAGTTTGATCCATTTCAACTTCCAGGCATATCTAACCTTTCAAACTTGAAACTTTTTTATCCAGATTACTTACTGACCCCTTGTCGGTACTCACATGACTGAAAAAATTCTCATTCTTGATTTTGGTTCGCAGTATACGCAGCTCATTGCCCGTCGCGTTCGCGAACTTAACGTGTATTGCGAGATCCATCCGTATAATCATTTTCCTGAGCTGGATTCTACGGTGAAGGGTGTGATTCTTTCCGGTAGCCCCTGCTCGGTTCGGGATGAAGATTCTCCCAAACCCGATCTGACGCAATTCCGTGGACAGTTACCATTATTAGGCGTTTGCTACGGTGCTCAGTTACTAGCTCAGAGTTTGGGTGGTGAGGTAGCTCCTTCCAAAATCCGGGAATACGGTCGGGCCATGTTGCATTCGGACGATCAGAACCGTTCGATTCTGTTGCAAAACCTGACACCCGAATCGCAGGTTTGGATGTCCCACGGCGATACCATCGTTACCATTCCTGACAACTTCAAAATCATTGGCTCTACCGAATCAGTTCGGGTAGCTGCGTTCCAGATTGATGGCGAAGAAACCTATGGCATTCAGTTCCACCCCGAAGTAACGCACTCCCTGGAGGGTAAAGAAGTTCTGAAAAACTTCCTCGTGGATATTTGCGGCTGTAAGCAGGAATGGACGCCCGCCAACTTCGTGGAAGAAGCAGTGGAGCAATTGAAGGAAAAATTAGGTAACGATAAAGTAGTTATGGCTTTATCAGGTGGTGTGGACTCTACGGTAGCGGCCATGCTGGTGCACCGGGCCATCGGACCTAACCTGTACTGTATTTTCGTAGATAACGGTCTTCTCCGTAAAAACGAATTTGAACAGGTTCTTCACTCGTACGAAGACATGGGACTGAACATCAAAGGCGTACAGGCTAAAGATCAGTTCTATAAAGCTCTTGAAGGATTAAGCGATCCTGAAGCGAAACGCAAAGCCATTGGTCGGACGTTCATTGAAGTATTCGATCAGGAAGCTCATTTACTGACGGACGTAAGCTGGCTGGGTCAGGGCACCATTTATCCCGACGTTATTGAATCCGTTTCGGTGAAAGGTCCATCGGCTACGATCAAGTCTCACCACAACGTGGGCGGTCTGCCGGACTTTATGAAGTTACAAATCGTGGAACCACTGCGTACCTTATTTAAAGATGAAGTACGCCGCGTGGGCCGCGAGTTAGGTATTACGGAATCAATCCTGGGCCGTCACCCCTTCCCCGGTCCTGGTTTAGCCATTCGGATTCTGGGCGACATCACTGAAGAAAAAGTATCGATTATTCAGGAAGTAGATGCCATTTTCATTAATAAACTGAGAGAAAAAGGCTTATACGATCAGGTTTGGCAGGCAGGAGCTATTCTCCTTCCCGTTCAGTCGGTTGGCGTCATGGGCGATGAACGTACTTACGAGCGTGTGGTAGCATTACGGGCGGTAGCGTCGGTAGACGGGATGACGGCTGACTGGGTACACTTACCTTACGAATTCCTGGCGGAAGTTTCCAACGATATTATTAACCGTGTCAAAGGAGTAAACCGCGTGGTTTACGATATTTCGTCGAAGCCCCCCGCTACGATTGAGTGGGAATAATTCGATTCATTACTGAACGGTAATTATTTATCGAAATCATTCTCCTATATTTATTCATGAAAAGTTTGAAAGAGGTAGCGTTTCTGCTTCTTTCAAACTTTTTAGCGTTACATCCCTTAGTAACCGCTTTATCTAACCCATCAACCCCTATAAACAGACTCATCATCTGTTGAGAAGTACCTCTCTTTTGGTATGAAAAAATTACTTGCGTTTCTGTTCGTAGGTTTGAGTTTCTGGGCCTGCAATCCTTCCAAAAATGATCCGCAGTCTGCGGGGTATGAATATTTCCCGCTGGAAAAAGGCAATTACATTGTTTATGACGTGACGGCTACTCAATACGCCATTGCTCAGGATTCAACCACCAGCCGTTATCAAATCAAGGAAGTAGTAGCCGATTCATTCCCTTCCCTCGATGGCTTGGCTTCGTTTCGCATTGAACGCTTTCGTCGGAATACCTCGGATCAGGCCTGGAGTATCGATTCAGTCTGGACGGCCCGTCGCACCATCGATAAAGCCATTCGTACCGAAAACAACATTCCTTATGTGAAGCTTACTTTCCCAACCTACCTCGATCAGCGTTGGAATGGAAATCAGCTCAACGGTCTGGATGAGAAAGAATATAAAGTGAGCAGAATCCACGAATCGATGGGCATTGGAGAGAACAATTTTCCAGAGACGCTAACCGTTTTGCAGGAGTCGAAATCCACGGAAATTGATCTGGTGAACCGTCAGGAAACCTACGCCAAAGGAATTGGCCTCATTCGTCGGGAACGAACAGAGCTTTATTATTGTCAAAGTGCCAGTTGCTTTGGTCAGAAAAAAATAGAATTTGGTACTCGCTACATTCAGCAAATTTCAAGTTATGGTAAAGAATAGTTTTCGTCGGTTTCGGGCTTCACTCACCGCTTTTGTACTTCTGGCGGGTGCCTGTCTTTCTGCAGAAGCCCAGACTACGGCTAAATACCTTATTCTTTTCAAGGATAAAACCAATTCTCCTTATGACGTGAATCGTCCGCAGGAGTTTTTATCGAAGCGTTCCATCGAGCGACGCTTCAGACAAAACATTGTTGTTTCCCAGCAGGATTTACCTCCCAACCCGGCGTACATTCAGGCTGTTCGTGAAAAAGGGGCTAAAGTCTGGTATAAAAGTCGCTGGGCCAATGGCGTGCTGGTTGAATGCACCCCCCAACAACTCGACGACATTAAAACGCTGACTTTTGTAACTGGTAATGATGGTAACGTTCCTTTGAGTGCGGTACCCGTCGGAACTTCGAGTAAAAGTGGCAGTAAAGCCTTTCATGAAATCAAACCGCTGGATCTTCCTCCCCTATCACCCAAAGCTGAGCCTCTAAACTACGGATATTCGCAAACCCAGATCGGGCAAATGCGGGTAGACTCCATGCACGCTCGTGGCTTTCACGGCGAAGGTATGCAGGTGGCCGTCATTGATAACGGCTTTCTGAGCGTGAATACACAAGCGGCTTTTAAACACTTATTCGACGAAAACCGCATCATCGGTACTTACGATTTCGTAGCGAATAACACCAATGTCTACGATCAGGGAACGCATGGTAATAACGTGCTTTCGCTAATGGCAGCCTATTTGCCCGGGCAGTTGATTGGGACCGCTTACAAAGCATCCTATTTATTATTGCACACCGAAGATAACTCCGGCGAAAAACGTCAGGAAGAAGCATTCTGGCTGGCCGCCGCCGAATACGCCGACAGCGTAGGCGTGGATGTGATTAACTCTTCACTGGGTTACTCCACCTTCGATAACGCCGCCACGAACTATACCTATGAAGATTTAAACGGCAAAAAAGCCCTCTCCAGCCGAGCTGCCAAATGGGCTGCCCAGCGGGGAATTCTGGTAGTAGTGGCTGCGGGTAACGAGGGTAACGACGCTTGGCGTTACATTACCGTACCAGCCGATGCTGACTCCATCATCTCCGTAGGTGCGGTAGATTCTCATATGGCTCGAGCCAGTTTCAGTTCCGTTGGGCCTACTTCTGATGGTCGGATTAAACCAGATTTATCAGCTTTAGGGGCAGGGAATGTGATTAACAACGCCCTGAACGGCCAACTTGCGTCGGGCAGTGGTACTTCGTTTGCTTCTCCGCTGCTGGCGGGTATGGCTACCAGTTTCTGGCAGGCTTATCCTTACCTGACTAATATGGAAGTGATTAGCATGCTGAAGCGTTCAGCCAGTCAGAATGAAAACCCGGATAGTTTCCTGGGTTTTGGAGTTCCTAACTACTTGAAAGCCGCTCAAGCTGTTCAGACCTATCGACAGGGACCGGGTGTACGGATTCTTCCTAATCCAAGCACAGGTTCTAATAATCCGATTGTCGAGTTACCTTTCAACGAACAGAACAATACCTACGTTGTCACCTTACTCGACGCCGCCGGCCGTATCTTCTGGGAAGGTCAGGCTTCGGGCCGCCGGGCCGAACTGGCCATTGGTTCCCTCCCCGTTCCGTCTGGCCTGTATCTGCTCCGCTTTACCAGAGAATCTGAAAATTACACCGCACGTTGGATGAAGTGGTAATACCAAATACTTTAGAAGCAAAGCACTCCGAGGAATTAAACCCGGAGTGCTTTTTTGTTAATAGCCAAATCTAATTCGGATTATCCTTGCTTTTTCAAGGATTAAGTTGAATTCATTCAAGTAGCCCGCTCTTTGGTCGTAACATTTTCGGAGCCAGTCGAGTACTTCAGCGTACTTGCTTCGCTTCCACTTATATTCAATGCTTCGAAATCGCTTCATTCATCACTATGAGAAATCTTTTACTCTTGCCACTGCTGGTTTTGACCACGCTGGCGTACGGTCAAAAGAAAGGTAAGAAAATACCTGCCCCCCCTACTCCCAAAAAAGCCCTAACCCATAATGTCTATGATGGCTGGAAATCCATTACCTATCGGAACCTGACTAACAATGGCGAATGGGCCGTGTATACCGCTAACCCGCAGGAAGGCGATGGAGCCGCTGTTTTTTACAGTCTCAAAAAGAGTAAAATTGATTCCGTTCATCGGGCTGCGGACATTCAGTTAGGTTTTGATTCGGACATTGCCGTTTTCAAAATCAAACCTCAACTGGCTGCCGTTCGCGACGCGAAGAAGAAAAAGAAGAAACGCGAAGATATGCCCAAGGATTCGCTGGGTATTTACACCTTTGCCACGGGTCAGGTAACTAAAATTCCGAAGGTAAATTCCTTCCAGTTACCCGAAAAAGCGGGTGGTTTTTTAGCCTATCAACTCGAAAATCCCGCCGCCAAGCGTGATACCACCGCTCGTAAGGGTCGTAAGCCAGCGAAAAAGGAATCCGAAGAAAATGGGTATCAGGTCGTTCTGAAAAACCTGAAAACGGGTTCGCAAACGTCTTATGGTTTTGTAACGGCTTACGAATTCAGTAAAAATGGCAAACGTTTTGCGTACATCACTACGGGTAACGACAGCACGGTAAAGACTCCGGCGGTTTACGTCGTTGATCTGGCCAATGGTTCATCGCAGAAAGTATACGAAGGCAAGGGTAAAACCAAGAAGTTAACCTTTGACGAAACGGGTGACCAGTTGGCTTTTGTGACTGATCCTGATACCAATGCCAAATCGCTGGTTCATTACTATAAACTCTATTACTGGAAATCCGGCGAATCACTGGCTCGCAAAGTAGCCGACGAAAGCAACCAACCCGGTAAAAAGGGCTGGCTGGTCAGCGGTGATGCTCCTTTGGCTTTCGCTAAAAATGGTTCGAAGTTATTCTTCGGAACAGCTCCCAAACCCGCTATTGCCGACACCACTTTGTTACCCGATGAAGTCGTAAGCGTAGAAGTCTGGGGACCCAAAGATCCTGCCCTTCAGCCGCAGCAAAAAGTAACGGCTGAACGTGACAAGCGACGTTCGTATACAGCCGTTTTCACGCCTGCTGACGGAAAACTAGTTCAGTTAGCTACGCTGGAGATGGATCAAATCATGCCCGTTGCGGATGGTAACCCAGATTATACCGTTGGTCTTTCCGACAACAAATTCTCACATGAACACTGGGACTGGAACAGCCGGAACGATGCTTATGTTGTATCTCTAAAAGACGGTTCTAAAAAACTGATTGGCGAAGGTATTCGTGGGAACATCCGCATCTCACCCGAAGGTAAATACGCGTACTGGTTCTCGCTGTCAGATACCGCCTGGTATGCGTATTCATTTGCCAACGCAAAAACGGTTCAGTTAACCAAAGACCGTAAGTTTGCCGACGAAGACGATGACCATCCTGATTTTCCTCGTGGGTACGGATCAACGGGCTGGACGAAGGGTGACGAAGTATTCTACCTCTACGATAAGTACGACGTCTGGACGGTTAATCCAACTAATCCTTCCAGCCTGACTCGCATTACGAAAGGTCGTGAAGAAAAGAAAACCTATCGTTTCATTAATTTGGATCGTGAAGATCGTGGCGTTGTTGACTTAAGCAAACCCCAACTGGTTCATCTGTTTAACCACACCACTAAAGGTAGCGGGTATGCTCAGTGGAGTAACAACACGATGACGGTGCTACATCAAGGTGATTTTGCGGCTTCTCCGATGGTAACGAAAGCCAAAAATACCGACGAGATTCTGTTTACGAAAATGACATTCCGGGATTATCCTGATCTACTGGCGACGGATCTGACGTTCAAAACCATTCGCAAAATCTCGAATCTGGGTGAACAAACGAAGCCTTACCGCTGGGGAACGGTTGAAATGGTTTCCTGGGTTAATGGCGATGGTGTTCCTTTACAGGGTCTGCTTTACAAACCTGATGATTTCGACACAACGAAGAAGTATCCGATGATTACCTATTTCTACGAAAAAGAATCGGATAACATTCACAACTTCGTTACCCCTGCTCCAACGGCCAGTGCCCGTAATAACTACGCCTACTCGGTATCCAACGGTTATATCGTTTTTGTTCCAGATATTATCTATCAGGACGGTTATCCCGGGAAGAGTGCCTATCGCTGTATTATTCCCGGCGTGCTGAAATTGCTGGAAAACACCTGGATTGATCGTAGCCGTTTAGGCATTGTGGGTCACAGTTGGGGTGGTTACCAGACGGCTTACCTCATTACGCAGACGGATCTTTTCAAAACGGCTGTTCCGGGTGCTCCCGTAGCTAACATGACCAGTGCTTACGGTGGTATTCGCTGGGGCACAGGTCTGAGTCGTCAGGCTCAGTACGAGCATACGCAAAGCCGCATTGGAGCTACTATTTGGGAAAAACCCATTCAGTATATTGAGAACTCTCCGCTGTTCTATTTACCGAATGTGAAAACGCCCGCTCTGATCATGCACAACGACGAAGATGATGCTGTCCCCTGGTATCAGGGCATTGAGTTATACCTGGGTCTCAAGCGTTTAGGCAAACCCGCTTGGATGGTGAACTACAATACGGAGAAACACGGTCTTCGCGTTCGTAAAAACCAAAAGGACTGGACGATTCGTATGTGGCAATACATTGACCATTACCTCAAGGATGCCCCAGCTCCCCAATGGATGGAAGAAGGATTACCCATGATTGAAAAGGGTATCAACCAACGATTACTGCCCGCAATGCCAGCGGATAACTAAACAGAAAAGGCCGAATTGCTCGTAGCAGTTCGGCCTTTTCTTTCAGATCGCCAAGTTACTTATGCTTCTTCGCGAATAATTTTAATTGACTGGATAACGTCACCCTGACGGATATCATCCACAATATCCAGCCCTTCAATAACCTGACCAAATGCCGTGTGCACGCCATCCAGGTGAGCGGTGTTCGAACGGTTGTGGCAGATAAAGAACTGGCTACCACCCGTGTTAGGTCCGCGGTGAGCCATAGACAGGACACCACGATCGTGACGCTGACGCTCGGCTTTCGTTTCGCAGGGAATTGAGTAGCCAGGGCCACCTGCACCCGTTCCGGTTGGATCGCCACCCTGAATCATGAAATTAGGAATCACCCGGTGGAACTTCACTCCATTATAAAATCCCTTTTCTGATAAATCAATAAAGTTTTTAACCGTAATAGGCGTCTCTTTTTCGAAGAGCTCAATCACCATTGTGCCCTTGTCGGTTAGCATTTCAGCTTTTACCATTGCGTGTATACTTAGTTAGTTAAGAATGCGAAGTTAATTATTTCAGCCGACAGGACTGAAAATAGTCCGGGCTTCCTGGAAATTAACCTAAAGTAAGCTCATAAAATTCCCTCTGAGCATATTTAGAAACAGCCTTGTGGAAGACATTGCAAACCTGAAACTTAAAAACGAGGTTAAAATTTTTCAAAAAATAAAAATGACCATTTTTAAACTTGTTTTTATTAAAAAAATAACATTTCAGACAAAAAAGGTCCAAAATTAAACGTGTACTATAGCATTAAAACAAAATTTTATAGAAGTTTCTTCACTTTAAAACCTTATTGTTCTACATATAATACAATGTTTTATCAGAATTAATCTAATTATTCCAAATTATTTATATATATTTGTATAAAGACTTTCAATCAGTCAGGGAATAGTCTTTTTTTAGTTCAGTATACATTACTAGATATATAAAGTCATGAAACGCTATATGATTACCGCGATTCTGGCCGCGTTGGTTGGAGTTGCCGGAGCACAGGACAAACCTAAATTAGATCACGGATATTCCACAGGTAACTATAAACACGCGAATAAAGCAGCAGTAGCTCGCCAACAGGAACAGACTTCTGCCACTTTGCAAAGAGATGGCTCCGTTAGAGAAACCCTTGGCTTACAGTCTACTGGTAATTACAAAGCTCAACGGCCTTATTCAACGTTAGGAAAGCTGAATACTCCAGCACCACCTGTTACCGGATATGCCACGACGGATCGCAGCCAATCGCCCCGAAATTACAAGACGGGCGTACCGATGACTTCTTCCGTAGAGGCTCAACAAGCCAAACGAACGAAAGACAGTCTCCGTACTACTAATGCGGATGAATAACCACGAAAGCCGGGTCAATTACCCGGCTTTTTCTTTTTATAGTCATTCGGCTCTGTCAAGTAACTTAATAGATGACTAGGCCAACGGTTCCATGTAAGGTATTGAATTGAGTAAGCGTTCTTTCCTTCGTGATCTTCTCCCTAAGACGGCCATAGACCTATAGTTATGTGGTCACTTGGCAGAGCCGAGCGACTGCATGCGAGTAATCGTGAGTGAAATTCTTTCCGATCGTCACTAGGTAACTAATCCAGCTTTTTCTTTTGTCTATATCTAGGTAGTATTACCTCACTAGAGGTCAATTCTCTACATTATTCCCAACTTGCCAGAATCTCGGCATCTCTATATAAGTAACTGTTTATCAATATTTTAATTCATATACTTATAAAATGGCACGCTGATTTTACCTACTATAAGCATAACTAAATAGAACTAGATATTATGGATAAGTTAGCAAAGTTTGAGTTAATGGAAAAAATAGTTCGTGAATTAGGCGATCTGCAAAATAGCCAAACTGCTGTCCTCAAAAAAATTGGTCAGATCGAAGTGGAGAACATTGAGTTGAACGATAAACAACTGGAAAACGGTGTATCGGATTTGTTCACCAAGTTGTCAGACTGCCTGGACTCAGTAACGGCCATTCATACGGAATTTGAGCAACGAACTGCTCAGTTCCAGAAAGATAATAATCTGGTGCCGGAAGAATCTGCTAGTTAGATATTTCCTTTCCCCGATTAACCGGAAGAGGAGCTCAATAGAGCTTCTCTTTTTTTATGTCTGAATGATTGGTTTCTTATCCATTTGCTGCCGAATGTGAGTTTTCATCCCAAACAGTAAACGAGTCAGTTGAAAACGCCGGATGATTAATTCATACAATAGCCAGCATCCTCCGAAAGTAATTCCGACCAGTAGTAGAAATTTCAAAGGCCAGGCCATAGGCAAAGGAGCCAGATAGTATCCTGCGGAAACCGTAATCGTTTGGTGAAGGATATAAAATGGATAAACCGCCTCATTAGCGTAAGATAAAAATCGATTATTGAAACGAAGGTAACGATATCCGTTACCGAAGATGGCCAACAAACAAGCCCAGGCGTTGAAAGTTCTAAAGAATTCATAACCCGCCCAGGCAGCTCCTTCCTTAGGTATCGAATCAATCCAGAAAAATGTATAAAGAATAGTGGTGCAAACGCATACTAAGCCGAGCGTTAAAAAGCGGTAACGAGCCAACGTATCCCAGAATTGCTGTTGGGTGCAAAAGACATAACCCGTTAGAAAAAGGCTGAAGTAATGCCAGTGTTGTCGCCAGTCGCGAACCAGGTTATTGGTGGTTGGAAAGCGTTCGTCCCACCAAAAATCAGCAAGCCAGTGCCAAACAGTGGGTATTAGCAACAACCACAAAGGATTCGAGAAAACCTGAGCTAATCGAGCCGTGAGTTGTTGCCCTCCAGGCTTTCGCAATAGTAATAAAATGGGTAATCCGATTACCGAATAACAGAACAGATAGGCCAGATACCAGAGGTGATGCCAACTGAAATTACCCTTAGGGTACGGGAGGAATTCGAAGGTTGACGGATAAAATTCCAGAAAGGAATACGTGGCCCCATTACTGATTCTTTCGAAGAAAATTTGAGGCGGAATAATGAAGAACATACCAAAAACCAGCGGAATGAAAATGCGTTTGGTACGTTCGCCCAGAAAAGATCCCGCCGAGCGTTGCCCTAATGCCCAGTATACGCCCATTCCAGAAATCATGAAGAGCAAAGCCATTCGCCAGGCACTGGTAAACATCATCGGGTACTCAACCCAATGGGTTTGAACATTGTTTTTTACGTGCCATCCCCAATAGTTGAAGAACATGCCCGTATGGAAAAAGATGAGTAAAAGAAAGGCAAGGACGCGGAGCCAGTCGAGATCGTAACGACGAATAGATTTCATGGGTATTTTGATTTGAATACCCAAAAGTCTTGTGTATCAGGGCCGTCAGGCGAATGTACAGATCAGGAAGATGTACCCGCCGATAGGGACGAACTTCGAAAAACGGCGGGAGTCTGCCCCGTTTCCCGCTTAAATGCTCCGTTAAATGCTGACTTTGAGTTATATCCTACGCTCTCGGCAATTTCTTCAATTTTCAGATGATTATATTGCGACGAACGTAACAACTCCTTAGCTTCCTGAATTCGATGCTTTGCTAACCATTCGAAGAAACTCAATCCCATGGCGTCGTTGAGTACTTGAGAAAGGTGATGCGTAGAAACGCCGAGCTGCTGAGCCAGTTTGGGTAAAGAACAGGCTGAGTCCAGATAAGGCTTTTCAGTACTAATCAACGTTTGCAACTTTTCGAGCGTTCGTCGCTGCAACTCGGGCGTTAAAGAAGACCGTTCGTATTTAGGAGGTTCAGGTCTTTCTACTTTGAAAAATCCCGACTGTCGGATAATGGTAAAACTGGTGGCATAAATTACGAAGGCCATGTGAGCTACCACCAAATGATCGCCCAAGTCGCTTTCAAAGGTGGCTCGGGTCACCAAATAAATGATTACAATCAGCGTCAGGTGAACCATCAGATTTCTATACCAGAGTAGTTCCGACTGCTGACTAGACCAGAGCGAAAGCTGACTTCGTTTAAAAGCCTGACTTATTTCTTTCCAACCCAGAAAAAGATAAATCACCATGCTGATTCCGGTAAAATCATTGATATGCCACTTGGGCCAGAACATCCAGCGTTCGCCGTAGCATTCGAAGGGTGGTTGTGGTACTTCTGGGTGAAAAGCGTCTAGAAAAGCTTCATATTTGAGACTCAAAGGCTGTGGATACCACATCGCTACCATGTAAACCAGGTATAAAGCGGCGGGTAAAAAATGCCAGGCTTCTTTCCAGTGCCAGGTTTTACGTAAGCTCGTCCGAAAGTACAAATACAAACAGGGAAAAATGACCAGATTAACAGGTTCGGTGGAATCCACCAGACCTAATACCTGAACCATGTAATTGGTATACCCCAACCATACGTCACTCATTAATACAATCATGGAAAGCAATGCAATGCCCAGAAAACGATTCGGAAACTGCTTGCCTTTGCTATGAGTGAGGAAAAAATACACTAGAAAACCACCCTGTATAATACCAAGCAGAATCAGGATCGCGAAAAGATCAATATGTGGCTTTAAATCGGGCATGTACAAAACAAAAAAAGCCTACCTCGCGGTAGGCTACGAAGCTACAAAAGGTTTGCTTACTTAAGCAAGTTGAGCAGATACTTGCCATAGCCACTTTTAACCAGGGGCTTGGCAATTTCTTCCAGCTTGGCTTTGTCAATGAAGCCCATGCGGTAAGCCACCTCTTCGATACACCCGATCTTGAGGCCCTGCCGCTCTTCAATCACCTCCACAAACTGCCCCGCCTGCATCAGCGAAGCAAACGTACCCGTATCCAGCCAGGCCGTGCCCCGGTCGAGTACGCCTACTTTCAGCTTGCCTTTTTCCAGATACACCCGATTGATGTCGGTAATCTCCAGCTCGCCCCGAGGACTTGGCTCGATGGCTTTGGCAATCTCCACGACTTCATTGTCGTAGAAGTATAAGCCCGGAACGGCATAATTGGACTTAGGCTGTTCGGGTTTCTCTTCGATGCTGACCACATTAAATTCCTCATCAAACTCCACCACCCCGTACCGCTCAGGATCGTGTACCTGATAGGCATACACCACCCCGCCCTCGGGATCGTTATTGGCCTGCAAGAGTTTCGACAGGCCCGAGCCGTAGAAAATGTTATCGCCCAAGATCAGAGCTACTTTATCCTGACCGATAAACTCCTCGCCAATAATGAAGGCCTGAGCCAGTCCATCCGGGCTAGGCTGCACGGCGTAGGTGAACTGGCAACCCAGACGGCTTCCATTGCCCAGCAGCTTCTCAAAATGCGGCAGATCGTGAGGCGTCGAGATAATCAAAATCTCTTTAATGCCCGCCAGCATCAAAATCGACAGCGGATAATAAATCATCGGCTTGTCGTAGACGGGCATCAATTGCTTGGATACGGCCAGCGTCAAGGGATGCAAACGGGTACCGGAACCCCCGGCTAGTATAATTCCTTTCATGTGTTCAGTTTTGAATGTCTGAATGAGAGAAGGAGTGAATGGTTGAAGCAAGAGGCCCTTCTTTCCTGGGAAACGAAGTAATCAACTCAGCGAACATACTATAAGTTCACCGCATAGATTCACTCATTCATTCCTTCTCTTCTTCAAAATTAACGTTGTGCGTACATGCTTTCGTAGTAGTTCTGATAGCTACCCGAAGTCACTTCTTCCAGCCACTGGGTGTTCTCCAGATACCATTCTACGGTCTGAGTCAGTCCCTCTTCGAAGGTAACCGAGGGCTGCCAACCCAGTTCGTTCATGATCTTGTGAGCATCAATGGCATAACGCAGATCGTGCCCCGCCCGGTCGGTAACGTAAGTAATGAGGCCTTTGGAAGTACCCGCCTGACGGCCCAGTTTATCATCCATGATTTCGCACAGCAGGTGCACTAAATCAATGTTTTTCCACTCGTTAAAGCCGCCAATGTTGTAGGTTTCCCCTTGCTTGCCCTGGTGGAAAACCACATCAATGGCTCGAGCGTGATCTTTCACAAACAGCCAGTCCCGCACGTTTTCACCTTTGCCGTAGACGGGCAGGGGCTTGTGGTTAAGGATATTATGAATCATCAGCGGAATCAGCTTCTCGGGGAAGTGATTGGGTCCGTAGTTATTGGAGCAGTTGGTCAGCACAAAAGGAATGCCGTAGGTATTGCCATAGGCCCGAACGAAGTGATCCGAAGAAGCTTTCGAAGCTGAATAAGGGGAACGGGGATCGTAAGGGGTGGTTTCTAAAAAGAACTCATCGGGATTGTGCAGTTCACCGTAGACTTCATCCGTCGAGACGTGGTAGAAGAGGTGACGGGAGTAGTCGTCTTTCCAAGCCTTTTTAGCCGCGTTCAACAGATTGACCGTGCCCACCACGTTGGTAAGCACGAAAGCCATGGGATCCGAAATCGAGCGGTCCACGTGACTTTCAGCGGCCAGGTGAATCACGCCGTAGAAGTCATGCTCAGCAAACAGAGCCTCCAACACATCCGCCTCGCGAAGGTCAGCCTTGACGAAATGATAGTTGGGCTCGTTTTCGATGTCTTTTAAGTTAGCCAGGTTACCGGCGTAGGTTAAGGCATCCAGGTTATACACCTGATACACGTCTTTGTACTCGGTCACAAACCGGCGGACCACATGCGAACCAATGAAGCCCGCTCCGCCCGTGATTAATAGCTTTTTCATAAATTAATAAGGAAATATTTTAGAACAGGCTGACCCTTGAACGACTCTATTTTGCTAACTGTTCCTGCCAACGCCAGGCATCTGCCAGAGCTTCCGCCAGCGTTTTCTCGGCCTGCCATCCTAATACGTCTCTTGACTTGCTTACTTCAGCGTAAATCTCCATAATGTCACCTGCCCGACGAGGAGCAAATTCATAATTTACTTTCACGCCCGTTACCTCTTCAAACGTATCAATCAACTCCTTCACGCTGGTTCCTTTACCCGTTCCGATGTTGAAGTATTCGTAATAGTTCGCGTCTTCTTGTTTCACTAGCAATTCCAGGGCCTTCACGTGAGCTTTCGCTAAATCAACTACGTGGATGAAATCGCGGATGCAGGTTCCGTCAGGCGTGCCATAATCATTACCGAAGACCATCAGTTTTGAACGGATACCAATCGCCGTCTGAGTTACGAAAGGAACCAGGTTCGCAGGAACACCAATGGGTAATTCTCCGATCAGGGCTGACTCGTGAGCTCCAACAGGATTAAAGTAACGCAGGGCTAATGCTTTTAAACCGAGCTTGGCAGCTACCGTATCCCGAATGATCTCCTCACCTACCTGTTTGGTATTGCCATAAGGCGAAGCCGCGGGTAGTACGGGCGTTTCTTCAGTTACGGGAATGGAGTCGGGCTGGCCGTATACGGTGCAGGAAGAAGAGAAAACGAGATTAGACACGCCATTGGCGGTCATCGCTTCCAATAAAGTTACCAGAGCTGAAATGTTGTTTCGGTAATAGAGCAACGGTTTTTCAACGGATTCACCTACAGCCTTGCTGGCCGCAAAATGAATCACCCCCTGAATGTTTTCTTCTTTGAAAATCTTAGTTAACAGAGCCGAATCATTGCAGTTGGCTGAGTAACTCTTTACTTTTCGACCTAAGATGGTTTCTAATCGATCCAGAACTTTGGGTTCTGAGTTGGAGAAATCATCCAAAATGATGGGTTCAAAACCAGCTGCTATTAATTCTACGACAGTGTGTGAACCAATAAATCCGGCTCCGCCGGTAACTAGAATGTTCATAAGAAAAGGCTTGAACGCTTTTTATATTGACTCCAAAAATAGGCAAAATACCTATGACCAAACTAATGATTTAGATGATGATTTCGTAAAAGATGACCCATTAAACACTATTTTTTTTCTTCTTTTCTTATCGACATACTTTTCTTGTCTTAAGCTAAGCCTAGAATGCCGGGAATGCTTTTGCGAAAAACTATGTTAAAGCCTTTGGCATTTGGCCTAATAAATTGTAAGTTGAATACGTAATCATCAATTTCGCTATGGATAATCGCGAACTAAAAGCTTTGGTTTCTTTACTAGAGGACGATGATCGGGAAGTTTCTTCATTAGTCGAACAGAAAATTCGGTCCCTGGGGGATTCAATCATTCCTTTTCTGGAAGACCATTGGGAAAACTCCGGTTTTAACCCTAATGTTCAGAAACGTATCGAGGATTTAATTCACGATCTGCAATTTCGCACCCTTACAGAACGGCTGCGAGTCTGGAGAAATAATGGTGGCACCGACTTACTCGAAGGCCTCTGGCTCATTGCTACCTATCAATACCCGGACTTATCGCTGACGAAATTACAGCAGGAGGTAGATCAGATTTATTACGACGCCTGGCTGGAATTTCGGCAGGGCATGCACTCCGCAGCCCAGATTGATACGCTGAATTATGTCTTCTTCAAAAAGCTGAAGTTTGGAGCTAATACCAAGAATTTTCATTCGGCGGCCAATTCCATGCTGAATATCGTGCTGGAAACGCACAAAGGTAACCCCATCAGTCTCTGCGTATTGTATATGCTGGTAGGTCGCCGACTCGGAATGCCTTTACACGGGGTTAACCTTCCGAATTTGTTCGTGCTCACCTATAAGGTTGACGACGATACTCAGTTTTACATCAATGTTTTTAACAAAGGACTGATTTTTCGGCGAAAAGATATTGACAATTACCTGGCCCAGCTTAACCTGGCTCCTAACCCCATTTTTTACGATCCCTGCACCAATACAGACATCGTGAAACGGGTATTACGGAACCTGACGCTGGCTTTTGAAAAAACTGGCGATGACGAACGAGCCCAGGAAATGAATCAGCTTATTAAAATGCTTTCTGAAAACGATGATACGTATGATCTGAATTAGTGGTTCGTTATGCATTCAAAGCAAAGGCCACACTTAGACAGTCTGGCCTTTGCTTTGAATCTTGCCTATACTATTGTTTGTCTCAACAACAACCAACTATTCTGCCACAACGGTCAGAATGCAGTCTTCAACAGCTATTACTTCCAGTTGATAGGACTTAGACTCTGTTTCCGTGCGAATCCAGCCTGTGATATGAAGGCTCTCTTCGCTAAATGGCTCAATGAGTATATTTCCTTTAAAACTCAGTTTTTTCTCTCCGTATAACTTATACAAAGCTTCCTTGCCCGTCCAGTAAATGCCCAATTTACGAAGATTTTTCTGGGCATGTTCCTGTTCCGTTTCACTCAGGTATTTATGGGAAACGACCGCTAATTTTTCGCTAATAGGTTCAATATCAATCCCTACTCTCTCGACAGGATGCCAAATCACCGCCGCAAATCGCAGTGAGTGAGATAATGAAAAATGGCTGTTGGTATTATGCAGGAAAGGCTTATCGTAAATGTCCTTCCGAATCCCATGATACGTTTCGCCGACGGATTCGACCAGGGTTTGAATAAGAATCCGACTGGCCAGAAATTCACGTTGCTTTTGAGGGTGATTAATTTCCTGAAACGTAGCTATATCTGCCGGGCTTCCCCGAAATAAGCGTTGTAGTTCCTCTAATTCTTCCGTAATTTCCCAAAGAGCAACCTGCCCTTGCCCATCAAAAGGCCGCATCCAAACCAATGGCATCCGATTCTGCTTAAATTTGGACAAAAATATGGATTCATCGAACGCTGTAGGGCATTTCAGGTTAGAAGTTTTAGGAAAAGAGCCGCTCAGGTTTCTAATTTTCAGTAAAAAATCTTCCCTTTTAGGCCTAAGTTCTGCTCTGTTCAGGAGCGGCCAGCCCCTTGGTAACTCCTTCATCCAGATGAATCATACAACGAGTTATGGCTTTACAAATTGAAAAGATAGATACATTCGCCGGGCACCGGGACGCTATTTATGCCCTTAGTCCGGCCAAAGAACCGCAGCAGTTCTATTCCTCTGGTAGTGATGGCTTAGTCATTCGCTGGGATCTGACTAAACCCGATCTTGGCGAACTCATCGCCCGCATTCCGGCTTCGGTTTACGCCCTTGCTTATGACGAATCGACGGATTTACTTTGGGTAGGTCAGAATTTTGATGGCATTCATCGCATTAACCCTATAACACTACAGCAGCAAGATTCCATTCAACTGACGTCTTCTCAGATTTTTGATATAAAGCTTTTTGAAGACCTCGCTCTGGTGGCTCAGGGCGACGGAACCGTTACCGTTCTTGATCGGGCTAGTTTCCAGATTCGCAAGCACTTAAAAGCCAGTGAGGCCTCGGCCCGAAGCCTGGACGTAAACCCACACAGCCGGGAATTCGCCGTCGGTTACAGCGATTGTACCATCAAAATTTTTGATCTCGATACCCTAACTTTAAAATTTATTATTGCGGCTCATACACATTCTGTATTTTCCGTTCGTTATTCACCCAATGGCCGCTTTTTAGTTTCCGGTGGCCGTGATGCCCACCTGAAAAGCTGGAAGGTGGGTGATCCTTACCAAATACAACAGGACGTAGTGGCCCACATGTTCGCAATTAACCACATTACATTTAGTCCTGACTATCAGAAAATTATAACCGCCAGCATGGACAAAACGCTCAAGATCTGGGATGCTCAGACGCTGCGTTTACTAAAAGTGCTAGACTGGGCCCGTTTTGCGGGTCATCGCACATCTATTAACAAGGTGCTATGGTTACCGCTGGAATCGGGATTGATTTCCGTTTCTGACGACCGACTGATTTCGATCTGGAAGGTTATCGAGCAGGTTTAAATTTCGGTTTTTTGGAAATAAGCTGGTCTTTCCCGTTGAAATGTAATTCTATTGGATAATTTTGAATACTAGAAACCTTCACAAACGAGATCGAGACCGAGGAGCTAATTTTTGGTTTGAATCAAGTTTCAGCCCAATACGACAATGAAAATTACACCACTTGATATTCGTAAGCAGTCTTTTGAACGCGTTTTCCGGGGTTATGATAAGGATGCCGTCGATGCTTTTTTATCCACCATTTCGCAGGAATGGGAGCGATTATTAGATGAAAACCGCCTGCTTCATGAACGTATTGAACGTACAGAAAATGATTTCAGCAAATTAAAAGCTCTGGAAAATACCCTCTATAAAACCCTGCAAACTGCTCAGATGACAAGTCAGGAGATGGCAGTCAAGGCTCAGGAGGAATCCAGTAAAAAAGTAGTAGAAGCGAATCAACAGGCGGAAGACGTTCTTTCGAAAGCTCGCAAAGAAGCCAACATGCTGCGAATGAATGCGGAGAATAAGGCCCGTTACATCATTGAAGAAGCAGAAAACGAACTCAAAGGCCTCGAACGGGACATCAAGGCCATGGATAAATACCGCGATACACTCATTTCTCATTTAAAAGGATACGCTACAGAAACGTTGGAACGGCTTCAGCGATACGAAGAAAAATCGCAACCCATTCCTTTTGAGCAAAAAGCGGCTGAGCTTCAGGAAGTATTAGCTGGCATCTCAACCACTGCGGCTCTACCCGAAAACGTAGGAACGGATGAGCCCGAACCTCCGGTTGAGATACAGGAAGAAGTAACCCCACCCACGCCAGTAGCCGAGGTAATAGCTGCGGAGCAGGCTCAGGTAGAAGAACCCGAACAACCCGTTCAGACGGAACCTGTCAATAAAGAAGAAGGTTCTTTCTTCGATAAGATCTAAATCATCGGGAGCTTTCAGGCTCCTCTTTTTTTCATGGGAACAATTGCCTTAGAAGGTCTGGAATTTTTTTCCTACCACGGTTTTTACGAGGAAGAACAAAAAATTGGAAATCGCTACTCTATCGACGTAATCATTACCGTTGACTTTGAGCAAGCTGCCATTACGGATAAACTCAGCGAAACAGTTAATTATTCAGACGTTTATCAGATTGTGGCAGAATTGATGCGAAAATCACATAAGTTACTGGAACACATCGCTTATCAGATTATTCAGGGAATCCGTGATCATTATCCTCGCGTGGAAAAAATTAAGGTTTCCGTGTCTAAATATAATCCACCCGTGGGAGGCGTTTGTGAACGCTCCCGCATTACACTGGAGGGTTAAGCTGGCATGAATTTAGTGTGATGGACTGCCTGTCACACTAAATTTTTTAAGCCATGGATTATCAACTGGTAGACCCTAAAGAAGAGGCTTTTCACAACGAGTATTTCGAAATTTCTTTCCCTGATCAGACGCATCCAAGTCTGTATTTTACCTCTAACGCCGAAATTTTGGAAGATGTAGCGGCTGAAATTGTACATCGCCACGCCGATAATACGCCCGGCTGGCAAATCATTCCTCATGCCAAAAAGCACTAGGAAGTTCCTTAACAATCTCTTTTCAAATCTTTCATGTAAGTATTACTTCGGTTCAATAGCTTTGGATCTTTAATGCAATTCATACAACCATGAAATTTGTTTTTATCCTATTCCTTCTGGTCTGTGGAATGCAGGCTCATGCCATCACTCCCCCAAACCCAGCAGCCATTGCTCAAGCGGACAGCCTTGTTTGGAAAGACTACGTAGGTAAATACAAAGGCATTGAGGGCGTTTTTGAAAACTTGATTGTTAGTGTCGAAGACGATAAACTGATGGGCGAAGCTACCGGACAGGGGAAAGGCCAGTTAGTAGCCGACACGAAAGCTGATACGTTTAATGTACCGGGTTATCATGCGATCATTATTTTCATTCGAGACGCTGACCATAAAGTCATTAAATACCGAATGCGGGTACAAGGCCAGGAGTTTGAAGGAGAAAAGATTGAATAAGGCTGTTGATAGGAAGTTCTTACTGCCGGTGGATAGCTGGCAGTTTTTGTTTTATGTCCATTAACCCGAAATGAGTAAAGACAGATTCCTGGAAATCTTCTAGTTTTGTCAAAAAAATGGAGTTTCTATAAGGGCTTCTTTGTTTCTATGACTTTACGTACGCTCGTTAAAATTTCAAATATTACTAACCTTTCCGACGCTCGTTACTGTGCCGGTATGGGCGTTGAGTGGCTGGGTTTTTCAATGGATACCATCGCATTGGATCGCTTCAACGAAATCAGAGGCTGGCTGGCCGGGGTTTCTATTGTGGGAGAAACCGATGCTCCCCATCTGGATCAGATTAAGGCTTTGGTTGCGGAGTATAAACCCGATGTGCTACAAATCAGCCACGTAGAATTAGTGGAAGAAGTAAAAGAATTAGGCTTACCCATTATTCTGAAACTGGATTTGGCCGAAGGATTGCCCACCGAATTAAGGGGAGCCGATTATTACCTCATTGACCATTCCGATCCCTTCGCCCACATTGACCCGCCTACGCTGGGTTACCTGGATCAGTTTGCCTATAAATACCCAACGCTACTGGCTTTCGGTATTAACGAAATGAATGTACTGGAGGTAATTGATCAGATTCCGGTAAAAGGTATTGCCCTCGCAGGTGGTGAAGAAACCCGCCCCGGCTTTAAGGAATTTGGTGAAATGATGGACATTCTCGAACGCCTGGACGAAGAAGGAGACTTTTAGTTAGTTAAGGGTTATTGCGTCAAGAACAAGCATAGCCGCGGGATAATCTCGCGGCTATGCTTGTTCTTGGCGTCTAAGTATGCCGATTTGTATCCATTGTTTCAGTAGAGACGCGATGAAGTCATATCTCTACTTGATTGCTTGATTATTATACCTTTTCGGATTGGGAATCATCCGCCCTGGTTGGTTTCCTCACCACCCAGGGCGGGAATAGATTGACTAGTAAAACCGCCTCTTACCCAGACGCGACTTCATCGCGTCTCTACTTGAAATGCTTGATTGCTATGATTTTTCGGATGGGCAATCATCCGCCTTGGTTGGTGTCCTCACCAACCATTAAGCCTTTATGAATGGCTGGTGAAGACACCAGCCAGCGGCGGGAGCATGCAATTATATACGCCCCCCGGATTGTCATCCGGGGCTATCTATGTTGAACCCCTCCGGGGTTATACCTCCCATTTCTAAACAACTCCCCTACCTTTACGGATTTTCACTTCCCAAACTCAAAACTCAAAACCGCAGCGGCGGCCGCTCCAAACTCTTATGCAAAGAACAAGTATCCTACTGCAATAGCTGCAACAATTCCGGCGAAGTCGGCTAATAAACCTGCCCATAACGTATAACGCGTTTGCTTGACGTTTACCGAGCCAAAATACAGAGCGATTACATAAAGAATAGTATCGGCTGAACCCTGAAAAATACAGGCTAACCGCCCTACAAAAGAATCGGCCCCGAAGGTTTTCATCGTATCAATCATCATAGCTCGTGACCCGCTTCCGCTTAAAGGGTGCATCAGGGCGGTCGGCAATGCATCCACCCATTCCGTTCGGATGGGTAAGTAACTAAAAGCCCAGCGAAACCCTTCTACCACATACCCCAAAGCTCCTGAGTTTCGCAGTACGCTAATGGCAACCAGCATTCCAACCAGATAGGGAATCACTCGAACAGACGTTTCAAAACCACCCTTGGCTCCCTCGATAAAACTAGAAAATACATCTATCTTTTTTCGAAAAGCAGCGATCAAAAAAGACAGTACAAAACCAAAAAGAATCAGGTTACTGAATACTTTAGAGAAAGTTTCAATCCCTTCTTTTGAAAGAGTATTCAGGTAAGCTAACAAGGCTACAATAGCGAGCGTCAAGCCACCCAACCAAGTCAATATTACCCGATCTAAAAGGTTGATTTTCTGACGAAAAGCGACGAAGAGTAACCCTACGAGCGTGGCTACGTAGGTGGCAATCAGGCAGGGAATAAATACGTCGGAAGGATCTGTAGCTCCGTACACCGCCCGCTGAGCCATTACTCCCAAAGGAATTAATACCGGCCCCGCCGAGTGCAGGGTCATGAACATAATCTGGGCGTTGGTAGCTACTTCTTTGTTCGGGTTCAGTTCCTGCAAGCTCTGCATGGCTTTCAGCCCAAAAGGTGTCGCTGCGTTATCCAAACCCAGCATATTCGCCGAAAAATTCATAATCATCTGCCCATGAGCCGGATGGTCTTTCGGTACTTCGGGAAAAAGTCGATTGAAGAAAGGACCAATCCGCCGAGCCAGAAAACCAATGGCTCCTGCATCCTCTCCAACTTTCAAAATGCCCAGAAAAAAGGTCATTACACCCGCCAGAGGCAAGGCAATTTTCATTACCGCGACCTCGGCTGAATCGAACATGCCATCAACGAGGAGTTTGAAAATTTCAGTGTCTCCAAAGAGAATGAGCTTAAAAAGGGCCACGACAAACGCAACAATGAAGAAGCCAATCCAGAGGTAATTAAGAGCCATGGGGAAACACTAATAAAAGTCGATATGCTTTCGGAAGCCTGAATTTCGCTGAAAAGCCTTAAAAACCAGTTTTCCAGGAAAAGAAAAACAAAAGCTCCTCCTGGCCGTATTATGTGTATCATTCTGATTTAATTCAAATTTCCATGAAGTTTCTTCTGTTTTCGCTGACTTTATTACTCACGAATCCTGCCAAGCTCACCACCGCTCCCTGCCCGGACGAGGCAAATCTGGAAAAAGCCGGATTGGTTGATATTCAAAAAGTTGACCCTAGTTTATTGGTCGATTTAAAATATTCGACCACAGACAACTTTGTCAAGAAAGATGTGTACGGCTGCATTACTCGCTGTTACCTACAACCCGACGTGGCCCAGAAACTAAAAAAAGCTCAGGAGCACCTCCGAAAAAATCATCCGAATTATCGTTTGCTGGTGTACGACGGCGTTCGTTCGCGGAAAGTACAGTGGAAGCTTTGGGAAGCTTTACCACAATATGCTCCCAAATACCGTACGAATTACGTGGCTCACCCTACTCGCGGTTCTATTCATAACTACGGCTGTGCCGTTGACTTAACCGTGGCCACTGCCGACGGTAAAGCCTTGGACATGGGTACTCCTTTTGATTTTTTTGGTAATGAAGCTTACCCCCGTAAGGAGGATGAAATGCTTCGGCAGGGAAAAATCACAAAAGAGCATGTTAAAAACCGACAGATCTTACGGGATGCCATGCAGGCGGGCGGCTTCATGGGCATCACCAGCGAATGGTGGCACTTCAATGCCATGAGTCTGGCCCAGGCAAAGTTGAAATATACCATCGTGGAAGAGTAGTCTTGTTGACGTGATTTTATCGCTTCTGACTACGAAGAGGACTAAAAAGAAGGTAACAGATTGGATTCTACCCAGACGTAATAAATCGTCGTCTCTGCAGAAACAAATCCATTAATTTTTACTGCCGTAACTTTTTTGAAAAATTAAATACTGATTATCAGATCAATAAAAATTATTTTAAACTTTTTTCAGCGAATACTTGCGAAAGGCTCATTTCATTACGTAAGTTTGCAACCCCAAACGACGGGAAACAGAAATAAAAATAAGGGTGATTAGCTCAGCTGGTTCAGAGCATCTGCCTTACAAGCAGAGGGTCGGGGGTTCGAATCCCTCATCACCCACTTCATTTTTATTTCAAATCTAGCCTTCGGGTGATTAGCTCAGCTGGTTCAGAGCATCTGCCTTACAAGCAGAGGGTCGGGGGTTCGAATCCCTCATCACCCACCCTTCTAAAGCCTCACTTTTCAGTGAGGCTTTTTTATTTTCGCCTTAATACCTCGCCAATAAGGGTTGGAATCCGTCAAGGTGACCATCCTCAATACGCCCGTTTTTTCCTGGCCTCATTCAATCTACAATCTGGCCCTCGCGAACCTTTCTGTCTTCTCATACAAAGGGTTTTCATTTATTCTCAACAATCGTCTTTACCACGGCGGTGGGAATCCGACTCGTAACTCCGCATTCAACAACGAAGGATACGTCCAACTGATCATTACTGGTTCAGTATTTTAATCAACAGCTGATGGCAACTATCAAAATATTCAGTCATGGAAACTATTCAGATTGGAGATCAGGTAATCCATAAACCCAAAAATCAGGATTCCATTCTTAATGGAGGAGAACCGATGGTGGTGGCAGGAATTGAAGAAGGAATGGCCATGTGCCAGACTTTGGATGTAACCTTACGGATTCCTCTGGACGAATTGATTAAAACTACCGATGCCATTCCTGGTTTTGTAGGTTAATCAAGGGAGCAGGCTATTCCTAATCTCCTCCATCGCCAGCAAATTTATACTTCTACCGAATCATCCTTCAAGGTATCCTGAATGTATAACATTTTTACCATGACCATAACCATGGCCATTAAAGGTGTGGCCAAAATCAGACCCAGCACGCCTGTGAAAAGGCCAATGATTAATTGAGAAATCAGCACCAGAGCGGGAGGAATATCAATCATACGTTTCTGCACGATTGGGGTCAGCACATTACTTTCAATCGCCTGAATCCCTACGTAAATCAGGATCACATATAATGCCTTTTCGGGCCCGTCCATTAAAGCGAAAAGCACCGCTGGAATCAAGGCAAAAATGGGACCGATGTTAGGAATAAAGGTTACCAAAGCCGCAAAAAGAGCCAAGGCTCCCGCCAGAGGAATGCCTAAAGCCCATAGACCTATAAAGCTTAGGACTCCCACTACGGCCATAGAGAACAGTTGCCCCATCAGCCATTTCACCAGCGTCTCTCCTACTTTATCCAGCACTTCACCCGCTCGGTTTCTGGATTTTTTGGGAATGAGCAGAATAATACCTTCACGATAAAGTCGGGGCTGAGCGGCGATGAAAATGGCCAGGAAAAAGATAACGTATAAATCTGCTATCGTACCAAAGGTAGAAGACAATACGCCCGTAGCTCGATTCATCCATTTAGAACCTCCTTGCATAAGCTCGCTTTCGGAAGGAATCATTTCGAGTACTTTACTGCCCATCTCATTCTGCGAAAGCTTTTGCTGAAAATTGTCAACGGCCTTGGGAATGCCTTCTTTTAAATCGCTGAACTGATGCCCAATCGTCGTTGAAAAAATCCAGATCATTCCCACAAAAAGTCCCAGCGTTACTAATGCGACCATAACCAGACTGATGCCTTCTTTCCAGCCCGTCTTTTTACTTAGCCAGCGAGCAGCAGCCCGCAGCGGTAAAGCAATTAATAAGGAAGCGGTGATGAGTAATAAAATGTCAAAGCTAAAGCCTAGTAATAAGGTAAGCAGAATTAGGAAAATGGTAATACCGACCGTTATGCCTACTCGCTGAGTAAAGGTATAAGGCCGTTCCTCGGATGTGTTTTGTTCAGAAGTAATCGTTTGCATGAATAAGGGAAGGTTACGTATATGAACTTGTACATTATACTTAAAAAAAATGTACCCCTTCTTCAACCCCCTGCCCTCTTTCCTTTGAATCAAACCCTTCCTTCTCCTCAACAGGCAGGATTTTTTACTTTACTTTTCTGCTAAAACTAAGGCCTCAACTTTATTCTAAACAACCTTCTACCCATACTTTATGCAAAAGCTTTTATCCATTCTTTGCGTCAGTCTGTTCTTTTCCGGTGTCACTACTGCTCAGGAATTCCCAACCCTGGGAAAAATCGTTCGGCTAGATCCAGCATTTGATCAGATTATTCCGCTTCAGGCTACTATTGAGGTAGTCGCCTCTGGTTTTAAATGGGCAGAAGGCCCCGCATGGTCGAAAAACGAAGGTTGCCTTTTCTTTTCTGATACAAAACAGAATAAAATTTACCGCTGGCACCCGCAGGATGGCCTGAGCATTTTTTTATCTCCATCCGGCTATACCGGACGAGGTGAGTACAGCGATGAACCCGGCTCTAATGGTTTACTGATTAATGCGAAAGGAGAACTCGTTGCCTGTGAACACGGCGACCGACGATTAACCCGAATGCCCATGAAGACAGGCGGAAAATATACGCTCGCCGACCGCTGGGAAGGAAAGCGATTCAACTCCCCAAACGATGTGTGCGAACACTCCTCGGGAGCTTATTACTTCACCGATCCACCGTACGGATTAGCTCAGAAAGAAAAGGACCCCAGTCGGGAAATGGATGCCTTCGGCGTCTATCGGGTAGATAGCAGCGGAAAAGTTACCCAGATTATTAACAACCTGAAAAGACCAAATGGTGTCGCTCTCTCGCCGGACGAAAAAACTTTGTACGTTGCTCAGTCCGACGATAGCGAACCTTATATCATGGCCTATCCTTTGCAGAACGATGGTTCGGTAGGAAAAGGTCGCATTTTTTACGATTTCACTCCTTTGATCAAACAGGGATTGAAACGAGCCCCTGACGGAATTCGTACCGATGCTTCTGGTAACCTTTATGCAGCCGGTGGCGGTGGATTCCTTATTCTGAATGCTCAGGGGAAACTGTTAGGAAGACTAGAATTCAAAACGGCTACTTCGAATTGCAGCTTTGGTTCAGACGGTTATATGTATCTGACGGCTGAAAACTACATCTGTCGAGTTAGAGTATCTGTTCCAGCAAGATGATTAAATTACCTAGTAGGATGTTAGGTAATAACTGAGTTATACTAAACGTAATTAAAGTATAATTATAAATTAATATCTAATCTTTAAAAATAGCAATGTTTACGGCTTTCGATTTCTAATGTCTTTTTAAGCACCTGCGACTAATCCCCTTATTTCTTCGGTGTTAGACGGCTAAATTTCGATGAATTTATTTTTCCATCTAGGTAAATATTTAAAAAACTAGTTTCCTGAAATTCAAGCATATAAAACATTTTTTTAATCTTAAACTAAGGTTTATGTTTTGATTACAAATTATATCACTCAATTTTAGGAGACGATTCCTCTCCACCACCATGCATCTATCTTAATAAACTTTAAGACTTTAGTACTTATTCATGGCAACTCTCCTGGAGTTGAATACCTTCGGAACCGATAAAGTGGGCTACTTAAGCGTATTTGAGAAAATTTTGCCTGGCGATATTAAACGTGCTTTTTTCGTATATGGGGTACCGCCAAATTCCCAGCGAGCTAAGCACGGACATTTACAGTCTCATCAGGCATTGGTTTGCCTGAATGGTAGTTGCCGTATTGAAATTTCAAACGTCAACGGAACGGCTTCTTTTCATTTAAGCACCCCACAGAAATGTCTGGTCGTTGAACCTGCCGACTGGCTCCTGATGGACCAATTCTCGAAAGGGTCTGTCTTGCTGGTCCTCTCTAATTATTATTACGACTTAGACGATTACTTTTATCAAAAACCATGATTTCCCACCTCGACATGGGACGGGTGAACCGACCCTACGAAGTTCAACTAAGCGAAGCGGCCCAACGCGTGCTTACCTCTGGCTGGTATATTCTCGGAAAAGAACTAACTGCCTTTGAAGCCGACTGGGCTCAATATTGCGGTACTAGCCATTGCCTGGGTGTAGGCAACGGTCTGGAAGCAATTACGCTTATTTTTAAAGCTTTGCAATTGCCCGCTGATAGCGAAGTACTGGTTCCCGCTCATACCTATATTGCCTCCATTCTGGGAATTACCAATGCTGGTTTAACGCCCGTACTGGTGGAACCCGATCTTGCTACCTATAACATTGACCCGCAGCAAATTGAGCAGCATATTACCAAACGAACGAAGGCCATTTTACTGGTTCATTTGTACGGAAAAGCTTGCGACATGGAACCCATTCGGAAGATAGCTGAAAAGTATAATCTCCGAATTGTTGAAGACGCCGCTCAGGCTCATGGGGCTACGTATCAGGGAAAAAAAGTAGGTAACCTTGGCGACGCGGCGGCTTTTAGTTTTTATCCCACCAAAAATCTTGGTGCTTTGGGCGATGCCGGAGCCATTACCACCAGTGATCCCGAATTGGCCCGCCGGATTTTTTTGCTTCGTAACTACGGCTCAGAAGTAAAGTATTACAATGAAATGCAAGGAGTAAACAGCCGGCTCGACGAATTACAGGCGGCTTTATTACGGGTAAAAATTCCTTATTTGGATGATGATAATCAGCGTCGGCAAGCCATTGCTCAACGTTTTCTATC
The DNA here is from genome assembly GCF_031453245.1 of Siphonobacter sp. SORGH_AS_0500. NCBI lineage: Bacteria > Pseudomonadati > Bacteroidota > Cytophagia > Cytophagales > Cytophagaceae > Siphonobacter > Siphonobacter sp. SORGH_AS_0500. The sequence continues at coordinate 4,086,106 of NZ_JAVIYT010000001.1, forward strand.
AGAAACAACGAATCCTGACGTTCAATTACCCCCAGCCGAAACCTGTCATCAGGATGCCTGGCATTTGTTTGTGGTAAGGCACCCCCGTCGGGACGTTTTCATGAAAGAATTACAGGCCTTGGGCATTCAGACCATGATTCATTACCCCGTGCCTCCCCATCAACAAAAGGCGTATCAGGAATTCAGTCACCTTTCTTTACCCCTTACCGAACAACTTCACCGCGAGGTTGTTAGTTTACCCTTATATCCAACCCTTACCGACGAAGAAGTTAGCCAGATCATTGCGGCAGTAAATGCCTGCTAAGGTTAAGGTTCGTTCTTTTTGATACATGGACATTAGCGTTATTATTCCCGTTTATAAAAGTGAGAAAACCATCGCTCCGCTCGTCGAACGTATTCTGACGACCTTGCGGGAATATGCTATTGAAATTGTATTAGTCAACGACGGTAGCCCCGATACTTCTGAAGCCGTGTGTACAAAACTGGCTCAGGATTTTGAAACGGTGAAATTCATTTCTCTGCGTCGAAATTTCGGAGAATTCAATGCCGTGATGTGCGGACTGAATTTTGCTACGGGAAAATACTGCGTCATGGTGGATGATGATTTTCAGAATCCACCTTCAGAAATCATTAAGCTCGTTGAAGAGGCCGAACGCGGTGATTATGACGTAGTTTATTCCTATTACGAAAGTAAACAGCATTCCCTTTTTCGGAACACAGGCAGCTCACTAGTGAACCAGTTGACCACTTGGTTGCTGGACAAACCCCGCGATTTATACCTGTCGAGCTTTAAGTTAATCCGACAGGAAGTCGTTCAGGAAATGATTCAGTATAAAGGCCCTTACCCTTACCTCGATGGGTTGATTTTCAGAGTTACCCGAAATGTGGGTAAAGTAGAAGTACAACACTCCAAGCGTCAGGAAGGTCGGTCTAGTTATACGTTGCGTAAATTAATTTCCCTGTTTCTGAACATTCTGTTTTGTTATTCTCCCCGCCCCATTCGACTCATTACCAATACCGGATTATTGCTCATTGTGGTTTCTTTCCTATTGGGATTTTTCGAAGTAACTAGTTCTTTAATTGGCAAACATTTACCCGAAACCGACCAGTTGGTGTGGGTAACCGTACTGTTTTTAGGGGGCATTCAGTTGGTAGCGATGGGCCTGGTGGGTGAATACGTTGGAAAGCTTTTCATGACCCAGAACGGGTTACCTCAATACGTGATTAAGAAAACGCTTCTGTAACCCGCATGATTGGCAAACGACAGGAATACGAACGCATGCACGCCACTGAACAGTCCCTGTGGTGGTATCAAAGCTTACACAGACGCGTAGGGCGAGCCATTGAAAAACACTTTGGTGAGCAGAAAGATATTCGAGTTCTGGATGCAGGCTGTGGCACGGGGGGCTTACTGGAATCGCTACGAAAACGCGGATACACCGAGCTTCAGGGACTGGATGCTTCAGAAGATGCCGTAGCCTTTACCCGGCAACGCGGCTTTCAGGTACAGCATCATAACCTGCTTCATATTGCTTCCTTCCAGCCTGGCGAAACTTTCGACGTCATCGTCTGCGATGATGTGCTGTGTTATCTGAGCGAAGAACAGATCGTTAAGGTGTTGACCGAGTTTCGCCGCAAACTTCGTCCAGGTGGTATTTTTATTTCGAATAACAATGCTTTTAACTGGCTAGGTGGAACGCACGCCGCCGCCCTGAACATTCACAGACGGTTTGTTTTATCAGATCTGAAAACCTATGCTCAGCAGGTTGGTTTGCGGATTCGTCAGGGTGGTTACTGGAGTTTAGTATTATTTCCACCGATTGCACTGGTGCGTAGCTGGCAGAATTTTCAACTCAGCCGTGGCTGGGTTAAAACTGAAAACCTAAACTCAGATGTGGCCTTACCCGCCGCCCCCATCAATCACACCCTCAATGGCTTAATGAAGCTGGAAGAACTGATCCTTCCGCTGGCCCCTTTGGGAAGCTCGGTATTTACCGTAATGGATTCTCCCCATGACTGATCTGATTAAATTCCTGTTGATTTTCAACTGGATCGTTCTGTTTTATACCGCCTGGCAATATCAGGGTCGAAACCGAAACATTTATTTCTCCCTACTAGCTCTGTTCGGGGCCATCTTTATTACTCGTTCGGCTAACCTTCTGCATAACGAACCTAACGTCGATACCAGCACCTGGCTTAACAGCACCTTAACCATTGGAAAAGCCAGCGATACCCTCTGGACCTGGCTAAATTATACCGATGGTCGTCCTTTTACGGTGGCTCCGCTCTGGCTGGGCAGTCTGCTAGGCATGCCCATTAGTTACATGAGTGCGGAGTTGATAGGTATTTTTTTGTGGTGCGTTACCCTGTACTTTCTCGCCCAAACTTTACGGGTGTTAGGCTGGCGATCCGGGCAGGTGTATGTGCTTATTCTGGCTCTGGCAGGCTTTATCGGGACGACGAGTTATGGCGATCATGTAGGTTATAACTCCGAAGTTGCCAGCATGTGGATGCTGGCCCTGGCGGTCTGGATGTGTATTCGCTGGCTTAATCAGCCTACTCCCTGGATTGCTCTGTTTTTAGGGATTATACTCGGTCTTTTGCCCTACGCCAAATTCCAGAATGCTCCGATGGGAATCGTTATTGCCGCCTTTGCGGGGATTAGCTGGATTCAGCGGAAGAACTGGCAAGTGGTGCTGTTGCTGCTTCTGGGCGGTCTATTACCCAGTCTGGGTTTTGTTCTCTATTACAGCAGCTTAGGACAACTGGAAACTTTCTGGAATCATTACTTCCTTTATTATTTTTATTACAGTTATACCGACGAATTCTCGAAACTCACGACCGCTCAGCGTTTCAGCCCCATCCGTTTTCTACAGTTGAGTCTCACGCATTATTCCATGCGATGGCTTGCGGCGGGATTATTTACAGCCGTTGGCCTTCTGCTCCTGCATTTTTTCCGCAAAACCAAAACTGCCCTCGATTGGCTGGCTCTGGCTTTGTTACTAACCACTTATTACGCCATTCTTCAGTCGGGTAACAACTTCCATCATTACGCCTTATACGTTCCTTACTTTTTCACGCTGGTCATTGGCATCTGGGGGCGGGATTTAGAGAAATCCTTACTTCAGAAACTAACGCTTTTACTAATCCTTTTCGGAGGCGTGCAGGCTGTCTGGAATCTCTGGTATCGGACACCCCTCCCCCCACCCGACCACGACGAGCTGGCTCACGAAGTTGCTCAAATCATCAAACAGAACAGCGATCCCGACGACCGAATGGTTCTCTGGGGCTGGGCTGATCGGGTCTATGTATACGCCGAGCGTCCGATGGGCCATCGCTATCCATATACGATTGGCATCTTTTATCCCAGTCCTCTACACGACGCCCGCGTGGTTGACTTTTTAAAGGATATGGAAGAAAACAAGCCCCGGATTTTTGTCGATGTCTGCGGCACTTCTCTCACCTATTTCGGCTCTGAAAAAGAACGACACGAGGCTACTCCTGAGATTGGCACCTACATTCAGCAACATTACGAACTCCTGAAGCAAACCGAAAACGTGCGGATTTACAAGCGGATGCGATAAGACTTGAAGGTAACGAGACTGATTCCATTTTATTCGGTTAACAAGGTCGGTCGCTTTTCAGGCACCGGCCTTTGTCATTAGAATTTCATAATGGTAAAGGATTTTGAAAATCTTGATGCAGATGGTTTCTTTGTGAGTATTGGCGATTATTCGGAGTAAATCCCTTCAGTTGTTAACGCGTAACGCCCACGTCAATTATTACCCAATTTATCGATCTTCTTGATATTATGTCCTTTTTTTACTCCGTATTGAAGTCCCGCCACGCCTGGGAAATCTTAAGCTGGCTCAGTCTGGTCATCATGGGAATTCTGTGGGCTAGAGCTGGTTTTTCGAAGAATTTATCAAAAAAGCAACATACCTTATTACTCTTCTTTTTGATTGGTTTTCTGATTATTAACCGAATCCTGATTCTGTTTTTTAATCATGAAATGAACGCCGATGAAAGTCAGCTCCTTTCGCAATCCATTACCCTAGCCAAACACCAGGTCTATTGGAAATCAGTAGATGGGGCTACGATGGGGCCTTTGTCATCGTACTATGCATCCATTCCCGCCTATTTTGGTTTCGCTCTGGATTTCATGTCACTCCGCTGGACGGGCTTTTTCTGTCTCATCGTTACCGTCTTAAGCACGTATGGGGCTATTGTTAATTTCTTTTCCGCCCAAACCGCCCGAATTGCCACGTTTCCCATGGTCGCTTTTCTGGCTTTTGCTTTACACTATGACTTCCTTCACGCCACCAACGAGCAGTTGTCCCTGGCATTATTGGGCCTGAGTTACTGGCAATATTCCCGCATCTGGAAGCTGCAACGATTTACCTCTCCGGGAGATTTGATTCTTCTGACTTTCCTATGTAGCCTTATTCCCTTTGCGAAACTTCAGGGAACGCCTCCAGCCTTAGTCATTATTCTGGCTACCCTGATCGGACTTTTTCAAAACCGCTTTGCTTTATCGGCGGCAGCGTTCCGAAAAACCTTACTTCTCTTTATTCTAGGCGGGATCAGTTTTCCTGCTTTAGTCATTGCCTTGACGTTCGCTTTTGGCGTTTTTGATGATTTTGTTTACTTCTATTTCTTAGGTAACCTCACGTATTCGGCTGGCGGCTCATTTGCTCATTACGTTTCCTTATTCCCTGCCTATGTGCATCGGGCTACGGACTTTGAATATTACCTGGCCATTATTCTGCTAGCGGTTATGGGCGGACTTTTCGTTCCCACAACCCGCTACTCAAACCGATCCCTGTTACTCTTTTTTATCGGAGCCGTTTTAGCTAGCTTATACGCTATTATTAAGCCCGGTAACGAATTTATTCACTACCTGCTTTACCTATTGACGCCGTGTAGCTTACTGGCTGCCTGGGTGATAGACCGCTGGCCTTCGCCCGTTTACGCTGCCGTGTTCACGAGTTTGGTAGTGCTTTCCATTATTTATAAAAATACCCATGCTCCAGCTTCGCTGAGCCGAATGAATCAGGCCTTTAATCAGGTTCCGTTTGGTCATATTAAGATGGATATTTCGGAGCCTTCACAGGTAGCTTTAACCTACGCCAGAGCAGGAGAATACCTCGTGGTTTGGGGCTGGGCTCCGAGATTTAACGTTGAAACGCAAATGCCCATGGGGGTTTGCGATAATCACACCATCCGCTGCGTACTGGGTGATGCGGCCCATCAGGCCAAACACCGGGAACGTTACATCCGTAACATTACCCGCACCGTTCCCCCGGTTTTCTTTGATGCCGTTGGAAAGAATTCTACCTGGTTAACCGATTCCAAACGTTACGGATACCACGTTTTTCCCGAGTTAAAAGCTTTCATCGATAAGTATTATACACTGGCCAAAACAGTGGATGACGTTCGCATTTTCGTTCGTACCGATCGTTATTTGGACGTTACGCCTCCCGCTCCACCAACCGAAGATAGTATTCCTTAATCTACCTACATTCCCCTTTTTCAGGGCCGGATTCAGCCCCGGCCTTCAACGGAATAATCGACATTCCTATCCTGCTTTTTTGTAAACATTCACAGAATGGCAGTGAACCCTTTTAAAATCCCTATTTTTGCGGCACGAAATGGGATGTCATTCTATCCTGTCATGTTATGCTACGTACACAAACTTGCGGCGAAGGCCGCCTTACCCAGGCTGGACAGGAAGTAACCCTGTGCGGTTGGGTGCAACGCATCCGCGATAAAGGAGGCATGATCTGGATCGACCTGCGGGATCGATACGGCATTACACAGTTAATTTTTGAAGAAGGGTCAACGGCTGCTTCTGTTCTCGAAACGGCCCGTTCTCTGGGTCGCGAATACGTCGTTTCTGCTACAGGAACGATTGTAGAGCGGGTAGCGAAAAACCCTAATCTACCTACGGGTGATATCGAGGTAAAGGTGGCAAAACTGGAAGTACTGAACCCCGCCAAGTTACCTCCCTTTCTGATTGAAGATGAAACCGACGGTGGCGATGATATTCGCATGAAATATCGTTACCTAGATCTTCGTCGGGGCATCGTTCGCAAGAACCTGGAACTTCGCCATCAGGTAGCCCGTCGGACGCGTCAGTATCTCGACGAGCTAAACTTCATCGAAGTAGAAACGCCCGTTCTGATTAAATCGACGCCCGAAGGGGCCCGCGATTTCGTCGTGCCCAGCCGTATGAATCCCGGTGAATTCTACGCTTTGCCCCAGTCACCCCAAACGTTCAAGCAATTATTGATGGTATCGGGTTTTGACCGTTATTATCAGATTGTGAAGTGTTTTCGGGATGAAGATCTACGGGCTGACCGTCAGCCTGAGTTTACGCAAATCGACTGCGAAATGTCGTTTGTTACGCAGGAAGACGTGCTGAACACGTTTGAAGGACTGGTACGTCATTTATTCCGCACGGTCAAAAATATAGAGTTACCCGAAACGCTCGTTCGCATGCCTTATTCAGAAGCTATGCGTCGCTTTGGTTCTGATAAACCAGACATTCGTTTCGGTATGGAATTCGTAGAATTGAAAGGTGAAGACACTGACCTGATTTCAGGTAAAGATTTCGTCGTTTTTGATTCTGCTGAACTCGTTGTAGGTATTGCCGCTCCCGGTTGTGCGGAATACACGCGTAAGCAAATCGACGAATTAACGGAATGGGTAAAACGCCCCCAAGTTGGAGCGAAAGGCCTGGTCTACGCCCGCGTAAATGCCGATGGTTCCGTTAAATCTTCGGTTGATAAATTCTATTCGGAGACCGAACTGAAAGCCTGGGCCGAGAAGTTCGGTGCCAAGCCCGGCGATCTGTTATTAATTCTGGCTGGCGGAGCGGATAAGACTCGGAAGCAACTCAACGAATTACGTCTGGAGCTGGGTAACCGCCTGGGTCTGCGTAACCCTGATGAATATTCCGTTCACTGGGTCGTTGATTTCCCCTTATTGGAGTGGAGTGAAGAAGAAAATCGTTACTTCGCCATGCACCACCCCTTCACCAGCCCCAAGCCAGAGGACATGGCTCTGATCGCTACCGATCCCGGTAAAGTTCGGGCTAATGCCTATGATATGGTGATTAATGGAGTGGAAGTGGGCGGCGGTTCGGTTCGTATTTTCCAGAAAGACATTCAGTCACGTATGTTCGATCTGCTAGGATTTACGCCCGAAGAAGCTCAGAATCAGTTTGGTTTCTTATTGAATGCCTTCGAATTTGGAGCCCCTCCACACGCGGGTATCGCTTTCGGTTTCGACCGTCTTTGCTCGCTTTTCGGAGGTGCCGATACCATTCGTGACTTCATCGCTTTCCCGAAAAACAACGCGGGTCGCGATGTCATGATTGACAGTCCTTCGCTCATCGCAGCTAAGCAAATGGACGAGCTGAAAATCAAGACCGTTTTGTAAGTTAGTAATTTTCGTATTTAGGGTTTAGAGTTACTTATGCTTTGAATCTTATTCTATTATTAAACCCATTTCAGTTGTTCGGCTGGAATGGGTTTTCTTTGTTTTAGCCTTCTTGCTCTTCAGAATCTTCAGTTAGGTCTTCTCTCCTTTTAATTTATTAGTAAATCCTTATTTTTGGTCAGAGCAAAAAGACATAACCTCTCCTCCTTATGATTTTCAGATACTTAACGATTGCTTCAGTCCTGACTGTTACGGGCCTAAGTTTTTCTAATTTATCTCAACCTACCCCACCCGAATCACCCGAAACGACCTTTAAAACGCTCTGTTCCAGTTGCCACGGTGATGTGCAGGCCTTTGTAGACCGCAAGTGGAAACATGGCACCAGCAAGGACGAACTCATCGCCAGTATCAGCAAAGGCTACGCCGATTTTGGCATGCCAGCCTGGGAAGGTACCCTAAAACCCGCTCAGATTGAAGGCATTGCTCAGTTGATTCAAACGAGTATTGAAAAAGGGAATCGCTACAGCTTTAACAACAAACCCAAATCAAATATTTTTAAAACTGAAGCGTTTACGGCCCGACTCGATACCGTAGCTTCTGGACTGGATAATCCCTGGGGCATGGGTTTTCTGCCCGATGGAAACCTGCTGGTAACCGACCGAAACGGGAAGATTTATTTGGTCGATTCCAAACAGCATAAGACGGAAGTAAGCGGCGGACCCGAAGTATTGGCTCAAGGTCAGGGCGGATTACTAGATGTTACTTTACACCCGAATTTTGCTAAAAATCATTGGGTGTATTTTTCTTATTCGGCGTTCAAAGATGCTCCCGAGGGAAAATTATCTACAACAGCGGTCATGCGAGCTAAATTGGAAGGTAACCAGTTGAGCGATCAGAAGATTATTTTCGAAGCATTACCTTACTCCAAAACCCGTCACCACTACGGTTCACGAATGGCTTTTGATAAAAATGGCTATCTCTTTGTAACCGTTGGAGAACGCGGGAGCGAAAAAACAAATCCGCAAAATCTGGATAGCGATTTAGGGAAAATTCACCGGATGAAAGACGACGGTAGTCCAATAAATGACAACCCGTTTAAGGATAAAACGAAGGGTACCATTTACTCTTGGGGTCACCGCAACCCACAAGGTTTATTAATCGACCCAGCCACGGGAACGATCTGGGAAACCGAGCACGGTCCCCGTGGCGGTGATGAGTTGAATATGGTTCGGAAAGGAGCTAACTACGGCTGGCCGGTTATTTCATATGGGATTAACTATGACGGAAAGGTCATTACTGATCTGAAAGCCAAAGACGGCATGGAGCAGGCTCAGCATTACTGGGTTCCGTCTATTGCTCCAAGCGGATTGGCTCTGGTCACGGGTAATCGATATTCAGCCTGGAAGGGCAACTTATTAATTGGTTCGCTGCGTTTTAGATACCTGAATCGCTGCGTAATTAAGAATAATAAAGTAGTGAAGGAAGAAATTCTATTCCCCAATATTGGCCGCGTTCGGAACGTTAGCATAGGACCGGACGGTTATGCCTACATTGCCGTCGAAGACCCCGGATATATTTACCGAATTGCTGTTCAGTAGTTTTCAGTATCAATAGTTTTCAGTCTGCGGTTTTCAGTTTTCAATGCTATAAGTAGCATTGCCGAAGGGTTAAATGATTTCTTTCGTTTGGGGATTATTTATTCGGGGGTATTCAAACTAGGGGTATTCAGGCAGAAGCTATCTACAAAACCGCGTCCGCCAGAACAGGTTTATTTATCTCCCCCCCGGATTTCATCCGGGGCTATTCATGTTGAACCCCTCCGGGGTTATATTTTCAACTCATACGAGTATTCTCTACCTTTATAAATTTTCTCTTTCCAACTGAAAACTGAAAACTCAAGTCCCGGGAATGTATTTTTTAGGGCTGCTCATCTTTTTACATTTTACCCTCAGTTGTGCGTATGCTTTCTTCCGCTGAAAAACAGAGATATCAAAAACACCTGCTTTTACCCGAAATGGGTCCCGAAGGACAGGAACGCCTTAAGAGTGCCCGCGTGTTGGTGGTAGGTGCTGGAGGACTGGGTTGCCCGGTGCTTTTGTATCTATCTGCAGCGGGTGTAGGTACCATTGGCATTGTCGACGGAGATACCGTTGATGAAACGAATCTGCAACGTCAGGTACTTTATGAGTCAGCTGACGTCGCTCGTCCCAAAGCCACCGTAGCAGCCAATCGTCTTCGCCGACTGAATGATTTGATTGAATACGAATACTTCCCAACTAATCTAGTTTCAGAAAACGCCGCTTCCATCATTGATGGGTTCGATATCGTGGTGGATTGCACGGATAACTTCTCCGTTCGCTATCTGATTAATGACATCTGCGTTTTGCAGGGAAAACCATTTGTCTACGGAGCCATTCACCGCTTCGAGGGCCAGGTTTCGGCATTCAACTATGTCAAAGAAGGTATTTTAGGTCCTACCTACCGTTGCCTCTTTCCTACTCCACCCAGCGGTCTGGAAATTCCTAATTGTGCGGAAGTAGGCGTAGTGGGAATTCTCCCGGGCATGATCGGTATGTTTCAGGCCAATGAGGTAATCAAGATTATTACGGGTATTGGAAATGTGCTGTCGGGAGAGTTGTTACTGGTAGATTTACTGGAAAATTCGCAGCGGAAAATGAAATTCAAACGCCGCTCTGACGCAGAAACATTGGCTGAAGAAGGATTAAAAACGAACCGAAAAATAGCAGCAAATGAATTATTACCTACGGAATTATCAGCAGTAGAGTTAGTTCGTCAGCTCAAACGCGAGCCGGATACATTTTTGCTGGATGTCAGAAACCCGGAAGAATATGATGTTTGTCACTTACCCGGAGCTGTGTTAATTCCTATGGCAACCATTCCAGCCAATTTTGATCAGGTTCCTCGTGACCGTCCGGTAGTGGTGTATTGTCATCACGGCATGCGATCAGCCAGCGTGATTCAATATTTGGCTCATGAGCACGGTTACGATAATTTATCTAATCTCGCAGGCGGCATCCACTCCTGGGCCGAAGATGTAGATATGCGAATGGCTAAGTATTAGGTTTGATGGAGGTTGATAGGGTCAACGGATGGATTCAGTTGCTCCAGTAATAAAACTTTCCGAAAGTTTAAGGCTTTCGGGAAGTTCAAAAAATTAGGATAGTCATGAAGAAACTGCAATGGATCAAACTTTCTCTAACGCTGTATCCAACCTCCTCAGACTCCATTAAACTCGCCTCCTTTACCAGCCAAAGTACCCTTCTGGCGTAATTCCTTTCAGGCGTAAATAAACAATGCTCTGACCTCGGTGGTGGATGATATGATTTTCCAGAGCATAACATAGCTGTCTTCCAGTGATAGCTTCGCCGACAAACTCCTGCATTTTGCTTAGTTGTTCGGGCTTTAAAGCTGAAACCGTTTGCTGTACCCAATCATAAAAACGATTTAACTCTGCTGCTACCTCTGCTTTCGATCGCTGATTCCAGCCCTGAGCAGTTTCATAAGGATCTTTCACTCCTACCCGATTGGCCAGTTGAGCCGTAGTATAGATCATGCCATGCACAAACTGCATTCGAAACGAGAACATTTCAGGCATGGGCTTAAAATTCAGATGTTCTTCCGGCATCTGATTAAAGATCGTCAGTGTATACTCACGCGAGCGTTTCCAGGCCTGGCTAAATTCTTTCTGAAAGGCTTCTTCTTTAGCAGAAGCCTGAGCCGTCAATGCCGAACTTGCCCATAAGCCGCTTACTAAAGTTTGAATCGCTTGTCTCCTTTTCATTTTCAATCCTTTAATCGATAACTAAAGCTAGCGAAAAATCAGGTTATAAAACAAAGAATCCGCTTGGTCAATCCGAGCGGATTCTTTGTTTATAGCTCCCTGGGTTACTTTTCCCGCTCGATTAGATTTTTGAAAAAGTCGCTGAGCAGTTTCTTCTTTTCTTCGGAAACATTCAGAGCGTTCAGGTATTCGAATCCTTGTTCAAAGCAGCGATTCATCTCTGCTTCCGCCGCTTCCCGAACCCCCAACTGATTATAAATCTCCGTTACCGCCTGAATTTTTTCGATATTATTATGATCCGCTGAGGATAACCAAAATTGTAAGGCCTCCTGCGTTTCACCTTCAGCTTTGTCCAGAGCATCTATTAATAGATACGTTTTTTTATTTGCCAGAATATCACCGCCGACCAGCTTCCCAAACTTGCCAGGATCGCCGTATACGTCCAGTAAGTCATCCTTCAGTTGAAACCCAAGACCGATGGCATCACCCAGTTTCTTGAGTAATAAGCCGGTTTCTTCATCGGCTCCACCAATAATTCCGCCTAGTTCCAGAGCAAAGCCTAACAATACAGCCGTTTTCAGACGAATCATTTCCAGATACTGAGCCTTGGTAACATCCGAACGCTTCTCGAAATTCATGTCTAGTTGCTGTCCTTCGCACACTTCAGCCGCCGCCCGATTGAACTTTTTCAAAACGGCCTTCAGATGAGCCGTTTCTACCTCCGTCATGAATTCATACGCCGAAACCAGCATCACATCTCCTGAAAGAATAGCCACGTTTTCGTTCCACTTTTCGTGCACCGAAGGTTGCCCACGACGAATCGGAGCTTTGTCCATAATATCATCGTGCATGAGCGTGAAGTTGTGAAAAACCTCCACTCCAATCGCAGGCCGAACGGCTTTCTGCCAGCTTTCCGTAAACAGAGCCGCCGACATAACAGTCAATAAAGGACGAATCCGCTTACCGCCCAGACTCATGATATACTGAATGGGTTCGTATAATTCGATGGGAGATTGGCCGTATTCGGTAGTTGCAATGGTTTGCTCGATAGCAGCAGTATAGTCGTTGAGTAGCATAAGGATCCGTAACAGAAGCAATTCATCCCCTATTTAGGATGGTTGAATTGGGTTTTCAAAATTAACTCGCTCAGGCAACTTTCTGTTATCAACTTCCGTTTTCAGCGTAATAAATCTTAACATTATCAGAGATTCTACCCAAATTTGATCTCAAATCAAACGATACATGCGTTCCATCCTTACTTTTTGCTGCATGCTGGCCCTTTCGGTGGCAGGCTGGTCTTTCGCTCCTATTCAAGAGAAACCGCAGTCCCCTAAAGCGGCAAAAATTGAGTGGCTTACCATAGAGGAAGCCTACGCCCGCAACCAAAAAGAGCCCCGCAAATTCATGATTGATGTTTACACCGACTGGTGTGGCTGGTGCAAGGTAATGGATCGGGAGACCTTCACGAATCCTAAAGTCGTAGAATATGTGAACCAAAAATATTACGCTGTAAAGCTTGATGCAGAGGGTAAAAACCCTATCAAACTGGGCTCTCACACCTTTAACTACATCGCTCAGGGGAATCGAGGGTATCAGGAGCTGGCGGCCTTATTAATGAACGGCAAAATGAGCTTCCCCACCGTGGTCTTCATGGACGAAACATTCGTCCAGAACAATGAACTACAAGTAATCCAGGCAGTACCCGGTTTTCACAAAGCCCCTGATTTTCATCAGATTATTACGTTTTTTGGCGATAATTATCATAAAAAGCAAACGCCCTGGGAGAAGTATAAAAGCGAGATTTATCCGAAGGCGTTTACCCGTTGATCTAGTAGTTACAACTGAAGAAGCCTACACAAATCCCAACTTTGTGTAGGCTTTTTTATTGATCAGGTTAACTGAGAATCAGGCTTGTTTTAAACTTTTCCAAGATGAATTTTACTTTTGCCCTCCTTTGGGCTCTATACATAATTATCCAGTAGTAGATTGATTTTATCTGCTTTCTACTAATAATCATATAAAGCAAGTCTTAGATTATATTGCTGAGTTTCACTTAGATAAAATAAAATTTTAAAAAATTATCCCTATTTATTTAAAATTTTAAATAATACAGAATAGATTTGTATGAAATAAAATTATTGTTCGCTCCCTCTGAACAGAATAAAATAACATTATTAATATAGAATACAGAATATTCACTTACAAATGTTATCAATAGGCATTAATTAAAGTTTTTGTAGATAAAGTATCAGAATATCAATAATGACCAACCTTTGCGTACCCGTCATTATAACTATTTAAAGTAATCAGTATAATTATTTCTCGACCTCTATACTCTGCTTAATTTATAAGAATACAACCCGCAAGCTGTATACACACGTACGAATTAAACTTAAACTTCATTTTCCATTCTTCTTATGAAAAGAAGCTTATCTAAGACCTCATTGTTGGTTCTTACTTGTCTGGGAATGTGGCTTTCAGGTGCAGAGACTCCTACTTATGGTAGAGAAAATTCTGCTACCATGAGCATCGATCGCCAGATTACGGGTAAGGTGACAGATGAAAAAGGAGAGCCTTTAGCAGGGGCTACCGTATCTATTAAAGGTACCACTCAAGGTTCTATTACCGGGGCCGATGGTAACTTTACGCTTTCTATCCCTAATGACCAGGCGGTTATTATCGTTTCTTACGTTGGCTATAATAAGAAAGAAGTTACCGTTGGAACCCAGACCGTACTCAATGTAAGTCTGGCTCCTAATGATGGTAATCTTCAGGAAGTAGTAGTAACGGCTTTGGGCGTATCGAAAGAAGCCCGTACCGTAGGGTATGCCGTATCAACGATCAATGCAGAAGTAATGACTAAAGCCCGTGAAACCAACCTTGGTAACTCGCTGGCTGGTCGGGTAGCAGGTCTGAGTGTTCGCGGAACCAACGGTGGTCCTGGCGGCACTTCTAAGCTTTTACTTCGCGGTATGCCTAGTATGAACTCTGGTGGTGCTCCTCTGATCATCATCAATGGTGTTCCAATGGATAATACTCAACGCGGAAGTGCTGGTGAGTGGGGTGGTGCCGATGGTGGCGATGGTTTAGGTAACTTAAACCCCGATGACATCGAGAACATGACTGTTCTGAAAGGCCAATCTGCTTCGGCTCTTTACGGTGCCCGTGCTTCTAATGGTGTTATTTTGATTACTACGAAAAAAGGTAGAAAAGGAGAGTTCTCAGTTGATTATAACCTGAACTACGCCATGGATACCCCAATGAACTTGACGGACTTCCAATATGAATATGGTCAAGGTCAATATGGTAGCAAACCTACGTCAATTGCCGATGCTCAGCAGTCAACTCGTTTGAGCTGGGGTGCGAAACTGGACGGTTCAATGATGACTCAGTTCGATGGAAACCAATATGCTTATTCTGCTCAGAAGAATAACATTAAGAATTTCTACCGTACAGGAGCTAGCACTACAAATACGGTATCTATTGGACAGGGTGGTGAAAACGGTTCTTTCCGGTTATCCCTTTCTAATCTGGATAACAAGTCTATTCTGCCTAACAGTGGATTAAGTCGTAAAACAATCAACTTAACGGCTGATCAGAACATCACGAAAAAGTTCAGCGTAAGTGTAATGGCTAATTACATCAACGAGCGGGTCCATAACAAGCCTCAGTTGAGTGACGGTCCATTGAACGCTAACAATGGTATGTTCCTGGCAACAAACGTAGATGAGCGGATTCTGGCTCCGGGCTATAACCCAACAACGGGCGAAGAGATTGTATTCAGCGATGATTCTTACGTAACAAACCCTTACTTCGTTACCAGTAAATACACTAACAACGTAACTCGTCAGCGTCTGATTTCGATGCTGTCAACGAAATACCAGTTTGCCGATTGGATTTTTGCTCAAGCTCGGATTGGTTATGACAATGCCAATGATCAGATTTTCAAAGTAACTCCCTGGGGAACGGCTTATTCTATCAAATCGGATCCAGTAGGACAAGGAGCTTTAGATGAACAATCGGTGGCCCGTACAACAGAAATGAACATTGACGGTTTGATCGGTATCAATAAAAATATTACCGAAGACTTGTCATTCAATGCTTTGCTTGGTGCTAACCTCCGTAAAAATAATTACGACAAACAATCCATTAGTGGTAGTCCTTTCGTTCTTCGTGATTTATACAGTTGGAGAAACGTTGTAAACTACAATCGTGATTATAATTACACTGCTTCAGAGGTAGTTTCTTATTACTACAGCTTTGATTTGGGTTACAAAAACTTCCTGAGTTTAACTACTACAGGACGTTATGACGGCTTTTCTAAATTAGCCCCGAACGCTTTTAGTGTATTCACGCCTTCGGTTTCTGGTTCTTTCGTTTTCTCTGACCTGGTTAAAGTAAACAAGCTTAGCTTTGGTAAGCTTCGTGCTTCTTACGCAGTGACCAGTGGTGAGCCTGCAGACCCTTATAAGACTAAAGTTTATTACTCCGTTGGTAACTCTCTTAATGGTATTGCTACGGGTAATTTCGGTACTGCACTACCCAACTTAGGTCTGAAACCATTCACGAAAAGTGAGCTTGAGATTGGTTTAGAGTTGAAATTCTTCTCAGGTCGTTTAGGTCTGGATGCTTCTTACTACACGCAGAAGACCAATAACGAGATCATGAATGCAAACTATAGCTTTGCAGCAGGTTATACATCAGGCTTAGTAGCAACGGGGTCGACTCAAAACCAGGGTCTGGAATTACAATTGAATGGTACGCCAGTGAAAACTTCGAACTTCACCTGGAATACGTCCATTAACCTGACTTCTGTTAAGAATAAAATCTTAAGTACCGACGAGAACAATAATCCTGTTGCTTTAGGTAAAAACAGGGCCACGCTTGACAACGCAACGACTGCTTTTGTTCCTGGTTATTCAGGTCCTCAAATCAGAGCTTACGATTATAAGTATGGTGCGAATGGTCAGATCGTAGTAGATGCCGCTGGTGTTCCTGTTCGTGGCGATCTGAAAACCTGGGGTACTGTATTACCTACCCTGTTCGGTGGTTGGAATAACGACTTCTCATTCCATAACTTCAATCTGGCCTTCCTGATTGACTACAACTATGGTAATAAAATTCTCTCTGCAACAGAATACGCTACGTACTTCAGAGGTCTGAACAAAGCTACGCTTGTAGGTCGTGAAACTGGTTTTATTACTACTGGTGTAACAGCAGATGGTGCGGCAAGCACTACTAAAACGCCCGTTCAGGATTACTACCGTGGCTTAGCAAATAACATCACCAGAACCAGCGTTATTGACGGAGACTTCATCAAACTGCGTCAGGTTACTTTAGGATATAACTTACCTGCCAAATTATTGCAAGGACTGCCTCTAATCAAGGCTGTTAATGTTTCTCTGGTGGGTCGGAATTTGTTATACCTGATGAAAAAAGCGAAGAACATCGATCCTGAATCTTCTTTCGGAGCAAACCTGAACTACTACGGTATTGAAGGTACTGGTCTTCCTTCCGCTCGTACCTATGGCGTTAACTTAAACATTAAGTTTAAATAAGATATTAGAAATGAAAAAGAGACTTATTCTCCTTTCTATACTTGCTGGGTCATTACAATTCTCTTGTACGGATAAATTCGATGAGCTGAATACTGACCCAAATCAGGCATCAGAAGCAATTTTCAATCCAAACCTTCTGTTACCTAGTGCTCAGTGGAAATACGTTGAATCTATTTCTGGTTATAACCCTATGTTATTTCAGAGTATGTGGATTCAGGCGTATGCTTCGACTTCAACAGGTGGTGCTAACTACTATACCAACGGTGATAAGTACGTGTTGTCTAACAATACTTATTCATACCTGGATCGCGTTTGGAATAATGCTTACAACGCGGCAAGTTTCGCGTATGAAATGGGGCAATTAGCCAAAAGAAAGGGTTCCATGTCCAATCTGGAAAACATTGGAACCATCATGCAAATTCAAAGTCTGGCAACGGCGGCGGATGTATTCGGAGATATTCCTTATAAAGAAGCTCTTCAAGGTAAAACTACCGGTATTACGCGTCCTGCCTATGATACCCAGCAGAGTGTTTACCAGGATCTGTTAACTCGTTTAGAAGCAGCTACGGTTGCCCTGAATACTTCTCAGACAGGCCCTACCAATGATGCTTTCTACGGAGGAGATGTAGCTAAATGGAAACGTTATGGTTACTCGCTAATGTTGAAGCTTGCCATGCGTTTAACAAAAGTAGATCCAACTACGGCTAAGACTTACGCAGAGAAAGCAGCAGCTGGTGGTACATTCACCAGCGTATCTGATGATGCTTACCTGAAGGCAGATTTAACCAATGGTTACACCAATGCCAATGCTTCAGCTTTGGCTACAGCTGCTGACCTTTATCAACTTCGCTGGAGCAAAACGATGATCGACTATCTCAAAGCAAATAGCGATCCTCGTCTGACTAAAATTGCTGAAGTTCCAGCCGCTGGTCTGCAAGCCAATCAAGCAGCTACTGCAGGAGATAGCACTTTTGCCAATCAATTAGGTCTGCCTAACGGTTACGACTTAACAGGTGGTGCTACGGATATTACTAAATCTCCCAACTACCCTGGCGGTACCGGAAGTGGAGCAGATGCTACTCCTATCGGTAAATATTCTCGTCCAACAAGTGTATTCCGTAACCAGAGCGGCCCTCTTTTTGTACTGACTTACGCGGAAACGGAATTGTTACTAGCTGAGGCAGCAACGCGTGGCTATTCAGTAACGGGCTCAGCAGCAACGCACTACAAAAATGCAGTCTCTGCCGGTTTGCAGTCATTAGCTAAATTCGGAACGGCTACTACCATTAGTGCCGCAACGGCGGATGCTTACGCCACTGCTCACCCTCTGGTAACGTCTACGGCTCTGAAGCAAATTAACGAGCAATACTGGGCAACCACCAGCATTCTTCAAAACTTCATCGAAGCCTGGAGTAACTGGAGACGTTCTGGTTACCCTCAATTAACTCCTGTAAATTATACGGGTAATTTCTCAGGCGGCAATATTCCTCGCCGTGAGGTTTATCCAACGGGAGAAGGTAGCTTAAATGCTGAAAACTACAAAGCAGCCGTAGGTCGTCTGTCCGGCGGCGATACCTGGACTTCCCGGGTTATGGTGGGACAAATAATAATTAATTTCGGATAAAGGGGGGAAACCCCCTTTATTTTTGTATTCTGGTATTAACTTCAACTAATCGTTGAAGTTTTTTCGTTTCTACTTGCCCCCTTACTTAAAACACAGTTCTACTCATGATCCAAAAAGGTATTTTGTATCTTTTGGTTGCTGCTATCATTCCTTCGGTTGCAAGGGCTCAAAAGCCCCTTTTTCAATTACTTCCCTCCGACCGAACGGGTATTACCTTTAAAAACGAAATCATAGAAACGGAAACCCGTAACATTATGGAGTATGAATACTTCTATAGTGGTGGTGGAGTGGCCGTTGGGGACATCAATAATGATGGCCTGGATGATTTGTTTTTTACCTCCAATCTTCAGGAGAACAAACTTTATCTGAATCTTGGTAACCTGAAGTTTAAGGACATCACCCTTTCGGCGGGTATGACGGGCCGAGCCGATGCCTGGAAAAGTGGGGTTAGCATGGCCGATGTTAACAACGATGGCTTTCTGGACATTTTCGTGTGTTACATGGGCAAAGGCGACGCCGAGAAACGTCGTAAACAGCTTTTCATTAATCAGGGTGATCTTACCTTTAAAGAAATGGCCAAAGAATACGGCCTGGACGATCCCTCCTACAGTTTTCAGTCGGCCTTTTTTGATTATGATAATGATGGTGACCTTGATTTACTCTTGTTGAATCACAGCGTAGGTAAGTATGACAACATCGAGCTATATAAGTACCGCAACGACGTTGATGCTCTGGCGGGTAATAAGCTTTTCGAAAATCAGAATAATCATTTTGTAGAAGTTACTAAAAAGACGGGTATTCACCAGCACACGCTAACGTATGGGCTGGGCGTGGTTGTAACCGACCTTAACAAAGATGGTTGGCAGGACCTCTACGTTACCAATGATTATAACGAGCCGGATTACATCTACCTGAATAACAAAAACGGCACTTTCACGGAAGTAAGCAAAAAAGCCTTGCGTCACATGTCGCAGTTTTCCATGGGGCTGGACATTGCGGATTATAACAATGACGGCTGGTCGGACATTGTTTCGCTGGATATGTTACCCGAAGAAAACCGTCGTCAGAAAACCTTACAGCTTCAGGAAAATTACGAGTCGTATGAATTAATGCTGAAGCAGGATTTGCACAAGCAGTTCATGCGAAACATGCTTCAGCTTAATAATGGCGACGGCACCTTCAGCGAAATTGCCCAGACCGCAGGCATTTCTAATACGGACTGGAGCTGGAGTCCGCTCATGGCCGATTATGATAATGATGGGTACAAAGATCTTTTCGTGTCGAACGGGTATCTGCGGGATTTTACCAATAAAGACTTTTTAAAATATTGGGGTGATTATAAGATTCGCAAAGCGATGGATCGCGAGCCGATGCAGTTAATGGAATTAATTAAAGCCATTCCTTCGAGCCGTTTACCCAACTACGTTTTTAAAAACAACCACGACCTCACGTTTACCAACAAACAAATGGAATGGGGGTTAACCAATCCCTGCGTATCAAACGGAGCCGTCTACGCCGACCTGGATAATGATGGTGATCTGGAATTAGTCGTTAACAATATCAATGAGCCTGCTTCTATTTATCAAAATCTGAGCCGGGAAAATAACGCCAGTAATTACCTGCAATTCAGACTTCGTTCACCCAAAGGCAATAGAAATGCCCTCGGTGCCAAGGTAACGATTTATACGAAAGGAAGTCTGCAATATCAGGAGCTGATGCCTGTGCGGGGTTATCTCTCCTCTCAACCGCTTACCTTACATTTTGGCTTAGGTACCTATACCAACGTAGACTCCGTTCAGATCATCTGGCCAGATTTATCGTTTGAAGTACTTAGAAACATAAAAGCCAATCAGCGTCTGGTGGTTGAACAAAAAAATACAAAACCCTGGGTAGCGTCGGCGATAAAGAAGCCCGTTTTATTCGAAAAAGTAAAACCGCTCATTACGCATACCCATCAGGGTTACTCGGAAAATGATTTTAAACGCCAGCCCTTGATGCTGTCTATGTATTCTCAATCGGGGCCTGTCTTGGCCAAAGGTGATGTGAACAAAGACGGCCTTGAGGATCTATTCATCAGTGGAGATCAGAGTAATACCGGGAAAATTCTGATTCAGCAAAAAGACGGAACCTTCAAAGGCATTGATAAGCTGGTTATTGGGGATGAAACTACTTCCGCCGCTTCCGCCGCAGTATTCTTTGATGCGAACGGTGATGGCTACGACGATTTATACGTGGCAATGGGGGGTTATTCGCTGTTCGAGCCGAATACCGCTTCCCTACAGGATCTTTTGTACCTGAATGATGGGAAGGGCAACCTAACGCTTTCTGCCCTACCCAGTGTCAATGCCAGCAGTAAATCCTGCGTGCGTGTCGCTGATTATGATTTGGACGGCGACCTTGATCTTTTCGTAGGCGGTAGAGTTATTCCCGGAAAATATCCGCTGAGCCCTTCTTCCTATTTACTGGAGAACAAGGGGAAGGGCGAATTTATCGCTCATCGGTTTCCGATTAACGGAATGGTAACGGATGCTCAGTGGGAAGATCTGGATCAGGACGGGCGAAAAGATCTGATTATTTGCGGAGAATTCATGCCCATTAAGGTTTTCAAAAATACGCCTGAAGGTTTCACCGATCAGAGCAGTCAGTATTTTTCACAGGAGGAAAATGGTTTCTGGTCTTCGATTCTGGTTACTGATTTGGATAATGATGGCGTAAAAGAAATCATTGCCGGAAATCTGGGTACTAATTCTCAAATCAAAGTATCACCCGAACAACCCGGCGAACTTTACTACGCCGACTTTGACAAAAACGGATCGATTGACCCCATCTTCTGTTTCTACATGCAGAACAAGTCTTATCCGTTCGTAAGTCGGGATGAATTGAACGATCAGATTTTTCCGATGCGTAGGAAGTTTATTTCCTATAAAGATTATTCAGAAGCCACGATTGACCGTATTCTCACGCCCGAACAACTTAGTTCAGCCCTTAAATGGACCGTTACTGAAGCTCGTAGCGTGCTGTTCCGTCGGGATCAGGGCAAGTTCAAAAAAGAGATTTTACCGATTCAATCGCAGTTTGCCCCCATTACTCAGATTCTTGCGGGAGACTTCAGTCAGCACCATCAAACGGACCTATTACTGCTGGGTAACAAGTCATTTAATCGCCTCAAGCTCGGTACGATGGATGCCAACTATGGCTGTCTGCTCAAAGCTAAGGGATTAGGATTTGAATATGTTAATCAGGGAGAATCTGGCTTATCCGTCGACGGAGACGTGAAATCTGCTTTACATCTACGGGTTAATAATCAGAATTATTTAGTCATTGGGGCTTTTGACCAGCCTTTACAATTCTACCATTTGAAATGAAACGTTTTCTGTTACTTTTCTTTAGTAGCCTTTCCATTACCTGGGCTCAGAAACCTAACCCAACCCAGCATTTACAGCCTTCCGTTTTTGCGGTAACGATGGTAATGATTCACGATGTGGTGAATCCTCCGGCAGCAGCCCGTTTTTACTCCTATTGCCTGATGGGTGCTCAGGAATTTGTTTCGGATCAGGATAAGAAAATCCCCTCGCCTACGCTGCTTGCTAAGAATTTCAAAAAGCCGGACTTGAGTTCGTTGAAATCGTACGATTATGCGATGGCAGCAACCTATTGCATCCTGGAAACAGGTCGGCTCATTCTGCCTTCGGGTTATATGCTGGAAGAAGACGAAAAGAAATTGGTGGACGCGTGGAAGCAGGAAGGCAAAAGTCAACAACTCATTGACAAGGCCATTGCGGCGGCTCAGTTAATGGCCAAACACGTCATTGCCTATTCTACAACTGATCAATACGGCAAGCTCAGCACACGCCTGCGTTACCGTCCCATCAAAGGCGATGGTTACTGGTACCCAACGCCTCCAGGGTATATGGAAGCCGTGGAGCCTCACTGGAAAACCATCCGGCCTTTTATGCTGGATACTTGCAATCAATTTGCCCCTAAGCGTCCGGTTACCTTCAGTCGAGACACTACCAGTGACTTTTATAAAATTGCTTATGAGGTCTATAAAGAGGGTAAGGATCTAAGCCCGGAACACCGAGCCATTGCTTCTTACTGGGACTGTAATCCCTTTGCCATTAATACTTCCGGCCACATGATGATTGGCTTCAAGAAAATCAGTCCGGGCGGCCACTGGATGAACATTACCAGCATCGCTACTACTCAGGCCAAGCTTAGCTTTAATCGTTCGGTTCTGGTTTTAGCCACTACGGCAATGACGCTACACGACTCCTTCATTAGCTGCTGGGATGAAAAATACCGCAGCAACCGGATTCGCCCGGAAACCTACATTCAGCAAAGTATTGACAAAACCTGGCAACCACTGCTACAGACCCCTCCGTTTCCTGAATATACGAGTGGCCACAGTGTGGTTTCAACCGCTGTAGCGGAAGTGTTAACTTTTTTTATAGGAGATAATTTTGCCTTTACGGATAACACAGAAGTCATTTTTGATCTGCCTACCCGGCAATTCAAGTCTTTCCGGCAGGCAGCAGCCGAGGCTGCTGTTTCACGTTTATATGGAGGCATCCATTACCGGGACTCTATTGAACATGGGCAGGAACAAGGCCGAAATATTGGCAATTATGTTATTGTCCGGGTAAAGAAGGCTGGCTACAAATAGAGTTCTTAAACAGATAAACGTAGATAATCTATAGAATCATGAGGCATTACCATACGCAACCCATTACTTTGCTCTGACGTTATTCGTTAGACAATCATTTGTTTGTTATGGCTCTACTTCTCGATTTTATAGGCAATACTCCGCTGGTTGAGATTACTCGCCTGCATGCTAACCCTAAGGTTAGAATTTTTGGTAAGCTGGAAGGGCATAACCCCGGCGGCAGCGTAAAAGACCGTCCGGCTCTGAATATGATCCGCAGTGCTCTGGAACGAGGCGAGATCAAGGCAAATACGGCTCTCATTGAGGCCACCAGTGGGAATACGGGCATTGCCCTCGCCATGATTGCCCGACTCTATAATTTGGACATTGAGCTGGTTATGCCCCAGAATTCAACCCGGGAGCGGGTATTAACCATGGAGGCTTTCGGAGCGAAAGTTACCTTACTGGAAAGCATCGAAGCCTGTCGGGATTATGCCCAGGAAAAAGCAGATAACGGCACGCACTTTCAGCTCAATCAGTTTGCGAACCCCGATAATTACCTGGCTCATTACAAATCAACAGGGCCAGAAATCTGGAGAGATACCAATGGTACCATTACCCATTTCGTAAGTTCGATGGGTACGACCGGAACCATTATGGGAAACTCACTTTATTTGAAGGAAAAGAATCCTGACATTCAGATTGTGGGCTGCCAACCTACAGAAGGATCTTCCATTCCGGGTATTCGTCGCTGGCCACAGGAATATTTACCGAAGATTTTTGACCCCAGCCGGGTAGATCGAATCATGGACGTAGCAGAAGCTGATGCCATTGCCATGACCCGTACATTAGCTCAGGTAGAAGGGATTTTTGGTGGGATGAGCTCGGGCGGATGCGTTTCGGCGGCCCTTCAACTTGCCGAAGAGCTCGAAGAAGGAGTCATTGTTTGCATCATCTGCGATAAGGGAGATCGGTATTTATCAAGTAATCTTTTTGGTGAATAATGACAGAAAAAGCCCCGAAATCGAAATTTCGGGGCTTTTTCATCCAGTTAGGTTACCCTTAAGCTGCGGTTTCTTCTTCTGTAGAGTTTTCTTCCGTAGCCGTTTCGAAAGCCTCTGGCAGGTATTGAGACAACAGGTTATACCAGGAGATCATTTTGCGGATATCCGAAGCATATACTTTCTCACGATCAAATTCAGGGAAAACCTCGCCTAAAAATTCACGTAAATCGGCATCACTGGCGTTTTTCGTGTCCACGTCTACTTTCTCGCCGTGTTTTTCACGAATCGCTAGAAAAATATCAGGAAGAGGTTTTGACCCTTCTTCATTATCCGAATAAACCGAGATTTCTTTCAATACAGAAACGCGAGCATTCGCTCCCACTACCGTACGACCTTTTTTCTCATCAATAGTCTCCACAATCACTCCCGTACGGGTTGGCTTCAGGATTCGGTACAGACCGGGTTTTCCGGAAATGTGGGCAATTTCTTTTAACAATTCCATGTAATCAAAGTTGTTGTGGCAAATAAGCGTTTTTAAGCTTAGGTTTGACCTTTTACCTATCTGTCTAATTATCAACAGATTAGCTTAGTCAAATCAATTTCTTTTCTATCAAGATAGAATGGTTTTCGGTAACCGAACCACAAAAGTAGCCAATCATCAGGCTATTACCGCTGGGCACCCCGAAAATCCGCATTCAATTCTCCAATAGCTTCGGCAATTTCATCGCGACCTAAACCGTCAACGGATGAGGTTACAAAGTATTTCGGCATGGCGGTAAAAAATTGGAGAAAGCCTTCCTTATACTTTTTTACCTTTTGCTCCAACTGACTTTTTGATAGTTTATCGGCTTTGGTAAAGACGATGTAAAATGGAACTTCAGCCTCTGTTAACTGTGACATGAACTCCAGATCAATCGACATGGGGTCATGGCGAACATCCACCAGCACGAACGTACACACTAGGTTGGGGCGATTTTGGATGTACCCAAAAATCATGGGTTCAAATTTATCCCGCTCGCTCTTACTGATTTTTGCATACCCATAGCCCGGTAAATCGACCAGATACCAGGTATTGTCCACTGAAAAGTGGTTGATTAACTGGGTTTTACCCGGGGTCTGCGAAGTTTTAGCCAGATCTTTCCGACGTACCAGTGAGTTAATCAGGGAAGATTTACCCACGTTCGACCGACCAATAAAGGCATACTCGGGCCGATCAGGTTTGGGGCATTTCTCCCAATCTGTATTACTCACCACAAAAGCGGCTTCTTTAATCTTCATGCTCTTAATATTTACAGCAAAGGTAAGGCTCAGTTTTCAGTTTTCCGTTTTATTAGGTAGAGACACGACTTCATCGCGTCTGGCCGGGCAATGCGAATCATTTGAATCGTAACAAGAACCGCCTCTTGGCCAGACGCAATGAAGTCGCATCTCTACTTGAAATGCTTGATTGCTATGATTTTTCGGATGGGCAATCATCCACCCTGGTTGGTGTCCTCACCAACCATTATGCTTTTAGTAAGGGCTGGTGAGGACACCAGCCAGGGCGGGAATACCTATATACGAAAACCCGGGATTGTCATCCAGGTCGATCCAGACCGGGGCTATTACTTTCATTTTAAAACCTCTTTCCTACCTTTGCCGGTTTTTCCTTCCCAAACCCCAAACCGCAGCGGCGGCCGCTCTAAACTCTAAACCAACTGAAAACTCTAAACTGAAAACTGAAAACTCTAAACTGAACCTTACCTTTGCGGCATGGAAATTCTTCAGAACGATTTGTTTTTACGAGCGGCTCGCGGCGAACAGGTAGAACGCGTACCCGTTTTGGATGATGCGACAGGCAGGACGTATCCTGGCTGAATACCGCGAAGTTCGGGCCAAGGCCGGTAGCTTCATTAACCTTTGCACAACGCCTGAACTGGCAGCCGAAGTAACCATTCAGCCCGTAGATTTGCTGGGCGTAGATGCCGCCATTATCTTTTCCGATATTCTGGTAGTGCCCGAAGCAATGGGCTTACCTTATGAAATGATCGAAGCCCGTGGCCCCGTTTTTCCGACTACGGTTCAGACCTTGCAGGACGTTGAGAAGTTAAAAGAAGTCGATCCTGAAGTAGAGTTGAAGTATGTGCTGGATGCCATCCGCATCACCAAAAAAGAATTAAACGGTCGGGTTCCGCTCATTGGTTTTGCCGGAGCTCCCTTCACCATTCTTTGTTACATGATTGAAGGGAAAGGTTCAAAAACATTCTCAGTAGCCAAGAAATACCTTTACGCCGAGCCCGAGCTTTCGCACAAGCTTCTGCAAAAAATTACGGATACTACGATTGCCTATTTAAAAGCTCAGGTAGTGGCTGGGGCCAATTTGGTGCAGTTATTTGACTCCTGGGCGGGCATTCTTTCGCCTCAACAATACCGGGAGTTTTCGTTGCCTTATATCTCTCAGATTTGCGACGCATTGCAGGCGTTGGTTCCCGTTACGGTATTTGCCAAAGGGGCTTTCTTTGCTCGACGGGAAATGAATGCGTTGAATTGTTCGGTAGTAGGCCTCGACTGGAATATGGACATTGCCGAAAGTCGCGAAATGATTCCTTCGAAAGTATTGCAGGGTAACCTGGACCCTTGTGTGCTTTACGGCAGTTTCTCGGAAATTAAGAAGCAAACACAAGAGATGCTTCGTCAGTTTGGCGGTCAAAAGCACATTGCTAATCTCGGTCACGGGGTATATCCCGACACCAATCCTGATAAAGTGCGTTGCTTTATTGATACCGTAAAGGAATATCAATTTTAAAAGGAATAAATAACAGAAGGGTTGAATGATAGAATTGGTACTATCATTCAACCCTTCTGTTATTCATAACGCTACAAATTAGCTACTAAAGCTTCGGCTAGTAAGAGCGATTTGTTAATAGGTACTACGCCCACTTCTTCACACACCAGCCCACCACCTAAATTAGACAGACCAGCGATGCGTTGGGGACTTAAGCCTAAGGCCACACAACAGGCGGCAATACTAATTACCGTATCTCCAGCCCCGGAAACATCCGAAATTTGACGAATGTGGGCCGGTAAGTGGCATTTTTCTTCCTTGAAGTCAATATAAACGCCGCGTTCGGAGAGCGTAATAAGCGTTCCATCGAGCGACAGAGCGTCTTTTAATTTCTGAGCAGCTGCTTCCAGTTCTAAAGGAATTCGAACATCAAAACTGATATTGAGTCCTTCGCGTAATTCTTTCAGATTGGGCTTGAAAAGCGTAGTGCCATGGTAATGTAGGAAATTCCGCTTTTTGGGATCTACAACCGTTGGAATACCGTGCTCTTTTGCAAAACTGACTACCTGCTGAATCAGATCAGCCGAAATAACGCCTTTATCGTAATCTTCGAAGATAATAACCTGACACTGAAGAGCCAGCTCTTTAATTTTCTGCAAGAGACTTGCTTTTTCTTCCGTTGAAATAGGAGCTTCCGTCTCGGTATCAACCCGCACCACCTGCTGGCTTCCAGCAATAATTCGTTCCTTCACCGTTGTAATACGATCCCGGCTGCGAACAATGCCCCGGGTAACTAATCCTTTGCTTTCCAGGAGATTGCATAACTCATCTCCGTACGAATCCGTACCAATCACGGAACAGGCGATGGCCTGGGCTCCCAGAGCTTGAACGTTCAGTAACACGTTTCCAGCCCCACCTAAACGGTATTCCCGCCGCTGGGCTACCACTACGGGTACGGGGGCTTCGGGAGAAATCCGGTCTACCCGACCAAAGACGTAACTGTCAATCATTACGTCTCCAATCACCAATACTTTTAATTCATTGAATGCTTCAAAGACAGCAGGTAACAACATAATATCTAATAAAATAGCTCAGAAACCTTCGCTGAATGATTCTATTCTTGCAATGGGGAAATACGTTCGAATGACCGCTCAACTTAAAATATATTGTCAAACAAGTAACTGATACTCAGACCAAAGGTTTGGTTCTTCGCATTTTTTGACATTTCTGACACATTCGCCAGTCCTTGCTGATAGAAAGCCGAAAGCTGGAAAAAATCAAACTGCACGCCTATGCCGCCCTGCACGCCATAATCGAATCGTTGTAGATCATAATTGAAACGAACACTATACTCCGTTTGAGGCTGACCGCTCTCCCGTTCGATGGTTTTTCCTCCCAATCCACAGGCTACATAACCACCTCCAAAAAGCAGAAATTTGGTATTCCTTTCTTCATTACCCAGTTTCAGTGTTACGTTGACGGGTAAATCCAGGTAGTTGAGCGTGGTACTAGCCCGACGAGTATCCTGCTTAAAATCAGCGATATAACCGCGTTGAGCAAAGAGTAAGGTCGGTTGAATAGTCAGATTGCCACTGCTAGTAAGCGGAATATCAGAACCTAGTCCCGCGTGAAAACCAGCTTTGGAAATTGGGGCATCCAGCTCAGAGCTTAACGCCTGACTCATGCTTGATACATTTCCGCCTGCCTTAAAAACTAACTTGCTCTGAGCCATTGCTCCCAGTGGAGCTAACAGGAATAAGAGCCAGGTAAAGAATTTCATACTAATGAGTTTTGAATGTGGGGTTTAGATTTATCTCAGGTATTAATAGCCAGAATGAGAGATTTGTTTTGAAAAACTCTACTTGTTCTTCTTACCTGCTGGCTCATTCCTTAAACCTAAACTATTTCAAAACGCAGTCCTTAAAAAAGTGATGCTAGAAAAGCTAGAAAGCATCATCAAAAAAGTAATTGATAAATAGACCGAACGAACGGTTAGTAATCGAACCACCTGAACCCAGATTGGAGAGATTGGCTAACCCCTGGCTATAAGTAAGTCCAAAAACGGTATAATTACGTCGAATACCTACGGCTAAGTTAATGCCGTAATCCAGGCGTTTGAGGTCACTTTTAAAGGGATCTACTTTCCGGGTTAAGTCTCGCTGGTCTGGAATAATTCCGAGATTAGACGAAGTAGAGTCGTGAACAAACTCTACGGTACGGTATCGAATCGTGTTTTTGCCGTATACTCCTAAGCCTACGTAACCTCCCGCAGAAGCATAGAATTTGGTTCTTTCTCCGCCTACTTGCAAGACCAGATCAATGGGAACATCCACATAATGCAGGGAATTCCAGCTTCGATTTCGGGGAACGATGGTAGAGGCCCGGCGAGTATTATCAACTTTACGGTATACCACCTGCTCATCAAATTTCTGCTGCGACCAATAGCCTCGGGGGCTGTAACGTAGGCCGACATTCAGACTTAATAACTTAGGAACAAATTCAATATTGCGGGCAAAGCCAAACGTGAAAGCGGGTTTCAGAACAGGATCTCCGGTATTTTCAACCAGATTACGATTCATATCCGTGCCATTCAGCCCCATTTTAAAGACCCACTTCGGATCGGACTCACGCTGAGCAAATAGTGAAGTGGAAAGTAATACTAATGAGATACTGAGAAAGCAGATTTTTTTCATGTGAAGGGAATACGACTACGTGTTGGAAACGCAAAGAAACGAAAGGATTTGAGAATGGCGTGCAAATACCCGTCAGATCAATCGCATTTAACTATTTCTAAGAGCGAAAAAACGAGAAGACCGAATCAAGATCCGGCCTTATCTTAACTTATTACTGCTTTATTTCTTTTTTAGAGTCATGAGGTATTCTACCAGATCGGCCAATTCCTGTTTGCTCATATTTTCGTGCAAACCAGCAGGCATCATAGAATCCTGCTGCTGTTTCATGCTCTTCACCTGCGTCATTTTTAAACGCTGGGCAGTTCCTCCGGGGTATTTCAGGTCTAGATCCGATTCGGTTTTACTAGCCACAATACCGACCAGATTGGTTCCGTCTTTCAGTTGAACATTCCAGCCTTCAAATCCAAAACTGATTCCGGCAGAAGGATAAAGAATCGCCATGTACTGGCCTTCCTTGGGTAACTTCGATCCGATCTCGGAAAGTTTGGGGCCAAAATCTGCTCCCTGTCCATTAATCTGGTGGCAAACTGCACAGTTTTGAGCGAAGACTTTTACGCCACGTTGCACATCTCCCGATAAGCTTACCATTTCCTCGATTTTAGGCATCGGTTTTCCTACACTGGTTTCGCCACCCAGGTATGTTGCTGCTTCCTTCGGAATAGCTTTACGCCAGGCCGTTGCCACGCCCTGCACTGCATACAAAATATAAGGTTTTTCGATTTTCCCTTCCCGTAGCAAAATCAGAATTCGATCTTCACCCAGCATAGACCCGCCCAAATTCCGAGTTGCTAACTGACGCAACCATTGAGGCTGGCTCTTGGATAAAGCCAGTTGCTCCATAATTTCAATCGATTCTTTTTTTCCTACTCTACGTAAAGCCGCCAGCGTTTTTCGAGTTTTATCCTCGTCTTTTCCCGCCAAAATCGCTCTCACTGTTTTGCCTCCCCCCTGCTGTAACAATAAATTCATGGCGGTTGAACCGATATGCTCATTGTCAGGATTTAAGGCAATTGCTAATAACTTCCCATTTTCTTCGGGTAAAGCATAGCGAGCTTCATATTCCAGGTACTCCTGCTGACTAAGCGTGGCCATCAACTTCTTCAGCACCGATTTCGCCGCAGGTGTAGCTTTTACAAACTCAGGATCAAGATGTCGCAAGGCTAATCTGGTTAACTCCGCCTGACGAGGGTTATTCCCGATCAATAGCTTCATCAGAGCATCACTCTTGGCCTTTCCTGTATTGAAATCAAACGCCCGGAAATACCGTAAGCGTTCTTTTGAAAGCGACAAGCGATCATCCGCTGCCAGCTTAGCCAGAAAGGGACTGGCTTTTTCGGTACGGGCCCGCCAAACCAGATCCCGCTCGGCTTTGGTTTCAACGGGGTTTGGGTGACGTTTCAGGTAAGCCGCAAAATAGGAATCCCACTGCTCGTCGGCTCCTACCCCTAAAGCTTCCAGATACCAACGATCTTGCCCATCATACTTCTCTGCCAGATTGGCCCATAATTCCGCTGCTTCTGGTGACGTCTGATGACGTAGAGCAATAGCACACTCCCGACGAACCTGGGCGGAAGTATCAGCCGATAATTTTTTAATGAAAGGAATAATATCCGCTTGCTGCTGACGAGCCGCCCGTAAACCCGCTATCCGAAGATTCGGATTAGCATCATTCAGGGCTTCTTCAATGACTGCATTGCCTTTCATCTTCGATAAAATCCAGAAAGCACGGGCCCGCATCCGGGGGTTTCCATCCGAATGCCAAAGTTTGGTTAAGGCAGGCACAGCTTCATCTCCCATGTGCATCAGGGCATTCCAGGCTTTGTACCGAATTGCCATATTTGGGCTTTGCAGGGCGGCTAATGCACTGTTGGGGTCTTCGTAGTTATAGGAAGGAGCCGTATAAGGCCGCCCCTGGGGAGCTACGCGATACACACGACCACGCGTCTGGTCACCCGCCTGGTGCCCGCCTACGCCAGGATCGTACCAATCGGCAATGAGGATAGACCCGTCAGGAGCTACACACACATCCGCCGGACGAAACCAGCTATCTCCTTCGTTTTTAAGAATATTCTCAATGGAAGCCGAATAACCTGCCCCATCAGCCTTGACGGGATAACTCCGAACTACGTTATGCCCCGGTTCAGCATGAATCATCTGATTGCGAAACACTTCCGGTAAAAGGTTACCTTCGTAGATGACCATTCCGGTGGGTGAACCACTACCCGTTTGTAATAAATTGGGGACCACGCCGGGATCGTTCAAATGCCAGTGACGATACGGAATTTCTTCTTCCATATTGGTGCGATAGGCTGGCCAGTTTGCTCCTGTCACTTCATCGGTATAGCCATAATTTCCCCCTTCGAGGATGTAATTGATCCGAACGCCTTTATTGCCATCGTCATCATTATCCGACTGCCAGACGGTGCCGTAACTATCCACCGCTAACTCAAAGGGATTACGAAAGTTGTGAGCCAAAACCTCTACATTCTTGAAATCGGCATCACAGCGGAAGGCTACGCCCTGTTTGAGCTTACTCTTATTGCCCGTTTGAATAGGGTTACCAAACTGGTCTTTAATAAGGTTACCCTGAGCGTCTTTGAGCTGTTTGCCTTCATTTCCGAAATTGAAATAAAACTTCCCATCGGGGCCAAACACAAATGTGTGCATGCCGTGATCGTGTTGCTCACCTTCAATACCCTGAAAAATGATGGTCTTTTTATCGGCTTTATCGTCGCCATCGGTGTCCTCAAATAACCAGACGTAAGGGCTTTGCGATACAATGGCTTTATTGCCCAGCACCAGAACTCCCAGCGGAGCATTTAATTCAGGTCCCTGATACCAGACTTTCTGAACATCAGCCTTTCCATCACCATTGGTGTCTTCCAGAATGATTATTCGGTCACCCTTGTCTGTGGTAGGATTCCCGTTAATAGCTGGGCGGTAATTATACGCTTCCGTAATCCAGACTCTTCCCCTTTCATCAATATCCATATTGGTAGGATTTTGAAGCATGGGTTCCGTCGCGAACGTTCTAACTTCCAGCTCATGCGAAGCTTTTAGCGTTTTTAACGCATTTTCGGGTAACCGTTTCTGTGCATCCGTCAGAACAGAATCCATCAATGCATTGATCGTTCGGGCAATCGGATGTTGCTGAGCTGCCGTCAGCGAAAGCATTAATCCGCCCACCGACAGCACCAGCCCCCAGCGAAGGGGATGAGAACTATTTCCTTTCATAGTATCAATAAGTGTTTAGAAGTCACCTAAGCTTTTACATATAATTCGAGGAATTATACCCTTTACTTACTGAAAATAATTCTGAATTATTAAATCCAGTGTTTACGCCGGAACCAGCCCAGAACGGCCACCGAAGAAAAGAGCATCATTGCCAGTGACAACCAGAAACCAAACGCATGACCAGTGGTCGGAATGGTATCAAAGTTCATCCCGAAAATACCCGCGATGAGCGTGGGCGGCATAAACACGATGGTTACTACCGTAAAGATTTTAATGATCTGGTTTTGTTCCAGATTGACTAGACCCATAAAGGTATTTTGCAGATATTCCAGTCGCTCAAAATTGAACGTCGAATATTCCAACAGGGAGCTAATATCCTTAAGAATCAGCCGTAAACGCTCACGATGTGAATCAGGGAAAAGGGAGCTTCGGTGAATGTTAGAAAGTACCCGCTGCTTATCAATAATGGTTTCCCGCAGCAACATCGTATTTTCCTGAAGCGTATTGATCCGAATCAGTAACTCCTGGCGGGGCTTCTGATCAGCAGTTAGTGATTTTGACAATAAAGACACATCCCGGGAGATTGATTCCAGCAAATCTGCATCTGTCTCAATCCGGGTTTCGAGTAAAAGGATCATGATGTCGGCTCCCGTCTGAAAGGTTTCATCACCGGTTACCTTCATCCGTTTCACAGTATCAGCGAAGGTCTTGGAATCCCCCCGACGGTACGTAAAAAGAACGCCGTTTCTTAAAATCATAGAAACGGGATAGGTGCGAAATCCTTCCGAGTCCAGACTCAGAAAGTTCGAGTTGGCATTCAGAGAATCGTTTTGCTCAAAGAATCGGGCAGAACTCTCAATTTCAACAATTTCCTGTGGGGTTTGAAAACTTACCATGTACTTGTTTTCTACCCACTCTTCTTCTTCCTGATTAGCCGACTGCAAGTCAATCCAGATCACATTTTGTAGGTGACCTAGTTCCTTTACATCGTTTTCTTTCCGAATCTGCTTCCCGTCTTTATAGTAAATTCTAACCACGTTGCTGCCTGTTATACTCGTTTGTTCTTCAAAACAAACAACTTGTCACGACAGAAACAACCCCCTACTGAGGCTTTACTATTTTCAAATGGTAAGCGACTCCGTTCTGAGGGCTCAGTTGAAGCTCAAAAAGTCGGTGAAATAGACCAGCTCAATGTCAAAAAGAAGATTACTGCCCTGACAAATGGCATCCGTAGAAATGGCAATACACGGATAATGATGAGGTTTAGGTAAGGGAAGCCATTCAGGAACCTGATGACCCGGCCAGGCTTTTTCGTAGGTCCCACTTAAAGCTAAAAGGTGTTTTAGATACTCTTCTTTGGTTTTGACGAGTTTTTTTTTCATACTAATTTAATATAGGCGGATACCAGGATTAATAAAAAAGCCCAGCCCTTATGGGGCTGGGCCTTAGTTGCAAGAGTAGGTTAATTCAGCGAATTTTGTAATGTAACTGCTGGCATCTTTCGCGTCGAAACCAACAATGGGGGACATGATTAAAACTTTACCAAATAAATTCTACTTATAAATCCAATAATTACTATACTATTAAATTAAAGAATATTTATAAGTAAAACTCGTTTGCTGAATCAATCTAAATACTTTATTAAAACTGACGGTTATTTAACTTTTACAAATTAATTAAACATTTTTTACAAAAACCAAGTTTAACTAATTATTCTATTTGTCTAGGTGAGTTGTCTTATCAAATATTTCACCGTCTCCCTACAACTATCACTAATAGACACCCTAAGAATTTCTACTTGCTAGAGTGACACAAAAAACGGCATTACAAACCCACAATTACAATTTTCAGCTATAGACTATGTATAGACAGGGTTTTAATTCTGTATCACCTCTATCAATTCTGTAACCAATTACCTGTTACATTATGCCCTCACTTTTAAAAAAAATATTCAAACAAGTTCCAAAGGAGTATTTAAACGATTTTGAAAAACATCGTCAGTATTTAATTCGAAATAGAATTTATTTATTAACGTGGGCTGCTGCTGCTTATTTCATAGAACTAATTATTCTTAATTTTCTAGCTTATCATAACGGATCGACTTATGATGATGGAATAGATGGCTATCTTATTTATTCTCAGTTTCTAATTTTATTGTGTATTATTTTTGCTATTTATACCTTATCTAACTGGCCTAAAGATGGTCAGTTATTAGCAGGTAAAACACGATATGTTTATTACTTTAATCTAATCATTACCTGTTCTTACTTGTTTATTCGATCCTTGTTGGTTTATCAAGCCCGGCAAAGTATTGTCTTTTACATTGTATCGCTCATCACCTGTCAGGTTATTTTCTTTACTGACTGGAAGCCCCGCCTGATCATTTCACTGATAGGTGTTACTTCTATGGTGCTGATGGTTCACTCCATTCCGCTGGATAATTCCGGGGAACAGATCATTCGGATGTTTGAATGCACAGGGATGACGGTTATGCTTTTCATTGCCTCCACGCATTTTTATAACATCGAAGTGCAATCTTTTTTGCACTTGCATGTCATTAATCAACAGAATTCAAAACTGAGTACTTATACCAAGTTACTGGAAAAGGAGAAAGAACAGCGGGAAGAAAAACTGGAACAACGCAGTCGAGAGTTGACGAGTTATACCCTTCAGGAAGTAAAGTCCAGCCGTTTTCTGGAGGAAATCCGACAAACGATTTTACAGGAAAAAGCAGGTGACGTTCGAAAAATACCTCAACTGATTACGAATCATCTGCACGGTGAAGCCAAATGGAGTTACTTCAAGGATGTGTTTGAAAACGTACATCCCGATTTTTTCAATCGAATTACTGCTCAGTTTCCATCGTTGAATCCGAATGATATTCGTCTGATGGCTTTACTGAAAATGAATCTTAGTACCAAAGAAATTGCGGATATTCTGGGCATTTCTCCACAGAGTGCCAATACAGCCCGGTATCGACTCCGAAAAAGGTTAAACCTGAAACCTGAAGATGAGCTGGAGACATTGATTAGAAATCTATAACCGAAAAAGACGTTGCTGCCACAACGTCTTCCATTCCCTAGCGACTTAGCTCCCAACGCCACATGATTCCATCCTGGGCGTGTTCTACTTCTCCTATTTTCTTAAAGCCCACTTTCGTGAGCACTTTCGTCGAAGAGTTTTCTTCGGTCAGGGTGTGGGCTACGATGAGATGAACTTCAGGAAAAGTAAAGGCATAGTCCACCAGGGCATTGGCTGTTTCGGTAGCTAAACCTTTCTCACGGTGGCTTGCTTTAATTTCATACCCAATTTCCACTTCTCCTTTTTCGTTGGGCTGGCCTTTATAGCCGCAGCTACCAATGAGCAGGTTATCCGGGCGATAAACAATGAGATGGCCTCCCCACTTTTCCAGCGAAGGGTCTTTTTTCACCTGCTGATAAAACTGAGCAAACGCCGAAGCATTTTCCGTCCAGCGACGGGGCACGTTGGCTCCTATGACTTGACTTAATACGTTATTTCCAGCCAGAACGGCCTCCCAAAGATTTAGATCACAGGGCAATAGTCGAAGACGGGAAGTTTCTATCATGCAGAATTTTCAGTACGAGTGGGGTGAATATAAAAAAAAAGCGGGAAAGAGCTCTTTCCCGCTTCCGAATGACTCTAAATAACTTAATCCGTAAAAGGTACGAAATCACGGAAAGTACGTTGCAAACTCCGGTCCTGCTGTTCAGCATTCTTAGGCTTGTTACGATCCTGCCAGCCTGCATCAAGCTCCAGAGCAATCAAATCGTTTACTTTCATGGATGCTTCGAAATCATCCAGATCTTTAGCAAATGTCTGCCCATTCTGGCCCCGACGGGCGGATTTCAGGTTGTACTTCCGGGCAAAAATGTCACCCTTGGTTTGAAGTTCGTTTCGCTTTACAATAATCTTGTTTAATTGATCCACTAAGGGGCTGATCGAACGGCCAATTACTTCAGTAGCTTCCAACGTGCCTACAGTCGCAGTTGCGGTTCCACCTACGGTAGGTATGATTCTTCTGGCATTCACAGCAGAAGCCCCGTCTCCGTTGATTGTCAACGGAGTAATGGCTGTGCCTGCCCCAATACCTGCGTTCATTACCGAGCGATTTTTTTTACCCGATTTAGCTCTTCTGTATAGACGGCTTAACTCCTCCTGCTTTTCACTTAACTGAGCAATCAACTCCCAGGCCCGAATTAGGGAGGTACGATACTGCGTATAAAGCTGAATA
Organism: Siphonobacter sp. SORGH_AS_0500; assembly: GCF_031453245.1. Classification (NCBI taxonomy): domain Bacteria; kingdom Pseudomonadati; phylum Bacteroidota; class Cytophagia; order Cytophagales; family Cytophagaceae; genus Siphonobacter; species Siphonobacter sp. SORGH_AS_0500. Next base: position 4,123,122 of record NZ_JAVIYT010000001.1, read on the forward strand.
TCCTTTTCCCGTTCATTTACCGCGTTTTCTACAGTTACGTGAATGCGTTTCTCATCTCGCTTCTGACTTTTATCGATCACGAAAAAAGTAAGGTTAAAGCCCAGCGTGTCCAACGGATCTTTTACGAAATCGTAATCGGGCCGCCAGATAAATTCGTACTGTGTATTGGTATTTTTCTTTAAGGCTTCTTTGGGGATCGAGCGGTTATCTGACACAAAGGAGAACTCCTGAATATCCTGGTCACCATTAGGATCGGTCAGATACAAGGCCAGGTTCAGCGTAGTGTTTTCTCGTAGCCTGATGTTCTGTGAATTGGGAACGACGGACACCACTGGCGGTAAGTCCATCTGCGTGACGTCTATCTTTAAACGTCCTTTAGTCCGGGCTTTCGTAGGCTGATCTTCCACGTAAAACTCAACGTACAAAGGTGACGTTTTTAGTTTGTTAAACTGGGTTTGAGAAGGTTTCCAGCTAAACTCACCCTGAGCAGATAAACGGGCTCCTTCGGGTAACTGATCCGTGATAGGAATAAAAACCAAGGGATCGTGATCCGGGTCGCGAACTTCGTTAGGATCAATCTGATACGTATTCTGAACGTTGAATTGTACGTAGAAAGGCTTCAATTCTCCCACCAGTGGGGGACGGTTCACGTGTAATACTCTAAACTCTACGCTTCGGCGAGCTTCTTCTCCTCTATCGTTACTAACTTCAAAAAGCACCGAAAAACCTTTATTCCCCTGAATCCGGTCTACCAGATCGTAACCTGGGGTCCAGTTAAAATAGCCCAGCGAATCGAGCGTCATTCCTTCCAGTTGACCTTCGGGAATATTGAAATGCACCCGCGTGCTGTCCTGGTTAGGTTTGACCTGAATTTTGAATGTAAATGGCTTCCCTTCTTCCAGTACATTCCAGTTTGGAGTGCTGGGAAATATGATTTTCATTCCTGTTTGTCCGGGTACTGATGATTGAGCCTGGCTTACAGCAGACCAGCAAACTGCTACCACAAATAGGACGAAAGAAAGTCTTGTCTTGAAATGCCTTTTCATTGCGGTTATATCATGGCTAAGGTTTATTCCCTCTTGGTACGAACAAAAATGCCATTTATTGCTAATAGAGCGTATTTAGTACTAAAAAGAGGAAACGAGCGTGGCAAAAATAGGAAATTCTGAGTTAGAATAATCGGAAGCCGAAATTGGATTTTTTAAAAATTACGTTCTTAGCAGCTAAATGGTTTACCAGCGACAAAAAAGAATGAGTGATTTTCCAGTAACTGGAGTCCCACTCATTCTTTCAGGTACTATGTATCAGGCTAGTAGATTTGGCAATTAGATTGCTTTTACAATCTCCACAAAATCACGTGATTTCAGCGAAGCTCCTCCTACCAGACCACCGTCTACGTCAGGGCTGGCAAAGATCTCAGCGGCATTGGCAGCATTCACACTTCCACCGTACTGAATGGTAGTGTTATCAGCTACTTCCTGACCATATTTTCCAGCGATGTGGCTACGAAGAGCCGCATGCATATCCTGAGCCTGCTGAGCAGAAGCCGTCAGTCCCGTACCAATCGCCCAGATAGGTTCGTAAGCGATAACAATCTGGCCAAACTGTTCCGCCGAAAGGTGAAATAAAGCGTTCGTTAACTGAGTCTGAACGATAGCGATGTAATCTTCATTCTGACGTTGTTCGAGCGATTCGCCGCAACAGAAGATGGGCTTTAGACCATTTTCCAGGGAAATATTTACTTTTTCAGCAAGGATTTCATCCGTTTCTCCAAAGTACTGACGACGCTCACTGTGACCCAGAATGACGTAAGGGATACCCACAGACTTCAGCATAGACGCCGAAATTTCGCCCGTATAAGCTCCAGAAGCTTTCTGATGGCAGTTCTGAGCTCCAATGGAAACACGGCCCGTGGCGTACTGCTGCAAGGTAGATAAATACAGTGAAGGCACGCAAAGAACTACTTCTACGTCACTGGTTACTTCATCGGCAATCATATTAACCACTTCCGAAGTCAGAGCTACTGCTTCGTCAGCTGTTTTGTTCATTTTCCAGTTACCTGCAACAATTTTTTTTCTCATGCTTGAAAAAATATAAAAATCAGAAGAATATTTTTAATTAATCAAATAGTGCCTTTCTGATTCAGGAAAAGCCTTTTTTGGTTATTTATTCAGGCGACGAAAGTAAGGAAAATCCCTGAAAGTGCCGAAATGATCCTCATCATCAAAGCATACCCTCTTGATTATGAGCAAAAAAGCTTCTAAATTAAAGGCAGTTCTGTACTAAATCACGAAGCAATGAAATATGCTCTACCACTCGCACTTTGGTTCGGGCTGGTAATCGGTCTGTCAGAGCTCTGCCAAGCTCAGGAACGATTTGGCCTGCATCTTCAGGGACGTCACAAAACAACCCGAATTCCCTTCGAACTTCACTCTAATCTCATCATTGTCCCCATGAAGGTCAATGATTCTGATACGCTACGCTTCATCCTCGATTCCGGCGTTTCTACCATCCTGATCACTGATCCCAAAGTTCCCGCCGTCCGGCATATGAAACCCGTGCGGCGAGTGCACATTTCCGGGGCCGGTGAAGGGTCCGACCTATCGGCTACAGTCATGGTAGGCAACCGCATTCAAATGGGTTACATGAAAGGCTTCAACCAGAATATTGTAGTGCTGGATCATGATATTCTTCAAATTTCGGAATACGTAGGCATACCCGTTCACGGCATCTTTGGCTACGAGCTATTCAATCAATTTGTGGTTACCATTGATTTTTCCCGTAAGGAGTTAATCCTTGAAGAACCCAGCCATTACCGCTATAGAGCGAAAAAAGGCGATCAGTTTCCCATTACCATCGAAGATGCCAAGCCTTACCTCAACGCCGTCGCTCTGGTCGATAAGAAGCGAACTGTTCCCATCAAAGTCGTGATTGATACCGGAGCGGGCCACGCCCTTTCGCTGGATGTCAATTCCCGCAATCAGATTCCTTTACCTAACAAGGTCATTCGCACGCAGTTGGGCCGAGGACTGAATGGCGTTATTAACGGCAGCCTCGGCCGAGTAGAGAAAATTCAGATTGGTCATCTGGAACTGAATAACATCATCGCCTCCTTTCCCGATAGCCTGGCCTACGGAATGAAGCTCTCCAAGACCGTTGATCGTCAGGGAAATATCGGTTGCGAATTACTCCGGCGATTCAAAGTAACTTTCAATTACCCGCAACGATACATCGTTCTGAAACCCGTGCGTCGAAGAATTCGGGAAGCTTTTGAGCATAACATGAGCGGCATAGACATCGTAGCCAGAGGTTCGCATTTTGATGAATTCATGATTGAACGCGTAGAGCTGAATTCTCCTGCTTCACTGGCGGGGCTTCAGGCTGGAGATCAGCTCATTAGCGTCGATGGCGAGTTTTGCCGATCCATTACCATGTCTGATTTATATAAAATTTTCCAGCGGGGTGAAGGCAAAGAAATCATTATGGCTATCCGTAGGAAAGGCGAACTCCTGGTTACTACTTTAACCTTAAAACGAATTATCTGAGCATTTCTCCTTAAGTAACGTATAGATCACAGAGTTCAAACATAGGTTAACATTCTTGTATAAATCGCTTTATGGTTTAACAAATTAATAATTTCATTAGCCCCTTTTCGTAAATTTCTTAACCTGGAAAAAGGCTAGGCATTAATTTTTATGCCTATTTTTGGTTTAACACAAGTCAACCAAACGCCGCCACGTTTATGAAACTACGTTATCTTCTTCCCTCGATCATCTTCTTGCTGTTAAGCTCTCAGGTTCAGGCCTCTATCGATCCTCCCGGTAAATTCTCTTTTGGCGTACTCGGTGGTACACTGGGATACGGCGGAGAGTTTGGTTACCGCTACAGCGATGACTCACACTGGCAATTTCGCCTGGGTTATACGCACATCGGTTACAAGAAGCCCTTTAACGTTGAGATCAACAAAGATACCAAGGCTCAGTTTTCGCCTTTGGTACGCATGAACCTGGCTCAAATCAAGGCAGATTACCACCCTTCCCTGCACAGTTCTTTCCGCATAACGGGCGGTATCGCTTACCAGATTAATCCCAGGTACAGCGTTTTAGGGAGCTCCGAAACGGGTTTAGTCATTGATGATGTCAATATTAACCCGGAAGACTTAGGTCAGGTAGAAATTCGCTTGAAGTGGTGGAAGTTAACCCCTCACCTCGGCATTGGGGTAGGCCGGGCCGTTCCCCGCAAACGCGTAGGTGCTGGTTTTGAATTGGGCTGTTATTACCTCGGAAGTCCTAAAATTGATTTCTGGACGAATGGCTTACTTGACGAAACAACCATCCCCGATCAGATTCCCAAAATTGAGCATAACATGCGTAATTACAGTTTCTTACCCTATTTGCTCGTTTCATTACGCGTTCGTTTAGGCGATTAGATTTTATATACTTTTAAAAAATGGCCGATGATGAATCGGCCATTTTTGTTACTACTGCTGGGGCCATTCAAGTTATTAACTAAAGTTTTCCGACAAAATCGGGGCTTTGCTTTAGTTTTGCCTTTCAAATTTACCTTAGCTATTTATTATGTCATTTCGAATTGGTCACGGTTACGACGTTCATCAACTGGAAGAAAACCGGCCTTTCTGGTTAGGTGGAATTCTGATTCCTCACACGCACGGAGCTAAAGGACATTCAGACGCTGACGTGGTTTGTCATGTCATTTGCGATGCCCTGCTCGGAGCCGCCAACCTGCGTAACATTGGTTACCACTTTTCGGATAAAGATCCGCAGTGGAAAGGCGTTGATTCCAAAGTGTTGCTAAGCCGGGTGCTGGAAATGATCCGTGAAAAGGGATATGAGGTGGGTAACATTGACGTTACTGTCGTGCTTCAGGAGCCTAAGCTTAATCCTCACATCCCAACCATGAAGGAGGTATTAGCGAAGGTGATGAACATCTCAGAAGAAGATTTATCCATCAAAGCGACTACTTCCGAGCATTTGGGTTTTGTGGGCAAGAAAGAAGGAATTGCCGCTCACGCCGTTGCCTTAATTGAGCGAAAATAATAAACAATTGAGATGGCCCGCGATTGAGATGAAATTACGTAGCGACGCAATGCATCTCGTCGAGGCTCTACGTGTACCTCCAAAGAAAGACCCCTACCTTCGCCTATGCATTTTTCAGGAGACACAAGCCGTGATTGTGACTCCTGAAAAATGCTAACAAAAAAATGCCCCAAAGCAGTTACACACTACTTTGAGGCACTCGATTTTCGTCAGCCGTTTTCCTATTCGTAACTCACACGACCAATAATACTTCGGCCCAGTGTAATTTCATCGGCATATTCCAAATCACCACCAATAGGAATACCCCGGGCGATGGTGGTAATCTTCACGGCATATTGACGCAAGCGTTTCGTTAAATAAAACGACGTAGTATCACCCTGCATCGTGGGGCTTAGAGCCAGAATCACTTCCCGAATTTCATTTTTCGGATCAGCCACTCGCTCCATTAAAGATTCAATCTGCAATTCAGTGGGTCCAACGCCCTCGAGTGGGTTAATCAAACCACCCAGTACGTGATATACCCCGCGAAACTGAGCTGTATTTTCAATGGCCAGTACATCGCGGGTATCTTCCACCACGCAAATCAACTGGGCATCCCGACGGGGGTTGGCACAAATCTGGCACAAATCTTCATCAGCAATGGTATGACACTGTCGGCAATAACGCGTCTGCGTACGCATACTAACCAGAGCATCTGCTAGTTGAGATGTTTGCTGTTCTTCGCGTTTGAGCAAATGTAAAGCCAGACGGAGAGCTGTTTTTTTTCCGATTCCCGGAAGTTTACTAATCTCTTCGACGGCGTCTTCAATAAGTTTGGATGGATAATTCAAGAGAAATGCTGGCTAGTTGAATGGCCTGAACTAGTCAAATTCCCGTGGGGAAGTACCCCGAAATTTGCTTCCTGACCGGCCCATTCTTACTGTTGATTTTGTTAAACCACTTCGGCACTAATGCCCCGGTTACAAATGGCATTACGCATGGGAGCCAATTCCTCAAAGGCTCCTTTTTTCACTGAACATTTTCCTTTGAAATGAATCAGTATCGTACATTGTTCGGCTTGCTCGGGCGAATGACCGCAGACATCAATGAGGGTATCAATCACCCAGTCAAACGTGTTGACATCGTCATTGAAGACCATCAGATCATGTTCCTGAGTATCTTCCACTTCTTCCAGAACATCTACGCCTTCTTCTTCCCAAGGTTTCGGTAAGGTGTTCATCCACATGGCTATTTCCAGTAAATCAGTTACTTAATGAGAACAAATTTAACCTTTATAACCCGCATCCCCAACCGAAGGTTCATAGAAGTTTTAGATTCTTAGTTAAATAAAAACAATTGATGAAAAACGAAATTCGTGAGCTTGCCAACCGCTTCTTTACTCGACTCTACCTAAGCCTTTTACACGGCCTAATTGCCGTTCTTGAGCCTTTCCCAAAACTTCAATTTTGCCGTTCTCCTATCGCTTTTGCAAATATTTGGTCATATTTAAGGCTTATTTACGTTAGGTACCTCTATTACTCGTCCCTGTTTCATTCATGAATGCTTACCTGGCTCTTGCTATTCTCCTGGGTTATTTTGCAGTGCTGGTGGCCGTTTCGTTCTATACTTCCCGCGGAGCCGACACACACACGTTTTTTACCGCCAACAAACAATCGCCCTGGTATCTGGTGGCGTTTGGAATGATTGGCACTTCGCTTTCCGGGGTTACCTTCATTTCCGTTCCGGGGAATGTGAGTACCTCCCAATTCACGTATTTTCAGGTCATCCTGGGTTATCTGGTGGGTTACTTCGTCATCGCCACGGTACTCATGCCCATGTATTACCGGCTGAACCTGATCTCGATTTATACCTATCTGGACAAAAGGTTTGGGTTCTGGTCGTATAAAACCGGGGCGGGCTTTTTCCTGCTTTCCCGAACGGTGGGTTCGGCGGGACGGATGTTTATTGCCGTGCAGGTATTGCAACTGGCCATTTTTGATCGTTTCGGTATTCCTTTTGAGGGAACGGTCGTTTTCGCCATTCTCCTCATCTGGATTTATACCTTCAAAGGCGGTGTTAAAACCATCATCATTACGGATACGCTCCAGACCTTTTTTCTGGTCACTGCTGTTTTCCTCACCGTTTTCCTGATTGCCAAACAGTTAAATCTGGATTTTGGCTCGCTCTGGACGACCGTTCAATCCAAGAGTTACTCTAAAGTTTTTGTGTGGGACTGGGCTCCCAAGAATAACTTCTTCAAAGATTTCGTTTCTGGAGCTTTCATTGCCATCGTAATGACGGGATTGGATCAGGATTTGATGCAGAAAAACCTCACGTGCAAGAATATCGGAGAAGCTCAGAAAAACATCCTCTGGTTTTGCGTCGTGCTGGTAATCGTGAACTTTGCGTTTCTGAATCTGGGAGCATTATTACTGGTCTATTCTGAACAAATGGGTATTGCCATTCCGGCCAAATCAGATGATCTATATCCGATGCTGGCATTGGGTAATCACTTCGGACCTATTGCAGCCATTACATTCCTGTTGGGCATTACCGCTGCTACCTACGCCAGCTCCGACTCCGCCCTGACGGCCCTTACTACTTCGTTCTGCATTGATTTCCTGAATATTGAGAATTACCCCGAAAAACAACGCCAACGCATCAAGACCTGGGTTCACCTGATGTTTTCGTTTCTATTCCTGCTGGTGATTATTCTCTTCAAACAGCTCAACAGCCAATCTATGATTCGGACGATTTTTGACCTGGCTGGTTATACGTACGGGCCTTTGCTGGGTTTGTATACGTTCGGGCTTTACACCAAATGGTCCGTGAAAGATCGTTATGTGCCTTTTGTCTGTCTAATCTCTCCCCTCGTCACGTACATTTTGGTGGATCATTCGCAGGAGTGGTTCCATTATACCTTCGGTTTCGAAAAGCTATTGTTAAACGGACTGCTTACTTTCGGCGGATTATTATTACTTAAAAAGCCCGAACGCGAATTATCTTTCTAAATATTACTCCGCTAAATCTGAGTAAAAACGCTATTTCTCTATCATTTGAAGGGAAGTAGCGTTTTTTGTTGGAATATACCTTGCTTAAAATTTGTTTTTCAAAGACTTACGTTCGTTCATTATATCCAAACTGTATAGTATCTTTAAACCCAAATTTTAAGTATTCACTCCCCCAAAATCATACTATATGCCTTTTTTTACTTATCTAAGATCACTTAGATTAGGGATATGGGCTACTCTCCTGTGGACTAGTAGCCTTTACGCACAAACTCCCACTGACGGAATCATGATGGGTAAAACCCTGATTTGTAACGTTGCCAGTTATTCCAACAGTCAATGGGATCAGTATTGGGAAGGCACGCTTAAACGCCGCAATGCCAACCTTGGCACCTTTACTGGTCAGAACGTCATGCTGATGAGTGCGTACGGGCTCACCAAAAATCTCAACGTTATGGCCGGATTACCCTACATCTGGAATAAGTCCGACGGGGGTCACTTTTCTCGTCAGGAAGGTATTCAGGATCTTTCGTTGTGGTTAAAATACCGGCCTTTAAAAGCAGAAACTTCCATCGGCACTTTTGGCTTACTGGCCACGGGCGGCGTCTCTATTCCGATGAACACCTATATCCCTGACATGTTGCCTTACTCGATTGGTCTTCGTTCGAAAACGGCGTCAATCAAAGGTATTTTTCATTACAAAATCAAAGGCATTTACCTGACCGCTCACGGAGGGTACATTCGCCGCAGTAATATCCAAATTGACCGCGATTCTTATCAGGCAGGTGGCAAAGTGTATGATACCCATGAAGTGGCCGTGCCAGATGTGGTAGATGCTTCGGCTCGTTTAGGTTACATAAACAAATACGTTCAGGTAGAAGGCTTTATCGAGAACATGACTAATCAGAGCGGCGATGATATTCGTCGGCAGGACATGCCCTTTCCTACCAACCGCATGAATCAGACTTCGCTGGGTGGTATGGCCAAGGTTCATTTATACCTGAAAAACGGGACGTTCTTTTCGCTCTTCGGTCAGTATGGTCAGGTAACGGCAGGACGAAACGTAGGTCAGGCCCGAATGTATACCGTGGGTATTCAGCATACGTTTAGTGTGACAGGTAAAAAAATCATTATGTAAGCCCTTATGACTCTCCTAACCATGCCTTATAAATTTCTACGATTGTTAACCCTGGCCGGATCGGTACTTTTTCTGGCTAGTTGCGATAAAAGCGTTGACCAGCCTACGCTGGAAGTGTATGAGCCTGCCGGGCTCGACGAAAATGGGGGCCAGTGGAAAACCATTGTGCTGAGCTCTACCGACGAGGTAACCGTTTCTGCTCCACAAGCCCTCGAATCATCCAGCTATAAAGCTGAACTTCAGTCCTTAAAAGATTTAAAAATTACGCCTGAACAACAAAAAACGGTTGATTTCTGGGCTGTTGGTGGCGTTTATCGCTGGAACGAAATAGCCCGGACGCTGGCAGCTAATTATAACCTCCCACCGGTATACGACGAAATTCAGAAGAAATATCCCGTCCCCGATCCCGCGAACCCAAAGGCCGAACCTAAATTTCCCTTTTGTAACCCTCCGTATGCTTCCCGGATGTTTGCCTATCTGGGCGTAGCCCAGTACGACGCTTTGGTAGCGGCCTGGAAGTATAAATACCAATACAGTCGCCTGGCTCCTTCGAAAGTAGATGCCAGTATTACTGCTACTTTACCCGTCAGCAGTTTACCTTCCTACCCTTCCGAAGATGCGGTGGTGGCGGCGGCTTCGCTGGAAATTTTGAAGGTGATGTTTCCCGGTGAAGTGGATAAACTCAATGCTTATTACGAAGCCCACCGTAACAGCCGGATCTGGGGCAAAGCCAATGTTCAGAGCGACCTGGATGCGGGTGAAGCTTTAGGAAAAGCCATAGCTGCCAAGGTAATCGCCCGAGCCAAAACCGATGGTATGGGAGCAGCCAATAATCAGTCGGCGGTTCCGGCTATGATCTCTGCTGCCAAAGCTCGTGGATTGAAAACAGAATGGGTAAGTCTGGATGCACCAGCCCGGCCACCGATGTTGCCCACCTTTGGTAATGTAAAAACCTGGAATTTCAACGAAACTCAAAAAGTAGCCATGCGGCCCAGCCCGCCGCCAGCTTTGGGATCGGCAGGTTTTGAAAAAGACCTTCAGGAGCTACGTGGGATGGGCAAAACCCTGACCCGCGAGCAACACCGCATCGCTTCCTACTGGTCGGACGGCGTGGGCAGTTTCACCCCTCCCGGACACTGGAATCGCGAAGCCGCTAACCTGACTCGCAAGTATAAAGAAAATGAGTTACGGGCTGCCCGTACCATGGCTTTGGTAGGCACTTCGTTAATGGATGCCGGTATTGCCTGCTGGGATACGAAGTTTTATTATTATACCCCACGGCCCTTTCAGGTTGACCATGCGGTACGCTCAACGATTGGCACACCAAACTTCCCCAGCTTCACTTCTGGTCATTCAACGTTCTCGGGAGCAGCATCTACCGTTTTAGCCTACCTGTTTCCGAACGAAGCTGATGCCATGATGGTTCTAGCCAATGAAGCCTCTATATCCCGGATTTATGGCTGTATTCACTACCGCTCGGATTCGGAAGTAGGATTAACACATGGAAATGCCATCGGTCAGTACGCCATTAAGCGAGCTCAGAGTGACGGAGCCGGGCGTTAAGTCACTGATTACTTTTCATTACCCTTGCTCACTATGAAGATTTTATTTTATGCTGGATTAGTCGGTCTGGTATTATTTGAGTTAATGCACATTTATTTCATTATGCCGCTGCCCGGCAGTCAGGAAATGCCCCACTTGGAAGTGGCTTATTTTCTTAACCGCTGGCAGTGGTCCTTTCGCGTTGGGGCTGCATTATTAATTTTAATCGGTGTTATCCCAACGTTTACGGCTTACGGTAAAAAATGGATCCCTATCCTTTCTATGCTTATTACTGCCGTACTCGTTTCATTGATTCACTATAAATTGGACGCGGCAGAACTCTTTCATGAGCCGGATATGGTTCAGTTAGCCCCCGCCTCTGGTAATCACGTCGATCCTAAACATTTGGTTCTCGGCGTGGTGATGGGTAAGGAAGCCCGGGCTTATCCTATTCCGTTTCTCGCCTATCACCATCAGGTTCGGGATACTGTTGCCGGAACGCCCATCCTGGTTACCTATTGCTCCGTTTGTCGAACGGGACGTGTGTTTAGTTCGCTCGTGGATGGTCAGCCTGAAACGTTCCGGCTGGTAGGAATGGATCATTACAATGCTCTTTTTGAAGATACCCATACGCATAGCTGGTGGCGACAAGCCAACGGGGAAGCCGTGATTGGTTCATTAACCGGAACGCATTTACCCGAAGTGGTAAGCCAGCAGGCAACCCTGAGCGAATGGTTAACGCTACATCCCAACAGTCTGATTTTCCAGGGTGATCCTGCGTATGCAGCTCAGTATGAAACGGATTTCAAGTACGAAGAAGGCACGAAGACGGATGAGCTAACAGGAACCGATCATCAATCCTGGCACGATAAATCCTGGGTAGTGGGTATTGACGCAGGTCAGGCTTCGAAGGCTTACGACTGGAACCGTCTGAAAAATCAGCATGTGATTAATGATGTCGTGGGTAACGTTCCCGTCTTGCTCGTACTGGCTAAAGATAATGCCAGCTTCTTCGCCTATCAGCGACCCGACGTGAATACCACTTATCACCTCGAAAAGGATTCACTTATTACTACGGGCCATGCCTATGATCTGGCGGGACGTTCGTCTTCGGGACGATTGCGACCTCTGCTGGCTTCTCAGGAATTCTGGCATAGCTGGCGAACGTTTCATCCCAAAACCGAGAGGTATTAACTTTTCTGACGGCTGAGAATTTAGAATCTTCAGCCGTTTTTTCACTTTATCCCCAGAACACCCTTGAAAAATTTTACTTCATTTTTCCTCATTCTATGGTTTTTCCCCTGCTTTGCTTTCACTCAAACCCTTATTCAGGGACGGGTTCAGCAAACGAATGGAGAGGGCTTGCCCGGTACGGTTATTCGGGTCAGCGGAAAAACGCTGGAAAGTGATGCGGCGGGAAATTTCCAAATCGAATTACCCGCCGGGCGGCATACTTTTCGGGCTTCTCATATTGGTTTCCAGACCTTTCGGCAGCTCATTACCGTTCAGAAAAGTCCTTCGCAAAAACTGATCATTACCCTGAATGAATTCATTGAAAACCTACAGGAAGTATCCGTACGGGAAGGGGCCGACCGTTCTGTAAAACCCATGGCGGATGTGCAGGGCACGTATCTGCTTTCAGGCAAACGCTCGGAGGTCATTTCGTTGAATCAGGTGGATGCCAATATTCCCGAAAAAAACGTCCGCCAGGTCTTTGCTAAAATTCCGGGTGCCTTTGCGTATGATATGGATGGTTCGGGAAACCAGATTAACCTGGCCACCCGGGGTCTTGATCCGCACCGGGGCTGGGAATATAACATTCGCACCAACGGCGTTCTGACCAATTCGGATTTATACGGCTATCCAGCCAGTCACTTTTCATTACCCCTCGAAGCTGTCGAACGGATTGAATTGGTGCGTGGAAACGCTTCCCTGCAATACGGAGCTCAATTTGGCGGCATGTTGAACTACGTGCTGAAAGGGCCCGATTCAAGCCGGGCGGTTGCTTACGAAACCATCAACAGCATCGGTTCTTTCGGTTTACAAAGCACCTTCCATCGACTCAGCGGAACCGTAGGAAAGCTGAGTTACAACGCCTATTACCACCGCCGGACTTCGGATGGGTATCGTAAAAATGGAAATTCTATTGCTGAAGGACAGTTTGTAAGTCTGAATTATGCCTTCCGTTCTAACCTCGTTCTACGGGCTGAGTTAGGCCGGTCCTATTACCAGTATCACATTCCTGGTCCGCTGACGGATGCTCAGTTTGCTCAGGACCCGCGTCAATCCACTCGTTCCCGCAACTACTTTAGTCCTGATATTTATTTACCTTCCTTACGGCTCGACTGGACTATTTCTCCCCGAACAACTCTCCAGGCTACGGCTTCGGCTGTATTGGGTCAGCGAAACAGTGTTACCTTCGAAGGTTTTGCTACTCGGCTAGATACCATCAGTCGCGTAACGGGTCAATATGCTAATCGTCAGGTAGACCGCGATCAGTTTCATAGTTATACCTTCGAAACACGAATGCTGCATCGGTATCAAATTCAGCGTATGTCCGCTACTTTCATTGGCGGCGTGCAGTTAATTAATAACGATCTTCATCGTCGTCAGTTAGGCCGAGGTACCACGGGCACTGATTACGATCTGAGCATTACTGGTGATTATGGACGCGACATGCACTACAAAACGCATAACATAGCATTTTTTGCGGAAAACCTTTTTCAGATAACCCCTCAGTTCAGTCTTACGCCCGGCATTCGAGTAGAAACTGGGGTTACAAATCTTTCTGGACGACTGGCTTACACAGATGCTTCAGCCATTCCACCCAAATTGAGTCATCGTTTTCCTCTGTTAAGTATAAATGGCCAGTACCGCCTGAGCAAAAGTGTAAATCTGTATGGTGGCTGGGCCCAGGCGTATCGTCCAGCGGTTTTCAAGGACATTATTCCCGGTTCCATTCTTGAAAGAGCCAACCCTAATACTTCCGACGCTCGTGGTTCTAATGCTGAGATGGGGATTCGTGGAAAAGAATTCGATGATCGCCTCACTTTTGATATTACCGCTTTTGATCTACTCTATCGGAACCGTCTGGGCAGTCAGATTATTACCGAAGGAGCGAAGTCCTTTATCTATAAAACCAACATTGGAGATAGCCGCACTCGCGGGATTGAAGCCTACGCAGAATACGCGTTCATCCAGCGTCCCCGTACCCGCGTTTCAGTATTTACTTCTACATCCTACATGGATGGCCGTTATATCAAGGGTTTCGTTTCGAACGGAGCTGAGAATATTAATATCAGCGGCAATCGTATTGAGTCCGTTCCTCGATGGATCAGTCGGAATGGCCTGCAAGTGAGTCATCAGGGCTTTTCAACCACCCTGCAATACAGCTACGTATCCAAAACCTATGCCGATCCTTTAAATACGGTAAAACCATCGGCAACGGGTGGCGTAGGCCTGGTTCCTGCGTATGTATTGATCGACTGGTATGCTACTTATCGCCTCAATCGAAGCCTGACGATTCGGGGTGGAATTAGTAACCTCACTAACAAAAGTTACTTTACCAAACGTCCAACCATGTATCCCGGACCGGGCATCTGGTCATCAGATGGTCGTAGTGTACAGGTAACGGTTGGATTAAAAATCTAAAATTAACCAGCCTTCTTAATAAGGTGGCACGGAAATTCTTCACTTTTTTAGCAAAAGAATTTCCTTGCCACCTTTTCATTTTCGGCTAGTTACTATGCATTCCTTAGAGCATTGGGCAGGTCAGCAACGGGTATTAATTACCCGGGTAAGTCCTGAAGTAGACGGCGGACGTTTTGCCGTCAAAGCGATTGTAAATGATCCTGTTTCTGTTCAGGTGGATTTATTAGTAGACGGTTTTGATCTGCCTTCGGGTTACCTGCTCTTCCGACACGAATCCGAAACGGAATGGCAGCGTGTTTCTTTACAGTCGCTGGGAAATGATCGGTACGAAGCCACGTTTTACCCCCAGCAAATCGGACTCTATTCGTATACTTTCGAGGCCTGGGTAAATCATTTTCTAACCTGGCAACGAAACATTACCCGACACGCCCGCGATTTTCAGCCCGTCGAAGATGAATTGAAAATAGGAATTCATTACCTGAAACGCATTTTAGCTCAGGTTTCACCCGAAGATCACTACCTCATTCAGGAAGCCATTGGATTATTCCAAAATCCCGATCGGCATCAGGAAGCAGTTACCAAAGCTCTGAGTCAGCAAATGACGCAGTGGATTGAGAATTATCCCCTTATCGATCACGTCAGCACATATGCTCAACCCTTCCCTTTATCTGTAAGTCGGGAAAAAGCCGTTTTTTCTACCTGGTATTCACTTTTTCCCCGCTCCACTTCTACCGACCCTTTAAAATCAGGGACCTTCCAAACCACCATTGAGGTATTACCCAGAATTGCTTCAATGGGATTTGACGTATTACACCTGCCACCGATTCATCCCATTGGTCGTCATTTTCGGAGAGGAAAAAATGATACAGCTCCTGCCCAAAGTACGGACCCGGGTGTTCCTTATGCCGTAGGAAACGAGCAGGGAGGCCACGACAGCATTGCCCCTGAACTAGGCACGCTGGCTGATTTTAAGGCCTTAATCAGAGCAGCCCAGCAGCAGGGTATTGAAATTGCTATGGACTTAGCCATTCAATGCTCGCCCGATCATCCCTGGGTTAAGCAACATCCCGACTGGTTCATTGCTTTGGATAACGGTACTTTTCAAACTGCCGAAAATCCACCGCATAAATACGAAGACAGTTATTGTCTGAATTTTGAAACCGATGATTGGCAGAATCTATGGAAAGCTATTCGCGACCTGGTTTTCCAATGGGCCGAATGGGGCGTTCGCATTATTCGGGCCGATCAGCCCCACGGTAAACCTTTTGCTTTCTGGGAATGGCTGATTACAGAAACGAAACAAACCCATCCTGATCTGATTTACCTGGCCGAAGCTTTTACCAGTCCGGCCAAAATGCAGGAATTATCAAAACTGGGCTTTGATCAGAGTTATACCTATTTCATCTGGAGAAATCATAAATCAGAATTAACCGATTATCTGAAAGAGTTGACCGAAACCAACGTCAGGCATTATTTACGCCCCAATTTCTGGCCTAATACGCATGATATTAACCCATACAGCTTGCAAACAGGTCTGGAGCCCATTTTCCTGACTCGTTATTTCTTGGCTGCCACTTTGTCTTCCAACTGCGGCATTTTCGGGCCCAGTTTTGAGCATATGGTTCACGAAGCCTATCCGGGTCGGGAAGAATACCTGAATTCTGAAAAATATGCAATCAGACATTGGGACTGGACGCTCGAAAACAAACTAACGCTTTTCATCCGACTACTGAACCGTATTCGCCGGGAAAATTCAGCTTTGCAACGAACGAACAATCTAAGCTTCGTTCCCATTACCAACGATGCTTTACTAGCTTATCTAAAAACTCATCCGAATGGGAATCGCATCTTATGCGTTGTAAATCTGGACCCGCACCATCGGCAATCGGCGGGAATCCAAGTTCCGCTCTCCTTAATCGGAAAACAGGCAGATCAACCCTTCACCGTTCATGACTTATTAACGGATAACCGCTGGCAATGGCAGGGTGAATGGAATTACATTGAGCTCGACCCCACTATTTTACCCATGCATCTCTTTCGAATTGAAGATTAGTTCTGAAGAGACGTATAGCGTAGTAACGGATGCCGCTTGTTCGTGCAATGCATTTTGCTTTTAACCTGAGCTCTACATTCAGCTTCTGCGGCCTTCAGCTGTAGAGCCATGCATTTGTCTCGAAGTAGCTCATAGCTAAACAATCCTGAGCCGGAAGCGGATGAGCAAAGAAGCGATAAAAAACAGCCCTAAGTAAAAGATTACTTAAGGAGTATTTCTTAGAAAAGTACAATCAACAACTTAAGAAAACAGGGTTGGATAGAAAGATCAAAAAATCTTTTCTGAAAAATTTTATATTTTTTTTATTATCACAAATCATTAATAGTCAGATGTTTATAAAATTATTAAACGATAAGTAAAAAAAAATTTCGTTTCCCTAGGTTACATTTTGCCTTCCCGATTGATATAGGTGTGAATTCGGGACATAAAACTTAATAAAATGAAAAAAATTGCACGCCTTTCTGTATACAGCTTGTTGCTGTCAGTTAGTCTTTTCTCGTTTACTTCATGCCAGCGTGAAGAAGAAATCACTCCTACAAAGCCCAAGTCAGGAGTCGTGCAAGATGCCTCTGAAAGCGATTTCCCTCCTACTCCGATCATTCGTCGATAGGTAGAATAACAATATAAGGACACACGGAATTTCCACCTGCCCTAAAAATATAGTACTGCGTCTTTGTATCCAACGCATCCGCATTTAAGCAGTACTGCATTAGCCAAAATATCACCTTCGGAACGCACCGCCAGGCTTCCGAAGGTTTTGGCGTTTTTAAGGGTTTATTTGTATTTTGCTTTATTTTGCTGAAGCAAAAAATTGCGAATAATTATATGTTTTTATTCGGAAAGAATAGAATCAATCTTAGCTATGTTATAGGGGTGTTGATGTTCATTCTAACGAATGCGTCCGCACAGAAAAAATCTTTGTCTTATCAGCAACAAATTCAGCTTTTACAGGCCGGTGCAGAAGATGCTTATCAGAAAGGATACAATGATAAAGCTGTAGCGTTATATAATCAGGCTATATCGTTAGCCGCTCAGGCAAAAGATATTTCTTCAGAAGCCAATTTATTAGTGGAGTCCAGTAATCTCAATTTTTCCAATGGTAACTCTTCCGAGGCTATTTATTATTGCTCGAAAGCCTTAAAAATCATTCCTAAATCTTCCTTAGATTCTACTCGATTCAAAGCTTTCTCAAACCTAAGCTACTTTTATTCAACACTTTACAAAAACGACTCTGCCCAATATTACTATTCACTAGCCGATCGGCTTCTGGAACAAAAGCCGGTTTTAGTTAATCAGACCCCCATGTACGTGGCTGCTTATTATAATCAGCACGGCATGGATTATAACAATATTGGTGACTTCAGTCAGGCTGAAATCAATTTTCAAAAAGCCCTTCATGTAGCCTATCAATACAAGCTTGAGGCATTATACACCTACCTTGAAAATAATTTGAGCGGACTTTATGTCAATCTGGGGAAGTATGATCAGGCTTTAGCCATTGCATTGCCCAGCCTCAAGAACAGTAAGGAAAAGGTCACAACTATTTCTTACCTAATCAATATTAGCCATATCTATTTTCTGTTAAACAAATTCCCCCAGGTAAAACTATATTTAACTAAGGCTCAGAACCTTATTAATTTATACAAGAAGGAAGACGTTAAAGAAGCATTTGACTCAGAACCTATGCTCTGGAGGAATTGGGGACAATATTATGCCGCAATTGACCAAAACTTGAAAGCTCTATCGGCTTATAATAGATCGCTTGAACTGGGCCTGAGAAGGTGGGGAAAACACCATACGTATCTATCCCTCATCTACAGAGATAAAGCTAAGCTTCTGCAAAAGCAAAATGATTTAACCGGAGCATTGAATAACTATCGTTATGCGATGAATGCCGTATATATAGGCTCGACACTCCAGTCGTTTCAGGATTTGCCCGACCTGAATAATGGCATAATTTCAGAGCCTGATTTGCTTGAATCGCTCATTGGCCAAGCTGCTGTTCTCAGGCAATTACCTAACCAGAATCTTTACTTAAAACCCAGCTTTCAATCCTACCAGTTAGCCTTAGAACTGGCCGAACGTATTCGTCTGAATTACGATGTAGCTGATACTAAACTTTTGTTCGGTCAACAGATAGCTGCCGTCAGTGAAGAAGCTCTGTCGGCAGCCTTTGATTTATATCAGAAAACAAAGCAGCCTTATTACTTAAAGCAGGCTTTTCATTTTACTGAAAGCACCAGAGGTTCAACGCTTTCAGACGCCAGAAGAGAACAGGCTTTGAAGAAAACGTTTGTTCCGGAACCGCTGCGGATCGAAGAAAGTCAGCTTAAATCTTCGATTTCGGCATTAAAGGTTCAATTAATGCAGCCCCTGTCGGAACAGGAAAAAAAACCGATTAAGTATAAAATGCTCGAAGAAGAGCTAAAGCTGGATAAGCTCCGACAAAAGCTTCGAAAATTCATTCCCTTGCAACAGCTTCGGGCTAGTCAACCCGTGCAGATTGCTACCCTTCAGAAAGACCTCCTCGATCCTACTACAGCCTTGCTTTCGTACGTTATGACGGCTCGTAGTTTGTACGCATTCGTTATTACTTCGCAACAGGTTAAATGGGTTGAAATTCCTTTCGGACCTAATGAAAGAAACGTCATTGCCCATCTTCAGCAATGTCTTTATGATAACCCCGGACTAGATCCTTATAAGGGCCACAAATGGGCCAATCTTGCCTATAATAGTCTTTTCCAACCCATTAAAGCATTCTTGTCCAAAATTGATCGTCTCATTATCATTCGGGATAAGGAGTTAAATTATCTGCCTTTTGAAGTGCTGGAGCAAAGTACCAGTGGTCGGGATTACCTGTTGAAAAATTACTCTATTCGTTATGCCTACGGAGCCTCTATGGCTCAGATCCAACAGATCAACGGATTGACCAGAGGGACTAAACAGGCTCTGGCGATGGCTCCTTTTTCGGATTCTTCCGTCCAGAAAAATCCCATGCGGGACAAATCCCTAAATCCATTACCTGCTTCGCTGGAAGAAATTCAGGCCGTTGGCGGAACGCAGTTTGTGAATAAAGGGGCTACTAAAGCTGAATTTTTAGACCATTATAAAGCAGCAGAAGTCATTCACCTCGCTACCCATGCCCGAACGGATGATAAAGAGGCAGAGCGTTCGTTTATTGCATTCTATCCTAACAATCACAACTATAAACTTTATACCGACGAGCTTTACAACCTTTCCTTCAGCCATACACAAATGGTAGTGCTGAGTGCCTGCGAAACAGGTCGTGGACGTTTGCATCGCGGAGAAGGACTGATGAGTTTGGCCCGGGGGTTTTTATACGGCGGCTGTCCCAGTGTAGTAACGACGCTCTGGAATGCCCACGATCAATCTTCGGCCTTTTTATCCGAACGACTTTATTTTCATCTGCACCAGGGGTTACCCATCGATCAGGCTCTACAAAAAGCTAAGCTGGATTTTTTTGCTTCCCCACTCGGAGCGTCCTACGATCATCCTTATTTCTGGGCCAATCTGGTGCTGATTGGCGACGCATCGGTCGTCTATCAATCGCACTGGACAAACATAGGCCGCATTGCTTTAGGCTTTACGTTGCTCGGCGGAATTTTCCTCCTTATTTTTCTGGCTCGCCATCGATTAACCTCTAAAAAATAGAAACCCTTCCCCGGGACGAAGGAAGGGTTTTGGGGTTGGATGTTGCTTGTACTCTTTAATTTTTTAACAGATGGTTATAGGTTGAACAGGAATCCTATCCTATTGTTTTTTCTTCACTTTTACCGAACCATTTAGCGATTCTGATCTGCCAGCTAATTTTTTGCCGGTCTAACCAGCTAATGTCATAGCTAAATTCGGGGTTGCTGATGATTTGCTGATACATGCTTTCTGCTTCTTCAGGCTGGTTATCCTGTAAATAGGCAACCGTCAGATACCATCTGGAAGCATCCTTGAAGTAAGGACGAACCTCACAATCAATCACTTGCTGAAGTCTTGGAATAGCATGAGTCGGTTGTTGAGTCATAACGAACGATCGACCGGCATAGAAATTCTCAAAGCAAATACGACTGGGTTGCTCCGAAATTCTGGCCTCGCCGCCCCGTAAAGCCTGATTCAGCGTATCACCTACACGAATTGGACTGAGGGTAATATACGTCGTGAAAGCTATCGTTACCGCAGCGGCTGTACCAGCGGACCATTTCCACCAAGGCACAGCGGCCCGATTGGGGGTATGTAAAGGAATAACAGGGGTTTCTTCTTCAGTCTCCTCAGTTTCTGTATTCCATTCTTCTACTTTTTCCGCATGAATTTCTGCGACCAGATCAGCCAGCAAAAAATCATCGATTACCGAATCGGCCTGTTGCATAAATTCAACTTCGCGGGCAAATTCAGCATTGGTATTCAACTCCTTTTCGAACTCTTCACGTTCGGAGGGAGAGAGAGCATTCTGGAGGTAGGATTCAATCCATTCCATTTGCTCCTGGCCTGATTTAGGTCTCATAGCGAAAGAGGGCTTTGAGTTTTTGTAAACACTTGTACTTTTCATTAATGGCAACGCGTTCGTTTTCGAACCCCATCTTCTGGGCAATTTCTTTCATAGAAAGCCCGTCTCGGCGATAGGCTGTCAGTATCGTCTGACACCTCTCCCCAAGGAGCTTAAATAACTGTATATAACGTTCCTGTTCTTCCCGTTCTTCCATGATCCGCTGGGCAGAAGCATCCCAGGAATCCTGTCCTTTACCTGTTGCTTCCATCTCCTGAACGTACTCACGCATCAACCCACGCTGTTTTAATGTATTCCGCCAACGGTTCTTGGCCAATACAAATAAAAACGCTTCAATCGTTGTTCCCTCTTGCAGTTCAAAGCTGCCTTTTCGAACAGCCTGTACGAAGTTGAGAACCGTAGTCTGTACTAAGTCGTCAGCATCGTGGGAATCCCCCCCATTTTGCATAACGAAGTATCGAACAGGGCTGATATGATGATTATATACATCCCGAATAGCCTCATTTAATTCGCGACGATCATTCGAACGGAGCCGAGCGACTAACTGTTCCTGGCTCTGAGTTCCTGTCAATACCTTGAAATTTTGCATATATCAATCGAGCGAGCAAAATGTAACCTTAACTTTCTAAAAAAAATTTAACTCTACTTACAAACATCTGATTTTCAGATACTTAATTTTTAATTAAAATAACAAACTTGAACTCCTCCGAGTTTCTGATTCCAGTCAATTCAAGCCATCTGTTTTTGCCGTTAGGCGTAAAAAAAGGCCATTCTTGGTAGAATGGCCTTCCTGTTATTTTAAGAAAATCTTATGAAATTCGCTGACGGATGGCTTCGTACAGAATAATTCCATTCGCTACGGATACGTTCAGCGAAGCCACTCGCCCCGCCATTGGAATACTTACCAATTCATCGGCGGTGCGTAGTAACTGATCTGAGATGCCATCTTCCTCCGACCCCAGGATAATGGCCGTGGGTACCGAAAAATCGGCTTCGTACAAAGTCTTGGAAACCTTCTCCGTACAGGCGACTACCTGAATACCCGAATTTTGCAGGAAACGAACCGTTTCCAGTAAATCGTTTTCCCGGCAGACGGGTAAGAAGTTCAGAGCTCCTGACGACGTTTTCATCGCATCAGAGTTAATTTGGGCTCCCCCTTTAGCGGGAATGACTAAAGCCTGAACTCCGGCACATTCAGCCGTACGGGCAATGGCTCCGAAATTTCGAACGTCCGTGACCCGATCCAGCACCAATAGTAAGGGCGTTTTACCCTGCTCAAAAATATCAGCAACGACATTTTCCAGTTTGGCGTAATGAATCGCTGAGATAAAGGCAATAACCCCCTGGTGGTTCTTACGGGTAATCTGATCCAGCTTTTGCTTGGGAACTTTCTGCGTAGGAATGTTTCTCAAACGAGCAAACTCCAGCACTTCTACGTTACCCAGCTCTCGCTGAACTAAAAGCTTATCAATTTCCTTTCCCGCCCGGATTGCCTCCAGTACGGGCTGAATACCAAATATAAACTCTGACTTTGCCTCGCCCTGTGGCCTTGGTCTGGGCCGGGCATAAAAAGGCTTTTTCTCGCGATGTTCGCCACCCTCTACCCTTGCTCTGGGCTCATCACCCTCTACTCGATTTCCCCGTTTCTCCATGCTTCGACGGCCGGATACCAGATCGGCTGGAATTCTACGAATCTTGAAAGTTCATAGTGGTCTTCCACAAACTGGTTGTTCCGTTTATTGAACGTAAAATTTATTTCTGAAAATTGTGAATTTCTTTTGGTGTACACCCATACTTCGCGGTCTTTACTGCGATTAACACGATTGGGTGTCCCCATGATAATATAGACCATTCCTCGGTCGGTTTTCCAACCTTCCTTGTAAGACGTAAACAGAGCATTGGCCCGTTCTACACGTCGGTAAAATGAGGCGATGGTCCGTTTAGCTGTTTGCTGATTTCCGTTGGAAACCGCCAGCCAATACCGATCCAGCGAACGTTTAGCCTCAGGTCCATTCCGTAAGTCATTGATTTCCTGATTGGTACTCATGTAAACCAACGGGCGGGCCAGTTGCTGCGGATAGGTATACCGAGGGTATCGATCGGCCACGCCAATAATACCAATTCCATAGGTATCCGTCGTGTCCCGAACGATGTAATGCAACCCTTCCTGATTGATGCGGAAGGTTTTATTCGTGGCAATCCGAGCGGAAGAATCTACAAAAAGTCGCTTAGGCTGAGGCCTCAGTGTAGCCATGGGCGGCAGGGCGACGTCAAAATCGAAGTTGTAATGAAAGATATAAAAACTTGTATCGATTTTATTCAAACTGGCGAGCTGAACCGTATCGCCCTGGCGAACGAAATTTTCCAGTAAGGGCGTTTTTCCTTGAGCGTCAAAAAGGGCATAATAATCGCCTACTTTTCCCGAACGGAACCGAACGAAGGTATCGTGCGTGGACATGCCTCCCTTGGCATCGGTAATTTCCGTCATTACAACGCCCGTATAAACCTGCCCTTCCGGCTTGGGAACATCAAACCAGACGGTGAAGTAAGATCCTTCAGCATTTTTCTTTCGGGTGAAGTTCTGACCTTCGGCTAAGGTAAGTTGCTTGTTGGACTGTAATTCCTGACGACTGTTATAATCGGGTAATACTTTAAAACGAACCCGAAATTCCTGAGCGAATTCAGCCGCTGATAACTCGCGATCCGGCTGAATGTGAATGTACGTACGAATCTGAGAACCATTATCCAGGAAACGGCTTCGTACTGAAAACAAAAATGCATCAGACGAACGGTTTACGGAGCTTCCCCCGGGCACTGCCGTACGCGATTGGGTCTTGACGGACGACGACTTGCAGCCAGCCAATACGATCAAGATGGAGCTTAGGTAAATCAGGTGTTTCATGAATTCATGGACGAATGGTACAAAGATGCGTTATTTTCTTAAGATCACCCCGAAAATGAGGGGCTTGTCTGAAAGCTATAACGAAAAAATGGCTACTTCTCACTTTCAATCGCTCAGAAATTTTCCGGTTTTGACGGGAAGGTGGTATTTTTGAATCCTGAATCACGAAATTTTAAGCGGAATTCGTTTCTATCCAGATACGTTACTCGTCCGTTTTACTGATACCATGTACAAAACCACTGAGATTGCGTCTTCTGAAATTGCCTCAGATAACCCCATTCACCAACGTTTGTTATTCCCCTACATTGAAGCCGCCGGGCTGGTGAGTGGAAATCTTTTGGAAATCGGTTGCGGTACGGGCCGCGGCGTGGCAGTACTGGCTCCTTCGGTTCAGCATTACACGGGCGTGGATAAAAACGAGCCTTTGATGAACAAGTTAAGTCAGCAATATCCGGCTTTTCAGTTCATTGATATGTTTCTGCCACCACTGAAGAATCTTCCCGATAATCATTTCGATTACATCGTTACTTTTCAGGTAATCGAACACATCGAAGATGACGACTTTTTTATCCGTGAAGCCTATCGGGTTCTGAAGCCCGGAGGAAAACTGATTCTGACCACGGTTAACCGGAAATATTCCCTGTCAGTGAACCCCTGGCACGTTCGTGAATACTCGGCTACGGAGTTAAAAAATCTAATCCTGAAGTACTTCCCCACCATTGATACCAAGGGTATTCATGGCAATGAAAAAGTCTGGAGTTACTACGAGCAGAATAAAAAGTCCGTTCAGAAGATTACGCGTTTCGATATTTTCGATCTTCAGCATCGCCTGCCCCGTCGCTGGTTACAGGTTCCTTACGACATTGCCAATCGACTAAGCCGAAATCTCATTCAGAAGTCTGATAATACCCTCGTTTCTGACATTACCTACAAAGATTACTTCCTAAACAACGACGCCGAGAATTGTTTCGACTTTTTTTACGTTGCAACCAAGTAGTTTTCAGTTGTCGGTTTTCTGTTTTCAATTAATGATCTGACCATTTTTAGCTTGGCATTAACTGAGAGAGCATAACACTCTTTTACTAAAACTGAAAACCGACAACTGAAAATTGTAAACTGAATGCATTTATACCTCCACATTCCCTTTTGCCGGCAGGCTTGTTATTATTGTGACTTTCATTTCAGTACGTCTCTGAACGGACGAACTGACATGGTGGAAGCCATTAGCCGGGAAATTGTTTTGCGGAGGAATTACCTACCCAGCCCTCAACTCGACACCATTTACTTTGGCGGCGGTACTCCCTCACTTCTGGAAGAAGCTGATTTTCAGCAAATCTTTCGCACCATCCACGAGCAGTTTTCGGTTAACCCAGCCGCTGAAATTACCTTGGAAGCCAATCCTGATGATCTTTCACTGGAAAAGCTAAGGATATTCAAACGGGTGGGGATTAATCGATTAAGCATTGGCATTCAGTCTTTTCACGAACCCCATTTGAAGCATCTGCATCGCATTCATTCGGCAGAAGAGGCTCAGCACTGCGTGCGTATGGCCCAGGACGTGGGGTTTGAAAACATTACTATCGACTTAATTTACGCCATTCCATCCAGCGAAGCCGATCCGCACGCCATCTGGCGAAGTGATCTGGCTAAGGCTATGGACTTAAACGTGCCCCATATTTCGGCGTATTGCTTGACCATCGAACCGCAAACCGTTTTTGGTAAATGGCTAAAAAGCAAACGTATTGCCCCCATTGACGATTCGTTCGCGGCGGAGCAGTTTCAAATTTTACTGGAAACCTTACGCAAACACGGCTATGAGCAATACGAAATTTCCAACTTTGCCCGTCCTGGTCGTCATAGCCAGCATAATAGCAGTTACTGGCTTCAGCACCCTTACTTAGGCGTTGGGCCGTCGGCTCATAGTTACGATGGACAGCAGAGCCGACAGCACAATCTTTCGCACAACACGCAGTACGTCTCTGCTATTCAACGGGAACAGATTCCCGCTGAGATCGAAGAGCTTAGTGAACAGGATTTGATTAACGAATACGTGTTAACCAGCCTCCGTACCCACTGGGGAACGAGTCTGAAACGGATGCGTGAACTTTCTTCAGCAGGTTTTAGCTTCATGGAAACCGTATTACCTGAGTTAAAAGCCAAAGGCTGGATTCGGGAAGAAGAATCCATGATTTACTTAACCGAAGCGGGCAAATTATTTGCCGATCGCGTAGCCGAGGAGTTATTCTGGGTTTAGGGTTTTTTAGGGGTACGTTCGTCAAAATTGCCGCCAGCGTGTATTTTTGCTGTACTCTCGTCCCGGCTGACTGCCGAAGAAACCCTATTCAGACGCAGAGCTGACCACTACTCAACGTTCTCTATGCCCGCTCCCAAACCAACGAATACCTACCGTTCCTGGCCTCAGCAGGTTCTTCGTTTTTTTGGCAAAATCCTTTTCTATTTTCTGCTGATTTCCATCGGCGGGACACTGATTTTCCGGTTTGTACCCATCCCCTTTACCTGGACGATGCTTGATCGGAAAATCAGTAATGGCGGCACCATCCATTACGACTGGACTTCCTACGATGAGATTTCGCCCGAAATGGCCCTGGCCGTCATTGCCTCAGAAGACCAGCGTTTTCCCCAGCATTTTGGCTTTGATTTTGAAATGATGGGGAATGCCTTCAAGGGTAATTTGAAAGGCCGACGCATCAAAGGAGCCAGTACCATCAGCCAGCAGGTAGCTAAAAACGTGTTTCTCTGGCAGGGCCGCAGTTACTTCCGAAAAATCATGGAAGCCTGGTTTACTTTGTTAATCGAAGTCATCTGGGGAAAACAGCGAATTCTGGAAGTCTACCTCAACGTAGCCGAAACGGGTCCCATGACTTTTGGCGTAGAAGCTGCTGCCCAGCGGTTTTATGGAAAAACGGCCGCTCAGCTCAGCCGCAGTGAAGCCGCCCGCATTGCCGCCGTATTACCCAGCCCCAACCGCTTTTCAGTTACCAACCCTTCCGGTTATGTAATCCGCCGCACCAATGCTATTACCCGCCAGATGCGAGCGTTGGGCGGCAAAACTTACCTGGTTTTTTAACGTCTGATCTTAGCACTAAGGGCTTCATAAACCCGGTGGATGGGTAAGCCCATCACGGTAAAATAAGATCCCTCCAGACGATCAATACCGACCATTCCGATAAAATCCTGCACGCCATAGGCTCCGGCTTTATCGAAAGGGCGGCAGGCTTCGAGGTAATAATCAATCTCCCAATCCGTTAATTCCCGAAAATGGACGCGGGCTGTGTCGGCAAAGCTTAAGGTCTGTTCCGCACTCATCAGGCATACACCCGTAGTTACTTCGTGAGTATGACCCGAAAGCAGCTTTAACATTCGCCGGGCATCGGCTGGATCAGTAGGTTTATTTAATATTTTTTCGTTGATTCGAACAACTGTATCTGCTGTTAACACCAGGTTATTTTCTAACACAGGCCGAAATGCTTCTGCTTTTTTTCGGGCTAAAAACACAGGCACTTCCTGACTAGGCATATCTTCGGGGAAATCTTCTTCCGTAGGTAATACCTGTACCTGAAAAGAAAAACCTGCATCCCGCAGAATTTGCTGCCGACGCGGAGAGTTAGAACCCAGAATTAAGGGTTGATTGAGCAAAAGCATAGTTTAGAATTTCATTGACCGGGGTTGTTGGATCAGCTATACCCAAAGGTTTTCACTGAATTTAAAACAACCCCCTGATCAGATCGGTTGATACGATCTAACTTTTTTTGATATGAGCGACACCGCAAAAGTACCGGTTCAGGTTCGTCCGGGCACCAAAGAAGATGCAAAGATTATCGCAAAACTTGCCACGGAAACCTTGAGAGAAGCTTTCGCCGAGCACGAAAATTCAGCCGATACGGAAGCATATATCACCCAATATTTTCATAAATTAAGCGTACAATCGGAGTTGGCAGATCCTAAAAACCATCCCTTCTGGATTGCTCTGGACGGGGAAGAGGCCGTAGGGTATGCCAAGCTGAATCGTAAAACCGAAAAGCCCCGTAACCTCAAAGGATTCAGGGCCGTTGAGCTTCAGCGACTCTACGTCTACGAAAAAAACAAAGGGGCCGATCTTGAAAAACAGTTACTGGAACTGGCTTTACAGCAAGCTCGAGAGGATAAATTTCAGGCGGTTTTTGTAAGCGTTTGGGAGAAAAACGAACAGGCCTTGAATTTTTACGAAGAAATGGGCTTTGAACGTTTTGGCTGGCACTATTTTCTCTTTGGATTTGGTCGCCAACGTGACTTTTGGATGGTTAAATATTTGTGACAGTTGATCGCTTCGGGACGCATCTTTTCTTTCTTTCTATTCCTGATCGGATGTATGGCATTGCCATATACTTGTCTGGCTCAGGAACCTAAGAAAACCGTTGCAGATTCCATCAAAATACTAACCCCAGCCGAACGAGACAGTATTCGTTACACCAACCTTCGCCATTCCATGCGAAAACGGAAGTGGACCAGCGGAATTTATGATTTACTGTTTCGATACCCTTACAATACAAATGCCCAGAGCCAGAGTGTATCTAAAATTGAAGACAATCCCTTTAAGGTTCACGATGGTAAACACATCCGTAATATCTCTATCAAACGGCTGGAAGTGTTTGGCCCTACCGTTTACGATACAACTCGTGTTGCTCAGGGCTGGATAGAAAAACTAGGCAACCGACTTCACCACGATACTCGCGAAAGCACCATTGCCAAATCGCTGCTCTTTTTTAAATCGGGCGACGAAGTGAACCCCGATGTACTAAAGGATAACGAACGGATCATGCGGCAAACGCCGATCTTTCACGATGCTCGTATTTTCCTGATTCCGGTACCGGGTAGTCGCGACCTGGTGGATGTGCTGGTAATTACACAAGATGTCTGGTCGCTGATTCCTGATGGCAGTGCGGGTGGCTTTAATAACTTTAGTTTTGCCGTCGAACAAAAAAACGTGCAAGGCATGGCTCACGCCTGGAAAACGGGCATTAGCTATAATGCCACTGCTCCTTACCAACCCTTTGAATTTTTCTCCCGTTATACCCTGCCCTACATTGGTCGCTCGCTGACGACAACACAGTTTTATGCCGAAGATTTTCGGGATCGTAAACGGTTTGGCGGACGTATTGAGAAGGACTTCATTCGTCCCGAAATTCAGTACGCCGGAGCCTTTGAAGCCACCTATCTGGTAGAAAATAAATTTGTTTTCATTGACCCGAATTCTGATACTACGGTTCGTTCTACTCTGCGTTACTGGTATCAGGATGCCTGGCTGGGGCGAGCATTCCGGCTGGGGTTCCGGGATCGTAAACTGGATCGTCGTTCACGTTTAATTGTGGCTCTTCGCACCAGCGGTTATAGTTACATCAATCGGGATAACCTTCCCGAAGAGGCGGCTCCTCTCTTTCCAACGTCCCGACAATACCTGGGCAGTGTAGGTTACTCTAACCGAAATTACCAAAGGGACGTATTGATCTACGGTTTCGGTCGCACCGAAGACGTTCCCATCGGATTCCTGGCTTCCTGGACCTGGGGTAAGGAGAAGTCAGACCTTGGGCTGCGAACGTACTCGGCCCTACGACTGGCTCATGGCACCTATATCAACGACAAAAAGGGTGGCTACGTGTATGGGTTAGGGTCTATCGGTGGTTACATGGAAGATGGAGAACCTCAGCAGGGCACTTTTCACATTGAAGGCAATTACTTTAGTCCGCTTATGGCGGTCAAGCGGTCGCATTTTAGACATTTCATCACCGTTAAATACACCGGTGGTGTTAACCGCTTTGCCTATGAATACCTGACGCTCAATAACGAAGAGGGCTTACGAGGCATTCGTAGTAACTTCTTACGGGGCAATAAACGACTGGTGATTAACCTCCAGAGTGTGTTTTTCTCTCCCTTACAGATTATGGGCTTCCGAACCGCAATCTACACGTACGCCGATCTGGGTTTTCTTTCTTTTTCGAACAAAAACCTGTTTCAGCACATGTATCAGGGGTATGGGGTGGGCATTCGTTTCAGAAACGAAAACCTGAACTTCAATACCTTTCAGATTCGACTGGGTTATTATCCCAATATTCCCGGGAATACCATGCCTTTCCGTACGCAGGGCAGCGGAGAAGCCACCCTACAAATGCCCGATTTTAGAGTTGAAGCCCCCGACCGAACCGATTACTTCCGAACCGCCAGGTAGATTGAACAACATTAGTCTATAGTTTGAAGGGTTTGATTCGGTTTGAAGTTTGATCAATAAAAAACTTCCCGAAAACTTAAAAAGCTGTCTAACATTTAGAATCGAAGGCCTGAATGCGTTCCTTCGCTTTCCTAGAACTAACAGGCTTGGGATAACAGCAGGTGGAACCTGCCTTTTCATCTCGTCTGGTTACGCGGCAGTTATCGTTGCTGATTGGGATTACAAATTCCTTACAGAAGGCTTTCGGATTGCAAATCCGAAAGAGCGGTGCCGTGGTTAGTGTCTCACCAACCACGGTGGGGCTCTTTTCATTTCCCGGCCAGACGCGATGAAGTCGCGTCTCTACAATTCAAAATCAAAATTTCGGGTTAAATTACGTTCACTACATCATAGGTTCCCTAGCAGCCGCTTGGCTCTGGCTCAGGTTAGCAAGCTTGTTTTGGGTCGGTAAACGTGTTTTGCAACTTGATACGGGCTTGAATCATACCAGCAGAGGCCTAGAGCCAGGTAGTTACTCGGCCAGAGCCGAGCGACTGCGGGAGATTAACTTGCAGCCAGAAAGTGTTACTCAATCCTAAGTAAGGTCCTTCGCTTCGCTCTGGATGACAGGAGGAGAGGCAACCCCCAAATACTTCAGCTCAACCGATACCAGCTTTTTCGCTGGCATCATTCGTCTAACGCTTCATATCCACCTCCGCAGTCACTCAGCTCTAGCCGAGCGACTGCGGGAGAACCATCAAACCTCTTCCAACGTAATCAAACGCTAGTCAAACTATTTCACCGCTTTGACCTTATACCCTTGCTTTTTCAGCAAAGCAATTACTCCTTTGTCGCCCCCCAAATGCCCTGCTCCGACGGCGAAAAAGCTGGGCTTTTCCTGAATAGCTTTAGTAATGATGGGAACCCAGTTGGCATTCCGGTTCCAGAGCAAATCTTCCATCTGATCTTTAAATTGCTCGTCTTTTTGAGTCGCCAGGTATAGTGCCTCAACATCCTGACTTCTATACAAAGCCAGTAATTCATTAAATTCTTTCTTTGACTTCTGGAAATCTTTCACGAATTCAACCAGTTGCTCAGCGGCTTTCTTATCACCGGGCTTGGTAAGAATCGAAAACTGGTAGTCAGCCGTTTCTAGTCCTAAAACGGGCTTTTTTGCAGTTGTAGCCTGTTGAACAAACAATAGCTCTGGCGAACCGGGTGTACAGCCCAGCATTTTGGGATACATCATCGACATAATGACAAAAGGCTTCATTTTCTGCATCGATTCCAGATTCATTTTCAGCGAATCTTTAAAGAAGCCATTCAGATATTCATAGTCCGAAGTAGAAACCAGATCCTTCAGTCCCTGATCTTTCATGTACATTTTGTTCATCATAGACATCATTTCCTTCGGATCGTCCATATCCAGTTCCAGATAAACCTGATCGCTATTTTTTACTTTTTCCAGCGTAACAGGACTCAATTTCAAATCCTGCTGACACAGTAAATGAAAAGTACCGTAGATGTATGAAGGATGCGTTAGCCCTTTGCCGGAAATTTCGTACAACAAGGACTTTTCACCAGATTGACCAAAACTCTGAAAAGAACAAATCAGGCAGATAAGGAGGAAGAAGTTTCGCATAATGGGTTGGGGGTTTAGAGTTTGGTATTTAGGGTTAAAATTATCTGATAATTTGTATGCTCAAAAGCAAGATGTGTAATTAGATAACTCAAAAACCCTAAACACCAAACTCTAAACAAATTAGTTACAAGCCAATTCGGTTTATGATGAATGCGTATTGGAAGGCTACTTCTTTTAAGTAATCAAAGCGGCCCGTTGCCCCGCCGTGACCTGAGCCCATGTTGGTTTTTAGTAAGGTAATATTATCGTCCGTTTTCAGGGTCCGTAGTTTGGCTACAAATTTGGCGGGTTCGTGGAAACCTACCTGAGAGTCGTTCAGACCACCCGTCGCCAGAATATTGGGATACTTTTGAGCCTTTAGATTATCATAAGGCGAATACTGACGGATGTAGTCATAATCAGCCTTTACTGTAGGATTGCCCCACTGCTCGTATTCCTGCGTGGTTAAAGGCAAGCTTGTGTCCAGCATTGTATTAATCACATCTACAAAAGGTACTTCGGCAATGACGACCTTAAACAACTCAGGTCGCATATTGACAACCGCTCCCATTAACAAACCACCGGCACTCCCCCCCTGAATGGCGAAGCGATCCGCAGCAGTATATTTCTCCTGAATCAGGTATTCAGCACAGGCGATGAAGTCAGTGAAGGAATTCATCTTCTTCTGTAACTTTCCATCTTCGTACCACTGCTCCCCTAAATCACTACCGCCCCGAATCTGGGCAATGACGTAGACAAAACCCCGATCAACCAGACTAAATACATCACTATCGAAATACGCATCGGAAGACATGCCATACGAACCATAACCCGTCATCAGAGCCGGATTTTTACCGTCCAATTCGAGGCCTTTCTTATAGACTACTGCCATTGGAATTTTCACCCCATCTTTTGCTTTCGCCCAAAGACGCTTTACTTCGTAGGCATCGGGGTTAAAGCCGCCAGGAACTTCTTTTTCCTTGAGCTTAGTGCTTTTTCCGCTTTCCATGTCATATTCAAAAATACTCATGGGCCGATTCAGCGAAGTATATCCATATCGGAATTTCGTTGATTTGAAATCGGGTAAGCCAGAGGCATACGCTGAATACACCGGTTCAGGAAAGTTAATAGCCTTGGTTGCTCCTGAGGCCAGGTCACGCACCCGCATTTCCAGCAAGCCGTTATTACGCACCTCAATGACCAGGTATTTCTCGTAAACGTCAGTATCCTCAATCTTTACTTTCGGATCATGGGGCACAATTTCCTTCCAGCTTTTCCGATCCTGATAACCCGTTCGGGGCAGCTCATAGATTTTCTGGTTCAGGTTCTGCTTGTCCTTATAGGTCAGGTAAAAATGCTGCGGGTGAACGTCCACTCCATACATCACATCCTGCTGACGAGGCAGAAACACCTCAAACGTCCCGTTCGGATCTGAGGTAGGTAATAGCTGAACCTCCGAAGTCGTGAAGCTGCCGGAATAGAGGATAATAAACTCTTTAGATTTCGACCGACTGATACTCAGCGTGAATAAAGGGTTTTTCTCTTCGTATACTAAAACATCTTTCGTTTTCGAACCCAGCGTATGGCGATACAATCGATACGGACGCAGAGCCTCGTCATAAGTAATGTAATAAAGCGTCTGGTTATCCGTTCCCCAGACAAATCCACTGATGTCTTCAATTTCGTCGGGTAATACCTGGCCCGTCTGTAAGTCCTTTACTTTCAACGTAAATTCAGCGTAAGAACCCGTAGTATTACTTTGATAAGCCAGTAAGTTCTGATTTTCGCTCACCTGCATACCAGACAGGATAAAAGCTTCGTGACCTTCGGCAAGCTGGTTACCATCCAGAATCACTTCTTCTGGATTCGATAAGCTTTCTTTTTTACGGCACTGAATACCGTATTGCTTCCCCGTTTCGGTACGGGAATAGTAATAATATCCATTCGAAAACACGGGAACCGACTGATCGTCTTCTTTAATACGGCTCCGCATTTCTTTGTAGAGCTCTTCCTGAAGAGGCTTCGTAGCCGCCATTACCGCATCAGCATACGCATTTTCAGCTTTCAGATACTGAAGAACTTCTGGATTTTTCTTGTCTTTCAGCCAAAAGAAATCATCTACCCGGGTATATCCGTGTTCGGTAAAGGTTTCAGGCTTTTTAAGGGCTATGGGCGGTTTAGGAAAGTCGTTTTGAGTAGGCACGTTACTTAATTCTTTGGTTGACTGAGAGGTGCAGGAATATAGACCTGCCATGGCTACTAAATACGTAAGTGAATAGAAAAGTTTCATACATTTTTGTAGAAAGGTCTCACAAAGGGGCTCAACAGTAGCCGTTTAAATATACATAGTTTACTGAAAAAGGATTTTTTGCTACCCCGATTTCTTCTTAACAGGTAGCTTAAATTAAAATCCATTTATTTTCTCCCTAATCTCGAACAAAAATCTACCTGATCGAGTACTTACCTCAAATCAACACCCCATGAAAACTACCCAATTGCCTTTCATCCAGAAATTAGCCTTCGTGCTGGTAGTACTCATCAGCTTAGGATACCTGGCTATTCTGGGGCATTCGCTGCTGGCACCTCTGCTCTTTTCATTTTTAATGGCCCTGGTGCTCTTGCCAGCTGCCAATTTTCTCGAACATCGACTGAGGTTGAAACGCAGCATGAGTACCATTATCTGCGTGGTGCTCATGATTATCGTAGTATCGGGAATTATGTATTTCATTGGTAATCAACTCAGTGCTTTGTGGGCGGACTGGCCCTTGCTGGAAAAGCAGGTAGCCCTTTCCATTCATAACTTACAGGACTGGATTACCACCACGTTTAATGTTGACTCTAAGAAACAATTAACGTACTTAAATGAAAGTGCAGAAAAGGCTTTATCTACCAGTGCGGTAGTCGTCGCTACAACGTTGGCTACGCTTTCTTCTACTTTACTTTTTCTGGGTTTTACGCTGCTTTTCACTTTCTTTTTACTCAATTACCGTCGCATCCTGTTCACGTTCTTAACCTCAGTTTTTGACGAAAAACACGAAGCGAAAGTCATTGATATTTCTTCTCAGGTTCAGTCGATTATCAAAAAATACATCTCTGGGCTTTTCATTCAAATGGTGATTGTCACGGCCCTTTTCATTACTGTCTTATCGCTTCTCGGCGTTAAATATGCGGTACTACTGGGCGTGATTACGGGCGTCTTCAATGTGGTTCCTTACCTGGGTATTTTCACCGCTTTGTTATTAAGTACGCTCATTACCTTCGCCACTGCTGGTTTGGGGAAAGTAGTGCTGGTACTGATTGTTTACATCGCCGTGCATGCCGTGGATGGAAATATCATTATGCCGCTGGTGGTAGGTTCCAAAGTAAAAATCAATCCGCTCATTGCCTTTTTAGGCATCATCATCGGCGAAATGCTTTGGGGGATTTCCGGTATGTTCCTCTGCATTCCGTATCTGGCGATTATGAAAATCATCTTCGACCGGGTGGAAGAGCTTAAACCCTGGGGCCGGCTGATGGGTGAAGAAGAAACCCCTTACCGAAAAAGACGAGTCTATAAAATCACCAAAAATATTACCCTGGAAGAACAGGAATGAAAAAGAGGAAGCGAACGATTTCGCTTCCTCTTTTTCGTTAATGACCTTCGTATGAACAAGCCTTTACTTAACTACTTTCAGTTTACCCTGCATAACCGTGTGATGACCGGGATAGGTACACACGAAGGTATAATCGCCGGGCTGTGACGGGGCCGTAAAGTAAATCGTTTCCGTGGATTCGGGTTGTAGCAAGTTTGTGTGAAACAACACTTTGGGTGAAGCGGGCACATACTGTAAATCAGGCCCTTTCAAGCCCAGGTTGATAGCCTTCATTCCTACTTCATCTACCGCTCCGGGAGCTACGATTACGCAGTTATGCGTCATGTCATCGTTATTATTGAAGATAAACTTGATCTTCGCTCCGGCCTGTACCTGTACTTCAGAAACATCAAATTTCAGTCCGGGTTTGGTTCCCACCGTAATGACCTGATCGGGAGCGGACCAACTGGCAGGCATTTCTGTTACCCGCTTGGCTGAACTGGCTTTCGTTGCCGTTTTTCCAGGTTTCGTAGTTTCAGCTTTTGCTTCAGCCATTTCGTGATGATGCACCGCAGCCGTAGCCTTGAAAGGCGTAAATTGAGAAGCCGTTACCAAATCCCCCTTAGCTACTGCATTCAGCGTATAATAGCCTACCGGATGCAGAACCGACTCCTGATCGGCTGACTTGACGCCTTCGGGTTTGATCTCGTAGATGTAATGTTTACGGAAAGCTCCTTCCAGCACCACTCGGGCCGAAAGCCCATCGGCTGCTACCTTGATGCCTTTGATTTTGCTTTCTTCCGCATTGATAATGGGGCTTCCGTAGAGGTGATGGTACTTGTACGTAAAGCTCGAAATTTTGTAGTTCGCCGGATTAGCCGCCGTTTCAGGATCAACGGGTTTGGTAAACACAATCTCAAAACCATCGGGTTTGGAATGGATCTCCTGCATTTCAAAAGGCGTTTTTCCCGACCAGATTAACCGCTGGATTGCGTACGGAGCTTTACCCGTTGAAGACCAGCCGCGACTGGTCATGCCGCCAATTAACGAACCATCTAATCCCCATTGCAAACGCAGTAACCCTGAGGCCCAGCCTTCACGGAAAGGGAAACAGGCTCCCTGATACTCCCCATCCACTTTTTCCAGGTACATCCGCATCACTTTGGAGTGTCCCTGATCGCCGACGAAGTATTGGCCTTTGAAATGAGGGCCGAGGTTACCCTTTGTGTCTTCAATAATATCGGAAGTGGAAATGCCCATCAACACGTGCGGAAACCAGCAGGCCGGATACTGGTAATGCGGAATCTTCTCCCCCGCCGTCGCCACGGGTTCGCCCGTATCAGGTAACTGCTCCTTGGTTAGTTTCAGTGGTGAAGCCGGGTCACTCGTCCATTTCAGACTTTCGCCGTGACCGTTAAAACTTCCTTTTTTCAGTTGGGAAACTTTGCCTGAAGCGACCCAGTCACCCTGGTTTTCGGAATAAAACAGATCTCCTGACGAATTATACATGTAACTCGACGGGGAGCGTAATCCGGCTGAAATGGGTTCAATTTTTCCATCAGGAGACACTTTCACCAACCAGCCCCGCCATTTGGTAAGGCTGGCTCCGTAACCCACCCAACCCACGTTCAGCGTCACGAGCATGTCGCCGTTAGGATCGAACAGCGGGCCATAACTGTATTCGTGGTAATTACCGACGATGGGTAACTGCGTCACGGCTTCGTAATGATCCGCCCGACCGTCGCCGTCTTCGTCCGTAATCTTGGTTAACTCCCCCCGGTTGGAGGTATAAAACGAACCATTGCGGAAGGTTAGTCCCAGAGGTTCGTGCAAACCCTGAGCGAAACGTTTGAAGTACGGAGCAGTTCCCTTCTGCTGATACGGGTTCTCAATCAACCAGATTTCACCCCGACGCGTACAAACCGCCAGACGTCCATCGGGTAATACGGTCATTCCCCCTACTTCCAGAATGGCATCCTGCGGAATGGGTAGCGTTCGTAACTGGTAATAATCATTTTCGGTCGCTGGCGTTTGAGCCCATAGGCCCGTTGTCGCCAGCGAAAAAGCTATCGTTAAGGATCGAAAAATTTTCTTCATCGTATTGTTTGATAGAGGTAAACCTGCGGGATCTTTTGCTCTGACCTGGAAGCATTTACCAAATGACATCGTAGCTAACTGAAGGGCTGTTCGATACTCGCAGTTCTTGCCCGCCATTATTAGTTACTACCTGAGCTTTAGCCGGAGTTTGCACATAGTACTGTCCGTCCACGAGGTATAAACCTTTTTGTAACAAGGTAATAGACTTACCCTTAGCCAATCGGTATTCGAGGTTGTTTCCATTTTTCAGCGAAACTGTCCGGCTTAAGCCGCGACCATTTTCATAGGGGAGAATGGAATCCATAAACTCACTACCTGATAGTTGATACTGGAAGGTAGGATGTCCCAAATTGTCCAGCAAGTAACCTTTATAGGTCAATCCAGCGGTAGAATCAGGTGTGGTTGAGCCGGTGGTACCCACAGGAGCTGTCCCCCAGAGGGATAATAGGGCGGCTCCTAAAGCTTCGCTCGTTTGGGCTTCGCCGCGTTCGTGCCAGGCGTCGCTCATGTTTATGAAATCACCCCGCCAGCTTGTTAATACCGTAGCCTGATCCAAATCATAGCTGTAATGAATGCCCTGTGGATCACCGATGTGTAATACCCGTAGTTTTTTATGACCATCGCCTTCGTTATAACCCGGCTCATAGACAAAGGAGCGAATCTGCTCCACCTGATCTTTGGGTGTAACGGCGATAACCGGTACCGGATCAGTATCGGGCACGGAGCCAAAGCCATGTAACTCCTGACGATGAGCCCCTTTGCGTTGTACGTAGATACCAATTACCTTGGGTAACCAGGACATCGTTTTAGAATGCAGCAGTGTAAATTTATGTTCGCCAGCGGTTAAGGGGACAGAAATTGTACGGGGCTTATCAAAGGAAAGCATTCCATCGAAAATCGTTTTTCCGTCAATCATCAACTGACCCATTTCCATCCATTGTAGGATGAATTCGTACTGATCGGTTTCGGGAACTTGTAACGTCCCATTGAAGACGATTAGAAAATCTGACCTCCCATCGGCCAGCGTACTGCTGAGTTTCTCGACCGTTCCCGTCCGAACAGGCTTTGCTTTTAGGGTATCCAGTTTAGGAATGGTATTAAACCTGCCCGTATAAAAAGCATACTGCACGGGTCCCAGTTTCACCGGAGCTTTATCAAGTGTTTCAATGGAAATATTACGAAAAGCTACTGCTCCATGATCGCCCTGAAAAACCAACGGACCTCGGGCTTTTTCTTCAGCCAAAAGAGGACCACGCGTAGGGCCCGATAACTGAATATTTTCGTGAATAGTAGTTCCGTTCAGTACTACTTTCACAAAACGGGCATTGGCCGTTTTCTTACCCGAAGCATCAAATTTCGGAGCTTCAAATTCAATGTCCAGATGTTGCCAGAGGCCGGGGGCTTTCGCTGCATTCTGTCGGGGAGCATGGCCTTCGTATCCTTGTGGCTTGCGATTTTCATCCCAACGTTCGTAGATACCTCCACAGTCGGAAGGCTTGGGTCTTTGCACGCCCCAGCTATCGAATAACTGGATTTCATAACGTCCCATCAGGTAAATACCCGAATTAGAACCTTGAGGAAGCATAAAATCGAGCGATACTTTTACATCGCCGTGTTCCAGTTGAGTAACCAGTTGATCGGCGGCTCCGGCCTGTTTTCCGGGTATGGCCACCAATACTCCCGTGCCTTTTTGGGTTTTCAGAGAAGTCTCTTTGGGGGAACCACTTACATTCCCAACGATAGCCCAGGTTTTGGAAGGATTTTTAAAAGCCGACACGTCGGTTAAGGGCAAAGTCGTTTGTGCGGATAAACTCGTCCAGCCCAAACTTAACCCCAACAACCATTGCAGTGTCGTCTTGGGTTTTATTAGAGGTGTCATTGTACTTTGGTTTGTCTATTTTTATAACAAGATGCTAAAATAATCCTCACATACTCATCCAACCCACAAATTAATTGTCAATTAAACACAAAACACCCCAGCCCTTACAGACCGGGGTGTTTTTGAATTCATGAAAGAGCATTATTAATGTTTTATCAAAAGGAATACGCTTTCGTTTTCTACCAGAAAATAGTGTAAAGAATCACTACTAAAACCAGGATAGCACCGGCTCCAACCGCGAAAGTTGGATTTACCTTAAACATGGCCGCGTCTACTTCCAGACCTTTATTACTTGGTTTTTGTAAGCCTAGTACAATCATGACCGCCACGCAAATCAGGAAGACGAAGCCCATGGTATCGAGGAACGGAATCACATAGAGGCCTTCTGCGTTTT
Source organism: Siphonobacter sp. SORGH_AS_0500 (assembly GCF_031453245.1). Classification (NCBI taxonomy): domain Bacteria; kingdom Pseudomonadati; phylum Bacteroidota; class Cytophagia; order Cytophagales; family Cytophagaceae; genus Siphonobacter; species Siphonobacter sp. SORGH_AS_0500. The sequence goes on from NZ_JAVIYT010000001.1 coordinate 4,162,733, forward strand.
GTACCGCAAATCCCGTCGGAGCCAGGAATTCGAGATTCACCAACTCAGGTAACTGATACTTGAAGAACAGAGACAGCAGGAAGCCCCCTACGATGGCAAATAAGGCTCCGGCTGAGTTTGTTTTTTTCCAGAAGAAACCTAGGATAAAGGCGGCAAACACCCCCGGAGATACCAGACCCGTCATTTCCTGAATAAACTGGAATCCCCCTTTTTTATCGATCCCCATATAAGGAGAAATGAAGATGGCCATAATCATCGCCACCACGATGGTGATCCGACCAATGTTTACCAATTTTTGCTCGGAAGCTTCGGGAGCGATGTATTTACGATAAATATCAAGGGTAAAAATCGTTGAAATGGAGTTGGCTTTACCCGCCAGCGAGGCTACTACCGCCGCCGTTAACGCAGCAAAAGATAAGCCTTTCAGACCCGTCGGTAATAGGTTCAATAACACCGGATACGCATGGTCTTTATTCACCTCGCCCGTTGCGTCGAGCATTTCCTGCTGGAATAAACCCTGCTGATACAGCGTGTACGCCGCAATACCGGGTAATACCACGATCAAAGGCATGAGGAGTTTCAGAAACGCCGCGAAAAGAATTCCTTCACGAGCGGTTTTTAAATCAGCCCCTAACGCTCGTTGCGTAATGTATTGGTTACAACCCCAGTAGTTCAGGTTTACAATCCACATGCCTCCGAATAATACGGTCAGGCCGGGTAAGGAAGCATAATGCGGGTGATTTTTCGGGAAAATCATGTGGAAGTGATCCGCCGATTTGGTTAACATCAAATCGAAGCCTTCCACTAACCCCTGCGTTCCATTTTCAGTAGATACCAGATTAATTGCCAGATACGTCGTTGCTAAACCACCCATGATCAGGAAGAAAACCTGAATTACGTCGGTAAAACCAATAACCTTCATTCCACCGATGGTAATGATAATGGCGAAAATGGCCAGCCCAAACATACAGGCCGTGAAGTTCAGCCCCGAGATGGTAGAAACCGCTAATGCACCCAAAAAGAGAATAGAAGTCAGGTTAACCAACACGTAGAGAAACAGCCAGAAAATGGCCATAATCATGGAAACGGTGTTGTTATACCGCTGTGTCAAAAACTGGGGCATCGTGAAGATGCGGTTTTTTAGGTAAATCGGCATAAAAAAGACCGCTACGACAATCAGCGTAGCCGCAGCCATCCATTCGTACGTCGCAATGGCAAGCCCCATGGCAAAACCATCACCGGAAGCTCCAATGAACTGCTCGGCAGAGATGTTGGAGGCAATTAAAGAAGACCCGATGGCCCACCAGGTTAATGAACCTTCCGCTAAAAAGAAGTCGGTTGTCGACATGGTAGCCGACTGTTTCTTTTTGTAGATGTAATACCCATAACCGGCAACAATGAGAAAATAGACCAGGAAGACTATGTAATCAAGCGTATCTAGCTGTTTAGCTGGCATTAGTTGTAAGTTTATATGAATTCCTAACACAAAAATTCTTCGAAAAATAAGGGTTTTCCGCTTATATCCGATAATAGTAATATAGTTTTCGCGGAATAATCAAATTAATAGGTAGGATTAGCGGTATTTACCAATGTTTTGTACTAAAACCGGTAGTGGAAGGCTACTCAATCATTAAACAAAAGAATCCCTTTCAGGGTATCATCAGCGAAACCAGCATTACGACAAGTTTACAGGCAGTTACCCTAACGGTTCTATTGTATTTTTACTTCAACCATCAACCCCTGTCTTTATGGATTTTCTATCGCTTTTCTGGATCGGTTTGTTAGGAGCCGTTGCGGGTTTTGGAATTGCTTTTGTGTTTGGAAAGTCCCGCCGGAATCAGGATAAGATGCTTCGTTCGGAATCGGCTGTATTACTCGAACGGATTGAGAAAGTTTTCAAGGTTGTGCTGGCAGAAGGGCATTTCTCAGAAATTCACGATTACAATGACCGCCGGGATTTATTCATGGGTTTGAAGGCGGGGTCTAAAAAGGCATTAATCGTAACCCGAGCGAAGGTGTTGGTGGGATATGATTTCATGAAGGTGCGGATGCATTGGGTAGAAGGCCAACGTCACATTCGCGTGGAATCATTACCCGAACCTGAAATTCTGAGCATTGACTCGGATTATACCATTTATGACATCGATCAGGGCATGTTCAACCGCTTTAATAAAGACGAATACACCAAGCTTTTCTCGGATGCCAAGCAGGTGATTCATAATAAAGCGGTGGCATCAGAGTTGCCTGCTGTAGCTGAAAAGCAGGTGAAGTTATTACTGAGCCAGTTGGCGATTACTTCCGGCTGGACCATTGAGTTTTCAGGTCAGGATCAGATTAGTACTGAAGTAGCCCTGGCGTTAAAAAAGCCGCTCTGAAACAGAACGGCTTTTCTATTAATCCACTTGTTACGCAATGATTCAGATGAGTCAAAGGGTCTTTCGACGGCCTACTTCACTCCTGACAGTTGGTAGATAGAAACCCGGGGCGTGTTTCTACAACTGCTTCATCTGTCCATGTTTACTACAAAATTGGGTTATCCTTTCCCTGAAGAAAATGACTTTTATCAGTCTTTATAAATGGCTGACTCATTACGGTAGATACGCGATGAAAAGTATGGTTAATACTTCATGTTCATTCACGTTTCTAACCCAGACAAACAGACATTTAGATTCTATTTTTATCGTAGAGACGCGACTTTGGACTAGCCCCAAGAAGTTGGACGGTTGTTTTAAAAGCCAGCGTTGATGCGGAAGTCTACGGGACTCATACCCTGTAGGTTCAAACGGATTCGCTGGTGATTGTAATAGTGAATGTACTGCCTGATGTCTTTTTCTAAAGCCTGGATACATTCATAACTGTTAAGGTAAAATAACTCACTTTTAAGCGTACCAAAAAAATTTTCCATCACCGCATTATCCAGACAATTCCCCTTTCTGGACATACTTTGGATCAGACCCTGCTTTTTCAGTCTTCTCTGATAGGGTTTCATCTGATATTGCCAGCCCTGGTCCGAGTGTAACAAGAGCCTCGTAGGAGCAGGCAATTTAGCTAAGGCCTCTTCCAGCATCCGACTTACCTGTTTAAAATTGGCTCGCTCCGAGAGATCATAACTGACAATCTCACCATTGTAAAGATCTAGTATGGGGGATAAATACAGTTTTTGAGCACCCACTTTGAACTCGGTGACATCGGTCACCCACTTGGCAAAAGGCTTTTCTGCTGTAAACTCCCGATTCAGTAGGTTGGGAGTGGTGGGAGCCTTTTCTCCCCGATAGGACCGGTATTTTTTGAGGCGAATCCGGCTTCTGAGCTGCAACTCTCCCAAGAGTTTGAACACCGTTTTATGATTGAGCGTATAGCCTTCTGCCCGTAGAACAGAGGTCAGGCGTCGGTAGCCATAGCGTCCCTGATGTTGCTGATAAAGCTGGCTCAGCCGCTGTTTATGGGGAGCATACTTGCCTAACCTATCCCTGCTTTTGAGTTGATAGTAGTACGTACTGCGGGCGAGCTGAGCGGCCCTTAGTAGCAGCGATAGATCATAATCAGGCCTTAATTCATGCACAATCAGGGCTTTTTGCCTTTTTTCTGGGCCTGAATCAAGGCTCGTAACTTTTTTAGGTAAGCCACCTCCGCCTGCAGTCGTTTATTCTCCTCAACGACTCGCTCGTATTCACTGGCGGGCACTCGACTCGATTGGGATGAAGCCATAGGGGGGAAATCGTTAAGCTCATCGCTCTGCTGGGGGTAATTTGCCAGGGCCCTGTTAATCCAACCCCGAAGCACACTAGTCGAGCGAAGAGAAAAAGTCAAACAAACTTCCCGCAAAGATAAGTCTTGAGTCAGAAAAGCGGCAACGGCGGCAGTTTTGATCGATTCGGAATAGCGATGTTGATGCGAAACGCATGCCAGAGCCGATGGCCCAAAGGCTTCATACCCATCGATCCATCGTCGTAGCATGGACTCGTGAATACCGTAAGCTCGGGCTAGGGCGTGAATCGATGCTTTACTCGACTTGGCCGCTTCCACCGCTGCTTTCTTAAAGGCATAACTATACTTCTTTTTCTTTTGCATTGCTCCTTTCAGTTAATGTCTAACTTTTCGGGGGCAATCCACTTCATCGCCTCTAGCTGGGAGATGAAAGTAACGTAGGGGTGTTAAAAATCGCCCCTTATTCAGAAGCATCCGCCCTGGTTAGTGTCCTCACTAACTACTGTTAATGGCTGGTGAAGACACCAGCCAGGGTGGAAGTACCCCAAACCGCTTCTAACCAGATGCAATAAAATCGCGGCTCTACTTGAAATGATTGATTGCTATACTTATGCGGATTGGCAATCATCTGCTATGGTTGGTGTCCTCACCAACCACTGTTAATGGCTGGTGAAGACACCAGCCACAGCGGGAGTAACCAAAACCGCCTCTACCCCAACATCAATCCCTGAAAGCAAAAACATTCAAACATTCAAACATTCAAACATTCAAAAAAAACGCCAGCCTGAGACAGACTGGCGTTTTTGTTTACTTGTATCGTTAATAAAACGAGTTGCCCGGTTGAGAGACACGGTACATTCAGCTTTGAGACCCTAAGTCGAATGTTCCAGCACAACCTTAAGAAATGCTCTGCAAAGGTCGACGGAAAGCGTCTTTAAAGGAATGCTTATTACCAGATCGAAGACTGACTTTTGTCATTGATTAACTGCGTCAGAAATTCCGTTAACAGACGAACTCCATAAGCCGTACCGGCCCGCTGGGGTGCCAGATCCATATCGCCATAAGCCGTACCGGCAATGTCTAAATGAGCCCAGGCGGTATGGTTTTCAACGAATAACTCTAAAAATTTAGCAGCCGCTATGGCCTGAGAATGCGGCACGCCCGAAAAATTCCGAACATCGGCAATGTCTGACTTCAGGTGATCGGCGTAATCTTCCCACATGGGTAATCGCCAAAGCCGCTCACCCGTGCGTTCTCCCGCCCGCTTGAGTTTTTTACCCAAGAGATCGCTCGTGGTAAATAATCCGGCGGCGTGATACCCCAGCGTTCGAATGATACTTCCCGTTAAAGTTGCCAGATCAATTAATACGTCAGGCTTGAAGTTTCTAACGGCATAAGTTAAGCCATCGGCCAGAATCAGGCGGCCTTCCGCATCAGTGTCAGTTACTTCAATGGTTTTCCCAGCGTAGGACTGGATCACATCGCCGGGCTTCATGCTTTCGCCATCCACGCTGTTTTCGGTAGTCGGGACGATCCCGATCAGGTGAATGGGTAACTTCAGTTTGGCCGCTACTTCCACCGCTCCTAATACCGCCGCCGCTCCGCCCATGTCGGATTTCATCAGGTGCATGTTTTCGGAGGGCTTGATGGAAATGCCGCCCGTGTCGAAGGTTACTCCTTTGCCCACCAGTCCCACCTTTTGGGTTGCTCCTTCGCCTTTGTACTCCATGACGATAAACTCAGGTTCGCTTTTGCTTCCCTGTCCTACGGCCAGCAGGGCAAACAGGCCCAGGGAATGACATTCACCGGAATCAAAAACCCGAACTTTATACCCATATTTCTCGCCCGAATGCATGGCCCAGCTTGCCAGCGTTTGTGGCGTTTTGAAATTGGAGGGAGCATTCAACAGCGTGAATAATTGCAACTGCGTTTCGGCGATGCTCTTGCCTTTTTCAATCAGTTCAGGGTTGACCTCGGCACTTAACAGCTCAACCGTTCCTTGTTCGAATAAGGCAACTGGCGTTTTAGGATCAGACTTGTAGAGGCCAAAATCGTAAGTCCCTAAGATGATTCCGTTAACAACGAATTCCGTCCAGTCGGCGGGCCGGTTCTGCAACGAAATACCGATTTGCGAACCTACTTTTGTTTTATGCTTGAAAATCAGCGTTCGGAAGGCTTTGATGAGGTGATGGGAGTTAGCCTCCGAGCCCAAGCCCAGCACATAGATTCGCTTTTCGCCCGAAAAAAAAGTAGTAATCTCCGCTTTTTCAGCTTTTACCTCTGTTTCAAGCACTGCCAGGGGTAAGGCCGTCTGTTCGGCAATAACCGCCAGTTGAGAAGCCAGTTCTTCTTTTCGTACCGGATAAATAATGGTTTGCGTATCCGCAGAGAATTGGGAAACCGCCAGAAAATTCATTTTCAAAATCGTTTACAGTTTCATTAGTTTTGACTGCTATTTAAATCTAAGGTATGCATATTTTGTGAAGCTCATTTGAAGTCTGATCGACAAAATCAGTTTCGCTAGTACTCATGACTTATTAAAAAATCAACCATGACTTACGAAGCTTTTCAGCAAAGTCTTTCGCTCGACACACCCCCTGCTGGCCTATCCCCTTTACTAACAGCTTTATGGCATGACGGTAAAGACGACTGGGAATCAGCCCATGAGATTGCCCAGTCTGCCGAAGGAACCCCTGCCTACGACCGCATCCACGCCTATCTACATCGGAAAGAAGGCGATCAGTGGAACGCGGGTTACTGGTATCGTCGGGCAGCAGCATCGATGCCTTCTGGCAGTCTTGACAAAGAATGGGAAAGTCTGGTTCATCACCATTTATCCCTCCTCTCCTAAGGGGTCTACCTGCACGAACCATTGAAATTTTCAGATTTTACTTTAGCATCCGCCCGTCAATTCCCGAAGTGCATTAACTTTGTTTATAAATTAACTCCCACCGTATCCGGTTAAGACAGTCTTTGAAATTTGTAGATTTATTGATTGGCATACACATCGTTTACCGTGCATGCCTTGTGTTGGGTAAAGTAACATGTCTGATACGATTACGGCTTCCAGTTTCGATGCACTGCGAGTAGCCTTTGAAGGGGAACTGTATTATACGAATTCGACAGAGCACGAAGCTCAGCGAATTCTATATGCTACCGATGCTTCCGTTTACCGCGAAAAACCACTGGCCGTCGCCATCCCAAAGTCGATTACGGATGTAAAGAATCTACTGACCTTTGCTCGTAATCATCGGGTTACCCTAATTCCGCGAACCGCTGGCACTTCACTAGCCGGGCAGGTGGTTGGCTCGGGAATTGTGGTTGATTTATCCAAATACTTCACGGAAATTCTGGAAATCAATGCCGAAGCTCGCTGGGTACGTGTACAACCCGGCGTTATTCGTGATGATTTAAATAAAGCCCTCGCTCCCTACGGGCTCATGTTCGGGCCCGAAACGTCTACGGCCAACCGGGCCATGATTGGCGGCATGGTGGGCAATAACTCCTGCGGTCTGCATAGTATGGTTTGGGGCAGCACCCGCGACCATCTGCTTTCCGCGAAAGTATTCCTGGCCGATGGTTCGGAAGCAGAATTCAAGGCCCTTTCTCCCTGGCGTTATGACTTGAAGCGGGAAGCTGAGGAGCATTCGCTGGAGACCTCGATTTATCAGGGGCTTCATACGCTCCTGTCCGACCCCACGAATCAACAGCAGATCAGAGATCGTTTTCCTAAAAAATCGCTTACCCGTCGCAATACGGGCTACGCACTCGATTCTTTACTTGAGAACGAGCCCTTTACCGCCGGGGGAGCTGACTTTAACTTATGCCATTTACTCGCCGGTTCTGAAGGGACACTGGCTCTGGCCACGGAGTTAAAGCTTAACCTCATCCCTTTACCTCCCAGCGAAGTAGCCGTAGTTTGCGTGCATTGCCGATCCATTCAGGAATCGCTTCAGGCCAATTTGGTTGCTTTGAAGTACCAACCGATGTCTTCGGAACTGGTGGATAAGTACATTCTGGATTTCACGAAGGATAACCCCGAGCAGAGTAAAAATCGCTTTTTTATTGAAGGCGATCCGGCGGCTATTCTGATGGTTGAATTCATGGCCGAAACACCACAGGATCTTCAGCAACAGGTAGATCAGTTTGTGACGAGCCTGAGAAATCAGCAAATTGGCTTTGCCGCTCCGGTCATTTTTGGTGAAAAAACCAAACAGGTCTGGGAAGTACGAAAAGGAGGATTGGGCCTGATTCGTAACCTGCCCGGCGACACGCAACCCGTCAACCTGATTGAAGATTGTGCCGTAGCTCCCGAGGAGTTACCCCATTATATTGCCGAGCTCGAAGAGATGCTTCGTCGGCATAACATCCACGCCAGTTATTACGCCCACGCGGGAGCCGGAGAACTGCACGTGGAGCCCATGATTAACCTGAAAACCTCCCAGGGGCAGCAGTTATTTCGTCAGGTTTTAGCGGAAACCGTTGAACTGGTGAAGAAATACCGGGGCTCGCTTTCGGGGGAACACGGGGACGGACGATTACGCGGCGAGTTTATTCCGCAAATGATGGGTCAGGAAGTGTATGCCCTCTTCCGCGAAGTCAAGCAACTCTTTGACCCTCATGGTGTTTTCAACGCTGGTAAGATTGTCGATACCCCGCCGATGAACCAGTTTCTTCGGTATGAAGCTGACAAACCCGTTCGAAAAATCAATACTTATTTTGATTTCAGCAAGCAGGAAAACATCCTTCGCTTAACTGAAAAATGTTCGGGTTCTGGCGATTGCCGTAAAACGGAATTAAGCGGCGGAACCATGTGCCCCAGCTTCATGGCTACCCGCAGCGAACACGATACTACCCGGGCCCGGGCGAATATTCTTCGGGAATTTCTGACGAATTCAACCCAAAAGAATCCATTCGATCATCCGGAAATTAAGGATGTAATGGATTTATGTCTGAGTTGTAAAGGCTGTAAGTCCGAATGCCCCAGTAGCGTTGATGTTGCCAAGCTAAAGGCTGAATTTCAGCAGCATTATTACGATGCTCACGGCGTTCCGTTCCGGTCTAAAATGATCGGTAACTTTACCCGATTGTCCCGCATGGGTAGTCGTATGCCGCGTCTGTATAACTGGGCCATGACGAGCAAATTCCCGTCTTCGATACTCAAAAAAGTGATGGGTTTTGCTCCTGAACGCTCCATGCCGCTCATTGCCCAGCAAACCCTACGGCAGTGGTTTGCCCAGCACGAATTCCGTCTGAATTCGACGGGACGGGTTAAATTCAAACGGATTCTTTTCTTCTGTGATGAATTTACCAACTATAATGACGTTGAAGTCGGCAAAAAAGCCATTCTGTTACTAAGTGGCTTGGGCTATAAGGTCGAGATTCCTTACCACGTTGAGTCTGGCCGCACTTACCTGTCTAAAGGTATGGTGAAAGAAGCTCGTAAAATTGCCATTAAAAACGTTGAATTATTAACCGAAGCGATCAAAGACGGCCCCCCCATCGTTGGACTGGAGCCTTCGGCCATTTTGACACTTCGCGATGAGTATTTAGAACTAGTGCCTGCGGAATTAAAAGAACAGGCGAAGCTAATTGCCGAACGGGCTTTCATTTTCGATGAGTTTCTGGCTCAGGAAGTAGACAAAAAAAACATTAAATCCGATCAGTTTACGTACGAAAAACGGCTCATCAAACTGCACGGGCATTGCCATCAGAAGGCCTTGTCCAGCTTAACCCACACAAAGAAAATTCTCTCATTACCAAGCCAATACGAAGTTCATCTGATTCCTTCAGGTTGCTGCGGCATGGCAGGTAGTTTTGGGTATGAAGCCAAACATTATGAAGTTTCCATGCAGATTGGTGAACTGGTCTTATTCCCTACCGTTCGGAAACAGCCTGATGACGTAACCATTGCCGCTCCCGGCACTAGCTGTCGACATCAGATTAAAGATGGAACGGGTAGAATAGCTCAACATCCCGCCGAAATTCTTTGGGAAGCTTTTATTAGTAACGAATATAAATAATCACTTTATCTAACTACAATCAATTGATAAACAAACACTTAAGAATAACTTCATTTATTATTTAAGCAAATAAAAACATTATTAATTCCCTAAGGTTTTATATTCATTGAGATAAGTACTTCACATCATTCCGATACTGTTTGCCCTCCTTTACCGCCAAAAAGGAGTCCTTAAGAATGCCTGCCAGCAATTTGCTGGCAGCATTAAGGTATTTGCACCGAGCTCCGGGTATCTCCCCTTTTACCTAGTTATTTGACAAACTGTCCTATCAGAAAGTCGTTCATGAAAATAATTGCTGTTGGCAATGTTTTTTAGCGGATATTTGGTCTGAACTTCCCGGCTCGTCCATGACCGAACTACTTATCTTATTACTCCTGATTGTTGTTAACGGTATTTTTTCAATGGCTGAAATTGCTTTAGTTTCGGCCCGAAAAATACGTCTTAAAAATGACGCCGAACGAGGCGATACCCGAGCCCGTCAGGCCCTCCAACTCGCCGAAGCACCCGATACTTTTCTTTCAACCGTACAGATTGGGATTACCCTTATCGGTATTCTGACGGGTATTTATTCCGGGGAAAAACTGGAAGGTAACCTCACCGAATGGCTTCGTCAGTTTACGATTATCGCCCCTTATGCAAATACCATTTCCCGGGTTTTATTACTGGTTTTCATTACATACATCACTTTAGTAATCGGTGAGCTGGTTCCGAAACGCATTGGCCTGACCCGAGCTGAAAGTATATCCAAGACCCTGGCTCTGCCTATGTCGCTGCTTTCCCGCGTGACGTACCCTTTTATCTGGTTACTTTCTATTTCTACTAATCTGATTGTTAAAGTTTTAGGCATTCGCCGGGGCGATGACAGCATGGTTACAGAAGAAGAAATCAAAGCCATCGTCAATGAAGGACTGGAACAGGGCACGATTGACGTAATTGAGCAGGAAATCGTTGAGAACGTTTTTAATGTTAGTGATCGGCACATTGTTTCGCTCATGACGCACCGCAGTGATCTGGCCTGGATCGATATCAACGATACGGTAGAACAGGTACAGCAGAAAATCAAGCAGGAACGTCATTCGGTGTACCCGGTCGGTGATAAGTCTCTCGACAAAATGATAGGCGTTATCACCGTTAAAGATCTATATCTGGCCTCACCCGGCACACCGCTTAAAAGCCTGATTCATAAGCCTGTCTTCCTCCCCGAAAACATTTCGGCGTATCAGGTACTGGATGAATTCAGAAAATCTAAAGTTCATCACGGGTTTATTGTGGATGAATACGGCGTATTGCAGGGCATGGTCACAGTTAATGATATTTTTGAAGCCATTGTAGGCCACATGCCCGATGCGGAGGTGATTGATTTTACCTTCGTCAAACGGGAAGACGGCTCTTTCCTGGTGGAAGCTCAAATGCCCTTTATTGACTTTCTAACCCGCATGGGTCGCCGGGACATCCGTGATTTTCTGGAAGAAGACTATTCTACCGTAGCTGGCTTTATTCTTCACCATCTCCGTCGAATTCCAGTGGAAGGCGAGCACTTCCGTTGGAGTAACCTCATGTTTGAGGTAATCGACATGGACGGCCAACGCATTGATAAAGTACTGGTTTCGGAATTAACCGATCTTGATGAGTAATAAAAAAGAGGCCGTTCCAGTGGAACGGCCTCTTTTTTGGCAATCAACCTTATTTACCCAATAGCCATTTCCTGTTGAGTAAGAAACACTTCCAGAGAAATACCGTCTCCATTAAAGCCAAAACAAGGATACGCATCGCCCTCATTCGTAAACAGGCGAGCCTGTAAATATTTCTTCGTAGGATAGTATGATTGTAATTCTACTAAACGCTCTTGTGAATCAACAAGTCCAAACCATAAATTTCCGTCAAAAAAGAAGGCATTGGCAGGCTTAGCAGAAGGGTTTAATGAACTTGACATTTTCATAACTGTTAGGGCTGTAGATTGGAAATAAATCATCACTAATAAGTGTGTGCACACTACTTTCTGGATATCATCGGGAAGAAATATTTGCAAATCAACAACTTTTAAAAAAGCCAGCGGAGCATTTTACACGAATTTCAAATTTTACCCGATGAGGTGCAGTAAATAGCCGATGTTTAGTATGCTTGCAGCCTAACAGTTAAGTAGTCATTAACTATCAATGAGTAGGTTTATCCCGGAGGGGTGCTGAGGCATGTAACTCATGGTATATTTTTAACGTATATTCTTCTAAAATAGCCAAGACTTTCTCCCGACTTAGGTCATTCACTATTAATCCAATATGATACTCTTCATCCATTTTCCAATAGACTTCGGGTCGGTCATAGCTGCTTAAATCCGGGCGAGCCTGATTGATGAGGGAGATCACTATACCCGAATAGTTAGGTTGGATTTCAGGTAAAGTATAGGTTAACTTTCCAGCAACTGCTGTTTCCATCCGGGCCCATTCCCGCCAGAGATTAATGCCGCTGGCGGCCTCTACCATCTCTGCTAAATGAGCCCCGCCCACCCGTGAAGCCGTCTCCAGAAAGTAATACTGTCCGTCTTCGTGGCAGTGAATAAACTCGCTGTGACTGGCGGAATATTCCAGCCCAAATGCCTGTAACAATTCTTCATTAAACGCCAGCAAAGCCTTCGACTCCGGCGAATCGAAAGGAACCGTTACCGAGCGAAAAATGCCCCCGCCGTGAGCTACCTCCATGGGCGTGTCGAGGTATTGACTCGCCCAGTTGAAAATCACTTTTCCCTGATACGTTAAAGCATCCACATGATATACATGACCGGGTTTAAACTGCTCGGCCAGATATTCATGCCGCCGCTCGCCTAACGCATGGACAGCCTCCCAGAGTTCGTGCCGATTATACACTTTTTTGATCCCCGAAGTCGATGCTTCGCCCCGAGGTTTTATGACGACGGGATACGTTACTGAATCAGCAAAAGCGGTTACTTCTACGTCATTAAATAAAGCCGTAAACGCTGGAATTCGCAGGCCCGCTTCGGCGGCTTTCATCCGCATGGCCAGTTTATCACGGAAGTAACGAGCGGTGGTTTGGCCCATGCCCGGAATCCTGAATGTTTCTCTTAGAAAAGCCCCTTTCTCTACATCAAAATCATCCAGAGCTACAATGCGGTCGATCTTCCTGCTTCGCATGGTATGAGCCAGACCTTTCACTAATTCTTCCAGATTTAAGACTCCATTTTCGGGTGTTTCTACGAAAAAAATTTCATCGATGAATTCCCGAACCCAAGGCTTATGTTCCAGTTTTTTTTCGGTTAATAAATACACTTGATTTCCCGCTTCTTTGCAGGATTTCAAAAATTCATTTCCCTTGAAGTAAGTAGCAATGCACAAAAAAGAGAGCGACATAGAGAGCTGGTTTTGGTCTAACGGTTTCTGAAGATAGAACTTCCCGGGCGGATTCGCGGCCAAATCAAAAACAATTCTTCCGGGCCATTGGCAATCTATTACTTTTGCGGGATGGATTCCAGCCGCAGTATTTATAGTTTTCAATTCTGGCTTCTCTGTGCCAGTAATTTCCTCTTCACGGCCAGCTTTAACATGATGATTCCCGAACTGCCGGGGTACTTGTCTGCCCTCGGAGGTCGGGAATACGTTGGTCTGGTTATTAGTCTCTTCACGCTGACAGCCGGCATCTCCAGACCCTTTTCAGGAAAACTTACGGATACCATTGGCCGCGTGCCTATCATGGCTTTCGGCTCGCTGGTTTGTTTTGTTTGCGGACTGCTGTATCCCTTCATGAGCAGCGTTTATGCTTTTTTATTACTGCGGTTATTTCATGGTTTTTCAACGGGATTTAAGCCTACCGCTACTTCCGCTTACGTTGCCGACGTTATGCCCGAAGACCGCCGCGGCGAAGCTCTGAGTATGCTGGGAATCTCGGCCAGTATTGGCATGTCTTCCGGTCCTCCACTGGGCAGTTGGCTAACGGCTGCCTTTTCCATCGATACCATGTTTTACGTTTCATCACTTTTTGCCTTTTTATCGATTGGTATTCTGGCTAATCTGAAGGAAACGCTTCAACACCGGCATCGGTTTTCTCCGCGATTATTACTTATTAAAAAACACGAAATTTTTGACCCCAAAGTATTGGCTCCGGCTTTGGTAACGCTTTTGGTTAGTTATGCTACGGGACTGATTTTAACCATTGGCCCGGATTTATCCTTATCCGTGGGAATTTACAACAAGGGGCTGTTTTTCATGACCTACACCGTTTCATCCTTACTGATCCGATTGGTAGCGGGCAAAGCTTCCGACCGCTACGGACGGGTAGCCGTGTTACGGATTTCAGTGTTGATTCAGGTAGCAGCGATGGCTGGGCTGGCTTTTGCCTCTACTATTTACATGGTGTTAGCGATGGCGATTCTGTTTGGTATTCCCTGGGGACTTAACATTCCCGCCCTGCAAGCCTGGACGGTCGATCTTTCCAATCCACTTCATCGGGGCAGAGCCGTGGCTACGACGTACATTGCTTTGGAAGTAGGCATCGGCATTGGGGCCTTAACCTCAGGCTGGTTACATAATAACTTACGAAACAGCTACTTTGTCAATTTCCTGATAGCGGCAATTATTACCTTCGGAGCCTGGATTTACATGGCCTTCCGAAAATCCCCAGCCTTGCAACGTTGAGAAAAAGAATAGAAGCTACTACACAAAACGCTAGACTCGCAACTTTAAACGCTAAACGCCAATGACTTTTGAAGCCTACCTTACCCAGAAAAAAATAAACGCTCAGGCCTTCCAGCAAGCAGAACCTGAGCGTTTTGAAGAATGGAAACAGTTATTCGAACAAATGCATCCAGACAGTTTTACGGCTCAAAAGAAATTTCTGATTAATCCCCTTCGCCGAAAATATAGCCTCACTGCGGCTTAAGCGGTTCTTCGCGATCTTCAAACGGCATGCGGTCGGAATTGAGTTTCACCATTTCCGTATTCTTCCGCATTCGCATGTTAATCAGTTCGACAATTAGCGAGAAGGCCATTGCTACGTAGAGATAGGCCTTATTCACTTCCTGGTGGAAGGATTCAGCGACGAGCATAATTCCAATAGCAATCAGGAAAGACAGAGCCAGAATCTGAAGCGTTGGGTTCCGGTTGATAAAATCGGCAATAACACCCGAGAAGGCCAGCATAATTGCCATGGAAACGACAACGGCCATAACCATAATCCAGACGTTCTCAACCAGTCCAACGGCGGTCAGGATACTGTCGATGGAGAAGACCGCATCCACGAGTACAATCTGTACGATAATCGCACTGAGTTTAGAATATTTGGGCTTTGCACCACTAGCTTCGTCAGAAGACGCTTCTAATTTGTGGTGAATTTCCAGCGTACTCTTCGCCACCAGAAATAACCCTCCTGCCAGCAAAATCAAATCTTTCCAGCTAATACCTACCAGCTCCTCAGAGTTGTGTTCGTGTAAAAAGGGTATTTCGAACAAAGGCGTCGTCAGCCGTAATAGCGAGGTAATCCCGAAAAGCAAAACAATCCGAAACACCATCGCAAGTAGTAAACCAATGGTTCGGGCCTGTTTCTGCTGGGCCTTTTCGAGCTTCCCAACGATGATGGAGATGAAGATGATGTTATCCACCCCCAAAACAATTTCCAGAAACGAAAGCGTTAATAAGCTTATGAGTACTGCGGGATCGGCCAAATTGGGAAAGTCCATGATCTCTTGTGGATAAATTGATAATAATGAAAGCTTAAATCTGGATTAAAACTGCCGTTCCACCACCCGGAATAGGATCGAAGGTGAATAAGCGGTTTGGAATGGATTTTTGATTAAATGTAAAACAAACCAATCTTGAAAATACTATGGCACGCAGCTCTCGTTTTATTTCTCTCGCTATCGGAGTAAGCGTCGTTTGGGCCATTCGACAAATGGTTCGTTCCAGCCGTCGCTTCGAAGTTCAGAATAAAGTTTTCGTCATTACGGGAGGTTCACGGGGTCTGGGATTAGTTTTAGCCCGCCAACTGGCACGTCAAAAAGCGAAGCTCGTACTGGTCGCTCGCGATTTGGATGAGCTCCGTCGAGCCGAAGAATACATTGCCGATCTGGGGGCTGAGGTAATTACCCTGGCCTGTGATATGACAAACCCGGAAGAAGTAGAGGAAATGATCGAGCAAACGCTCGATTACTACGGTCGAATTGATGCATTGATTAATAACGCTGGCGTTATTCAGGTAGGACCCATCGATAATATGTCGCTTCAGGAATATGATGAAGCGATGGAAACTCACTTTTTCGGTCCACTACACGCCATTCGGGCGGTCTTACCTCATATGCAAGGTCGTGGAGAAGGACGTATCGTTAACATTTCTTCGATTGGCGGAAAAGTAGCCATTCCTCATCTGTTGCCTTATTCAGCCAGTAAATTCGCCTTAAGCGGCCTTTCCAAAGGGCTTCGGGCCGAGTTACTGAGTCAGGGTATTCACGTTACCACCGTTTACCCCGGACTGATGCGAACGGGAAGCCCTCGAAACGCCATCATTAAGGGCAAACACCACAAAGAATACGCCTGGTTTAAAATTGCTGATTCGCTCCCAGTATTAAGTGTTAGTGCTGAATATGCGGCGGAGCAAATTATTGAAGGCCTAAAACAGGGCCGAGCCGAAGTTACCATTAGCTGGCCTGCAAAAGTGCTGTCATTCCTGGACCATCGATTCCCGGAATTATCGACAGATCTGTTCAGCCTGCTGAATCGTCTGTTACCCGATGCCGTCCCTGAAGCCATGAATCCCCGAAAAAAAGGCTACGAAGTCGAATCAAAGCTTACGTACAACGGCTTCTCAAAACCAACCAACGAAGCGGCGATTCAGAATAACGAAATCTAGTTCGTTTACTGTTTTGAATTACCTTCGTAGAGACGCCGATTTATCGCGTCTGGGTAGTTAGCTTACTATAGTTGAGTTATCATCCGACTCATTTTCGGAAAGTTCTTCAATAAAAAAGGGTCGCCAGAACTTAAAATCTGGCGATCCTTTTTTCAAGTATAGTAAAAATTTAACCAATCACCACCGGACCATTTTGGTTGATGCTGGATACGTAAATTTCACTGGCAATGTCTACACTGGCAAAGGCCCGTTGCATGGCCTCTCCCACTTTCTTAGCCGAATCCCGATCTTTACTTAAAGCAAACATCGAAGGACCCGCTCCTGAAATACTGCAACCTAAAGCACCTGCTTCGATAGCCGCGGCTTTCACTTCATTAAATCCGGGAATCAAAATGGAGCGAACGGGCTCAATGATAACATCTACCAAGCTGCGGGAAATCAGACCGTAGTCACCTTTCATCAAGCCAGCCACTAAACCAGCCACATTACCCATTTGAGTAATCGTATTTTTAAGCGAAGTTTCCTTGCGAAGAATGTTACGGGCATCCCGGGTATTCACCTCAATTTGTGGGTGGACAATCGTCGCAAAAAGTTCGGCTGGGGTATCTACTTTAATCACATCCAGTTTAGGCTCGTAACTACGAATGGCAATAAAACCACCTAACAAACTCGGAGCTACGTTATCGGCGTGGGGAGTACCACTGGCAAAACGCTCGCCTTCCATCGCAAAAGGCAACAAGTCAATTTGCTCCATAGGGCGACCCATCAGTTCGTTCAAAGCAAAAACACCGGCCACCGAACTCGCCGCCGAAGAGCCCAGACCGCTGCCCAGGGGCATTTTTTTACGTAACTCAATACTAACCCCCTGATTGGCATTGAGGTGTTTCATGTAAGCCAGCATCGAAATACAGGCCGTATTTTTTTCAGGATTAAGCGACAAACGCCCTTGATCACCTTCAATTTTCACTATCTCCAAACCAGGAGTAGCTTTTTTACGAAGAATAATTTCGTCGCCGGGATTATCGACGGCAAAACCAAATATGTCAAATCCGCAAGCTACATTGGCTACGGTCGCCGGAGCGAAAACTTTGATGGATTCCATGAAAAGAATAGAACTAAAGGCCTTTCTCTGCGAAAGTCGCCTCAATACGTGAGGGTGAGAACTTCCGACAAATGTACAAAATGAGTTTGATGGATACCGTCTAAAAAACGCTTATCCTGAATTTTAAACCATCCCTAGAAGGTATTCAAAAGTTGCTTTTCGTCCGAAGTAACCGGAATGACATCCACTCCAACTTTAATGGTATGCTTGCCGCCGCTAAAAAGAATACCTTTAAGCGGGGAAACATCCCCAAAGTCCCGCCCCCAGGCCGTGGTAATGTGCCGTTCCTGCGGAACCAGATCATTGGTCGGATCAAAGTCACACCAGCCAATACCCGGAGCATACACCGAAACCCAGGCATGGGTAGCATCGGACCCCTGCAACTTAACTTTACCCGGTGGCGGTTTGGTTTCCAGATACCCACTTACGTAACGAGCCGCAAAGCCCAAGCTCCGAAAACAGGCAATAGCCAGGTGAGAAAAATCCTGGCAAACGCCTTTGCGTTCGTGAAAAGCAGTCTTCAAAGGCGTATGAATCGTCGTGAAGCCCGAAACATATTTAAAATCCGTGTAAATTTTATGACACAGCTCCCGGGCACTTTGATAAAATGACTGATCCTCACGAAAACATTCCGAAGCATAATCCCTGATTTCGGCATCCCACTGCACGTAGGGACTTGGCAGGGTATATTCCAGCACTTCATTCTTCACCACCAGATTCCGCTGAATTTGCTCCCGAACCTGGCGATTCGTCATGAATAAATCCGTAATAATTGTAGAGCGGGTTTCCACTAAACTAGTGGCTAATACGCTCAGTTGCTGGTGTGGTTTATGAATTGAAAAGTGATGTAATGTATTACCAAAATAATCCATTCGCTGATTAATTTCATCCGGCATCGGACTAATAATCAGCGAAAAATTAGTAACCTTCTGCTTAGGAAACGTCTTGGGCATAACGCAGGCGATACCGTGATAACTATTGACATCACCCGTATAATTATACTGCGTTTTATGAATGAGCTTATAAATCATTATCTACATCCATTAAAGTATCTGTAATTGAATGCTGCGTGAACGTATGTTTAAAATATAGATTCGCAATGAAGTTGGAAACGGTGCTTACATGGCCATAAATATCCAAAAGCATCTGATCTAATTTTAAATACGGTTTATCCGCTTCTATAACCTTATTCAGTTCATTAACATCTACTAATTGTAACTGTGTAGAAGCCTGTAAAATTGCTTTTTGAGCTTCATTCAATCGTTCTGAATTTTGAGGTAATTTGCTAAGAGCTTCGTTTAGAGCTTTTAATAAATAAGATAAAGAAGTCGGTACCTGCTGATCTAATAATAGCATATCCAGTACGTATTCCATCTCAAAATTTGACTTATACGCTAATCGATAATTCACTAAGGCAAAGTGACTCATTAAAGCCGCCTCCATCAATTCCGTCTCTACAAACTGTTCCGTCTTCGTACTGAAAATAGAACGAAGAATGGTTACTTTCGAAAGAATACGTTCGACCAGTTTTCCTACTTCAAACAGGTAATAACCGTGATTTCGAGGAAGCGTTTCGTTAACAAGTCCGTAGAAGGTAAACAGGTTATTCTGCAACGTATTCAACGCGTTCTGAATATCGTTTGGATTTTGACGAGTATGAATGTTTTTTAATCGCTGATTGATGTTTTCAATGTTATCAACGGTTCGCCACGTTACCTGATTCCAGCGATCACGAACGGCTATAATGGCTTTCATATAAGACTGTATGCTCGACGTTATCGTACCCCGTTGATTATCGTTTGCAATACTTTCATAAATCAAGGGATATGGATTTTCAAACGCTTCTTTATTTTCGTCCGTAAATCCATTTTCCATTCGAATCAACCGCGAAACGGTTTTCAGAAGAATTTCGATATGTTCGGTCTTATTCGTACTGCCAAAATTTCGCTGAAAATTCAGAGCATTAAGGGTAATGATTAAAAAGCTACTGGCTACCATAGTCCGCTCGGCGTAACGAGCCGTCCAATAGAGATTTTCGGCACTTCGGCTAGGCAGCGAAGACTGAGCTTTCTGAGATAGTAAACCTGGTAACTTGATACGCTCGCGAATCACCTCTGCTTCATCCGAAATGATCCAGGTATCTTTTGATAAGCCTCCGTATTGATTGGAAAAGGTGAATTTATCCTTGATAGGTGAACTTCGGGTCAGCCCTCCCTGCATAACCTGATACCCCGTGGGCGTGGCCGTGAGAAAGGCCCGAATAGCGGCATAACGAGGTTCGATATGATCCTCAACGAAGGCCGGAGTAGTTGAAAAACTTGTTTCCTGCTGAGCTACGTATTCCGTTGGGTTTTGCAGGATTTGTTGTTTCAATTCCTGCAATTGCTGGTGCGTTAACTGCCTTCCGTATACCGATCTAAATACTTGTTTCCGATTCGCTTTTTTAATAATTAATTCATGCAAATGCTCCAGTACATACGCCCGTTCTTTTTCCTGACCACACCACCAGGTAGCTACCGAAGGTAGAATTAATTCCTCCCCTAAAAAGTGCCGGGAAATGGAAGGTAAAAAAGCATTTAAAGCGGAGTTCTCCAGCATACTGGTCCCCGGAGGGTTAATCACCAGTACGTTTCCATTCCGCATGACCTGCAATAATCCGGCTACTCCCAAACGCGAACCTGAACGCAATTCCAGTGGGTCGCACCACTCATCATCAATCCGGCGAATAATGACATCCACCCGTTGTAAGCCTTCAATGGATTTCAACCAGACATAGCCATTCTTGACAATTAAATCATCTCCCTGAACCAGCGTATAGCCCAGGTAAGAGGCAAGATACGCCTGCTCGAAATACGTTTCATTATTGGGACCTGCCGTCAGATAAACGATGTTTAAATGTTCTGATTTTTCTCTGAACACTTTAAACATGGACTGCTGAGCCTGCGTGAAAAAAGGTGATAATCGGCTGATGTAGACATCCTCCGCCAACTCAGGCATGATCTTACTGATGATTACCCGATTTTCGAGTGTATAACCCGACCCCGAAGGAGCCTGCGTACGATTATCCAGCACCCACATCCGGCCATCCGGCCCCCGAGCCATGTCGGCAGCGTAAGTCATTAACTGATTTTCGGTGGGAAGCTTTACGTCCAGACAAGGGCGAAAAAAGCCGGTATTTTCAAACACCAGTTCGGGAGGAAGAATCCCTTCTTTCAGGAGTCTTTTATCTCCGTACGCATCACGGTAGATTAAATCCAGTAATACGGCCCGTTGCTGTAATCCTTTCGAAATAGATTCCCATTCTTTTTGTTCAATTAAAAAAGGGATGGGATCTAATTTCCAGGGA
The DNA here is from genome assembly GCF_031453245.1 of Siphonobacter sp. SORGH_AS_0500. Taxonomy (NCBI): domain Bacteria; kingdom Pseudomonadati; phylum Bacteroidota; class Cytophagia; order Cytophagales; family Cytophagaceae; genus Siphonobacter; species Siphonobacter sp. SORGH_AS_0500. The sequence continues at coordinate 4,183,761 of NZ_JAVIYT010000001.1, forward strand.
GAATTTAAGCCTTTAGGTTCCTGATACACATTATAGGTAACCCCGTTTTCACGGATTTTATTCTTGATTTCCTGTAACCTATTTTTTAACTCTAAATTTCCTATTTTCTCCAGTCCTATAAATAAATTTTTCCAGTAAGGTTTTATACTTCCATCGGAAGCTAAAATCTCGTCATACGAACTAATCTGGCTTTTGTAAGAATCTAATAAAGAATGAATCGTTTCTGTTACCATGCGTTCTGCTTGTGCGAGTAAGGTCGAAACCTCTCCTCCAGTTTTACCCACATTTTACCAAATACACTAGTTCATTTCTACTATGTCCGTGAGTTTGCTTAGTCAAAAATAGGACTAAAAAAATAGATTAGCCTGCTGACGAAAAACTTTAAACAGAGCTATAAGCCAAATTTTAACCAATACAATAGCTACTTATTCAAAATAATAACTACGAAACAAGCTAGAAACCCTAATAAATATACATTTTAAGCTCTTAGTGAATTTTAAACGTGCCTTGATTTTAAGAGAAACGGTATTAAAAGCATACCAGAAACCAACCTGTTAGCCCTGAATCCGTTAACTTTCGAAAGTTACCTGATCAAGTTCTTCAAAGTATTAAACTATTACAGGGTTAATTATGCTTATTCCCACATTCCCCCCGGGATTCAAAAGCTATTCTTACTTTTGCAACTAGATGAATCACCTGACGTTATCTTCTTTTCTGCATCTAGCCCTTACTCCACCCTGAGTTTGGTCTTTTCCTGCTTTCCTTTTCCAATGATTAATCTTTCTGGCCATCCCAAGCCGCGGAATTACTGCGTTCCGTTCGGTGTAACTATACTGTTTTATGAACTCACGATTGAATCTGTTCGATTTAAGTCAAAAAGTAAATTACAAAACTGAAGTACTTTCGGGTCTTACGGTTGCCCTGGCCCTCATTCCCGAGGCCATTGCTTTTGCCCTGATTGCAGGTCTTTCGCCTTTGACTGGCTTATACGCTGCCTTTACGATGGGTTTCGTAACCTCTATTTTGGGAGGCCGCCCCGGCATGATTTCAGGAGCAACGGGAGCCGTCGCCGTGGTTATTGTTAGTCTGGCTCAATCGCATGGTGTTGAATATATTTTCGCTACTGTAGTTCTGGCGGGACTACTTCAAATTCTGGCGGGAACTTTAAAACTTGGCAAATTCATCCGGCTAGTACCTCATCCCGTTATGTTCGGATTTGTAAATGGCCTGGCCATTGTCATTTTTATGGCCCAGCTTAATCAGTTCAAGTATACTGATGCCTCAGGCACTTTGCAGTGGTTACAGGGTACGCCTTTATGGATCATGCTTGGCATTGCAGGTATTACCATGCTCATTATCTGGGGCCTTCCTAAGCTTACCAAGGTAATTCCGTCCTCATTAACCGCTATTGTGGTTGTTTCGGCGGCTGTGATTGGGTTTAACATCGACACTAAAACCGTTGGAGACATCGCTTCTGTTCAAGGTAGTTTTCCACCTTTTCACATTCCATCGGTTCCGTTTACCCTTGAAACCCTGCAAATTATTTTTCCCTACGCCTGTATCGTGGCTGGTGTTGGCCTGATTGAAAGTCTGTTAACCCTCAACCTTATTGATGAAATAACTGAAACCAAAGGCCGAAGCAATAAAGAATGTATGGCTCAGGGAACGGCCAATATCGTTTCCGGGCTTTTCTCAGGCATGGGTGGTTGTGCGATGATTGGCCAGAGTCTGATTAATATTTCGTCTGGTGCCAGAGCCCGGTTATCGGGAATAGTAGCTTCCGTGATGCTGCTCGTATTCATCATGTTTGGAGCAGGTCTGATTGAAAAACTGCCTATGGCCGCCCTAACTGGCGTGATGATTATGGTTTGCATCGGAACTTTCGAATGGGCAAGCCTAAAAACGATTGGACGGATGCCCGTAATCGATGTGATCGTCATTATACTGGTCACATTGGTAACGGTATTTTTACATAACCTGGCTCTGGCGGTGCTCGTCGGCGTTATCATTTCTGCCCTTGTCTTTGCCTGGCAGAATGCTCAACGCATTAGGGCCAGAAAATACACGGACGAAAGCGGTGTCAAACATTACGAGCTTTTTGGTCCGCTGTTTTTTGGTTCGATTCAAACCTTTAACGAAAAATTTGACATCACGAACGATCCAAGTGAAGTGGTTATTGATTTTGCCGAAAGCCGGGTTGCTGATATGTCTGCAATTGAAGCTCTGCATAAACTAACCCAACGATATGCATTAGCGGGTAAAGTCGTTCATTTACGCCATTTAAGTCCTGATTGCCAGCGATTGCTTCGGAAAGCGGGAAGTATTATCGAGGTTAATATCATGCAAGACCCCCATTACCAGGTGGCTTCTGATCTGGAATAATCACAATAAAAGCCCGAGGTAACAAACCTCGGGCTCTTTTACTATCATAGCTATTATGCCTAGGAAAGATAGCTTCCAATCGAAACGATATCGGCAAATACGCCTGAAGCCGTTACTTCAGCACCCGCCCCGGGGCCTTTGATCACCAGCGGGCGATCATGGTAACGCTTCGTGGTGAAAGAAATGATGTTGTCGGCACCTTCCAGAGCGTACAGCGGATGATTAGGCCCAACGGCTTTCAGGCCAATGGTAATTTTGCCACTCTCCAGCGTAGCCACGTAACGTAGCTTTTCGCCTTTGGCATCGGCATCATCCACCCATTTCTCGAATACGGCATTACAGTTCTCCAACTCTGCAAAGAAATCATCCACCGAAGGAGCATTCTGGCAACTTTCAGGCAGTAAGGGTTTTATTTCGATATCTTCGAAATTCAGTTGCATCCCAATTTCACGAGCCAGAATCAGGATTTTTCGAGCTACATCCTGACCACTTAAATCGTCGCGAGGATCGGGTTCGGTGTATCCTTTGGCTTTCGCTTCGCGAACCACTTCCGCAAAACGTAATCCCGGACGGAAATTGTTGAAAATGTAACTCAGTGTTCCCGAGAAAACGCCTTCAATTTTCAGGAAACGATCCCCCGACGCGATGAGTCCCTGAATGGTATTAATGACGGGTAAACCCGCCCCGACGTTGGTTTCGTACAGGAACTTTACTCCTTTTTTCAAAGCCATACGATGACGACGAGCGTACTCTTCATAAGAAGCCGCGTTGGCCGTTTTATTAGGCGTAACGATGGAAACCGAAGCTTCCAGCAGGCCTTCGTAATAGTCTACTATCGATTTATTCGCCGTACAATCAACGAAGATACTGTTTGGTAAATTGAGCGTTTTGATCCGTTCGATAAAGCCCGACAGATCGGCCTTTTCCCCATCGTGATCCATGCGTTCATCCCAGTGTTCCTTGGAAATACCGCCTTCGTCAATCACCATAACCCGGCTGTTGGTTACGCCAATCAGACGAATCTTCAGGTTGCGGAATTTCCGCATGTAACTCTCCTGCTGCGACAACTGATTGAGTAACGTCTTTCCAATCAGTCCCGTACCCATCAGGAACATGTTCAGCGTTTTTACCTGATCGGCAAAGAAGCTTTCGTGAATAACATTCAGTGCTTTGGAAAGATCTTTCCGCTCAATCACAACTGAGATGTTCAGCTCCGAACTTCCCTGAGCCGTAGCCACGATGTTAATCCCATTTTTACCCAGCACGGAGAACAAACGGCCCGAAACGCCCGTGTGCTGACGCATGCCTTCACCCACTACGGCAATTACGGAAAGGTTTTCCTGAATATCCACGCCTTCTACGTCCCCCATGCGAAGTTCATTGGCGAACTCCGTTTCCATGATTTCCCGCACTTTGGCTGAGAATTTAGGATCAATAGCAAAACAGATGGAATGCTCAGAAGAAGCCTGTGAAATCAGAATGACCGAAATTTCGTGGCGAGCCAGCACGGTAAATAACTTAGCCGAAACCCCGGCTACTCCAATCATTCCCGAGCCTTGCAGGTTAACCAAAGCCAGGTTATCAATGGAACTGATCCCCGTAATTGTATACTCATGCGGCGGAGCCTGACGTGTGACAATCGTACCCGGATGCGAAGGATCAAAGGTATTGAGTACCTTGATGGGGATATTTGCTTTGAACGCTGGCGTTAAACTGGGTGGGTAAATCACCTTGGCTCCAAAGTGCGTCAGCTCCATCGCTTCCGCATAGCTCACCACGGGAATCGTAAAGGCGTTACGAACCTTTCGGGGATCGGAAGTCATCATGCCTGGTACGTCCGTCCAGATTTCAATTACCGAAGCATTCAGAGCGGAGCCAAAAATACTGCCCGTATAATCTGAGCCCCCACGACCTAAGGTTGTGGTAATACCATCTTCAGTCGAACCGATGAAGCCGGTAATGAGCTGTAAACTTTTATTTTTTGAAAAATGATGCTGAATCAGGTGGTTGGTTAACTCAAAATTTACCTCGGCCTGCTGGAAGCTGGCGTTGGTTTTAATGAGTTTACGGGCATCGAGAAAGTCACAGTCTACGCCCTGATCTTTCAATACTTCAGTTACTAAGGTCGTAGAGAGACGTTCCCCAAAACTTACTAACAAGTCAGACGTGCGAGGTGAAATTTCCCGAATCAGGGTAATCCCCCGCAGCAGATCTTCCAGTTCATTGAAAAGTCCCATCACATCAGCAATCACACGACTGCGAAAACGGGGGCCAATGAAATGATTAATAACTTCCAGGTGACGATCCGATGCTTTCTTGAATACGTCGCGATATTCTTCATTACGAGCAGCCCGGCTGCCCATTTCGAGCAAATGGTTGGTAAAACCACCCATGGCCGAAAAAACTACGGCAATTTTCTCACCGCGTTGAAGATTATCATGAATAATGCCCAAAACCGCCTCAATGGCTTTGATGCTTCCTACGGAGGTGCCGCCAAACTTTAGAACTTTCATACGCTAATGAACGGCCTGATCGCCGTCCCGATAAAGTAAATGAGCCTCTGGGGAATAGGCTATTTAGACAATAGAGCCGCAAAGATAGCCGAGACACCCATTATGCAGGTGAAGAATTAGAAATTCTGATGGAGAAAAGCCAATTCACCCCATTTATTTACTCAGTTAATTCGGGAAGAGAAATAGATTATTTGGCTAAAAACGAAAAAATCCCGAAGTTTTCGAAGCTTCGGGATTTTACTTGGTTCAGAGCGATTGTTCCATCTTTTCTCCCTGATGCCACCAAAGTTCATTGAACTTCTGGCCATTTTTACGTAAGAATTCAAAAGAACCTTCTTCCAGAATCCGCCCTTTGTCCATGACGTAGACGTAATCGAAATCCCGCAAGAGGTGCAGTCGGTGCAAAGAAGAAATAATGGCTTTATCCGAGAACGCCTTAAACATGCTGTTGTAAATCAGGGCTTCCGTTTTGGGATCGACACTGGAAGTAGGTTCATCCAGTAATACCACCTGACTTTCCTGAGCCGCCAGAATGCCCCGAGCCAGAGCCAACCGCTGTTTTTGTCCACCCGAAAGGTTAACTCCTTTTTCCTGAATACTTGATTCCAATCCCTGAGGCAACTGCTCAACGACCGTCTGAAAATGAGCGATTTCACAAACCTCCCGAATCGTTTCTTCCGTAAAGGGCAACCCTAGCGTGATGTTGTAGGCAATGGTATTTTCAAAAATTTCAGGCTCCTGCGGAAATAGCGTCACCGTATCATAAAGTGTACCCATGCTTTGAGCTTCTACGCCATCTACTTTTAATTGAGCACCTTCTTTGGGTTCGTACAGTCCTCTCAATAAGGCAAGTAAGGTACTTTTTCCGCTGCCACTTTCGCCGATTAATGCGATGCGTTGGCCCCGTTGAATACGTAAATGGAGGCCATGCAAACCCGTAATCTGCTCCGTCTGGTGAGAGAAGTTGATGTTATGAAGCGTGATTTCTTTCCAGTTTTCAGGCACTTTGGTAGCAGCTTCCGGGCGGTGATGATCGTTATAGGCTTCTGCAATCTCATTGGCCGCCTGTAAGTCGGTATTATGCCGAATGATGTCCGTATACTGCCAGGCTACGTCCTGAAAAACGCTGGTAAACTGATTGACGTATCCTAGTAACGTTACCAAACCACCGACGGCAAAAGCTCCCGTTGGACTATAATTCTGGTAGACATAGCCCAGCGTGATAACCGCGTAGATCAGACCAATCATCATTTCGGCGGTAAACCATTTCCATTCATTAATGACTGCCGTTCTGCGAAAAGGCTGGTACATAGCGGATACTTTCCCCAGCAAACCCGTTTCCATGCTTTTTTCCAGTCGAAGCGTAATGACCGTAATGATGTTGGAAAGGCTGTCAAACAAAGTTGCGGAAACCGTGTGCTCATGTTCGTTCACCTCATTTAATGATCTAATGAAAGGTTTGTCAAACATGAAAATAACCCGCAGGGTAATCGCCCCAATGAGCACTCCAATGGTTCCGAAAACCGGGGAAAAGTAGAGCATCGCACTCAGCGAAAATACGAATTTGGCCAGAGCGTGTAAGTAAACGAAGCCATTCTGGAAAAACTCCCGCAGAGCTTCAAAAGCTTTTCGAATCCGGTTAATCGTCGCTCCCGAGTGGTGATCTTTGTGCCATTTCACGGGCAGGTGGAGTGCCTGATGATACCGTTCCTGAAGGAAATTTCGACTTAGATTGAAGGCTAGTTCCCGCTCCATTACCCGGGCTGGGCCGTGACAGGCCCAGAACAGAAAACGAATCAGTAAATAGCCCAGAGCGTACCAGAGGGCATAACGCAGGGCATGCATTCCATCCTGCTGAAGCTTATTAACCAGCCAGCCCAGCATCAGCGGCAAGGCTGCTTCAATTAAGTTGGAAAGAATAAAAAGAGCGTACACGAGCAGATACCTTCGACGTTCCTGTCGGGCATACTGCCAGGCCGTGCGTAGCAGTGAGATATAAGGATTATTCATGGTTTCGGGATGGATGGGAAAATCGGCTTGCGAACTTTCAGGAAACTTTAGTTACTGAAATACTCCGCGAATCATCAGCATTACTCTCAATCCGTACCGATAAATAAGCTTCGGGCCAGAGATGAGGTATCTGGGAAGGCCATTCGACGAAACAAAAGTTCCCGGAATAAAAATATTCTTCAACTCCGATATCAAAAGCCTCTATTTCGGACTTAATCCGGTAGAAATCAAAATGATAAATGGTGTCATTCTGATCCGTAGAATATTCATTCACCAAGGCAAACGTTGGGCTTTGCACCGTTTGAAGCACTCCTAGTTCACGACATAAAGCCTTCACGAATGTGGTTTTGCCCGCTCCCATCTCTCCTTCGAATAACCATACCCGCAAATCCTGGCCGTAAGCCAGTACCTGACGAACCGTTTCGGGTAAATCCGCCAATGAGGCACAATGAAAAACTTTCTCCTGCATGAATGTATCTCTAAGAATTTAGGCGGGTATTACCTTTTGCAGACGTTCCACAATTTCAGCCACCGCCGGGCAAACCTGGGTATTCGCCAGCGTTAAGTCCAGAATCTGGTGCATCCGCCGCCGATCCGTGTGCGGGTATTCCCGACAGGCTTTGGGCCTTACCTCATAAATGGAACAATAATTGTCGTAACCTAAAAAAGTACAGGGCGAACTGTTTAGGACATAATGCCGGTCTTCATCCATGTGAAGATAGCGAGCAATCAAATCCGCTGGACGCATCCGCAGGTGTTTGGCAATCCGCTCAATATCGGCATCCGTGAAGATGGGACTGGTAGTTTTGCAGCAATTGGCACAGGTGAGACAATCCATATCGTCAAAAACTTCTTCGTGCAATTGCTCAAAAGCTTCGTCTAATTTTTTAGGTTTACGGGCCTTAAGCCGGTTCAGATACCGTTTGTGCTCCGCGTAACGCTCGTTCATTTTACAAAATTAATCTAATTAGTTTTCTGTTTGCAGTTTTCTGTTGATGTAACATATAACCAACCACAGGGTTACTCAAAGTTGTAAGTCTTATGATCCTGTTCTTTACGGATTTGCAATCTGAAAGAGATCTATTACTCTGAGTAACCCAGTGGTTCCGTCAACAGAAAACCGGAAACTGTAAACTCTATATCTATGATACGTACCGCTCTAGCGGGTTTTGGAGATTCTGCCCGTTACCTTCATGCCCCTTTTATACTCGCCAATTCCTCTTTTCAACTCACGCATGTGTTCGAACGTTCCAAAAATCGAGCAGCAGAGGTTTTTCCTTTTGTAACGACCGTTCGCAGTTTTGAAGCCCTGCTCGAAGAGCCTTCGATTGATCTCATTATCATCAATACGCCCAACGAAACGCACGCTGATTATACCCGGCAAGCTCTAGAGGCGGGCAAGCACGTGGTCGTTGAAAAGCCTTTTACGCCTACCGTTGAGGAAGCCGAAGAGTTAACGCAGTTAGCCAAAGAAAAAAACCTGGTATTAACTATATACCATAACCGTCGCTGGGATAGTGATTTTCTGACCGTTAAGGATGTACTGGAGTCGGGAGAACTGGGCGAAATTTTGAGTTATGAAGCTCATTATGACCGCTATAAGCCCATTTTGAACGTAAAAGGCTGGAAAGAAAAGCCGTCTCCCGGTAGTGGAACACTCTACGATCTCGGTTCGCACATTCTGGATCAGGCCCTGCATCTGTTTGGTATTCCTACTAAAGTCTGGGCTGACATCTGGACGCAACGGGAAGGTTCCACCATCCATGATGCCTTTGATCTCCATCTGACTTATGATAAACTTCGGGTTCGCTTACGTTCAAGCTTGTTAGTTCTCGAACCCGCTCCTCGTTATACCATCAATGGAACGTTGGGAAGCTTTCTAAAACCCGGTATTGATATTCAGGAAGATCAATTGAAAGCCGGAGAAATCATGCCCGGTCACCCTAATTTTGGTGTAGAACCAGAGTCGCTTTGGGGCATGATCCACACTCAGTTAGGCGATACTTCCATCAAACGAAAAATAGAAAGTCACGCTGGGAACTGGGGTCTTTTTTACGAAAATGTAGCCGATGCGATCCTGAACGGAGCTGAGCTTGCCGTGAAGCCTGAACACGTCATCAATCAGATTAAAGTCATCGAGGCTGCCTTTTTAAGTACGCAGACGGGTAACGCCGTTTCTCTACGATAATTGGTAAAAGATCGGAAAGTTTTTGGCAGACTTTCCGATCTTTTTCTTTCTTTCAAGCACCATTTCTGCCTGTAAATAGTTATAGTTGCATCTTGAAATGGAGGCTATGGAAACAGTTCAATCTAAAAATACTTCAATTCGTACCCACTCATTATCCAATCTATGGAGTACGGCTGAACGCGGAGGTTACCCTGCCGCGTTGTGGCGGTTACCACGAGCAAGTGAAAAACAGTTAATCATTGACTTATCGAGCGAAGACCGCCGTACCAAGATTGATCTGGAAGAATTGCCCGCTGGTTTTGCCATTAGTCCGTTTATAAATCCCGAAGGAGATCAGACGCGTTTTTTAAGGGCTGATCTTTATTTTTCTTTTGATTCAGAAGAAAATTTAGTGGCCGAAAAGACTTCCCCCTCGGCTGACTTCTGGCGAATTCAGGCATTTGAAGACGATGCCTTTGAGGAAGTGGATGCTCCCGACTATAACCTGTCTCCCATTCCGCTAGATCTAGAGTCGTTGAGTGAGCGGGAGAAATTTGAAGAATCGGTGCGGCAGGCAGTTACGGAGATGAAGCTCGGTGCTTTTCAGAAGGTTGTACTTTCGCGAAGAAAATGGGTGCAACTACCGGCCCAATTCGATCATGTGGCGGCTTTTCATCGCCTTTGTGAAGCGTACCCGCATGCGTTTATTTCCTTGGTTTCCTTACCCGAATCGGCCTGTGTCTGGCTGGGTGCTACGCCCGAAATTCTGGTTAGTCAGGACCAACAGGGTATGTTCAGAACCATGTCGCTGGCCGGAACGCAGTCCGCTCTGGATGAGAATAATCATCCTATTCCCTTGGGCGAAGCTCGCTGGTCGCACAAGGAGATTGAGGAACAGGCTCTGGTGAGTCGTTATATTATTGAATGCTTCAAGAAAATCCGATTACGGGAATACGCTGAAAGCGGCCCACAGACGGTAAAAGCAGGTAATCTTCTGCATTTACGGACGGATTTTAAGATTGATACTAAATCCGTTAACTTCCCGCAACTGAGTACGGTTATGCTGGATTTGCTGCATCCTACGTCAGCCGTTTGCGGCACGCCTAAATCTTCTGCTCTCCGATTTATTGAACATTACGAAGCCTACGACCGCACCTATTACAGTGGTTTTTTAGGTCCAGTGAATATCAATAATGAATCTCATTTGTTTGTGAACCTTCGTACGATGAAGATCGAAGGCGATCAGGCGATTCTTTACGCCGGAGCGGGTATTACTGAAAGCTCTGTCCCCGAACAGGAGTGGAACGAAACCGAAATGAAGTGCCAGACTTTATTGTCAGCTTTGCTTTAGTAGTTAGTTTTCAGTTTGTTGTTGTCAGTTTTCAGTTGGGTAACTAGGGAGTTACTCGAAGTAAGGACTCTTTGGATTTCTCATTCCACGGCCCAGATAAAATCTAATGGAAAACCCCGGGTTTGACACCTGGGGTTTTCCATTCTTAAACCCTGCTGGGGTTATCCTGCTCATATTTGGATTTACGACCCAGAGCTTCCCCGGATTTTATCCGGGGCTATCCATATTCAACCCCGCTGGGGTTGTTATTATGATAGGTTTACGACCAATAACCCCAGAGGGGTTAAACATGGATAGCTTCGGCCTGGAGGTACACAGGCTGGATAGTCCCAGGCTGGATAGAACCGAATGAAATCCGGGGACACGGTTGGTAATGATAGCTTATTTCATACCTGAAGGATATGTCATTACTTAATCATCCGCGTCTGTCATTCAGAGCGAAGCGAAGAATCTTATGGCCATTTGCGAGCTGGTTGGGTCATGCGGTAACTTGAATAAATCAACCCCGCCCCATTTCACAGAAGGTCTCTCACTGCGTTCGAGAGATCAGGGATCATACCCAGTTTTTCCTTTATAGAAACTCCACTGGTGGAAGATTACATCTCGTACCTAAAATAAGGCAGAAACCCAGAGGTCCTGAGCAAAGCTTTAGTTACCAACGGAAAACTGAAAACTACAATCTAACTACTCCCTGAATTGCAGGACGTTCGAAGAATTGATGAAGACCGGCAGCAAGTTATTACCCGTGGAGCTAGTTGATTTAACTGGCGTCGGCAAGGGCTTCTGAGCTACTTTTTTCCGGGGAAAGATATAGTTGAAGCTCTTGGTATAAAGCACACTTCCGCCCACCGTCGGCGTGTTCTGGTTGATGGTACTTTGCAGGAATGTATTCTGCGGGAAACGGCTAAAGGCTTTCAAACGCCAGCGGGCATCAGGAGTGACAGTCCATTCGGCTGCCCAGTCACCAATCAGATTGGCATTTTGCGTACTGTACACCGAAGAAAACCCTCCATCTCGACTGATAGTCAATCCATTACCAAAGTTGTAGGAAACCCTTGCTCGCAACTGATCGGCCAAAGTCGAATTTGAGCCAATGATATTAACCGTATTAATATCCACCTCTACCCCATTTGCTACTTTCGAGAGGATATCACTTAAGACACTCGTCCCGGTTTCGGCTAGTAGATTCAGTAACGTTCCCTGCGAGAAAGAAGCCTGCGAGTTCTGCGGTAACAAACGACCCGAAAAAAGCACGCTACTGACCTGATTATTCAGCTCCTGCTCATCATTGGCAATGCGGGCTTCAAAGGCCTGCACCGAACCCGAAAACTGGGGTTCCAGCGGATATTCCTTGATTTTTAAACCAAAGGCAACGTTTGGTTTCATTAAGCGATCCTTCAAACTAATCGTTACCTCTACGGGATACGCCCGCCGGGCCTGAGCGGAAGAGGTTTGCTCATTCGTCAGGTTCATGATAGGGGTCAGCGACGTTAGTTTCGTGTAAGAAGCTTTTACATCCACAAAGGCCTCATAAGGATCGCCGTACCAACTGATGCGGCTGTTGGGCTGGATGGCAAATTCTTTCGAAACCAGAGCCTCGTATTTATAGAAGTATTTCCCTTTTTCCAGTTCGTAACTTCCCCGCATGGAGAAATCCCCTTTGGTATCCACTTCCAAAGCCAGGTTACTATTTCCATAGGCTTCCAGTCGGTCGCCCGTGCGACGATCCAGTACCAGAATACACTTGGCATCGGGGGTAATATTAAAGTTGAAATCCATCCGAATACCCGTGCGAACCCGACGTTTCAGGCTAAAATCTTCCTCTTTTTTCTTAGGAATGGCCAGATTAACAAACTGGATATAATCGGTATTACTTACTTCACTGGCATTGTCAATTGGAATGGTAATCTCCGTTCCGGGACGCGTGGTCGCGTTAGATTTAATCACCAGATTTTCCAGCGTCCCTACACTCTCTACGCTTACATCGCCCGTAACGTAAGCTTTTCCGAAGAACAACTTATTCTCCTTAATGGTGGTATTCAGTACTTTGAAGTTCCGCAAATTGGCTTTCAAATCCAGAGCGTAATTCCCATTGCCACCCGAGTAAAGTCCAATCCGCACATTTCCGGGGTTACCTTCTTCATCCGTCACCGCCATTTTCGCTAATGCTTCACTTCCCCGGAACCGAATGGTATCCGCGAAATTCAATCGAACGCCCAGGTAATCGAACCGTAATTGACCTTTTTTTACGTCTGCTAGTCCCCGAATCTGTGGCGATTTAGGGGTTCCTTTAATGGTTAACTTTCCACTCGCCTGACCTTTAATTTCGGAGAATAAGCCTTCCACGAAAGGTTCAAAAATCTGTAAATCCGTACGATTCAGGTTTGCGGCTAAATCCAAAGCATTTTCTCCCTGATCAGGCGTGTAAGTGCCTTTTATGTTCAGAATCGGATTATTCATCCGATCTACATTCACGTTCACATTCACCCGCTGATTGGCCTTGTCCCACTGCGAAGACGCGTCTACGTTACCGATCAGAAAGCCTTTATACACCAGCTCGTCGATGTTGAGTTTTCCATCCAGATTGATATTCTCGTAGGCGTCCCGCATTCGAACATCCCCATTAAGCGTCCCGTTGATTTTCACCTGCAAAATCGGTTCAAGCGTTTGCAGATTAAAGTCACGGGCGTTCAGTAATAACGTTTCCTGCGGATTTTCTGATACTCTTCCGTTTAAAGCAATGGACTGTTCTGTATTCTGGAAGGTCAAATCTTTCACGTCCACCGTTGAACCCGTCAATCGAATCATATTACCCGTGTTCACATTCCAGTCCTGATCCAGAATTCGGATTCTGGAACGACGGAAGTGTAGATCAGTACCTTCGGCTCTAAAGAAGATATCTCCGTTTAAACTCAGGCGGTTTGTACTGGCTTTCTGCTGTAACCGACTGGTAAAAGCAATGTGATCTTTATCCCAGGAAGCTTCCACCTGAAGATTTTCGGTGGGAGAAGCGGAATAAATCTGCTGATTATCAGAGGTAATAACGGCAGAAGCCAGCACATCATTCTGATGGGCAAACTTCGAAGTATTGATATCGACTTCGGAGTGGAAGAATTTATATCCCCCCATTAAAAGCGTGTCGGCTTTCGCATTCAGCGTAAAAACGGAGGTATTTCCCATCGTGAAATTACCCTCCACTTTACTATTGGGAGAGAGGTAACCGTCAGGATAAAGAAAAGCCATCAATGGCCGGGAATCTTTAAATTCGACGGCATAATTCAGATTATAGGGGTTTGGAATGGGCTTGGTAGCCTTTTTCTGGTAATAACTTTGCCGGGCAGAATCCAGCTCGGTGAAGTAGATTTTATACTCTTCAATCAGATTGGGTAAATCCTTCAAAGCCTGCGAAAGCTTAAAGGGACCCTCTACGCTGGCATTCAGAATATCGGTTTGCAGGGAGATATACCGCTTATCCACCGGTTTGGGCATAAACAGATACAGCGTATCAATCAGAAGGTTCCGATCACCGTCCTTTAAGTCACGGGTTAAATAGGTGTTTTTCAGGCGAGCTACGCCGTACATTTCGTCAATATCCAGTCCCGTCCAGACGACGTGTACTTCCGACTGCAAACGCATGTTTTCTTCGGAAATACCCAGCGGATGTAGCATCGCCTTGCGAATCGTTCCGTCAATATCGAAGTAATTCCGTTTTTTCCGAATATCAGCTTTACCCGTCAGATCGAACACCAGATTGGTATCCTGCATAGCAATTCGTCCATCGAATTGACCTAACTGTAGATTCCCGTCAACGCGAATATGACGGTAATCGTACCCCTGAAAACCAAACCTACGAACGTCAGTATTCAGCTTCACTATGGCCGTTTCCTTATCAAAACCCTTGCCTTCAATCTGCCCTTTCAGATCAATCTTCTGAAGCATCTTCGGATCGTTAATCAAATCGCCCAGAGCAAAATTAACCAGCTCAATATCCCCCTTATAGGTTGAGTTATCGATCTTGTCAGCAATTTTCATGCTTAAGTTGGGCTTCGCAATGCCGTATCGGGTCTTCAACGATCCATTCGCCCGGAAATCATTATAGCGTCCGGCAAACAGTCCTGTGTATTCCAGCGTACCAAAATCATCCAGCGTTTCAGCGGCTGTTTTGCCCGTATACTGAGCCAGATCCTGAGCGTTGGTAGAGAACTGCGTCAGGTTGAAATTCATGTCGGTGGTTTCAAAATCGGGCAGGCCCTTAAACGCGAAAACACCCGCCGCCTGGCTTTTCTTGCCATACCGCAGGTCTTTAGCCCAAAATTTGAAATTCCGAACGATACCATCAAAATGCCCCGTCGCTTCCCACCGATCATTGAATTCGTATAACGGTCGCGAGAAACGGGCCAGGTCATTCGCATACACCACACTATGATCCAGATCGGCTAGAATGCGGACTTTCTCGTTAAAATCGCCCAGATCACGACTTCGTTTGTACCGGAATTCAATGTGCTTGCGAAGTGTGGAGCGATTCACCTGTACCAGCAAGTTTTCAAACCGCATCTGTTCCGAAGAAAAGAAAAACTTGGTATCGAACTTATGAATCCGCATTTGAGCCACCCGATCAATTCCTCGCAGGTTTGTAATATCGGCGGCAATGGTATCGGCAAAAACCAGAAAGTTTTTTACGTCTCCACTTAAGTCATTGATCACAAAATGATTGTAATCAAAAGTCCCCTTTCGGTTCAGAGGTTGGGTTCGCGGATCGTCGTAATGGAACTCTCCGGCTTCCACTTCTCCGGTTCCAATGGTAAACGGAATAATTTTGGGCGGGCCTTTACGGGGTGTTTTCGGAGCCGTTAATCGATCAATTGCCGCAATGAATCCATCAATATTCAAATCTCCGCTCGGCTGAACAACCAGACGGACATCGGGATTGACTAGCTTGACTTTATCGAGGTGAATATTGGTACTGGCGGAGTCGATCAGGTTAAAGAGGGAAAGATTAACTTCCAGCCGATTCACGTCAATCATCGGCTGACGTAACGTGTCAGGAATCGAAACCTTCTCCAGAATCAGGTAATCAGGAAACTGGTAGTTCACCCGTCCAATGGTTATCGGATATTGTGTTTCCTTATAGAACCAGTCAGTGATGTAACGGGTAATCCTGGTCTGCACTTTCGGAATCCGCAGAAACGCCATGATACTTACGCTCAACCCAACCGTCAATAAAAAGAAGAAGGTAACGTTTCGGATTAAAATCGGAACTTCCTGACGAATCAGGCTGGCGACTTTGCTTCGTACAGCAGGAAAAAAAATAATCAGGAATAGCCCTACTAGTGCGGCGGGTAATCCTACCAATAGCAGTCCCCTTTTTATTTCCGTAATCTGATTGGGAGTAAGGGTTATCCAGGCTAAATAATGACCTACGCTCAGCCCAATGACTGCCACTACGAGGAGTGTCAGCAGAAATCGGGATATAAAACGCAGTAAGTAAGTCATCATGGAAAAGAAAGACAGTCAATGAAACAGCAGTAAACCTGCCATCAATAACTGTTTTTAGAACGTTTCAGGCGTACTTTTGTTGATAGTTCAGTAGTTAAAATTAATAAAATCAGGCCGAAACCTTCGGTTACTCCCCAGATTATGGTATTACTTGCCATCGAATCTTCCTGCGATGAAAGCTCCGCTGCGGTGCTGATAGACGGGCAGATTCGTTCCAATATCGTAGCAACTCAGCTTATTCATCAGCAATACGGCGGCGTAGTGCCCGAATTAGCGTCCCGAGCCCACCAGCAACACATCGTGTCGGTGGTACAGGAAGCCTTAGCACAGGCCAAAGTTACAAAAAAGGACCTGAACGTGATTGCCTTTACCCGCGGGCCAGGCTTATTGGGAGCTTTATTAGTAGGAACTTCCTTTGCTAAATCGCTGGCCATGGGTCTGAACATTCCGTTAGTAGATGTCCACCACATGCAGGCTCACGTGCTGGCTCATTTCCTGCAAACGCCTCATCCCGCCTTTCCTTTTCTGTGCTTAACGGTTTCGGGCGGACATACGCAAATTGTACTCGTCCGGGATTACCTCGACATGGAAGTCATCGGAGAAACGCAGGACGATGCCGTGGGCGAAGCCTTCGACAAAACGGCGAAACTCCTGAACCTTCCCTACCCTGGTGGCCCTTTGATTGACAAATATGCTAAAGAAGGTAACCCCGAACGGTTTCCTTTTCCGGCTGTGGATACGCCCGGATTAAGTTATTCTTTCTCTGGAATCAAGACGGCCATATTATACTTTTTAAAGAAAGAAACGGCTCAGAACCCTAACTTCATTGAAGAAAATCTGGCGGATATCTGTGCTTCGGTGCAGGCGGCGTTAGTTCGAACGTTATTAACCAAACTCAAACGAGCCGCCCGCGAAACAGGTATTCGGGAAATTGCCATTGCTGGTGGTGTTTCCGCAAATTCTGGTTTACGGAAAGAACTTCAGGAAACGGGCGATAAACTCGGCTGGAATGTCTACATCCCTGATTTTGAATATTGCACGGATAACGCCGCCATGATCGGCATGGCTGGTTATTACAAAGCCGTACGAGGTGAATTCTGCCCGCAAACCGTTTCTCCTTTACCCCGAATGGACTGGTAATCACAAACATCGAGCCCACTGCATTTCCATGAAGCAGAAAATGCAGTGGGTTCGATGTTTGTCAAATTCTTGTAAAGATTCGATTGTAAAACGTCGACTATCAATCGAATAACCGCAGCGGCCGCCGTTAGAAACGATCAACTACTTTTGTTATCTATTATTACTTAAACGTCTTTTCGTATTCGTCTGGCTTAAAGCCCAAAGCCACTATCTTTCCATTGGACTCAATCAAAGGGCGGCGAATGACGGACGGTTTTTCCAGCATTAAGGCTACCGCAGAAGCTTCGTCCGTTGGTTTTTCTTCAAGTTTTTTCCAGGTCGTTCCGGCTTTGTTGACCAAGTCCTCCCAGGGTTTCTGCGTTAACCAATGTTCAATGATTTCCCGACTAACTCCCTGCCTTTTGTAATCGTGGAATTGGTACGTAATGCCCTGATCGGCGAGCCATACGCGGGCTTTTTTTACGGTATCACAATTCGGAATGGCGTATAACGTATACATATGTATGCTGGCAAATCAGGTTATTTATCAAACTTACGCAAACCTGAAATTTTCAAACTAATGAGTATTTCACGAAAAAAGAGCGGCATTCCCAAGGGATACCGCTCTTTTTTGTCTGTTCTTAGATCCTATTTTCTAGGTTCGCGTTTTTCCAGGAATGATCCAATGTAGAACGCAGAAACCATCAGCAATACGAAGAATGCCAGAGGAACATAAGTAGGAAGTGGAATATTCAGTAACATATCTGTGTAATGATCAGTGTTCAGAATTCGGTACGTGCAAAAGTAAGCCACAAAGCTTAAACTCTAAAACCATTTTTCAAATTACAGCACACCTTTTGTACTGGGCAGATTATTGAGCTCTTTTACTTCCCGGCGAACGGCCATTTTAATGGCTTTTGCCCAGGCCTTAAAGATGGCTTCAATTTTATGATGCTCGTTATCCCCTTCTACCTTAATATTCAGGTTCGTAAGCGAAGTATCGGTAAAGGATTTGAAGAAATGGTGGAATAACTCCGTTGGCATATCCCCAATTTTCTCCCGGCGGAAATCCGCCTCCCAAATCAGCCAGGGGCGACCGGAAAAGTCAATGGCTACCTGAGCCAGAGCCTCGTCCATGGGTAATAAAAATCCGTAACGGGCAATGCCGCGTTTGTCACCCAGGGCTTTGCGGAAGGCTTCGCCGAGAGCTAAAGCGGTATCCTCAATGGTATGGTGTTCGTCAATGTGCAGATCGCCCTTGACTTTAATGGTCAGATCCAGTCCACCGTGTTTAGCTAACTGATCCAGCATGTGATCTAAGAATCCAAGACCAGTCTCAATGTTGGCTTTACCCGTTCCATCCAGGTTAAGTTCAACAAAAATCTGCGTTTCCTTCGTATCGCGTTGAACCCGTCCGATTCGGTCTTCGAGTCTTACTTTCCGGTAAATTTCATCCCAATCAGGTGTAGCCAAAGCCACTACGGCTTCCAGCTCGGGGGTTAATAAGCTACGTTCGGATTCCTTATAATCGGGCTCCACCAGAATCGCTTTTGCCTCCAGATTTAAAGCCAGCCGCACATCCGTCAGACGATCACCAATCACGTAACTATTCGCCAGATCATAACTGCCGTCCAGATACTGCGTTAGGAGGCCCGTTCCGGGTTTGCGGGTAGGTAAATTTTGCTCCGGGAATGAACGGTCAATGTGTATTGCGGAGAACTTCACTCCTTCCTTTTCCAGCGTTTTCAACATTTTATTCTGAGCTGGCCAGAAGGTATCTTCAGGAAACGAATCCGTGCCGAGGCCATCCTGATTGGTAACCATGACGAGTTCATAGTCTGTTTCTTCGGCAATTTTCCGAAGGGCAGAAATGGCTTTGGGCAGAAATTCCAGTTTTTCAAGGGAATCAATCTGAAAATCGGTTTGCGGCTCTACGATAATCGTTCCGTCCCGATCTATGAATAAGGCTTTTTTCATGTAAACGATTTTGCTGCAAATTTGAATAAGAATCAGTGACTTTGAACGGTTATCGGCTCATTTGATGAACAGATTCCAGGAAAATTTACAAACAATGATACATTTCATTGATTATACTGGATTTTTCCACCACATAGTACAATTTAGTTGCAGAAGCGAACTCTTTCACCGTATTTTGCATTTGTATTTATAGCAGTGGAAGATATACATAGTTCTGCTGACTAAAAAGGCCTCCCGTCTGCCTTGCTCTGATTAGGTTCGCGTGCCGAACCCTCCTTTGTAGCTCACACTTTGGTCATCAGAAGCCCGACGGATGTGTAGGCATCGTTGTGGTTTATTTTACATCATTTTAAAACCGATTGTACCACAAACTTCCTGTTTGTGACGTCTTTGGTTACAGGCAGCCGCCTGTGGATGACCGGAGCACAAGGAACTCTTGTGGTATTACTAATTCATGGAGAATCAAATTTTATTTGCTGACCTGGGTCTTTCCGACGAGGTTAAGCAAGCCGTCGCGGAAATGGGTTTCGTGGCACCTTCGCCTATCCAGGCAGAATCTATTCCTCACTTACTTGAAGGTCGTGACGTTATTGGCCAGGCTCAAACGGGTACTGGTAAAACTGCCGCCTTTGGTATTCCCTTAATTGACATTATTGACCCTAACGAAAAAGTGATTCAGTCGCTTATTCTTTGCCCCACCCGCGAATTAGCGGTACAGGTATCTGAAGAGCTTCGTCGACTTGCTAAATTCAAAAAAGGGGTATGGATCACTGCTATTTATGGTGGTGACAGTTACGAACGCCAGAACCGTGACCTGCGTAAAGGCTGCCAGATTGTGGTAGGTACGCCGGGCCGGGTAATGGACCATATTGATCGCGGAACACTCCGTCTGGATAATATTCGTTACATCGTATTAGATGAAGCGGATGAAATGCTGGACATGGGCTTCCGGGAAGATATTGAAACGGTATTAGCTGACTGTCCTGAAGATCGTCAAACGGTGTTCTTCTCGGCTACGATGCCTAAGCCTATCATGGACTTAACGAAACGTTACCAGAAGAATCCCCAACTGGTAAAAGTAACGAAGAACGAAGTAACCAATGTTAACATTGAGCAGAGTTGGTATGCCGTTCGTCCAGATGCAAAATTCGAAGCAATGTGCCGTCTGATTGATTTCCACCAAATCAAATTGATGCTGGTGTTTAGTAATCAGAAAGCACGGGTAGACGAAATCGTTGAGCAATTCCAGATGCGGGGTTATGCCGCTGAAGGTCTGCACGGTGATATGCGTCAGGCTGCCCGTACTCAGGTGATGAGCAAGTTCCGTGCCGGAACGACTCAAATCCTGGTAGCAACGGACGTAGCTGCCCGTGGTATTGATGTAGACAGCGTGGAAGCCGTATTCAACTACGACGTTCCTATGGATTCTGAGTATTACGTACACCGGATTGGTCGTACGGGCCGTGCGGGTAAGTCTGGAAAAGCCTTTACGCTGGCTTCAGGTTCAGAAAAATACCGCATCCGCGACATTCAGAACTATACGAAAGTAGAAATCATCCGTGGTAAATTACCCACTTTTGCTGATGTATTTGCAATCAAGAAAAACCGCTTTATCGAACGCGTACAGCAGACGATTGAAGAAGGTACTTCTGAGTTTTACGCTGACGTATTAAGCACCCTCGAAGAAGCTGGACATGAGCCTGCGGCTATCGTATCGGCTTTGGCTCAGTTAAATCTGGGTGGTGTAAAAACAACGGAAGATAACCTGGAAGAACAACCTCGGAATAATAAATTCGAAGGTCGTGATTCTCGCGGTGGTGATCGTAATGGCAGCCGTTTTGGCGAACGTCGCAGCAACGATCGCTTCGGTGATCGTCGTGGTAACACTGCCGAACGTAACGGTAACACGCGTGAGCGGGTTGATCGGGAAGGTAAGCCTTTCCGTCGGGGTGCAGATGCCGGTATGGTTCGTCTGTTCATCAACATCGGTAAGAACTTCAAAATCACGCCTAGCCACATCGTTGGAGCCATCACTGGCGAAACCGGTCTGCCTGGTAAAGTGATTGGTCAAATTGATTTATTTGACAGCTATTCATTCGTGGACGTTCCGAAAGAACACCACCAAACGGTTCTGAGTGCTCTGGATGGCAACACCATCAAAGGCAAACGCGTAAACGTTGAAGTAGCGAAAGGATAATAGGGTTTAGGGTTGTGTGTTAGGGGTTCTGAGTTTTTTATCCTTTACATTAAACCTGCCTATATAAAAAAGCGAGTCTGGGTATCTATTTGATACTCAGACTCGCTTTTTTATTTTAAGCTATTCATTAACTCCGAACGCAAAACTCTCCACACTAAACTATAAACGCCAAACCTGTTAAAGAAAGTTAAGGCTTTAAACGTGGCTGATGGTTTCTTTTCATAGTCTCGAAAATGAAAAAATCATTGATACTATAAACAAAAACGCCATGAAAACCTCCTTGTTAAACAAAGCTTTCTTTTTCGCTGCTACCCTTGTGATTGGTTCTGTTGCCGCTGCTCAGGCTCAGTCTTACGGTCGGTATGATGACCGATATGATCGTCGGGACCGGTACGAAGATCGTCGCTCCGAAAGCCGGGGCCGTTTTAATCCTGAGTTTCGTCAGCAACAACAAAATAGAAGAATTGAGCAGGGAATCCGTTCCGGTCAGTTGAGTCGTCGTGAAGTGCGTAACCTGAAACGCATGCAGGCTGATGCAGATCGTGCCATCTGGTCTGCTCGTGCCAATGGGTACTCTTCCCCCCGCGAACGTTTGATCATTAATGACTTACAGGATCGCATTGACCGGGCCATTACCTGGGAAAAACGCGACGGACAACGTGGTTATGACCGCTGGTAATTCTGGACTTTCATTTCTCTCCATTGCTTTCCTTAATAGAATACCGTAGTAATTGGTTTGACAGGTTATCAAAGTGATCGGTGAACATTTCGCCGATCACTTTTCTTGTTAACGCCTAAAACATTACCTATTTTTCACCGTTATCTACTTGACACATAGCGACTAAGCCGCTTGTAACTAGTTCTATGTGTTCCGGCGATTACAGTCTTTTACTCTTCCAGGTTTCAACCTTATTCAACAAATCAATGATTTCTCCTAAAAACCTCCGTCGTTTCTTCAGTATGGGTGCATTGGCAATGCTCCTGATTCCCGCCGCAGAAGCCCAGGTAGCTTTTAGTCTTCACGGCACCCTGGCAGCTCCAACGCTGGATGATGCCAATACCCGTGGTGGGGCAGGTGCCAATCTGAAATTATTTCTCGGCAAACAATTTGCTATTGGAGCGGCTGCCAAGTACATCAGCCTTTCTTACGAAGCTAATAACAGCATAGGTTTACAGGCCATCGGTTCGCTGATTCCAGTAACGGCTACTGCTGACTATTACCTGACTTCCGGTTTTATTCGGCCCTATATTGGTGGAGAAGCTGGAGCGTATATCCAACGTTATGATTTACGCCAGGGTACTAATAGCCTATACGAATCTAAAACTACCCGATTTGGGGCAGCTCCCAAAGTTGGCTTAGCCATTGCTATCGGAAACTTGGGAATCTTTGCCGAAGGGAATTATCACTTCATCTTTTCAAACAAAGACGGTAGCCCCGATATTACTTCAAGCAGTAACATAAGCTTCAAAAGACCTCAGAACCTTTGGTCGCTTAATGCTGGAATTACCTTCGGATTCCCCAATTCCAATTAATCTACGTTGCGTAGATTAAACAGGAAGTTAGCCTACATTGTGTAGATAAATAGCCTCTTTTTATTGAAAAAGTACTAATTATATTCACATAATTAGTACTTTTTTTATTTTACATTCGTGTATATTCTTGATCTAATAAGCCGTTACAGTTCTTGAAACTCAGGCTTGCTATTTTTTCATTCACTGATCCGATTATACATGAAAAGTACTGCATTAGTACCCCGCCTTCTGCTATTTGTTCTGTTCATCCTCTCTGCTCAGCTCGCTAATGCCCAAATTGCCTATACCTTACATGGTACGGCAGCAGTAGCCAATTACCCCTATGCTCCACTTAAACCCGGTTTTGGGGCTGGGGCCAAGCTGTTTATCACTTCGTATTTTGCCGTGGGAATTGCGGCAAAATATACGGCTCTTGGTTACAAGCATAAACAATCCTCATCTTCGATTATTACAAATACGGGGTCGCTTATTCCTATTACTGCTACTGCTGATTTGTACTTAGCTAAGGGCCCCGTTCGTCCTTACATGGGTCTCGAAGCGGGAGCTTATTTCCATTCCCTCAAAACGGATGTAGAAGGCAATGGCTCTTACAGAGCTACCTATACTAAACTAGGCACTGCTCCGAAGCTTGGTATTTCATTCAAAGTCAACAAGTTATCTCTATTTGCTGAAGGTAGTTATCAGTTTTTATTTGGAAGTACAAACGGGAGTGTAACCGATCAAACCGTAAAGTTCAGATGGCAAACGCCCAATCAATACTGGTTTTTTAACGCCGGAGTCTCTTTCGGAATGCCCTGATAAAAATAATATTTGGCTATTGCCGCTAATATATGTACCCATCTGAGGGTATACACATAGGAGCACAACCCAATGTTGTAGATATTATTACCCATTATTCAAAGCTATGCCAAGCCCTATGTAGGGTTTGGCATCTTTTTTTATATTACCTAAGTACAATTGTTAA
The DNA here is from genome assembly GCF_031453245.1 of Siphonobacter sp. SORGH_AS_0500. Taxonomy (NCBI): domain Bacteria; kingdom Pseudomonadati; phylum Bacteroidota; class Cytophagia; order Cytophagales; family Cytophagaceae; genus Siphonobacter; species Siphonobacter sp. SORGH_AS_0500. The sequence continues at coordinate 4,207,470 of NZ_JAVIYT010000001.1, forward strand.
ACTAGACAACTATCCATGAAAACAATTCGATTCTACGCTAGTATGGCTCTGGTGGCTATGTTAGCTACCTTCAGCACAAAATCATTCGCACAAGTTGGTTTCACGCTTCACGGTACAGCAGCCGCTCCTAATATTGATGGTGCGGAAGTAAAGCCAGGGGTTGGTGCAGGTCTGAAAGTATTCCTTGGTCCTAACGTAGCCGTAGGTGCAGCCGCCAAATACATTGCTCTTTCTTATGATTACAATCAATCAGTTGGAAGCAACGTGGAAAACAAAGGTTCTTTGGTTCCTCTTACTGGTACATTAGACATTTTCCTGACCAGTGGTGTGGTTCGTCCTTATATTGGTGCTGAGGCTGGTGCTTACATCCGTAACACCAAGGCAACCATTTTGGGTAACGAATTCAAAAGCTCACGTACTAACTTCGGTGCCGCTCCTAAAATTGGGGTAGCCTTTGCCTTAGGTGGTGTAGGCCTGTTTGCCGAAGGTGCTTACAACTTCATCTTTGGCAACAAAAATGGTAGTGCAAACATTGGTTCAGGCAGTAATATTAGCTGGGATAACCCAAGCAAACTGTGGGCCGTTAACGTTGGTGTAACCTTTGGTTTCCCACGTACGAACGACTAAGATCTAAAATCGAAGTACGAAGTGTTGTTTAGGCTGTTTATTGCCAAAAAAGACTAAGCCCACGAAGAACAAATCGATTGTTACCGTCACGCTTGGATGAGCCTGGATTTCGATCCAGGCTTTTTCCATTTCTGGTGACCAGTGGATATCATCAAAGACAAAAACGCTGTCCTGATGAGCTTTCTTCAGGCATTGCAGAAAGTATCGAACCGTAGGTTCATAGCGATGGTTGGCATCGAAGAAGGCAAAATCAATTTGCGAAACCTGTTGTGTTTGAGTAACCAAAGTTTCATCGAGATTCCCTATTACTAATTCAACCTTTGAAGCCTGAAGTTTTTGAAGGTTTTTAGCCGCCACCTGAGCCGTCTGCGGACAGCCTTCAAAGCTATAAATCTGAGCTTCAGGAGCAGCTTTGGCCTCGTAAAGTGTAGTAATACCCAGTGAAGTGCCCAGGTCAAAGAGAACCGTAGGCTGAAAATACTGAATCAGGCGATACAGCAACTGGGAAAATTTGGGCGTCTTCTGAGCGTTTCTTGCAATGGTGGAAACCTTCCGAAGCGGAGTATTACTTAGTCGGGAACCCGCTCCGTAATCGACGACTTCAATCTCCAGTATACTACTTTTCATCTCCGAACGAATAGCCTCAATTTCCTGAAAAACCGACTTATCTACCGAGTTACGAATAACTTTGGTGTATAGTTCGAAAACAAACGGAGAGTGAATCGAATGCTCGTTTTTCGCAGAAAACAGGTAACGCAGGAAAGCAGTAATCAAAATACATTCGCCCGTAAAGATTAACCTGAGTTAACCTTTTTGAAGCCGTTAAAATGAGTAACAAAAAGAAAATAGCTCTAAAGCTTAGTTGAGCTTGTAAGGAACAATGAGCAGGAATTCAGGAATCTGGACGGAAAACTCGCGACCATCGTACGTACGCTCCATCAAATAGCTACCGGCCATTTTACCCATGGTGGTTTGCAGGTTGCTTCCCGAAACGTATTCATGAATTTCACCCGGCTCCAGCACAGGCTGTTGCCCGATAACGCCTTCCCCTTCTACTTCGCGAATAGTGCCGTTGGAGTCATAAATGAACCAATGCCGACGACGAAGACGAATGGTGTGATCCGACTGATTTTCAATGCGTACGCGATACGTGAATACAAAATGCTGCAAGGAAGCATTTGAATGGTCGGAAATAAACTCCGTAATCACACTAACTTTGACGCCTTCTGTAATAGCCGTTACCATAATCGTTTCGTAGTTTGCCGAATGGATTCTTACTTACTAAACAATCGAAATTAACCATCATCCCGATACGGGGCAAATCCTGGAATTGATTTTTATGAATTCTTAATAAAATATCTACGGGAAAAGCTCTATTCAGGTCGTTAATGATCCCTGTTATTCTTAATTTTTTACCTTATGAACGTTCAAATCGCCGAATCCTGGAAGACCTATCTACAGCCGGAGTTCGAAAAACCTTATTTTCAGACGCTCGTAGAATTTATAAAGCAAGAATACGCCACCAAGCAGGTTTACCCACCGGGCAAGTTAATTTTTAATGCGTTCAATCACTGCTCATTTGAAAATACGAAAGTAGTTATTCTCGGCCAAGACCCTTACCACGGCCCTAATCAAGCTAATGGATTGGCCTTTTCGGTGAATGATGGCGTTCGTACACCGCCTTCGCTGGTTAATATTTTCAAGGAAATTAAAGACGATCTGGGTAAGCCCATTCCACATTCGGGTAATCTTGAACGTTGGGCAGATCAGGGGGTATTACTTCTTAACGCGACCTTAACCGTTCGAGCGGGAGAAGCAGGTTCACATCAGGGAAAAGGCTGGGAAACCTTCACTGATGCGGTTATACGTATCTTATCGGAGCAGAAAGAAAATCTGGTTTTCCTGCTTTGGGGAGCTTATGCTCAAAAGAAAGGAGCCGTTATCAATCCCGAAAATCACCTGGTCTTGAAGTCCAAGCACCCCTCTCCTATGTCAGCCAATTATGGAGGCTGGTTTGGTAATAAACACTTTAGCAAAACTAACGATTACCTGCGAAGCAAGGGATTACCGGAAATTAACTGGTAATGGAATAAGGTTGAAGGTTGGTTCTTGACTGTTTAATAAGTTTGAGGCGACGTTTGATACATTAAGCTGCTGACAACGTGCTATAGGGTTCTTTTTACCAGACTACCATTTGGGATAACTTATTGATAGTTAGCATGCCGCTGCCAGCATGACCCGGCCAGCCTTTTCGCTGGTACTACTACTCCCTATAACTAGACACGATCAAACACACTGCTGCCAGCTTTTTCGCTGGCAGCGGTAATTCCTCTAAAATTATTTTACTAGGCTACCTACCATTTGGGGTAACCCAGCGTTAGTTAGCATGCCGCTGCCAGCGTGGCCCGTCCAGCTTTTTTGCTGGTAGCACTACTTCCTATAACTCGACACCATCAAATACATTGCTGCCAGCGAAAAAGCTGGCAGCGGTAATCTTACTACTGTTTTTGGCAATTAACTATACAGTAGATTCATCATTAATTGGATTGAACTCATACTGGCGGCAATACCACTAAAATAACTTCATCAAAGCATTCTCAAACTTTCAAAAGAAACCAAATGATCACGTCATTCAAATTTCTTCCGCATTAACTCCATTTGATCGCACATTTTTATCATGAAATAGCGGCGAGCCATGTCATGTTCCTCGATGAAATGTTCGATTTGCTGTTTATCAAAAACGAGTAAGATTGACTCATCATTCACCTTTACAGAAGACTGATGAGATTCATTTAATAAGGCTTCATGCAGCCCTAAAAAGCAGCGACATCCCTGCAAACGATGGCCCGTCTGAGCTTCTTCATCCAGAATATCTACCGATCCATCTTTCAGATAGAAAACGAACTCTGCGAGTTGTTGTTTTCGGTATAAATATTCTCCTTTGTGAGCATAAAGTTCAGTCCCACGGGCCAACAGTATTTTCTCCGTATCTAGTAGCATAGCTCTTCGTCTGGCTTTTGGGAATCAATTTCACCTGATTCATTAAAAGCTTATTTCTAAGGCGAAGTTGTTGAAAATCTGGCAAGTAAGAAATGATATAAATCAGTCGAAGAATTGAGAATTTCCGAATATTAATAAACAGAAACCCGATTCTTACCTACATCTGTTAATCGTACAATTGACTGATTTTTAATAAGCGATCAGGCTTCACAATGGTAATGGTGCTACCGTGAGAAGTAACGATTCCATCTTCCTTAAATTCAGACAAAAACCGAATAACCGTCTCCTTAGCAGTACCTACAATGGCTGCTAAATCTTCCCGTGAAATGGAAATACTAAAGGGAGCATTTTCTTCTTTTTTCTGATACGTCGAACGCAGTAATAATAAAGCCTCAGCGAGTCGTTCGCGTACGGGTTTCATCGCTAAATGAATCATTCTTTCCTGCGAATCACCGAGTGCTTTAGCTAACATTTTCATCAAATCATTAGCCACTTTTACGTTCGAGTCAATCAGGTTATTAAAATCCGAAGCGGGCAAAAAACAGGCTTGTGTATCGTCTAAAGCCACAGCTGAAGCCGTGTATTTTGCATTTTCAATTAGCGAACGATAGCCTAACGTATCGCCGGGTTTAGCCAGACGAATAATATGTTCTTTACCATCAGAATTCAGGCGGCTGATTTTTACTTTTCCATCGAATACACAGAACAAGCCAAAGGGTCGATTTCCTTCGTGGAAGATAACCTGTCCCTTTTTATACGTATGAAAGCACTTGTTTTCATTCATGCCTTCCAGCTCTTCATGCTGACAGTTTTTGAAAAGTGAAAATTCACGAAAAGCACAACGTTGGCATTCGGGAGCAGCTTGCGATTTCATCAGATTCTAGTGGATCTCGGGCAACGGTTCCGATTGAATCCCATGTTCGAACAACGGGCCGTTACGCTTATTAACAATACGCCGTTCCGTTTAGACTATTCTTCCGGGTTGGCATTACAAAGGTGACAGAAGTTATCAGTTCAAAAAATGATATAAATCACTTTGTGCACTTATTCCTTATCATAGGCCGCCGGGGCAATGAATCGGAGCTTTGATGTCGAATTGGGGGCCTTATCTAAAGAACTACTCGTACCGCAGAAAAATTTCTTTCCAGTGGGTATTTCTTGTTAACGTCAGCCCCTTTCCTGATCCATGCATACAATCCAGGATTCCGTTCTTACCCCGACGCATTGTTACCACTGCGGTAACGAATGCCCTGAAAAGGCCTTCGAGCAGGACGATCATTCGTTCTGTTGTGAAGGATGCCGGACGGTCTATGATCTGCTTTCGCAGAATAATCTATGCCGTTATTATACCCTTGAAGATCAGCAGGTAGGCATTTCGCCTTCTTCCAGTCGATTTGAATTTCTCGACCATGCGGAAGTGAGTCAGTCTTTACTTGATTTTCAGAACGATACCCAGTCTAAAGTTACTTTCTATATCCCCAGCATTCACTGCTCGTCGTGTTTGTACTTACTGGAGCATCTCAATCGGCTGAACCCGGCGGTGCTGAGTAGCCGAGTGGATTTTCTGAAAAAGCAGGTTTCCGTTTCATTTTCGAAAGAGGTAACGCTGCGGCAGTTAGCCGAGTTGTTAACTTCCATTGGTTACGAACCGCTGATTAGCCTTCAGGATGTAGTCAAAGAACAGCAGAATCCTGGCTATCGGAATCTGTTAAGCCGCGTGGGTGTGGCGGGATTCTGTGCGGGGAATATTATGCTTTTCAGTTTCCCGGAATACCTGGGGCTGGAAGATGCCTCCTACAAAATTCTTTTCGGGTGGCTGAGTTTAGTTCTGTCCATTCCAGTAGTGTTTTACTCCGGCTGGGAATACTTCGAGTCCGTTTACAAAAGCCTGCGTGCCGGGCGTTTAAATCTGGATTTTCCGATTCTGCTCGGGATTCTGGTGGCCTGGTTGCGGAGTGTCTACGAAGTTATTTTTCTGCACCAAAATGGATATTTTGACTCCCTTACCGGACTAACTTTCTTTTTATTAGCCGGAAAATGGTTTCAGCAGAAAACCTACTCCTTTTTGTCTTTCGAACGGGATTATAAATCCTATTTTCCTTTAACCGCTACGCTGGCCGAAGCATCTGGTTCGACTCTGGAAGTTATCCCTGTTCAACAGTTACAGAAAGGTAATCGCATTCGCATTCGCCACGGCGAGTTAATTCCCGCCGATGGTTTATTATACCGGGGCTCGGGACTGATTGATTACAGTTTTGTTACTGGAGAAGCCCTACCGGAACCGCATCAGGCGGGTGATCTGGTTTATGCCGGTGGCCGACAAATGGGGGATTCCATTGAAATGGAAGTTCTCAAAAACGTTTCTCAAAGTACACTTACCCAGCTCTGGAATCACGCTTCGTTCTCCAAAAATCAGGATAGCGTGCTGAAAACCTTTGCCGATCAGGTAGGTAATTACTTTACCATCAGCGTGCTGATTCTGGCCTCATTGACAGCAGGGTACTGGTACTTTCATGATCCCTCTAAAGTGCTCAATGCCTTTACGGCGGTATTAATCATTGCCTGTCCCTGTGCGTTGGCCCTTTCTTACCCCTTTGCTCTGGGGCATGGCTTGCGAATGTTAGGCCTCCGCAAATTATACCTGAAAAACGCCGAGGTGATTGAGCAAATGGCTCAGTGCGATACCATTGTTTTTGATAAAACCGGAACATTAACAACTACCGAAGAACAACCCATTCAATTCATCGGACTGGCTTTAAGCCCCGAAGAACGGCGGATGGTGGCTTCGCTGGTTCAGCATTCCAATCACCCCCTGAGTATAAAAATCCAGCATTTTCTCCATGAATCCTACCCTCTTGAGTCCGTCGAAAACTTTGCCTCTTTTACGGGTAAAGGGTTATCAGGAACCATTCAGGGACATGCGATCAAAATAGGTTCCGCATCCTGGGCGGGAGCGAATGTAGCTCCACAGGAAGGCAGTACGGTATTTGTCAGCGTGGATCAAATATGCCGGGGTTATTTTCTCCTGCATACGTCCTACCGCCAGGGACTTGACTCCATGCTGACTCAACTTCGCCCCAGGTATCAGCTTTACCTGCTTTCCGGCGATTCTGATTCCGAAAAAATGGCTTTACAGCAATGGTTTTCCCCAGAGAATATGCGTTTTCGGATGAAACCCGAAGATAAACTGGCCTTTATCGAGCAATTACAAAAAGCAGGAAAACGAGTGATGATGCTGGGCGATGGGCTGAACGATGCCGGAGCCTTGAAACAGGCTCATGTGGGTATTGCTTTAACGGATAACACCCTGCATTTCAGTCCCGCCAGCGACGGTATTCTGGAAGCCAGCCAACTCAGAAATTTACCAAAGATGCTTAAGTTCAGCCGCATGGGACTCTGGGTAATTCGCTTCAGTTTTCTGATTTCACTCATCTATAATTTCATCGGACTGAGTTATGGCCTAACGGGACACCTCGCCCCTATTGTGGCCGCCATTCTTATGCCCGTCAGCTCTGCTACCATGGTTTTTATTGCTACGCTGGGAATGAACCTAGCTAGCCGCCGACACCTGCCTCAACCTTCAGCCTACCTTTAAAACAGCTTTTACTAACTCTTTTTTTCATGTACATCTTTTTGTTTTTCATTGCCCACTGGTATCTATCCCTATTTTCACAAACGTTTTTTCTACATCGCTACGCAGCACACCAGATGTTTACCATGTCGAAGGGATGGGAGCGGTTTTTCTACTTTTTCACCTGGGTAACTCAGGGTTCCAGTTTTTTAAGTCCGTATGCGTATGGGGTTATGCACCGCTTACACCACGCCTTTGCGGATACCGAAAAAGATCCGCACTCCCCCAGTTTTTCGGACAATGCCTTCGACATGATGTGGAAGACCAAAACCATTTATAACCGCATTCTGCACCACAAAGAGAACGTGGACCCTAAGTATTTCAAGAATGTGCCCTACTGGGGTTTCATGGAAAAGATTGGCGATAACTGGATTTCACGGGTTGCCTGGGGAACTGCCTACACCCTATTTTACATCCACTTCGCAACGAGCCCCTGGCAATATCTGTTACTGCCCATTCATTACCTGATGGGTCCCGTTCACGGGGTAATTATTAACTGGTTTGCTCACAAATACGGCTATACCAATTTCAAAGTAAATGATACTGCGAAGAACCTGTTACCCTTCGATTTTCTGATGATGGGAGAATCGTATCACAACAATCACCACAAGCTTGGCGGTCGGGCTAACTTCGGTGTTCGCTGGTTTGAATTTGACCCTACGTTTCCAGTTATTCTGCTACTGAACGCCGTTGGTGTGCTGAAGCTGAAGAAGAACAATGATTTGAATTATATGTAGGTTACCTACCGCTCCCAGCGAAAAAGCTGGCAGCGGTTATAGCCTTCCACAGTCGCTTGGCTTTATCGGAGTAACTGCGAGAGGCAAATCTGTGAGGTAGTAAACATAGTTTACCCCTAACTTGGTCTTTCCCCAAACACCAAACAAACGTAGAGACGCCGATTTATCGCGTCTCAGCCGGGGAAGGAAAATCATTGGGAAGTTATAAATCAACTCTACCCAGACGCGATAAATCGGCGTCTCTACCAGGGAGGGCCAAACGTAGAAATGCCGATTTATCGCGTCTCAGCCGGGGAAGGAAAATCATTAGGAAGTTATAAAATCAACTCTCTACCCAGACGCGATAAATCGGCGTCTCTACTAAGGGGTTTTCCAAACGTAGAAATGCCGATTTATCACGTCTCAGCCGGGGAAAGGGAAATCATTGGGAAGTTATAAATCAATTCTACCCAGACGCGATAAATCGGCGTCTCTACTAAGGCGTTCTTTAAAATGTAGTACGACGCAGTCTCAATAAATGAAAGTTTATCAGGGCGGCACCTAGCCTTTTATTTTCTACGAGGCTGGTAATCTTCGTAAAAACGATCCTCGAAGGTATGGCCACTGGGAACCCCATCTTTCAGAATGCGATAAACCATCCAGCCTACCAAGACCGGAGCCAGTATCCAGAGGGTAACGATGAGAGGCAGGGAAAACCAGCCCATGTTCGCTCCGATGGTGTAAAGGAGTAAATAAAGCGTAGCAAAAAAGACCGGGAAGCGAACGTTTTTCATGGCTGGATTGATTGAATGGTTAATTCAGAATCCTTATACTTGAATTCTGCTTAAATGATTCGCCGCCCGCTTTTCGCGAGTAGCCCCATAACTAACAACTAACTGCCAGCAGAAAAGCTGACAGCGAAAGACGATATGAATCCTCCCTCAAAAAAGATGTACCTTGATAGTTCAGAAGCCGTTCGGCATTTGGTGGATTCTTTCTATGAAAAAGTTCAGAAGGATGAGTTACTGGCTCCCATCTTCACCGACGTTGCTCAGGTAGATTGGGCCAAACACCTACCCAAAATGTACGGTTTCTGGGAAAACCTGCTGTTAGGGAATAACAGTTACCACGGTCACCCCTTTCGTCCGCATTTGATTATTAATCAGAAGCATACCTTAACCATCGAGCATTTTGAACGCTGGTTAACACTCTTTACGGAAACCCTTGCGGAAAATTTTGAGGGCGAAGGGGCGGAAAACGCCCGACAACGAGCCACGCAGATTGCCCTGGTCTGGAACAGTAAGCTCGAATACCTCAATAACGATTCTTATATGGAGAATTAAACTCCATTTCTTACTAGCCTACCCTTCGAAAATCACCCTCCGGGGTGATTTTTGTCATTTTTAAGAGTGTCCTTTCTCCTGACCTTTGAAACTGAAAATCAAAGGTTTATGAAAATCATTTTTCTTCTTATCGGCATTAGTCTTCTGCTGGCTTTAGGCTTTTTGGCTGCCTTCTTCTGGGCCATGAAATCCGGGCAGAATGATGATTTGTATACACCCAGTCTCCGAGCCTTACTCGACGACGAAGCCTGAGTTCACATTAACCATTCCTGTATCCCATGATTTCCTATTCTTCTACTGAAATCGCCCCACCTAAGCTCGAACGCTTCGCGTACGACAACAAGGTCGTTAAAGCCTTTTCCATTGCTACCATCATCTGGGGGTTAATCGGTATGCTGGTCGGTGTGATTGCCGCCACGCAGTTGTTTCAGCCCGCCATGAACATGGATAACCAGTACACCACGTTCGGTCGCATCCGGCCTTTACACACTAATGCCGTGATTTTTGCCTTTGTGGGTAATGCCATTTTCATGGGCGTTTATTACTCTCTGCAACGGCTGCTGAAAGCCCGGATGTTTTCGGATGTATTAAGCTGGATTCACTTCTGGGGCTGGCAGCTCATCATCGTTTCTGCCGTAGCAACGCTGCCTTTGGGGATCACCTCTTCCAAAGAATACGCCGAATTAGAATGGCCCATCGACATTGCCATTACGCTCATCTGGGTGGTTTTTGGCATTAACATGTTCGGAACGATCATCAAACGCCGTGAGCGTCACCTGTACGTGGGAATCTGGTTTTACATCGCCACGTTTATTACCGTAGCCGTTCTGCACGTGGTGAATTCCTTCTCCATTCCGGTTACCTTCCTGAAGAGTTATTCTATGTACGCTGGCGTTCAGGATGCTCTGGTGCAATGGTGGTACGGGCACAACGCGGTGGCGTTCTTCCTGACCACGCCTTATCTGGGGCTGATGTATTATTACCTGCCAAAAATGGCCAACCGACCCGTTTACAGTTATAAACTTTCCATTCTACACTTCTGGTCGCTGATCTTTATTTACATCTGGGCTGGCCCTCACCATCTACTTTATACAAGTTTGCCTGACTGGGCTCAATCCCTGGGAACAGCCTTCTCTATTATGCTCATTGCTCCGTCCTGGGGTGGTATGATTAATGGTCTGCTGACCCTTCGCGGAGCCTGGGATAAAGTACGGGAAGATGCCCGGCTGAAATTCATGGTCGTGGGGGTTACGGCTTACGGGATGGCGACCTTTGAGGGTCCGATGCTTTCGTTGAAAAACGTAAACGCCATTGGCCACTTTACCGACTGGATTGTGGCTCACGTACACGTAGGTGCTCTGGGTTGGAACGGCTTCCTAACCTTTGCCATTCTGTATTACCTGATTCCTAAAATGTGGAAGACGGAAATTTACTCGAAACGGATGATGAACATCCACTTCTGGCTAGGCACACTCGGTATTCTGTTCTACGCCGTTCCGATGTATATCTCAGGCTTTACGCAGGGAATGATGTGGAAAGAATTTACGCCCGAAGGAACGCTCAAGTATCCCGCTTTTCTGGAAACAACGCTGCAATTGTTACCCATGCACATGATGCGTGCCATTGGCGGAGCCATCTATCTGCTTGGGGCTATTCTGATGGCCTATAACCTCTTCAAAACCATGGCTAAAGGCAGCTTCGTAGCTAACGAATCCGCCGAAGCTCCGGCTCTGGAGAAAGCATACGTACCCACAGGGGAAGACACCTACTGGCACCGCGTCTTCGAACGTCGCCCCATGCAGTTATTGGCAGGTTCATTAATCGTTATTCTGATCGGAACGGTGCTGGAATTGATTCCAACCTTTACCGTTGAGTCCAACGTGCAAACCATTGCCTCTGTCCAGCCCTATACGCCACTGGAGCTTCAAGGACGCGATTTATACATCCGCGAAGGTTGCAATAACTGTCACAGCCAGATGGTACGTCCCTTCCGTTCCGAAACCGAACGCTACGGGGAATACTCCAAAGCGGGCGAGTTCGTATATGATCACCCGTTCCTCTGGGGTTCTAAACGTACCGGCCCGGATTTACACCGCGAAGGAGCCAAATACCCTGATTCCTGGCATTACCACCACATGAATGATCCGACGAGTATGTCTCCGGGATCGATCATGCCGGCCTACCCTTGGTTGTTAACCCAAAAGCTGGATAACTCCACTCTGGAGGCCAAACTCAAAGCCATGCAGTCCCTCGGGGTTCCTTATGATGACTACGCCATTTCACAGGCTTCTGCTGACGCCGAACAACAGGCCGAAGCCATCTCGGTACGCCTGAAACAGGAAGGGATCAAAGTTAAATCAGACAAGGAAATTGTCGCCCTGATTGCCTACTTACAACGTCTGGGAACGGACATCAAGAAGGACGAAGCGGCTTTGAAATAAGTTGATGGTTGTTGGTTCGTAGTTGTTAGTTCTCCCGACTATAACCGCAACGGCAGCCGCCAACAACCATCAACCAACAACTAACAACCAAACACATGTTTCGCAACCTCATCACCCAGCTTCAGGGAACCGATTTCTTTATGATTTCGTCGCTCGTCATCTTCGTTGCCTTTTTCGTTACGGTAGGTCTTTTCGTTTTTCTGACCGACCAGAAACACCTACAGGAAATGAGTAAAATGCCTTTGGAATAAATGAGTTTTCAGTTGTCTGTTTTCAGTTTTCAATCGTAAACGGACAACTGTAAACTGCAAACTGACATAAAATGAACTTTGAAATAAAAACGGGCGAAGAGTTACTACTGATGGTATTACTCATTTGCCTGATCTTCGGAGCTTTAGCCTTGCTGTTTTCTACCCTTCACTTATACTTAACGGTAAAAAGTACCTTACCTACGAAGGAAGAAACCAAAGTAGATGTCTACGAAGGCAGTAGCATCTGGAATCGTATTTTCCGGGTACCGCCCTCTTCTACCAACGAACAGTTACTCATGGCCCATGCTCCCGATGGCATTCAGGAATTGGATAACCCAACGCCAGGCTGGTTTATGGGCCTGTTCTATATCACCATTATCTGTGCAATTGGCTATCTGATTACCTACCACGTCATCGGCGACGGCGATGTGATGCATCAGGAATACACCGCCGAAATGGCCGCTGCTGAACAGGCTCACGAAGCGTATCTCAAGAAGTTTGCTAATGCGGTGAATGAATCGAATGTAACGGTACTGAAAGATCCAAAATCCATCGAAGCTGGGAAAAAGCTCTTTGACCAGAACTGTACCGCCTGTCACGGAGCGGCAGCTGAAGGCAAAGTAGGTCCGAATCTGACGGATGCCTACTGGCTACACGGCGGAACGATTAAAGCAGTCTTCAAAACCATTACCGAAGGCGTGCCCGACAAGGGAATGATTTCCTGGAAGAAGCAATTGAACCCCATTCAGATTCAGCAGGTTTCGAGTTATATTTTTTCACTCCAGGGCAGTAAACCCGCCGGAGCTAAGGCACCTCAGGGCGAGGAAGTGAAGCCCGAAGAGGTAGCCCAAAAACAGTAAGTCATGACTACCGCAGATGATCTATTAGAGGACCTCGCCATCACTTCGGGGAAACGTCAGTATCCGCGTTTACCCGAAGGCGGGCGACTCTATCGCTGGAGAGGAATCGTAGCCGGAGTTTTATTGCTCACCCTCTTCGGCTTACCCTGGCTTGAATTTGAAGGGCATCCGCTGTTTCTTTTTAATGTTCTAGAGCGGAAATTCATTTTCTTCGGGGTACCGTTCTGGCCACAGGATTTCCACCTGGTAGCCATCGGCCTGCTTACTTTTATCTTGTTTATTGTGGTTTTTACGGTAGCGTTTGGACGCCTCTGGTGCGGCTGGGCCTGTCCGCAGACGGTTTTCATGGAAATGATCTTCCGGAAAATTGAGAACTGGATTGAAGGCGATTACAAAGCCCAGAAACGACTCCAGGCAGCTACCTGGACGGCTGAGAAAATCAGAAAAAAGGCACTCAAACACGGACTGTTTTTACTGATTGCTTTCGCTATTTCCAATACCTTTCTGGCTTACATCATTGGTAAAGATGAATTGCTTCGTATCCAGACGGATGATCCCGCTAACCACCTCGGCGGCTTGGCTGCGATCCTGATTTTTACGGTACTTTTTTATCTCGTTTTCGCCAAAGTTCGTGAAATGGTATGCGTCGTCATTTGTCCCTATGGACGATTGCAGGGTGTATTACTGGACAAAAAATCAATCGTGGTTGCTTACGATTACGTTCGGGGTGAGCCTCGGGGGAAACTCAAAAAACAGGATACGGCTCCCAAAGGCGATTGTGTGGACTGCTCGCTCTGCGTACAGGTTTGTCCGACGGGCATCGACATTCGAAAAGGTACCCAGCTCGAATGCATCAATTGTACGGCCTGTATTGATGCCTGTGATGGGGTCATGAACAAAATTCAGAAGCCCATCGGACTGATTCGTTATGCCTCCCAGGAAGGTATTGAGCAACATAAAAAATTCCGTTTTGATGGTCGATTACAAGCGTACACCGCTGTATTAGTGGTATTAATCAGCGTACTCAGTTATCTATTAATTAATCGAAAAGACGTCGAAACAACGGTGTTACGGGCTTCTGGGTTAACTTTTCAGCAACAGGACAACGGACAGGTTTCCAATCTCTACACGGTAGAAGTTATTAATAAAACCTTCCGCCCCATCGAACTAAATTTCAAAGTAAAAAATCCTGATTTTCAGTTACAATACGTGGGGCAGGCTCTAAAAACAGTCCGACCAGGCGAGTTAACGAAGGGTTCTTTTTTCTTACTAACACCCGCCAAAAAGATTACCGAAAATAAAACGCCCATCGAAATTGAAGTAACCGCCAACGGTCAGCTCATCGACCAGGTAAAAACCAATTTCATGGGACCAGTAGAATGAGTTTTCAGTTTGCGGTTGTCAGTTTTTAGTTAAATAAAATAACTCACAATCGCCGCCCCAAGTCTAGCAACTGAAAACTGAAAACAAACAACTGAAAACTAAAAAGATGAACTGGGGAAAATCGATCATTCTTGCCTTTGTTGCCTTTGGCAGCTTTATTGGCTTTCTGGTCTATCGCATGGCCAGTACTAAAGTAGATCTGGTGCGGAAAGATTATTACCAGACTGAAATGGCTTATCAACAGCAAATCGACCGGATTCAGAACAACAAATCCGCTCATAATCCTTTCAAAATCAACCACCAGCCTTCCAAGAAGGAAATTCAGTTTTCCATCCCTAAAGGTTTAACGAAGGGCCGGATTCAGTTTTTCCGCCCCTCCGACGCTCAATTGGATTTCAATGTAGCCGTTGAGCCCAACCATACCGAACAAATCGTTTCTACGCGAAAGCTAAAAACGGGTCACTGGCGAATCAAAATCACCTGGACCGATGGACAACAGGAGTATTATACGGAAGAGGAAGTTAGGTTGTAGGTGCTAATCTAACCCCTCATGAGGTTAGATAGGCTTGGATATAATCCGGGGTTCGGTTCGTACAAACTGGGTCATCCGCCGTGGTTGGTGAGGACACCAACCACTAGGCTTTATATGAATGGCTGGTGAAGACACCAGCCATGGCGGGAGAGGAAGTTAGTTTGTAGAGGGTTCTCCAACTCCAAGGGGGGTTAAATAATCCGAGACCCGCCAGGGGGACACATTTTCCGCCGTGGTTGGTGAGGACACCAACCACTTCCTTTACCCTTGGCTGGATACCCCGGATTAGCATCCGGGGCTACTCATATTAAACCCCTCCGGGGTTATCACTTCCATTTCCAAACCTCTTCCCTACCTTTATGGGTTTTCTCTTTTCAAACTGAAAACTGAAAACTGAAAACTGAAAACTGAAAACTGAAAACTGAAAACTGAAAACTCAAAACTGAAAACTCAAAACTGAAAACTCAAAACTCAAAACTCAAAACTGAAAACTGAAAACTCAAAACTCAAAACTCAAAACTCAAAACCGCAGCGGCGGCCGCTCCAAACTCTAAACCCAATGCTAATCGCCTTCGTCACCGGACTTACCGCCAGCCTGCATTGCATAGGCATGTGTGGGCCGCTTTCGCTGGCCTTACCCGTGGGTGGACTTTCAGTTAATCAGTTATGGCTCGCCCGGCTGAGTTACCATCTGGCCCGGTGCCTGAGTTATAGTTTATTGGGAATGGCAGTAGGGTTGTTAGGGGAACGGTTTTCACTTTTTGGCTGGCAACAGCAGATTTCAGTACTGGCCGGCCTGTTAATGATTGCCTTCTTGGTGGGAAATCGCTGGCTGGCTTTTCGCCCGATTCTGCGGCTACAAAAACTATTTGGAAAGGTATTAATCCAGAAAACCTGGTGGTCTTACCCCGCTGCCGGGTTTCTCAACGGCTGGTTACCTTGCGGCTTAGTTTACGTGGCTTTAGCGGGGGCATTAACGGCTAATTCGCCTTTGGAAGGAATGCTTTTTATGACCGTTTACGGTCTCGGCACCTTACCTGCCCTGCTGGCCGTTAGCTGGGTTTGGCGATGGATCAGTCTTCCCATTCGTCAACGACTGAACCGCTGGTTACCCGTCGTTACCTTAACCATTGCTCTGCTTTTTATCTGGCGAGGACTGGGACTAAATCTTCCTTACAGTCCAAAAGTTAGTATATCTGCCTCGCAGCCAGCTCCGGTTTGTCATGAATAGCTTCTCATGAATCAACAATTATGTGCATATTTAGTCCCTTCATTGATGAATTATGAGCACTATTCAAACCACTGATTTCATCCTAAAAATCCGAACGCTCGATCAGATGCTGTTTGATTTGTTACGTTCCCTAAATTCGGAAGAGTGGCAGGCTCAAACCATTGCGAAACGCTGGAAAGTAAAGGATGTAGTTGCTCACTTGCTGGATGGGAATATTCGCATTCTTTCACAACTAAGAGACGGGTATCAGGGCGAAAATCCTTCCATTCATTCCTATCAGGACTTACTAGATTATCTCAATGGCTTAAATGCCGATTGGGTGAAAGCCATGAAGCGGGTAAGCCCGCCCCTATTAATTCTCCTGCACGAATTAACCGGGCCTTTGTATTGTGATTATTATGCTACGCTGGACCCAGAAGCTCCTGCTACTTTTTCAGTAGCCTGGGCCGGAGAAGAAGAGAGTAAAAACTGGATGCACCTCGCTCGGGAATACACTGAAAAGTGGCTACACCAGCAGCAAATCCGGGCAGCCGTTCATAAACCCGGGCTTTTAACAAAAGAATTTTTCTATCCGTTTATCGATACGTTCATGTATGCTTTGCCACACACCTATCGAAGCATTCAGGCAGAAAATGGGACGACCATTCAACTTACCATTACCAGCGAGATAGGGGGTTCCTGGTACGTCGTTCGGGAAAATAATGCGTGGATATTAAAGAAAGAATATATCGGTAATCCTACAAGTGAAGTAAGTCTTTCCCCGGAAACGGCCTGGCCTTTGTTTTCAAAAAGTATTAGGCCTCAGGAAATTATGCATCAGGTTATGATAAGGGGAGATCAGAAACTTGGAAGAGTAGCGTTGGAAATGGTTTCGGTGATGGCCTAGTAATTTAGGGAACTTATATTCAAAAAATTCCCTAAATTACTAAAACTAAAGTATAATTTAAAGTAAATTTTCTAGTCCAACAACATTAGCATTAAATATTTTTGATATATATACTGATTTACCTCCATTATTAGGCTGGATTTTAAATGAAACTCGTACTTTAACATTTGCAGCCATCCGCCTTCCATTTCTCCCTATAATACGAAAGGTATTACTCCCTGAATCATACCATTCATCTTGAACAAAAGGAGTATTGGTATTTTCCTGTTTCCCTTCTGTTCTAGTAATCAATGTGACGGGGGAAGTAGAAGTTGGTGATACACTTATACCATTAAATGTTTTTAGCCATACAATACTTTTTTGGATTTCAGAAATAGTTATATCATTGGCAACTTCTGGATTAATATCTACGTTAAAGGTAGATGGATTAAATGAATAAGTTATACCATCACTTCCGTATGCAGACACATTAATAACAGGTGTTGTTGAAATATTAAAAACGCCCAATGGTTTATCATAGTAAGGTACTAATCCAGGGTTATTAGAGTTTCTTATAGTACCAGGAACAAAGAAATGTTGATTATACAACAGGAATTCTGATTCCGCTGTACCTTGTACTTTTAATTTTGCATTCATTTTTAAATGCACATTTTCAGTATTTTCAGCAGGAGATGCTATTAAAGAATTGAAAAACTTTGATATTGGAGAGGTAATTATGTTTAGCCCCCCTGTCGCTAATGTGTTAGCTGCATTTTCCACCGAAGACTTAAACCCGTCTGTAATCGCACTTCCTAATATTTTCAATATACCATCTTTAGCTGAACTTTTTCTTGATCCGGTTCTAACATTTCCGATAACATTAGAAATAGAGTTATCATTTGAGGTAAACAGAGTATTAATTAACGAAGATCCTTCTTTACCCGATATTTCTATTGTACCATCTATAGAACCGTCTAAGGATCCTGTTAATGAAATCTTCTGTTGTCCAATAGCTCTCGCTTCTAAATCCATTCCGACGCTCATTTCATTTACACTTGTAATAGTTGGATCATAAGCAATTTCATAGTCAAAACTATACCAACTGTTATTCAGTGCTCCTGTATTTATACTAGATGGATTAATATTAGATAAAATAGTAAATGGTCTATCTGATTTAATATCCTTTGCTGATGCAAATTGCTCTGAAAAGTTCAACAGTCCAGAGTTTAAAACTCCATCACTACCAAAACGCAGTTTACCTAAAACGTAATTTGAATAACTAGGAGGATTGTCTTTATTATAAAAAAACACTCTGACTATACCTCTCCATTTATTATACAATATAAAAAATAGTTTATTGTCTATAAACTGATTAGGATCTAGAGTACTATATAGCAAAACCCATCCATCTTGCTGAAGCCGGTCAGTAGCTTCATAAAACGAAAATACAGAACTTCCCCCTGATGACCAAGGAGTCCTAACTGCTCTAGTTGTGCCAATATCATCTTTGTAATAAAAAAAATCTGCATTTTCCCAAGCAATATAACTAGTATTCTGTCGTCCTCCTCTAGCAAGATAATCAGGCTTTCTAGCTGGTAAGTTAGGCTTTATTTCTAATTGCTTTGAACAACTGAAAAACAAAAAAAGAAATAAAATAAAAAAAGATGTAAATTTAAATTTTCTCATCATTATAAAACTTTAGATAAAGTAGATGGTTAATTATGCTAATATAACGATACATATTATTCTGTCACAAAACAGAATAATATTTTATTTAAATAAAATATAAAAAATCTATTTTACACTAATTAATAGCATTGTTTTTAATAAAAAATACCATATTTATTAACTTTTATTAGTTATATATCAAACAAAACCTCTCCCATTCCATCCTTCTCATACGAAGCGATCGGATGATATTTTTCTTCAAAGTCTTTTTCTTTTGGATTCAGTTCTTTAGGTACCATACTACCTGCTTTGAAGAAATAGACTTTCGTAGTTCCGTATTTAGTATGCGGCATAAAATCGCCGTATTTTTTCATTTCTCCCCATAACGTATCTTCCACCGTTACGGCATAGATGCGGGTAATAGGTCCGGTATTGTTTTCATTGCGATACAGGGCTACTTCCTGAAAATTACCTTTTAAATCCTGAATGCCGGGTTGAGAAGTGGCATTATAAACCATGTAGGCCATCAACAAAAAGATGGCTCCTATGAATAGATATTTAACTTTCATTTTCTTTGTTTTCAGTGGTCAGTTTTCCGTTTTCAGTTAAGAATAGAGCTCCTACGCATGCAGTAAGAGACGCGATGAATCGACGTCTCTACTTTTTTCTAACAACGAACAACCATCAACTAAGCTAAGCTTTCGGTTCTACCATCACTACTTCCTCCTTTTCTACAATGACCTGACCTTCCTGTAAGTCGCGGGTTTTGCGGACGAATTTTTTCGGGGTAACAATAACTGGACACAAACTGTCATTGCGACGTTTGGAATAATAAGCCGCTAGCTGAGCCGCTCGTTCAATGACTGGATTGGGGAATCGTTTACCGGCCTGATGGCGAATAATAACGTGCGAACCCGTGACATCGCGGGCGTGCAGCCAGAGGTCTTCTTTACGGGTATATCGCTGCGTAAGCAGGTCATTGTTTTTGGCATTCTTTCCCACAAAAATTTCGAAACCCTGATACTCATAGCGTTTGAACAAGGTAGCCGCCGAAACATCGGGCTTCTCCATTTTGTCCAGCCCACTGGTTTTTAGGTATTTTCGCAGCTCCTTTAACGTTTCCAGCGACTCCACTTTTTCGATTTGGGCATCGTATTCATCCATTTCGCCTTCCCGAACTTCCAGAGCTTCCATCAGGTGTTCTATCTCAATTTTCTCGTTTTTAGCCTTTCGGTAATACGACTCGGCATTTTTCTGAGGCGTCAAATCGGGCTTTAAACGAATCGTGACGGGCTGATCGCGGTAGAAATCGTGTAACTCAATACTTTCGGATCGTTCGGGAATCTGGTGCAGATTTGCCATCAGAATATGTCCGATCTCCTCGTGCTTGATGGCTTTTTCCATCTCGTCGAGTTTCTCGTAGACCGAATCAATGTATAACTGGGTTTTCTGCTTACGTTTTTGCAGTAATCGAACAATCTGTCCCTTCTCCCGGTCAAAAACATTGATTCTCGAATAAGCATAATAGAAGCCATTGGCTGCCTCAATCGGATCGGTAAAGGTCTTTTCGGCCTCGTCGGGAATGAGCGTCAACACGGGCTGGTATTCCACCGTCTTGATGTAATACTGCGGATTTTCCAGGTAGGCCCTTACCTGCTCTACCAAGGCCCATTTTTCGTCAATGGGTAACGAACGGTAGTGATGCCGATCCAGCCAGGACGTTACATCTTTACCAAACGTTGGGAATAACTTCCGCCAGTCGCCATTAGCCCGATCAAAGGCTTCCCGACTCTGGTCTAAAGGTCGGTCCAGCGTCTGGATATCTAGGTTTTCGTCGGAAACGAGTTTATTATGAAAGAGATCAACGACCTGCGTACCCTGAATTAATACCAGGTTGGAACGGTTGCCAAAGAGCTTAAAAACCAAATGGTAATCATCCGCAAATTCAATTGAAAAGGCCCGTTCATTGAGAAACTGACGAACGCCAAGCACTTGCTTATCCAGTAATTCCGAGAAAAGATCCACCGTATTTCGGCCTGCTCTTCTGAAATCATCGGGGAAGCTTAAAGCTACGAAATCAGGGCGAATGGTAGCCCGGATGTAAAAATCACGCTTTTTTCGCCACTGCTTTTCCTCAGGACAAAACCCGATGACTAGCTCGTCTTTTTCCTGCGAAAAACACTCCGCCAAAACTAGGCCTTTCAACTGATTTTCCAGTTCGCTGGACAGTTGGCGAAGGAAGTAATAATTGCTTTGCATGATACAAAAGTACAAACGGCTCGTCCGTATACCGGAAAGGTTTTGGAAAGCTTTGCCAAATGTCTTTTTTTGTAGGTATGCTACACGTCAAAAATTACCGAAAAGCGTATCACGGTCGCACCATTCTGGAAGTTCCCGAACTGCAACTTCAACCCGGCATTCACTGGATTCGGGGTGTGAACGGAGCCGGAAAGAGTACTTTTTTTCGGTCGGTAGCAGGGATGTTGCCTTTCGAGGGTGAAATCTGGCTAGATGATACCTGGGAAGTAAAGCGTGATCCCGTTGCGTTTCGATTACGGGTGAATTACGCCGAAGCCGAGCCGCTCTACCCGGAATATTTATCTGCTTTTGATCTGATTTCTTTTGTCGCCAAAGCCAAGAAAGCTCCGGCAGGACAAGTGGACGCGTTAGTAGAAACGCTGGAAATAGCTTCGTTCTGGAAACAGCCCGTTGGAACTTATTCTTCGGGAATGCTCAAAAAAACGTCTTTAATTTTGGGTTTTCTGGGCAATCCAACGCTCATTATGCTTGACGAACCTCTCATTACGATTGATGATCGGGCGGTGGCCAATGTATGTCAGCTCATTGATCAGTACCATCAGAATGGGGTTCAGTTTCTACTTTCCTCCCATCAGGATTTCAGGTTAACCGACCTAAAAATGGACTCTTCTTACATCATCCGTAACCAAACGCTGGAGGAAATTCACCTCGGCTAAAGCCTCGCCTATTCCTTGAAAACGGTCCTCTATCGAACGCTGGTAACGGAGTTTTACCGTCAAAATACGGGTTTCTTTCTGGTTATTGTAATGCTAGGCTTCGGAATCATTCGCTCGGATGATCACGTCGCGGTGTTTCAGTATGCCATGACTTCGCCTTCTATTTTACTTTATTACTTTGCCGCTTGGACGTTATATGCCCTTAAAATAATTGGGTTTGTCCGGCAACAGTTTCGTCATCCAGCCTATCGGTTTCTGCATCATTTTCGATTAATTTCCACCCCTCAGCGGGTGATTAGCTGGTTAACCATTACCATCAGCTTATTACTACCCATTCTGGCGTATGCTTTCTGGATGAGTTTGTATGCCATTCAAAATCAGCAGTGGATGGCTATTATCAGCCTTATTCTCTTTTTTGCTGCCATCAGCCTACTTGCGTTACTAATCTTCGAACGAACCCTTCGGCAAAGTGATACGGAAGCAAAGGTTCGAACTTTTGCCCAGAACTGGCCGCTGCCCTATCCGCTGTTTTTCATTCAGTTTTTATTACGGAAACATGCTATCTTGGTACTGGTCACTAAATTCTTCTCGGGGGCCCTGCTCCTAGGCGTCTGCCTGCTTTACCCTACGGATGATTACGATGAACGGTTACTGGCCATTGGCTTACTACTGGGCAGCCTGATTCACCTCGGACTTACCACCGAACATTATACGTTCGAGCACGAGTATTTGCTCTTCGTCCGAAATTTACCTTTATCCTTTGGGAAGCGTTTTACGGCTCATGCCCTGCAAATGCTGTTGATTTTCATCCCGGAAATCATACTCCTGTTTCGCTATTTACCCGACACGGTCTCTTTTCTTTTTGTGGGGAAAGCCTTCGTGTTTATCAGTGGTATTCAAATAGCGGCTTTGCATCGGGTGTATCAGCATGACAAAAGTCTGGAAAAACTAAGTGCGTATGGTTTGTGGGGCTTTATCGTCGGTTTACTGCTTATTATGTTTCATGTAGATCTAGCCATTTTAGGTGGTTTCCTCTGGGTCTATGCGGCATGGATCAATGCGTATAAGTATTATCAATCGGAATTTCAGTTTGATTAGATGTTGAGAAGTGAGCTTATTCTATTTTTCGGATTTGCAATTCAGCACAGCTGCTAGCCGCATTTCTGTAGAGATGGTTAGTGTTACTTTAGGGATTATAAATCCGAAAGAGCGTAGTCTAATGGTAGAAACGCGACTTTATCACGTCTGGCTCTCCCTACCCTAGCTGGTGTCCTCACCAGTCATTTGTACGCAAACCGTGTTTGGTGAAACACTAACAACGGCGTAGAAAGGAATACAGAGGTAACCCAAAACCGTCTCTTACCCAGACGCGATGAAGTCGCGTCTCTACCTGAAATGATCGCCTGTTATTTTCCGCCCTGGTTGGTGTCCTCACCAACCTCTATGCTTTTAGTAAGGGCTGGTGAAGACACCAGTCAGGGGGAGGGTCCATCTATAGGGAACCCCGGATTTTCATCCGGGTCCATCCAGACCGGGACTATTCATATTAAACCCCTCCGGGGTTAGGGTTCCCTTTTCAAACATCTCCCTTATCTTTATGGGTTTTCTCTTTTCAAACTGAAAACTGAAAACTGAAAACTGAAAACTGAAAACTGAAAACTGAAAACTGAAAACTGAAAACTGAAAACTCTAAACCCTCCCAATGAAACACCTTTTTTTTCTTCTCATGATCAGTTCTTCCATTCTTCAGGCCCAAACCCGCTTTCGCGAGGATACTGGACTCCCCATTGGAATTTTAAAAACGGGTGCAACCAATGCCATTACGGATGTCGCCGGGTTAAAAGTTGGACACGTCACCTTAAGCCAGGGGACGGATGTTCGTACGGGAGTGACGGCCATTGTTCCGACGGAAGGTAACCTGTTTCAACAGAAAATTCCGGCGGCTGTTTTTGTGGCCAATGGTTTCGGAAAAATGGCGGGGATCAGTCAGGTAAATGAGTTAGGAAATCTGGAAACACCCGTTGTATTAACGAATACACTTTCCGTCGCAGCGGGCATGCAGGGGATTATCAATTACACGTTAGCCCAACCGGGTAATGAGAACGTTCGCTCGGTTAATGCCGTGGTGGGTGAAACCAATGATAGTTACCTCAATGATATTACGGGCTTTCACGTTAAACCCGAACACGTGCTGGAAGCCATTCAAAAGGCAAAAACGGGGTCAGTTGCTGAAGGAAACGTAGGAGCCGGCACGGGTACCATCTGTTTTGGATGGAAAGGGGGTATCGGTACGAGCTCCCGCGTGATTCCTAAAAAATCGGGTGGTTATACCGTAGGTGTACTGGTGCAAACCAATTTTGGCGGTGTGCTGGAAATCAAAGGCAAACCCATTGGAAAAGCTTTGGGTAAATACTTTCTGAGCGATCAGCTAAACGACCCCGCCGATGGTTCCTGCATGATTATTGTAGCTACAGATGCTCCCCTTACCCATCGAAATCTGGAGCGACTGGCTAAACGGGCCTGGTCGGCGTTGGCAAAAGTAGGCGGTATTGCGAGTAATGGTTCAGGAGAATACGTGCTGGCTTTTTCTACGAATGAAAAGGTTCGTATTCCACACGAAACCAAAGGAATTACCCAAACCCTCGAAGAAGTCAATAATGACTCTATGTCGGCTCTTTTTTTAGCTTCAATTGAAGCAACGGAAGAAGCCATTCTAAATTCGCTCTGGGCTGCCCGAACGACCCAAGGGAAGAATGGGACCATTGAAGAGTTACCCAGGGAGAAGGTAAAGACTTTACTGAAATAAAGTAACCGCTGGCAGCCTGAGTTATTCAAGCTGCCAGCAGAAAAGCCAGCAACGATTATAACTTATTCAAAAAGTTACTCTTAATCGTATCCACCACTTCGCTGACATCGCCGCGAAGCGTATCTTTCATCATGTACATCCCGAAGCCCCAGGCTTGTTCGAAGGTAACTTTAGGCGGCATGGAAAGCTCCGTTGGATTCACTACGACGTCCAGTAATACCGGACCAGAATGCCGGAACGTTTCCTCAATCGCTTCGGGTAAATCATCTGGACTTTCGACGCGAATGCCCCGAATGCCCATCGCTTCAGCCATACGAGCGAAATTGGGATTTTTCATATCCGTCCCGAAGGGTGGCAATCCGGCTACTTTCATTTCCATAGCTACAAACCCCAGGGAGTAGTTATTAAAAATTACCAGCTTAACGGGAAGGTTGTATTGAAAGATCGTCAGCAAATCGCCCATTAACATCGCAAAACCACCATCACCAGAAAGAGAAATTACCTGACGATTCGGGAAGGCCAGTTGTGCCCCAATCGCCTGTGGCATCGCACTAGCCATAGAACCGTGCGTAAACGAACCTAATAATCGACGCTGAGCCGTCATTTTCAGGTAGCGGGCCGCCCAGACGGTGGGGGTTCCCACATCAGCCGTGAAAATAGCGTCCTTACTTGCCTTCTCGCTGAGAGCTGCCATCAGGTATTCCGGGTGAATTACGCCGTCGTTTTCGGTTCCCCGGGCGTGCGAATCAAATTCTTCCCGGTTCTTTTTATAATCTTCTAAAGCCCGATCCAGGTGTTTGCGATTCGTTTTCTCGATCAATAAAGGTAATAAAGCCTGAATGGTCGGAGCGACACTTCCAACTACTCCCAAGGTAAGGTTGGAGCGACGCCCCAAATGCTCAGGACGCGTATCGACCTGAATCAGTTTTGCCTTATCCGGGTACCAGTCTTTGTAAGGGAAGTCCGTACCCAGCATGAGTAATACTTCGCCATTAGCCACGGCTCTTGCTCCAGAACGGAACCCAATCAAACCCGTTAAACCGACTTCGTAAGGATTATCATATTCCAGGTATTCCTTCCCTCGCAACGCATAGACTAAGGGAGCTTTTATCTGCTCACATAACTGCAACACCTCGGCGTGAGCACCCGCACAACCGCTTCCCCCCAAAATAGTAACAGTTTCAGCCTCGTTGATAAGCTGAGCCATTTGTTGTAACTCCTGATCCGAAGGCCGGATGAGGGGCTGGGGAAGAAAGATCTGATGTTCAAGATGGGATTCTTCTACTTTTTCCGAGGATACATCCCCGGAAATGGTAATAACAGCCACCCCCTGTTTACCAATGGCATTTTGCATAGCAATCTGCAAAACACGGGGCATTTGCTTGGCTGAAAAGATAGTTTCACAGTAATGACTGCACTGCTGAAAAAGATACTCGGGCTTCGTTTCCTGAAAATAACCCGTTCCAATTTCCATACTTGGAATTTGGGCCGCAATGGCTAGTACCGGAGCCATGCTTCGGTGGCAGTCGTATAAACCATTGATAAGGTGAAGATTACCGGGGCCACAACTTCCGGCACAAACCGCCAACTGACCCGTGGCCTGAGCTTCGGCTCCGGCAGCAAAAGCCGCCGCCTCTTCGTGCCGGTAATGAATCCATTCAATTTTCCCCGAACGACGAATTTCATCTACTAATCCATTGAGAGAATCTCCCACGATTCCGTGAATGCGTTTAACTCCGGCATTCACCAGCATTTCGACCATCACAGCCGCTATAGACTTTGCCATATTTCATGATAGGTTTTGCACAAAACTTCAAAGTCACAAAAGCCTTGCCAGCTAAGCTACCTAGCCGGGTTTTAATCAAATTATAATCCGTTGTTTCGTCTTTCGTATAAAATAGGGAAAGAGGTCCCTCCTTACGGAAAGACCTCTTTTCTTATCACCCTATTCCTAATTAAAATGAATAATTAAGCGTCAGCATGAATCGCCGACCATTGCCACGGGTGTAGTTTTCATTACTTCCAAAGAACTGAGCGATATAGGTATAGTAGCTCTTATTAAGTAGGTTTTCAATCCCCAGGCTCAGCCGCACGGGCTCACTCACTTTATATCCTACATTTAAATTCCAGAGGTTATACGATCGTACCCGTCCTTCGTAAATGGCATAGGTACCGTTGGCCCGGGGCGTAAACCGATCCCTGTCTCCTAATCGCCACCAGTTCAAATCAATACTTACATTTTTAATACCGGAATAGCGGGCATACAGAGTAGTTTTATCGGGAGAAATTCGGCTGGCATTTAAATAGGTATCATAGCGTCCATCCGAATTTTTATCCACTTTTCCTTCCGTAATAGCATAGTTCCCGCCCACGGAAAATGCTCGAACCGGAGTCCAGTCAAGCTGAACTTCATACCCCCAGACGCGTTCAGGAGCACGCTCAGTTGTATACACTCCTTCCCCGAGGTCAACAAAATTAGCTCCCAGTTTAGACGTACTGATGTAACCCGCCGCTGATAGAGAAAGTGTTCCGACCTGGCTACTGAATCCAACTTCATAATTATTCACAATAATGGGCTGGGTTTGTAGCTTCTCAATGGTATTTTCCTGAGCCGACCGTAGAATCCGTCCCAGATCGTAAATGGAAAAAGCCTGCGAATAACTTACAAAAGGATTAAACCATTTGTTTTGCGAATACCGTAATCCGGCGTTGAATACCAGGGCCTCATAGCCAAGATTACCGCCTTTTACAAAAATACTTCCCTGCCCATTAGGACCCGTTGCTAGGGTATTGTAATCGGCTATTTTAATGTTGATGTTTTCTGCCCGAACCCCTGCTTTCAGCGTCAGCCCTTCCACCAAAAGAGCACTTAGCTGAGCGTAGGGGGCCAGGTTTCGCATGTTAATGTTAGGAACCCAGGTACGCCCGTCCACCAGAGACTGAGAAGTCTGGTCATTGAGTAAATCAAAACCATACGTAAGGTCACCACGAATACGACTGGCAAGGACGAAGGGACTATTCAGGTTGACCCGAAGACCTTTCTTAACGGAGGGAATCTGAGACTGGCCAGAACCGTAGAACGAAGCCGAATTTGAGTAAATCGTCAGGAAATCCTGGTAATATAAACTGGCATTGATATTAGTACCCCCAATGATATTTCGTCCGATGTATTGAAGATTTGCATTATGGTTATGCCGGGTTCCTTCGTCCACTCCCACGCGTTTGCCAATGACCCCAATGGCAGGACTTACCCCATACTTACCGGCCTTGAGAACGTAATTGGAATGTTGATTGGAACCGTAAAAATTATACATTCCTTCAATCCGGTGCTTGCTGGAAATATCGTAACCTATTTTAACAAAGGCATTATAGATTCGTGTCTCGCCCAGACCATATTCAGGGGAGATCACTTGTCCCTGTGCATCCCGAAAGACACCCGTCTTTTCGTGCATGCCACTAACGACATAATCCACCTTTCCACTACGACCAAAAAATTGTTGTGAAAAACGGTAACCGAACGTACTGTCCCCTCGTGTATTACCCGTCATGGCCAGTTGCGTATTACCCCCCGAGTGATTGCCCTGACGAACTTTCTTGGTGATGTAGTTAATCAGTCCCCCGTCGGCCCCATTTCCGTAAATAGAGGTTGCTCCTTTGATTACCTCAATGCGTTCGATAACCGAAGGGTCAATGCTGCGGATGTCACGGCCACCCGCCCGCAGTGGAGTTGACTGCGGAATTCCATCAATGAGTACCAGCACGTTACGTCCTCGCAAAGTTTGTCCGCTATTACCCGTCTGGTTAGTAGAAGGAGCAAGACCGGGCACGGTGTTCGATAGAATATTAGCTACGTTGGGGCTAATTCCTGCCTGGGTTTCCAGCTCTTTTCCGGTAATAACGCTAACCGAAGAAGGGGTTTCTGCCAGCGTTTCTACCCGCCGACCCGCCGAGACGATTACTTCTGAGAGCTGCTTGTCAATTTCCGTAGTTTGCAGCGTAACTTCATTTTTTTCGCCTGCCACCAGTTCGATGGACTGACGTATGGTTTCGTAACCTACGCCACTGGCAATGATTGTATACGAACCCGCAGGGGCTTTCAGGGAAAATTTCCCGGATTCATCCGCCGTAGCAATCATTCGAATGCGGCCTTCCTGCTCCAGAGAAATGTTGATGAAGGCAGCCAGTCCTTTTGCTGTTTTAACCGTGCCCTGTAAAGTAGCTCGATCGGATTGAGCCCAAGCGGTGGTAAAGAAGAAGAAGGATAAAAGTAAGAGATAGGGAAGTTTTGAAATGGGGTACATAACTAAGGAGTTCATTTTACGGCCCCAAATCTATTTGTATTTAGACTTATTTCAAATAATAATCTTTGATGGATTTTCTAATTCTTAAAAAATGGTTTTCTTCCATGTCTGAAAGAATAGGGTCATTAGGTATGGGGAGGGCTTTCTTGCCAGCCTTCATCTGTCAGAGCTATACTCCCTTTTCTAATACCTTATCAGCCAAAAGGGAAGCCCCCTTACTCCCATAAAGATGTTTGCTTAATGGCTCCTTCCAGTCTCAGTAATCGATTTTTACGGTCCAATCCGCCCGCAAAACCCACTAACTTACCTGAAGACCCGACCACCCGGTGGCAGGGAGCAATGATGGAAATGGGATTACGGTTCGCAGCTCCACCTACTGCCCGTACCGACTGCGGGTTGTTTAACTGCTGGGCAATCTCTCCGTATGTACGCGTTACTCCGTAAGGAATAGTCAGTAAAGCCTGCCAGACCTGTTTTTGAAAATCCGTTCCGATAAAATCGAGCGTTAACTCGAAACGCTTGCGTTTCCCGGTAAAATATTCATTCAACTGACGTTCCGTTTCCAGTAAAACTGGATGTTGCTCATCCCGAGTCCCTAACTCCACGGCAATTCGGTCAGGATTATCATTTTCCCACAGGATCGCCGCTAGCCCTTTTTCCGTAGCAATCAGGGTTAAAGCTCCTACGGGTGAGGTTATTACTTTATGATGATTGAGCATGGCTACTATGCATTTGAGGAACGGTAGCCGGCTAGCTGGTCCAGTATATACGCTTTTACCCCCTCGTAATCT
This sequence comes from Siphonobacter sp. SORGH_AS_0500, assembly GCF_031453245.1. Lineage (NCBI taxonomy): Bacteria > Pseudomonadati > Bacteroidota > Cytophagia > Cytophagales > Cytophagaceae > Siphonobacter > Siphonobacter sp. SORGH_AS_0500. Next base: position 4,236,891 of record NZ_JAVIYT010000001.1, read on the forward strand.
GAAGCTTCGAACCATTGAAAATCGCCCTGATGGCGAAACCAGGTTAGTTGCCGTTTGGCGTAGCGGCGACTATTCTGCTGAATTTTTTCGACCATTTTGCCGGAATCGTACGTGCCATCGAAGTATTCAAAAACTTCCTGGTAACCTACGGTTTTCAGAGCATAATGCTCCCGATAATCCGTTACTGATTTTACTTCATCGATTAACCCAGCCTCCATCATCAGGTTGACCCGTCGGTTAATCCGGTCATATAATACTTCCCGGTCGCGGGTCAGGCAGATTTTTATTACCTCAAAAGGTCGTTTCGCTTTTTGCCCCGTTCGGAAGCTCGAATAAGGCTTACCTGTACTCAGGCACACTTCCAATGCCCGCACAATCCGCTGGGTATTATTGCGATCTACGTATTCAAAATAAGCTGGATCGAGCCGACGTAATTCTTCCACCAGCGGCGTAATTCCTTGCTCTGCAAATCGTTGCATCAATTCCTCACGAACGCTCAAATCTACCTCGGGCATTTCGTCCAATCCATCGGTAATGGTTTTCAGAAATAAGCCGGAACCACCCGTTAGAATAACGACGTCTTTTCTTGAGAAAATAGCCTCGAGCGTTTGCAGGCATTCCCGTTCAAAATCGCCAACACTGAAGTAATCCTGTATGGAATGTGAATCAATGAAATGATGTCGGATTCCCTGCATTTCTTCCACCGTGGGCTTGGCCGTTCCGATGCTTAATTCTTTGTAAAACTGCCGCGAATCCGCCGACACAATTTCGGTATTTAACTCCTGAGCCAGCTTTACACAAAGCTCCGTTTTACCCACTGCCGTAGGCCCGGCAATCACGATTACTACTTTCATTGATCAATCTTCCTTACTTTTTTACCTGGTGTTTCCAACGCCATAAGGCCCGACTAGCCGTAGAGCGATACGGTCGCCAGGACTCAGCAATTTCAATCATTCGTTTGCGAAGATTCCGGTCTTTCTCCAAACCATACGCCAGCATCATGGCCTGCTGAACGCCCAGATCATCAACGGGAAAAACATCGGGGCGTTGCAGGGTAAAGATTAGAATCATCTCCACCGTCCAGCGACCTACACCTTTAATCTGACTTAGGTAATCGACGATGGCGTCATCATCCATCTCGTCCCAGTTTTTGGTCTCCAGATTTTCAGCCAGCCAGAACTCGGCGACGTTTTGCATGTATTGAGCTTTGCCCCGGGATAACCCCACGGCCCGTAATTCTTCAGTTTCCAAAGCCAGTAACTGCCTGGGATGTGGATATTCTCCGGGAAATAATTTAAGAAAACGATTAAAAATCACGACGGCTACCTGCGTGGAAAGCTGCTGAGAAACAATCGAGTTCAACAGGTCGTAATATACATCTCCCGAACTTTGCGGTTCGGATAAAGAAACGGAGGCGATAATGTTAGCCATTTTCGCTTCACTATGGGCCAGATGGATTAGTGCCTCCCGCATCGGTTTAGTTTTCAGTTTTGCGATTCCACTGCCAGCCTTTCGCTGGCAGCAACCACTTTCTTATCTCCCTACCTACTTACTCCCCCGGGTTAATACCCGGGGCTATTCATATTCAACCCCGCTGGGGTTACGAGCTCTACATTAAAAGCTCTTTTAGATTTACGATTCCGCTGCCAGGGTGGCCCGGCCAGCCTTTTCGCTGGCAGCAAGCACTCTCTCCTCTTCCTACCTATGTTGCCAGGGTCCCCGGGTTGACACCCGGGGCTATTCGGATTGAACCCCGCTGGGGTTACGAGTTCTTCATTAAAAGCTATTGCAATTACACACCACTAAACTAGTGATCACCCGTTCACCACCTTATTTTTCCCCAGTATAGTTTCCAGCAATAAACCCATGGCTACTACAGCCACGCAGCCGATTACATTGAGCCAGAGGAAAGCCGTTAAGTTTAATAACCAGCAAACCACTACCCCGATCTCTGCCATAACTGCCGCCCAGAAAGTTGCTTTGGCTCCAATCTGTTTAAAATAAAAAGCAACCACAAAAACCCCTAAAACGGTTCCGTAAAATAAGGAACCCAAAATGTTAACGGCCTCTAGTAAACTTCCTACCCGACTGGCGTACATGGCTACTGCAATGCTTAATATTCCCCACACAGCCGTACTGATTTTAGAGACCTTTACATAATGAGATTCCGAAGCCTGCGTTACCCACATGCGTCGGTAAATGTCCACTACAAAACTGGAAGTCAGCGAGTTAATCGCCGATGCGATGGATCCCATGGAAGCAATAAAGATGATAGCGATCAATAAACCGACTACCCCCTTAGGTAAGTATCTTACGACAAAAGTCAGGAAGATGTAATTGGTATCGTTGGCGTCGCCACCCTTTTCTCGGACGAGTTTCTGCGTTTTTTCGCGTAGTTCGGTGCTTTGCTTGGTTAGGTTCAATACCTGCTTTTGAAGCAGATTTACCTGAGCTGCATCCTTTTTCTCAAGAGCTTGTTGTAACTGCGTGACGGCCTGTTTTTTCTCCGTAAAAATCTGTGTATTTTTTTTCTGCAAAACCTGATAATCAACCGTATTTTCGATCTTACTCAATGCCGTTTCATTAAATACCAAAGGAGCTTGATGAAACTGGTAGAAGACAAAAACGAGTGCTCCGACCAACAAGATCAAAAACTGCATGGGAATCTTGATAATCCCATTCATTAATAAACCTAACCGACTTTGGCTAATGGTTTCGCCCCCCAGATAACGTCCCACCTGCGACTGATCCGTACCGAAATAACTTAATTGCAGGAAAAAACCACCGATTACACCCGACCAGACATTGTAGCGATCATTCAGGTCAAATTCCCAGTTGATGGTCTGGAGTTTATTCATCTTTCCGGCCACTTCCAGCGTATCCACAAAATCCATATTTTCGGGTAGTAACCGTACGACCAGACAGCCCGCCAGAAACATGCCGCCCAATACGATGAACATCTGCTGCACGTGCGTATAACTCACCGCCTGACTTCCACCTATTACGGTGTAAATCAATAAAATACCACCCATCGCTATATTCGTCCAGACGATATCCCAGCCGAAAATGGTCGAAAGAATAATACTGGGAGCATAGATACTGATGCCCGTTGAAAGCCAGCGTGGCACCAAAAAGAGAATTGCCGTTAGGGTTCGGGTACGAAGGTCAAAACGGGTTTCCAGGTATTCGTAAGCCGTATAGACATTGAGGCGGTGAAAGATGGGAATGAAGGTAATAGAAATGACCACCATCGCCAGTGGCAACCCAAAGTAAAACTGCACAAACCGCATCCCGTCGGTATAGGCCTGCCCCGGTCCCGAAAGAAAGGTAACCGCGGAGGCCTGCGTAGCCATAACGCTCAGGCACACCTGCCACCAGGGTAACGTATGACCACCCGTCAGGTATGATTCGAGGTTCTGTTCCCGCCGACTGCGATAAATTCCGTAACCCACAATAAAGGTTAACGTAACGGCCAGAACGATCCAGTCGAGTAAAGACATTCCAGAGTATTTAAATTTTAGGGTTAAGAAGTGTGGACGAAAGAATAGTCGGTACTTACGAAAAGGCTTCCGTAAACCACCAGAACAGCATAATCATCAAAATTAGATTGGCAATCACCAACCCATACAACTGTCGCCAGGAGCGGACAAAGGGGGGTAAGCCTTCCTTTTCTTCTTCCATTATTGTTTCGCTATGCAATCTTCTACGCAAACTGCCCATTTTCGATCAGTTGAGCAAGTAATAGTTCATTTCTCCATCGAAAAACGTCTAAACCTATTCAATCGTGACAGGGATATCCCTATTCTATTCTGTGCATTTTTTGCAAAGACCTGGAGGCTTTTTAAGATGATGTTTTGAGTAAAACAAGGAACCATGAGTATGTTTCCCTTCATGCAAAACCCGTTCTACGCCGTGGTTGGTGTCTCACCAAACACTACTTATGTATAAATGGCTGGTGAGACACCAGCCATGGCGGGAGAAGCTTTCTAAGATGACGTTTAGAGTAAAACAGGGAGCCATGAGTATGTTTTTCCTTCATTCAAGACCCGTTCTAAGCCGTGGTTGGTGTCTCACCAAACACTACTTATGTATAAATGGCTGGTGAGACACCAGCCATGGCGGGAGGACTAATTACAAAAGCCGCCTCTTACCCAGACGCGATAAAGTCGCGTCTCTACCCCAAAAACGTTTTTATCCTATTTTGGATTTGGATTGCAAATCAGGCGTGACCGAAACCTACTATTTAGGTTTCCCCACCTTGTTCGATAATACCCTGGAAGATGAAGAACGCTAGTCTGCATTTGTAACGCTTAGCGTCGCGGACGAATAGTGAGGGACTTCAGACCTATCATCCAGAACAAAGAAGCTTATATGCCTTTCTAGCTAACCTTCAATCATGCAATGGTTACTCTAATCCTCAGCTCAGGCTCTTCCCCTTAATTTATAAAATTATTTATTAATAACCAAATAAGCAATATTACTTAAAAATGTCATAACATTATAGCGATTCACGAATACCCAAATTTTAAACATTATGAACCTTTTATTTTTACGTTTATGGATGCTGTGTTTATGCATTCTTCCTGGTGCATTATTTGCTCAACAAATTCGCGGCAGAGTACTGGATTCTAAAGGAAATGCCATTGTTGGAGCAACTGTTCAGATTAATTCAACCAACAACGGAGCGAATGCGTCGGGGACTGGAGAGTATCTGTTGAAAGTACAGCCCGGTTCTTATCAGATAACTGCTCGGGCCGTAGGTTATGAGAGTCTGGTTAAAACCGCCGAGGTGAAGGGAAATCAAACGCTTGAGCTGGATTTTGTCCTCAACGAATCTTCCGTTAGCCTGAATGATATTGTAGTGCTGGGTTCCCGCTCTTCGCAGGCCCGTACCAGCACCGATACGCCCGTTCCGGTGGACGTCATTGGAGCCAAGGAAATGAAGCTGGTGGCTCAGACCGATCTTACGCAGATCATGAACTACGTAGCTCCGTCGTTTAGCTCCAACCGTCAGACCGTTTCGGATGGTACCGACCACATTGATCCCGCTTCGCTACGGGGTCTTGGGCCAGATCAGGTGTTAGTACTGGTGAATGGAAAACGTCGCCACACCACTGCTCTGGTCAATATCAATGGAACCTTTGGTCGTGGAACTGTGGGAACGGATTTAAATGCCATTCCAGTATCGGCCATTGAGCGAATTGAAGTATTACGCGATGGAGCTGCGGCCCAGTACGGATCTGACGCCATTGCCGGCGTTATTAACCTGGTTTTGAAAAAAGAAACGCCCTGGAATGCCAATCTCATGTACGGTCAAAGTCTGACGAATACCTTAGGCAAGAGTTATTCAGACGGAAAAACGGTACAGTTCGATCTTTCGAAAGGCTTTAATCTGAATAACAAAGGCTTCGTAAACATCGCCGCTCAGTATCAGGATCGGGGAGCTACCAATCGCGGTGGACTCGATACCCGACCCTTATTATACTCTTCGGTATGGCCTTCTTCGGCGACTACGGTAGAAGCTCGTCAAACTCTGAAAGCAGCCGACGATGCCAAGGCTCAGGCCGCCGGACTGGATCGCAATAACATGCGGGTGGGTAATGCTGCCGTGAAAAATTTTGGCGTAATGGCTAATGCTGAGTATAAACTCGGAACTAACGTTACGCTTTACGGTCAGGCGGGTTACACTAATAAAGAAGGAAATGCCGCTGGTTTTTATCGCCTGCCTTCTCAATCTACTCAAATTGACCTGTCAATTTATCCGAACGGTTTCCTGCCGCAGATTAATACTTCTGTACATGACCTCTCAGGCGGACTTGGCCTGAAAGGAATGTTGGGAAAATGGAACTGGGATTTAAGTAATACCTACGGAGAAAACAGCATCAAATTTAATATCTCCAATACGCTGAATGCTTCGCTTCCAGTCGGCACCAGCCCTACTGAGTTTTACGCGGGTAAACTGAAATATGGCCAGAATGTAGTGAACCTGGACGTTAGCAGACGGCATGAATTCTCAGGGGTATTTTCAGCTCTGAACACGGCTTTTGGCACGGAGTTCCGCACCAGCCGGTATGAAATTGGAGCAGGTGAAGAAAAATCCTGGTCCTTTGGTATTCCTTCCGAGAATATTCCTGGCCGAATGATTGGCTCCTCTTCTACCGCCGCGGGTGCTCAGGTATTTCCCGGTTATAAACCCGCTAATGCCCTGGTAAAAACCCGAACTAACGTTGGTATTTACGCTGATTTTGAGGGCGAGTTCAAAGAGCGTTTATTACTGGGAGCGGCCTTACGTTATGAAAACTACTCGGACTTTGGTAGCAACCTTTCTTACAAAGCCACGGGTCGTCTGAATCTGTTCCAGGGGCTGGCTTTACGGGGGGCCGTATCCACGGGATTCCGGGCTCCTTCGTTGCACCAGATTTATTTTAATAACGAATCCACCCAGTTTGTAAACAGCGTAGCCCGGCAGGTATTGACAGTCAATAACGAAAGTCCCGTGGTAAGTCAGTTTGGCGTAGGTAGACTCAAACCTGAAATCTCCCAAAACTACAGCCTGGGTTTAACGGGTAAATTTGGTAGCTTCAGCATGACCATTGATGCCTACCAGATTAACATCAAAGACCGGATCGTTTTCTCCAGCCAGTTTGCCCGTGAGTCGGGTACTACTGGAACGGTTAATACGATTCTCAATACGGTTGACCCGAATCAAACCATCAACTCTGTTCAGTTTTTCACGAATGCCATTGATACCCGCACGAAGGGTCTGGACATTGTGCTGAGTGATCGTATCAAAGTCGGTGCGAATACATTGAACCTAACTGTTTCAGGAAACTTCAACGAAACCAAAGTAACCCGCATTCAGGGTTCTTCGGTGATTGAAGCCGATCCTTCTCTGAAAACCCGTTTATTCAGCCGCGAAGAGCAGTCCCGCTTTGAGTCTTCGGTACCCAAAAGCAAGATCAATCTGAGTGCTAACTATCAGGTAAAAGCCTGGAATTTCTTTTTGCGGACGGTACGCTTCGGTGAGGTAACGTATCGAAGTGCTACCATTCCTGGTACGACTGTAGCAGGCGTTCCCTACCCCGCTGACAATGACCAGACTTTCTCGCCCAAATGGGTAACGGATGTAACGGCCAGTTATGCTTTAAACAAGCACGTAACCCTGACACTGGGAGCAAACAATCTGTTCGATGTGTATCCCGATAAGGCGTACATCAATGCTCGTAACAACCAGTTCAATTACGCCACAGACGCAACCCAAAGTTATACGACGGCACTGGATAATACCTCTAACGGTCGATTCCTCTACAGCCGGGCCGTGTCGCAGTTTGGTTTCAATGGCCGCTTTGTCTTTGCTAAAGTGGGGGTAACGTTCTAAGAACCGTCCCTTAGTAATCTATTCCGTCAGATAACGCCAGCTTAATTAAACAAAAACCGGAGCATAAGTTTTACACTTACGCTCCGGTTTTTATTTAATTCCTGCTCTGGGAATACTAAATATCCAGCGGTAATGATATGGTGGGTGGCGTTTTGGTATCCCCGGCAACCCCTCTCAGGATAATGGTATAAAAACGTCCGGCATAAGGTTGAATCCGATCTGCGGAGGCCGAGGTTAAGGTAACTGAGCCATTTTTAGCCGTAATGGTCTGAGCTGCCGAATTGAACGCGACGGGATCAATGGCAATGAAGTTAGTAATGCTTTTATAGGCAGATACCGTGGTAATCACCTTGCCATTGATTGCCACTTCATAGCCCCCAGCAGGACTGTTCACTACCAAATTAGCAACCCGCACGTATGCTTTTCCAGCATCAGCCACGGTTCGGTTATCTTCTACACTAATTACTTCGTAGGCCGAGGCATTTCCAGCGGCAAAGACGGAGTAATACTTCCCATCTTCCAGCGTTAGGTTAGCCCCCCATAAAGCCGCTTCCTCAGCCGTTGTCGTTTTCGCCGCATTGATTTTCAACGTGGCCGTTCCAGGTTCTACCGCTGCATAATTCCGAACCGGAAACGCAGAAAAATAGGTAACCGCCGCAGGTAGCGGATCGGGCGTGGTGGGCACGGTATTTACTCCTGAAAAAGCCTTGTTATTAAGGTACAGAGCCAGTCCAGGAGCATCGGGGGCGGCGTGATAAAACCTCAGCCGGGCTCCGGTAGCGGGCTTTAGGCTTGCCAGAGGATCGCTTTCGTTACCACAGGCCACGACGGCAGCAGCCAGTAGTACAGTGATGAATGATTTGACTATTGATTTCATTGAATAGCTGTTCAGATGCCTGCCCAGGATTTTATGAAGAAAACCCTGAGCATTCGGCATGGTTAAGGATTAACAAACCAGGTTTCGTACGTATGGTAGTCCAGGTTATTCCCGCCGTATTTGTCCAGGGAAGCTCGGTTCCATACATATTCGGAGTTATACCGGGGACGAACCCGATAGGCCAGTTTTCCATTGTTGTCAGGGAACAGACGCTCAGGTGCAGGAGGGGTAAATCCAGGATATACCTCTGAACTGTACTTGTACCGACGCATATCAACCCAGGTTTCGATTACCCCGTGTCCGTATAAAGCCAGGTATTTCTGCATCATGATGTCACTTAACTTCAAACTCGCCGCCGCTTTCGGCACGGCATTGCTGGCCAGATAGGTCTCCCGGTTGGCAGCCGTTACGCCCGCAAAATCCATGGCTGCCGCTACTCCTTTTTTATAGGCATCGTAGGCAACCGACTTGTCTCCTTTCTTAAAGGCAGCCTCTGCTTTCATGAACTGCACTTCACTGTAAGTCATCAAAGGGAACCCGGCCAGATCCGTGAAAATATACTTGCCGGGGGTGCTGCTGGTAACCTGATTAGACACCACTCCCCATAAAGTCGGAATGCGGGCCTCATTGCCATTGATATTATTAGGATCGCCATAAGTTACCGTCACCCCCCGGTATTTTCCATCGGGCGAAGGAGAAGCCAGAATGTTCAGGCGAGGATCAGTCGCTCCGAGTAAGCTACCATCCAGCATTTTAATCAACCAGTCGGTCTGGCGGTAACTACCGAAGTTACTCCGGGTAGGCCCCATAAAACTCAGCGTTGCCGTATTACCCGCCGCATAAGGAACAACGAAGTTATCAGCATTGGAGGCCAGTGATTTATCGCAGTACTCAATAACCTTATCGGCATTAAAGGTGCTCTTATTACTTTGGTGGAGCATGTTACGGGCCAGAACAGCATAGGTAAATTTAACCCACTTGCTTTTGTCACCCTTATAGGCCTGATCGGCTCCGTTCCGATTTAATACGGCAGCTCCCTGCACACCATCCGTGCGATTGAACGTCTCCAGAGCTTCGTTAGCCAGCTTGGCTACGTATTCGTAGACTTCCGGCTGCGTGTCGTAATCAAAGACGTAACGATTAGGTTCGAAAGCCTGCTTCAGAACGATTTCTCCGTGATAGTCCGTTGTGGTTTGCCAGCTCCAGGCAAACAGAGCTTTCGCCGCTCCCACAAATTCCCATTGCTGATTGGCCGTCGCCTGATTAATCAGTAAGTTGACGTTAGGACCCAGGTTCCAATAATTTACCCGCCAGATTAACCCAGCGTTGTCGGAACCCGCCTGGTAACCGTGACGATCCCAAGTATCGTTGGCCGCAGCATCGCCCCAGCTTTGAATGTATTTTCCGATGAACCGGCAATCGAACTGTTCCCCCAACACCGTTTGCTGAATCATAGGAGGCAGCAGGGCACTGGGATCCGCTACCTGAGGGTTAGCGGGATCGACGTTAATGTCAAGGTATTTATTACAGTTGCTTAAGCCCATGCTTAAAGCAAGCAGTACGAGTGTTGATTTCAGTTTTCGCATAACGTAATAATGCTTGTCAGGTTTCGAAACTAGAAGCCCAGTGAAACGCCAAAGGATAATCCACGGGGCATGGAGATGGTACCGAAGTCAAAACCGCCGGCTCCTACCCCACCCGAAGCAGCCGAAGCTCCGTTCACATTAGGATCGGCTCCCGTATAGTTGGTCAGCAGAAACAGGTCCGTTCCGTTCACAAAGACACTGGCCGAACGAACCAGTTTACTGCGAGTCAGCCACCCGGAAGGCACCTGATAACGAAGCGTGACATCTCTCAACCGAACCCAGTTAATATCTTTCTCCACAAATTCTGACTCAGGAATGGAAGAGAAGTAATCGGCAGAACGTGCTACCGGGTTGATCTGAATCGTATTTACCGTTGGGTTCTCCGAATCTTCCTTTCCATCACGCAGTACGCCTTTAAACACCACTGGATTTTCGCGATTCAGCGTTTTCAGGCTCAAACCATTTCTCCACAAGTACATTTCGGTACCGTTAAATACGTCTCCACCTTTCCGAATGTCCAATAAGAAAGAAAGCGTCAGGTTTTTGTAAGTAAATGAGTTCAGGAAACCCAGCGTAAAGTCAGGGTTCCGATCCCCAATGGGCAGGAAGTTGGCATTCGTCAGCGGTAATCCAGTGGCTGGGTTAATCAGAACTTCCCCCTTGTTATTACGCTGATAGGAATACCCACCAATAGCCGTTGCTGAGCCCATACCCCGTTGGTAATAGTTCCAGTTTAAGCCCCGATACGCCGCCACCGATGAAGGAAAGAACGTCTCCAGATTATTGACAAATGCACTGGCCCGGGCATTCCCATAAGGCCAGGCGTCGGAGTTATAATACTCCGGTACATCGGCAGGCAGACTGGATACACTTGTATTGAGTCTGGTAAAGTTTAACGTCACGTTCCAACGGAAATCCTGGTTCTTGACGGGTGTTCCATTGAGCTGTATTTCTACCCCACGGTTTTTGAAGGTACCGCCATTAATCAATCCGAAAATAAACCCAGTCCCGTAACTCAGTCGTTGGTGAACAATCTGCTGGGAAAGTGTTTTTTCGTAATAAGCTACGTCAATTCCCAACCGATCATTAAAGAACTTCAGTTCTGTACCCAACTCGAAGCTTTTTCCTCTTTCTGCTTTCAGGTTAGGGTTACCGCCGTAAAAGTCATAGCCGAAACCTCCACCATTGGTGGTTTGAAGGACGAGTTTAGGTAATACGTAATACGGCGGTGGGGGGTTACCCGTTTGTCCGTAGGCCAACCGCACTTTACCCGCATTAAGAATACCCGTGTTCCCCTTTAAACCCGGCATATCTGTGAATACGTAGGACAAGCTAGCCGAGGGATAAAAGAAGCTGCGATTAGAAACAGGTAACGTAGAAGCCCAGTCGTTCCGGCCCGTCAGCGTCAGGTATAACCACTCGTCATAATTCATGGTCAAGCTGGCAAAGGCACTTACCGTCCGCTGTTGCAATCGCCGGAATTTGTTACGCTGCGTCGTTGGGTCCGTGTTGTTAACAGAATTAAATTCTGGAAGGTATAACTTCTGTCCATACGTCACACTCGTGCTGTAATCCCGGTCATCAATGGCCGTTCCCAGAATCAGGTTGGTACCCAGTCGACCTACTTTCTTTTGAATCGTCGCCAGAAAGTTTCCGTTTAACAATCGGCTGGTTTCTACCAGATCTTCGATGGAACCCTGCGAAGCATATCCCCCCGGCGTACCCGCTCCATTACCTGACTGCCAGGATTCGGGATGCAGGAAAAGGTTACTACGAGTGGTATAAATATCGCCCCCTACACGGCCCGTAAGCGATAACCAATCCGTAGCCTTATAATCCGCTTGCAGGTTAATCCGACTCTGATTCGTTAAATCCTGAAAGTTATTCTTGTTAACTGTGAAGTAAGGATTGTCCGCTTCGCCCAGGTTAATCGCTCCCAGAATGGTCCGGCGAGAACCGTCGGAATTCAGATACACGCTGGCATCGTCATTCGTCGGCCAAGTGAGCAATCCAATCACGAAACCACTGTTGTTGCGTAAAGCTTTTTTCGTGTTAACATTAATGTAGGTAAACGACGGCTGTATGCTCAGTTTAGGCGTTAGCTGAATACGGGAGGCCAGCTTGATGTTGAAGTTTTTCATCCCCGTGTTAGGAACTACTCCATCGCTACCAATGAATTGACTCGACAGGTTATAAGTAGCCGTCTCCGAACCACCCGAGATAGAAACATTATGCGTTTGCGTCAGCCCCGTCTGGAAGAAATTACGGGCGTTGTCAAAAAACGTAGTTCCCTCAGCATACTTAGGTCCAAAGTAGGATACGGCGTTAGGATCAGAAAAGCCCTGCGTTCCGCGACCATATACTTTCTGCACCTCGGGAAAGCGATTCACATTCAGAAAGCGGAAATTATTGCTATAGCTTACCTGTCCACGGCCTTTCACCCCTCGCTTAGTCGTAATCACGATGGCTCCCGCCGCCGCATCGATACCGTACAGAGCCGCCGCCTCGGGACCTTTGAGTACCGTAATCGACTCAATATCATTAAAGTTAATATTAGCCGCCTTGTTCATGTAATCCACATCACGGTTCGCCCGGTCTGAATACAGCACCCCTCCTGACGTAGTCCGGTTGTCAATGGGTAGACCATCGACCACGAATAAGGGCTGGTTGTTGCCGCCAATTGAAGTAGCCCCGCGAAGCTGAATACTCGTGGAAGAACCTGGCATTCCCGAAGTAGTCGTCACATTCAAACCCGCCACCCGGCCCTGCAAGGAAACTAGGTAGTTGTCCCGTTGGGCATTTACGAGTTCGGTTCCTTTAATTTCCCCGATGGAATAACCCAGAGCCCGCTTTTCCTGCTTAATCCCCAAAGCCGTCACCACGACCTCGTTCAATTGGGCGTCCGTACTAGTCATGATTACGTCCAGCGTGGTCTGATTGGAAAGCGTGATTTCCTGCGTTTTCATACCTACCATCGTGAAAACGAGCGTTTGGCCCTGGCTTGCCGTGATGCGATACACCCCATCGGCATTTCCCGAAACGCCTTTGGTGGTGCCTTTCACCTGCACAGAAACGCCGGGCAAAGGCGAACCTGATTCATCACTTACTCTTCCACTTACGGTGCGATCCTGAGCCCAGGCCATTGGACCTGCCCCCAGAACGCTCACCAGCAAGAGTAACCGAAAAGTCTGTAGAAGTGTGTGTAGCATAAAGAAGCTGTTGATTGAGATAATAAAGGGAGACAAGAAGTGCGTTTTTATGCACGAAAATAAATCAAACTTGATAAAAACATATAAAACTGCATTTTACTGCAAAAAAGAAAATAATCGACCCATATGGATCATTCGACCATACATAATTAGCTAAATATCAAATAAACAGCAATAATATTTATAAATATATTTATTGCACTTCACTTTATTTAGTGTTATATTTAATAGGAGTTACTCTCTATTTTTTAGTTTTTACGACAAATAACCGCACAAAACAGCATTAGCACGTTTTCAATCAATAGCACCATGTCCTCTCTTACTAATGCTATGCTGAAAGCAGAAAGACATTCGTTTATTCTGCACCAGCTTAATATTTATAACCGGATTTTATCTTCTGATTTAAGTCAGAAGCTCAACGTATCGGAAGACACCATCCGCCGGGATTTGAACGAACTCGCCGACAATGGGCAGCTTATTAAAGTTCACGGGGGAGCTCTCTCCCGCTCGTACGGACACATCGCCACCCGAAGCGAGGTATATGCCACCAATCAGAAAGACATTATTGCTCAGAAAACCCTAAGCCTGATCCGGGAAGGTATGTTTCTGCTGCTGGGAGGAGGTACTACCGTGCGGTCTCTGGTTCGGATGATTCCGTCGCATCTACGCCTGACGATTTTTACCATCAGCCCCGTGATAGCTCTGGAATTGATTGAAAACCCTAACCTTGAGGTATACCTGCTGGGGGGACGAGTGACCGCCGAGAATCAGATTTGCTCGGGCGGGGAAGTCATTCACCGCCTGAGTGAAATTCGGGTAGATTTATTGATTCTGGGAACTACTGGCATTGATGCCGTTCAGGGCCTCACGGAAAGTGACATGGAAGTAGTGCAGGTGAAAAAAGCCATGATGAAATCGGCAGATCAGGTTGCCATTCTTACCATTTCTGAAAAACTGGGAACCTCTCACCGGATGAAGCTCTGTGATCTTGGTTCCATCCAGACGCTCATTACCGAACTTGAGCCTCAGGACGCCTCACTACAGATGTACGCAAAAGCGGGCCTGACCTTACTTTAAGGGAGGACTTGCGTTTAGTTCTTTACGCTACCAGCTAATTCTCTAATTTTGCGGTTATGGTAAAAATTGCTCCGATCACCGAAAGTCTGCCTGCTTTTCTGGCCGCTCATTCTTTTTCTCAGATAGCCGTTGTAGTAGATGAACACACAAAGGCTCATTGTTATCCGCTGATTCAGTCGCTGCTTCCGGCTCATACACTCATCGAGATTACATCCGGTGAGAGCGAGAAAACGCTTGACTCGGCCAGTCTGATCTGGGAAAAATTAACCGAAGCTGCTTTTGATCGTCATGGGTTGGTCATTAATCTGGGCGGTGGGGTAATCGGTGATATGGGTGGTTTTTGTGCCGCAACTTACAAACGTGGGCTTTATTTCATTCAAATTCCTACTACGCTTCTTTCGCAGGTGGATGCCAGCGTAGGCGGCAAACTTGGTATTGATTTTCACGGCCTAAAGAATCACATCGGCGTTTTCCGGGTACCCGACGCCGTTTTAATCGACGCGGTTTTTCTGAAAACCCTGCCCTGGCGTGAGCTTCGCTCAGGTTACGCCGAAGTGATTAAACATTGCCTGATTGCCGACGCCAGTAAGTGGGAAGAGATTCGGCAGAAAAACTGGCAAGAGCAGGACTGGACGGATTTGATTACGCATTCCGTAGCCATTAAAGAGAACGTTACCACGCAGGATCCTACCGAAAAAGGACTCCGGAAAATCCTGAACTTCGGTCATACGCTCGGCCATGCCATCGAAACGTACTTTCTGGACGATTCCGATCAACGTCTGCTCCACGGCGAAGCCATTGCAGCCGGAATGATCACGGAAGCTTACCTGAGTTATCAACGCGGCTGGTTGACAACGGAGGCATTTGAGACCATCACGCATTACCTGCTCGCCACGTACGGAAAAGCAGTAATCCCAGCCGACACCTACGACTCCATTATCGAACTGACGGCTCAGGACAAGAAAAACCGGGGTAAGGAAATTCGGTTTTCACTC
This sequence comes from Siphonobacter sp. SORGH_AS_0500, assembly GCF_031453245.1. NCBI lineage: Bacteria > Pseudomonadati > Bacteroidota > Cytophagia > Cytophagales > Cytophagaceae > Siphonobacter > Siphonobacter sp. SORGH_AS_0500. The sequence continues at coordinate 4,252,013 of NZ_JAVIYT010000001.1, forward strand.
CTGAAAGGCCTGGGTACCTGCGTCTTTGATATCCCCGTTTCGAGTGAAGAAATGCAACAGGCTCTGGCATTTTACACCAGCCTTTCCTAATACAATCATCTATACGAGCCTTGGATCAAGGCTCGTATTTTGGCTCTCGCTCCATGAATGTTATCTCTTTCCTTCAACAAACGATCAACCTTGGCCCGGAAATAGAAGCCGATCTGACCCACATCATTGTGCGGGAACAGTTTCCTAAAAACCATATTTTGATCCGGCCCGGCCAATATTACCGCCGCTTGATGTTCGTAGAAGAAGGCCTCATTCGGGAGCATTACCTGAGTATGGCCGGAAAGGATACCACCTACCGTTTTCATACCGAAGGCAGTTTTGTTACTGCTGACGAAAGTTTCACCGATAACCAGCCAAGTCAATATACATTCGAGACGCTCGAAGATTCCGTGATCTGTTCGATCTCACATGCTGATTTCGAAAACATTCTTCGGCAGCACCCGGAGTTGGAGCAGTTACATATTCTGGTAATGCATCAACTCATTCGGGAAATGAAGGAGCGAATTACAGCTTTGCAATTTCAGACCGCTACCGAACGCTACGAATCACTCCTTAAAAGTCAACCCTCCATTTTTCAGCGAGTTAGCCTGGGACATATTGCTTCTTTTCTGGGGATTTCTCAGGAGACGCTAAGCCGTATTCGGAGTAAGCGTTAGGTATCTCTAGCTTTCTCAAAGTTGCTTTTCTACTAGCCCGCGGATGCGGATCTATTATTCGCTGCCAGTTTTTCCGCTGGCAGCTTTTTCTAAACTATTCTTTCTCAACGTTAGGTAGTCATCCTTCTAAGGATTGATGCCAGCAGAAAAGCTGGCATCGGCATAGTGTGTATTTTGACTTTTTCGAATTTATCATGCGAAAGAACGGGCTGGTTTAAAAACCGCCTCTTACCCAAATGCAATTAGGCACCTCTCGCCCGCCCGGGCTGGTGTCTTCTCCAGCCATCCATAAGCCTAGGAGTCGGTGAGGACACCAACCAGGGCGGAAAAGAACGGACTAATTTTAAAACCGCCTCTTACCCAGACGCGATCAATCGCGTCTCTACAAAATAATTATCTTCCGGTGAAAAGCTGGTATCTCTAACTTCCCAAAAATTGCTTTTTGACTTTTGTCAAAGACTCTGGCCTTAACTTTTAGGACCTTTGCCTCACCAATCCAGAGTAAAAGCCATGAATAAGTTATCTCAATTAATGAATACGTCTGATCAACCGAAGCCTTCGCTGGTATTTATTACCGGCGAAGCTTCAATTGATCAGGCCATTGAGCGGATCATTCCTTTGATTAAACAAGGATATATCATCCGCGTATTTTACTTATCCAGTGATCTTTCTTCCCATTTTTCTAACCCAACATTAAAGGGTTTAGAAAAAGACTTTATTACGCAGTTAAAAACCTATTACATTTCTATTGACTCCAGCCTTTATGACCCGGTGGTTGCCTTAGAAATGATTGAATCCTTTCTGAATAATTACGATAAAGAGCAACTACATTTCTTTTTATCCGATCAGGAAGAATGGAGTGATTGTATTCATCAACAATTGATTTTTTTAGGAGTAACTACCCGTCAAATTAACCTTCTGGAAATTGCCAGTTAATCAAATTATGAAAACGAAATATTATCCTGCCCTGCTCATGGGATTGGTATTAGCGAGTTGCCAGTCCAAGCCGTCCACCGAAAACGTGGTTACTACCGAATCTGCCGTACCCGTTATTACACAGGCAGCCTCCCTTTCCTCCAGCGAAAGCCAGCTATCGATCAGTGGTAATGTAGAAGGAAACCGAACCGTGAAACTTGGCTTTCTTGTGGCGGGTAAAGTCAATTACATCGCGGCGGCGGAAGGCCAAATGGTGTCTGCCGGAAAGGTATTAGCCAGCCTTGACCCCACGAGCTATAAGCTTGGCGTTGATGCGGCTAATGCCAGCGTCAGCCAGACTCAGGATGAATATAATCGACTCAAGCTCATGCATGATCGCAATAGTTTGAGCGATGCCGATTTCTCTAAAATCAGCAATGGCCTCAAGCAGGCGGAAGCTCAGGCGGGCTTACAAAAAAAGAATTTGTCTGATACAAAACTATACACTCCCTTCTCCGGCGTATTACTGAAAAAGAACACCGAAATCGGTGAAATTGTGGGCTCAGGAATGCCCCTGTTTATCGTTTCGGATATTCAGAAAGTAAAGGTAAACGCGGCCGTTCCAGAATCTGAACTTCGGAATGTAAAAATCGGGCAGAAAGCTCAGGTTTATATTTCTGCTTTGGATAGTACATTCACCGGAAAAGTCATTGAAGTAGGTTCGGCGGCAGATGCTACCACGCGATCTTTTTCGGCTAAAATTGTGGTTAGTAATCCGAAGTTATTAATTCGTCCGGGAATGATCGCTGAGATAAAATTACCCTCCGCTAAAAAGTCGGAATTCCTAAGCTTACCTACTGAAGCCGTACTTCGGGATACTGATAATTCCTCGTACATCTACGTAGCCGATCCGCAGAAAAAACAAGCATTTAAACGTCGGGTTTCCATTGGTCGTTTACAGGATTCAACGATTGAGATTACCTCTGGTTTACAAAAAGGTGAACTGGTTATTACGGGCGGCCAGCAGAAAATCCATGATGGTTCATCCGTAAGTTTTACGAATCCTTAATCTTAGGGCGTATAATCACAATCGTTGTTTTGTTTCATCTTCTTAAAAGACCGATTTAATACGATTGATCTGATCTTTTCAATCGGTCTCCTATAGTCATGAATTTTGTTAAATCATCGCTAAAATATTCGCAGGTCACCCTGACGGTGCTACTGATGGTCTTTGCCGTCGGCGTGCATTCCCTCCTGACCATGCCCCGGCGGGAAGACCCTAAAATTACCATTCGTACGGGTCTGGTGCTGGCCTATTATCCCGGAGCTAACTCGGCTCAGGTGGAAGATCAGGTAACTAAAAAACTGGAACAGTATCTTTTTCAGTTTGAGGAAGTTAAAAAGTCAAAAACCTTTTCCACGACCCGCGACGGAGCCGTTGTCATTAACGTCGAACTGGAAGATAAGGTCAAAGACCCCGATATTTTCTGGAGTAAACTTCGCCACGAGTTACTGATTGCCAAAAGTTTATCCCTACCCGAAGGCGTACGTGGCCCGATTGTTAACTCTGATTTTGGAGATACAGAAGCCTTGGTCATTGGAATTGAATCGGATAAAGCTTCTTACAATGAACTGAAAAGCTACACGCAAAAAGTGGAAGATCAGATCCGAACGCTTCCAGCCGTTTCTAAAATTAAACGCATTGGCGAGCAGAAAGAGCAGATTCTCATCACCAGTAATTCGGAAAAACTGGCTCAATACGGCATTCCCTTTACGCAGGTCATGAACGTTCTGAAATCGCAGAATGCCATTGGCCCTACGGGTAATGTAAAAACAGGCACCGCCGAAGTACCCCTTTACGCCAACGGTATTTATAATACGGAAAGTCAGATTGCCAGCCAGATCATCGGTACCTCCAAAACGGGTGAAGTGATTCGTCTGGGTGACGTCGCGACCATTACCCGCCAATATCAGGACCCCACCAGCACCACGACCGTGAATGGCCATAAAGCCCTGATGCTGGCCGTTGAAATGCACGAGGGAAATAACATTGTGAAGTTCGGCGATGAAGTGCAAGCTCAGTTGGAAGCCGTCCAGAAGTTATTACCATCCGAAGTAAAAATCACGACTATCGTTAACCAGCCGCATCTGGTCGATGAAAACGTGGGCCACTTCATTCGGGAGTTTTTCCTGGCGATTGTTTCCGTCGTAATTGTGGTGATTTTGCTGTTACCCTTCCGCATTGCCACGGTGGCCGCCATGGCCATCCCCATGACGGTAGCCGTCACGTTTGCCTTATTACATGCCTTCGGAATCGAACTACATCAGGTATCACTAGCGGCTTTGATTGTGGTATTAGGAATGGTGGTGGATGATGCCATTGTTATTGCGGACAACTACGTAGAACTACTAGACGAAGGCGTAGATCGCTGGACGGCAGCCTGGCGAAGTGCGAGTGATCTGGTCATCCCCGTATTGGCGGCCACGATTACCATTATTGCGTCCTTCATGCCCATGGTTATTCTGTCGGGTTCGGTGGGTGAATTCATTTTTGCTCTGCCCATTACCGTAGCTATTGCCCTGGCGGCCTCGTTTATTGTCGCCATGATTTTAACACCGCTGTTGTGCTATACCTTCATTAAAAAAGGCTTGCACGATCCTTCGGAGGCGAATAAGAAAAAACGTACTTCCTTACTCGACCGGATGCAAAATGGTTATAATCAGGCGATCGACTGGTGCATGCGTCACTCGGGTATTACCATTGTGGGAAGTTTGGTAACGGTTGCTCTGGCGGGGCTATTATTCATGCAGATTCGTCAGAAATTCTTCCCCGCTGCTGAACGTAACCAGTTTGTAGTAGAACTCTGGATGCCCACGGGAACCCAATTGGATAAGACCAAATCGGCGATTGAGAAGATTGAAAGTGTAATCAAAAAAGAGGATCGGGTGACGAGTTACGCGACCTTTACGGGCACGAGTGCTCCCCGGTTTTACTATAACTTCTCACCCGAGGTTCCTGTTACCAATTACGCTCAGATTCTGATCAATACCAAGGATATTCCAACCACGCAAAGTCTGGCGGCGGATCTTTCCAAACAGGTAGACGCTCTGGTTCCTGAAGGCCGCCCGCAGGTAAAACTCATGCAGCAGGGAACGGTTACGAAAGCTCCCATCGAGGTTCGGATTGTAGGCGATGATCTGAATACGCTGAAATCCATCGGTTTGCAGGTAGACAGTATCATTCGCAGCACGCCCGGCAGTGCCATGATTCGCACCGATTTCATGGAGGATTATTACGGCGTAAACATTAACCTGAAAGGCGAAGCCAGCCGACTCGGATTTACGACATCCAGCATTGCTCAAACGGTTTACGCGGGCTTTAACGGAGCTCCGGTAACGACGATGTACGAGGGAAATACCCCCGTTGATTTAGTAGTTCGGCTGGATGAAGCCAATCGTCGCAACTTCGATGATTTACAGAATACGTATCTGCCCTCGCCGGTAACGGGAGCCAGCGTTCCACTGCGTCAGATTGCAGACTTACAACCCGCCTGGCAAACGGGCCGCATCATGCACCGCAATGGGGTTCGAACACTAACGGTTCAGAGTGAAACGGCGAATAACCTTTTGCCTTCGGAGCTGCTGAAATCCGTTCGTCCGAAAATTGATAACCTGAAGTTACCCGCCGGGTATCGCATCGAGTATGGTGGTGAATTTGAAGGCCAGAAAGAAACCTTTAGTCAGATGGTGGTAGTCATGGCCATTAGTATTGTGCTGATTTTTCTGATTCTGCTATTCCAATTCCGCAATATCAAGGAAGCTCTGCTGGTGATGTTAACTATTCCGCTGAGTCTGTTCGGAGCGGTTCTGGGTCTATTCCTCACGCACAATAACTTCGGTTTTACGGCTTTCGTTGGGCTCATTAGCCTTTCGGGAATTGTGGTTCGGAACGCGATTATCCTCGTCGATCATACCAACGAATTACTCAAGCACGGCATGGACATTCCTACCGCCGCCGCCGAATCCGGGAAACGACGGTTACGCCCCATTTTCCTGACGGCAATGGCCGCAGCCATTGGGGTATTGCCCATGATTCTTTCGGGGTCACCGATGTGGAGTCCACTAGCCAGTGTGATTGCCGTGGGGGTAGTCTGGTCCATGATTATGGCCTTATTAACCGTGCCCGTTCTCTACGTCAAGATGATTAAACCGAAGGATAAAAAGTACATTCTGGAAGGAAATCACGCCTAATATTTCAACCCAACAGCCTGCCGAAGCGAAAAGGCATTCGGCAGGTTTTTCAAAGAAAACAAGACCTGAACGTCATGAAAAAGGTTCTTTTTTATAGTCTTCTGCTGATGAGTAGTTTTTACGCTCAGGCTCAGGAGGCCCTTACCCTGGATCAGGCCAAACGGATGGCCCTGCAAAGCAACCGTCTGGTAGGCATTCAAAGAGAGAAAGTTAAAGAAAACGAGTTGAAAGTGCTGGAAGCCAAAACCAAGAACAAACCCATGTTTCTGGCTTCGGGGACTTACCTTTTCAACGGAATCAAAAAAGACCTGGAACTTCCGATGGGAGCCTTCGGGCAGGTGGGCGGCACGTATCTTCCCCAGCAGAATATTCCGCTGTTCAAAGGCAAACATAACCTCTTACTGGGATCGGTAGCGGCCTATCAGCCCATTAGCCAATTGGGCAAAATCAAAGTAGGCGTTAAAGCCGCCGAAGCCGATGTCCGCATCGCAGAAACGCAGGTAAGCAAGGCCGAGCTGGAAGTATTACAAGGGGTTGAAAAGCTCTATTACGGAATGCTTATTGCCCAGAAACAACTCGACGAAGCCAACGCGAATGTGCAGTTAACGCAGGCTAAGTTATACGATGTTGAAAGTGCGTTACTGGCGGGCAAAACGGATGAAGTCTACAAGGTAGGTTTGCAGGCCGAGTTAGCGAACCAGCAACAAAAAGTCGTGCAGATTATGAACCAGATGGAAGATTACGCAGCCGATTTAAGAAATGTACTGGGTGTGCAGGATACCACCTCCTTTAAGCTGGCGGATGTACACGTGGAACCTGTTTCCATCCAAACGCTCGAAGCGTATCAGCTGGAAGCAAAAAATGCCAACCCGGACGTAAAACTGGCGAATCAGACGATTGAGAAAGTGAACTATGGGCTGGAAGCCGCCAAGAAGGATAAGTTACCCAACATTGGCGTAGTAGGCGGATATACGTATCAGAATGTGGTTTCTGATTTACCCAATAATAATTACTTTCTGGGCCTGAACCTCAGTTGGGATATTTATGATTTTGGCAAACGCAAATCGCAGGAGAATCAGCGACTTTCTCAGAAAAAACAGGCCGAAGAATACCTGGCGTATACGCAAGAGGATGTAGCCGCAAAAATTGGTAAAGCGTATCGGAAAATCACGCAGTCGCAGCGGTTAATCACAGTAGCCAATCAAGCGGTTACGTTACGCCGGGAAGAAGTACGGATGAAAACAAACGCCCGGGAGGCGGGATTAAAACTGGAGAAAGATTTACTGGAATCAAAAGTAAATCTGGCGAAAGCAGAACAGGATTTATACTCGGCTCAACTGGCGTATCGACTGGCCGTTGCAGAAATTAATACATTAACCGGAACGCGGTAACCTTCGCAGAAGAATACTTTATTAGCAAAAACGGCAGCAAAAAAGTTGTCGTTTTTTTATTGCCTAATAACAAGTAACGATTACCTAACAACGCTATTTCAAGGCATAAGCCTGAGCCGGATTTCCTTTTTCCAGCTTAATTCGTACGCCATCGATTTCGGAAGGAATTCGTTTTTCCCATTCCGCACCGAAACTTCTGACTCGGATGAGAATGTATTCTTTTTCGTTCTCCCGCCGAATCGAAACCCCCAGAAACTCCTGTTTGTCACAGAGTTGCCGGGAAAGTTCTTTTTTTATTTCACCTACCGTACTCATTTTCATAGCATTATCCGAATGTAACGTTCAAAGCTTTCAGGACTTGGGCAATCGGATTGGCGAAAGTCAGATTCCCGTCTCCGGCGAATAACAAACCAACCACCAATCCCGTTCCAGCCTGTAAAATAAGTGAACCGGAATCGCCTGGTTGTGAGAACGAACTACCGTTTTCACTTTCAATCTCCAGTTGGTCAATGAAATAGGCCTGTTTGTGCCCGAAACTTACGGGTAAATCCGTGGTTAACGAAACAATGTTTCCTTTCGTAAAACCCGTTGTTCGACCGTATTTCACGACTTCCATCCCATACGTAGGGACGGTAATACCCGTAATGGCAGGCAAAGCCGGATTCGATGGAGGAAAGGTAGTGGAAATCAATGAATTATCCAAAGGTTCTGCCAAAGCTGCGTCTACTTCATTAGAACCCGAAAAGTCAATAGGTACAAATCGGGCCAGTTTAGCTACCTGATCTTTCGCTGTCCCGCCATCCCGACTGCCGGGTTGCCAGATTGCATCTCCCGGCGTGGCTTCATTTCCATTGGCAAAGACGTGGTTATTACTCAGCCAGAACGGTTTGCCTTCGTCATAAACCACCCCTCCCAGTGTACCCGCCGAAACCTGATTGTGGCCGATAGAAATACCGTAAGGCAAAGGCCGCTGGCGGGTTTGAATAGGGCCGTTTAAAGCCCTGATGCGGTCAGTGGCTACGAGTCGCAAATCGGTCTCTTCTACCTCCAGCACCTGCATGAGAGCTTTTACTTCTTCTGCGGATAAAGGCTTTTGTAACAGAATCCGCATGTGATAATCATCCAGTCCGTCCCGCCCAATACCGATCCCTGCAATGGCCGGTGGTTGCATCAGGTTATGACTCGTTTCTAAAACGGACTCCAGCCCAAAAGCTCTGATAATTTTATGTTGAGAGGCCAGTAATTGACCCGATAAAAGATTTTTCGCTTCAACTGCTTTCTGATAATCCATTACTCTGGGTTGAAATGGTTTGAGGAAGTTTGAGTAACGCGTTTGATAGAAAAGTTCGAGAGTTTGATTAAAGGTTTGACGTTTGATTGGACTTTGCTTGGCAAACGTTATCAAACTACATCAAACATAGTCTCATCAAATTCAGGTAAATGAAGCCCGGCTGCTTAATTTATCCGCTCGGATTAATTGCCCATCCGACTGAAACAGCATATAATTCAATTCCACCGAGGCATGATATTCAATCTCTGCATTCCACCAGAGTCGCTTGGTAATCTGATATGCTCCCTTTGAACTCACCTGCAAACGAAGGTGATAAGCCGAATGGTTCATTAGTAACTGGGACAACTGTTCCAGCGGTTGGATCATAAAGGCGTTTTCCCTGGTTCCCTCCTGCTTCAGTTGAACATGAGTGGTCTGGATAACCGTCAAAGCGGCCTGCAAGTCGTTCCATTCTTGGATAAGTTGTTGCAGGCGAAACTTTCTTTCATCCGTATCAGCCCAGGTGTGCAGACGTTCCAGCAACCCCGGCACAGCCTCCGCTGCTTCTGCCGCCAATTGAAGCGATTGAGCTAACGAATGCCACTGTTCTACAAAAGTTGAAGTCACTCCGGTTTTATAGACGGGGTATAACTTCGGATAATAAATTTCCAGCTTTAATCCGGCCCTTAAGGCTTCTTTTTGCAGTAATGCCACCGCGTCCTCTTCCGTTAGTAAGGAAGACTGACTGCGAATGTCTACCTCCTTTTTAAATAACTGCACCAGATCGGCGACCGATTTGACAATTCCGCTGGCCAGAGCGGGTACAGCAATCAACCCAATTCCTACGTTTTGCGACTCAGCTAAGGGTTGGTTTTCCAGCCAGGCATTCGCCCGTCGGATGATTTGTTGGGTACGCTGAAAAACTTGTTCAGATGCTTTATGAAGTGATTGGATCTGATCCAGCAACAGGCGATAGTGATGAACAGCCCAGGCATCCTGCTCCTGATAAATAATGAGCTGTGACGACTGAAGATTTACCTGATCGCCGAGCCACTGCTGAATCAGACTTCGCAGTTGCTGATTAACGGAATCCAGTATTTGCGGGAAAATGACCCCTTCACCGACGGTCAAGCCCCCACTAGGAAGGGTAACGGGCGTTGCCGGAGTTTCCGTCAGGCTAGTGAGGGATTTCAGTTTACCCACTTGAGCAGCTACTGTTTCTTCCAGTGCCAGGTCTCGCCGGGCCTGCCGAATGGCTCGTTCGCCTTCGGCCATTTGCTTTTCCGCTTCAATCCGTTCAGCTTTTGCTTTGGCTAAAGCGGCCTCCTTCTGAGCTTGCTTTAAAGGTTCGTCTCCGGCCTGTTCTGGATATGCCATGTACTACTAGAGGTTAAGGTTCGGTTGTTTTCCGGCTGTGTTTCCAAATTAGAACAAACCGCTGGCTCAATCAAACGATCCCCGCGTTTTATTCGGTCGAGCGACTAAAATCTACGGATAATAGCGGAGCTCAGACCTCCACTTCCTTCATTTTTCACAAAAGATTAACCTTCGGGTAACATTCATTTTTCTTCTTTTTTCTTGACTCAACCAAGAAATTATTGACTATTGAGAAGATTCAAAGGTCCATTTACCTTTCATCCCGATTAATCATCCGTTCATCCTCGATTTAGATAAAAAAGCCTTTTGCTTGCAACGCTGGCCGTTTCCATCGCATCATTGGTACGTAATTCAAACGAAAAGTAAGGCTTGAGTTAGTAAACGAATACTACCATTCATCACACTAGATAGCCACACATACTACTTTGTATTACATAGTACCTTTCAGTCCATTATCTTTGAATCATCAATCAGGGCAAAACACCCGAAATTGATAAAGCCATGAAATTCTAAAAACATAACACGAACCTTTTTGTCAAACCAGTATCAATCTATAAAAGCCATGAAAACTTCAATCAAATCCATCTTCGCTGCTGCTCTTGTTGCTCTTTCTTTCGTTAGCGTAAACGCTGCTTCTCTGGAAGATCCTAAAGAAACCGCTAAAGCCTCTTACGCCGTTAATGTCTTCAAAGGCAAAGAAGGTAAAGTAAACTTCCTGTTGGAAAAAGTTCAGGGTAAAAAACTGAATGTAACGCTCCGCAACGGTAAAGGTGAAATTCTCTTTAATGAAAATATTACGAAGAATGCAAAAGGTTACGCCCGTCGTTTTGACGTAGCCAGCCTGGCCGATGGGACTTACTCCATTGAAGTATCTGACGGAGAAACAAAACTGAAAAAAGACTTCGTCATCAGCACGGATCAACCTTCTCGTACGATTGCAGTAAACTAATTTTTTATGAACGAGTAAAACGTGGTAGGTATGCAGCTGTTCTCTCATGATAGTCCTGGGCCGTAAGGTCTGGGACTATTTTTTTGCCAGCATTTCCCGGGTTATCAACCGAGGTTATCTGAATGTCACGCCCCAGTAACTACCACTTACGTATTACTGCTTTTCGTTCGTCCGCGTTTTCTAATCTACACTCCCTGTCATTCAAAACGAAGCAAAGGATCTTCTCTCGTTCTCAGAAAAATTATCTAAAAGAAACATAACCTCTCACTCGTAAGGTCTCTCACTTCGTTCGAGATGACCGACAGGGGTATACTGGTTCGGATTTATTCCGCTCTTTCGGATTTCCAATCCGAAAGCAAATCTGTCAGGGATTTATAATCCCGCAGTAACGTTAATCCCTTCATTACCTTAACCAGAACCGATCAATCGCGTCTCTGCAGTGGAGTTTGTCCGTGGCTTCAAAAGAAAACCATCTCCAAATAATCTTTTGTAAAAAGCAAAAACTGAAAATGGTAATACCGTAAACTATTCACCCGATCGGTTACCTTTGTAGCCCCGAAGCAATAAAACGAATCATGACTACAGCAACGGATCGATTAATTACGAAGTCCTCAGTTCCGACCGAAGCTCTCCGTGACCTTGCCACCCAACTCGAAGGCGAATTCTACTACGACGAAACCATGCGTACGCTTTACGCTACTGATGCTTCAGCGTACCGGGAATTTCCAACGGCGGTGGCCCTTCCTAAAACGCAGGAAGATCTAAAAATCCTTATAGCTTTTGCCCGTCAGCATCGCACTTCGCTCATTCCCCGTACCGCCGGAACCTCACTGGCGGGTCAGGTAGTTGGAGCAGGTATCGTGGTAGACGTTTCCAAATATTTTACTAAAATCCTGGAAATAAATCCACAGGAAGGTTGGGTGCGGGTGCAACCCGGCGTCGTTCGCGATGAACTGAACCTTTTTCTGAAACCCTACGGATTTTTATTCGGCCCCGAAACCTCTACGGCCAACCGGGCCATGATTGGAGGAATGGTAGGGAATAACTCCTGCGGTTCTAACTCCGTGGTTTACGGTTCCACGCGGGAGCACGTGATGGAAGTTAAAGCCCTTCTGGCCGACGGCTCGGAAGCTACCTTTGGTTCCCAGGCTTCTCAAAGTCCGTTCATTCAGTCTTTATTGAAGAAAAGTAATGCGGTTGAAGGCGTTTCCAATTCTCTGGAAGCGAACATTTACCGTCAGACTTTCGATATCCTTTCGAATCCAGATAATCAGCAGGAAATTCGGAAGAACTTCCCTAAACCCAGCATCGAACGCCGGAATACGGGTTATGCCCTGGATATGCTCCTGAATTGTGAGCCTTTCACGCCCGGCGGCATGGATTTCAACTTCTGTCAACTGATTGCAGGTTCGGAAGGAACGCTCTGTTTTCTAACGGAAATCAAACTGCATATTAACCCGCTGCCTCCCAAAGAAGCCGGACTGGTTTGTGTGCACTTTCATTCGGTGGATGAAGCTCTGCGGGCGAACATCATCGCCATGCAGTACAAGCCTTCGGCGAGTGAGCTGATTGATCACTACATTCTGGAGTGTACCAAGGAAAACATCGAACAGAGTAAAAACCGTTTCTTCGTACAGGGTGATCCGGGAGCAATTCTGGTCGTTGAATTCCGTCGGGAAACGCAGGAAGAAGTACTGGAAGTAGCCGCCCGAATGGAAGCGGAAATGAAGGCGGCCCATCTGGGTTACCACTTCCCTATCCTTTTTGGTGCGGATACCGGTAAAATCTGGACTTTGCGTAAAGCTGGATTAGGCTTGTTATCCAACCTGCCCGGCGACGAAAAAGCCGTAGCCGTGATTGAAGATACCACAGTGGATATTCATGATCTACCCGATTTTATTCGGGATTTCAATGAAATTCTGGCTCAGAATAACATGAGTGCCGTACACTATGCTCACGCAGGTTCGGGTGAGATTCACTTACGGCCCATCATTAACCTCAAAACGAAAGAGGGAAATCAGCAATTCCGCTTAATTGCCGAAGAGATTGCCCGGCTGGTAAAGAAATACGACGGTTCGCTTTCGGGTGAACACGGCGATGGTCGTCTGCGGGGCGAGTTTATTTCCTGGATGGTGGGTGATAAGAATTACGCTTTAATGAAAGAGGTAAAGCGTATGTGGGATCCAGAGAACATTTTCAATCCCGGCAAGGTCGTGGATACGCCTCCCATGGATACCTTCCTGCGGTACGAACCTGGTCAGGAAACACCGGAGTTCAAAACCTTTTTTCGGTATCAGAATCAGAATGTTTTGCAACATGCCGAGCAATGCAACGGCTCGGGTGATTGTCGCAAGACCGAGCTAAGCGGAGGTACCATGTGCCCTAGTTTCATGGCAACGCGAAACGAAAAGGAAACCACGCGGGCTCGGGCCAATATTCTCCGGGAATTTCTGACCAACTCTACGCAAATCAATCGCTTCGCCCATGAGGAAATCAAGGAAGTACTGGATTTGTGTCTGCTTTGTAAAGGTTGCAAGGCTGAATGTCCTTCCAATGTGGACATGGCTAAGCTTAAAATGGAATTTCTGCAACATTACTATGAGGAGAAAGGTATTCCGCTGCGTTCCCGACTGGTAGCAAACTTTACCTCCCTTAATAAGCTGGCAAGTTTGGCTCCCTGGGCCTACAACGGCATTTTTGATACCCCTGCTCTTAGACGCGTCGCTAACCGGATGGTTGGCTTCCATCCCGACCGGACGATGCCATTACTGGCCAAACAGACCTTTACCAACTGGTGGAACAAAGAAGGGAAATCGAAAAACTCGCAAGGCCGGAGCTTCTATTTGTTCGCGGACGAATTCACTAATTATAATGACGTTGAAGTAGGTAAGAAAGTCGTACAACTCTTTGAACGACTGGGTTATAACGTGATGCTTCCCGGCGAAAATATGCAATCGGGACGGCCTCAGTTATCGAAAGGATTACTGAAAATGGCCAAAGAAGTAGCCAACCGCAACGTTCGACTGCTTCGCACGCTTATTACCCAGGAAACGCCACTGGTGGGTGTTGAACCTTCTGCGATTCTTACCTTCCGGGATGAATATCCTGATCTGGTGGACGACGATCTGGTAAACGATGCTAAAGCCATTGCTTCTCACGTGTACACCTTTGAAGAGTTTCTGGCTCAGGAGCTGGACGCGAAACGCATCAAAGCCGACCAGTTCACAACCGAAAAACGACTCATTAAACTGCATGGGCACTGCCAGCAGAAAGCGATGAGTTCGCTCGTGCCGAGTAAGAAAATCCTGTCCTTACCGGCCAACTATGAAGTACAATTGATTCCTTCGGGTTGCTGTGGCATGGCAGGTAGTTTCGGTTACGAAGCCGAGCATTTTGACGTTTCGATGAAAATTGGCGAGCTGGTCTTATTTCCAACGATTCGAAAACAGCCCGAAGAAGTAATCATCGCCGCAGCCGGTACCAGTTGCCGCCACCAAATCCACGACGGAACGGGCCGCAAAGCCCTGCACCCAGCGGAAATTTTGTGGAATGCACTGAAAAAATAAAGTAATAAAGGCGACTCTGTGAGTCGCCTTTATTGTTTGAAATCCCTACGCCCAGATGGCTTTCGGATTGTAATTAAGACAGAGCGATAAAAATTACCTCAGATCGCTTTCAATTTTATAGATCACCCCTTTGTTCGATTGGTCAAAATTAAACTCTTTCACAAATGCACACCTTTTCAAGCACTTTGATGGAAGCGGTATTTTCTACTCTAGTTCTTCCAATAATCATTTTTAGTTTTAACGTATTAAACCCATAATAAATACGGGATTTTGCACTTTCGGTAGCATATCCCTTATTCCAGTGCTCTTCAAAAACCCTGAAACCAATATCCGTTTCCCCTAAACTTCTATCATACTTTAGTCCACACTAGCCTAGAAATGCATGGGTTGATTTATGAATCACCGCCCATCTTCCAAAGCCATTTATTTCATAGTTCTTGTAGTGTTCAAGAAATTCCTGAGCTTCCTCTATACTCGTGAATGCTGAATTTCCTGTATATTTTATGACGTTGGGGTTAAGGTTTCATCGATAGAAATTTACGGCATCGCTTGCATCCCATTCCCTCATTAGTAGCCTATTGGTTTCTAAAATTATTTTCATGCTACATAAAATTGCCTAAGCTTTTACTATCAAGATAGTATCCTCCGCAGTCGCTCGGCTCTGCCGAGTGACCACCTAGTTGTAGGCCTCTGGCCGTCTTTCGCGAATAAATATAGGTGACCAAGTACTTACTTGTCCCAAAGGTCTTTTAATACCACCCGGCCAGAGACCTATAGCTATTTCGTTACTCGGCAAAGCCGATCAACTACAAGTAGATGTGTTTTTCTGTAATGTAGAGACGCGACTTTGGATTGCCCCCGAAAAGTTAGACATTAACTGAAAGGAGCAATGCAAAAGAAAAAGAAGTATAGTTATGCCTTTAAGAAAGCAGCGGTGGAAGCGGCCAAGTCGAGTAAAGCATCGATTCACGCCCTAGCCCGAGCTTACGGTATTCACGAGTCCATGCTACGACGATGGATCGATGGGTATGAAGCCTTTGGGCCATCGGCTCTGGCATGCGTTTCGCATCAACATCGCTATTCCGAATCGATCAAAACTGCCGCCGTTGCCGCTTTTCTGACTCAAGACTTATCTTTGCGGGAAGTTTGTTTGACTTTTTCTCTTCGCTCGACTAGTGTGCTTCGGGGTTGGATTAACAGGGCCCTGGCAAATTACCCCCAGCAGAGCGATGAGCTTAACGATTTCCCCCCTATGGCTTCATCCCAATCGAGTCGAGTGCCCGCCAGTGAATACGAGCGAGTCGTTGAGGAGAATAAACGACTGCAGGCGGAGGTGGCTTACCTAAAAAAGTTACGAGCCTTGATTCAGGCCCAGAAAAAAGGCAAAAAGCCCTGATTGTGCATGAATTAAGGCCTGATTATGATCTATCGCTGCTACTAAGGGCCGCTCAGCTCGCCCGCAGTACGTACTACTATCAACTCAAAAGCAGGGATAGGTTAGGCAAGTATGCTCCCCATAAACAGCGGCTGAGCCAGCTTTATCAGCAACATCAGGGACGCTATGGCTACCGACGCCTGACCTCTGTTCTACGGGCAGAAGGCTATACGCTCAATCATAAAACGGTGTTCAAACTCTTGGGAGAGTTGCAGCTCAGAAGCCGGATTCGCCTCAAAAAATACCGGTCCTATCGGGGAGAAAAGGCTCCCACCACTCCCAACCTACTGAATCGGGAGTTTACAGCAGAAAAGCCTTTTGCCAAGTGGGTGACCGATGTCACCGAGTTCAAAGTGGGTGCTCAAAAACTGTATTTATCCCCCATACTAGATCTTTACAATGGTGAGATTGTCAGTTATGATCTCTCGGAGCGAGCCAATTTTAAACAGGTAAGTCGGATGCTGGAAGAGGCCTTAGCTAAATTGCCTGCTCCTACGAGGCTCTTGTTACACTCGGACCAGGGCTGGCAATATCAGATGAAACCCTATCAGAGAAGACTGAAAAAGCAGGGTCTGATCCAAAGTATGTCCAGAAAGGGGAATTGTCTGGATAATGCGGTGATGGAAAATTTTTTTGGTACGCTTAAAAGTGAGTTATTTTACCTTAACAGTTATGAATGTATCCAGGCTTTAGAAAAAGACATCAGGCAGTACATTCACTATTACAATCACCAGCGAATCCGTTTGAACCTACAGGGTATGAGTCCCGTAGACTTCCGCATCAACGCTGGCTTTTAAAACAACCGTCCAACTTCTTGGGGCTAGTCCACTTCATCGCGTCTACTCGGGGAATAAAGATCCATTTCAATCGTAACAAAAGCAGCCTCTACCCAGACGCGATGAAGTCGCGTCTCTACCTAATCTACAGTTACTCAGCTCTGCCGAGTGTAAATACGAAGGTCTTGGATGCGAATGCATAGGGAGGACTTTACTAAAAATGTCAGAAACTTGATATGCAAAAAACCTTTCCCTCTAAATGACCAATTCGCATTACCCCATTCACAAAATAAGCTTAGCCTTTTGAACTAAAAACCATCAAATTTTGATATATATGTATATACATACATTTTAATCATGACCTTACGATCCATCCATAAAATCATTCATCCTCAGCCTCGACCCATGGGTCCGCTGACGATGCATCAGCCACTTCCAGCCGCGGGACTTGATCAGATTGATCCTTTTCTGTTATTGCACCACCACGGTCCGCAGGTATTTCCGGCTCATAACAATGGACTTCCTTTTTCGCCTCACCCTCACCGGGGTTTTGAAACAGTTACTTTCATTTATGAAGGCGATGTACAACACCGGGATAGCAGCGGCTTTGCCAGTACGATAAAAAAAGGGGGTGTTCAATGGATGACAACGGGAAGCGGACTGGTTCACGCCGAAGAATCCTCAGAGGAATTTCTCGAGTCGGGTGGCCCTGTTGAGTTAATCCAGCTTTGGACGAATTTGCCCGCTCGTTATAAAATGGTGAAACCAAACTACACGGGTTTACAGGAACAGGACATTCCCTTAGCCTCTGTTGATAAAGGCTCAGTAGCCGTTATTTCTGGAGAATGGAATGGCATAAAAGGCCCCATTCAACCGCTCATTGACCTTTCCCTTGCGAATGTAAGTCTGCAAACGGGTGGTTCTTTTACCCGAACTATTCCCGCCCAACAGAACATTTTGTTTTACCTACTCAATGGTTCAATCATTGTGAATGGACGGGAAGTCAATAACCGTTCTTTAGTACAATTCGCTAACGACGGTAATGAAATTACGGTGGAAGCCACCAGCGATTCCCGCATTCTGATTGGTTCTGCTGAGCCTTTAAACGAACCTGTTGTAGCACACGGGCCTTTTGTGATGAACACCTACGAAGAAATTCAACAGGCCATTACGGATTATCAACTGGGTAAAATGGGCGTGTTGTAATGAGGAGTTAACCATCTTTCGCTTTACTTCACTTACTATTCAATAAAATAAAACGGTCCTGAAGCTAAGTTTCAGGACCGTTTTTCTATACCGATGTACATGACAACCCTCAACTAACTTTATACGCCTGTCTACCCAGCAATACCCATTTCCCTTTTTCCTTTATCCAGGTCAGTAATACCCCAATTTTCACCTGACCTGCCTGACCTTTGTTGGCCGTTTCGCCAGTAAGAATATGTCTTACCAAGGCCGTATTACCCACAATCGTAATGGTTTGATCAGTCAGGGTAATGGACTTGAAAACGGAATTTCCATTCGTCAAATTATCAACAAACGCCGCCTTATCTTCCACGATACCGCTGGAATGTCCATAATTCAATTGGTCGTTGGTGATGGCGTTTAGGGCACGTTTATCCCCTTTGATCATCGCCGCTTTGAGTTGTTCTACGGCTTCGGCTACTGCCGTCTCGTCTTTCGACTGAGCCTGACTCGCAAAAGCGATCAGTACCAGACTCAGGCATAACACAATCGTTTTCTTCATCACAAAAGATATTTTATTTGTCGAGGTATGTTTAAACAAGGACGGTAATAAACGCCCGCTCCCCTTGTTTTCCTAGATCAGTCTCGTGCCGTTAGGAACTATACGTTCAGGTTGGGAAAGTACAATATTCCCCTGCTCATCCGCAAAACCGGTTACGAGCACTTCGGAGAAAAAGTTAGCAATCTGCCGAGGCGGGAAATTTGTCACCGCGATTACCTGTTTACCTACCAATTCTTCTTTCGTATACAAAGCTGTAATTTGAGCTGAAGAACGCTTTTCGCCAATTTCCGGGCCAAAATCAATGAGTAACTGGTAGGCAGGTTTGCGGGCTTTGGGAAAGTCTTCTACTTGAATGATAGTGCCCACTCTGATTTCCACGGCCTCAAATTCATTCCAGGTAATCATGGTGTAAAGAGATTAAGTAATGTTATAAAACGGGCTTGCGAAGAAAGCTACGTTTTTGCTATTCAACATAAAAAAAGGCTTTCCCTAGCGGAAAGGCCTCTTGTAGGAAATTAATGAATCCTCTAAAAATAAAGTCTCCGATCCGAGAAACCCGAATCGGAGAGCGGCGTCTATCCAACCCACGTTATACCCGATCTGCAGACGCAGCGAGATCGAGTGAGATTATTATGAATGCCCTGAGGGCGATCAATTCGAATTAATACCTAAATGAATAGTACAATTTGATTTCCTAATATCCTCCATCCTAGGCGATGGTGTATTCCGGTCTCAAGCTGTGTCATTTGTTCTGCAACATTACAAGTTTTTTCTCAATTTGCTACGCTTGTATCCTATTTTTTTTTGTAAAAATGTAAAATAACTGACCATGGAATAGTAGACAAAAGTACTTACCGAAAAAGTAGTGATTCATTTCAAAACCAAATGGTTCGACTCAAAACTAACAAAACTCAATAGATAATCTATGTAAAAACATACTTTAACGGAAAAATTATAAAACCTATGAATTAGATGATTGACAATTAAAACCCATTTTATACCGCCGTTTTAGACTAATCCATATTTCTTTGCTGACGACTAGTATGTTCAAGCCCCCGGCTACTGTAATTTTGCAGCATGCTTATTCTTTCACTAGACACGTCAACGCAGGTTTGTTCGGTTGCTCTTCACCAGAACCGTGAATTACTAGGATGCTATGAACTCCTTACGGAAAAGACGCATTCGTCCATGCTCACGACCCTGCTGGACCATATCGTAACACAAGCCGGCTTTTCACTGGCTGATCTAGACGCCATCGCCGTAGCCAAAGGACCAGGCTCCTACACAGGGTTACGTATTGGCGTGTCCACGGCCAAAGGGTTATGCTTCGCTCTCGACAAACCGCTTATTGCCATTGATACCCTTCAAGCCATGGCAGCTCAGTTACGCGATTTTTATCCGGAATCGCACGTCTTATGCCCCATGATTGATGCTCGTCGCATGGAAGTATATTGTGCCCATTACCAGTCCGTCAGTCTGGAATGTCTACGAGAAACAGCCGCTGAAATTATCGACGAACATAGTTTCGAGGAACTTTTAAAGGAGCGACCCGTTGTATTCTTTGGAGATGGAGCCGCCAAGTGCAAACCGGCGTTAGCCCAACAGGCCCATGCGTTATTTCCATCTCAATTGATTTATCCTTCGGCTAAAACAGTCGGATACCTGGCAACGGATGCATTTCAGCATCAGCAATTTGAGGACCTGATTACGTTTGAGCCTTATTATTTAAAAGAATTTATGGGTACCAAGCCCAAACCAAAATTATAATCATTCCAAGGTCAGATGGAAACGCCGGAAATCATTAATCGGGTAGCTAATTCGGGCATCAAGAGCCTGGATCTGGAAGAATATTACCATCAGGGAGAGCGGATTATCTACGATCTGAAGGATAACCTTTTTATGGAAGCCATTCTTCGCGAAAAGGATTTCCGCGAATTTCTGAAGAACCATGACTGGAGTCAGTACGCTGATAAAAACGTAGCTATTATCTGCTCGGCAGATGCGATTGTTCCCACCTGGGCCTACATGTTGCTGGCCGTGCATTTAGAGCCTTACGCTCATCAATTTGTTTTCGGGGATTTACAGGCTCTGGAAGACCGACTTTTTCAGGATGCCCTATCTCAGATTAATCCACAAGACTACGAAGGAGCTCGTGTGGTAGTGAAAGGTTGCAGTACCTATCCCGTCCCGATTTCAGCTTACGTGGAAATTACACGCAAACTTCGCCCCGTGGTTCAAACGCTCATGTTTGGTGAACCCTGTAGTACAGTTCCACTCTATAAGAAAGCCAAAAAGTAAGAACTGACTGACGAAATGGAGTGCTCCCAAGTAGTATCTCACTTCTGGGGCTTGTCCATTTCGCCAGTCCGCTTTTGTTACTAGTCCCTTCATTCAAACTGGTCAGAAAATTCCTCTACCCGCATTCCTGATAGCTGGGAATCAGTTGAATCTGACGTTTTCGTGCCGATCTATATCTATATATTGGTTCGTACTTGGTTCTTTTCAATATTTTTGTGGAAAGTTTTACTGCATGAATGCTCCATTAGCTAACGACATTTTCCGTCAGAGTATAAATGATTACCATCGCACGGACCACGTTGATACTCCTTTAAATAATCCCTACGATTCAGGCACGATTGAGTCGTACCTCTATCATAAAAACTGGATCGACACCGTTCAGTGGCATCTGGAAGATTTGATTCGTGATCCTCATATCAATCCCGCTGAACTAGTGGGTATTAAACGCCGTATTGACGCCTCGAATCAGGATCGGACGGACATGGTGGAAAAAATGGATGACTGGTTTATGGCTTTTTTCGGAGCAATTGCCCGGAAACCAAACGCTCGCCTGAATTCTGAAACGCCCGCCTGGTTACTGGATCGGATGTCCATTCTTCAGCTTAAGATTTACCACTTCCGCGAACAGGCCGAACGCTCGGATGCGTCGGAAGAACATATTGCAAAGGCAAAACAGAAGCTTCAGCTTTTACTTGAACAGGAACAGGATTTAGCAAGCTGTTTCGATGAGCTTTTGGAAGATATTCGGGAAGGCAATCGGTATATGAAGGTTTATCGTCAGATGAAAATGTATAATGATCCGGCTCTGAACCCGGTGCTATACCAGCAGAAATAAGTTCACAACGAGTTAATCTATCAAAGCCGAAGTCCTGCGTACCTACTCGGGGTGATGGCTAGCGAATGAAACAATTAATCATTTTTCGGTTCTCGGCAATGGGCGATGTGGCCCTGTTAACTCCGGTTGTACAGGCCATTGCCCGGCAATACCCCGATCGGCAATTAACCGTAGTAACCCGTCCCAAACTGGCGGCTTTCTTTGAAGGAATGGCTGGTGTGAAGGTGTTCCCTGCCGATTTACAGGGTCGTCATAAAGGCATTAAGGGCCTGTATCAGCTTTACCGCGATTTGAAAAAAGGGGGTGAGATTGAATACGTAATTGATACGCACCAGAACCTGCGAACGTCCATCCTCAAATCATTTTTTGCTCTTTCAGGCGTTCGTTTTACCACTATCGACAAAGGACGATCCGATAAAAAAGCCCTGACTCGTCCTGAAAATAAGGTATTAAAGCCCTTACCTCACAGCATTGAAAGGTATTTACAAACCTTTGAGAAAGCAGGCTATAAAGCTCAGATAGCCGCACCGCCCTATTTTTCATTAACGGCTCAAGGTGAATTAGAACGGTTTTTGCAGGACCAGGCTATTCCGGCAAAATCTACTGATATGCAATGGATTGGACTAGCTCCTTTTGCTCAGCATAAACAAAAAATGTGGCCTTTTGACCGCATGCAGAAAGTGCTTGAGCTCATTACCCAGCAACAAAACGTTCGCATTTTTCTGTTCGGCGGTGGTGAGGTGGAAATCGCTCAGTTAAGGACCCTGGAGCAAGCGTTTCCACAGGCAAAGGTGGTAGCGGGTAAGTTGTCCTTTCAGGGGGAATTAACGCTTATTCATCAACTTGATTTAATGATTTGCATGGATTCCAGCAACATGCACCTGGCTACGCTGAACGGTGTTCCCGTGGTTTCTATTTGGGGGGCCACGCATCCTTTTGCGGGTTTCGGTCCCTGGATGCAATCAGAAGAAAACATGGTACAGGTACCTACGGAAGAGCTCAGTTGCCGCCCTTGTTCCGTTTTTGGCAATAAACCCTGTGCTCGAGGGGATTTGGCCTGTCTGGACTGGATTACCCCAGAAACCGTAGCCAACCGAGCCTTAGCATTACTACAACATTAATACCACAAAAAGCCTCCTGCAAAGAATACAGGAGGCTTTTTCTTAGGTAAGGTTCACTCAAGACCCTCAACCCCAAAACTCTATACGCATAAAGTTTATTTAACTGGCAGTTACCTGTAAGGTCACTTCTACATTGTTACGGGTGGCATTTGAGTAAGGACAAACCTGATGAGCCTTCTCCACCAATGCTTCCGCCGTAGCCTGATCTACTCCCGGAATAGTTACATCCAGCGTCACCGCCAGACCAAATCCTCCCGCGTCGTTTTTACCGATACTCACTTCGGCAGTAACGGTGGTTGTGCCTGTTTTTACTTTTCCAGTGCGAATAATCAGATTTAATGCACTATCAAAACACGCAGCGTAACCCGCTGCAAATAATTGTTCAGGGTTAGAGTAAGCTCCACCGGAACCTCCCATTTCTTTAGGAACGCGAACTTCCAGATCCAGCACTCCATCACTTGATTTAACCTGACCGTTGCGTCCGCCCGTGGCCGTAGCCTGAGCTGTATACAATTTTTCCATGGCGTTTGTTTTCTATTAAATGGGATTCGAATGATTGGTTAATAAGGCCTGAAGCTGATTACGTAATTGTACCGCCTGCTCAATTTCCATATTCATGCAACTGATTAACTGGTTAGGAATATCAGATGCTTTGTTTTTTAATTGCTTGCCAGCCTCCGTCAGGGTTACGTTCACGACCCGTTCATCGGCTTTATCCCGCGTCCGCAGCACCAGTTCTTTCTCCTGCATGCGTTTAAGTAGAGGGGTCAGTGTTCCGCTGTCCAGCCAAAGCTTTTCACCTAATTCTTTAACGGTAGCCGACTCTTTCTCCCACAAGACCAGCAAAACCAGGTATTGGGGATACGTTAGCGACAATTCTTCCAACATGGGACGATACACCGACGTAATGAGCCGGGAAGCCGCGTAAATCGGAAAGCAAAGCTGATTATCTAATTTCAGGTGTTCCATAATGATTAAGTGGTTCAAATATATTGTACACAATTTAATTTTAAACAATTTATTTATAATTATTTTATTCTGATGAGCTAAATTACTAACATTCAGATTATTGTATTCATAAAAAAAGAGCCTCGGGGCGAGGCTCTTTTAGGGTATTCCTTTAATTTATTCTTTACCGGTCTTTTCTGCTTTGGGTTTTTCCTCTTTGGGACGCACCGTTGGATACTTAATTCCTAACTGCTCCAGATACGATTTATACTTGCTTGGATCGTAGTAATACTTCTTCATTTTCTCGCGATACTCCGCCATGATTTCCGTGTTTAGGTGGACGGCAGGCTTATCTGTCTCCCGAACCAGCGGCTCGTATTTCATATCTTTGGTTTGCACGTTGGTATAGTAATCCCAGGATTTTTTAATTAAATCAGGGTTAACCAGTAAATCCAGAATGGTCATGGCTTCTACCTTCGCTCCCGCCGTAACGCCTTTATGAGCAATCGGGGTAGCCATCGAAATGGCATTTGCCCAGTGGTGACCGGGTAAGCCCGGAATGTTGGAAGGGTAACGCAGCACAATCGTCGGCATAGACCAGGCAATGTCGGCAATATCATCCGAGCCGCCGCCCAGAGATACGGCGGGAGGCTCAATTGTGCTATCAATTTTTGTCGCTAGACCATTTTTTTCCGGTGACATTAACTCCTCCTGAAGAGCTTTCGCCAACGTCTGGTCTTCCGTCGACCAGGTAGGTAACCCTACCCGCTTGATGTTTTGGAAGGTTACTTCCGCCATAGGCTTGTTGAAGTGCCCCGGCCAGGCCGAACCCAGAATTTCATAAGTGTATTTAGTATCGGTCATGATGGAAGCCCCTTCGGCCATTTTCACGCCGTAGTCAAACAGTTGCTTGATTTTATCATAACTCCGTTCGCGGAAGTAATACCAGACCGAAGCTTTGGACGGAACCACGTTAGGCTGATCGCCACCGTCTACAATGACGTAATGTGAGCGTTGAGTGGGTAATAAGTGTTCACGTTTGAAGTTCCAGCCGATGTTCATCAACTCTACGGCATCCAGAGCACTGCGACCCCGCCAAGGAGCACCGGCGGCGTGGGCGGCGGCTCCTTCAAAATTAAACTTCACCGAGACTAACCCGTTATTACCTACGTCACCATACGTTACGCCCAGGTTATTACCGACATGCGTGAAAATACAGGCATCTACATCTTTGAAATAGCCGTCTCGGATGTAATATGCTTTTGTTCCTACCTGCTCTTCTGCAACGCCCGGCCAGAGCATCAGGGTGCCTGAAATTTTCTCCCGTTCCATGATTTTCTTCAGGGCCAGAACGGCGGTAATGTTCAAGGGATTACCCGAGTTATGCCCTTCTCCATGACCTCAGGAGCACCTTCGATGATAGGGTCGTGATACGCTACACCGGGTTTTTGCGAAGCTTTGGGAATACAGTCAATATCGGAGCCTACCGCGATTTTAGGTTTGCCCGTTCCCCAGGTGGCCGTCCAGGCCGTGGGAATGCCTCCGATACCTCTCTGGATGGTAAACCCGTTTTTTTCTAAAATCCCGGTCAGGTATTTAGAGGTTTCGTGTTCCTGAAAACCCAATTCCCCGAAACTGAAAACCATGTCATTCATTTCGGCGGAAAAGTCTTTCATCTTGTCGATTTCCACTAACAATTCCTGCTTTAGCGATTCCAGTTTTTTAGCCGGAATCAGCAGATTTACCGAAGCCTCGGGAGCTTTCTTTTTGCTTTGAGCTTCCACTTTTCCCAGCCCTAAGCCCAACAGGGCCAATCCACAAAGTAGTGATCGTTTCATAGGTAGTTTGGTTAAGATGTGTTTATCGTTGTTGGTGGGTGTTAGTTTTCATCCACTGCTGGCTTTTGCTGGTAGCGAATGGTTCATTCTCCATAACTTATATGAATCACTATAACCATTGATAACTTTAATTCTTTTTCTCTAAAAGCACTAGGCTAGTGCTGCCAGCGAAAAAGCTGGCAGCGGCGGCTCAAATGGTGGTTTTATAGTTGTTGATTGTTTGTTTTTCTTTTTAGGTTTTACCCTCTGCCAGCCTTAAGTTAGGCAAGTGGTTGACTGCCCGCAGAATGTTGGCCGGGCCATGTCGGCAGGGAATCTTAGTTAGTAATAACAAACGGTTGATGAATTCATTATCAGTAACTTTCATACGACTAATAACCCATCCATCAACCATCATAACTGTTTTTAATACCAAGAACTAAAGTATTACCATTCACAGCTAAACTCGTCAAAGCTACCGATGGGTGCTCCGTCTGGTTCTTTAGAGGGAGGCGTAATAATGACCGTTTCGGGGCTCGCTTCGAATTGCTGAATTTGCGAAACGGCGAAAAGATACTGGGCTTTCTGGTTGACATCTTTAGCCGAAGTAGCTGATTTCTCGAGCCAATCTTTTAGATCTTTTAGTTTCAGTAAGGCTACTGCCCGCACTTGGCTAGCGGCATCTTTGTTAGCCGCCAACTGTAACAATCGATCCAGCACCGCCGCGTTTACTACGCGTTGTACCTCACCTGCATAGCCCTCCTGTACGGGAGCCTTCCAGGTTGTTCCTACTACTTTGTCTACCACTTCACTGAAATCGGGTAAGGATGAATCAATGGAATGGTTACCAATCAGTCGAGCGGCCCGTTCATGTTGTAATACCAAACGAAGGGTCATGTTAGCCGCGGCTTCGGCGGGAGCCAGCGGATCAAAAGTCAAGCCCGTACGATCTTTAAATACTTCGCGGAAATTTTCGTTAAATCCGTAAGGACGGGGCGGAATCAGCTTCACGATGTTGGCTGGTAGTACCAGTTCTTCGGGTTTTAGCGTCGCCATCAGGGCATCGAGAGCTTTGCGTTGCTCATCGCCTGAAACGTATTCCATGACTTTTTGCTTGTCGCCACGAACGGCATAGGTATAGAATACGCCGCCCACTACTTTACTGGCTGCTTCGATCTGATACCGGTGAAAAAGATAAATCGGCACGAGTGCTTCCTCCAGTGTCGCCATCGGAGCATTCATTGGAATTTTCTTTTCGCTGAAATTGGTCAGAGCAATCCGGCGAACCTGCATGACGCGGTTGAGTTCTTCCACTGAATTTTTACCATTATCCCACAAGTGTGTAATGGGATGAGCCGAACCTTCAGGACGTCCATCCTGATCGCTCAGAAATAAGAAACCTTTGGCGATATAATCGTCGATGATCTTCTTCAGACCCGCTTTTTCTTCTTCTTTCGTTTTAAACTCGCGGTAGGCGTAGTTGATGGCTACTTTATCCCAGCCACCAATTTCCTTGGTATAGGCATCGGCCAGACTTAATTTATTCTGACCCATGATGCGAACCAGCGGATGCGGGTAGTCCATTACCGACGCCCGGTCATTATGGTTAGAGGCATAGTTATGAGGTAGACCCAGTGTATGACCCGTTTCGTGGGCTCCCAACTGACGCAGACGAGCCAGTGCCATTTCTTCGGCTTCCTTACTGGGTTTATCCCCTTCGTACTCTCCTACTAAGCCGTTCGCAATCAGATAATCCTGACGAACGCGAAGCGAACCCAGCGTTACCTTTCCCTTAATAATCTCACCCGTGCGAGGATCAATCACACTTGCTCCGTATGACCAGCCCCGCGTTGAGCGATGAACCCATTGCACAAGGTTATAGCGAATATCCATCGGATCAGCCGAGTCGGGTAATACTTTTACCTGAAAGGCATTCTTGAAACCTGCGGCTTCGTAGGCCTGATTCCACCAGGCAATCCCGTCCATCAACGCCGAGCGAATGGGTTCGGGAGCACCGGGGTCCATGTAATAGACAATGGGCTTCACGGCTTCCGAGACGGCTGCGTTTGGATTTTTCTTCTGCAAGCGGTGACGACGAATGTATCGCTTCTCAATGGCTGTGCTGAAAGGCGACGAGTAGTCGAAGTAATCGATGGAGTTAATACCCGCCCGTGGGTCAAATTCACGAGGCTGATAACCGGGCTCGGGTAACTTGATGAAGGAATAATGTTCCCGAACGGTTACTGCATTTGGGGTAGGTACGACTTCCCGAAGGAAAGAACCGGCCTGCTCACCCGTTAGCGTGATGGTTACTTCTACTTCCGTATTTTCGGGAAAGTTTTTAGTATAAGGCAGATAAAAGGCACAACGCGTAGGATCGACCCGAAAAACACCCTGCTTGGTACGGGCAATGGCTGAAGCCGCCTCGTAACCATCCCGCAGAAAGAAGCTGGTGGCATCCACTAAAACGGATTTCCCTTCTTCAGCTGCCACGTCAAATCCCCACAGGGCCGACTGAGCAAAGGATTGCTCTACGGCTCTAACTTCCATTTTTTCACCAGAAGTGGCCCGATACCCGTAATTCTGCTCCAGCATTAATACCTTCGGTCCCGTCCGCTGAAACTTGATCACTTTGGCAGCACCCATTTTTCCACGGTCCAGTCCAATATCATTAGAACCTACTCCCGCCGGAAGCGTGGTATGGAAAAGCATTTCGGTATCCAGCTTATCAATTTCCAGATACATTTTGCCCTTTTTGGCGTCCCAGTACATATTGAGATAACCAGGCATTTTTTGCAGGCCATTGGTAACTCCCGAAAGACCCTGAGCAAAGGAAGGCAACGAACACGCCAGCGATGCGGCTAGTAATAGAACTCTACGCATAAGAAGTATTGGTGAGGAAATCAATGGGAAATGAACAGCATCACAACAAAATATCGCTATCTATAATTAATACAGAACAATATTAAGCTATTAATGCTTTTGACCATCAATTATACAAACAATGCTTAAAAGTAGGGTAGAATTATAGACCTAACCTAAAATTTACCCGTCCAGCCGGAAGATTGTATGTTTGTGAAGTTTTTATCACCGACCTGTAGATTCTGGTCTGAATCGCCTTTCATCTATGCATATTATTGAACTGGATCATGTCGCCTTATACGTCGCCGATACCGAAACGAGTATCGCCTTTTACCGGGATGTTTTAGAGCTGGAAGTATTACCCCGCCCCGCGTTTGATTTCCCGGGAGCTTGGTTTAGCCTCGGCGGTACTAAGCAGTTACATTTATTAGGAAACCGTACGGAGGTAGTTAATGGAGAAGTATTAGGCTCCCGCAAGAATCATTTCGCGGTGAAAATTGCGGATATGGATGAAACAGAGGATTTCCTCAAAAGCAAAAATCTAACCTTCAAAGGCCCCAAAGCCCGTCCCGATGGCATTCGTCAAATCTTTCTGCAAGATCCAGATGGGTACTGGATTGAATTGAATGAATAGCTGGACTAGGTTTGAGTTTATTTAAAAGCTTTCGGGAAGGCTATCTACCAGAATAGTTTTGAAACCTTCCAACGTTTCTTTTCATCGGCGGGTCTTTTCCTTACAACAACAATTGAAGTACTTCTCAACGAGAGGAGTATTGACCATAAGTCAGCAAAAAAGCTCTGAGAATTCAGAGCTTTTTTCTTTAGTAACTTCCCAAAAATTTAAACCGAGGTACGCTGCCTAGGGCACGTTGCCTTTCGGGAAGATCTATTTCTATCTTATTTCTAAATTATCCATTAAATCAAGCCTGCTTTTGCTTCCCGCAGGTATAACTGAATGGTGTTTTCCAAACCGTAATACAAAGCATCACAAATCAGGGCATGGCCGATGGATACTTCCAGTAATCCTGGAATGTTCTGCTGGAAATAGCGAAGGTTATCCAGACTCAAATCATGCCCGGCATTAATACCCAAACCCAATTCATTGGCCCGTTCAGCCGCCTTAATGAATGGCGTTAATGCTAATGACTGATCGAGTGAATATTGATGAGCATAGGGCTCCGTATATAATTCAATGCGATCTGCTCCAACGGCGGCGGCTCCCTCTACCATTGCGACATCGGCGTCCACAAAAATGGAGGTACGAATGCCCGCTTCTTTAAAGGTCTTAACCAAATCCGTCAGTAACGCTTTATTCGCCAGGGTATCCCAACCCGCATTAGAAGTAACGGCTCCGAGCACGTCGGGCACCATCGTTACCTGAGCCGGTTTTACCTGAAGAACCAGATCAACAAATTTCTGCTCCGTGGGATTTCCTTCGATGTTAAACTCCGTTGTTAATACTTTGCTCAAATCCAGTACGTCCTGATACCGAATATGACGTTCGTCGGGACGCGGGTGAACGGTGATTCCTTCGGCTCCAAATCGTTCGCAATCGAGGGCCACTTTAATAACATCCGGATTATTACCTCCGCGGGAATTCCGCAGCGTAGCTACTTTATTAATATTTACCGAAAGACGAGTAGGCATAAATCGTATGATATGCAGGGGTGCTAGCACAGGAAAGCCCCTTCTGCGGTTGAGATTTTGTAACTTTGCAAGGTAGAGAACTCTTCTTTAGCAAGAACAGTTCTAAATAACGCATCAAATATTGCGGGAAATCTTTTTAAATCTTTATAGATCAATCCTGAATTTTAGGTTATGTCTTTAAAATCAACCATCGAAGCTGAGATTAAATCAGCGATGCTCGCGAAAAATCAGTCACGCTTACTGGCATTGCGGGCTATTAAATCAGCCATTTTATTAGAAGAAACGTCTGGAACTGCTCACGAACTAACTTCCGATCAGGAAATGAAAATCCTGATGAAAGCCGTGAAACAACGTAAGGATTCGGCGGAAATGTACGTCGGAAACGGTCGTCAGGAGTTAGCCGATAAAGAATTTGCGGAAGTGGCCGTAATTGAAGAGTTTTTACCAAAAATGCTAACTGAGGACGAACTCAAAGCTCGTTTGCAGGAAATCATTGCACGCGTAGGTGCCAGCGGCCCCAGCGATCTAGGCAAAGTTATGGGCGTAGCCACAAAAGAGTTGGCCGGAAAAGCCGAAGGGAAAGCCATCTCAGCAGCAGTGAAGCAATTATTACAGTAGTTGGAGGAGGTTTTGGTTTGGGGCAGGTTTGAACCGTTGTTTGATAAGGTTTAAAGCCGTTAAACGTTACTATCTCACCAGCCGTTCTCTCGAATGAAGCAAGAAAACGGTGATGCGGAAGTTTCACTCTGGATAGCCGTGAGAGTAGATTATAATCCATAAGCGACGGTATCTCGGCTGGGTAGAGGCGGCTTTGGTTACTCCCGCCTTGGCTGGTGTCTTCACCAGCCCTTACTGCTAAGAATAGGGTTTGGTGAGGAAACCAACCAGGGCGGATATTACCATTTAAATGATTTTCATTTCCCGGCCAGACGCGATGACGTCGCGTCTCTACATAAAAATTAATCCAGCTGGCTAGTTGCCTGCGGTTCTTTACGTTACAAATGCGGGCCCATAATGACGGTAATGATTTGGCGAATTATAGTTCAAACCTCATCATATAACCATAAATCAAACCTGCCAAACCCAAAATCAAACTATTTTCAAACCCTACCCATACCTAAATGAATTTCAATTTTCTTGACCTGTTGTTGCTAATACCTCTGGCCTACGGAGCGTATACGGGATTTCGGCGGGGCGTATTGGTCGAGATTATTGCAGTTATTGCTTTTGTCGTATCCATTATCCTTGGATTCAAGCTATTAAATGAAGCCATTGCTTTTGTAGCTCCGTATGTGGGCGAAACCATTGGTCGAAAGTTTCTGCCTTACCTGGGCTTTTCCAGTATTTTTGTACTGGTTATTTTCACCATCAATCGTTTCGGATGGCTACTTCGGCGAAGTATGCGTTATACCATTTTTGGTAGCTTCGATAGTATGGCCGGGGCCGTTGTGGGCTTGTTTACGTATGCTTTCGGTATCAGCATTTTTTTATGGTTACTGAATGCTCTGAATGTAGGTTACCCTAATCGCGAACAGATGAAGGGAAGTTACGTTTACCCCATTATCCGTCCTTTTGCTCCAAAAGTTATGGACAAGGTGTCGGATGCCATTCCCAAAAGTGACCGATTGATTGAAAAAGTTGATCAGTTACGGAAAGATTAAGTATAGAATTGGAACCCAATGAGTTAGATTGCAGTTGGGCAAAGAATTAGGATTTCGAGCAATGGAAAACACAGTCATACAAAAACAGGATATTCGGAAAATCTCAGCGGAAGGGCTGAAGACCTTTTTGGTCGAGCACGGAGAACAGGGTTTCCGGGCCAAACAGATTTTAGAGTGGTTATGGAAGAAGTCGGCCCGCAGCTTTGATGAGATGACGAATCTGTCCAAAAAGACACGGGAAGTCCTTGCCGAGCATTTCGAAATTCGACCGATTCGTGTTTCTAAGCAACAGATTTCGAGTGATAAGACCATCAAATCCGCTTTTCAGCTTTTTGATGGGAAATTGATCGAGGGCGTATTAATTCCCGCCGATGATCGAATGACGGCCTGCGTTTCGAGTCAGGTGGGTTGTTCTTTAACCTGTAAATTCTGTGCAACGGGTTACATGGATCGGGAACGGAACCTCGACCCTGCTGAGATTTATGATCAGGTGGTAGCCATTAAAAACCAGGCAGAAGAGAATTACAACCAACCCCTGACCAACATCGTGTACATGGGTATGGGCGAGCCTTTGCTGAATTACGCCAACGTTCTTAAATCCGTCGAGCACATTACTTCTCCCGAAGGGCTGAATATGTCGCCCAAGCGTATTACGGTGAGTACTGCTGGCATTGCCAAGATGATTCAGAAACTTGGTGACGATGGGGTAAAATTCAATCTGGCTCTTTCGCTGCACGCAGCTAATGACAGCAAACGGAATCAGATTATGCCGATTAACGAGAGTAATACGCTAGTAGCTTTGAAAGATGCTCTGAAGTATTTTTATAACAAAACGGGTAATAAAATTACGCTGGAGTACATCCTGTTTTACAACTTCAACGACTCGCTTGAGGATGCCAAGGAGCTTTGGAACTTTGCCAAGCACATTCCCAACGCTCACATCAACATCATTGAGTATAACCCCATTGAAAACGCTCAGTATAAAAACACGGATCCGCAAACGCTATCCAAGTTTGCCCGTTTCATTGAGCAGAAAAATATCCCGATTACCGTTCGTCGCAGTCGCGGAAAAGACATTGACGCAGCTTGCGGCCAGTTGGCTACCAAGACGGCTCCTGCTACGGTTCCAGCCTAAGTTTTTGCCTTCGTGAAACTATTTTTACGTAGAGCCGAACAAAATGCTTAAAACTTAGTTGGAATATATTTTTTGGTTCTTCCAATAAAAATTCGGTATTTCCGGCACCAATCCGAAGGATAGCTGGATAATTCGCCTGATCTTTGCTCTAACGATTGGTCAAAAGCAAGTTCACCAATCGTTAGAGCTTTTTTCTTAGCAGAGGGTAAGCCTGTTCATTCAGATACTCTTAACAATTCCTTAACATTAGGCTTAATCCCTTTGCGTAGCTTCGCGTCAAAATAGCCCCCTTAACTCCTTATGTTTGGCTTAGAGACTGGAATTTTCTTTCTTCTGTGTATCTGCCTCTTTTGTGCGTGTGCCTTCGAATTCGTGAATGGATTTCACGATACGGCCAACGCGGTAGCTACTGTTATTTACACAAACTCCCTGAAACCTAACGTGGCCGTTATGTGGTCAGGTTTCTGCAACTTCCTTGGTGTATTTTTCGGAGGCATCAGCGTCGCAATGGGTATTGTCAATCTCCTTCCCGTTGAACTGCTAATCGACCAAAATGTCTATCATGCCGTGGCGATGGTACTATCACTACTGATTAGTGCCATCATCTGGAACCTCGGCACCTGGTATTTTGGTCTTCCTTCGTCGTCCTCACACACGCTGATTGGCTCCATCCTCGGCGTAGGTCTGGCTTATTCTTTATTACCCGAAAACGTATCAGGCGTTAGTTCCGTTAACTGGGACAAAGCAAAAGAAACGGGTTTTGCCCTTCTGCTTTCTCCACTGGTGGGTTTTAGCTTGGTTATCATTCTGATGTTTATCCTGAAAAGAACCATTAAGAATGATATCATTTTCAAGGAACCTAAGAAAAACCAGTCGCCTCCGGGCTGGATTCGCGGTATTCTGGTGGCGACCTGTACGGGCGTAAGTTTCTTCCACGGCTCAAACGATGGACAGAAAGGCGTGGGTCTGATCATGTTGATTCTGATCGGTATTACTCCTGCTTACTTTGCACTGGATGCCAATAAGGATACGTCCCACATGCAGACGAATCTGGTAAAGATTCAGCAATTGGTTAATCACATTGAAGAGCCTCGTCTGGCGGCTGTAGATCAGGAACGTCTGAAGGTAGTGAAAGCTAGCATTTCTGACCTTGACAGTGTACTCAGAGTTTCCAATGGAAAGATTCCTCCTCAGTTACGTTTAGAATCTCGCAAAGATATTCTTCTGATTGCCAGAGATTTATCTAAAATTCAAAAAGACGGAGCATTAACGCTCAACCGTGACGAAGTATCTACGCTGGATTCTTCACTGAAAGGCTTAAAATCTTACACGGAATATGCTCCGACCTGGGTTATCCTAATGGTTTCCCTCTCTTTAGGTTTAGGTACGATGGTAGGTTGGAAACGTATTGTCGTAACCGTAGGTGAAAAAATTGGAAAGCAACACCTGACGTATGCTCAGGGAGCCAGTGCCGAGTTAGTAGCCGCCGGGACCATTGGTCTTTCCTCTGGATTAGGTTTACCCGTATCGACCACACACGTACTTTCTTCAGGTATTGCCGGAAGTATGGTGGCCAATAAAGGGATTAAGAACCTTCAGGCCAGCACCATTCGTAACATCGTTTTAGCCTGGGTATTAACCTTACCCGTTTCGATGATTCTGGCAGGAACGCTGTTCATCCTATTCCGCACGATTTTATAGTTGTTGGTTGTTAGTAAAATAGTTAAGGGTGATTCGTTTCGGAAAACTGAAACGAATCACCCTTAACTATTTTTAATTAGTTTTCAAACAACTAACAACCCATAACTATCAACTATTCTACACGGCGAGTTCCTGAAGAGCCAGCCAGCTCATCAAACCTGCTCCGATTTCCAGCGAATGTTCATCTACATCGAACGTAGGCGTATGCACTCCTGATACGATGCCACGTTCTTCGTTACGCGTACCCAGACGATAGAAACAGGAATCGGTTACCTGGGAATAAAACGCGAAGTCTTCACCTGCCATCCAGATGTCCAGATCGACGATGTTTTCTTCGCCCATGTATTCGCTGGCCTCCGCCCGCAAACGGCGGGTTAATTCGGGATGATTTTCCAGATAAGGATACCCCCGAACGATTCGCACTTCGCATTCCGCCCCCATGCTTTCGCAGAGGCCTTCGGCTAACTTCTGAATTCGACGCAAGCCTTCTTCCCGCCAGATTTCATTCATGCAACGGAACGTTCCGTCAATCTTGACTTCGTTAGGAATAACGTTTGTGGCACCGTTCGCAATGACCCGGCCAAAGGATAACACCGAAGGTGAATTCTGGGGACGATTCCGGGAAACGATCTGCTGCAAAGCGACTATCAGATGCGAAGCTACCAGCACGGGGTCCACGCCCAATTCGGGAGCGGCTCCGTGCCCACCTTTTCCTTTAACCGTCAGGTAAATCTCATCCGTTGAAGCCATGTACATGCCTTCCCGAAAACCGATTTTACCCACAGGAATTTGCGGAGCAACGTGCTGCCCAATCATTCCCTGAGGAGTAGGATTTTCCAGCACGCCTTCCCGAATCATCATCGAAGCTCCACCGGGAGCCAGCTCTTCACCGGGTTGAAAAACCAGCTTAACCGTTCCTTCAAACTCGTCTTTCAGCTCGGTCAGAATACGGGCTACCCCCAGCAACGAAGCCGTATGTACGTCATGACCGCAGGCGTGCATCACGCCGGGATTAGTGCTTTTATACGACACATCATTGGCTTCCAGAATGGGCAGAGCATCCATATCCGCCCGTAGAGCTACTACTTTTTTGGATGGGTTTTTACCTTCCAGCAAAGCCACCAGACCAGTATTCGCCATGGCCTGCGGAGCCAAGCCCAAGGTTTGTAACTGTTCGGCTACAAACTTCTGGGTTTCGTATTCCTGAAAAGACAATTCTGGATTTGTGTGCAAATGCCGACGATTAGCTACAAATTCAGCAGCGTATTTTCCGGCTAATTGTTTTATTTTCTCTTTCATTCCTGCATCAAAAGTTGTTGCACTTCTTCTTTCAGAAGTGGTAAATCATTTTGCAAAACCCACGTAATATCATCGAGCGTTATACGTCCATCATCCGTTTCAATGCCCCTGGCTACTTCCACCACGCGTTGATTCATGCGTAAGAAAGAGCTATTCATTCGATTTAATTCAGAAACTACCGCTCCTATAATTTTCAATTCTTCCCCTACAGCCTGAACCAGGAGTGCATTATCTTCCATTTCTGTGAAACTGAAAGTTGTCCCTAATACGGCCTCAATTTCATGGATAGCTAACTGAACTTCCGTCAGAAGCTTTTTCTCATAGTCATTCATCATTCGCACTGATAGCAGGATTCTTCTGCTTTAGACGGTCAACACGGTTTTTACTAGATCAGGTTTAACATGAACTTCCGTCCGCTCCAGAGCGACAGGTGAGTTTTGACTTGATACAACTGATTTAATTCCACAAAAATAGAATGAATACCTGCGATACACGTTTTATAAAATAATTTAATACGCCTTCCAACCCTTTTTCAACCCTTCGTGTCCTGTTTTCGGAGGAACAAGACATGGCTTAACCTTTACAAATGACTTTTGATGAACAAGAACTGGTAACTGGCTGCCGCCGAAAGGATCGCGTCTCGCAGCGTCGTTTATACGACGCGTTCGCTGGGCGGATGTTGGTGGTATGCCTACGGTACGTCAAAAGTCGGGATGAAGCCGAGGACGTATTGCAGGAATCGTTTATTAAAATATTCGAAAAGATAGACAGTTTCCGGTTTGAGTCTCCCTTAGCAGCCTGGATTAAACGCATTGTCGTTAATACCGCTCTGAATTATTTAAGGGATAATCGCCGCTATCATTTTGCCGAAGAACTGGAAAACGTGCAAGAGGAAGTGGCCACCACCATGACCGATGACCTGCAATGGAAAGACCTTTTATTACTAGTACAAGAGTTACCGCCGGGCTGCCGAACAGTCTTCAACCTTTATGCCATTGAAGGGTATCAACACCAGGAAATCGCCACTTTACTGGATATTTCAGAAGGTACCTCAAAATCACAATACAGCAGAGCTAAAACTCTGATGCAAAAGATGTTACTAAACCACCGCATCGCTGAAAACAGACATTAACATGAATTTTTCCTGGACATGAGCCAGCAAGAACCTAACGATTTTGAAGAACGCTGGCGTAAGGCGTTCGAAGAAGCTTCCGAATCTCCTTCGGACGAGCTTTGGGATCGCCTTGAGCAGAAACTTCCGCCCGAGCAACCCATGGGCCTGCCCTTATTCTGGATAGGCACGGTGCTTCTTTTCTTAGTAGGCAGTTTGGGCTGGTGGTATTTTTCCCAGTCCAATAACACTCCTATGACCAAAAATCGCCCGGTACTGGCTCAGTCTGCCCACGGAAAAGTAACTAGTGAATCTCCGAAGGTCCCTGCTCGGGCAACTACGGAACCAGCTACCCGTATGCATTCTTCTTCCGCTACATTGAAAGTAGAGGAGCCTTTCCTATCTTCTGGATCAGAGTCTAAAAAGGCGGGATGGGCAGGTAATGAAAACCAGACTGACCAGCGAGTTACCCGTAAGAAAACCAATTTAGTAATCCCTAATTCAACCCAAGAGCGGTCGGAAAAGGCGATAACTCGTCCCTATTCTCAACCTTCAACCGTACCCACTTTTTCTATCCAACCTACTGCCTCAACTACCCCTGCTAAATCGCAACCTTTAACACTTCAGAAACAGGAAACGATTACTTTACAGGATGCTCAAGGTAAGTCCTGGACTTTATATACGGTTGACAGGAAGTTAACCTCACCAGCCCTAGCGACGGCTCCTGCCCTTCTCGTAAAGCCCAAGTCAAACTTACCACTATCGAAGCACTGGATTGCTTTCCATGCTTCCTGGGCTAATTTCGACCCCGCCGTTTCTACTAGTGGTCAATATACGTCTGCCTTTTATTCCTACGCTCCTGCCTATAGTGGACTATCCCTGGCGACGGCCCAACCTCAGACGAATACGTATCGTAACAGCTCGCATATTTCATATTTGCTTGAGCTTACGGGAGGGACCCGCCTTTCCCGGCACTGGTACCTGGAAACTGGTGCTCAATACCTGAAAGGCCATTCCATTATGAATAACAATATTATTTTGACTGGTAGCAATTACCGGAATACGTTATATAACCAGTTACTATCAACCCAGAAGAACTCTCGAACCAACCAATTGAATTTTCCGTCTCCCAGCAATCCAACAAACGACCTCAATTCAGTATCCGTTGGTGGTACCAATCAATTCCGGTATTCGTTTGATTTCCTGTCTGTTCCGGTGAGTATTGGTTACAATTTCCGCCCAGAAAAGCGTCTGAATTACTTTGCTACGGCGGGATTAACGCTGGATTTCTTCCTGAAGAACGTCCTGGTTGATAATAGCTATGAAGATATTCCGCCGGCTGAATATGGGCCGAAAGATGGGGTTTATCGCAACATCAATACAAGTACGCAGGCCGCCATCGGAGCCAACTACCGGATTTTCAAGAAAACTTCGCTTAACCTGAAAGCTTTCGCCCGGAAAAGCCTGATGGGCGGGATCAGGGAGGGCGATTACATGCAAATCCGGCCCATGACGGTAGGCGTTGGTCTCGGGATCAGAAGAGACTTATAAGCTTAACTACCAATATACCTTCAACCCTTCAGAAACATATTTCTTCATATCTTCATCCTGGCTGATGAGGATATGATTATTAGAAAGACATTGCCAAACCAGCATCCGATCGAAAGGATCTTTGTGATGCGTGGCGGTGAGTAAATGGTAGGTGGAAGCTTCCTCGGCGGAAAGCTCTACGATGTCAAACCGCATATCCCGGCAAGCCTGATGAAAGTCCTGCGGCACGAGGGTTTCCAGCTCCAGCTTTCCCAGAGCGTATTTGATGGAAATTTCCCAGAAAGAAATAGCACTCACACCAACCGAACTCAACGGGTCTTCCAGAACGGTTCTGACTTTTCTGGATAACTTTTCAGGCTCGGTTAAAGCCCAGATGAGTGCGTGTGTATCCAACAGGTAACTAATCATCCCAACAATTCCTCGTCCGACATTTGGTAAGCATCCTTGAAAACCACTTTTCCCTTTCCCTGAAGAATACCCAGCGTACGAGGTTTCATATCTTCTTTTCGGGGCACCAGAAAAGCTTTAATCTCCCGCTTTTTTCCGAAAGTAATGGCGATTCGCTCGCCTGCTTCTACTTCCTTTAATACTTCCGAAAAATGGGCTTTTACTTCACCAACAGTCATCGTTTTCATACCTTCCAGTTAAGTATATAAACAAAGATACATTTTCGAGACAAGTTGTCAAGAAAATGTATCCATAAAAATACTACTCATCATCAGTACCTTAGTCATCAAAATCCGCTGATCGGCTTAACTCTTCCCAGGCTTTGATGTGTTTCAGTTCGGTTTCGAGCTTTTGAGTATAGCGATCAACGGCCCAGTTGCCCAGTAGTAATCGCAACGGAGGCTCATCCCTTTCAACCAGACCAATCAAAATTCCGGCGGCTTTTACGGGATCTCCTAGCTGATTCCCATTCGTTTTATCAAAGTAATTACGAATTTTCCCCGCCGTTTCTGCGTACGCTGGAATCGGGTCAGCCAGTTTGATGGATGATCCGGCGAATTCCGTACGGAAAGGGCCAGGTTCCACGATGGTTACCTTGATACCGAAAGGTCTTACCTCTTGTTGTAAAGCTTCAAACATGCCTTCCAGAGCAAATTTAGAGCCATTGTAATAGGCAAAGCCAGGGGTTGAAACTAAGCCTGCAATGGACGAAAGTACCTGAATATAACCACTTTTCTGCTCACGCATCAGGGGCAGGATGGCCTTTGTTACTTGAATGGTTCCGAACACGTTTGTCTCAAACTGAGCCCGAATTTGCTCGTCGCTAGCTTCTTCCAGTCCTCCTCCCAAGCCGTACCCGGCATTGTTGATCAGCACATCAATCCGCTCAAAACGGCTGATGGCTTCCTTCACTGCGGATTCCACGGCAGATTGATCCGTAATATCCAGGGAAAGCTTAAGTAACTGCTTTTCAGAATCCAGATCCTGAAGACTATCCAGATTGCGGGCGGTGGCTACCACCTGCTCGCCTTTCTCAAGTAATTGTCGGGCCAGTTCTTTTCCAAAGCCGGAAGAACAACCCGTAATAAACCAAACCATCGTTTCAGAAGATTAGCGTTTGAGATTCCCTGCATTACGGTTGTAGCCGCAGCCTACAAGTACCTGCTCAAACTAAGTCAAAATAGCTTTTAGGGCTGGCTCTAATTCCGGGTATTCATACTCAAAATCCGTCTCCAGCCGAATGCGTTGATTCAAA
Organism: Siphonobacter sp. SORGH_AS_0500; assembly: GCF_031453245.1. NCBI lineage: Bacteria > Pseudomonadati > Bacteroidota > Cytophagia > Cytophagales > Cytophagaceae > Siphonobacter > Siphonobacter sp. SORGH_AS_0500. The sequence continues at coordinate 4,292,085 of NZ_JAVIYT010000001.1, forward strand.
ATATAATTCCCGCCTAAAACGGCAATCGACATTTCCCCAAATAAGGCCTTTAATACCCAGGCCGGTACATTCGGAGCCCAGTAAGGTTTATGTAAAACAGCCGCCGTTTTTTTCACCAACTCTTCATTCGTTACCGGATTGGGAGCAACGGCATTATAAGCCCCCGTCCACGAAGCATTTTCCAGGGCTTCGATGTACATCCGGCAAAGATCATCGGTATGAATCCAACTGATGAACTGCTCACCACTACCGAGCGGTGAACCGAGGTTCAATCGTACCGGAATCAGAAAGCTTTTCAAGGCTCCGCCTTTGGTATCCAGCACAATGCCCGTGCGTAGTTTTACGGTACGAATGCCCAGAGCCTGTAGTTGGTCAGCCGCCGCTTCCCATTTGATTACTACATCAGCAAGAAAATCAACGCCGGGAGTGTGTTGCTCCGAAATCCGTTCTGCTCCGGTGTCTGCTCCGTAGTAACTAATGCCCGAAGCCGAGACAAACGATTCAAAGCGATGTCCTGAATCTTTTAATTTTCGGGTAATAAGCTCCATAGTCTGCACCCGGCTGTCAATGATCTCCCGTTTGCGTTCTTCCGTCCAGCGACCTTCAGCAATGCCCGCTCCGGCCAGATGAATCAGGTACTGGCTATCGAGCAAAGCCTGCTCGTCCAGCATATTCTTACGCACATCCCAGCGGTATTGCCTGACTTTGGGATCAATCTTTGCTTCGCTCTTGCTGCCACGCGTCAGGTAAGCGACGCTATACCCGCGTTCGAAAAGCAATTGCGTTAGTCGGGTTCCGATTAATCCTGTTCCACCCGTTAGTAATACCTGTTTCATCGTAGATAGAAGGAGCGTTAGTTAATTCATGGATGGAAGTAAAACTAAGGAATTGAAAAAGAATACCGTCTTTTGCTAAAATTTCTTCTCAGATCATGATTCGCTTTCTTTTTCTGACCTGTATACTCCTGACGGGTCACCCTGATTTCCAGCCTATCTGCCGTAAAAAAAACGAGCCGCTTCAACAGTACTTTAAGTGGGAAAAGAATAAAAAGCTCATCATGGCTCACCGAACGACCCCGGTTTCAGGGTATTCGGAGAATACGCTGGCGGCTCTGCAACACGCCTATCAACTATCGCCGTGTGCTACCCAGGAAATTGATGTACGCATGAGTAAAGACAGCGTGCTTGTGCTTCTGCACGATGCTTCCCTGGAGCGAACTACGACGGGAAAAGGAAATCTGAATGAGTTCACGTATCAGGAATTACGAAAACTGGAATTGAAAGACGAACGCGGTCGGGTATTAAAAGGCCAGCGAATTCCTAAGCTGGACGAATTACTGACTTTCGCTAAGCATAAAATAGTTCTTTTTCTGGACATGAAACCCGGCACGGATCCGAAACGATTGATGCAGACGCTGGTCAAACACCGGATGGTTACCGATGTCGTTGTTATTTGTTATACCGTGGCCGAAGCTCAGAAGCTTCATCGGCAATACCCCTCCTTAATGATTGCTCTGGGTTTCAATGATGCAAAAGCGATTGATGCCATCACTACATCCGGCATTCCTTACGAAAACCTTGTGGCCTTAACTCCTTCGCAAGTTCAGCCGGCAGCCTTTTATGACCGCATTCACCAAATGGGAATCATGACTTCCTGGGGAGCTAATAATACCGTGGATCACCTGCCTTTTGCTGAAGCAAAAGCTCAGTATCAGGACGCTCTTCTTACCGGAGCCGACATTATCTGCACGGATAGTCTTCAACGGGTACAGTCGCTTTTTGTCACTAATCCACAATCAACTTCGAGGAAAAACTAGTATTGACCGGAAGGATTATCCCAATGGTTTCCAATACACTGGCTTCGATGATTTGGCACATCGCGTTGAGGGGCAAGTCATTGGGTTCGGTGCCGAAGGGTTCTTCGATTTCACTGCCGATGGCATCCACCGCGATGAAGGTATAACCGATAAAAACCACAATAACGGGCGTCATCCAGCCCAGCGAATCAACCAGGCCAAAGGGTAATAATAAGCCATAGATGTAAACCGTACGGTGCAGTAATACATTGTACGTATAAGGGATGGGTGTGTTGACGAGACGTTCGCAGCCCGTTACAATGGCCGAAAGCTGATTAAGCGTATGGTCAATGGTGGTCAGGGTAATTGAATCCAGCTTTCCGGCTAGCCGTTGTTCTTGAAGCCAGAAGCCCATTTCCCGTAATAGAAAAATAGGTTTGAAGCGAGCCTGCATCACCTGCGTTACTAAAGATTCGGGTAAGTTCCGCTCCAAATCAGGTCGTGGGTCTGTGGACCGTAACTGGTGTTTCAGGGCATAGACAAACGCAATTTGCAAGTGAATAAAAGCCGAAAGTTCGTTGGACTGCATAGGTAACCCCGTCAGCGTGGTCACCTGCCGGGCCAGCGAGCGATTCTCCCGCACTAAGGCCCCCCAGAGTTTTCTACCCTCCCAGAAACGGTCGTAACTGGCACTATTTCTAAAACCGAGGAAGATAGCAACCGCCACGCCAATCAAAGAAAAAGGAGTTGGGTTGAGGGCGATCTTATAGTCAAAAATTTCTCCCCGCAAGTACACAATGACGCAGCAGAAAAGAAAGAGACCGATCAGCCTGGGATAGATTTTTTCAATAATAGAACCTTTCCAGACAAACAATAATCGAAACCAACTGTATTTAGGAGGTACAACCATGGCAGAGGCAGAATTTGTCCCCGCAAAGTAACTGGGCTTGTTTTATCTTGAATAATGTTTTTTCAAATAGCAGGCAAAGGATGTAGCATTACCTGGAAATTGGACCTTCCCGGTTGCTTTGCTTGCGAGGATAACGACAGGTAGGATTGGTAGGAACGAGAGGGAATGTTGCAGCAAAGGTCTCCTTCAACGGTTCTTTCGAACGAACTCACGGTCTTCCTATTTTACTTTTAAGTATCATTATTGGACAGTCACTACTAGTTTTACCATTATTTTTTGCCGGATGGGCTATGCCTAGTTCATCCGTTTATGCTAAACCTATGAAATCCTTACTCATTGCCTCGTTACTGACGCTTTCAGTAACTGCTTTTGCTCAGCAGCAAGCCGTTCTTCCGGGCGATCATGCCGATCCTTCCGTTACCAAAATTGGAGATACCTACTGGGCTTCGGCTACTTCTTCTAACTGGGCTCCAGAATTTCCGCTGTTAAAATCCAAAGACTTAATTCACTGGCAAACGGCAGGTTATATTTTCAACAAGCTTCCCGACTGGGCGGATTATTACTTCTGGGCACCCGAAATTTCCTATGAAAAAGGTAAAGTGTATGCCTATTATACCGCTCATAAAAAAGGTGGAAACCTGTGCGTAGGTGTAGCCAGTGCTGATAAGCCCGAAGGTCCCTGGAAGGATCACGGGCCGTTGGTATGCCAGTCAGATGGCTCTATTGACGCCTTTCCGATGCGGGATGAAAACGGTAAACTACATCTGATCTGGAAGGAAGACGGCAACAGTATTCGTCAGCCAACACCCATCTGGATTCAGGAAATGAACGAAGAGCGGACGGCTCTGCTAGGCGAGAAAAAGGAATTATTCCGCAACGATCAACCCTGGGAATCCAACCTGGTGGAAGGCGTATCGATGATGCGGCACGGTGGATATATCTATGCTTTTTACGCGGCAGCAGGCTGTTGCGGAGAAGGTTGCACTTACGTTTCGGGCGTGGCCCGGGCCAAAAATCTATTAGGCCCCTGGGAGAAGTTTTCGGGAAACCCTATTCTGATTTCGGATGAAAACTGGAAATGTCCCGGTCATGGTACACCCATTGTAAAAGACGGAAAGTATTACTTCCTCTACCATGCCTACAGCACGAAAAGTACTGCTTATTCAGGTCGTCAGGGAGTCTTGCGGGAATTCGAATTTACACCTGATGGCTGGGTAGCATTCAAAACTCCCCTTGCCACGCCCAATCAGGTACCTACATTGGTGAAAGATGATTTTTCCAGCTTTTCCAATCAATGGAACTGGTCGGTCTTTCATCGCCCCGAGTATCAGGTCAAGGCAGGAAAACTTCAGTTAAAAGCTATTCCTGAACAGGCTGGCGTTTACCTGGCCCGTAAAACGTACACGGGCAACTATACCGCTCAGGTACAGGTGGAAGTGCCCACAAAAGAGGGGTTAAGTAGTGGTTTGAGTTTAATCGGAGATGATGAGAATGTGGTGGGGATTTCTGTTCGAAAAGGTGAAATGCTCGTTTGGAAACGTGAAAAAGGAAAAGATAAAGTCCTCCAAACGCTTCCGATAACGAGTGCTAAAACGGTAGTCTTGCAAGCTGAGGTAAAGAATAGCAAAGACATTACCTTCAAATACCTCATCAACGAAAAAAACACCCAGGTATTCGATTCCGTCGATGGAGCGTTTTTGCCGCCCTGGGACCGGGCCGTTCGGGTTGGGGTAATTGCCAAGGGTGAAGGAACGGCTGTATTTGATAATTTTCAGTTGAAGACGGTGAAGGAATAGATTTGGGTTGGGGGCACGTCTGCGACGTGCCTCTCTTAAATCCGCGTTGCAAACGCGGGGTAACGCAGGGTTCGGACATGAAGCACAAAGCTACAAGTTTACACGTCACCCGAATAACGCAAAAGCTTTGATAGTATCAGTAACTTATCCATCAATTAACATTTCTTTTGCGTCAAAGTCCGACATTGTTAATGTAAAAGTATGATTTCTGTCGTGGTCAGATTCAAAAGCAATTTCCCAAACTATCGGTTTGTCTTCACATCTTGGAAGTCGCAGGTAAACGGGTTCAAACTCGTTATTAAAGTCATTGATTTTAAAACCCTCTTTCCGATTCCCAAATTCATCTTCAATTAAAGGTGAAATTGCTTTCGCAATTATGGAATAATTGGCCTCAATACTTTTGAAAAAGTCAATTTGTTTTTGTGTCGGACCCGACACTTCTCCGTCTATTCCGATTTCTATTATTTTGTTGGAAGGATTAAAATGTCGCTTACATTCAAAATAACTATTTAATGCGTCTTTTTTATCCTCAAGAAATAACATTGTTCCAAAGAATTCATTTTCAATTTTTGTCGATTTTCCGAATATAAAGTCTAAAAGTCCCACTGTTTTGTCCCAGTTTTATTATTAATGCTAATGTACGGGGCTTTGCAAAGAAGAAGGGGAATTAAAACACAAATGTTCAATTTAGCACTTTAGCCCTCGTTAAAAGTCACCCATCCGAATCACATGAGCCTAAACACCGAATCCACAACCAAGTCCTATTACCACGGCACCAAAGCCGATCTGAAAACCGGAGACTTGATTCAACCGGGTTTTCACTCTAACTACGGAAAGAGAAACAAAGCCAAGTTCATCTATTTAACCGCTACGCTGGATGCCGCCATCTGGGGAGCCGAACTGGCTGCTGGCGACGGACGTGAGCGAATATACATCGTTGAACCCACCGGCCCCATCGAAGACGACCCCAACTTAACTGATAAGAAATTTCCAGGAAACCCTACCCAATCGTACCGCTCGCAACATGCCTTCCGGGTGGTGGGTGAAATAACCACCTGGCAAGGCCACTCTCCCGAACAACTTCAGACCATGAAGGATCATTTGGAACGGCTGAAGCAACTGGGTATTGAAGCAATCGAAGATTAAACCCTTTCGATAAATAGCTATTCTTTATCTTATTAAATTTCAATAATAAATAAGTATGTTTATATGAACACTTATTAGCATACGTATTTAGTGAAAGAAGAAGCTACATTCGACGCCATCGTTGTTGGCTCTGGTATCAGCGGTGGCTGGGCAGCCAAGGAGCTGTGTGACAAAGGATTAAAAACGCTGGTCCTGGAACGGGGTCGTTCCGTGGAACATCTCAAAGATTACCCAACGGCTCATTTGCATCCCTGGCAGATTCCGCATCGGGGTCGGATGAGTAAGGCCTTTCTTGAAGAAAATCCGCTTATTAGTAAAGCCGCCGGATTTGGTTCGGATAATGCTCATTTCTTCATCCGCGATCAGGATCATCCCTATATTCAGGAAAAGCCTTTTGACTGGATTCGCGGGTATCAGGTTGGTGGAAAATCCCTGACCTGGGGAAGGGCCTGTCAACGCTGGAGTGATTTTGAATTTACTGCTCCCCAACGTTTTGGCTACGGTATTGACTGGCCCATTCGGTACAAAGACATAGCTCCCTGGTACACCCATGTCGAAAATTTTATTGGCGTTTGCGGCAATGCCGATGGCATCGAAGCCATGCCTGATGGTGAGTTTTTGCCGCCTTTTCAGCTGAATTGCGTAGAAGCCGCTCTTCAGCAATCCATCAAAAAAAATTATCCTAATCGGCATCTGGTGCAGGCCCGCTGGGCTCACCTGACCAAGCCTAAAGAAATTCATCGGCAACAGGGACGGGGGCAATGTCAGGCCCGTAACCTGTGCATGCGGGGGTGTCCTTTCGGTGGCTATTTCAGCTCGGTATCCTCTACCCTGCCCTGGGCCCAGAAAACGGGAAAACTTACCATTCGTCCGCATTCGGTAGTGCATTCGATTCTTTACGATTCCCAAACCCAAAAAGCTTCGGGCGTACGGATAATTGATGCCGAAACCCGGCAGACCATTGATTTTTCAGCCCGAATTATTTTTGTGAATGCTTCGGCGTTGAACAGTAATCTTATTCTGCTAAACTCCCGCTCTTCCCGCTTTCCCAATGGACTGGGTAATGACTCCGGCTTGTTAGGCAAATACGTTGCTTTTCATAATTACCGGGCTAGTCTACACGCAGAAATGCCAGGCTTCACGGATCGGTATTACTTTGGCCGAAATCCTACCGATGCTATCATTGCTAATTACCGAAATCTGCACACGCAGGATACCGATTACCTGGGTGGTTTCACCACCTTTCTGGGAGCGTATCGAAGTAAAGGAAAATTGGAAGCCCAAAGTTCTGGTTTTGGGGCGGAATTCAAGCGGGCCATGACCGAGCCCGGCCCCTGGCAGATTTACATGTACATGCAGGGTGAAACCATTCCGAAAGCCAGCAATCACGTACGGCTGAGTTCGGATCAGACGGATCCCTGGGGGATTCCACGGCTCATTACCTCGGTAGGTTATGACGAAAACGATGAGAAAATGACGCAGGATTTTCTGCGGGAAAGCGAGGCCATGCTGGAAAAAGCGGGTTGCACGAACATCGAAACCCATGATAACAAGCAGGCTCCCGGACTGGATATTCACGAAATGGGAGGTGTACGAATGGGCCGAGACCCGAAAACGTCGGTACTGAATGCTCATAACCAGATGCACACGGTGCCCAACGTATTTGTAACCGACGGAGCCTGCATGACCAGCACGGGAAACCAAAGTCCTTCGCTATTATACATGGCCCTAACGGCCCGAGCCGTTCACCATGCCGCTCAAGAATTGAAGGCTGGACATTTATAGGGCTGCGGTATTACCATTCTTCCATGATTACCAGCGTTGGAAGAATGGTTACTTGGGTGCATTCATGTGGTTACCTAATATTGCCTAACGACATGGACATCTACCATTCCACATCTGCAATTCTAACCTATGGAGGAAATTAAGCCTTACACTACCTTTGAAGAAGCCCTTCGTGATCTGGATAATGGCGGTCGCTTTTATAACCTGTTTACCCAAGCTGAAGACGATATCATTACTCAGGCCGAATTGTCTAAAGTATCTGGTGTGTTTTTCGCCAAACAGCAAATGATTTTATTTCTGGAAATGGCTCTTTCCAAACTTGATGAGACGGAAAAAGCCGAAGTTTTGTCGAAGTTGGACGAATCGCTCCAGAGTTGTTATCAGCAATACAAACCCCAACGTCTGGCCTCTTTAAGAACGGATGAAAAAGGTAAACTTACGTCCAGTACGATCATTACCGGCATTCCCAAACTACAGGAATCAAAATCCTATTTAAATGGCTTTATTATGATTCCCGTTGGAAAGTCGTTCACCATAGTACCCATTATGGATCTATATCAGGTGTACGAAATTGCCGAAGAAGGTTCTTCCTATCAGGTTATTATGGCCAATAGTAAAAGTAAAACCAAATTGTCGTTACCCGAAACCTCCCTAACGGTGGGTGGTGTCTGGAAAAAATTCACTTCTTCGTACGGTGAAAACAAACCCATAACCCAGGAACTTTCCCCGGACGTACCTCAGTCTTACGACTACATTACTAGCGTTTTTGAAAAGCTGGAGTCAGATCAGAAAACGACAAATTATTTGGAGATCAATTACTTCATAAGATCATGATCTATTTTTACTGTCTAAGATTTTACGATTAAAAGTATTGCTTCCCCTATCATCCAAACGAATGAGTAATAACGCTGTTGACCTCCGCCATTTTCAAAGCTTTTTGAGAAAAACAAGCACGGTTCTTGTTCTCACCCTATTAACCCTGATGGCATCTGCACAAAACAAAATGCGTCCGCTTGAACAGCTTATCAATGAAACCGACTCAGGATGGCCCCTCGTGCAGGAGTGGATCAGTAAGGCCAAAAACAAAGTACAAGTTCTCCCCTGTAATACAAACCGAGCAAAAGACGCTTTGTATAAAACACAAGTAACTACGCGTTCTCCAATGGGAGCGATTGTTTATGCCACAGGTGGGTTACTCATTGATCATGGGTGGATACGTGTTCTAGGGTCTGGCTGCTCTAAACTTAATCGTTCCCTTCCTGACTGGAACAAGGGAAAATCATTCAAGGAATTTGGCCAACGGCCTGGGGTTCTCCTGATAGCTGATGATGTTGCAGGAGGTTTTTTCGCGGTAAATGGAGGGGCTTTGGGAAGTGATGCTGGTAAAGTTTATTATTTATCCCCTGATCAGCTGGAATGGGTGCCCCTGGACCTCACCTATACCGATTTCTTGCATTTTTGCTTTAACGGCGACTTGGCTACGTTTTATAAAGACCTTCGCTGGAAAAACTGGAAGAGTGACGTGGAGAAACTGAACGGCGATACAGTTTTTAACTTTTATCCTTATCTATGGACAAAAGAGGGCCAGAATATTAACAAAGTGTCAAGAAAGCCTGTACCTATTGAAGAACAATATCTTCTGAATTTAGATCTTATAAAGCAGCTTCTTGAAAAAAAGAATGGCTCATAGTCTCAGAAGTAACTCCCCTGTTCGTCCGCGACTATTTCGCGGACGACTTCATCTTAACCTTTTCAGCAAGCTTCCCTAGCAGCTCGCAAAAAATATTAGAGTTTCTGGGGATTGAGTAATTGAGGCAACCAGACTCGAAATCTCGAACGTGCATCATTAGTATTTCCTGCCGACGCATAATCACACAGAATAACCGATACGGGGTTTCCCGGCCCTTCTTTGTATGATTCTGGCATAAACGATCCCTGAAACTGCATCCAGATTCCATCCGTGTTTTCCTTTACCAGATCGAGTTTCAGCGTACCTGTTTTGTCCATCATAGGGCTCAGTGTAGCATCAATCACTGGACCTGGTAAGCGGGCATCCCGTGCCAGCAGAATCGGGCCTCTTACAATTGCCACCTGTTGCGGTTCAATCCCCATCTGAATTACTTTTCCCTGAAGGTACAGATTCAGCGTGATCTCGTCTCCTGATTTCCAGGATTGTTTCAGGCGTTTGTATGTCCCTTTCTTACCCGAAACTTCCTGAGATTTTACCAACAATTGATACGAATCCGCCCATTCGGGGATCCGTACATCAACGGCAAAATCTTCTGCTTGGGGGATTTCTATTTTCCAATGGATGTCTCCAGAAACGGGATAACGAGTCTGGCATTTCACCGTGACAACCTGACCTTTCGGACTTTTGAAGGTATAACTTCCGGGTACGAAAAAATTCAACTGTACACCCTGCTGACTTTGCATAACTACCGTGGAAGGTAACGTAAAAAGTCCACGAGGGCCACTGGCCACGCAACAGTTTAGCCCCATACCACATTGCTCGGAACCTTCCAGTCGTTGGCCCATGAGCGGCGTATACTTGGCCCAGTCAGAGCCGTCAGGTTTCATCGATCCCAGCAATGCGTTGTAATACGTCTGTTCAATGGCATCAGCGTATTTGGCTTCCCCTGTCAACCTTAGCAATTGTTGGTTCAGCTTAATCCAGGTGGCCGTAACGCAGGTTTCCTGATAATGGTGAATGGCCATCGTCTGGTACTTTTTCCCGCCAAACCAGCACTCTACCGCAGACCCCGAGCCTGCCAGGTTAATTTCCGTATCATGGATATTCTGCCAAGTTTTTTCGACCGCTTCACGATACGAGGCTTTGCCCGTGACCCGGTACAGCTCCAACAGGCCTTCGTAACAGGACATCATTTCGTATGCTTTCTGACCCTGCTCCCAACCAAACCAATTTTGTGGTTTTGGAAAACGCTCAGATACGGGAACGCCCGCCCTGGCGATCAACTGTGGACCATCCGCCGACTCCCATTGGCGAACAATCTCTTCCGCAAACTGTAAGTATTTGGGTTCTTTGGTACGCGTATAAAGTAGCGTGATGGGCTCCAGTACGGAAGACGTGGCCATGCCCCGGTGATTCCCTTTTCGTACCAATAGAACGTTCTTCTCTTTTAATTGCTGAATCAGGTGGTCAGCCAACCGACGGGCAGCCGTCAGGCTTTTGGCATCCTGAGTAAGATCATAATACGCCAGCAAACCCAGCATACAATATTTTCTTCCCCAGATATCCCATTGCTCCAGTTGACTGGCCTCGCTGTAGTTTCCAATGTATCCGTCCGGGGTTTGCGTAGCGATAAGTCACTGAACTGCTTTATCAAGTTTAGCTCTCAAGGTGGGCTCCGGTTTGTACCGGTAAGCCAGTACGGCTGACGTAAACCATTTACCCCAGAATTCACTCTGCCAGCAGCGGGTCTCGGTTCGGTCACGAAACGGGGATACGAGACGATCTACGTCTTGTGCCAGGATACGGTTCTGATACGAAGCATCCAGTTTTTCACCTATATATCCGGTAATTTTTCCGTATAAATCGGTGTTAACTCGTCCGGTACAGGAGATTGGGCTGTTGCCGGGAACCAACCCAGGCATCCAATGAGCAGTGATGCCTGTCGAATGAGACGAAGCATAGGATGATCTTTTCGTTTAGAGGATACTTATTCTCTGATAAGCATAATCTAAAATACAAAAAATCTAATGAGGTGTCCTATAAAAATGTTAAATGCGTAGCGGCGTATGAGGGAAAGGCACGAAAGAAAACCCAATTAAAAACTATCAGCTATGGGTGTATTGGATGGGTCCACCCTACAACGTGAAGTCTTTTAGCAATGCTCAAGATAAGCGGAAAGAAGAGTCGCATAAACCTCAACAAAAAGACCCATCCGCATAAAGCCGATGGGTCTTTCCCTAATCAGAAAACCTTACTAAGATCCTTAGAAAGAAAGCTGATGAGCCGCGGAGGAACTCGTCGTCATTTTCTGAACAGGTGGGGCAAATTGGGTTAACTTGATTCCCTTCACTGCCGTTTTGTATTCTTCGATTGTAGGAGTTCTACCCAGAATGGCAGAAAGAACCACCACCGGCGTAGAGGCCAGTAAAGATTCTCCTTTCTTACGATCTGAATCTTTTACCACACGTCCCTGGAACAAACGAGTAGACGTAGCCATTACGGTATCGCCCTTCTCTGCTTTTTCCTGATTACCCATACACAGGTTACAACCGGGACGCTCCAGATAGAGGATGTTTTCGTATTCGGTGCGAGCCGTTACTTTCGGAGCCGCATCATCGAATTCGAAACCGGAATACTTTTGCAGTACATCCCAATCACCTTCCTCTTTCAATTCAGCGATGATGTTATAGGTCGGAGCCGCCACTACTAACGGAGCCTGGAATTCTACTTTCCCGTAGTGCTCTTCCAGGTTTTTGAGCATTTTGGCAACGATTTTGATATCTCCTTTGTGTACCATGCAGGAGCCCACAAAACCCAGGTCTACGTGTTTTTCGCCTTCATAATAGGTCAGGTCGCGAATGGTATCGTGCGTATATCGCTTCGAGGCATCCACGTTATTTACGTCAGGATCGGCAATCATAGGCTCATCAATGATGTCCAGATCAACTACGAATTCTGCGTAATACTTCGCATTATCATCAGGAGTCAAAGGAGGCTTCTCACCTGATTTAATTTCGTTAATTCGCTTATCAGCTTTATCGATCAGCCCCTGCAGTACCTGCTTCTCATTATCCATGCCCTTTTCGATCATGATTCGGATGCGATCTTTCGCGATCTCTAATGATTCGATGAGCGTTTCAGGCTGAGAAATACAGATCGAAGCTTTGGCTTTCATCTCTGCCGTCCAGTCGGTGAAAGTAAAGGCCTGATCTGAAAGTAAGGTACCGATGTGTACTTCGATTACCCGACCCTGGAATACGTTTTCACCATTGAATTCCTTCAGCATCTGTAACTGGGTAGCGTGCACGACATCCCGGAAATCCAGGTGATCCTTCATTTTACCCTTGAACGTTACCTTAACCGATTCAGGAATAGGCATAGAAGCTTCACCCGTAGCCAGTGCCAGAGCAACCGTACCCGAGTCAGCACCGAAGGCCACACCTTTTGACATCCGGGTATGGGAGTCTCCCCCGATAATGATCGCCCAGTCGTCTACCGTGATATCATTCAAAACCTTGTGAATTACGTCGGTCATGGAATGATAAACTCCTTTGGGGTCACGGGCCGTGATGAGACCGAAATCATTCATAAATTTCATCAGTCGGGGAATATTCTGCTGAGATTTGCTATCCCAAACTGATGCCGTGTGGCAACCCGATTGATAACCAGCGTCTACGATGGGAGAAATCACCGTGGCAGCCATAGACTCCAGCTCCTGAGCCGTCATTAATCCCGTCGTATCCTGCGAGCCTACGATGTTTACCTTCGCCCGAACGTAAGAACCGGCGTGTAAGGTAGCACCAGAGGTTCCCACCGCATTGCGATTGAAGATTTTTTCTACCGCCGTCAAACCTTGCCCTTCAATGGAGATTTCTTTCGAAGGAGCGAACACGGTTGGAGCCGTAATACCTAGCGTCTTTGCCGCAAACGTCTGTAATTTTTTACCGAACTCGATGGAGTAAGAACCACCGGCTTTCATGAACTCGATTTTCTGAGGCGTGAAGGCTGAACTCACATCCATTACCTCCTGGCCATCTTTGTAAAGCTTCTTGGTCTTGGTATTCACCGTAAGCACCGTTCCGGTATCCACCGAATACGTTTGCTTTAACACGGGCTGACCATCCGCATCGACGATAAGCTTACCGTTTTCATCGAACTGCTTCACCCAGTTTTTAAGATCCAGGCCAATACCACCCGTTACGCCAACCGTAGTCAGGAAGATCGGAGAAATGCCGTTGGTTCCGGCTACTACCGGAGCAATGTTCACGAAAGGCACATAAGGACTAGCCTGCTTACCAATCCAGAGAGCCACGTTATTTACACCCGACATCCGCGAAGAACCTACGCCCATGGTGCCTTTTTCAGCCACCAGCATAACTGTTTTATCAGGATGTTGAGCTTTGAGTTCCTTCAGTGCGGCTTGTTGTGCTTTGTTGTGCTCAAACATACACTGGCCATGCAGTTCACGGTCTGAACGTGAGTGAGCATCACTGCCGGGAGAAAGTAAATCCGTAGAAATATCACCAATACCGGCAATGAAAGTTACCAGGGTAATCTCTTCGGGGATATCAGGTAACTTGGTATAGAAGTCTGCTCGAGCGTAACTCTCAAGAATATCTTTAGCAATTTCGCTGCCGTTTTTGTAAGCCTGCTCTAAACGGTCGGTATCTGCGTCGTAGAGGAATACCTGCGTTTTTAAAACCTCAGCTGCCTGTGTGGCAATGGCAAGATCATCGCCTAAGGCTAAATCCAGTAATACCTCAATGGAAGGACCGCCCTTCATGTGGGACAACTGCTCAAAAGCAAAAGCGGGGGTAATTTCTTTTACTTCCGACTCACCCAGAATAATCTCCTTCAGGAACTTTGCCTTTACACGAGCTGCACTGGTAGTGCCGGGTAATACATTATAAATAAAGAATTGAAGTGACTCATCCCGATGCTCGTGGCCAGCGTGTTTGATCTGTTCAATGACCTCGTACATCAACTCAGCTCCATCAATCGGCAAGGGATGAAGCCCCTGGGCTTCTCTATCTATAATCTGCTTTTGATACTCGTCATATTTGCTCATAATTAACCTATTAGTTCAAGAAGATTAGATAAACCATCGAAAACTACAAATCTACTAAAAAAGTAGTAAATAGCCTTTCTATGCGTTGTTTTTCGCAGGACGGAGGGCCCCTGTAGAGGATGGCTAAAGTAAGTATTTTCCGAAGACGGCAAGGTCATTCCAACGTATCAAGCTGGAAAGGCATCTCAGACCAATTGCTACTTGAATAGATCTAGACGAAGCAATAGGCAGAACTCTAATTTTAGATAATGTCACAAGGAGGGATGAACACCCCTCCTTCTCTCCGTATGAAGATAATAGTAGGAAGAAGACCATTACAAAGTAGGAAGAAGACCATTACAACATTGTTACGGACAAAGTGGAATTAACGTATAAGCATATTCGTTCACAGCTACTGTATCTATTAGGAGAGAGATGATTTCAATGTTGCGATGTGTGGTTTGGTTGGGGTAACGGCGTTTACACAACGTATATAAGCTATACTAGTAAAGATTCTATTGGCAGGCTTGTAAGTGATTTTGGACTTTTAGAATGAGAACCATAAAGTCCAAATCTATAAGATTCAACAACCTAAGCTTGCATATAGACCTTGCGGATGGGATTCATTATAGGGCAAAATATTTATCCATTCCTATTACCTAATTCTTTTCAACTTCTTCACAGATAGCCTTCAAATTATAAATGAAGGAATATTGATAAATCACCTGCCGTACTGATAAGATACGAACATCCGTACATCGCTCTGCTTGGCTATAGAAGCCTGCTTGATCCCGATTGAACAATCAATTCCTGGGTGATGAAACGGCCTTATCAAGCCTTGTTCAAAAATTTAATTCTAACTCGTCTTTATCTTTCTCTTAGGTAGGTTAAAAATCCAGCTTAAAAATATGCTCATGTCATATTACTAAAAATAAAATAATAGAGAACCCTATACCGAGAGACGCAGGTAGTAGTTGAACTACTTCAGGAAGTTAATTTTTTGATGATTACCTGAAAATCAATCATGTCAGGAATTAGACAGAATGGCCGGGCCTACGAGTTTTGAGGGCTTCAAAACCAGAATTAGACTTATAAAATTACCATATGAATAGATTTCAGCTGTTTATTGACTAGATATTCATCTATCCTCTTCCTATCAAGCTTATAGATTTACGCCCTGTACAACTCAACGTCTGATGTCCGCCTTTCTAGATTTATTTACTAAAACCTTTTCTTTTTATGAAGAAAAATTTACGACTTCTTTTGGCCGTAATCGCCTTGCCTTTTTTGGTAGAAGACTACGCTATGGCTCAATTGCCTGGTGGTGTGCCAATCGCCGCCTGGTGGCGGGCAGACGCTCCTAATCTTTATTCCAATGCCGGAACCACTCCAGTAACTTCCGGTGAAGGGGTCTATCAATGGAACGACTACAAGGGACTGGGTTACAACCTCGTCCAAACTAATGCCGGGTACCGTCCCATCTATTCTAATACGACTACTCTGGCCAACTTCAATCCTACGGTTACCTTTGCCAATAAATACATGGACTACCAGCCAGGAGCTGGTGTCAACATCATTGATCGCGTTAATGGGACGCTTTATGCCGCAGGATACACCAACACCTTGAATGGTAATGGCTTCTTTGGCTTTGATGCTTCGAATAATTACCCCGGCTTGCACTTTTACAATGACGCAGGTAATTACAAGTTACTCTTCTTCACGGGTGGTCCAGGCTATCAGGGGTTAAGTAGTAACGTGCAGAAACCAACTTCTTTCTTCACGGCGGGGGCTTCCTGGCAAAATGGTGCGGGAAGCAATGCATCGTATGCAGCAGCTACCGTATCCCTCAACGGTACCAGAGTTTCTTACTCAGGCAGTCAGATCAACAACGCTATTCAGGATGTCAATGCTCGTGACGTTCGGATCGGATATGATAGTGATTACGGACCCCTCAATGGGCAGCTCAATGAAATGATGATTTTTGAAAACGTGCTTACTACCGAAGAGATGGATCGGGTTGAAACCTATCTGGCCATTAAATACGGTACCACCTACGCAGCCGGAATCAGAGATTATAAAAACTCATCTGGTGGCGTAGTGTGGACTAGTGCTAACCACTCGGGTAATCGTTCTAACATTGCTGGAATTGCTCTGGATATGAATGGAGCTCTTGATCAGAAACAATCCTGGAGCACTAACGCTGGTAAACAGATTTTAATTGGAACTACCGGGTTAAACAATACCAATGCGGCCAACACCTCTTCGCTTTCCAACGGTCAGTACTTGATCTGGGGTGATAACGGATTGGCCAAATCGCCATCCGTTGCCTTAGCAGGCGTATCAGGGGTCAACTATCGGTTTGCCTCCATCTGGAAAGTTCAGAATACGGGTAGTGTAGGTACAGTACGGGTTGCCTGGCCGTCATCAGGACTGACCAACCTTTCCTTGATTCAGAGTCCCGATTCGACCTTTGATTCAAACGACACCCCCATTTCTATGGCTTCTAACACTCAGGTCATTAATGGGGTCACCTACAACTACGCTGACGTAACCTTCACCGATGGACAATATTTTACATTGGCTGCATCGTTACAGGGCCCTGGCGGAGTGGTTGCTAACCTGATGATGTGGCACAAAGCCAACGATGGCACCAGTACCCCCGGTACTAAAAGTGTATGGAAAGACGTATCAGGAAACGGACGCGATGTTACCCAGACCAATAATGCGGCCTATCAACCTAATCTGGTTACGAAAGCAAGTTATGCAGGGGACAGTAAGAATTACTTCTTCAACTTTAACCCCTTCTATTATTTTGACGGTACCAACGACTTTTTCTACCGTCTGAATGATGACTATTTCCCCACCAACACCAGTGCCGGTTCTACCTATGGTGTGATGTTCAACTCCGCAGCGGGTGGTTGGCGTACCCCCTACGGCTGGGGTGATGATGACCCGAACCTTGTCCGTGGCGATAATTTATATTACGTTACAAGGGATAATGGAACGGTCCTTACTCAAGACCTTTCCCTGACCACAACTCCCGTACACTTTGCAGGCATGTCGTGGAGAGGAGGCGGCAAGAATGGCATTTACCTGAACACCAATGGCCGAGTGGACAGTACGGGTGTCTATAACATTGGACAATTAAATAACGACCGCAACTTTGCCATTGGTTCGGAAGGAGTTTCCCTTACCTCAGCTGGATATGAATTGTTCCAGGGAGGAATTTCGGAAGTGTTTGCCTACAGCAGCGACCATCAAAACTCTACGGGCGACGAAAAACAGCGGATCAACTCGTACCTGGCCCTCAAGTACGGCATTACCTTGAGAAAAGATTTTGATACTACAGCCGCTAACTATTTAAGCAGTTCATCTGCGGTAGTTTGGAATGCCACAACAAATGCAAAGTATAGTAAAAACATTGCTGGGATCGCTAATGACGTGAATTCGGCACTGAATCAGCGGCAGTCCATCAGTGTCAATAATGGGCAACAAATACTGATTGGAACCATCGGGTTGGATAGTACGAATGCGGCCAACACCTCTTCGCTCTCTAACGGTCAGTTTCTGATCTGGGGCGATAATGGATTAGCTAAAACTCCGGCTAACTATAAGGACAGTTTGGGACATGGTGTGAACGCGTTATTTAATGCGGTCTGGAAAGTACAAAATACAAAGAATGTAGATACGGTACGGGTAGCTTGGCCGGCAGGACTGACCAATCTTTCGTTAGTGCAAAGTACGGATACGACTTTTGAAGCAACCGACCGCTTTACTCCTATGGTACCCAACACCCAAACGATCAATGGTGTTACCTATAACTATGCTAAAGCCGTTCTGAAAAATGGTGAGTACTTTACATTGGCGGCCTTAGTACAGGGTGGTCTACCCGTGAGCCTGGTTTCCTTCGAAGCCAAGGTACTTCCTCAGGAACACGTGCAAGTGACCTGGAAAACCAACCGGGAAGTAAACAATGCAGGATACATCATTGAACGTAGTAAGGATCTTCAGACGTTTGAAACCGTGGCACAGGTCAGGGATGTGGCTTCCGCCTCTAACTCGATCCGTACCTATCAGATCGTCGATGAAAAACCCTTCCGTGGTACGAGCTATTACCGACTCAAGCAGATCGACCTGAATGGCAATACCACCGCCTTCCGTCCGGCAAGCGTTCTGGTAGGAAAAGACGGTTATACCGTTTATCCTAACCCCGTTGGTTCATCAGCTATTCACGTGCAGGTTGATGATCCACAGACCGCTCGGGTTACGCTTCGCACCCTAACAGGTACGTCCATCTCAGTAGATCGCCAAGCAAAAGGACAGGACGAGTTAATTCTCTCCACTACGGGTAAACTCACCCCCGGTGTCTACCTGCTCTCGGTCGAAGAAAGGGCTACTACCCGCACCTATAAAGTAGTCGTTAACTAGACGCTTTGCAATAGAAGACGATTGTCATATGTAAGCAGAGACAAGTTGCTGCTTACATATGACAGTAAAAGGGTACTGAATCAATTGTAAATGATTCAGTACCCTTTTCTCATTCAGTACTTCCAAACGTAAATTGCGTAGCTCTAATCATAGAGCAAAGGATTTCAGAGGGAATCAGCCTAAGTCACCACATGAATACTTTTAGGGACCTTAGCGATAATAGGAGTAAAGGTCTTATACACACTCCTACGAAAACAGGGCTTGTATAACGGTTGAGACTAAGTATTGGGCATTAGGGGGTTGCTTTGAGTGAAATACTAGAAGAAGGCTACACCTCTATCATGCGAATATCAGTGACATGTTTCGCTCAAATATGCTTTTAGAACTTCGACTAACGGAGAAATCTTGTAATGAACGCACCAGCAACAAAAGCAACTTGGGAAATTTTTCCTATGGATCATCCCAAACGGATTGACATATACTTGCTGTTTACAGACAGGCAGTTCTCTACATTAGTAGAAGGACTTATTCCTCAACAAATGGAAGACAAAGGGTTCATTTATTACGAAAATGAATGGCTTTATTTTCATCGTTCCTGGACAGGTCACGGCAGGTATAAAGCAAAAATCAATGAAGTAACTGACGGTTACTCCATAAAAGAGTTTTGGACGGAAAGAAACCCGAAAAATATAAAAATCAGGATGATACTACTGACCTTGAAACGTTTTCATTTTTAATTGCAAGAGGGCTTTTAGGGATTAATGTTCGTAACATTTATCCAGGAAGAACTACACAGTCAGAAACTGATGCTCTAATTGACTAGACTCCCTTTGGAAATATGCTTTTCACAAGTCAAGGTGTTGATTATTTTTATGAAATAACATCTGCTCTTTTCGGTGTTGCCGTTGGCGATGCTTTGGGTGTTCCTGTAGAGTTTAACAGTAGGCAATCCGTTAGTAAAAATCCCGTAACGGATATGATTGGTTATGGAACGTATAATTTGCCAGCAGGAACCTGGTCAGATGACAGTTCGCTCACTTTTTGCCTTACCGAAGCATTAACCCAAAACTTTGACTTACATGTAATCGGGCAAAATTTTGTAAAATGGTATCAGGAAAATTACTGGACACCGCACGGAAACGTTTTTGACATTGGCATGGCCACACAACAGGCTATTTCACGACTTGCCCAAGGCGAAGAACCAGAATTAGCTGGCGGCTTTGAGGAAAGCGACAACGGAAATGGTTCGCTTATGCGAATTTTACCCTTGCTTTTCTATTTGCTTGACAAACCAATCAAAGAACGCTACGCCATTACCAAACAAGTTTCGTCGCTTACTCATGGGCATATCCGTTCTGTAATTGCTTGCTTTTATTATCTTGAATTTGCGAAGCAAATTTTGGAAGGTAAAGACAAGTTTGAAGTTTACAGAAACCTGCAAATAGAAATCCCAAACTACTTAACCAGTATAGCCATTAATCCGAAAGAGATTGCGTTGTTTGACAGGCTACTAACAGGAAATATTGATAAAATTGACGAAGAAAAAATTTTAAGTGATGGTTATGTTTTGCATACACTTGAAGCAAGTATCTGGTGTATCCTAACCACTAATAGCTACGAAGCAGCCGTTTTACGAGCGGTAAATCTAGGGGAAGATACAGATACTACTGGTGCAGTAACAGGAGGACTAGCAGGTCTTCTGTACGGATTTAATAAAATTCCTTTACATTGGCTTCGACAACTAGCAAGGTATGACGACATTGAAAACCTGGCGAAGCGATTTAACAACAAAATTACCAGCCGCTAATACGGTAAAGATATTCCCTATTCGTCCATAAAGTTGTTGAAGCAATGGCTTCCGAGACACCCATTAGCTGTCATTGCATATCTATCCCCCAATTTACCTTTTAAAGAATATGATAACGGAAGAGCAAGTTGAAATTCCTTTGAGTAAAACAAAAATAATATTAACCTTTATAGGTGCACTTATTTTGGTAGGACTTAGACTTTGGATTTTAATAACCCATCCTAAAAGTGATCACTGGCTATTGGGTAAGAGCAATAACTACTGTATGGTTTCACTATGAGTAATCATACAGTCTATTGATTAAAATCTATTGTTGGTACACCTTATATTAACCCCAATGAGGATTGGAGTATAAGAAGTTATAGGTTAAAAATTATGGAAATCTAGATGCGTTTAGCATCAGTATACAATGCACGCCGATGACGTGTATCGTTCAAATCTACGTTACAAAAGCGGACTAACATCATCAAATCACTACAGGCTTATTTAACCTAGCTTTTTTAAATAAGTGATCAAATCGGTTTCAGTGTCTAATCCAAATTTTTGCTTAAGCCGGTAACGGGTCATGCGTACACTTTTGGGTTCTACGCTAAGCAGGTTGGCTATTTGCTTGGTGTCTATGCCCAAGTAGAAATAGGCACAGTATTTCAAATCCAAAGGTGTAAGTTTTTGTCTGGCGTTATCACTCAGTGTTTTGAAAAAGTTGGGATGTATTTTCTGGATCTGAAATTTCGCCTTTTCAAAATCATTGTCCAGCAAATTTTCTTCCCTGATTATCTGGTGAATATTAATAGGTGCATCTTCTCTTAGTTTATCTTTTAGCTGTTGCAGCACTTCGTTTTTGTGCTGAAGATGTAGCTGACTGGCCAATATCTCATTTTGTAGTTTTTCCTGTTGCAGGGATAACAGTTCCTGCTCTGCTTTTAGCCGGTATTGAGCCTCTTTCTCCAGCAGGGCCTGTAGTTCGGCTTCGTTTTTTGCCGCAGAGAGTTCCTTTTCCCGATGGATAGAATATTTTAATTTGAAGTGGTAAGATCGGAACATGTAGAAAGCACCCAGTAGCGTAATAATGCCCAACCCGGCGTATAATAGTTTCTGGACTCTCTGGCTTTCGGCACGGTCTTTCAACGAGGTCAGTTCTCGTTCCTTTTTTTCAGACTCGTATTGCGCCTGCAATTTTTTAGTCGTGGTAGCCTGCTCTTCGTCAAACAATTTCATATAATACTCCGAGGCTTCTTTTTGAAGAAGATAGGCCTGTTCATATTGACCGGTTTTTCGGTACAAACTAGCCAATCCTTCGCAGGCTTGAATTAATGTATAGTAATAAACCGGTTTCGTTTTCAGAACAATGTCACGGGCTTTTTGCAGGTATTGCATGGCGGCTGTATTGTTATTCTGTTTTTCGGCTATAGTTCCCAGGATGCCGTAACAACTAGCAATAATCAGTTCGTTTCCCGGAGCATTCTTTGCTACTTCCAGGGTTTCCATGGTTTTCTGCATGGTAAACGTATTCTTCCCTGGATAATATTTTAAATAATAACTGACAACATTCAGCTTGGCAATGGCATAGGTGCGGCTGGTAACCTGTCCAGGATATGTCGTATGCAGAGCAATAGCTTTGTTGCAGATTTCAAATAATCGATCCAGATCCGATTTCTTTTTATGCGTATCGTATAGATACGTGTAGGCTACCGCCAGTGCGGAATAAGTGTTGGACAGCAGGTTTTTGTCGCCCGATTTTTCTGCGGCCTCTACCGCTTTTCTGGCATACAAAAGGGTATTTTCTACATCATTCCAGTTGGAATAGATGGTGTACAACATATAATTCACCTTTGCTTTCAAAAATTCTTCATCCGAATGTTCGATGATTTTAAGCACCTTCTGGAAAGTTTTAACGGCAGACCGATAATCCTCATACGAATTTAAAATATAGGCCTCCAGGTAATTGGCATAGGCTGTGGTTATTTCGATTTTTGATTGATTCGCAATCGTCCTTACCGAATCCAGGTATTTGCGGTCGGTCTGAAAATCTTCCTTGTTATTATAAATCAAACCTTGATTAGCGTAAGCCTTTACCAGCCCCAGCTCATTGTTTTCCTTTTTTGCCAAGGCTATGAGCCGGCTATTCATTCCCAACGCTTTGTTATAGAGGTCCTCGTTTCGGTAAAATTCCACCAAAAGCGGAAGCGTTTTTAATTGCCCACGGGTATCGGTACTTTTTTGGCTAACTATGCTATTCAGGCTATCCAAGTATCGGTTCTGGGCTTTTAACCTTGAAGAAAAAACCAAGAAAAGGACGAGGTATAAGGTGTATTTCATAAGACAAATCTATGAAATATGCAGTAGTTTACTACCATTATCAATAAGTATAAAAATTAAATCATCTTCTATATTTACTACTGATTTTCAATAGATTAATAATGAGGTAGACGTTTTGTAGACATTCATTTTCTTTAGATGTAGCCATTTTGTAGTAGTACAAAATACAGTATTTTATTATTAGATATTCACCTTTGCTCCTAGCAGTTATATCCGCATTGCTTGGATTATTAGTATTAAAAAAATTAAAAGAAATGAACAACAAAACACTTTCTATCGTCTCTTACATTACCTTGATTGGCTGGCTAATCGCCTATTTTTCTGGCAAAGACAATGCAGACCGTCTGTTTAAGTATCACCTCAGGCAATCTCTGGGTTTAATGCTGGTGAGCATTGTGGTCAATATTGCCCTTTCCGTTGTGGTCATGATGATTCCCTCGCTTTCATTCCTGTCTTATATCGGGTATTTAATCTTCGCCCTGCTGATTATCGGTATCATTAATTCTGCTAACGAAGTAGAAAAACCGCTGCCGATTATCGGTAAGATGTTTGAAAACAAATTCGCATTCATCGGATAAAATCAATCCACATCTTAGTATACTGATTTATGGAACTAAAGCATTTTACCCAAGATGGAAACCGATACACTCATAAAACACCGAAGGGGTTTGCCGTTCTGATCATCACTCTTCTCATTGTACTGACGGGTGTAGGTTTTTGGATAAAAGTGCCTTCGTTTAGTGGTGTATTTGGCATTTTTCTGATTCTATACATCCTCAATTTGTTCACCCGGAATATGGTAGTTGATATGGACAAAAGGATTATTAGCGGGAAGATAGCCTTGCTACGGCCAACAATAGAAATCCCTATTGATGATATTATCCGGTTTGAGTTTTTCCAGATAAAAACCTATTTCGTTACTACCAGCACTTCGCTCAATATGTATTATCAAAAAAACGGCAAGAAAAAAGGGGTGATGATTGTAAATGGCGTGACTAAAAAACTCATTCAGGAAACGCTGAACGAAATAGAAACCATCCTCGGTCAGTATGAGCAGCATTGATACCTATAGGATTCAGGAAACGGCCCGGCAATTTTCTCTGCAGCCCTTTTACCCTTACAAGAAAAGACTGAAATGGTATGCCGGCTCCGTATTACTTATAGGCATTGCAGGGCTGTATTGCTTTCATCAAGTCAATGATACGGTAAAAATAATTGGTTCTGCTTTGCTGATTGTTCTGGCCGGGTTTGGGATAAAGGAAGGGATTTTTGAAGCCACTATTGCCTATACTTTTGATATAGATAGCAATGCTGTGTACCAGAAAATAAGCTTCCTACCCCGAAGAAAAATCCTGGCCCTGAATGAAGTGGTTCTTTTCAAAAGCAATGAACTCGGCAGTTGGCACTACACCATGGGAGCCGACAAAAAGCAATTTCTGAAAAACTATACCATTAGCGAGAGATTTGGGACTGACAACAGTGCCAGGCTTTTGGCGTATGAAGATGAGGTTTTGACGAAAATCAAGACCTGTATAGTGGCCGCGATCAATAGTAATTAAACATCATGATTGCTTTTGAAACATGAGTAATAATCTAAAGCTAAAACAAAGCAATAACTACGAATGCGTTAATAACCCGAATAAAGCCAAGCCAAACTACGTTTTGTGGAATAGCTATTTTCATATTTTCTGGATTCTAATGTTTCACTTTCTAAAGGTAGTAATAGGGTGAAGTCATTGCAAGCTGGTATTGTAGCAATGGAAAATGCCGCCAGATTTGAAATAAAATAGCAATACTGTACGGAGATCTGCCCAAAGACTTTTACAACGTTCATACGGAACTGTGTCGTGGATGGTAGAAAAGCATCTACGATGTCTTCGTCACACCAAGTAACAAGTGGAGGGTGCTGAATGAATCACGACTTATTGTGATTCATTCAGTACCCTCCACTTGTTAAATACTTCCTATTACTCAGCTCAAGCCTAGAAAGAATACCGGGCTCCTAACTGCATTTGCCAGCGAGATCCGAGGGGATCAATCGAATAGGGCGTGGTAGGACGGCTCCAGGTAAAGGTCGGGTCTCCCGTAGTGGGGTTAGTAGCCCGAGCTAGACCGATAGAAGCAGTTGAGTTAAAGGTATTGGGTGAGAAGTAATAATACCCTAGCTTTTTATCTACCAGATTCAGGAAGTTCAGGATGTCGTACGAAAGCTGAAGAGAATGGCCATTTTTCATGGTAATCTCGTGCAGAAAACGTAAGTCCATCGTATTGTTCCAGGGGGTACGTCCGCCGTTACGCTCCGTAAAGGTTCCCATGCGGGTTTTCAGGTAGTTATCACTCTGCACAAAGGCCATGAAATCCTGTGCCTGTGTTCCCGTTGGCAATAACTTCTGAGCTTCCGTCAGATCTTTTGGAATGTAGGCTAACCCGTTCGCTTGTCCAGAACCATTAATCGTTGAGTTAACATACCCCCAGGAATACGCAGAGCCTGACTGGAAAGAAGCGAACAGAGAAACCGTTGTGGCGTTGGTATTGCTCCACTTCTGGCGGTAATTAACGCTGGCTACGATGCGGTGACGAATGTCAAAGTTTGAGTAAGCCAGAGATGGATTGTTCGGTGAGAGCGACTGGTTCAACTGCCAGTTAGACTCCATAGAGTTCCGAATACCGTTGGTAAGATCAAATGCCTTACCATAAGTATAAGCAGCCGAGAAGCCTAAACCTGCCGAGTAGTTTTTCTGAATCTGGGCAGTTAAGCTATACCGACGTCCCTGATTCGTATTAGAGAGCATGTAAGCATTCGCGAAATTATCATTAATCCGCTGAGCACCCGCCGCTCCGGTTGACGATACGTAAATAGGCTGCTGATGCTGCGTGTCATAACTGTAGTAACGAACGACATCTTTGGTATTCACCTGTTGGAATTTCAGATCATGGATGACTTTCGTATACAATCCTTCTAGCGTGATCTTATAACCGTTGATTACATAGTCTACGGCTAAGTTACTCCGAAACATCTGAGGCATCTTGAAGTTATTGTCAATCAAGTCAACCTGAGTCCGGCGAGTACCTCCGTTGTTATTGTTAATAGCCAAGGCTCCACCGGGTACCAGCGGATCTCCTACGAGTTTCGTGGAGGCGGTAGCGTTGTTGTTAAAATCATAAGCACCGTAACCTACCCCGTTGTTATAAAACCCATAACCAAGCCAGGCAAAAGGAATACGGCCCGTAAACAGACCCGCTCCACCCCGAATAACAAGACTCTTATCTCCTTTTGCATCGATATTGAAGCCCAAACGAGGCGATACCTGTACATTGTTTAGATACTTATTCGTGATCTGATTCAAAGGAGTGTACGTATAGGTTGTACCGTAATTAGGATCTCCGGTAGAAGCCGTTACCTGAGGACTCAACGCGGGTTTGGTAGGTAATCCCGTATAATCGAAACGAATGCCGGGAGAAAGTTTAATACGATCCGTAAGCTGAATATCGTCCTGAGCATACAAACTCAGCAGGTTGACGTTGAAATGAGCGTAGGGATTGTTAAACTGATTGTCGAGGCTGTTGCTGGCATCAGCAAACGGATACGAACCCCGCACCCGGTTGGGAAGTTTATTCATAAAATCATCCACGGACCGATAGGAAATCCGACCATTAGGAGCATTCACGAATCCATAATCAATTGTATAGAATTCGTTGTGCGTACCTACCGTGAAGGTATGGTTACCTTTATAGAACGTGAAGTTATCCGTTAACTCAAACGTTTTCTGACGCAGGTTGAATACGGAAGCTTCCCGGTCGTTACCCAGGAAGATCGTACCGCCATTGTAAGCAATCTCTACCTGTGGGAATGTACGAATATTAGAAAGGGTCGTACGGTAATCGTGTACAGTAGAATATCCTGCAATTAAGCTATTGGAAGCACGTCCGAATTGCGTTTTCAACTCCGCAACCGTACTGGTCTGGTTGTTATTCTGACGGAAATCGATGCTACCGAAACGGAAGTTTGCGGCATCCCGCTCGAGGTTGGTTGCTTCCGAGAATACCGTGTTATTACGCAAGCTTAACTGATTACGAGCATTGATATTCCAGTCCAGACGATTGAAGAATTTCGTACTTTTTGAATAGATGGAATAATTACCGTACGAACCAGCCTCAAACCCGTAATTAGTTTTCACGAAATCTGAAATCTGTTGAGCTACTGCCGCATCTTTAATCAGGGAAGAAGCCGAACCTGCCTGGAACTGTACGGGATCCTGACGGTTGGTGATTTCTTCATTAGTAAAGAAAAACAGCTTGTTCTTGATGAGAGGTAAGCCTACTCTAAAACCCGTTTGATATTCGTGAAAAGTGCTGGGTAACTTTTCTTTTGCGTTGGCGGCTCCATTCCAGGCTCCCGTCAGCGTCGCATTGCGACCAAAACCATAAACAGAACCCGAAACCTTATTTGTACCACTCCGCGTAACGGCGTTTACCGATCCCCCCAGGAAGTTACCCAGCCGTACGTCGAACGGAGCAACGGCTACCTGAATATCCTGAATAGCATCCAGACTAACGGGGTTGGTACGCGTACTTGAACCGGGCTGCCCTGACGTTCCGGTTGATCCACCCAGCGAGGGGCTAAAACCAATAGCATCGTTATTAATCGCTCCGTCAATCGTTACGTTGTTGTACCGGAAGTTGGTACCCGCAAAGGAGTTCTGATTGTTTACCTGAGGCGTTAATCGCGTCATGTCCGTGAGGCTACGGGAGATCGTAGGCATTCGGCGAATCGTTTCACTACCCACGTTTAATCCGGCTCCGTTGCGTTCTCCTCCTTTTTCGCCTTTTACAACCAGCTCACCTAAGGTTTGGGTTGAGTTCTGCAAGGTGACGTTGATGGTAGTCGTTTCCCCTAATTGAAGGGTAACTCCGGGGATCGTATTTGTTTGAAAACCAATGGAGGAAAATGTAATTTCATAGGGGCCACCGACACTCATGTTATTGATTCGGTAACGGCCCTCCGTATCAGTAATGGCCGCATAACGGGTACCCGTCGGGGTAAAAACAGCCTGAACTGTAACTCCTACCAGCGTCTCTTTTTTGTCATCTATGACACGTCCGCTCAAGCCGCTGGTGGTTACCTGAGCCCACGCCTGACTACTGACCAGTAAAGCAAATAGTAGAATAACCCTATAGAGTTTCATAAATTAGTTGGGATCCTTAAGTTTTAAGATGCCCCGCAATTTATGTCTGGTATGTTTCCTGAATATTAACAACTCCCCTCTAGAGATTATAATGAGATTAAAAGATACGACTAACGCCCACC
The DNA here is from genome assembly GCF_031453245.1 of Siphonobacter sp. SORGH_AS_0500. NCBI lineage: Bacteria > Pseudomonadati > Bacteroidota > Cytophagia > Cytophagales > Cytophagaceae > Siphonobacter > Siphonobacter sp. SORGH_AS_0500. Next base: position 4,320,116 of record NZ_JAVIYT010000001.1, read on the forward strand.
CACCTGTTTTTTACCTAATAATTTCATTTATTTATCTCATTTATAAGTAGTTGATAGTTTTTCGTTGTTAGTTAATAGACTGGCATTTAGTACTTCTACGCCGATCTATCCATTATTAAATTATTACAAGAACTTATCACCACTTGACCGTAGGTTTCTACTGTATGATTTTGGTAAAATCCATTTATGATTATTCAAAACCCGTTTAAACCAGCAACGAGTTAATCGATAAAGAGACCTAGCTCCTTGATCCATTAACTCGTTGCTGGCTTAAATTTAGTAAAACCTATTTAGTTGGGCTGGAAGTATTCGATACGCCTTCACTAGTCATCATTACTCGTTTTATGGTTCCGTTTTTATTGTAGTCCAATTTGTCAATACATATCGAGCGGCTATAGCTATTACCATCGGTTTGAATACCGCCGTTATGATAAATGAAGTACCACTGCCCTTTGTGCTGGACAATCGCCTGATGATTGGTATTACTGTTTCCGGCAATCTCATTTAAAATACCTTTGTATTCGTAAGGTCCTTCAATGGAATTAGCCACGGCATACGCAATTTTTTCCGGGAAGCCCGTTGCATAACTCAGGTAATATTTGCCTTTGTGGGCATGAATCCAGGGAGCTTCCGTAAAATTGAAGCCCGGGAACTGAACCCGTTTGATTTCCCCCTCTATTTCGATCATGTTCTTTTTTAATTTGGCATAATAGCATTCGAGGTTGCCCCAGAAAAGCCAGGCCTGATCGTTAGCATCGATATATACCGTAGGGTCAATACAGGCCCAGGAGTGGGAAGAGGCAAAACAATCCTTATTAGTAAGCAGAGGTTTCCCCAACGCATCTCTGTAAGGTCCTTCCGGTCGATCCGCTACTGCAACTCCAATACCTGACCAGTTTGTGCTGATGTACCAGTAATATTTCCCGTTTCTTTCCATGACCTGACCCGCGTACGCATCTCCACTCTTCGCCCAGGGGAAGTCCGTTATTTTTAAGGGCACGGGATACTGGGTCCACGTTTTCAAATCCGTGGTTGAATACACCAGCCAGTCTTTCATTTTATATCCACTTTGCCCACCAGCGAAATCGTGACCCGCGAACAACCACAGCGTATCTCCTTTCACCAGTGCCGCCGGATCAGCCGTGTACGCATGCGTAATGATGGGATTTCCTTTCGAAGTAAATAAATAGCGATCAGAAGCCTCGACGGGTTGTAACAAGTCATTAGGAACGCCCCCCCATTTCGACTGTAAACGGCGGGCTTCTTCTCGGGTAATGCCGATGACACTGCCATGCCGGGGATTAAAGTTTTTGGTGAAAGACTCGGGTTTATCCGTAAAATGATACAGATCGGTGCTCCGCTGAAACTCATACCGCAGGTTCGTGTATAGATCATACATCAAAATATACTCGTCCGAGTCGTTGAGTTTGAAGACACTGGAGCCCTCTACTACAATATGTTTATCCGAATAAGCATCCAGATACTTGAAATCCTCTACCCAGGGGCCGCTCAGCGACTTCGAAGTGGCCTGTTGAATGCCATTTTTGATTTCTTTGCCACTCTCATCTTTTGTATTCCCTTTAAAGAACAGATGGTACGTGCCGTCTTTATAAACAATATCGCCATCAATGGCTCCGTACTTTGCCCGGAACATCAGCTTGGGTTCAGCCTCAAAACCGGTAAAGTCCTGATTGGCATAGGCAGAATAAAAATCAAGCTTCGAATCGTCTTTGAAACGTACCGTGAAGTAGATCAGATACTTTTTGGCCTGGGGATCATAGATGGTTTGCGGAGCCCATACCCATTGTACATTCCCAAACGTCTGCGGGTAGGTTTTGGCCAGGTCGATACTCCGGTGGGTCCAATCCACTAGATTAGTGGAACGCAGCAGAACAATACCCGGATTACTCCCCCAACCATTTTTACCTACGAACATATCAGTTGCCGTCAGATAAAAGGTATTTCCATCCTGTCCGCGTAACAAATGTGGGTCCCGAATTCCACCCGTTTGCGAGATGTCACTGGAGGCAATAATAGGCTGATTGTTATTTAAAGCAGACCAATGGATAGCATCCTTGCTGATGCCCAAGCGTAACTGCTCCTGCTTGAGCGGGTCTCCTGAACCCTCGAAGTAAGCAAATAGATACCCTTCGAAGGGCGGTGAAACCTGCTTGGTCTGGGTAAAAGCGGTTACACTGCCCAGCAGGACAAAGATCACAGCTAGTACTTGGTTACGTAAAATCATTTTAAAAGGCTAAATATGAGACGAAAGAAAATAGGTTTATCAGGGTTTCTGTTCAGGCAAAAAGGTACGTCTTCCTGCAAGGTTAGCCTGTCCAAGAAGTTGTCCTCATTGATCTGAGGTATAAAGTGCAGAAATCATTCTTGCTGGGACTTTGGGACGGTGATGATAGGTAGTGGTGAATTTATGACGGATCTGTATTCCTGAAGAATCTTCTACTAATATGTTGAAATGAGCAGTTTATACTCATTGCGGAGCTGTTAATTTTAGGAATCTCGCTGCCGTTGTTAGTGACGCTACGCTAAACGCCAACAACGGTGGTGATAATTAATAATTACATTTAATCCATTATCCAAATGCAAGGCTTTACTACTTTAATATAAAATAATAATATTCAATTTCACTGAATATTATCTTCATAGATACTTTTAATTGATTTAGTAAACATATTTACTTTGTCATTATCTATTACTTCAAGATCAGCTATCAATAGCAAATAGTGCTCTCTTACTAAACGCAATTTCCCGATTGCAACAGCATATAAAAATTCAAAAATTGCTTCCCCTTGATACTGATCTTTATGTTTAATAATAGTTTTTAAAAGCATTAACATATCTTCAGAATTTTTATAACTAAAAGAATAATTTAATTCTTCATATTTAGCTGACCTCAAAATTGAAGCCTGTATTATACCATCATTAAATCGACTAAAAACAAATGGATCTAATAAATTTTTAACAAAGTTGGTTTGAAAAAGACCATCTATCTTATTATTTCTCATATTATTCAAAACACATGAAATAGTAAAATACACATCAGATTGCGTAACGTTATCAAAATAATTATTATCACTAAAGAAAGCCGAGTTTTTTCGTATTTTTAATTCTCTTTCGCGATAGTCATTATAGAAAATATTATCTGAACCTCCCTTTAAAGAAACATTAGAGAAGCCATTTATAATTTCTATCCGATTATCTAATAGGCTCAAGGGGTAATCTAGTTCACTTCTGACATTTTTTAAATACTTTTGCTCAACTACCCAAGGCTTATCGTGGTTTGAATTATCACAATTCAAAGTCTCTATTTCTATAAATGTACTGTTTTCAGGACCATAAAGCCCATATTTCAAATTACTTTTAAGTTCTTTATTTTTATCTGGGTCACTTATTCTATTAATAGCTATGAAATAAACGATTCTTAGTTGATCATAATTTCTAAAAAACCTACTCAGGTAAAGCAAATTTTTACCGTTTGTAATACAAGAACCAACAATTAATATTGCTCCACCATCTTCAATATTCACACTATCTTCATTTAAGTCAATATGATTAATCATTTTGATATTAACCTTAGAATGTACTGTAGTTTTCTCGTGAATATATTGGGCCAATAGTTTAGATCCTTCATCATTTAAATAAACAATATACTTTAGCGAAGCAGGTATATATTGATCAATATATGAATTTATCTTATATTTATGTTCTTTATAATGCTCTTTATCAATATTTTTTATAATATTCTCGTAATCTATATAAACATTATATTTTTTATTTAACACTGAATTTTCACTATAAGATATTTTCAAAGATGTACCATTATCTGAATTATGCTTAAATTGAGAAACAAAATCTTTAAGTGATTTAGTAATATACTTACTAGCTATTATATTCCTAGTATTAACAATTGGTTCTTCCAAATTAAAAGAATCGCCTACTATTTTTATTGGGCTTGATTTATTACAACAAAACTTACACAATTCCCCTCCCCTAAATTGTTCATATTTATGAATTCCATAATCAAATCTTGCATTATACTCTAAATTACATAAAACTCTTTCTGAATCTAAGCTTGACTCTTGTTCAAGAGGTAAATAAAATAATACACAAATATTTTCAGAATAAATTTCGGGATTATTCTTTTTTATATAATTAACTATTCTTCCTGAAGTAGACGCTGAAATTAAAAATATTGAGTTATCATAGAATTTATAATTTTTACTATAAAGACCCTCATAGGATTTGAAAGACTCTATATTTATATCTTTTGCCATTCCATATCTTTTCAAGTATTGGTTTATAGAATATCCTATCACATTAATAGATAATGTATCACAGTATATATTATTAAAATCTACTTTTTTAAATCTATGTAACGTATTCAACGCAATGAAATCAATCTCAGACTTAGACGCTAAAACATTTGCAGTTCTCAAAAATTTTGATGAATGTTTACCTGAGGGAAAAACATAGTGATGTGCAATTCCATTGCTTTCGACAAGCCCTCCATTTTCAATAAAAATACTTACTAATCCTTGTCTTACTATTTCATTAATATTGTTTTTAAGAAAAGAGCTAGATTTATTAATATTATATTTACTATTATTGTACGAAATATAAAATATACTTTCTCTTAAAGAAACTTCTTCAACTTTAGGGATGCTTTTAAATATTTTTTCAATATTTTCACTTACGATAGTAGCTATTTTTACTATAGATTCACAATTAATAAAAACCAAAGCACTTGTTTGATAAGAATATTGAAAATATTCAAATAATTCATCACTTAAAGCATTAAAATCAAATTCTGCATAAGGATTAAAAATAACAGTAATAGTTTTATATTTACTGTCTTCAATACTCGCGTTATAAATAAAAAACTTAGCCATCTATTGCATACTTTTGAATGGGTACATTATGCTTATAAATGTCCCACTCGGTTTCACTAATTGAAAATAACTGAAATTAGTTTTGTTCCAATCATCCAAAACTAACTCACTTAGGTTATTTACATCAATAGGCTTATAGTTATCTTTTATCAAGTCTCTACATACACTATATTTATCAGTATCAATTCTAATAAACCCTTTTCCATTAAGAATATTCAAAATCCTATCTAGTCCTAAACCTTTTTTTGTTTTCAAAATTGACTTTGAAGATGTCTGATTTTTAATAAGACATTTTTTTATTATCTCTAAATCTCCATAGCAGTCTCTAGGAGTGAATCTATCTATAAAACCAACACCAGAGTCAAATACCATAATTTCTAAGTAATACATCTGCCCTGATTCATTAATACAGTTATTTAAAACAAGAGGATGTTTCAAAAATTCTTCAAGTGGAGTATTTTTATATTCTTCAATTGCTTTATTATTATTATTATTATGAAAACGAATATACAAACCTCGAATGCTGGATGATAATTCAACTAAATCAGAACGTGTCTTACCCCATTCGTATGTATTTTTCAACAATTCGTAAACTACAGAACTAACATCGTCAACAATGCCTCTGATTTCATTTTTATTATTTTTATTAAGTGTAAGAACATAATTATTAATTATTTTAGCTATACCATTAACCACCTGATTTTCATTTACATTAAATCCATTTACACTTTCTAATAACTTTATACTACCTTTACTCTCAGGTAGATGATCTGTATTAATCAAAATATATTTATTGCCTTTAATTTTCAATAAAGAGTTCATTTTGGTAAAAAATATATTCTGTTTATCTCTCAAAATATACTTAATATCCTGACCATCTTTATCAACGAATTTTGTTGAATTCCACAATAAAGAAATAATTGGGTATGCATACTCCTGATCGTACAATGAGTCTAAATCATCCGCCTTTCCGTTAATTTTCAAGACTGCAATTTGTGTTTTATTATTTAATGTAATAATAAACTTTAAAAAATCAGCTAATAGCCCAAACCTATACTTATCTATCTTGATAGGTATAGTTAATTTTACATTTTCTTCTTGACTTTGGTTTATATATATATTGTATAAATTAACCAACTTGCTTGATGTAACACTCGCGGTAATTTTTATTTCAGCCATTAATTTGATTAGCTTATTAAAACTTTAAGAATAATCCATCACGAATGATAGCCTTTTTTACACAAGATTATAGAATATCATGAAAGGAAGACCCACTAGCCAAATCCAGTAGGTCTTTCATTTATACTAAAACCTTAATTCAACCGAAAACTATTCTTCCCTACCAACTGCTCCAATCCTTTAATCAGATCATTTGAGACGTTGATTTTATTGAAACGACTTTGCAGCGTTACCTCTACCGGACTTTCCGAGTCTTTGAGTTTCACGAATAAGTTACAGGTGCCCGGATTTTGCTTGAACAACTCGCTCAGACTTGCCACCAGTTCCCCGCTAACTTCCTGCAAATTAATCTCCAGACTCAACTGCTTACACATCTTCTCTCGTACTTCGGGTAACAGCTGAATCTGCGTAGCCTTGAACTCGTACTGCCCCTGGTTCCGCCAGCTCGGTTGCAGTTTTCCCCGAATGTACAGAAACCGATCCTGTGATACATACTGACCCATCTTTACGTAATCGTCGCCAAATAGAGCCAGTTCCATGCTTCCGGCATAATCTTCAATCGTAAACAAACAGAAGGGATTGCCATTTTTGGCGTATCGCTCCTGGTACTTGGTCACGATTCCGGCAATGCGGACATCGCGGTTGTACCAGTTCTTTTCTTCTTCCGAATCACGGAAACGGTCCAGTGTAATATCGCAGAAATTATCCAGCTCAATACGGAACTCATCCAGCGGGTGACCGGAAATGTATACGCCAATCACATCCCGTTCCTGATTGAGTTCGATCATTCGGGCCCAGGGCTCCGCCGAAGGGATGCGGGGAGCCATCATGTTGGCTCCGCCACCCCCACTCATCGCTCCGAAAAGCGACACCTGAGCAGCGGCTTTTTCTTCGTGGTGCTTGTTGGCATACCGAATTAGCGTTTCGATGAACGTACCCGTTCCCGTATCGGCAAAGAAGGCCGCCCGGTTGATGCCAAAGCTGTCGAAGGCTCCGGCATAGGCCAGCGATTCCAACGTCTTCTTGTTCACCGTACGCAGGTTGATCCGCGTGACGAAGTCAAAAATATCCTGGTAAGGACCATTCGCGTTTCGTTCCTGAATGATGCTATCCACGGCCGCATCGCCCGTACCTTTAATGCCACCCAGACCAAAACGAATCTGCTTTTTCTTATTGACGTTGAACTCCTTGATGGATTCGTTCACGTCGGGACCTAATACGTCGAGACCCATCCGGCGGGTTTCCTCCATGAAGAGCGTAATCTTCTTGATGTCGCCCAGCTCGTTGGTTAAGTTGGCCGCCATGTACTCCTCCGGATAGTGGGCCTTCAGGTACGCCGTCTGGTAGGCCACGAATGCATAACAGGTCGAGTGTGACTTGTTGAAGGCATACTGAGCAAACGCTTCCCAGTCGGTCCAGACCTTTTCAAGTTTCTTGGCATCCAGACCTTTGGCGACGGCTCCTTCCATGAATTTGCCCTTCATCTTGTCCAGCGTGGCCCGGTCTTTCTTACCCATGGCCTTCCGCAGTACGTCGGCGTCACCTTTGGAGAAGCCCGCCAGTTTCTGAGACAGCAACATCACCTGCTCCTGATACACCGTGATCCCGTAGGTATCAGCCAGGTACTCTTCCATTTCGGGAAGATCATACACGACGGGTTTCCGTCCGTGTTTCCGATCAATAAATTCAGGAATGTATTGAATGGGACCGGGCCGGTACAGGGCGTTCATCGCAATGAGGTCCTCAAACCGCGTGGGTTTCAGTTCCTTCATGTACTTCTGCATTCCCGGACTTTCGTATTGGAAAATCGCGTAGGTTTCACCGCGTTGGAAAAGCTCGTAGGTCTTCGGGTCATCGAGCGGCAAACTATCCAGATCAATATCTACGCCGTGGTTTTGCTTAATCAGAGCCAGAGCGTTTTTCAGGATCGTCAACGTGGACAATCCCAAAAAGTCCATCTTGATTACCCCCGCATCCTCGATTACCTTTCCTTCAAACTGCGTGATAAACCAGTCCGAATCTTTTGAGGTACACACCGGAATAATATCCGTTAAGTCTTTGGGAGCGATGATAATACCCGCCGCGTGGATACCCGTACCGCGTACAGAGCCTTCCAGCTTCAGGGCTTCGGTCAGTACCTTACCCGCTACGGTATTGGATTTCATCGTATCCCGCAACTTCTGGATATTCTGAATTTCCTCGCCTCCCCAGCCTTCTTTATCCTTCACGCCGCCCGGCCCATCAATGGGAGCCAGTAGGACGCGTTGCAGGTTCAGATCCAGAGGTTTTTCCGGAATCAGCTTGGTGAGTAAGTTGGTCTCATCCAAAGGTAAATCCAGTACCCGGCCCACGTCTTTGATGGCCGATTTGGCTTTCATCCCCGTGTAGCTCACAATCTGGGCTACCTGATTTCGACCGTATTTATCGACTACGTAGTCAATGACTTTCTGGCGACCCGCATCGTCAAAGTCCGTATCAATATCGGGCATAGATTTCCGGTCAGGATTCAGGAAACGCTCGAACAGCAGATTGTACTTAATCGGATCGATGTTCGTAATCCCGATGCAGTACGCCACCGCCGAACCCGCCGCCGAACCCCGACCCGGCCCCACGAATACGCCGATGTCACGACCCGCCTTGATAAAGTCCATCACGATGAGGAAGTATCCAGCGAAACCCATCGTTTTGATGGTATGCAACTCAAAGTTGAGGCGTTCCTCGGCTTCGGGCGAAATAGTTTCGTAGCGTTGACGTGCTCCTTCAAACGTCAGGTGACGCAGGTATTCCCACTGGTTCAGGGTATCATCAGCGTGTACCTTGAATTCGTCAGGAATGGGGAAATTGGGCAGAAGAATGTCTTTCTTCAGTTTCGGTTCAAAACACTTATCGACAATTTCCTGCGTATTGTCCAGGCCTTCGGGAATGTGGCCCCAGACGTTCAGCATTTCTGCTTTCGTCTTGAAATAAAACTGATCGTTGTAAAAGGCAAACCGCGACCCCCGGGGCATGGCCTCATCATCCGAGAAATCCTTAGCCGAGGGCGTACTCTGCTTTTCGCCGGTGTTGACGCACAGCAAAATATCGTGAGCGTTGGCATCCTGCTGGTCTACGTAGTGACTATCGTTAGAGACGATAATCTTCACATTATGCTTACGAGCAAACTTGAGCAATACTTCATTGACCCGCTTTTGATCGGGAATTTCGTGATCCTGTAGCTCGACGTAAAAGTCTTCACCGAAGATATTCAGCCACCACAAAAACTCCTTTTCACCTTCCTCTTCCCCTTTCCGTAGAATGGTTTTGGGCACGCTGGCTCCAATACAGCAGGTTGTGGCAATGAGGCCTTCGTGGTATTGTTCAATCAGGGTTTTATCAATGCGGGGGTACTTCCCGTACATCCCTTCAATGAAACCCAGCGAACAGAGTTTGACCAGATTTCGATAGCCAATTTCATTTTTGGCCAGCATTAACTGGTGATACCGAACGTCTTTCTTCTCCTTCGTAAATTTCTTCTCGTGACGATCCTGTACCACGTAAAACTCACAGCCTACGATGGGTTTTACCCCATGCTTCCCGGCTTCGGCCACGAATTTGAACACGCCGAACATATTACCGTGATCGGTAATGGCAACTGCCGAATGTCCATCAGCCTTGGCTTTCTTGAACATGCCACCAATATCGGCGGCACCGTCGAGCAGTGAAAATTTGGTATGGCAGTGAAGATGGGAAAAATGCATAATGACTGGGCTCTAATCGTAATTCAAACTTGAAGATACCATTAAAAACGTGGGGGTACAAGTTAGGTTCCGGAAACAGGCGTTTTTCCTCAACACTATCAAAAGGCTGCCTAGTGAGCATCACCTTACGATCCTGCGAGACTAATTTCATTTCAACACTTTACCCTCACTGCTATCTTTCATAGGAGACTTAAGTTGCCCACAGGCAGTCATTATTCGTGCATACCGCTGGCTCGTATTCAACAAGCTAACTCACCGTATCTCTTTCACAATCAGGTTATCACCTACTAATGACTTTCCATACAGGAGTCCATTCCTACCGAAAAACTGAATTTCCTGCCTGATTAACTTATTCTTAACAAGTCGTTTGGAATTTTTCTATATTTTTAACCTATGATTATTCCCACCAGGAAAAGGTTGTTCTCTGGCCTTGTGGGTGGTCTTTAAGTTTGGAGTCGTTATGTTTTCACTTCTAATCAAAAATCATTTGACAATTTGAAAGTATTGCCTATCACTTTAAAGAACTTAAACAAAATAAACTTTTGAGCATAGATACTTATCTAAACTAAATCGATTTAGCTAACTTAACAGTCCTATTCGCTATCTTCTCTTGAGCATACTTAAGAAAAGGTAAAAACTTGATAATTAACGTCAATAACTGGCTAATTTCGTTATCTATCTTCCTATTAATCCATTGATTTTAAATAATTTACCAAGCTTCCTACGTAATTTATCCCTGTACCCAACCACAACTCACGCACTACGCATCAGTAGCCCCATTTCTTTAGCCCTTGATATGAAAAAAATCTACTTTTTACTGCTCGTTCTTTCACTAGGCTGGACGACAAAATCCTTTTCCCAACAGTTTGGCAATGAATGGATTAATTACCAGCAAACGTATTTTAAAATTCCCGTCACTCAGAAAGGGATTTACCGACTTACTTACACTGAATTGCAAAATGCTGGTTTTGATTTAAAAGCAAACCCTCAACAAATTCAGCTTTTTAGAAGAGGGGTTGAGCAGGCCATCACCGTCGTAGGAGAAGGAGATGGTACATTTGATACAGGTGATTACGTTGAATTCTTCGGGGTTGGTAACGATGGTTCCCGTGACGCGGAACTGTATGTACCCAAGGAATCCCACCACAACCCATATGTGAGTTTGTTTACGGAAAACTCTTATTACTTCCTGACACTGACGGTCAATGGACAGAAGGGAAAGCGGGTGAGCACTCCGACACCTCCCAGTAAAGGTACCCTGGCAGCAGAGCCTTATCACTGGGCGGAAAATCTCTCTCTTTTCACCTCTCATTATGACGTCGGGCCAGCCTATTCCAGTGCGTACACACAGATGAATTTCGAACGGGGAATGACTTTAGCCAGCTACGGAGTCGGAAAAGGGTATATGGATTCCCCTATCAGTAATAATAACCGGAAAGCGTATAATCTACCTTTAGAGAATCCATACCAAGCCGAGGCAAATACGGTAAAGCCTCGTCTGAGCATTTCGTTATTTACCGCCAACATTGGTAATCACGAGATTGAGGTTAGCATCCGTCCTTCCTCATCTGCCGCAGAAAATACCATTCTGACCTTTCCAACGACGACCGATTACCAAATCCTAAAAAATAGTGCTGAATTTGACTGGAGTTTTTTAACTAACTCGAGTTCACAGGCTGTTGTCTATTCAAAAGTTGGTTCTGCCAGTGTCATCTATTTTAAGTTTACCTATCCTCAACTTCTGAATTTATCTGGGGTTACTCAAGGAAAGGCAATCAATACCCGTACAAACGCCAGTGGTACGTCCCTTCTGCAATTCAGTAACGCCAACACCAATGATCAACTCTATGACGTTACCGATTTAAACAATATTCAGCGAATTCAATCTTCTTTCACTTCGAACACGTTAGAAGCCGTAGTAAGCAACACACAGCAAGCTCGCAATTTTTGGGTCAATCGATCATCAGGCTCGGTCTCTAAAATTGAGAAGATCAATTTCATGCCTATTGATCCTTCGCAGGTTAATTACCTGATTGTAACGAATAAAGTACTCCGCCAGGCTGCTGGTGGATCTTCGGATATCGTACAAGCCTATGCCGACTACCGGGCTTCCGTAGCAGGCGGAGGTTATAAACCTCTGGTGGTAGATATGGACGTACTGTCGAATCAATTTAACTATGGAGAACGTAGTGGTTTGTCCATTCGCAATTTCGCGGGGTACATGCTGAAAAACGGTTCTCCAAAGCATCTGTTTCTGATTGGTCGAGGGATTTTTCCGCAGTACTTCCGTTTCGGCTTGGATGAGCAAGGGATGGCAGACAATAGTTTAGTACCAACAGGGGGATGGCCGGGTTCCGACTGGCTATTAGTCAATGGTTTAAATGGCGAACCCGCCAACGTACCCGCTATTGCTGTAGGCCGATTAAATGTTACGAAGCCTGATGAAATTGCCTCTTATTTAAGTAAAATCAAAGAGTACGAACTTAGTAAGAATCAACCCTGGAGAAAGAAGTTTTTATACCTGAGTGGTGGACATACAGATTACGAAAGAAGCAGTTTTACGGGATATGCCACCGATTTTAAGAATATTGTTGAAAATGCTCCTCTACAGGGAACAGGTAAAATCATCTCAAAAACGACTAATCAAAACGTTGAAACGATCGATGTATCGCCAGATGTAAATGATGGGACCAGTATGATTACCTTTTTTGGCCACGCTTCTACGAACTACACCGATATTAATATTGGGCTAGCTTCCCAAAGCTCTTATACCAATAAAGGGAAGTACCCCATCATATTTGTTAATGGGTGTGAGGCAGGAAATATCTTTTATTACAATGCCCCAGAAACTGTAGGTAGCAATTGGGTAAACACGCCTGATCGAGGAGCCATCGTCCATCTAGCTTCTTCGTTTTTAGGCTGGCCTTTTTATCTGAAAGATTACTCTAATACTCTTTTTACAAAACTTACTGACTCAGAAGGATTAGACAAAACCTTTGGAACAAATCTGGTAAGAGCAATAAAAGCGTTCGTAACCGCAAGACCTAACGATGCCATGACAGTAGGTCATGCCCAGGAATTTGTCCTTCAGGGCGACCCGGCTATTGTAGCCTACTGCACTAGTAGTTCCCTGCCCGTTAGTCTGATTTACTTCAAAGGCCAAGTAGAATCCAGTGCTGGTAAAAAACTTACCGATGTGGAGGCCCATGCTATTCCTGAAAACATAGGAGTACTCACCTGGGAAGTAGCACAGGAGAAAAATATTTTGGGCTATACCGTTGAAAAAAGCCTAGATGGTAAAAACTGGGCAAGCATTGGATTTGCTGCTTCTAAAAACGTTTCTTCGGGTATTTACACCTTCTATGATACTAAACTTCAAGTAGGTACGGCTTACTATCGTCTAAAAATTAATGAAGCTTCAGAACCAGATCATTACAGTAGAATCATTGCACTAAGCCTGGCTCCAACCTACGGTTTAGTAGCCTACCCGAACCCTGCTAGTACGGATATCACCATCAGCGTAAAAGAAAACACCGATACTAAAGCCCATTCTATACAGGCCGTATTGCTCCACATTACCGGGCAGACCGTATGGAAAGGGGAAATTCGCAACGGCAAAGCCCTTATCCCTGTGCAGGGACTAACCAGGGGTGTCTATACGTTACAAGTGAACGATGGCGTCAGTGTCCAACAGCAAAAGATTTTGGTTACTCCGTAAGAGGTACCTATACTAAGATTACGTTAATACTACCTGACGTACAGTTCAGAACACATGTCTTGGACTGTACGTCTTTTTATTTCACTACTCGTATACAAATGCATACGGTTACACTACCTAAGGACTAATTTTTACGCCTCTACCAATAAAAGAGAGAGGCCTGAACCAGACCTCTCTCTTTGGCTAACTTATTTCAGCGTCTCTTCTAACCACTGATAGAACTCCCGCTGCCAAACAATGGCATTTTGGGGACTCAGTACCCAATGGTTTTCGTCGGGTAAGTATAACAGCTTACTTTTGATGCCACGTAACTGAGCTGCCTGAAAAGCCTGCAAACCCTGCTCGATGGGAACCCGGTAATCTTTTCCACCCTGAATAATGAAAATGGGTGTATCCCACTTATCTACAAAGTTGCTGGGCGACTGGCTAAACGAACGTTGAGCTACTGCGTTTTTCTTATCCCAGTACGGACCACCTTTTTCCCAGTTTTCAAAGAATAATTCATCGGTGGTACCGTACATGCTGCGAAAATCATAGATGCCATCATGAGCAATGAACGACTTGAATCGCTTGTTGTGCATACCCGCCAGAGCAAAGGCCGAATACCCACCAAAACTCGCTCCAACGCAGGCACGACGATTTTTATCCACAAAGGATTCCTTCGAAACTTCATCAATGGCACTCAAATAATCCTTGAGCACCTGACCGCCCCAGTCTTTACTTACCTGCTCATTCCATTGTGTACCGTGACCGGGCATGCCGCGACGATTAGGGGCCACAATTACGTAACCCTGCGAGGCCATTAGCTGAAAATTCCAACGGAAAGAATACGATTGCGTCAGCGGTGACTGTGGTCCGCCCTGACAGTACAACAACGTAGGGTATTGTTTAGATGGGTCAAACTGAGGGGGATATATCACCCATACCAGCATTTTCTTTTTATCCGTTGTCGTAATCCAGCGGCGTTCGGTTTTGCAGGTTTCCAGTGATGACATAGCCGCATCGTTTACATGCGTCAGCGTTTGGATGGTTCCCTTCGTTAGATCAATGGAAACTAACTCCGCTGGATGGTTCATATCCGTTCTACTGGCAATGAGTTGATTTCCAACCTGACCAACGATCCCACTTATGTCAAAATCTCCTTTGGTTACCTGAGTAATCAAAGGGTTCATTTTGGTAAGTCCTGGATAGGTCACCTTGAAAATCTGAAGCGTGCCATCTATGGGAGCCCAGAAAAACAGAGCTGTTCCGTCTTCACTCCACTTGAAACCTTCCACATGAATGTCGTCCCGCTGAGCGGTAAGGTTCATCGTAGAAACGCCATTAGATACGACAATATCCTGTTTATCAGCTTCGTACCCATCACGTTTCATTTGCAGCCAGGCAAGCTGTCCTTTATTATTGTACTCAGGACTTACATCATAGCCCTTATTTTCGGGCGTCAGATTTTTCGTCGTTCCGGTGGTCAGATCGTACTCGTATAAATCGGTATTCGTACTTACGGCATAATCCGTTCCAAATTTCTTTTTTGTTACGTAGACCACTCGCTTGCCGTCAGGATTCCAGATGAAATCCTCATCACCACCGAAAGGTTTTTGCGGACAATCATGGGGTTCACCGGGCATAATATCTTTGGCTTCGCCAGCTTTCCCATTCACTAAAGGAGCCACAAAAATGTGGTCAAAAGAGCCATCCTCCCAAGTATCCCAGTGGCGATAATTTAAAGACGTAAAGACGTAAGCGTCTGATTTGGGTAAGTCCTTATACTTGTCGGAACCCTTAATGTCAAGCACTTTTACTTCTTTAGTACTCAAAATATGCTTACCATCTGGAGAAATTTTAGGGTTAGCCAACAGGCCTTCCGTCGTAGAAATTTCCTGAGCTTCCCCGCCTGAAAGAGCTACTTTATAGAGTTTTTGGCTACTCTTATTAGTCTCCAGTTGAGGTGTACTCACCGCATACACCACAAACTTTTTGTCTTTCGAAATACCTAAGCCCGTCACCCGACCCATTTTCCAGAGTAACTCAGGAGTCAGCCGATTTTGTGCCTGCGTTGCCAGTGACACCAGAAGCATGCCACCCAATAGCCAACGATTTTTCATACGCTTATCAAAAAATTGAGTTAAAAACTTGCAGCAAAGGTAAGCTCCCCCGTGGTTAATCCGGCTTTCTCAGTGGCAGTCTTGCCCTCAACAATTCTTCTCCATTCATAATTTTTTTGAGATTTTTTAAAATATTTTTAATAACTATTAAAACGAAATAAAATTTTGGCTAACCCATCGCGAGGCTTACTCCTATACATATAGTTCAAAATATTATAGATATATTTATATATAAAATCCTTTTTTTATTTGGTTCTCTTCGCTGAGATTTTCCTCAAAAACACCGTCTCAATTCTACTCGTACGTCTCTAAAATTTGACAATACGTAGAATAATTTATAATAATTGCAGACAAATTACCGCCGCGAGCAATATATCCTCAGTTATTAATCTATTACTCTCTCTATGAAAAAACGACTACTTTTTATGTGTACGATCCTATTCTGGATGGTACAAATGGTTCATGCTCAAGATCGTCGGGTAAGCGGCAAAGTCAGTGCCATCGACGGACAATCGGTGCCGGGGGTAAGCGTACAGCTTAAAGGCACAACGCGAGGGGCAAATACCGACAATAATGGAAATTTTACCATTGCCGTGAATAGTAACTCCGACGTGCTGGTGTTTACTGCAGTCGGATACCGATCTCAGGAAATCATCGTCGGCAATCAGACCATCATTAATGCAACGCTGGTGGAAGAAAGCCGTGCTCTCGATGAAGTTGTCGTAACGGGTTATGGCTCCCAACGGAAAAAGGACATTACTGGAGCCGTAACGGTTGTGAAAGGTGCGGACCTGACCGCTTTACCAACCGCTAACTTAACCCAGGCTTTGCAGGGTCGGGCCGCTGGGGTAACCGTCGGTACGGATAACTCGCCCGGTGGTGGAACGATGGTTCGTATACGTGGATTTGGTACGATCAATAATAACTCTCCCCTTTACATTGTCGATGGCGTTCCAACGCAGGGTACGCTCAATAACATTAACCCAAATGATATTGAAAGTCTTCAGGTTCTGAAAGATGCTTCGGCGGCTTCTATCTACGGAGCCCGGGCCGCAAACGGGGTAGTAATCATCACCACTAAAAAAGGGAAACCCGGAGAGCCCAAGCTTACCTTTGATACCTACGTGGGCATTCAACGTCCGGGTAAATTCCTGAACCTGCTGAATTCTCAGGAGCTGGGTCAGCAAATCTGGGCTTCGGCTAAAAATGTGGGGGTTACGCCTAGCCACGGCCAGTATGGTAGCGGAGCCAACCCTGTAATTCCAGATTACATCTACCCTTCAGGGGCCTTTGAAGGCGATCCTCGCGTGGCCCAGGATGGGAATGGCAACTACATTTATTATACCCACGATTTACGAGACCCTGAATTGGGTAAAACCAAATTCATGATTACAAAAGCCAGCAAAAATGGTACGGACTGGCAACGGGAAATCTTCAATCCTGCCCTGATCCAGAACTACCAGTTAGGAGCCAGTGGTGGTACGGATAAGGGTGCTTACGCGATTTCTTTCAATTATTTTAATCAGAAAGGAATCATGAAATACACTAATTACAAACGCTATTCAATGCGGGCGAACACCGAATTCAAGCTCAAAAATCGGATTCGGGTGGGTGAAAACCTGACGGTTTCGTACGATGAACGCGTGGGTATCACTAATAACGATGAATCGAACCCCATTGCTTTCGCCGTTCGGATGAATCCGTTGATTCCGGTTTATGACGTAGCCGGAAACTTCGCCGGGGCTAAAGGGGCGAACTTAGGTAATGCCCGTAACCCAGTAGCAGAACTGTACCGGAATAAAGACAACGTAACCAAAGGCGTTCACTTGTTTGGTAATGCGTTTGCGGATATTGATCTTTTGAAAGGATTAACGTTCCGTACCAGTCTGGGGATTGAATACAACCTCTATAACTTCGCTCCCTTTACCCCACTCGATCCCGAGTCTCCCGAAGCTCGTAACACGAATAACCTTCGCGTAGAAAACCGTTACGATAACTCCTGGACCTGGTATAACACCCTGACTTATAACAAAACTTTTGGCGATCACAGCATTAACGTACTGGCGGGTACCGAAGCCATTGCTACGTATGATTACATTTTTGATGCTACTCGTAGTAACTACGCTTTCGAAGATCCTGATTATCTGTACCTGAATGCAGGTAGCCCGCTGGGTCTGCAAAACAGTGGTCGTGGAGCCAACCGATCTCGGCTATTTTCTTTATTTGGTAAAGTGAACTACTCCTATAAAGATATTTTCCTGGCCGATTTTACCCTGCGTCGTGATGGTTCTTCCCGCTTCAGTGCCGCAAACCGTTATGCCGTATTCCCCGCCGCCAGCGTTGGTTTACGTTTGTCCGAGCTGGCTGCATTAAAAGAGGTAGGCTTCCTGTCGGATTTAAAACTTCGGGTGGGTTGGGGAAGCACGGGTAACCAGAACATTCCCAACATTTACAACGCCTATACCCTGTATGAATCACGACCTGTTGAAAACCACTATGACATCAACGGAGCCAAAACTTCCATCGTTCCTGGTTTTGACCTAGTTCAATTCGGTAATGACCGGGGTAAATGGGAAACCACCACTTCGACTAACGTAGGTTTCGATGCCAGTTTATTTAACAATAAGTTACAGTTCGTTTTTGACTGGTACATCAAGAAAACCAAGGATATGCTGAGCCAGATCGACGTACCTTACACCTTAGGTCAGGCTACGATTCCTTACACCAACATAGGTGATATGCAAAATAAGGGCGTTGACCTTTCGCTTAACTACATGGGCCGGGCTCTGGATGGTAAAGTACGTTTCACGGTTGGTGCAAACTTCTCAACCTATCGAAACAAAGTACTGAAAATTAACGATGACCCTTCGTCAATCAAGTTTGGTTTCAGTACGCGTCTGCCCGCGATGAGTGCCACGAAGGTAGGGGAGCCGATCTCTTCCTTCTATGGCTACGTAATCGATGGCATTTTTCAAACCGACGAACAGGCTAAGAATGCCCCTCCAGCTTTCGGAACCTATAACCGGGCCGGTTCATTCATCTTCCGGGATGTGAATGGAGATGGTGTGATTACTTCTGCTGACCGTACCTTCATTGGTAACCCCCACCCTGACTTTACGTATGGTCTCAACGTTAGCGTTGGTTACAAAAACTTTGATCTGACCTTATTTGGACAGGGCGTACAGGGTAATGACCTATTTAACTACATGCGTTACTGGACTGATTTCAACACTTTCCAGGGTAACCGTAGTAAACGAATGCTGTATGATTCATGGGTTCCTGGTAAAACGGACGCGTTACTTCCCCAACTGCGTTCTACCGATGCTACCAGTGCTCAGGTATCTACTTACTTCGTAGAAAAAGGCTCTTATTTCCGCCTGAAAAACATTCAACTGTCGTACACCATTCCTTCGGTTCTTCAGAAAAATCTGGGTTTAGGTACGTCACAGATTTATGTTCAGGGACAAAACCTGTTCACAATTACCAAATACACCGGACTTGATCCTGAAGTAAACTTGCGTCGTTCAGGGGAAAATGGGCAGGATACCCACTTGGGTGTGGATGAGGGAGCATACCCCGTATCTCGTAACCTGATTGTGGGTTTACGCCTGAGTTTCTAATTCTCAATTATTGGATTAAAGTAAAACGAATTCTACTTAGACATTCCTATGAAAAAAAATATAATCGCGGTTTCTCTGGTAATGGCGGGACTTCTTTCCTCCTGCGGGGATTCCTTCCTTGATGTGAAACCTCAGGGGGTAGCATTGGTGACGCAATTGAATAACAAAAGTGGAGTGAATGCCAGCTTAATTGGAGCCTATTCTTTACTGGACGGAATTGGTTCAGGAGGTACCAACTGGCACGGAGCGGTTTCGAACTGGGTATACGGTGGCGTTGCTTCCGATGACTGCTACAAAGGTTCAGATGCCAGCGATCAGCCTGAAATCACCGGGATCGAACGCTATGAAGTGCAGCCCGCTTTCGTGCATATGCGGGGGAAGTGGCGAGTGGTTTACGATGGTGTTTCCCGTTGCAATGAAGTTATTCAATTGGTAGCCAAAACGACCGACATGACTGACGCTGAGAAAACCCAGGTAATTGCTGAAGCCCGTTTCCTGAGAGGCCATTACCATTTCGAAGCCAAGAAAATGTGGAATATGGTGCCTTACATTGATGAAAAAATCTACAATCCATCAGACCCTACCTCAGTGAAGGTGCCTAATGATAAAAACATCTGGTCTAACATTGAAGATGACTTCAAGTATGCGATGGATAACCTACCTGAGACGCAATCGCAAAAGGGAAGATGTACCAAATATGCAGCAATGGCTTACCTGGCGAAAGCTTATCTTTTCGAAGGAAAGTATTCTACGGCCAAGCCCCTGCTGGAAAGCATCGTGGCCAGTGGTAAGTATCGCCTGGTGGATTACCATGATAACTACAAAGCAGCAACGAATAACAATGCAGAATCTATCTTTGAAGTACAGTTCTCAGTGAATGATGGTACCAACGGTAATAATGGTAATGCAGGAGATGAGTTAAACTGGCCCTATTTTTCGGGGGCTCCCGGCGGGGGTTGCTGCGGTTTTTACCTGCCTTCATTGAACCTGGTGAATGCATTTAAAACGGATGGAAACGGATTACCCATGCTGGATACTTTCAATGATACCGATTTAAAAAGCGATCAGGGTTTAAAGATTACGGATTCTTTCACGCCAGATACGGCTCCGCTTGATCCACGACTGGATTGGACCGTAGGTCGCCGGGGCATTCCATTCCTGGACTGGGGTCCTATGCCGGGTGTTACCTGGATTCGTGATCAGACTTATTCAGGACCTTATACGGGTAAAAAATGGATGTATTATAAAGCCGAAGAAGGAACCAATACTCACTCTACCAACAAACGCCGGGTTGCCAACAATTACCGCATGATCAAGTATTCACACGTGTTACTCTGGCTGGCTGAATGTGAAGTAGAAGCGGGTAACCTGACGAAAGCTCAGGATTACGTGAACCAGATTCGGAAGAGAGCGAAAAATAGTACTTACGTAACGACCTCCGATGGGAAACCAGCCGCCAATTATGTGGTGAATGAATATCCTAGCGGTTCATCTGCCTTTGCCAATCAGACTGCGGCTCGTAAAGCCGTTCGTTTCGAACAGCGTCTGGAATTTGCGATGGAAGGCCACCGATTCTTTGATCTGGTTCGCTGGGGTATTGCCGATCAAACGTTGAATACCTATCTGCAAGCAGAAAGTAAAAAACGGACCTATCTCAATGGGGCCAGTTTTACAAAAGGAAAACATGAGTATTTCCCCCTTCCGGTTGATGAAATCAATAACAGCTATGTAAATGGTGCCCCGACTCTGAAACAGAATCCGGGATATTAATTAATCAACCCTTACCGAAGCGAGCCCCGTTCAGATCTGGACGGGGTTTCTTTTTATAGTTCATTCCGCTTTTTCTGAGTATCTTGAATACTTTAGCGTATTCATTTAGCACTGGATTTATGAGCGTCTCGATTAAAGAAATAGCCCGTCGGTTAAAAATTTCTCCTTCTACTGTATCGAGAGCTTTGCAGAACCACCCCCGCATTGGCTTACGTACGAGGGAGCGGGTGCAGGAATTAGCTCAGGAACTTAATTATATTCCCAGCACGACCGCACGAAACCTGCGAAGTGGGAAAACCTTTATGCTGGGCGTAGTAGTACCCGAAATTCAGGAAAATTTCTTCTCTAAAGTTATTAACGGTATTGAAGAGTTAGCCTTCCAGAAAGGATATACCGTTGCTCTTTATCAGTCACACGATCAATACGAACGCGAAAAGCAGGTGCTGGAAGTATTATCCCATCAGCTAGTAGACGGTATCATTTTATCCGTTGCGAAGGAAAGCCGACAATTTGATCACGTTCAGAAATTAATTAATCACCACATTCCGCTGGTTCTTTTCGACCGTATTCCACCTTCCATTACTACCCATCAGGTTAGTTGTGACATGGAAGCCGGAGCTTACGAAGCTACTTCCTTTTTAATCAAAAAAGGCTTCAGGCGAATCGCCTTACTCAACGGTCCTTCGGCACTGGTGGCTAGTCAGGAACGGTACCAGGGTTACCTCCGGGCATTACAGGAGGCAGACATCCCTTTGCAGCAAAACTTTATTCAATCCACCAATTTAAGCTCGGAAGAAACCCGTCAACAAATGCAGGCCTTACTGGAGTTGCCCAATCGACCTGACTCCGTTTTAACCTTCAATGATTATGTGGCTCTGGATGCGATGGGTGTTTGTCGTAGTAAAGGGTTACAACTTAATAAGGACATTTCCTTTGTTAGCTTTGCTAACCTTCCCATGAATGCTTACCTTGAACACCCTCCATTAGCATCTCTGGAGCAACACCCCTATCAGATGGGGTTCCAGGCCACGCAAATTTTGCTGGATGCCATCTCCGGTACAAAAACCGAATTTGAAAAGGTTGTTCTTCAGCCGGATCTTATTACGCTTTCCTAATCCATTCTTTTTTTATATCTGTTGAAAATTTGTGCATTCGTTTGTTCAGTTCTGTGCAAACGAATGTGCAATTCAATAGGCCTGAAATTACCCGTTTCAGGCAAGGCTTCACTGATAATTGTTCTGTTTTCTAGCGTATTTTAGTCCAGAGTTTCTCTTGAACCATCACTTATGTCTAACACTCTAACCGTTTCTGCCCCGGGCCGAATTTGTCTCTTTGGCGAACACCAGGATTACCTGGGTTTGCCCGTCATTGCAGCGGCTATATCCCTGCGACTACGAATCACGGGTACGCCACGGGAGGATCGAAAAATTCATATTGATTTACCCGATATTGATCAGAACGAATCGTTCTACCTTCAACCAGAAATTCCTTACGAAAATGAAAGGGATTATTACAAAAGTGTCCTGAATGCCTGGCATCGAAAGGGTGCCTCCCTGAAGAGCGGCTTTGACCTAAGTTTGACGAGCTCGATTCCTATTAATGCCGGAACATCCAGTTCGTCGGCCCTGGTCGTTGCCTGGTCTTATTTTCTTGCTCAGTTCGCCCCTCAGGGAACACCCCTACTGGATTTAGCGGATTTAGCGTATAAAGCGGAAGTCGAAGAATTTGGAGAACCCGGTGGTCGGATGGATCAAACTTCTATCACGTTTGGAAATGTCATTTATCTGGAATCGCAGCCAGCTCCGTACGTCGAAACGCTTCCCCCCATTTCAGGAACATTCGTCTTGGGTGACTCCCAACAAGCCAAAGACACGCTTGGTGTTCTCAAGCACGTCAAGTATGGAATGCTGGATGCTATCAAAAAGATCAAAGCTTCCGATCCGTCTTTCTCCCTACATACCTATCCAGCAGCAAAAGCTGAGCAGTATAAATCATTACTTACTTCGGATGAATACACTCTTTTAAAAGGCAACCTTTCAGACCGCGACATTTTACGGGAAGCGAAACGTCTGCTCCAATCTTCCGACCCGGATCCGGTAACATTCGGAGAACTTTTAAATGCTCATCAATTCAATCTGCGGGAAGCAAAACGCATTTCTACGCCTAAAATTAATCGCATGATTGATTATGCATTGGAAGCTGGAGCCCTGGGAGCTAAAATCAATGGCTCGGGCGGCGGTGGATGCATGTTTGCCTACGCTCCCGAAAAGCCTGAAGTAGTAGCCGAAGCCATCGAAAGGGCAGGGGGAAAAAGCTACATCATAACGATTGACGAAGGCGTTCGCCTGGAAAATAACTAGTTCAACTGATTTACTTCTTACGTAAACCAATGAATAAACGATTACTAATTCTTGCAGGAGGCATGTCGTCCCGCATGAAAAAAGCCGCCGAGAATATCCAATTGGATCAGCAACTCATTCAGCAGGCAGATACTTTAACGAAAGGTATGATTCAGGTTGGTTCGGCGGGTCAATCACTTATTGATTATCAACTAAAAAATGCCCAGGATGCCGGTTTTAATGAAGTGCTTTTACTACTTCATCCCGAAGATGCACTGACGCAAGAGTATTACGAGTCGGCGGCTACCCAACAAAAATATGCAGGGTTATCTTTTCGCTACGCCCGCCAGTTCATTCCCGCAGATCGCCAAAAGCCAGCCGGAACAGCCGATGCCGTATTACAAGCTTTGCAACAAACGCCAGACTGGCAAATCGGACGGCTGGTCATCTGTAACAGCGATAACCTGTATTCCATAGAGGCATTAAACGTATTATGGAACAGTGAAAAGCCGAATGCATTGATCAGCTACGATCGAGAAGCTTTACGCTTTGCACCGGAAAGAATCCAGGCTTTCGCGGTCATCCGAAATGATGAAGAAGGTAACTTAATTGATATTCATGAAAAACCCAGTCAGGAAGAAATTGATAGTATTCTTGAAAAAACTGGGCGGGTAGGTGTAAGTATGAATCTTTTTGTAGTGGAAGCCGAAAAAATTCTTCCCTGCCTGGAAACCACTCCTTACCATGCAACGCGTAATGAGAAAGAGTTACCCACGGCAATTAATAAGTTGGCTACGATAGAAAAAGTGGCCGTGTTCCCTCTATCCGAAAACGTTCCTGACCTTACCAATAAACAGGATATTCTGACGGTTCAGAATTATCTCAAGGCTCATTATTCATCACTTAACTAACCTCCATCGTATGGAAAACCGTAGAACCTTTATTAAAAACATATCATTGACAGCCGCAGGCATGGCTCTATCTCCAGCTATTCTTAAAGGAGCGGTAAATGATCAGAAAGTACGTTTAGGATTTATTGGTGTTGGTTTAAGAGGAAGGGAACACGTTAAGAATGCCATTCTTTTCCCACAGGTTGAAATCAATGCCATTTGTGACATTGACCCTGCTACGATTGAAATAACCCAGAAAATGCTGCGAAATGCGGGACGAAAAGAAGCAGTAGTGTATGGCAAAAATGACCATGACTTTGAAAACATGGTCAAGCGGGATGATCTGGATGGAATTATTATTGCTACTCCATGGGAATGGCACGTACCCATGGCGGTATCAGTGATGAAAGGTGGTAAATATGCAGGAGTAGAAGTTTCGGCTACCGTTACCCTTCAGGAATCCTGGGATCTGGTTAACACCTTCGAGAAGACGGGTTCACACTGCATGATTCTTGAAAACGTTTGTTACCGAAGAGATGTGATGGCAGCTTTGAACATGGTCAGACAAGGCTTGTTTGGAGAATTAACTCATTTGGAATGCGGCTACGAGCACGATTTAAGAGAAGTAAAATTTAATGATGGAAAAAAAGCGTATGGAGGAGGTGTTGAATTCGGGGCGAAAGGATTTTCAGAGGCAAAATGGAGAACCCAGCATTCTATTGATCGCAATGGAGACATTTATCCTACCCATGGATTGGGGCCGGTTGCTCAAATGATCAATATTAATACTGGTAACCAATTTCAGTATTTGGTGTCCATGGCTACTAAACCACTAGGACTTCATAAATACATAGTAGACAATGGCGGAGAAAACCATCCAAACGCGAAAGTGAAATTCAAGTTAGGAGATCAGGTACAAACCATGATTAAGTGTGTCAATGGAGAAACTATCTTAGTTACCCATGATACGAATAGCCCCAGACCCTACTCATTAGGATTCAAAGTTCAAGGTACGAATGGTTTATGGATGGACGAAGGAGATCAGATTTATATTGAGAAGAAAAGTCCTAAACCCCACCAATGGGAAAAAGATACGGACTATATGAAACAATATGATCACCCCCTTATGGAAGAAACTGGAAAGCAATGCTCAGGGAGCTGGACACGGGGGCATGGACTATTTTGTAATCAGAGAATTCATCACTTCCATTCAGGAAAAACGCAGCCCAGCCATAGATGTATACGACGCGGCAGCTTGGTCAGCTATCAGTCCTCTATCTGAAGAATCCATAAAAAAAGGCTCTGCCCCCATTCAAATTCCAGATTTCACCCGAGGGAAATGGAAAAATCGAAAATCTACATTCGGTATAGAAGCTTAATAACAAAAGGCCTGCAAAAAATGCAGGCCTTTTGTTTGAATCAAGTATTTCTAAAGCCTATTGGTAATAAGACTGGTATTTTTCAAGCAGTAAGTATGTTAATTACGCTGCAGTGAAGGGAACAGTTATAGTATCTAGACTAGGGAGTAAAAGCAAAAACGACTCCTGCATCCCGGCAGGAGTCGTTAGAATATAAGGGGGAGGCGATTACCTACTTTCCCGGGGGTAAACCCAGTATCATCGGCGGAGCGGGGCTTAACGGCCCTGTTCGGGATGGGAAGGGGTGAACACCCGCCCTATGATCGCCATTGGCTCTTTTGGTTGATGACTCCGTAGAGTCAGCTTCCGATGCCTATCGAGGTGTTCCCTCTTTTGAACGTGATGTGAAAAACAGAAAAGTATACCTAAGTAGCAATAAAGTTAATTTAAAAAGAAGTCTTGGAGGCATTAGTACTACTCGGCTTTGTTGTCACCAACTTTAGACCTGTAGCCTATCAACGTCATCGTCTCTGACGGCTCTCATAGGAATTCTCATCTTGAGGCAAGTTTCGCACTTAGATGCTTTCAGCGCTTATCTTCACCCGACGTGGCTACCCAGCGGTGCTCCTGGCGGAACAACTGGTCTACCAGCGGTCGGTTCAACCCGGTCCTCTCGTACTAAGGTCAAGCCCTCTCAAAATTCCAACGCCCACCACAGATAGGGACCGAACTGTCTCACGACGTTCTGAACCCAGCTCGCGTGCCACTTTAATCGGCGAACAGCCGAACCCTTGGGACCTTCTCCAGCCCCAGGATGTGACGAGCCGACATCGAGGTGCCAAACCTCCCCGTCGATGTGAGCTCTTGGGGGAGATCAGCCTGTTATCCCCGGAGTACCTTTTATCCTTTGAGCGACGGCCCTTCCATTCGGAAACCGCCGGATCACTATCTCCCACTTTCGTGCCTGCTCGGCCTGTTTGCCTCACAGTCAAGCACCCTTCTGCGATTGCACTCTACGCACGGTTACCAAGCGTGCTGAGGGTACCTTTGAAAGCCTCCGATACTTTTTTGGAGGCGACCACCCCAGTCAAACTACCCATCATGCATTGTCCAATCTAATGTTAGACTCCCAGCAACCGGAGGGTGGTATTTCAACGTTGGCTCCTCGATGCCTAGCGACACCGACTCATAGCCTCCCACCTATCCTACACACCAGTTACCAAAAGTCAGTGCAAAACTGTAGTGAAGGTTCACGGGGTCTTTCCGTCCCGTGGCGGGTAAGCGGCATCTTCACCGCTACTACAATTTCACCGAGCTCACGGCTGAGACAGTGCCCAGATCGTTACACCATTCGTGCAGGTCGGAACTTACCCGACAAGGAATTTCGCTACCTTAGGACCGTTATAGTTACGGCCGCCGTTTACTGGGGCTTCGATTCAATGCTTCGCCTTGCGACTAACATCCCCTCTTAACCTTCCAGCACCGGGCAGGTGTCAGGCCTTATACGTCAACTTTCGTTTTAGCAAAGCCCTGTGTTTTTGTTAAACAGTCGCCTGGGCCATTTCTCTGCGACCACATCGCTGTGGTTCCCCTTATCCCGAAGTTACAGGGTTAATTTGCCGAGTTCCTTAGCCGTGATTCACTCGAGCGCCTTGGTATGTTCTACCCGGATACCTGTGTCGGTTTACGGTACGGGTTACGGCTGGCTATAGCTAAACAACTTTTCTTGGAAGAATACTCGTCCCTTCGCCTTGCCCTTGCGGGC